>NZ_SMFZ01000001.1 GCF_004339565.1 Pseudonocardia endophytica
ATGATCACCGCGGGGCGCTGGTGGCGGCGAACCTGGTGCGGGGCAGGGACCGCGACGAGAAGGTGGCCCGGCTCCTGGAGCGGTTCCGGGCCTACACCGGCAACCCGGACCTCGCCGTCGACGAGACGATCCTCTCCGAGCAGCTCGTCTCCAACGACCGCAACCTCGGCATCTCCTACCTGATGCGCAGCCTCGGCATGCTGCACGGCGACATCGAGGAGAACCTCGCCGTGTACCTCTCGGCGTGCTCGGTGACGGTGACGGCCGTCGAGCTCGGCGTGATGGGCGCCACGCTCGGGCACGGCGGCGTCAACCCGGTCACCGGCGAGCGGGCGCTGGCCCGCGAGCACACCCGCAGCGTGATCAGCGTGATGAACATGTGCGGCATGTACGACGCGGCCGGTGAGTGGGCCCACGACGTCGGGATCCCGGCCAAGAGCGGCGTCTCGGGCGGGATCATGGCGACGATCCCGGACTACTTCGGCCTGGGCGTCTACTCCCCCGGCCTGGACCGGCACGGCAACTCCGTGCGCGGCGTCGCGGTGTGCCGGGAGCTGTCCGCGCGGTTCGGACTGCACGTGTTCGCCGACCCGTCGGAGTCCCGGTTCGGGCGGGTCGCGCAGCCGGACTGACCCGCACGGACGCCCGCGCCCCGCGCCGGCTCTCGCAGCGGCCTGCCGCCCACCCCCACGCACCCCGCGCCGGCGTGTCGCACCGGCTGCGACGGGTGCGGCACGCCGGCACGGGGTGCGACACGCCGGCACAAGGCGCGGGACCGGGACCGGGACCGGTCAGGCGCGGGCGAGCGGGAGCTCCGCGACGGTCCGCCAGGACCCGGGTTCGTGGGATCCGGCGAGCAGGTGCAGGCGGTCGACCCGCGCGTCGACGGGCAGGAGCGGGCGGATGCGGTCGGCGGCGTCCCGCAGCGCCACCTCCGACGCGTGCCGGCGGTAGCCGACGGTCAGGTGCGGATGCGGTTCGTGCTCCCCGCCGTAGGGGGGATGTTCCGGGAACGCCCGCGCCACACGGGCCGTGAGCTCGTCGAACGGCTCCGACGGGTCCGGCGCGAGCCACACGTACTCCGTACCGAACCAGCCGACGTCGGCGAGCCGGAACCGGAACGCCGGCACGTCGGACACCGCGTCCCGCAGCCCGGCCACGGTCGCGTCGTCGATCCCGGACGGCGCCGCGAACGGGTACAGCACCGTCACGTGCGCCGGGACGCCCGCCGACGCCGTGGGGTCCAGCACCGCCCGCAGCTCCCCCACGACCGGCTCTGCGTCCGGCACGAGCGCGAGCACGGCACTGCGCGTCGCGCCGTCCGGAACGGTGATCGGCACGATGGTGATCCTCCCCTCCGACGGCACGACCCCTCCGACGGCACGACCGGGACATCCGAACGCATCACCGGAACGGACGTGGCAGGCGGACCGGTCACACGCCGAGACGACGGGCCTCGTCGGCGTCGACCCGTCGCTCGGTCCCGCAGCTCGGACACCGTGCCTCGAGGCGGCTGGGGAACGGCAGGACCGGCACGAAGAACAGCGTGAACCGGTTACGGCGGCGGACGAGCGACTGCGGGCCGGGATGCCCGCACCGCCCGCACGCCAGTGGGACGAGGCCGAGCGGCCACTCCCTGCGCGACAGCCCGACGATCACCAGCACCGGTCCACCCGCCTCCGCTCGGACGACTGTGGCATTCGTCCGTATCAACGACACGGATGCCGCATTCGTGCCCCGCCGGCGGGCGGAGGCGGGACGGAGCGGGGCTACAGGGACGCGATCAGCCGGTCCACCCGCTCGTCGACGGCGCGGAACGGGTCCTTGCACAGCACGGTGCGCTGGGCCTGGTCGTTCAGCTTCAGGTGCACCCAGTCGACGGTGAAGTCGCGCCCGGCCGTCTGGGCGGCGGCGATGAAGTCACCGCGCAGCTTGGCCCGCGTGCTCTGCGGCGGGGTGTCCTTCGCGGCCTCGATCTCGCCGTCGTCGGTGACCCGGTCCACGAGGTCCTTGCGCTGCAGCATGTCGAAGATGCCCCGGCCGCGGCGGATGTCGTGGTAGGCGAGGTCCAGCTGCGCGACGCGGGCGCTGGCCAGGTCCAGGTTGTGCTTGTCCTGGTAGCGCTGCACGAGCCGGCGCTTGATCGCCCAGTCGATCTCGCGGTCGATCAGCGACAGGTTCTGCGACTCGACGGCGTCCAGCGTGCGGCCCCAGAGCTCGACGATCCGCTCCATGGTCTTGTCGCCGGTGCCGCGCTGCTCCATGTACTCGACGGCCTTGGAGTGGTACTCGCGCTGGATGTCCAGCGCGGAGGCCTCCCGACCGCCCGCCATCCGGACCGTCCGGCGGCCGGTGAGGTCGTGGCTGATCTCGCGGATCGCGCGGATCGGGTTGTCCAGCGTGAAGTCCCTGAACTGGACGCCGGCCTCGATCATCTCCAGCACGAGCGTCGCCGACCCGACCTTGAGCAGCGTCGTGACCTCGGACATGTTCGAGTCGCCGACGATCACGTGCAGGCGCCGGTAGCGCTCGGCGTCGGCGTGCGGCTCGTCGCGCGTGTTGATGATCGGCCGCGACCGGGTGGTCGCCGACGAGACGCCCTCCCAGATGTGCTCGGCCCGCTGGGACAGGCAGTACACGGCGCCCCGCGGGGTCTGCAGGACCTTCCCGGCTCCGCAGATCAGCTGGCGGGTGACCAGGAACGGGAGGAGCACGTCGGCGATCCGGGAGAACTCGCCCTGGCGGGCCACGAGGTAGTTCTCGTGGCAGCCGTAGGAGTTGCCCGCCGAGTCGGTGTTGTTCTTGAACAGGTAGATGTCGCCGCCGATGCCCTCGTCGACCAGCCGGCGCTCGGCGTCGACGAGCAGGTCCTCGAGGATCCGCTCGCCCGCCTTGTCGTGCGCGACGAGCTGGGTCAGGGAGTCGCACTCGGCCGTCGCGTACTCGGGGTGCGACCCGACGTCCAGGTAGAGGCGGGCCCCGTTGCGGAGGAACACGTTCGACGAGCGGCCCCACGACACGACCCGTCGGAACAGGTAGCGCGCGACCTCGTCCGGCGAGAGGCGCCGCTGACCGTGGAAGGTGCACGTGACACCGAACTCGGTCTCGACCCCGAAGATCCGACGCTGCATGCCCTTCAGGGTAGGCGTTGATGCACCTCTACTGTCAGAGGTGTGAACGAGTGGTATCGGCGTGCCGCCGGAAAATCCCGGCATCTGCGGGGCGGGCTGGCGACCGTGTCGGCGACCGACCGGGCCGTGACCGCGGCCGTCGCGAACCGTCCGTACTCGGGACTGGACGTCGCGCTGCGCCGGCTCACCCGTACGGCCGACCACAGCATCCTGTGGGCCGGTATCGCGGCGATCCTGGCCGCCCGGAGAGGGGCGAGCCGCAAGGCCGCCCTGCGCGGCATGCTCTCGATCGCGCTCACCAGCGGTCTGGCCAACGCGGTGCTGAAGCCGTCGTTCCCCCGTCGCCGACCGGCGGCCGCCGAGCTGCCCGACTACCGACGGATCCCCGACCCGCCCACGTCGTCGTCGTTCCCGTCCGGGCACGCCGCGTCCGCCGCGGCGTTCGCGACGGCCGTGGCGCTGGAGAACCGCAAGGTCGCACCCGTCGTCGTGCCGCTGGCCGCCGCGGTGGCGTACTCGCGGGTGCACGTCGGCGTGCACTGGGCCTCCGACGTGCTCGTCGGCGCCGGGATCGGGTCGGCCGTCGCGCTCGCGACGCAGCGCTGGTGGCCGGTGCGCACCTCCGACGAGGCCCGCGCCCGCCCCGTCGACACGGTCCCGGAGCTGCCGCGGGGCGAGGGGCTCGTGATCGTCGCGAACCCGTACTCCGGCCCGCCGGACTACGACGCGTCCGATGACGTCGCCGAGCGCCTGCCCGCCGCGCACCACCTCGTCGTGCGCGAGGGCGTCGACCTCGTCGAGGAGCTGGAGAAGGCGGTCGCCGAGCGGGGCAGCTGGGTCCGGGCGCTCGGCGTGGCGGGCGGCGACGGGACCGTCGCGGCCGTCGCCTCGGTGGCCGACCGGCACGGGCTGCCGCTGGTCGTGGTACCGGCCGGGACGCTGAACCACTTCGCCCGCGACGTCGGCGTCTACGACACCCAGGAGGCCGTCGACGCCACGCAGGCGGGCGAGGCGGTCGCGGTCGACCTGGCGCTCGTCGAGGCCCACCCCGGCAAGGGCGACGACCCGGAGGACCCCGCGGTCACCGACACCCGCTACTTCCTGAACACGGCGAGCGTCGGCTCGTACCCGGAGCTGGTCCGGCTGCGCGAGCAGCTGCAGAACCGCTGGGGCAAGTGGCCGGCGTTCGCGTTCGCGCTGGTCACGGTGCTACACCGCTCGGAGCGGGTGAAGGTCAGGATCGCCGACGAGTGGCACGACGTCTGGTTCATCTTCGTCGGCAACGGCCCTTACTACCCGCGTGGCGCCGTCCCGGCATGGCGCCCCACGCTCGACTCCGGCCTGCTCGACGTGCGCTGGCTGGCCGCCGACGTCCGGTTCTCCCGCCTGCGCGTGCTCGGCGCGCTGCTGCTCGGCGCGCTCGGGCACAGCCGCGTCTACCACCAGATGGAGGTCGCCGAGCTCGACGTCGAGCTCGCCGAGCCGAGCATGCTGGCCACCGACGGCGAGATCGTCACCGAGGCCGGCCGGTACACGTTCCGCGTCGCCCCGAACCCGATCCCGGTCTACCGGCGCGACGAGGAGCGCTGGTCCGGCCGCTCGCGTCCGTTCCAGGGCTGAGGGTGTCCGCGCACCCGCTGCTGCTGCGCGGCGCGCGCCTGCTGGGCGGCCCGGACGGGTGGGCGCACCGCGGTGAGCCGGTGGACGTCCGGATCGACGACGGCCGGGTCACCGCGCTCGGCGACCGCCTGCCCGGGGAGGGCGCCGAGGTCGTCGACCTGGACGGTCGCACGGTCGTGCCGGGCCTGTGGGACAACCACGTCCACATGCAGCAGTGGGCGCTGGCCCGCCGCAGGCTCGACGTGTCGTCGGCCCGGTCCGCGGCCGGGGCCGCCGCGCTGGTGGCCGACCGGCTGCGCGACGAGCCGCCCGCGGCCGGCGAGACGCTGGTCGGCTACGGGTTCCGGGACGCGCTCTGGCCGGACGCCGCGCACCGCGACGTGCTGGACCCGGTGGCCGGGGACGTGCCCGTCGTGCTCGTGTCCGGGGACCTGCACTGCGGGTGGCTGTCCTCGGCCGCGCTGGACCGCTACGGGCACCGCGACCACCCGACCGGGCTGATCCGCGAGTCCGAGTGGTTCGCCGTGACCGTCGCGCTCCAGGACGTGCCCGCGGATCTGCTCGACGGGTTCGTCGACGAGGCCGCCGCGGCCGCGGCGGCACGTGGTGTCGTCGGGATCGTCGACTTCGAGGCGCCCTGGTGCCTGCCGGACTGGGAGCGGCGGATCGCCGCCGGGACGGACGCGCTGCGGGTCGTCGCGTCGGTGTGGCCGGAACGCCTGGACGACGCGATCACCCGCGGGCTGCGCACCGGGGACGCGGTCGGCGAGCTGCTCACGGCCGGCCCGCTGAAGGTGATCACCGACGGGTCGCTGAACACCCGCACCGCGTTCTGCGTCGACCCGTACCCGGGGACCGCGGAACACGGCCTGCTGCTCGTGCCGCCGGACGAGCTGCAGCCGCTCCTTCGCCGGGCCACCGGGAACGGCCTGGACGCCGCCCTGCACGCGATCGGCGACCGGGCGAACACGCTGGTCCTCGACGCGTTCGCGGCCACCGGCGCGCGCGGGCGGATCGAGCACGCCCAGCTGCTCTCCGACGGCGAGGCGCAGCGGTTCGCCGAGCTCGGGCTCGTCGCCAGCGTGCAGCCGGAGCACGCGCTGGACGACCGCGACGTCGCCGACCGGCTGTGGGCCGGGCGCACGCACCGCTCCTTCCCGATGGCGTCGCTGCACGCGGCAGGGGTGCTGCTGGCGCTCGGCTCGGACGCGCCGGTCGCGCCGCTGGACCCGTGGGTCGCGCTGGCCGCGGCCGTGCACCGGAGCTCCGACGGCCGGGAGCGCTGGCACCCGGAGCAGGAGATCGGCCGGGACGTCGCCCTGGAGGCGTCCGCAGGCCCGGACGGCCCGATCGCGCCCGGCCGGCGGGCGGACCTCGTCGTCGCGGACGGCGACCCGGTGGAGTGCGACCCGGCGACGCTGCGCGCCATGCCGGTCGCCGGGACGCTGCTCGGCGGTCGCTGGACGCACCGCGAGGGCCTCTGATGGACCGGGTCGCGGAGCTCGTCGCGCGCTTCGAGTCGGCGGCGGCCCGCGCCGTCCCGTGGGACCTCGGCCGCACCTCCCGGAGCCGGGACCCGGACGCCGACCCGCTGGACGAGCTCGTCGTCGCGACCGTCGAGCTGCCCGGCGGCCCGCTGTCGCTGCTGCGCCCGGCCGATCCGGACGCGCTGGCGTTCGAGCCGGTCGGCCGTGACGTCGGCGGGGACGGGACCGAATGGCACCCGCCGCACTGGGCCCGGCTGTGGCCGAGCGCGACCGTCCTGGCGAGCGCCCTCGCGAACGACGAGCTGGACGGCGCCCGCGTCCTGGAGCTGGGCTGCGGTCTCGGCCTGCCGTCGCTCGCCGCCGCGCGGGCCGGAGCCCACGTGCTCGCCACCGATCTCTCCCCCGCCGCGGTGGCCCTGACCTCGGTCAACGCAGCCCACAACGGGCTCGACGTGGACGTCGCCGTTGCCGACTGGACGGCGCCGCCGGACGTGGTGACCGCGGGCGCGCCGTGGGATCTGGTGGTGGCCGCCGACGTCCTCTACGGGCAGTGGGCCGACAACCTGCTGGCCGACCTGCTCCCCCGGCTCGTCGGGACCGAGGGCGCGGTGCTCGTGACCGATCCCGGCCGCGAGCCGGCCGACCGCTTCCTGCACGCCGCCGACGCATGGGACGTCCAGTCCCGGGACGCAGGAGGGGGCGGCGTCGCGTTGCATCTGCTCCGCCTTTCGGACAGGTGACCGCAGCCGGATCGTGTGATCATCGGGTACACATCACCGTTGCACGCCGAAAGGAGTAGTCCCGTTCCTCGCCTCTCGCAGGCCGCCGCGTTCGCGGGCCTCGCCGTCACGTTCACGGTGGTGATGCTCGGCGCCACCCTCCCGACCCCGATGTACGCGCTCTACCAGCAGGAGCTGCGCTTCTCCCCGATCACCCAGACGGTGATCTTCTCCGTGTACGCGGTCGGGGTGCTCGCCGCGCTGGTGCTCACCGGTCGCTGGTCCGATCTCGTCGGGCGCCGGCCCATGCTGCTGGCCGGGCTCGGGTTCGCGCTGGTCAGCAGCGTGGTGTTCCTGCTGGCCGGGCCGGTGTGGGTGCTGCTGCTCGGGCGGTTGCTGTCCGGGCTGTCGGCGGGGATCTTCGCCGGGACCGCGACGGCGGCGGTGGTCGAGGCGGCGCCGGAGTCCTGGCGCACCAGGGCGTCCGCGGTGGCGACGGCCGCGAACATCGGCGGTCTCGGCCTCGGCCCGCTGCTGGCCGGGATCTTCGTGCAGTACCTGCCCGCGCCGCTGCACCTGTCGTTCGCCGTGCACGCCGTCGCCGTCGCGCTGTGCGTGCTGATCGTGTGGTCCGCGCCGGAGACCGTGACACCGACGCCGGGTGTGCGGCTGCGCCCGCAGCCGGTGCGCGTCCCGGCCGCGGTCCGGCCGGTGTTCGTCAGCGCCGCGACGGCCGGGTTCGCCGGGTTCGCCGTGACCGGCCTGTTCGCCGCGATCTCCCCGCGGCTGGTGTCCGAGATCGTCGGGAACCCGAACCACGCCGTCGCGGGCCTCGTCGCGTTCCTGCTGCTCGGGTCGTCCGCCGCGTCCCAGCTGGTCGCGAACCGGTTCGACGCCGGTGTCATGCTCCGGCTCGGCTGCGTCGGCCTGGTGGTCGGGATGGCGCTGGTCGGGCTGTCCGTCGCGACCGGCTCGATGGCCCTGCTCGCGACCGGCGCGGTCGTCGCGGGCGTCGGGCAGGGCCCGACGCTGTCCAGCGGTCTGAAGACCGTGAACGCGCGCGTGGACCCGGACCAGCGGGCGGAGGTGACGTCGTCGTACTTCGTGGTGCTCTACGTCGCGCTCTCCCTGCCGGTGATCGGGCTCGGCGCGGCGTCGCAGTCCTGGGGTCTGCGGACGTCCGGGATCGCGTTCTGCGCCGGGGTCGCCGTGCTGGCCGTGGTGTCGCTCGTCGCGCTGACCCTGCTCGCCCGCCGGTCCGCCCGCAAGGAGGCGGCCGCCACGCCGCGGTGAGCGAGCGCTCCGGGGTCAGCCCTTCGGCAGGTTCTGCACGTGCTGGAAGCCGAAGCGGCCCTTGATGCACAGGTGGCCGTGGGTCACCGAATGGTCCGACGGGCTCGTCACGTTCACGATCTCGTTGTTCTGGACGTGCAGCTCCAGGTTGCAGCCCACCCCGCAGAACGAGCAGATCGTCGTCGTGACCGTCTCGTTCTCGCCGTCCCACTCGTCGGCCTCGCGGAGCTCGTACTCGCGTACCGACTTCAGCGCGCCCGTCGGGCAGACGCCGATGCAGTTGCCACAGTAGACGCACGCGGAGTCCGGGAGCTCGACGTCGAACTCGGTGGCGATCCGGGCGTCGAAGCCGCGGCCGGCCGCCGCGATCGCGAACGTGAACTGCGCGTCCTCGCCGCAGGCGTTGACGCACTTGTAGCACATGATGCAGCGCGAGTAGTCCCGCACGTAGAGGTCGTTGTCGACCTTGACCGGCTGGTGCACGTTCTGCGCGACCGACCCGTCCGGGGCGTGGTGGTGCCCGGCGTGGCGGCGGTCCCGCTCCCCCGCCTCCGCCGGTGGCGCCGGTGGGCCGTAGCGCTCGACGTCGACGTCGTAGTCGCCGATCCAGCGCTGGACGTCCGCGCTCGCCTCGGACATGTCCGCCGACGACGCGAGCAGCTCCAGCACCATCTTCCGGCTGTGCCGCACCCGCTCGGTGTCGGTCCGGACCTCCATCCCGTCCTCGACCTTGCGGGCGCAGGACGGCACGAGCACCCGGGAGCCCTCGACCTCGACGACGCACACGCGGCACGCGTTGATCGGGTCCATGTTCGGCGCCCAGCACAGCGTCGGCGTGTCCGCCTGCTCCGGGCTGCCCTCGCCGTGCAGCGCGTCCAGGATCGTCGAGCCCTCCGGGACGCGGACCTCGGTGCCGTCCAGGGTCAGCGTGACCATCCGGCGGATCTGACCGAGCATGACCGGGCCGCCGGACAGCCGTTCCTCGGCGTGCGGCGAGGCCCCCGCCGGGTCGGCGACGGTCGGGCCGACGGCGCCGTTCGGGCGGGTCAGCGTCGTCGTGCGCTCCCCCGGCGGCGGCCCGTCGCCGGCGTCGGCCTCGGGACCGCCGTCGACGGACGGCGCGCCCCTGGTCGAGCCCCCGTTCGTCGCCGGGCCCTTGCCGGCCTGGTCACGCCCGGAATCGGTGGTGGTCATCAGTGCGGCACCTTCCCGTTGCGCGACGGCCCCGGAGCGTCGAGCAGGTTCAGCTGTATCGCCGACGTGATCGCGGCGGGCGCCGTCTGTCCCAGACCGCAGATCGATGCGTCCCGCATCACCCGCGCCAGGTCCTCCAGCAGCGCCAGCTCCGTCTCCCGCGAGCCGATCGGCGCGTCCCGCTCCAGGCGGGCCAGCACCTCCTCCTGGCGCACCGTGCCGACCCGGCAGGGCACGCACTGCCCGCACGACTCGTCGCGGAAGAACGCGGCGATCCGGCGGAGTGTGCCGGTCAGGTCGGCCTCGGTGTCGAACACGAGCACGACGCCGGACCCGACCGTCGCCCCGATCTCCCGGGTGCCCTCCAGCGTGAGCGGCACGTCGAGCTGGTCGGGGTTCACGAACCCGCCGGCCGCGCCGCCGAGCAGCACCGTGCGCAGCTCGCCCCGGGCGCCCCCGGCCTGGTCGAGCAGCTCGCGCAGCGTCGTGCCGAAGTCGACCTCGTAGACACCGGGCGTGCCGACGGCGCCGGACACGCAGAACAGCTTCGGACCGGTCGAGCGGTCCCCGCCGACGGACGCGAACGCCGGCCCGCCGATGTTCAGGATCTCCAGGACGTTGTACAGCGTCTCCACGTTGTTGATCGCCGTGGGCTTGCCGAACAGGCCGTGGGTGGCCGGGAACGGCGGCTTGTTCCGCGGCTCGCCGCGGTAGCCCTCCAGGGACTCCAGCAGCGCCGTCTCCTCGCCGCAGATGTACGCCCCGGCGCCGCGACGCAGCTCGATGTCGAACGCGAAGCCCTCGCCCATCACGTCGTCGCCGAGATAGCCGCGGTTGCGGGCGGCGTCGATCGCGTCCTGCAGACGGCGGGTGGCCAGCGGGTACTCGCCGCGGATGTAGATGTAGCCCTGGGTCGCGCCGGTGACGTACCCACCGATCGTCATGGCCTCGACCAGCCCGTACGGGTCGCCCTCCATGAGCACGCGGTCCTTGAACGTGCCGGGCTCGGACTCGTCGGCGTTGCAGATCATGTAGTGCGGGCGTTCCGGTGCCGCGGACACGCCCTCCCACTTCACGCCGGTCGGGAACGCGGCGCCACCGCGGCCGGTGAGCGAGGAGTCCTTGAGCTCCTTCACCACCCGGGTCGGGCCGAGGTCGATCGCGCGGCGCAGCGCGGAGTAGCCGCCCTGCGAGCGGTAGTCGTCCAGGCTCGACGGATCGACGACACCGATCCGGCGCAGCAGCCGCAGGTTCTCGTACGCACGGGTCTGCGGGGCGGAGACGGTCGTGTCGGCGAACCGCGCGTCGGCGCGGTCCGCGACCGGGTCGCCCACCGGCACCCGGGTCGCGGCCAGGACGTCGTCCGGCGTGGCCGGGGCCTGACTGAAGTCCGGCTCCCCGGCGCGCTGGTGCATCACGGCCGGTGCGCGCTCGCACAGGCCAAGGCACGGGCTGCGCACCCAGCAGGACGTCCCCTCCGACGGGGCGCCGGGCGACGCGCCGTCGGGGTCCGGGCCCGGCGCGTGCCCACCGCCCTCCGGCCCCAGCTCCTTCTCCAGCAGGGCGGCGATGTCCTCGCCGCCGTTCGGGCCGCACGCCACGTCGTCGCAGACGTGGACGGTGCGCGGCGCGCGGGGCTCGACCGAGAACATCGCGTAGAACGTGGCCACGCCGTAGATCTCGGCGGGCGGCACGTTCAGCGTCTGCGCGACGTGGTTCAGCGCGCCCTCGGAGATCCAGCCGGCCGCGTCCTGCACGGCGTGCAGCACGGGCAGCAGCAGATGGCGCCGCGCCCGCGCCCCGTGCCCGCCGTGCACCGACCGCGTCGGAACGTCCGAGTGGACGGGAGCGGGGACGTGCGTCGCGAACGCGGTGTCGATCGCCTCCCGCTCGGCCGCGCTCGGCTCGGCCGCCGACAGATGAAGATCCATTACGCTCCTGCCGCCGGCAGCGCGCCGGCTCCGTCGTTCTCGATCTTCTCGATCCGGACCGCGGTGGCCTTGAACTCCGACGTCCCGGACTTCGGGTCCCACGCGTCGTTGGTCAGCACGTTCACGTCCACCTCCTCGGTGAAGTGCGGCGTGAACGACGCCAGCCCGGGCCGCAGCGACGGGTCCAGCGACACCGGCGCCTCGACCGCCCCGCGGCGCGACACCACCCGGATCCGCTCGCCGTCGGCGATGCCGAGCTTCGCCGCGTCCTCGGCGTCCATCCGCAGCGACTCCGGACGGCGCAGCGGCGAGGAGTAGCCACCGGTCTGCACGCCCGAGTTGTACGCGTCCAGCACGCGGACCGTGGTGAGCCGGATCGGGAAGTCCGCGTCCAGCACGTCCACCGGTGCGACGTGCTCGACGGGCGTGAACGGCGCGGGCGTCCCGAGCTTCTCCGGGTCGCGCTCCCAGAGCCGGGCGTGCATCAGCGGGGTGCCCGGGTGCTCGAGGTCCGGGCACGGCCACTGGAGGCCGCCGAGCTCGTCGAGCCGCTGGTAGCTCATGCCGTGATGCCAGTTCAACGACAGCGACCGCAGCTCGTCCCACACCTGCTCGGCCGTCGGCTCGCCGAAGGAGTGCCCGAGACGGTCGGCCAGGTTGCAGATGATGTGCGTGTCCGGGCGCGCCTGACCCGGCGGGTCGATCGCCTTGCGGACCCGCTGCACCCGGCGTTCGGAGTTCGTGACGGTGCCCTCGTACTCGCACCAGTCCGCCGCCGACGGGAACACGACGTCCGCGAGCTCCGCCGTCGCCGTCCGGAAGATGTCCTGGACGATCAGGCAGTCCAGGCCCTCCAGCAGGTGCCGGGCGTGCGTGGCGTTCGCCTCGGACTCGGCCGGGTTCTCGCCGATGCAGTACAGCGCGTTCAGCTCGCCGCGCTCCATCGCCTCGAACATCTCCGAGAGGTGCATGCCCTTCTGCGGCGAGATCTCGCAGTCCCACGCCGTCTCGAAGCGGTGGCGCGCCTGGTCGTCGCCGAGGTCGTAGCCACCGGGCAGCTTCGCCGGGATGGCGCCCATGTCGCCGCCGCCCTGCACGTTGTTCTGTCCGCGCAGCGGCACCAGCCCGGATCCGTAGCGGCCCACGTGCCCGGTCAGCAGCGCCAGGTTGATCAGCGCGAAGACGTAGTCGGCCGCGTTGTGGTGCTCGGTGATGCCGAGCGTCCAGCAGATCTGGGCGCGGTCGGCGCGGGCGTAGGCGTGCGCCAGCTCCTTGATCGTCGCCGCGGGCACGCCGGTGATCTCCTCACCGCGCTCGAGCGTGTAGGGCTCGACGGTCGCCGCGTAGTCGTCGAAACCGGTCGTGGCGCGGTCGACGAACGACCGGTTCACCAGCCCGGCGTGGATGATCTCCCGGCCGATCGCGTTGGCCAGCGCGATGTCGGTGCCCACGTCCAGGCCGAGCCACGCGTCCGCCCACTGCGCGGTCGACGTGCGCCTCGGGTCCACGGAGTACATCCGCGCCCCGTTCCGGATCCCTTGCAGCACATGGTGGAAGAAGATCGGGTGCGTCTCGCGGGCGTTGCTACCCCACAGGACGAGAAGGTCGGCGTTTTCCGCCTCGACGTAGGCGGAGGTGCCGCCGCCGGCACCGAACACAGCCGTCAGACCGACGACGCTGGGAGCGTGTCAAGTGCGGTTGCAGGAGTCCACGTTGTTGGACCCCATCACCGCCCTGGCGAACTTCTGCGAGGTGAAGTTCATCTCGTTGGTCGCCTTGGAGCAGCTGAACATGCCGAACCGGTCACCCGGCACGCCCCGCAGGCCGTCCGCGGCACGGTCCAGTGCCTCCTCCCAGGTCGCCGGGCGGAGCTCCCCGTTCTCACGGACGAGCGGCTCGGTGAGCCGGACGTGGCGGGGACGACGTCGGTTGCGTGCCATCGGCGAACCTCCTGGCGAACACGTGTTGCAGGCCGTCTCCCACTGTAGGTCATGTAGAGATCCACATCACAGGACGCTCCAGAAAAGGTCCTGAGAGCGGACCGACGCTCGGCTTTGCCGGTACGGCAACTTGTCTTGCAGTAGTCGCACGGCCGGGCACATGATCTCGGCATGGATGACAACGATGTTCAGTACGACGTGGTCGTGGTCGGTGGCGGAGCGGCCGGGCTCTCCGGGGCCTTGCTGCTGGCCCGCGCGCGCTACCGCGTCCTGGTGCTCGACGACGGCACCCCGCGCAACGCCCCGGCCGACGGCGTGCACAACTGGCTGACGCGCGACGGCCTGCCGCCCGCCGAGATCGGGCGGATCGGGCGCGCGGAGGTGACCGGCTACGGCGGCGTCGTGCGCGACGCGCGGGTGACCGGTGCGCGGACCGGCTCCGGTGTCGTCGTCGTGACCAGCGGGGACGGCACCGAGTACCGGGCGCGCCGGCTGCTCGTGACCACCGGGCTCACCGACGAGATCCCGCCGGTCGACGGCCTGACCGAACGGTGGGGTTCCGACGTGTTCGGCTGCCCGTTCTGCCACGCGTGGGAGCACCGCGACACCCGGATCGGCGTGCTGTCCACCGGCCCGCACGACCTGATGAAGGTGCACATCGCCCGACGCTGGTCGGACGACGTGACCCTGTTCCTGCACACCGGGCCCGAGCCCGACGACGAGCAGTGGGCCGGGTACGCGACGGCGGGCGTCACGGTCGTCGACGGCGAGGTGGCCGGCACCGTCGTCTCCGACGGCAGGCTCACCGGTCTGCGGCTGGGTTCCGGGACGGTCGTGCCGGTCGACGCGCTGACGATCTCGCCTCGCGCGGTGGCGCGGGCCGGGTTCCTGGCCGGGCTCGGCCTGGAGCCGGTGGAGCACCCGTCCGGGCTCGGCGCGGCCGTGCCCGCCGGGCCGGACGGGAGCACGTCGGTTCCCGGGATCTACGCGGCGGGGAACGTCGTCGACCCGATGGCGACCGTGCCCGCCGCCGTCGCCGCCGGGAGCGTGGCGGCCGCCGGGATCGCCCGCGACCTGATCATGTCCGACCTGGCGACCGCCACCGGCACCGCCGCCGACGCCCGTGCCGCGGCCGACCCGTTCTCGGCCGCGTCCGAGGCGGAGTGCGCGACCCGTGTCGCCGGGGACCGGGTGCACGGTCTCGATGTCCCGGTCCGATAGGCGGCCGCGCCGTCCCCGAGCCGCGCCGTCCCCGAGCCGCGCCGTCCCCGAGCCGCGCCGTCCCCGAGCCGCGCCGTCCCCGAGCCGCGCCGTCCCCGAGCCGCGCGGTCCGCTGTGCTCCCGCGCGCGCCGTGATGCGCGCGGCAGCCGATCCTCCGCGCAGGAGGTCCGCGTGATGCGTACACGTCAGGGCCTCGCCATCCCGATCGTCGACGGGGGGCGTCCGCACGCCGCCGACCACGACAACGTGCCTCCCGATCGGTTTCGCGGATCGAGAGGTGCGTTGCGGCGGTCGCGGCAGCGGAAACGTGCCTCTCGATCCCGCCGAGGCATCGGGAGGCACGTCCCGGTCGTCCGGTAGCCGAACGCCCACGCCACCCTGCCCGGACAGGACGGCCGTGACCGGCGACGGGCGGGCGTCAGACCGGTGGGTGCCGGTCGGCCCACGGGCGGGCCGCCTCCAGTTGTGTGGCTAGTGCGAGCATCCGCCCCTCCGCCCCGATCCCGCCGACGAGCTGGACGCCGAGCGGCAGGCCGCCGGGCGTGATGTACAGCGGGACGGACATCGCCGGACGGCCGGTGATGTTCGCGAGCTGGGTGTACGGCACCGGTCCGAGGTTGCGGTCGACGAGCGTGTCGACGACGTTCGTCCGGCCCAGCAGCCCGGCGACCCGGCCGGCGAGCACGGCGCGGGCGAGCCTGCGCATCGGCTCCGGGGTGGCCAGCTCCCCGATCCGCCACGGTGGGCGGGACAGCGTCGGGGTGAGCAGCAGGTCGTAGCGCTCGTGGAACGCGGCCAGGCGGCGGGTGTGCTCGTTCCACCGCGCGTACGCGGACAGGTAGGTGGGCGCCGAGGTGGCCCGCCCGAGCGCGGCCATCATGCGCGTCTCGAGCTCGAACGCGTCGTCGGCGGCCCCGGTGCGTGCGCGGGCGTCGGCGACCTGATGGGCCATCGACGCGAACCACATCGTGAGGAAGTCGCGCGAGAGCTGCCGCTCGTCGACGCCGCTGCTCGCCGGTTCGACGGCGTGGCCGAGCCCGGTGAGCACGTCCGTCGCCTCGCGGACGGCGGCCAGCGCCTCCGGGTCGACCGTCCCGCCGATCGGCGACGCGGTGCTGACGCCGATCCGCAGCACACCGGGTTCGCGACGTGCGGCCTCGGTGTACGGCTCGTCCGGTGCCGCGAGCCGGTAGGGGGCGCCCGGCTCGGGTCCGACGAGCACGTCGAGCATCGCGGCGGTGTCCCGCACCGTCCGGGAGAGCACGCCCTGCACGGCCGCGCCGTGCATCCGCTCGGACTGGTGCGGCCCGTCCGGGACCAGCCCGCGACCCGGCTTGAGCCCGAACAGCCCGCAGCAGGCGGCCGGGATGCGGATCGATCCCCCGCCGTCGCTCGCGCCGGCGACCGGCACGATCCCGGCCGCCACCGCCGCCGCGGACCCGCCGGACGAGCCGCCCGGCGTGCGGGTGAGGTCCCACGGGTTGCGGGCGGTCGGGCCGGCGACCGGCTCGGTGATCGCCTTCGCGCCGAACTCCGGCGTCGACGTCTTGCCGAACACCACCAGCCCGGCGTCCAGCCAGCGCCGCACGACCTCGGAGTGCCGCTCGGCGGGGACCGTCGCGAGCGGCCCGGTCCCGGCGGCCGTCGGGACGCCTGCGTAGTGCTGGCCGAGGTCCTTGATCAGGAACGGAACGCCGGCGAACGGGCCCGACAGCGTCTCCGAGAGCCTCGCGCGGGCCTGGGCGTGCATCGGCCGCGCGATCGCGCCGATGCGTCCGTCCACCTCGGCGGCGCGGGCGGTCGCGGCGTCCAGCAGCTCGGCCGCCGAGACCTCGCCCTTCTCGACCAGTGCGGCCAGCCCGACGGCGTCGTACGAGCGGTACTCGGCGTAGTCCATGCCAGGGATCCTTGCGGCGCAAGGGCGCCGTGTCGATGGCCGGACGTCCGCTCGGTACGCACCCTGATCCGCAGAAGGCGCACCGGTCCGGCAACCGCGCGCAGCACGACGCGCGCGAACACCGGATCACCGCGCGTGGCGCCGGATCCCGCGCGGGCGGGGCACGTCCGGCGGGCGGTGCGGTCGTCGGGTCAGCGGCCGGGGCGTTCGTCCCGGGCTCTCGCGTACTCCTCGGGTGTGTTCACGTTCGTCAGCGACGCCAGGCCGGGGTCGTCCGTGACGAGCGCGGCGCGCAGCTCGTCCTCGGTCAGGTGACGCACACGGCACCGGTCGAACAGCGACGGCGGGCGCCCGTCGCCGGTCGCGGTCAGGTCACGGATCAGTCCGGTCAGCGACGTCCGGTAGACCGCCGCGAGCGGCTGGTGATGGCCGTGCGCGACCGGCAGCGCGACGTCGTCGTCGGCCCCGAGCGCGTCGAGCACGCAGGTCACGAACGCCGGAACCAGCAGCGGCATGTCGACGGCCGCCACGAATGCCCGATCCACCGTGTCCCCGACGGCCTCCAGGCCGACCCCGATGGCGGGCAGTGGGCCGAGGTCCGGCACCGGGTCGTCGACGACCTCGACGCCGTCGGCCAGTGCGGGCAGGTCCTGTGCGGCCGCGCGGACCACGACGAGCGGGCCGTCGACCGCATCGCCGAGCACGGAGACCGTCCGGGCCAGCAGCGGCGTGCCGTGCCAGTCCAGCCACGCCTTCGGGGTTCCCATCCGGGAGCTGCGGCCACCGGCGAGGACGATCCCGGCGGCCGGTCGCGACGGTGTTGCGGCCACGCGACGAGCCTATTCTGGAGCACGTACCCGAACCGAGGAGGCGCCATGGGCCGGCTGACCGTCCGCCGATCTGTCCTGCGGCTGACCCCCGACGGCGGGACGCGCTCCCGCCCGGACACGCTCGTCGCCGAGGAGCCGCTGGAGATCCGGGTCGGCGGCAAGCCCCTGTCGGTCACCATGCGCACACCGGGGCACGACGTCGAGCTCGCGCACGGCTTCCTGCTCACCGAGGGCGTGATCGGGACCGGCGACGACGTCGCCGTCGCGCGGTACTGCAACAGCGTCGACGACGAGGGTCGCAACACCTACAACGTGCTCGACGTCGATCTGGCCCCCGGCGTCGCGCCACCGGACGCGTCACTGGAACGGAACTTCTACACGACGTCGTCGTGCGGTGTGTGCGGCAAGGCGTCCCTGGACGCGGTGCGGCTCAAGACCCGCCACTCCCCCGCCGCCGACCCGCTCACGCTGGACCGCGAGGTGCTCGTCTCGCTGCCGGACCGCCTGCGCGAGCACCAGAAGGTGTTCGGCTCGACCGGCGGCCTGCACGCGGCCGGCCTGTTCCGGGCGGACGGATCGCTGATCGTCGCCCGCGAGGACGTGGGGCGGCACAACGCCGTCGACAAGGTGCTCGGCCACGTCCTGATGAACGGCGGGGTCCCCGCGACCGGGACCGTCCTGATGGTGTCCGGACGGGCGTCGTTCGAGCTGGTGCAGAAGGCCGTGATGGCCGGGGTGCCCGCACTGACCGCGGTGTCGGCGCCGTCGTCGCTGGCCGTGGAACTGGCCGAGGAGTCCGGAATGACGCTCGTCGGGTTCCTGCGCGGCGAGACCGGGAACGTCTACACCGGCGCGGAGCGCATCCGGGTCTGAGCGTCCGCGGGCATCCCGGGGCAGGGCCGCTCCCGCTCCGGCACCGGGCGGCGCCGCGCCCCGCCGATCACGACGTCGCGGGCCGCCCGGACGCCACCGGCTCCGGCTCCTCGTCCGGCGCCGCGTCCCGCCGCGAGCCGCCCATCGTCGTGGCTGCGACCGTGAGCACCACCAGCACGCACCCGGCGAGCTGCCAGACCGTCGGGCGCTCCCCCATCACGACGGCGCCGAGCAGCACGGCCAGCACCGGCTGGACCAGCAGCAGGGCCGCTGACGTGCCGGGCGGCAGCCCCGCGGAGCCGCGGGTGATCAGCACCCACGCGACGACCTGCCCGGCCAGCGCCAGCACCGCCAGCCAGAACCAGGACGCGAGCGGCAGGTCCACCGCGATCCCCTGGGTCGCGCCGCCGACGATCCCGGTCGTGAGCGCCGCCGCCACGGTCGCGGCCGCGACGGGCGTCACGACGTGCCCGCGAGCCGCCCGCGCGCTGGAGCGGCTCAGGTACAGGTAGCCGGCGTAGGCCAGGCCCGCCGCAGCGCCGAGGGCGGCACCCCGCACCGGCGACGGCATCGTCGTGTCGCCGCCCAGTGCGCCACCGGCCAGGGCGATACCGGCCAGCAGCACCGGTGCGGCGATCACCTGCCGTCGCGGCACGACCGTGCCCGCGACGGCGAGCGCGATCAGCGGGAACGCGATCACCTGCACGTTCAGCACGACGTTCGCGATCCCGGACCCGGCGTCCAGCACACTCTGCGTCCAGAGCAGGAAGTCCGCACCCAGCAGCGCGCCGCCCGCCAGGCCCCACCCGATCTGGCGGGCGCCGGGCGTCCCGAACCGGCGGGCCTCCCACGCGGCCAGCGGCAGCAGCACGGCGAGCGCGATGATGCAGCGCCAGAACGACGCCGTCGCGGCGCCGACGTCGGCGAGCCGCACGAGAACGCCTGTCGACGCCAGCGTCGCGGCACCGGCGAGCAGGGTCCGGGCGGAGGAGCGCATCGGGGAGGTCACGGCCTCCACGTTGCCTCCGCGGACCACAAAGATCCAATGAGTAGATCTGCGGTGCACTGCGTAGAATCGCTGCGTGATCGAGTGGGGTCGTCTGCGAGTGTTCGGGGCCGTCGCGGAGCACGGGTCGGTCGGGGCCGCCGCGGCCGCGCTGCACATCACCGGCCCCGCCGTCACCCAGCAGCTGCGCAAGCTGGAACGCGAGACCGGGCACCGGCTCGTCGAGCCCGACGGGCGGGGCATCCGGCTGACCGCGGCCGGACATGTGCTGGCCGGATACGCCGGGTCGGTCGCGGAATCGGTCGCCGACGCGGGTCGTGACCTGGCCGCGCTGCGGGACGAGGCGGTCGGCCCGCTGCGGATCGGGGCCGTGGCCAGCGCGTTGCGCGCTCTGCTGCCCGCGGCGCTGCGGTCGCTGGCCGCCGAGCACCCGCGGCTCGTCCCGACGGTGCGCGACGGCGAGGTCGTCGACCTGCTGCCCGCACTGCGGTCCCGGGACCTGGACGCCGTGCTGCTGGAGAGCTGGGACGACCTACCCGCCCGGCTGCCACCGGGCGTGCGGACGTGGGACGTGGACACCGAGGAGGCGCTGCTGGCGGTGTCCGCCGGTCACGGGCTCGCCGGGTCCGACCGGGTTCAGCTCTCCGCCACCGACGGCGAGATCTGGGTGAGCTGCCCGTCGGGTACCGAGTCCTACGAGGCGCTCGTCCAGGTGCTGCGCGAGTCCGGTGTCGAGCCGGAGGTGCGGTACCGGGTGGCGGACTTCACCACGCATCTCCGCCTCGTCGCGGCCGGCATGGCCGTCGCGATCGTGCCCCGCGGCGCGCTGGACCCGATCCCCGAGGGCGTCGCGCTCCGGCCGTGCAGCCCGCCGGTACGCCGCACGCTGGCCGTCGCCGTGCGGGAGAACGACGACACACCGGGCCTGCGCGCGTTCCGCGACGCGGTCGTCCGGGCCGCGCGGGAGCGGAACCGGGCGCCCGGCCCGGCCGGGACCTGACGGCGGAGCGCCCTGACCGGCAGCGGCCGCGACCGGTGCCCGCCGAGCAGCGGCGAGTCCCCACCGTCGGCCGGCTCGGTGCGACGCCGGTCGGGCGACGACCTACCCGAGCATCTCGCGCACCATCGGGATCACGCGGGAACCGTACAGCTCGACCGCCTTCATGCGGGCCGACACCGGCTGCGGGCCGACCGTGTAGATCAGGTCGAAGCGTCCGGCGCCGATCGCGCGGACCGAGCCGGCGATCTTGCGAGCCACCGTCTCCGGGGACCCGACGTGCAGCGCGCCGCCCTCGACGTCGGCCTCGAACCGGCCCCGCGACATCGGAGGCCATCCGCGCAGGGCACCGATCCGGTCCATCTGCGCCTTGTAGGGCGCGTAGAAGATCTCGCGGGCCTCGTCGTCGGTGTCCGCGACGAAGCCGGGCGCGTGCATCCCGACCGGCTTCGGCTCGTGCCCGAACTGCTCGACGGCACGGTGGTACAGGTCGACGTACGGCGCGAACCGCGCGGGCGGACCACCGATGACCGCCAGCATCAGTCCGAGGTCGTGACGGGCGGTGCGCACCACCGACTCCGGGGACCCGCCGACGCCGACCCACACCGGGATCCGGTGCCCGGCCGTCGGGAACACCTCGGCGCCCTCCAGGGCCGCGCGGGTGGTCCCCTGCCAGCTCACCGGCTTCTCGTCGAGCAGCCGGACGAACAGGTCCAGCTTCTCCTCGAACAGCACCTCGTAGTCGGCCATGTCGTAGCCGAACAACGGGAACGACTCGGTGAACGACCCGCGACCGACGATCACCTCGGCCCGTCCGTCGGACAGCGCGTCGAGCGTCGCGAACCGCTGGTAGACGCGCACCGGGTCGTCCGAGCTGAGCACCGTGACGCCGGACGAGAGCCGGATGCGCGACGTCCGCGACGCGATCGCCGCCAGCACCGTCTCCGGTGTCGAGATCGAGTACTCGGGACGGTGGTGCTCCCCGAGCGCGACGACGTCGACGCCCGCCGAGTCGGCCACCACGACCTCCTCGACGACCTGCCGGATCGCCACCGGGTGCGGCAACGGCTCGCCGTCGTCGCCCGCCGGGACGTCGCCGAACGTGTCCAGACCGAAGATCATCGCTGTTTCGCCTTCAGGTGCTTGAGGAGGTTGGCGGAGAACCGGTCCCCTGTCACCGCCATCGTCGACCGCATCGTGCGCTCCACGACCGGGGCCGCGAGCCGGGACAGCGGCAGGTCGACGTCGAGGCGCAGCCCGATCTCCAGGTGCGTCCCGCCCGGGGTGTCGCTCAGCGTGTAGTGGCCCTCCGCGCCCGCCCACTCGGTCACGCCGGCGGGCGGCTCGTGGGTGAAGTCGATCCGGACGCCCTCGTCGAACGTCATCCGCTCGGTGAACACCGGCTTGATGCCGACACCCATGACCGCCAGCCGCACCATGTGCCACCGCCACAACGAGCCGTCGTCCTCGATCCTCGACAGCAGCGGCGTCAGCTTCGGCAGCAGCACCGGGTCGACCAGCACGTCCCAGACGGCCTTGCGCTCGGCCGTGACCGTCGCCTCGGACGCGACGTCCGCCGAGAAGCGCGTCATTCCGGCAGCGCACCACCGGCGGCGGGGGTGTCGTCCCCGCCGGCCACGTCGGGCTCCGGCTCGCTCGTGCCGCGGTTCGCGGCAGGCAGCAGGTCGGTCAGCGCCGCACCGGAGATCCGGCGGAACGTCCGGCGCTCCCTGGCGCGGTCCAGCACGGCGACCTCGAGCGCGTCGGCGCCGAGCACCCTGGCCTGCTGCGAGCTGCCGTTCGACGCGGACGGGTCGGCTCCCGGCACCTGCAGCCCGCCGAGCGCGACCTCGATCGCGGCGGACAGCTCCAGGCCGTGCTCGTAGGTCTCGCCGAGCTTCGTCGAGATCGGCTCCGTCTGGCCGCCCATCACGACGTAGCGGGGCTCGTCGGTGATCGAACCGTCGTAGGTGATCCGGAACAGCTGGTCACCGTCCGGGTTGTGCCCGACCTCGGCCACGCACAGCTCCACCTCGAACGGCTTCTGCTGCTCGACGAACGCCGTGCCCAACGCCTGCGCGTACGCGTTGGCCAGCATCCGGCCGCTCACGTCGCGACGGTCGTAGGTGAAGCCCCGGAAGTCGGCCATCCGGATGCCGCCGGTGCGCAGGTTCTCGAACTCGTTGTAGCGGCCGACGGCGGCGAAGCCGATCCGGTCGTAGATCTCCGAGACCTTGCGCAGCGACGTGCCGCGGTTCTCCGCGACGAACAGGACGCCTCCGGAGTAGGTCAGCACGACGACACTGCGGCCGCGCGCGATGCCCTTGCGGGCGAGCTCCGAGCGGTCGCGCAGCAGCTGGTCGACGGAGGAGTAGAACGGCATCGTCATGGCGGGAGCGCTCCAGGTCTGTCGTGCGAGTGCGGGGTTCGGGGCGACTTGTCAGCCGCCGGGACGCGCGCGGCGGCCCTCGATGACCTGGTCGACCACGGCGGAGATCTCGTCCTCCGGGCGGCGCACCGCGCCCTGGGCGGTGATGCTCACGACGATCGGGTAGATCCGGCGCACCGTGTCCGGTCCTCCGGTGGCGGTGTCGTCGTCGGCCGCGTCGTAGAGCCCTTCCAGGGCGGTGCGGACGGTCGCGGCCAGGTCGCCCTCCGGGTCGCGGAGCTTCTTGATCGACGACTTCGCGAACACCGAGCCGGAGCCGACGGCGTGGTAGCCGAGGTGCTCGTCGTAGCGCCCGCCGGTGGGGTCGTAGGTCACGATCCGGCCGGCCTTCGACGGGTCGGCTGCCTCGACGTCGTAGCCGGCGAACAGCGGGACCACGACGAAACCCTGCATCGCGGCGCCCAGGTTCTGCCGGATCATCCCGGCGAGCTTGTTGGCCTTGCCGTCCAGCGACAGCGGGACGCCCTCGAGCTTCTCGTAGTGCTCCAGGTCCACGCTGAACAGCCGGACCATCTCCAGCGCGATCCCGGCCGAGCCGGCGATCCCGACGGCCGAGTGCTCGTCGGTGACGAAGACCTTCTCGATGTCGCGCTGGGCGATCGTGTTGCCCGCCGTGGCGCGCCGGTCGCCGGCGATGACGACGCCGCCGGGGAACGTGAGCGCGACGATCGTCGTGCCGTGCGGCACGCCGAGGTCCGAGGCCGGCGACCCGGCGTGACCAGGGACCACACCGGCACCCGGCATCAGGTGCGGTGCGGCGGACCCGACGAAGTCGGAGAACGACTGCGCGCCGGTCATGTACGTACTGAGCTGACCCGTGTGCTGCCCGGGAAGAATCCCGGGGGCGGCCGGCGGCCGGAACTCCATGGTCGGGTTCGTGCCTCTCCTCGTTCGGTGTGGCTCACTGCCTGACGACGGGACCGCCCCCGGCGGACCGGGGGCGGGGGGAAGCCTACTGGCCGCCCTTCTGCACGTAGGACCGGACGAAGTCCTCCGCGTTCTCCTCGAGCACGTCGTCGATCTCGTCGAGGATGGTGTCGACGTCCTCGCCGAGCTTCTCCCTGCGCTCCTGGCCGCTGCCCTCGGCGCCGTCCGCGCCCTCGTCGTCGCCGTCGCCACCGCCCTGGCGCTTCGTCTGCTCCTGCGACATGACGCTTCCTCCTCGCACTAGGGCCCGGCCACCGCGCGTTCCTCGCGCGACGGACCGGGTCCGGTACTCCTCCACCCTACCCACCGGTTCGCCGACACGCCCTACGTCACGTGCGACGACGTTCGGCGTGCCCCCCGAATCAGGTCAGCCCTGGGTGAGCTTGTCGACGAGCTCCTCCGCCGTCGACGTGGCCTCGAACAGCTCCCCGACGTGCCGCCGCGTCCCGCGCAACGGCTCCAGCGTCGGGATGCGCACCAGCGACTCGCGGCCCAGGTCGAAGATGACCGAGTCCCAGGACGCGGCCGCGACCTCGATGGGGTAACGCTTCATGCAGCTGCCACGGAAATAGGCACGGGTGTCCTCCGGCGGCTCCGTCATCGCGGCCATGACCTGCTCCTCGGTCACCACCCTGCGCATCGAGCCGCGGGTGACGAGCCGGTTGTACAGGCCCTTGGCCAGCCGGACGTCGGAGTACTGCAGGTCGACCATGGCCAGCCGCCCCGCGCCCCACTCCAGGCTGTCGCGCTCCCGGTAGGCCTCGAGCAGCTTGAGCTTGGCCGTCCAGTCCAGGCGGTCGGCCGTGGACATCGGGTCGCGCTCCAGGTCGTCGAGCACGCCGCCCCAGGCTTCCAGCACCTCGGCGGTGTCGTCGTCCACCTCGGAACCCTGGGTCTTCTCGACGTGCGTCGCGGCGCGCTCGTAGTACTCGCGCTGGATCTGGACGCCGGTGAGCTTGCGCCCGTCGGCCAGCTCCACCGTCTGCCTCAACGACGGGTCGTGCGACAGCTGCGCGACGGCCCGGACCGGCTCGGACAGCCGCAGGTCGTCGAACCGGCCGCCGTGCTCGATCATGTCCAGGACCAGCGCCGTCGAGCCGACCTTGATCAGGGTCGCGTACTCGGACAGGTTCGCGTCACCGATGATGACGTGCAGGCGGCGGTACTTGTCGGCGTCCGCGTGCGGCTCGTCGCGGGTGTTGATGATCCCGCGCTTGAGCGTGGTCTCCAGACCGACCTCGACCTCGATGTAGTCCGAGCGCTGCGCGATCTGGTAGCCCGGCTCGTCGCCCTGCTGGCCCAGACCGACGCGGCCGGCCCCGCACACCACCTGCCGGGACACGAAGAACGGCGTGAGCCCGCCGACGATCGACGGGAACGTCGTCGTGCGCGCCATCAGGTAGTTCTCGTGCGAGCCGTAGCTCGCGCCCTTGCCGTCGACGTTGTTCTTGTAGAGCTGCAGCCGCGGCGAGTTCGGCACGGTGGCGGCCCGGTTCGCCGCCTCCAGCATCACCCGCTCGCCCGCCTTGTCCCAGATCACGACGTCGCGCGGGGTCAGCACCTCGGGCGTCGAGTACTCGGGGTGGGCGTGGTCGACGTACAGCCGGGCGCCGTTGGTGAGGATGACGTTCGCCGCGCCGAGGTCGTCGAGGTCCTGGTCGAGCTGCGGAGCGAGCGACGGGGCGGACAGGTCGAAGCCGCGCGCGTCGCGCAGCGGGGACTCGACCTCGTAGTCCCAGCGCGCGCGCCGGTTGCGCGGGACGTCCGCCGCGGCGGCGTAGGCGAGCACGACCTGGGTCGAGGTCACCACCGGGTTGGCGGCGGGGTCGCCGGGCACCGCGATCCCGTACTCGATCTCCGTGCCCATGATGCGACGAGCGGTCATGCGTGAACCCCGGTCCTCCGGCGAGAGTGCATTCGCCGAGCCTAACCGCCACCGGGTCGCGTGCGCGGTCGGCGGCCATGATGCGTCCATGACGGATCCGGCCCGGGAACGGGTGGCGCTCTACGACGCGGACGGTGTCGTGATCGGCGAGGCGGACCGCGGCGAGGTCTACGCGCACTCGTGGTGGCACGGCACGACGGCGGTCGCCCTGCGCAGCACCGACGGTCGCCGGGTGCTCGTGCACCGACGCACCGACGACAAGCTCGTGATGGCCGGTCTGGTCGACTGCTGGGCCGGCGGGGTGATCGACCCGGGTGAGACGCCGGACACGGCAGCGGCCCGCGAGCTCGGCGAGGAGCTCGGCGTCACGGGCGTCCCGCTGGAACCGCTGTTCCGGATGGCGTTCGACGCGTCGGCGCTGGGCGTCGACACCGGCCCCGGCACCGGACCGCACGGCCTGCGTGCCCACGTGTTCGCCTACCAGGCGTTCTCCGACGGGCCGGTGGTCGGCCAGGCGTCCGAGGTGGCGGAGCACTGGTGGATGGAGCTCGACGAGCTGCGCTCCCGGATCGAGGACCCTTCATGGGCGTTCGTGCCCGACGGGCGGGAGGTCGCCCGCCGTTGGCTCTCCGGTCACGTCGGAGGTACCGACCGGTAACATCGTCCGGCCCGATCCCGACACGCCCCGCGGGGCCACGAGGGGATTCCCCGGAACCTCCGTGGCAACATCCCCGCAACGCCGTCGTCATCCCGCAGCATCCCGGAGTTCGCCATGGTCAGCATCTCGGTCTCGGCCCGCTCGTTGGCCGCCGCACGGAAGATCGATCCGGACGTCTCGACGGCCGCGGTGCAGGCCGCCGTGGAAGCCGCGCTGGAGGCGGACCGGCGCGAGGCGCAGCGCCGCAGTCACGATGCGGACGCCGCCCCGCGCTAGTTCCGCCCTCCGCCCCGGGACCCGAGCGCCGTCCGCTCCGTCGCGCATCTCGGGGTGCTCGAGCGCCGGCCGGCCGGACCTCAGAGGTTGATCATGTGGCCGGCCAGGCCGTGGATCGCCTCCTGCAGGCCCTCGGACAGCGTCGGGTGGGCGTGCACGTTGCGCGCCAGCTCGAACGCCGTCAGGTCCCACTTCTGGGCCAGCGTCAGCTCCGGCAGGAGCTCCGTCGCCTCCGCGCCGATGATGTGCCCGCCGAGCAGCTCGCCGTAGGTGTCGTCGCTGATCAGCTTCACGAAACCGTTCGGCTCGGCCATGCCCTGCGCCTTGCCGTTCGCGGTGAACGGGAACTGCGCGACCTTGACCTTCCAGCCCTTCTCGTCGGCGAGCTCCTCGGCCTGGGCCTGCGTGTAGCCGAAGCTCGCGACCTGCGGCTGGCAGAACGTCGCGCGCGGCATCATCACGTACTCGAGCTCCTGGGTCTCCGCCCCGGCCAGCGTTTCCGCCGCCACGACGCCCTGCGCCTCCGCGACGTGCGCCAGCATCAGCTTCGCCGTCACGTCGCCGATCGCGTAGACGTGCTCGACGTTCGTCCGCATGTGGTCGTCGATCGCGATGGCGCCGCGCTCGGTCAGCTCGACGCCGAGCTTGTCCAGACCGAAGCCGTCGACCCGCGGGGCGAAGCCGATCGCCTGGATCACCTTGTCGGCCTTGATCTCCTCCTGCTTGTCGCCGGAGGAGACGGTGACCGTGACGCCGGAGCCGTCGTCGACGATGGACTCGACCTTCGTCGAGGTGCGCACCGTCACACCGAGCTTCTTGTAGCGCTTGGCCAGCTCCTTGGACACGTCCGCGTCCTCCAGCGGGAGCAGGCGGTCCAGGAACTCGACGATCGTCACGTCGACGCCGTAGTTGGCCAGCACGTAGGCGAACTCGACGCCGATCGCGCCGGCCCCGGCGATGACCACCGATCCGGGCAGCTCGCGGGTGAGGATCTGCTCCTCGTAGGTCACCACGCGCTCGGAGAGCTCGGTGCCGGGGAGCAGCTTCACGGTGGAGCCGCTGGCGATGATCACGTCGCCGTAGGTGAGCGTCTCCGACCCGCCGTCGGACAGGTCCACCTCGATCTCGCCGGGCTTCGTGAAGCGGCCGAACCCGTCGAACTCGGTGATCTTGTTCTTCTTCATCAGGAAGTGCACGCCCTTGACCCGGCCGTCGGCGACCGTGCGGCTGCGGTCGAACGCGGCGCCGAAGTCGAACGAGACGTCACCGGAGATGCCGAACGTCTTCTGCTCGGCGGTGAAGATGTGGGCGAGCTCGGCGTTGCGCAGCAGGGCCTTCGACGGGATGCAGCCGACGTTCAGGCACACCCCGCCCCAGTACTTCTCCTCGACGACGGCCACGCTGCGGCCGAGCTGGGCGGCACGGATGGCCGCGACGTATCCACCGGGGCCGGCACCGAGAACGACGACGTCGAAATGAGGCATGTGCCCAGCCTAGGACCCGTGCGCCACCCCGCGCCGGGCCGGGCGAGCGGCGTCACGCGCTCGCGCAGCCGTCGGCCTCCTCGCCGTCGCAGGACTCCCCGTCGACCAGCCACAGCGGACCGTCGGACAGGTGCGCGACGAGTGCCTCGGTCGCCTCGCGCAGCGCGTGCTGCTGATCACGGGTCAGCGCGTCGAACACCGTCGCGCGGACCGTCGTGACGTGACCGGGCGCGGCGCTCTCCAGGACGGACATGCCCTCGTCGGTGAGGGCGGCCATCTGCCCGCGGCGGTCGGTCGGGCACGACGTGCGGGCGATCCAGCCGGCCTCCTCCATCCGCGCGACCGCGTGCGAGACCCGGCTGCGCGAGGACAGCGACGACGTCGCCAGCTCGCTCATCCGCAACGTCCGGCCCGGCGCCTCGGACAGCCGGACCAGGATCTCGTAGTAGGCCTGCGGCATCTTCGACTCGGACTGCATCTGCCGCTCGACACGCTCGGACACCAGCCGGTTCGCGGCCAGGAAGGCGCGCCACGTCCGCTGCTCGTCATCGTCGAGCCAGGGTGTGTGACCCACGACACCTCCCGGTAATCATTGAACGCTCAACTCGTTGGTACTAGTATCGCTCTCAACAAGTGAGAGTTCAACCAATCTCCGGAGGTCTCCCCCGATGACTGCAGCGTCCACCACCAGCATCCCGAACTACACCGTCGGCACGTGGGACATCGACGCGTCGCACTCGGCCGTGTCGTTCGTCGTCCGGCACATGATGGTCAGCAAGGTCCGCGGCAAGTTCGACGTGTTCGCAGGCGAGTTCACCACCGGTGAGCGCTTCGAGGACTCCACCGTCTCCGCGACGATCGACGCCCGGTCCATCGACACCGGCACCGACCAGCGTGACCAGCACATCAAGTCGGCCGACTTCTTCGAGGTCGAGACGCACCCGGAGTGGACGTTCCGCTCCACCGGCATCACCGCCGACGGCGAGGACTTCGTGCTGGCGGGCGACCTGACGATCAAGGGCGTCACCAAGCCGGTCCAGCTCAAGCTCGAGGTCAACGGGTTCGGCCCGGACGCGTGGGGCGGCACCCGCGCCGGCTTCACCGCCACCACCTCGATCAACCGCAGCGACTTCGGCGTCGACATCTCGATGCCGCTCGACGGCGGCGGCGTCGTCGTGAGCGAGAAGATCGGCATCGAGCTGGAGATCGAGGGCGTCCTGCGCGCCTCCTGATCCCACACCTCCGCGACCTGCAGAGGCCCCGGACCGGCTCCCGGTCCGGGGCTCGGTCGTGTCCGGGGCGGCTCGTGTCCGGGCGGTCCGCGGTCGCGTGCGACGCTCCGACACCCGGCGGCGTCGGCACCCGCCGGCCGTCCGGTCGTCCGGCCGTTCGCGGTCCGCGCCGGTTCCTGCCGGGGGTCGGTCGTAGGCTCGGTCGCGTGACCTCGTACCGGGAGTGGCGGCCGGCGGGACCGGTCGGCACGCTGCTGGAGTGCGCCTGGCAGTCCCGGACCGGGCCGGAGGTGGCCCGCGAACAGCGCGTGCTCCCCGACGGGTGCATGGACCTGCTGGTGCTCGACGGGCGCCTCGTCGTGGCCGGACCGGACACGGCGGCGCACACGGCACGGCCGTCGCCCGGCGCGGTGACGACGGGCCTGCGGTTCCGGCCCGGAGTCCTGCCTACGCTGCTCGGTGTACCGGCGGCCGAGCTCGTGAACCAGCGTGTGTCGCTGTCGGACCTGCCGCTCTCCCCCGCCGACGTGGACGTGACGGTCGTCGGCGAGGCCCCCGACGACCGTGGTGTTCATCTCGACGCGGCCCTGCTCCTGGACACAGCGTCCCGGCTGGTCGCCGCGGACCGCCGACGTCCCCTTCCCCGCCCGCTCCCCCGCTGGGCGTTGCGCGCACTCGCCCGCGGCGCGGCGACCACCGACGTGGCGGACCGGCTCGGCGTCACCACCCGCACGCTGCACCGCACCTGCGTCGCGACGCTGGGCTACGGCCCGTCGGTGGCCCGTCGGGTGCTCCGGTTCCGTGCCGCGGCCGCGCTGCTGTACTCGGGAGCCGCTCCCGCCGACGTGGCCGCCCGCACCGGCTACGCGGACCAACCGCACCTGTCCCGCGAGGTCAGGGCTCTGGCCGGCGTCTCACCCACCGCCCTCGCCGCGGGCTGAGCCGAACGCGTCCCGGGCCGCCCGGTGGCGCCGTCGTCCCGGCTCGACGCCCAGCCGCTGCGGCCCGGCCGGACGAAGCTGCGGCCCGGCCGGACGAATGCGTCGTCCGTCAGGCGCATCGGCACCGGCGTCACGCCCGCGCCGGCTCGCACGCCCCGCCCGCGCCACCGCCCTGCTCCGAGTTCGGCTCGAACGTGAGGTCACCTCGGGCGCGACCCGGCCGGACACTCCGTCCGCGTCATCGGCTACCGACGCCACATCCGTTCCGGTCGATGCCGGAACGCCGACCCTCGGGATCGCCACGCCGCAACGGATCGCCACGCCACAGCGCCGCGGGACCGCCGAAACGTGCCTGCCGATCGGCGTTGCGAATCGGTTGCGACGTTCTGGCTGTCCCGACCGCCACAACCCGCCACTCGATCCCGTCGAGGCGTCGAGTGCGGCGTTCCGGTCACCTGAGCTTCCTCCCGGAGCGGTGCCGGCCGCCGGCGCACGACGACCGGCCGCGCTGCCCTGCCCGGCCACGCCCGCACCCGATCCGGATCCCGCTCGCCGGCCCGAACGAGCGTGACGTTCGGACACTCCCGGCACGGGGACGTCACCGTCGTTCGACGGGCCGGGGTCAGGCCCAGGCGAACAGGTCGAGGCTCGTGCCGTCCGGGTCGCGGACGGTGGCGTAGCGCTGGCCCCACGGAGCGTCGAACGGGACGAGCTCGCTCTCGTATCCCGCGTCGACGACACGGGCGTGCGCCGCGTCCACGGCGGCCGGGTCGGGGAGCAGGAACGCCACGCCGACGCGTCCTCCACCGGGCGGAGGGGGCGTGTAGTCGGCGTGGAACGAGGCGACGGTGGCGTCGGTGTCGAAGCCGAGTCGCAGACCGCCGCGCAGCGTCACCTCCACGTGCGGCTCCGTGTCGGCGGACGCGGGGATGTCCAGGCCTATCAGGCGGTAGAACGCGAGCGAGCGCGGCATGTCGGAGACGACGATCCCGATCATGTCCAGCTGCGCGCCGATGGTCGTGTCGGTCATGGCGAGGACGGTAGAGAGCCGCGTCGCACGCGTCGTGAACGGATCGGACAGCCGGAACGGACCCGCGGCCGATGCCGACGGATCGGACTCCCGTAACGAACCGGGACGGCAAGGAGCTGTCCGTGCGCTTCGCCGACTTCCTCGAGATCGGCGACGACGGCGTGCTCCGCTCGCAGTGGCTGACGGTCGACTTCGCGCCGCCGTTCGCCTGACGCGCCGCCCGCAGCGCCGCCCCGACGCGACCACGCCCTCACGCGTCGGGCCCCGCCACGGATGCGGCGGGGCCCGACGTGCGAGCTGCGTCTACAGGTACTGACCGGTGTTCGACGCGGTGTCGATGGCCCGGCCCGCGGCGTCGTTCTTGCCGGTGACCAGCGTGCGGATGTAGACGATCCGCTCGCCCTTCTTGCCCGAGATCCGCGCCCAGTCGTCCGGGTTGGTCGTGTTGGGCAGGTCCTCGTTCTCGGCGAACTCGTCCACGATCGCGTCCAGCAGGTGCTGCACGCGCATGCCCGGCTGACCGGACTCGAGCACCGACTTGATCGCGGTCTTCTTCGCCCTGTCCACGATGTTCTGGATCATGGCGCCGGAGTTGAAGTCCTTGAAGTACAGGGTCTCCTTGTCACCGTTGGCGTAGGTGACCTCGAGGAACCTGTTCTCCTCCGACTCGTCGTACATCCGCTCGACGATCCGCTGGATCATGCCGTCCACACACGCCTGGCGGCTGCCGGAGAACTCGGCGATGTCGTCGGCGTGGATGGGCAGCGTCTCGGTGATGTACTTCGAGAAGATGTCCTTCGCGCCCTCGGCGTCCGGACGCTCGATCTTGATCTTCACGTCCAGCCGGCCCGGCCGCAGGATCGCCGGGTCGATCATGTCCTCGCGGTTCGACGCGCCGATGACGATGACGTTCTCCAGGCCCTCGACACCGTCGATCTCGGAGAGCAGCTGGGGCACGATCGTCGTCTCGACGTCCGAGGAGACACCGGACCCGCGGGTCCGGAAGATCGAGTCCATCTCGTCGAAGAACACGATCACCGGCGTGCCCTCGGACGCCTTCTCGCGCGCCCGCTGGAAGATCAGCCGGATGTGCCGCTCCGTCTCGCCCACGAACTTGTTGAGCAGCTCGGGACCCTTGATGTTCAGGAAGAACGACTTCGCCGCGTCGGGCGCGTCGTCCCCGCGGAACTTCGCGACCTTCTTGGCCAGTGAGTTCGCCACCGCCTTGGCGATCAGCGTCTTCCCGCAGCCGGGCGGGCCGTAGAGCAGGACGCCCTTCGGCGGGCGCAGCTCGTACTCCCGGAACAGCTCGCCGTGCAGGAACGGCAGCTCGACCGCGTCGCGGATCATCTCGATCTGGCCGGTCAGGCCACCGATGTCCTCGTACGCGACGTCCGGGACCTCCTCCAGCACGAGGTCCTCGACCTCGGCCTTGGCGATCCGCTCGTACGCGTAGCCGGCCCTGGTGTCGACCATCAGCGAGTCACCCGGCTTGAGCGGTCCGCTCTCCCCGTCCTCGCCGAGCTCGAACAGCGGCGCGGCCAGCCAGACCACCCGCTCCTCGTCCGAGTTGCCGATGACCAGACCACGCCCGGCCTGCCCGTCCTCGGTCGGCTTGGACACGATCTCGCGCAGCGAGTGCAGGTCGCCGATCTTCTCGAAGCCCATGGCCTCGACGACCGTGAGCGCCTCGTTCAGCCGCACCGACTGACCCGGGCGGAGCGTCTCGTTCTCCACCGCTGGCGAGACCGGCACCCGCATCCGGCGGCCCGAGGTGAACACGTCGACGGTGGCGTCCTCGTCGTACCGACCGAGGAAGACGCCGTAGCCCGACGGCGGCTGCGCGAGCCGGTCGACCTCCTCGCGGAGTGCGACGAGCTGGCCGCGCGCCTCCTTGAGCGTCTCGGTGAGCTTCTCGTTGCGGGCGTTCAGGGCGGAGAGACGGCTGGTCGCCTCCGACAGTCGTTGTTCGAGCACGCGGGCGTGCCGGGGGGTCTCGGTGAGCCGCTGGCGCAGCGTCGCGATCTCGTTCTCGAGGTATCGGATGTGCTCGGCAGCCTCAGCCGGACTGAGATCACCGTTCACCTGGTCACGCCTGCCGGGACCATCGTCGTAAGGGTTCACGGCAGCCTCCCTCCGTGTTCCGTTTCACCACGGTACCCGTTGGTAGGGCCCCGTAGCGGTGCGTCGAACCGGTGATCCCGACCTCAGCCGGACGGCACCTTGACGACACTCTGCGGCTCCGTGGACGTCACGTCACCGTCCTACAGGACGGGATTGTGTAAACATCTCGTGCCACACCGGAAGTCCCCGATCGCTCAGCGGGCGGTCGGCCTTCTCTGGGGCCGGGGCGGCGACACCCCGTCGGCAAGCCTGCGGGTGGTCACCAGGAACGCCGTGTGGCCGATCATCCGGTGCTCGGGACGGACCGCGAGACCGACCACGTGCCACGGCCTGACCAGCGACTCCCATGCCTGCGGCTCGGTCCAGCACTGCATCTCACGGAGCTTCTCGGTGAGCGTCGACAGCTGTGTCGTGGTCGCGACGTAGCCGACCAGTACCCCGCCCGGAATCAGGGCCGACCGGACCGCGTCCAGCACGTCCCACGGCGAGAGCATGTCCAGCACCACACGATCCACTTCGCCGGCGTGGTCACGGACGTCTCCCACGCGCAAGGTCCAGTTGGGTGGCGTCCCCCCGAAGAACGTCGTCACGTTCCGCTCCGCGTGCGGCGCGTGGTCCTCCCGGATCTCGTAGGACACGACCTGTCCCGTGGGTCCCACGGCCTGTAGCAGCGAGCACGTCAGCGCCCCCGACCCTGCACCCGCCTCCAGCACCCGGGCGCCGGGGAACACGTCGCCCCACATGAGGATCTGGGCCGCGTCCTTGGGGTAGATGACCTGCGCACCGCGGGGCATCGACAGCACGTAGTCGGACAGCAGGGGGCGCAGCGCGAGGTACGGCGTGCCGGCCGCGGACGTGACGAGCGAGCCCTCGGGGAGGCCGATCAGGTCGTCGTGCTGCAGCCCGCCGCGGTGGGTGTGATACACGCCACCCTCTTCGAGGGTCAGCGTGTACCTGCGCCCCTTCGGGTCGGTCAACTGCACGCGGTCGCCCGCGCGGAACGGGCCGCCGCGGGTCACGGGCTCGGTCTCGGAGACGGGTGGGACGACGTCGGGCACGGGGCGGAACGCTATCCGTGCCCCCGCTCCGCGCCCGGCACCGGGGCGATCACGCCTTCCGTCGAGGGAGCAGCAGCATCAGCGCGACGACGAGCAGCGCGGCGCCCGCGGTCAGCAACAGGCCGGGGCCGGAGCGCACCTTCGAACCCCACTCCCCGACGAACGGGATCGCGTACCACTCGACGCCGCGGACCTGTGTCGCCTGCACGGGCGTGCGGTCCGGCGACGGGTTCGCGTCGCCCTTCGTCCTGAACAGCGGGCCGGGGTCCACGCCGATCACGCGGTGGGTGACGGTGCGGGTCGCGCCGGTGGCCGGGTCGCGGTCGGTGAACGAGACGACGTCGCCGATCCGGATCCCGTCGATCGGCCGCGGCCGGATCACGACGAGCGTGCCGACCGGGAACGTCGGGCTCATACTCGGCGACTCGATCGTCAGCGCGGATCCGCCCACCGCGGCGGGCACCACGGCCACGGCCAGTGCGAGCGCGACGGCGGCGAGCAGCACCAGCGAGCCGAGCCAGGCGAGGAACCGGCGCAGCACCGACGGCCGGGCGGGGGCGGCCGGGCCGTCGGCGACCGGGTCCGAACCGGCCGCGGCGCGGGCGGCGGCACGCTCCTCGGGGGTACGGGCCACCCGCGGACGGATCCGCAGGGTGGCGTCCGGGGCGTCCGCCGGGAGACCGCGTGCGCGGCCTTCTGATCCTCTCCGGTCCCGGTCGTCCCCTGGCGACGGGTCGGCGGCGGAGTGTCGTGCCACACTGCCACTATAAGTGGTTCTTCGGACACGTTGCGTACACGATCGTGCAGTGACGTGCGCCGATGCGTCGCGGCGCCGCTCGCAGCCGGGTGATCGGCGCGGGCGGCACCGGGCCCGGCCTCGACGACACGATCCGGCCGATCACGACGAATGCGGGAGCCGGGCGGACAGGACTGTCGGACCCCTCGCCTAACCTCGTGCACGTGACGCGGGACGACGACGGGCCGGGCGCGGAACCGGCCGTCCGCCGCCCGCCGGCGCTGTCGCCGTCCCGCGCGTCGGATTTCAGGCGGTGCCCGCTGATGTACCGGTTCCGGGCGATCGACCGGCTGCCGGAGCCGCCCGGGCGCGCCCAGGTCCGCGGCACGCTCGTGCACGCCGTTCTGGAGCAGCTCTACGGCCTCCCGGCGGCCGAGCGGACGCCGGAGGTCGCGCACGCGCTGCTCGGGCCGGCGTGGGACGGGCTGCTGGCCGTCGAGCCGGATCTGGTCGCCGCGTTGTTCGACGGCACCGACGACCCGGAGCTCGCGCTGTGGCTGGACTCGGCGTCGGCGCTGCTGGACACGTACTTCACGCTCGAGGACCCGCGCACGGTCGTGCCGTCCGCCGTCGAGGAGCCGGTGGAGGTGGTGCTGGACTCGGCGTCCCTGCCGGCCGGGCTGCCGCTGCGCGGGTTCGTGGACCGCCTCGACCGGATCGACGGGGGCGGTATCCGGGTGGTCGACTACAAGACCGGCTCCTCCCCCGGCGAGTTCTACGAGCTCGGGGCCCTGTTCCAGCTGAAGTTTTACGCCCTGGCCGTGCTGGCGACACGCGGTGTGGTGCCCGCCGAGCTGCGCCTGCTGTACCTCGCCGACGGCCAGATGCTGCGCTACTCGCCGGACGCCGACGAGCTCGGCCGCTTCACCCGGCTGCTGGAGGCGATCTGGGCGGCCGTGCTCCTCGCGGGCGAGTCGGGCGACTTCCGGCCCAACCCCGGGAGGGCCTGCAGGAACTGCGCGTTCACGGAGCTGTGCCCGGCGTGGGACGGAACGCCGCCGCCGTATCCGGGCTGGCCGTCGATCACCCTGGAGGAGCCCGTCGAGCAGGCCGGGGCATGATCGTCTCGTGACCGACCTGTCCCCGTTCTACCTCCCCCGCGGCTCCGACGACGACGGCGAACACTTCGAGGCCACGTTCTCCACGACCGGTCCGTGGTTCTCCGACGCCCAGCACATGGGCCCGCCGTCGGCGCTGCTCGTCCGGGCGCTGGAGCGCCTCGACGACGGCCGGGCGCCGGACGCACCGGGGCTGGTCACGGCACGGGTCACGGTGGAGATCCTCGGCAAGGTCCCGGCCGGTCCGGTCGTGGTGTCCGCCGAGGTCGAGCGTCCGGGCCGGTCGATCCAGATGGCCGGGGCGACGATGGTGGCGGGCGGGCGCCCGGTGCTGCGGGCTCGGTCCTGGCGACTGGCGCGCGAGGACACGTCCTCGGTGACGACGGGCCTCGCGCCGGACATCCCCGGACCGGACACGGCGACCGTGCGCGAGGAGCGTCCGGACGGCTGGCTGCCCGGCTACGTCGACGCGATGGAATGGGCCTGGGTCACCGGCTGGCTGACCGAACCCGGTCCCGGACGGGCGTGGATCCGCCAGCGGGTGCCGCTCGTCGACGGCGAGGAGCCGAGCCCGCTGCAGCGCCTGATGGCGGTGGCCGACTCGGCGAACGGGATCGCGGCGCCGCTGGACGTCCGGAGCTGGTTCTTCCTCAACACGGAGCTGACCGTCCACCTGCACCGGGACCCGGTGGGCGAACGGTTCGGGCTGGACGCCGCCACCGTCGTCGGGCCGTCCGGGCTCGGCACCGCGTCCGCGGAGATCCACGACCGGGACGGCCACGTCGGGCGGATCAGCCAGGCCCTGACGGTCCGGCCGCGCTGACGGGCGGGCGCTCAGCGCCTGCCGACGCCGTTCGTGCCGTTGGGCTTGCCCTCCATGGCGCGGCAGGACCGGATCTCCGAGGTCAGGATCGCCGTGGCGCCGAGGCGGGCCAGCTTGTCCATCACCCGGTTCGTCTCCTTCGCGGGCACCATCGTGCGGACGGCGAACCAGTCCGGCTTGGACAGCGGCGAGACCGTCGGCGCCTGGAGACCGGGTGCGACTTTCTCGGCCTCCTCGAGCAGGTGGCGCGGGCAGTCGTAGTCCATCATCAGGTACTCGCGGGCCAGCACGACGCCGCGCAGCCGCTCGGCGAAGATCTGCTTCACGGCCGTGACCTCCGGGTCCTCCGGACGGTCGCTGCGCGGCTCACGCTCGATCAGGGTCGCGACCGACCGGGCGATCGGGTCACCGATCGGGACGAGGTTGTGCTGGCGCAGCGTGCGACCGGACGACACGACGTCGGCGATGGCGTCCGCCAGCCCGAGCTGGATCGAGATCTCGACGGCGCCGTCCAGCTTCACGATCTCCGCGCCGATCCGCTTGCCGGACAGGTACGAGCGCACCAGCCGCGGGTAGGACGTGGCGATCTTCTTGCCGTCCAGGTCCTCCAGCTTCCAGTCCTCGTTGGCCGGGGCCGCGAACTGGAACCGGGAGCCACCGAACCCGAGTTCCAGCACGGTCTGCACCTGGCTGCCGGACTCTTCCATGAGGTCGAACCCGGTGACGCCGAGGTGCAGGTCGCCCTTGCCGACGTAGGTGGCGATGTCCTTCGGCCGCAGGTAGAAGAACTCGATCTGGTTCTCCTCGTCGACCATGCTGAGGTCACGCTGGTCGGAACGCTGGCGGTAGCCGGCCTCGCGCATCATCGTGGCGGCCGGGTCGGCGAGAGTGCCCTTGTTCGGGAGGGCGACGCGGAGCATTGGGATCTCCAGGGTTGAGCGTGGAACGGTGGCGGCGCTGCGGGCGGGTCAGAGGAACTTGTAGACGTCCTCCAGCGACAGCCCACGATGGATCATCAGCACCTGCACCCGGTAGAGAAGCTGGGAGATCTCCTCGGCGAGCGCGTCGTCCTTCTCGTGCTCGGCCGCGATCCACACCTCGCCCGCCTCCTCCAGCACCTTCTTGCCCTGGGCGTGAACCCCGGCGTCCAGTGCGGCGACGGTACCCGACCCCGGCGGCCGCTCGGCCGCCTTCGAGCTCAGTTCGGCGAACAGGTCGTCGAAAGTCTTCACGTTACTTGACCCCTTTCGCCCCAAGTCTGACCGCTGCGTTGCGTACTCATCCAGCGCATCCGGGGGTCTGAGTCCGATGGAACACCGGATGCGCCGGGTGGCACACCGTCGGTGACCGATTACCCCCTGCCGTCCGGGTGAGGACCGCTCGTCGCCGGGATATGGCCGCTCAGGCGTGACCGGAGAGGTCGGCGTGGATCCGCACCAGGTCGTCGACCCCGACACCCTCCAGTGTCGCCCGCTGCGCCCGTCGCGGGCCACCGGGTACCGGGAGCTCGCAGGGGACGACGAGCACCGGGCACCCGGCCGCCTCCGCCGCCGTCGCACCGGCGGGCGAGTCCTCCACGGCCAGGCACCGCGACGGGTCGGCCCCGACGAGCGCGGCCGCCGTGGCGTAGAGCTCGGGGTCGGGCTTCGGGCGGGACACCTCGTCTCCGCACAGGGTGGCGGCGAAGTGGGCCCGGCCGAGCGTGTCCAGCGCCGTCTCGGTCAGCGACCGGACGGTGTTCGTCACGAGCACGACCGGCACCGCCGCCGTGTGCAGCGCGGCCAGCAGCTCCGGCGCGCCTGGACGCCACGGCACGCCCTCGGCGAACAGCTCGCCCGCCCGCGCGAACAACCAGTCGCACGCCGCGACCAGCTCGTCCTCCGACGGCCCGGGACGGCCCGCCTCCCGGAAGCAGACCCCGGTGGAGAACCGCAGCGACCCGCCGACCGTCTCGTGCCGGGCCGGCTCGGAGAGCGGCCCGGCACCGAGGTGCGCCATCAGGTCGTCGAGCGCCCGGTCCCAGAGCTTCTCCGAGTCGGCCAGCGTGCCGTCCATGTCGACCAGGACGGCGTCCATGGACGTCAGCTCTTCTCCGGGTCGTAGCCGAGGTTCGGACGCAGCCACTTCTCGATCTCGGCGACGTCCGTGCCCTTGCGCTTGGCGTAGTCCTCGACCTGGTCGCGCCCGATCCGCCCGACCGTGAAGTACCGCGAGTCCGGATGCGCGAACAACATGCCGGACACGGCGGCGGCCGGGGTCATCGCGTAGGACTCGGTGAGCGCGATGTCCAGCGACTCCGCGTCGAGCAGGTCGAACAGCTTCCGCTTCTCCACGTGGTCCGGGCAGGCCGGGTAGCCGAACGCGGGACGGATGCCGCGGAACTTCTCGTTCAGCAGCTCCTCCATCGGCTGGTCGGCGTCCGGCTCGAACCACTCGCGGCGCGCTTGCAGGTGCGCGTACTCCGCGAACGCCTCGGCGAGCCGGTCGGCCAGGGCCTTGACCATGATCGACCGGTAGTCGTCGAGCTTGTCCTCGTAGTACTTCGAGTACTTCTCCGCGCCCTGGATGGCGACCGCGAACGCACCGAGGGAGTCCCCCTCGGGCGCGACGTAGTCGGCCAGGCACCGGTTGTGCCGGTTCAGCGGCTTCTTCGTCTGCTGGCGCAGCATCGGCAGCCGGACCTCGCCGTCGGACGTGTCCAGCACGATGTCGTCGCCCTCGCCGTGCGCCGGCCAGAAGCCGTACACGCCGTGGGCCGAGAAGTGGTCGCCGTCGATGATCTCGTCGAGCATCGCGTTGGCGTCGTCGTAGAGCTCCTTGGCCACCGGCTCGTCGAGGATCTGCGGGAACTTGCCCTTGAGCTCCCAGGCCAGGAACAGGAACTGCCAGTCGATGTACTCGCGCAGTTCCGCGATCGACGGGTTCAGCTTCTTCGTGCCCTCGAACGGCGCGGCGGGCAGGTCGTCGAACGTGACCTCCTCGCGGTTCGCGCGGGCGTCGGCGATCTCCAGCAACGGCTTCTGCTCGCGGCCCTCGTGCTGCTCGCGGAGCTGCTGCTGGTTCTCGGCGTTCTCCTTGGAGAGCACCTCGCGGCGGTTCTCGTCGAACAGGTCGGAGACCACGCCGACGACGCGCGACGCGTCGAGCACGTGCACCGTGTCGCCGCCGTAGGCCGGGGCGATCTTGACGGCGGTGTGCTGCTTCGACGTCGTCGCCCCGCCGATCAGCAGCGGCAGCTTGAGCCCGCGGCGCTCCATCTCGGCCGCCACGCCGACCATCTCGTCCAGCGACGGCGTGATCAGGCCGGACAGGCCGACCGCGTCCGCGTCCTCGGCGACGGCGGTGTCCAGGATCGTCTGCGCCGGGACCATCACGCCGAGGTCGATCACCTTGTAGCTGTTGCAGCCCAGCACGACGCCGACGATGTTCTTGCCGATGTCGTGCACGTCGCCCTTGACCGTGGCCATGACGACGGTGCCGTTGCCGCGCTCCGAGGTCAGCTCGCCGCGGGCCTTGGCCTCCTCCTTCTCCTTCTCCATGAAGGGTTCGAGGTAGGCCACGGCGCGCTTCATCACCCGCGCCGACTTCACGACCTGCGGCAGGAACATCTTGCCGTCGCCGAACAGGTCGCCGACGATCTTCATGCCGTCCATCAGCGGGCCCTCGATGACGTGCAGCGGCCGCTCGGCCTGCGCGCGCGCCTCCTCGGTGTCCTCCTCGACGTAGTCGACGATGCCGTGCACCAGCGCGTGCGCCAGGCGCTCGGAGACGTCGTTCTCCCGCCAGGACAGGTCCTGCTGGCGCTGGGTGCCCTCGCCCTTGAACCGGTCCGCGGCCTCGACCAGGCGGTCGGTGGCGTCCTCGCGCCGGTTGAACAGGACGTCCTCGACCATCTCGAGCAGCTCGGGCTCGATGTCCTGGTAGACGGCGAGCTGGCCGGCGTTGACGATGCCCATGTCCAGGCCGGCCTTGATCGCGTGGTAGAGGAACGCGGAGTCCATCGCCTCACGGACGACGTTGTTCCCGCGGAACGAGAACGACAGGTTCGAGATGCCGCCGGAGATGTGCACGCCCGGGCAGCGCTCCTTGATCTGCGGGCAGGCCTCGATGAAGTCCTTGGCGTAGTCGTTGTGCTCGGACATGCCGGTCGCGATCGCCAGCACGTTCGGGTCGAACACGATGTCCTCGGGCGGGAACCCGACCTCGTCGACGAGCAGCCGGTAGGCGCGCTCGCAGATCTCGACCTTGCGGTCGGCGCTGTCCGCCTGCCCGGTCTCGTCGAACGCCATCACGACGACGCCGGCGCCGTAGGACTGCACGGTGCGGGCGCGGTCGAGGAACTCCTCCTCACCCTCCTTGAGCGAGATCGAGTTGACGATCCCCTTGCCCTGCACGCACTTCAGACCGGCCTCGACGACCGACCAGCGCGAGCTGTCGATCATGATCGGCCACTTGGCGACCTCCGGCTCGGTGGCCAGGAGGTTCAGGAACGTGGTCATCTCCTGCTCGGACTCGAGCAGGTCGGCGTCCATGTTGACGTCGAGCATGTTCGCGCCGCCGCGGACCATGTCGAGCGCGACGTCCAGTGCGCCGGTGTAGTCCTTCGACTCGATCAGCCTGCGGAACCGCTTCGAGCCGGTGACGTTCGTCCGCTCACCGATCATCACGAACCCGGTGTCCGGGCCGATCTCGAAGCGCTCCAGACCGGAGAAGCGGGTGCGCTCCGGCGGCGCGGCGGGCGTGCGCGGCGCGAGACCCTTGACCGACTCGGCGATGGCCGCGATGTGGTCGTGCCCGGTCCCGCAGCAGCCGCCGACGAGGTTGACCAGGCCGGACTCGGCGAACTCCTTGAGCAGCGCCGCCGTCTGGTCCGGGGTCTCGTCGTAGCCGCCGAACGCGTTCGGCAGGCCGGCGTTCGGGTAGCTCGCGGTGAACGCGTCCGAGATCTCGGCGAGCTCGGCGACGTGCGGGCGCATCTCGTCGGCGCCCAGCGAGCAGTTCAGGCCGACGATCAACGGCCGCGCGTGCCGCACCGACGTCCAGAACGCGTCGACGGTCTGCCCGGACAGCGTCCGCCCGGAGCGGTCCACGATCGTCACCGAGATCCAGACCGGCAGGTGCGGCGCGACGTCGTGCGCGGCCTGCAGCGCGGCCTTCGAGTTCAGCGTGTCGAAGATCGTCTCGATCAGCAGGACGTCGACGCCGCCCTTGTCCAGCGCGGCGATCTGCTGCGCGTAGGTGTCGTAGACCTGCCGATAGGTGACCGCGCGGTAGGCCGGGTCCTCGACCTTCGGGCTCAGCGAGAGCGTCACGTTCAGCGGGCCGATCGACCCCGCGACGAACTTCGGGTCGCCGGTCTCGGCCTCGGCCTCGTCGGCCGCCTGGCGGGCCAGCCGCGCGGCCTCGGCGTTCATCTCGTCGACGTGGCCCTCGAGGCCGTAGTCGGCCTGGCCGATCGTCGTGGCCGTGAACGTGTTCGTCGTGGACAGGTCGGCGCCCGCGGCGAAGTACCGTTTGTGTACGTCGAAGATGAGGTCCGGACGGGTGAGGTTCAGCAGGTCCGGATCGCCGTTGGTGTCCGTCGGATGGTCGGACAGCCAGTCCGCCTGGTAGTCCTCGGGGGACAGGCCGAGGCCCTGGATGACGGTGCCCCACGCACCGTCGATGACGCCGATACGCTGCCCGAGAATCTCTTTCAGCTTCTCGGTGCGCGCACGCACGCTCTCGACCCGCTCGGGGTCGGCCCGACCGGTCGTGATGTCGCCGTCCGTAGAGGTGCTCACCGAGTGATCCGCTCCCGTCGTTGCTGACACGGGAACTGAGGTTACCTGCTGACGGGGTACGAGCCGGGTTCTGAGCCCCGGGACCCGTAGGCTGGGGCGATGACCGAGCACGACCAGAGCCCTGGATCCGGCGGAACGGACGGCGAGGTGCCGTCCCTGGTCGACCCGGTGCTGATCGCGGCGTTCGAGGGGTGGAACGACGCGGGCGAGGCCGCCAGTACGGCGCTGGAGCACCTGGAGCTGAGCTGGGACGCCCAGCCACTGACCTCGATCGATCCCGAGGAGTACTACGACTTCCAGGTCACGCGCCCGCACGTGAAGCTGGCGGGGGGTGTCACGCGGAAGATCGAGTGGCAGACGACACGGTTGTCCTGGGCCACACTCCCCGGCACCGACCGGCACGTCGTGCTCGTCAGCGGCATCGAACCGAACATGCGCTGGCGCGCGTTCTGCCGCGAGCTGATCGGTCACGTCGAGCGTCTCGGGGTGACGAAGGTCATCACGTTGGGTGCGCTCCTCACCGAGGTCCCGCACACGCGGCCGACGCCCGTGAACGGCACGTCGTGGGACGCCGAGTCGCTCAAGGCGATGGGCACGGAGCCGTCGAACTACGAGGGCCCGACCGGGATCGTCGCCGTGTTCCAGCAGGCGTGCGTGGAGGCGGGTGTGCCCGCGCTGTCCTACTGGGCCGAGGTGCCGCACTACGTGTCCCAGGCCCGGGTGCCGAAGGCCGCCGTGGCGCTGCTGCGGCGGATCGAGGAGGCGCTCGACGTCGAGGTCCCGCTCGGCGCGCTGCCCGAGCAGGCCGAGGAGTGGGAGCGCACGGTCTCCGAGATGGCCGACGCCGACGACGAGGTGCGCGAGTACGTCCGTCAGCTCGAGGAGCAGGCGACGGAGTCCGAGGCCGAGGAGGCACGCACCGAGCTGGAGGAGACCAGCGGCGACGCCATCGCCGCGGACTTCGAGCGCTACCTGCGCCGTCGCGGGTCGTCCGGCGGCGGAGCCTGAGCACGCCCACCCTCGTCCGCCGGGCGGCGCTCTACGCGGGGGCGTTCCTCGGGCCGTTCGGCGGCGGCGTCACCGCCGCGATGCTGCCCGAACTGGGCGTCCACTTTCGTGTCTCGACGGGCACGGCGTCGACGTCGATCACGGCGTACCTGCTGCCGTTCGCGGCTCTGATGCTGGTCTCCGGCACGCTCGGCGAGCGCTGGGGCAGGCGCCGGACCGTGCTGTGCGGATACGCCGCGTACGTGGTGGCGTCGGCCGTCTGCGTGCTGGCGCCGACGTGGACGCTGTTCCTGACCGGGCGGGCGCTGCAGGGCGCGGCGAACGCGTTCACCACGCCGCTGCTGCTCGCCGTGCTGGCCGGGGCCGTTGAGCCGGACCGGCTGGGCAGGGCGCTCGGCTGGTTCGGCTCGTTCCAGGCGGCCGGGCAGACGTCCGCACCACTGGTCGGCGGGCTCGCCGCGGAGGTCGACTTCCGGCTGGCGTTCGTCGGGGTCGGGGTCGTGGCGCTGCTGCTCGGGCTGGCCGGGTTGCCGCCGACCCCCGTCACCGCCTCGGCGGACGGGCGGCGGCCGTCCCTGCGCTCGGCGTGGCGACCCGTCGTGATCCGGGCCGGGCTGGTCGCCGCGCTCGGATGGGGGTGCCTGGCCGGGCTGAACTTCCTGCTGGCGCTGCGGCTGGAGGACACGTTCGCGATCGGCCCCGGCGCGCGTGGACTCGTGCTGACCGGCCTCGGCGTGGCCGGGATCCTCACCGCCCGGATGATCGGCGGGGCGGTCGACCGAGTGGGTGCGCGCCGGTGCGTGCTGGCCGGGGCCGTGTCCGGTGCGCTGTTGATCGCCGGCGTCGGGATCGTGCCGGTGCTCTGGATCGTGGTGGCGCTGTGGACGCTCGCCGGGGTGTCCAGCCAGCTCGTGCTCGTCGGCGTGAACGCGCTGGTGCTGGGCGACGTCGGTCCGGGCAACACCGGTGGCGCCATGTCCGTGGTGCAGGCCCTCCGCTTCGGAGGCGGGTCGTTCGCACCAGTCGGGATCACGCCGATCTACCACGCCGACCCGATCGCCGGGTTCCTCGTGCCGGCCGGACTCCTGGCCGCCGGGGTGCCCGCCCTGCTGGCGACCCGCCGCCACGCTCCCGCTCCGGAGACGATCAGGTGACGGCGTGCGAGCGCAGGTCGTCGAGATCCACCCACTCCAGCGTCCTGGCGTGCGTCGCCTCGAGCACGACCGGTGGCGCCACGCCCTCGCGTAGCGCCTCGACCCACCGGCTCGCGCACAGGCACCACCGGTCCCCCGGCACGAGCCCCGCGAAGCCGAACTCCGGGCGCGGGGTGCTCAGGTCGTTGCCCTGCTCCCGGGAGAAGTCCAGGAACTCGGCGGTGACCCGGGCGCACACGGTGTGCACGCCCATGTCCTCGCCGCCGGTGTCACAGCAGCCGTTGCGGTAGAAGCCGGTCAGCGGGTCGGTGCCGCAGGTCTCCAGATCCCCGCCGATCACGTTGCGCGCCATCCGATCAGACCTCGATCCCGAGCAGCGCGTCCACCGCCTCGCGGGCGCTGCCGGGCCCGAACCGGTCGTCGTGCCGACGCGTCAGCGCCTCCTCCACCCAGGCGTCGACGGCGGCCAGCGCACCCGGCGTGTCCAGGTCGTCGGCCAGGTGTGTGCGGAGCTTCGCGATCAGCTCGTCGGAGGCCGGTCCGCGGTCCAGCGTCAGCGCCTCCCGCCAGCGCGCCAGTCGGGCCTGGGCGGTGCGGTGCAGCTCGTCGGTCCAGGAGCGGTCGGTGCGGTAGTGGCCGGCCAGCAGCGCCAGCCGGATCACGTTCGGGTCCACACCGGACCCGCGCAGCTTGGACACGAACACGAGGTTGCCCTTGGACTTGGACATCTTCTGACCGTCCAGCCCGATCATCCCGGCGTGCACGTAGTGCCGGGCGAACGGGTGCTCTCCGGTCAGCGACTCGGCGTGCAGCGCGCCGCACTCGTGGTGCGGGAACCGCAGGTCCGATCCGCCGCCGTTGAGGTCGATCTGCGGGCCGAGCCGGTTCAGCGCGATCGCCGCGCACTCCACGTGCCAGCCGGGTCGGCCGCGGCCGAGATCGGACTCCCACGCCGGTTCCCCGGGCCGCTCCATCCGCCACAGCAGCGGGTCCAGCGGGTCGCGCTTGCCGGCGCGGTCCGGGTCTCCCCCGTTGTTCCGGGAGAGGTCGATCATCTCGTCGCGGCCGAAGTTCGACTCGTAGCCGAAGTGCCCGGTCGACGACACGTCGTGGTAGACGTCCGGGTACTCCGGGTCGTCCAGGCGGTAGGCGGCGCCGGAGGCCACGAGCTTGCCGACGAGCTCGGCGATCTCCGGGATCGCCTCGACGGCGCCGATGAACTGGCGCGGCGGCAGCACCCGCAGCGACTCCATGTCCTCGCGGAACAGGGCCGTCTCGCGCATCCCGAGCACGACCCAGTCGTCCTGGTCCCGGGCGGCGCGCTCGAGCAGCGGCTCGTCGATGTCGGTCACGTTCTGCACGTAGTGCACGTCGTGCCCGAGGTCGCGCCACAGGCGGTGCACGAGGTCGAACGTCACGTAGGTGGCCGCGTGCCCGAGGTGCGTCGCGTCGTACGGGGTGATCCCGCAGACGTACATCGTCGCCCGCTCGCCGGGGGCCGTCGGACGGATCCGCTCGGTCGCGGTGTCGTACAGCCGCAGCGGCGGGCCGGCACCGTCGAGGAGGGGGACGTCGGCAGAGGACCACGTGCGCATGCCCGTCAACCTACGCGTCGGGTGGGCGCGTGGTCAGCACTCGCCGGGCACGTCACGGCCGCGGGGCGACACCTCCGTCCGTCGCCGCCGCCCCGACCGTCCGACGCGGGCGTTACCGTCCGGACGTGGACAGCGCTCCCCCGGACGTCGTCGCGGCGGGCACGCTCGTGACCGGGGAGGGCGACGAGCCGGGGCCGGGTTGGGTCGCTGTGGCGGACGGGCGGGTGAGCGCCGTCGGGACCGGCCCGCCGCCGCACCCGCCGCGGGTGTCCGGCGCCGTCGTCGTACCCGGGTTCGTGGATCTGCACCAGCACGGCGGGAACGCCGGGTCGTTCCCGTCCGGCGATCCCGAGGAGGCCGTGCGCGCCGTCGCGTTCCACCGCGCGCACGGCACGACGACGAGCGTGGCGAGCCTCGTCACGGACACCCCGTCCGCGCTGGAGCGGACGGTGCACGCGCTGTCCGGTCTCGTCGACGACGGCGAGCTGGCCGGGCTGCACCTGGAGGGTCCCTGGCTGGCGGCGGCCCGCTGCGGTGCGCACTCCCCGTCGCTGCTGCGCGACCCGGACCCGGCCGAGCTGGACCGGTTGCTGGCGCGCGGAACGGTCGCGATGGTGACGCTCGCACCGGAGCGTGACGGAGCGCTGGACGCCGTCCGGCGGGTCGTCGGTGCCGGCGGCATGGCCGCCGTCGGGCACACCGACGCCGACCACGACACCGTCCGGCGGGCGATCGACGCCGGCGCGCGGGTCGGCACGCACCTGTTCAACGCGATGGCGCCGCTGGACCACCGCCGTCCCGGGCCGGCCGGCGCGCTGCTCGCCGACCCGCGCGTCGTCGTCGAGATCATCGCCGACGGCGTGCACCTGCACCCGGCCGTCGTCGATCTGGTGCTCGCGGCGGCGCCGGGCCGGGTCGCCGCCGTCACCGACGCGATCTCCGCGGCCGGGATGCCGGACGGACCTGCTCGTCTCGGGCCGCTACCGGTGACCGTCCGCGACGGGATCGCGCGGGTGACCGGGACGGAGACGCTTGCCGGGTCGACGGCGACGTCCGACGTGCTGTTCCGCACGCTCGCGGCATCCGGGTCGCTGGCACGGGCGGTCGCCGCGACCTCCACGACACCCGCCGCCGTGCTCGGCCTCGACGACGTCGGCGTGCTGCGGCCGGGGGCCCGCGCCGATCTCGTCGTGCTCGACGACGACCTCACCGTGCGGCACGTCCGGCGCCGCGGACGTCCGGTCTGATCACCACCACTCGGTGGACAGCCGGGCCTCGATGTCGCGGACGTGCTCGCGTGCGCAGTCCGGGCAGAGCCGGCTCTCGCGGCCGCGCTCGTCGCGCTCCGTGGCCCAGAGCAGCGTCGATCCCTCGGCCCGGGTGCCGCACAGGGAGCACACGGTGTCCATGGCGGTCAGGATGCCGTCGCCGGTTCCGACGCGCGAGCCGCGCGTCTCCGCGCGAGCCGGCCCGCGATCGTCGCGCACACCATGAGCTGGAACTGGTGGAACAGCATCACCGGCAGCACGACGAGCGCCACGGTGTGCCCGGCGAACAGCACCCCGGCCATCGGCAGCCCGCTGGCCAGGCTCTTCTTCGAGCCACAGAACAGGATCGTGGTGCGGTCGGCCTCGTCGAAGCGCAGCAGTCGCGCACCGAGCGCGGTGACGGTGAGGACGACGGCCAGCAGCACGGCGTCGACGACGACCAGACCGGCGATCGCGGCCGGCGTCAGCTCACCCCACGTGCCGGCGACCACGCCGGCCCCGAACGCCGAGTACACGACGAGCAGGATCGACCCCCTGTCCACGACGTGCAGGGCTCGCCGGTGCCGCTGCACCCACTCGCCGACCAACGGGCGGGCGAGCTGCCCGGCGACGAACGGCGCGAGCAGGCGCAGACCGATGTCGGCCAGCGTGGACGCGGAGAAGCCACCGGACGTGGACAGCAGCAGCGTCGCCAGCAGTGGCGTCAGCACCACGCCGAGCACGTTGGACACCGACGCCGCGACGACGGCGGCCGGCACGTTCCCGCCGGCCAGCGACGTGAACGCGATCGACGACTGCACGGTCGACGGCAGGCAGCACAGGAACAGCACCCCGGCGGCCAGCGGTGCCGGCAGCAACCACGCCGGGAGCAGGCCCGCGGCGAGCCCGAGCAGCGGGAACACCACGAACGTCGCGACCAGCACGGTCGTGTGCAGCCGCCAGTGCCGCAGGCCGCCGAGCACCTGGCCGGTGGACAGCCGCGCGCCGTAGAGGAAGAACAGCAGGCCGATCGCGACGGTCGTCGCCACGTCCACGATCCCGGTGGCCGCACCGCGCGGCGGTACCAGGACGGCGATCCCGACGCATGCCAGCAGGAGCACCAGGAACGGGTCGATCCGCAGGCGGCGCAGCACGTTCCCGATCGTGCGCCGCGACCCGACCCGTCCGCGACCGGGGGTGACTCACTCCTCCCGGGAGCCCGCACCCCGCGCCCGCACGTGGGCGCGCTCCCCCTGACGTCCGAACAGGATCAGGAGTTCGACGGGGTCGGTCGCGTCGGCGGTGGCGCCCATCCAGTGCGGGACGTGCGTGTCGAACTCGGCGGCCTCCCCCGGTGTGAGCTCGATGTCCCGGTCACCGAGCACGAGCCGCAGGCGGCCGTTCATCACGTAGAGCCACTCGTAGCCCTCGTGGCTCTGCGGGTCCGGTTCCCTCGTCTCGCCGCGACGCGTCGGCGGGATGATCATCTTGTACGCCTGCATGCCGCCCGGACGGCGGGTGAGCGGCACGAACGTCCGCCCCCCGCGCTGGACCGGACGCAGGTGCACGCGCGGGTCACCGGTCTGGGGCGCGCCGACGAGGTCGTCCAGCGGCACCCCGTACGTCCGGGCCAGCGGCAGCAGCAACTCCAGTGTGGCGCGCCGTCCTCCGCTCTCCAGGCGGGAGAGCGTGCTCTCCGAGATCCCGGTCGTGCCGGACACCTCGGCCAGCGTCAGCCCGCGCGTGCGGCGGCGAGCACGCAGGCGTGGTCCGACGGCGTCGAGGACCGCGTCGAGATCGTCCGTCACGACGTCGATCATGCCAGAACAGCACTACCGCTTGCCACTATCGCGATCTGATCCGCGCTGTGATCCGGCGCCCGCGTGGGTGGCGGAGAACGCGCTCCGATCCGGGAACGCGCACCGACGCCGGGAACGCGCTCTGATCCGGACCACGCGCACGCGACCGGAGTACGCCCACGCCCGGGCACGCGCGTCCGCCGAACAGGAGCGCGTTCGGCGGATCAGCGCGCGTCCGGGGGCCGGCATGCGTCCGCCGGGAACGTCTGACCCGAACCGCCGGCCCGACGCCGGAAACGCGCCCTGATCCGGACCACGCGCACCCGACCGGAGTACGCCCACGCCCGGGCACGCGCGTCCGCCCAACCAGAGCGCGTTCGGCAGGTCAGCGCGCGTTCGGCAGATCAGCGCGCGACGGCGGACCGGAAGGCGTCCGCCGCGATCCGCCGGCCCGGCGCCGGGCACGCGCCCTGATCCGGACCACGCGCACGCGACCGGAGTACGCCCACGCCCGGGCACGCGCGTCCGCCCAACCAGAGCGCGTTCGGCAGATCAGCGCGCGACGGCGGGCCGGAAGGCGTCCGCCGCGATCCGCCGGTCCAGCACCGAGAACGCGCTGTGATCCGGACGACGCGCACCCGACCGGAGTTCGCGCGCGTCCGGGCGCCTGCGTCCACCCAACCGATGCGCGTTCTCGCGATCAGTGCGCTTCCCGCCGGTCGGCTAGGGTCCGTCGGCATGCGGTGGTGGGGACCGGTGTTCGTGGCGGCCGCGTGCCTGCTCGCGGGGTGCGGCGCGGGTCCCTCGGTGCCGGACCGGATCAAGCTGGCCGACGAGCTGCGGATCTGTTCGACCGGCGACTACCGACCACTCACCTCCCGGGCGGCCGACGGCACGTGGTCCGGCATCGACGTCGACATGGCCCACGACCTGGCGCGCGATCTCGGCCTCCGGCCGGTGATGGTGCCGACGACGTGGTCGACGCTGCTCGACGACGTCACGGCCGGGCGCTGCGACATCGCCGTCGGCGGGGTGTCGGTGACGCCGGACCGTGCCGCGAGGGGCGCGTTCACGATGCCCTACCTGTCCGACGGCAAGTCGCCGATCGTGCGCTGCCCGGACGTCGCGCGGTACTCGACGGTCGAGGACATCGACCGGCCCGGGGTGCGCGCGGTCGTCAATCCGGGCGGGACGAACGAGCGGTTCGCGAAGGAGCGGCTGACCCGCTCCACGCTCGTCGAGTACCCGGACAACGCGACGATCCACGACACGCTCGTCGACGGCCGGGCGGACGTCATGGTCACCGACGCGATCGAGGCGCGCTGGCAGGCGGCGCAACGGCCCGGCGTGCTGTGCGCCGTGCACCCCGACCAGCCGTTCACCGAGTCCGAGAAGGCCTACCTGCTTCCCGCAGGGGACCCGGCATTCGTCGAGCGGGTGAACACGTGGCTGCGCCGCGCGCTCGACGACGGCACCTGGCAGAGGTTCGCGACGCCGTGGCTGGGGTGACCGACGGCGGCGACCGCGTGCTGCACGCGGCGGTCGAGGTCGCCCGGGACGTTCTCGGGGACCGGCTGGAGGCCGCGTTCGCGATCGGCAGCCTGGCGCACGGTGGCTTCGCACCGCTGGTCAGCGACGTCGACCTGGCTCTCGTCCTGGACCGCGTGGACGCCGGGACCGCCTCCTCGATCGCGACCGTGCGGGACCGGACGATCGCCCGGTCGCCCTCGGATCTCGCCGAACGACTGTCGATCTTCTGGTCGGATCCGCGTGGTGTCCGCGACGGCCCCGGCGAGCACGACCGGCTGCCCGCGATCGACCGGCTCGACCTCCTGGACAGTGGCGTCCTGCTGTTCGGCACGGACTCCCGCGAGCCGGCGCATCGCCCGACGGCGGCGGAGCTCGTGCGGGAGGGCGCGGAGTTCGCGTGCGAGAAGTTCGACGACGCCTACCTCGCCCGCCTTCGCCGCGCGGACCTGCTCGTGCGGGAGGGACCGCGCCCGGTGACGAAGGCCGTCCTGTTCCCGATCCGGTTCCTGTACACGCTGGCCACGGGCAGGATCGGCCGGAACGACGACGCGGCCGCCTGGTACGCCGACCACGGCGCGCACCCGGCGCTCGCGCGAGAGGCGACGCGGTGGCGGACGGCCGGGATCGACGACGGGTCCGCGGCCGCCGAGCTGCTCCGTCAGCACCTGGTCGGTGTGCACGTCGAGTTCTTCCGCCGGTACGCAGCGGAGATGGCCGACGGAGGGCTCCCGCAACTGGTGGAGACCCTCCGGATGCGCGAGCGGGCGCTGGCACCCGCTGATCCCGCGGCGTGATCGGCGAGTGCGGAGCAGGGCGGCCACCAGCGGCCGGGTTCCTCCTCAGTGGCCGATCACGGTCATGACCGTCGAGGCGTCACCACCCGCACGCTCTCCATGATCGGCGGAACCGGCACCGGAGCGACACCGATGGCGCGGTACAGCCGGTCCCGCCGATCATGGGCTCGCCTCGCCCGTACCCCGGGATCGACGCAGGTGGCGCCCCGGCGACACCGGTGGCGCGATCCGACCGATCCCGCCGATCACCCCCGGGCGAGAGCCAACGGGCGAGCGCCGCGGCGGGCCGAGAGTGTCGGGGGTCGGGTGCACACTCCGGACGAACCGCACCCGATGCGAGGAGGTCTTCGTGCGGATCGTCGTGACCACACCGACCGGACATGTGGGATCCCGGGTCCTGCACCTGCTGGTACAGGCCGGTGTCCGCCCGGTGGCGCTGTTGCGTGACCCGGCACGGCTGGACCCGGAGTTGCGAGACCGGGTCGAGACCGTGAGGGCCGACCAGACCGACGCGGGCGCCGTGCGGGAGGCGACACGCGGGGCGGACCGGTTGTTCTGGGTCAACCCACCCGCGCCGCCGGACGCGGATCCGATGGAACAGCATGCGCGGGCCGCCGCCGCCGTCGCGGAGGCGGTCACCGCGAACGGGATCGGGTTCACGGTGTTCCTGAGCAGCGTCGGAGCCGAGAAGCGGCACGGCGCGGGCGACATCGACGGGCTCGGCCGGACCGAGGAGGCGCTGGACGCGACCGGAGCGGACGTCCTGCACCTGCGCGCCGGCTTCTTCTTCACGAACCTGCTCCTGCAGGCCGACGACCTGCGGAACGCGACGCTGCCCACGCCGTGGCCGCTCGACCTGCCGATGGCGTGGGTGGACCCGCGTGACATCGGGGACGTCGCCGCCGCACGGCTGCTCGCCGGCCCCGGGCACGGACGGAGGGTGCAGGCGGTGCACGGCCCGGATGCCCTGACGTTCGCCGAGGCCGGGACGATCATCGGCGGGGCGACGGGCCGCACGGTCGAGGTCGTGCGGATCTCCGGTGCCGACTTCCGGGCGGGACTGAGCGCCGCGGGCCTGGCGCCGCCGCACGTCGACGCCGTGGCCGGGATGTGGGAGGGCCTGTCCGACGGGTTCGTCGCGGAGGACCCGCGGGACGTCACGACCACCACCCCGACGACGCTCGGCGCGTGGGCGCACGCGCATCTCGCCGCCCTGTGATCTGCGTCATTCGATGAGCAGCGCGCGCAGGCGGCTCCGTCCCCCGGCAGAACCCCACCGGTCGAGGAGCCCTCCATGAACCGGCAGGACGTCACCGCCGAGCTCGCCACGCCGATCGCCGTCGCGGACCTGGTCGCCGCGTACGGCGGCCCCCGATGACAGGGGGCCGCCGTACGGCGGGTCAGCGCCGGCGCTTGCGCAGGTAGTCCGACACGACCTCGGCGCCGAGACCGTCCAGGCTCGGGTTCACGACCCGCCCCCCGCACCGGCGGGCGACCCGGTCCATGAACGCCGCCAGGCCCGGGTCGTCGCCGAGCACGAAGAACGTGAACTGCGCGTCCATCCCGGTCAGGCGGTCGATGCCGTCGATCGTGTTGCGGATCGTGTGCGGGGCGGGCGGGTAGTCGAAGAACGCCTCCCCGTCGCGCTCCAGGTGCGCCGTCGGCTCCCCGTCGGTCACGACGAGCACGACGGGCATCGCGTCCGGCTGGCGGGCCAGGCGCTGCTGGGCCAGCAGCAGGGCGTGGTGCAGGTTCGTGCCCTGCATGTACACGCCCTCCATGCCGACCAGCTGCCCGAGCTCGACGGTCTGTGCGTGCCGCCCGAACGTGATCAGCGACAGGTCGTCGCCGCGGAACCGGGTCGAGATCAGCTGGTGCAGCGCGAGTGCGGTGCGCTTCATCGGCACCCACCGGCCCTCGGCCACCATCGACCACGACGTGTCCACCAGCAACGCCACCGCGGCGCGGGTGCGCTGCTCGGTCTCCACGATCTCGACGTCCGAGACGTCGAGCGCGCGTGCGTCACCCCCGGCCCGTCGCAGCTGGGCGTTGAGCAGCGTCCGCGGCACCGACCAGGCCTCGGTGTCCCCGAACTCCCACGGCCGGGTCGCCCCGTTCGCCTCCCCCGCCGCGCCGGCCCTCCGGGTCTCCCGCTCCCCCTGGCGACCGCCGATCCGGTCCGCGACGTCGCGCAGCACGGACTGCCCGAGCGTGCGCAGCGCCTTCGGCGAGAGCAGCAGCGATCCGTCGGCGGCCCGCTCGAACAGGCCCTGACGCTGCAGCTCCCGCTCCAGCTCGGCCAGCGTCCGGGCACTGGCCGCAGCCTCCGGGCCGAGCATCTCGGCGAGCGCGTCGAGGTCGATGTCCTCCATCCGCGCTCCGGGATAGCTCTGCGCGAGCTGCTCGGCCAGGTTGTCGAGCTGGCCGAGCTCCTCCATCGCCCGGGTGGCCTCACCCATGCCCATCGGGTTGTCACCGCGGAAGCGGCCCTGGCCCTGCCAGTCCTCGCCGGGGCGCAGACCCTGCAGCTGGGCGTCGAGCTGCTGCAGCGACTGCGCGAGGCGGGGGTCCCCGAACGCCTGCTGGGCGAGCTCCATCAGCTCGGCCCGCTGCTCGGCGGACATCGAGTTCATCATCCGCTGGGCGGCCGCGGCACGGGCCGCGAGCAGGTCGACCAGCTCCTCTGTGTTCTGCGGGTTCTCCGGGAAGTGCTCACCATGCTTGCGCATGAACTCGCCGAACTGCTCGGTCGTGTCCTGGCCCTGGGCGTGGTTCGCGAGCAGGTCGTTGAGGTCGTCGAGCATCTCCCTGATGCGCTCGACGTCCTCCGGCGAGGCGTTCTCCATCGCCTGCTTCATGCCCTCGAAACGCTGGTCGAGCATCTCCCGGCCGAGCAGGTCCCGGATCTCCTCGTAGGCCTCGCGGGCGTCCGAGGAGCGCCAGTCGTACTCGTTCAGCTCCCGGACCTGGCCGCCGGTGTCGTTCGGCAGCGCGTCGAGCTGCATCTCCCGGAACCGGGCGTCGTCGGAGTCCTCGTTGCGCAGCGCCTCCCGCTCGGCCTCCGTCGCACGTTCCAGCAGCTCGCGGACCTGCTGGAGCGTGCCGTCGAGACGGTTGTCGCGCTGCAGGTCCCGACGACGCTCCCACACCTGGCGGGTCAGCTCGTCGAGCCCGTTGCGGCCTTCCATCCCCCGGCGGAGCAGCTCCTGCAGCGCCTGGCGCGGCGAGGAGCCCTCCATCACGTCGCGGCCGATCTGGTCCATCGCCTCGCGGATGTCGTACGGCGGGGCGAGCGGATCCGGGCCGCCGGCGTACGGGCCGTACGCGTAGCGCAGCCTCCTGCGCCGGGGATCAGCCATAGGACACCGTGTCCCCGTCGTCGGAGGAGTCCTTCGCCAGCTTGCGCGTGAGGAACAGGTACTCCAGCGCGAGCTCGGCTGCCGAGGCCATCGGGCCAGGGTCCTCGGTGCCGGACGCTCCGAGCTTGGCGGCGATCTCGGTCAGTGCGGCCACCTTCGGCAGGCCTGCCACGACGTCCTTCGCCGGGATCCGCTCGCCGGTCCTCACCGGGTGCGTGCCGACCTTCTCGACGAGGTCGTCGAGGTCGACGCCGCGCAGCGCGAACCGCGCGGTGTCAGCGGTGGCACGGCGCAGCAGGTGCTCCAGCACCTCGTCCTCGCGCCCCTCCTCGCCGGAGGCGAACTCGAGCTTGCCGCGCAGCACCGACGGCACGGACTCCAGGTCGACCGGCCGTGCGAACGCCCGCTCCTCGCCCGTGATCGCGGCACGGCGCAACGCCGCGGCGGCGACGGTCTCGGCGGCGGCCACGGCGAACCGCGCGGACACGCCGGAGCCCTGGTCGATCGCCGACGACTCGCGCAGGTGCCGGGTGAAGCGGGCGACGACCTCGATCAGGTGCCGCGGGACCTCCGCGGCCAGGTCGGCCTCCTGCTGTACCAGCGCGACCTCGGGCGCGAGCTCCAGCGGGTAGTGCGTGCGGACCTCGGCGCCGAACCGGTCCTTGAGCGGCGTGATGATCCGCCCGCGGTTCGTGTAGTCCTCCGGGTTCGCGCTGGCGACGAGCAGCACGTCCAGCGGCAGCCGCAGCGTGTAGCCGCGGACCTGGATGTCGCGCTCCTCCATCACGTTGAGCAGCGCGACCTGGATGCGTTCGGCCAGGTCGGGCAGCTCGTTGATCGCGACGATCCCGCGGTGCGCCCGCGGGACCAGTCCGAAGTGGATCGTCTCGGGGTCGCCGAGGGACCGTCCCTCGGCGACCTTGACCGGGTCGACGTCGCCGATCAGGTCGGCGACCGCCGTGTCCGGCGTCGCCAGCTTCTCGGTGTAGCGCTCGGAGCGGTGCACCCAGCCGACCGGCAGGGCGCCACCGAGCTCGTCGGCCCGCCGGCGCGAGGCCGGGGTGATCGGCTCGTACGGGTGCTCGCCGATCTCGGAGCCCTCGATGACGGGGGCCCATTCGTCGAGCAGGTTGCCCAGGGAGCGCAGCAGGCGGGTCTTGCCCTGGCCGCGCTCGCCCAGCAGGACGACGTCGTGGCCGGCGATCAGGGCCCGCTCCAGCTGCGGGACGACGGTGTCGGAGAACCCGACGATGCCGGGCCAGGGGTCGCGGCCCTCGCGCAGGGCCGCCAGAAGGTTGTCGCGGATCTCGTGCTTCACGCCCCGCAGCTCGTGGCCGGACTCGCGCAGGGCGCCGAGGGTGCGGGGAAGTTCGGTAGGTGTGACGGGCACGACGACCACGCTACGCCCGAGGGATCGCACCGGCGCGCCGTCGAACCGACGCCGTCACACGGTGTTCACGCCCGCCGTGCCGTCAGGCGTCCCGCGGGATCGACCACAGCCGGTCCGCGTCGCCCTCGACGACCCGGCCGCGGTACTTGTCGATCTTGCGGTCGATCAGCCGGAGGTTCTCGGTGAGCGTCTCCAGCTGGGCGACCACGTCCGCGCGGTGCGACTCCAGCAGCTCGAGCCGCTCGTCCTCGTTGCCCTCGCCGGCACCGACGAGCTCCGCGTAGCGCCGGATGAGCCCGATCGACATCCCGGTCGCGCGCAGCTTGGTGATCACCCGGATCCAGTCGAGGTCCGCGTCGTGGTAGCGACGGGTGCCGCCGCCGGTCCGCGACGGCGCCGTCGGCATCAGCCCGGCCCGCTCGTAGTACCGCAGCGTGTCGACCGTGACGCCGCTGTACCGGGCCGCCTCGGCGATCGCGAGCCCGCGCTCGGGGGCGGGCACCCACTTCGGGGACCTCCCGGTGTCCAGCGTCACGACGGGACTCCTCGCGCTTGATCTGGAGTGCGCTCCGGATCGTAGCGTCCTGAGCATGACGACCACACGGAGCGATCCCGAGATCCTGATCGTCGGAGCGTCCCGGGGACTCGGCCACGCCATGGCCGCCGAGTTCCTGGAGAGGGGGTGGAACGTCGTCGGCACGGTCCGCGGTACCGCCCGAACCGCGCTGCACGACCTCGCCGACGCCCACCCGGGCCGGGTCGGCGTCGAGACGCTGGACATCACCGAGCCGGACCGGATCGCCGCCCTGCGCGAGCGCCTGTCCGGCAGGCGGTTCGAGATCCTGTTCGTGAACGCCGGGACCACCAACGACGAGAGCACCCTGATCGGCGACGTGTCCACCGAGGACTTCGTCACCGTCATGGTCACCAACGCGCTGGGCCCGATGCGCGTGATCGAGCGGCTGCAGGACCTCGTGACGCCGGCCGGCCTGATCGGCGCCATGTCGTCCGGGCAGGGCAGCATCACGAACAACACCACCGGGCAGCGCGAGGTCTACCGCGGCAGCAAGGCCGCACTGAACATGTACCTCCGCAGCTTCGCCGCACGACAGGCCGACACCGGACGCGCGTTCGCGCTGATGGCGCCCGGCTGGGTGCGCACGGAGCTGGGCGGGCCGGGCGCCCGGCTCACGATCGACGAGAGCATCCCGAAGCTGGTGGACGTCCTGCTCGCCAAGCGGGACCGGCCCGGCGTCGAGTACCTCGACTACCTCGGGCGCACCGTGCCGTGGTGACCCCGGCGGGTACGCCCCGCTGACGATCCCGGTGCCGCACCCCTTCTCGGCGTGCCGCACCGGTTGCGACGGGTGCGGCACGCCGGTGCGGGGTGCGGCACGTGACGGAGGGGTCAGGGCAGCAGCAGCGCGACGAGCGGGGCGGCGATCAGCACGATCGAGCCGGCGCGGACGAGCACCCGGGACGCCCTCGATGGCGACGACGGCGGCGCCGTGATCCGCGCGATCCGCGCGTCCAGGGCATCGGTGAACGAGCTCAGCGCCGCGGCCGGCGCGGACCCGCCGACCGTCTTCAGGGCCCGGACGAGCTCGGCGCCGTCGCAGCGGTCCCGCCCGACGTCGTCGGCGCGCATCTCGATCAGCCGTGCGACGGCGAGCTGGGCGCAGACCATCCCGCGCACGAACGGCGCCGTCGCGCCCCACGCCACGAACGGGAGCACCACGAGGTCGTGGCGCTCGGACAGATGGGCCCGCTCGTGGGCGAGCACGGCGCGCACCCCCGCCGTGTCGAGACGGTCCAGCACGCCGGCCGACACGACCAGCCGGGAGCCGCGACCGGGCAGGCAGTAGGCGACCGGCACCGGGTGGTCGAGCACGCGGGTACCGGGGGCGGCCGGCCACGGCGTGGCGAGCACGTCGAGCAGATCGCGGTGCCGACGGCGGGTGCGCAGCGTCCGCAGCGTCGTCGTGACCAGGACGAACAGCAGACGGCCGAGCATGACCAGAGCGACCACCAGCGCCAGCAGGTGCACCACGCCGAGTTCCGGGAACCGGCCGGCGCCCAGCTCGGTCAGGGCGACCCCGCCCGCCACCAGCACGTTCGTCCCGAGCGGCGCGAGACCGAACGCGAGACCGGCGCCGACGAGCGACATGCCGCCGGAGAGCCCGATCGCCTGCCACAGCAGCAGCGCACCGACGGGGTCGCGCGACGGCCAGTCCGCCCGCGCCATGGCACGGCTGACCGGCTCGGCGAGTGCCACGCCGAGCACCAGGAGGCCCAGCGCCGTCAGCTCCATCGCTGCATCATCGTCGCAGGCGGTCAGTCCAGCAGGTCGCGCAGGTTCTTCCGCTCGTCCTCGGACATCGACCCGAGGAACCGCGCCAGGGCCGCGCCGCGATCCGACGCGCCGTCGAGCGCGTCGCTCATCAGCTCGGCGACGTGATCCTCACGGCTGGCCACCGGCCGGTAGTGGTGCGCGCGTCCGTCCCGGATCCGTCGCACCAGCTGTTTGCGCTCCAGACGGCCGAGCACGGTCAGCACGGTCGTCGTCGCGAGCTCCCGGTCGGCCAGCGCGTCCTGGACGTCCCGCGCCGTCAGGTCGTGCGTGGCCTCCCACAGCACACCCATGACGGCACGTTCCAACTCCCCGAGGCTCGGCACGCCTCCATCGTACGCCACCATTCTACGTGGCGTAGAAACCCTAGTACCGTGTCGAGCCGGGTCGGTGCCGGAGGGCAGCCGATCCGGTGACGGAGTGCCGTGCCCGCCGCCCCGGCGCCGCGCCCTTCGAGCAGGTCCACCCGTGGCGAGGGGCGCCGCGGGTGGCCCGCATGATGATCAGCCGTTTCGGAGAGGAAGCGTCGTCAGGCGACCGTTCCGCTCCACCTCCGCCGATCACGACCGGGCGGAGCCGGTGAGCGGTCGTACCCGCGCTGGGGTGGCGGCTGTCCCATGATCGGCGGGTCGGGAGCAGAAGCGTCGCCCGGTGACCGTTCGGCTCCACGTCTGCCGATCATGGCTGCGGACGGGGTCGCCTGACACTCGGCGCGGCACTACTGCCCGGTGAACTGCGGAGACCGCTTCTCGGCGCGCGCCGTGCGGCCCTCCTGGATGTCCTGGCTGTCCCAGCACCGCTCGAACTCGGCCGTCAGCGCGGCGACCGCGCCGTCCGGGTCCTCCGCACGGCCGAACGCGTTCGTCGCGGACTTGTTGTACGCGAGCGTGAGCGGCGCCATCGTCGCGATGTCCGCGGCCAGCCCGAGCGCGTCGGCCCGCTCCCCCAGCGAGTCGGCGAGGCCCCGCGCGTGCGCGGTCGGGGCGTCCAGCTGGGCGCACGCCAGCAGCAGGCTGCGCGCCGTCCCGCCGCCCGCGACCTGGACGAGCCGCTGGATCGTCCACGGGTCCACGGCCAGGCCGAGCCGTGCCGTCGGGAGACCGAACACGGCCGTCGGGGCCGCCATCCGCAGGTCGGCCGCGATCGCGAGCTGGGTCCCGGCACCGATCGCCGGGCCGTTCACCGCGGCGAGCACCGGCATCGGCAGGTCGGCGACGGCGTGCAGGGCGGCGTAGAGCGCGTCCCGGAACCCGTCGGTGTAGACCTCGCCGAAGTCGGCGCCGGAGCAGAAGCTGGTCCCCGACCCGGTCAGCACGACGGCGCGGGCGCCGACGGTCCGGACCTGCTCGGTGGCGTCGACGAGCGCACGGCACGTCGCGATGTCCAGGGCGTTGCGGCGTTCCGGACGGTCCAGCTCGATCAGCCCGACGCCGTCCTCCATCGACACGGAGAGCACCGGCGGAGCCTATGTCAGCCCGCGCCGCCGTCGCCCCGGGGAGTGGCCGGTCCCACCGGGTTGCCCGCCGTACCGCCGCCGCGGGCGCCGCCCGCCGTGGCCGGCTCGTCCGGATCCGGTTCCGACCACGAGCCGCCGGTGAGCTCGCGGGCCAGCCCCCCGGCGAGCTGGTCGATCCGTCGCAGCATGCGGGCGACGGCGAGCAGCGCGGTCCGGTCGGCCTCCGCACCCGCGGAGGCGGCCGCCTCCGCGGCGTCGATCAGCTCCTCCGCGGACTCGACGCGCGGCTCCGGACCGTCGTCGCCGCCGGGCCGGGGGCCGTAGCCGCGCAGCAGGATCCGGCGCAGGCCGTCCAGGTTGTCCCGCACCCTGCGGGCGGCCGGGTCCAGTGTGGACGCCCAGGCCGGGTGGTTGACCGCGCGGACGGTGACCGCGAGGTTCCGCACGTAGTGGTCCATGCCGCCGACCACCCGCACGGTGTGCCGCACCCCGCGTCGCAGCGGACGCCGGGAGAGCGGGTGCTCCAACGGGCGGGCCCGCGTCCGGACGGTGCCGAGCTCGGTGTCGAGCCGGCGTGCGACCTCCAGCGGGTCCTCACCCGGCCGCCGCAGCACCCGGTCCACGACGGCGGCCACGCCGTCCGACGTCGTGGTCAGCGCGTCGTCGAGTGCCTCGCCGAACGCGGTGCGCGAGCGGGTCGGCAGCACCAGGTACGCGGCCAGGATGCCGAGCACACCGCCCGCCGCCGTCTCCTCCACGCGCAGCACGAGCGTGGCCACCGAGAACTGGCCGATCACGCCGTACAGCAGCGCGAGCACCGCGGTGATCCAGAACGCCATCATCGCCTGGGAGACCCGCACCAGGTACAGCGCCAGGAACACGCACGCGAACAGCAGCAGCAGGCTGGCGACGAGGTTGCCGTCGACGACGAACGCCAGCAGCATCCCGGCGACCAGCCCGCCCGCCGTTCCGATCACCCGCGCCCAGCCGCGGCTGAGCACGTCGCCCCGGCTGGACGTGCCGGCGAACACGACGAACGCCGCGATCACGGCCCAGTACCACCGCGCGGGCGAGATCAGTTCCCCGGCGACGATCGCGAGGCTGGTCGCGACGCCGACCTGCACGGCCTGGCGGTTGTAGAGCCCTGGCCCGCTCGCGACGTCGGCCGGTTCGTCGGGCCCGCGCTCCCCGGGAGTCGGCTCCCCGTCGTCCGGCCGCACCTCGTGCCGGCCGGGACCGTCGTCGACGAGCTCGTGGCGGCCCGGGTCGTGATCGATCTCGTGCCTGCCGTGCGCCGGGAGCGCCTCGCCGGCGGGGCGTGGCGGGCCCTGCTCGTCGAGCCGGTCCCGCACCTGCTCGACGGTCGTCTGCACGGCGTCGGCGAGCCGGAGCACGGCGAACGCGATCCGCTGGACACGGGCGGCGGCGTCCACCCCGCCGGGCCGTTGCACGAGCCCGTCCACGGCGCCGCGGGCCGCGTCGTACAGGCTGGCGGACATCGCGTGCGGCGTGCCGACGGCCGTCGCGGCCACCAGGGCCCGGACGCCGTCGGCCAGTGCCGCGCGGTCGTCGGCCTCGAGCGGGTCGTGGTGGTCCACCATCCGGCGGGTGGCCACGGCCAGACGCTCCGCGGCCAGCTCGGAGTCCACGATCCACTGCCGCAGCCCGGCCCCACCGCCCGCACCCTCGGGCTCCGTGTCGTCGGACGGTCGACCGTCCATCGCCGACGCGTCCGGCCGCCCGTCGGCGTCGATGTCGTCCAACCGGTCCGCGACGAGCAGTGCCGTCTCGTTCAGTCGCGCCTGCCGCTCGCGGACCTCGTCCAGCGGGGGCGACGGCTCGTCGGACTCCAGCACCTCGAGCACGGACAGCGTGAGCGCGTGCAGGCGCGCCTCGAACGCCCTGACGAGCCGGTCCACGACCTTCTCCGGCGGAGCGGTGAACACGAGGCAGCGCAGGACGAACGTCGACCCGATCCCGAGCACCGCGCCGAACAGCAGGTACGGCAGCTCGCCGGTCCCGGCCTGCAGGAACAGCACGAAGAAGAACGGCATGAACGCGGCCATGCCGAGCGCCATCCCTCGCGGCCCGTACCGCCGGATCGCCACCGCCACGACCATGACCAGCACGAACACGGCGTCGGCAAGGATCCGGTGCGGTGCGAGCAGCGTGCTCACGGTGGCCGCGGCCGCCGCCGGCAGCACCATCAGCGCGGTGGTCACGCGCCTGCGGGCCAGCTTCGGCTCGTTCACCGCCAGGTTGCTGATCATCGCCAGTACGACGGCGAACATCACGACGGTCACCGGCTGCCCGGTCGCCGTGCGCAGCACGCTCATCAGCCCGGCCGCGACGATCATCGACGCGGTCGCCACCGAGGCGAGGTGCAGCCGGGTCAGGCCGGGGTCGACGGACGCCGCCCACGTCCGCAGCTCGGCCCACCTCGTCCGCACGGGGAGGAGTCTGACAGGTAGGCCCGACGGGGAGCCCGGGATCAGCTCCCGGCGGGCGGCGCCACCGGCACCCCGACGACCTCGCCGAGCGCGGCGGCCATCGCCCGCTCGCCCTGGGCGTTCGGGTGCACCGGCGCGGCAGGCGACGTCGGGACCAGGCCCTCCACCCACTTGCGGGGCGGCAGCTGGCAGACGTCGTGACCGATCGTCGGCGTGTAGGTGTCGACGAAGTCGACGCCCGCGTCGGCCGCCTCCTTCTCGAGCATGCCGTTCAGCTGCTTCTCGACGCCGCGCAGGTAGGCGACGTCGCCGGCGCTGAACGGGACGATCGGGAAGCAGCCGGGGCCGGTGTCCGGGAGGATCGTCGGGTACCCGACGACGGCGACGCGCGCACCGGGGGCCCTGTCCCTGATCTCGTCCAGGGCGTCGGCCACCTTCGACGCGGTGCCGTCGATCCGCCCGGTGAGCTCGTCCTCGCCGTCCTTGGTGAACGAGTCCCGGCAGGCCGCTCCGGCCAGGTTCGTCGGCGAGACCGTCGCGCAGCGCTGGATGATGTCCGCGAAGCCGATGTCGTTGCCGCCGATGGTGAGCGTGACCAGCTTCTCCGAGCCGTCCAGCGCGTCGAACTGCGGCGGGTTCGGGCCCGGCTGCACCGGCTGCGGGTCGGTGAAGTCGTCGGTCTTCGCGCCGCTGCAGGACACGTCGACGACGTCGGCGCCCGCCGAGTTGGCCAGCACCGACGGGTAGTTCTGGTTCGAGCGCAGGCACCCGGCGGGCTGCCCGGTCTGCAACGGGATCAGCGGCCCGGCCGCGTAGGAGTCACCGAGCGCGACGTAGCGGCCGACGGACTCGGTGGCCGTGTCCAGGTTGCGCGCCGACGCCGACGTGGCCAGCGTCGTCGGGGCCTCGGCCTGGGCGGGCGCGAGCGCACCCGTCCCGGCGGACGCGAGCAGCGTCATCGCGGCCACGGCGAACCACTGGGCGGAACGGGGGCGTCGCACGGGACACGGACCTCCTGCGGCGGTGAGTCGATCACCGGTTCAACGAGGGGTCCGTCCCGCGGTTACGCCACCGGCTGGGTGATCATCGAGCGCGTCCTGAGCAGCACCGACACCGCGACGACGGTCTGTCCGGCCAGCCACGCGAACGCCGCGCCGAGCACCCCGACCACGGGCATCGACACCCACCCGAGGGCCAGCGCGACCACCAGCGCCACCGCCGGGAAGGCGAGCGCGGCGCCCTGCCTGCCCGCCACGGCGGCCGACCGGGACGCGATCGTCACGACCGCGAACGGCACCGTCGCCAGCGCCAGCAGCACGAGCGAGCCGACCCCGGTGTCGCGGGCGTGCCGCCCGAACGCGGTCAGGATCCAGGGCGAGCCGATCAGCACGACCACGACGAGCGGCACGGCCGGCAGCAGCGCACGTTCGAGGGCGGTCCGCAGATCCGACGTGGTCGTCCGGACCGAGCGCCACACGACGACCGCCACCAGTACACCGAGCACCACCGCGACCGACCACGCCGCGGCGAACACACCGCCGCCGTCGGAACCGAGGCGGGCGGCGACGGCCGCGGGCACGGCGACGAGCGCCAGCAGCGGGACGACCGCTGCCCTCACCCGGTGAGCCGGCGCAGCGACAACGGCGCGACGAGCCGGTGGCGAAGGCTCGTCTCGTCGATCGTCTCCGGGCGCGCGGGCATCGACGCGAGCCGGGTCGCGGCGACCTCGCCCGGCTCCCCCGGGTCGCTCGGCGTCCCGGCGAGGAACGCCCACTCGTGCTCCTCGCACCCGATGTAGACCGCGCGGCCGCCGGTCGCGCCGAACACGGCGTCGAACCGCGTCCAGGCCGACTTCAGGGTGGCGTCCCGCCAGACGGCCGGGCTCCCGGCCTGGAACACGACGACGCCGCCGTCGGTCACCCGGTCCGCGCACGCCTGCACGAACTCCTGCTCGTAGAGCCGGTTGATCTGCGCGTCCGGCTCGTCCGGACGCTCGTCGGGCAGGTCGACGATGATCAGGTCCCACCGCTCGTCGGAGTCCAGGACGAACTGCCTGCCGTCGGTGTAGGTCAGGTGCACCGGACCGTCGCCGCGCTCGGCCGCGGCCAGCGACGCCGGCGTGTAGCCGTAGGGCAGGTGCTCCGCGCAGATCCGGACGCATTCGGTGTCGATGTCGACATGGTCGACGTGCGTGGCGCCCGCCTCGACGGCCATCTCGCTCGCCACGCCCTCGCTGGACCCGATGATCAGCACCCGGTCCAGGCGCCTGGTCAGCAGCGCACCCGGCCAGACCAGGGCCTCGTGGTAGGTGAGCTGGGTCTGCTCGGTGCTCTGCCGCTCGTCGTCGCAGAACAGGGTGACGCCGTGCGCGGTGTCCGCGACGACGACGCGCTGGAATCCGGTGTCCGCGCTCGTGTGGACGGGGCCCAGGCGCCAGGTGCGGGTCAGGCCCTCCGAGATCGGCTCCGTGACCGTGCGCGGGATGCCGCCGCGGTCCACGACCTGCAGGGACGTCTCGGTCGCGCCCATCCGGCGGGCGAGGTCGTGCACGGCGGCGACCGGGTCGGCCGCGTCGCCGCAGGTGAACACGTCGACGTGCATGCCGCCCAGCTCCGGCCAGGTGTGTACGGACGCGTGCGACTCGGCGAGCACCGCCACGACGGTCGCGCCCTGCGGGCTGAACCGCTCGGTCACGATCTGGCGGACCTGCGCCCCGGCCCCGACCAGTGACTCGCTCAGCGCGGCCCGCAGCAGTTCCGCGTCGTCCAGCCGTTCCGGATCGATGCCGCCGAGCTCGGCCAGCACATGCCGTCCCACTGGATGGGAGGACAGCGGGAGCGCCTTCTCCGGGGACGGAGCGTCGGCGGGATGGCCCCCCGCGACCTGCGCGGGGTGACCCTCGGTGATCGGGGCGGAAGGAGACGGTGACACGTCTGAAACCGTAACCGTCGACGTCGGACGTGTCCCGTCGCCCGGCGATCAGTGATCAGCGGCTCCACCCGGCGACCTGTCCGGACCGCCGGGCGCTCCGGCGATCACGACCGGCAACGGCCCGAACCCGTTGAAGCCGACCGAGGCGTAACTCGACGTGTACGCCCCTGCGCACAGCAGGTCCACGACGTCGCCGGCGGCCAGGTCCAGCGGCAGCGCGCACGGGGTGCGGCGGTAGATCACGTCGTCACCGTCGCAGGTCGGACCGGCCAGCACGACCGGACCGGACGGGCCGGATCGCGCCGGGGTACGCAGCGGATAGCCGATCGCCTCTCCCTCGGTCTCGGCCAGGCCCTGGTAGCGCCCGACGTCGAGGTACACCCAGCGGCGGTGGTCGACGCCCGGTCGTCGGGACACCCGCAGCACCCGGGTCCGCAGCACGCCCGCCTCGGCGACCACTGCCCGTCCGGGCTCCAGGAGCAGGTCGACCCCGTCCACGGTGCCACGATGCACGGCGTCGTCGACGGCGCTCCGGACGGCGCCGACGAACTCGTGCGGACCGGGCACGGGTTCGCGGTAGGGCACCGGCCACCCGCCACCGAGGTCCAGCTCCGGGCGGGCGATCCCGGCCCGTCCGGCCACGGACAGCGCGACCGAGACGGCGTCGGCGTAGGTCTGCGGGCGCGTCTGCTGGGAGCCGGCGTGGAACGTCACCCCGGCCGCGTCCAGCCCGGCCGCCGCCGCTCGTTCCAGCAGTCGCACGGCCTCGCCGGGCCGGGCGCCGAACTTGCCGAAGAACGGCGTCGCGGACCCGGTGTCCGCCACCAGCAGCCGCACCAGCACGCGCGCGCCGGGCGCCTCGGCGGCCAGTGCATCGACGTCCTCGGCCGAATCGGTGACGAAGCGTCGCACCCCGGCGGCGTGGGCGCGCGAGGCGGAGCCGGGCCCACGGACCGGGTTCCCGTGGCACAACGACGACGGGTCGGCCCCCGCGGCCAGGCACAGGTCGATCTCGGCGTGGCTCGCGACGTCGAACCCGGCGCCCTCGGCGGCCAGCGCGCGCAGCACCGCCGGCTCCGGACAGGCCTTCACGGCGTAGAGCAGCCGCGCCCCGAACGCGTCCCGCATCGCGCGGTACCGGTCCAGGACGACGGACGGGTCGAGCGCGAGCACCGGCGTGACGCCTGCCGTGTCGAGGGCGTGCTCCAGGGCGGCGGTCGGTTCGTGCACGCCGGTGATCCTCCCTCCCCCGGTTCGCGGGAGCGGAACGGCGCCATGGCCGCGGGGCGACCGCGCTCCTACGGTCCCGGAACCATGCAGCGGAGCACCGAGCGGATCCTGACCACCCACGTCGGCAGCCTGGGCAGGCCGCACGACCTGCTCGAGATCATGCGGGAGCGCGAGCACGGCCGCCCCTACGACGCGGACGGCTACGCCAAGCGGGTCACCTCCGCGGTCGGCGACGTGGTGGCCGAGCAGGTCCGCGCCGGCATCGACGTCGTCACCGACGGCGAGATGAGCAAGGTCAGCTTCCTGACCTACGTCAAGGACCGGCTCGCCGGCTTCGAGCCCGGGGCAGGCGAGAAGCTGATGCCGCCGTCCTGGCAGGTCGAGATCGACCGGTTCCCCGAGTACTACGCCGACTACCTGGGCAAGTACAAGGACCAGGTCAGCCCCATGATGACCATGGTCTGCACCGGCCCGGTCACCTACGACGGGCACGACCAGCTCGCGATCGACGTCGCGAACCTGAAGGCGGCCCTGGCCGACCACCCGTCCGTCACCGAGGCGTTCCTGCCGTCGACGAGCCCGTCCGGGTTCGGACGCAACGAGTACTACGGCTCCTACACCGACTACCTGTCCGCCGTCGCCGAGGCGCTGCGCGAGGAGTACCTCGGGATCATCGACGCGGGGTTCCTGCTGCAGGTCGACGACCCGTGGCTGATCGAGTACCTCTCGGAGAACCCGGCCACCACGCCGGAACAGCGGCGCCGCGACGCGGAGGCGCACATCGAGATCCTCAACCACGCGCTGCGCGACATCCCGACCGAGAAGATCCGCCTGCACACCTGCTACGGCCTGAACCACGGTCCGCGCGTCCACGACCTCGACTTCCGCGACATCGCCCCGCTGATGCTGAAGGTGAACGCCGGCGCGTACTCGTTCGAGGTCGCGAACCCCCGCCACCAGCACGAGTGGAAGATCTGGAAGGACGTCACGCTGCCGGAGGGCAAGGTGCTCATCCCGGGTCTGCTGGGGCACGCGACGAACTACGTCGAGCACCCGGAGCTGATCGCGGACACGATCGAGCTGTACGCCGGGATCGTCGGCAGGGAGAACGTCATCGCGGGCGCGGACTGCGGGTTCTCCTCGCGCGCGTCGTTCCACCCGGAGGTGCACCCGACCGTCGTGTGGGAGAAGTTCGCGGCGCTGTCCGAGGGCGCCCGCATCGCGTCGTCGCGCCTGTGGTGACCTGACGGTGTGACCGCACCGAAGCAGCAACGCCGTTCCCGCAGGATCGCCATGACGCCGGACGAGGTGACGGCGTTCCTGGACTCCGAGCGGACCGTCCGTGTCGCGACGAACGGCACGAACGGCCCGCATGCGACGCCGCTCTGGTACCTCTGGGACGGCGAGTTCCTGTGGCTGACGTCGCTGTCGCGCAGCCAGCGCTGGACGGACCTGATGGCCGACCCGCGGATCGCCGCCGTCGTCGACGCCGGGCACGACGACTACTCCCAGCTCCGCGGCGTCGAGATCCGCGGGACGGTCGAGGTCGTCGGTGAGGTGCCGCGGACCGGCGAACCGAACCCCGACCTGGCGCGGGTGGAGCAGGCGTTCGCCGACCGCTACACGGCCGGGCACGTCGTGATCGACGGCCGGCACGCGTGGCTGCGCCTGCGCCCGGAGAAGATCAGCAGCTGGGACTTCCGGAAGATCCCACAGGGCTGAGCCCGGCGATCGCGCCCGGGTCGGGACCGGCCGGCGCGGCCATGGTCACCGGTTCGGTGCGCTCGAGGGCCACCAGCGGCGCCGATCGACACCCGACCGCCGATCTACGGCGAGCGATCGCCTCGCGCGCGGGGCCGGCTCCCCCGACCCACAACCCCGTGATCGGCGGTTCGGGGCGGATCGGCGTCGCCCGTGGCTCCGATCGACGCCGGACCGGCGATCAGGGGCTGCCGGTGACCAGGGGCCAGAGGCCGTACTCCCCCGCGTCCAGGGCGGCGGTGCCGACGCGGTCGTTCCAGTACGCGTCGTTGCCGTCCTCGTCGCGCCAGGCCCACAGGCGGGTCGTGACCACACGCAGGTCGTGCTCGCGGGTGAACCCGATGGCGCCGTGCACCTGGTGCGCGATCCGGGCGACGGCGGTGGCCGCCTCGCCGCAGCGGGCCTTGGCGGCGGCGACGGCGAACGCGGTGGACGACGCGGCGAACCCGTTCTCGGCCGCGGTACGGGCGGCGGCACCGGACGCGGCCGCCGCGGCGGCGACCTCGCTGCCGGCCTCGGCGAGCTGCTGCTGCACGGCCTGGAACTTCCCGATCGGCCGTCCGAACTGGACCCGTTCCCCCGCGTAGCCGATCGACCGGGCCAGCGCCCCACGCGCCGCACCGGCGAGCAGCAGCGACCGACCCAGGGCCGCCCGCAGCGCCAGCTCCTGCGCCGCTCCGGGCGGAGCGGACCCGGACGCGAGCGGCGTGGCGCCGGAGTACATCAGCGTGTCCCGCGGCTCCTCGGCGACGTTCGTCCCCTCGGTGATCTCCGCGACCGACGGATCGAGCACCACCACCCGCTCCCCCACCAGCGCCACGACGGCCGCGACGGACCGGCCCCACGGCACGCGGGCCAGCGTGCCCGACACGGTGCCGTCGTCGGCGCCGGACAGCGCGCTGTCCGGCGCGCCACCGCCCGCGGCTGCTCCGGCGCCGGTGGACGACGCGCCGTCCGTCGCCGCGACGCCGACCAGCGGCCCGTCCGGGACCTCCAGGCCCGCCGCGTGCGCGAGCCAGCCGCCCAGCAGGTCGGTCTCGACGAGCGGCACCCGCGCGCCGTACGCGCCCGCCACCTCGAGCAGTGTGGCGGCGTCGTCGAACGAGCCCTCGGAACCGCCGGCGGCCTCCGGCAGCGTCAGCCGGGCCAGACCGGACTTCTCCAGCGTGGCCCACAGGCCGTCGTCGAAACCGGTGGCGTCCGCGTCGTAGGCGTCGTCGACGATCGACTCGGCGAGCTCGTGCAGGTCGGAGGAAGCCATCAGCGCAGTCCCATCCCCCGCGCGACGATGCCGCGCAGAACTTCGTTCGTGCCCCCGCGCAGCGTGAAGCCCGGCGCGTGCAGGACGGAGTCGGCCAGCAGACGAGCGAATCCCGACGACGCCCCGGGGTCCGGCGGGATCGACACCAGCAGCCGCGCCGCGTCGACGATCTCGTTCTCGAACCGGGTGCCCAGGTCCTTCACCAGCGCCGCGGCCAGCTCCGGCGCCTGACCGGACTCGAGGGCGCCCGCCACGGCCAGCGACATCCGCCGCAGCGTCCAGAGTCGCGCCACGAGCGAGCCGACCTCCCGGCGGGTTCCGGCGTCGACGTCCCCGGACGCCGTCAGCGCGCCGACCAGCGACGCCAGCAGCGGGTACGTCGAGAGGAACCGCTCGGGTCCGGAGCGCTCGAACGCCAGCTCGCCGGTCACCTGCTTCCAGCCGGACCCCACCGAGCCGAACACGCGCTCGTCGGGGATGAACACGTCGTCGAAGACGACCTCGTTGAAGTGGTGCGCACCGGTGAGCAGCGGGATCGGGCGGATCGTGATGCCCGGCCGGTCCAGCTCGACCAGCAGCTGCGAGAGACCGGCGTGCCGGTTCTCGTCGTCGACGGGTTCGGTGCGCACGAGCGCGAAGAACGCGTGCGCGTGGTGCGCGCCGGACGTCCAGACCTTCGTCCCGGACAGCGACCACCCGCCGTCGACCTTCGTGGCGCGGGTGCGGACCGACGCGAGGTCGGAGCCGGAGTCCGGCTCGGACATCCCGATGCCGAAGTAGATCTCGCCGCGCGCGATGCCGGGCAGGAACGCCGTCCGCTGCTCCTCGGTGCCGAACCGCATCAGCGACGGGCCGATCTGCCGGTCCGCGACCCAGTGCGCGGCCACCGGCGCACCGGCCGCGAGCAGCTCCTCGGTGACGACGTAGCGGTCCAGCGCGCCACGCCCGTGCCCGCCGTACTCGGTGGGGATCGTCATGCCGAGCCAGCCGCGCTTCCCCAGCCGCCTGGAGAAGTCGGCGTCCCAGCCGGACAACCACACGTCGGCACCGGGCGTCCAGGCACCGGCGTCGCGCTCGGCGTCGAGGAACTCCCGGACCTCGGCACGCAGCTCCGCCAGGTGACCGGGCAGCTCCACGGGTTCCGGAACGAGCTCGGGCAGCTTCGTGAGGGTCACGTCGCCATCCTCACCCACGAGCCGCGATAGAGCACCGTGACCCGGGGTACGTTCCCGGTATGAGCTCTGCCGCTACGACAGCCGATCACGAACGCAAGGTCCTCGACGCCGTCCCGACCGGCCTGTTCATCGGCGGGCAGTGGCGCGCGTCGGGGAACGGTGCCACCACGAAGGTGGAGGACCCCGCCACCGGTGAGGTGCTGAAGGAGGTCGCCGACGCGACCCCCGAGGACGGTATGGACGCACTGGCCGCGGCGCACGCCGCCCAGCCCGGCATCGCCGCCATGGCCCCGCGCGAGCGCAGCGAGATCCTGCGCAGGGCCTACGACCTGCTGCACGAGCGGATCGACGATCTCGCCCTGCTGATGACGCTGGAGATGGGCAAGCCGTTCGCCGAGGCGAAGGGCGAGGTCGTCTACGCCAGCGAGTTCCTGCGCTGGTTCTCCGAGGAGGCCGTCCGGATCGACGGCGGCTACCAGGTCGCACCGAACGGCCAGACCCGGTTCCTGACGATCCGCCAGCCCGTCGGCGTGTGCGTGTTCGTGACGCCGTGGAACTTCCCGCTGGCCATGGGCACCCGCAAGATCGCCCCGGCGATCGCGGCCGGCTGCGCGTCGATCATCAAGCCGGCGCCGCAGACGCCGCTGACGATGCTTGCGTTCGCGCAGGTCCTCAGCGACGCCGGGTTGCCGGACGGCGTGCTGAACGTGATCACCGCGACGGACGCGGGCGGCGTGATGGAGCCGATCATCCGCGACGGCAGGGCGCGCAAGATCTCGTTCACCGGTTCCACCCCGGTCGGCAAGAAGCTGCTGGAGCAGGCCGCCGACAAGGTGCTGCGGGCCTCCCTGGAGCTGGGCGGCAACGCGTCGTTCGTCGTGCTCGACGACGCCGACGTGGACGCCGCGATCGAGGGCGCGATGGTCGCGAAGATGCGCAACATGGGCGAGGCGTGCACCGCAGCGAACCGCTTCTACGTGCAGCGGGGCGTCGTCGAGGAATTCTCCCGCAAGCTCGCCGAGCGGATGGGCGCGCTGAAGGTCGGGCGCGGCACCGAGGAGGGCGTGAACGTCGGCCCGCTGATCGACCGCAAGGGCCTGGACAAGGTCGTCGACCTCGTCGCGGACGCCGTCGCGAACGGGGCCAGCGTGACCGTCGGTGGGAAGGCCCAGGACGGCCCGGGCTACTTCTACCCGCCGACCGTGCTCACCGACGTGCCGGCGGACTCCCGGCTCAACCACGAGGAGATCTTCGGGCCGGTCGCGCCGATCACCGTGGTGGACTCCGAGCAGGAGGCACTGGACGCGGCCAACGCGACCGAGTTCGGGCTGGTCAACTACGTCTACACGCGCGACCTGAACCGCGCACTGCGGATCGCCGAGAACCTGGAGAGCGGCATGATCGGGCTGAACACGGGGCTCGTGTCCAACCCGGCGGCCCCGTTCGGCGGCGTGAAGGAGTCCGGTCTCGGCCGCGAGGGCGGCAACGTCGGGATCGACGAGTTCCTCGAGACCAAGTACGTCGCGATCGGCTTCTCCGGCTGACGGCGTCTCCCGGGCGTCCGCGGCACGGACGCCCGGGAGCCGGTCAGGGGTTCGCCGGTGCGGCGGGTGCCGCCGGAGCGGCCGGTGCCGGAGCGCCCGCGGCCGGGCCATTCTGCCCACCGCCGGCGACCTGCGCGCCGTCGGCAGGGGCCGTGGTGTTCGCCTCGCCGTTGATCAGCAGGTCGGTCAGCTCCACGCCGCCGTTGAACGTCAGCATCACGACCAGCAGCACGACCGACGCGCCCGCGGCGACGGTCATGCCGCGCTGCGCGGCGCCGCCGGTGGTGAACCGTCCCCGGTTCGTCTCGACCACCCAGGCCCTGGCCCCGAACACGGCCAGCACCAGGGCGAACGAGAGCCAGGTCAGCAGCGCTCCACTCATTGCACGTCCTCGCTGACGCTCGGCCGGCGCTTCGCGGGAGCGCTGTGTTGATGATTCGCTCGCTGACGCTCGCTCATCGTCCCGGCACCGTCCTCACGAGAATCGCGTCGAACCCGTTGTCGTAGGTCGCGCGGTAGGTCCCGGACGCGATCAGCTGGTCCTTGATCTTCAGGCTCCAGCCGGGCGGCTGGTTGTACAGCACGACGCCCTGCTTCTCGATGGACCCGTAGAACAGGATCGTCGTCGGCTGGATCTGGTCGATGCAGCGCAACGGGTCGTTCGTGCCGTCGTAGAGCGAGGTGCAGCCCTCGACGCCCGGAGCCTTGTTGTGCTCGCCGATCCCCTCGAGGCCGTAGGGGCCGACCGGCGACAACGGCAGCACCAACGAGTCGGGTGGCGCCTGGTCGTAGGCCTGGCGCGTCATCGTCACGTCCTCGGTCGTGACGTCCATGTACGCGTCGTTGCCGCCGCGGATGAGCACGAGCAACGGCATCAACAGCAGCATGCACGCGGCCATCGCCCACTCCCGGCGACGGTCCGAGCGCACGAACGCGCGCAGCGCGTCCACACCGAGGATCGTCAGGACCGGCAGGCCGTACAGCACGATGCGCAGCAGCAGCTCGCCGCCGTAGCTCTGCACGGCCGCCATGCCCATCGGCACCACGGCCAGCAGGATCGGCACCAGGTCGCGGCGACGCTTCCAGTAGACCCAGGCCCCCGCGATCGCCAGCAGCCAGGTCAGACCCGGCATCAGCGCGCGGAGCATCTTCACCGCGATCTGGCCGGGGTCGCCCTGCAGCCGCTCGAAGAAGCCGGCCTGGACCGCACCGCCCGAGTCGTCCCCGCCGGTGATCATGCTGATCTGGGTCAGCCAGAAGTCGCGCGCCGCGATCAGGATGTAGACGATCACCGCCAGCGTTGCGATGATCACCAGCCCGCGACCGCGGAACCGGCCGACGACGGCGAGCACGACGAGCTGGCCGATGATGGCGAACGGCGTCAGCTGGTGTGTCGGCGCGACCGCGATCAGGCAGAGCGACGCGCAGAAGTAGATCAGCAGCAGCTGCCTGGCAGGCAGCGTCGGCTGGTTCGGTGGCGTCATCGTCGCGACGAGCCAGCGCCGCCAGCGCGGCAGCGGGGCGGCGTCCCGGTGCGGGCGGGGCCATCCCGGCACGCCCGCGGTGTCGGTCCGACGGGTGGCGAGCGGCCCGAGCGCGAACGTCAGCACGGTCAGCAGCAGCACGATGCCGGTGGCCTGCGGCGAGAAGTAGTCCTGCTCGATCCAGTTCAGGCCCAGGAACAGCCAGGCCGCGACCCACGGCGCGCGGCTGCCACCCAGCATCGAGCGGGCGAGCGCGTACACGCCGATCGCCCAGAACGCGACGACCGCGACCGGGAACCAGCGGATGACCGAGTCCAGGTTGTCGGCACCCGCCGCGTCCCGGAAGAACGCCCACTGGGCGAAGAACGCCGGCCAGAAGAAGCGCGCGTCGATGCCGGTCGGGGGCACGCCCGTCCCGGCCAGCGAGTCGACGAACCCGCCGATCAGCCACGCGGTCGTGAACCGGGCCTGCGGCATGACCACCGACGGCATGCCGAACGTGCAGAGGATCAGCACGCCGGTGGCCGCACCGAGCATCGGGATCCGCGGGCGCGGCGACCACAGCTCGACGACGCAGCACGCGACCGCCAGCGCCAGCGCCAGCCAGCCGAACGGGGACAGCACGGCCGCAAGGCCCCAGCCGCCCAGCTGGCTCAGGTCGGTGGTCGCGGCGGCCAGCGGCAGCAGCACCACGGACAGCACGGCGAGAACCGGGGCGCCCCAGATCCAGAGCGGGGACAGCGGGGTACCCGACGGGCCGGAGCCGTCCGGTGGATGGGGCGACGGCGCGCGGACCGCGCGGGTCGCGTCGCCGACGCCGCCCTCTGCGGGGCTCAGGAACTGCGTCGACTCGGCGCCGCCCTGGGCCGGCCGGACGGCGCGGGTCGCCTCGGCGGGGTTCGCCGACGTGGCCTGCTCCCTTCCGCGCCCACGGGTCTCCGACGTCACGACTTCACCTCCGGGTTCGCCCGGCGCTTCAGCCAGGGACGCACGAGCAGGAACAGCGCGCAGAGCGCCTGCACCACGACATATCCGAGCACGATCGGCATCAGGAGCGTGTCCAGCGGCACCGAGCCGAACGTCGCCAGCGGGATGAACGCCGCCACCGCCAGAATCAGCCCGGTGTTCGTCAGCTGGACCTTCGCGAAGCCCATCCCGTCGCCCCGCGCCTGTCGCTGGGCCAGATCGAACACCACGATCAGCCGGAACGCGAGCCCGACCATCAGCAGGGCGAGCGCCGGAGCGGCCGCCGCGTAACCCTCGCCGAGGATGGACAGCACCGGATGGCCCAGCACGGCGCCGAGCGCGAGCACCGGCAGGAACAGGAGCAGCATCCGGCGGCGCGCGGCCCTGGCGAGCTCGGCGGCGCGGTGCGGCTCGCGCGCGGTGTGCACGGCCAGCGAGTTCATGAAGAACACGGCCGCGATGTCGACGACCGTCACCGCCTGCCAGCAGATGAAGAACGCGGCGCCCGCCTCGTTGCCCAGGCGCAGGTTCACCAGCAGCGGGACCTGGTTGTAGAGCAGGGCGTTGCCGAGCTGGGCGAGCGCGGTCGGCCCGAGGAACCGCGCCATGTCGGCCCGCGACGGCAGCGTCCCCCCGGTGTGCGCGTTCGCGTACCGGCGGGTCAGCCACCAGACGACACCGGACCCGATCGCGATCCAGATCACGATCGGGATCACCCAGGACAGGACCATGCCCTCCGCCGCGTAGGCGGAGCCGAGCAGCAGGAGCATGCCGATCCGCACGACGGCGAACGTGCCGTTGCGCCAGACGGCGATCCACGGTCGCCCGAGCGCCACGACGATGAAGTCGTGCACGACGAACACGCCCCATCCGGCGCACGCGAGCACGAGCAGCAGCAGGCCGAAGCCGAACGAGCGGTCGCCGGACGCGGTCTCGGCGATGCTCGGGACGACGATCCCGTACACGAGCCCGACCAGCCCGGACAGCGGCATGATCAGCAGAAGGCTGCCCCAGACGAGGCGGACCGACCGCCGTCCGGAGTTCGGCAGCCAGCGCAGCAGCCCGACGCCGAGGTTGAGCTGCGCGACGCCGCCGATCAGCTGGAACGCGGACACGAACTCGGTCGCCTTGCCGACCTGCTCCTGCGGCATGATCCACGCCGCGATCAGCCAGGTGAGCAGGCCCGCCACCGAGCCGAGCGCGGACGCGATCGACAGCGCCAGGCCGTCGCCGATGCCGCCGTTCTCGCGGTTCGTGCCGGGCGGTGACGCCGGCGGCGGCATGTCCGGCCGGCCGACCGGGGTGAGCTGCTGGGTGACCGCGTCGTCCGGCGGGCCGCTCGGCATGACCGGGCGGAACGGGGCGCCGGCGTGCCGACCGGGGACGGTGGGTGGATCGAACGACCGGGTCGGCATGCGCCGCTGGTCGACCGGCCTCACTGCGCGACCACGGCGTGCCTGAACAGGAACGGCACGCTGAGCAGCGTGATCAGGAACAGCGCGACGCTCGGGTACCAGGCACCGAGCGAGACCATCAGCTGACCGACGATCAGCGTCGTCGCGACCCCGACGCCCACGGTCAGCAGCCACACGTGGGCGGCGGGGGCGCGGCGCAGGAAGCCTGCGGCCGCCCAGCCGGGCCCGAGCAGCAGGAACCCGATGGTCAGGAGCAGGCGCACCTCGCCGAAGGCCCCGCCCGAGATGCCGACCAGGTTGAGCGCGCAGGCGAGCACGCCGGCGACGATCAGCGCGATCGCCACGTACCTCCGCGCCGTACGGGCGCGGGTCAGCTCACCCGTGGACGGCATGCTCACCGCAGTTGTCTCCTTCGTCGCGGTACCTCGGGACGTGGTCCGTCACCGGGGGGCGAGGCGTTCAGGACGCCTCTTCGCCCCATGCGTACCGCACGCCCACCGAGTCGTTGCGAGCCGCCCCGTCGTCGGCGGCCTGGCGGTGCGGCCTCGGTCCGGGGGCGGGCTGCCGCGTGCGCCCGGCGGCGGCCTCCTCCGGCAGGACCGGCGGGACCGGCGCGGCGGCGGGCAGTGTCGGTGCGTCGACCGGTCCCGGCTGGACGGGCGACGCCATCTCGTCGACCGTTCCGGCGACCGGCACCGTCGTGCCGGTGACGCGGTTCGCCCGCCTCCGCTCGGCGGCGAGCGTCCGCAGGACCCGCGTGCCGTCGGCGAACGTCCTCAGGTTCGTCTGCCCGAACATCCGCTCCCGCTCCATCGACGGGACCTCGGAGATCGACAGGCCTGCCACCGCCACCCGGCAGTTCAGCACGGTCTCGATCTCGAACCCGTCGCCCCAGAGCATCGTGCCGTCCTGGTTCGGCGGCTCGTCGACACCCGGCAGGTCGAGCAGCGGGAGGATGTCCGCCCAGAACGCGTTGTAGCCGTAGCAGAGGTCGGTGTAGCGGGTGCCGAACAGGCGGTTCGCGACGCCGTTCAGGCCGTAGTTGCCGGTCTTGCGCAGCGCCGTGATGTCGTCGCTGCCGCCGCCGCGGACGAACCGGCTGCCCTTGGCGAAGTCCGCGCCGTCCACGAGCGCCTGCACGAACCGCGGGATCTCCTGGGGGTCGGCCGACCCGTCGGCGTCGAACATGACGAGCACGTCGCCGGTGGCGGCGGCGAACCCGCACGCCATCGCGTTGCCCTTGCCCTTGCGCGTCTGCATCACGATCCGGACGTCCGGCAGCACCCGGGCGGCCGTCTCGACGGTGCCATCGACGGAGTTGCCGTCCACGACCAGGACCTCGTGCACGGCAGGCCGGACGGCTGCGACGGCGGGCAGGACCACCTCGAGGTTCCTGGCCTCGTTGCGGGTCGGCACGATCACCGACACGCGTGGTTCGCGCGGGCGGAACTGCGCGGGGCGCTGTGCTGGGCGCTGGGTCACCGGTCTCCCCGATCGATCGGTCGTTGGCGCGCACGAAGGCGGGCTCTCGGTCCGGCGGCTGCAGCGACACCGGCGGGCTGGAGTTGGGTCAACCCGTGTATCTCTCCGGACCTCGGTCGCGTTACGTGACCCCCGTCGTTCCCCCGAACGGCCACGTACACCATTCGGAGCATAGTTCCTACTCTGGTCGGCGGGGACACTGCGACCGTTGCGCCGTACTCTACGGACCGCTCCGCGGCTCCCTCGACGCGCCCCGAGGCCGTCGGACCCTCGGGTGATCGTGGCCACCGGGGCCGGCGGTACCGTGTGACGCCCCTCGACATCGGCCCGACGCACGGGCCCGGCAAGGATGAGGTGTCCATGCGTCCCGGCGGTTACCAGCCCAGCGTCTCGGTCTGCATCCCCGTGTACAACGGTGAGACGTTCCTCGCCGAGACGGTCCGCAGCGTCCTCGACCAGACGTTCCGGGACTTCGAGCTCGTGATCCTGGAGAACGCCAGCCGGGACCGCAGCGCCGAGATCGCGACGTCGTTCCGGGACCCGCGGATCCGGGTCGAGTTCAACCGGGAGACGCTCTCCCAGCCGGACAACTGGAACCGCGCCGTGCAGCTCTGCCGGGCGCCGCTGGTCAAGCTCCTGTGCGCGGACGACCTGCTGCACCCGCGGTGCCTGGAGCTGCAGGTCCCGCCGATGCGCGACGACCCGGCCATCGCCGTCGTCGCCTCCCGGCGGCACATGATCGACGAACAGAGCCGGGTGATCGTCCCGCGGCGGGGGCTCGGCGGCGGGCTGGTCGGGACGCACAGCGGCAGCGAGGTGGCGCGGCGGGTGATCCGCAACGGCGCCAACCCGATCGGCGAGCCCGGCGCCGTCCTGTTCCGGCTCGAGCAGTTCGTCACGTCCGGCGGCTGGCGGACCGACCGCCGGTTGATCATGGACCTGGACTGCTGGATGCGGCTGCTGCAGTACGGCGACTTCCTCGGCGTGCCGGAGACCCTGGCCGCGTTCCGAATCCAGCGCGGCTCGGTCTCGGCCGAGAACGAGCAGGGGATCTACGACGAGCAGCGCATGCTCACCGAGGAGCTCGCCGGGTCCGGCGCGTTCGAGGTCGGCGGCCTGGACCGGGCGATCGGCAAGGTCGCCGCCCCGCTCGGACGCGCCCGTCGCAAGGCGCTGTTCCGCGTGTCCCAGCTCGCCGCCCGCAAGGACGAGTCGGCCGAGAAGGCCGCCTGACCTGACCTTTTCGACGGGCCGTACCGCCCCGGTCGGGCAGGCTCGACGAATTGCCACCTGCCACCCCTTTGCGGGAGCCATCACACCGCGTTCAATGAGCGGGTCCCCGGACGACGGAGCCGGGCGACCCGTTCGCGTGGGAGGCAGGTGGCGATGGAGACGCATGCGGTCGCCATGCACATGAGCGACGGGCTGGTGAACGGCGGGACGGCCCTGTCGTTCGGGGTCGTCGCGATCGTGGCGCTGGCGGTGGCCCTGTGGCGGGCCAGGGCCGATCTCGACGACCGGACGGCCCCGATGGCGGGCCTGGTGACGGCGTTCGTGTTCGCCGTCCAGATGATCAATTTCCCGATCCTGCCGGGTGCCAGCGGGCACCTGCTGGGCGGGGCCCTCGTCGCGATCCTGGTCGGGCCGTGGGTCGGCATGATCTGCATCTCGATCGTGCTGGTCGTGCAGTGCCTGCTGTTCGCCGACGGCGGTATCACCGCGCTCGGGACGAACATCACGAACATGGCCGTGATCGGCGTGCTGACCGGGTTCCTGGTCGCGACCGCCCTGCGCCGGTTCGCGCAGCGCTCGCGCGCCGGCCTGATCACCACCGCGTTCGTCGCGGCGCTGGTGAACACGGTCGTCGCGTCGCTCGGCTTCGTGCTGGAGTACGCGATCGGCGGTGCGGGCGGTGCGACGCTCGGCACCGTGTTCGTGCTGATGGTCGGCCTGCACGTGCTGATCGGGATCGGTGAGGGCGTGATCACGGCGGCCACCGTCGGTGCCGTCGCGGCGATCCGGCCAGACCTTGTGTACCTGCTGCGCGGCAGCGCGACGCCACTGGAACGCCGGACCGCGACGGCGGGCGGCGCCGACTCGACCGGGAGGGTCCAGTGACCGAGCGAGGAGTCCGCTCCACGCGGAACCGCCGCCCGATCGCGTTCTTCGCCGGGTTCCTGCTGGTGGCACTCGTCATCGCCGGCGCCATCTCCTACTTCGCCTCCGGCGACCCCGACGGGCTGGACTCCGTGACGCTGAACGGCTGCCAGACCGTCGAGGTGGACGGCGAGGAGCAGCTCCGGGGCACCTGCATCGCGCAGAACGAGGGCGACCACGCGCTCGGCTCCGGTCCGTTCGCCGACTACACGGTCGGCGGCGCCGAGGGCACGAACGGCGTCGCGGGCGTCGTCGGCGTGGTGGTGACGGTTCTGCTCGCGGGCGGTCTGTTCTGGGTGCTGCGCCGACGTGGCGGGTCCGGCGGGCCGGAGTAGTGGGCGCGGGACACGCCCATCCGCTCTTCCTCGACCGGGACTCCCCCGTGCACCGGCTCCCGCCCGAGGTCAAGATCGTCACGGCGTTCCTGGTGGTGGTCTGCGTCGTCGCCACGCCGCGGGAGGCGTTCGGCGTGTTCGCCGGCTTCGCCGTGCTGCTGGCCGCCGTGTGGGCGACGGCCCGGATCCGGCCGGGCTGGATCCTGAAGCGGTCGGTGATCGAGGCGCCGTTCGTCGTGCTGGCCGTGCTGCTGCCGTTCACCGGCCCCGATCCGACCGTCGAGGTGCTGGGACGGACCCTGTCCGAGCCCGGACTGCTCGGCGCGTGGAACATCCTGATCAAGGGCACGCTGGGGGTGCTGACGTCGCTGACGCTGGCCGCGACCACCCCGATGCGCGACCTGCTGCTCGGGCTCGAGCGCCTGCGCGCACCGGCGATCGTCACGACGATCGCCACGCTGATGCTGCGCTACGCGGACGTGATCACCGGGGAGGCCCGGCGGATGCGCCTGTCGCGCATCTCCCGCGGGCACGACCCCCGGTTCCTCTGGCAGGCCGCCGCCACCGCCCGCGGCGTCGGGGCGCTGTTCGTCCGCTCCTACGAGCGCGGCGAGCGCGTCCATCTGGCGATGCTGTCCCGCGGCTGGACCGGTGCGATGCCGCCGATGGCCGACGACCCGGCGACGGCCCGGCAGTGGGCCACCGGTCTGTCCGCCGCCGCCGTCGCGCTCCTGCTGGCCGGCACCGGATGGGCCCTGACGTGACCGGCGTTGGCGTCCCGTCCCTGCACGTGCACGACCTCGCCTACGCCTACCCGGACGGACATCAGGCGCTCTACGGCGTGGACCTGCACATCGCGTCCGGCGAGCGGGTCGCACTCCTCGGGCCGAACGGCGCCGGGAAGACGACGCTCGTCCTGCACCTCAACGGGATCCTGACGGGCGGGGAGGGCACCGTCGAGGTCGGCGGGCTCCCGGTCGAGAAGCGGAACCTGCAGGAGATCCGCCGCCGCGTCGGCATCGTGTTCCAGGACCCCGACGACCAGCTGTTCATGCCGACCGTCGCCGAGGACGTCGCGTTCGGGCCTGCGAACTTCGGGCTGCGCGGCCCCGAGCTGCGCGCGCGGGTGCAGGAGGCACTGCACGCCGTCGGGATGGCCGAGCACGGCGACCGGTCGCCGCTGCACCTGTCCGGCGGGCAGCGGCGACGGGTGGCGCTCGCCACCGTGCTCGCCTGCGACCCGGAGATCCTCGTGCTCGACGAGCCGTCGTCGAACCTGGACCCGGTGGCCCGCCGCGAGCTGGCCGAGGTGCTGCTGCGGCTGGACCGCACGATGCTGATGGTCACCCACGACCTGCCGTACGCCCTGCAGCTCTGCCCGCGCAGCGTCGTGCTCGACGGCGGCACCGTCGTCGCGGACGGGCCGACCCGGGAGCTCCTGGCGGACGACGAGCTGCTCGCCCGCCACCGCCTGGAGCTCCCGTTCGGCTTCGTCCTGGCCTGAGCGAGCCCACCCCCCTTTCCGAACGAACGGCACCTTCGAGCAAGGTGATTGCCCGAAGGTGCCGTTCGTTCGGGTAGGGAGGACGGGTCGGGTCGGCGGTCCGTGCGCGGCTGGTGTGGTGTCAGCCGCTCTGGCCGTTGGGGTGCGGGTGCACCCCGGGCGGAGGAGCGGCCTCGATGCCGACCGGCTGCGTCCGTCCCCGGTCCTCGACCGGCTCGGACGGCTCGTTCGCGGCCGGCACCTCCTTCTGGGCCGCGGCCGTGGCCTCGGCGACCTGGCGGGCGATCTCCGGGTCGGTGGACGTGTCGAACCAGTCCTTCACCGACTCGTCGTCCTCCGCGGGCCTGGACGCGGGGCCGTCGTCCGGGCTCGGGGTGTAGCGGAACACCCCGTCCTCCCCCGGTGCGCCGAGCATCCGCGTGAAGCCCTCGAGCGCCTTGCCGAAGTCGCTCGGCACGACCCACATCTTGCTGGCCTCACCCTGCGCCATCTCCGGCAGCGTCTGCAGGTACTCGTAGGCGAGCAGCTCGGGCGTCGGCTTGCCGGCCTTGATCGCGGCGAACTTCTTCTCGATCGCCTTCGCCTCGCCCTGCGCCTCGAGGTACTGGGCGGCACGACGACCCTGCGCCCGCAGGATCTCGGCCTGCCGCTCCGCCTCGGCCGCCAGGATCGCGGCCTGCTTCGAGCCCTCCGCGGTGAGGATCGCGGACTGCTTCTGACCCTCGGCGCTGCGGATGGCCGACTCCCGCTGGCCCTCCGCGTTGAGGATCATCGCCCGCTTCTCGCGGTCGGCCTTCATCTGCCGCTCCATCGACTCCTGGATCGACGGCGGCGGGTCGATGGCCTTGATCTCGACGCGGCCGACCCGGATCCCCCACCGGTTCGTCGCCTCGTCCAGCTCGCCGCGCAGCACCGTGTTGATCCGGTCCCGCGAGGTGAGCGTCTGCTCCAGCGTCATGCCGCCGACGACGTTGCGCAGTGTCGTCGTGGTGATCTGCTCGACGCCCGCGATGTAGTTCGCGATCTCGTAGACGGCCGACTTCGCGTCGTTGACCTTGAAGTACACGACGGTGTCGATGTTGACCGTCAGGTTGTCCTGCGTGATCACCGGCTGCGGCGGGAACGACACGACCTGCTCACGCAGGTCGACCCGTTCCCGGGTGCGGTCCACGAACGGCACCAGGATCGCCGGTCCACCCTCACGCGTGCTGTGGTACCGACCCAGCCGCTCGATGATGTACGCCCATTCCTGGGGCACGATCACGATCGACTTCACGACGACCGTGATCACCAGGATGAGCAGGATCACGACGACGATCAGCGTTCCCGCTTCCATCGGACTCCCCCTCCACCTTCTTCGCGCCGTCACCGGCGCCCGGTACCACGACCCCGGACGGGACCGTGGAGGTCTATTCGCCGCCGGGGAGCTCGTCCCGGCCGGTGACCAGCGCGACGGCGCCGGACACCTCCATCACGGTGGCCGTGGCGCCGGCCTCGATCACCTCGTGCCCGTCGAGCGACCGGGCCGACCACAGCTCGCCGGCGATCCGCACCCGTCCGCTCTCGCCGTCCACGCGTTCGACGACCTCGGCCTCGCGACCGGCCATCGTCCGGTGGTGCGTGTCAAGGGACGGGCTGCTCGCCTCCATCCGCCGACGGATCACCGGGCGCACGGCCAGCAGCAGCGCCACCGACACGACCGCGAAGACGACGGCGCTGCCCAGCCAGCCCAGCCCGAACGCGGCACCGACCGCCGCGGCGAGCGCGCCTCCCCCGAGCATGAGCAGGAACAGCTCACCGGAGATCGTCTCCGCGCCGACCAGCACCACTCCGGCGAGCAGCCAGATCAGCCCTGGTGACATGCCTCCACACTGCCAGAACCGCTGCCGGAGGGGTCCCGGATCGCCGGATCGTTATCCCTCGTGGGCCGCCGTCACGAAATCGATCAACCGCTCGACCGCGCCGATCAACGGCGTCTCCAGGTCGCGGTAGCTCGTCACGGCACCCAGCACCCGTCGTGCACCGTCGGCGGGTTCACCCCATCCGAGCGCGTCGCACACCCCGGTCTTCCAGTCCGTCCCGCGGGGGACCTTCGGCCAGGCGCGGATGCCGACCGCGGACGGCTTCACGGCCTCCCACACGTCGACGTACGGGTGGCCGGTGACCAGCACGTGCTCGCTCGCGACGGCGGCCGCCTGCCGGGTCTCCTTCGAGCCGTCGACGAGGTGGTCGACGAGGATCCCGAGCCGCCTGGCCGGGCTCGGGCCGAACTCGCGCACCGCGGCGGCGAGGTCGTCGACACCGTGCAGCGGTTCGACGACGACGCCCTCGACCCGCAGGTCGTGGCCCCAGACCGTCTCCAGCAGCGCCGCGTCGTGGATGCCCTCCACCCAGATCCGCGCGGCACGTGCGGTGCGCGCCCTCAGGTTCGCGACGTGCACCGAGCCGGACGCGGATCGGGCCGGTCCGGCGGGCTTCGCGGTGCCACTGCCCGCTCCGCCCGCGCCGGGCGGGGAAGGCCGCACGAGCGTCGCCGGGGCCCCCTCGTACAGGAACGCGGCCGGGCGGAGCGGGAACACCCGTCGTCCTCCGTGCCGGTTCTCGAGCGTCACGTCCCGGGCGTCGATCGCGACGACGGCGCCGCAGAATCCGCTCGCCGGATCCTCGACGACGAGCCCGGGCTCCGCGGGGACCTCCGGGATCTCCCGCTTCCGCACGGTCCGGGTGCCGCCGGCGTCGAACGCGCCGCGGTAGTCGTGCGGACGCTCGTTCCGCACGCTGCTCTCGGGAGTACGGGCCATCTCCGGAGTATCGCGGTCGGGGCCCCGCCACCCGGGTGCACGACACGCGGGCGTCGGCCGTTCACACGCCGCGACCGGAAGTCACCGCGGAGGCCGGGCTGTGCCACGGCCGTGTGGTCGTTAGCCTGACGATCGTGCCCCGTGCCTCAGCGACCCTGGCGGTGTGGGCCTCGGCCTGGCTGGCCGGGACCGCCGCACCGGACGACGTGCTGGACGCGCTGGCGCCGTGGTCCGACGCGCACGACGCGCTCGCGGCCGACGACGCCACCGCGTCCGCGACCGGCCTGCCCGGGCCGGGTCGGTCACCGACGTCGCTGGCCATGCTGCTCGCGGCGTTGCGCCGCACCGCCCCGCGCGGCCAGGCCCGTGTCGTGCTGCCCGCGCCGGGCGACGTGCGCGGGCTGCCGGGGCCCGGGTGGTTCAGCCGGGAGGCGACGACGGCCGGTGAAGGTGTCCTGTTCGCCGACGCCGGTATGGGTCTCGTCCCCGGCGCGATCGCCGACGGCGTCGTGCGCTGGACGGTCTACCCGGTCCCGGATCCCGGCCCGGTGCCGGAGTACGTGCCGCTGAACCAGGCCGAGCGGGACCTGCGCGACCAGGTCCGCACGTCGGCGTCGGCGCTCACCGATCTCGGCGTGGCCCGCCACCGGCCGGGCGTGCGCGAGGAGATCGCCGCGTCACTGCGCGCCCGCCCGCAGGCGCTGTGGCCGTCCGGGATGCCGCCGCAGGCGTTGCGCGTGCTGCAGCAGGCCGACGAGGTGGACGCGATCCTCGCCGCCGCGGCGGGCGACGACCCGGGCGGCGCGCTGTCCGCCTCCGCGGCCGACGCCCGCCGGGAAGCGTTGCGCCCCATCGAGACCGCGGTGCGGATAGCCCGACGCGCCGCGGTCGCCGAGGCGGTCCGCGTGCTGGTGTCGTCGGTCCCGCGGACCTGAGGCGTCAGCTCGGCCGCAGACGGTCCACGAGCGCCCGTGCCGCGGGACCCGACCCCGAGCCGGCCCGCCAGACCAGCATCAGCCGGGTGCGCACCTCCGGTCGCAGCGGCACGACGACCGGCTGCCGGTCCAGTGCCTGCACGGCGGGCGCGGTCGGGGCGGGCTCCGGGGCGATCGCGACGCCGACCCCGCGCGCGGCGAGGCGGATCAGCAGCGACATCGCGCCCGCCTCGAACGCGACCCGCGGCGCGACGCCGGCCGCCTCGCAGGCCCGGTCGAACGACGCCCGCAGCCCGTGCCCGACCGGCAGGCAGATCAGTGCCCGGCCGGCCAGCTCGTCGAGCCCGACGGCGGGGTGCCCGGCCAGCGGATCGTCCGCGCCGACGACCGCGACCAGCCGCTCGTCCTGCACGACGACGCCGTCGAGCCCGTCCGGGAGGTCGCCGGACGACCCGAGGACGGCGACGTCCAGGTCGCCTCCGCGCAGTCCGTGCAGGAGCGCGTCGGCGGTGTCCTCGCGCAGGGACACCGTCACGCCGGGATGCTCCACGGCGAAGTCGGCGACCGTGTCGGCCAGCACGGTGTCCGGCAGCGACGACGCCATCCCGACGGCGACGCGTCCGCACAGGAGCCCCCGCAGCGCGGCGACGGCCTCCCGCGTCCCCTCGACGGCCGCCAGCGCGGCACGGGCGTGCGGCAGGACCGCCCGGCCGGCCTCGGTGAGCGTCGCGGCGCGCGGCCCGCGGTCGAACAGCTGCTCGCCGAGCTCCCGTTCGAGCCGGCGCAGCTGCGCGCTGACCCCGGGCTGTGCGACGTGCAGCTCTGCCGCGGCGGCCGTGACCGTGCCGGCCTCCGCGACGGCGACGAGGTAGCGCAGGTGGCGCAGTTCCATAACTGTGGATGCTAGCGCCCAGATGAGACAGCTCTTCGACTTCTGCCACCGGCTCACCCAGGCTGGATCCATGACCACGACACGGCGCACCGGCCTCGCCGACGACCTGACCGACCTGCAGCCCGACGCCGTCGGCGCGACGCCCGCGGCATCCGGCTTCCAGCTGGGCGTCCGGCACCGCCCGGACGTGACCGTCGTGCCGCGGACCACGTCCGAGGTCCGGACCGCTGTCCGGGCCGCATCCGACCGCGGCCTGCCGGTGACCGTGCTGGCGTCCGGCCACGGCACCCGGGACGGCGCCTGCGGCGGGGTGCTGATCGACACGCGGCGACTGGACAGCGTCGCGATCGACCCGGTCGCGCGGACCGCCCGAGTCGGGGCCGGGGTCCGCTGGGGTGCCGTCGTCGAGGCCGCCGAGGCGCACGGCCTGCGCCCGCCGTCGGGCAGCTTCCCCGGAGTCGGCGCGATCGGCTACACGTTCGGCGGCGGCATCGGGCTGGTCGCACGGTCCGACGGCTGGGCCACCGACCACGTCCGCGCGTTCGAGGTCGTCGACGCCTCGGGTTCCGGTTCGGTGACCGCCGACTCCGATCCGGCCGCGTTCGCCCGGTTGCGCGGGTCCGGTCCGGCGCCCGGTGAGGTCGTCACGGCGATGACGATCGGACTGCTGCCCGCCGGCCCGCTGACCGGGGGCGCGCTCGTGCACGACCTCGGTGCGGTCGGTGAGCCCGGCGACCCGGCGGCGCTGCACGCGTTCCACGAGTGGACGCGTGACCTGCCCGACGACGTGACGGCCGGGATGTCGGTCGTGCCCTACCCGGACCGGGACGTCATCCCGCCCGCGCTGCGCGGTCGTCGCGTCGCGCGGATCGCGATCGTCGTGCGCGGGGACGCGGCCGCGGCCGGGCGGCTCGTCGCGCCGCTGCGTTCCGCCGTGCGGCCGCGCCACGACACGGTCGGCCCGCTGCGACCCACCGACGGGCACCGCGTGCACGCCGAGCCCGCCGATCCGCACGCCTACACCGGCGACAACGTGCTCGTGGACGACCTCGCCGCGGACGGCCTGGACGCCGTCGCGACACTCGACGGGCCGATGACCGTGGTCGGGATCCGGCACCTGGGCGGTGCGCTCGCCCGCCCGGCCGACGTTCCGGACACGGTCGACGGCCGGAACGCCGGATACCTGGTCTCCGCGCTGGCCCCTCTCGATCCCGAGCAGGCGATCGACGACCCGGCCGGTGCCGTGGCCGCCGCCGACCCGACGCGGGCGCTGGGACCGTTCGCCTCGCGTCGGACCGGCACGAACCGCGCCTTCGCCTTCGGCCCGCGCCCGTCCTGAGCATTCCCGTCCCGCGACCGCCGAGCGTGGGCGGCGGCGTCGGTCCGCCACCGCTCGCGCCGTCGCCGACGGCCTCCCCGGCGCCCCGCCAACCCCGCCGCTCGGCCGACTGCACCGGCTCGTGGGCTGCCGGCTCGCGGCCTTCCGCCGTGTGGCCGGGCGGCGTATAGGGTCCGCGCATGGTGCACCCGCCGCACGCCGATGCGGCCGTCGACGAGTCGCGACTCGAGGCGTGGGAGCAGCGGACCGACATGCCGCTCACCGTCGTCGCGTCGGTGTTCCTGCTGGTCTACGCCGTACAGGTACTCGCCACCCGCCCGGGCTATACCTTGTGGACGGTGCTGGAGGTCGCGCTCTGGGTGGTCTGGGGCGTGTTCGTCGTCGACTACGTCGTCCGTCTCGCGAAAGCCCGCCGCAGGGTCCGGTTCGTGGTCACGCACCCGATCGACCTGCTCGTCGTGCTGGCACCGTTCTTCCGGTTCCTGCGCCTGCTCCGCCTGCTCGCCGCCGTCACCACGCTCGGCAGGGTCCTGCGCGACGACTTCCGCGGCCGGGTCGGGACGTCGCTGGTCGTGGCCGTGTCGCTGCTGTCGTTCGTGGCCGCGCTCGGCGTGTACGAGGCCGAGCGGGACGCCCCGGACTCATCGATCACGACGTTCGGCGACGCGCTCTGGTGGGTCCTGACCACGATCACGACGGTCCGCTACGGCGACAGATACCCGGTCACCACCGAGGGTCGCCTCGTCGCGGCCGGGCTGATGCTGGCCGGCATCGCCGTACTGGGAACTGTGACGGCCGGGATCGCCAGCTGGTTCCTGGAACGCATCGGAGCCGAGGCGGCCGAGCAGTCCGCTCCCACCACACCGCCGGTCGGCCCGGGCCCTGCCGACTGGGACGCCGTACTCACCGAGCTGCGCGCCCTCCGCCGCCGCGTCGACGAGCTGGAGTGGTCGGCGCCGGAACGCCCCGGCCACCCTGCTCCCCCGCCGCACTGACCGTCCCCCTTTTTCGGCCAGCCCATGATCGGCGAGTGCGGAGCGGAGCGGCCACCGGTGGCCGTCTTCCTCCACTGTGACTGATCACGGTCGACCGTGACGTTCTTGCTGTGCGGATCCGTCACGGCTCGCGAGCGGCGACACCCTGCCGAGTCCGGCACCGGCCGAGCCGGCCCGCATCGGCGAACGCGCGCACAGCCGGAGAACGCACCCGGCCGGTCGCGCGCGTTCTCCGAATCGGTGCGCGTTCTCCGGATCAGCGCGCAAGCGCCGCACGGCCCTCCGGCCCCGAACCGCGACCGACGGGGTCGGAGAGGACCCGGCGCGCTACCGGCGGTACCGGGCTGTGATCAGGCGTCGCCGCCAACATCCCGGGCCGACGCGCGGAGGGCTCTGGCCAGGGCGCGGAGATCGTCCGGGTGGAGGCGCCCGGACGACCGTCCGCCGTCGACGTCCCGGACCTGAGTCGCGACCTCGGCGCGAAGACGTTCGATCTCGCGGGCCCCGATGTCCGCTTCCTCGCGGAGCCGTTCGACCTCGCGTGCGCGATCGTCCGACTCGACGCGGAGCCTTTCGACCTCGCGCCCCCGGTCGTCCGTCTCGGCGCTGAGCCGCTCGACCTCCTGGGTCCGGGCGTCGAGCTCGGTGCGGAGCCGGTCGGTCTCCCGCACAGAGGACTCGTGCTCGATCCGGAGGCGGTCGGCGTCCCTGGCGAGAGCGTCGCGTTCGGCCACGACCTCGTCGACGCGGGCGAGGGCCGAGGCGAGGGATGCATCGGCCGCATCGGCGCGACGGCGGTCCTCGGCCGCGCCGGCGTGAGCCGTTGCCAGGTCGACGCGCAGGGCGTCGGTGTCGGCCCGGGCCCGGCGCAACTCGTCGGTCACCTCGCTCGAGCGGCCCACGGCCGCGGTCCGCTCGGCGTCGGACCGCTGCGCGGCGGCGACGGCGTCGGACCGGTCCCGCTCGGCCTCCGCGGCCCGCTGCGACGCGCGGTCGGCCGCGTCACGGGCGCGTGCGGTCTCGGCGGTCGCCTCCTCCGTGCGGGCCCGCGCGGCGCCGAGCTCCTCGGTGGCGCGCATCGCCTGCTCGGCCGCGGCGCGGGCACGGGCGTCCGCCTCGTCGCGTTCGACGACGGCGGCGCGGGCCTTCTCGACCGCCTCCCGTGCCCGTGCGTCGGCCCGGTCCCGCTCCTCCTCGGCCCGCACGCGTTCCTGCTCGGCCTGCGCGGTCCGGCCGCGCGCCGTCTCCACGGCGTCGACGGCGTCGCGCTGCACCTCGTCGAGTCGGGCACCGGTGGCCTCCAGCGCGTCGACGAGACCCCGCACCGGCTCGGCGACGGCCGTCACGTGCTCGCGCAGCCGGTCCGCGTCCAGCGCGAAGGCGCCCGCACCGGAGTCCAGCCCGAGTGCACCGAGCGCCTCACGCTCGGCGCGGGCCATCTGCGCGCAGGTCTTCCCGCCCGGCCAGCGGGTCTCCTTGCAGAACGCGCGCGGCCTGCCACCGCGCGACCCCGGCGGGGGCAGTTCGGCCCGGCATCGGCTGTATCCGCAGCGCACGGCCCCGTCGTCCACGGGATCGACGCTACCAGTTCGAGGTTACAAAACATCAAACCAGATACACCCGCACTGAACCGTGTTCGGCGAACCAACAGAACCTGCATTTCGTTCGACACAAACATGCCTTGACACGTATATATCGAGTGCGGCATGTTCGTCGCCGTGGACGACGCCGTGTGGACCGCACTGGCCGACCCGCACCGCCGGGCGGTGCTGGAGCGCCTGCGCACCCGACCGCGGTCGGTCGGCGAGCTGGTGACCGAGCTCGGCCAGAGCCAGCCGGCCACGTCGAAGCATCTCCGGGTGCTCCGGTCCGCCGGTCTCGTCCGCGTCCGCGCCGAGGCCCAGCGGCGGATCTACGCGATCGACCCCGGACCGATGGCCGAGCTCGACGCCTGGATCGCGCCGTACCGCCGCCTCTGGAACGACAGCCTCGACGCCCTCGAACGCCACCTCGCCGACAACCCCGACGGTCCCGGACGCACCGGCGAGGACGACCGATGACGCCGCAGCACTACCCCGGCCGCTCCGTCGACGTCGACCGCGGCCCCGCCGATCAGGAGGACCGATGACCCCACACCACGACCTCGGCCGCTACGTCGAGATCGACGGACGCCCCGCCGTCCGTCTCGTCCGCCGCCTCCCCCACCCGCCGGAACGCGTGTGGGCGGCCGTGACCGACCCGTCGGAGATGAGGCACTGGTTCCCGTCGGCCGTCACGATCGACCCGCGCCCCGGCGGGGAGATGACGTTCGCCGACGACCCGAACACGCCCCCGAGCTCCGGCACGGTGCTCGAGTACGACCCGCCGCGGCGCTGCGCGTTCACCTGGGGCGACGACGAGGTCCACATCGACGTCGAGCCCACTGACGGCGGCAGCGTCCTCACCCTGACCAACGTGCTCGACGCCCGGGACGCCGCGTCGCGCAACGCCGCAGGCTGGGTCGTCTGCCTCGACGAGCTGGCCGGGTCCCTGGACGGCACCGGCTCCGGTGGCCCGCACTCCGACGGCGCCGAGCCGTGGCGCCCGCTCTACGACGCGCACGTCGAGGCCGGGCTGCCGTACGGCGCCGCGATCCCGGGCTGAGCCCGTCCTCCACCGGTGATCGACTCGTCGGCAGTGCGAGCGGACAGCGTTGTCCGTCCGCACTGCCGGACAGGTGATCACCCGTCGTGGCCGATGGGGGCCGGGTGTCAGACCGCCGGATCCGTCGTCCTCCAGCGACGTAGTGACGGGTTCAGCACGGCCTGCACGCCGACGACCACGGCGCAGGCCAGCCCGCCGCTGACCGCCGCGAGCGACGGCCCGACGAGCGCCGCGACGAGCCCGGCGCGCGCGTTCCCGATACCGGGACCGCCCGCACCGACCACGGTCTCCAGCGCCGTCACCCGCCCCAGGTACTCCCCGGGCGTCGCGAGCTGCACGAGCCCGCCGCGGGCGATCACCGACACGGTGTCCGCGGCACCGGCGACGGCGAGGCACGCGAGCGTCGCGGCGAAGCCGCCCACGACACCGAACGCGGCCAGCGCGAGACCCCACACGGCGGCGGCGGCGATCATCACCCGCCCGGGCCGGACCGCACGGGCGACCGACCCGGAGGCGAGACCCGCCGCCATCCCGCCGACCCCGACGGCCGAGTACAGGAGCCCGAGCGTGCGCGGGTCGTCGCCGAAGCGCTCCGCATTGACCAGCGGGAACAAGGCCACCGGCATGGACAGCACGACGGCGGCCGCATCCGTCGTCATCGCGCCACCCAGCACCGGACGGCCGACGACGAACCGGCAGCCGTCGACGAGTGCCCGCAGACCGGCGCGCGCCGCAGGCGCGGCCGGGTCCGACGCGGGCAGGCGGGCGACGCCGTAGAGCGAGACCAGCGTGCACACCGCGTCCAGCGCGTACGCCCAGGCCAGGCCGCCGGACGCCAGCACCAGCCCGCCGACGGCCGGCCCGCCGAGCAGCGCGACCTGGAACCCGAGATGGCTCAGCGCCACCCCGGCCGTCACCAGGTCGCGCGGCAGCACCCGGGAGACGAACGTGCGCCGCGCCGCCATGCCGATGGCGATCGCCGCCGTCTGCACCCCGACGAGCAGCAGCACGACGCCGGGAGGCCCTGGCCCGAGTGCGGCCTGCAGGACCAGCAGGCCCGCGGCGGCCGCGGACAGCGAGCTGGAGACCAGCACCAGCCGCTTGCGGTCGACGGCGTCCGCCAGGGTCCCGCCGACCAGCCCGAACACGACCATCGCGACGCCCGCCACCAGCCCGTGCGCGCCCACCCAGAGCGCGCTGCCGGTGGCCTGCCAGATCTGGAACGGCGCCGCGACGATGCCGACCTGGCTGCCGAACAGCGCCGACGACGACCCGAGCCACAGCCGCCGGAACGCCGCCGACGCCCGCAGCGGCCGGACGTCGAGCAGCCGGATCACGGCGACTCCAGGTGCCCGACGATCCGGTCCCGGAACGACTTGCGCCGCAGCGCCTCGGCGATGTCGGACACGACCCGGCCGAGCGGGTACGGCACCTCCGCCTCCAGGTCGGCCATCGAGGCCTCGGTGGCGCGCCACTCCGCCTCGAGGAACGGCACCGTCTCCCGCCCGCGGTCGGTGAGCGACACGGTCCGGGTCCGCGCGTCGGAGCCCGGCGCCGTCGCGACCATCCCCTGACGGCGCAGCGCGGCGACGGTCTGGCTCATCGCCGAGTGCGTCACGTCGATCTCGCGGGCGAGCTCGCGCACCGTCAGTGGCCCGAGGTGGTGCAGGCGGATGAGGACGATGGAGAACCGCGTCCGCACCGTGACGCCGCGCTCGGCGTAGAGCGAGGCGATGTCGTCGTCCATGTGCCGCAACAGATCCATCAACGGCTTGATGTGGCTCTGCCGGGTCGGGTCGTCGGCCGGGATCGTCACAGCGCTAATATAACAGCACTGTCAGAACAGGCCCTTGACCTCGATCCGGGTTCAGGTCGCACGCTTGCCGCATGGATCTCACCGAACAGACCGCGCGCTTCGACCGCGGCTACCGCGAGGGCACCCCGCCGTGGGTGATCGACGAGCCGCAGCCAGCGGTCGTCGGGCTGGAGCGCGACGGCGGGTTCCGCGGCTCGGTGCTCGACATCGGCTGCGGGACCGGCGAGCACGCGGTGTTCCTGGCCAGCCGCGGCTACGACGTGCTCGGCGCCGACGCCTCCCCCGCCGCGCTCGCCTGGGCGCGCAGGCGGGCGGACGAACGCGGCGTCGCGACCCGGTTCACGCAGGTCGACGCGCTCGACCCGGCCGGGCTGGGCACGTTCGACACGATCCTGGACAGCGCGCTGTTCCACGTGTTCGGCGCCGACGACCGGGCCCGCTACGCGCAGGGCCTGCTCGGGCTGTGCGAGCCCGGCGCGGTGCTGCACGTGCTCGCGCTCGCCCGTACCGACGCACCGCCGTTCGGGCCGGTGATCCCGCAGTCGGCGATCCGGGCGGCGTTCGACCGGCCGGGCTGGAGTGTCGAGGCGATCTTCTCGACGACGTACGGCGGCGTCGTCGCCGAGCACCAGGCCGCGGACATCGGGAAGCCGGCGGGCACCCGCGTCGACGTCCCGGCGTGGCTCGCGAGGATCCACCGCGTGGCGGTCCGGCCCGGCGGCTGAGCCGGAAGGCACGATCGTCCGGTGACCACGCCGACCGGACCGTCCGCCGTGCTGGCGAGCCTGCCACCGCCCCAGGAACCCGGAGACGCGGACTGGCCGGGCGTCGACGACCCGGACGCGCTCCGCGCCCTCGTCGCACGCTGGCTGGCGGGGTACGGGTCGGCGGGGACCCGCCGGACCTACGCCTACGCGCTCGGGCTCCCGGTGTCGTGGGCGGACGCCGTGACCGGTGCCGAGCCGGGCGACACCGGCGGTGCGCGCCCGCCAGCGGCGCCCCGCGGCCGTCTGCACCACCTGGCCTGGTTCCGCTGGTGCGCCGCCCGCGCGCTGGACCCGCGGAGGGCGACCGGGGCGCACGTGACCGCATGGCTGCACGCGCTGGACGCGGCGGGCGCCCGGCCGCGCACCAGGGCACGGATGCTGTCCACGGTCGCCGCGCTGTACGCCGACCTCGTCGAGCAGGGCGCCGTCGCCGGCAACCCGGCCGCGCTCAACCGCTCCCGGCTCGGACTGTCCGGAGCGTCGCGCGAGCCGTCTCCGACGATCCGGCTCACGGCCGCGCAGGTCAGGGCGCTCGTCGACGCGGCGGCGACGCTGCCGGACCGCACCCGGCACGCGGAGCTCTATCGCCGGCGCGCGGTGGCCGTCGTCGCGCTGCTGACGCTCGGGCTGCGTGTCTCCGAGGTCACCACCCTCGACCGCGACGACGTCGTGGTCACCGGTGGCGAGCGCGTCCTGCGGGTTCTCGGCAAGGGCGGCAGGCGCCGCGAGGTCTACCTGCCGGCCCCGGCGGCCGCGGCCGTCGACGCGTACCTGGCGCACCGGAGCCCGGACACCCGACCGATCCACCGTGGACGGTCCGGGCCCGGGGAGCCGCTGATCACCCGCCGGGACGGCACCCGCTGCACCCGGTTCGGGCTCTACGCGCTGCTGCGCCGCGTGGCCGCGCACGCCGGCCCGGAGCTCGACGGTGTCGCGGACCGGGTGCACCCGCACGCACTGCGACACGCCTACGTGACGATCGCGCTGGAACACGACGCGCGACTGCAGCACGTGCAGGCCGACGTCGGGCACGCGAGCGTCGCGACCACCCAGCACTACGACCGCGGCCTGCGACGACGCGCGGCCAGCGCCGCGGACGTCGTGTCGGAGGCGATCCACGGTACGGACGCGCTACCCCGACGCGAGTGACACGACGCCGATCCCGTGCACGCCGCCGGACGGCTCCGAGGCGGCGGCCGCCGCGTGCCCGGTGGTCCACACGTCCGGCGACCGGGTCACGCGGATCGAGGGGTACCTGGACACGGCGCAGCTCGCGCCGATCCTGGCGGTGCTCGGCCGAGGGGACGCGCTACGGCCGCCGGGTCGCCGGCACCGGGTACATCCGGATCCAGTCCACCTGCTCCTCGGCCGGGCGCATGGGCGTCCCGGTCGGGGGGAACATGTCCAGCTGTGCCCCGCCGTTGCTGCTGTCCTCGTCGGAGATCACCACGTTCAGGCGGCAGCGCTGGATCCCGTCGACGAACCAGGTCACCGAGTCCGGCTCCCAGTCCACGGCGTAGTTGTGCCACGCCGTCGTGTCCACCGGGAACTGGCAGCCGGTCTGGGTGCCGTCGTGGTGGGCGTTGATCTCGACGACCTTCGCCCCGACGTCGCGCTCGGCGTAGTCGATCTCGGACCGGGTGTAGTCGGCGGAGACCGGGAACAGCAGCGGCACGGCGTGATAGTCCTTGCCGCCTCCCGCCTGCGTCGGGAACGCGCGTTCCCGCACCTCGACGCGGCCGTACCGGAACCCGCCGTGCGCCGACGACAGCCCGCCGGTGACGCCGTCGGCGGTCCCGGTGACGGTCAGGTGCCCGTCGCCCTCCGTGGTCTGGGACCCGCAGCGTTGCCCGTGGCCCGAGTAGCCGGACGAGCACCCGTCGGGCAGGCCGGGCTGGGTCCCGAACTTCTGCCACTTGCCGAGGTCGACGGTGTCGCCGTCGAACTCGTCGGTGTCGACGGGGTCGGGTGTCCCCCAGTTGTTGCGGACCGCCGCCTGGGTCAGGTCCGGCGGGCCGGGCGGAGGGACCGGGGTGCTCGTCGCACAGCCCGTGAGCACGAGGACCGCGGCGATCAGGACCAGCGTCGCGCGCCTCACCGGCCCGCCCCCGGTCGCTGCTGTCGCGCGTACGCCTCCGGTGTCTCCCCGATCGCGGCGTGGAACTCGCGGACCAGGTGCGCCTGGTCCGAGAAGCCGAGCTCGCCCGCGACGTCCGCCCAGTTCACGACCTCGCCGCCGCGGACCCGCTCGGCCGCGTCCAGCAGGCGGTAGCGGCGCAGCATCCACGTCGGGGACACGCCCGCGTACTCGCGGAACAGGCGCTGCAGCGTGCGTGTCCCGACGCCGGCCGCGTCGGCGAGCTGCTCGACCCGGCGCAGTCCGCGGTCGGTCTCGGCGATCCGGGCGACGGCGGCGACCTCGTGTGCCGCCTCGACGCGGCCCGCGGGCGCCCGGTGCAGCACGGACGTGAGCGCGTCCGCCAGCGCGGCCACCCGGGCCGTGTCGTCGTGGGGCGCGGTCACGGCGTCGATCAACGCGGGACCCTCCAGACCGAGCGTGTCCTCGGGGCGCAGCACGCGGTCCGTGCAGTCCTGCGCCGGGAACGTCAGGAACGCGCCGAGCCCGCCGGGCCACGTCGTCGCGGCGATCGTCCAGCCGCGGCGGCGCAGCACCCGTCGGAACAGGTCGCGGGTGACGCCGTACAACCGTGCTTCGACGGCGTCGGGGTCGGCCTCGGTGCTGCCGATCGACAGGTTCGCGCCGGGATGGCTGAGCACGTCCTGGGTGTGCTCGACACCGGACGGCAGCGCCCAGCGCAGCACCCAGAACTGCCGGACGAGCCCGGTCAGCGGCTCCGGCGCCGGGAACTTGTGCAGGCCCGCGACCTCCGCGAAGCGTGACGGCGAGACGATCCCGCGGCTGTCGCGCTCGACCGGTAGCGGGTCGCGGGCCGGGCCGGATCGCGTCACGGCGCCAGCGTAGGGCCGCGGCGCCGACGGACGATCAGCCGTACTGATCGGCAGTCGTGGAGTACACGGTTCGCGCACCGAACGTCCCGCTCCACAGCTGGTGACCACCGGTCGTCAGCGGTCGGGCCGACGGGCCGGGACGCAGCAGTCCGTCGCGCACGGCGCCCCGTTCGCGGTGCACCCGGCCATCGGCTGCGTGCCGAGCCGGCGCGCAGGCCGTCCCTCGGTGTGCTCCTCCACGAGCTCGATCACCATGTCCGCGAACCGCGGGTCCGGACCGGCCGTCGACGCCCTGGCCAGCGCCATGCCGAGCTCCCCTGCCCGTTCGGACGCCTCGTTGTCCAGGTCCCATACGACCTCGACGTGGTCCGAGACGAACCCGACCGGCACCACGACGACGGCGTCGACACCCTTGGCGTGCAACGTGTCCAGATGATCGACGATGTCCGGCTCCAGCCACGGCACCTGCGGCGGGCCGGAGCGGGACTGCCACACGACGTCGAACTCGTCGGTGTTGACGCTCGTTCGGCCCGCGCTCCTCTCGGCGGCCAGCTCGGCGGCGACGAGCGCGGCCGCCTCCCCCACCTGGCGCGAGTAGCGGTGCCCGCCCTCCTCGGGGCGGCCGGCGGAGGCGTCCGCCGAGGTCGGGATCGAGTGCGCGGTGAACACGAGCCGCGCGGAGTCCCGCTTGTCCTCGGGCAGGTCCTCGAGCGCGGCGCGGACGGCGTCGGCGTTGGCACGCACGAAGTCCGGGTGGTCGAAGAAGTGTCGCAGCTTGACCAGCTCCGGGGCGTCGTCGCCGGCCGCCTCCCTGGCCCGCGCGATGTCCTCGTGGTACTGGCGGCAGGCGGAGTAGCCGCCGTACGCGCTCGTCGCGAACACGAGCGCGCGTCGCACGCCCGCCTCGGCCATCTCGCGCACCGCGTCCTGGGCGAACGGGTACCAGTTGCGGTTGCCGAACCAGACCGGGAGCTCGGTGCGCGACGCGATCGCGGCGACCAGCTCCCGATTGCGGGCGTTGATCGGCGAGACACCGCCGAAGTGCCGGTAGTGCTCCTCGACGGCGTCCAGGCGCTCCGGCGGGACGCCGCGGCCGCGCGTCACGTTCTCCAGGAACGGGCGGACGTCTTCCGGGGCCTCCGGACCGCCGAACGACAGCAGGAGGATGGCGTCGTACGGATCGGAGTACTGATCGGGCACGACCCCGATTAGACACCGGTCCCGCCGGTGCCCGCCTACCAGGCGCCCGGCTCGAACTCGGCGGTCATCTCCCGCCAGGAGACCGGCTCGTCGCAGTGCGCGCAGGTCATCCGCGGTTCGGCGGCGTGCCCGCAGCCGCGGTGCACCAGCCGGACCGGCGGCACGTCGTTCTCGTACCGGTCGCCCCACGCCATCAGCGCGACGAGCACCGGGTACAGGTCGGCCCCCTTGGGGGTGAGCGGGTACTCGTGGCGCGTCGGCTGCTCCTGGTACGGAACCCGGTCCAGGATCCCCTCGTCGACGAGCACGCGGAGCCGGTCGTTGAGCACGCCGGAGCCGAGCCCGAGCTTGGCGCGGAAGTGGTCGTAGCGGCGCTCGCCGCGGAAGCACTCGCGCAGGATCATCATCGTCCAGCGCTCGCCGATCACCGACCAGGTCCGGGCGACCGAGCAGTAGACGTCCTGCAGCTCGTCGTGCTTCATGGCCCGAGTGTAGGACACTTTTCGAGTCCCACCAGGTTGCAGGCCTCCCATCGGCTCGTTACGGTCGCACTCGAATCGAGTCCCACCCCTGAAGCGGAGGCCGACGATGCCCTACTACCAGTTCACCGTCCCCACCGGCGGCGCGACGCTGGCGCACAAGCCGGAGATCGCGGCGGCGATGACGAAGGTGCACAGCGAGGTGACCGGCGCGCCCGCCGCGTACGTGCACTGCTCGTTCGTCGAGGTGCCGCCGGGCAGCCTGTTCTCCGCCGGTGAGCCCGTCGAGGGGCCGAAGATGGTCGGGCTGATCCGGGAGGGCAGGTCGGAACAGGTCCGCACGCAGCTGATCACCGAGATCGCCGACGCCTGGACCGAGATCACCGGGGACCGGAAGAAGGACATCGCGATCTTCATCCACGAGGTGCCCGGCGCGAACGTGATGGAGGACGGCGTGATCCTCCCGGACGCCAAGGACGACCCGGGCGCGATCCTCTGACGCCTGCGCCCCACCCTCTCTCCGAACGAACGGCACCATCGGGCAATCTCATTGCCCGATGGTGCCGTTCGTTGTGACGGGGGACGTCACACGCCGACCGCGTGCACCCCGCCGTCGGCCATCACCATCGAGCCGGTCGTCGTCGGCATCCAGTCCGACAGCACGGCGCAGACCGTCTTCGCGACCGGCACCGGGTCGTTCATGTCCCAGCCCAGCGGGGCGCGCTCGTCCCAGACGCCCTCGAACCGGGCGAAGCCGGGGATCGACTTGGCCGCCATCGTCCGCACCGGGCCGGCCGCGACGAGGTTGACGCGGATCCCGTCCGGGCCGAGGTCGCGCGCCAGGTAGCGGGTCACCGACTCCAGGGCCGACTTCGCGACGCCCATCCAGTCGTAGGCGGGCCAGGCCTGGCGGTTGTCGAAGTCCATCCCGACGATCGAGCCGCCCGGCCCCATCAACGGCTTGCACGCCATCGCCAGCGACTTCAACGAGTACGCGCTGACCTGGATGGTCTGCGCGACGTCCTCCCACGTCGCGGACAGGAACGCGCCCTCGCCGAGCGCCCCGGCGGGCGCGAAGCCGATCGAGTGCAGGACGCCGTCGAGCTTCGGGTCGTCACCGAGGTGCTCGGAGACGCGGTCGGCGAGCGAGTCCAGCTGCTCGGAGTCCGACACGTCGAGCTCGACGACGGGTGCGGGCTCCGGCAGGCGCTGCGCGATCCGCTCCACGAGGCGCATCCGGCCGAAGCCGGTGAGCACGACCTGCGCGCCCTGCTCCTGGGCGATCTTGGCGGAGTGGAAGGCCAGCGACGCGTCGGTGATCACACCGGTGATCAGCAGGCGCTTGCCGTCGAGCAGTCCCATGGTGTCCTTTCGGGGTGCGAGCGAAGAGTTAGTGGCCCATGCCGAGGCCGCCGTCGACCGGGATGACCGCCCCGGTGACGTAGCCGGCGCCGGGCGACCCGAGCCACGTGACGACGGACGCGACCTCGGCGGCGTCCGCGAGCCGGGCGAGCGGGATCTGCCCGAGGATCTCCTGGCGGCGCTTGTCCCCCAGCTCGCGGGTCATGTCCGTGTCCACGAACCCGGGCGCGACGACGTTCGCCGTGATCCCCCGGCTGCCCAGCTCGCGCGCGACCGAACGGGCGAGGCCGACCAGCCCGGACTTCGACGCGGCGTAGTTCACCTGCCCCGCGGAGCCGGTCAGGCCGACGACCGACGAGATGAAGATCATCCGGCCGCCCTTGGCCTTCAGCATGCCGCGCGACGCGCGCTTGGCGACGCGGTAGGCGGCCGTCAGGTTCGCGTCCAGCACGGAGGTGAACGAGTCCTCGCCCATCCGCATCAGCAGGCCGTCGTCGGTGATGCCCGCGTTCGACACGAGCACCTCGACCGGCCCGTGCCGGTCCTCGACCTCGGTGAACGCGGCGTCCACCGAGGCGGAGTCGGTCACGTCGCACTGCACGGGCAGGAGCGCGTCGCCGACCTCGTCCTTCCCGGAGCGGTACGTGACCGCCACCTGGTCGCCCTGCTCGGCGAACGCGTTCGCGATCGCGAGCCCGATCCCTCGGTTCCCACCGGTCACCAGCACACTGCGACTCACGGCGGAGAACCTAACGTACGGGCGGGATCCCCGACGGGCCTCACCAGCTCGTGAAGCCTCCCTCGGCGAGCAGGTCCATGCCGGTCAGGTACGCGGACGCGTCGCTGGCCAGGAAGATCGTCGGGCCGACCAGGTCGTCCGGGGTGCCGAGACGCCCCATCGGGGTCTGGTCGCGGAAGCCCTCGACCTTGGGCTTCCACTCCTCCCCGGCGATCATCGCGACGGAGTCCGGGTCGGTCACGTCGGCCGGGATCGAGACGGCCCGGCGCCCGAGCTCCCGGACGCGCGCCACCGTCGTCGCGGATCCCTCGTCCTGGGCGGGCAGGTCCACGACGGACACGTCGGCCCCGTACTCCGCGAGACCGGCCGCGAGGCGCTGTCCGATCCCGCTGCCCCCGCCGGTGACCAGTACCGACCGCCCGTCGAGGCGGAACAGGTCCGCGCTCACCGGAAGTTCGACCGGACGCGGTCGATCACGACGTCCGGCTTCTCGACCATCATGTAGTGTCCGGCGTCCGGCACGTACTCCATGGTGAAGTTCGTGTAGTACTTCGGGATGTGGCTCGAGACGTCCGGCGGGACGACCGTGTCGCCCATCCCCCACAGGAACGTGATCGGCACGTCGGACAGCGTGTTGTCCAGCTGGTTGAACGGCGCGCTGGTCACCGACAGGTTCGCCCGGTACCAGTTGAACCCGCCGTGGACGTTGCCCGGCAGCATGAAGTGGTCCACGTAGATCTCGAACTCCTCCTCCGAGAGCAGCGGGGCCCGGTACGCCCAGTGGTCCAGGAAGTGCCGGAAGTACGTGGCACACGCCTCGCGGCTGGACGAGACCAGCTCGACGGCCATGTCGAGCTGCTGGAACTGCGAGTACCAGGACTCCGCGACGTGCGGCGCGTTCAGGTAGAACGGCCCGAACTCCGGCGTCATCGGGTCGAACGTCATCGCCTTGATCACCCGGTGCCGGTACTTGCGCACCAGCTTGTGCATCATCAGCGCGGCCCAGTCGTGACCGACCAGGAAGGCCTGCTCGATGCCGAGTGCCTCCAGCAGGGCGTCGATGTCGTCGATCGCCTGCTCCAGGGTGTAGAGCGAGGGATCGTTCAGGTCCGGCTTCTCGGAGAGCCCGTAGCCGCGGTGGTCCGGGACGATCACGTCGTAGCTCTCGGCCAGTGGGCCGATCACCTTGTGCCATTCCCACCAGAAGCCGGGCCAGCCGTGCATGAGCACCAGCGGCGGGCCGGACCCCTCACGGACGTAGTGCAGCGTCACCCCCGGGATCTGCTGCTCGTGGTGCGTGAAGTCCTCCGGTCGCCGGATACTCATCGCTCTCCCTTGAGCGTGGATCAGTGTGGCCGGCGTCACACTACGGTAGGCGACGACCCAACGCGATTCCCGCGGCGAGCCCGAGCACGAGCAGCGCGACGCCGCCGATCAGCCACGGTTTGCTGGCGTCGACCTCGCGTTCCTCGTAACCGAGCTGCTCGGAGAGGTCCTCGTAGACGCGTCTCAACTCGTCCTCGCTGGCGGCGGTGAAGAACTGGCCGCCGGAGAGCGTTGCGATCTGCTCCATCGCCGCGTCGTCCACGGCGACGGGCGTGCGGCCGCCGTCGAGGTCGATCGTGCCGTAGTCGGTGCCGAACGAGATCGTGGACACCGGGATCTGCTTGGCCGCCGACTCCTTCGCCGCGGTGAACGACCCGCGCGGCTCGTTCTCACCGTCCGGGCCGGGCACGGTCTGGGTACCGTCCGAGAGCAGGACGATCCGCGCCGGCGGCGGACCGTCCGCGTCCGGTGCCCCGGCCAGCGAGCGCGAGAACGTGTCGATCGACTGCAGCGCCGTGAACACGGCCTCACCGGTGGCCGTCGACTCGGCCAGCTGCAGGTTGTCGACGGCGCGCTTGACGGCGTTCCGGTCGGTCGTCGGCGACACGAGCACGGCGGCGGTGCCGGCGAACGACACGAGGCCCAGGTTCACGCCGGGGGTCAGCTGGTCGGCGAACGACTTCGCGGCTGCCTGCGCGGCCGCGAGCCGGGTCGGTGCGACGTCGGTGGCCTTCATCGACAGCGACACGTCGATCACGAGCATCACGGTGGCCCGGTTGCGCGGCACCTTCGCCATCGCCTGCGGTGCGGCCAACGCGATCGTGAGCACGGCCAGCGCCGTGATCAGAGCGACGGCCGGGACGTGCCGGACCCATCCGGGGCGCCGGGGCGCGACCGTCTCCAGCAGCTCCAGGTTCGTGAACCGCACGACGTCGCGGCGCCGTCGTCGCAGCAGCCACCAGTAGCCGACGGCCAGCGCCGCCACCACGAGCAGCCCCAGCAGCCACCACGGGCTGGCGAACCGCATGGTTCACCGCCCGCCGGGCGTCGGGGACTGCTTGCGCGCCACGGCGAACCGGACGATGTCGGCGACCCAGTCCCGGTCCGTGCGCAACGTCAGGTGCGCGGCCCCGCACCGGCGCAGCGCGGCCGAGACCCGGTCCCGGTGCGCGGACGCGGCGGCGGCGAACTCGCGGCGCAACAGCGGCGTCGTCTCGACCTCGCGCTGCCGCCCGGTCTCCGGGTCGGCGAGCACGACGGTCCCGACGTCCGGCAGCTCCAGCTCGCGCGGGTCGACCACCTCGATCGCCAGCAGCTCGTGACGGGCCCGCAGCGCGCGCAGCGAGCGCTCCCAGACCGGCTCGCCGAGGAAGTCCGAGATCACCGTGACCAGCCCGCGACGGCGTGGCGGTCGGCGGAGCTGGTCCATGGCGTCCGTCAGCACCTCGCCGCGGACCGCGCCCTCCCCGGTCGCGCGCGGGGTCGCCGCGACCCGCCGGACCAGGCCGCGGGCGTGCGCCAGGCCACCACGGGCCGGGAGGCGCTCGGTGCGCTCCCCGGTCGCGACGACGGCGCCGATCCGGTTGCCGCCACCGGTCGTCAGGTGCGCGACGGCGGTGAGCCCCGCCAGCACCAGCTCCCGCTTGTCCCGCTCCGCGGTGCCGAAATCCAGGCTCGGTGACAGGTCGACCACGACCCACGTCTCCAGCTCTCGGTCGGCGATCGTCTCCCGCACGTGCGGCGCCGTGGTACGGGCCGTGACCGCCCAGTCCATCCGCCGGACGTCGTCGCCCGCCTGGTAGGGGCGGGCCTCCCCCGGCTCGCTGCCCGGACCGGGGAGCAGCCCGGTGTGGTTGCCCTGCAACAGGCCGTCGAGGCGGTGCCGGACGGTCAGCTCCATCGTGCGCAGGCCGGCCTCCAGCCGGTCGCGCTCGACGGATCCGACGTCGGTCACGCCGCTCCGCCCGGCGGGGGCGGCATCGCAGGAGCCGGCGCGGCCGACATCGACGGCTGGGCACCCGGACGGGCACTGACCTGCGGCAACGGCACGGTCTGCAGGATCCGGGACACGAGGTGGTCGACCGGGACCTGGTCGGCGACGGCGTCGTAGGACAGCACGAGCCGGTGCCGCAGCACGTCCGGAGCGACCTCCAGCACGTCCTGCGGCAGCACGTAGTCACGGCCGCGGACGAGCGCGAGCGCGCGGGCGGCGGCGACGATGCCGAGCGACGCCCGGGGTGATGCGCCGTAGGCGATCCAGCCGGCGAGGTCGGTCAGGCCGTGCTCGCCGGGCGTGCGGGTGGCGACCACGAGCCGCACGACGTAGTCGACGAGCGCGTGGTGCACGAACACGTTCTCCGCCGACGTCTGCAGCCGGACCAGGTCGGACGGGTTGAGGACGCGCTGGGCGACCGGGGGCTCGGCGCCCATCCGGTAGATAATCTCGCGCTCCTCCTCGATGCCCGGGTACTCGATGAGCAGCTTGAACAGGAAGCGGTCACGCTGCGCCTCGGGCAGCGGGTAGACGCCCTCGTTCTCGATCGGGTTCTGGGTGGCCAGCACGAGGAACGGGTCCGGCATCGGGAACGTCTTGCCGCCCAGCGAGAGCTTGCGCTCGGCCATCACCTCGAGCATCGCCGACTGGACCTTGGCGGGCGCGCGGTTGATCTCGTCGGCGAGCACGAAGTTCGCCACGACGGGACCGAGCTCGATGTCGAACTCCTCGCGGCCCTGGCGATAGATGCGGGTGCCGAGGATGTCCGCGGGGACCAGGTCGGGCGTGAACTGCAGCCGGGAGAACGTGCCGCCGACGACGGTCGCGATCGTCTCCACGGCCAGTGTCTTCGCGACGCCGGGCACGCCCTCCAGCAGCAGGTGCCCGCGCGCGAGCAGGCCGACGAGCATGCGCTCGACCAACCGGTCCTGACCGACGATGACGCGCTTGACCTCGAACACCGCGCGTTCGAGCTGCTCGGCGTCGTGGGCGGGGGTGCTCGCCGGGGTCTCGGCCCCGCCTGGGTCGGATCCGCCGGCGGGCGTGGGAGTGCTCACCGTCGCATTGCACCGTGCACCGCGTGTAGCGGCGGTGAAGATCGCGGGACTCCTCCCGGCGTCACCGGATCACTCGAGGATCAGGATCGCCACCGCGACGAGCCCGACGACGACGATCACGCCCCGCAACACCGTCGGCGACAGCCTCTTCCCGATCTTCGCCCCGAGCAGGCCACCCACCGTCGAGCTGACCGCGAGGACCAGGATCACCCACCAGTCCACCGGCGCGACCACGGCGTAGATCGCGCCCGCGACGAGGTTCACGACGGCGGCCAGCACGTTCTTGAACGCGTTGAGGCGCTGGAGCGAGTCGGCCACCAGCAGGCCCATCGCGGCCACCAGCATGATCCCCTGCGCGGCCGTGAAGTACCCGCCGTAGACGCCGATCAGGAAGATCAGGAAATAGAGCAGCGGCGACGACTCACGCGTCACCGTGCGCTGCTTGAGCCGCGTGGTCAGCAGCGGCTGCACGGCCACCAGCACGATCGCCAGCAGCACGAGGACCGGCACGATCGTCTCGAACGCGTCCTGCGGGAGCGAGAGCAGCAGCACCGTGCCGCCGATCGCGCCGAGGAACGACGCGATCCCGTACCGGATCAGCCGCGACCGCTGGCCTTCCAGCTCCGAGCGGTACCCGAACGCCCCGGCGATCGTGCCCGGCGTCAGTCCGACGGCGTTCGACGTGGTCGCGACGAGTGGTGGGTAGCCGAGTGCGACCAGCACCGGGAACGTCACCAGCGTCCCGGACCCGACCACCGTGTTGATCGTCCCGGCCCACAGCCCGGCGAGCGCGATCACGACCGCGTGCCACCACTCCACCTGCCGCACATTACGAACCGCAACGGCGCGCGCGCTCGGTGGAGAGACGAGCGCCGCACCACGCGGGGGTGACTCAGACCATCCGTGTGACGGCCGAGAGGTGCTTGTACCGCACCGGGGAGACCTTCACCTCGGAGCCGGAGTACGGCGCCTCCAGCATCTTGCCGTCGCCCAGGTAGATCGCGATGTGGTACGTCCGGCCGTTCTCCGCCCAGGACAGCATGTCCCCGCGCTTCATCTGGTCGACCGGCACCTTCTCGCCGGCATTGGCCTGGTTCCCGCTGTAGCGCGGCAGGTCGATGCCGATCCCGGCGAACGCGTAGAGCATCAGGCCGGAGCAGTCGAAGCCCTCGTTCTTGTAGTCGCCGTGCGCGTCGCCCTCGCCACCGTCGCGGATGCCGACCGTCGGGCCCTTCTTGTTGCCGCCGCCCCACGAGTAACGCACGCCGATCTGCGACATCGCCCGGTCGATCACGGTCTCGACCGCGCCGGACCCGGTCTTGCGCGGTGCCGGGCCGGATGGCGCCGACTCCTCGCGCGCGGCCTCCCGGCTGCGGGCCGCGTCCCGGTCGCGACGGGCCTGCTCGGCCTCGGCGGCGGCCTGCTGGGCCTGGTACTGCAGGTAACGCTGGCGCTGGCCGCGCAGGGTGGCGTCCGAGTTCTGCGCCGCGTCCAGCTGCTGCTGCACGCTCGCCTGCTCGGCCGTGACGGCGTCGAGGCGCTGCCGCTGGTCGTCGGCGGCCTTCTCGGCGGCGGTCAGGGCCGCGTCGGCTGCGGCACTGGCCTCCTCGGCGGCGGCCTTGCGCCGGTCGGCCTCCTCCTGGGCGGCCCTGGCCTTCGAGTCCGCGTTCGCCTGCGTGACCTGCGCCCGCTGCAGCTGGTCCAGCGCGTCGGCCTGGTCCCGGCTGACCTCGTCGGTCAGCCGCGCGCGGTCCATCAGGTCCTGCGGGTCGGTGGCCCGGCTGAGCAGCCCGAGCGGTCCGAGGTCGAGCCCGTGGCCGTAGACGCCGGCGACGAACGCGTCCAGGCGGTCGCGGGCCGTGTTCACGTCGGCCGCGGCCTTCTCGGTCGCGGTCCGGGCGGCAGCGGCGGCGTCGGCGGCCGCGGCGGCCTCGCGGCCCGCCTGGTCGGACACGTCCCGCGCCTGGTTCGCGGACTCGTGCTGCGTGGCGACCTGGATCTGCAGGTCGTCCTGCTCGTCCGCGAGCTCGCCGAGCCGCGCGGTCAGGCGCCCGACCTCGGCGGACCGGGCGGCGACGTCGTCGCGGCTGCGCTGCAGGTCCTGGTCGTTCGGATTGGGCGGCGGCGTCGGCGGCGGGGGCTGCGCAGGGACGGCGTACGCGGCGGGCGACGCGACCGCACCGGTGCCGGGCGACCCCACCAGGACCGCGACCAACAGGGCGAGCACGACCGGAGCGCCCCTGCGTGTCACGTCACTCCCCCTCGGGTATGCGGCCCGGCAGGCCCTGTCGATCTCCACGAGCGATGCGCACCATGCCACCGAAAGCTCCCTGGTCCCCTGCGACACACCCGGCACGGGGATCGACTTCCACCACACGGGCGAGGCGGATGCGTCACATCCGGGCCGGTAGCGGTCGCATGCCTAAATAGGACGGGCGTACTATTTGGGCGTGAGGGGCCGCGCTGCCGCCCTCGGGGCGGTGCGCGAGACTCCCGGCAGACCCGAACACGCACCCGCTCCACCACCACGGGAGGAAGCCAGTGGCCAGCACCGACAGCTTCGGCGCTCGCGGACAGCTCGACGTCGGCGGCACCGGTTACGAGATCTTCCGACTGTCCGCCGTCGACGGCGCCGAGCGGCTGCCGTTCAGCCTCAAGGTCCTGCTGGAGAACCTGCTGCGGACCGAGGACGGCGCCAACGTCACGGCCGACCACATCCGTGCGCTCGCCGGTTGGGACCCGACCGCCGCGCCGGACACCGAGATCCAGTTCAGCCCCGGCCGCGTGATCATGCAGGACTTCACCGGCGTGCCCTGCGTCGTCGACCTCGCGACCATGCGCGAGGCCGTCACCGAGCTGGGCGGCGACCCGGCCAAGGTGAACCCGCTCGCGCCCGCCGAGCTCGTGATCGACCACTCGGTGATCATCGACGTGTTCGGCACGCCGGACGCGTTCGAGCGCAACGTCGACTTCGAGTACGGCCGCAACAAGGAGCGCTACCAGTTCCTGCGCTGGGGCCAGGGCGCGTTCGACGAGTTCAAGGTCGTCCCGCCGGGAACCGGCATCGTGCACCAGGTCAACATCGAGCACCTGGCCCGCGTCGTGATGACCCGGGGCGGGCAGGCCTACCCGGACACGCTCGTCGGCACCGACTCGCACACCACGATGGTCAACGGCCTCGGCGTGCTGGGCTGGGGCGTCGGCGGCATCGAGGCCGAGGCCGCGATGCTCGGCCAGCCGGTCTCGATGCTCATCCCGCAGGTGCTCGGCTTCAAGCTGACCGGCGAGATCCCGGCAGGCGCGACCGCCACCGACGTCGTCCTGACGATCACGGAGATGCTGCGGCGCAAGGGCGTCGTCGGCAAGTTCGTGGAGTTCTACGGCGAGGGCGTCGGCGCGGTGCCGCTGGCCAACCGCGCCACGATCGGCAACATGAGCCCGGAGTTCGGCTCCACCGCGGCGATCTTCCCGATCGACGAGGAGACGGTCCGGTACCTGAAGCTGACCGGGCGCTCCGAGGAGCAGATCGCGCTCGTCGAGGCGTACGCCAAGGAGCAGGGCCTCTGGCACGACCCGTCGAACGAGCCGGTCTACTCGGACACGCTCGAGCTGGACCTGTCCACCGTGGTCCCGTCGATCGCCGGGCCGAAGCGCCCGCAGGACCGGATCGAGCTCACCCAGGCCAAGGAGGCGTTCCGCTCCTCGCTGGGCGACTACGCGGTCGAGTCGACGTCCAGTGTGGACGAGTCCGAGAAGGAGAGCTTCCCGGCGAGCGACGCCCCCGCGCACAGCGGCGGCAACGGCGACGGCGCGCCGCGCCCCGCGGTCTCGGCCGCGGCGGGCGCGGGCGGGCGCACCAGCAAGCCCACCACGGTCTCGCTGAACGGCGCCGAGTTCGAGATCGACCACGGCGCCGTGGTGATCGCGTCGATCACGAGCTGCACGAACACGTCGAACCCGTCGGTGATGCTCGGCGCCGCGCTGCTCGCCAAGAACGCCGTGGACAAGGGCCTGGCCGTCAAGCCGTGGGTGAAGACGTCGATGGCGCCCGGCTCCCAGGTCGTCACGAACTACTACGACAAGGCCGGCCTCTGGCCGTACCTGGAGAAGCTCGGCTACCACCTGGTCGGCTACGGCTGCACGACCTGCATCGGCAACTCCGGCCCGCTGCCCGAGGAGATCTCGCAGGCGGTCAACGACGCCGACCTCGCCGTCGTCTCCGTGCTGTCCGGCAACCGGAACTTCGAGGGCCGGATCAACCCGGACGTCAAGATGAACTACCTGGCCAGCCCGCCGCTGGTGATCAGCTACGCGCTGGCCGGGACGATGGACTTCGACTTCGACGCCCAGCCGCTCGGGCAGGACACCGCCGGGAACGACGTGTTCCTGCGCGACATCTGGCCTGCGCCGGAGGACATCCAGAAGGTGATCGACGAGACGATCACCCAGAAGATGTTCACCGAGGACTACGCGGACGTGTTCGCCGGCGACGAGCGGTGGACCTCGCTGCCCACGCCGGAGGGCCGGACGTTCGAGTGGGACCCGCAGTCCACCTACGTCCGCAAGCCCCCGTACTTCGAGGGCATGGCCGACGAGCCGGCTCCGGTCGCCGACGTGTCCGGGGCCCGCGTGCTGGCGCTGCTGGGTGACTCGGTCACCACCGACCACATCTCCCCCGCCGGTGCGATCAAGCCGGGAACTCCCGCGGCCCAGTACCTCAACGAGAACGGTGTGGAGAAGGCCGACTTCAACTCCTACGGCTCCCGGCGCGGGAACCACGAGGTGATGATCCGCGGCACGTTCGCGAACATCCGGCTGCGCAACCTGCTGCTCGACGACGTCTCCGGCGGCTACACCCGGGACTTCACCAACGGCGGCGAGCAGGCGTTCATCTACGACGCCGCGCAGAACTACGCCGCGCAGGACACCCCGCTGGTCGTCCTGGGCGGCAAGGAGTACGGCTCCGGCTCGTCGCGTGACTGGGCGGCCAAGGGCACGGCACTGCTCGGCGTGAAGGCCGTGATCACCGAGTCGTTCGAGCGGATCCACCGCTCCAACCTGATCGGCATGGGCGTGCTGCCGCTGCAGTTCCCGCAGGGCGAGACGGCGTCGTCGCTCGGGCTGGACGGCACCGAGACGTTCGACATCAGCGGCATCACGGCGCTGAACGACGGATCGACGCCGAAGACCGTGCACGTGACGGCCACGAAGGACGGCGGCGAGACGGTCGAGTTCGAGGCCGACGTCCGGATCGACACCCCCGGTGAGGCGGACTACTACCGCAACGGCGGGATCATGCAGTACGTGCTGCGGGGCATGCTGGCGTCCTGACGCGCGCCGGTCGCCGTCCCGGCCCGCGGGGTCACCGCGGGCCGGGACGGCAGGCTCACGGCCGGTCGACCCACATCGAGCCGTAGAACATGTCCCGGGACAGGTAGCGCTGGACCCCCCGCACCTGCGGCACGGCGACCGTGGCGAGGTACCCGCGGGAGATCCAGGCGAGAGGGAGGTCGGCGTTCACCAGGCGCTCGACCTCCTGGTAGGCCCGGGTGCGCTCGGCGGGGTCCGACGTTCCCGCGGCGCGGTCCACCAGGGCGTCCACCTGCGGGTTGGAGTAGTCGCCGTAGTTGACGTTCCCGCCGGTCCGCACGAGGTTCCCGACGTACGGGAACGCGTTGTCGAACGACGCGACGTTGCTGGCCAGCCCGAACTGCCCGCTCTGCACGACCTGGGACGAGTACTGGGCCAGGTCGTAGAGCCGCACCTCCACTGTGATGCCGACGGCGGCGAGCTGGGCCTGGATGGCCTCGCCGAGCTGGCGGCGTGGCTGGGTGAGCGTCAGCACCACCGTCGGGTCCCCGCCGCCCGCGCGGTACTCGTCGACCAGCTGACGCGCCCGTCCCGGGTCGGGCGCGGGCCACTCCCGCGTGGCCGTGTCCGTGTGCAGCGGGCTCTCCTCGTCGAACAGGCTGCTCGCCGGGACGAGGTTGCCGCTGTAGAGGCTCGCGCTCAGGCCGCCCAGGTTGATCGCGCGTACGACGGCCTCGCGCATCCGGCGGTCGTCGAACGGCGGCCGGGTGGTGTTGAAGTGCAGCACCTCGCCCCCGTTGCCGGGCCCGTAGTAGACCTTCAGGCCGGGGTCGCGGAACGCGCGCACGAGCTCCTGGTTGTAGGCGCCGAAGATCAGGTCGACGTCCCGGTTCTGGATCGAGGCGTAGCGGGACTCGTTGTCCGGCAGCGGCCGGAACTCCAGGCGGTCCAGGTACGGCTGCCCCTGGCGCCAGTACGTCGGGTTGCGCTCGAGCACCATGCGGGAGTCCCGGGTCCACTCGACGAGCCGGAACGGGCCCGCGCCGACCGGATGGCGGCCGACGTCGGCGCCGTACGTCGCGATCGCCGCCGGCGAGACGACGACCCCGAGCGCGCCGAAGAACGTGGACTGCCCGAACAGGACCGGGAACGAGCCGAGCGGCGAGTCGAGCACGAACTCGACGGTCGACGGGTCGACGGCCCGCAGCCCGGTGATCCGCTTGGCGAACCGGTTCGCCGGCGAGGACGGCGTGTCGATGTGCCGGCGCACGTTCGTCACCACGGCGTCCGCGTCCAGCGGCGTGCCGTCGCTGAACCGCACCCCGGGACGCAGGCCCATGCGCCAGGTCCGGCCACCGTCCCCGGTGTCCATCGACCGGGCCAGGTACGGCTCCGCCGTGCCGTCCGGCGTCAGCCGCATCAGCGAGTCGTACACCGCGAACGCCGCCTGGTTCGTGTTCTGCACGACCGGGTCGAAGCTCACCGCCTCGCGGTCGGTGGCCAGCGTCAGCGATCCGCCGCGCTTCGGCGGGCCGTCGGCGGCCGGGTCGTCGCCGAACGCGTTGACCGCGCGCAGCTCGGTCGTCTGCTGGGCGGGCTGGGCCGCGCCGCAGGCCGCGAGCAGCCCGAGCAGGATCGCCGACACCACCGCCGCCGCGACCCTCCGGCCGCGCGATCGCCACCGCATCTCGTCCCCTTCCTCGTCGCTGAAGAACGGTCGTGCTCGGGCGCTCGCTGTCAGGTCGCGGCGGCCACCGTGCTGACACCGACCCCGCCCGGGGTGCGTGCGCCGTAGCGGGCCTTCTCCCGGTCCAGGTCCAGCGGCGTGCCCCGGCGCGTGCGCTGCTCGAACGCCGCGTCGTCGAGCAGCGCGGCCGGCACCAGCCAGGCCACCTCGAACTCCAGCCCGTCCGGGTCGCGGGCGTAGACGCTCTTGGTGGTGCCGTGGTCGGTGGCCCCGACGTAGGCGCCCTCCGCGGACAGCCGCGCCGACAGCGCCCCGAGCTCGTCGAGCGTGCCGACCTCCCACCCGAGGTGGTAGAGGCCGACGTGGCCGCGACCGGCCGGGTTGTCCGCGGCGTCGCCGATCGCGAACAGCCCGATGTCGTGGTCGTTAGACGATCCCGGCGCCTGCAGGAAGGCCGCGCGGCCCGGACGTTCCATCTGCACCCGGAAGCCGAGCACGTCGCGGTAGAACGCCACGCTGCGGTCCACCTCGCGCACGTAGACGACGGCGTGGTTGAGCGAGCGGATCACCGGTTCAGTCCCCGGCCGACGGCTGCGGTTCCGGCAGCGGTGGCGGCACCGCGCCGGCCTCCCGGATCGCCGGGTCGTCGTCGGTACCGAGCAACCGCCAGTCCTCGCCGTCCTCGAGGATCTTGTCGGTGCCCCGCAACGAGCGGAAGTCGTGACCGGGACCCGGCAGCGCCGGCAGCGGCGCCGACGGATCGTCGGCGAGCGCCTTCGCGGCGCGCAGCAACCCCTGACGCATCCGGATGATCGCCTTGTCGATCGTGCCGAGCCGTTCCTGGCTGCGGTCGTAGATCGGGCCCATCGACTCGGTGACCATGAGGTCCTGGCTGACGAAGTCCGCGACGCCGCTGAACGTGGTGGTGCGCTGCACCTCGCGGTCGATGTTGTAGTCGGCCTCGGCCAGGTAGTTGCGGGGCGTGATCCCGCCCGGCCGCCGTCCGCCGGGCCGGGCGAACGGACCGAAGCTGAACAGCGGGTCACCGCCGTGCCCGGCCGGGTTCGGCATCCGGCTCGACTCGAACGTGAACCGCCAGCAGTTGTGGTCGTCGATCGGCACCACCATGAGGTGGCTCGTGTTGTACGGCACGGCGGCGATGATCGTGCTGTACGGGAAGATGTACTCGGTGATCCGCACGTTGGTGTGCCCGTTCGGGGTCTCGCGCACGCCCGCGTAGCGGAACCCGTACCAGGTGTCGTGCACCTCCAACCGGGGCGCGCGGTCGTGGGCCCAGAACTTCCACGTGAGCCGGTTCGACGGGTAGCCGGGCTTGTCGCTGCCGTCGTCGGTGATGTCGTTCGCGCCCGGCCACGAGTGCAGCCACGAGATGTGCGCGGTGTCGACGTTGCCCTCCATCGTCTGCAGCCAGCTGCAGTAGCACTGCAGCTTGGCCGCCACGCGGAGGTCCTCGGGCAGCGACTCGGTGCCGAAGTCCCGGAACGGGGTCATGGTGTCCGGCGGGCCCATGTAGGTCCACACGATCCCGCCGGACTCGTGGGTCGGGTACGTCCGTGCGGTCACCCGTTCCTTGAAACTGCTCGTCGGCGGCTCCGACGGCATGTCGATGCAGCGGCCGTCGGCGTCGAACTGCCAGCCGTGGTACGGGCAGCGCAGCCCGCAGGTACCGCCGGGGCCGTCCTCGTTGCGTCCGAAGTAGAGCGACGCGCCGCGGTGCGGGCAGTTCTCCTGGATCAGGCCGACCCGGCCGGTCCGGTCGCGGAACGCGACCAGGTCCTCGCCCAGCAGCCGCACCCGGACCGGGACACCGGCCGGCTCGGGCAGCTCGTCGGACAGCAGTGCCGGGGTCCAGTAGCGCCGCAGCACGGCGCCCATCGGCGTACCCGGCCCGACCCGTGTCAGGATCTCGTTGTCGTTGGTGGACAGCATCGTCGGGCTCCCTCCCGCATCGGGGCCGAGGTGGTGGGGCCCACGGTGGTCGCGGTGCGACGACGGTAGGCAGGACGGGGCCGCGACCGGAAACAACGGGTGCTGCTGCGGCGTCATCACCACGGCTGATGATCCGGTCGGGCCCGGGTCTGGCGGCCGGCGCATCGCCGGCCGTCCAATGGGCGGGTGAAGAACGCGACGGCGCGGCTCGCGGGCCTCGACCTGAACCTGCTCGTCGTGCTGCGCGAGCTGCTGCGCCAGCGGCACGTCACACGCGCGGCCGACCGCGTCGGGGTGTCCCAGCCCGCCGCCAGCGCCGCGCTCGCCCGGCTGCGCCGGCACTTCGACGACGAGCTGCTCGTCCGGCGCGGCGGCCGATACGAGCTGTCGCCGGTCGGCGAGCAGCTCGCCGAGCAGGTCGAGACCGTCTGCGACGGCATCGAGGCGCTGTTCGCGACCGGCGGCGGGTTCGAGCCGGCCACCACCCGCAGGGAGTTCCGGATGGTGCTCCCGGACCACACGATCGCCCTGATGGGCGGGGAGCTGGCGGCCGCGCTGCACGGCGGGGCGCCACACGCCCGCCTGCACCTGATGCTGGCCAGGGCGGCACTCACGTCGACCATCGAGGACACGATCCACACCGTGGACGGTGTCGTGTCCCAGCCGACCGCGCGGTTCCGGATGCCGGAGATGCGGTCGGCGCGCCTCTACCGGGACCGGTGGGTGTGCGTGGCCGCCGCGGACAACGAGCGGTTCGGCAGGGACGTCGTCGACCTGGACGCCCTCGCCGGGGCGACGTGGGTGGTGCCGTACCACGACGACACGGACTTCCCGTCCGTCGTCCCGGTGAGCCGCGAGCTGGCCCGGCTCGGCCTGCGGCCGAGAGTGACCGTCCGTGTGGACAGCTTCCAGGCCGTGCCGCATCTCGTGGCCGCGTCCGGCCACGTCGCGCTCGTGCAGGAGCGGCTCGCCCTGGCGTGCGGCCTGCCGCTCCGCCTCCTGGACTGCCCGGGCCCGGGCGGCCGCTTCGAGGCACGGCTGTGGTGGCACGCCCGCAACGACGACGATCCGGCCCACCGGTGGTTCCGGGAGCTCGTCGTGCGGGTGGCCCGCGGCACGGTGCCCGACCGCGGCGGGTCGGCGCCCGGGTGACGCGACCGGCCGTGTCCGGTCCGTCCCCGTGTCACGGTTTGCCTCGTTCGTCCGCCCCACCTACCGTCCGGCGGAACCGAGCGAGGAGGCGACGTGGCCGTCCAGATCGTGGCGCTGCTGGTGTTCGCGGCCGTGTTCGTGATCGCCGAGGTGCGCCGCAGCCACATCGGCATCGTCATGTTCGCCGCGGCGTGCGGGATCGGCCTGCTGGTCGCCGGGCAGGGCCTGGACGAGATCCTCGAAGGATTCCCCGTCGACATCCTGATCCTGCTGGTCGGCGTCACGTTCTTCTTCGGGATCGCGAAGTCCAACGGCACGATCGGGCGGCTGCTCGACCTGGCGCTCGCCCGCGTCGGGGACAACGTGGCCGTGCTGCCACTCGTGTTCTTCGCGATCACCGGCCTGATCGCGTCGATGGGCTCGCCGCTCGGCGGGCTCGTGACGGCACCGATCGGCATGTCGGTCGCGGCCCGGCGCGGGATCGACCCGATGCTGATGGGCATCGCGATGGCGTGCGGCATCTCCGCCGGCGGGTTCGCGCCGATCAGCCTGTTCGGACTCGTCACGACCGGGACCGCGGCCTCGGCCGGCGTCCCGCTGAACCCGCTGGTGCTGTTCGCCGTCGCGATCGTGTCGAACGTGCTGCTGCTCGCGCTGGCCTACGCGCTGTTCGGGACCCGGGCAGCCGAGCGGCGCCGGACCCGTTCCGGCGCGACCGTCGCCGCCGGCAGCCCCGGGCTCGACGACCGCGAGCCGGCCGCGGCGGGGACCGTCACGACGCCCGGCGACGGCACCGGCGACGGCACCGGCGACGGCCGCGACGCCGCCGGTGCCGGGTCGTCCGGCGACGGGCCACCCCGGGAGCCCGGCTCGGGTCCCGAGGACGCCGACGGCGTCCCGCAGCCCCGGCCGTTCCGCCCGATCCACGTGGTCACGGTCGTCGCGATGGTCGGGCTGCTGGCGTCCGTCGTCGCGATCGCGCTGACCGGCGCCGAGCCGGACATCGGCGTGCTGGCGTTCGTGTTCGGCGCGGCGCTCACGCTGATCGACCCGCCGTCCGGGCGCAGCGCGCTCGCCGAGATCGACTGGTCGACCGTGCTGCTGGTCGGCGGGATCATCACCTACGTCGGCGTGCTGCAGGAGGCGGGCACGGTCGACATGCTCGGCGAGCTGGCCGCCGGACTGGCCGTGCCGCTGCTGGCCGCGTTCCTGGTCTGCGTCGTGTGCGCGCTCGTGTCCGCGTTCGCGTCGACGACCGGCATCCTGGCCGCGCTCGTGCCGCTCGCGATCCCGCTCGTGCAGCAGGGCGGCGTGCCCGGCTGGGCGCTGCTCTGCGCGCTCGGGGTGTGCTCGTCGCTGGTCGACGTGTCCCCGTTCTCGACGGTCGGCGCGACGATGGTGGCCAGCGCGACCGACCCGTCCGAGCGCCCGCGGATGACGTCGCTCCTCACCCGCTGGGGACTGTCCATGGTCGTCGTCGGACCGATCGCGCTGCTCGGCGCGCTGATGCTGCCGGCGATGGCGTTCTGACCCGCGCAGCCGCGTCCTCAGTGGAGGAGCGTCAGCAGCCCGTCGACGCCGCGGTGGAAGGCGGACCGGACGTCCTCGACGCCGTCGAGGTGGGCACCGGTCATGGCCCCGTCGCGCATCATGACGAAGTGCTGCGCGGCGTGCTCCGGCCTGCCACGCCGCGGTGAGTTGCCGAAGACGTCCGCGAACAGCCCGGTGAGCGTGGAGACGTACCAGGTGCGGTGATCGAGGATCACCCGGCGCACCGGATCGTCGGGATCGGGGTACTCGGCGGCCGCCTTGAGGAACGCGCAGCCGCGGAAGTCGGGCCGGACGAGGTCGTCGGCGACGACGGCCCCGATCGCGCGCACCGCGTCCGCCGGTGGCCCCGCGGCCCGGACGGCGGCGTCCACCACGTCCCGGGTGTGGGCGTCGACCCCACGCAGGTAGGCGAGGACCAGGTCCTCCTTCGACGGGAAGTGCCGGTAGAACGTCGCCCGTGTCGCCGGGGCCTCGGCCAGGATCCGCTCGACCCCGACCGCCCGGATCCCCTCCCGGTAGAACAGCCCGCTGGCCGTCGCCACCAGTCGTTCCCTGGCCTCGGACCGCGCTCGTCCGGCCGGGCCGTCGGCCGTGGTCCGCGTCGGCGTCGTCATGCGGGAAGGCTAACAGAAAGAACGATCGGTCTTGCATCGGCCGAACGGCCGTGCCAGCCTCACCGAGTGCAGAGAGAACGGTCTTTCTTCCTACGGAGGCGAACCCCATGACCACCACGACTCCCCCGCTCGTCGGCGCCACCACGACACCACTGCGCAGGCTCTACCTCATCCGTTTCGGCTTCGCACTGGTGTGGGCCGTGGCGTTGTTCCTCGTCGCGTCCCGCTCCGGCCCGGTGACCGCGGTCCTGCTCGTGCTCTACCCGCTGTTCGACGTCGGCGCCGCCCTCGTGGACGCGCGCTCGTCCCGGGATGGCCGTTCCGTGCCGGGACTCCGCGTGAACGTCGCGGTCAGCCTGGTCGCCGCCATCGGTCTGGCCGTCGCCGCCACCTCGGGCGACCCGGCCGTCCTGCGGGTGTGGGGGACGTGGGCCGTGGTCTCGGGCCTGGTCCAGCTCGTCGTCGCGCTGCGGCGACGCTCGCTCGGCGGCCAGTGGGCGATGATCGCGAGTGGTTCCCTGTCCACGCTGGCCGGAGCCGCGTTCGTCGTGCAGGCCTCCGCTCCCGACCCGGCACTGACCGGACTGGCCGGCTACGCCCTGCTCGGCGGGGTGTTCTTCCTCGTCTCAGCCCTGCGCCTCGGCTCGCGCTGACGACACTGACCGCCGTGACGTGCCGCTCGATCCGGTCGGAGAAATCGACCGGCACGGTACGGCGCCGACCACCGCCACAACGTGCCGACCGATCTCCGCAGGTTGTCGACCGGCACGTTCCGGTGGTGCACGGCCGCGCGAGGCGAGCTGCCGACGTCGGACAACGGGTGTGCGCCGCCCGCCGCCGGTTTCACGGCCCCGGTGAACCCGCACCCGTCGTGAAACCACGGCGCAACCGGGCGGGCGCACGCTCTGCGCCATGACCACAGTGCTGACGCCCCCACAGGGGGCCGCGCCCACCGGGACCCGGACCGCGGTGCGGACCGAGGGGCTCGTGAAGACCTTCGGCGAGCACCGCGCCGTCGACGGTATCGACCTCGAGGTTCGCCCCGGCGAGATCGTCGGCGTGCTCGGACCGAACGGCGCAGGCAAGACCACCATGCTGCGGATGCTCGCCACGCTGCTCAAGATCGACTCCGGCCACGCCGAGATCTTCGGTGTGAACGTCGCCGAGCAGCCGCACGTCGTGCGCCAGCTGATCGGCGTGACCGGCCAGTACGCGTCCGTCGACGAGAACCTGACCGGCTCGGAGAACCTGCGCCTGTTCGGACGGCTGCAGGGCCTGCGGGCGCCGAAGGCCAGGGAGACCGCCGCGACGCTGCTCGAGCGCTTCGACCTCACCGAGGCCGCGCACAAGCCGATCTCCCAGTTCTCCGGCGGCATGCGACGCCGCCTCGACCTGGCCGCGAGCCTGATCACGCGCCCGCCGCTGATCTTCCTCGACGAGCCGACCACCGGCCTCGACCCGCGCACCCGTGGCCAGATGTGGGACACGATCCGCTCCCTGGTCACCGACGGCGCGACCGTCCTGCTCACCACCCAGTATCTCGACGAGGCCGACCAGCTCGCCGACCGGATCGCCGTCATCGACCGCGGTCGCAAGGTCGCCGAAGGCACCCCGGACCAGCTGAAGTCCTCGGTGGGCCTGTCCACCCTGCAGCTGGTCACCGCACCCGAGGACGTCGTTCGCGCGGCGGGCGTCGTGCGCGAGTTCCGTGGCGTCGAACCGGCCACCGTCCCGGACGCGGGCCGCGTCTCGGTCCCGCTGGAGAGCGCCGACGAGGCCGCCGACATCCTGATCGCGCTGCGCGGCGCGGGTGTGGCGGTCTCCTCGGTGAGCGTGCAGAAGCCCAGCCTCGACGAGGTCTTCCTGGCCATCACCGGCCAGCCCACCGACACCGACGCAGAGGAGGAGGTCCGATGACCGCGCTCGCGACGCCCGTCACCACCCTCGACCGGCCCGACCCGGTCGCGGCCACCCGCCCGCATATCACGCTCGCCGAGACCGTCGAGCAGACCCTGTCCATGGCCTGGCGTGCCCTGATGAAGATGCGCCGCAACGCGGAGCAGTTCTTCGACGTCACGCTGCAGCCGATCCTGTTCACCGCGATGTTCGCCTACATCTTCGGCGGGGCGATCACCGGCAGCGTCGGCAGCTACCTGCCGCTGATCATCCCCGGCATCCTCGCCCAGACCGCGCTGACCGCCTGCATGGCGACCGGCGTGCAGCTGCGTGAGGACATGGACAAGGGCGTGTTCGACCGCTTCAAGTCCCTGCCGATGGCCCGGATCGCGCCGCTGGCCGGCCCGATGATCGCCGACCTGCTGCGCTACACGATCGCCGCCGTGATCACGTTCGGCGTCGGTCTCGCGATCGGCTACCGCCCCGAGGGCGGCGTGCTCGGCGTCCTCGGCGCGATCCTGCTGGTCGTCGTCTCCGGATGGTCGCTGGCCTGGGCGTTCACGTTCGTCGGCACGATCGCTCGCTCGGCCCAGGCCGTCCAGGGCATCTCGATGATGATCATGTTCCCGCTGACGTTCCTGTCCAACGCGTTCGTGCCGGTCGAGACCCTGCCGTCCGCGCTCCGCGCGTTCGTCAACGTCAACCCCGTCTCGCACGTCGTGTCGGCGACGCGCGACCTCGCCAACAACGGCGCGGTCACCGCGGAGGTCGGCTGGGCGCTGCTGGGATGCGCCATCGTCATCGCGATCTTCGCGCCGCTGTCGGTGTGGAGCTACCAGCGCAAGATCTGACTCACGAGAGGTTCACCAGGACGGCGCGTGCCCCGGCCAACAGGTCGGGGCCGCGCCGTTCCCCGTACTCCGCCTGGACCCGCGCGATCAGCCCGGGCGCAAGGCGTTCCGCGGTGTCGGCGGCGTTCGCCCAGGCCAGGGTCGGCGCCGACCGGCTGTAGGAGAACCGGTCGGCGAGCACGACGAGGCGCACGGCCGGCTCGACCGGCAGCGCGTCCCGTCGCAGACCCCAGAGGCCGATCCCGAACAGCAAGGTCCCGAGCACCGGGTAGTCCAGGTGCGGACGGGCCAGGTCGAACGCGTCCGGTGCCTTGGCGCGCAACTGCTCCCAGTACTCGGTGCCCTCGTCGCCGACACCGTGCACGGCGAACACGGCGACCCCGAGCGCGTCGCCGATCAGCACCCACGGCGCGAACGACGCCATGTCGATCGCGACGTCCGGGACGGCCAGGCGGCGCATCTTCTCGATCGCCCCGCGATAGCGCTCCAGCCCCGTGGCGCGTTCCCCGCCGGCCAGCGCGAGCTCCGCGGCGACCAGCTCCCAGCTGACCCTGCTCCGCAGCCCGGAGCGGCCCCGGCGGACCTGCTCGGCCTCGTCGAGCATCCGCTGCACGCCGGTGAGGTCACCGCGGACCAGCAGGTCCAGCGCGACCGTCGTCCGGCACTGGATCGCGTCGTCGGTGGCGTCCAGGCGGTCCAGGACCGGGATCGCCTCGCGGGCGTGGCGCGCGGCCAGCGCGTGCTCTCCGAGCTGCGCGTACATCTCCGCGAGCATCGAGTGCCTGCTGGCCCGGGTCCACGGGCCCTCGTCGTCGCGGGTCAGCTCCAGGGCACGGACGGCGGCCGGGATCGCGCCGGCCAGGTCGCCGTCGTTCTCCAGGGTGTGCGCCAGGAACTGCAGCGCCGTGCCGGCCACCCGGGGCTCGGGGCGCTCGCCGAGGCGTCGCAGCGCGTCCGGCGAGCCGTGCAGCCCGTCCTCGGTCGCCGCGACGAGCTCGAACCACGCCGTCGCCGACGGGCCCCGGACGTCCGGCCCGATCCGGGCCAGCAGCGCCCGGCTGTGCGGGAGCCCCTTGAGCGACATCATCCGGGCGTTGAGCAGCAGCATCGCGAGACCGGCCCCGACCTGCTCGGTCAGCTCCGACGGCGGCGTCCATCCCTCGACGGCGCACTCCACGGCGTCGGCCAGCCCGAGCACGCGGGTGTGGTCGCCGATGATCGACCAGTACGTGGCCAGCGCCGCCAGCAGGGCGAGCCCGGTGGCCGGTTCGGGCTCGGCCAGCGCGCGCCGCAGCACGTCGGCGAGGTTCGCCTCCTCGGCGCGCAGGACGTCCATGGCCGCGTACTGGCCGGGACCGTCCAGCTCGTCGAACTGCTCGACGGCGAGCCGGCGCGCCCAGGACCGCTGGGCCCGTTCGGCGTCGTCGCGCTCACCGGCGGCGTCCAGGCGCATCCGGCCGAACTCCCGCACGGTCTCCAGCATCCGGTACCGCACACCCCCGGCCTCGACGACCGTGAGCAGGGACTGCTCGACGAGCTCGCCGAGCAGGTCCCAGGCGTCCGGACCGAGCATCTCGGTCGCCGCGCCGCCGGTGAACCCGTCGTGGAAGACCGACAGCCAGGTGAGCGCCCGCCGGGTCGGCGCGTCGAGCAGGTTCCAGGACCACTCGATCACCGCCAGCAGCGTCCGGTGCCGGTCCGGTGCGGAGCGGTCGCCACCGCGCAGCAGCACGAACCGGTCGTCGAGACGGCTCCGGACGTCCTCGACGGACATCACCCGGACCCTGGCCGCGGCCAGCTCGATCGCCAGCGGCAGCCCGTCGAGGTGCGTGACCACGTCGGCGACGACGTCGTCGTCGAGCACGACGGACGGTCGCGCGGCCTCGGCCCGCTGCCGGAACAGCGCGACCCCGTCGGACCTACCGAGCTGCGCCAGGGGGTAGACGCGTTCCGCGGCGATCGCGAGCGGTGCCCGCGTCGTCGTCAGCACCCGCAGGTCCCGCACGCCCGCCACGAGGAACGCGACGAGCTCGGCGACGGCGTCGACGACGTGTTCGCAGTTGTCCAGGATCAGTAGCGTCGGCGCGCCGGCCAGGTGCCGCGCGATCCGGGCCCGCACGTCGGCCCGCTGCTCCCGGGTCAGCGTGCGCTGCTCGATGACCGAGTCGCGCACGCCGATCGCGGAGGCGACCTCGCCGACCACGTCCTCGGCGGCCCCGACACCGGCCAGCTCCACGAACCGCACGACCGGAAGGTCGGTCTCGCGACCCATGACGTGCGCGAGCCGGGTCTTGCCGAGACCGCCCGCACCGAGGATCGACACGACCCGGTTCCCGCCGAGCAGGCTCCGCAGGGCGCGGACGTCGGCGTCGCGGCCGAGCAGCGGCGCGGCGTCGAAGCGGACGCCGTCGTGCACCGGGCGGTCCGCGGCCAGCAGCTCGCGGTGCACGTCCTGCAGGAGGGGTCCGGGGTCGCTGCCGAGCCGTTCGGCGAGCTCGGTGCGGTGGCGCTCGTAGCGCTCCAGCGCCACCGCGGGCCCGCGCACGGCGGCCTCGCTGCGCAGGAGCTGGGCGAGGACGGCGTCGTCGTGCGCGCGTTCCTCCAGCAGCGGCAGCGCCTCGGCGTGCTGCCCGGCGCGTCCGAGGCCCATGGCCAGCACCCGGGCCGCGACGTCCGAGGGCGCCAGCGTCAGCGCGTCGCGGGCGGCGGCGACGGCGGCGTCCAGACGACCGTCCTCGTACGCGGAGCGGGCGGCCTCGACGAGGTCGGCGTGCGCGAGGACGTCGACCTCGTCGCGACCCAGCCCGAGCCGGTAGCCACGGGCGGTCCGCTCGATCACGCGCGCGTCCGTCGTGGCGCGCACGCGGGACACGAGGACCTGCAGCGCCTTCGTCGGGTTCGCGGGCGGGTCGTCGCCCCAGACGGCCTCGATCAGCGACTCGGCGGAGCGCCCGGCCGGACCGGCCTCCACCAGTGCCTCCAGCAGCGCACCCGGACGGTCGCCGACGACGGGTTCGCCGTTCCAGCGGACGTCGTCGAGCAGGGTCAGCGCGCGGGGCACCCGGCAAGCCTACGGGCGCCGACGACCGGGTTACCGGGTACGGACGCGAACCCGTCCCCGGCGATGATCGGCGGTTCGGTCCGGATCGGTGCGTGACCCCGCCCGGATCGGACGCCACCGCCGATCATGGGGTCGGGAAACGGGTTACCCCCGCAGGACGCCGTGCTCTAGGGTCGACACTGCGCCCCCGATGGGCCGACCGGGAAGGAGCTCGTCGCACCACCGCTCGGCCCGGCGGCGCTGTTCCTCTCCGGTACCCCTCGTGGCGTGACGTGCTGCTCTCCGGTGACTTCGCACCGAAGGAGCACCATGACCTGCACGTTCAACCACACGATCGTCGCCGCGCGCGACCGCGAGACGTCGGCACGGTTCTTCCGGGAGATCCTCGAGGCGTCCGAGGCGCCGTCCTGGGGCCCGTTCACGAACGTCGTGCTCGACGGCGGCGTGATGATCCAGTTCGCGGACCTGCCGGAGGACGCCTACCCGGAGATCCAGAACCAGCACTACGCGTTCCTCGTCGACGACGCGCTGTTCGACCGCGCGCTCGGCCGCATCCGGGAGCACGGCCTCGACCACTGGGCCGACCCGCAGCGCACCCGGCCCGGCGAGACGAACACCGAGCACGGCGGGCGCGGCGTGTACTTCCTGGACCCGGCCGGGCACTACCTCGAGATGATCACGCAGCCGTACCTCTAGGCCGGGTGCGTGGGATCGACCCACGGCGTGTGCGCCGGCTCGGCCACGGCGTCGATCTCCAGGTTCACGACGATCGGCTCCTGGCCGCTGCGGGTGAGCACGCACTCGAGCGGCTCGTCGTCGAGCGCGTTGATCTCCTGGTGCGGCACGAACGGCGGCACGAAGATGAACCCACCGGGACCGGCCTCGGCCGTGAACTCCAGGTTCTCGCCCCAGCGCATCCTGGCCCGGCCGCGGACCACGTAGATCACGCTCTCGAGCTCGCCGTGGTGGTGGGCTCCGGTCTTCGCTCCCGGGTGGATCGTGACCGTGCCGGCCCAGAGCTTCTCGGAGCCGGCGCGGGCGCCGTTCACCGCGGCCGCCCGGTTCATGCCGGGCGTCTGCGGGGTGTTCGTGTCCAGCGCGTCGCCGGGAATGACGCGGACGCCGTCGTGCCGCCAGTCGGTACTCACGCCTGCACGCTATCCGCGGTCCGCCCGGAACCGGAACGAGCGCTGCCCGACCTCCGTGTCCGGCGCGTCGAGGCCTGCGGTCCGGAGCCGCTCCGGCAGACCACCGGGGTCCACGCCGGTCATCGTGTCGCCGATGTGGATGATCCGGAACCGGAGGGTCACCAGGCTGTCGATGCCGGCGAACGTCCCGCCCGGTCGCAGCACCCGGGCGGCCTCGGCGAACAGCTTGTCCTGCAACGCGGGCGTCGGGACGTGGTGCAGCATCGTGAAGCAGACGACGGCGTCGAACGACCCGTCGGCGAACGGGAGCCGGGCGCCGTCGCCGTGCCGGACGTCCACGTCGGAGAACTCCCGGGCCAGGTCGGCGGCCATCGTGCCGTCCACCTCGACGGCGGTGAGCGACCCGGAGCGCGGGGCGAGCCACCGCGTCGTGACGCCGTAGCCGGGGCCGATCTCCAGCACGTCGCCGCCGAGATCGACGTCGTTCGTCGCCCACGGGAGCACGGAGCCGTGCATCCGCGCGGACCAGTCGTCCGACCGGCAGATCCGCCGGTGGATCACGTTCATCGCCATGACCAGCACGCTAGAGACCCGGAGACGGTGACCGGTAGCCGCTAGACTGCCGCATCGTGTCGCGTTCCGGTCATCCCGTCGGACTGACCGAGCGCGCCGACGGCGTCGCGCTCGTCGGGATGTTCCCGCTGGCCCGCGGGCACACGCTCCCGGAGCACCGCCACCCCACGCACCAGCTGGCGTGGGCGGCGACCGGCGTGCTGCGCGTCGAGATCCCGGACGAGCACGTCACCTGGGTACTCACGCCGACGCGGGCGCTGTGGATCCCGGCCGAGGTCGCGCACCGGACCGGCGCGACCGAGACCGCAGCCATGCGTGGCGTGTACCTGCGTCCGGCCCGCTGCCCGGTCGCGTGGAGCGAACCGACGGTGATCGGTGTCGCCCCGCTGCTCGCCGCGTTGATCGACCACCTCGCCCGCTCGGACCTCTCCCCGGACGCCAGGACCCGGGCCGAGGCCGTCCTGTTCGACGAGCTCAGCCCGGCGGCCCCACCCGGCGCGGGACCGGTGCGCCTGGCCTGGCCGCGCGACCGGCGGGCCCGGACCGTCGCGGACGCGCTGGCCGCCGACCCGGCCGACGACCGCGACCTCGCCGCGTGGAGCCGGATCACCGGCGCGTCGGAGCGCACGCTGGCCCGTCTGTTCACGGCCGAGACCGGCCTCGGCCCCGGCCGGTGGCGGGCCGTCGTACGGGTGCGCGCGGCGCTGGAGCTGCTGGCCGCGGGCGAGCCGGTCGGCACCGTCGCGCACCGGGTGGGATACCGGACCCCGAGCGCGTTCGTCGCCGCGTTCCGCCGTGAGGTCGGCTGCACCCCGGGCCAGGCCTTCGCCGCACCGTGACGGTCGAGATCGCACGCACGGTGGTGACACCGGCCGTCGAACAGCCACCAGTGCGATCTCGACGGGATCCGGCGTCCTCCCGCCGATCGTCGTCGAGCCGAACGGGCATGATCGCCGGAATCGGTCGGGACGCGCCGCCGGTGGCGCTCCACGTCCCGTTCCGCCGATCACGAGCCGGGCCCGCGACTACACGGCCGTGACCAGGCTCAGCGCGAACCGCTCGTCCTCGTCGACCCAGCGCCGGGTCGGCTCGAACCCCGCCGCGCCGACCATCGCGTCGATCGACTCGTGCCGGAACTTCGCCGAGATCTCGGTGCACATCAGCTCACCGGCCTCGAACGCGACGTCCAGGTCGAGCGCGGCGACCCGCACGGTCATGTCCCGCTCCGCGCGCAGCCGCATCTCGATCCACTCGTTCTCGGCGTCCCAGTACGCGACGTGCGAGAACGCGTCGACGTCGAAGTCGGCGCCCAGCTCGCGGTTGAGCACGTGCAGGACGTTGCGGTTGAACTCGGCCGTCACACCCTGTGCGTCGTCGTAGGCGGGGACCATCACGGCCGGGTCGGTGACCAGGCCGGTGCCCAGCAGCAGCTGCTCCCCCGGCGCCAGCACCGACCGCACGTGCGCGAGGAACTCGTGGCGCGGACCGGGCAGCAGGTTCCCGATCGTCCCGCCGAGGAACGCGATCATCCGCCGCCCGCCCGGCGTCGGTGCGCCGGGGAGCTTGTCCAGGTCACGGGTGAAGTCCCCGACCACGCCGTGCAGGTCCAGGTCCGGGTACCGCTCGGCGAGCTCGTCCAGGGCACCGCGCAGCGCCGACTCGCTGACGTCCTGCGGCACGTAGCTGCGCAGCGTCCCCTCGGCACGGAACGCGTCGAGCAGCAGGCGGGTCTTCGTCGAGGACCCCGACCCCAGTTCGACGACGGTCTCGGCGCCGGACGTGCGCGCGATGTCGGCCACCGAGTCGGTCAGCAGCGACCGCTCGGTCCGGAACGGGTAGTACTCCGCAAGATCGGTGATCCGCTCGAACAGATCGGAGCCCCTGGCGTCGTAGAACCATTTCGGTGGCAGTTCCTTGGGCCGTGCGGTCAGCCCGCGACGGGCGTCGTCGCGCAGCGCCGCATCGGCGTCGCCTTCGGTGAGGTGGACGTCGAGCCGGACAAGAGCGGTACCGGACGGTCCCGCGCTCTCGGTGGTCATCGTGCTCCCTCTGTTCCGCGCCCGCTCGCGGCCACCGGGTGCTCCGGTGTGTCGAGCGGGTACAGCTCGTGGTGACCCGGCCGGGCCACCACCAGGTGGCGGTCGGGCACCTGGGTCCAGTCGAGGTGCGCGTCCGTCGGTTCGGACGCCACCGTCACGGACGGCGCGTTCCCGTCGGCTGCGCTGACCGTGTGCACCGCCAGCGCGTGCCGCCAGGCCGTCGCCCAGATCGTCGTGCCGTCGGTGAGCAGCAGGTTCAGTCGCGAGCCCGGTGAGGCCTCGTCGACCGCGCGCACGGTTCCGGCGAGGACGTCCGCCGGGTCGTGCCCGGCGCGCAGGCGGTGCCGGACCAGCGCCCAGATCAGCGCCGCGTCGGTCGGCGCATCCAGCGTCATCAGGTCCAGCACCGGCAGCGTCGCCCCCAGCGCTTCCAGCGCGTCCGGCCAGCCGAACACCATCCCGTTGTGACTGAACAGCCACCGGTCCTCGGTGAACGGCGCGTTCGCCGTCGACACCACCGGCATGCCGGGGCTGGCCGCCCGGACCGCGCCGAGCACGCCGGTCGCGACGGTCACCCGCGCGACGGCCGCGAACGACGTGTCCGACCAGATCGGCTGGACGCTGCGCATCCGCACCGGCACACCCGCCGACCCGGCACGGACGGCCCGCGACGACACGTCGTCACCGGTCACGGCCGCGACCGGGTCACTCACACCGTCCCCGGACGCGAGGGGTGGGTACCAGCCCGCGCCGAACCCGTCGACGTTGATCGTGCCGCCGCCCCGCATGTCCGACGGCGCCCATGCCTGTTCGAGCAGCCCGTGCGGCGGTTCGAGCAGCACCTGCGAGAGCGTGCGCGGCGGACCCAGGTAGGCCAGGTGACGGCACACGCCTAGAGACCCGCGTCCGCGGGTCCGGCGTCGCGGGCCAGGCGGAAGCCCGAGAAGATCTGCCGCCGCACCGGGTGGTCCCAGTTGCGGAACGTCGACCGGATCGCGGACGCGTCGGTGCCGAACGAGCCTCCTCGCAGCACGGCGTAGTCACCGCCGAAGAACACCTCGCTGTACTCCGGGTACGGGAACATCGTGAAGCCCGGGTACGGGTGCCAGCCGGAGTCGCACCACTCCCAGACGTCGCCGATCATCTGGTGCACGCCGAGTGCGGACGCCCCGGCCGGATAGGAGCCGACCGGTGCCGGCTGCAGGTGGCGCTGGCCGAGGTTCGCGTGCTCGGCGCCCGGCTCGTCGTCGCCCCACGGGTAGCGCCGCGACCGGCCGGTCGCCGGGTCGAAGCGGGCCGCCTTCTCCCACTCGGCCTCGGTCGGCAGCCGCTTGCCGGCCCACCGGGCGTAGGCACGGGCCTCGTGGAACGACACGTGCACGACCGGCTCGTCGCCCGGTACCGGCTCGACCACGCCGAACCGCCGCCGCCACCATGTGCCGTCGGCGTCGCGGGTCCAGAACCGCGGGGCCTCCAGGCCCACCTCGATCCGGTGCGCCCAGCCCACGTCGGTCCACAGACGACGGTCGTCGTAGCCGCCCGCCTCGACGAACGCCGCGTACTGCGCGTTCGTCACCGGGTACGCATCGATCACGAACGCCGGCAGGTCGACGGTGTGCGCGGGCCGCTCGTTGTCCAGGGCCCACGGCTCGGTCGAGGTTCCCTGCACGAACGGCCCGCCGGGGACCAGCACCTCGGCCGGGCCGAGTGGCGTGGCCGGCCGCGGCGGGGCGGGCGCGTCGAGCAGCGGGCCGCCGTCGCGCAGCTGGTGCGTGGCGAGCATCGTCTCGTCGTGCTGCTGCTCGTGCTGCACGATCATCCCGAACGCGAACGCGTCGTGCTCCAGCCGCCGTCCGCGCAGCGGGCTCGCGCCGAGCGCGTCGAGCGCCTTCTCCCGCACCTCGCCGACGTACTGCCGCGCCTCCGACGGGGTGAGCAGCGGGAGCTCGACGCGGCTGGAGCGGGTGTGCTGGAACGCGTCGTACAGGCCGTCGATCTCGGGGCGCAGCGGGGCCCGACCACCGACGTCGCGGACCAGCCAGAGCTCCTCCTGGCTGCCGATGTGCGCCAGGTCCCAGACCAGCGGCGACATCAGTGGCGAGTGCTGGGTCACGAGCTCGGTGTCGTCGATGTCGGTCAGCACGGAGCTGCGGGCGCGGGAGCGTTCCAGCAGGTCGGCGGCCTTCGTCCGGAGCCTCTCGACCTGCTCCGTGCTCGCGTCGAGCCCGGTGCCCTGTGGGGTCACGGAGTCCGTCACGTCTCTCCTTCGTGCCTGGGTCAGGCGGGTGGTGTCGGACGTGCCCCGCGGCGCAGGGGCACGGACGTGGATCAGCGGGATTCGGACCGGTACAGGCCGGGCGGGAACGGGGTGTCCGGCCCGCCCGCCTCCAGATCGGTCTCGTGGGCGTCCGGCTCGTCGGCCGGGCAGAGGCCGCGCAGCACCCGCTGCTCGGTCACCTGCTCCAGCCGGTCGACGACGTCGGCCGGTCCCCACTCGAGCCCGTCGCCCGCCGTGGCGCCCCGCAGCACGTCACAGGCCAGCGGGAATAGCTCGGCCGCTGCACGGGCGAGCGGCGGGTCGGCGAGCGCGTCCCGCGCGGCGGGGACCCACCGGTCACGGGTCGGCTCGCAGATCTCCCGCACCCGGGACTCGATCTCCGGCGACGACGTCAGCGCCAGCAGGACCGCCGTGGGCAGCGCCCAGTCCCGGCCGGCCTGCCCGTCGACGTAGCGGACCTCGAGGTGCCCGTGCGGCCGGACCGGCGGGAACAGCGTCGAGATGTGGTAGTCCAGGTCGGCCGTCGTCGGGTCTCGCCCGAGCGAGCCGTCACGACGACGTCCGTCCACCCACTCGGCGAACGTCACCGCGGGCGGGACGTCCCAGTCGTCGGTACCGCGCACGCACAACAGCGGTGTGTCGACGACGCGCCCGGCCCAGGCCTGGGCCGGATCCGGTACGTCGAGGGGCGGCGGGGCGGTCCGGCCCGGGTCGAGGCTCAGCCAGCAGGCCATCCGCGTGGACTTCCAGCCGGTCCGGCGGCGGTGCTGGACGGGCGAGTTCGCGAACGCGGCGACGAGCGCCGGGCCCATCTCGTGCAGCGCGGCCCACCGGCCGGCGACCCGCTCCGCGGGACCGGAGTCCAGGCAGACCTGCACCGCCGACGTCGAGCACATGCCGCTGCGCCCGTGCGGACCCACGCGGTCGAACACGCACTCCATGGCGCGGTAGCGGGGAAGGTCCAGGATCCGGCGGGCGGGCCGCTGTGGATCGGCGGCACGGGGATGGACCTGCAGGCCGGCGTTGGCGAGCAGGGTGCGCAGGTGGCGCGCGTCCGCGTCGACGATGCGGGTGAGGGACCCGAGGTCCGGCAGCGGGGGGCTCGCGATCTCGACCTGGCCGCCGGGCTCGACGGTGACGTCGCATCCGGCCGGCAGGGGCGCCGCGGGCGAGGAGGGATCCAGGGAGACGGGGGCGTGCGGGCCGAGAGCGGCGCGCAGCGCGACGGGGTCGATCAGTGCCCGAGGGTCGTCCGGGCGGTGGGCCATCCATTCCAGCTCTACACCGACGAGCCGCGGTGGCCCGTGCTTGAAACAGACCGACGCGACGTACGCCTCGGCCTCGGCACGGCTGCCGAGCGGGCGCGAGACCGCGTCGTGTCGGGCGGCCGGAACGACGGCGCCCGCCGCCTCCCGCCGCATCTCCCCGGTCATGGAAAGGACGCTACCCCCGACCCCCGACAATCGCAGGAGCGTCGGGGAGGCGGTGAGACATCTCGCGACGTGACGGCACGGAGTACGGCCGTACGGAATACTGCCCCCATGCCCCGGGTCAGCTCGGACCAGCTCGCCGCGCGGCGACAGCAGATCCTCGACGGGGCCCGCACCTGCTTCGCCGACCACGGATACGAGGGCGCCACCGTGCGCCGCCTGGAGCAGTCGACCGGCCTGTCCCGTGGCGCGATCTTCCACTACTTCCGGGACAAGGAGGCGCTGTTCCTGGCGCTCGCCGAGGAGGACGCGCAGCGGATGGCCGACGTCGTCGCCGAGCAGGGCCTGGTGCAGGTGATGCGCGACCTGCTGCGCGCCGCGGAGGCGGGTGATGCGGACCGGAGCTGGCTCGGCACCCGGCTCGAGGTCTCCCGGCGGCTGCGCACCGACCCGGACTTCCGCGGCCGCTGGCAGGCCCAGTCGGCCGCGCTCACGGCGGCCACCCGGGAGCGCCTGGAACGGCAGGCGGCGACCGGCTCGCTGCGCGACGACGTGCCGGCCCCGGTGCTCGCCCGCTACCTGGAGCTCGTGTTCGAGGGCCTCATCTCGCACCTCGCCATGGGCCTGCCGGCCGACGACCTGGACGCGGTGCTCGACGTCGTCGAACACGGCGTGCGCGCCGCCGCCCGCCAGCAGGCCTGAGCACGCCCGGTCACTTCCGTCACCGGGTGGGCAGCACCACCGGGTCGTCGACGAGCCGGACGCGCTCCGCGGTCGCCCGCGCCCAGCGCCCCGTCGTCGCGGCCCCGAGCACGACGATCAGCAGGCCGCAGCCGAGCATCACCAGCCAGGAGGGCAGCGCCGCGTCGGTGAGCGACACTCCCCCGCCTGCTCCCGCCGTGGCGATCGTGCCGAGCACGGCGACGCCGAGCGTCGCGCCGACCTGACGGCTCGTGGACGCGACGGCGGCGGCCACGCCGGCCCGCGAGTCCGGCATGCCGGACACCGCCGACGTGGTGATCGGCGCGTTCACGAACCCGAACCCGACGCCGAACACGGCGAACGAGACGACCAGGTACCAGACCGGCGTGGCCGGACCGAGCCCGGTGAACAGCGCGCCCGCCGCGGCGATGCCGGTGCCGCCGATCAGCAGCGGCAGCCGGGTGCCCCGGGATCCGACGAGCCGGCCGGACACCGGTGGCAGCACGGCCGTCATGGCGGCCATCGGCAGGGTCAGCAGGCCGGCGTGCAGCGCCGACCAGCCGCGCACCTGCTGCAGGTAGAGCGCGGACAGGAACAGGAAGCCACCCATCGACGCGAACGCCGCGACGGCGACGACCGTCGCCCCGGTGAACGGGGCGCTGGCGAAGAAGCGCAGGTCGATCAACGGTTCCGGGTGCCGGCGCGCGTGCACGGCGTATCCGGCACCGGACGCGAGCGCGACCGCCACCACGCCGAGGATCAGCGGCGACGTCGGACCGTGCGCGGGCGACTCGATGATCGCGAACGTGACGCCGGCGAGCACGAGCGCCACCAGCACCTGCCCGAGCGGATCGATCCGGCGGGGCCGCTCGGCCCGCGACTCCGGCACGAAGCGGGCCGCGGCCAGGAAGGCCGCCACCACCACCGGCACGTTGATCCAGAAGATGGCCCGCCACCCGGCCGTCGCGACCAGGACGCCACCCAGCAGCGGACCGAGCGCCATCGACAGCCCGATGACCGCGCCCCAGACACCGATCGCCGACGCCCGTTCACGGCGCTCCGTGAACGTGTTCGTGATGATCGACATGGCGACCGGGTTGAGCATCGACCCGCCGACCGCCTGCAGCACGCGCGCCGCGATCAGCGTGCCGGTGCCGGTGGCCACGCTGCACAGCAGCGACCCGAGACCGAACAGCAGCAGCCCGGTGCGGAACACACGCCTGCGACCGATCCGGTCGGCGACCGAACCGGCCAGCATCAGCAGCGCGGCGAGCACCAGCGTGTAGGCGTCGACGGTCCACTGCAGTCCCGTGTAGCCGGCGTGCAGGTCGGTCGCGATCGCCGGCAGCGCCAGGTTGACGATGGTGTTGTCCAGCCCGACCACGAACAGGCTGCAGCAGCAGACGGCCAGGACCCGCAGCCGTCCCCGGCGGTCCAGGTCGTGCATGCGATCCTCCTCGGGCCCGGTCGGAGCGAGCGAACCCTTAGCATGCATCAACTTTCCGCCGGCGTCGGCGTGATGTCCTGCACCCCCGTGTGCTCAGACGGCCGCCGGACGGGCGGTGGTCTCGGCGAACTGCGTCCGGTGCAACGTGGCGTACCGGCCGCCGGCCGCCAGCAGCTCCTCGTGCGTCCCGGTCTCGACGACGACGCCCGCCTCGACGACGGCGATCCGGTCGGCCGCGCGCACGGTGGACAGGCGGTGCGCGATCACGATCGCCGTCCGGCCGACGAGCGCCTCGGCCAGCGCCTCCTGCACCGCGGCCTCGGACTCGGAGTCGAGGTGCGCGGTCGCCTCGTCCAGGATCACCACCCGCGGGCGGGCCAGCAGCAGCCGGGCGATCGTGAGCCGCTGACGTTCCCCGCCGGACAGCCGGTAGCCGCGCTCGCCGACGACCGTGTCCAGACCGTCCGGCAGCGAGTCCAGCAGGTCGCCGAGCCGTGCCCGTCGCAGCGCGTCGACCATCTCGGCCTCGGTCGCGCCCCACGACGCGTAGCGCAGGTTCTCCGCGATCGTCTCGTGGAACAGGTGCCCGTCCTGGGTGACCATGCCGACGTCCCGGCGGATCGCCGAGAACCGCAGGTCACGGACGTCGATGCCGGCCAGTTCGATCGCTCCGGAGTCGACGTCGTACAGGCGCGGGACGAGCGAGGCGATCGTCGACTTGCCCGCGCCGGACGACCCGACGAGTGCCAGCAGCCCGCCACCGGAGATCTCCAGGTCGACCCCGTGCAGCACCTCGCTGTGCACCCGCTGGTCGAGCACCGCGACCTCCTCCAGCGACGCCAGCGACACGTCCTCGGCGCGCGGGTAGGTGAACCGGACATCGCGCAGCCGCACGCCGACCGGTCCGTCCGGCAGGTCGCGCGCGTCGGGCCGCTCGGTGATCGTCGGGCGCAGGTCGAGCACCTCGAAGACCCGCTCGAACGCGACCAACGCCGTCATGATGTCGACGCGCGCGTTCGCCAGCTGGGTCATCGGCGTGTACAGCCGGGTGAGCAACAGCCCGAGCGCGACGACGGTGCCCGCCTGGATCGCGCCGGTCACCGCCAGGTAGCCGCCCAGCCCGTAGATCAGGGCCTGGGCCAGCGCGGACACCAGCGACAGCGCCGTCACGAACAGGCGCGAGACCATGGCCGACCGGACACCGATCGTCCGGACCCTGGCGACCTGCTCGCGGAACTCGTCCGCCTCCCGCTCGGGGTCGCCGAACAGCTTGACCAGCGTCGCGCCCGGCGCGGAGAACCGCTCGGTCATGGTGTTGCCCATCGCGGCGTTGAGGTCCGCGGCCTCACGGCGCAGCTCGGCGATCCAGTTCCCCATCCGCCGGGCGGGCAGCACGAACACCGGCAGCAGCAGGATCGACAGCACGGTGACCTGCCACGCCAGCGTGATCATCACGGCGACGGCCAGCACCAGCTGGATCGAGTTAGCGACGATCACCGACAACGTGGAGGTGATCGCGCTCTGGGCGCCGATCACGTCGTTGTTCAGGCGGCTGACCAGCGCTCCGGTCCGGGTGCGGGCGAAGAACGCGAGCGGCATGGACTGCACGTGGGTGAACACCGCCGACCGCAGGTCCGCGATCAGCCCCTCCCCCACCCGCGAGGAGAACCAGCGCCCGGCCAGGCCGACGATCGCCTCCAGCAGCGCCATGCCCGCGATGCCGACGGCCAGCAGGATCACCGTGCGGGTCGCGTCCGGCAGCTGGTTCGCCGCGACGATCGCGTTCACCACGCGCCCGGCGAGCAGCGGCGTCGCCACGCCGATCACGGCGGTCACCGTCGTCAGCAGCAGGAAGCAGGCCAGCCAGCGCTTGTAGGGGCGGACGAAACCCCAGATCCGGCGCCACGTCCCGGGTGCGATGGGCTTCGGCGCGTCGGCCGACCGGATCACGCCCTGCAGCATCGTCAGCCTGCGGTCCATCGCACTCCCCTCGCCGGTGGTGGTCGGCGACTCACGACGGTACGGCGCGGGACGTAGATCGGCGCGGGATCCGATCGGGGACGACGGACGACGGCGCCGCCGCCACGGGTGGTGGGAACACCCGTGACGGCGGCGCCGTGCGTTTCGACGACCCCGGGGTCGTTACTTCTTCTTGGTGCGCGTGGCTCCGCCGCGACCGCGCAGCGTCACCCCGGTCTCGGTCAGGACCCGGTGCACGAATCCGTACGACCGCCCGGTCTGCTCCGCGAGCGAACGGATGCTCGCACCCTTCTCGTACTTCTTCTTCAGATCGGCGGCGAGCTTGCCCCGCTGGGTACCGGTGATCCGGGCACCCTTCTTCAGATCGGCCATCGGCCCTCCTCATCCCCTCCGCGGATGCCCCCGCGGATCGCCGCCGTGGGCAGCGGCGATCCGGCCATGATGATCCAGAACCCGAGTTCTGGCCAGAACGCCGAGAACGGGATCGGTGAACGGTTACCCCATATGGATCACGTGGAGTTGTGCATCTGCATAGTCGATATCACGATCATGGTCGAGATCAGCTCGACCCGGTCCTGATCGGACCAGCGGATGATCGATTACCGGGGGGTCGGCGCGGCCCAGGAACTCGATTGCTGGTCCGATCAGGTGATTCGTCGAACCGGCCGCTCCCGACGGCCGAGCGAGCCCACTCAGGCCAGCTGCACGAGCTCCAGGTAGTCCTCGGTCCAGTGGTCCTCTGTCCCGTCCGGCAGGACGATCACGCGGTCCGGCTCGAGCGCCTCCACGGCCCCCGGGTCGTGCGTCACGAGCACCACCGCTCCGGCGAAGCGCCGCAACGCGTCCAGCACCTGCTCGCGGCTGGCCGGGTCGAGGTTGTTCGTCGGCTCGTCGAGGAGCAGGACGTTCGCCGCCGACGACACCAGCCCGGCCATCGCCAGCCGGGTGCGCTCACCGCCGGACAGCGTGCCCGCGGGCTGCTCGAGCTGCTCGCCCGAGAACATGAACGTGCCGAGGACGGTGCGCAGGCGCTGCGCGTCGGTGTCCGGCGATGCGTGCCGGATGTTCTCCCAGACCGTCGCGTCCATGTCGAGCGTGTCGTGCTCCTGGGCGAAGTAGCCGGTGCGCAGGCCGTGGCCGGGCACCACCTCGCCGGCGTCCGCGTCCTCGGTGCCGGCGAGCAGGCGCAGCAACGTCGTCTTCCCGGCGCCGTTCAGCCCGAGCACGACGACCTTCGACCCGCGGTCGACGGCGAGGTCGACACCGCTGAAGACCTCCAGCGAGCCGTACGCCTTGGACAGTCCTTCTGCCGTCATCGGCGTACGCCCGCACGGCGCAGGGTCCGGGAACCGGATCTTCGCGACGCGGTCGGCCTGCTGCTCCGGCTCCAGGTTCGCGAGCAGCTCGTCGGCCCGGCGGGCCATGTTCTTCGCCGCGACGGCCTTCGTGGCCTTCGCGCCCATCTTCGCGGCCTGGGTGTGCAGGACGGACGCCTTCTTCTCAGCGTTCGCCCGCTCGCGACGACGGCGCTTCTCGTCCGTCGCGCGCGCCTCCAGGTACCGCTTCCAGTCCATGTTGTACTGATCGGCCTCGCCGCGGGTGGCGTCCAGGAACCAGACCTTGTTCACGACGGCGGCGAGCAGGTCGGTGTCGTGGCTGATCACCACGAGCCCGCCCTCGTGGGCCTGCAGGAACCCGCGCAGCCAGGTGATCGAGTCGGCGTCCAGGTGGTTCGTGGGCTCGTCGAGCAGCAGCGTCGTGGCGCTCTGCGAGCCGCCGTCGGAGGCGGCGAACAGGATCCGGGCCAGCTCGACGCGGCGGCGCTGGCCGCCGGACAGCGTGCGCATGGCCTGGGCGAGCACGCGGGCGGGCAGGCCGAGGTTGGTACAGATCCGGGCCGCCTCGCTCTCCGCCGCGTAGCCGCCGAGGCTCGAGAAGCGCTCCTCCAGCCGTCCGTACTCGCGGACGAGCTTGTCGTTCTCCGTGTCGTCGACGACCTCGGCCATCGCCGTCTGGACCTTCTCCAGCTTGGACAGCAGCGTGTCCAGCCCGCGGGCGGAGAGCACGCGATCCTTGGCGGTGACCGACAGGTCGCCCTCACGCGGGTCCTGGGGCAGGTAGCCGACGGGCGAGTTCGAGCCGACCTGGCCGCTGTAGGGCTCACCCTGGCCGGCCAGCACGCGCATGGTGGTGGTCTTGCCGGCGCCGTTGCGCCCGACGAGACCGATCCGGTCGCCGGGCTGCACGCGCAGCGTGGCGCCGGAGAGCAGGATGCGGGATCCGGCGCGCAGTTCGAGGTCCGATGCGGTGATCACGAGAGAACAGGGCTCCAGAGACGGAGTGCGGTGGGGTGCAGAGAGGACGGGGGCGCACGCGCCTACTCGATCTGGACCACGCATCCAGGGTAGCGGCCGGTTCGACCGGTTTCGCGCCGTAGGGTCCGGCGCATGACCGACCTCACGCTCGCCGGCCGCTCCGCACTCGTCACCGGCGCCAGCCGGGGCATCGGGTACGGGGTCGCCGCCGAACTGCTCGCCCGCGGTGCGTCGGTCACGATCACCGGGCGCAAGCAGCCGGATCTCGACGACGCCGTGGCCTCGCTCGGTTCCCCGGACCGGGTGCTCGCCGTCGCGGGGAACGCCGGCGACGCCGCCCACCGCGCCGACGCCGTCGACCGGGCCGTCGCGCGGTTCGGGTCGCTGGACGTGCTGGTCAACAACGCGGGCATCAACCCGCAGTACGGCCCGCTCGTGGAGGCCGACCTGGGTGCGGTGAGCAAGACGTTCGAGGTCAACGTCGTCGCGGTGCTGGGCTGGGTCCAGGAGGCCTGGCGGGCGTGGATGGCGGCGCACGGCGGCTCGATCGTCAACGTCGCGTCCGTCGCCGGGCTGCGTTCGACGGGCGTGATCGGCGCGTACGGGGCGTCCAAGGCGGCGTTGATCCGCCTCACCGAGGAGCTGGCCGGTCAGATGGGCCCGACGGTCCGGGTGAACGCCGTGGCACCCGCCGTGGTGAAGACCCGCTTCGCGGAGAAGCTCTACGCGCACGACGAGGAGGGGGTGGCGGCCGGCTATCCCCTCAAGCGCCTGGGTGAGCCGTCCGACGTCGCCGCGGCCGTCGCGTTCCTCGCCTCCGCCCAGTCGGGCTGGATCACCGGCGACACCATCCGGGTCGACGGCGGCACGGTCGCCGCGGGCGCCTACCGGAGCGGCTGACCATGATCGGCGGGAGTGGCACCGGCGCGACACGGGTGGCGCGATCCGACCACTCCTGCTGATCACTGCGTCGGGGCCCGGCCACCGGCCCGCCATGATCGACGGAACGGGCACCGGCGCGCCATCGATGGCGTGGTTCGACCGATCGCGCCGATCATGCCGGCGGAGGCTGACCAGTGCCGTGTCGCGCAACGTCGGTGCCGGAATCGGCGGATCCGGGCGTTCGCAGGCACGGCGCCGCCCGCAGCTCCTACCGGGCGTCTTCGCACGGGCGGCAACGCCGCCTGCGGGCGCCCGGGCCTCCGAGATCGGTGCCGGACGTTTCGCGATGCGGCACTAGCCTCGCCGTGTGCCGCCGTCCTCCGCCAACGCCGACGTGCTGGTGCTCGGCGGCGGACCGGCCGGGCGGGCGCTGGCCGGGGAGTGCGCGGCGAGGGGGTTGCGCACGACGCTCGTCGACCCGGCGCCGGACCGGCCGTGGCGGGCCACCTACGGGGCGTGGGACGACGACCTGCCCGGCTCGCTGCCGGACGCGGTCATCGGATCGCGAGCGAGGGCACGGGCGTTCGGCACCGGGCCACACCTGCTCGGTCGCCGGTACGCCGTGCTCGACACGCGGGCACTCCGATCCGTTCTGGACGCGCGGATGGACGGGGTCCACGTCGTCGCGGCGCGTGGCGTCGCCCGCGGGGAAGGAGCGGACACCACGGCCGGACGGATGACGGCGGACGTCGTCGTCGACGCCACCGGCGCGCCACGGCGCGGGAACGTCGCCGAGCAGACCGCGTACGGCGTCGTCGCGCCCGAGGACGCCGCCGCGGAGCTGGTCGCGCCCGGCGAGGCGCTGTTCATGGACTGGCGTCCGGACCACGGGCACGACCGGTGGCCGACGTTCCTCTATGCCGTCCCCTACGGCGACGGGACGGTGCTGCTGGAGGAGACGTCGCTGGCCCGACGGCCCGGACTCGGGCTGCCCGAGCTCCGGGCACGGCTGCGCACCCGCTTGCGACGGTGGGGCATCGAGCCGGGCGAGGACGCGACGGAGGAGCGCGTCCGCTTCCCGGTCGACACACCCCGGGCCCCGGCGGATCCGATCGCGTTCGGTGCCGCCACTCCCCTGGTGCACCCGGCCAGCGGGTTCAGCGTGGCGACGGCCCTGACGCTCGCGCCCCGGGTCGCCGAGGCGCTGAAGGACGGTCTCGACGCCGGCGTCACGGCGAGCGGATCCGGCGCGCACCTGAGCACCGGCGGACCCGGCGTCGACGACGGATCCGGGCCCGTTCCGGGCGCGAGATCGACCGGCGCGGCGGGCCGGTCGAGAACCTCCGGCCGCGACCGAGCCGTCGCGGCGGCACGGGCCGTGCTGTGGTCCCCCGCCGCCGTCGCGGTCCACCAGCTGCGTCGGCACGGGCTGCGGACCGTGCTCGGCCTGCCGCCCGAACTGGTCCCGTCGTTCTTCGAGGCGTTCTTCCGCCTGCCGGAACACCGGTCCCGGGCGTTCCTGTCCGGCCGCGACGATCTCCCCGGGACGGTGGCCGCGATGGCCGGCTTGTTCCGCCATGCGGACCCTGCGGTCCGCGCTCGACTACTGCGATCGGCGGTGTGGCCCGTGGTATCCGGCACAACGCCCGCGGGTGACGTTCCGCGTGCCGGTGCGCGGGACCAGGGCTACCGGTAGTAGCGTCCGGGTACTCGGTACCGGGTACGGCCGGTACCGGGCGGCGCCCGGCTCCCCCTCGACGGGCGCGACCCCGGTCTCGGAGGAGGATTCCGATGTCCGCATACCGCACCATCGTCGTCGGCACCGACGGCTCGGCGACCTCGTTCGCCGCCGTCGAGCGCGCCGCGGGCGTGGCCGCCGACAGCGGCGCCCAGCTCGTCATCGTCTCGGCGTACACCCCGGCCAGCCGCGAGGACACCTCGGCGGCCGAGGACGCGCTGAAGGACGAGGCGTACCTCGTGACCGGCTGGACGCCGGCCGAGGAGGCGCTGCGCGAGGCGTCCGACCGGGCCCAGAGGGTCGGCGCGCCGAAGGTCAGCACGCACGCCGAGGACGGCGCCCCCGTCGACGTGCTGCGCAAGGCCGTCAAGGACCACAACGCCGACCTGCTCGTCGTCGGCAACAAGGGCCTGAACACGTTCTCCGGGCGGCTGCTCGGCTCGGTGCCGTCGGACGCGACCCGGCGCGCCGGGATCGACGTGCTCGTCGTCCACACCAGCTGAGCGTGTCGTCGGGAGGCCCCGAGCCGGACCCGGTCGACTGGTCCGGCATCGACTGGTCGGACCTCGACGGGTCGGTGCTCGACGAGTACATCCTCGGCGCGCCCCGCGAGTTCACCCAGACCGACCTCGTCGAACGCACCGGCCAGGACGGCGAGGAGGCGCACCGGCTGTGGCGGGCGCTGGGGTTCCCGGACCCCGACCCCGGGGAGCGGGTCTTCACCCGCTTCGACGTGGAGGCCGCGCAGGCGGTCGCCCGCCTGAGCGAGCAGTGGCTGCCGGACGCCGCCGTGCGCGAGGCGGTCGCCCGCGCCGTCGCCCAGTCGATGTCCCGGCTGGCCGAGTGGCAGGTCGGGATGCTGGCCCAGATCGTCGCCGCGCGCGTCGGCGAGCTGCGCCCGCGGGAGGCGGCCCGGCTCGCCGCGGACGTGCTGCCGGACCTGGAGCGCCTGCAGTCCTACGTGTGGCGCCGCCACATGGCCGCCGTCGCGTCGCGCTGGATCGCCGGGGCGGCCGACGCGAACCCGGACGAGGTCCGGGCGGACACCTGGCCGATGTCGGTCGGGTTCGCGGACATGGTCGGGTTCACCCGCACCACGCGACGGCGCTCGATGGGCGAGCTGTCCGAGATGATCGAGCGCTTCGGCGCCGTGACCGGCGAGGTGATCGCCGACGGGCGCGGGCGGATCGTCAAGACCGTCGGCGACGAGGTGCTGTTCGTGACCGAGCACCCCGCCGACGCCGCCGCGATCGCGCTCGGCCTGCGCGACCGGGTGGCCGCGGAGCCGTCGCTGCCCCAGCTGCGGATCGGCCTGGCGCACGGCATGGTGCTCACCCGCTACGGCGACGTCTACGGGGAGGTCGTGAACATCGCCGCACGGCTGACGTCGGAGGCCCGGCCGGACACCGCGCTCGTCGACGAGGAGATGCACGACGTGCTGCGCGACGACCCCCGCTTCGACCTGCGCCGCATCTCGCCGCGGACCACGCGCGGCTACTCGCACCTCAAGGCGTGGGTGCTGCGCGCGAACGCTTGACCTGAACCGGGGTCGAGCGTGTTCGGTGTACCCATGTCCGACGTACGGCCCGCCGAGGCCCTGCTGCCCGACACCGACGCGTCCCCGCTCGATCCGCCGTCGCTCGCGTCGTACCTGGACCGGATCGGCGTGACCGGACCGGTGCGGCCGGACCTGGCGACACTGCACCGCATCGTCACCGGCCACACGACGTCGATCCCGTTCGAGGCACTCGACGCCTACACCGGACGCACACCCGATCTGACCGCCGGCGGCCTGACGGCCAAGCTCGTCCGCGGTAGCCGCGGCGGATGGTGCTTCGAGCACAACGGGCTGCTCCGACGGGCGCTGGACGCGGTCGGGTTCCGCACCACCGGCCTGGCCGCGCGCGTGCGGTGGGGCGAGGCCGACACCGCGCCGCCGACCGTCCGCACCCACATGGCGCTGCTCGTCGATCTGCCGGAGGGCACCCACGTCGCCGACGCCGGATTCGGCGGCATGGTCGCCACCGGACCGCTACGACTGGAGCACGGGACGGAGCAGAAGACGCCGCTGGAGCCGTACCGGCTGCTGCGCGGCCCCGCCGAGGTCCCGGGGATCGACGGGGCCGTCACGTGGACCACTCAGGCCCTCGTCGGGGACGCCTGGCGGACGCTGTACACGTTCGAGCTGTCCGCGGCCGCCCAGATCGACTACGAGATGAGCAACTTCTATCTCGTGGCGCACCCGCGATCGCTGTTCCGCGCCAACCTGATCGCGGCGCGGCCGGGAGCGGACCGGCGGACGAACCTGTCGAACCGGACGCTCGCCGTGCACCACCTCGGCGGCCCGAGCGAGCAGACCGATCTCGACTCACCGTCGGCCGTCCGGGACGCGCTGGAGGAGCGCCTCGGGATCGACACGTCGGGCGTCGACGGTCTCGACGCCCGACTGGCCGGACTGTTCTAGACGCGGAAGCCGAGGGCGCGCAGCTGCTCGCGGCCGTCCTCGGTGATCTTCTCCGGGCCCCACGGCGGCATCCAGACCCAGTTGATCCGGACGTCGTCGACGAGCCCGCCGTCCGGGCCGGACGTCAGCGCGGAGCGGGTCTGCTCCTCGATCACGTCCGTCAGCGGGCAGGCCGCCGACGTCAGCGTCATGTCGACGACGGCCGTCGAGCCGTCCTTGTCGATGCCGTAGACCAGCCCGAGGTCGACGACGTTGATCCCCAGCTCGGGGTCGACGACGTCCTTCATGGCCTCGGTGAGGTCCTCGATCACCGAGTCGTCGCCGCCGGCGGCGGCAGGCGGCTCCGGCATCCCGGCCGCGCCGCGCACGACCTCGTCCTCGGTGCTCTGCTCGGTCGTCTCGCTCATGCCGGAGATCCCTCCGTCGCTATCGTCGCGTCGGTCCTGCTCACCGCGTCCTTGAACGCCATCCAGCCCAACAGCGCGCACTTCACGCGCGACGGGTACTTCGAGACGCCGGCGAACGCGATGCCGTCGCCGATCACGTCCTCGTCGCCCTCGACCTGCCCGCGGCTCTGCGCCATCTCCTGGAACGCGGCCATGATCTTCCAGGCCTCGCCGACCGGCTTGCCGGCGACGAGATCGTGCAGCACCGACACCGACGCCTGGCTGATCGAGCAGCCGAGCGTCTCGTAGGACACGTCGGTGACGACGTCCCCGTCCACCTTCACGCGCAACGTCACCTCGTCGCCGCACGTCGGGTTCACGTGGTGCGTCTCGGCGTCGTACGGGTCGCGCAGCCCGGACCCGTGCGGGTCGCGGTAGTGGTCCAGGATGATCTCCTGGTACATCTGCTGCAGCTGCATCTACCTCGCCACCCCGAAGAAGTCCTGGGCTGCGCGGATGCTGTCGGCCAGCTGCGCGGCCTCCTCCACGGTGTTGTACACCGCGAACGACGCGCGCGCCGTGGCCACGATCCCGAACCGCCGGTGCAGGGGCCACGCGCAGTGGTGACCGACGCGGATCGCGATGCCACGGTCGTCGAGCACCTGGCCCAGGTCGTGCGCGTGCACCCCGTCCACCACGAACGACACGGCACCGCCGCGCCCGTCCGTCGTGTCCGGCCCGACCAGCCGCACGCCCGGCACCTCACGGATGCCGTCCAGCGCCACCCGGGTCAGCTCGGCCTCGTGCGCCGCGACGGCGTCCATCCCGATGGCGGACAGGTAGTCCACGGCGGCGCCCAGACCGACGGCCTGCGACGTCATCGGCACGCCGGCCTCGAACTTCTGCGGCGGGGGTGCGTACGTCGACCCCTCCATGTGCACCATCTCGATCATCGAGCCGCCGGTGAGGAACGGCGGCAGCGCCTGGAGCAGCTCGGAGCGGCCCCAGAGCACGCCGACACCGGACGGCCCGAGCATCTTGTGCCCGGAGAACACGGCGAAGTCGACGCCGAGCGCGTGCACGTCCACCGACGAGTGCGGCACCGACTGGCAGGCGTCGAGCACGACGAGCGCGCCGACGTCCTTCGCCTTGCGCACCAGCTGTTCCACCGGCGCGACCGCACCGGTCACATTGGACTGGTGGGTGAACGCGACGACCTTCGTGCGCTCGGAGAGCTCCAGCGAGTCCGCGTCGATCCGACCTTCGTCGGTGACCGAGAACCAGCGCAGCGTGGCACCGGTGCGGCGGCACAGCTCCTGCCAGGGCACGAGGTTCGCGTGGTGCTCCAGCTCGGTGACCACGACCTCGTCCCCCGGCCCGAGCGCGAAGCGTTCGGAGGCGGGGTTGAGACCGTCCCGGATCGAGGCGTTGGACAGCCCGTAGGCGACGAGGTTGATCCCCTCGGTCGCGTTCTTCACGAACACGATCTCGTCCGGACCGGCGCCGACGAACGTGGCGATCCGGGACCGGGCGGACTCGTACTCGTCGGTGGCCTCCTCGGCCAGCTGGTGTGCCCCGCGGTGCACGGCCGCGTTGTGGTTCTCCAGGAACCGGCGCTCCGCGTCCAGCACCTGGCGAGGCCGCTGCGACGTGGCACCGGAGTCCAGGTAGACCAGCGGCTTGTCCTCGCGCACGGTGCGCCCGAGGATCGGGAAGTCCGCCCGGATCCGGGCGACGTCCAGTGTGGACGCCCCCGTCTCGGACAGTGCCGTCATGCCGGGGTCGCCGCCTTCGTGAAGCGCTGGTACCCGTCGCGCTCCAGCTCGTCGGCCAGCTCGGGCCCGCCGGACTCGACGACCCGGCCGTTCGCGAACACGTGCACGTGGTCCGGCGTGATGTGGTTCAGGATCCGCGTGTAGTGCGTGATCAGCAGGACGCCGTTCTCGCCGCTCTCGCGGTACCGGTTCACGCCCTCGGACACGACGCGCAGGGCGTCGACGTCCAGGCCGGAGTCGGTCTCGTCGAGCACCGCGATCTTCGGGTTCAGCAGGCCGAGCTGCAGCACCTCGTGGCGCTTCTTCTCACCGCCGGAGAAGCCCTCGTTCACCGAGCGGTCCGCGAACTCCTGGTCGATGTCGAGGTCGTTCATCGCGTTCTTGACCTCCTTGACCCAGGTCCGCAGCTTCGGCGCCTCGCCACGCACGGCCGTCGCGGCGCTGCGCAGGAAGTTCGCCATCGACACGCCGGGCACCTCGACCGGGTACTGCATGGCCAGGAACAGCCCGGCCCGCGCCCGCTCGTCGACGGTCATCCCGAGCACGTCCTCGCCGTCGAGCAGGACCTGCCCGGACGTGACCTCGTACTTGGGGTGGCCGGCGATCGCGTAGGCCAGAGTGGACTTGCCGGACCCGTTGGGGCCCATGATCGCGTGCGTCTCGCCCGCGCGGATGGTGAGGTTCACCCCGCGCAGGATCTCCTTCGGACCGTCCTCGGTGGTCACCGAGGCGTGCAGGTCCTTGATCTCCAGAGTGGACATCTGTGGTGGTGGCTCCGTCTCTCGGTCAGTATCAGGCGCCCGTCAGGGCGAGCTCGGCCTCGATGGCCTCGTCCAGCCGCTCACGCAGCTCGGGGACGGGGATCCGGTGCAGGATCTCGCGGAAGAACGCGCGCACGACGAGCCGACGGGCGTCGGCCTCGGAGATGCCGCGGCTCTGCAGGTAGAACAGCTGCTCGTCGTCGAACTTGCCGGTGGTGCTGGCGTGCCCGGCGCTGACGATCTCGCCGGTCTCGATCTCCAGGTTCGGGACCGAGTCGGCGCGGGCGTGCTCGGTGAGCACCAGGTTCCGGTTCAGCTCGAACGTCTCGGTGTTCTCGGCCGCCGCGCGGATCAGGACGTCGCCGATCCAGACCGTGTGCGCCGAGTCGCGTGACGTGCTCTGCAGCGCGTTCTTGTAGAACACGTTGGACGTGCAGTTCGGCACCGCGTGGTCGACGAGCAGGCGCTGCTCCAGGTGTTGCCCGGCGTCGGCGAAACCGAGCCCGAGCAGCTCGGCGTCGCCGCCGGGGCCGGAGTACCGGATCGTCGAGCTGACCCGCACCAGGTCGCCACCGAGCTGGACGGCCGTGGCGCGCAGCGTCGCGTCCCGGCCGACCGCGTAGTGCTCCATGCCGACGTGCACGGCGTCGTCCGCCCACTCCTCGGTGACGACGAGCGTCAGCCTCGAGGCGTCGGCGACCACGACCTCCAGGTTGTCGGCGAGCGCGCCGGAACCCCGGTGCTCGAGGACGACCGTCGCCTCGGTGTGCGGCGTCGTGCGGATCTGCAGATGGCCGGCGGCGGTGGCCCCCTGACCCGGGCCGTCCACGGTCACCGTGACCGCGTCGAGCTTCTGGTCGGGGGCGTCCAGCGTGACGATCGTGGCCTCGGCGAACGCCGACCACGCCGCGGCCGCGACCCGGTCGGCGGGAATCCCGCCCTCACCGAGCCGCGAGTCGTCGCGGCCGACGGTCTCGACGGTCACACCGGCGGTCTCCGTGACCGAGACCGGCGCCTTCCCGTCGTACGCCGCCGTGCCGTCGTGCAGGCCCTTGAGCCGGCGCATCGGAGTGAAGCGCCAGTTCTCCTCACGACCGCCGGGGACCTCGAACGCCTCCACGTCGAACGACTGGAACCGCTCCCCCGCGGAGGCGATCGGGACCTCGCCCTGGCCTTCCTTGGCGCCCTTCAGTTCCGGCGCGAGGCCGGCAACGTCCTGGGTCATCCGACGGAGCCCTCCATCTGCAGCTCGATCAGCCGGTTCAGTTCCAGCGCGTACTCCATCGGCAGCTCGCGCGCGATCGGCTCGACGAACCCGCGCACCACCATGGCCATCGCCTCGTCCTCGGTCAGACCACGGCTCATCAGGTAGAAGAGCTGGTCCTCCGAGACCTTCGAGACGGTCGCCTCGTGACCCATCGACACGTCGTCGTTGCGGATGTCGACGTACGGATAGGTGTCCGAGCGTGAGATCGTGTCGACGAGCAGCGCGTCGCACTTCACCGTCGAGCGCGAGTTCTTCGCACGCGGGTTGACCTGGATCAGGCCGCGGTAGGACGTCCGTCCGCCACCGCGCGCCACCGACTTCGAGATGATCGTCGACGACGTGTTCGGCGCCATGTGGACCATCTTCGCGCCGGCGTCCTGGTGCTGGTCCTCGCCCGCGAACGCGATCGAGAGCACCTCGCCCTTGGCGTGCTCGCCCATCAGCCAGACGGCCGGGTACTTCATGGTCACCTTGGAGCCGAGGTTGCCGTCGACCCACTCCATGGTCGCGCCCTCTTCGGCCTTGGCGCGCTTGGTGACGAGGTTGTACACGTTGTTCGACCAGTTCTGGATCGTCGTGTAGCGGCAGCGGCCGCCCTTCTTCACGACGATCTCGACGACGGCCGAGTGCAGCGAGTCGGTCTTGTAGATCGGCGCCGTGCAGCCCTCGACGTAGTGCACGTAGGCACCCTCGTCGACGATGATCAGCGTCCGCTCGAACTGGCCCATGTTCTCGGTGTTGATCCGGAAGTAGGCCTGCAGCGGGATGTCCACGTGCACGCCCGGCGGCACGTAGATGAACGACCCGCCGGACCAGACGGCCGAGTTCAGCGCGGAGAACTTGTTGTCACCGGCCGGGATCACCGAGCCGAAGTACTCCCGGAACAGCTCCGGGTGCTCCTTGAGCCCCGTGTCGGTGTCCAGGAAGATGACGCCCTGCTCCTCGAGGTCCTCACGGATCGAGTGGTAGACGACCTCGGACTCGTACTGCGCCGCGACACCGGCGACCAGGCGGGCCTTCTCCGCCTCCGGGATGCCCAGCTTGTCGTACGTGTTCTTGATGTCCTCGGGCAGGTCCTCCCAGCTGGCGGCCTGCTTCTCCGAGGAGCGCACGAAGTACTTGATGTTGTCGAAGTCGATCCCGGACAGGTCGGAGCCCCACCGCGGCATCGGCTTCGACCCGAAGATGTCCAGCGCCTTCTGCCGGAACTCGAGCATCCATTCGGGCTCGCTCTTCAGGCGGGAGATGTCGGCGACGACGTCCGACGAGAGCCCGCGGCGCGCACTCGCGCCGGCCTCGTCGGAGTCCGCCCAGCCGAAGTCGTACCGGCCGAGCGACGCGATCGTCTCCTCCTGGGTGAGCTCGTCGCGCACATCAGGAGTGGTCGTCATGGAGACTGCCTCCCTTTCGGGACCGTGGGGTCAGGACCCGCCTTCGGCGGGGCCGGCTTCTTCTTCCACCTACCGGGCCTGCATAGGTGGTCGCCGACTCCTCGCACGAGCGGACTCATCCCCATCGTGGTGGTGTCGTGCCGTCCGTCCGAGGAGTTCGGGATCCTCGAGCGGGACGTGTGTGGTGCACGCGGCGTCGCCGCGCGCGATGGTGGCCAGGCGCTGCACGTGGGTCCCCAGGAGCTCGGAGAACGCCTTCGTCTCCGCCTCGCACAGCTCCGGGAACTCGGCCGCCACGTGGGCCACCGGGCAGTGGTGCTGGCAGAGCTGCACGCCGAGCCCGGCCTGCCGGGTCTGGGCGGCGTAGCCGCGGGCGGTCAGCACCCTGGCCAGTGCGTCGGCGCGGTCGTCAGCACCGGTGATCTCGTCGCGGGCGCCGCCGATCAGGTCCAGCACTCGCTTGCGCGCGAACGCGTCCACGGCCTCGGTGCCGGCCCGCTCGGCCAGGAACCGCAGTGCGGAGGACGCCAGGTCGTCGTAGCCGTGCCCGAACCGGACGCGGCCCGCGTCGGTGAGCACGTACTCCTTGGCCGGGCGCCCCCGGCCACGCGGGCGGGCGCTCGGCTGCCGCCTGGCCTCCGCCTCGCCGTCGGTGATCAACGCGTCGAGGTGGCGGCGCACGGCGGGCTCGGTCAGCTCCAGCTCGGACGCGACGACGGCGGCCGTCACCGGCCCCTGCTCCATCAGCAGGCGGGCGACCGCGAGCCGGGTCCGGCCGTCGCCGGCCGCGACGGACGGAACCGGCAGGACGGCGTCCGGCCCGTGCCCGGAGGCAGGGTCGGCAGGCGCCGCGCGGCGGGTCCCGTTCGTTTTCACAACATCAGTGTTGCGGATATCCGCCCGTGAGGCAAAAGCACCCCCCTCGTCGTGACCCGACTCACCCGTACGGCCGGTACGGGGTGCAGGTCCGGACGGTCACCGACGGCCGATAACCTCGGGTGCATGGTGACGCCCGAGATCGCCCCGTCGGGGCGGGAGGACCTGCCCGTCGTCCGGGCGCGGTCGTGGGCGTCGCTGAAGGACCAGGCGAAGATCGCCAGGCGGCTCGGCCTGACCGGGGCGCTGCTGATGGGCGTCAGCGCACTCGGCTCCGGCGCGTTCCCGGTGCCGAACCCGCTGAACGGGCTGCGCGTGCTCGGCCTGCCGAGCCGCAACGTCACCGCCGCGATCGCGGTCACCTACGCCGGGCTCGGCATGGTCGTGCTCGCCTGGCTCTGGATCGCCCGGATGCTCAGCTCGCGCGGGGCCGTCGCGCCCGCCCCGGAGCGTCGCGAGCTCACTCGCACGGCGGTGCTCTGGGCCGTCCCGCTGGCGCTCGCGCCGCCGATGTTCTCCAAGGACATCTACAGCTATCTCGCGCAGTCCGCGACGCTCGCCCGCGGCATCGACCCGTACACGATCGGGCCGGCCCAGGCGCTCGGCATCGGCGATCCGCTGGTCGGCGGCATCCCGACGATCTGGCGGGACACCCCCGCCCCCTACGGCCCGCTCTTCCTCGGACTCGGCCGCGTGATCACGGCCTTGAGCGGGGAGAACGCCGTCCTCGGTGTCTACGAGCACCGGATACTCGCGCTGCTCGGCGTCGCGCTGCTGGTCTGGGTGCTCCCCCGGCTCGCCGAGCGGGCCAACCTGGAGCCGGGGCTCGTCCTCTGGCTGGGCGTGGCGAACCCGCTCGTGCTGTTCCACCTCGTCTCCGGCATCCACAACGAGTCGATCATGGTCAGCCTGATGCTGACCGGCCTGTACGTGGCGCTCGGCAAGGACGACTCGCCGCAACCCTGGTGGAAGATCACGCTCGGCTCGGTCCTGATCGTGTCCGCGGCCGCGGTGAAGCTGCCCGCGCTGCTCGCGCTCGGCTTCGTCGGCGTCTACCTGGTGCGCAAGCGCGGCATGCACGTCCGCGACTGGCTGGTCGTGGGCAGCGGGCTGACCGTCGTGGCGGCCGCCGTGCTCGGCGTGTTCAGCGCGGCCACCGGGCTCGGGTTCAACTGGCTCAAGGGCCTGTCCGCTCCGGGCGAGATCCGCAGCTGGATGTCCGTGTCGACCGACCTGGGGCTGCTGTCGGGCCAGATCGGGCGGCTGCTCGGGCTCGGCGACAGCACCGACGCGACGCTCACGCTGGGTCGCGGGATCGGCGGCGTCGCGATCGGGCTGGTCTGCCTGTACCTGCTGCTGAAATGCCTGCGCGGCACGCTCGACCCGGTGACCGGCACCGGTGCCGGACTGGGCGCCGTGGTGCTGCTCGGACCGGTCGTGCATCCCTGGTACCTGCTGTGGGCGCTGATCCCGCTGACCGCGACGCGGGCGATGCCGCACTACCGACGCGCGATCCTGGCGGTGTCCGTGCTGCTCGCGCTTGTCGTGCCGCCGACCGGTGCCGACTTCATCTTCCGCGCCTACCAGCTGCCGATGTCGATCATCGCCGGGATCGCGATGTTCGCCGTGATGCTGGTCTACGTCCGTCACCAGCTGCGCGCCGCGTCCCGGCAGACGGAGTTCCTGCTGTGACCGCACTGTCCGCCCGTGGCCTGACCAAGAGCTACGGTTCGACGACGGCGCTCGACGGCGTCGACCTGGAGCTCCCGTCCGCCGGGGTGCTGGCACTGCTTGGGCCGAACGGCGCCGGCAAGACGACGACCGTCGAGATCTGCGCCGGCCTGATGCGCCCGGACGCGGGGTCGGTGTCGGTGCTGGGCAGCGACCCGTCGTCGGAGTCGGTGCGCGCGCGGATCGGGACCATGCCGCAGGGCGGCGGCGCCTACCCGGGCGTGCGGGCCGGGGAGATGCTGCGGGTGGTCGCGGCCTGCGCCGCCCGTCCGCTGGACCCGGACTGGCTGCTCGACGTGCTCGGCCTCTCCGGACGGACGCGCATCCCGTACAAGCGGCTGTCCGGTGGCGAGCAGCAGCGGCTGGCGCTGGCGTGCGCCGTCGTCGGACGCCCGGAGCTGGTGTTCCTCGACGAGCCGACGGCCGGGATGGACCCGCAGGCCCGGCACCTGGTGTGGCAGCTCGTCGCGGCCCTGCGCCGGGACGGTGTGGCGGTGCTGCTGACCACGCATCTGATGGAGGAGGCGGAGGCACTCGCCGACGACGTCGTGATCATCGACCACGGCCGGGTCGTCGCGCAGGGCTCCCCCGCCGAGCTGACCGCCGGTGACCAGCAGGAACTCCGTTTCAAGGCCAGGGCCGGGATGGACCTGGAACCGCTGGACCGGAAGCTCCCGGACGGGTACGCGACGTCCGAGACGCTTCCCGGCCGCTACCGGGTGCAGGGCCGGATCGACCCGGCCGCGCTGTCCGCGATCACGTCGTGGTGCGCGGACCAGGGCGTCACCGCCGACGACGTGAAGGTCCACCGCCGAAGCCTCGAGGATGTCTACCTCGACCTGACCGGGCGGGAGCTGCGCTCGTGACCTCGTCCCCCACGTTCGCCGAGGGCACGTTCACGCCCGACCCGGGCCGCGGCTCGCTGCTCGGGATGCTGCGCGCCCAGGCGGGCATCGAGACCCGTCTGGCGCTGCGCAACGGCGAGCAGGTGCTGCTGACGATCCTCATCCCGCTCGTGCTGCTGGTGGGTCTCTCGCTCATCCCGCTGCTCCCGGTGCCCGTGCCCCGGGTGCAGACCGTGCTGCCGTCGATCCTGGCGCTGGCCGTGATGTCGTCGGCGTTCACCAGCCAGGCGATCGCGCTCGGCTTCGACCGGCGCTACGGCGTGCTGCGACGACTGGCCGCGACCGCCCTTCCCCGCTGGCTGCTGGTGTGCGGGCGGCTCGCCGCGGTGCTCGCCGTCGTGGTGCTGCAGGTGATCCTGCTGTGCCTGGTCGGGCTCGTGCTGGGCTGGCGGCCCGGCTCGACCGACCTGGCCGTCGCCGTGCCCGCCGTGCTGCTCGGTGCGGCGGCGTTCGGCGCGCTGGGCATCCTGCTCGGCGGGACGCTGCGTGCGGAGATCACTCTCGCGGTGGCGAACCTGGTCTGGTTCGTGCTGCTCCTGGCCGGCGGCATCGTCATCCCGCTGTCCGTGCTGCCCGGCCCGATGGCCGCGCTCGCGGCGGTGCTGCCGTCCGGTGCCCTGGCCGAGTCCCTCCGCGGGGCGATGGGTGCCGGCCCGTCCGCCGGCGCCGGACCGCTGGTGGTCCTCCTGGTCTGGGCCGTCGTCGCCGGGCTGGTGGCCGCCCGCACCGTCCGCTGGCGCTGACGCACGACGCGGAGCCGGGCACGACGTCTCGAGGCCTGTGATCCCACGGGCTGCGTGCGACGTCGGCCGCGATCGGGCCCTGTGCATCGCGGGTCACGGTGGCAGGACCACGACAGCGTTCCACTCGACGGATCGTGCCGATCGAGTGGAACGTTCGCGTGGCCGTCACGGCCGGAACGTTCCCGCCGATCCTGCCGGCCCGCCGAGCGGAACGTTCGCGCGGACCGGAGCCCCCTGCCCGGTCGCCGGCGCCGCGGGTCGAGAGCGACGCCGTGGTGGGACGGACGACCACAACATCGTGGCGCGCGGACGTGCATACCCGTCGACAGGCACGCAGCGGTCGATGCGACGACGCCATGGTGACGGCCGATAGGACACCGCCCGCCCATCCGGTCCGCTCCTGGTGGTGGCGGACGGTCGCCGGAGCGGCACGACCTACGATGGGGACGTGGCGCGACCCTCCTCGACCTCACGCATCCCGGCGACGCCGCACCCGGTGATGATCGCCCTCGCGATCGCGAACGTGGTGGCGCAGATCGGGATCGCGGTGACCGGGTCGGTGGTCCGGGTGACCGGGTCCGGGCTCGGCTGTCCGACGTGGCCGAACTGCAACCCGGGCAGCCTGATCCCGGTCGCGCACCCCGAGCTGCAGCCGCTGCACCAGTGGATCGAGTTCGGCAATCGGCTGCTCGGCGTGGTGGTGGTGGTCGTCGCGATCGCCTGCCTGCTCGGCGCGCTGACCACCCGGCCCCGACGGCGACGGCTCACCGTGCTCGCGGCGCTCATGCCGGCGGGGGTCCTGGCGCAGGGGGTGATCGGCGGCATCACCGTGCTCGCCGGGCTGTCGTGGTGGAGTGTGATGCCGCACTTCCTCGCGTCGATGGTGCTGGTCTGGCTCTCCGTCCTGCTCGTCTCCGCCGCACGGGAGGGTGACGCCCCGGCCACGCCCGCCGTGCCCGGAGCCGTGCGCGGCCTGGTCGCGGTCAGCACGGCCGTCCTCGCGGCGCTGCTGATCGCCGGAACGCTCGTCACGGCCGCAGGCCCGCACGCGGGGGACGCGGCCACCCCACGACTGGACGTCGCCGTGCCGGGGCTCGCGTCACTGCACGCCGACGTGCTGTTCCTGTACCTGGGCACGCTCGTCGGGCTCGGGTTCGCACTCCGCGCGGTCGGCGCCCCGGCCACACTCGGTCGCCGGTTCGGGGTACTCGTCGCCGTCGTGCTGGCGCAGGGAGCGCTCGGCGGGATCCAGTACGCGCTCGGCGTCCCGGAGCTGCTGGTGTCCCTGCACGTACTGGGCGCCGGCCTGGTGACCGCGGCCGCCTCGTCGGTCTGGTCCGGCACGACGACCCGCCCCGTCCCCGCGACGTCGACGACGCCCACCACCACAACCGACGCCGACCAGCGCCCCCTCGCCGACGCCACCGCCGACCGCCCGTAGCCCGCGCCACCGGATCGCGGGACCGAGACCGGCCCGTGCGCCGACTGGTGATCGACGGCTCCGGAGCGAAGCGTTCGCCCGCCGAACGCCCCGCTCCGCGAACGCGGATCACGGCGATGGCGCGGTCGCGGGCCAGCGCACCTCCAGACGTGCGCCACCGGTGGGCGCAGCAGCGGCCGCGACCGTCCCGCCCCGGCCCCGGACAGCGGCGTCCACCAGGGCCAGGCCCAGGCCGGAGCCGCGGCCCGACTCCGGCTCGAGGCGGGTGAACCGGTCGAACACGCGGGCGCGGTCGGGCCCGGGGATGCCGGGGCCGTCGTCGTCGACGACCAGCCGCACCCACCGCCCGGCCGGCAGGACCGCGATCCGGACCAGACCGCGCGCGTGCCGGGTGCCGTTCTCCAGCAGGTTGTCCAGCACCAGATCGACCTCGGCGGCACCCGCCGCGACGACGGCCGGGCCGGGGGTGATCAGCTCGATCGCCGGTCCGTCAGGGGTCCGCGCCCGCTCCACGGCCGAGCGGGCGGCCGCGACGACGTCCACCGGGCGGGCCTCCGGGCGACGGCCCGCGTCGGCACGGGCGAGCGCCATCAGGCCGTCGAGCAGCACGCTCAGCCGTCGCGCCTCGTGGGCGACCGACCGGAGCGTGTCCTCGGCCATGGCCGGGTCCGGGTGTGCGACGGCGACCTCGGCCTGCGCGCGCAGCGACGCGACCGGCGACCGCAGCTCGTGCGCCGCGTCTCCGGTGAAGCGCTCCAGACGGGAGGCGGCCTCGTCGCGACGGGCGAGCAGCGCGTTGATCTCCCCGGCGAGCGCCTGCAGCTCGTCCCGCGCCGGCGGCACCGGCAGCCGCTCCCCCGGCGCCAGCTCCGCCGCGGCACGGCGCATCCGGTCCACGGGCACCAGCGCGGCCCGCCCGGCCAGCCACGCCGTCAGGGTCACCAGCAGCGCCACAGCGACGGCGGCGAGCAGGAACCCGAGCACCGCCCGTGCCGCGACCACCGGCCCGCCGGCGAACAGGTCCGCGGAGGCCAGCACGAACCACGTCGAACCGTCGGCCGTGACGACCGGCGCCGCCGCCCAGCGGACCGGGCCGACGGGCCCGAGCGTCGTCGCGGGCTCGCCCGCGGACAGCGAGCGCATGGCGTCCTCCCGCACCGGCAGCGGCGGGCCGCCGTCGACGGGGTCACCGGCACGATCGACCACGCGCAGGGACGGACCCACCCGGTCCGCCGTCGCCGAACCCCCGAGCCGCTCCGCCCCGGCGGTGGCGCGGGCGGTCAGGTCGGCGTCGAAGCCGTCGAGCAGCACGTCGAGGGCGAGCCCGGCGCCGAGCCGCCCGAGCGCCAGCAGCGCGACCAGCGCCACCCCGCCGACGGCGAGCGTGATCCGCATGCGCAGCGGGCGGTGGGACCACCAGCGGCGCAGGCGGTTCATGGCGCACCGATCCGGTACCCGCGGCCGCGTTCGGTGTGCACCAGGTCCCCGGCTCCGGCGGCGGCCAGCTTCCGCCGCACGTAGCCGACGTAGACCTCGACGACGTTCAGGCTGACGGCATCGCCGTCGCCCCACACCTGTTCGCGCAGTGCGTCCTTCCCGACCACCGGCCCCGGAAGCGTCACCAGCGCGTGCAGCACCGCGAACTCGCGCGGGGACAACTCGACCGGTGCCCCACCCCACGCGACCGCACCGCTGCCCGGATCCAGCTCCAGCGCACCGACCCGGACCCGCGGAGCCGCACCGGGCGCGTCGCGACGGCGCAGCATCGCCCGCAGCTGCGCGACGAGCACGACGAACGAGAACGGTTTGACCAGGTACCCGTCCGCCCCCAGGTCCAGGCCGTCCGCCTGGTCGATCTCGCCGTCCTTGGCCGAGAGCAGCAGGACCGGGGTGTGCACACCGGCCGCCCGCAGGTGCTCGAGGACCCGGTACCCGGACAGGCCGGGCAGGATGATGTCCAGCACGATCGCGTCGAACGCGCCGGTCAGCGCCGCCTCCAGGCCGGACCGGCCGTCGGCGCACGCCACCACCGTCATGCCCTCGGCGGCCAGCCCGCGCTCCAGCGCGGCACGCACGCCGGGCTCGTCGTCCACCACCAGTACCCGGGTCACGAGCACGACGGTAGGACCTCGCACCGACAAAGACGGCGACGCCGCTCTGAGACCGTCTCAGCCGTCATACGTCAGGCTGTGCGTCATGGGGATGCGAGGACGCCGCCGCGCGGCGTGGACCGGGGGGATCGGGGCGGCCGTCGCCGCGCTCGTCGGGATCGGTGTGGCCGTGGCGCCCGGCGCCACCGCCGCGCAGGCGTTGCCGCCCGTGACGCCGGAGCAGCTCGTCGAGTCCGTCATGACCGCGCCGGACCCGGGGCCGCTGAACGGCACCGTGACCGTCGACAACGCGCTCGGTCTGCCCGCGCTGCCGGGCCTGCCGCAGGCCGCGAACGGCACCAGCACGGCGCGCGTGTGGTCCGGCGGGGACGGCAAGGCCCGCGCGTCGCTGCCGACGGCGCAGGGCGAGAAGACGTTCGTGTCGGACGGCACCACCCGCTGGGCCTACGACTCCGAGGACCGCACCGCGACGAGGAGCCCGCAGCGCGCAGGCGAGAAGCCGGGGCCCGACGCCACGGGACGGGGCGGTGCGGACGCCACCGATCCGGCGGCCGCGTCGCGGACCCTGATCGGCGACCTGCAGAAGACCAGCAACGTCGCCGTCGACGGCACCGGTGAGGTCGCCGGACGCGCCGTCTACCAGCTCGTGCTGACCCCGAAGCCGGGTGAGCGCACGCTGCTGCGCGAGGTGCGGGTCGCGGTGGACGGCGAGAAGCGGATCCCGCTCCAGCTCTCCGTCCTGACCAACGGGTCCGCGGACCCGGCGCTGCAGGCCGGCTTCAGCGACGTGACGTTCGGCCCGCAGGACCCGTCGCTGTTCACGTTCACGCCGCCGCCCGGCACGAAGGTCGAGGACGCGCCGGACCGTGGCGGGGCACCCGACCAGCGACGCGGACCCGGGCAGAAGCCGGACGCGAACACGCCCGGTGGCCCGAAGGTCGTCGGCGACGGCTGGGACACCGTGATCGTCGCGCAGCGGCCAGCCGGGAAGGACCAGCCACAGGGTCAGCAGGAACAGCGGCCGGGACCGGGCGGCCCCGACGGCGGGGTGGACCTGAACTCGCTCGGCACGCCGGTCAGCGGGGCATGGGGCACGGGCCGCCAGATCACGACGGCGGTCGGCTCGGCGATCATCACCGACGACGGCCGGGTCGCCGCCGGTGCGGTGCCGCCGCAGGTGCTCGTCGAGGCACTCGGCACGTGACCGATCAGCACGTGACCGGGATGTCGACGGAACGTCCCACGGAGGCCGGTGATCGTGCGACGAGCGCGGTCCCGGCCTCCGGGCCCGTCGCGGCCCGGGTGCGTGGCGTGCGGAAGACGTTCGGGCGCACGGTCGCCGTGGACGGGATCGACCTCGACGTCCCGGCCGGCTCGGTGTTCGGGATGCTCGGTCCGAACGGGTCCGGCAAGACGACGCTCATCCGCATGCTGCTCGGGCTGACGAGGCCCACGACCGGGTCGGTCGAGCTGCTCGGCCGCCGGGTTCCCGACGGGCTCGCGGCGACGCTGCCGGACGTCGGTGCCCTGGTCGAGGGGCCGGGCTTCCACCCGTTCCTGTCCGGACGGGAGAACCTGCGCCGGGTCGCCGCCACCGAGCCGCGGCTGGCGCCGTCGGGGATCCGCGGTGCCGTCGACGACGCCCTGGAGCGCGTCGGCCTGTCCGACGCGGCGGACCGCCGCTTCCGCGGCTACTCGCTCGGCATGAAGCAACGCCTCGGACTCGGTGCGGCGTTGCTGGTCCCCCGTCGGCTCGTCGTCCTCGACGAGCCGACGAACGGGCTCGACCCGGCCGGCACCCGCGAGGTGCGGACGATCGTCGCGGAGCTGCGCGCGGCGGGCGCGACCGTCCTGCTGTCGTCGCACCTGCTGGCCGAGGTCGAGGCGGTGTGCACGCACGTCGCCGTGCTGCAGTCCGGGTCGCTCGTCGTGTCCGGCGAGCTCGGCACGCTGCTCGACGCGGGCGGCGGCGGTCTGGAGATCGCCACCCCCGATGTGGACGCCGCACTCGCGACGCTGCGCGCGACCGGGGCGACGGCGTTCGCGCGGGGGCCGGAGACCGGCGGAGCCGGCGGGGCGGGGACGGCACAGCATCCCGGCGTGGTCGTCGGCGACGGCGGGCCCCCACCGCCCGTGCTGTTCGCCGCGCTCGTCCGCGACGGGATCGACGTGTACGAGGTGCGACGCCGCCGTCCGCACCTGGAGGAGCTGTTCGCCCGCCTGACCGAACAGGAGAGCTCGTGACCGCCGTCGCGGACGCCACGCCGACCGCCGATCCCCGTCCCGTTCCGCTGTGGCGGCTCTGCGCGGCCGAGATGCGGTGGGTGCTGCGCCGCCCCCGCACGCTGGTCATGTTCGGGCTGTTCGCCGTCGTGCCGATCCTGATCGCGATCGGTGTCGTGGTCGCCGACGGTGAGGGCGGACGCGGGCTGATCGGCTCCGTCGCCGGCAACGGGCTCGTGCTGCCGGTCGCGGCGATGACCGTCTCGTTGGCCCTGCTGCTGCCGTTGGCCGTCTCCACCGCGGCGGCGGACGCGATCGCGGGCGAGTCCCAGCACGGCACGCTGCGCGGACTGCTGCTGTCCCCCGTCGGTCGACTGCGACTGGCGGCGATGAAGGCGTTCGGTGTGCTCGTCGTCGCGGCGATCTGCGTGCTCGTGCTGGCCGTCGTCGGGGTGCTGGCCGGGTGGGTCGTGGTCGGGACGCCGGGTGCCGCCGCGGTCACGTTGTCCGGCACGACGTTGGGAGCAGGCGAAGCGCTGTGGCGGGTCGCGCTCGTTGCACTGTGGACGGTCGGTCAGCTGGCCGCCGTCGGGGCCGTGGCACTGGCGATCTCGGCGTGCACCGAGCACCCGCTCGTGGTGCTCGCGTCGGTGCTCGGCGGCGTGATCGCGTTCGGCGTGGCCGGGGCGATCCCGGCGCTCGACTGGTTGCAGCCGTACCTGCTGACGTCGGGCTGGTCGGCGAGCGCGGACGTGATCCGCGACCCGCTCCCCCTGGACGGACTGGGCCAGAGCTCGCTCGTCGCGCTCGTGTACCTGCTCGTCGGCGCCGCGCTCCTGGTGTTCCGGATGCTCCGCCGCGACGCCTGACCGGGCCGGGCCGCGACCTACCTGCCGCTCCGGACAGCCGAGGCGGTCCACCGGGCAGTGCGTCCGCCGCCCAGGTCCATGATCGGCAGAAGTGGACAGAGCGCGCCGCCGATGGCGCGATCCAGCCACTCCCGCCGATCATGGCCGGGCCCGGGCGACGGGGGCGGCTCACCTCCACCTCCGTGATCGGCGGAAGCGGTCACAGCGCGCCACCCGTGGCGCGATCCGGCCACTCCCGGTGATCATGGCCGGCCCAGGCGACGGAGGCGGCTCACCTCCGCCGTCCATGATCGGCGGAATCGGCACCAGCGCGCCACCAGTGGCGCGTTCCAGCCACTCCCGCTGATCATGGCCGGGCCAGAGCGGTGCCGGCTCGTTGCTCGGCGACGCGGCACCGGTCCATCTCGGGAGCGTCGCCCACCTCTTCGAGCGCCGTGATCAGCGGAACCGGCAGCGGCGCGCCACCAGCGGCGCGATCCGACCAGTTCCGCCGATCACGACGCGCCGCGGGGCGACATCAGGCCGGATCCCGTGGCGCGGGACCGGAAGTCGCCGACCGTCCGGGCGGCACGGCATGATCTGACGCCATGCGTGCGGTACAGGTGACGAAGGCGGGCGGTCCGGACGTGCTCGAGGTCGTCGACCTCCAGGATCCGACCCCCGGTCCCGGTGAGGTGCTGGTCGACGTCGCGGCGGCCGGGATCAACTACATCGACACCTACCAGCGCGAGGGCATCTACCCGATGGAGACGCCCTACGTCGCCGGGTTGGAGGGCTCCGGGAAGGTGACCGCGCTCGGCGAGGGCGTGCACGGCGTGTCGGTCGGCGACCGCATCGCGTGGGCCGAGACGTTCGGCAGCTACGCGCAGAAGATCGTCGTCCCGTGGGAGAAGGCCGTCCCGGTCCCCGACGGCGTCGACGACGAGCAAGCCGTCGGCGCGCTCCTGCAGGGCATGACGGCGCACTTCCTGGTGAACGACACCTACCCGGTGCAGCGGGGCGACACCGTCCTCGTGCACGCCGCGGCGGGTGGCGTCGGGCTGCTGCTCGTGCAGTTGGCCGCGGCCAAGGGTGCGCGGGTGATCGCCACCGTCTCCACCCCCGAGAAGGAGGAGCTCGCCCGCGGTGCGGGTGCGGCCGAGGTGATCCGGTACACCGAGGTCGACGACCTGGCCGCCGCGGTGCGCGCGTTCACCGACGACGAGGGCGTCGCCGCCGCGTTCGACAGCGTCGGGAAGACGACGTTCGACGCCAGCCTGGCCAGCCTCCGTCGTCGCGGCATGCTCGTGCTGTTCGGGGCGGCCAGCGGCCCGGTCCCGCCGGTCGACCCGCAGCGGCTGAACAGTGCCGGGTCGGTGTTCCTGACCCGTCCGAAGCTGTTCGACTTCGTCATCACCACCGGCGAGCTGCGCGACCGCGCCGCGGGCGTCTACGCCGCCGTCGCCGACGGGACGCTGGACGTGCGGATCGGGCACCGCTACCCGCTGGACCAGGCCCGGAACGCGCACGAGGACCTCCAGGCGCGACGCACGACGGGCAAGCTGATCCTGACGCCCTGAGGCCGACGCGGCGGCGCGGCGGGGCGTGCTAGGAAACGGTGTGCCCCCGCAGACGCCGTTCCACGATCTCCAGGCCTACATCGAGGTGCCCCGCCTGGCCGGGCTCGCGCTGTCCCCCGACGGTGAGCGCCTGATCACGACGGTCGCCGAGCTCGACCCCGACCGCACACGGATGGTCAGCGCGCTCTGGGAGGTCGATCCGCACGGTTCGACGCCGGCGCGGCGGCTGACCCGTAGCGCCGCGGGCGAGTCGAACCCGGTGCTCACCCCGGACGGCGACGTGCTGTTCCTGTCCGCCCGCCCGGACCCGGACACCTCCGGCGACGGCGGCGACGGCCCGGCCGCACTGTGGTCGCTGCCCGCCGGAGGCGGCGAGGCCCGGATCGTCGGCAGCCGCCCCGGCGGCGTCTCCGACCCGGTCGTCGCCCGCGACGCGGGCACGGTCCTGGCGACGTCCGCGACGCTGCCCGGCAGCATCACCGCCGAGGACGACGAGCGCAGGCGCGCGGCCCGGGGCGACGCCAAGGTGACCGCGGTGCTGCACACGGGTGACCCGGTCCGGCACTGGGACCACGACCTCGGTCCCGCAGAGCCCCGCCTGGTCGTCGCAGCGCCGGGAGCGGAGAGTCTGGAGTGGACGGACCTGACCCCGGCACCGGGCCGGGCACTGGACGAGACCGGGCACGACATCGCGCCGGACGGGCGCACCGTCGTCACCGCGTGGGACACCTCGTCGTCCGGGGAGCACCGGGCGGTGATCGTCGCGCTGGACACCGCCACCGGGCACCGCCGGATCCTGCTCGACGAGCCCGGCCACGACCTGCAGGCGCCGCGGATCAGCCCGGACGGCACGCAGGTCGCCGTCGTCCGCGAGGTGCTGCCGTCGGCCGACCACGCGCCGGAGATCGACCTCGTCGTGGTGCCGATCGAGGGCGGGGCCGCGCGGGAGGCGGCGCCCGGGTGGGATCGCTGGCCGTCCGCCGTGCGGTGGAGTGCCGACTCCGCGCACCTGATCGTCACCGCCGACGAGCGGGGACGCGCACCGCTGTTCCGGATCGACGTCGCGGCCGGCACGGTCACGCGGCTGACCGGCGACCACGGCGCCTACGCCGAGCCGTGCCCGTCGCCGGACGGACGCTGGGTGTACGCGCTGCGCCACGCCGTCGACGCCCCGCCCGCCCCGGTCCGGGTGGACGCGCACACCGCGGACGGCGAGCCGGAAGCACTGCTCGGACCGGCCGCCGATCCGGAACTGCCGGGACGGCTGACCGAGATCGAGACGACGGCCCCGGACGGCAGCCCGTTGCGCGCGTGGCTCGTGCTCCCCGAGTCCACGACACCCGCTCCGCTCCTCCTCTGGGTGCACGGCGGGCCGCTGTCCAGCTGGAACGGCTGGATGTGGCGCTGGAACCCGTGGCTGATGGCGGCCCGCGGGTACGCCGTTCTGCTCCCCGACCCGGCGCTGTCCACCGGGTACGGGCACGCCTTCGTCCAGCGTGGCTGGGGCGCCTGGGGCGATGCGCCGTACACCGACGTCCTGGCGCTCACCGACGCCGCCGAGCAGCGCGACGACATCGACGAGACCCGCACGGCCGCCATGGGCGGCTCGTTCGGCGGCTACATGGCGAACTGGATCGCCGGGCACACCGACCGCTTCCGCGCGATCGTCACCCACGCCAGCCTGTGGGCGCTGGACCGGTTCGTCCCGACCACCGACCACCCCGGCTACTGGCACCACGAGCTGAACGCCCGGATGGTCGCCGAGCACAGCCCGCACCGGTTCGCCGACGCGATCCGGACGCCGATGCTGGTGATCCACGGCGACCGGGACTTCCGGGTCCCGATCACCGAGGCGCTCGCGCTGTGGTGGGACCTGACCTCGCGTCAGGAGGACCCGGACGCGAACCCGCACCGGTTCCTGCACTTCCCGGACGAGAACCACTGGGTACTGGCTCCCCAGCACGCGGTGCTCTGGTACGAGACGGTGCACGCGTTCCTGGCCACGCACGTCCTCGGCGAACCGTGGGAGACGCCGGACCTGCTGCGGTAAGGAGTGCCCTACCCTCTGGGCATGTACCTGCCGGTCGACATGGATCGTGTGAACGAGGTGTTGCGCGAGCACGGCGTGGTCTTCGCGTTGGTCTTCGGCAGCCACGCGACCGGTACCGCAGGTGATCGCTCCGATGTGGACCTGGCCGTGTGGTCCGACCGGCCGATCGACGACTGGGCTCTTCGGGGCGCACTTCCGGACATCGTGGATCTCCTCGACCTGCGCCGGGCACCCGATGGGCTGGCCGGTCGGGTGGCGATGGAAGGCATCGTCGTGCTTGACGACCAGCCCACGGCCCGGATCCGTTGGCAGGCGGAGACCCGCAAGCGTCACCTCGACGAGGCGTTTCGGCGCGAGCGGTTCCGCCAGGACTTCGTCCGAGCCCATGGTTGATCGAGAGAGGCTGCTCGGGCTCGTGGCGCGGATCACGGCCCGGCTCGCGATCCTCGACGAGTACGCCACGCAGGATCGCGAGCCGCTCCTAGGCGACCGGGTCCGGATGGGTGACCTCAAATACACGTTCCAGACCGCCATCGAGGCCGGCATCGACGCCGCTCAGCACGTCGTGGCCGACCGTGGTCTCGGTGTCCCGCCGACCAATGCGGCCGCGTTCCGCTCGCTCGCTGACGCGGCACTCCTCGACGGCGAGCTGGCCGGCCGGTTGAGTGGTGCGGTGGGATTCCGCAACGTGCTCGTGCACGGCTACGCCGAGGTCGACGACCGGATGGTCATCGACCACCTTGACGACCTCCGCGATCTGCGGGAGTTCGTCGCCGCGATGACCCGGCTGTTGGACTGACCCTCAGACCAGGACCGGGAGTCCCACCGCCGCGTCCACGGCGATCGCCGCGAACAGCACGCACAGGTAGATGTTCGAGAGGTGGAACAACGGCATCGGCGAGACCTCGCGGCCCGCCTTGACGTTCGCGTGCAGCCGGTGCGCGCGGAACACGAAGTACGCGCCACCGGCAAGGGCTACCCCGACGTAGATCCACGACGTCGCGGGCAGGAGCAGCAGGCTCCACGCCGCCATCACCCAGCTGTAGATCACGATGCGCACCGACACCTGCCGCGGTGTTGCGACGACCGGGAGCATCGGCACTTCCGCCGCGGCGTAGTCCTCGCGGTAGCGCATCGCGAGCGCCCAGAAGTGTGGCGGCGTCCAGAAGAAGATCACGCCGAACATCACCAGCGCCGGCCAGCCGACGTCACCGGTCACGGCCGCCCAGCCGATCACCACCGGCATGCAGCCCGCCGCGCCACCCCAGACGATGTTCTGCGATGTCCGGCGCTTGAGCAGCAGCGTGTAGACGAGCACGTAGAACGCGATCGCGGCGACCGAGAGCCCGGCGGCCAGCCAGTTCGTCGTGAACCCGAGCCAGAGCGAGCTGATCGCCCCCAGCACCAGGCCGAAGACCAGCGCGTGCCCGGCGGGGACCTGGCCGCGGGCCAGCGGGCGCCGCGACGTCCGCTTCATCTTCTGGTCGATGTCCGCGTCGACCACGCAGTTCAACGCGTGCGCGCTGGCCGCCGCCATGGCGCCGCCGAACAGCGTCGCCACGATCAGCCAGATCGACGGGATCCCGCGCTGCGCGAGGAACATCGCGGGCACCGTGACCACCAGCAGCTGCTCGATGATCCGCGTCTTGGTGAGGCCGAGGTAGGCCTTGACGGTGTCCGTGATGCGCTGCCACCGACCGCGCGACGGGTCCGCCTGCGGTGACGTCTCCCGTCCCGGACGGGACACGGGTGCGCTCACGCGTTCACTACCTCGCTGTCGGATCGGTGGTGGTGCCGCCGGACGTTCGGGCTCCGGACTTCTACAGCGCGTCGATGCTAACCGGTGGTATGCCCGTCGCGCCCACCGGGTAGACCCCCCGTGTCGGGGATGTCGCGGGGGGTTCACCGTGGAGGTACCTGCTGGCAGAGGCCTTGAGCGATAGGGTGGCCGCGAGGACGGGACCGGCAGCGCGGGCGGCGTGATCCGCGTCGCCCGGCCGCCGTGTGCGGCCGCGCCGGACCCGACAACGAGCATCGACCAGAGCCGTCGACACAGAGCGTAGGAGTCATCGACTTGTCCAGCCCCGAAGGCACCACCCACGCCAACGCGGTCACCGCCGACTCCCCGCACGCCGGGCCGGCCGCCGTCGAAGCGCTCGTCACGCCCCACGTGCCCGACGACTGGACCGACCTGGACCGCCGCGCCGTGGACACGATCCGGGTGCTGGCCGCGGACGCGGTCCAGAAGTGCGGCAGCGGGCACCCTGGTACGGCGATGAGCCTGGCTCCCCTGGCCTACACCCTGTTCCAGCGCGTGATGCGGCACGACCCGTCGGACCCGGACTGGATGGGGCGCGACCGGTTCGTGCTGTCCGCCGGGCACTCCAGCCTCACCCTCTACATCCAGCTCTACCTGGCCGGTTACGGGCTGGAGCGCGAGGACCTGGAGAAGCTGCGCACCTGGGAGTCGCTCACCCCGGGCCACCCGGAGTACGGGCACACCCGCGGCGTCGAGATGACGACCGGTCCGCTGGGCCAGGGGCTCGCGTCCGCCGTCGGGATGGCGATGGCCGCCCGTCGCGAGCGCGGCCTGTTCGACCCGGACACGCCGGAGGGCGCCAGCCCGTTCGACCACCAGATCTACGTGATCGCCTCGGACGGTGACATCGAGGAGGGCGTCACCAGCGAGGCGTCGTCCCTGGCCGGGCGCCAGGAGCTCGGCAACCTCACGGTGATCTACGACGCGAACGAGATCTCGATCGAGGACGACACCACGATCGCGCTGTCCGAGGACACCGCGGCACGCTACGAGGCGTACGGCTGGCACGTCCAGACCGTCGACGGCGGCGAGAACGTCAGCGGCATCCTGGCCGCGCTGTCGGCGGCGCGCGCGGAGACGAGCAGGCCGTCGTTCATCCGCCTGCGCACGGTGATCGGCTACCCGGCGCCGAACAAGATGAACACCGGTGCGGCGCACGGCTCCGCTCTCGGCGACCCGGAGGTCCGTGCCGTCAAGGAGAAGCTCGGCTTCGACCCGGACCGGGACTTCGAGGTCGACGAGGACGTCCTCAAGCACACCCGGGCCGTCGGTGAGCGCTCGCGCGAGGCGCACGACACCTGGCAGGGCACGTTCGACGAGTGGGCGGAGCGCGAGCCGCACCGCAAGCAGCTGCTCGACCGCCTGCTCGCCGGCAGGCTGCCGGAGGGGTGGACGGACGCGCTGCCGCACTGGGACGCCGACGAGAAGGGCATCGCGACCCGCAAGGCGGGCGGCGAGGTGCTCAGCGCCATCGCCGACGTGCTGCCGGAGCTGTGGGGCGGCTCCGCCGACCTCGCCGAGAGCAACAACACGACGATGAAGGGCGCCGACTCGTTCGGCCCGAAGTCCGCGGCCACGACCATGTGGGCGGCGAACCCGTTCGGCCGCACGATGCACTTCGGCATCCGCGAGCACGCGATGGGCGCGATCCTGTCCGGCATCGCGCTGCACGGGCCGACCCGTCCCTACGGCGGCACGTTCCTGCAGTTCTCGGACTACATGCGCCCGTCGGTGCGCCTGGCCGCGCTGATGGACATCGACCCGATCTACGTGTGGACGCACGACTCGATCGGGCTCGGCGAGGACGGCCCGACCCACCAGCCGATCGAGCACCTGGCGGCGTTGCGGGCCATCCCGAACCTCGCCGTCGTGCGCCCCGGCGACGCGAACGAGACGGCCTACGCCTGGCGCGCGGCGCTGGAGCGGGTCGGCGGCGGCCCGACCGGGTTCGCGCTGACCCGCCAGAACGTGCCGACGTTGACCGGCACGAACTACGAGGGCGTCAACCGCGGTGGCTACGTGCTCGACGAGGCGTCCTCCGGCATCCCGCAGGTCGTGATCATCGCCACCGGCTCCGAGCTGCACCTGGCGACGGCCGCGCGGAAGATCCTGGAGGGCGAGGGCGTCGGTACCCGTGTGGTGTCGATGCCGTGCATGGAGTGGTTCGAGGCCCAGGACGACGGGTACCGCGAGTCGGTGCTGCCGTCCGCGCTGAAGGCTCGGGTCGCCGTGGAGGCCGGGATCGCCATGCCCTGGTACCGCTGGGTCGGCGACGCGGGCCGGATCGTCTCCATCGAGCACTACGGCGCGAGCGCCGACGCCGCCACGCTGTTCGAGAAGTTCGGTTTCACACCCGAGACCGTCGCCGACGCCGCGCGGCGGTCCGTCGCCGCGGCGTCGTAGAACCTCCTGATCGCCACGAGCAAGGGAGAGATGATGAGCAACGAGCGACTGGCCGCCCTCTCGGCGGCCGGCGTGTCCATCTGGCTGGACGACCTGTCCCGCGAGCGGATCAAGTCCGGCAACCTCGCGACGCTGATCACCGAGGACTCGGTCGTCGGCGTCACGACCAACCCGACGATCTTCGCAGGCGCGCTGTCCGACGGGTCCGCCTACGACGACCAGGTCCGCGAGCTCGCCGCACGCGGTGCGGACGTCGACTCGGCGATCCGCGAGATCACCGTCGCCGACGTCCAGCACGCCTGCGACGTGTTCTCCGGGACGTGGGAGAACACCGGCGGCGTCGACGGGCGCGTCTCGCTGGAGGTCGACCCCCGGCTGGCGCACGACACGCAGAGGACGGTCGCGCAGGCCGTCGACCTGTGGAAGGCCGTCGACCGGCCGAACCTGCTGGTCAAGATCCCGGCCACGGAGGAGGGTCTGCCCGCGATCACCCAGGCGATCTCCGAGGGCGTCAGCGTGAACGTCACGCTGATCTTCTCGGTCGAGCGCTACAAGCTGGTGATGGAGGCCTACGTCGCCGGCCTGGAGAAGGCCCAGCAGAACGGCCAGGACATCGCCGGGATCCACTCCGTCGGGTCGTTCTTCGTGTCCCGTGTGGACTCCGAGATCGACTCGCGGCTGGAGAAGATCGGCACCGACGAGGCGCTGGCGCTGCGCGGCAAGGCGGGCGTCGCGAACTCGCGGCTCGCGTTCGCCGCGTACGAGGAGGCGTTCAGCGGCGGCCGGTGGGACAACCTGGCCCAGCTCGGCGCGAACGCCCAGCGTCCACTGTGGGCGTCGACCGGCGTGAAGAACCCGGACTACCCGGACACGCTCTACGTCACGGAGCTGACCGTGGCGAACACGGTGAACACGATGCCGGAGAAGACCCTGCAGGCGTTCGCCGACCACGGCGAGGTCACCGGCGACACGGTGACCGGGACGGCGGGCGAGGCACAGAAGGTCTTCGACGACCTCGAGCGGGTCGGCATCGACCTCGCCGACGTGTTCGTGGTGCTGGAGGACGAGGGCGTCGAGAAGTTCGAGAAGTCCTGGACCGAGCTGCAGGACTCGGTCCGCGGGCAGCTCGACGCCGCGAAGTAGGGCGCCGGTGACCGACGGCGGTTCCGGGGACGGGTCGTCCGCTCCGGTGCGGGTGCACCTGGACGGCGACCCGTTCGCCGGTGCCGCCCGGCGGATCGCGGCGGAACTGGCCGACGAGACCGTCGCGTCCCGGCTCGCCGACGGCGACCCGTCCGCCGTCCCCGACGGCCACGCCGCCGACCACGCCGCCGACCCGAGCGTCTGGGGTCCGACGGCGGTCGGCAGGCTCGGGTGGGTCGACCTCCCCCGCGGGTCGCGGGCGCTCGTCGGGCAGATCGAGGCGCTCCGGTCGTCGTTCACGGCGGCCGGTGCGCACCGGGTGCTGCTGGTCGCCGGGCCCGCCGTCGCCGCGGGTGCCAGGGCGCTGGCCGAACGTACCGGCGCGCGGCTGACCGTCCTCGACGGGCCGGACCCGGTCCAGGTGGGCGAGGCGCTGGCCGGCGAGCTGGCCGAGACCGTGCTCGTGGTCGCCGACGCGGGCGGGGACGACGCGGTCGTCGCGGCCGTGCACCGGGTGGTCGCCGAGGCGCTGGCCGACGACCTGGCCAGCACGGACGGCGCCGACGACGACCCGGCCGCCCGCGCGACGCTCGCCGGGCGGACCGTCTACCTGACCGAGCCGGGCTCGCCGCTGGACGAGCGCGGGCGGGCGGACGGCTCCGTCGTGGTCACCGTGGACTCCGACGTGCCGCAGCGGTTCTCCGCGCTCGGCCCGTTCGGGCTGGTCCCGGCCGGGCTCGCGGGTGCGGACACCGGGCGGATCGTGGCGTCCGCGCTGGCCGCGCAGCCCGACCTGACCGACGACACGCCGGACAACCCGGCGCTGCTGCTGGCCGGCGCGCTCGTCGCGGCCCGCGGGTCGGTGCTCGTACTGCGCGGCGCCGAGGACGAGCCGGGCGCCGCCGCGTGGATCGCGCAGCTGGTCTCCGGTGCGGGCGGCCCGCTCGTCCTGACCACCGACGACGACGATCTCGACGACCTCGTCGCGCCTGCCGACCGGGTCGCCGTCGACGGCCCGGGGACCGACCGCGGCGACCCGCACGACACCGTCCCCGCCGTCGTCGAGGTGCAGGGCACGGGCGGCGGTCCCGGTGTGCGCGTCACGGCGGACCCGGGCGCCAGGACGTTGCTGTGGCAGGTGGCCGTCGCGGTCGCCGCACGGCGGCTGGGGACCGACCCCTACCCGGAGCCCCCGGACGTGGCCGACCCCGGACCGTCGGAACCCGTGGTGCGCGACGGCGGCGTGGAGGTCCACGCGAACGGATGGCTCCCCGAGGTCGGCACGGTCGGCGAGGCGCTCGCCGAGCTCGTGCGCCGGGCACCGGTCGGCGGCCACCTGGCCGTCGCGGCGTGGCTCGACCCGGAGTCCGACGCGTCGGTGGCCGTCCTGCGCGGCCTGCTCGCCGAACGCACCGGGCTGCCGACGACGTTCGGCTGGGCGCCGCGGTGCTGGCCCGGCGACGGGCAGCGGCACCTCGCCGGCAGCACGCGACCCGCTGTCCACTGTCACCTGTCCGGCGACGCACCCGACGCCGTCGAGGCGCCCGCGCTCGCGGAACTGGATAGCCTGCACGCGGCGCAGGCGCGGTCGGCGGTGGCCGCGCTGGACGAACGGGGACAACCGGTGCTGCGGCTGCACCTGACCGACCGCGTGGCCGGGCTGGTGACGCTGGCCAGGGCGGTGCAGGACCTGCCGGCGGACACCCGACGGCACTGATCGAGATCTGCTCGACACCGATCGACGAGAGCGTACGAGAGGAACACCGATGACCGGCGTGAACGGGGATCGGAACAACCCGCTGCGCGACCACCGGGACAAGCGGCTCCCCCGGATCGCGGGACCCTGCGGGCTGGTGATCTTCGGGGTGACCGGCGACCTGTCCCGCAAGAAGCTGATGCCCGCGATCTACGACCTGGCCAACCGCGGCCTGCTCCCGCCGGGCTTCGCGCTCACCGGCTTCGCCCGACGCGACTGGGACTCGGAGGACTTCGGCAAGGTCGTCTACGACGCGGTCCGCGAGCACGCCCGAACGCCGTTCCGCCAGGAGGTATGGGACCGGCTGGCCGAGGGTTTCCGCTTCGTGCAGGGCTCGTTCGACGACGACAACGCGTTCGACGAGCTGGAGCGCACCGTGCGCGAGCTCGACGAGCAGCGCGGCACCGGCGGCAACCACGCGTTCTACCTGTCGGTGCCGCCGTCGGCGTTCCCGGTCGTGTGCAAGCAGCTCGCCCGCTCCGGGCTGTCCCACGACGAGGGCGGCTGGCGCCGCGTCGTGATCGAGAAGCCGTTCGGGCACGACCTGCGCTCCGCCAAGGAGCTCAACGGCATCGTCAACGACGTCTTCCCCGAGGAGTCGGTCTTCCGGATCGACCACTACCTCGGCAAGGAGACCGTGCAGAACGTGCTGGCGCTGCGCTTCGCCAACCAGCTGTTCGAGCCGATCTGGAACGCCAACTACGTCGACCACGTCCAGATCACGATGGCCGAGGACATCGGCCTCGGCGGGCGCGCCGGCTACTACGACGGCATCGGCGCCGCCCGCGACGTGATCCAGAACCACCTGCTGCAGCTGCTCGCGTTCACCGCGCTGGAGGAGCCGACGTCGTTCTCATCGGACGAGCTGCGCGCCGAGAAGATCAAGGTGCTGAAGGCGGTCCGGCTGGCCCACCCGCTGAGCGAGACGACGGCGCGGGGGCAGTACTCCGGCGGATGGCAGGGCGGGGAGAAGGTCCCCGGCCTGAAGGAGGAGGAGGGGTTCAACCCCGAGTCCACCACCGAGACGTTCGCCGCGATCACCTGCGAGGTCGAGACCCGCCGCTGGGCCGGGGTGCCGTTCTACCTGCGCACCGGCAAGCGGCTGGGCCGTCGCGTCACCGAGATCGCGGTCGTGTTCAAGCGGGCGCCGCACCTGCCGTTCGACGCGACGATGACCGAGGAGCTCGGCCAGAACGCGTTCGTCATCCGTGTGCAGCCGGACGAGGGCGTGACGATGCGCTTCGGCTCCAAGGTGCCGGGCAACCAGATGGAGGTCCGCGACGTCACGATGGACTTCGGGTACGGCAGCGCGTTCACCGAGGCGTCCCCGGAGGCCTACGAGCGCCTGATCCTGGACGTGCTGCTCGGCGAGCCGTCGCTGTTCCCGGTCAACGAGGAGGTCGAGCGGTCCTGGGAGATCCTCGACCCGGTGATCGAGGACTGGGCCTCCCGCAAGGAGGGTCCCGACTCCTACGCCGCGGGTACCTGGGGCCCCGACTCGTCGACCCGCATGCTCGCGCGCACCGGCCGCCACTGGCGCCGGCCGTGACGTCCATGATCTCCACTCCGAACTCCGAGGGGCACACGTGATCATCGATCTGCCGTCGAGCAACACCTCGGCGGTCAACCGCAAGCTGGTCGAGCTGCGCGAGAGCGGCGGCGTGTTCGCGCTCGGGCGGGTGCTCACGCTCGTCGTGGTCACCGACGACGGGCCGGATCTCGAGAAGTCCATCGACGCGGCCAACCAGGCCAGCCGCGAGCACCCGTGCCGCGTGATCGTGCTCGCCCGCGGGCAGCGCAAGGCCGCGGCGCGGCTGGACGCGCAGATCCGGGTCGGCGGCGACGCGGGCGCCAGCGAGGTCATCGTGCTGCGCGGCTACGGCGCGCTCGCCGAGGGCGACGCCGGGGCCGGCATGGTGATGCCGCTGCTGCTGCCGGACGCGCCGGTCGTCGCGTGGTGGCCGGGCGAGGCGCCGGCGTCTCCCGCCGAGGACGCGGTCGGACAGCTGGCCCAGCGCCGGATCACGGACGCGCTGGCCGCGAAGAACCCGACGAAGGCGTTCGAGCAGCGCCGCAAGGACCACCACGAAGGCGACACGGACCTGGTCTGGACGCGCCTGACGCACTGGAGGGCGCAGCTCGCCGCCGCGATGGACGTCCCGCCGTTCGAGGACGTCACGGCGGCCGTCGTGGCCGGAGAGGCGGTGTCGCCGTCCAGCGAGCTGATGGCCGGCTGGCTGTCCGCGGCGCTCGGGATCAAGGTGAAGCGGTCCACCGTGGAGGGCAAGGCGGCCCAGGGGCTCGCACTGGTCCGGCTGACCCGGCCGTCCGGGACGATCGAGCTCGTCCGCCCGGACGGGAAGACCGCGAAGCTCACGCAGCCCGGCCAGCCGGAGCGCCGGATCGCGCTCGCCCGGCGCGAGGTGCCGGACTGCCTGGCCGAGGAGCTGCGCAGGCTGGACCCGGACGAGGTCTACCACGAGGCGCTGACCGGCGTCGGCCAGATCACCCGCGGCCGCACGCCGGTGAAGGTGGACGGATGACCGGCGCCGCGACCGCGCGGGCCGGCACCGAGGTCGCCGTCCACCCGGACGCCGAGGTGCTCGCGTCGGCCGTCGCGGCCCGGCTGGTCACGACGCTGATCGACGTCCAGGCCGCAGGCCGGGTCCCGCACGTCGTGCTCACCGGCGGCGGGGTCGGCATCGACCTCCTGCGCAGGCTGCGCGACCTGCCCGCCCAGCGGGCCGTGGACTGGTCGCGAGTGGAGCTGTTCTGGGGCGACGAGCGGTTCGTCGCGCCGGACGACGACGAGCGCAACGACAGGCAGGCCCGCGAGGCCCTGCTCGACCACGTCGGCGTCGACCCGGACCGCGTGCACCCGATGGGCGCCGACGACGGCTCGACCACCGCGGAACAGGCCGCCGCCGAGTACGCGACGCTGCTGGGCAGGCTCGGCAACCCGCGCTTCGACGTCGTCCTGCTCGGCATGGGCGGCGAGGGCCACACGCTGTCGGTGTTCCCGGACTCCCCCGCCGTGCACGCCACGTCGGACACCGTGGTCGCGGTGCACGACTGCCCGAAGCCGCCGCCGGACCGGGTGTCGCTGACGCTGCCGGTGCTCGACCGGGCGGACGAGGCGTGGGTCGTGGCCGCGGGCGACGCGAAGGCCGAGGCCGTCGCGGGTGCCGTCGGCGGGGCGCCGGAGGAGCGGTTCCCGGTGGGCGGAGCGCGCCGCGCCCGCACGACGCGCTGGCTGCTGGACACCGGGTCGGCGTCGCAGCTGCCGGGATCCTGACCGCCCGTCACGAACGGGCGGTTACCGCCCGGTAGCGGTGTGACATGATCCGCGATCCCGGGCGCCGCGGGAGTCCCGGCTCCTAGGGTCCGGTCGCATGCGCATCGGTACGCCCCTGACCCCGACGGCGACCCGCGTCCTGCTGCTCGGCTCCGGTGAGCTGGGCAAGGAGGTGGCGATCGCGTTCCAGCGGCTCGGCGTCGAGGTCGTCGCCGTGGACCGGTACCCGGGTGCCCCGGCGCACCAGGTCGCGCACCGCTGGCACGCGATCGACATGACCTGCGCGGTGTCGCTGACCACGCTGATCGAGCAGGAGCAGCCGGACTTCGTGATCCCGGAGATCGAGGCGATCGCGACGGCCGCGCTGGCCGACGTCGAAGCCGGTGGCACGACCGTCGTCCCGACCGCCCGGGCCACCCGGCTCACGATGGACCGGGAGGGGATCCGCCGCCTGGCCGCCGAGGAGCTGGGCCTGCCGACGTCGCCCTACGCGTTCGCCGACTCCCTGGACGAGGTGCGCGCGGCCGTCGCGCGGATCGGGACACCGTGCGTGCTCAAGCCGGTGATGTCGTCGTCCGGCAAGGGGCAGTCGACGATCCGGACCGAGGCGGACGTCGACGCGGCCTGGGACCACGCCCTCGCCGGGGCCCGCGTGCCGGACCCGCGCGTGATCGTCGAGGGCTACGTGGACTTCGACTACGAGATCACCCAGCTGACCGTGCGCGGCGCGGAGGGCACGGCGTTCTGCGAGCCGATCGGGCACCGGCAGGAGAACGGCGACTACGTCGAGTCCTGGCAGCCGCACCCGATGAGCGAGGCCGCCGCGGCCGCCGGCCGGGACGTCGCACAGAGGATCACCGACGCGCTCGGCGGACGCGGGATCTTCGGCGTCGAGCTGTTCGTGCGCGGCGACGACGTCCTGTTCTCCGAGGTCAGCCCCCGCCCGCACGACACCGGCCTGGTCACGATGGCCACCCAGCGGCTCTCCGAGTTCGAGCTGCACGCCCGTGCCGTGCTCGGGCTGCCGCTGGACGTCTCGCTGCGCTCGCCCGGCGCGTCGGCCGTGATCTACGGCGGCACCGAGACGAAGTCCCTGGTCTTCGACGGCGTCGGTGAGGCCCTCGCGGTTCCCGGTTCCGATCTGCGGTTGTTCGGCAAGCCGGACAGCCACCCGCGTCGCCGGATGGGCGTCGCCGTCGCGTCCGCCGACGACGTCGACACCGCCCGCGAGCGGGCCACCCGCGCGGCGTCGCTCGTCCGTCCGTCCGCCGCCGACGGGTCACCGGATCCGGGCTGACATGGCGCTCACGGCTGTCCGGTGCCCGCCGGAGCAGCCGTGGGTGCCATGTCGACGGTACCGGCCGTCGGTGTGCTGCCTGCGCACGTGCGTGTCACGCGCATCTCGCGGACACGCACGGCAAGCTGGCCGGGGTGAGGGCAGTCCCGGACCGAGCACGGAGGTGGCATGACGGACCGCACGGGCCTGGTGGTCGCCGGAGCGGGCGCACGCGGCGCCTACGAGGCGGGCGCGCTCTCGGTCCTGCTCCCCCGGCTGCACGACCTGTGGTCGGCGCCGTCGGTGTTCGTCGGCACCAGCGCGGGCGCGGTGAACGTGGCCGGCCTGGCCGGGCTCGCCCACCGCTCCCCCACGGACGCGACCGACGAGCTGGTCCAGCGCTGGCGCTCCGTGGACCTGTCCGGTGTGCTCGACCTGGCGCACTCGCTGCTCGGCGCCCTGTCCGGCTACGGCAGCCAGGTGGTACCGCTGGCCGGCCCGGCGCTCGCTCCGCTGCTCGGGTTCCTGGGCCTGCCGGACCGGCTCACGAGCCTTCTGGACACCGGCCCGCTCGAGGAGACGCTCAAGCCGCTCGTGGACTGGGACGCGCTGCACGCCAACGTCGACGCCGGGCTGGTCGACGCCGTCGCGGTCGTCGCCACCTCGGTGTCCACCGGCGGGACCGTCGTGTTCGTCGAGCACGCGGACGGCATGGTGCTTCCCGACGACGACGCGTTGCGCGACATCAGCTACGTCCGCACCCGGCTGACCGTCCGGCACCTGCTCGCCTCGGCCGCCGTCCCTGGCCTGTTCGAGCCGGTGTGGCTGAACCACCCGCCCGGCTGGTACGTCGACGGCGGCCTGCGGATGAACACGCCGCTCAAGCCGGCGCTGCGCCTGGGTGCCACCCGGCTCGGCGTGGTGGCGACGACGCCGGCCAGCGCGGTACCGGACGCGCCGGGGACGCCGGACCGGATGCCGGACGTCTTCGCCGTCGCCGCGATGGGTCTGCGCGTGGTGCTCGGCTCCGGTGTCACCGAGGACCTGCGCTCGCTGCTCGCGGTCAACGAGATGGTGCGCAGCCACCCGGGTTCCGACCCCCGGATCGAGATCCCCGCCTGGTTCGCCGGACCGCCCGCGGACCGCTCCGACGACCTCGCGCACCTCGCCGCCGACGTCCTCGGGCGGGTCCGCCCGCGCCTGCGTGATCCGGCGGTCTGGCTGCTGGACCGGTTCGTCGGCGGTGGCGCCGTCGACCACGGCGAGCTGATCTCCTTCCTGCTGTTCGACCCCGAGTTCGCCGCGGCGGCCGCCGAGCTCGGCGCCGAGCACGCCCGCACGGCCGACCGGCACCTCGCCTGATCCCGACTCCTCCGGGAAACACGCCGGAAACCGGGAGGTGATCTGGGCCGGTTGGAATGCGCCCATGCACCTGAGCCCCCAGGAGCGGGACAAGCTGCTCGTCCACCTCGCCGCCGACGTCGCCCGGGCCCGACGGGCGCGCGGTCTGCGGATGAACCATCCGGAGTCCGTCGCGCTGATCACCGACCACGTGCTCGAAGGAGCCCGCGACGGGCGCACCGTCAGCGAGCTGATGGCCTCCGGTCGTGAGGTTCTGGGTCGCGACGACGTGCTCGACGGCGTCCCCGAGATGCTGGACTCGGTGCAGGTCGAGGCCACGTTCCCGGACGGCACGAAGCTGGTCACCGTGCACGGGCCGATCGCATGATCCCGGGCGAGTTCCTGGTCGGCGACGAGCCGGTGGAGATCAACCCCGGTCGGGAGCGTGTGACGCTGGTCGTCGTGAACGCCGCGGACCGGCCGGTGCAGGTCGGGTCGCACTACCACTTCGCGGCCGCGAACCCGGGCCTCGACTTCGACCGCGCCGCCGCATGGGGTCACCGGCTCGACGTGCCCGCCGGGACGTCGGTCCGGTTCGAGCCGGGCGTCGAGCGGGAGGTGACGCTCGTACCGCTGGCCGGGGCGCGGCGGGTGCCGGGCCTGCGCCCGGAGGCGGCCGGGGACCTGGACGGTGACCGGTGAACGACCTGGACAGGGGCCGGTACGCCGACCTCTACGGCCCGACCGTCGGCGACCGGATCCGGTTGGCGGACACGAACCTGCTGATCGAGGTCACCGAGGACCGCAGCCGGGGTGCCGCGGCGGGCGACGAGGTGCTGTTCGGTGGCGGCAAGGTGATCCGCGAGTCGATGGGCCAGGCCGCCGTGACGTCGGCGCACTGCCCGGACCTGGTGATCACCGGAGCGGTCGTGCTGGACCACTGGGGCGTGGTCAAGGCCGACGTCGGCGTGAAGGACGGCCGGATCGTCGGCATCGGCAAGGCCGGCAACCCGGACACGATGGACGGCGTCGACGCAGGCCTGGTGATCGGGCCGGCCACGGAGGTGCTGTCCGGCAACGGACGGATCCTCACCGCGGGCGGCGTCGACGTCCACGTCCACTTCGTCTGCCCGCAGCTCGTGGACACCGCGCTCGCGTCCGGCGTCACGACGCTGGCAGGCGGCGGGACCGGCCCGGCCGATGGCACGAAGGCCACGACCGTCACGCCCGGCCCGTGGAACATCGCCCGGATGCTGTCCGCGATGGACCACCAGCCGGTCAACGTGCTGCTGATGGGCAAGGGCAACACCGTCTCCTCCGACGCGCTGCACGAGCAGCTGCGCGCCGGGGCCGGCGGGTTCAAGCTGCACGAGGACTGGGGCACCACCCCGTCCGCGATCGACGCCTGCCTGCGCGTGTGCGAGGAGACCGGCGTCCAGGCCGCGATCCACACCGACACGCTGAACGAGGCGGGCTTCCTGCAGTCCACGTTGGACGCGATCGGCGGCCGGTCGATCAACGCGTTCCACACCGAGGGCGCTGGCGGCGGGCACGCCCCGGACATCATCGAGGTGGTGTCGACACCGCACGTGCTGCCGTCGTCGACGAACCCGACGCGACCGCACACGGTGAACACGTTGGACGAGCACCTGGACATGCTCATGGTGTGCCATCACCTGAACCCGTCCGTGCCGGAGGACCTGGCGTTCGCCGAGTCCCGGATCCGGCCGACGACGATCGCCGCCGAGGACGTGCTGCACGACCTCGGGGCGATCTCGATGATGAGCTCGGACTCGCAGGCGATGGGCCGGATCGGCGAGGTGATCGTCCGGACCTGGCAGACCGCTCACGTGATGAAGGCGGCCCGCGGCGCACTGCCCGGCGACGGCGCGGCGGACAACGTCCGAGCACAGCGCTACGTCGCGAAGTACACGATCAACCCGGCCCGCGCGCACGGGATGGGCGACGAGATCGGGTCGGTCGAGATCGGCAAGCTCGCCGACCTCGTGCTGTGGGAACCGAAGTTCTTCGGCGTGCGCCCGGAGGTCGTGCTCAAGGCCGGGTTCGCGGTCTGGGCGCAGATGGGCGACGCGAACGCGTCCATCCCGACCCCGCAACCCGTGTTCGGACGGCCGATGTTCGGCCACGCGCCGTCCGTCGCCGCGCTCGGGTCGGTGGCGTTCCTGGCCCCGTCCGCGCTGGCCGACGGGCTGCCGGAACGGCTCGGGCTGGCGACGCCGTGCGTGCCGGTGGCGGACACGCGCTCGGTACGCAAGGCGGACATGATCGGCAACGACGCGACGCCGGACGTGCGGGTCGACCCGGACTCGTTCGAGGTGCGGATCGACGGCGACGTCGTCGAGCCCGCGCCGGTGTCCGAACTGCCGATGGCCCAGCGCTACTTCCTGTTCTGATGGGGCTGCGCTGATGGGTCTCGCGACGCTCGTCCTCGCCGACGCGCGATTCCCCGGCGGCGGGCACGTCCACTCCGGCGGGCTGGAGGAGGCGGTCGCCCGCGGCCTGGTCACCGGCGTCGACGACCTGGCGAGCTTCCTCCACGGCCGCCTGCGCACGGCGGGGCTGCTGACCGCGACGTTCGCGGCCGCGGCATCCCACCGGACCACGCCGTACGAGAGCTCCGCTCGCCCGGCCACCTCGGACGAGGGCTCCGCCGGGGCGATCGGGTCGGGCCCGGGGGCCGCAGCCACCGGGTCGGGCGAGCGCTCCGCTCGTCTCGCGGGGCCGGACGGGAGCTCCGCTCGTGCAACCGGCGCGCGGGCGCCGTGGAGCGTCCTCGACGCCGAGCTGGACGCGCGGACACCCTCGCCGGCCCAGCGCGACGCGTCCCGGGCGCAGGGGCGGGCGACGTTGCGGGCGGCCCGGGCGGCATGGCCGTCGCCGGTCCTCGACGCGCTCGTCGCCGTGCACCCGCGGCCGCACCATCCGTTGCTGGTCGGGGCGGTGACCGGGATCGCAGGTGAGCCGCCCGCCGAGGCCGCACGGTGCGTCGCCTACCTCGCCGTCAGCGGCCCCGCGTCGGCGGCGATCCGGCTGCTCGGGCTCGACCCGTTCGCGGTCAACGCGGCGCTCGTCGCGCTGGGCCCCGATATGGAGCGGGTCGTCGACGACGCCGTCGCGGCCGCGGACGGGCCGGTCACCGACCTGCCGGCGCCCGGGTCCCCGATGCTCGACCTCATGGCCGAGACCCACGTCCACCACCACACGGAACGGATGTCGCTCTTTGTCTCCTGATCACGGCCACGGCCATCTCGTCAGCTTCGACCCGACCGAGTCCGAACCCGACCGCCATCGTCCGACCCCGGGGCCCGGCCGGGCGTTCCGGATCGGGATCGGCGGACCGGTCGGCTCCGGCAAGACGGCGCTGGTCGCGGCGCTGGCCCGCTCGCTCGCCGGCACCGTCCGCCTCGCCGTCGTCACCAACGACATCTACACGACCGAGGACGCCGACTTCCTGCGGCGGGCCGGCGTGCTGGATCCATCGCGGGTCGAGGCGGTGCAGACCGGCTGCTGCCCGCACACGGCGATCCGCGACGACATCACGGCCAACCTCGACGCGATCGAGACGTTGGAGGAGCGCTTCGGCGACCTCGAGCTGGTGCTCGTGGAGAGCGGCGGCGACAACCTCACCGCCGTGTTCAGCCGGGGCCTGGTGGACGCGCAGATCTTCGTCGTCGACGTCGCGGGCGGGGACAAGGTGCCGCGCAAGGGTGGTCCGGGGGTCACCACGGCCGACCTGCTGGTGATCAACAAGACGGACCTCGCCCCGCTCGTCGGAGCCGACCTCACGATCATGCGCGACGACGCGGAGCGGATCCGCGGCGATCTGCCGGTGATCGCGCAGTCGCTGACAGAGGACCCGGCCGCCACGGAGGTCGGCGCCTGGGTCCGGTTCCGGCTCGCCGCGACCGCACCGGTGGCCGGATAGTGCCCCGTCGCGGAACGTCGGTCCCGGCATCGGCGGGTCCCGGTGTCGGCCGGTCGTCGCACCGGGCGTACCCGGTCCGGCCGCCGACGCCGCAGGCGGGCGTCCGCACCGCGGAGTTCCGGACCGCCGAGTCCCGGGCCGCCGAGTCCCGGACCGCCGAGTCCCGGGCCGCCGAGTCCCGGACCGCCGAGTCCCGGGCCGCCGAGTCCCGGACCGCCGAGTCCCGGGCCGCCGAGTCCCGGACCGCCGAGTCCCGGGCCGCCGAGTCCCGGGCCGCCGAGTCCCGGGCCGCCGAGTCCCGGGCCGCCGAGTCCCGGGCCGACCGTTCGCGGACGGGGCGCTAGGTGCGGGCACGGGCCGTCCTGGCCGTCGAACGCGGGCCGGACGGGCGGACCCGCGTCGCGGAGCTGCGCACCGGATCGCCACTGGCGCTGCTGCCGCGCCGGGGCACGGCCGCGGCACGCGAGACGGCGCTGACCGTGCACGTCGTGGGGTCCGCGAGCACGCCGCTGGCCGGCGACGACGTCGAGCTCGACGTGCACGTCGGCGACGGCGCGCACCTGGAGCTGACCGGCGTTGCCGCCGCCATCGCACTTCCCGGGCGGGACCGGCCGAGCTCGCTCACGATTCGGCTCACGGTCGGCGCCGACGCCTCGGTGCGGCACCGGCCGGAGTCGACGGTCGTCACGGCGCGCGCCGACCACCGCACCCGGTTCGAGGCGACGCTGCATCCGACGGCGTCGTTGTCCGCGAGGGAGACCGTGGTGCTGGGCCGCATCGGCGAGCGAGCCGGCCGCCTGACCACGTCGACCCGGATCCGGGAGGAGGGGCTCACCCTGTTCGCCCAGGACCTCGAGCTGGGCGACGCGCGGCTCCAGCGGTCGCCGGCCCACCTCGCCGGCCACCGGGTGCTCGCCCAGGAGGTCGTGATCGCGGCCATCGACCCGGACCGGACGTCCTGCGGCGACAACTGGTCGTTGGTGCCCCTCGGACGCCGCGGGAGTGTGGCCGCCGCCGTCGGCCGGGACGCGGTCACCGCGGCTCACGGGCTGGAGGCGGCACTCGCGAACCATCCCGCGGCCGAGGCGCGACGGCGTGGACCGGGCGATCGTGACGCCGGCGGGCACGCGTCCGGGCTGCACGCGTCTCCCCCGGACCTCGCAGAGCCCTCCCTGACGTCACACGCCGTGTAACCCCTGCGTGGCCGCCCGATGCCCTGCGACGTGCGCTCGGGCGGCCGCCGTTTCCGTCGCGGGTCGAGCGTGTGAAGAGTCGTGTGTGCACGGTCCGTGACGACCGGTCGTCCGCCTACCGTCGTTTCACCACGAACGGGCGGGAGGCGGGCATGACGGACACGGTCGACTCGGGAGCGGGCGGGAACGCGCCGGTCGCGACCAGCGGGGTCGCGGGCGAGATCAAGACGAGCTACGACGAGCGGCTCACGAACGCCGACCTCGCCCCGGTGCGCGAGCGCACCTGGGGTTCCTACAACTTCTTCGCGTTCTGGATGTCCGACGTGCACTCCGTCGGCGGGTACGTGACGGCGGGCAGCCTGTTCGCGCTCGGGCTCGCGGCCTGGCAGGTGTTCGTCGCGCTGATCGTCGGCATCGTGATCGTCTACCTGCTGTGCAACCTCGTCGCCCGGCCCAGCCAGACCACCGGGACGCCGTACCCGGTGATCTGCCGGTCGTCGTTCGGTGTGCTCGGGGCGAACGTGCCCGCCGTGATCCGGGGCCTGATCGCCGTCGCCTGGTACGGCATCCAGACCTACCTGGCGTCGCAGTCGCTGGTCGTCGTGATGCTGAAGCTGTGGCCGGGGATGGCGCCGCTGGCCGACGACGCGGGCGGCTTCGCCGGACTGTCCACACTGGGCTGGATCGCGTTCCTGGTGATGTGGGTGCTGCAGGCCGCCGTGTTCTGGCGCGGCATGGAGGCGATCCGCCGGTTCATCGACTTCTGCGGTCCGGCCGTCTACGTCGTGATGTTCCTGCTGGCCGGGTACCTGCTGATCGCGGCGGACGGGAACATCGACCTGAACCTGTCCGAGGACCTGGTCACCGGCTGGGCCTCGATCCCGATCATGCTCGGGGCGATCGCGCTGGTCGTGTCGTACTTCTCCGGCCCGATGCTCAACTACGGCGACTTCACCCGGTACGGGAAGACGTTCGGCGCCGTGAAGCGGGGCAACCTGCTCGGGCTCCCGCTGAACTTCGTCGTGTTCTCGGTGCTCGTCGTCGTCACGGCGGCGGCGACGGTCCCGGTGTTCGGACGGCTGATCGACGACCCTGTGGAGACGGTCGCGCAGCTGGACTCGACGTTCGCCGTGGTGCTCGGCGCGCTCACGTTCATGGTCGCGACGATCGGCATCAACATCGTGGCGAACTTCGTCTCGCCTGCGTTCGACTTCTCCAACGTCAACCCGCAGAAGATCAGCTGGCGGACCGGCGGGATGATCGCCGCCGTCGGCTCCGTCGTGATCACCCCGTGGAACCTGTACTCCTCGCCGGAGGTCATCCACTACACGCTGGACACGCTCGGCGCGTTCATCGGACCGCTCTACGGCGTGCTGATCGCGGACTACTACCTGGTCCGCAAGCGCCAGGTGGACGTCGACGACCTGTACACGCTGCGCCCGGACGGCCGGTACCACTTCCGGCGCGGCTACAACCCGGTCGCGATCGGTGCGACGGCGCTCGGTGCGGTCGCGGCCCTGCTCGTCGTGCTGCTCGGGTCGTCCGACGCGGCCGCCTACAGCTGGTTCATCGGGGCGATCCTCGCGTTCGTCGCGCACTGGCTGGTCTCCCGCCGCACGCACCCCGCGCCCGCACCGACCCCCTGACCACCACCCCCGGCCCACCCGCCGCCACCCGCAGCCGCCCGCCACCCGCCGCCCCACCGAACGAACGGCACCTTCGAGCAGTCACATTGCTCGAAGGTGCCGTTCGTTCCTGGTCGGGAGGGTCGAGGAGGGTGACGAGACCCGCGGCGGCGCGGCTACCGCTGCGCGGGCAGTACGTGCTCCCCGGTGCGGTCGGTGCTCAGGCAGAGCGAGCAGACGTGCGCGTCGTGCGCGACGCACGCCGTCATGTCCGGACGCTCCAGGTCCTGACCGCAGACGTGGCAGTGCAGGACCTCACCGGACGGGTTGCCGAGCTCGTCGTCCATCGGGACGTCGATGCCGTCGTCGGTGCGGCGCAGGTAGTACCGGCCGCGCGTGGCCACCGCGAGCACGGGCGGCAGTACCACCGCGAGCACGATCGCCACCAGCGGGGAGAACGGCTGCAGCCCCGACCCGAGCCCGCCGAAGAAGCAGACGATCGACAGCCCGGCCGCGACGATCATCGAGCCGAACCCGACCGGGTTGATCGCGTAGAGCATCCCGCGGCGGAACTCCGGGCGCATCGGCGAGAGCTTCAGCAGGTACTTGTTCACCGCGATGTCCGTGGCCACCACGACGATCCACGCCATGCCGCAGTTCGCGTAGAAGCCGAGGATGGTGTTCAGGAAGTCGAACATGTTCGCTTCCATCAGGATCAGCGCGATCAGCAGGTTCACGCCGAGGAACACGAGCCGGCCGGGGTAGCGACGGGTGACCCGGGTGAACGAGTTCGTCCAGGCCAGCGAGCCGGAGTAGGCGTTCGTGACGTTGATCTTGATCTGGCTGATCACGACGAGGATCACGGCCAGGGTCAGCGCCAGCCACGCCGGCATGATGTCGGTGTAGATCTGGACGAACTGGCGCACCGGCTCGTTCGCCGTCTCGGCGCCGCCGGCCACGTTCGCGATCAGGTACACGGCCAGGAACAGCCCGATCACCTGCTTGATCGCCCCGAAGATCACCCAGCCGGGACCGGCGAGCAGCGTCGCGGCCCACCAGCGCCGCTTGTTCTCCGGCGTCTTGGGTGGCATGAACCGCAGGTAGTCGATCTGCTCGGCGATCTGCGCGATCAGTGACAAGCACACGCCCGCGGCGAGCATCGTCGCGCCGAGGCTGGGCGTGCCGTTGCCCTCCTCGCCCTGGTAGGCGAAGAACTGTCCGACCGAGTCCGGATGGCTGACCAGCAGGTACACGAACGGCGCGACCATCAGCAGCAGCCACAGCGGCGTCGTCCACAGCTGCAGCTTGGACAGCAGCGACATCCCGTACACGACGAGCGGGAAGATGATCAGAGTCGAGACGGCGTAGCCGAGCCAGAGCGGGATGCCGAGCCCCAGCTCAAGGCCCTGGGCCATGATCGAGCCCTCGAGCGCGAAGAAGATGAACGTGAACGTCGCGTAGATGACGTTCGTGACCACCGAGCCGTAGTAGCCGAAGCCGCTGCCGCGGGTGATCAGGTCCAGGTCCATGTTGTAGCGGGCCGCGTAGTAGGCGACCGGGATCCCGGTCAGGAAGATCACGACGGCGAACACGAGGATGCCCCAGAGCGCGTTGGTCGTGCCGTAGGAGATGCCGATGTTCGCGCCGATCGCGAAGTCCGCGAGGTAGGCGATGCCGCCGAGCGCGGTCACGCCGACCACGCCCGGCGACCACTTGCGGTAGCTGCGCGGCGCGAACCGGAGGGTGTAGTCCTCCAGCGTCTCGTTCGCCGCGCCGACGGCGGCCGGCTGACCGCCGACCGGTGGTTCCGTACCGATCTGCGACGACTGGATGTCCTGGGACATACCCCACCTCCCGGGACGGCTGATGGGTTCCGTCCCTGGGAGGTGATGGTCGGTAGACGGTCACACGATCGGGTTTCCGCGGCGAAACGGCTGCGTGAACCGTTCCGTCCCCGAACGAACGGCACCTTCGAGCAATGTCATTGCTCGAAGGTGCCGTTCGTTCGGAAAAGGGGGTGGGCTGCGGCCCGTCGGCGGGGGTGAGCCGGTCAGCCCTGCTCGAGGCGGCCGTGCGTGTAGTCGTCGTACGCGGCGAGGTCGAGGAAGCCGTGGCCGGAGAAGTTGAACAGCACGACCCTCTCCTCGCCGGTCTCCTTGGCGGCCAGTGCCTCGTCGATCGCGCCACGGATGGCGTGCGCCGTCTCCGGGGCGGGGATCTTGCCCTCGGTGCGCGCGAACTGCACCGCCGCCTCGAACACCTTGCCCTGGGGGTAGGCGATCGCCTCCATGCGCTCGTCGCGGACCAGCGCGGACACCAGCGGCGAGTCACCGTGGTAGCGCAGGCCGCCCGCGTGGATCGACGGCGGCACGAAGTCGTGTCCGAGCGTGTACATCGGCATCAGCGGCGTCATGCCCGCGACGTCGCCGAAGTCGTAGTCGAAGCGGCCCTGGGTCAGCGTCGGGCAGGACGTCGGTTCGACGGCGAGCAGCCGCACCGTCTCGTCCGGCACGAACGGGAACGCGATCCCGCCCAGGTTGGAACCGCCACCGCAGGACGCGACGACGACGTCCGGAAGCCGCTCCCCCGCCAGCTCCAGCTGCTCCTTGGCCTCCAGGCCGATCACGGTCTGGTGCAGCAACACGTGGTTGAGCACCGAGCCGAGCGAGTAGTGCGTGTCCTCGCGGCCGACGCAGTCGCGGACGGCGTCCGAGATCGCGCTGCCCAGCGAACCGGGGTGGTCCGGCTCGTCCACCGGGGACGGCACCACCTCGGCTCCCCAGGTCTCCATCGCGATCTTGCGGTAGGGCTTCTGCTGGTAGGACGCCCGGACCATGTAGACCTTGAGGTCCAGGTCGAACTGGCTGCAGGCGAAGGAGAGCGCCGTCCCCCACTGGCCGGCCCCGGTCTCCGTCGAGAGCCGGGTGATGCCCTCCTGCTTGTTGTAGAACGCCTGCGCGACGGCCGTGTTCGTCTTGTGGCTGCCGGACGGCGAGACCGACTCGTCCTTGAAGTAGATCCGGGCCGGGGTGCCGAGCGCCTGCTCCAGACGGGTCGCCCGGACCAGCGGCGTCGGGCGCCACAGCCGCAGGATGTCGAGCACCTCGCCGGGGATGTCGATCCACGGCATGGCGCTCACCTCCTGCCCGATGCACGCCATCGGGAACAGCGGCGCCAGGTCGTCCGGCCCGACGGGCTCGCGGGTGCCGGGGTGCAGCGGCGGCTGCGGCGGTGTCGGCAGGTGCGGCGCCACGTTGAACCATGCCGACGGGATCTGGTCCGGAGAGAGCGTCCATCGACTCATCGGCGCAGCGTAACGGCACACTCGTCCACGTGAGTGTCTCGACGGACGATCCCGTCCGGTTGCCGTCCCCGTGCCTGGTCGTGCTCGTCGGGCCCGGAGCCTCCGGCAAGTCGACGTGGGCGGCCGCGGCCGTGCCTCCCGACCAGGTCGTGTCCAGCGACCGGCTGCGCGCGCTGGTCGGGGCCGGCGATGACGACATGGCGGCGAGCGAGGACGCGTTCGCCGTGCTCGATGACGTCGTGCGCCGCAGGCTGGCCCGCGGGCTGACGACGGTGGTGGACACGCTCGGCCTGGACGCGGGCCGGCGCCGGGGCTGGCTGGCGGCGGCCCGCGAGCACGGGACGGCGGCCGTCGTCGTCGCGTTCGACGTCCCGGCGGCCGAGTGCCGGGCGCGCAACCGGGGCCGGGAGCACCCGATCCCGGCCGCCGTGCTGTCCCGTCAGCTGTCCGGCTGGCCCGCCGTCCGCGCCGCGCTCGACGACGAGGGCTGGGACCGGGTCCTCACGCCGCGACCGGCCAGGGTGGTCCCGGACGCGTTCGCCGGTGCGGGCGAGGCCGTCGCGCGCCAGCGGTCCGACCCCACGCGGTTGCGGATCGGACTGCACGTCAGCCGGTTCGACCTGGGCCGGGACACCACGGGCCCCCGCCTGCGGCAGATCGCCTCGCACGCCGAGGCCGTCGGGGTGGACGCGATCTGGGTGATGGACCACTTCCGGCAGATCCCGCAGGTGGGCCGCGCCTGGGAGGACATGCTGGAGAGCTGGACGACGCTCGCGCACCTCGCGGCCTGCACCGAGCGCGTCGAGCTCGGGACGCTCGTCACCGGCGTGACGTACCGCAACGTCGCGCACCTGGCGAAGATCGTCGCCACGCTGGACGTGCTCAGCGGCGGGCGGGCCCGCTGCGGGATCGGCCTGGGATGGTTCCGGGCCGAGCACGACGCGTACGGCTGGGAGTTCCCGACGGTCGCGCAGCGGTACCGGCTGCTGGAGGACGCCTGCGAGCTGCTGCCGCGGATGTGGGGCCCGGGTGGGAAGCCGTACCAGGGGCGCGTGCTCGCCGTGCCGGACACGTCCTGCTACCCGCGGCCGCTGCAGGAACGCGTGCCGCTGCTCGTCGGTGGCGGCGGCGAGCGTCGCACGCTGCGCCTGGCCGCCCGGCACGCCGACGCCGCGAACGTCACCGGTGACCTCGCGACCGCGCGCCGCAAGGCGTCCGTCCTGCGCGAGCACTGCGCGGCCGAGGGCAGGGACCCGGCGGACGTGACGCTCACGCACCTGCACACCGCACTCGTCGGGAACGACGGTCCGGACCTCGACGAGCGCGTCCGCCGCCTGCGGCCCCGCAACTCCGACCCGGCGCGCTTCGCCGCGCAGGTGAACGCGGGCACCGTGGACGACCACATCGGACGCCTGCGGGAGCTGGCCGACGCGGGCGTCGGGGAGGTCATGATCGCGCTCCCGGACGTCGGCGACCCGGATGCGCTCGACCGCCTCGGACGGGTCGTCGCCGCGTTCCGGTAGGCCGGACGCCTACTCGACCCGGACGGCGACCTGCTCGTTGTCCAGCGTGTAGCAGACGTAGGAGTAGCCGAGCTCGTGCTTGGCCGTGTACTCCCACCAGGCGCGGGCCTCGTGCTCCTCCCACTCCGGGAAGTTGAGGAACTCGTCGAACAGCACGATGCTGCCCGGACGCAGGCGGGGCCCGACCTGGTCCAGCACGGTCACCGCGGACGAGTACAGGTCCGAGTCGACGTGCAGGAAGTCCACCGGGCCGGGATGCGACGACAGGAAGTCCGGCAACGTGTCCGCGAACAGCCCGACGACCAGGTCCGCGCCCGGCACCTCCGGCAGGCCCTCGACGGAGAACGCGCCGGTGCCGAACCCGGAGCGCCAGTGCTCCGGAAGACCCTGGAACGAGTCGAAGCCCCACACCCGGCCGTCGCCGCGCTGCGCGGCGATCGCGGTGAGCGTGCCGCCGGTGTAGACGCCGAACTCGAGCGCCATCCCGCCGGTCGGGGCCAGCGACAGCGCGTGCGCCAGCGTCTCCGACGGCGTCGGCAGCATCGTCGCGTCCGGCATGGACGCCCGCACGAAACGGGCGCTGGACGTGACCGCCTCCCGCTCCCCCGCCGCGATCATGCAGCGACGGTCGCGGATCTCGGCGGCCCGCACCTCGGCGACCGCACGGTCGACCTCGTGACGCAGGCGCTCGTCGAACGTGTCGCGCAACGCCGCCAGCTCGGTCCGCAGCGCCGCGGTCTGCGCGGCCGTGTGGCGGGCCAGCGCGTCGTCCACCAGGCGCCCGGCCGTGCGCCGCGCCCGCCGCAGCAGACGCAGGTCGGACAACGAGAGCGTCACAGCTCGCGCGAGGCGCGCAGCCGGGTCAACGCCTCCTCGAGGATCGCGGCGCCGTCGGCGTCCGAGCGCCGCTCCTTCACGTAGGCCAGGTGCGTCTTGTACGGCTCGGTGCGCGGCGGCGCGGGCGGCGCCTGCTCGTCACGGCCACCGGGGAGGCCGCAGCGCGGGCAGTCCCAGGTGTCCGGGATCTCGGCGTCGGCCGCGAACCAGGTGTCGTTCACGTGGCCGTTGGCGCAGTAGAACGGGACGCGCTCACGGGGAGCGGTCTCACCCCGCTCGGACTCGCCCATCGGGCCGGCGCCCACCCGGGTGCCGCGGATCGCATTGCCACCGGACATCGCCATGTCTGCCTCGACTCTCTCGACGCCAGTACGGGGTCAGCTCGTGGAGACGAGCAGACCGTTGCCGATGACCGCGATCAGCCAGATCAGGGCCACGAAAACGGTGTACCGGGAGATGTTGCGGTCCGCGGCGGCCGAGCCGGAGATGCTCGACTGCACGCCGCCGCCGAAGAGGCTGGTCAGCCCGCCGCCCTTGCTGCGCTGCAGCAGGATCATCACCACCAGCAGCAGGCTGGTGATGATCAGAATGATCTGCAGGGTCAGGAGCACGGGCCGCGGTTCCTCTCGATCGCTCACCGGAGTGGCCGAGGATACCCGCGCCGACCGGTGGTGTGACGCGGGCCCCTCGACACGGGGCCGGACGTGCTGCTAGGGCAGCGGGCCGCCTGCGGCGATCGCGCACAGCTTGGAGAACTCGTCGCCGTCCAGGCTCGCGCCGCCGACCAGGGCGCCGTCGACGTCCGCCTGCGCCACGATCTCCCCCACGTTCGACGACTTCACCGAGCCGCCGTAGAGGATGCGCACGCCCGCGGCCGCCGCGTCGCCCGCCAGCTCGCGCAGCGTCGTGCGCAGCGCTGAGCACACCTCCTGCGCGTCCTCCGGACCGGCCACCCGTCCGGTGCCGATGGCCCACACCGGCTCGTAGGCCAGCACGATCCCCGGCGTCCCGGCGATCTGCTCGGCGGACACGCCCTTCAGGTCCGCGCGCAGCTGGTCGGTGCAGTGCTGAACGTGGTTGCCGGCCTCGCGCACGTCCAGCCCCTCGCCCACGCAGAGGATCGGGGTCAGTCCGTTCGCCAGCGCGGCACGCACCTTCGCGTTGACCGTCTCGTCGGTCTCGCCGTGGATCTCCCGGCGCTCCGAGTGCCCGACGATCACGTACGTGCACCCGAGCTTGGCCAGCATCGCTCCGGACACGTCACCGGTGTAGGCCCCGGACTCGTGCGGCGAGAGGTCCTGCGCGCCGTGCACCATCCTGAGATCGTCGCCGTCGATCATCGTCTGGATGCTGCGGATGTGCGTGAACGGCGGGATCACCGCCACGTCGACGGCCTTGTAGTACTTCTCCGGCAGCGCGAACGCGAGCTTCTGGACCAGCCCGATGCCCTCGAGATGGTTGAGGTTCATCTTCCAGTTGCCGGCGATCAGCGGCCTGCGTCCGCCGTTGTCGTTAGCCACGTCAGCCTTCCTCCAGGACCGCCACACCGGGAAGCGTCGCCCCTTCCAGGAACTCGAGGGACGCCCCACCACCGGTGGAGATGTGCGAGAAACCGTCCTCGTCGAGCCCGAGCGCCCGCACCGCGGCCGCCGAGTCCCCGCCGCCGACGACGCTGAACGCACCGGCCGACGTCGCCGCGATGATCGCCTCCGCGACGCCGCGGGTGCCCTCGGCGAACGGTGCCATCTCGAACACGCCCATCGGGCCGTTCCAGAACACCGTCTTCGACGCGCGCAGCAGCGACGAGAACGTCGAGACCGAGTCCGGGCCGATGTCCAGGCCGGTCCAGCCGTCCTCGATCGACTCCACGCCGACGGTGCGGGTGTTCGCGTCCGCGGAGAACGCGTCGGCGACGACGACGTCCGTCGGCAGGACGATCTTGCCGGAGTCCAGCAGCCGCCTGCAGTCGTCGATCCGGTCCGGCTCCAGCAGCGACGACCCGACGGAGTGGCCCTGCGCGGCCAGGAACGTGAAGCACATCCCGCCGCCGACGAGCAGCTGGTCGACCTGCGGCAGCACCGACTCGATCACGGCCAGCTTGTCCGAGACCTTCGAGCCGCCGAGCACGACGGTGTACGGCCGGTCCGGTGACCCGGTCAGCGTGCGCAGCACCTCGACCTCGGACAGCACGAGCCCGCCGGCGTACGGCTCGAGCCGCTCCGCGACGTCGTACACCGATGCCTGCTTGCGGTGCACCACACCGAACCCGTCGGAGACGAACGCGGCGTCGTCGCCCCCGACGAGCGCGACGAGCTCGTCGGCCAGCGCGGCCCGCTCGGCGTCGTCCTTGGACGTCTCGCGCGGGTCGAACCGGATGTTCTCCAGCATCACGACCTTGCCCGCGGAGAGCTCCGGCTGCCCGGCCTCGAGCCTGACCACGCGGACCGGGACGTTCAGCAGGTCGCCCAGCCGTGCGGCGACCGGCGCCAGCGACAGGGACGGGTCGTCGCCCTTCGGCCGGCCCAGGTGCGCCGTGACGACGACCTTCGCGCCCGCCTCGGCGAGCGCCTGGATCGTCGGCGCGGACGCGCGGATCCGGCCGTCGTCGGTGATGTTCCCGTCGCCGTCCAGCGGGACGTTGAGGTCCGAGCGGACGAGGACGTAGCGCTCCCGCGGGTCCTCGTCGATGAGGTCGTCCAGCGTCCTCACAGCTTCGACGCCACCAGCGACGTGATGTCGACGATGCGGTTCGAGTAGCCCCACTCGTTGTCGTACCAGCCGACGATCTTGACCTGGTTGCCGATGACCTTGGTCAACGGCGCGTCGAAGATGCAGGACGACGGGTCGGTCACGATGTCCGAGGAGACGATCGGGTCCTCGGAGTAGCGCAGGACGCCCTTGAGCGGGCCCTCGGCGGCCGCCTTCATCGCGGCGTTGACCTCGTCGGCCGTCGTCTCCCGCTTGGCCTCGACGGTGAGGTCGGTGGCCGAGCCGGTGGGGATCGGCACACGCAGCGCGTAGCCGTCGAGCTTGCCCTTGAGGTGCGGCATGACCAGCGAGATCGCCTTCGCCGCACCGGTCGACGTCGGCACGATGTTGACCGCGGCGGCACGGGCGCGGCGCAGGTCCTTGTGCGGGCCGTCCTGCAGGTTCTGGTCCTGCGTGTACGCGTGGATCGTGGTCATCAGGCCCTTCTCGATGCCGACGAGGTCGTCGAGGACCTTCGCCATCGGGGCCAGACAGTTCGTGGTGCAGGACGCGTTCGAGATGATCGTCTGCGAACCGTCGTAGTCGGAGTCGTTGACGCCCTTGACGATCGTGACGTCCTCGTCGGTCGCCGGGGCCGAGATGACGACCTTCTTCGCGCCCGCGTCGAGGTGCTTCGCCGCGGCGTCGCGCTTGGTGAAGATGCCGGTGGACTCGACGACGACGTCCACGCCGAGGTCCTTCCACGGCAGCTCGGCGGGGTCGCGCACGGCGAGACCCTTGAAGCCCTTGCCGTCCACGACGATCTCGTCGTCGTTCGACGAGACCTCGTAGGGCAGGCGACCGAGGATCGAGTCGTACTTCAGCAGGTGCGCCAGCGTGGCGTTGTCGGTGATGTCGTTCACCGCGACGATCTCGATGTCGCTCGTGCCGGCGACGCGCTGGGCGTCCACCGCCCGCCAGAAGTTCCGGCCGATCCGGCCGAACCCGTTGACTCCTACGCGGACCGTCACTCTCGCCTCCAGGCCTGTCGTGCTCTACGGGTCGTACAACCGCCGACCCTAACGTCTGAATCGATCCTTCATGCCCGTCCGCGACCCGTGACCTGCGCCGCGCGACCCCGCGCCGCATGATGCCCGACCCGGACGACTCGGGCACCGCGGGGTGGCGGGCGCGTCACGATCGACGACCGTTCCGCTTGTCCTGTTTCACCGAGCGAGCCATTATCGATGTACAGGGCAGCCCGTCGAGACGGCGCGGGCGACCATCGACCTCGGCCACGGCCGTCGATCATCCGGAGTTGCTGCCCGTGCCTCGTCCCACGCGATCGTGGTGGAACGACCTGCCGGAACCCGACCGGCCCGACGAAGGGCTGCCCGTCGAGCTGAAGGTCCTGCTCACCGTCGACAGCCGGCGCGTCGTCCACGATGCCGCCGACGGGCTGCTGCCGGGCCGCTCGGTCCACTACTTCGACACCCCGCGGCTCGACCTCTCCCGCCGTGGCGTCGTCGTCCGGCTGCGGTCGGTCGGCGAGCACCGCGGAGACGCGACCGTCAAGATCCGCCGAGGTGCACCCGCCCGGCTGCCGAAGCCGTTGCGCCGCCACCGCGACCTCGCCGTCGAGATCGACACGTTGCCGGACGCGCGGCACTGGTCGGCGGCGCTGCGCAAGGAGATCCCGGCGGACGCCCTGCAGGACGTGCTGCGCGGCCGTCGCGAGCTCGGTGACGTGCTGTCCGGGTCGCAGCGGATGCTCTACGGCGCCTTGCCACGAGGCGGTCCGGACCTGTGCCGGCTGCGCCGCGTCGGCCCGGTGCGGGTGCGCCGCCTGAGGCTCGCGACGCTGGACTGCGGCTCGCGGGTGGTGGCCGAGACGTGCCGCTACCCGGACGGGAGCCGGCTGGTCGAGGTGTCCGCGAAGTGCCCCGCCGCGATGGCCGCCGTCGCCGCCACCGAGTTCACCGCGCTGCTGCGCGCCCTGCACGTGGACACGGCACCCGAGCAGCGCACGAAGACCAGCACCGCGCTGGACCTGCTCGCCCGGGCCCGCTGACACCGGTTGACGTCGGACCCGCCGGAGCGCACACTCTTCTTATTCAACGGGCGTTGAAAGAGAGGTGATCCCGATGGAGCGCACGACCTGCTGCATCGTCGGGGGCGGACCGGCCGGCATGGTGATGGGACTGCTGCTGGCCAGGGCAGGCGTCGAGGTGACCGTGCTGGAGAAGCACGGCGACTTCCTGCGCGACTTCCGCGGCGACACGGTGCATCCGAGCACGCTCGCCCTGCTCGACGACCTGGGGCTCGACGACCGGTTCGCGTCGCTGCCGCAGAGTCGGCTCGAGGAGGTGGCCCTGCCGGTCGACGAGCGGCAGACGATGCTGCGGATCGCCGACTTCCGGCGGCTCGCGCGGCTCGGCGTGCGGCACCCGTACATCGCGATGGTCCCGCAGTGGGACCTGCTGAACCTGCTCGCCGAGGCGGGCGAGCAGGAGCCGACGTTCACGCTGCGGATGAACACCGAGGCCACGGAGCTGATCCACGAGCCGGGCGGCCGCATCGGCGGCGTCCGCTACCGCACGGCCGACGGGACGACCGGTGAGCTGCACGCGGACCTGACCGTCGCGTGCGACGGCCGCACGTCGATGGCGCGCGCGGGCGCCGGCATGGACGTGACCGAGTACCCGGTCTCGTTCGACGCCTGGTGGTTCCGCCTGCCCCGCCACGACGGCGACGACCTGGCGGCGCTCTCGCCGCGGCTCGGCCGCGGCCGGGTCTGCGTCGTGATCCCGCGCGAGGGCTACTTCCAGATCGCCTACCTCGGACCGAAGGGTACCGACGCCGAGCTGCGCGCCGCGGGCGTCGAGGCGTTCCGGCGCGACGTCGCCGAGGTCGTGCCGGTGCTCGCCGACCGCGTCGACACGATCGCCTCGATGGACGACGTGAAGCACCTCGACGTCCGGCTGAACCTGCTGCACGACTGGCACACCGACGGGCTGCTCTGCATCGGCGACGCGGCGCACGCGATGTCGCCGATGGGTGGCGTCGGCATCAACCTGGCCGTCCAGGACGCCGTCGCCGCGGCGACCCTGCTCGCCGAGCCCTTGCGCGAGCACCGCGTGACCGGCCGCGACCTGGCCGCCGTCCGCCGCCGCAGGCTGCTCCCGACCCGGCTCGTGCAGGGCCTGCAGCGGTTCATGCACCGCAACACGGTCGACCGCGTCCTCACCGGCGACCAGGTCGAGCCGCCGAAGGCGTTGCTGCGCATCATGAACACCGTCCCGCAGGCCTCGGTCCTGCCGGCTCTGTTCATCGGCGTCGGCGTCCGGCCGGAGCGTGCTCCGGCGTTCGCCCGCAGGCCGGCGACACCGGTGGCCGCCCGGGACACCGAACCGGTCGAGAAGGGCTGATCCACCCCGGCGCGTTCGGCTGGACGCGCGTGGCGGGGCGCGCCATCATGGCGCCTTCCCGCGCGTCTCCTCCCCGCACGCGCGACCGGCCGGGCCCGCGCCCGGGAAGGAGCCCACCGGTGAGCACCGTCCCGCAGGAGGGTCGTCCGGACGCCGCAGGCGCGCCCGCGCCCCGCAACGGCCTCGGCCTGTCCGCCCTGATCCTGGGCATCATCGCGATCCTCACCTGCTGGCTCGTGATCGGCGGCCTGTTCGGCCTGATCGCGATCGTGCTGGGCGTGCTCGGCGCCGGCCGGGCCCGCCGCGGCCGGGCGACGAACCGGGGCGTGGCGATCACCGGCATCGTCACCGGTGCGCTCGGCCTGGTGGTCGCCATCGTGATCGTGGTGATCGGCGGAACCGCGTTCTTCAGCTTCGGCGGCGGCCAGGCCGTGGACTGCGTGAACCAGGCGGGCGGCGACCAGGCGAAGATCCAGCAGTGCGCCCAGCAGATGCAGCAGCAGATCCAGCAGCAGGGCGGCAGCGGTTCGGGCTACTGAGCTCGCCCAGCTCGCCGCGGCGCCGGTGATCGGCCGGTCTCCAGCTCCGCCCCCGCCCATGCCCGGTCGAGCAGGTCGGCGATCTGCCCCTCGTCGGTCGGACGCGGGTTCCCGTACGGGCTCGCCGCCGCCGTGGCCGCGACCCCCGCCATGTCCTCGCGGGCCGCACCCAGCTCGCGCAGCGACGTCGGTGCACCGAGCGACACCGCCAGGTCCCGGACGGCACCGGGCGCCGGCCGGCCCAGGGCCCGTCCGAGCGCCGCCATCGCGTCCGGCGCACGTCCGGCGTTGAACGCCAGGACGTACGGGAGGACGACGGTGTGTGTCGGCGCGTGCGGCAGGTTCAGCGCCCCGCCGAGCGTGTGACACAGCTTGTGGTGCAAGCCCATCGTCGTCGCGCCGAGGCACGCACCCGCCAGCCAGGCGCCGTACAGCGTGTCCGAGCGGCCGTCGACGTCCGTGGGGTCCTTCACGACCCGTGGCAGACCCGCGGCGAGCGCCGACTCCTCGGCCATCACCGACACGATCGGCGACCCGTCCGGCGCGTACAGCGCCTCCGCCGAGTGCGCCAGCGCGTTGATCGCGCTGACCACGGACAGCTCCGGCGGCATGGTCAGCGTCAGCTCCGGGTCGTAGACCACCGAGACCGGAAGCACCCGCGGGTCCCGCCCGGTGCGCTTGACGCCGCCCTCGGTCGTGCCCCAGACCGGGGTCATCTCCGAGCCCGCGTACGTGGTCGGCACGGCGACCACCGGCAGGCCGTCGGCCAGCGCCACGGCCTTCGCCAGCCCGACCGTCGATCCGCCGCCGACGGCGACGCAGCAGTCCGCCTCCGCCTCTCGGGCCGCGGTCACGGCCGCATCGGCCACCTCGGACGGGACGTGCATCACGGCGCGGGCGTGCACCCCGGCGGCGCGGTCGCCGATCAGGGCGGCGACGCGGTCGCCGAGCTCCCGGTGCCCCGGCGTGGACACCACGAGCGCCCGGCTCAGGCCCAGCTCGTCCAGCTCGGCCGGCAGCTCGGCCAGCCGGCCGGGCCCGAACAGGACCCGCATCGGCAGGGCGCGGTAGCGGAAGGCGGTCACGCCGGAATACTGCCCCACATCCCGGTCATCCGTTCCAGCGTGCGCCGGTGCGCGTCCTCCTCCTCGGCGGTCAGCTCCAGGGTGTCGTCGTCCGCGGAGCGCATGCGGCGCACGAGGAGCACCGTGTCGTCGGTGTCCACGAGGTCCAGCAGGCCGAGCACCCTGGCCAGCGACTCGACGAGCTCGACGGCCGACGGCGGGCCACCCGGCGGATCCGCCGCGTCCTGGGCGGCCGCGACCAGCGCCCGGGCCAGACCGCCGTCCGGGCGCAGCGCCAGCTCGTAGCCCAGCGAGGTGGCCGTGCGGCTGAGCACGGTCAGGTCGGCCGGCTCGACCTCGGCCAGCCCCAGCGGACGCAACCGCCTGCCGTCCGCGCCGACCCACCGCCGGCGGGTCGCCCGGGGCGCGTCGGCCGGGGTCGCCGTGACGCTCTCGCCGTTCTGCGTCGGGAGGAGCGCGGCGTGCACCCGGCCGAGCGCCTCCAGCGCGCGCCCTCCGGACACGACAGGGGGCAGGCGCAGCGGTCGTCGCGGATCGTTCTCCGCCGCGGCCAGCGTGAGCAGCAGCTCCTCGACGCGCACGAGCGCCCACAGCAGGTCGCCGTCCAGGTCCGGCACCAGGTGAGAACTCACACGGCCCCCTCGTTCCCCTCGATCATGTCGTGGTCCGGTTCCGGCGGTTCGCGCGGGGGCGCAGAATTTTCCCAGGCTTCACATCGCGGTCGGGTGCAGCCGGGGCCGGTATCCGGCCCGGAGCACCGCCAGCGTCGACGGCGGGGTCAGCACGGTGACGACGTCCTGCAGCGGTCGCGCGGAGCCGTACCCCTCGTGCGACCACGGGCGAGCGACGCCCGCGACGACGACGTGCGGGCCGCCGGGCAGCCGCACGAACGTCCCGTCCGGCAGCGTCGCGGCGGGCTCCTCCCTGGTCCGGCGCTGCCCGGACTCCAGCGCGCGCTCGACGTGCAGCACGTCGTCGATCCCCTCGGCCCGGGGCGGCGACACCAACCCGAGCTCGGCCGTCCAGATCCGTCGGAACTCCCGGTAGGCGGCGTACCGGCACTCGGCGCACGGCCGGTGACCCGCGGCCAGCGCCACGGCCTCGTCGAGGAAGAACAGCTCGGTGTAGCGCCCTGGGCGCAGCAGCGGGCGGCGCCGTCCGCGGAACGACAGCTCGCACACCAGCCAGCGGCGCACCTGCCCGCGGCGCACGATCCGGCCGTCGGCGTCGTGCAGCACGCCGCGGTTGCCGTACATCGTGCCGCGGGCCGCGACGGCGACCAGCTCGCCATCGGGGGTGACCCGGTTGCGGTACGGGCGGGTCGCGCTCAGCGCGGGTCCGGCACGGAGAACAGGGCCCGTGCCGGTGCGTCGGACTCCTCGGGGATCCGGTCGACGACGTCGAACAGCTCCATCGTGCCGGTCACCTGCAGCGCCCGGCGCACGGCCCGCGACGACCCGCACCGCAGCTGGAACCGGGTGCCGTCCTCGATCATGTCGCGGGTCTCGAGCAGGACCGACAGCCCTGCCGACCCGAGGAACGTGACACCGGACAGGTCGAGCAGCACCTGCGGCGCGGTGTCGCACCAGACACCGACCTCCGCACCCAGCTCGGGAGCGGTATCGGTGTCGATCTCGCCGACGGCGTGCAGCACGACCGCGCCGGTCGGGTGCTCGACCTGGTCGAGCCGCAACGCGCTCGACCGGCGTTCGACGACCTCCGGCACCACGTCCGGCTTCTCGTCGGACGGTTCTGTCATGCCGTTCCCCTCCTGACGACGGACGGCCCCCGACCCGATACCCGTGCAGAGTGGCAGGACGGCGGCCGCCGCGCAGCGCGAGCGGCCCTGCGAGACTCGACGGGTGACCGCCCTCCCCCCTCCGGTGAGCGCGTCGGACGTCGTCGCCGCCCGCGACCTGCTCGACGGCGTCGTCCGCACCACCCCGATGGCCGGCGCCAGGGCGCTGTCCGCCCTGACCGGAACGGCCGTGCACCTCAAGTGCGAGAACCTGCAGCGCACCGGCTCCTTCAAGATCCGCGGCGCGTACACCCGGATCGCCCGGCTGTCCGAGCGGGAACGGGCGGGAGGCGTCGTCGCGGCCAGCGCGGGCAACCACGCGCAGGGCGTCGCGCTCGCCGCGCAGCTGCTGGGCGTGCGGGCGACGGTGTTCATGCCGGAGCGGGCTGCGCTGCCGAAGGTGGACGCCACCCGCGGCTACGGCGCCGAGGTCGTGCTCGGCGGTGACACGGTCGACGACGCCGTCGTCGCGGCCGGCGAGGCGTCCGAGCGGACCGGTGCGGTGCTGGTGCATCCGTTCGACCACCCGGACGTCGTGGCCGGGCAGGGCACGGTCGGGCTGGAGATCCTCGAGCAGGTGCCGGACGTCGGGACGGTCCTCGTCTCGGCGGGCGGCGGCGGTCTGCTCGGGGGCGTCGCGGCGGTGCTGCGCGAGCGCAGGCCGGGCGTCCGGATCGTCGGGGTGCAGGCCGCCGGTGCCGCGGCGTGGCCGGGCTCGCTGGCGGCCGGGCACCCGGTCCGCGCGGGCGGGATGCGCACGATCGCCGACGGGATCGCGGTCGGACGGCCAGGCGACGTCACGTTCCCGCAGGTCTCAGCACTGATCGACGAGATGGTGACGGTCGACGAGGACATGATCGCCCGTGCGCTGGTGCACTGCCTGGAGCGGGCCAAGCTCGTCGTCGAACCGGCGGGTGCGGCCGCGGTCGCGGCGCTGATGGAGAACGCCGACCGGTTCGGTGCCACCGAGGGCCCGGTCGTCGCGGTGCTCTCCGGCGGCAACGTGGACCCGCTCGTGCTGCTGCAGGTGATCCGGCACGGCCTGGTCGCGTCGTCGCGCTACCTCGCGCTGCACGTCCGGGTGCAGGACCGCCCCGGCGCGCTGGCCGAGCTGCTCACCCAGGTCGGCACGCTCGGCGCGAACGTCACCGACGTCGCGCACTCCCGGATCGTCGGGGCGCTGCCGGTCGGGGACGTCGACGTCGAGCTCAGCCTGGAGACGCGCGGCCCGGACCACCGCGACGCGATCGTCGCCGGTCTGCGGGCCGCCGGGCACACCGTGGGCGGCTGATCAGGAACCGAATCCCTCGCGCTCGACGACCACCCGGTCGATCTCGCCGTCCCCGACGACCGTGCCGTCGCCGTCACGGGCGCTGACCGTGAACCCGAGCCGCCCGCCGGACGGCTCCTCGCGCAGCGACGCCTCGACGGTCACGAGGCCGCCCACCGGCGTCGGCCGCTTGTGCCGGATCCGCACCGCCGTCCCGACCGACGTCTGCCCGTCGCCGAGGTGCGGGCGCGCCGCCTGGACCGTCGCGGCCTCCATCCAGGCCAGCAGCCGCGGGGTGCCGAGGACCTCGACGTCGCCGCTGCCCAGCGCGACGGCCGTGTCGTCCACCGTAACCTCGTGGCTGGTGCTCATCGTCCCCTCCCTGGTTGCCTGTGATCACAGTGGAACACACCCGAGGAGGGGTCACCCGTGCGGATCGTCGACGTGATCGCGTTCCCGACGTCGTTCCGGCTCGCCCCTGACGAGCAGGTCACGCTCGGCATCGGGACGACCGTCAAGCGGGACGCGGTGATCGTCAAGGTGGTCACCGACGAGGGCGTGGTCGGCTGGGGCGAGGCCCATCACGGCCGTGCGCCGGGCACGGTCGCGCACCTGGTCTCGACGACGGTCCGGGAGCTGGTCGTCGGCCGCGACCCGCTGGACGTCGTCGGCGCGTGGGACGCCGTGTACCGGTCGCAGCTGGCCAGCCACGGCACCGGGGCCGCGGCGGCGATGGCGCTGTCCGGTGTGGACATGGCGCTGTGGGACATCCGGGGCAGGGCGGCCGGGATGCCGTTGTGCGCGTTGCTCGGCGGGGCGCGGCGGCCGGTCCCGGCGTACGCGGGTGGCGTCGCCATGGGGCACCAGCCGCCCGGTGACCTCGTCGCCGAGGCCGTCCCGCTCGTCGAGCAGGGCTACCGCGCGCTGAAGCTGCGGGTCGGCGACCGGCCGGACCGCGACCTGGAGCGGGTGCGGGCCGTCCGCGACGCCGTCGGCGACGACGTCGTGCTGCTCACCGACGCGAACACCGGCTACGACCTCGCCGACGTCCGCGCCGTCACGCCGGAGCTGGAACGCCTGGACGTGGGCTGGCTGGAGGAGCCGTTCCCCGCTCACGACCACCGGTCCTACGCCGCGGCCGCCCGCCTGACCCGGATCCCGCTGGCCGCGGGCGAGAACCACTACACGCGCTTCGAGTTCCACCGGCTCGTCGAGGACGGGGTCCTGTCGGTGCTGCAGCCGGACCTGTCCAAGGCGGGCGGGGTCACCGAGGTCGCCCGGATCGCGGCGATGGCGTCGGCGTGGAAGGTGCCGGTCCACCCGCACTCGTCGATGACCGGACTGAACATGGCCGCGACCATCCATCTGCTCGCCGCGATCGACAACGCCGGATACTTCGAGGCGGACGTGTCCCGTCCGAACCGGTTCCGCGACGAGCTGGTGTCCACGCCGTGGGAGCTCGCGCCGGACGGGACGGTCACCCCGCTGCCGGGGCCGGGCATCGGCGTCGAGGTGGACGAGGACTTCCTGCGCGCCCACCCGGTGATCGACGGGCCGAGCTACGTCCGGTGAGTGGTACGGATCACCCGGACACCTCACCGGGGTACCCTCGCCGGATGGGCGACGGAGCAGTCCGGGTGCAGCTCATCGGCCGCATGGCGGTCGAGGGCGCCCCGCACGGCCCGGTCCCGAGCGGACGGGCCAGCCGTCTGCTCGCCATGCTCGCGGTCCGGCACGGCGAGTTCGTCCCGGCGAGCACCCTGGCCGACCAGCTGTGGCCGGAGCGCCCCCCGGACCGGCCGGACCGCAACGTCGCGGCGCTCGTCAGCCGCCTGCGGCGCTCGCTGGGCCGGAACGCGATCGACGGCGGCCCGCGCGCCTACCGCCTCGTCCGCGGCCCGACGACGGTCGACCTCACCGAGGCGACCGATCTCGTGGCCGCCGCCGAGAGGGAGATGGCGACCCGGCCCGCCGTCGCGCTCGACGACGCCGGCCGTGCCGTCGAGCTGCTCGTGACCGGGACACCGCTGGCAGGTGAACCCGACGACGAGTGGGCCGACCAGGTTCGACGACGGGTGGAGACGGCACTGCGGCGCGCTCGCCGGTGCCGGTGGTCGGGTGCGCTGGCGGTCGGCGACCCGGACGTCGCGATCGACGAGGCGGGCCGCGCGCTGGACGCCGACCCGCTGGACGAGGACGCCTGTCGCGCGCTGATGCGCGCCCACATGCAGCGCGGGTCGACGGCCGCGGCGCTGGGGGCGTTCGACACGCTCCGCGAGGCGCTGTCCGCGCGGCTCGGCGTGGACCCGAGCGCCGAGACCCGCCAGGTCCACCTGGACGTCCTGCGCGGCGACGGCGTCCCGCCCGCCCGTTCCGGGGGAACCGCGCCACGGACGCCGGCCCCGGTCGGGCGGGAGGACGAGTTCGCCCGGCTCGTCGACATGTGGGCGGGCGCCGGGCAGGGACGGCGCTCGATCGCCCTGCTGCACGGCGAGTCCGGGATCGGCAAGAGCACGCTCTGCGAGGCGCTGTGCCGCGAGGCCGCCTCGACCGGCGCGGTCACCGTGACCGCGCGCTGCGCGGAGGCCGAGCGCTCGCTGTACCTGCAGCCGTTCGCGCAGTGCGTGCGCGAGATCGTCGCCCGGCACGCGCCCGGCGCCGCGGACCGGCTCTCCGGCGCCGAGCGCCGCGCGCTCGCCGCGCTCGTTCCGGAGCTGGACCCGGCGGCCGACTCGCCGTCCGGATCCGAGCTGCGGCACCGGCGCACGGTCGAGGCGCTCACGGCGTTCCTGGCGCACGTCGCGCGGTCGAGGCCGCTGCTGCTCGCCGTCGAGGACCTGGAGCACGCCGGGGAGACCACGCTCGAGGTGCTGCACCACCTCGCCGACCGGCTCACCGAGGTGCCGGTGCTGCTCGTGGTCACCGAGAACACGTCGGAGAACCGGCGGAGGGCGGTGGCGCTGGACGACGTCGCCGTCGACGTCGAGGTCGGGCCGCTCTCCCGGGACGCGGTCGCGCGACTGCTGCGCGAGGCCGGGTCGCAGCACGACCTGGACCGGTTCTTCACCTGGACCGGAGGGTCGCCGCTGCTGGTCAGCGAGCTGCTGCGGCACCCGGCGCCGTCCGGAGGCACGGGCCGTGACAGCGGAGCGCCCGACATCCCTGACACGCTGCACGACGCGCTGGCCCGCCGCCTGGCCGGTACCGCGGAGGACGTGCGGGAGCTGCTCGCCCAGGCGGCCGTGTTCGGCCGCGCGTTCACCGTCGACGACGTCGCCGCGCTCGCCCGGATCCCGGTCGAGGAGTGCGCGCACCGCTGCGAGCGGGCGCTGCGCGCCGGGCTCGTCGTCGCCCAGGAGCAGAGCTTCCGGTTCGCGAACGACATCCTGCGCGAGATCATCCACCAGGACACTCCCGCTCCGGTGCGGGTCAGCAGGCACCGCCGCGCCGCTCGCCTGTTCCCGGACCGGCCGGAGATCGCGGCCCGCCACCACGCCGAGGCCGGCGACCACATCGACGCCGCCAGGGCGTGGGGTGACGCCGCGGAGGCCGCGCACCGCGCGTTCGCGCACACCGAGGCCGAGCGGATGCTCAGCCGCGCCGTCGAGCAGGCCGACCTCGGCGGCGACCGCGCACAGGCCGCGCAGATGCGGCTGCGCCGCGGCACGGTCCGCTGCGACCTGGCCCGCCACGAGGACGCCCGCGACGACCACGAGCGCGCCCTGGACCTGGCCCGCGCGCTCGGCGACGAGAGCCTGGAGGCCCGCGCACTGGAGGGTCTCGGCTGGACGGCGCTCTACGCCAGGGACGCGATGGCCGCCGTCGACCTGGCCGAGCGGGCCGGGCACCTGGCCGAGTCCGCCGCCGCGGCGCCGGGGGCACGGCGCAGCTCGCTGCTGCTGCTCGGACGGGTCCGGCACTGGGACGGCGACTACGACGGCGCCACCCGCTCCTACGACGAGGTGCTCGAGGTCGGCCCCGCGGACACCCTGGCCGCGACGGCGACCGCCTACCGCGGTGCGCTGCTGCAGCACATGGACCGGTTCGCCGAGGCGAGGGCCGTGCTGGAACGCGCCGTCGTGCTGTGCGCGCGCACCGGCGAGTTCCGGACACTGCTGCAGAGCCTGTTCTTCTGCGCGCTGGCCCGCGGTGACGTCGGCGACTTCTCCGGCGCCCTGCGCTCGCTCGGCAGGGCCCGCACGTTGATCGACGAGGCGGGCGTCGACTACTACCGCGCCGGCATCGAGACGACGACGTCGTGGGTGTGGCAGGAGCTCGGCGAGATCGGGAGGGCCCGCGAGCACGCCGGGATCGCCGTCGGTCTGGCCCGCCGCGGTGGCGGCGCGCTCGAGCTGGAGCAGGAGCTGCACGCGCTGCTCGCGCTCGCCGACTGCGACCTGCTCGAGGGCCGCGACGACGACGCGGGCGCCGGCGTCGAGGCCGCCGCCCCGCTGCTCAAGGTGTCACTGCCGTTCCGGCCGCGCGCCGAGATGCGGCTGATCGAGATGCAGGCCCGGTGGGAACCGGAGCGGGCCGAGGAGCTGCTCGCCTACGCGCGGCGGTTCCGGTCGGCGAAGTACGAGGCGCTGGCGCTCACCCACCTCGGGCGTGACGAGGAGGCCGCGACGGCGGCCGCCCGGACCGGATCCGATCTCGTCGTGGCGTCCGTCGGCGCGTCGGCGACCCGCGCCGCGGCGCGCGACCGGATCTGCGCGGGCCTGCCGGCCGAGCTGCGGACGGCGTTCGCCGCGAGGGGGCGGCTGGGGACGCCGTCACCCGTCCTGCACTGAGCCCCGCACCGAGCCCGGCAGCTCGATCGTCATCGCGACGTGCGGCAGGCCCGCGTACGTCTCGGTCCCGACGGCGGTCCAGCCGAGGCGCTCGAAGAACCGCCGGTTCGGCACCTGGACGTGGGCCAGCATCCGGCTCCCGCCGAGCGCGCCCGCCGTGGCCACGGCGAACCGCACGAGCGGCCCGCCCGCGCCTGCCGAGCGCCGGTCGGACAGCACCGCCAGCCGGTCGCCCTGCCAGAGGCCGGCCTCGTCGGAGGAGCCCAGCGGGTAGAGGCGCACCGTTCCCACCGCGGCGTCGTCGGCGAACGCCAGCACGTGCAACACGTCCGGCCGCGCGTCCACCGCGTCCACATCGGACTCCGGGAACACCCCCTGTTCCCCGACGAACACGGAGTGCCGGATCCGGTGATGCTCGGCCAGCTCGTCCGCACCGGCGACCACCCGGCAGGTGATCTCCCTCGTCGACGGGCGCTCGGTCGCGCGGGTCACGACAGCCCCGCCGGGCGGGGCCCGATCTGCAGCAGCGTCTTGCCGCCGACCTGGCCGCCCCGCTGCACGGCGTCGATCGCCGAGCAGGCCTGGCAGCGCGCGCAGCCGGCCACGGCGTCGTCGGAGCTCATGCCGCGCAACGTCATGTGGTCCGCGACCCGCTCATAGACGTCCGCGCTGTACTCCGCCGACGGCGCCGGCACGTGTTCCATGAGAGAGCCCGCGACCGGGCGCAGCGGCACGACGAACGGGTACACGCCGATGTCCACCGCGCGACGGCAGCCCTCGACGGTGACGTCCGGGTCCTCGCCCATCCCGAGGATGACGTAGGTCGACACGCGGCCGCGGCCCCACAGCGCGACGGCCCGCTCCCACGTCCGGAAGTACGTGTCGATCCCGGTGCGCGCCTTGCCAGGAGCCACCCGCGCCAGCACGTCGGGATCGAACGACTCGATGTGGATGCCGACGGCGTCGGCCCCGCCCGTCGCGTGCACCTCGTCCAGGATCGCGAGGTCTCGCGGCGGCTCGAACTGGATCTCCACCGGAAGGCCGCTGGCGTCCTTCACGGCACGCCCGCAGCGGGCCACGTAGCGGGCGCCGCGGTCCGGGGCGGTGGAGCTGCCGGTGGTCAGCGTGACGTCGACGGCACCGTCCAGATCCCGTGCCGCCACGGCGACCTCGGCGAGCTGCTCGGGCGTCTTCTTCGCGATCGTCGCGCCGGAGGCGAGCGACAGCCCGATCCCGCAGAACCCGCACTGGTCGGACGTGTTCCAGTAGTTGCAGGCCTGCACGACCGTGCTGGCCAGCGAGTCCAGGTGCAGCAGCGCGATCTTCGAGTACGGCGTGCCGTCGGCCGTGGTGAGGTCGTAGAACCGCGGGCGACGCGACCGGGAGACGCCGGCCAGGCGCTCACCGTCGCGGTAGACGCCGTTGCCGCCGCCGTCCTCGAGCTTGAGCACGTACGGCGAGCGCGCGTCCGTCGGCACCGTGACCGGACGACCGTCCAGCCAGATCATCCCCGAGTCGGTCGGCCCCGCGCCGCCGGTCCGGGTCTCGACCGCGGTCTCCACCCGCAGGCCGTGGCTCTGCAGGGCGGCGACGAGCTCGCCGAGGTCGTCCGTCATGTGTCCTCCGCCGATCCGACATTCACCTTAGGATACGTTCATCAGCTATCGGAACCGTCGCGGTCGCGCGTGTCAAGACGCTCCGAGATCTCGCGGCGGCGGCGCTCCCGGTCGGCCTCCCACTCGGCCGTCGTCGCGAACGCGGTGTCGACGCCGTCCGGACCGGCCAGCGGCTCACCGGACACCGTGTCGAGCACCATCTCGGAGATGCGGAACGGCTCGTCGCCGAGGTACGGATCGGCCGTCGCGACGATCGTCGTGCCGGTCGCGAGGTGCATCTCGGCCACCCGCGTCGCCGACCGGTCCACCTCGACCCACGTGAGCCCGTCGGCACGCGCGGCGGCGATCCGCTCGGCGCGCCGCCACCGGGCCCGCGCGGCCGCCAGCTCGTCGCCGCGCAGCGAGCACGCGGCGGCCAGCAGCTCCGGCTGGACCACCGCGCGCTCCCCCGTCGCGCCGAGTCCGGACAGGAGCGCCGACGGCGCCGCCTCGAGCGCGACGAGCTCCTCCAGCGAGCCGGCGTGCTCCCGCAGGGCGTCGACGATCTCCCCGACGGCCTGCGCGGCGAGCTCGTAGGAGGCGCCGTCGGACAGCGCGATCGGCCACAACCGGTCCCCGGCGGCCCGCCATCGACGGCGCGCGTCGGCGATCCGTGGGTCCTCGTCGGTCACGCCGAACGCCGCGGGCAGCTGCACCGTGTCCTCCTGGTTCCCGAACCGCACATCCGTCCACTATAGTAAATGGGGTGGCGGATCGTGGATACCCGGTGAGCGGCTGATGCCGAAGACAGCAGTCGTGGCGCTGGGCGGCAATGCCATCACCCGGAGCGGCCAGTCGGGCACGTACGAGGAACAGGCGGAGAACGCGCGCGCGATGGCCCGCGCCGTCTGCGCGTTGCGGGACGCGGGCTGGAACGTCGTGCTCGTGCACGGCAACGGTCCGCAGGTCGGCAACCTGGCGATCCAGCAGGAGGAGGCGGCAGGCATCGTCCCCGGCCTGCCGCTGCACTGCGTCAACTCGATGACCCAGGGCCAGCTCGGCAGCATCATCTCGCTGGCGCTGCTTGCCGAGGGGCGCGGGCGCCTGACCGGCGTCGTCTCCGTGGTCACGCACGTGATCGTCGACCCGGACGACCCGGCGTTCGGGAAGCCGACGAAGCCGGTCGGGCCGTTCTTCACCGAGGAGCAGGCGAACGCGCTCGCGGCCGACCGCGGCTGGCAGATCGTGCGCGACGGCGACCGCGGGCACCGGCGGGTCGTGCCGTCGCCGAAGCCGGTCGGCATCGTGGAGGTGGACGCGATCCGCGCGCTGATCGACCAGCACATGATCGTCGTTGCGGGCGGTGGCGGCGGGATCCCGGTGATCGCCGGGGACCGCGGCCTGGAGGGCATCGACGCGGTGATCGACAAGGACTTCACGGCGCAGCGGATCGCGACGTCGGTGAACGCGGAGGCGCTGGTGCTGGTCACCGAGGTGCCGAAGGTGCAGCTGGACTTCGGCAAACAGACCCAGCGGGCGCTCACGGAGATGACCGTGAACGACGCGCTGCGCCACCTCGACGACGGGCAGTTCCCGGAGGGCAGCATGGGCCCGAAGGTCCGGGCCGCGGTCCGGTTCGTCCGGGAGGGCGGCACCACCGCCGTGATCACCACGGCGGAACGGGCCGGTCCGTCGCTGGACGCCGGGGACGTGCTCCCCGACACCGAGGTCGGCACCCGGATCGTCGCGACGGCGCGCCGGTGACCGCCGTCGTGCGGCTCGTCCGCGACACCTACCTGGACTCCGTCGTCCAGCTCTCCGGAACCCGGGCGATGAATGCCGTCGACGGCGTCGACTGGGCGGCCGCGGCGATGGCGACCGAGGCGAACCTGGCGACACTGACCGAGCAGGGCTTCGACCCGTCCGACTGGTCCGGCGCGACGGCAGGCGACCTGGTCCTGGCCGTCCGCGCGGACACCGACGACACGGCGGCCGCGGCCGAGCAGGCCGGGCGGGACGCGATGTTCGCCGCCCGCCCGTCGACGACCGGCGATCAGGTCGAGGCCGACCCGCCGTCGGTGCAGGACGCCGTCGGCCGGCTGCCGGGCAGCTCCGTGGCCGTCATCTCGGTGCCCGGCGACTACGCGGCGCTGGAGACGCACAAGGCGCTCTCCGCCGGCCTGCAGGTGCTGCTGTTCAGCGACAACGTCCCGATCGACGACGAGGTGGAGCTCAAGGAGCGCGCGACCGAGCTCGGCCTGCTCGTGATGGGCCCCGGCGCCGGCACGGCGATGCTGGGCGGCACGTGCCTCGGGTTCGCGAACGTCATGAACGACCCGGCGCAGCGCGAGCACACGGTCGCCGTCGTCGCCGCGGCGGGCACCGGCGCGCAGGAGGCAGCCGCACTGCTGGACCGTTTCGGCGTCGGTGTGACCGACGTGATCGGCCTCGGCGGGCGCGACCTGTCGAAGGCCGTCGGTGGTCCGATGGGACGGCTGGCGGTGCGGTCGCTGGCCGCGGCGGGCGACGTGGACGCGATCCTGCTCGTGTCCAAGCCGCCGGACCCCGACGTCGCACGCTCGGTGCTGGCCGAGACCGGGTCCACTCCCCTGGTCGCGTCCCTGATCGGGCTGTCGGACGCCGGCTCCGCCGACGAGGACCCACCGTCCGTGAGCCGTGCGTCCACCCTGGAGGGTGGCGTGCTGGAGACGCTCCGCCGCCTCGGGCGTCCGGTGCCGGACACGTCGGCCGGGCTCGCCGCCCGCGTCGACGAGGTGGTGCGCGACCTCCCCGCCGGGCGCACGCTCGTGCGCGGCCTGTTCTCCGGCGGCACGCTCTGCTACGAGTCGCTGGTCCTGCTCGAGCGCGCGCTCGGGCCGGTGTACTCGAACACGCCGATCGACAAGTCGCACGGGCTGCCCGCCCCGGAGGGCGCGCACGTCTGCCTCGACCTCGGCGAGGAGGAGTACACCCAGGGCCGCCCGCACCCGATGATCGACCCGGAGGCGCGCGTCGAGCACCTGCGGGCCCAGGGCGCGGAGCCGGACGTGGCGGTGATCCTGCTGGACGTCGTGCTCGGCTACGGCGCGCACCCGGACCCGGCGGCCGAGCTCGGTCCGGTCTGCCGGGACATCATCGCGGGCGGCGGGCCGCGGATCGTCGTCTACGTGCTGGGCACCGACAAGGACCCGCAGGGCTTCGAGCGCCAGCGCGCCGCCTTCACCGACGCCGGGTGCGTGGTCGCCGAGACGGCCGCACGGGCATCGCTCGCGGCGGCAGCGATCGCCTTGCGGGACAGCTCGATCGTCGGGCAGCAGCTGTGAGCGGCGACGGTCTCGCGCTCGTCACGCACTCGACGTCGCCGCGCGGCGGGATGCTGCACACGATGGCGCTCGCCGAGGCGCTGCACGCGGCCGGGCGCCCGGTGCACCTGGTCACCCAGGGCGAGCGACTGCACCGTCCGCTCGCCGTCCCGCACACGGTGCTGCCCGCGCCGGACCGGTCCGGGACGCTGTCCGACCGCGTGTTCGCCTCGATCGACGCGCTGGCCGGGGCGCTGAGCGGGCTCGCAGGGGAGTTCTCGGTGCTGCACGCGCAGGACTGCATCGCCGCCCGCGCGGCCGCCCGTGTCCGCGACGCCGGCGCGCCGGTCTCGGTCGTGCGCACCGTCCACCACGTCGACGACTTCACGACGCCCGCGCTCGTGCACTGCCAGCGCGCCGCGATCGAGGAGCCGGACCGCGTGCTCGTGGTCTCCCGGCAGTGGCGGCGGATCCTGCGCGACGAGTACGGCGTCGACGCCGACGTCGTCCCGAACGGCGTGGACACCACCCGGTTCGCGCCGGTCACGCCGCGGCGGCGGTCCTCGCTGCGGGCGTCGGTGGGCGCCGACGACCGGTTCCTGTTCCTGTCCGTGGGCGGGATCGAGCCGCGCAAGGGCACCCGCTTCGCGTTCGAGGCGCTGGCGCGCATGGACCCGCGCCCGGTGCTCGCCGTCGTCGGCGGCCACTCGTTCCAGGACTACGCCGCCTACCGCGAGGAGACGCTGGCCGCGCTGCCGTCGCTCGGGCTCGAGCTGGGTCGCGACGTGATCCTCCTCGGCACCCTGTCCGAGCAGGACCTCGGCGACTGGTACGGCAGTGCGGACGCGCTGGTGTTCCCGTCGGTCAAGGAGGGCTGGGGGCTGGCCGTGCTGGAGGCGATGGCGGCGGGCCTGCCCGTCGTGGCCTCCGACCTGCCGGTCTTCCACGAGTACCTGACCGACGGGCGGAACGCGCTGCTGCCCGCCGTCGCGGACCCGGAAGCGCTGGCCGCGGCCATGACGGCCGTGGCGGGCGACGAGTTGCTGCGTGGCCGGCTGCGGGCCGGCGGCCGGGCGACGGTGCCGCGTTTCACCTGGGAACGCAGCGCCCGGCGCCATCTGGAGATCTACGACGAGCTGACGACCGCCGCGGTCGGCTGACCTCGCGGTTACCGTGGAGCGATGGACCTGCTGGCCTGGTGGGTCGTCGCGACCGTCGGCGACTCCGTGTCCCGGCCGTTCCCGGCCGGGGAGAAGCTCTGGGTGCTCCCGCCGCAGTGGGGCGACGGCCGCTCGGACACCGTGCTCGTCGTCGGCAGGCGGGCCGGGGCCCCGGCGAACGGCCTGATCCGGACGGTCGTCCCGCGGCAGGACCTGGCCGCGTTCCGGGTCGGCGGCGTCTACAGCACGGACGTGCTGGACCGCCTGACCCAGCCGATCACGCTCGGCTGGCCCGCCCGCATGTGGGAGAGCCGCGACCAGGCGGCACGCGCCGCAGCCCTCTGGAACTCCTCGGCCGCCTGAGCTCAGTGGCCGTGACCGTGCCCGTGCTCGTCGTCGCGGTGGTCGTGCCCCGCGGGGCGGTCGGCGAGCGCCGACGAGCGCGACGCGACGTCGTCGGAACCGAGGCTGCCGGATCCGACGAGCACGTCCTCCAGCGCGGCCAGCCAGTGGTCGTAGTAGCGGAAACCCGGGTCGTCGATCCCGTGCTCGGCCTCCCACCGTCCGATCCGCGCGATCAGCCGGTCCCGGAACGCGTCCCAGGTGAACGCGCCCGCGTCGGACAGCGTGACGGCCATGCCGAACGCGCGGCTCTCCCACGGCTCGGCGAACACGAGCTCGCCGTTGCTGCGCGGCGGCGCGGCGGCACCCTCGACGTCCAGTGCCACGCTCACGCCTGCACCTCTGCCACGCCCACCATCGCGTCGCGCGTGACGATCCCGGCCAGGCGCTCGGCGTCCCAGTCCTCGGTCCCGGCGGGGCGCTGCGGCAGGATCAGGTAGCGGACCTCCGCGCTGGAGTCCCACACCTCGATCCGCTTGCCGTCGGGCACGTCGAGGCCCATCTCGTGCAGCACGGCACGCGGCTCGCGCACCACCCGCGAGCGGTAGGCCGGGTCCTTGTACCAGCTCGGCGGCAGCCCCAGCACCGGCCACGGGTAGCAGGAGCAGAGCGTGCAGACGACGACGTGGTGCACCTCGTCGGTCTGCTCCAGCACGACGATGTACTCGCCCTGTGGACCGGAGAAGCCCATCTCCTTGATCGCCGCGGTGCCGTCGGCCAGCAGCTGCGCCTTGTAGTCGGGGTCGGTCCACGCACGTGCGACGACCTTCGCCCCGTTCATCGGGCCGACGTCGTTCTCGTAGTTCGAGATGAACTTGTCCATCACAGCGGGGTCGATCATCTCCCGCTCGACGAGCAGTTGTTCCAGCGCCTCCGTGCGCAGGGCCGGAGAGATGCGGTCGGTCATGCGGCGTTCTCCAGGTAGGACTCGAACAGCTCGACGTTCAGGGTGAAGTCCTCGGCGTCGTCGCCCCACAGCTCGCGCGAGGAGAACGCGACGGTGTAGACGTGCTGGGCGTTCTCGCCCTCGAACACCGCGTGCGTGTCCGGCAGCACGTGGGCCGGGCGGATCGCCGTGACCGTCCCGGTGCGGCGCCGGGCGTAGCCCACGAGCTTCGTCGGCCCCGCCGGGTGCAGGTCCTTCGTGCGCACGGTGTCCCCGACGGCGAACGCGGGCGGGTCCTCGATCTCGCGCAGCGAGCCCGCGGCGGTCGGCTTGTAGTCCGGCTTCTGCGGCTCCGGGAACGCCGGTTCGGTGACGTCCTCTCCGCTGTTGCGCCGGACGCGGGCGTCGACGGCGCCGGGCTCGAGGATCCTCGAGTCGGTGAGCATCAGCTCGGCGGCGTTCAGCCAGCGGCCGTAGTAGCCGTCGGCGAGGTAGTCCAGCGGGTGCAGGCGCCCGAGCGCGTACCGGAAGGCGTCCAGGTTCTGCCCGGAGATCCGGCCCATCGTCAGGACCGTCATCGCGAACGCGCGGCCCTCCCACGGCTCGGCGAACGGTGGCTCACCGGCCTCCGGTGGCGACGCCGTGCCGAACCCCTGCATGCCGCCCATGTCGGCGATCGAATCCACCGTGTGCGTCCCCTCCGCGGGAAGTGTGCGGCCGGGCGGCGGGGAGCATCCCGCCGCCCGGCCGCGGGTCGTCGGCTCAGACGGTCCAGGTCTGCATGACCAGCGCGCCCTCGCGGCGGGCCGTCAGCTGCGCGTCCAGGACGTCCAGCGGGTTGATCGGCTTGACGCCCTCCATCATGTCGACCTCCCGCATGCCGTAGAGCATGGCAGCGGAGAACCGACAGGCGTAGACCTTGCCGCCCTCACCCATGAACGTGGTGAGCTGCTTGTTGTAGCCCAGGGCGCCGGGGAACGCCTCGTCGCCGACGGTCGGAAAGCCGCGGGACGCCGACGCCATCAGCGACCCGGGTCCGAACAGGACGATGCTGGTCTCGAAGCCCTTCCGGTTGATCCGGGTGGCGGTCAGCATGTTGACCAGACCGACCGAGCCCTCGAACGGCACGGTGTGCATGAAGATGTAGGCCTTCTCGCCGGACTCCGCCTGGATGTCCTCGAAGACCTTGTCCTCGTAGTCGACGATCGCGTCGCCCTTCTTGACCCGCTCGCCTACGACCTGAACCACGGTGGTTCTCCTTCGTCTCGGGTGTCACTGCACTTCAGGTGAGCGGGTGCCCACCACGTCATACGGCCGGGCCCTTGGCCTTCGGCGGATCCGCCCACGTCTGGCGGTGGCTGCCGGGCATGGCGCGCAGGATCCTGTGGCGCAGCGGCCACGGCAGCGCGCGGTAGACCGGTCCGAACACCCGCCGCCAGAACAGCTCGACCGGCCCGTGCGGCGGCGCCGGCCGCCGGGTGCCCGGGTAGCGCCTGGCCAACTGCTCGTGCGCGCCGACCATCAGGTAGTGCTGCGAGTTCTCGCGCAGCCACTTCGAGAACGCCATCTCAGAGCTTCCCGGCCTTGCGGAGCTCGTCGAGGCCGTTGGTGGCGGCGACGACGATCGGCTCGTTCAGCGCGCCGATGGCGGGCGAGTAGACGTTCTCCATGGCGGCCAGGTCGTGGAACGTGAAGCCGAACTTGACGGCCATCGCCAGGAAGTCCGCCCGCTCCTTGATCCCCTCCTGGCCGACCATCTGGGCGCCGATCAACCGCAGCGAGCCGGGCTCGGCGAGCAGCTTGACCTTCACCGGCTTCACGCCCGGGTAGTAGCGGGCCCGGGAGATGCCCTGTGCCTGCCCGACGACGTACGGGATGCCCAGCGCCGTCGCCGTCGTCTCGCCGAACGACGCGCCGCCGATCACCCACTTCCCGGCCGGCGTCCCCCACGGCACGTAGACCGCCTTGTACGTGCGCGACCCGCCGCCCGCGTTGTTCCCGCCCGCCTTGCCCTGGGCGTACGCGTGGCTGCCGGTCAGCCCCTGCAGCGGGACCCTGGTCAGGCCGTGCGGGATCTCGGTGCAGTCTCCGACGGCGAACACGCCGGGCGCCGAGGTGGCCATCCGCTCGTCGACGATGATCCCGCCGGTCGAGCCGATCTTGAGGCCGGCGTCCGCGGCGAGGCGCGCGTTGGGGACCTTGTGCGTCGCGACGACGACCAGGTCGCACGGGATCTCGCCGTCGCTCGTGTCGACGGCGGAGACCTTTCCCTGGCCGAGGAAGCCCTTGAGCGTCGTGTTGAAGTGGGCCTTCACGCCCATCTCGGTCCACGACTCCTCGACCGGCGCCATGATGTCCGGGTCGGCCATCTCGGCCAGCGGCCACGGGTTCGGGTCGACCAGGTGGGTCTCGATGCCACGGTGCGCCAGCGAGGTGGTCATCTCGGTGCCGAGCGGGCTCGCCTCGATCACCACGGCCGTCTTCACGGAGTCCAGGACCTTGTCCCACTCCATGGCCTTGCGGATGTTCTTGACGTAGTAGAGGTTCTCCAGGTCGCCGCCCGGCACGCCGGGGTCGGCGTAGTCGAACCCGGTGGCCAGGATCAGCGTGTCGTAGGAGACCCGGCCCTCGCCCTCGACGGTGACCGTCTTCCCCTTCGGGTCGATCGCCGTCACGGTCGTCTCGTAGTGGACGTCGATGCCGGCCTTGACGTACTGCTCCTTGGTGGCCAGGAACAGCTTCTCGAAGTCCGAGATCTCCTTGCCGTGCACGTACGGGATTCCGCACGGGCTGTAGGCGACGTCCTCGAACTCGGTGTAGACGACGACCTCGGCCTCCGGGTTCGCCGCCTTCACTCCACCGGCGGCGCCCAGGCCACCGGCCCCGCCACCCACGATCACCGTCTTGTGCGGCACGAAGACCCCTTGTCAGTCGCCGACTACGATGGGCCGGCTGTCAGCCGGTGTTGCACGCCTCGCCCGAGGTCGCTCACCATAGATGATGGTCGTTTACGATACTAATCGACATTGGCGTGTCAAGGAGATCCGATGGCCGGAGCGGCGACCCTGCCGGATGACGGCGCCCCTGCGGTCGGGGGCGAGGCGGAGCGCGACGCGATCGTGCGCGCGATCGGCCCCAAGGTCCGGCAGCTCCGCCAGGACAACGGGCTGTCCCTGCAGCAGCTCGCGCGACGTGCCGACGTCTCCGCCGCGGCGATCCACAAGGTCGAGCGCGGGGACATGGTCCCGACGGTCACGACGCTGCTGAAGCTCGCGTCGGCGCTCGGGCGGCCGATGGGGCATTTCGTCGACGGCGACGGGGAACCTCCCGCCGTCGCGCATCACGTGCACGCCGACGACCGCCCGGCCGCGCCGTCGCTGCCCGGCGTGGCGGAGTCCGTCGTGTCCGGCCCGCCGGAGCGGTTCACCGTGCGCGGCAGGATCACCGACGTCGAACCGGGCGCGGGGCTGGAACCGGACCGGCACGGCGGCGAGGACCTGCTGCTGGTGCTCGACGGCGCGCTGGACGTCTCCGTCGGCGACGAGCGGTACACCTTGTCCGAGGGCGACTCGCTGCACTTCCCGGCCGACCACCGCGTCCGGGTTCACAACGCGACGTCCGACCCGGCCCGCGTGCTCCGGGTGTCCAGCCGGGGCAACTGAGCCACCCCGATCCGCAGCCCGGCGAGCAGGCACGCCCCGGAGCTCGCCCCGATCGCGCTCAACCGGCTCTCCGCCCGTTCGTCCGCGCGTCCCGCGGCGAGCGAGACCAGGACGTCGTGGGCCGGGGCGAGGCTGTGACCGCGCGCGGCCCAGTGCAGGAACGCCGCCGCCGCTCCGGTCGTCCGGACACCGGCAACCGCTGCGTCCAGCCGGGCCTCCGCCGCCGTCCCCCACCGTGCCCGCGCGACGAGGACGATCCCGGCCAGCAGGTCGTCGCCCGCCGGGGTGAGCCCGGGCCCCCGACCCCCGAGCAACCCGGCCAGCTCCTCGACCGCCCCGCGCCGTGTCGCGACGTGAACGGGCCCCGGATCGGCCGGAACGTCCCCCGGGATCGCCGTCTCCCACGGCCGGGGCGTTGCCGCTACCGCCGGTCCGTCCGGACCGACACCGTCCGGTCGAGCCACGTGACCGGCGCTGTCGCGCGACCACGACGCCGGAAGCGCGCCCTGCCACGTCGGCACGTCGCAGCGCACGGCCCAGGTCCGCGCCGCGATCCGGCTCCCGTCGCAGGCCACCCGCTCCCCCGCGACCGCGGGCGGCAGCGGTCCGGAGCAAAGGTGCAGCGGACCGGGTTCGACGTCCGCCGACACGAGCGCGACCAACGCCCCGTCCAGCTCGAGGTAGACGGCCTTGCGGTGCACCGACTCCACGTGTCCCCGAGCCCCGGCCCGCGCCGCCTCACGCACCGCCACACCGCGAACCGCCGCACCCCGGATCGGCTGCGCTACCCCGCCCGCCCCGCTCACGGCCCGGCCCGCCATCGGGCTCGGCCGCCGAACCGAGTGGCGTGTTCGGGCGGTCCGGACGACCGGAACCCGCCACTCGATCCCGTCGAACCGGTCGAGTGGTGGGTTCGGGCTGGCCCGACCGCCGGAACGTCACACTCGACGCCCGGGATCCGCCGGCGGACACGGTCGCGCGGCATCGCTCAGCCTCGGGCCAGGTCCTTCAGCGCCTCGGCGAAGCAGGCGATCGGGGCCGTGGCGACGCCCGCCCCGACCTGGCCGGTGCCGCCGTGGGCCGCGAGGATGCCCGTCGTCACCTTCGGCGTGACACCCGACTCGACGACCCGACGAAGATCGACTCCCACCGGGGTGCCGGTGAACCCCATGGCGGGCAACAGGAACCGGCTCGACGTCCCGGCGCAGATCCGCCGGAAGCCCTCCGTCGCGGCTGCCGCGTCGGCCATCGTGCCACCCAGGAACGCGGCCACCGACGGCGAGTTGCCCGCCGCGGGCCCGCCCAGACCGGTCAGTTCCAGCACGGCGCTGTCGCCGATGTCCGGGGCGGCGTCGTCCGGGCCGTAGCCCGAGTAGTAGAGCGCCTCCCCCACCGGCGGCGCGTCCGTGACGTACCACCGCTCCGATCCGGACAGCCGGATGCCGAACGTGGTCCCGTTGCGCGCCATCGTCGTCACGATCGACGAGCCGGTCACCTCGCCCGCCCATGCGGTGAGCGAGCGGGACGCCGCCATCGCGAGCGTCAGGTAGAACAGGTGGTTCCCGCCGAGGAAGCGGGCGAACGGCTCGCGCTGGTCGTCGGGCAGCACGGCGATGTGCGGCAGCCAGGTGCGGGTGATCAGGTTCGTCGCGGCCTGGGTGCGCATGTGCAGGTCGTCGCCCATCGCGACGCCCTGCGCGGCCATGCCCATCACGTCCAGCGGCCCGGCCGCCTCCAGGATCCGGGCGATCGCGGGCCCGGCCACGTCGCGCAGCAGCCGCAGGCGCTCGACGGCGGCGTCGGTGTCCCGGCCGAACCAGGCCGTCTCGCCGGGGCCCTGGTTGATCGGCGCGAACGCCCGCCACGTCCCGGAGCCGTCGCCGGTGTGCTCCACGACCAGCACCGGAGCGGTGGGGCCGATCGCCGTCGCCATCGGCACCACCGTGTCGTGGTGGTTCGCCGGCTCCAGCGCGACGTCGCCCGCGGCCAGCATCGCGTCCGCGGCCGCGACGTCCGGTGCCCACCCCTCCGCGACGGCGGCGGCACGCATCGAGCGGCGCAGCGGGTCGCACACCCGGTCGTAGGTGATCGCCGGACCGCAGTGCAGCAGCGTCCGGTCCGCCATCCCTGGCACGACGTCGGACGCGGGCGCGACCGTCACCAGCGACGGCACACCGGTGTCCAGCCGCCGCACGACCTCGGCGTTCGCCGCGTCGATCTCGGCCGACCGCCTGCCGTACAGCGTGGTCAGCGCCCGGACGAGCTCCGGGTCGCCGCCGGCGGGCGGCCGCCAGTCCACGTGCACGACGGGCACGTCCTGGTCGCGCAGCGCGTCGGCGAACATCGGCAGCCCGACGTTGACGACCTCGACCTCCCGCGGCAGCGACGTGACCGGGGCAGTGCTCATGTCTCCTCCTGGGGGAATGCGACGGCGCGGGCCGCGGCGAGCAGGCGTTCGTCGGCGGCCGAGAACGCCTCTAGCCGCTGGCGCGCGGTGGTGGCGAGCGTGGCGGCCTGCTCCTCGGTGAGGGAGGCCATCCGCGTGACCTCCTGCGGGGCGGCCCCGCCGCGGGCGTCGCGGGACAGCACGATCGCCCACGGGTCGAGCAGGGCCGACAGGTCGTGCCCGGTCGTCCCGAGCGGGCGGCCGAGATGCTCGACGGCGGCCGCGTCGACCATCTCGCCGGTGATCGCGGCGCCCGGAATCCGTTCCCGGCTCGCCGCCCGCACCACCTTCCCGACGATCAGGTAGGCGGTGCGGTAGTCGATGTCGCAGGTCTGCACGAGGTGTTCGGCCAGGTCGGTCGCCTGGCTGTAGCCACGACGGACCTCCTCGGCCATCCGGTCGCGGTTCACCCGCAGCGTGCCGACGACACCGGTGGCCAGCTTCGTGATCCGCAACGCGAGATCGAGGGCGCGAGGCACCTCGCCGTAGGCGTAGATCAGGTTGTCGCTGCGCGCGGACGGGCTCTTGGACACCGCGAGGAACCCGCTGATCCGTCCGATCAGGACACCGCAGGCGCCGCGGATGATCGACAACGAGTACGGGTTCCGCTTCTGCGGCATGAGAACGCTGGCGCGCGTGAACCCGTCGGCCAGATCCACGAAGTCGAACTCGGCCGACGACCAGATCTCCAGGTCCTCGGCCAGCTTGGACAGTGTGGACACGAGGCTGGCGGCCGTCGCGAGGACGTGCACGAACCCGTCGACCTGCCACATGGCGTCGCGGGTGTGCTCGATGACGCCGGAGAAGCCGAGCGTGTCGGAGATGCCCTGGCGGTCGTCGAGCAGGCGGGTGCCGTTCACGCAGCCCGCGCCGCCGGGCGAGCAGTCCACCTCGTCCAGCTCGTCGACCAGCCGGCGCGCGTCGCGCAGGACCGGGTAGACGAAGGACAGCAGGTAGTGCCCGAACGTCGACGGCTGGGCCTGCTGCAGGTAGGTCTGGTCCGGCATGACGGTCTGCACGTGCTCGACGGACCGCTCGGTGGCCACCGACGCGAACCGCGCGGCCTCCGCGGCGAGCTCGGCGATCTGTTGCCGCACATGGAGACGCAGCGCGATCCGCACGGCCTCGCGCCGCGGGCGACCGGCGTGCAGCCAGCCGGCGACGTCGCCGATGCGGGACACGAAGTGCGCCTCGCGGGAGTTGTACGGCTCGCCGAGCGCGGGGTCGTACGGGAACTGGTCCGCCGGCGTCGCGTCCGCCTCCAGCAGCAGCCGCATCAGCTCCCGTTCGGCGTCCGGCGGCACCAGCCCGCGCCGGGCCAGGTCCAGCACGTGTGCCATGTCGGCCAGGTTCAGGCCGCGGTGCAGGAACGGCGCGTCCGCGTTCTCCAGATGGAACCCGGACTCGATCAGCTCCGGGGCTGCGCTCATCGACGTGCTCCTTCGGGGTCGGCCGGACCGGCGGGCGCGGGGATCCGCACCGGCTCCGGCACGAGGTGGGCGAGCGCCGACGAGACGCCGCCGGTGTGCCAGTACAGGACCGGCCCCGGCTCGCCGCCGCGCAGGCGGTCCAGCGCGACGGCGAACGCCTTGGCGCCGTACGTGTCGTCGAGCAGCAGGCCCTCGGTGTGCAGCGCGAACTCGGCCGCCGCCCGGTCCCGCGCGGACGCGACGCCGAATCCCGGCCCGCGCGCGTCGACGATCTCGAGTCGCGACGCGTCCGGTTCCGGTGTCCCGCACAGCTCGGCGCATCCGTCGGCTAGCGAGCGGACCGTCGCCTCGATCTCGTCGCGCGGCCTGGAGACCGACACCGCGAGCAGCCGCCAGCCCGCCGCGACGGCGGCCGCCCCGGCCAGCAGGCCGGCCGCGCTGCCACCCGAGCCGACGGCGATCACGACGAGCGCGGGCTCCGGCAACCGGCCCGTCGCGACCTGGTCGGTCAGCTCGGAGACGGCGCGCGCGAACCCGACGGCACCGAGCGCCGTCGAACCGCCGCGGGGCAGCGCCACCGGGTGCCTGCCGTCCGCCCGCAGCTGCGCCGCCCGCTCCTCGACGGCGGCGTCGACCAGATCGCGTCGCCCCTCGCCCGACGCGACGATCCGCGCACCGGCGGCGCGGGCCAGCGCGATGTTCGGGCTCGTTGCCGCGCACTCGGCGGTCGCGACGACGAGCTCGCAGTCCATCCCGGCCACCCGTGCAGCCAGCGCCGCCGCGGCGACGAAGTTCGAGTCCGGCCCGCCGCCGGTGACCAGCACGTCGCAGCCGCGGGCGACGGCGTCGCCGACCAGGAACTCCAGTGCACGGGCCTTGTTGCCAGCCACGCCGAATCCGGTCAGGTCGTCGCGCTTGATCCACAACGGCGCGCAGCCGAGCGCCGCGCGCACACCCCGCGCCTCGGCGACCGGTGTCGGCAGCAGGGCGAGCCGGGTCCGTGTGAGGCTCACGGGCCGGGCTCCGTGGAACGGGCCGAGGCCGCGCGCGCGAGCACGTCGTCGACCATCGCGGCCGCCACCCGCACCGGTGACCGTCCCGCCCACTCCCGGACCTCGTCGTCGGTGGCCACCCCGCGTGCCACCAGCTGTCCGGCCGCATCGGACCCGCCGTGGACCGACGGAGCGAGCACGTCGTGCATCAGCTCCTGTGCCGCGTTCCGGCCGAGCCGAGCGGTCAGGGCGGCGAGCAGGCGTTCCGAGCCGAGGTCGCCGTGCCGGTCGAGGTTGGCGCGCATGGCATCCGGGTGCACCTCCAGCCCGTCGACGAGCGTGCGCGCCACCGACAGCGCCGTCCCGGTCAGCAGGCACACCTCGGGCAGCGCGACCCACTCCGCCTTCCAGCCACGCCCGTCGCGTTCGTGCAGCGCCACCATGCCCTCCAGCAGCACACCGGACGACGAACGGGCGAGCCGGGCGAGCGTGTCCAGGTGCTCGCCGGCCTCCGGGTTGCGCTTGTGCGGCATGGTGATGCTGCCGACGGCGGCCGGGCTCGTCGGCTCGGACAGCTCGCCGATCTCCGGGCGCTGCAGCTCGACGACCTCGCCGCCGATCCGCGCGAGCGATCCGGCGACGGCGGCCAGCACGAACCCGAACTCGGCCACCCGGTCCCGGCTGGTCAGCCACGACATGCCCGGATCACCGAGCCCCAGCTCGTCGCAGAACGCCGTCCGGAGCGTGAGGGGGTCGGTGATCCCGTCGTGGAACGCCAGCGCCCCGACCGCACCCGCCAGCTGCCCGACGCTCCAGCGCGGCTCCCCGGAGCGGAGCCGGTCGAGGTGGCGACGTAGCTCGTCGGCCCAGGACGCCGCCTTGAACCCGAACGTCACCGGCGCGCCGGGCTGCCCGTGCGTTCGTCCGGCCATCGGCGTGTCCCGGTGGGTCCGCGCCAGCGCCAGCACGGACTCCTCGAGGGCGCACAGATCGGCGCGGACCTGCGCTCCGACGTCGTGCATCACGAGGCCGAACCAGGTGTCGGTGACGTCCTGCACGGTCGCACCGACGTAGACGTGCTCGCGCGCGGACTCCGGCAGTACGGCCCGCAGCCCGCGGATCAGCCCGAGCGTGGAGTGCGACGTCAGCCGTGTCTGCTCCGCGACGAACTCCAGGTCCAGGTTCTCGACGCGGGCGTGGTCGGTGATCGCCGACGCGGCGGCGGTCGGGACGATCCCGGCCCGCGCCTGCACCCGCGCCAGCGCGGCGATCACGTCGAGCCAGCGCTGCCAGCGGGCGCGCTCGTCGAATATCGCCTCCATCGCGGGCGTCGACCACAGGTGCGCGTAGACCGGGGAGTCGGTCAGGCGGGTGACCACGTCGGATACGCCTCCTTCACCAGCAGGTCGAGCGCGTCCCGGACGACCTCCAGCGACGACCCCCACGGCACGGCCACCCACGGTGCGCCGGCCTCGACGCCGTGCGTCAGCTCCTCCTGCTGCAGGCAGCACTTCGTCAGCAGCGGCCCGGAGGCGGGCGACGTGCGCGGGCAGAGGTCCACCCGGGGCGCGTCGGTGCCGTAGAACGCGTGGTGGATCTGTCGCGACCGTTCGCAACCCAGCTGTGTCCAGTCCGCACGGTCCGGATGCTCGTCCAGATACGACAGCCGCGCGCCCGGGATCTCCGCCCCGCCCCCGCGGCACGGCAGCAGGTAGTGCTCGGCCGGGTGCCGGGCGGCGAGCCCGGGCAGGTCGACGACCTCGGGCTCCAGCCGGATCGGCGGCCACGACTCGGTCACCGCGATCATCCGGCGCGCCTGGTCGATCAGCTTCGCCGGGTGCGGCGGAACCACCTCGCGGACGGTGATCGCCAGCGGGCGCGGGTCGAGGATGAAGTTGACGTGCTCGTAGCGCCCCTGCACGACGACGGCGCGCGCACCCGGCGCGTGCTCGCCGGCCGCGCGGGCGAGGTCGGACGGGATGGCCGTGTCGCACTCCGGGTCGTGGACGAGCGCGCACTCGTCGGGGCCCGCCAGCAGCCGCACGCCCGTGATCGGCGCGAACAGCGCGTCCGGCTCGTCCCGGTCCACCCCGACCAGCGCGACCGACCCGTCGCCCGGCAACACCGCGACGAACCGGGTCTTCCAGTACGCGTCGCGGCCGAGGAAGTGCGCGCGCAGCGACACCTCGTCGAGTCCGGTGGCGACGCGGGCGACCGACACGCCGCGATACCGCCCGGGGACGACGTTCGGGCCCGTCGTCGTCGCGCTCACGGGCACGTCCCCACGGGGCAGACGGCCGTGTCCGAGCGCAGCCCGAGCCGCAGCGTCTCCACCCCGAGCAGGTCACCGGTCGCGATGTTGCCGAGGTTCACGTCCGGACCGAACCGCCGCACCAGCCAGGCCTGCTGGGCCGTGCGCGGGGCCTCGAACACGACACGATCGACCCCGATGCCCTCCACCAGGGCCTCGACGACCGCGTCGCGCGGCCGGCCGTGCGTGTCGTAGATCCCGACGGTGCCGCTCGCCCGCCCCTCCGCGACGACGAGTGCCGCACCGGCGTCCCGGTCCGCCACGGCCTCGTCGCGCCAGGCGCCGGGGTCGGGCAGGTCGTCCGGGTCCTTCGTGCCGACCTCGGTGAGCACCGTGAACTGCCTGCTCGCGCGACGCACGAGGTCGCGCTTGTCGTCCGCTCCGATCGGCATCGTGCCCCGCGAGACCTCGACGTGTGTGAACCCGGCGCCCGCGGCCCAGTCCAGGCACGCGTCCACAACGCCCTGGCTCCACGCGATCTCCAGCATCGTGCCGCCCAGGCAGGTCGCGACGTGATGGCGACGCAGCACGGCCAGCTTCTCGACGACGGCGGCGTCCACATAGGCCGTCCCCCACCCGGTCTTCCAGATGTCGACGTACGGACCGGACCCGGCCAGCACGTCCGCCGCGCCGGCCGCCGTCACGCCGGTGTCGAGGACGTGGGTGAGGCCCCGGTCGCGCGGCTTGGACGCGCGTTCCGGCACGGACAGGAAGTTCGGCATGGCCACGCGTTCACCTTAGGTCAGATAGTGGATGAAGAACTACTATGGGAAACGTGCCGACCCTGGACGATCTCGCGAACTCCCTCCGCGCCCATCCCGGCTGGACCTCGAAGTCCACGATCGGGCTGGTCTCGGAGGTGCTCGGGCCCAGCGACTGGCAGGAGGGCCCCGGTGACGACGGGGCCGTCGTGCCGACCGCCGGCGGTCGTGTCGTGGCCTGCGGCGAGGCGCTGCTGCCCGCGTTCGTGGCCCGCGATCCCCGTGGCGCAGGCTTCGCCGCCGTGCTCACCAACGTCAACGACCTGGCCGCCATGGGCGCGGTCCCGCGCGGCATCGTGGACACCGTCGTCGCCGACGAGATGACCGCCCGCGCCGTCCTGGAGGGCATCCGGCACGCGTGCACGTTGTACGACGTCGAGGTGCTCGGCGGGCACCTGACCCGCCACGACGGCGAGCCGGCCGTGTCCGCGTTCGGCGTCGGCGAGGTCGACGTGCCGTTGTCGGTGACGCGGGCCAGGCCCGGCCAGAGCCTCGTCGTCGCCGCGGCGACGGACGGACGCATGCGCGCCGACTTCCCGTTCTTCCCGGCGTTCGAGCAGCGCGCCGAGCGCTCCGCGGGCGACGTCCGGACGCTCGCCCGGCTGGCGTCGACCGGAGCGGCCGTGGCGGCCAAGGACATCAGCATGGCGGGACTGGTCGGGTCGCTGGCGATGCTGCTCGAGTGGGGACCGCTCGGCGTGACGCTCGACCTGGACGCCGTGCCCGCCCCCGCCGGGGTGGCCCCGCTCGCGTGGCTGACCTGCTTCCCGAGCTTCGGCTTCCTGCTGTGCGTCCGGCCCGGCCGGGAGGGCGAGGCGCTGGCGGCGTTCCACGAGCGCGGGATCGCGGCCGCGGTCGTCGGAGAGCTGGACGACACGGGCCTGCTCGACCTGCGCCGCGGGACCGAGACCGCGACCGTGGTCGACCTGCGGACCGAACCGGTCACCCGTCTGGTGCGCCGGTGACCGCTCGCCTACCGTGCCACCAGCTCGAGCAGCTGCGCGCCGCCGACGGCGCCGGACGCGGCACGCAGCGCGACGTCCGTGGCGAGGCCGAACAGCCGTTCCATGCGGTCCTGGTCGCGCCAGACGTGCGTCATGGCGAAGTCGTTCCAGCGCTCCGGCGGGACGACGGCCGCGTCGCTGTAGTCCAGCTCCTGCCACGTGACGGCGAGCTCGAGAAGCTCCAGCAGCTCGTCGAAATCGGTCTCGACGAGCAGCAGCCGGTCGTGGTGGTGCGCGTGCCGGCGACGGTCCGCGCAGCGGCACCACGCGGCGTCGAGCGACAGGGTCGCCGTCAGGGGTTCCATCTGGGTCGTCATCGCGACACCTCCTCCTCTCGGGACGCGACGGGCGTGACGCGAAGCACGATGTCCGACGATGTTGCACGGTTGTTGCAGGGGAACGAGGAGGTCGTACGTGGAACGCACCGTCACCGCCGTCCGCGAGGAGGGCCTGCGCTGCCGGGTCCGCGCCGGCGCGTTCGATCTGGTGGTCGACGAACCGGAGTCGGTCGGCGGGACCGACAGGGGCCCGCAGCCGACCGAGCTGTTCCTCGCGTCCGTGGCGTCCTGTTTCACGCTGGCGCTGTCCTGGAGCGCGCGCAAACGCGACCTCGACCCGTCGTCGATCGAGGTCGAGACGACCGGGATCTACGACGGGCCGCGCTTCTCCACCGTGCGGATCGTCGCGAAGGTCGGGGGGCTGGAGGCGGAGGAGGTCGCGACGCTGGTCACGGCGGCCGAGCGGGTCTGCTACGTGACGAACACCCTGCGCAGGGCGCCCGAGATCGAGATCGACTGGGAGTGACGGTCGTGCTCCACGCGGGCACCGGACTCGTCGGCGACATCGCGCGCGCGGCGCGGCGGGCCGCGTCTTTCCGTGACCCGTTCCGCGGGGCCCGCGGTGATCAGCGGCGCGATCGCCGGACGGCTCGATGATCGGCTGGGTGGACGCGTCGGCGGGGGCGTCCGGGGACATGCTGCTCGGTGCGCTGGTCGGCGCCGGGGTGCCGGTTCGGGTGCTGCAGTCGGCGGTGGACTCCGTCGCGCCGGTGCCGCTGTCGGTCTCGTCGGTGGTGCGCGGCGGTCTGGCCGCGCTGCGCTGCTCTCCCTCGCTTCCGGACGCGCCCCCGGACTCGGCTCCGCACCCGGCTCCGCACCCGGCTCCGCACCCGGCTCCGCACCCGGCTCCGGACGGGCCGCACCCGCACCGGACGTGGGCCGACGTGTCCGCTCTGCTCGCCGCGTCGTCGCTGGCGCCGCCGGTGCGGTCCCGTGCCGAGGCCGCGTTCGGGGCGCTGGCGCGGGCCGAGGGGGCGGTGCACGGCATCCCGCCGGAGCAGGTCACGTTCCACGAGGTCGGGGCGCTGGACGCGATCGCCGACGTGGTCGGGGTGTGCGCCGGGCTCGTGCACCTCGGGCTCGAGCGGCTCGTCGTGTCTCCGGTGGCCGTCGGGTCGGGCCGGGTCGACTCCGGGCACGGGTCGCTGCCGGTGCCCGCACCCGCCGTCGTCGAACTGCTGCGCGGGGTCCCGACGCTCGCCGGCCCGGGTGATCGCGAGTCCTGCACGCCGACCGGAGCGGCGCTGCTGCGGACCTGGGCCTCCGACTTCGGTCCGCAACCGGCGATGGCCGTGTCGGACATCGGGATCGGAGCGGGCTCGCGCGATCCGGCCGGGCACCCGAACGTGCTCCGGCTGCTCGTCGGGCACCCGCCGGACGATTCCCCCGGGACGATCACGCTCCTGGAGGCCAATGTGGACGACCAGGACCCCCGCGTCTGGCCGACCGTACTGGCCGACCTCCTCGCCGCCGGAGCGGTGGACGCCTGGCTCGTGCCGATCACGATGAAGAAGGGCCGCCCGGCGCACACGGTCTGTGCGCTCGTACCGCCCGCTGCGGTCGCCGCGGCGCGCTCCGTGCTGTTCACCGCGACGTCGACGATCGGCATCCGGGAGTCGACGCGCTCCCGCACCGTCCTCGACCGGGAGATCCGCACGATCACCGTCCACGGCCACGCGATCCGGGTGAAGATCGCCCGCAACGCCGGGACGGTGGTCGACGCCCAGCCCGAGTTCGACGACGTCGAGTCCGCCGCCCGCGCCCTCGGCCTCCCCGTCCGCGTGGTGCTCACCGACGCCGTCCGCGCCGTCCCCGAGTCGTGGCACACCGAGCCACCTCACTGAGGGTACTGACGCCTCCGCCACGCTCATGATCAGCGGAACCGGCAGCAACGCGCCACCACTGGCGCGCCTCGACCACTCCCGCCGATCATCACCGACCCGCCGCTCATCCCGCAACCCATGATCGGCAGAACCGGCGACAACGCGCCACCAGTGGCGCACTTCAGCCACTCCCGCGGATCATCGCCGGCCGGCCCGCTCATCCCGCAACCCATGATCGACAGAACCGGCAGCAACGCGCCACCAGTGGCGCACCACGACCACTCCCGCCGATCATCACCGACCCGCCCGCTCATCCCGCAACCCATGATCAGCGGAACCGGCAACAACGCGCCACCAGTGGCGCACTTCAGCCACTCCCGCGGATCATCGCCGGCCGGCCCGCCCATCCCGCAACCCATGATCAGCGGAACCGGCAGTAACGCGCCACCAGTGGCGCGCCACGACCACTCCCGCCGATCACGACCCGGCCGACGCCCCTCAGACGCAGGGGCAGGCCGCGGCCACCCGCTGACATGGCACTCATGGCTGTCACGCATGCCGGTCGACAGCCACCAGTGCCATCTCAACCGGATTGCGCTCTCCGAGCCGGCGCACGGCGCGGCCACCCGCTCGTAGCTCGCCGTCGCAGGTCGCGGCGCACGGTGCAACGCCAGCCGGGCCCCGCCGGTCCGGTCTACGCCGGGTCACCGCGCCCCGCCCGACCCGGCGCCAGCTGGCGGGTCCGTGATCAGCGGAAATGGTCGGAAGGCGCCACCGGTGGCGCATCTCGACCAGTTCCCCCGATCACCGCCGACCCGCCGGACCCGCCCACTCACCCGGCAACCCCATGATCGGCGGAACCGGCAACACCGCGCCACACACGGCGCACCTCGACCAGTCCCGCCGATCATCGGGGCAGGGCGGCGACCCCGCAGCCCAGGCGCCGAGGAGCCCGCGAATCGTGGCGTGTCCCGACGTCCGCACCGCCCGTGCGCGTCAGGCGTCCCCGCTCCCGAGCTCACCGTGCGTCCTGCGCAGATCGATCGGAACCGTGGGAGGGTCTTGAACTCCACCGGGTGGGAGCGCCATCAGACCGTCGCGACGGCGTTGGTAGTCGATGATCCGACGTCGCCGCCGTTCTCGTTCGTGCTTGACCCAGTCGCCACCTTCCGACGCAATAGCCTCGAGAATACGTAGGGCAGCATTGATTCCGGACGAGTCGCGCGCGAGCTCGAGAAGTGTCCGCGGATCTTCCCTCAGCCGATCGATCAGTCCTTCGTCATAGTTTCCCACGACGACCCGGAGCCACTGCTGATTGTTCAACGTCAGGCGGAGCTCCTGGGAGAGGACCAGCTTGCCGGACGTCGATTCCTCGCTCTCGCGAGGTTGCGGAATCGAGCGCGAGGACGGTCCACTGCCGATTCGGATGCCCGCTTCCTCGACCTTCGCCGACGAGATCGCTTCGTAGCGGAACGAACTCCGGTTCTCATTGCTCATGATCCCCGATCCAAAGTCGAGATCGACGACTGCATGCCGGATTCCGCTCTCGCTCAGCAAGAATACCTGAAGAATGTACCGCGAATGACGTAGAGGGCCGAACAGAACCCTCGCTCGACAACCGGAAGAAGCACCTTCTACGAGGATCACACTACCGATCAGATCTCTGTTGGCGAATCCGCTCTGCCTCATCACCATCGCCTTGAGATAGGCTTTGTCGTAGTCGAGCCAGATGGCCATCTCCGCGTCTGTCGGCCGGTCTTCCATGCTCTTCCACCAGTCCGCGTACGCCTTCCGCTCCTCGCGTAGGCGCGCGGCAGCTTCTTCAGCGCGATGCGTCGCCGCCAACGTCCGCCGGACAAGCCGTGACCCGCCGATGATGATCATCACGGAGGCGCCGCCGAGTCCGAATGTGGTCGCGACTCCGGAGAAGGCCGACTGGGCTACCAGGTTACCGGCGAACACGACGAACCCTGTCATACAGGTCGCGATACCGGCGACGGTCGCCGCGATGACCCCGGGCAGGTGCCGGTGGTCCGCCGAAGAAGTGCGTAACCGTCCTTTTCGCCACTGCTCGGCGACACGATCGCACCGCCACCGGATCAACCATTCCACCTCGGCGACGCGGGGGACCGGATCGACCTCTCCGAACTGCGCTGCGATGTCGTGGGCAATCCATGCGCCGGCCACACGCGTGTCGTGGTTCCAGCGCCTCAGCCCCTCGGGATCCTCGGGCGCGTGCTTCGCGATCCAGAACTGGACGCGGCGCAACAACGCATCCGAGAACCCGGACCCGGTCGCAGGGTTGTATCGCCACTGCCGCTCCACACGGGGATGCGTGGTCTGCCGGGCGTCCAGGACCGATCTGCGTACCCGACCACGAACGACGTCGAGGCCGAAGGTGACCGCCACTCCCGATCCGACGGCGATCAGCAGGATCGCCAGGGCGAACAACCACGAACTCGCGCCCAGCAGGAGCGGGCCGCCCAGATACACACAGAGCAGGAGGAGGGCGGTGCCTCCTACGACCATCCACACCGCACCCGAGCTCTCATCCCGGTTCTCGGGCGGGGTGATGCGAGGCGGGATCGGCTTGTCCTCGAAGAACTTCCACACCCGATCGGTACGATCGTTGCCCATGCGCCGTCGCTCGACCTCGGCCGCGTCGTGCGCCTCCATCTGGTCCTGGAGGCCACCGGCAAGGATCATCTCCAGGTGACGTCGAAGTTCTTCGCGTCGCGCGGCCGGGAGCCTCGAGTATCGGTCGAGCGCCCGTGCGAAGGCCGCCGGATCTGGATCGACCTGCTGCTCCTGAGCGGTCAACGCCGACACCAGTTCGGCGACTACGTCGACCGCGACGGCCCAGCCGTCCGACGGCCGGTCCCGGACGACCGCGAACGCCTGCGCCAACTGATCGAACTCATCTCCGGAGAGATGGTCGAACGGTCTGTTACTCAGAACCGCCAGCGCCCAGTAGTACGCTACCTCATTTGACTTGTAGCCAGCCATGAAGGCCTCGCGGATCATTCCCTCCGCCTGGCGAGGCATATTGCCTTCGAGGTAGTTTCGTCCGACCCGGTACTTCTCTTCCCGCGTGGCACCAGAAAGCTGATAGAAGTTGGCGTCGCCGTGGACCACTCCTATCTGCGTATCGACGTGAGCATCACCCTCGGCGACGTTCGTATAAGCATTCTCCGCCGTCGTCGATGTCTCGGTCATTGAATCCCGCGCACGGCGTTGATCGCTTCGACGACCTTGACGGTCAGAGTCGACAGGCCCTCGACCAGCCCTTTGGCTCGCCTCATCATGATGATGAAGCGGCCCCGTTGCTGTTCATCGTCCAGCGGAAGGCACTCCGCGGCAGCGTCCACTTCTGCCCGGATCGCATCAGCGGTCGGCTCGTCGATCTCGTCCCGACTGCGGGCCCTCCGCAGCTCCACCTGAATCTCGTCGAGGAGCGCAGCCACGACGCGCGTCCCGGCGGACTGTGAGTAGGTGTCGCCGTCGGCATGATTGGCAGCTCTACCTTCCAACCGACCGATCTGGGCACCTACGCGTGCGTTGCCCTTCGCCACGTTCTTGTACGTGTCGCCCATACCGATCTGTGCCTCCCGACGCACGACCACGGCGTCCGACTCCATCCGACCGGTCGGACCGTGAAGGTGGTCGCTGTCCGGAGTCGACGCGTTACCGAGCAGACGGTCGCCGCGAGGCCGGGGCGGTGGATGGCGAACTCATTCGTCGTCGTCATCGTCGTCGGCGGCGGCGTCCTCCTCCATCCACCGCACGGCGAACGCGCAGATCTCCGCCGCGTCGGCGACGAACGAGACGGCGTCCCCGGCGAACCCCGTCCGGCCGCCGCCGGACTCCACGAAGTCGGACACGATCGTCGCGAACGTGCTCCGCGTGTCCCGGCCGGTGATCTCGGCGCCGGTGTCGAACTCCTCGATCAGGCGCCACACGACACCCTCCGGCGTCGCGAACGGCACCTCCCAGTGCACGACCGACTTGTACTCGAGGTCGGCCATGTGCTCGGCGTGGCGCAGCAGCGTCATCGTCTCGACGGGCGCGCCGAGCATCGCCACCTTCCCGCCCACCTCGACGAGCTTCGCGAACGGCGACCCGGGTCCGTAGCCAGGGTTCACCGGGTGGTCGGCGGTGAACCACTCGGCCCTGGCCCCGATCGCGGCGACCGACGCCCGTGGCGAGGCGCTCCGGACCGCGCCCGGCCAGGTGCGCACGAACTCCGGCAGCACGCCGTGCGCCCGGTCGGCGCGGCTGGACCGCGCGTCGAACGGGGGGATGTGCTTGCGCCACCGCCGGGGCACGCGCCCGTCGACGTCGAGGACCACCTCGTAGAGCGCGTTCCAGCCGGTGTGGGCCAGCACCGTGCCGCTGGACGAGACGACGTCGAGCAGGGCGCCGACGAGCGTGTCCGGGCCGTCGATCATCGGCCCGATCTTGGTCAGGGAGCTGTGCACGAGCACCGAGTCACCCCGGCGCAGACCCAGCGAACGCAGGTCGGAGGCGAGGTCGGCGCGCGTGGCGAAGGGCTTCCCGGACGCGGACACGATCCGGAACCGTAGCCGTGTCCGGTCGCGAACGGGCCGCGTCCCGACGGGGTGAACGCCATGGACGGACCACACCGGGCCGGGCACAGTGCCGTCCATGATCAATGATCAGGGCGCCGCACCGACCACGCGGGTCACCGGACGCCGGATCGTCCAGTACGTCCTGGACCTGTTCCTGGCGGGGATCGTGCTGTCGGTGCTCGGCCTGATCGGCAACCTGATCGCTCCGGGCGCGGGCTTCGACCAGCTGAGTACCGGCATGACCTCGCTGAGCAGGCTCACCGCGAGCGGCGGCTGGCCGTCCGCGGCGGCCTCCCTGCTGACGATCCTGGTGTGGCTGGCCGTCTTCGTCGGCGTGCCGATCTGGAGGGGCCGCACCCCCGCGATGGCGCTGCTCGGCCTGCGGATCGTGCGGACCGACGGCACGCGCCCCTCCGGCGGTCAGCACCTCGGGCGGGCGCTCCTGCTCGTCGTCGACGGGTTCGCCGCAGGACTCGTCGGCTGGATCGTGATGCTGTGTTCGCGGCGGCGGCAGCGGATCGGCGACCACGCCGCTGGCACGATCGTCGTCCGGGCCTGAGCCCGGACACGCGCCGGGCGCCGGCCGGGCGCCGACGGCTGCGACGGCGCCCGGCCTGACGGGCGTGCTGGCCGGCCGCGGTGCGGCCGGTTGACGATCCAACGACCGAACTGCGGTCCGGAGAACTGTCGCGGATCACGTTTCACCCCATCGGGTCGGGCGCGTCGCGGCACGGTCACACCCCGATCAGGTCGGCGAGCCGCGCACGGCTCCGAGCGGGTGAGCCGAACAGCAGCTCGTCGGTCTTCGCGCGCTTGTAGTGCAGGTGCGCGTCGTGCTCCCAGGTGTAGCCGACGCCGCCGTGGTAGCGGACCATCCCGTCGGCGACGGCGAACGCGGCCGGTCCGACCTGGACCCTGGCGACGGCGGCGGCCAGCGGCAGCCCGTCCGGGTCGTGGTCGGCGGCCCACGCCGCGGCGCGGGCGACCGGCGTCGCGAGCTCCGTCGCCGCGTACATGTCGGCCAGCCCGTGCTTGACGGCCTGGTACGAGCCGATCTGCCGTCCGAACTGTTCCCGCTCGGTGACGTAGCCGACGGTCTGCTCGACGGCGTGTCGCATCACGCCGACCTGCTCGGCGGCCACCGCGACGGCGGCCAGGTCGGCGACGCGGGCGAGCGCGGCCGTCGCGTCCCCCTCGAGCGGGACGGCCTGCGCGCCGTCGAGGTCGATCCGCGCCAGGCGCCGGGTCGGGTCGAGCGAGCGCAACGGCGTGCGGCGCACCCCGTCGGCTCCGGCGTCGACGCGGAAGAACCGCGGTCCGTCCCCGGTCTCGGCGAGCACGAGCAGCACGTCGGCGGCTGCACCGTCGAGCACCGGAGCGGCCCGGCCGGTGAGCCGGTCGCCGTCGGCCTTCACGGCGCCGCCCGGGTGGAGGATCCCGCCCGGTCCGGGTGCACCGGCCACGGCGACGGCACCGATCCGCTCACCGGACGCCAGGTCCGGGAGCAGCGACGTCTCTCCCGACGCCGACAGCAGGTCCACGGCCAGCACGGACGACCCGAGGAACGGCGACGGCACGAGGGCGCGCCCCAGTTCTTCCGCGACGACGGCACGATCGACGTGCCCCGCACCGGCGCCGCCCGCCGACTCGGGCACGGCCAGCCCGAGCACGCCGAGGTCGCGACCGAGCCGCCGCCACAGGTCCGCGTCGTACCCGGTCTCGGAGCCGAACGCCTCGCGCACCGAGGAGGAGCTCGCGTGGTCGGCCAGCAGGTCCCGCACCGCGGTGCGGAGATCCTCCTGCTCAGCGGTCGGAACGAGCTGCACGGCGTGCCTCCACGGTCGGTTCGCGCGGCAGGCCGAGTACGCGCTCGGCGATGATGTTGCGCTGGATCTCGTTCGTCCCGCCGGCGATGCTGCTCGCCGGCGCCGAGGTCATGCCGAGTTCCAGGCCCCCGCCGTCGACGTCGTCCTCCTCGTGCACGAGCGCACCGGCACCCGCCACGACCCCTGCAGCGTGCACCCCCCGGTAGGCCAGCAGCGCCCCGGCGAGCTTGCCGACCGACCCGCGCGCGCCGGGCGGGCTGCCCGCGGCCGTCTCCTGGTTCAGCAGCACGTTGTAGAGCTCCAGCGCGCGCTCGCTCGCGTACAGCGCGGCGAGCTCGTCGCGCACGGCCGGGTCGTCGGCGGTCCCGTACCGGCGGGCCGTCTCGGTCAGTGCGGCCGAGGTGACGCCGCGGCCGCGGCGCTGGCGCAGCCCGCTGATCGACACCCGCTCGTGGCCGAGCATCGTGCGCGCGGCGTGCCAGCCGCCGTCGACCTCGCCGAGCACCTCGTCGCCCGGCACCCACGCGTCGTCGAGGAAGACCTCGTTGAACGGCGCGTTCCCGGTCATGTCGACGAGCGGGCGGACCGTGACGCCGGGCTGGTCCATGTCCAGCACGAACATGGTCAGGCCCGCGTGCTTGGGCTTGTCCGGGCTGGTGCGCGCCAGCACGGCGGCGTGGTCGGCCCACTGTGCGTTCGACGTCCAGACCTTCTGCCCGGTCAGCCGCCACCCGTCACCGTCGCGGACGGCGCGGGTGGACAGACCGGCGACGTCGGACCCGGCGCCCGGCTCGGAGAACAGCTGGCACCAGATCTCCTCGCCGCGCAGCAGCGGCGTCAAATAGCGGCGGCGCTGCTCGTCGGACCCGAGGTCGACGATCGTGGGCCCGACCATGCCCATCCCGATCAGGAACGGGCGCCCCGGCATGTCGTACGAGGCGGACTCCTCGGCGAACGCCACCGACTCGGCCGCGCCGAGACCCTGCCCACCCCACTCGGCGGGCCAGGTCAGCCCGGCGTACCCGGCCTCGTAGAGCCGCACCTGGTAGTCGCGGGCGGCCGCCACGTCGGTGTGCGCCTCGGCGGGCGGCTCGTTCTCGGTCAGCCAGGCGCGCAGACGCTCCCGCCACCCGTCGTCGGTCATCGGGTCTCCTCCCACTGCTCCCGCAGCCGTCGCTTCGCCGACCTTGCCCGCCGGCGAGACGGGCAGCGGGTCACGCCGCAGCTCCACGGTCTTCGGGAGCTTGTACCGCGACAGCGTCCGGGCCGCATGCTCGACACCGCGTCGGCGTCCAGGTCCGCGCCCGTCGAGAGCTCGACGACGGCGTGCACCACGGTCTCCAGCTCGGGGAGCGACGACCGCAGCGCGGAGAACCGGTCGCCGGGACGCAGGCCGAGGCGGTCGTGCAGCGCCCCGCACAGCCGGGCGACCCGCGTGTGGTGCTCCGCGAACGACGTCCGGGTGCCGGTCCCGTGATCGACGACCGCGCTCCGGTCGGCGCGCCACCGCGCGACCCGGGTGAACTCGCGCGGGAAGACCAGTTCGTCCACTGTGCCCTCCCCGGCGTCGCGGATCCTCGGCCCGAGACTGCGCGCCGGGCGGCGATCATGTCAACGGTATCGGTCAGACCTTTCGCCGGTTAGTGTCGGCGACGGCGAGGGAGGGAGCACGCGATGGGTGAGCTGGACGGGCGGACCGCGATCGTCACCGGCGGTGCGCGCGGGATCGGGGCGTCGATCTCGCGGCGCTTCGCCGCCGAGGGCGCGGCCGTGGTGATCAACGACCTGGGTGGCGGTACCGACGGCAGCGGCAGCGACGCGAGCGCCGCCGAGCAGCTCGCCGAACAGATCCGCGCCGCGGGTGGCCGTGCCGTTGCCGACGGTGGCGACGTCGCGGACACCGCGACCGGAGCCCGGCTCGTCGACACCGCGGTGGAGCAGTTCGGCGGTCTGGACATCCTGATCAACTCCGCGGGCGTGCTGCGCGACCGGATGATCTTCAACATGTCCGACGACGAGTGGGACACCGTGATCCGCGTCCACCTGCGCGGGCACTTCTCGACCAGCCGCGCGGCGGCCGCGCACTTCCGGCAGCAGCGCAACCCGGACGGGCACTACCGGATCGTCAACTTCACGTCGCACTCCGGCCTGGAGGGCTCCCCCGGCCAGGCGAACTACGCGGCCGCGAAGATGGGCATCGTCGGGCTGACGTACTCGCTGGCGCAGGGCCTGGCCCGCTACGGCGTCACCGCGAACGCGATCGCCCCGGCCGCCGCCACCCGGCTCGTCGCGACCGTCGACCCGTCGAAGCGCGCCGTCCGGGACCGCCCCGCCGACGACGACCCCGCCCGCTCCCCGGACAACATCGCCGAACTCGCGCTCTACGTGGCCAGCCCTCGCGCGGACTGGCTGTCCGGGCGGGTGCTCGGCTCGTGGGGGTTCCGGGTCGACCTCTACGAGAACCCGACGGTCGTCGCCAGCGCCACGTCCGACGGTCCGTGGTCGTTCGAGGACCTCGCCGCGCAGCTCGAGGATCAGGCCCGTCCGCTGGCGGACGGCTTGCCGCGCAGCCTGTTCGCCGACCAGGCGGCCCGGAGCTCCTAGGTGGAGTACCCCACCGCTCACGCCCGGACGGCACCCGGCCGGGCGGCGGTGATCGACGAGCGCACCGGCACGACACTGACCTACGGCGCGCTGGAGGAGCGGTCGCGGGCCGTCGCGCACCGGCTCTGGGACGCCGGCCTGCGTCCGGGTGACCAAGTGGCGCTCGCCGTCGCCAACGCCCCCGAGTTCTACGAGTTCTGCTGGGCCGCCCACCGGATCGGGCTCTACTACACGGCGGTGAACACGCACCTCACGCCCGGCGAGGCCCGTCACGTGCTCACCGACTGCGGTGCGGAGGTCCTGCTCACCGACGGCACGCTCCCCGAACTCGACCTCCCGGACATCCGCCTGCGGCTGGCGCTCGGCGAGCCGCGCGCCGGGCACGAACCCTACGAGGACGTCGCGTCCGGGTCGACCGGCCCGCTCCCGCACGAGGGTGAGGGCGAGAAGATGCTCTACACGTCGGGCACCACCGGCGTACCGAAGGGCGTCGCCCGGCCGCTCACCGACGGCCCACCCGGCTCGGTGTTCCTGATCCGCCCGCTGATGCTGCGGATGGGGTTCGGACCGGAGTCGGTGCTGGTCAACCCGGCGCCGCTCTACCACTCGGCGCCACTGGGCTACGGCATGGGCGTGCACCGGCTCGGCGGCACGGTCGTGATCGACGGGCGCTTCGACGCGGCCCGGTGCCTGTCCGCCATGGAGCGGCACGCGGCGACCCACGGACTGTTCGTCCCGACGATGTTCTCCCGCATGCTCGCACTGCCCGACCACGAGCGCTACGACGTCTCCCACCTGGTCACGGCCGCGCACGGCGCCGCGCCGTGCCCGGTACCGGTGAAACGGCGGATGATCGACTGGTGGGGCCCGCGGATCGTCGAGTACTACGCGGGCACCGAGGGCGCGGGCATGACCATGATCGATTCCGACGAGTGGCTGGCCCACCAGGGCTCGGTCGGTCGCCCGGTGTCCGGGGCCGTGCACATCGTCGACCCGGAGACCGGCGACGAGCTCGGACCGGGCGAGACCGGGACCGTCTCGTTCACCGGTGGCGCGCAGTTCCGCTACCACGGCGACGACGCGAAGACCGCCGCCGCGTACGACGACGCCGGCCGGAACACGTTGGGCGACATCGGCCACGTCGACCACGACGGCTACCTCTACCTGACCGACCGCGCGTCGTTCACGGTGATCAGCGGCGGGGTCAACATCTACCCGCGGGAAGCGGAGAACGTGCTGCTCGAACATCCGCTCGTCGACGACGTGGCCGCGTTCGGCGTCCCGGACGACGACCTCGGCGAGGCCCTCGTCGCCGTCGTCGTGCTGGCGGACCCGGCGGCGGACGGGGAGGAGACGGTCCGCTCCCTCGCCGGGTGGTGCACCGACCGCCTGGCCAGGCAGAAGTGCCCGCGGCGCATCACGTTCACCGAGCGGCTGCCCCGCACCGAGACCGGCAAGCTCGCCAAGCGGACGCTGCGCGAGCACTACACCCGCTGACCACCCCCGCCCGCCACGACTGGTTCCCTGGGGAGCCCGGCGCACGGACCGGGTCCCCAGAGGAGGCGGCGGAAGCAGTGACGGACACGCACACCGATGTGGACCGGGTCGCGATCGTCGAGCGGGCGGTCGACGCGTACAACGCGAAGAACTGGGGCCGCTACGTCCTGTTCTTCCGCGAGGACGTGCGGTACTGCCACCACAACCGCGGCGTCGAGTTCTCCGACCGCGCCACGTTCCTGGCCGCGATGCGCGTGTTCGCCGGGGACCTCGCGCCGAACCGCACGCTCGGGCCTGCGGTCCGCTGTGTCCAGTCCGGTGACGTCGTCGTCCGTGAGCAGGTCTGGAGCGGCAAGGCGATCGCCGACTTCCCCGGCGTCGCGGGCGCAGGCGAGGACTTCCGGTTCGAGATCTGCACGGTGTTCGTGTTCGACGGCGACCTGATCGCCGAGTACCACGAGTACGGCTGACACCTCGGGCGGCGCGGTGCGAGATCGCGTCCGACGTCGATCTCGCACTGCGCCCGCGGACGCGACCTGCCCGACCATCCGACCGCCCTTCTCCCGGCAGCGACGAGCACGGCGTTACGCGCACGTGAAGCCGCGCCGTCCCGCGGGCGATTACGGAGCGAGGTAGGGTCCGCGCAGGACACCGGCGAACAGAATACGTGAATTCGCGATAACAGGGGGCATTCTCCATGCCAGGGTCGGACGCGACCAGCCGTAATCCCGACAAGGGATATGTAGCACTTCTCGGATGGAGCCTGAACGCCGTCGAGGCGCTCGACAGGTTCGACCGGCGCTATGTCGTCGTCGCTCCGGACTGGGCCGAGGAGTACTGCTCAGAGCACGAGATCCCCTACGTGCCATGGAACTTCGAGCGGCTCAACGACCGTTCGATGGAGATCGCCGAGACGCTCCAGCAGATGGGCGTCGACGTCGCGATCCCACTGTACGAGGAGACCGTCGAGTGGGCGGGCGCGATCAACTCGGTGCTGCTCGACAACCCTCGTCTGTTCGGCCAGTCGCTGCTGCTGCGCGACAAGTCGCTGATGAAGCGCCGTGCGCAGCTCGGAGGCATCCGGGTCGGGATCTTCGAGGAGGCCCACGACCGCGACGACGTGATCCGTTTCCTGAAGCGGGTCAACCAGACGCTGCTCAAGCTCGACGGCGACCCGAACGACCCGATCCACATCAAGGCGTTCGACAAGGCGGGCACGCTCGGGCACCGCGTCATCCGTACTCCCGACGAGATCGACACGATCCCGGACGAGGAGTTCCCGGTCCTCATGGAGTCGCATCTGGACGGCTGGGAGTTCGCCGTCGAGGCGTGGATCCACAACGGGAAGATCCGGTTCCTCAACATTTCCGAATATGTGCGTCTCGGCTATTCGGTGTTCGTTCCGGCCACGCCCGAACTGGAGCGTTATCGCGAGCAGATCACGCGCCAGATCGAGAAGCTCATCAAGACGTTCGACATCGAGTTCGGGTTCATCCACCCCGAGTACTTCGTCACCAGCGACGGCGAGATGTACTTCGGCGAGGTCGCCTACCGCCCGCCGGGCTTCAAGGTTTTCGAGCTCCTGGAGCGGGCATACGGGTTCAACGCCTACCAGGGACTGGTGCTGGCGTTCGACCCGAAGACGACCGAGGAGGAGATCGAGGCCTTCTTCCCGCGCGAGGTCGTCGACGCGACCGGACACGCCGGCTGCTTCGGTGTCTACCCGCGGCGGCGCGTGGTCAACGAGCTCGTCATCCCGGAGGAGACCGAGGACGACGACTACTACGAGTCGCACGACCTCACGGCCCCGCTGGAGGAGACTGTCACCAAGAGGACCGCGTTCGGCACCCACTGGGGCCTGCTGTACTTCTTCGGTGACGACCCGTACCGGATGCGGGAGCTGTTGAGCAAACAGGAAGAGCTCGACTTCTACGTCTGAGGTCCCCGGGACCGAGGACACTGGAGGAAGTGCGTGATCCCGAGCGCTCAGAGTGAGGACCAGGCGCTGGCCAAGCGTCTGGCCTCGCTCGACGACGCCACCCGCTCCCTGGCCGAGACCCGCGACTTCGGCAAGCACACCAAGATCCGCCGGATGTTGGAGGCGTTGCGCCGCACGTTGTCCCAGCCGGGTGGGCTGGCCGCCGTCCAGTCCCGCGCGCAGGCGCTGGACGAGGCTGGCCTGTTCCAGGGCACCGACTGGGCGTCGCCGGAGATCCTGATCCCGGCACTGGCCGGAACCGGGCTGCGCAACGGCGGCGCGGACACCGTCGTGCTGGAGACGGTCAGCGAGCTGCGGATGCTGGCGATCGCCTCCGGCGACTACGCGCACCCCGCGGTCTCGGCCGAGGAGGCACGACTGTTCGTCTCCCAGGTACTGGCGACGAACCTGTCCATGCTGTTCACGCCGCCCAGCGAGGCCGAGCGGGTGCGACAGGGACGGACCGCACAGCTCGTCCGTGACCTGTTCAGGTACCTGGCCGAGCAGGTCGGCTACGAGAGCGTCCTGGACAAGCTGGTCGAGGAGATCTGGCGGATCCTGCGGCAGCGGCCGATCCAGGTCGACCAGGTCCAGGCGATGATCACCCAGGTCGCGGTCTACCGGGAGGACCCGTCGATCGACATCGGGTCCGCGGGGCAGGGCATCGACCGGTTGATCTCGAGCCTGTTCGGGACGACCGAGGCCAGTCGCGAGGACCCGGGGATCGACGTGTACCGGTCCCGACTCGAGGCGCTGGACACGGCGGGCCTGCAGTACGAGGCCACCGGCTTCGCCCGGGCGATGCACGACACCGGGCTCGTCTCGCCGTACCACGCCGCGCTGCTGCGGTTCCTGGTCACCGAGAGCGACGGTCTGCTCGCCGAAGCGCTCGGGCTGTCCGACACCGGACGGAACTGCCTGCTGCGCTACCACAAGCTGGTCCACGCGCTGATCGACGCGGCCGTGCACCCGCAGACCGCGCAGTGCATCTACGGCCTGGCGCTCCTGCTGGACCGCGGCATCCTCTACGAGCCGCCGGTCGTCCCCGGCCTGTGGCGCCAGCTGACGTTGCAGATGTCGGACTGGGCCCGCGAGCGACTCCTGCTGGCGTTCGGCGACGCACCGTCCCCGGAGGCCCGGCTCCTGGCCGGGGTGCTGTCCATGCTGGGCCTCCCCCTCGGTGTCGGCCAGGGCGACAACCCGACGTGCCAGTCCGCGCGGGCGCTGTCCATGTGGGCCTACAACGACCCGGACTACCTCCTGCAGATGGTCACCTGGGCCGCCCGCGACGACGAGATCGTCATGCACTTCGAGGGGCAGCCGATCTCCTCCCGGGAGAGCACGGGCGGTGTCGCGGCGATGCTGCCGGTCGACCTGGACCCGGTGTCGCTGCTGGTGGTACCGCTGCTGGACCGGATCTACGCGGAGATGGGCCGTCGCTGCGAGGGCAGGCCCGGCGACCCGCACCGCTGGGTCAACCCGGAGTTCCACGGGTGGTGGGCGAGCCGCGGCTTCCACATCAACGTCGACGTCGCGACCGGCCAGCTGATCGATCTCGACGCGTTCGTCCGCGACTTCTACGCCGGCTACCACCCGCTGTACAACGGGAACCAGCCGCTGGTGCACCCGCAGCCGGCGGGCGTCGCGGTCACGGACAGCGCGGCACGCTACATCGGCTGGCACGCGATCACGATCCTGCGGGCCGCGCCCGACCCGGACGGCGTGATGCGGGTGTACTTCTACAACCCGAACAACGACAGCGGACAGGACTGGGGCGACGGCGTCGTGGTCGGGACCGCGGGCAACGGCGAGCGGTTCGGCGAGGGCTCACTGCCGTTCGACCAGTTCGTCTCGCGGCTGTACATCTACCACGTGGATCCGTTCGAGCGGGGTGCTCCGGAGCTGGTGCCGCAGGACGAGATCGATCGTGTGATCGGCTACGTCCGACGCTCCTGGGGTGCCGACCGTCTGCCGTCCGGGGTGCTGCAGGCGTCCCTCGACCAGGCCGCGGAGCGGGCCGAGGGGTAGGCCCGCACGGTCCGTCCGGTGCGTACCTACACCGGGCGGACGCCGCGACGCCGCGTCGGCAGCGTCGCGACCGCGACACCGGCCACGCACAGCGCGCCACCGGCCAGCGCCAGAGGCACCGGCACCTCGGCGAGCAGCAGCCAGGACAGCAGAACGACGATCGCCGGGACGGCGTACGTCGTGGCCGCCAGCCGGCCCGCGCTGGTGCGCGACAGCGCGTAGCCCCAGCACAGGAACGCCACGGCGGTCGGGAACAGGCCGAGGTAGAGCACGGTCAGCGTGGCCGACGACGGGGCCGTCGCGACGGCCGTCACGAGCGACGGCGCCCACGGCAGCGTCGCGGCCGTCCCGGCCACGCAGCCCATCCACGTCATGGTCAGCGCGTCCACCCGGCTCAGCAGCCGCTTCTGCCCGGTCGCGCTGGACGCGTAGAGCACGGCGGCGAGCAGGCCGAGCAGCACGCCCGTCGCATCCGCCCGGCCGGTGGACGTGGCCACCGTGATCACCACGACACCGGCCAGCGCCACCGCGACGCCGATCAGCAGCCGTCGCGGGAACCCCTCTCCCAGCAGCAGGCCGGCCAGCACGGCGACGAGCACCGGTGCGACGTTGACGAGCAGCGCCGTCGTCCCGGCGTCGAGGTGCGTCTCGGCCGCGTTCAGCGAGATGTTGTAGGCGCCGAACCAGGCCGCGCCCCAGACCAGAACCCCGACCAGCACCCGGCCGCGCGGGATCGACGGCGCCCGTCGCTGCCGGAACGCCCGCAGCCCGACCACGATCGTCAGCGCGACCGACGCGGCGACCTGACGACCGAGCGCGAGTGTGCCCGCGTCGTAGAAGTGCCCGGCGGCGCGGACGCCCACGAACGCCGACGCCCACAGCAGCACGGTCACGCCCGCGGCGATCGCGGGTCCGCGGACGGCAGCGGCGGTGGGGGTGGCGGTGATCGTCATGGGTCCAGCGTGACGCGCGCGACGATTCAGTACCAGCGACTTCTCCTGCCGCTGGATTCAGTTCCGCTGTACGGTCGCGGCATGCTCGACGCCCACCGGTTGCGCGTGTTCCGCTCCGTCGTGGCCAGCGGCTCGGTCGCCGCGGCGGCGGACAACCTCGGCTACACGCCGTCGGCGGTGAGCCAGCACGTGACGGCCCTGGCCCGGGAGACCGGGCTGACGCTGTTCGAGCGCTCCGGGCGCGGCCTGCGCCCGACGGCCGCCGGGTTCGTGCTCGCCGAGCAGGCCGACGCCGTGCTGGCGCGGCTCGGTGAGGCGGAGGCGGTCGTCGCGGACCTGCGCGCCGGGCGGACGGGAGCGATGTCGCTGGCCTACTTCCCGTCCGTCGGCGCGGCCTGGCTCCCGCACGTCGTGCGCAGGCTGACCGGCGAGTTCCCCGGTGTGCGGCTCGACCTCGCGCTGCGCGAGTTCCTGCCGGACGACCCGGCGCAGCGCGTGGACGTGCAGGTCGCCGTGGAGCGGCCCGGCTTCGACCCCGGGTCGGGATTCGCCGCCCACCACCTGCTCGACGACCCGTACGTCGCCGTCCTGCAGGACGACCATCCGCTCGCCGTGCGGGACGAGGTCGAGCTCGCCGAGCTGGCCGGGGAACGCTGGGTGGACAACGACGCGTACGACGGCTGGTGCCGCCGCAACCTGATCGAGGCCTGCTCGGCGGCCGGGTTCAGCCCGCCGTTCCACGTCGAGGCGCACGACTACCCGACGGCGCTGTCGTTCGTCGCGGCCGGGATCGGCCTGACGGTCCTCCCGGAGCTCGGCGCGATCCAGCTCCCGGCCGGGCTGCGCGCCGTGCCGATCGTCCGCCCGACGCCGGTGCGCACGATCCTCGCCGTCGTCCGCGACGCCGTCGCGGTGTCGCCGCCCGTTCTGGCCGCGCTGGACGCGCTGCGCGCCGTCGCACGCCCGGTCGTCAGCGCCGCGCCGGGGTAGCGACCCGGGTCGTGGTGCGCTGAGCGGACCGCCCGGCGGCCTCCACGAGGCCCATCCCGAGGACAAGCAGGACCGTGCACCCCACGGCGACGCCCAGCACGTCCGGTGTGGACGCGACCCGCTCACCGAACCAGACCAGGCCCGCGACGAGACCGACGAGCGGGTCCAGCACGAGGATCGGTGTCACGACGGCGACGGCGCCGCAACCCTGCTGCAGCGCGTTCTGGCTGAGCAGCACCGACCAGGCCCCGAGTGCGACCGTGGCGTAGAGCGCCGGGTGCGCGAACGGGGCGGTGAGCCCGCCTGCGAGCTGCAGCCCGACCTGCTTGAGCAGCACCGCGACGACGCCGTACCCGACCCCCGTGCAGGCGGCGACCGCCCACGCCCGACGAGGGGACCGTCGCGCCCAGACCACCGTGGCCACCATGACGGCCGCGCACGCGCCGGCGAGCGTGAGCACCTCGGGTCCGGACGGTCCGGTCCCGCCCCCACCGGTCGGAGCGAGCGCGGTGAGCATCCCGACCAGCCCCAGCAACGTGAGCGCGACACCCGCGAGTACCCACCGCGTTGGCCTGCGACCGAGCAGCAGGCGCTCGCACGCCGTCGTCGCCACCACACTGCCGATCAGCAGGCCCTGGACCAGCAACAACGGCCCGGTGGCCAGCGCCAGTACCTGGAGGCAGAGCCCGGCGACCGCCGCCGCGGTCCCGATCCACCACCAGCGCGCCCGCGCCAGCGTCCGCAGCAGGCGGGGGTCACCCGCCGCGAACGACGGGGCGGCGAGCGCGGCCCGGCGCTGTGCCACGCCGGACGCGCCGATCATCGTCGCCGCCAGCACGGCGGAGACCGGTGCGACGACGGACGCGTCGACCGTCACAGCCCGACGACCGACCGCTCGTCCGGGTCCGGCGGTCCGAGCACGGCCCGGACGGCGTCGACCGGGTCGGCCCCCGCGGGCCACAGCGACAGCGCACCCGGTCCCGCGCCGACCACCCGCGTCCGGTGCGCCCGGTCGATCGCGGCGGCGAGGGCGGCCGGGTCGCGGGGCCACGGCGCGAGGCCGGACTCCTGCAGCACCGTGGCGTTCGCCCGCCCGTGGCCGGGGATCGGCAGGTAGGTCACGGCGGGCAGCCCCGCGACGAGCGCCTCGGTCAGCGACAGGCCGCCCGCGTTGTGCACCAGCACGTCCGCAGCGGTCATCAGGTCCGGCACGTCGTCCCGCCAGCCCAGTGCCGTGACGCGCGGGTCCCCGCCGAGCCGCCGCCGCAGCACGTCATTGCGTCCACAGAGGACGAGGACGCACGCGGTCGGGTGGTGCAGGATCGCGTCGATCGTCCGCGGGACGTCCCCCATCCCGAGCGACCCGGCGCTCAGCAGCGCGACCGGGACGTCCGGTGGGAGCGCCAGGTCGGCCCGCACGCCGGGCCGGGCGCCCGCGCGGTCGACCTGCTCCCGGAACCCGGGCGCGCACAGCGGGCCGGAAGCGACGGCGTGCACCCCGTAGCGGCCGGCGTCGCGCGCGGTCGCCCGGGTGACCGTCAGGTGCAGGTCGACGTCCGGGTGGCACCAGAGGGCGTGCGCCGCAGGGTCGGTGAGGTACGTGACGGCGGTGGCGCCGAGCCGGCCGGACCGGCGCAGCTCCCCCAGCGTGCGACCGCCGAGCGGGTAGGTCGACACGACGACGTCGGCCCCGGCGGACCAGCGCAGGATCGCCGGCTCGGCGGACGTGCAGATCCCCTCGGTCACCCGCCGCACGGTGCCCGGGTGCTCCAGAGCGCGGAACACGCCGTCGAACACGGCGGGTGCGTGCTGCACGGTCGGCGCGTAGAGGTCGCGGAGCACGCGCCGGGCGGCGGCCGGGACGGCGTCCAGGTAGTCGTACGTCGCGACGTCGACACCGTGCAGGCTCAGCCGCCTGCTCAGCTCCCGCGCGGCGCCCTCGTGGCCCTGGCCGACCGTCGCGCCGATCACGACGACCCTCCCGGACCCGGTCGGCGGGCCGGCCTGCGCTCCCCCGTCGCGGGTGCCCCGCGCCACCCGCAGGTAGCGCCGCCGCAGGCGGCGGGCGTTCGGACTCCGGTCGGCCCGTCGTTCGGCCATGCTGGGGCCCACTCCCGTCTCCGCCGGACGTCGTCCGGCGACTGGCACGATCACGTGCGCCGAGACTGTCGACGCCAGGTGACGCCCGGACGTACGGCGGGTGGGAATCGGGTGAGAACCATGCGGACACCCGGCGGGGGTACTAGTACCCGCGGACGATGTCGCGGAGGCCGCTCCGACCTACCGTTCCCGGCGTGGACCACCACGACACCGGCGACGACCCGCGCGGACGTCCGGTCGTGCTGCACACGGCCCCGCTACCGGTCGCGACCGGTCCTGGACGCAGGCGGTCGTCCGTCGCCCGTGCCGCGGCCGCCGCGGCGGTGATGGCGACGCTCGCGGCCGGCACGACGGTCCTCGTCACCCAGGTCCTGACGCCCGCGGTGCCGGACGGTGAGCGCGCCCCACTGTGGTTCCAGCCGCCGTCGGTGTCCACCGCCGACGCCGGCCCCTCTCCGGCTCCGGTGCCGGGGCCCGGACGCCCGGTCGCGTTCGACGAGGGGACGCCTCCGGCGACGGCCGGCTCGAGCGCGCGACCGGCCGGCTCCGCACGCCGCGCGGAGCCGGACCACGACCACCGCGGCCCGGCGGCCCCGTACACGAAGCACGCCGTCGGCGACGACCGCTCCGGCCACGGCTCGGGCAGGTCGGGCTCCGGTTCGAGCTCCGGCAGCTCCGGTTCCGGGGGCCCTGGCCCAGGCGGTTCCGGCGGTTCCGGGACGAGTGGCGGCGGCTCGGGGACCGGTGGGTCCGCATCGGGCGGATCTGGCGGCCCGGGACCGGGCGGCGCGGGACCGGGCAGCTCCGGACCGGGGGGTGGGCGGCCGGAAAGCGCGCAGGTGAGCAACTCGGGACCGGGCGGCTCGGGCGGCGGGCGGCGGGCGGAGAGCGCACGGGTGAGCAACTCGGGACCAGGCAGCTCCGGCTCGGGCAGCTCCGGCTCGGGCAGCTCCGGTGGCTCGGGCTCAGGAAGCTCCGGCTCGGGCGGCTCCGGCCACTCCGGCAAGGACTGACCGGAGCCCCTGCGGTCGGCGCGCCCTCGCCCGTCCCCACATGATCAGCGGAACCGGTCCGAACGCGCCACCACTGGCGCGCCGGCGCCACTCCCGCCGATCATGACCGGCCGGGCGGCGCGTAGTCGGCCGGGGCCATCGCTCCAGGCGCTGCACCGCCCACCGGGCCACCGGGTCCGGTCGGCCACCCGAGCACGGGCCGACCGGGGCCACCCGGCAGTCGGCGCGCCCGTCCCGTCCCGTCCCGTCCCGTCCCGTCCCGTCCCGTCCCGTCCCGTCCCGTCCCGTCCCGTCCCGTACGGCATGATCAGCGGAACTGGTCGCAACACGCCACCAGTGGCGCGCTGACTCCACTCCCGCCGATCATCGCCGAGGCGGTCGGCCATGATCAGCGGAACCGGCCAGAACGCGCCACCAGTGGCGCGCCGGCGCCACTCCCGCCGATCATGACCGGCCGGGCGTCACTGCTCCAGGTGCCGTTGCGCCCACAGGGCGGCTTGGGTCCGGTCGGTCACGCCGAGGCGTTGGAAGACATGCGTCAGATGCGCCTTCACGGTCCGTTCGGCGATGTCCAGGCGACGGCCGATCTGCTTGTTGGACAGTCCTTTCCCCAGCAGCTCCAGCACGTCGCGCTCGCGGCCGGTGAGCCCGTCGTCGGACACGAGGGGGCGGGCCTGGGCTCCGCGGTCGATCAGCACCCGGGCCGCCTTCGCGTCCAGCGGCACGCCGCCGTCGACGACCTGGCGCACGCCGTCCAGGATCGCCTCCGGCTCGGCGTGTTTGAGCAGGTAGCCGTCGGCCCCCGCGTCCAGCGCGGCGAGCACACGCGCCTGCTCGGAGAACGACGTCAGCACGAGCACCCGCGCACCGGACGGACCGGTCTTGATCGCCTTCGTGGCGTCGACGCCGTCGGTGCCCGGCATGGACAGGTCCATCAGCACGACGTCCGGCTCCAGGTCCGCGGCGACGCGGACGGCCTCCGTGCCGTCGCGGGCGTCGCCGACCACCTCGATGTCGTCGGCCGTACCGAGCAGCTGGGCGAGCCCGTGGCGCACGACGGCGTGGTCGTCGGCGATCACGACACGGATCGTCGGGCGGCTCATGCGGCGGGCACCCGGACCTCCACGCGGGTGCCGGCCCCGGCTGCGGCCCGCACGGTCAGGCTGCCGCCCGCGTCGGCGAGCAGGTCGCCGAGGCTGCGCAGGCCGAGGTGCCCGTCGTCCTCGCGCTCGGCGTGCGTGCCGGCGTCGAAACCGCGCCCGTCGTCGTCGACCGTCAAGTGCCAGGACCCGCCGTCGCGGCGCAGCTCGATCTCCACGCGCTCCGCGCCGCTGTGGCTCACGACGTTGCGCAGCGCCTCCTGCGCGGCGCGGTAGAGCAGCGCGGCCTCGTCGTCGCGGGCCGAGCCGGCGTCGTCGAGGTCGAGGTCGATCGCGACGCCCCGGCGCTCCAGGCCGCCCGCCAGTTCCCGCAACGCGGGCTCCAGACCCTCGTCGGCCAGGTTCGGCGGGTAGATGTCGACGAGCAGCGTGCGCAGCGTCCCGACGCTGGCCCGCAGCCGCGCCGCCGAGTCCGTGACGACGGCGCCCGCCCGGTCGTCGGCACCGGGCTGCAGCCGGTAGGCGTCCAGCGAGTACGTGATCCCGGACAGCTCCTGGACGACGCCGTCGTGCAGGTCACCCGCGATCCTGCGGCGCTCGGCCGTGGACGCGTCGACGGCGTGGCGCAGCAGCCGCTCGCGCTGCGCCTCCCGCTGCTGCAGCCGCCTGGCCAGCACGTACGCAAGCGGCACCTGCACGAGCTGGAGCAGAAGCAGCGCCCCGATCGAGATCGGCGCGTACGTCCGCCAGGCCGCCCACCCGGCGTCGACGACCGAGTCGTAGCGGAAGTAGGACTCGAACAGCATCGGCCGCCCGTCCGTGTCGGTGATCCCGACGTGCACCTCCAGCAGCCGTCCGAACTGGACCTCGCGGGCGTTCTCCGGACGGGTCAGGTCGCTGACGTCGGCGTCCCGCCCGCCGGTCCGCAGCGTCCGCAGCTCCTCGTCCTCGAGCTCGTAGCGCTGCCCGATCAGTGCCGGCTCGTCGGAGTAGACGATCCGCCCGCTCGCGTCCCAGATCTTCGTGCGCACCAGCGAGCCGGACAGCACGAAGCGGTGGACGGCGGAGTTCAGCCGCGCCAGCGCGGCGGGGTCACCGCGCTCGACGTCGGCGGACAGCAGCGGTTCGACGACGCCCTTGCCGGTGAACCACGTGATGTCGCCGGCCTGGTCGGTCGCCGTGGCCGTGGCGTTCGCCCTGGCGAGCAACGCGATCCCGACGGCGAGGGCGAGCGTGACCAGCAGCCCGATGGCCGTGAAGCGGGCCACGAGACGCACCGGCGGCGCGGCCGGCCGCTCCCGTGACGGGGCGAGCGGCAGGGTGGTCGGACCCCGCTCCAGCACGTCGCGCCCGGTCATAGGCGGATCCTAGGTCGGACCTCGTCACCCGGACAGCTGTCCGGCGGTACTAGCCCGAAGGTCCGCTGTCGGTTGCGACCCCCTTCCGCCCACCGTTGTCGCCATGACCGGAGCAGCGTGGAACGGCGGCGTCGCAGCCGTCGTCCGTGGACACCGGCGACCGCTGGTGCTCGCGGCCGGTGCCGCGACGCTCACCCCGCTGCTGGAGCTGACCTACCCGTGGCCGCTCGCGCTCGCCGTCGACCACGTGCTCGACGGGCGGCCGTTCACCGGCGCACTCGCCACACTGGACGGCGTCGGTCCGATCGCCGTGCTCGGGGTGTGCGCGGCGGCCGTGCTCGTGCTGGCCGGCGTCGGCGCGCTCGCCGACCGGGCGGCCGTCGCCCGCTCGGAGCGCGCGGCCGAGCGCATCGGCTCCGATCTTCGACGGGCGGTGTTCGACCGTGCGGTCGCGCTGCCGGTCCGCTTCCACGACCGGCACCACAGCGGCGAGCTCGTCTCCCGCCTGACCACCGACGTCGGACGCGTCCAGGACGCGGTCACCGCGGCCACGCTCGTCGTGCTCGCCGACGGGCTGCTGGTCGGCGGCACGCTCGTCGTGCTGTCACTCGTCGCCCCCGACCTGGCGCTCGTCGCGCTGCTCGTGGTGCCGCCGCTCGCGGTCGTGGCCGTCGTGCACCGACGACGGGTGCGCGCCGCGGAGAGCCGTGCCCGCGCGGCGGCCGGTGGGCTGGCGGCGCTGGCCACCGACCTGATCGGCGCCGTCCGGATCGTGCAGGTGTTCAACCGCCGCGGCGCCGTGCAGGCCCGCTTCCGCGCGACCGACTCCGCCGTGCTCGACGCCCGCCTGGACGCCGTCCGGGTGCAGGCCGGCTGGGCGCCGCGGGCCGATCTCGTGCTGGCCGCCGGGACCGCGCTGACGCTGGTCGTCGGCGTCCTCGACGCCCGCGCCGGCGTGATCAGCACCGGCACCCTGCTGCTCGCGCTCGCCTACGTCCGCGACCTGTACGGCCCGATCCGGTCACTGGCCAAGCTCGCCGGGACGTTCGCGAAGGCCGGTGCCAGTGCCGCGCGGATCGGCGCGGTGCTCGACTCCACCGAGGTCGTCGCCGACGACCCGTCCGCACCCGCCGCTCCCCCGGTCACCACCGGCGTCGGGTTCCACGGCGTGCGGTTCGGGCACGACCCGGCCCGGCCGGTGCTCGACGACGTCGACCTCCGTCTCCCGGCCCGTTCCCTGACCGCGGTCACCGGACCCAGCGGGTGCGGCAAGACGACGCTGCTCCAGCTGGTGCTGCGCCTGCACGACCCGGACGAGGGTGCCGTGACCGTCGACGGCGTCGACGTCCGCGCCTGCTCGCTGGAGTCGCTGCGCTCCCGCATCGGCTACGTGCCCCAGGACCCGTCGCTGGTCACCGGCTCGATCGCGGACAACGTCGCGTTCGGCGGGCGCGACCTGTCCCGCGCGGCCGTCGTCGCCGCGGCCCGCGACGCCGGCGTGCTGGAGTTCGCCAACCAGCTGCAGTCCGGTGTGGACGCCGGGGTCGGCGAGGGTGGGCGGCGGCTGTCCGGTGGGCAGCAGCGCCGGGTCGCGATCGCCAGGGCCGTCGCCGGTGCGCCGCCGGTGCTGCTCGTCGACGAGCCGACGGCAGGGCTGGACCGGGCCGCCGCGGACACCGTGCTCGACGCGCTCGTCCGCGCCGGCCGCGGGCGCACCACCGTCGTCGTCACCCACGACCCGGCCGTGCTGGCCGTCGCCGACCGGGTCATCGAGCTCACCGCCCCGACGACCGTACGGAAGGAGGTGACCACGCGATGATGATCAAGTCTGCCGTCCTGGCCGCGACGTCCGTCCGTTCCCACGGCCGCCGCCGCACGCGGACCCGCAGCCGCACGCGTAGCCGCGGCTGATCCCGGTGACCGGGGACCGGGGGCATCCGGTCCCCGGTCCCCTCCGTTCGGAGACACCATGACCCTGCTCGACGCCCGCCCCGTCCACCGCACCCGCGTGGGCGCGCCGCTGGTGCCCGGCCTGCTCGCCTGGCGCCGGTTCGGCATCGGGTACCGGTGCGAGACGTGGCTGGCCTGGTCGGTCGCGCACGGCTCACCGGTCGTCGTGAAGCTGCCGCGGCCGGACCAGACCGAGCACCCGCGCGCCCGTCGTGCCCTGGACCGCGAGGCCGCCGTCCTGCGCGCGTACCCGCACCCCGACCTGCCCCGCCTGCTCGCCGACGAGCGCGACGCGGCCGTGCCGCACCTCGTCGTCGAACACGTGGACGGACCTGCGCTCGACGAGTTGCTCGACGAGACCGGCCCTGCGGACGACCACACGGTCCTGACGCTCGCCGCCCGACTGCTCGCGCCGCTGCGCTGGCTGCACCGCCACGGCGTCGTGCACCTCGACGTGAAGCCGGCGAACGTACTGGTCCGCGACGCGCACCCGATGCTGATCGACCTCGGCTCGGCACGACCGGCGGGACGGCCCCAGCCGCCGGGGCGCCCGATCGGCTCCCCCGGCTACGCCGCACCCGAGCTGGAGGCGGGCGACCCGGTCACACCGGGAATGGATCTCTACTCGCTCGGAGTCACCGTTGCCGAGGCGCACCGCGGCGAGCTCGTGTTCGACCCGGACACGCCGGCCGGGCTCCGTCCGGACCCCGCGTTCCCGGACGGCCCCGTCGGCGATCTGCTGCGGACCCTGCTGGCCCGCGACCCGGCCGACCGGCCGGTGGACTGCGACGCCGCCCTCGACCTCGTCCGCAGCGCGGCGGACGCCACGGGATGCCCACCCGTGACCCCCTCGTTCGTCCACCGCACCGGAGGAGCCCGATGACGACGACCACGACCCCCACCGGCCTGTCCGCGCCGGTCCGCGCGCTGCAGGCCACGACGACGCTCGTGCTGCTCGTGCTGGCCTGGCAGTTCGTCACGGCCGGGCAGATGATCCCGCGGGGCGGGCCGGAGGAGCTGCACGCCGCGGGCGCGATCGTGCTGCACGTGGCGTCCGGCCTGGCCGTGGTCGCCGCGTTCCTGCTGAACCGCACGGCCCGCGGGCCGTGGTGGCCGACGGTCCTGACGGCCGTCGTGTTCGTGCTGACGTTCGTGCAGGCCTACACCGGCAGCCACGGCGTCCTGGCCGTGCACGTGCCCTGCGCGATCGTGCTGACCGTCGGCTCGGTGTGGGTCGCCGCGTGGTCGTGGCTGGGGTCTACCGCTTCGGCTCGACGACGGTGACGGCGTTCCCGTCCGGATCGCGGGTCGTCGCGAACCGGACGAACTCCGATACCTCGGTGATCTCGTCGAACTCGGCGGCGGTGCTCGCCATGGCGCCCTCGAGATTCTCGACGGACAGCGTCAGCTGCCCCTGACCGGCCGTGACGTGCGCGTTCTGCGCGACCTGCAGCGTGACGTCGGTGCCGAGCGTCCACTCGTGGCAGCTCGGCATCGGCACCGAGTCCGCCGGGCGGCCGAGCAGGTCGGCGTACCAGGCGACGGCGCGGTCGATGTCCGAGACGGCGAGCCCGGCGAGTACGTGGGTCGGCTGCATGAGGTGGTCCTTCCGGTCGTGTCGGTCGTTCCACCAGTGCCGACCCACACCGCAGGCTCAACTCATCGGTGCGACCGTCAGAGATCCAGTCGCAGTCTCGGGCACCCCTTCTCCGCGCGCGACACGCAGATCATCATCGTGGCCTGCTCCTCGCGCTCGTCGTCGGTGAGCAGCGAGTCGCGGTGCTCCGCCCGGCCGTCCACGATCGTCGTCTCGCACGTCCCGCACGTGCCCTCGCGGCAGGACCAGTCCGGCAGCAGACCGTTCTCCTCGGCGACGGTCAGCACGCTGACGCCCACCGGCACGACGGCGGTGACCCCGGACGTCGCGAACTCGACCTCGAACGCCGCGTCCGGCCCGTCGGTCTCGATCGTCTTCGGCGTGAACCGCTCGACCCGCAGCGCCCCGGACGGCCACGCCGACATCCGGTCCGCGACGGCGTCGAGCAGCGGCTCCGGACCGCACGCGTAGACGAGCGTCCCCGGCTGCGGCGTGCCGAGCAGAGCGTCCAGATCGAGCAGCCCGGTCTCGTCCTGCGGTGCGACGGTCACACGGTCTCCGTGCGCGGTGAGCTCCCCGGTGAACGCCATCGACGACCGGCTGCGCCCGCCGTAGAGCAGCGTCCACTCCGCACCGGCCCGCTCCGCCGCGTCGATCATCGGCAGGATCGGGGTGATCCCGATACCACCGGCCACGAACACGTAGCGCGCTGCCTCGTCGAGCGCGAAGTTGTTGCGCGGCAGTCCGACCTCGACGACGTCGCCGCCGTGCAGCTTGTCGTGGACGTACTCCGACCCGCCACGGCCAGCCTGCTCGCGCAGCACCCCGATCCGCCAGCGGCGCTCGTCGCCGGGCTCGGAGCACAGCGAGTACTGGCGGACGATCCCGCCCGCCATCGTCACGTCCACGTGCGCGCCGGGCGTCCATGCCGGGAGCACGCTCCCGTCGGCGGGCACCAGGGAGAGAGACACGACGCCGTCGGCCTCGTCGCGGCGCTCCTCGACGATCATGTCCATGGTTGGCTCCCCCCGATGCGGGCGACGACGGTCTTGCTCGTGGTGTAGCTGTCCAGCGCGACGAGGCCGCGTTCCCGGCCGGTGCCGCTGAGCTTCGTCCCGCCGAACGGGACGGCGGTGGTGCCGCCGAAGTACTCGTTGATCATCACGTAACCGGCGTCGACGCGACCGGCCAGGCGCAGCGCCCGGTCGACGTCACGGGTGTGGATACCGGCGCCCAGCCCGTAGTCGGTGTCGTTCGCGAGCGCGACGGCCTCGTCCTCGCCGTCGAACGGCAGCACGGTGAGCACCGGGCCGAAGATCTCCTCACGGGCGATCCGCATGTCCGGCAGCACGTCCGTGAAGACGGTCGGCGCGAGGAAGTACCCGCGCTCCGGCAGGTCCCGTGCCGGGGTCGCGACCGTCGCGCCCTCGGACCGTCCGATCTCGACGTACCGGGCGACCCGGCGGTGGTGCTCGGCGGACACGAGCGGGCCGAGGTCCGGATCGTCGATCCCGGCGCCCAGCGTCAGCGCGCCGGCGCGCGCGACGATCCGCTCCACGAGCTCGTCGTGCACCGCGCGGTCGACGAGGAGCCGGGAGCCGGCATCGCAGTACTGCCCGGTGTTCGCCGTGAAGCCCACGACGATCTGGCGTGCGACGTCGTCGAGGTCGGCATCGGCGAACACCATCTGCGGGGACTTGCCACCGAGCTCGGTCACCACCGGCGTGACGTGCTCGGCGGCGGCACGCAGCACGGCGCGGCCGGTGGCGACCGAGCCGGTGAACGTGAGCGAACCGATCCCGGGGTGCGCGGCGAGCGCGGCGCCCGCCTCCGCCCCGAGTCCGGTCACGACGGTCACCGACCCGGTCGGCCAGCCCGACCCCTCGACGAGCTCCGCGAACCGCAGCGCGGTCAGCGGTGTCTGCTCGGCCGGCTTCACCACGGCCGTGTTCCCGGTGGCCAGGGCCGGGGCGACGCTGCGGCACAGCATCGACAGCGGCGCGTTCCACGGCACGATGTGCGCCGTGACGCCGACCGGCTCGCGCACGGTGTAGGCGAGCGCCCCGGGACCGACCGGGATCGTCTCGCCCTGCACCTTGTCCGCCGCGCCGGCGTAGTAGTCGAGGTAGCCGACGCATCCGGCGATCTCGCTGCGGGACAGCGAGAGCGGCTTGCCCGTGTCACGGGTCTCCAGCCGGGCGAACTCCTCGCGGTCCGCGTCCAGGGCGGCGGCGAGAGAGCGCAGCGCCCGGCCGCGGTCGGCCGGCGTCGTGGACCGCGTGCTCTCGAAGGCACGCCGGGCCGCCCCGACCGCCCGGTCGACGTCGGCCGCACCGCCGCGCGCGACGTGCGCGATCGTCTCCCCCGTTGACGGGTCCTCGACGGCCAGAACACCCGGTCCGCCGGTGCCGCACCCCGCGTCGGCGTGTCGCACCGGCTGCGACGGGTGCGGCACGCCGGGACGAGGTGCGGACGGCGGCAGCGTGGCCGTCATGCCGGGTCCGGGAACATACGCGTCATGTCGCCCTCGACGGCGTCGCCCGCCGGCACGCGGTCCACGCCGACCATCTTGTCGATCACCATGTTCTGGAACCGGTGCAGCGGTTCCTCGAACCGGAAGCACATCCGCCCGCCCCGGTAGGCCGGGTTGGACAGTCCTTCCTGGACCCGCTCGACGATCTCCAGGTCCTGGCGGTTGACCAGGTCCCAGAACTTCTCCAGCTGGTCGAGCCCCTCCGCATCGGCGGGCGACTCCGGGTGCGTGAGCAGCACCGCCGTCTCCACCGTCCGGTCCGGTGCGACCGGCTTGTTCAGCAGCACGAACGCGTGGTTGGGCAGCACGACGATCGCGCAGCTCGGGAACAGCCAGACGAACCGGCCGCTGTCCGCGTCGGTGCCGCTCAGCGAGCTCAGCGGCGCGAGACCGTCCCAGCCGCCCGCGTCGCCGTTGCTCGACACCGGCGTCGTGCACATGCCCGTGTACATCCCGGGGCCCTGCCAGCGGTAGTGGTCGGAGAACTTGGACACCTGGTTGAGCTCCGGGTGCACCCAGGGCAGGTGGTAGTACTCCATGAAGTTCTCGCCGACGAGCTTGTAGTTCGCGGAGACCTCGTAGGTGTTGCGGCGTTGCGGCATCCAGCTCTCGAGCCGGTAGTCGGCGAAGCGCTCCGGCAGGTCGCCGAGCTGGGTGGACAGCGGGCCGGCCCCCGGGTCGAGGTTGACGAACAGCAGGAAGCCCCACTCGTCGACGGAGACCTGGAGCAGCCCGTAGTCGGCCCGGTCGAAGTTGCGCGCGACGGACGTGTCGAACACGGCCTCCTCGCCCGCCGGCACGTCGGAGCCCTCGAACAGCGGCGTGCCCAGGCACGTTCCGTCCGTGTCGTAGGTCCAGTTGTGGTACGGGCAGCGGATGCGCCCGCGGTGCCCGACCTCGCGCGCGTCGGCGTCGAGCAGCTTCGTGGCGCGGTGGCGGCAGACGTTGTGGAATCCGCGCAGCTCGCCGTGCCGGTTACGGGTGACGATCACCGAGCGGCCGGCGACGTCGACGACGACGCACCGACCGGGCTTGTCGACGTCCGCGGTGAACCCGACGGCGACCCAGCCGCTGGTGAACACGCGCTCCTGCTCGAGCGCGAAGAACTCCGGCGAGGTGTACGCGTCCGGGATCAGGGTCGACGCGAGCTCGACCGGCAGCCGGGTCTGCCGGTAGATCTCCTCGTCGGTGAAGAGAGCCGGATCGATCGGCCGAGCGGGCAGGACGGAGTTCGGGTCGGTCGTCATCTCGGTGTCTCCCTTCGGTGTCAGACGTGGAACGAGCGGGGGAACGACGGGTCGGTCAGCGCCGGGCGCGTGACCCGGAACGCGTCGATCGGGTGCGACGGCGTGCGGTCCAGCGTCAGGTCGGCGAGCAGCTGCCCGATGAGCGCGGCGAACTTGAACGCGTGCCCCGCGCCGTTGGCGACGATCACCTGCGGGTGTTCCGGCAGGGCGTCGAGCACGAAGTTCTGGTCCGGCGGGACGGTGTAGAGGCAGGTCTTCGTGTACAGCTCCGGCCCGCCGAAGCGCGGGAGGTTCGCGTCGACGAAGGCGTCGTACCGCCTGCGCCGCACCGGGTCCGGGTCGAAGGTGCGGTCGTCGGCCGTGGTCTCGTGGCCGCCCATGTGCTGGCCGAGCTTCGTGGCGACCTCGCCGTAGACCGGGAAGCCGTAGAAGTTGTGCTCGCCGTGCCACATGAACACCGGGAACCGGGCAGGCGAGAACTCCGCCAGGTGCGGGGTCGCGTAGTAGGTGACCTGCTCCTGCAGGACGGTCAGCGGCAGCGACGCACCCGTCCCGGCGAGCACCCGGTTCGTCCAGGCGTCGCTGGCCACGACGACGCGGTCGGCGTAGAGGACCTCGTCGTCGGTCACGACGGCGACGCCGTCTCCGTCCGGTCGGACGTCGCGGACCGGCGTCCGCGCGCGGACCTCGGCGCCGTGCGCGCGGGCCAGTGCGATGTGGACGGCGTTGGACCGCGCGGCGTCGACGATGCCGGAGTCGGCCTGGTAGAGCGCCAGCAGGTCGCCGGACGCCCGGAACTGCGGCCATCGGGCCGTGAGCCCGTCGGCGTCGAGCAGCTCGTAGCCGACGCCGAAGCGGTCGAACATCGCGGTGTAGCCCTCGATGTTGCGGGCCCCGGTGTCGATGCCGCGCCGGGCGACGCGGTCCTCGATCACGAGCCCGCCGGTCTTGGTGACGATCTGCTGGCCGGACTCGGCCTCGACCTCGTCCCACGCCTTGTAGGCGGGCGCGGCGAGGGCGGCGTACTGCTCCTGGTGCTGGGCGAGCCGGATGATCCGGGAGTGGTCCTGGGACGCACCCCGCTGGTGGCCGAGCTCGAACTGCTCGATCCCGAGAACTCCCGGGCCGATCTCGGCGGCGAGCCGGTACAGAGCCGCCGACCCCAGTCCCCCGAGGCCGACGACGATGGCGCGGTAACTCACGTTCTCTCCTGCGCTGCCGGGGGTCTCCCGGCTCGGTGGTGGCGTACTGCCCGAAGTGTCGGCGGCGCCCACTGTTCGCGTCCATCGAAGGATTTCGTCGATGATCTTGTACTGTTCGTACATGATTGACCGGCGTCTCCAGGTGCTCCAGGCGATCGCCCGGCACGGCACCGTCACGGCGGCGGCGGAGGTGTGCCGGCTGACCCCGTCGGCGGTGTCGCACCAGATCCAGGCGCTGTCACGCGAACTCGGTGTCGGGCTGCTCGAGCCGGTCGGGCGGGGGGTGCGGCTCACGCCCGCCGCGCGCACGCTGCTCGATCACGGTCAGGCGCTGACCGCCCGGTGGGAGCAGGCGCGGGCCGACCTGGCCGCGCACCGGGCGGGCAGCGTCGGCGGGACGTTGCGGTTCTGCGGGTTCTCGACGGCCGCCGCTGCCGTCGTGCCGCAGGCGATGGAGCGGGTGCGGCTGCAGTACCCGTCGTTGCGGCTGCACCTGCGCGAGACGGAGCCCGCGCGCTCGTTCGACCTGCTGGCCGCGAACGAGGCGGACATCGCCGTGGTGGTCGTGACGACGAGCATCCCGCCGGTCTCGGACGAGGCGTTCTCCCAGCGGGCGCTCTACGACGAGCCGCTGGACCTGCTCGTCGGGCCGGAGCACCCACTGGTCGGGCACGACGAGGTGGGGCTCGCGGACGTTGCGGGCGACCCCTGGATCGGCAGCAACCCCGGACGGGCCTACCACCAGCTGGTCCTGCTGGCGTGCAACGCCGCGGGCTTCTCCCCCGACGTCGCGCACTACGCCGACGAGTGGGACACCGGCGCCGCGCTCGTCGCACGCGGGTTCGGTGTGGCGCTCGTCCCCCGGCTCGCGGACCTGCCCGCGCGCCACGACACCCGGCGGATCCCGATCAGCGTGGCGCCGGTCCCGATCCGGCGGGTGATCGCGGCCGTGCGGGCCGGGTCCGCCGAGCAGCCGACGATCGCGGCGGGGCTGGAGGCGCTCCGGCAGTCGACCGAGGCGCTCTTCCTGACCCTCGACGGGTCCTAGTGCCGTGTCGCGCAACGTTGGTGCCGGAATCGGCGGATCCAGGCGTTCGCAGGCAAGGCGCCGCCCGCAGCTCATACCGGGCGTCTTCGCAAAGGCGGCAACGCCGCCTGCGCGCGCCTGGGCCTCCGAGATCGGTGCCGGACGTTTCGCGATGCGGCACTAGGATCACGGCCGTGTCCGTTCCGGAGCTGACGTGGGACCAGGTGCTGTCCTGGCGGATGGAGCGGCACCTGCTCGACCGTCCCGCCGGCCTCGACCCGGCCGCCGTCGCCTGCCGTCTGGCCGGGATCCAGGCGCAGGTCGCCTCCAGTGCCGCACAGGCGGTCGCCGTCCGGCGCGCGGAGCGCACGGACGGGGTCGACGACGCGCTGGGCTCCCGCACGCTGATCCGGACGTGGGCGATGCGCGGCACGCTGCACCTGCTGCGACCTGCCGACGCGGCCGCGTTCCTGCCGCTGATCGCCTCGGCCCGCAGCTGGCTGACCCCGCCGTGGCAGCGGGAGTTCGCGACGGCCGGGCAGATGGACGCGATCGCCGAGGCCGTGTCGGCCGTGCTGCCCGGCGCCGAGCTGACCCGCGAGGAGCTCGCCTCGGCAGTCGTCGAGCACAGCGGGGACGCGTCGCTCGGCGAGAAGCTCACGTCCGGATGGGGTGCGCTGCTGAAGCCGATGGCCTGGCAGGGGCTGCTGTGCAACGGCACGTCCCGTGGCGGCCGGGTCACGTTCACGACGCCGTCGACGTGGACGGCCGACTGGATCGCACCGTCCGAACCGGACGTCGCCGTCCGGACCGCGCTGCCCGCCTACCTCGCGGCACACGGCCCGGCCGCACCCGAGACGTTCGGGCAGTGGCTGCTGCGCGGCGCGTTGCGCAGGTCCGTCACCAGGGGCTGGTTCACCTCGCTCGTCGACGACGGGTCGATCGCCCCGGTCCGGGTGGACGGCGAGACGCTGCACGCCCGCACCGAGGACCTCGACGCGCTGGCCGCGGCCGAGCCGTCGAGCCGCGTGCGACTCCTGCCGGCCTTCGACCAGTACGTCCTCGGCCCGGGCACGGGTGACACGCGGATCCTCGCGCCGGAGCGCCGCAAGCTGGTCAGCCGTGCGGGCGGCTGGATCGCCCCGGTCGTCGTCGTGGGCGGGCGGGTCGCCGGGACGTGGAAGGTCGACGGTGGGTCCCTGGACGTCGAGCTGTTCTCCGAGTCCGACCTCGTCGACCGGGACGCTCTCGACGCCGAGGCCGACGTGCTGGGCGACGTGCTGGGAGTGCGCCTGACCCCGTCGATCACCAGGGTCTGACGCCGGCCACCGGACCCCTCAGCGGACCGGGCTGCCGCCCAGGCGTCTGCTGATCTCGGACGACGTGCGCCGCACCCGTCCGGCCAGTTCCGGCCAGCTCTGTCCGCACGGCGGGTCGCACAGGTGGCGGAACGTGACGCTCACCGACGCGACGGCGGTCCCGTCCGGGCCGTGCACGGCGTGCGCGACGGACGCGAACCCGGGGCTGACCTCCCCGTCCTCGCAGGCCCAGCCGCGGCGGCGCTCCGCGGCCAGCACGGTGTGCAACGCGCTCAGCGACGCCGGGCCCCGGCCCGTCCGGCGTTCCAGCGGCGCACCGGTCGACAGCAGTGCGCGCAGCTGGTCGCGCGGGGTGCCGGCGAGCACGGCCCGCCCGGACGCCGTGAGGTGCGCCGGGAGCCGCACCCCGACGGCCGTGACCAGCCCCTCCGGTCGGCCGGGGCGTTCGCGCAGCAGGTAGAGCAGCTCGCGGCCGTGCAGGACGCCCAGGTGCGCGTCGTGACCGACGCGCTCGACCAGCCGTCGCAGCAACGGTCCGGCCAGCTTCTCCAACGGGTCGTGGCGCAGGTACGCCGACCCGATCTCGAACGCGCTCATCCCGAGCCCGTAGCGCTGCTGGTCCGGGAGGTGCACGACGAACCCGGCGGTCTCCAGCTCGGTGAGCAGGTGGTAGACGGTCGAACGCGGCAGGTCCAGCGCCGTCGCGATCGTCGTCGCGGGCATCGGACCGGGATGCGCGGCGAGCAGGCGCAGCACGGCGAGCCCGCGACGCAACGCCGGGACCGGCACGGGACACCCCCGAAGAGTCTGGAATCCGAGACACCAGCAGTCTGCACCCCCTCGTACCGGAGCCGGAAACGCGCTCAACTGGGCACATGCGACAGATGGCGGCACGCAGCTGGGCGACCGAGGCGGCACTGCGGATGCTGGACAACAACCTCGACCCCGCGGTGGCCGAGCGGCCCGAGGATCTCGTCGTCTACGGCGGCACCGGCAGGGCCGCACGCGACCACGCGAGCCTGGCCGCGATCCGCCGCTGCCTCGTCGACCTCGAGTCCGACGAGACGCTGCTCGTGCAGTCCGGTCGCCCGGTCGGCGTGTTCACCACGCACGAGTGGGCGCCGCGGGTGCTGCTGGCGAACTCGAACCTGGTCCCCGACTGGGCGACCTGGCCGGAGTTCCGGCGCCTGGAGGCGCTCGGTCTGACCATGTACGGCCAGATGACGGCCGGCTCGTGGATCTACATCGGCAGCCAGGGCATCCTGCAGGGCACGTACGAGACGTTCGCCGCCGTCGCCCGCACGAGGTTCGACGGGTCGCTGGCCGGCACGCTGACGCTGACCGCGGGTCTCGGCGGGATGGGCGGGGCGCAGCCACTGGCGGTGACCATGAACGGCGGCACCGCGCTCGTCGTCGAGTGCGACCCGTCCCGTGCGCACCGCCGTGTCGAGTCCGGCTACCTGGACGAGGTCGCGTCCGATCTGGACTCCGCCCTGGAGCGGGTGAGCGCGGCGCGGGCGAACCGGGAGGCGGTGTCCGTCGCGGTGATCGGCAACGCGGCCGAGCTGCTGCCGGAGATCCACCGCCGCGGCGCCCCTGTCGACGTCGTCACCGACCAGACGTCCGCGCACGACCCGCTGTCCTACCTGCCCGTCGGCGTCGAGCTGGAGGACTGGGCGGACTACGCGCGGACCAAGCCGGAGGAGTTCACCGACCGGGCGCGCGAGTCGATGGCGCAGCACGTCGACGCCATGATCGCCTTCAAGGACGACGGCGCCGAGGTGTTCGACTACGGCAACTCGATCCGCGGTGAGGCCGTCCTCGCCGGCTGCGCGCGGGCGTTCGAGATCCCCGGGTTCGTCCCGGCCTACATCCGGCCGCTGTTCTGCGAGGGCAAGGGCCCGTTCCGCTGGGCGGCGCTGTCCGGCGACCCGGCCGACATCGCGGCCACCGACCGCGCCGTGCTGGAGCTGTTCGGCGACGACGAGCCACTGGCCCGCTGGATGCGCCTGGCCGGTGACCGGGTCAAGCACCAGGGACTGCCGGCGCGGATCTGCTGGCTCGGCTACGGCGAGCGGGCGAAGGCCGGCGAGCGGTTCAACGACATGGTCGCGTCCGGCGAGCTGTCCGCGCCGGTCGTGATCGGGCGCGACCACCTGGACTCGGGCAGCGTCGCGTCGCCCTACCGGGAGACCGAGGGCATGGCCGACGGTTCGGACGCGATCGCCGACTGGCCGTTGCTGAACGCGATGCTGAACACGGCGTCCGGCGCGACATGGGTGTCGATCCACCACGGCGGCGGCGTCGGGATGGGCCGCTCGATCCACGCCGGCCAGGTGTGCGTCGCGGACGGGACCGACCTGGGCCGCCAGAAGCTCACCCGCGTGCTGACGAACGATCCGGGCAGCGGCGTCATGCGCCACGTCGACGCCGGGTATCCGCGCGCGGTCGAGGTGGCCGACGAGCGTGGCGTGCGGATCCCGATGCGGGAACGGGCGTGACGGCCACGGAGCTTCTCTCCGAGATCGCCGACGTCGGCCGGGACCCGGTGCGCGGCGGGTGGTCCCGGCACGTCGCGACGCCCGCCGAGTCGGACCTGACGGAGTGGTTCGTCGAGCGGGCCGGTCGCCGCGGGCTCGACGTCGAGCGCGACGGCAACGGCAACACGTGGGCCTGGTGGGGCGCACCGGGACCGGACGCGGTCGTCACCGGCAGCCACCTGGACTCCGTTCCCGGCGGCGGCCAGTTCGACGGTCCGCTCGGTGTCGCGAGCGCGCTGTCCGCCGTGGACACACTGTCGGACAGGGGGTTCCGGCCGTCGCGCCCGTTCGCCGTCGTCGTGTTCGCCGAGGAGGAGGGCGGGCGCTTCGGCCTGCCGTGCCTCGGATCACGGCTGCTGACCGGCTCGTTCGACGCCGACCGGGCCCGCGCGCTGCGGGACGCGGACGGGGTCACGCTGGCCGAGGCACTGACCACGCGCGGCGACGACCCGGCCCGGCTCGGGGCCGACCCGGACCGGCTCGCGCGGATCGGGACCTTCGTCGAGCTGCACGTCGAACAGGGTCGTGCGCTGGAGGTACCGGTCGGTGTCGGTTCGACGATCGTCGCGCACGGGCGGTGGCGGCTGCGGTTCACCGGCCAGGGCAACCATGCCGGGACGACGGCGACCGCGGACCGTCGCGACCCGATGATCCCGGCCGCCGAGACCGTACTGGCCGTGCGGCGGGCGGCCCGGGAGACGGACGCCCGCGCGACCGTCGGGCGTCTCGTACCACGGCCGGGCGGCACGAACGTGATCGCGTCCACGGTGGACCTGTGGCTGGACGTCCGGACGTTCACCGGGAGCCCGGAGCCGGTCGTCGACACGGTGCTGGCTGCCGCCCGGTGCGCCGCCCGGGCCGAGGGCTGCGCGGTCGAGTCCACGACGGAGTCGCTGGGCGGGGCCGTCACGCTGGACGAGGCGCTGGCGGCGCGGATGGCCGCTGCGATCCCCGGCGCCCCGTCGTTGCCTACCGCCGCCGGGCACGACGCGGGCATCCTCGCCGCGCACGTCCCGTCGGGGATGCTGCACGTGCGCAACCCGACCGGCGTCAGCCACGCCCCCGGCGAACACGCCGAGGACGACGACGTCGAGGAAGGAGTCCGCGCACTGGCCGACGTACTGGAGGAACTCGCCCGATGAGCGAGCGTCAGCGAGCGAATCATCGACCCAGCGCCCGCGCGAAGCGCCGGCCGAGCCCCGCCGAGGGCGGGCAATGAGCACGTACTGGTGCGAACACGCCTGGCTGCCGGAGGGCCCGGCGCGCGGCGTCGCGATCGACGTCGCGGACGGGCGCATCGCCGCCGTCCGGACCGGCGCGTCACGCACCGGCCCTGTCCTCGAGGGCGTCACGCTGCCCGGCTTCGCGAACGCCCACTCGCACGCGTTCCACCGCGCGCTGCGCGGCCACCCGTCGCCGGACGCGCGGTCGTTCTGGAGCTGGCGCGACGACATGTACCGGGTCGCGGGCCGCCTCGACCCGGACTCCTACCGGCGACTGGCCACGGCCGTGTACGCGGAGATGGCGCTGGCCGGGTACACGTCGGTCACCGAGTTCCACTACCTGCACCACGGCCCGGACGGGCGGCCCTACGACGACCCGAACGCGATGGGCCACGCGCTCGTCGACGCCGCGGCGGCCGCCGGGATCCGGCTGACGCTGCTCGACACCTGCTATCTCTCCGGCGGGTTCGGCGAGCCGCTCGGGCCGGTGCAGCGCCGGTTCGGTGACGCGCACGCCGACGCGTGGGTCGAACGCGTCGAACCGCTCGTCAAGATCGACGACGGCGACATGGTCCGGCTGGGCGCGGCTGTGCACTCGGTGCGCGCCGTCCCCGAGTCCGAGCTGCCCGTCCTGGTCGAGTGGGCGGCCGGGTGGCCATTGCACGTCCACCTGTCCGAACAGCCGGCCGAGAACGAGGCGTGCCTCGCCGCGTACGGGCGCACCCCGACGGCCGTGCTGGACTACGCGGGCGTGCTCGGCCCGAACACGGTGGCCGTGCACGCGACCCACCTGACCCCGGACGACGTCAACCGGCTCTCCGCGTCCGGTACCCGGGTGTGCCTGTGCCCCACCACCGAGCGCGACCTCGGCGACGGGATCGGGCCGGCGTCGGAGCTCCACGAGGCGGGAGTGGGGTTGTGCCTCGGCAGCGACAGCCACGCCGTCGTCGACCCGTTCGAGGAGGCCCGCGGCACGGAGATGCACGAGCGGCTCGCGCACCGGATCCGGTCGCGCTTCTCCCCCGCCGAGCTGCTCGGGTTCGCCACCGGGGACGCCGCGATCGCGGTCGGCGAACCCGCGGACCTGGTCACGGTCGCGCTGGACTCGGTCCGGACGGCCGGGATCGCCCCGGACGGCGTCCTGCACGCGGCGGGCGGCGCGGACGTCCGCCGGGTGATCGTCGGCGGGCGTGAGGTCGTGCGCGACGGCGTGCACCAGCTCGTCGACCGCCCGCAGGCAATGCTGGCCGAGGAGGTCGCCGCATGTCGACGCTGATCACCGGTATCGCCGAGCTCACCACGCACGACCCGGACGGCCCCGGGGGTGACGGGCCGTTCGCCGTCGTGCTCGACGACGGCCGGGTGGCCTGGACCGGACGCGCGGCGGACGCACCGGCCGCCGACGAGCGTGTCGACGTCGGCGGGCGCGCCGTCCTGCCCGGCTGGGTGGACAGCCACACGCACCTCGTGTTCGCCGGGGACCGCGGCGCCGAGTTCGCCGCCCGGATGGCCGGGCAGGCCTACGCCGCGTCCGGGATCCGCACGACGGTCGCCGCCACCCGCGCCGCGACCGACGACGCGCTGGCCGAAGGCCTGCGACGGCACGCCGACGAGGCCGCCCGCCAGGGCACGACGTGCCTGGAGACGAAGACCGGCTACGGCCTGACCGACGTCGACGAGGCCCGTGCCGCCCGGCTGGCCGCCGCCGTCGTGGACGAGGTGACCTTCCTCGGTGCGCACGTCGTGCCCGCCGACGTCGACCCCGCGTCCTATCTGGACGACGTGTGCGGGCCGATGCTGGAGGCCGTCGCACCACACGTCGGGTGGATCGACGTGTTCTGCGAGGACGGCGCGTTCGACGAGATCGCATCGGCCCGGGTGCTGACGGCCGGTGCGGAACGAGGACTCGGCCTGCGCGTGCACGGCAACCAGCTCGGACCGGGACCCGGGGTGCGGCTCGCCGTCGCGCACGGTGCCGCCGCCGTCGACCACTGCACGCACCTGACCGACGACGACGTCGAGGCGCTGGCCGCGTCGGACACCGTCGCCACGCTGCTCCCGGCCTGCGACCTGTCCACCCGCCAGCCACCCGCCCCCGCACGCAGGCTCGCCGACGCCGGCGCGACGGTCGCGCTGGCCAGCAACGCGAACCCCGGCAGCTCGTACACGACGTCGATGCCGCTGTGTGTCGCGCTGGCCGTGCTGCAGGGCGGGCTGACCGTCGAGGAGGCCGTGCGCGCCGCCACGCTCGGCGGAGCAACGGCGTTGCGCCGCAACGACGTCGGTACCCTCGCCGTCGGGGCCCGCGCCGACGTGCAGGTCCTCGACGCGCCGTCGGTCGCGCACCTCGCCTACCGCCCCGGCGTCCCGCTGACCCTCGCCGTGTGGAAAGCCGGACGCCGCCTCCCCCGCCCCGACGACCTTCTGCGAGAAGCATGAGCACGCTGGCCGACCCCGCCCCCTCGTCCGCCGACGCACCCGCCCCCTTGATCCTGGACGGTGCTTCGCTCACCGCACGCACGGTCGGCGAGGTGGCGCGCCGTCCCACCCCGCCCTCACTGCAGCTCGACGACGACGCCGTCGCCCGGGTCGGGCTCGCGTCGGCGCTGGCCGCCGACCTGAGCACGCGACGGGTCGTCTACGGGCGCACCACCGGCGTCGGAGCGAACCGGGTCGAGCAGACCGCGGGCGCCGACCTGACCGGCCACGGGCTGCGCCTGCTGCGCAGCCACGCGGGCGGTACCGGCAACCGGCTGTCCCCGCGGCAGGTGCGCGCGACCATGCTGGTCCGCCTGAACCAGCTGCTGAACGGGCACAGCGGGGTGTCGCCGGAGGTCGTCGGCGGGCTGGCCGAGGCGGTGCGGACGGGCGCGCGACCGGTCGTGCACCGGCTCGGCGCGATCGGGACCGGGGACCTCGCACCGCTGGCGCAGATCGCGCTGGCGCTCGCCGGCGAGGGGGCGTGGGAGGTCGGGCCTGCCCCGGACCCGGTCGCGTTCGGTGCCGGTGACGCGCTCGGATTCCTGTCCAGCAACGCCGCCACGCTCGCCGTGGCGTCGATCGCCGCGACCCGACTCGACGTCATCCTGGCCGCGAGCCACGTCGTCGCCGCGCTGTCCTACCTGGCGCTGGAGGGCAGCCCGGAGGCCTACGCGGAGCCGGTGCACCGCGCCCGCCCGCACCCCGGGCAGGTCCGCTGCGCCGAGCGGATGCGGGACCTGCTCGGCATGCGGGACACGCCGCCGAAGGGCCGCCGCATCCAGGACCCGTTCGGTCTGCGCGCGTTCCCGCAGGTCAACGGTCCCGCGCTGGACGCCCTGGAGTACCTGCACGCGGTGCTGGACATCGAGATGAACGCCGGCTCGGAGAACCCGCTGATCTCCGTCGAGCACGGGGACGCCTACCACCACGCGCACTTCCACACGGCGTACGTGGCGACGGCGCTGGACCAGGCCCGGGCCACCGTGCACCAGGTGGCGGAGCTGTCCGCGGCGCGGCTCGGTGATCTCGTCGAGCCCGACCAAAGCGGCCTGCGAGCGTTCCTCGCCGACGGCCCGCCGGGCAGTTCCGGCGTCATGATCCTGGAGTACGTGTCGCACGACGCCCTCGCGGCACTGCGCCAGGCGGCGCTGCCCGCGACGCTCGGCACCGCCGTCGTGTCCCGGGGGCTGGAGGACCACGCGAGCTTCGCGACCCAGGCGGCGCGAGCAGCGGGAGACGTCGCCGACGCCTACACCCGGGTGCTGGCCTGCGAGCTCGTCGCGGCCGTCCGTGCGCTGCGCCTGCGCGGCGACGACCTGTCCCACCTGCCGCTGGCACCGGCGTTCCGGCGGGCGCTGGACGCGCTCGACGACCGCACCGAGGACCGTCCGCTGACCCCGGACCTGGCCGCCGCCGCGGCCTTAATCACCGATCCGGGCTGGTCGGCAGTCTGACGGAGGCGGGTGGTCCCGCCGGCCGCGAGGGGGTACGACCGGCGGGACCCGACCGGTCGGCCTCCTCGCACTCTCCGGCGACCGGTTCGTCGTTGGCGTACCCGCTCTGCGCGGATCCACACATGCCGTCGGGCGATCCCCTCGGGCCCGCCGACGACACCGACCCGTTCCGAGACATCCCGCTGACATGGCACTGGTGGTTGTTCGATCATGGTCGGAACAGCCCTGAGCACCATGTCAGCCGGAGTCGATCATCCGAGAGGCGGGCGGGCGGCGACGGAGCGCTTCCTCGCGCACGTCCCGGTCAGGGAGAGCCGACTCTCAGGCGGGCACGCCACCGATCCCGACCTCGTTGCCGTCCGGGTCCCGGAACAGAGCCTTGTGCACGCCGTTGTCGTAGACCTCCTCGTCGGCCGGGGTGAGGCCGCGCTCCGCGGCGGCCGCGAGGAACCCGTCGAAGTCCGAGACGAACAGCGTCAGCTTCGCGTGGCCCGCGTCCCGCGGCAGGAGCTCCACGTAGACGTGCCGGTGCCCGGCGAGCGTCCAGACGTGCTCGGTGTCGTTGGGCTCGAACGCCTCGACGTCGCCGAACAGCCGGTCACCCCAGGCGACGGCGCGCGAGAGGTCGGTCACCGGGAGGCAGGCGAACACATCGATGTCCATGGAGGTCCGACCGCGGGCGGCGCCGGGACTCATCGCTCAGTCGTCGAGCCCGCCGCGCTTGACGAGCTGGGAGGCGATGACGTTGCGCTGGATCTCGTTCGTGCCCTCACCGACGATCATCAGCGGGGCGTCCCGGAAGTAGCGCTCGACGTCGAACTCCGTGGAGTAGCCGTACCCGCCGTGGATCCGCACCGCGTTCAGCGCGATCTCCATCGCGATCTCGGACGTGAACAGCTTCGCCATCCCCGCCTCCATGTCGCAGCGCTCCCCCGCGTCGTACTTCTCGGCCGCGAAGAGGATCAGCTGACGCGCCGCGGTGAACTTCGTGGCCATGTCCGCCAGGTAGTTCCCGATCGACTGGTGCTGCCAGATCGGCTTGCCGAACGACTCCCGCTCCTGGGCGTAGCGCAGGGAGTCGTCCAGCGCGGCCCGCCCGATCCCGAGCGCGCGGGACGCGACCTGGATCCGGCCGGTCTCCAGGCCCTTCATCATCTGCGCGAAGCCCCTCCCCTCGACGCCGCCGAGCAGCGCGTCGGCGGGCACCCGCATGTCGTCGAACGACAGCTCGCAGGACTCGACGCCCTTGTAGCCGAGCTTCGGCAGGTCGCGGGACACGGTCAGGCCGGGCCCGTGCTCGACGAGCAGGATCGACACGCCTCGGTGCTTCGGCTCGGCGGCCGGGTCGGTCTTGCACATCAGCGCGATCAGCTGCGAGCGCCGCGAGTTCGTGATCCACGTCTTCGCGCCGTTCACGACGTAGCCGTCGTCGGTCGGGGTGGCGTGCGTGCTCATGTTCTGCAGGTCGGAACCACCGCCGGGCTCGGTCAGCGCCATCGTCGCCCGGATCTCGCCGGTCGCCATCCGCGGCAGGTAGCGGTCCTGCTGCTCGCGCGTGCCGAACTCGACGAGCAGCTTGGAGACGACGGTGTGCCCGCCCATCGCGCCGGCCAGGCTCATCCAGCCGCGCGCCAGCTCGGCCGTGACCAGCGCGTAGCAGGGCATCGACACCGGCGCCTCACCCCACGGCTCCGGGATCGCCAGCCCGAAGATGCCCATCTCCTTCATCGCCTCGATGAGCTTCTCGGGGTACTCGTTCGCGTGCTCCATCTCGCGCACGACCGGGCGAACCTCGTGGTCGACCCACTCCCGGACCGTGTCCACCACGGCCCGCTCCTCGGTGGACAGCTGCGGCATGGGGTCCTCGCTTCCGTCGTCGGCTCGCGCTCCCCCGACCGTAGGTCATGTACGGCCAAATCACCATATGTATGGCCCGAATCAGATTTGTACGGTTCAATTGCGGCCATGGACAGGGTGGCCGTCTCCCTGCCGGCCTACCGCCGGCTGACCGAGCAGCTCCGCGGCGAGCTCGCCGACGGCGTCTACGACGACGGGACCCGCCTGCCCACCGAGGCCGAGCTGGCCCGCGACCACGCGGTGAGCCGCCAGACCGTGCGGCGGGCGATGCAGGATCTGGTGGCCGACGGCGCCGTCTACCGGGTGCCGGGGCGTGGCACGTTCGCGACGACCGACGGCGGGGACCGCTACCTGCGACGTCTCGGCTCGGTCGACGACCTGCTCGGGCTCGCGATCGACACCGAGCTCGAGATCCTCACGCCGCTGGAGCGCGCCGTCGACGTCGACGTGGCGAGCCGGTTGCGCCGCGACGACGACGCCGTCTACCGCCTGACGTTCCGCAGGCTGCACCGCGGCGACCCGATCAGCCACACCGCGATGTTCCTGATCCCGGAGATCGGCGAGGAGCTCACCGACGTCCCGGAGCTGACCACGCGGGGCGCGACCTCGGACACGACGGTGATCGGCCTGATCGAGCGCAGGCACCCGGGGATCATCGGCAGCGCCGACCAGAGCATCACGGTCGGCACGCCTCCCCCGGCCGCCGCGGCCGCGATCGGTACCCGGCCGGACGAGCCGGTGCTGCGGATCGACCGGATCTACCACGACACCCGCGACGTGCCGGTCGAGCTGGCGGTGAACTGGTACCACCCGTCGCGCTACACGTACCGGGTCAAGCTGCGCCGCAGCTGAACCCGCCGATCACCGCACCCGGAGCTCCCGTGCGGCCAGCGACGCGGCGAGGTCCGCGCGTGCGGCGATGCCGAGCTTGCGGTAGCAGCGGGTCAGATGCCCCTCCACCGCGCGCCTGCTGACGCCGAGCTCGTCGGCGATCTCCTGGTTCCCGACGCCACGTGCGGCCAGCCGCGCGACGTCCAGCTCGGCAGGGGTCAGCACGTCGCCCGCCCCGCGCCGGGGCCGCCCACCGGCGCCGACGAGCTCGGTGCGGGCGCGGTCGGCCAGCACACGGGCACCGCACTCGTCGGCGACGTCGAGCGCGCGGCGCAGCAGGTCGCGTGCCTCGGCGACGCGTTCCGCGGAGCCCTCGGCGATGAGCAGCACGGCCAGGTCGACGTCGCAGCTCGCACGGTCGAACAACCGGGGCGACGACGCGAGCTCGGCCTGCGCCTCCCGCAGCGTCGCCATCCCCTCCGGTCCGCCCTGCACCGCGCCGAGCACCCGCAACGCCACCCCGACGTGTCCGTGGGTTCCCCAGCGACGACACAGCGCGAGGTGCTCGCGCGCGACGACGAGCGCCTCGTCGCGCTCACCGAGGTCGTGCAGGAACCGGGCCGTGCGGCGGCGCCAGTCCAGCGTGGCCGGATTCACGACGCCGAGTTCGGTCAGGCGCCTCCCGGACTCCCGGGACGTCTCCAGTGCCTCGCGGCTCCGGCCGGTCGCGCCGAGCACCACGGCGCGGGCGTCGACCACCCAGTTCCACCGCCAGCTCCGCTGCGCCGACTCCGGTGCGCCCGGCCACAGGAGCCCGGCCGCCTCCTCCGGCTCCCCGAGCTCGACGAGCGCCAGCGCGGCGGCGTGCAGGACCATCAGCCGGGCCTCGCCGCTGACGGCCCCGGTGAGCACCGTCAGCGCGGCGCGGGCCTCCTCGAGTGCCTCGCGCATGCGCCCGCAGCGCAGGTTCACCATGGCGCGCAACGCGGACACGAACGCCCGGACGTCCGGCCGGTGCCGGAGCTGGGAGGACTCCATCAGCCGGTCCAGGATCGCGGCGACCTCGGCGTCGGACTCCGTCCAGGCCAGCAGGCCGAGCGCACCCATCCGGATCGGCTGGACGTGCTCGTTGTCCTCCATGCCCCCGGCGAGCACCTCGCGGACACGGCCGACGACCGCGGCAGCGTCGGTCCGCAGCCCGAGGGCGGAGAAGAACAGGTGAGCGCCACGCAGGGCGTCCGCCCCCGGCCCTGCGCCCAGCGTCTCCGGGTCGGTCCGGTCGACCCACTCCCAGACCCGACGGACCTCCCCGACGTCCTCGGAGGCCGCGTAGATCAGCAAGGCCTCCAGCACCCGTCGCAGCTCCCGGTCCTGCGGCGACTCCGCGTCCGGATCCCCGACGTCCGAGGCCAGGTCGGCGAGGCCGCGCTCGAGCAGCCGGACGAGTCCCGCGGCGTCCACACCGGACAGCAGCGGGACGGTCTGGGCCAGCACGCCCGCCCTCTCCCGGCCGGAGTCCAGAAGGGACAGCGCCTCGATGAGGTGGCCGTACGCCCGGGCAGGCGCGACGACGCGCTCGGCGACCCCGAGGTCCACCAGCAGCTCCGCGCGGCGCCGCCGGGCGGCCGGACCGGTGAGCGCACGCTCCAGGAACGAGACGGCGAGCGCGGGGTCGCCGCCCCGCAGCGCTCGGGACGCGGCGGCGTGCAGCAGCTCCACCACGCCTCCGTCGGCGGGCGGACCGGCGTGCAGGTACTGCAGGGCGACGCGCTCGGCGGGCGCCGCCCGGGAGTCCAGCACCCGGCCGGCGCGCGCGTGGGCGCGCTCGCGGCGTTCGGGATCGGTGGCGTCCAGCAGTGCGGTGCGGACGCCGGGCAGCCGGAAGCGCAGGACATCCGCCTCGAGAACGCCCACGTCGGCGAGCCGCGCTACGGCGCGCGACGTCGTCCCCCCGTCCAACCCGGCCACCTCGGCACACGTGGCGGGCGACGCGTCGTCGTCGAGCACCGCGACGGCGCGCGCCGTGTCGGCGACGTCGTCCGGCAGCTCGCTCAGGAGCGCGACGGCCGCCGCGCCCGCGAGTGCGGCGCCCGCCTCGCGGACGTGCGCGACGACGTCGTCCCCCGGTGCCGCCGCGAGCCGCACCAGGACGCCCCGCACCAGGCCTGCGATCCCGCCCGTCGCCTCCACGCATGCGGAGGCCACGTCCGGGGCCTGCGACACGCCGGGCGTCGACCGGGCCCAGCTCTCCACAGCCCGCACCGGGAGCGGCGCGGCGTCCACGACGGACGCACCGGGCGCGGTGCGGATCTCGTCCAGTGTGGTCGCGACCGGCCCGTCGGCCATCCCGTCCGGCACGGACACGACCACGAGCAGCGGAAGGCCCGCGGCCCTGCCGGCCATGCCGGACAGCCAGGCCACGGACTCCGCGTCGGCGCGGTGCGCGTCGTCGAGCAGCAGCGCCAGCGGGGCCGTCGCGGTGAGCTCGTCGACGAGCCGGTCCGCGGCGTCGGCGTCCGCGGTCCCGTCGTCGGCGAACAGTGCGCGGATCGCGCCGTACGGTTCGGTCCGTCCGGAGGGGGCGGCACGCCGGACGTCCACGCCACGGGCCTCGGCGTCCGCGGCGGCGACTCTCAGCAGCCGGGTCCGGCCCGCACCGGGCGCACCGGAGACGAGCACGACTCGGCCGCGTCCGGCCGCGGCGTCGGAGACGGCGCCGGAGAGCGCACGGGTCTCGGCGTCGCGCCCGACCAGCGGAGCCGTGGTGTCCGAGGCGGGCACGTCAGGCGGGTTGATGGGGCTCCGCCTCCCACATCCGGCACAGCGCGGACCGCCCGCTGACCCCGAGCTTGCGGTACACGGCCGTGAGGTGCTTCTCGACCGCGCGCACGCTGACCTCCAGATCGGACGCGATCTGCTGGTTGGTGCGCCCGGCCGCGGCCCGCGTCGCGACGCGGCGCTCGGAGCGGGTGAGCACGGCCGAGCTCCCACCAGCGGACGGCGGGCCGGGCGGGGCGACCTCCTGGGGAGCCGGGACGGCGGTGCTTCCGCGGTGCTCCGCGAGCGCCCGGCTCGCGCGCTCCCGCTCGCACCGGTCACCGGCGCCGGTCAGCACCGCGACCGCCTCGGCCAGCAGCTCCCCGGCCCGGTCCCGGTCCGGTCCGCCGAGCTCGCCCAGCGTGCGCAGGGCCCGGCCGAGCGACGTCGGCGCGCCCCAGGCCCTGGCGTGGGCGAGCTCGCGCTCGGCCATCGCGCGGGCCTCGGTCAGCCGGCCGCGGCTGCGCAGGATCTCGACGGCCCACAGCCGCCACGGCACCACGGTGCCCACCCAGCCGGCGCGCTCGAAGCGGCGGCCGGCGTCCAGGCAGTACTCGAGCGCGGAGACCGGCTCGCCCGCGTCGAGCGCGCCGCGGGCGCGGAGCATCTGCAGGCAGGCGCCGAACCCGGGAGGTACGGACGGCACCGACCCGTAGCGGGCCAGGATCCGCCGGGCGATCTCCGGGTCGTGCACGGCCGTCACGACCGGGGCGAGGACCAGCCCGGGAAGCAGCGAGTCGTCGACCAGCCCGTCCGCGAGCTCCATCGAGCGGCCGACCTGGTCACGAGCCTCCGCACCGCGCCCGGCGCAGGCGAGCACGGCGGCGAGCTCGGCACGGACGACGGCCTCGTCGACCCCTGCGCGCTCGGCACAGGCGTGGTCGGCCGCGACCGCCAGCCACGCGGGCAGCTCGTCCACGGCGTCCGCCATGCACAGGCAGCTGATCAGCGTCCCGACGGTGCTGTGCACGTGGTCGGGCGACGCGGGCTCGCGGGCCAGTGCGGCGCGCGCCACCTCGGCCACCCGGGCAGCGCCCCGGCGCCCGGCCACGGCGGCGGCGTGCAGCAGCACCGAGACGAGCTCACGCTCGCCTGGCGTGTCCAGCGTCAGCCCCTGCGGGCGCCGTTCCAGCTCGCCGAGCCGCCCGGCGGCCGCGTCCAGACCGGCCCTCGTACTCGTCTCGACGTAGCGCAGCCGGGCCTCCAGGCGCAGGGCGAGCTCGGTGTCGGGCTCCGGCCCGAGCTCCTCGGCGACGGCCCGGACCAGCGCGACGACCGACGGCGCCGCACCGTCCAGCGCGAGCGGGGTCACCCGGCACAGCGCGTCGGCTCGTGCGGTCGCGGAGTCCAGCAGCGGGACGGCCTGCACGATGCGCCGCAGCGCGAGCCCCGGATCCAGCCGGCGCTCCAGCGTGGCGAGCTCGACGAGCACGCGGGCCCGATCGGCGTCCGCGGGCTCGGCCAGCAGGGCGTGCCGCAGGTAGTGCACGGCCTCCATCGGCTCACCGCGGCGGCCTGCGGAACGGGCCGCCTCGCGCAGCACGTCGACCGTCCACTCCGGGGTGCTGCCGGTCAGCGCGAGCAGGTGCACCGCGATCCGGTCGGACGGGACGCCGTAGTCGCGCAACAGCGAGGCGGCACGCAGGTGGGTGTCCCGGCGCTCCGCGGCCGACCGCGCGGCGTCCAGCGCGTCGCCGACCGACCGGTGGCGCAGGTGCGGCTGCTCCCCCGGACCGACGAGCCCGGAGCGGCGGGCCGCGCGGTGCGCCGTCGCGGTGTCCGACGGGTCGAGACCGGACAGCCGACCGAGCATCCCGTCGTCCGCGACGTCGCCGACGGCCGCGACGGCGGCGAGGTAGGCCCGCACCGGCGCGGGGGCGTGTCGCACGGCGGACGCCATGCGGTCGCGCAGGCGGGAGGGAGAGCACTCCCGCACCCGCTGTTCGAGCTGCCCCTCCGGCCCGGCCGCGATCTCGTCGACGACCGCGTCCAGGAACAGCGGGTTGCCGCCGGACACCTCCGTGAGCGCGCCGAGCACGGACGGGTCGGCCCGGTCGCCGATCCGGGTCCTGGCGACGACGGAGATGCCCTCGAACGTCAGCGGGCGCAGGCGCCGGACGGTGTCCGCCCGGTCGACCAGCTCGGCCACGGCCGCGGCGGCCCGGTCGTCGTCGCCGGTGCCGGTGTCGCCGTCGAGCGCGGTGAGCACCATCGACAGCCGCAGGCCGGGCAGCCGCCGGGCGACCGACGACAGCCAGCGCGCCGACGGGACGTCGCACCGGGTCACGTCGTCGAGCAGCAGCAGCGCGGGCGCGTCCGCGGTGACGCCGGCGAGCGTGGCGTGCCGGGAGGCGAACCCGTCGCCGTCGCCGGGCGCGGCGGCCCGCGGCCGCACCGGTCCGGCGCCGAGAAGCCGGTCGGCGACGGCGAGTGCGGCGCCGAGACCGTCGTTCCCCCGCGCGCGCAGCACCCGCAGACCGCGCCCGGTGCCGCGTCGCGCGCACTCGTCGAGCAGCGCGGTGCGGCCGGACCCGATCGGGCCGGTGAACACGACCAGGCTCCCGGAGCCGTCGACCGCGCGGTCGACGGCGGCGTCCATCGCGGCGATCTCGTCGTCGCGGTCCTGCAGGGTGCGCGCCGACCGGTGCTCGCGGCGCGGCGCGGCCGACGAGCCCGTCGCACCCGCGTGAGCCCGGCCGGTCGCGTGGACACGACGGACCGCTCCCACGACACCCTCGGCGCTCATGCGACCCCCGGCACGGACGTGAACGAGTCGATCATGACCTTACCCTCTCTGCCGGGTCGGGATCTGAGACGGTCTCAGGCCACCGGACTACACGGCGGACCGGGAAAACACGTGTTTCCGGGATCCGGGAGATCACCGGGAGTCGCACGTTTCATCGGATACTGGTGGTATCCGGGGTCCGGCCCGGACAAGGTGCCGACATGCGCACCACCGAACGGGTAGACCATCACGGACACCGACCCCTGGGAAAGGGCGGCGGCAGTGAACTGTCGCGGACCGGAACGTGAACGGGAACCCGGATCGAGGGAGAGCGACGTGGAACCGGTCGCCGGTCTGATCGTGCGGATCTTCGACACCGGGTGGATGGAGCTGGGCCACCCGGATCGGCCGGACCGTCTGCTCTGCGACGAGTCCGGCACCGCCATGTGGATCGCGCTCTGTCAGACCGACTGGTCCGTCGGCGACGCCGCCGTCCATCTCGCCCGGCTGTGGGACGCCGACCCGTGGTGGGTCCGGGACATGATGCAGCAGTGGATCAACGACCTGCTGGAAGCCGGGATCGTCGAGCCCTGACCGATGTCGGTGGGGTTACGGTTCGGCGTCGGCGAATCGCACCTCCACCCCCACCGAAGTGGTCCAGGTCACACACCGCACCGCACCCCACCGAACCCCCGAACCCCCCGACCCACAGTGTTAGGCGGGTGACCATGGCCACGGTTTGCGGGGCTCGTCGCGTCCTCCATACGGTCGAATTCGCTCACGACGACGGGCCCCGGGCACAGGGACCTGATTCGTCGGGCGACAGGTTCCGTGAATGTTGGGGGAAGGAATTCCATGAGAGTCCTGTCCTATGACGCATCAGATCGCGATCGATTCCCTACGGATTCCACCAGCGCCTGCATGGTATCCCTCGATCGTGGACTCCGAGTCGTCGCGGCGAATCAGGAGATGTTCCGCCGACTCGGTGACATCGGTTCGAAGGAGGTGTGCGGCTCCTCTTTCTGCGAACTGCTCGACGCCAGCATCCGCACCAAGGTCCGCAGCCAGATGGAGCGCCTGCTGGACGGTCAGCAGGCCCGTTTCCGGGAGCGGTCGGTGGCCTTCACCGGGCCGGAGTCCTCCCTGCGTGGCGACCTGATGGCGACGGCCGTCGCCCGCGGGGCGGGCCGCGTCGAGGGGGTCGTCGCGACGCTGCGGACCGACGCGCACAAGGCGGAGGCCCCACGCTCCGCACCGCGGAAGATCCTGTCCGACATGGACGCCCGCATCCTCGAGGGAGTGGCGTCCGGCGCCTCGACCGTCCAGCTCGCCTCGACGCTCTATCTGAGCCGGGGCGGCGTCGAGTACCACGTCACCGCGCTGCTCCGGAAGATGAAGGTGAAGAACCGGCCGGCGCTGATCTCGAAGGCCTACTCGATGGGCTTCTTCGACCTGGGGTCGTGGCCCCCCCAGGTCGTTCCCGACCACGTGAAGTGACGACCGACCCCCGGACGGCGTGGGCACGCGTGCCCGGGGAGAAGGCGAGGGGAACTTCCATGACCGCTACCGAGAACCGACCCGACACGGCCGACCTGCGGTCGCGGGTGACCGAGCTGCACGCCACCCGTGAGGGCGCCCGGTCCGGACCGTCGGCGACGGCGACCGAGCAACAGCACGCCAGGGGCAAGCTGACCGTGCACGAGCGGCTGGAGATGCTGCTCGACGAGGGGTCCTTCCGCGAGATCGAGCAGCTCCGGCGGCACCGGGCCACCGGCTTCGGGCTCGAGGACCGCCGCCCGCACACCGACGGCGTCGTCACCGGCTGGGGCAAGATCGACGGACGGACCGTGTTCGTCTACGCCCACGACTTCCGCATCTTCGGCGGCTCGCTCGGGGAGGCGCACGCCGCGAAGATCCACAAGGTGATGGACCTGGCCGAGTCGGCGGGCGCTCCGCTGATCAGCCTCAGCGACGGCGCGGGCGCCCGGATCCAGGAGGGTGTCACGGCACTGGCCGGCTACGGCGGCATCTTCAAGCGCAACGTGCGCGCCTCCGGCGTCGTCCCGCAGATCAGCGTCATGCTCGGGCCGTGCGCGGGCGGCGCGACCTACTCCCCCGCGCTGACCGACTTCGTGTTCATGGTCCGGGACATCGCCCAGATGTACATCACCGGACCGGACGTCGTCACCGCGGTCACCGGCGAGTCCGTCACGCACGAGGAGCTCGGCGGGGCGGAGGTGCACGCCACCGAGTCCGGTGCGGGCGCCTTCGTCTACGACGACGAGGAGTCCTGTTTCGCCGACGTGCGTCACCTGGTCTCGCTGCTGCCGTCGAACAACCGCGAGCAGCCGCCGGTGGCGGCCTCCGCCGACCCGGCCGACCGCAGCACGGCCGCGCTGCTGGACATGGTGCCCGCCGACACCAACCGCGCCTACGACATGCGCGCGGTCGTCTCCGAGATCGTCGACGACGGCGACCTGTTCGAGGTCCACGCGAACTGGGCCACGAACATCGTCTGCGCGTTCGCGCGACTGGACGGGCACACCGTCGGGATCGTCGCCAACCAGCCGTCGTCGCTGGCCGGGGTACTGGACATCCACGCGTCGGAGAAGGCAGCGCGCTTCGTGTCCACATGCGACGCGTTCAGCATCCCGCTGGTCACGCTCGTCGACGTCCCCGGCTTCCTGCCGGGGACCGACCAGGAGCACGACGGGATCATCCGGCACGGCGCGAAGCTGCTCTACGCCTACTGCGCCGCCACCGTCCCGCGCGTGCAGCTGATCCTGCGCAAGGCCTACGGCGGCGCCTACATCGTGATGGACTCGCGGTCGATCGGCGCCGACCTGTCGCTGGCGTGGCCGAGCAACGAGATCGCGGTGATGGGTGCCGAGGCGGCGGCCAACGTCGTGTTCCGACGCGAGATCGCCGCCTCACCCGACCCGGAGGAGACCCGCGCGCAGAAGATCAAGGAGTACCGCAACGACCTGATGCACCCGTACCACGCGGCCGAGCACGGTCTGGTGGACGACGTCATCGACCCCGCGGAGACCCGCTCGGCACTCGTCGAGGCACTGGCCGTCCTGCGCGCCAAGCGCACCGACCTGCCGGTGCGCAAGCACGGCAACCCGCCGACGTGACGGTCGAGGCGGCCGAGTCGACGGAGCCGGCCGAGTCGACGGAGCCGGCCGAGTCGGCGGAGGCGGCCGTCCCCGCGCCGCGGATCCGGGTCACCTCGGGGAACCCGGGACCGGACGAGATCGCCGCCGTGACCGTCGCGCTGCTGGCGCTCGCGGCCGGCTCCGGGAACGGGCCGGACGGGTCCGACGACCTGCCGGTCGCGTGGCAGGCGCCGGACGTGTTCCAGTCACCCTGGAGCTGGGCGGGCTGACGGCGCGTCAGCCGGTCCCGGTCAGTGCACCGCGGCCGCTGACGCCCAGCTTGCGGTAGGCGCTGGTCAGCCGTTTCTCCACGGCACGGCGGCTGACCCCGAGCTCCTCGGCGATCATCTGGTTCGTCGCCCCGGCCACGACCCGCTCGACGACCTGGCGTTCGGCGTCGGTCAGCGGGTCGTCCGGGATGTCCGGGACGTCGGAGGACGGTGCACCGGGGACGGGACCGGCCGGTGGCTCGACGGTGCCGGGGAACGCGGACGGCGGACCGGACGACGACGGTCCCGGGCGCCGAGCGGCGACCGGGACCCGTTCGGTCCGCGACCGCTCGGCCAGCTCGCCCGCCGCCGACGCGGGGGCCGGGTCGAACGTGCCCGCGCCGGTGCCGCCCGCCTCGGCGACGCGGCGGCCGCCCCGGCGCAGCAGGTCCTCGCCCGCCGGGTCGCCCATGCCGTTCAGGTGCCTGCCGAGCGCGATCTCCGCGCGTCCCAGCTCGCCGGGGTCGGCGACATCGCCGAGCACCTCGATCGCCGCCCGCATCTGCTCGCCGCCGCCCGCCCCGCCGACCAGCGTCCCGCGCACCCGCAACGCCCGCCCCAGTGCGGGCGCGGCGCCCCACAGCTCGGCGAGCGCGAGATCCTCCTCGGCGTGCGCGATGGCCGCGGCACGCTCCCCGCGGCGGCGCAGCAGGCGTGCCGCCCAGCTCCGCCACGGGAACAGCGCGGGATTGGTCCATCCCAGGTGGTCCAGATGGCGCCCGCAGTCCAGGAAGCACTCCAGCGCCAGGTCGCACTCCCCGGCCAGCACGGCCGCCGCGCCGCGCGTCATCTGGTGGATCGTGTGGGCGACGAGCCCTCCGCCCGGTGGGCGGTCGTCCACGTACCGCCCCGGTGTCATCGCCCTGGTCCCGATCGCGGCCGCCACGATCGCGGCCTGCAGCGCCGTCGCGGGCGGACCCTCCGGGTCGCGCAGCACGGTGCCGGGCAGTGCCCGCGCTGCCGCGGTCCTGCCCTGCGCGAGACGCACGAGCGCCAGCTCGTCGGGCGACGACGACGGGCCCGGCGCATCGCGCGGCGGCTCCAGCCAGGTCTCGAGCGGCTCCGGTCGTCCGGCGGCCACCATGGCGAGGACCAGCAGGCTGCGCGGTCCGTCCCCGGAGGGCACGCCGCGCGCCGGGCGGAGCTCCCAGGCCGGCGTGATCCGCAGCAGGCGGTCGCCGAGGCGCGCGACGTCGCGGGCGGGCACCTTCCCGGACAGCGCGGCCGCGTGCACCAGCACGCCCGCCAGCTCGCGACCGGCCGACGTGTCCATCAGCGTCTCCGGCACGTCCAGCGCGGCGCGCAGCAGCTCGCAGGACGCGGCCAGGCCGGACGGGCTGTGCTCCTGCATCCGGCGGGCGCGGGCCCGGATCCGCAGACCGGTCGCGCGGTCGCCCTCGTCGGACAGGTCCGGGCCGGGCGGCCCGGCGGCGGGTGCGGCGTCGGCGTGGCGGATCGCGTCCCGCACCGCGGTCGGCGCGTCCCGGGCCAGCGCCGGGTCGACGAGCGTCAGCGCCCATGAGCGATCCCGGTCGGTGGCCAGGAGCGGGAGGGCCTGCGAGACGTGCCGCAGGGCCGTCGTCGGCTCGGTGGTCCGTTCCGCCGCCGCGAGCTCGACGAGCAGCACGCCACGCTCGTGCCCGGTCACGTCGCTGTCCAGCAGGGCACGTCGCAGGAGGCGCACTGACGTCTCGCCGCCCGCCTGCCCGCCGGGTCCGCCGCTCTCGGCGGTCACCATCTCCCCCGCGGCCGAGCGCAGCACCTCCACGGCCCAGCCGCCGAGCGGTGCGGCGACGGCCATCAGGTGCGGCGCCACCTCCCCGACCGGACGGCCGAGCTCGTGCAGCAGCGCCGCGGCCCGCAGGTGCAGCTCCTCGCGGTGGGCCGGGTCGACGGCGACGTCGTCCACCAGCGGGTGAGCCGTCCGGGTCGGGTCGTCGGCGCGGAGCAGACCCTGCGTGGCCAGCACGGCCGGGACGGTGCGCAGCTCCCGCGGGTCGAGGTCGGCGAGCCTGCGCAGCGCCTCGTGGTCGGTACCGGGACCGAGCACGGCCACCGCGCGCAGGTACCGGGCGGCCGGCCCGTCCTGACCGCGCAACGACTGCAGGAACCGGTCCCGCACCGCAGCGGGCCAGGTGTCGCGCACGTCGGCGACGCGGGCGGCCACCGGCCGCGCGCCCGCCGCGCGCAGCTCGCCCAGCACGGCGTGCAGGATCGCGGGTGAGCCGCCGGTCACGTCCCGGCACGCCGCGGCGAACTCCGGTTCCCCCGGCTGCCCGAACGTCTCGGCGACGACGGCGCGCACGGCGTCCGGGCCGAGCGCCCGAGTCCGCAGCTCCTCGGCCGCCCCGGCGAGCTGCCGGAACGGTGGCCGGGCCGTACCGGGGTCCCCGTCGACCGCGGTGACGACCAGCGCCACCGGCCGGTCCGGCGCGCGCACGGCCAGGTGGGCGAGCCAGCGCACGGACGGCTCGTCGGCCCACTGCAGGTCGTCGACGAGCACGGCGAGCGGCCGCTCCGCCGCGACGGTCTCCACCAGCTCCTGCAGGTCGCGGACCCGCGCGTGGGCATCTCCAGGATCGACCGGATCGACCGGCACCGCGCCCAGCGGGGGCGGAGGCTCGCCGCCCCATCCGGTGAGCCAGCGGTCGGAGTCCGGGCGGTCCGCCGTGGCCAGCAGCGGGTCGAGCAGCTGGTGGGCGACGCCGTAGGCGAAGTCGCGTTCCACCGGGTCGGCCCCCGCACGCAGCACGGTCAGCCCGGCCGCCGACGCGATCCCGGCGGCGGCGTCGGCCAGAGCGCTCCGGCCGGACCCGAGCGGCCCGGAGACCAGGATCGCGCCGCCCCGTCCGCCCGCCGCTCCGGCCGCCAGGGCGCGGAGCCTACGCAGTGCGGGCTCACGGTCGTGCAGCACGCGCCACCCCGACCGGCTCCGCGGGCTCGCCGAGCGACCGGAGCGCCCCGTCCGCCACCGCGAGCGGGCCCGGTGCGCCCCACTGGACGGCCAGCCGGTGCTCGTCGGCGGCCATCCGCCGTGCCGCGGCGTGCTCGCCGCAGGCCAGCAGCGCGGTCGCGGCCGCGGACCGCCACGGCATCATCGCCGGATTCACCCGCCCCCGGTCCAGCAGCAGCCTCCCGCACCGCATGAACAGCTCGCGCGCCTCCGTGATCCGGTACTCGCCGAGTCGCACCCTGCCACGGGCGTACTCCAGCAGTGCCGACCCGGGTCGGTCGCGGCCGATCGCGGTGTGCGCGAACGCCGTCGCGGCCGCCGCGATCCGGTCGCCGTCCTCGAGGTGCAGCAGCACCTGCACGGCCTCGACGAGCGGGGCGGCCGCGGCGGGCGGCGCCGCGGCGGCGCCGGCCGCGCGCAGGTCGAGCCGGGCGGCCTCGCGGTCCCCGCGGCGCAGACACACCAGCGCCGTCAGCGCGAGCACGGCGGGCGGGACATAGCGCTGCTGTGCGATCTCCATCAGCAGTTCGCGCAGCGCGGCGGCCGCCTCCTCCGGGTGGCCCGCCGTCTCCAGTGTGAACGCCGCCATCACGCGCGGCATCACCGGCTCGTCCCCGTCCGGCGGCGCCAGCACGCCCCTGGCCAGGCGGACCGCCTTCTCCCGGTCCCGTCCGCGGACGGTCAGCGCCCATGCCGCGCTCCCGCGGGAGGCGGGCGACGGCACGGAGCGGTCGTCCGGTCCGGTCCCGGCACCGGTCCGCTCGCGGGGCATGGTGCGCTGCTCGAACCCCAGGTCGTCGCACAGCCGGGACAGCGCGAGGAGATCATCGCGCGCCGGGTCGTCCGGCGGGCTCCGGCGCAGGGCGACGTCCAGCGCCCTGCGGGCGGCGGCGACGTCGCCGTCGGCGAGCAGCATGTCCACCGCACGGACGCCGTGCGGGCCGCCCGCCGTGTCGGATCCGGTCGCCGCCCTGGCCAGCACCCGGTGCGCGGCCCGCGGACCACGCCGGGCCCTGGCCAGTGCGAAGTCGACGAGCAGGGGTCCGCGCAACCGCTCCGGGACGGGCTCGGTCAGCGCGCGGGCGGCGACGGCGGCCGCCTCGTCGTGGCGGTGGGCGGCGCGGTGCCGGGCGGCGACCCGGCGCAGCAGCTCCGCGGCCCACGCCTCGCCGAGCACAGGGGCCGGGAGCAGGGCGCGGGCGACGTCCTCGTCGGGAAGCCCCGACCGCACGGCGAGACCGGCCGCCGTCGCGAACAGCGCGCGGCGGGTACCCGGTTCCAGACCGGCCAGCACCACGTCGGCGACGAGCTCGTCGGCTGGCACCGGGCGGTCCGGATCGGGCACCACCCGGACCAGCCCGGTCGCGACGAGCCGGGCCAGGGTCCTGGCGCAGCCGCCCGGACCGCCGATCCGCTCCGCGACCGGCCAGATGTCCGCCCCGCAGACGGCGACCGCACGCAGCGCGTCCACCAGCCGGGCGGGCAGACCGTCCAGAACGGACACGACCTGGACGCGGCGCGCGTCCGCGGCGCACCGCAGCAGCGTCGGCACGAGGCGGGCGGACGGCGGCTCGTCCGGGTCGAGCCGCCCCAGCGCCGCGACCAGAACGGCCGGGTTGCCCCCGGTCGCCCGGCGCGCGAGGACGGCGAACGCCCGCTCCGGGAGCCGCCCGTAGGAGTCGACGACGACGGCGCGCACCGCGTCCGCGGACAGCGCCCCCGTCCGCAGCACGACGTCGGACGGCCCAGCCGCGGCGACCGCCCAGTCGGCGTCGTCGTGGGTGCCGTTCACCGACACCATCAGGCCAACCGGTGCAGAGTGCCTGCGCCGCAGCATCATCCGCAGCCACTGCACGGACGCGTCGTCGGCCCGGTGCACGTCGTCGACGACGACCAGCACCGGTGCCGCCCTGGCCGCGTCGTGGACCACGCGGCACCATCCGTGCAGCACGGCGGGCCCGGTCCCGTCGATCCCCCGCAGGGCCTGTGCGCCGTCCAGCCGGCCGGCCAGGTCCCGGGTCACGCCGAGCGGGTAGCCGCTCTCGTCGGGCAGCGCGCGGGTGGAGAGCACCCGCACCCCGCGCGCCGCGGCACGCTCGGCGGCCCGCCGCAGCAGCGACGTCCGGCCGGTCCCCGGCTGACCCGTGACCGCGACGAACGGCGACGACCCCGCCACGAGCGCGTCCAGTGCACGGTCGAGTGCCCCGGTCTCGGCGTCGCGTTCGCGGAGCACCTGCCCGGTCACCGGGTCCGGACCCGCGCTCCGTCGACGATCGCCGCCAGCTGCGAGCGGTCGGTGACGCCCAGCTTGCGGAACGAGCTGGTCAGGTGCACCTCGACGGTGCGCAGCGTGACGAACAGCGCCTCCGCGATCTCGCGGTTGCGGGCTCCCTCCGCGGCCAACGCCACCACCCTGCGCTCGGCGCTGGTCAGCGGGTCCAGCGGCGATCCGGTCGGCGGGCGCATCCGGCCGCCCGCCTGCACGAGCATCGTGCGGGCGAGCGCCGCGGACGGCAGGGCGCCGCACTGCGCGGCGAGCGTCGCGGCGAGCCGCAGCTCCTCGCGCGCGACGTCGGTGTGGTCGGCGGCCAGCATCGCGTAGCCGAGACGCAGGTGGGCGAGTATCAGCTCCATCCGCGCGGGTGACCGGTCCAGCACCGAGACCGACTCGCGCAGCAGCTCGAGACCGGGCTCCCCCGGGGTGATCGCGCCGCGGGCGAGCAGTGCGAGTCCCCGGCTGCGGTTGGTGCCCCAGCGCAGTGCACCGGGCTCGCCGCGCTCCACCACCTCGGCCGCCTCCCGCTCACGGCCGGTGTCGTGGAGCAGCACGGCACAGTGCACCCACCACGGCGCCAGCACCGGGTTCGCGATCCCGGCCGCGTCCAGGCTGTCGCCGCACCGCCGGTAGACGGCGATCGCGCCGTCGGTATCGCCGGCGTCGTGGCTCGCCCCGGCCCGCGCCATCAGGTAGTGGTGGTACTCCCAGGCGAAGTCCTCCAGCCGGGGCCGGGAGATCCCGTCCAGCAGCGTGAGCGCGCCCGCCGCGTCACCGCGCAGGTGGCGGACGGTGGCCAGCGCGATCGTCGGGACCACCGTGTTGCTCTTCCACGCCTCCTGGGCCGCGACGTCCAGCGCGGTCTGCGCGTCGATCTCGGCCTCCACCAGCTCGGCCGCGACGAGGTGGTTGGCCGACCGCGTGCCGACGGCGAGGCTGTAGGTCCAGGCCGACGCCTGCTCCCGGCTCTGGGCGACGAGCCGGTCCAGGACGGCGGTGGACTCGTCGACCTCGTCGGCCAGCCGCAGCACCAGCGACGACGCCAGCACCGCCCATCCGCCGAGCGTCGCCTCGTCGACCAGCAGGACCTTCCTGGCGAGCTCGACGGCGTCGTCGGGCCGGTCGCCCTCCATCGCCATCGTCACCGTCATCATGGCCAGCTTCTGGCGCTCGGCGGGCGTACGACCGTCCGGAGTGGACATCCGGCCCATTCGGGCGATCGTGTCCGCGACGGTGCGCTTCTCGTCCAGCCCGACGACGAGCAGCGCGGCCTCGACGTGCGTGCGCAGCTCGGTGAGCTCCGGGCCGGGATCCGGCGGGAGCTCGGCGTCCATCGTGTCCAGCACGTCGCGCAGCACGCGCGCGGCGCGCGGGGCCTGCTGCACGGCGAGCGAGGTCATCGCCAGCTGGACCGCGACCTGCCCGCGGGTCGGCAGGTCCGGCGCGCGGCCGAGCGCCTCACGCAGGTGCGCGACGGCGCGGTGCGGGTCGTGCTGGCCGAGTGCCGCGGCCAGCCGGGAGCGCACGGCCACGTCGTCCGGCCGGTACGCGACGACCGGATCCAGGTAGCGCGCGACGGCCCGCCGGTCACCCCGCCGCCCGGCCGCGTCGGCCGCCTCCAGCAGCACGTCGGCCATCCACGGCTCGTCCGCGCCCGGCAGGACCAGCAGGACGGCGGCGACCACCTCGGCGGGCCGCCCGGCGTCGCTGAGCGCGCGGGCGCCGCGCCGCCGGAGGTCGTCGAGCGTGTCCGCGGGCAGGCGCCGCAGCACGGCCGTGCGCAGCAGGTCGTGGCGGAAGTCGGGCCGGTCCGGCGCGAAGACCTCGGTCCGGGTGAGCGTGGCGATCGCGTCGCGCACGGCGGCGGCCGGCACGCCGGACAGCGACCCGAGGACGGCGGAGTCGTCGGCCCCGACGACGGCGACCGCCGACGCCACGGCCCGCACGGCGTCCGGCGCGTCGAACACGTGCCGCTCCACCAGCCCGTCGAGCACCTGCCGTCCGAGCCTGCGGACGGTCGCGGTGGCGCGCTCCAGGTCGGTCGGCCCGACGCCGGCGACGAGCTGCTCGACGAGCAGCGGGTTCCCGCCGGACGCCTCGGCCAGCGCGTCCAGGAGAGGGCCGCCCGGGTGGTCGGTGTCCCCCGCGACGAGCAGGAGGCCTCGCGCCGCGGCCAGCCGCCCGACGTCGTCGCGGTCGAGCGGGCCGACCTCGACGACGTCGTCGCCGATCTGGGCGCCGATCGCGGACAGCCGCGACGGCAGCCCGCCCGCCTCGTCGGTGCGGGACGCGAGCACGACGGCCACACCGAGCCCGGCCGTCCGCCGCAGCAGGAACGCCAGGAACGCCACCGACGCGTCGTCCGCCCACTGCAGGTCGTCGACGACGAGCACGACGGGCGATCGGGCGGCGAGGTTGGCGGTGAGCCAGTACAGCCCGTGCAGGACCGGGTAGAGGTTCTCCGGCTCGGCCTGGCCGGATCCCTCCTCCAGCGCCGACCTGCTCCACCGCGCCCCGGCCTCGAGGAGCGTGGCGTCCTCGGCCGCGACGCCGGCGTACAGCCCGCGCACGACGGCGAAGGAGATGTCCGTGGCCTGCTCGCTGCCGCGGGCGGTCAGCAGCCGCACGCCGTCGGACACCGCGGCGCGGACCCCGGCGAGCAACGCCGACTTGCCGATGCCGGGCGGGCCGAGCAGCAGCCGCTGCGCAGGCCCGCCCGCCGCCGCGTCGGCGACCGCCGCCGCGAGACGTTCCGACTCCGTACCGCGTCCGATCAGACGGTCCCGATCACCGGACACGGCGGACATCCTCGGTTTACCTCCACGAGCGAACGGGCCCGAACCGGTTCGGGTTGCCCGAGGATCATGACCCTAGGCAATTGTGCCGTCCGTCGTGCGCCGGGTACACCGCTTCGGACTCGGCGACCGGGTCTCGCGCGCGAGATCACCCGAGTGCGGTCAGTCTCTCGCGCAGCATCGCGATGATCGCGGGCGCGTCGGAGGCGAGGAAGAAGTGTCCGCCGGGCCGCACGTGCAGGTCGAACGCGCCGGTCGTGTGGCCGCGCCACGCCCGCGCCTCCTCCTCGGTCGTCTTCGGATCGGCATCGCCGGTGAGCACGGTCAGCGGCGTCCGGACGGTGACGTCCGGCGCGCACCGGTAGGTCTCGATGGCGGTGTAGTCGCTGCGGATCGCCGGCAGCACCATCCGCAGGATCTCCTCGTCGCCGAGCAGCGACGTGTCCGTCCCGGCGAGCAGCTTGAGCTCGGAGACCATGCGGTCGTCGGACTGCTCGTGGACGTGCTCGTCGCGGGTCGTCGACGGGGCGCGCCGCCCGGAGGCGAACAGGTGGGCGGGCCCGTCGCCGTCGGCCTCGAGCCGCCGTGTCACCTCGAACGCCAGCGTGGCGCCCATGCTGTGCCCGAAGAACACCGTCGGGCGCCGCCGCACGGTGTCCCGCACGGCCGCGTGGACCTGGTCGGCCAGCACGTGCAGGTCGTCCGGGCTGGTCTCCCTGCGCCGGTCCTGGCGGCCCGGGTACTGGACGGCGAACACCTCGGCGACCGGTGACAGCTGTTCGGACACCGGGAAGTAGAACGAGGCCGAGCCACCGGCGTGCGGGAAGCAGACGAGCTGGACCGGCCGGTCCGGTGCCGGGTGGAAGCACCGGACCCACTGGCCCTGCTCGGTGGCGGTCGTCATGGGTCCTCCTCGTGACGGAACGTGCTCCCATTGCACCGGGCCGGACGCCGGTGAATCCCTAGTCCTGCCGGCTCAGTCCTGCCGGCTCCCGGCACCGTCCTCGCCGGTCCCGAGCTCGTCGTCGAGCATCGCGAACATGTCGTCGTCGGAGACCTCGCCGATGTCGTCGGACCCCGAGGTGTCCGCGGAGCCGTCCCGGTCGCGCAGACCGGCCCACTTCGTGCGCAGGACCTCGATCCGCCCGGCGACCTTGCGGTGGCCCGCCTCCTGGGCGCCGCTCCCGAGACCCGCGATCGCCCGCTCCAGCCCGTCGAGCGCGGCCAGCACGGCGTCCGCCCCGGTCGCCGGGGCGACGCCGAGCCGTTCCCGCAGGTGCGCGACGACGTCGGCAGGCGTCGGGAAGTCGAACATCAGCGTGGCCGGCAGCCGCAGCCCGGTGGCCGTGTTCAGCCGGTTCCGGTACTCGACGGCGGTCAGCGAGTCGAAGCCCAGCTCCTGGAACTGCTGCCGGGTCCCGACGGCGGAGGAGTCCGCGTGCCCGAGGACGTCGGCGGCCTGGCCGCGCACGAGCGTCAGCAGGACCTCGTCCTGCTCGGCGGCGCCGAGACCGGCGAGCGTCGAGGTGAGCGCGTCCGGGGACGGCGTCGATCCGGTGGCGGCGGCCCGACGGGCCGGGGTCCGGACCAGCCCGCGCAGCAGGGCGGGGACGTCGCCGGGACCGCGCAGCGCGGCCAGGTCGAGATCGACCGGCAGCACCAGCGCGCGCCCGGCCGCCGGACCGGCGTCGAACAGTGCGAGGCCCGACCCGACGGTCAGCGGGGCCATGCCGGAGCGCGCCATCCGCTCGGTCTCGGCGTCGCCGAGCGAGCCGGTCATGCCGCTGCCCTGCTCCCACGGCCCCCACGCCAGCGACAGGCCCGGCAGACCCGCGGCCCTGCGGTGCGCGGCCAGCGCGTCCAGGAACGCGTTGCCGGCCGCGTAGTTCGCCTGCCCGGCGCCGCCGAACACGCCGGCGACGGAGGAGAACAGCACGAACGCGTCGAGATCGCGGTCGCGGGTGGCCTCGTGCAGGTGCCACGCGGCGTCCGCCTTCGGCCGGAGCACCGTGTCCAGACGGTCCGCGTCCAGCGAGCCGAGCACGCCGTCGTCGAGCACGCCGGCGGTGTGGATCACGGCGGTCGGCTCGTGCGCGGCGACCAGGTCGGCGACCGCGCCGGCGTCGGCGACGTCGCAGGCCGCGACGGTGACCGTGGCGCCGTGCGACTCGAGGTCGGCCACCAGCTCGACCGCGCCGTCCGCGTCAACCCCGCGGCGGCTGACCAGGACGAGGTTCCGCACGTCGCGCTCAGTGACGAGGTGCCGGGCGACGATCCCGCCGAGCCCGCCGGTGCCGCCGGTGACCAGCACCGTGCCGTCCGGGCGGAACTCCGGGACCCGCTCCGGGTCCACATCGGCGTGGACGACGCGCGGGGCCAGCAGCGCTCCGCCCCGGACGGCGATCTGGGGCTCCGACGCGGTCGCGGCCACCGCCGCGGTCAGCGATCCCGTGCCCTCCCGGTCGAGGTCGACGAGCGCGACGACGCCCGGGTTCTCGCTCTGCGCCGAGCGCACCAGGCCCCAGACCGCGGAGGCGGCGAGGTCCGTGACGTCACCGCCATCGTCACCGTCATCGTCGCCGACGGCGGCGGCTCCGCGGGTGACGACGACCAGGCGGGACGCGGCGAGGGTCTCGTCGGCGAGCCACCGCTGGAGCAGGTCCAGCACCCGGCCGGTGTGCTCCCGCACCGCGGCCGTCGGGTCGGTCGCGACCGGGTCGGTCGCGACCGGGACGAGCACGACGTCCGGGACGGGGTCGAGCCCGGCGAGGCTCTCCACGTGCGCGGCGTCCAGGCCGAACGGGTCCTCGCCCAGCACGGCGACACTCGCCGCGTCCGCCGTGGTCGCCGTGTCCGGAGTGGACACCTCGACCCAGTCGACGGCGAACAGCGGGTCGCGGGACGGCCCTGCGGCGCGCATCTGCTCGGCGCTGACGGCCCGGGAGTGCAGCGCGTCGACGACGACGACGGGTGCGCCGCCCGCGTCCACGGCGTGCACGGACGTCGCGCCGTCGGCCGTCGGGGCCAGCCGCACCCGCAGCGCGGCGGCGCCGGACGCGTGCAGCGTCACGCCCTCCCACGAGAACGGAAGGGCCGCTCCCCCGCCGTCTCCACCGCCGTCGCCGAGCGAGGCGAGCAGCAGGGCGTGCAGGGCGGAGTCCAGCAGCGCCGGGTGCACCCCGAACCCGTCGGTCGCGTCGTCCGGGACCGTGACCTCGGCGAACAGCTCGTCCCCCTTCCGCCACGCGCCTCGCAGCCCCTGGAACAGCGGGCCGTAGTCGAACCCGGCGTCGGCGAGCGTGGTGTAGCAGGCGTCGGCCTCCAGCGGCTCGGCGTCCTGCGGCGGCCAGACGGCCGGGTCGAAGCCCGGTCCGGCCGTCGCGGCGGCCGGGACCACGGCGCCGGTCGCGTGCTGCGCCCAGTCACCGTCCTCCGGCCGCGACCGGACACCGATCGCACGGCGCCCGGCGTCGTCCGGCGCGTCGACCGTGACCTGGACCTGCAGCGAGCCGCGCTCCGGCAGGACGAGCGGATCGGCCAGCGTCAGCTCCTCGACGTGACCGCACCCGGCCTCGTCGGCGGCGCGGATCGCCATGTCCAGCACCGCCGTCCCTGGCACGATCACCTGACCGAACACCGTGTGCTCGACGAGCCAGGGGTGCGTGGAGCGCGCGATGCGGCCACTCAGCACGACCCCGCCGGAGGCGAGCTCGACGGACGCGCCGAGCAGCGGGTGCTCGGCCGCACCGAGACCGGCGGCGCGCACGTCGCCGCCCGCGGTACGACCGGACGGCCAGAACCACTGCCGCGCGAACGGGTAGGTCGGCAGGTCGACGCGCACGGCACCGGTGCCGTCGAACACGTCGTCCCAGCCGCCAGCCCGCCCGGCCGCGTACAGCCGGGCCCGCGCGGCGAGGGCCGCGTCGTGCTCGTCCTGGTCGCGGCGCAGGACGGGGACCACGAGCGCGTCCGTGACGGTCTGCGCGGCCATCGCCGCGAGCACCGCGTCCGGGCCGACCTCGAGGAACGTCGTGACGCCGTCGGCCTCGAGCGCCGCGACGCCGTCGGCGAACCGGACGGCCTCGCGGACGTGGCGCACCCAGTACTCCGGGTCGCACAGCTGTCCGGGCTCGGCGAGCGCGCCGGTCAGGTTGGACACGACCGGGATCTCCGGCTCGGCGTAGGTCAGCTTCTCGGCCAGCGTGCGGAAGTCGTCGAGCATGTCGTCCATCAGCGGCGAGTGGAACGCGTGGCTGACCTGCAGCCGCGTCGTCCGCCTGCCCTCGTCGCGGAACGCCGACCCGATCTCCGCCACGGCCGGCTCCGCACCGGACACGACCACGGACGCCGGGCCGTTCACGGCCGCGACCGCGACGTCGCCGGTCAGGTGCGGTGTGATCTCGTCCTCGCCTGCCGCGACGGCGAGCATCGCGCCGCCCGCCGGCAGCGCCTGCATCAGCGAGGCCCGCGCCGCGACGAGCCGGGCGGCGTCGTCCAGGGACAGCACGCCGGCCACGTGCGCGGCCGTGATCTCGCCCACGGAGTGCCCGCCGAGCCGGTCCGGGCGCACGCCCCACGACTCGACGAGCCGGTACAGCGCGACCTCGACCGCGAACAGCGCGGGCTGCGTCCAGCCGGTCTCGTCGAGCCGGTCACCGCCGTCCCACACGATGTCGCGCAACGACTCCCCAGGATCCAGCTCGGCGTCCAGCTCCGCGTCCAGTGCCGCCACGACGGTGTCGAACGCCTCGGCGAACACCGTGGACCGGTCGTACAGCTCCCGGCCCATGCCCGCGCGCTGCGACCCCTGCCCGGAGAACAGCGCCGCGAGGCCGCCGTCGTCGACGGTCCCGGTCACCACCCCCGGGTGCGACGTGCCGTCGGCCAGCGCCGCGAGCGCGTCCGGACCGGTGACGACGGCGCGGTGCGCGAACGCCGACCGCGTCGTCAGCAGCGAGTGCGCGACGTCGACGGGACGCAGCTCCGGGTGCCCGGCCAGGTGCTCGCGCAGGCGCGACGCCATGGCGCGCACCGTCTCCGGGGAGCGGCCGGACAGCACCCACGGGATCGGCCCGTCGGCCTCACCCGCGGGCGGGTCGGCAGCCGGGACGCCCTGCTCGAGGATCACGTGCGCGTTCGTCCCGGAGATCCCGAACGAGCTGACGCCCGCCCGGCGCGCGTGCCCGGTCTCCGGCCACGCCGTGTCGGCGGTGAGCAGCTCCACCGTCCCGTCCGACCAGTCCACGTGCGACGACGCGGTGTCCGCATGCAGCGTGCGCGGCAGCACCCCGTGCCGCATCGCCTCGACCATCTTGATCACACCGGCGACACCGGCCGCGGCCTGGGTGTGCCCGATGTTGGACTTCACCGACCCGAGCAGCAGCGGCTGTTCGCGCTCCGCGCCGTACGTGGCGATCAGGGCCTGGGCCTCGATCGGGTCGCCCAGCGTGGTGCCGGTGCCGTGCGCCTCGATCGCGTCGACGTCCGAGGTGGACAGTCCCGCGTTCGCGAGCGCCTGGCGGATCACCCGCTGCTGCGACGGGCCGTTCGGCGCCGTCAGGCCGTTGGACGCGCCGTCCTGGTTGACGGCGGACCCGCGGACGACGGCCAGGATCTCGTGACCGTTCCGCTCGGCGTCCGAGCGGCGTTCCAGCACGAGCATGCCGACGCCCTCGGCCCAGCCGACACCGTCCGCGTCGTCGGAGAACGCCTTGCAGCGCCCGTCCGGCGAGAGGCCGCGCTGGCGGGAGAACTCGACGAACGTGCCGGGCGTGGCCATCACGGTGACACCACCGGCCAAGGCGAGCGAGCACTCACCGGAGCGCAGCGCCTGTGCCGCCAGGTGCAGCGACACCAGCGACGACGAGCACGCCGTGTCCACCGTGACGGCGGGGCCCTCGAAGCCGAACGTGTAGGAGACCCGGCCGGAGGCGACGCTCGGCGAGCTGCCCTGGCCCTGGAAGCCCTCGAACTCGCCGCCGCCGAGGATCGAGCCGTAGTCGGAGTACATGACGCCGGCGAAGACGCCGGTGCTGCTGCCGCGCAACGACACCGGGTCGATCCCGGCCCGCTCCACGGCCTCCCACGTGGACTGCAGGAGCAGCCGCTGCTGGGCGTCGGTCGCGACGGCCTCGCGCGGGCTCATGCCGAAGAACGCGGCGTCGAACTCGCCCGCGTCGTGCAGGAACCCGCCGCGGCGGGTGTAGCTGGTGCCGGTGTGCTCCGGGTCCGGGTCGTAGAGCGCGTCCAGGTCCCAGTTGCGGTTCGCCGGGAAGTCGCCGATCGCGTCCGTGCCGTCGCCGAGCAGGCGCCACAGGTCCTCAGGGGAGGACACGCCGCCGGGGTACCGGCAGGCCATGCCCACGACGACGACCGGGTCGTCCGCCGTGGACGCCGCCACGGTGGCCGGGACGATCGCGTCCGCGCCGCCGAACAGCTCGTCGAGCACGTGGTCGGCGAGCGCGGTCGCGGTCGGGTGGTCGAACACGAGCGTCGCGGTCAGGCGCAGCCCGGTGGCGGCGGACAGGCGGTTCCGCAGCTCGACGGCGGTGAGCGAGTCGAAGCCGAGGTCGCGGAACGGGGTCGTGGCGTCCACACCCGCCGGGTCCGCGTGACCGAGCACGACGGCGATCTGCGTCCGCACCAGGTCGAGCAGCTCGTGACGGCGCTCGTCGGGGCCGAGCGGGCCGAGCCGGTCGGCCAGCCCGGCGACGGTCGCCGCTCCCCCGGCCGCCGCGCGGCGGGTCCGGTTGCGGACGAGCCCGCGCAGCACGGCCGGGACCTCGCCGAGCGCGGACAGCGCCGCGACGTCGAGCCGGACCGGGGCGATCAGCGCCGCGTCGGCGCAGAGCGCCGCGTCGAACAGGGCGGTGCCCTCCTGGGCGGACAGCGGCGGCATCCCGGAGCGGGCCAGGCGTTCGGCCTCGGCCTGTCCCAGCTCGCCGGTCATGCCGCTGCCCTGCTCCCACGGCCCCCACGCCAGGGACACCCCGGGCAGGCCGTCGGCGCGGCGGCGGGCCGCCAGCGCGTCGGTGAACGCGTTGGCGGCGGCGTAGTTCGCCTGCCCTGCGGCGCCGAGCAGGCCGGCGACCGACGAGAACGCGACGAACGCGGTCAGGTCGAGGTCGCGGGTGGCCTCGTGCAGGTGCCACGCCGCGTCCACCTTGGGCCGCAGCACGGTCGCGACGCGGTCGGCGTCCAGCGAGGCGAGCACGCCGTCGTCGAGTACGCCCGCGGTGTGCACGACGGCCGTCAGCGTGTCGCGGACGTCGTCGACGAGTGCGGCGACGGCGTCCGGGTCGGTCACGTCGCAGGCCCGCACGGTCGCCGTGGCGCCCATCGACGTGAGCTCGTCGACCAGGTCGGTCGCGCCGGGGGCGTCCGTACCCCGGCGGCTGACGAGCAGCAGGTGCCGGACGCCGTGGTTCGCGGCGAGGTGGCGGGCGAACCGCGCGCCGAGCCCTCCGGTCCCGCCGGTGATCAGCACCGTGCCGTCGGCGTCCCACGTGACGGGGTCGCCGTCGGCGGTATGCCGGGCCAGCCGGGCGGCGTGGATCTCGCCGCCGGACAGCGACAGCCAGGTCTCGTCCGAGCCGAGCGCCGTGGCCAGCACGTCCGATGACGGCTCGTCGTCGATCTCGACGAGCGCGAACGCGCCGGGGTTCTCGGTCGCGGCCGTGCGCACCATGCCCCCGACTGCGGCGGACGCGAGGTCCCCGGCGCGGGTGACGACGACGAGCCGGGACGGCTCGCAGCGCTCGGTCCACTCCTGCAGCAGCGCGAGGACGTCGGCGGTGCGGCGGTGGGTGTCCGCGACCGGGTCGTCGCCGGTCGGGGCGATCCCGACGACCGCGACGTCCGGGACGGCACCGCCGTCGGCGAGCGCGGCCGGACCGGCGTGGGCACTGACGGTGACTCCGGCCCCGCCCAGCACGTCGGCCAGTCCGAGCGCGTCGTCGCCGAGCAGCGCGACCTCCTGCGGCGCGGTGCCTCCCGTGACCGTCTGCCAGGTGAGGCCGAACAGCGCGTCGCGGGTGTCGGTGCCGGTCGGCTCGTCGCCGCGGACGGCGCGGGTGAGCAGCGACCCGACGGTCGCCACCGGGGCACCGGTGGGGTCGGCCACCTGCACGGTGACCGCGTCCGGTCCGGCCGGGGCGAGCCGCACGCGCAGCGCGGACGCGCCGGCGGCGTGCAGGGACACGTCCTGCCACGAGAACGGCAGAGCGGCCGTCCCCCCGTTCGCGAGCAGCATCGGGTGCAGCGCCGCGTCCAGCAGCGCCGGGTGCAGGCCGAACCGGCCCGCCTCCTCCGCGGTGTCGTCGGCGAGCGCGACCTCGGCGAACAGTTCGGTCCCGTCGCCGGAGTCCCGCCGCCAGGCCGCGGTCAGGCCCTGGAACGTGGGCCCGTAGGCGAATCCGGCGTCGGCGAACGCGTCGTAGCAGCCGTCGACGTCGATGCTCTCGGCACCGGACGGCGGCCACTCGGTCAGCCCGCCCGCGCCCGGCGCGGCGCCCTCGGACACCGCGCCGGTCGCGTGCTCGGTCCAGGCGTCGTCGCCGGCTCCCTCCGGACGGGACCAGATCCCGAGATCGCGACGGCTGCCGTCCGGAGCCCGGACGACGACCTGCACCTGCAGCGATCCGCTGTCCGGCAACACCATCGGCGCGCCGAGCGTGAGCTCGTCGACGCGGTCGCAGCCGATCTCGTCGCCGGCCCGCACGGCCATCTCCAGCAGCGCGGTGCCGGGCACGACGGTCCGGCCGAACACGGTGTGGTCCGCCAGCCAGGCGTGCGACCGCAGCGACAGCCGCCCGGTGACGACGAGCCCGTCGCCGGACGCGAGCCCGACGGCCGCGCCGAGCAGCGGGTGGTCGGCCGCGTCGAGCCCGGCGGCGCGGAGGTCGCCGGTGCCGCCGAGCGGCCCGGACGGCCAGAAGCGCTGCCGCTGGAACGCGTACGTCGGCAGCTCCACCGGCCGAGCGGCGGGCAGCAGAGCCGTCCAGTCCACGCCGACGCCGGCCGTGTGCAGGCGTGCCAGCGCCGTCAGTGCGGCGTCCGGCTCCGGGGAGTCCTTGCGCAGCAACGGTTCGACGACGGCGTCCCGGTCGAGCGTCTCGCGGGCCATCGCGGACAGCGTGCCGTCCGGCCCCAGCTCCACGAACCGGGTGACGCCCTCGGCCTCCAGCGCCGCGACGCCGTCGGCGAACCGGACGGCCTCGCGGACGTGGCGCACCCAGTACGCAGGGTCGCACAGCTCCCCCGACCCGGTCGGGGCGCCGGTCAGCGTCGAGACGACCGCGACCGTCGGGTCGGCGTAGGACAGACCCTCCGCGACAGCGCGGAACTCGTCGAGCATCGGGTCCATCAGCGGCGAGTGGAACGCGTGGCTGACCGGCAGCCGCGTCGTGCGGCGCCCCTGTCCGCGGAACGCCGACTCGATCTCGGCGACGGCGTCCCCGGCTCCGGACACCACCACCGACGACGGGCCGTTCACCGCCGCGACCGACACGTCGCCGGTCAGGTGCGGGGCGACCTCGTCCTCGGTCGCCTGCACCGCGAGCATCGCGCCACCGGTGGGCAGCGCCTGCATCAGCCGGCCGCGCGCGACCACCAGCCGGACCGCGTCCTGGAGCGGGAACACCCCGGCCACGTGGGCCGCGGCGATCTCGCCGATCGAGTGGCCGGCCACGACGTCCGGTCGCACGCCCCACGACTCGACGAGCCGGTACTGCGCGACCTCGACCGCGAACAGCGCGGGCTGCGTCCAGCCGGTCTCGCCCAGACGGCCGGCATCGACGCTCGTTCCGCCGACGCTCCTCTCGGAGTCGTCGCCCCACATCACGTCGCGCAGTGACGCGCCGTCCGGCGCCCCACCGGCGAGCTCGGCGTCCACGGCCGCGGCCACGGCGTCGAACGCCCCGGCGAACGCCGGGAACCGCGCGTACAGCTCCCGGCCCATCCCGAGCCGCTGCGACCCCTGACCCGCGAACAGCATCGCGGTACGGCCGGCGACGGTCGAGCCGGTAACGACCCGCGGGTGCGGATCACCGGCGATCAGCGCGGAGAGCGCGGCAGCGGGGTCGGCGGCCGTGTCGCTTCCGGCGGCCGGGTCCGCGGCGCCATCGGGCCCCGCGAGCACGACGGCCCGGTGGTCGAAGCGCGAACGCCCGGTGGCCAGCGACAGGCCGATGTCGGCGGGCCGCAGCTCCGGCCGGGCCCGCAGCATCGCGGACAGCTTGGCCGCCTGGCCGCGCACCGCGTCCGCGGAGCGACCGGACAGCACCCACGGGACGGGACCGGTCGCCTCGGCCGGCTCGCCGAGCTCCGGCTCGATCGCCGGCGTCGCGATCTCCGCCGACGCGGCCTGCTCCAGGATCACGTGCGCGTTCGTGCCGGAGATCCCGAACGAGCTGACCCCGGCCCGGCGGGCGCGCCCGGTCTCCGGCCACGCGGCCGGCGCGGTGAGCAGCTCCACGGTCCCGTCGGACCAGTCCACGTGCGACGACGCGGTGTCCGCGTGCAGCGTGCGCGGCAACGTCCCGTGCCGCATCGCCTGCACCATCTTGATCACGCCCGCGACACCGGCCGCGGCCTGGGTGTGCCCGATGTTCGACTTCACCGAGCCGAGCAGCAGCGGGCGTTCCCGCTCCGTGCCGTAGGTGGCGATCAGGGCCTGGGCCTCGATCGGGTCGCCCAGGGTCGTGCCGGTGCCGTGCGCCTCGACGGCGTCCACGTCGTCGGTCGACAGCCCGGCGCTGGCCAGCGCCTGCCGGATCACGCGCTGCTGCGACGGCCCGTTCGGCGCCGTCAGCCCGTTCGACGCGCCGTCCTGGTTGACCGCGGAACCCCGGACGACGGCCAGGACCCGGTGACCGAGACGCTCGGCGTCGGACTGCCGCTCCAGCAGCAGCATGCCGGCGCCCTCGGCCCAGCCCACACCGTCCGCGTCGTCGGAGAACGCCTTGCAGCGCCCGTCCGGGGACAGGCCGCGCTGGCGGGCGAAGTCCACGAACACGCCGGGCGTCGCCATCACCGTCACGCCGCCCGCGAGCGCGCGGTCGCACTCGCCGGAGCGCAGCGCCTGCATCGCCCAGTGCATCGCCACCAGCGACGACGAGCACGCCGTGTCCACCGTGACCGCGGGCCCCTCCAGGCCCAGCGTGTAGGCGACCCGGCCGGACGCGACGCTCGGCGAGCTCCCCGCACCCTGGAAGCCCTCGAACTCCGGGCCCGCCGTGGTCGCGCTGTAGTCGGAGTACATGACACCGGCGAACACACCGGTCGCGCTGCCGCGCAACGACACCGGGTCGATCCCGGCCCGCTCCACGGCCTCCCAGGAGGACTCCAGCAGCAGCCGCTGCTGCGCGTCCGTGGCCAACGCCTCGCGCGGGCTCATGCCGAAGAACGCGGCGTCGAACTCGGCGGCGTCGTGCAGGAAGCCCCCCTCGCGGGTGTACGACGTGCCGAGGTGGTCGGCGTCCGGGTGGTACAGCGCGTCCAGGTCCCAGCCGCGGTCGGTGGGGAACCCGGAGACGGCGTCCACGCCGTCCGAGACGAGCGTCCACAGGTCGTCCGGTGTGGACACACCACCCGGGTAGCGGGCGGCCATGCCGACGATCACGATCGGGTCGTCCGCGACGGCGGCGGTGCGGGTCGCCGTGACGGCCGGACCGTCGTCGGCACCCAGGAGGTCGTCGCGGATCACGGCGACGAGCTGCTCGACGGTCGGGTGGTCGAACACCATCGTGGCGGGCAGTCGCAGCCCGGTGACCGTGTTCAGGCGGTTGCGGAGCTCGACCGAGGTCAGCGAGTCGAACCCGAGGTCGCGGAACGCGCGGTCGGCCTCGACGTCGGCGGCGCCCGCGTGGCCGAGCACGAGGGCGACCTGGGAGCGGACCAGGTCGAGCAGCACGTCGCGGCGCTCGTCGGCGGTCAGGCCGGACAGGCGCTCGCGCAGCCCGGTGGCGGCCGCCGACGACGCGCCGGCGGCCCGGCGCGAGCGGCCCCGGATCAGCGAGCGCAGCAGCGGCGGCACCTCGCCCTGCGCGCGCAGGGCGGGGAGGTCGAGGCGGACCGGTGCGACGGCGGCGTCGCCGGTGCCCAGCGCGGCGTCGAACAGCGCGAGGCCGTCCTGTTCGGACAGCGGAGTGACACCGGAACGTGCGAGGCGCTCCGCCCCGGCGTCGCCGAGCGACCCGGTCATGCCCCGGTCCCACGGCCCCCACTGCAGCGACGTGCCGGGCAGGCCCGCGGCGCGGCGGTGCGCGACGAGCGCGTCGGTGAACGCGTTGGCGGCGGCGTAGTTCGCCTGGCCCGGGTTGCCGAACACGGCCGCCGCCGAGGAGAACACGACGAACGCGTCCAGCTCGCGGTCGCGGGTCGCCTCGTGCAGCGTCCACGCGGCGTCGACCTTCGGTCGCAGCACCGTCTCCAGCCGCTCCGGGGTCAGGGAGGCGACCAGGCCGTCGTCGAGCACACCGGCGGCGTGCACGACCGACGACACCGGGTGGGCGTCGAGCAGCGCGGTCACGGCGTCGGGGTCGGTGACGTCGCACGCGACGGCCGCGGCCGTGGCCCCGGCGTCGGCCAGCTCGGCGACCAGCGCGTCGGCGCCGTCGGCGTCCGGGCCGCGGCGGCTGACCAGCAGCAGGTCCCGCACGCCGTACGCGGACACCAGGTGGCGGGCCAGCACGGCGCCCAGGCCGCCGGTGCCACCGGTGACGAGCACGGTGCCGTCGCCGGGCGGGACGGTCGCGACGTCGTCCTCGGCCGGGGTCCGGCGGACGAGCCGGGCGGCCTGCACGGCGCCGTCGCGGACCCGCAGCTGCGGCTCCTCGCCGTCGAGCGCGGCGGGCGGAACCTCGGCCGGCGCGTCGGGATCGAGGTCGACGAGCGCGAAGCAGCCGGGGCTCTCCGACTGGGCGGACCGCACGAGCCCCCGGACGGCGGCGGCCGCCGGGTCCTCGCCGGATGTGGCACCGCGGGTGACGACAACGAACCGGACGCCGGCGTACCGGTCGTCGGTGATCCGGGTCCGGACGAGGTCCAGAGCGCGGCGGGTGAGCTCGTGCGTGTCGGCGACGACGTCGGTCCCCGTGCCGGCGAACGGCAGCACGACCGGTCCGGCGTGCTCCTCGGGCAACGCGCCGGCGTGCGGGCCCGCCAGCCCGAACGGGTCGTCGCCGACGACGACGGCCTCCACGTCCGGGGTGACCTGGTCTCCCGGAACCGGAACCCAGTCCAGGCGGAACAGGGCGTCCCGCACGACCGAGCCGGTCGTCCCACCCGCGACGGGAGCGGCACTCATGGCGAGCGACCGGACGTCGGCGACGGGCGCCCCCGCCGGATCGGCCGCGGCCAGGGTGAGCGCGCCGTCGTCGTCGCGGGACAGGCGCACCCGCAGCGCGGACGCCCCGGTCGCGGCCAGCGTGACGCCGTTCCAGGAGAACGGGACGCCGCCCGCCGTGTCGCCGGTCAGCAGCCATCCGGCGTGCAGCGCGGCGTCCAGGAGGGCCGGGTGCAGGGCGAACGCCCCGCCGTCGGCCTCCTCGTCGAGGGCGATGTCAGCGAAGATCTCGCCGTCGCGGCGCCAGGCCGCCCGCAGTCCGCGGAACGCCGGGCCGTAGGCGAAGCCCTCGTCGTCGCGGGCGTCGTAGAAGCCGGTGAGGTCGACGGCGTCGGTGCCGGACGGCGGCCAGACGGTGGCGTCGAACCCGGCGGCGGGGGCCGCGGGCACGAGCACCCCCGCGGCGTGCGGCGTCCACGGCGCGTCGACGTCAGGCGCGGCGTCGTTGCCGGCGTCCCCGTCGGCGCGGGCGTGCACGGTGACCGGACGGCGCCCGTCCGGGTCGGCGACGCCGGCCCGGACCTGGATCCGCACCGCGCCACGCTCCGGGATCTCCAGCGGCGCGGCGAGCGTCAGCTCCTCCACGCCGTCGCAGCCGACCTCCTCGCCCGCGCGCAGCGCGAGCTCCAGGAACGCGGTGCCGGGCAACAGGACCCGGCCGGCGACGACGTGGTCGGCCAGCCACGGCTGCGACCGCAGCGACAGCCTGCCGGTGAGCAGCAGGCCCTCCTCGTCGGCGAGCGCGACGACACCGGTGACGAGCGGGTGCCCGGTCGTGGCCAGTCCGAGCGCGCCGGCGTCGGCACCGCCGCGGGCGCCGGACGGCCAGAACGGGCGGTGCTGGAACGCGTACGTCGGCAGGTCGACGACGCGGGTGCCGGACGGCAGCACGGCCGTCCAGTCGACGTCGACTCCCCGGGTGTGCAGCGCGGCGACGGCGGCGAGTGCGGTGCGCTCCTCGGCGGTGTCGCGGCGCAGGGCGGGCACGGTCGCGACGTCCTCGGCGAGCGTCTCGCGGGCCATCGCGGACAGCGTGCCGTCCGGGCCGAGCTCCAGGAACGTGGTGACGCCGCGCTGCTCGAGCGCCGCGACGCCGTCGGCGAACCGGACCGGCTCGCGGACATGGCGCACCCAGTACTCCGGGTCGCCCAGCTCGCCGCCCTCGGCGAGCGCGCCGGTCACGTTCGAGACGACCGGGAGCGACGACTCGGCGTAGGCCAGGGACCCGGCGACCGTGCGGAACTCGTCGAGCATCGGGTCCATCAGGGGTGAGTGGAACGCGTGCGACACATCCAGCCGGCGGACCCGGCGGCCCGCGAACTCCGCCTCGATCGCGGCGACCGCCTCGGACGTGCCGGACACCACCACGGAGGTGGGCCCGTTGACCGCGGCGATCGACACGGCGCCGGTCAGGTGCGGGGTGACCTCGTCCTCGGTCGCCTGCACCGCCAGCATGGCGCCACCAGCGGGGAGCGCCTGCATCAGCCGGGCACGCGCCGCCACCAGACGGGCCGCGTCCTCCAACGAGAACACGCCCGCCACGTGCGCCGCCACGATCTCACCGATCGAGTGCCCACCCACGAACTCCGGCGTGACACCCCACGACTCGACCAGCCGGTACAGCGCCACCTCCAGCGCGAACAGCGCGGGCTGCGTCCACCCGGTCTCGTCCAGGTGCGTCCCGTCCTCGATCACGCCGGGCAGGTCCGGCAGGCACAGCGCCGCGACGGCCGCGTCGAACGCCGAGGCGAACACCGGGAACCGCGCGTACAGCTCGCGGCCCATCCCGGCACGCTGCGCACCCTGGCCGGTGAACAGCACCGCCGTGCGCCCGACCGTGGCCCGGCCGGTCACCGCCGACGGGTGCGGCTCGCCGCCGGCCAGCGCCGCGAGCGCGTCCCCGGCGTCCGGGCCGCCGAGCACGACGGCCCGGTGGGCGAACGGTGACCGCGCCGTGACCAGCGAGAACGCGACGTCGGCCGGGTCCTGCTCCGGGTTGCGGTCGAGGTGCTCGCGCAGTCGGGCGGCCTGGCCGCGCAGCCCCTCCGGCGACTTCGCGGACAGCACCCACGGCAGGACGCCCGGTTCCGGGTCCGCCACGTTCCCGGTCTCGACGACGGCGGGTGCCTGCTCGAGCACGACGTGCGCGTTCGTGCCGCTGATCCCGAACGACGACACGCCGGCCCGGCGGGCGTGCCCGGTCCGCGGCCACGGCGTCGCCTCGGTCAGCAGGGACACCGCCCCGGCCGACCAGTCGACGTGCGACGACGGCTCGGTCACGTTCAGCGTGCGCGGCAGCGTCCCGTGCCGCATGGCCATGATCATCTTGATCACGCCGGCCACACCGGCGGCGGCCTGCGTGTGGCCCATGTTCGACTTGACGGAGCCGAGCAGCAGCGGCTGCTCGCGGTCCCGCCCGTAGGTGGCGATCAGGGCCTGCGCCTCGATCGGGTCACCCAGCGTGGTGCCCGTGCCGTGCGCCTCGACGGCGTCCACATCGGACGGCGACAGGCCGCCCGCGGTCAGCGCCTGGCGGATCACCCGCTGCTGCGACGGGCCGTTCGGCGCCGTCAGGCCGTTCGACGCACCGTCCTGGTTCACCGCGGAGCCGCGGACGACGGCCAGGATCCGGTGGCCGTTGCGCTCCGCGTCGGACTGTCGCTCCAGCACGAGCATGCCCACGCCCTCGGCCCAGCCGACGCCGTCCGCGGACTCGGAGAACGGCTTGGACCGCCCGTCCGGCGCCAGGCCGCGCTGGCGGGAGAACTCGACGAACGTGCCGGGGCCGGGCATCACGGTGACGCCGCCGGCCAGCGCCAGCGTGCACTCCCCGCCGCGCAGCGCCTGCGCCGCGAGGTGCAGCGCGACCAGCGACGACGAGCACGCCGTGTCCACGGTCATGGCCGGGCCCTCGAAGCCGAACGTGTACGACACCCGCCCGGACGCGACGGACAGCGCGCTCCCCTGTCCGGAGAAGCCCTCGAACTCGGTGCCGTCGAGATGGGTCCCGTACCCGTTGTGCATGACGCCGGCGAACACGCCGGTCGCGCTGCCGCGCAACGACACCGGGTCGATCCCGGCGCGTTCCACGGCCTCCCACGACGACTCCAGCAGCAACCGCTGCTGGGCGTCCGTGGCGGTCGCCTCGCGCGGGCTCATCCCGAAGAAGTCGGCGTCGAACCCGGCGACGTCGTCCAGGAAACCGCCCGCACTGGCGTACGACGTGCCGTGGTGGTCGGGGTCGTCGTCGAACAGGCCGTCGAGCTCCCAGCCGCGGTCGGTCGGGAAGTCGCCGATCACGTCGGTGCCCTCGTCGAGCATCCGCCAGAGGTCCTCCGGCGACGTGATGCCGCCAGGGAAGCGGCAGCTCATGCCGACGACGACGATCGGGGCGTCACCGGCCCGCACACCGGGCACCGCCACGTCGGAGGTGGCCGCGTCGTCGCCGACGAGCTCGGCCAGCAGGTGCTCGGCCAGCGCGGTGACCGTCGGGTAGTCGAAGACGGCCGTGGCGGGCAGTCGCAGGCCGGTGGCCGCGCCGAGGCGGTTGCGGAGCTCGACGGCGGTGAGCGAGTCGAACCCGAGGTCGCGGAACGCGAGCGACGGGTCGATGCCGTCGCCGGACGCGTGGCCGAGCACGAGCGCGGCCTCGCCGCGGACGAGGTCGAGCACGGTCCGCTGCCGCTCGACGGGCTCGGTGCGGGCCAGGCGGGCGGCCAGACCCGTGGTGTCGTCGCCGCCGGTCGCGGCCGAGCGCCGGTTCCGGACCAGGCCGCGCAGCAGCGGCGGGACGTTCCCGCGGCGGCGCAGGGTCGCGAGGTCGAGACGGACCGGGACGAGCGCGGCGTCACCGGTCGCGAGGGACGCGTCGAACAGCGCGAGGCCCTCGTCGGCGCCGATCATCGGCATGCCGGACTCGGCGGCGCGACGCACGTCGCGCTCGTCGAGACCCGCCGTCATGCCGGCGCCCTGGTCCCAGGCACCCCACGCCAGCGACGTGCCCGGCAGCCCCTCGGCCCGACGGGCCGCGGCGAGCGCGTCGAGGAACGCGTTGCCCGCCGCGTAGTTCGCCTGCCCGGCGCCGCCGAACACACCGGCGACGGAGGAGAACAGCACGAACGCGTCCAGGTCCCGGTCGCGGGTGGCGGCGTGCAGGTTCCACGCACCGTCCACCTTGGGCGCCAGCACGGTGTCCAGGCGGTCCGGGGTGAGCGAGGCGAGCACACCGTCGTCGAGCACTCCGGCGGTGTGGATCACCGCGGTCGGCTCGTGCTCGGCGACCAGCTCGGTGACGGCGGCGGCGTCGGCGACGTCGCACGCGGCGACCGTGACGTCGGCGCCGAGCTCCTCCAGCTCGGCGACGAGCTCGGCCGCGCCGGACGCGGCGGCACCGGAGCGGCTGGTCAGCAGCAGGTTCCGGACGCCGTGCGCGGTGACCAGGTGCCGGGCGACGACCCCGCCGAGGCCACCGGTACCGCCGGTGACCAGCACCGTCCCGTCGGTGCTCCACGGGCGCGGCAGCGTGAGCACGATCTTGCCGACGTGGCGCGCCATGCTCATGAAGCGGAACGCGTCGCGGGCGTGCCGGACGTCCCACGTCCGGACGGGCAGCGGGGTCAGGGCGCCGTCGTCGAACAGGCCCATGAGCGTGGACAGCATCGCGCCGACCGCGTCCGGCTCCACCCAGGCGAGGTCGAACGCCTGGTAGGCGACGCCGTCCGGGGTGTCGTCGGCGTCGCGGATGTCGGTCTTGCCCATCTCCAGGAACCGGCCGTGCCCGTCGAGCAGCCGCATCGACGCGTCGACGAAGTCGCCCGCCAGCGAGTTCAGCACGACGTCCAGGGGGCCGTGGGCCGCGAACGTCTCCTCGAAGTCGAGCGTGCGCGACGACGCGATGTGGTCGTCGGCGACGCCGAGCCCGCGCAGGACGTCCCACTTGGCATCGCTCGCCGTCGCGAACACCTCGGCGCCGAGGTGGCGCGCGATCTGGATCGCGGCCATGCCGACGCCGCCGGCACCGGCGTGCACCAGCACCTTCTCGCCGGGCCGCACGTCGCCGAGCTCGCGCAGCGCGTGCCACGCGGTGAGGAACACGAGCGGGATCGACGCCGCGGTCTCCCAGTCCCAGCCGTCGGGCAGGTGGGCCAGGCGGCGGGCGTCGTCGACGGCGAGGTCACCGAGGCTGCCGGACACCATGCCGAACACGCGGTCACCGGGGGCGAGACCGGTGACGTCCGGTCCGACGTCGACGACGACGCCCGCGCCCTCGTGCCCGAACCGCCCGGCGTCGCCGGGGTACATGTCGAGCGCCTTGAGCACGTCGCGGAAGTTGAGGCCCGCGGCGCGGATCGCGACGCGCACCTGGTGGCCGGTCAGCGGTGCGCCGGCCTCCGGGTACGGGACGGCGGCGAGCCCGTCGAGGCTGCCGGGCGTGGTGGCGTCGATCCGCCACGGCGTGCCGGCCGGCGGGACGATCGCGGTGGACGCGTCGACGCGGGCGAGCCGGGCGGCGAGCACGGCTCCGTCGCGCAGCGCGACCTGCGGCTCGCCGGTGTGCGGTGCGGAGTGCAGCGCGGAGTGCAGGAGGTGCCCGCGCGCGGCCGACTCCGGGTCACCGCCGTCCGCCGCGGCGGGGGCCGGGGCGGCCGGGTCGGTGCCGGCCGGGTCGCGGTCGACGAGCACGATCGTGCCCGGGAACTCGGACTGCGCGGAGCGGACGAGGCCGTGCACGGCCGCGGCCGCGACGTCGGTGACCGGGTGGTCGGCCGCCGCGACGGCGCCACGGGTCACGACGGCGAGCCGCGTCCCGTCGAGGTCGTCGCGGGAGGTCCAGTCCTGCAGCAGCTCCAGCACGCTCGCGGTGAGCGTGCGTGCCGCGGCGGCAGGGTCGGGCGCGGCGGCCGGACCGTCGCCCGGGGCCCGGCGGAGGTCGGTGGGGTCGTCGCCGCACAGCGGGACGACGACGACGGCCGGGAGGCCGGCCGCGACCACCGCGTCCAGGTCGGACGGCCGGGTGACGGCGGCACCGGCCGCGGTGAGGTCGGCCGCGACACCGGTCGGGTCGTCGCCGAGCACGGCGACCGTCGCGTCGTCCGGCACGTCCGGCATCTCCGTGACGGGGGTCCAGTCGACCCGGAACAGCGCATCGCCGGCACCTCCGGCGGAACGTGCGGCGCCCAGCTGCTCGCCGGACACCGGGCGGACGGCGAGCGTGTCGACGGAGGCGACCGGGCGGCCGGCGGTGTCCGCGGCGGCGATGGCGACGGAGCCGTCGGCGGCCCGGGTGAGCCGGACGCGCAGTGCGGTGGCGCCGGTCGCGTGCAGCGTGGCGCCCTCCCAGGAGAACGGGAGACCGCTGTCGTCGCCGGTCAGCATCGCGGCGTGCAGCGACGCGTCCAGCAGGGCCGGGTGCAGGCCGAACGCGGCGGCGTCCTCGCCCGCGCCCTGCGGCAGGACGACCTCGGCGTAGAGGACGTCGCCGTCCTGCCAGGCCGAACGCAGCCCGCGGAACACCGTGCCGTACGCGAAGCCGGCGTCGGCGAAGCGGTCGTAGCAGCCGTCGGTGTCCAGCTCGCGGGCACCGGGCGGCGGCCACGCCGTCGCGTCGAACTCCGGGGCCGGGATGTCCTGCGTGGACAGCAGGCCGGTGGCGTGCTGCGTCCAGGACGCGTCGGTCCCGCCGTCGGCACGGGAGTGGATCGTGACCGTGCGTCGCCCGTCGTCGCCTGCGACGCCGACCCGGACCTGGGTGCGGACGGCCCCGTGGTCCGGCACGACGAGCGGCGCGGCCAGCGTGAGCTCCTCGACGCGGTCGCAGCCGACCTCGTCGCCTGCGCGGAACGCCATCTCCAGCAGCGCCGTGCCGGGGACGAGCACGGTGCCGTGCACGGCGTGGTCGGCCAGCCACGGGTGCGTGGCGAGCGACAGCCGTCCGGTGCAGACGACGCCCTCGCCCTCGGCGAGCTCGACGGCACCGTGCAGGATCGGGTGGCCGGTGGCGGCGAGGCCGAGCGCAGCCGCCCCGGCGCCGGGCCGGGCGCCGGTGGGCCAGTACGTGGAGTGCCGGAACGCGTACGTGGGCAGCGCGATCCGGCGCCCGCCCGCGTGGAACGAGGACCAGTCGACGTGCACGCCGGAGACGTGCATCCGGCCCAGTGCGGTCAGCGCCGCGGTGGGCTCGTCGCGGTCCGCGCGCAGCAGCGGGATCGTCTCCGCATCGGGCGCCGTCTCGCGGGCCATCGCGGACAGCGTGCCGTCCGGCCCGAGCTCCAGGAACGTCGAGACGCCATCGGCCTCCAGCGCGGCGACGCCGTCGCCGAACCGGACGGCCTCGCGGACATGGCGCACCCAGTACCCCGGGTCGGACAGCTCACCGTGCCCGGCGATCGCACCGGTCACGTTGGACACCACCGGGATCACCGGGTCCGCATAGGACAGACCGTCGGCGACGGCGCGGAACTCGTCGAGCATCGGGTCCATCAGCGGCGAGTGGAACGCGTGCGACACCGCCAGCTGCCGGGTCCGCCTGCCCTGCTCACGGAACTCGGACTCGACGCCCGCGACGGCGTCCGCGGCACCGGACACGACGACCGACGCCGGCCCGTTGACCGCCGCGACCGACACCTCGCCCGTGAGATGGGGGGTGACCTCGTCCTCGGTCGCCTGGACGGCCAGCATCGCGCCGCCGGCGGGCAGCGCCTGCATCAGGCGGGCGCGGGCCGCGACCAGGCGGGCCGCGTCCTGCAGGTCCAGCACGCCGGCCACGTGGGCCGCGGAGATCTCGCCGATCGAGTGGCCGCCCACGACGTCGGGCGTGACACCCCACGACTCGACGAGCCGGTAGAGCGCGACCTCGAGCGCGAACAGCGCGGGCTGGGTCCACCCGGTCTCGTCGAGGCGGCCGGAGCCGTCCTCGATCACCTCGACCAGGTCCGGCAGCCCCAGCGCCGCCACGGCCGCGTCGAACGCGGACGCGAACACCGGGAACCGCGCGTACAGCTCGCGGCCCATCCCGGTGCGCTGCGAGCCCTGGCCGGTGAACAGCACGGCCCGCTTGCCGGGCCTGGTGCGGCCCGTGACGATCCCGACGTCCGGCTCGCCGGCGGCGAGAGCGGTCAGGGCGCGGTCGATCCCGGCGCGGTCGTCGGCGAGCACGACGGCGCGGTGGTCGAACGCGGAGCGCGTCGTGGCCAGCGAGTGGCCGACGTCGGCCGTCCCGAGCTCGGGCCGCTCGTCCAGGAACTCCCGCAGCCGGGCGGCCTGGGCCCGGAGCGCGTCGGACGACCTGCCGGACAGCACCCACGCCGCCGGGCCGTCGTCCTCCGCCACGGAGGCGGCGGCGGCCGGGACGCCCTGCTCCAGGATCACGTGGGCGTTCGTGCCGGAGATCCCGAACGAGCTCACGCCCGCCCGGCGGGCCCGTCCGGTCTCCGGCCAGTCGGCCTGCCCGGTGAGCAGCTCGACCGTGCCGTCCGACCAGTCCACGTGCGACGACGGCGCGTCCACATGCAAGGTCCGCGGCAGCGTCCCGCGCCGCATCGCCTCGACCATCTTGATCACACCCGCCACACCGGCGGCAGCCTGCGTGTGCCCGATGTTCGACTTCACCGACCCCAGCAGCAGCGGCCGCTCCCGGTCCACGCCATACGTCGCGATCAGGGCCTGAGCCTCGATCGGGTCACCCAGCGTCGTACCGGTGCCATGCGCCTCCACCGCGTCGACGTCCGCCGTGGACAGACCCGCGGCGGCCAGAGCCTGGCGGATCACCCGCTGCTGCGACGGGCCGTTCGGCGCCGTCAGCCCGTTCGACGCACCATCCTGGTTCACCGCGGACCCGCGCAGCACGGCCAGGATCTCGTGCCCGTTCCGCTCGGCGTCCGAGCGGCGCTCCAGCACGAGCATGCCGACGCCCTCGGCCCAGCCGACACCGTCCGCGCCGTCCGCGAACGGCTTCGACCGGCCGTCGGCGGCGAGGCCGCCCTGCCGGGAGAACTCGACGAACGTGGCGGGCGTGGCCATCACCGTGACGCCGCCGGCCAGTGCCAGCGAGCACTCCCCGGAGCGCAGCGCCTGCACGGCCCAGTGCATCGCGACCAGCGACGACGAGCACGCCGTGTCCACCGTGACGGCCGGCCCCTCCAGGCCCAGCGTGTAGGCGACCCGGCCGGACGCGACGCTGCCGGCGCTGCCCTGGCCGGAGAAGCCCTCGTACGCGTCGTCGCCGTCCAGCAGCGACGAGTAGTCCCCGTACATTACGCCGGCGAACACACCGGTCGCGCTGCCGCGCAACGACACCGGATCGATCCCGGCCCGCTCCACCGCCTCCCACGACGACTCCAGCAGCAACCGCTGCTGCGCGTCCGTGGCGGTCGCCTCCCGGGGGCTCATCCCGAAGAACGCGGCGTCGAACTCGCCCGCGTCGTGCAGGAACCCGCCGTGGCGCGTGTAGCTGGTTCCGACGTGCTCCGGGTCCGGGTCGTAGAGCGCGTCGACGTCCCAGCCACGGCCGGTCGGGAACTCGGTGATCGCGTCGGCGCCGTCGTCGACGAGGCGCCACAGGTCCTCCGGGGACGCGACGCCGCCCGGGTAGCGGCAGGCCATGCCGACGATCACGATCGGGTCGTCCGTCGACGGCGTCGGTCCGGCGGGGACGATCACCTCGGAGTCCGCGCCGAACAGCTCGTCGCGCAGGTGGCCGGCCAATGCGGACAGCGTCGGGTGGTCGAAGATCATCGTCGCGGACAGGCGCAGGCCGGTCGCGGCGGAGAGCTTGTTGCGCAGCTCGACGGCGGTCAGCGAGTCGAACCCGAGGTCGCCGAACGCGCGGTCGGCGTCGATGTCGGCACCGGACGCGTGCCCGAGCACGAGCGCGGCGCTCCCCCGCACGACGTCCACCAACGCGTCGTGACGGGCGGCGCCGTCGAGCCCACCGAGGCGGGCGACGAGATCCGGATCGGCCGTCGCGGCACCGGCCGCCGCGCGGCGCGGCGCCGTGACCAGGCCACGCAGCAGCGCGGGCAGCGGATCGTGGCCACGCAGCGCGGCGAGGTCGAGACGCGCCGGGACCAGCGCGGCCCGGCCTGCCGACAGGGCCGCGTCGAACAGCGCCAGGCCCTGCTCGACGGTCAGCAGCGGCATCCCGGACCCGGCGGCACGGCGGACGTCGCGCTCGTCGAGACCGGCCGTCATGCCGGCACCCTGGTCCCAGGCGCCCCAGGCCAGCGACACGCCGGGCAGGCCGTCGGCCCGCCGGGCGGCGGCGAGCGCGTCCAGGAACGCGTTGCCGGCCGCGTAGTTGGACTGGCCAGCGCTGCCGAACACGCCGGCCGCGGAGGAGAACAGGACGAACGCGTCCAGGTCGCGGTCGCGGGTGGCGGCGTGCAGGTTCGCGGCGCCGTCCACCTTGGGCCGCAGCACGGCGTCCAGGCGGTCCGGCGTGAGCGAGCCGACCACGCCGTCGTCGAGGACGCCTGCGGTGTGGATCACGGCGGTCGGCTCGTGCTCGGTGACCACGGTGGCGACGGCCTCGGAGTCGGTGACGTCGCAGGCCGCGGCCGTGACGGTGGCGCCGAGCCCCTCGAGCTCCGTGACGAGCTCGGTGGCGCCGGGGGCCTCGGCTCCGGAGCGGCTGGTGAGGACCAGGTTCCGCACGCCGTGCGCGACGACGAGGTGCCGGGCGACGACCCCACCCAGCCCGCCGGTGCCGCCGGTGATCAGCACGGTGCCGTCGGCCGTCCACGGCGACGTCGTCCCCGTGGCGCGGTCTGAGCCGGCGCAGTCGTCGTGATCGGCTCCGCGGGTGCGGCCGGTGCCGTCGGCGTCCTCGGCGCGGTCGGCCGTGGTTGCGGTCGGGATGCGGCCCGCCTGGTCGACCGCGGCGCGGGCGAGGCGGGCCGCGCGGACCTGCCCGCCGCGCAGGACGAGCTGCGGTTCGTCGAGCGTGACCGCGCCGGCGAGCATCTCGGGGGACGCGGTCCCGGAGCCCAGGTCGATCAGCCCGAACGCACCGGGGTGCTCGGTCTGCGCGGAGCGGACCAGGCCCCACACCGCAGCGGCGCCGGGGTCGGTGACCGCGTCGTCGTCCACCGCGACCGCTCCGCTCGTGACGAACACGAGCCGCGAGCCGGCCGGACGGTCGTCGGCGAGCCACTGCTGCACCAGCGACAGCGCGCCGGCGGCGCGGGTGCGGACACCCTCCGGGGTGCCGTCGCCTCCGGCGGCCGGCACCAGGACGACGGCCGGGTTCACGTCGATGCCCGGCATGGCGTCGATCCGGCGGATCTCCCCCGGCAGCGCGGCGACCAGGCCGTCCGCACCGTCTGCGCCGTCTGCGCCGTCTGCGCCGGCGAGCACGACGAGCTCGGGGGCATCCCCGGAAACCGTGTCCGGCAGGGCGACCGGGGTCCAGGTCAGCTCGAACAGGGCGTCCCGGGTGATCGCGCCGACGGTGTCGGGGCCCGCCGGGTCCACGGGCCGGGCGAGCAGTCGTCGTACCGTCGCGACCGGGTGGCCGGACGGGTCGGCGGCCGTGACGGCGAGGCCATCCCCGTCCGGGCCGTCCGGGGCGATCCGCACCCGCAGCGCGGTGGCGCCGGTGGCGTGCAGCGTGACGTCCTCCCACGAGAACGGGAGGCCGGAGCCGAGCCCGGCGAGCAGCGCGGCGTGCAGGGCGGCGTCGAGCAGCGCCGGGTGCAGGCCGAAACCGGTGGCGTCGGCGTCCTCCGGCAGGGCGACGTCGGCGTACACGGTGTCGCCGTCCCGCCACGCGGCGGTCAGGCCCTGGAACGCGGGGCCGTAGCCGAGCCCGTCGGCGGAGAAGCGGTCGTAGCAGCCGTCGGTGTCCAGCGCCTCGGCGCCGGACGGCGGCCAGGTGGTCGTGTCGAACGCGGGCGCATCCGGTGCGACCGTGGCCAGGGTTCCGGTGGCGTGCAGCGTCCACGGCGCGTCGGCGAGGTCGCCGTCGGGTCGCGAGTGGATGGTGATCGGCCGACGCCCGGTCCCGTCGGCGGCACCGGCCCGGACCTGCACGGCCACCGCGTCCCGCCCGGCCGGCACGAGCGGTGCGGCCAGCGTGAGCTCCTCGACGTGCGCGCAGCCCACCTCGTCACCGACGCGGACGGCGAGTTCGAGGAGCGCGGTGCCGGGCAGCACGACGGTGCCGTGCACGGTGTGGTCGGCCAGCCATGGCTGGGCCGCGACGCTCAGCCGTCCGGTGCACAGCGCGCCCTCGCCGTCCGGGAACGTGACGGCGGCGCCGAGCAGCGGGTGCCCGGCGGCGCCCAGGCCGGCGGAGCGGACGTCCCCGTCGCTCGCGGTCCGGGCAGCCGGCCAGAACCAGCGGTGCTGGAACGCGTAGGTGGGCAGGTCGACGCGAACGGCACCGGTGCCGTCGAACACGGCGGTCCAGTCGACGTCCACGCCGCGGACGTGCACGGCGGCGATCGCGGCCACGACGGCCTGGCCCTCGGGGCGGTCGCCGCGCAGCAGCGGGATCGTGGTCGCGGCGCCGGTGAGCGACTCCGGTGCCATGGCGGACAGCACGCCGCGCGGTCCCAGCTCCAGGAACGTGGTGACGCCGCGCTGCTCGAGCGCGGCGACGCCGTCGCCGAACCGGACCGCCTCCCGGACGTGCCGCACCCAGTACTCCGGGTCGCCCAGCTGCCCGGCCTCCGCGACCGCACCGGTCACGTTGGACACGACCGGGATCGACGGCTCGGCGTAGCTCAGGGACCCGGCGACCGCGCGGAACCCGTCGAGCATCGGGTCCATCAGCGGCGAGTGGAACGCGTGGGACACGTCGAGGCGCCGGGTCCGCCTGCCCGAGAAGCACTCCTCGATCGCGGCGACGGCGTCCTCGGTGCCGGACACCACGACCGAGCCCGGTCCGTTGACCGCGGCGATCGACACCTCGCCCGTCAGGTGCAGTGCGATCTCCTCCTCGGTCGCCTGCACCGCGAGCATCGCGCCGCCCGACGGCAGCGCCTGCATCAGCCGGGCACGCGCCGCCACCAGACGGGCCGCGTCCTCCAGCGAGAACACGCCCGCCACGTGCGCCGCCACGATCTCCCCGATCGAGTGCCCACCCACGAACTCCGGCCTGACCCCCCACGACTCCACCAGCCGGAACAGCGCCACCTCCAGCGCGAACAGCGCGGGCTGGGTCCACCCGGTCTCGTCGAGACGGCCCGAGCCTTCCTCGATCACCTCGACCAGATCCGGCAGCTCCAGCGCCGCGACGACCTCGTCGAACGCCGACGCGAACACCGGGAACCGCGCGTACAGCTCCCGGCCCATCCCGGTCCGCTGGGAACCCTGACCGGAGAACAGGAACGCCGTCCGGCCGGGGACGACCGTGCCCGTGACGGCCGCCGGGTCGGTCTCGCCCGCGGCCAGTGCCGCGAGGGCGCGCAGCCGGTCCTCCGGCCCGTCGCCGACGACTGCGGTGCGGTGCTCGAACGCGGCGCGCGACGTGAGCAGCGACCAGCCGACGTCGGCCGGGCGCAGCGCGGTGTCCTGCTCGGTGCGGGCGAGCAGGCGGGCGGCCTGGTCGCGCAGCGCGGCAGGGGATCCCGCGGACAGCACCCACGGGACGACCGGCAGCTCGACGCGGACCTCGGCCGCGTCCGGGGCCGGCTCGCCCTGCTCGATCACGACGTGCGCGTTCGTCCCGCTGATCCCGAACGACGACACGGCGGCACGACGGGCGCGCCCGACCTCCGGCCACGCGGTCGCCCCGGTCAGCAGCTCGACGGTGCCGTCCGACCAGTCCACGTGCGACGACGGCGCGTCCACGTGCAGCGTGGCCGGCAGCACGCCGTGCTCCATCGCCATGATCATCTTGATCACGCCGGCCACACCGGCCGCGGCCTGCGTGTGCCCCATGTTCGACTTCACCGAGCCGAGCAGCAGCGGCCGCTCACGGTCCCGGCCGTACGTCGCGATCAGCGCCTGGGCCTCGATCGGGTCGCCCAGCGTCGTGCCGGTGCCGTGCGCCTCGACGGCGTCGACGTCCGACGTGGACAGTCCGGCGCTGGCCAGCGCCTGGCGGATCACGCGCTGCTGCGACGGGCCGTTCGGCGCCGTCAGCCCGTTGGACGCGCCGTCGGAGTTGATCGCCGACCCGCGCAGCGTCGCGACGATGCGGTGGCCGTGGCGCAGCGCGTCCGAGCGGCGTTCCAGCACGAGCACCCCGACGCCCTCGGACCACGCGACGCCGTCGGCGGCCTCCGCGAACGCCTTCGACCGGCCGTCCGGGGCCAGCCCGCGCTGGCGGGAGAACTCGACGAACGTGCTGGGCGTGGACATCACGGTCACGCCACCGGCCAGCGCCAGCGAGCACTCCCCCGCCCGCAGCGCCTGAGCGGCGAGGTGCATCGAGACCAGCGACGACGAGCACGCCGTGTCCACCGTGACGGCGGGGCCCTCCAGCCCGAGCGTGTAGGCGACCCGGCCGGACGCGACGCTGGGCGCGCTCCCGTTGCCGCGCAACGGCTCGTACTCGTCGCCGGCGACGGTCGGGCCGTAGTCGTTGTACATGACGCCGGCGAACACGCCGGTGCTGCTGCCGCGCAACGACACCGGGTCGATCCCGGCGCGCTCGAAGGCCTCCCACGACGTCTCCAGGAGCAGCCGTTGCTGGGAGTCGGTGGCCAGCGCCTCGCGGGGGCTCATGCCGAAGAAGTCCGCGTCGAACCAGCCGGCGCCGTGCAGGAACCCGCCGGACGTCACGTGCGTGTGGCCGGGGCGGTCGGGGTCCGGGTCGTAGATGCCGTCGAGGTCCCAGCCGCGGTCGGTCGGGAACGGGCCGGTGGCGTCGACGCCGTCGGAGACCATGCGCCACAGGTCTTCCGGCGAGGACACGCCACCCGGGTACCGGCAGGCCATGCCGACGACGACGATCGGGTCGTCCCCGGTCCGGGCCGTCGCGGGGACGGCGGTGGCCGGGACGATCCCGGCCGCGTCACCTCCGAGCAGCTCGTCGCGCAGGTGCTCGGCGAGCGCGTTCGGGGTCGGGTAGTCGAACACCATGGTCGCCGGCAGCCGCAGGCCGGTCGCCGCGTTCAGGCCGTTGCGCAGCTCGACGGCGGTCAGCGAGTCGAAGCCGAGGTCCTGGAACTGGCGCCCGGCCTCCACCTGGGCCGGGTCGGCGAACCCGAGCACGGTCGCGATCCGCTCGCGCACGAGGTCGAGCAGGGCCTCGCGACGGGCGTCGGCGTCGAGTCCGGCGAGACGGCCCGCGAGCCCGTCGGCGGTCTCGGTGACCTGCGCCGCCGCGCGGCGGGCGGGGGTGCGGATCAGACCGCGCAGCAGCGGTGCGACGTCGCCGCGGGCGCGCAGGGCGGCCAGGTCCAGGCGGACGGTCGCGAGCGCCGGCGGGCCGGCAGCGAGCGCGGCGTCGAACAGCGCGACGCCCTGCTCGGCGGACAGCGGCGGCATCCCGGAGCGGGCGACCCGCTCGGCGTCCACGTCGGACAGCGAGCCGGTCATGCCGGCGTCGCTGCTCCACGGGCCCCACGCCATCGACGTCGCGGGCAGGCCCGCGGCGTGGCGGTGCGCGGCCAGTGCGTCCAGGAACGCGTTGCCGGCGGCGTAGTTGGCCTGGCCGGGGCTGCCGAACGTCGCGGCGACGGAGGAGAACAGGACGAACGCGTCCAGCTCGCGGTCGCGGGTGAGCTCGTGCAGGTGCCACGCGGCGTCCGCCTTGGGCCGCAGCACGGTGTCGAGCCGCTCCGGGGTGATCGAGCCGACCACGCCGTCGTCGACGACGCCCGCCGTGTGCACGACGGCGGTCAGGTCCGGCACGCCGTCCAGGAGGGTCGCCAGCGCATCCCGGTCGGCGACGTCGCAGGCCGCGACGGTGACGTCGGCTCCGGCTCCGGTCAGCTCGTCGCGCAGCTCAGCGGCGCCGGGCGCGTCGGGGCCCCGACGGCTGGTGAGCAGCAGGTTCCGCACGCCGTGGTCGACGACGAGGTGGCGGGCCAGCACACCGCCGAGCCCTCCGGTGCCGCCGGTGATCAGGACCGTGCCGTCGGGGTTCCAGGTGACCGGCCCGGCGTCGGGCCGGACGCGGGTCAGGCGCGGGACGAGCACGTCGCCGCCGCGGATCGCCAGGTCGGGCTCGTCGGAGCAGGCGGCCAGCGCGGTGAGCAGCGCGTCGGCGGTGATCCCGGCGGCATCGGCCCCGGCGGCGTCCTCGGCGGCGGCGCCGGCCGCAGCGGCACCGGTTCGGGCAGCGTCGGTCGCGGTCCGGTCGGGCGCCGCTCCCGCATCCGCACCGGAAGATCGACGGTCCGGTCCGGATGAGGGCGGGAACTCGCCTCGATCCGGATCCGTCTGCTGATCATCGCCGGACCCGGACCCGGACCCGGTGAGACGAGCGCTGGTCGGGCCGTCGGAGCCCTTTCCGGTCGGGACCGCATCCCCGGGGGTCGCGCCCTCCGACGAGGCGCCGCCCGGAGCCGAACCGGCCCCAGCGCCCGAAGATCGACGGTCGTGTCCGGATCGGGGCGGGAACTCGCCTCGATCCGGACCCGTCTGCTGATCATCAGCGGACGCGGCGCCGGACCCGGAGCCCGTAGCGGTGGCCGGGCCGGCGCCTCCCGGCAGGTCCAGCAGCACCAGGCGGCCGGGGTTCTCCGTGCGGGCGGTGCGGACGAGGCCGTGGGTGGCGGCGCCGACCGGGTCGGTGCCGTCGGTGGCGCCACGGGTGACGAGCACCAGCCGGGACGCGGCGAACCGGTCGTCGGCCAGCCACTGCTGGACGAGCTCCAGAGTCCGGGCCGTGGTCGCACCCGGCAGCGGCCCGTCGGTCGGCACCTCGGCCAGGACCAGTTCGGGGACCGGCTGGTCGCCGTCGGCCAGAGTGGTCAGGTCGTCGTGGTGGGTCACGGCCACAGCCGAGTCGCGCAGGGCGTCGGCCGGCGCGGTGAGGTGGTCCCGTCGACCCGCCGCCGTCGCGACACCCTGCCGGATACCGGTGCCGACGTCGCCGATCACGGCGACCGCGTCGGGAACGCCGGTCGGGCGCTCCCCCAGCGCGACCCAGTCCTGGCGGAACAACGAGTCGCGGTGCGCGGCCGCTGTCTCGGCGACACCGGCGGGGACCTCGCGGGAGACCAACGACTCCACGGTCAGCACCGGGCCGCCGGCCGGGTCGTAGACACCGATGGCGACCGTGTCGTCGCCGGTCGCCGCGATCCGCGCGCGGACGGTCGTGGCGCCGGACGCGGCCAGGCGCACGCCCTCCCAGGCGAACGGCAGACCGCCGCGGCTGATCGCACCGAGGTCGGCGTAGGCGGCGGCGTGCTGCGCGGCGTCGAGCAGTGCGGGGTGCAGCCCGAACTCGGCCGGCTCGGTCCCGCAGTCGGGAGGGAGCGCGACCTCGGCGAACACCTCGGCCCCGTCGGAGCCCTCGCCCCGCCACGCCGCGCGCAGCCCGCGGAACACCGGGCCGTAGTCGAAACCGATGCCGGACAGGCGGTCGTAGCAGCCGTCCAGATCGACCGGCTCCGCACCGACGGGCGGCCACACCGTGGCATCGAACGTGTCCGCGGTGGACGGACCGGAGCCGAGGATGCCGGTGGCGTGCTGCGCCCATGGCAGGCCGTCGCCGTCGTCGGGCCGCGACCAGATGCCCAGCGTCCGCCGGCCGCGCTCATCGGCGGCACCGACCCGGACCTGCAGCCGCACGCCACCGCGCTCCGGTAGCACGAGCGGCGCGGCGAGCGTCAGCTCCTCGACGCGGTCGCAGTCCACCTCGTCACCGGCACGCACGGCCAGCTCGACGAACGCGGTGCCGGGCAACAGGACCCGGCCCTGCACGCCGTGGTCGGCGAGCCACGGGTGCGAGCGCACGGACAGGCGGCTGGTGAACAGCGCACCACCGTCGTCGGCGAGGTCGACAGCGGCGCCGAGCAGCGGGTGGTCGGCCGCGGCGAGACCGGCGGCGGCCACGTCGCGTCCGGCCCCGGCCGGGGTGGGCCAGTAGCGCCGGTGCTCGAACGGGTAGGTCGGCAGGTAGACGCGACGCGCTCCGGTGTCGTCGAACAGTCGGGCCCAGGTGACGGTGGCGCCGCGCACGTGCGCCTGCGCCAGCCCGGTGAGCAGCGACTGCTCCTCGTCGCGGTCCTTGCGCAGCACCGGGATCGCCGCGACGTCGCCGGTCAGCGACTCCTGCGCCATGCCGGACAGCACGCCGTCCGGGCCGAGCTCGACGAGAGTCGTGACGCCCCGCCCGACGAGCGCGGCGACGCCGTCGGCGAACCGGACGGTGCCGCGCACGTGCCGCACCCAGTAGTCGGCGGAGCACAGGTCCGCGACGTCGGCGACGGCGCCGGTCAGGTTGGAGATCACCGGGACGGTCGGCTCGGCGTACGTGAGGCCCTCGGCGACGGACCGGAACTCGTCGAGCATCGGGTCCATCAACGGCGAGTGGAACGCGTGCGACACCGACAGCCGCCGCGTCCGGCGGTCGGAGAGGCGCGACCCGATCGCGGCGACGGCGTCCTCGGACCCGGACACCACGACCGACGACGGGCCGTTCACGGCCGCGATCGCGACGTCGCCGGTCAGGTGCGGGGTGACCTCGTCCTCGCCTGCCGCGACCGCGAGCATGGCGCCGCCGCGCGGCAGCGCCTGCATCAGCCGGGCACGGGCCGCGACGAGCGCGCAGGCGTCCTCGAGGGACAGCACGCCGGCGACGTGGGCGGCGGCGATCTCGCCGATCGAGTGCCCGCCGACCATGTCCGGCACGAGCCCGAGCGAGGCGACCAGCCGGTACAGCGCGACCTCGACGGCGAACAGCGCGGGCTGCGCCCAGCCCGTCTCGTCCAGGAGCGCGGCGTCGTCGCCCCAGAGCACGTCGGCCAGCGGGGTGTCGGTGTGCGCGTCGAGCAGTGCGGCGACCTCGTCGAACGCCGAGGCGAACGCCGGGAACCGGGCGTGCAGCTCCCGTCCGGCGCCGAGTCGTTGGGAACCCTGCCCGGAGAACAGCAGCGCCGTCAGGCCCTCCCCGGCGACACCACGGGCCACCTCGACGGGCTCGTCCCCGTTCTCGCACAACAGGACCGCGCGGTGCTCGAACGTCGCCCGCCCGGTCGCGAGCGAGTACCCGACGTCCAGCGCGGAGCCGTCGGGCGCGAGGCGCTCCCGCAGCCCGTCCAGCGCCGTGGCCGTGCGGGCGGACAGCGCCCACGGGATCACGGCCGGGGGCTGCGGCGCGGTCTCCGACGGGGCGGCGACCGGCGCCTGCTCGACGATCACGTGCGCGTTCGTGCCGCTGACGCCGAACGACGAGACCGCCGACCGCCGGGGGCGGCCGGTGTCCGGCCAGGTGGCACCCGAGGTGAGCAGCTCGACCGACCCGGCGCTCCAGTCGACGTCGGTGGACGGGACGTCGGCGTGCAGGGTCGGTGGCAGCACGCCGTGCCGCATCGCCATGATCATCTTGATCACGCCGCCGACGCCGGACGCGGCCTGCGCGTGGCCCATGTTGGACTTGATCGACCCGAGCAGCAGCGGGCGCTCGCGGTCCTGCCCGTACGTGGCGAGCAGGGCCTGCGCCTCGATCGGGTCACCGAGGCTGGTGCCGGTGCCGTGCGCCTCGACGGCGTCGACGTCGCCGGTGGTCAGGTGCGCGTTCCGCAGTGCGGCGCGGATGACGCGCTGCTGGGCGGGGCCGTTGGGTGCGGTGAGCCCGTTGGACGCGCCGTCGGAGTTGATCGCGGTGCCGCGGAGCACGGCGAGCACGTCGCGGCCGTCGCGCTGCGCGTCGGACAGCCGCATCAGCACGAGCAGGCCGGCGCCTTCCGCCCAGCCGGTGCCGTCGGCGTCGTCGGAGAAGGACTTGCTGCGGCCGTCCGCGGCAAGGCCGCTCTGCGCGGTGAACGCCGTGAACGGGCCGGGCGTGGCCATCACGGACACGCCGCCGGACAGCGCCATCGAGCACTCGCCGCCGCGCAGCGCCTGCACCGCCTGGTGCAGCGCGACCAGCGACGACGAGCACGCCGTGTCCACCGAGACGGCGGGGCCCTCCAGCCCGAGCAGGTAGGACACCCGTCCGGACAGCACGCTGGCGGCGTGCCCGGTCGTCGCGTAGACCTCGACGTCGTCGGAGGCGTCCCGGATGACGTCGCCGTAGTTCTGCCCCGCGGTGCCGACGAACACGCCGGTGTCCCCGCCGCGCAGCGTCGTCGGGTCGATCCCGGCCCGCTCGAGCGCCTCCCAGGTGACCTCCAGCAGGATCCGCTGCTGCGGGTCCATCGCGACGGCCTCGCGCGGGGAGATGCCGAAGAACCCGGCGTCGAACCCGGCGACGTCGTCGACGAACCCGCCCTCCCGGGCGAGGCTCTCCCCGGCGGCGAGCCGCTCCAGGTCCCAGCCGCGGTCGGTCGGGAACGGCCCGACGACGTCGCGACCGGACGCGATGAGCTCCCACAGGTCCTCGGCGGAGCCGACCCCGCCGGGGTACCGGCAGCCGATCCCGACGACGGCGATCGGCTCCGCCGTGCCGGCGACCAGCTGCTCGTTCTGCTTGCGGAGCCGGTCGATCTCCTTGAGGGACGACCGCAGCGCCTCGACGTACTTCTCCGGGGACTCGCTCATCGCTCTCTCCGCTTCCGTTCTCAGTTCGCCGAGGTGCCGCCGGCGAGGCGCAGCAGCGCGTCGGCGTCCATGTCGTCGAGGGACTCGCCACCGCCGTCGGACGACGGTTCCGGCTGTGCCGCATCGGGAGCCGCGGCCGATCCGTTCTCCGGCTCCGCACCGGCGAGCGTCAGGACCATGTCCAGCAGGCCTGCCTTGCGCAGCCGTCCGATGGGGACGGATGCGATGGCCTCACGCAGGTGCGCGTCCGGGTCGTCGGCCGGTGCCGCCGCGTCCGCGTCGCCGAACAGGAGCGTGCCGACGTGGCGGGCCAGGTCGGCGGGCGTCGGGTGGTCGAACACGAGCGCCGCGGGCAGGGCGAGCCCGAGGGCCGCGCGCAGCCGGTTGCGCAGTTCGACGGCGGTCGCCGAGTCGAACCCGACGTCGCGGAACGCGCGCCCGGCCGGGATCGCGCCCGCGCCGTCGTGACCGAGGACGGCGGCCGCCTCGGTGCGGACGGCGTCGACCAGGGCACGGGACCGCTCGGAGGTCGGCAGGGCCTCGAGCGTCCGTCGCAGCGGGGGCGCTCCCGGTTCACCGGCCTCCGTCTCCTCGACCGGTCCGGCGAGCGCCGCGACGGCCTCGGGCAGCGACGAGAGCAGCGGGCTCGGGCGGGTCGCGGTGAAGTTGGGCGCGAACACGTCCCAGTCCATCCGCGTGATCGCCAGTGCCGCGTCGCCGTCGGCGACCATCTGCTCCAGCGCGGACAGCGCGTCGTCCGGGTCCATGGCCGGGACGCCCTGCCGGTGCAGCCGCTCGTGCACCTCCGGGTCGGTCGCCATGCCGACCTCGCCGAACGTGCCCCACGCGACCGACGACGCCGGCAGGCCCCGTGCGCGCCGGTGCGCGGCGAGCGCGTCGAGGTAGGCGTTGGCGGCGGCGTAGCCGGGCTGGCCGCCGCTGCCCCAGACGGCGGCGCCGGAGGAGAACACGACGAACGCGTCCAGGTCGAGGTCCGCGGTGAGCTCGTCGAGGTTCCGGGCGGCGGTCAGCTTCGAGCGCAGCAGCGCGGACATCTGGTCGAGCGTCAGCTCGGCGACCGGCGCGTCCCCGTCGGCGACGCCGGCGGAGTGCACGACGGCGGAAAGCGGCCGGTCGGACGGGACGTCCGCCAGCAGCGCGGCCAGGCCGTCCCGGTCGGCGGCGTCGCAGGCCGCGATCGTGACACCCGCGCCGAGCGCCTCCAGCTCGGCGCGCAGGTCCGCCGCACCGGGGGCGTCCTCGCCGCGACGACTGGTCAGCAGCAGGTGCGCCGCACCGTGCTCCGCGGCCCGGCGCGCGACCCGCCCACCGATGCCACCGGTCCCGCCGGTGACCAGCACCGTTCCGCGCCACGCCGGCGCGGGTCGCGGTGCCGCCGGTGCCGCGTGCACGAGCCTGCGGGCGAGCACGCCCTGCGCCCGGATCGCCAGCTGGTCCTCGCCGCCCGCGCCGGCCAGCAGGCCGCTCAGGCGGCCCGTCGCGCCGGGGTCCGGTGTGGACGGCAGGTCGACGAGCCCGCCCCAGCGGTCCGGGTGCTCCAGCGCGACGACGCGGCCGAGACCCCACAGCGTGCCCTGTTCCGGGTCGTCGACGGCGTCGTCCGGCCCGGCCGCGACGGCGCCGCGGGTCAGGCACCAGAGCGGCGCCGTGACGCCGGCGTCGCCGAGCGCCTGGACGAGCAGCAGCGTGCGACCCAGACCGGCGGGGACGCCGTCGTGCAGGGGTGCGGTGTCGCCGGCCAGCAGCGACACGACGCGGTCGACGGGGCCGTGGTCGGCGACGATCTTCTCCAGCTCGGTGGCCCACGCGGCGCGGTCGTCGCCGCCCGCCTCGAACCGGACGGTGTCGGCACCGAGCGCGTCCAGCACGTCGGACCACCGGTCGTCGGGCTCCGTCGGGACGACCACGAGCAGCCGCCCGGGGTCGGCGGCCGAGGGATCGGCGACGCGCGTCCAGTCGACGCGGTGGCGCAGCGCGTTCATCCGGGCGCGGGCCTGCGAGCCGGACCGCCACGCGGACAGCGCGGGAAGGACGGTGTCCAGCCCCTCGCGGATGCCCAGCGTCTCGGCGAAGGCGTCGGGATCCTGGACCAGCTCCCAGAACGCCGAGTCCTCCCCGGCGACGGTGACCGGCTTCGGCTCCGGCCAGAAGTCCGTGCGCTGGAACGCGTACGTGGGCAGCGTGACCGGCGCGTGGGCGCCGTCGAACGCCTCGGTCCAGTCGACGCGGGCGCCGTGCACGTGCGCCTCGGCAAGGGAGGTGAGCACGCGGGCGGGCCCGCCGTCGTCGCGGCGCAGCGTGCCGAGCACGACGGCGTCCGCGGTGCCGTCCGGGTCGGCGTCCTCCTGCGTCTCCCCGACCGGCCCGGCCAGCACCGGGTGCGGGCTGACCTCGACGAACACGCGGTGGCCCGCGTCGAGCAGGGCACGGGTCGCGTCCTGCATGCGGACGGTCTGCCGGAGGTTCGTGTACCAGTAGCCCGCGTCGGTCGCGGCGTCGGTGAGCCGCTCGCCGGTGACGGTCGAGTAGAACGCGACGTCCGGGACCTGCGGGGTGATCGGCGCGAGGACGTCGGCGAGCTCGTCGCGCACGGCCTCGACGTGCCGCCCGTGCGAGGCGTAGTCCACCGACACGCGCTTCGCCCGCACGCCCTGCTCCTCGGCGGCCGGCAGCAGCGCGTCCAGCGCGTCCGTGTCACCGGACACGACGACCGACGACGGGCCGTTCACGGCGGCGACCGAGATGGCGTCGCCCCACGGCTCGATCAGCGCGGTGACCCGCTCCACCGGGGCGGACACCGACACCATGCCGCCGAGCCCGGACAGGCGCGGCAACGCCCTGCTGCGCAACGCGACCACCCGGGCCGCGTCGTCCAGCGACAGCGCACCGGACACGCAGGCCGCGGCGATCTCGCCCTGCGAGTGCCCGACGACGGCGGCCGGCTGGACACCGTAGGAGCGCCAGACGGCGGCGAGGCCGACCATCATCGCGAACAGCGCGGGCTGCACGACGTCGACGCGCTCGAACAGCGCCTCGTCGCCGTCGCCGGACAACACGTCGTGCAGCGACCAGTCGACGTGCGGCTCCAGCGCGGCCGCGCAGTCGTCGACGGACGAGCGGAAGACCTCCGACGTGGCGAGCAGCTCGCGGCCCATCCCCCACCACTGGGCGCCCTGGCCGGGGAACACGAACACCGGTCCGGCCGGGTCCCCGATCGCCGTTCCGGTCACCAGCCCGGCCGCCGACGTGCCGTCGGCGAGCGCGGTCAGCCCGCGCTCGAGGGCCTCCCGGGTCTCGCCGACGACGACGGCGCGGTGGTCGAACGTGCTGCGTGCCGTGGCGAGGGCCCAGCCGACGTCCCCGGGCGACCCGCCGGCGCCGATCAGGTTGCGCGCCTGGGCCCGCAACGCCTCCGCCGAGCGGGCCGAGACGAGCCACGGCACGGGCCCCGCGGCGGCGTCCTGATCGGCTTCGGGCGACGACGGGACCGGCGCCTGCTCCAGCAGCAGGTGCGCGTTCGTCCCGCTGATCCCGAACGACGAGACGCCGGCCCGGCGCGGGCGGCCGGTGTCCGGCCACGCGGTGGTCGAGTCGAGCAGGCCGACGGCGCCGGACGACCAGTCCACGTGCGACGACGGCGCGTCCAGGTGCTGGATGCCGGGCAGCTCCCCGGCGTGCATGGCGGACACCATGGTGATCACGCCGGCCACCCCGGCCGCGGCCTGGGTGTGCCCGATCGCCGACTTCACGGACCCGAGCAGCAGCGACCGCTCCCGGTCCTGCCCGTAGGTGGCCAGCAGCGCCTGGGCCTCGATCGGGTCGCCGAGCGCGGTGCCGGTGCCGTGCGCCTCGACGACGTCGACCTCGGAGGCGGACAGGCCCGCGTTCGCCAGCGCCTGGCGGATCACCCGTTGCTGCGACGGCCCGTTCGGCGCCGTCAGGCCGTTCGACGCACCGTCGGAGTTCATCGCCGACCCGCGCACGACGGCGAGCACCGGGTGCCCGTTCGCCCGCGCGTCGGACAGCCGCTCCAGCACCACGACGCCGACGCCCTCGGCGAGCGTCATGCCGTCGGCGGCGTCCGAGAACGGCTTGCAGCGGCCGTCGGCGGCGAGCGCGCGCTGGCGGCTGAACCCGACGAACGCGTCCGGCGTGGCCATCACGGCCGTGCCGCCGGCCAGCGCCAGCGAGCTCTCCCCGCCGCGCAGCGACTGGCAGGCCAGGTGCATCGCGACCAGCGACGACGAGCACGCCGTGTCGATCGTGACGGCCGGGCCCTCCAGCCCGAGCAGGTAGGACACCCGGCCGGACAGCACGCTGGCCGCCGTGCCGGTGACCATGTGCGTCTCGGCCGTGTCCGCGCCGTTCGCGACGGTCTGCGCGTAGTCCTGGTAGGTGGCGCCGAAGAACGCGCCGGTCGTGCTGCCGCGCAACGACTCCGGGTCGATCCCGGCCCGCTCGAACGCCTCCCACGACGTCTCCAGCAGCATCCGGTGCTGCGGGTCCATGGACAGCGCCTCGCGCGGCGAGATGCCGAAGAAGCCGGGGTCGAACGCGGCCGCGTCGTGCAGGAACCCGCCCTGCACCGAGTACGTGTGGCCGGAGCGGTCCGGGTCCGGGTCGTAGAGCGCGTCGGCGTCCCAGCCGCGGCCGGACGGGAACCCGGTGATCGCGTCCACCCCGTCCAGCGCCAGCCGCAGCAGGGCGTCCGGGCTCGTGGCCCCGCCCGGGTAGCGGCACGCCATGCCGACGATCGCGATCGGCTCGCCCGCGCCGACGACGGCGGCCGTCGCCTGCGCACCGCCACCGCCGGTGCCGAGCGCGCGCTCCTTCAGTGCGGCGGCCAGCGCGGCCGGGTCCGGATGGTCGAACACGGCCGTCGACGGCAGGAGGAGCCCGGTCGCGGCGCCGAGCCGGTTGCGCAGGTCGACGGCGGTCACCGAGTCGAAGCCTGCGTCGCGGAACGCGCGGTGCTCGCCGAACGCGTCCGCGGAGGCGTGCCCGAGGACGGCGGCCGCCTCGGTGCGCACGAGTGTGAGCAGGTGCCGGTCCTGCTCGGCGTCGCTCATCGGAACCAGGCGCTCGGCCAGGTCGCCGCCGCCCGACGACGACGCCGTGGCACGGGCGTGCACCTCCGGGATCTCGTCGAACAGGTGCGAGGGCCGTCCGGCCGTGAACACGTCGTGGTAGACGTCCCAGTCGATGTCCATCAGCCCGACGACGGTCTCGTCGTCGTCGAGGACGCAGCGCAGGGCCGTCATCGCCCGGTCCGGGTCGAGGTACTCCAGGCCGGTGCGGCGGATGCCGTGCGGGTCGGACTCGGTGCGCTCCGGGTCGGCGTCCGGCCACTTGCCCCAGTGCACCGACGTGGCCCGCAGCCCGCGGGCGCGGCGCTGCTCGGCCAGAGCGGACAGGAACGCGTTGCCGGCCGCGTAGGCGGCGTGCGCGCCGCTGCCCCACATGCCGGCCGTCGACGAGTACAGGACGAGGTCGGTCTCCGGGTCGTCGACGAGCTCGTCGAGGATCCGGGCGCCGGTCACCTTGGCGTGCACGACGCGGGCGAACCCGTCGACGGTCGTCGAGTCCAGATCGGACAGTTCGATGACGGCGGCGGTGTGCACGACCGTGCCGACCGTCCGTCCCTCGTCGGCGAGGCGGGCGAACAGGGCGGCGACGGCGTCGCGGTCGGTGACGTCGACGGCCTCTGCGGACACCTGGGTGCCGGAGCCGGTCATCTCGTCGACCAGCTCGGCCGTGCCGGGCGCGTCGGCGCCGCGGCGGGACAGCAGGACGACGTGCTCGGCGCCCTGCGCGGCCAGCCACCGGGTCAGGCCCGGCGCCAGCGTGCCGGACCCGCCGGTCACGACGGTCGTGCCGCGCGGTGTCCAGGAGCGGGACGTGCCGGAGCCGGTGGCCCGCACGATGCGGCGGGCCAGCACGCCCGCGCCGCGGACGGCGAGCTGGTCCTCGCCGTCCAGCCGGCCGGACAGGACGGCGGCGAGCCGCTGCCCGGACCGGTCGTCGAGCCTCTCCGGGAGGTCGACGGTCCCACCCGGGCGCTGCGGGTGCTCGACGGCGGCCGTCCACCCGACGGCGGCGACCTGGCTCTGCAACGGGTGCGCGACGGTCTCGCCGGGTGTCGCGGCGACGGCGCCGCGGGTGAGCATCCAGCACGGCGCGTCGACGCCGGCGTCGCCGAGCGCCTGGACGAGCGCGACGGTCAGCGCCAGGCCGCGGGTCAGGCCGGCGTGGTGCGGGCTGTCCTGTTCGGCCGCGGCGAGCACGGACACGACGCCGGCGATCTCCGCGGGCAGCCGGTCGCGCAGCGCGGTCCGGTCCGTGCACGCGTCGTCGAGCACGAGGCGGTGCACGTCGGCGCCGTGGGCCTGGAGCGCGGCAGCCACGTCTGCGCCGTCATGGGCGCCGTCGGACGCGCCCTCGGACCCGTCGGCGGTCCCGTTCGCGGACACCAGGAGCCACGTCCCGGTGAGCGACGGGCGGCCGGGTTGCGCGGTGGCCGTCCACTCCACGCGGTAGCGCCATGCGTCGACACCCGCGCGGTCGGCACGGGCCCGTCGCCACGCGGACAGGCCGGGCAGGATCGCGGCGACCGAGTCCTCGTCGGTGCCGAGCGCGGCCGTCAGCGTCGGCAGGTCGGCCTGCTCGACGGCGTCCCAGAACTCGGCGTCGATCGCGTCCGGGGCCGCCTCGGCCTTCGCGGCCGACCCCGCCGTCCAGAACCGCTCGTGCTGGAACGCGTACGTCGGCAGGTCCACCCGGGACCCGCCGTGGACGACCGCGGAGAGGTCCACGTCCACGCCGCGGACGAACACCTCGGCCGCGGACAGCAGGAACCGGTCGTAACCACCCTGGTCACGGCGCAGCGAGCCGCCCGCCACGCCGGGCACACCGGCCGCGTCGACCACGTCCTGCACGGCCATCGACAGCACCGGGTGCGAGCTGGACTCGACGAACGCCCGAAACTCCCCCGCGACGAGCGCCTCGATCGCCCCGGCGAACCGGACGCGGCCGCGCAGGTTCTCGTACCAGTACGACGCGTCCATCGTGGACGTGTCCAGCCAGTCGCCGGTCAGCGTCGAGAACAACGGGACGTCGGAGGTGTGCGGGGTGATCGGTCCGAGCACGTCCAGCAGCTCGTCGTGCAGGTCCTCCACCTGGTGCGAGTGCGACGCGTAGTTCACCGGGATCCGCCGGACCCGCACGCCGTCGGCCTCCAGTGCCGCGCCGAGCTCGTCGAGCGCGTCCGGCTCGCCAGACACGACCACGGAGCGGGGGCCGTTCACGGCGGCGACCGAGACCCGCCCGTCATAGCGCGCCAGGTGGGCCTCGACCTCGTCGACCGGCATCGCCAGCGACGTCATGCCGCCGCGACCGGCCAGCGATCCGGCGATCGCCCTGCTGCGCAACGCCACCACCCGGGCGCCGTCGCGCAGCGACAGCGCACCGGACACGACGGCGGCCGCGATCTCACCCTGGGAGTGACCCACCACGGCGTCGGGCTCGACGCCGTGCGCCCGCCAGAGCGCGGCCAACCCGACCATCACGGCGAACGACGCGGGCTGCACCACGTCCACGCGGTCCAGCGACGGCGCGGTCTCGGTGTCGCGCAGCACGTCGGTTACCGACCAGTCGACGAACTCGCCCAGCGCCGCGTCGCAGTCCGCGATCCGGTCGGCGAAGACCCGCGACTCGTCCAGCAGCCGCGCGCCCATCCCGGCCCACTGCGAGCCCTGGCCGGGGAACACGAACACGGTCCGGCCCTCGACGTCCGCCACGCCGCGGGCGACCAGCGGCGACGACTCGCCTGCCGCCACCGCGCCCAGACCGTCGCGGGGATCGGCACCGGACGGCGCGACGACGACGGCACGGTGGTCGAACCGGGCGCGGGTGGTGAGCAGGGCGTGCGCGACGTCGCGCGGGCGCGCGCCGTCGGTCCACGGGACCAGCGCGGCGGCCTGGTCGCGCAGGGCCGCCGCGCTGTGCCCGGAGAGCACCCACGGCACGACGGCGGGCCCGCAGCTCGCGTCGCCGGTGCGCTCCGGCTCGTCGGACTCCGCGGGCGCCTGCTCCAGCACGGCGTGCGCGTTCGTGCCGCTGATGCCGAACGAGGACACCCCGGCGCGGCGGGGGCGGCCGGTGTCCGGCCAGTCGACCGGCTCGGTGAGCAGCCGCACCGACCCGGACGCCCAGTCGACGTGCGAGCTCGGCGCGCCCACGTGCAGCGTGCGCGGCAGGACGCCGTGCCGCAGCGCCAGCACCGTCTTGATCACGCCGGCGACCCCGGCGGCGGCCTGCGTGTGCCCGATGTTGGACTTCAACGAGCCGAGCCACAGTGGACGGTCGTCGTCCCGGCCGCGGCCGTAGGTGTCCAGGATCGCCTGCGCCTCGATCGGGTCGCCCAGCGTCGTGCCGGTGCCGTGCGCCTCGACGGCGTCGACGTCGGTGACGGCCAGCCCGGCCTGCTCCAGCGCCGCGCCGATCACCCGCTCCTGCGACGGGCCGTGCGGCGCGGTCAGTCCGTTCGAGGCACCGTCGGAGTTGACCGCGGACCCGCGCAGCACGGCCAGCACCGGGTGGCCGTTGCGCTGCGCGTCGGAGAGCTTCTCGACGACCAGGACGCCGACGCCCTCGGCCCACCCGGTGCCGTCGGCGTCGTCGGAGAACGCCTTGCAGCGGCCGTCCGGCGACAGCCCGCCCTGCGCGCTGAACTCCACGAACACCGACGGCTCGGCCATGATCGTGACGCCGCCGACGACGGCCAGCGACGACTCCCCGCTGCGCAGCGAGTGCGCGGCGAGGTGCAGTGCCACCAGCGACGACGAGCACGCCGTGTCGATCGTGACGGCGGGGCCCTCCAGCCCGAGCGTGTAGGCCAGCCGTCCGGACAGGACGCTCGCGGCCGTGCCGGTCATCGTGTGGCCGCCGAGCTCGACCTCGCCCTCGACCGCGGGCGAGCCCCAGTGGTACGAGCCGACGAACACCCCGGTCCGGTCGCCGCGCAGCGACGTCGGGTCGATGCCGGCCCGCTCCAGCGCCTCCCATGACACCTCGAGCAGGTGGCGCTGCTGCGGGTCCATCGCGGCCGCCTCGCGGGGCGAGATGCCGAAGAACCCGGCGTCGAACCCGGGCGCGTCGTCCAGGAACCCGCCGTGGTGGGTGGTGCTGCCGCCCTCGCCGGTCAGCGCGTCCAGGTCCCAGCCGCGGTCGACCGGGAACGTCGAGACGGCGTCCGTCCCGGAGTCCAGCAGTTCCCACAACCGTTCCGGGGAATCGACGCCGCCGGGCAGCCGGCAGCCCATTCCGACGATCGCGACCGGTTCGTTCCCTTGCGATTCCAGCTCGCCGATCCGGCGCCGGGCGCGTCGGAGATCCGCGGTGACCCGGCGGAGCGACTCGACGATTCTCTCCTGCTGGTCCTGCGATTCCCGCTGGGTGTCGTGTGGATCCTGCATCGCGGTGTCCTCATTCGTTCGCGCGGTGGGGCGGCGAATTCTCAGGCGGTTTCGAACTCTTCGTCGATGAGATCGAGCAGCTGGTCGACCGGGACCGAGTCGAGGTCGTCGTCGGACCGCTCCGGGTCCCGATCGGGTCCGCGTCGCAGTGCGGCGACGAGCGCGTCGAGACGGTCCGCGACGGCACGGCGCTCGGGACCGGACGGCGGCAGCGACCGCACGGCGGCCTCGAGCCCGGCCAGCTCGCTCTCGCAGGCCTCCTGCTCGCCCTCGGCGGCGACGAGCTCGGCGATCCGGCGGGCGGCCAGCTCCGGTGTGGGGAAGTTGAAGACGAGCGTGCTCTGCAGCGCGAGGCCGGTGTCGCGGGCAAGCCGGTCGCACAGCTCGACGCCGGCCAGCGAGTCGAACCCGAGTTCCTTGAACACGCTGCGCGCCCCGACGGTGTCCGTGCCGGAGTGGCCGAGCACCGCGGCCGCCCGCTCCCGCACGAGGTCGACCAGGTAGCGCTCCCGCTCGGCGGGGGCCATCGCGGCGATCCGCGGCGCGGACACGCTCGGACCCGGCTCGCCGACCGCGGCGACCGTGTCCACCGCGGGCGCGGTGGGAACGCCGTCCGGCGGCGGGGTCGGCCAGTACCGCTGGTGCCGGAACGCGTACGTCGGCAGGTCGACGCGCCGGGCGCCGGTACCGCGGTAGAACTCCGTCCAGTCGACCGGCACGCCGAGCGCGTGCAGCCGCCCGAGCGCGGCGGCGAACGCCTGCTCCTCCTCGCGGTCCTTGCGCAGCACCGGCACCACGTCGGCGGCCGGTCCCCCGGCCAGCGTGTCGCGGACCAGCGCGGACAGCGTGCTGCTCGGGCCGAGCTCGACGAGCACGTCGATCCCGTCGATCCTCAGCGCCCGGACGCCGTCGGCGAACCGGACGGGCTCGCGGACGTGCCGCACCCAGTACCCGGGATCGGCCGCCACGGCGCCGCCGAGCCGGCCGGTCACGTTGGACACCAGCGGCGTCGTCGGGCGGTGGAACGTCAGCCCCTCCACCGTCGTGCGGAAGTCCTGCAGCATCGGGTCCATCCGCGGCGAGTGGAACGCGTGCGAGACGGCCAGCCTGCTGGTCCGGCGGCCCTGCTCGGCCAGGTGCGTCGCGACGGCGGCGACGGCGTGCTCGTCGCCCGCGACGACGACGGACGCCGGCCCGTTCAGCGCGGCGATCGACACGTCCCCGTCGAGCAGCGGCCAGACCTCGTCCTCGGTCGCCTCGACGGCGACCATCGCGCCGCCGGCGGGCAGCGCCTCCATCAGCGTGGCGCGCGCGGCGACCAGGCGGACCGCGTCGTCCAGCGACAGCACGCCCGCCACGTGTGCCGCGGTGATCTCGCCGACCGAGTGGCCGCCGACGGCCGCCGGGCGCAGACCCAGCGACTCGACCAGCCGGTACAGCGCGACACCGACGGCGAACAGCGCGGGCTGGGTCGCGACGGTCCGGTCCAGCCGGCCGGCGTCGTCGCCCCAGAGCACGTCCCGGACCGGGTGTTCGAGCAGCGGGTCGAGCCGGTCGGTGACGGCGTCCAGCGCGTCGGAGAACACCGGGAAACGGGCGGCGAGCGCGCGGCCGGCGCCGAGCCGCTGGCTGCCCTGCCCGGAGAACAGCACGGCCGGCCGGCAGGCACGCGCCAGCGCCCTGTACTGCTCGACGGGGCCGTCGCCGGCGTCCAGCAGGACGGCGCGGTGGCGCATCGGGGTACGGGCCGTGGCCAGCGACCACCCGACGTCGCACGGGTCCGGCCCGCGCTCGTGCACGTGGGTCGTGAGCCGCTCGATCTGGGCCTCCAGCGCCTGCTCGGTGGAGCCGCTGACGACCCACGGCACGGCCGCGGGCCGGATGTCCCCCGGCGCGGGGTCGTCGACGGCGGGCGGCTCCTCGACGATCACGTGGGCGTTCGTGCCGCTGATCCCGAACGACGAGATCCCGGCGCGGCGGGGCCGGTCGGAGCGCGGCCACGGAACGGCGTCCGTCGGGAGCTCGACCTCGCCGAGCGACCAGTCGACCTGGCGGTTCGGGGTGCCGACGTGCCGGGTGCCCGGCAGCCGGCCGTACCGCATCGACTGGATGATCGTGATCAGGCCGGCCATGCCGGACGCGGCCTGCGTGTGGCCGATCACCGACTTGACCGACCGGAGCCACAGCGGCCGTCCGGGCGGACGGTCCTGGCTGTACGTCGCGAGCACCGCCTCGGCCTCGACCGGGTCGCCGAGCGCCGTGCCGGTGCCGTGCGCCTCGACGACGTCGATGTCGGACGGGGTGAGGCCGGCGTCGGAGAGCGCGTTCCAGATCAGCTCCTCCTGGGCGGGACCGCTCGGCGTGGTCAGGCCGTCGGAGGCGCCGTCGGAGTTCAGGGCGGAGCCCCGGAGCACGGCCAGCACGGTGTCGCCCGCCTTGCGCGCGTCGGACAGCCGCTTGAGCACGACGACGCCGACGCCCTCGGACCACGCGGTGCCGTCGGCGTCGTCGGAGAAGACCTTGCAGCGGGCGTCCGGGGCGAGCCCGCCCTGGCGGGAGTGCCCGACGAAACCGGCGGGCGTCGACATCACGCAGACGCCGCCGGCGAGCGCGACGCCACACTCGCCCGCGCGCAGCGACCCGGCGGCCAGGTGCATCGCCACCATCGCCGACGACGACGCCGCGTCGACGGTCAGGACCGGCCCCTCCAGGCCGAGGACGTGGGCGAGCCGCCCGGACAGCAGGCCCGGGGAGAGCCCGGTCAGCGCGTGTCCGGCCGTGTCGTCCGGCGAGGCGTGGGTGACCGCGATGTAGTCCGAGCCGCTGGCGCCGACGAACACGCCGGTCCGGGTGCCGCGCAACGACGCCGGGGCGACGCCCGACTGCTCGACGGCCTCCCACGCCGTCTCCAGCATCAGGCGCTGCTGGGGGTCTGTGGACAGCGCCTCGCGGGGGGACATGCCGAAGAAGTCCGCATCGAACCCGGCGGCGTCGACGAACCCGCCGCCGGTGGACTCGACGTGCCCCGGGCCGTCACCGGCGAGCGCGTCGAGGTCCCAGCCGCGGTCGTCCGGGAAGCCGGTCATCGCCTCCCGGTCGGACAGGAGCAGGTCCCACAGGTCGTCGGCGCCGCGCACGCCTCCGGGGTAGCGACAGGCCATCCCGACGACCACCACGGTCGCGGCGTCGGCTTCCCACGTCACGCCTCGCTCACCTCCTGGAGAGACTCCGAACACGACCCACCAGTGGTCCGTGCCCGGCGACCGTAGGGTCGCGGCCGCTGTGGTTTTCCCGAGGAATCCACTCACCGATCCGGCCAGGACTAGGGATTCCCCGGCGCCCGCCGTGGGATCAACTACGTGCTCGCTCGGGCCACGTGTCATTTCGGAGGGTGGTGCCCATGGGCACGCACGGACGACCGATCCTGTTCGTCAGCTACGCCGAGGCCGGTCTGCTCAATCCGCTTCTCGTTCTCGCCGGAGAACTGTCACGCCGGCAGATCCCGGATCTGTATTTCGCGGCCGACGACAAGGCGCGCGACGACGTCGAGGCAGCCGGTTCCGGCAGTCCGGTCGGGTTCATCCCGCTCGGCGACACCGAGTCGGCGATGTCCGCGGTCACCTGGGACGACGAGACCTACGCCGCGGTGACCCAGCGGGACCGGTTCGCGGCCCACCGCGCGGTGATCGAGCACTCGTTCGACCCGGAGTCCCGGTTCGCGAAGTACCGGGCGCTGGAGCGGGCCGTCGACGAGCTGCGGCCGGCCCTGATGGTGATCGAGAGCATGTGCCAGTACGGGTACGAGCTGGCGATCACGAAGGGCATCCCGTTCGTGCTGAGCGTGCCGTTCGTGCCGAGCAACGTCCTGACCTCGCACGTCCCGTTCGCGAGGTCGTACACGCCGGCCGGCTTCCCGGTGCCGCACTCCGGCCTGCCCGGCGCGATGACGCTCCGCCAGAAGATCACCAACCAGCTGTTCCGGCTCCGCACGCTCGCGATGTTCACCCGGCGCGGGACCCGGGAGGTGGTGGCGCGCGACAACCACGTCCGCGAGCAGCTCGGCATCGCGCCCGAGGCCCGGCAGATGATGGCCCGGATCGACCACGCGGAGCAGGTGCTCTGCTGGTCGGTGTCCGAGCTGGACTATCCGTTCCCGTTGCCGGACAAGCTCCGCCTGGTCGGCACGATGGTGCCGCCGCTGCCCCAGGCACCGGACGACGACGAGCTCGCCCCCTGGCTGTCCGCGCAGAAGTCGGTCGTCTACATGGGATTCGGGACGATCACCCGGTTGACCCGGCCGCAGGTCGCGTCGCTGGTGGAGGTGGCCCGCAGGCTCGACGCGGAGGGCCACCAGGTGCTGTGGAAGCTGCCCGCGACGCAGCAGGACCTGCTGCCGCCCGCCGAGGAGCTGCCGGAGAACCTGCGGATCGAGAGCTGGGTGCCGTCGCAGCTCGACGTGCTGGCCCACCCCAACGTCAAGGTGTTCTTCACCCACGCCGGCGGCAACGGGTACCACGAGGGCCTGTACTTCGGAAAGCCGCTGGTCGTGCGCCCGCTCTGGGTCGACTGCGACGACCAGGCGGTCCGCGGCCAGGACTTCGGCGTCAGCCTGACCGTCGACCGCCCCGAGACGGTGGACACCGACGACGTCCTGGACAAGATCCTTCGGGTGCTCGACGGGCCGTCGTTCACCGCGCGGGCCGAGCACTACGCCGGCCTGCTCCGCGACGCCGGCGGGCGCGCGGCCGCCGCCGACCTCCTGCTCGACCTGCCCGCACTGGCAACCGACTGACGGAGAACCCGATGTCCTTCACGCACCCGGTATCCAAGCCGTGGCTCGGCGGCAACGAGCTCGAGTACGTCACCGAGGCCGTCTCCGGTGGCTGGATCTCCTCGCAGGGCCCGTACGTGCGGCGCTTCGAGGAGGCGTTCGCCGACTACAACGGCGTGCCGCACGGCGTCGCCTGCTCGTCCGGCACGACAGCGCTGACGCTCGCGCTGCGCGCGCTGGACATCGGCCCCGGCGACGAGGTGATCGTCCCGGAGTTCACGATGATCGCGTCCGCGTGGGCGGTCACCTACACCGGTGCCACGCCGGTGTTCGTCGACTGCGGCGACGACCTGAACATCGACGTCACGCTGATCGAGGACCGGATCACGCCGCGTACGAAGGCGATCATGCCGGTGCACGTCTACGGCCGCCGGTGCGCGATGGAGCCGATCCTGGAGCTCGCCTACGAGTACAACCTGCGGGTCGTCGAGGACTCCGCCGAGGCGCACGGCGTGCGGCCGACCGGCGACGTCGCCTGCTACTCGCTGTTCGCCAACAAGATCATCACGGCCGGCGAGGGCGGCATCTGCGTGACCCGCGACGCGCACCTGGCCGAGCAGATGGAGCACCTGCGGGCGATGGCGTTCACCCGCGACCACAGCTTCCTGCACAAGAAGCTCGCCTACAACTTCCGCATGACGAACATGCAGGCCGCCGTCGCGCTGGCACAGACCGAGCAGCTCGACACGATCCTGGCCACCCGTCGCGACATCGAGAAGCGCTACGACGAGGCACTTCACGACGTCCCCGGCATCACGCTGATGCCGCCGCGCGACGTGCTCTGGATGTACGACGTGCGTGCCGAGGGCCGCGACGACCTGCTCGCCCACCTCAGGGAGCACGGCATCGACACCCGCGTGTTCTTCAAGCCGATGAGCCGCCAGCCCGGCTACCACGACCCCGGCTGGCCGTCGCTGAACGCGTCCCGGCTGAGCGAGGACGGCTTCTACCTGCCGACCCACACCGGTCTGACCGAGCAGGACCAGCAGACGATCACCGGCACGATCCGGGAGTACTACGGGGTGGCCGCATGACCGCCGAGGCGCAGGCGCCGACCACCGGCTGCCCGGTCGCGTTCCCGCTGCGCGAACCCGGGAAGCCGTTCCCGCCACCGGAGTACGGGCAGTGGCGCGACGGCGGCGAGCCGGTCCGTTCCGAGCTGCCCAGCGGCCCGGTCTGGCTGGTCACCCGCCACGAGGACGTCCGCGCCGTGCTCACCGACAGGCGGATCAGCGCGGACCCGTCGAAGCCGGGGTTCCCGAAGGCGTCCCGGACCGGCGGCGCGCCGTCGCAGGACGAGATCCCCGGCTGGTTCGTCTCCGCCGACCCGCCGGAGCACGACCGGTTCCGCAAGACGCTGATCCCCGAGTTCAGCGTCCGCACGATCCGCGAGCTGCGCCCGGAGATCCAGCAGATCGTCGACGAGCGCATCGACACCATGCTCGCCGCGGGCGACTCGGCCGACCTGGTCGAGGCGTTCGCGCTGCCGGTGCCGTCGCTGGTGATCGCCGGCATGCTCGGCGTGCCGCGGGCCGACCGGGACTTCTTCGAGGCGAAGACGCGGGTCCTGGTCACGCTCAGCTCGTCGGACTCCGAGCGCGACGCCGCGTCCGCCGCGCTGATGCGCTACCTCGGCCGGCTCATCCGGATCAAGGAGAAGCGCCCCGGTACGGACCTGATCAGCCGGCTCGTCGCGACCGGCAGGCTGACCCGCCAGGAGCTCGCCGGCGTGTCGATGCTGCTGCTGATCGCCGGGCACGAGACGACGGCGAACAACATCGGGCTCGGCATCGTCCAGCTGCTGGAGAACCCGGAGTGGATCGGCGACGAGCGCGTCGTCGAGGAGCTGCTGCGGTTCTACTCCGTGGCCGACCTGGTGGCGTTCCGGGTGGCGCTCGAGGACCTGGAGATCGGCGGTCGCACGATCAGGGCCGGTGAGGGCATCGTGCCGCTGCTGGCCGCGGCGAACCACGACGGCACCGCGTTCGACGACGCGTCGCGCTTCTGTCCCGAGCGCTCGGCCCGCTCGCACGTCGCGTTCGGGTACGGCGTGCACCAGTGCCTGGGCCAGAACCTCGTGCGGCTGGAGATGGAGATCGCCTACACGACGCTGTTCGAGCGGATCCCGGACCTGCGCCTGGCCGTCCCGGCCGACGAGCTCCCGGTGAAGTACGACGGCGTCCTCATCGGACTGCACGAGCTCCCGGTCACCTGGGCCTGAGCTCCGGACCGGCTGTCCCCACCCCGGCCACGTCCTGTGGTGGCCGGGGTGGAACCGATGATCCGCGATGCTGGAGCCCGTCGTTCGCCGGATGAACGATCCGCGCCGGAACCGGTGATCATGGCGCGCAGCGGCGGCGTCGCGGGACCGGGACGCCTACCAGGTCACCGGGAGTTCCGTCAGGCCGGCGGAGAGCTTGTCCGAGTGCACCTGCAGCTCGTCGACCGGCTTCGTCGGGGCCAGGCCGGGCAACTGCGTGAACAGCAGCGTGTACGCGATGCGCAGCTGCATGCGGGCCAGGGGCGCGCCGATGCAGTGCCACATGCCGTGGCCGAACGTCAGGTGCGGGTTCGACGGGCGGGCGATGTCGAAGACCTCCGGCTCGTCGAAGACACCGGTGTCGAAGTTGACGAGCGTGAAGTCGAGCAGCACCAGGTCGCCGGTGCCGATCACGACGTCGCCGACCGGCACGTCGGCCGTCGCGTAGCGCGGCAGCACCGATCCGCCGGCCTTGGCCGAGCGCAGGATCTCCTCGACACCGCCGCGCATCGCCTTCTCGTCGGCAAGAGCTGCCTCGAGCTGGTCGCGGTGGTTCGCGAACAGGACGACGCCGAGGTCGACGTGGCTCGCGACGCTGTCCAGGCCGGCGAACAGCAGGCCTGACGCGATCGGGCCGATCTGATCGTCGGGCATCTGCTCGGTCAGGCGGGAGATCACGTCGTCGCCGGGCTCGGTGCGCTTGCGCCGGGCGACGTCGCCGAGCAGACCGAACAGCCCGGACTGCGTCTCACGGACCCGGTCCGGGTCCATCTCACCCATCGCGGACAGGACCTCCACCAACCGCATCTGGTCGGCGGGCGGGATCCCGATCAGTGCACACAGGACGGTCAGCGAGAACGGCATGGAGAAACCGCCGTGCAGGTCGGCAGGGCTGCCCGCGGCGGCGAAGCGCTCCAGGCACTGCTCGGCGATGCCCTGCACGACCGGCTCCAGGTTCAGCACCCGCCGCGCCGAGAACTGCGGGGTCAGCAGCCTGCGCATCTGGCGGTGCTGCTCGCGGGCCGCGTCGACGTCGTCGGTGACGAGAAGGTCCAGGAACGGGTTGTCCACGTACCGCGGGGCGTTCGGCGGGTCGGCGTGCGCCCGGGCCAGACGCTCGTCGTGCAGCAGCTCCTTGAGCTGGTCGTGCCGGGTGACGAGCCACGCCTGGTCACCCGCCGGGGTGCGGACCCGGCAGACCGGGGCGCGCCGCTGCAGGTCGGCCAGCAGCGGGCTCAGCTTCAGTACCGACTGCGGCTCGCCGGCCAGAGAGGGAACGTCGGTGTCCGCCGTCGGAGGTGTCGTCAGGGTCATCGGTGGATCTCCTCGGTGTCCGGGGCCGGCAGGGACGCCAGCCAGTCCTCGATGGCGGTCGCCGTCAGCGACGAGTGCTCCATCGCCAGCGACAGGTGGTCCGCGTCGATGTCGCGGACCTCGTCGGCGGGCACGGCGGAGGTGTCGAGGATGAACCCGTCGACGTCCTTCGCGGCGCGCACCAGCAAGGTCGGCGCGGTCGTGGGCGGTGCCTGGATGTCGGTCATCGCCATGAACCAGTGCGCCATGGCCGACATGCGCGCGCTGTTCAGCGTCACCGACGGCGAGTCGATGTCGGCCAGGTAGAAGCGGGTGGTGCGGTCCAGGTCGTTGTTCTCGCCCGGGTCGTAGCGGATGGATGCGGTGTCCAGCAGGATCACGGCCTCCGGGCGCACGCCCCAGACGGACTCGAGCATCCCGGCGGCCAGGTAGGCCAGCGACCCGCCGGTGGAGTGCCCGACCATGACGAACGGGTCACCGTCGCTGGCCAGCAGCACGCTCTCGGCGACGATCCGGGCCGCGGCCTCGCTGGAGCCGGGCAGCAGCTCGCCGGGTGCGAAGCCCATCAGCGGCAGCGCGGAGACGTTCCGGCTGCCGCGGAAGTGCGCCGCGATCCGGGCGTACTGGTGCACGCCGCCGGTCGCGCCGGGGGCGCTGACGAAGATCAGCCGCGGGTCGGTGGCCCCCTCGGCGAGCGTCACCGGCTCGGAGAGCTCCTCCAGCTCGGCGGGCGAGTCGAACATCGGCCGCGTGTTCGCGACGGCCTTGAGCATCCGCATCGCCTCGACGAGCTTGCCCCCGCTGACGGCCGAGTGGAACAGGCCGACGAGCGTCTCGTCGCCGTGCTGGTCCGGTCGCGCCGTCACGGTCGCCTGGCCCGCACCGGCCGACGACGACCCCGGGTCCTCGTCGACGAGCTCGTGCAGCCTGCGGGCCAGCTTGACCGGCGTCGTGTTGTCGAACACGACCGAGCCGGGCAGCCGCAGGTCGAGCACCTCGCCGAGTTGGTTGCGCAGCCCGACCGAGGTCAGCGAGTCGAAGCCGAGCTCGAGGAACCCGCGCTCCGGGTCCACGTCGGACGGGTCGGAGTGCCCGAGCAGCCCGGCCGTGTAGCCGGTGACGAGCTCGACGAGCAGGCGCTCCCGGCCGGCGTCGTCGAGGTCGCGGAGCGTGTCGCGCACGGACCCGGTCGGGCGGCCCGCGGCCGCGGCGGAACGCCGGGTGCGCGGCACCAGGTCGCGCCAGAGCGCCGGCAGGCCCTCCTGGACCTGCAGCCCGGCGACGTTGATCCGGGTCGGGACGACGACCGGCTCCGGGCGGGCCAGCGCCGCGTCGAACAGCGCGAGGCCGTCGTCGGTGTCCAGCGCGGGCAGCCCGCCGCGGGCCATCCGCTCCAGGTCGGCCTCGCCGATGCCCTCGGTCATGCCGGCGCCGCCGCCCCACGGCCCCCACGCCAGCGACGTCGCGGGCAGCCCGAGCGCGTGGCGGTGGCGGGCCAGCGCGTCCTGCGCGGTGTTCGCGGCGGCATAGTTGGCCTGGCCGGCGCTGCCGAGGATGCCGGAGACGGACGAGTACAGGACGAACGCGGCCAGTCCCAGCTCGCGGGTCGCCTCATGCAGGTGCCACGCCGCGTCCGACTTCGGGCGCAGCACGGCGGCCATGCGCTCCGGCGTGAGCGAGCCGACCAGCCCGTCGTCGAGCACGCCGGCGGTGTGCACGACGGCGGTCAAGGGGTGCGCGTCCGGCACGGACCCGACCAGCGATGCGACGGCGTCGCGGTCGCCGACGTCGCAGGCCGCGACCGTGACCTCGGCGCCGAGCGACTCCAGCTCGACGCGAAGCTCGTCCGCACCCGGGGCGTCCGGGCCCCGACGACCGGCGAGCAGCAGGTGCCGCACCCCGCGGGTCGCGACGAGGTGGCGGGCCAGCAGCCCACCCAACCCGCCGGTGCCGCCGGTGACCAGCACGGTCCCGTCCGGATCCCACTCCCTGGCCGCGGCGTCCGCGGCGTCGGGCACGGCAGGCAGCCGCCCCAGCCGGGCGGCGCGCACGGCGTGGTCGCGCACGAGCAGCTCCTGCTCGTCGAGCAGGAGCACCTCGGGCAGCACGCCTGCCGAGCGGAACGTGTCGTCGATGTCGACGAGCAGGATGCGACCGGGGTTCTCGGTCTGCGCCGAGCGCACCAGACCCCACACGGCGGCCGCGGCCGGGTCGGCGACGGTCTCGCCCTCGTCGGCGACGGCGCCGCGCGTGACGAACACGAGCCGCGCGTCGGCGAGCCGCGGTTCCTCCAGCCACTCCTGCAGCAGCCCGAGCACGCGTGCGGTCACCGCGTGCACGGCGTCCGGACCGGGCTCGGCCGGGCCGACGACCGGGATCAGGAACACGTCCGGCGCGCGTCCACCGTCCCCGACGGCACCGCCGAGCGACTCCGCGTACGCGCCCACGGTCTCGTCGGCGCGGTGCATCGCGTAGCCGAGGTCCAGCTCGTCGTCGCCGACGACGGCCCAGCGCGTCCCCGAGGCACGCCCGGCCGGCTCCACCGGCGTCCAGTGCAGGCCGAACAGGTCACCCTGCCCGGCACGGGCCGGGGCCTCGCCCGGCTCGCCGAGGTGCACGGCGTCGGCGGTCAGGACGGGCGCCCCGCCGGTGTCGGCGACCGTGAGGGCGACGGCTCCGCCGCCGAGGTCGGTGATCCGTGCCCGGAGCGTGGTCGCTCCGGTGGCGTGCAGCGACAGCCCGGAGAACCGCGTCGGCTCGCCGGAGGCGCCCGGCACGGTCGCCACCCGCAGCGCCGACGCCAACAGCGCGGGATGGATCCCGAACCCGCGGTCGGCACCGGTCGGGGACGGCATTCCGACCTCGGCCAGCACCTCGCCGTCGCGGTGCCAGACGCGCCCCTCGGTGTCGCCGGTCGCCTCCGTCGCGTCCCGGGGCGGCCACGGTGAGCCGTCGGTCTCCGGAGCGGCGTCGTCCGCGGTGAGTACGCCCCGGGCGTGCTCGGTCCAGGCGGCGTCGTCGGAGTCCGGGCCGGAGGCGGGGCGCGCGTGCACGGTGACCGGCCGCCGACCGTCGGAGTCCACGGCACCGACGGACACCTGCAGCGCGACGGCGTCCCGGTCGCCGAGCACGAGCGGCGCGAGCACGTCGAGCTCGTCGACCCGAGGGAGGCCGCACTGGTCGCCGGCCCGGATCGCCATCTCGGCGAACGCCGTGCCGGGCACGGTGATCCGCCCGTCCACGCGGTGCGCGCCGAGCCAGGGGTGGGTGCGCGCGGACAACCGTCCGGTGAGGACGGTCCGGTCGGCGTCAGCGAGCACGACGGCGGCGCCGAGCAACGGGTGCCCGGCCGCGGTGAGGCCGAGCCCGTCCGGGTCGCCGGTGGTGGCGCGCAGCGTCGGCCAGTACCGCTCGCGGGCGAACGCGGTGGGCGGCAGCGCGACCGGGGTGGCGTCCGGGGTGAGCGTGCCGTCGAACACGGCGTCCCAGTCGACGCTGGTCCCGCGGGTCCACAGTGTCCCGAGCGCGGCGAGGACGGCCTCGTCCTCCGGGACGTCCTTGCGCAGCGCGGGGACGGCGGCCGCGTCCTGGGCGGTCTCGGCGACCAGCGCGGACAGCACGCCGTCCGGTCCGAGCTCCAGGAACGTCCGGACGCCGTCGGCGGCCAGCGTGGCGACGGCGTCGCCGAAGCGGACGGCGCGGCGGGCGTGCTCCACCCAGTACCGCGCGGAGCACAGCACCTCGGCCGGGGCGACGGTGCCGGTCACGTCGGACACGACCGGGATCTGCGGCGCGCCGAACGTGAGTCCGGAGACCACCCGCTCGAACTCGTCGAGCATCGGGTCGATCAGCGGCGAGTGGAACGCGTGGCTGACCGCCAGCCGCGACGTGCTCCGCCCCTCGCCGGAGAACCGGTCGCGCAGCGCGAGCACGGTGTCCTCGGCGCCGGAGACCACGACGGCGTCCGGCGCGTTCACCGCAGCGATCGCGGTGCGGTCGTCGAGCAGCGACACCACCTCGTCCTCGGTGGCGCGCAGCGCGACCATCGCCCCGCCCTCGGGCAGCTCCTGCATCAGCCGGGCCCTGGCCACCACCATGCGGCAGGCGTCGGCCAGGGACAGCACGCCGGACACGTGCGCGGCGGTGATCTCCCCGACGGAGTGGCCCGCCAGGTGGCCGGGTCGCACGCCCCACGACTCCACGAGCCGGTAGAGCGCGACCTCGACCGCGAACAGCGCGGGTTGGGTGAAGCGGGTCGCGTTCAGCTCGTCCTGATCGTCTCCCCAGACCACGTCCCTCAGCGACGTGCCCAGCTCGGCGTCGAGCAGGGCGACGATCTCGTCGAACGCGTCCGCGAACACCGGGTACCGGGCGTGCAGCTCGCGACCGGCGCCGAGGCGTTGCGACCCCTGCCCGGAGAACAGCACGGCGAGCCCGCCGGGACCGGCCGTGGGCACGGTGTCCCTGGTCGCCTCGGTCAGCTCGCCGTCGGCGTGGACCAGCAGCGCGCGGTGCGCGAACGCGCCGCGGCTCGTGGCCAGCGCGTGCCCGACGTCGGACGGCGAGCCGGTCGCGATCCCGTGGACGCGGTCCAGCTGCAGGTCCAGCGCCGCGGCGCTGCGCGCGGAGACCGGCCACGGCACGGCCCGCGGCCGCACCGCCGGCTCTCCGCTCTCCGGCGGCTCGGCCGGGGGGGCCTGCTCCAGGATCACGTGCGCGTTCGTGCCGCTGATGCCGAACGACGACACGCCCGCCCGTCGCGGACGGTCCACGTCGGGCCACGCGGCCGGCTCGGTCAGCAGCCGGACGGCGCCCGCCTCCCAGTCCACGTGCGACGACGGCGCAGCGACCCCGAGCGTGCGCGGCAGCCGCGCGTGCCGCAGCGCCAGGATCGTGCGGATCACGCCGGCCGCTCCCGCGGCGGCCTGGGTGTGGCCGAGGTTGGACTTCACGGAGCCGAGCAGCAGGGGGCGGTCCGGATCGCGGTCCTGCCCGTACGTCGCCAGCAGCGCCTGCGCCTCGATCGGGTCGCCGAGCGCGGTGCCGGTGCCGTGCGCCTCGACGGCGTCCACATCGGACGTTCCGAGGCCCGCTCCGGCCAGTGCCTGGCGGATGACGCGCTGCTGGGCAGGGCCGTTCGGGGCGCTCAGGCCGTTGGACGCGCCGTCCTGGTTGACCGCGGAGCCGCTGAGCACGGCCAGTACCGGGTGTCCGTTGCGGGTCGCGTCGGACAGCTTCTCGACGACGAGCAGCCCGATGCCCTCCGACCAGCCGGTGCCGTCGGCGTCGTCGGAGAACGCCTTGCAGTGCCCGTCCGGTGCGAGCCCGCCGTGCAGGCTGAACCCGGCGAAGTTCGACGGCGTCGCCATCACGGTGACCCCGCCCGCGACGGCGAGCCCGCACTCCCCCACGCGTACGGACTGCGCGGCCAGGTGCAGCGCGACCAGCGACGACGAGCACGCCGTGTCCAGCGTGACGGCGGGTCCCTGCAGGCCGAGCGCGAACGACACGCGACCGGACAGGACGCTCGCGGCCAGCCCGTTGCCCGCGTAGCCGCCCATGTCGTCGTCGGAGGCGAGCACGAGGTGCGCGTAGTCCTGGCCGTTCGTGCCGACGAACACGCCGGTCCTGGTGCCGCGCAGCGCGGACGGGTCGACGCCGGCACGCTCGAACGCCTCCCACGCCGTCTCCAGCAGGATCCGCTGCTGCGGGTCCATCGCCAGCGCCTCGCGCGGGGAGATGTCGAAGAAGCCGGGGTCGAACGCGCCCGCGTCGTCCAGGAACCCGCCGAGCTGCGTGGCGCTCGCGCCCGGCCCGTCGCCGGCCAGCGCGTCGAGGTCCCAGCCGCGGTCGTCCGGGAACGGGCCGATGCCGTCGCGGCCCTCGTCGAGCATCGCCCACAGCTCCTCCGGCGAGGACACCCCGCCGGGGAACCGGCACGCCATCCCGACGATCGCGACCGGTTCACCGCGTCCGGCCTCGGCGTCGGAGAGCCGCCTGCGCGTCTCGTGCAGGTCGGCCGTGACCCACTTCAGGTAGTCGACGAGCTTCTGCTCGTCCGGCCTCTGTCCGTCGGACATCGTGAACCTTCCTGACGATCGTGTCGGGCGCGTGTCGGGCGGCGAGTCAGGTCGCCTGCGACCGTCCGAGCTCGTTGTCGATGAAGGCGAGAACCTGCTCGGTGCTCGCCTCGTCCAGGCGCTCGCCGACCCCGCCGGTCGTGTCGGCGCCGTCGCTCGCGGGCTCGTCCCAGCGCGCCAGCAGCCTGCGCAGCCGTGCCGCGACCCCGGCCCTGGTGTCCTCGTCGACGCCGCCCGGGTCGAGCGCGTTCTCGAGACGGTCCAGTTCGGACAGTCCCGGAGCCGTACCGGCACCGGCAGAGCCGAGCACGGTCTGGGCCAGGTGGGCGGCGACCTCGTCCGGCGTCGGGTGGTCGAACACGAGCGTGGCCGGCAGGCGGGCGCCGGTCGCCTCGGACAGGCGCATCCGCAGCTCGACGGCGGTGAGCGAGTCGAAGCCCATGCGGCTGAAGTCCCGGTCGGCGGGCACGCCGTCGGTACCGGAGTGCCCGAGCACGGCCGCGGTCGCGCCGCGGACCAGCTCCCGCAGCTCCGCACGCTGGGCGTCGGCGTCGAGCCCGGAGAGGCGGCGCAGCAGGCCGTCGCTGCCCTCGGTCGCGGCCGCCGTGCGGCGACGGGCCCGCACCAGCGCGCGCAGCACGGCCGGGACGTCCCCGGTGGCCGGCGCGGCGGCGGCGAACCGGGCCGCTACGACGAACCGGTCGTCGCGGGCGGTCGCCACGTCGAACAGCGCGAGACCCTGCTCCGGGTCCAGCGGCGGCATCCCGGAGCGCTCGGTGCGCTCGCGCTCCGCGTCGCCGAGCGCCGCGGTCATCCCGGACTCCTGCGACCACGGCCCCCACGCCAGTGCCAGCGCCGGGAGCCCCTGCGCCGCACGGTGTGCGGCCAGCGCGTCCAGGAACGCGTTCGCGGCCGAGTAGTTGCCCTGGCCCGGGCCGCCGGTCACGCCGGCGACCGAGGAGTACGCGACGAACGCGGCCAGCGGCAGCTCCCGGGTGGCCTCGTGCAGGTGCCACGCCGCGTCCGCCTTCGGGCGCAGCACGGTGTGCACGGCCTCGGCGGACAGCGAGCCGATCGTCGCGTCGTCGAGCACGCCCGCTGTGTGCACGACGGCGGTCAGCGGGTGCTCATCGGGCACCGACCCGACCAGGTCGTCCACCGCACCGCGGTCGGCGACGTCGCAGGCCGTGATCGTGACCTCGGCCCCGAGCTCCTCGAGCTCCGTGCGCAGCTCGGCCGCACCCGGCGCGGCCGCGCCGCGGCGGCTGGTGAGCAGCAGGTGCCGCACCTTGTGGTGCGCGACGAGGTGCCGGGCGAGCAGCCCGCCGAGCCCGCCGGTGCCGCCGGTGACCAGCACCGTGCCCTGCGGGTCCCAGCTGCGGTCCGGCGTCTCCTGCTCCTGCGCCGCGACCAGCCGCGCGACGGTCAGCGCACCGTCGCGCACGGCGGCCTGCGTCTCCCCCACGTCCATCAGCCCGGTCACGGCGGACAGACCGTCCGTCCCGCCCGCCGGGTCCAGGTCGAGCAGCGCGACGCTGCCCGGGTCCTCGGTCTGGGCGGACCGGACGAGGCCCCACACCGGGGCGGCGCCGAGGTCGTGCACGTGGTCGTCCCGTCCGGCGGCGACGGCCCCCCGGGTCACGACGACGAGGCGGGACGCGGCCGTCCGGGCGTCACCGGACCAGGTCTGCAGCAGCTCCAGCACGGCGGTCGTGGTGTCGTGCGCGGCGTCCGGCAGCGCGCCCTCGCGCCCGTCCACCGGTGCGACGACGACCGGCGGCAGCGCCTCGCCCGCCTCCAGCAGCTCGGTCAGGGTGCCGGCCCGGGTCACGCCGTCGAGCTCCGGCAGGCCGGCGCCGAGCACGGCCCACCGCCCGGTGTCGTCGGTCGCCACGTCGGGCGCCGCGATCCAGTCGAGGACCAGCAGCGCGCCGTCGCCGGTCGCGTCGGGGCCCTCCTGCGGTGCGGCGGTCTCGCCCGGCGTGAGCGCACCGGCGGTCAGCACCGGAGCACCCTGCGCGTCCGTCGCGGTGAGCTCCCGGGTCCCGTCCCCGCGGTCGACGGCGCGGACCCGCAGCACCGCGGCGTCCGCGGCGTGCACCGCGAGGTCCCGCCAGGTGACCACGTCGGCTCCGTCGAGGCCGGAGCGGACGGCGGCGTCGAGCAGCGCGGGATGCAGCGTGAACGGCGCTCCTGCCGGGCGGTCGGCCGTCTCCAGCTCGACGAGCAGCGCGTCACCCGCGGTCCAGGCGCCGCGGACGGTGACCGGACCGAACGGGCCGGGCAGGTCGGTCGGCTGCGCACCCTCCGCCGGCCACACCGGGTCCGCGGCGGGCGGGGTCGTTCCGGTCGCGGCCAGCGCGCCGGTCGCGTGCCGGGTCCATCGCTCGTCGGTGCCGGACTCCGGGCGGCTGTGCACGTCGAGCGTGCGGCGGCCGTCGTCGTCCGGTGCGCCGACGCGCACCTGCAGCAGGCGGGCCTGCTCGCCGGACAGCGCGAGCGGCTCGGTGACGGTCAGCTCCTCGACGGTCGCGGCGTCCGCCTGGTCGCCGGCGTGCACGGCGATCTCGGCCAGGACGGCGGCGGGCAGCACCGCGTGCTCGCGCAGCCACGGCTGCGCCGCGGTCGAGACCCGGCCGGTCAGCAGCAGCTCGTCCGACCCGGCGACCGTCGTCGCGGCGCCGAGCAGCGGGTGACCACCGGCCCGCAGTCCGAGACCGCCCGCGTCTGCGGGCGCGACGGCCGCGGTGGGCCAGAACCGCTCCCGCTGGAACGGGTAGGTGGGCAGCGTGACCCGGCGCCCGCCGGGCAGCACAGCCGTCCAGTCCACGTCGACGCCGGCCACGTACAGCCCGCCGAGCGCCGTGAGAAGGGCACGCTCCTCGTCGGCGTCGCGGCGCAGGGCGGGGACGACGACGGCGTCGGGCTCCAGGCACGAGCGCGCCATCGCGGACAGCGCGCCGTCCGGTCCGACCTCCAGGAACGCGGTCACACCGCGCCCGGCCAGCTCCGCGACGCCGTCGGCGAACCGCACGGCCTCACGGACGTGGCGCACCCAGTGCTCCGGGTTCGACGGGTTCGGGTCGGCCGACAGGGACACCAGCGGCAGCCGCGGCTCGGCGTAGGTCAGGGACTCCGCGACGGCCCGGAACTCGTCGAGCACCGGGTCCATCAGCGGCGAGTGGAACGCGTGACTGACCCGCAGCCGGGTCGTCCGCCGGTCGGCCAGCTGCTCCTCGACGGCCGCGACGGCCGCCTCCGCGCCGGACACGACGACCGATGTCGGCCCGTTCACGGCGGCGATCGCCACGTCGTCGCCCAGCAGCGGCGTGACCTCGTCCTCGGTCGCCTCCACGGCCAGCATCGCGCCACCGGCGGGCAGCGCGGACATCAGCCGCGCCCGGGCCGCGACGAGCCGGCACGCGTCGGCGAGCGGGAGCACCCCGGCGACGTGCGCGGCCGCGATCTCGCCGACCGAGTGGCCCGCCACCGCCGCCGGGCGCACGCCCCACGACTCCAGCAGCCGGTACAGCGCCACCTCGACGGCGAACAGTGCCGGCTGGGTGAACCGGGTGTCGTCCAGTGTCTCCTGCTCGTCGCCCCACACGACCTCGCGCAGCGACGTGCCGAGCTCGGTGTCGAGCAGTGCCACGGTCTCGTCGAACGCCGCGGCGAACGCCGGGTACCGGGCGTGCAGCACCCGGCCCATGCCGACCCGCTGGGAGCCCTGCCCGGAGAACAGGAACGCGGTGTGGCACTCGGCCGCCTGCCCGCGCGCGACCTCGGCGGTTCCGTCGGCGTCGGCGAGCAGCACCGCACGGTGCTCGAACGGGGAACGGCCCGCCACCAGGGAGTACGCGACGTCGGCGATCGGTTCGTCCATCTCGGACAGACCGGCCGCGCCGGCGTCGAGCGCCGCCGCCGAGCGGGCCGACACGACCCACGGCACGACGGCGGGCGCCTCGCCCGCGTCCTGTGGCGCGCGGTCCGGCCCCTGCTCGAGCACGACGTGCGCGTTCGTGCCGCTGATCCCGAACGAGCTGATCCCGGCCCGGCGCGGGCGTCCGGTCTCCGGCCACGGCGTCGGCTCGGTCAGCAGCTCCACCGCTCCGGACGACCAGTCCACCCGCGACGACGGCTCGCCCACGTTCAGCGTCTGCGGCAGCGTGCCGTGGCGCATCGCCATGATCATCTTGATCAGACCGGCGGCGCCGGCGGCGGCCTGGGTGTGGCCGATGTTCGACTTGACCGAGCCGAGCAGCAGCGGGTGCTCGCGGTCCCGGCCGTACGTCGCGATCAGCGCCTGCGCCTCGATCGGGTCCCCGAGGACGGTGCCGGTGCCGTGCGCCTCCACGGCGTCCACGTCGGACGGTGCGAGACCGCCCGCCGCGAGCGCCTGGCGGATGACGCGCTGCTGGGACGGGCCGTTCGGTGCGGTCAGCCCGTTGGACGCGCCGTCGGAGTTGACGGCGGAGCCGCGGACGACGGCGAGGATCTCGTGCCCCTCGCGCTCGGCGACCGACTGCCGCTCCAGCACGAGCAGGCCGACCCCCTCGGACCAGCCGGTGCCGTCGGCGCCCTCGGCGAAGGACTTGCACCGCCCGTCCGGGGCGAGCCCGCCCTGCCGCGTGAAGCCGGCGAAGCTCGTCGACGTCGCCATCACGGTGACGCCGCCGGCCAGCGCCCGGTCGCACTCACCGGCCCGCAGCGCCTTCGCGGCCCAGTGCAGCGCGACGAGCGACGACGAGCAGGCCGTGTCGACGGTCGCCGACGGGCCCTCGAACCCGAACACGTAGGACAGCCGCCCGGACAGCACGCTGGCCGCCAGCCCGGTGCCCGCGTGTCCCTCGACGTCGTCCGGCGAGCGCATCAGCAGCCCGGCGTAGTCCTGCCCGTTCGTCCCGACGAACACGCCGGTCCGGCTGCCGCGCAACGCGTTCGGGTCGGATCCGGAGCGCTCCAGCGCCTCCCACGCGGTCTCCAGCAGCAGGCGCTGCTGCGGGTCCATCGCCAGCGCCTCACGCGGCGAGATGTCGAAGAACGCGGCGTCGAAGTCGGCGGCGTCGTAGAGGAACCCGCCCTCGCGGGTGGCGCTGCGGCCCTGGCCGTCGCCGGCGAGGACGCCGAGGTCCCAGCCGCGGTCGTCCGGGAACGGTCCGATCCCGTCGCGGCCCTCGGCCAGCATCCGCCACAGGTCCTCCGGCGACCCGACGTCGCCGGGCAGCCGGCAGGCCGTGCCGACGACGACGATCGGGTCGTCGTCGAGCTCGGCCGCCGCCGGCGTGACGGTCCGGGGAGCGTCGTCGCCGAGCAGCTCCGCGACGAGGTGCTCGGCCAGCGCGCGCGGGGTCGGGTGGTCGAACACGAGGCTCGGCGGCAGCGACAGCCCGGTGGCGCCGGCCAGCCCTCCGGACAGCTCGACGGCCGTCAGCGAGTCGACGCCGAGATCGCGGAACGCCCTGCCGGGCGTGATCGCGTCCGGGCCGGAGTGCCCGAGCACGGACGCCACCGTGCCACGCACGAGCTCCAGGGCGACGGCCGTTCGCTCGTCCGGGGACGCCTCGGCGAGCCGGGCCCGCAGCCCGGCGGCGGCGTCCGCGCGCTCGGCGCGGCTCCGGTCGGCCGCCTTCGCGATCTCGTGGGCCGCCGGCAGGTCGGCGAGCAGCGGGGACGGCCGCAGCCAGAGCAGCTCCTCCAGGTGCCGGGCGTCGGCCAGGTCGGCGACGACGACCGTCGGGTGCGGGTCGGCCGCGGCGCGGGCCAGCGCCCGCACGCCGACCTCCGGCGTGATCCGGCCGGCGCCACCGTCGTGCCCGTCCGCGGCCATTCCGCGGCCGGCCCAGCCGCCCCAGGCGATCGCGGTCGCCGGGTACCCATCGTCGGTGCGGCGCCGGGCGATCGCCTCCAGCCCGGCGTTGGCTGCCGCGTAGGTGGCCTGGCCCGGGTTGCCGACGGCGCCGGCGACGGAGCTGAACAGGACGAACGCGTCCAGCCGCCGCTCACGGGTGAGCTCGTCGAGCAGCAGCGCGGGCGCGACCTTCGCGTGGAACACGCCGTCGAACCGGTCCGGGGTGAGCCCGGTGAGCACGCCGTCGTCGAGGACGCCCGCCGCGTGCACGACGCCGGTGAGGTCGTCCCCGATGGCGTCGAGCACCGCGGTCAGCTGCGCGCGGTCGGCCGTGTCGCAGGCCGTGATGGTGACGCGGGCGCCGAGCTCCTCCAGCTCGGCGCGCAGCTCGGGAGCGCCGGGCGCGTCCTCCCCACGGCGGCCGAGCAGCACGACGTGGCCGGCGCCGCCCGCGGCGAGCCAGCGGGCGATGTGCCCGCCGAGCGCGCCGGTGCCGCCGGTGACCAGCACGGTGCCGGTCGGGGTCCACGGGTCGGTCTCGCCGTCGGCCACCGGGACCGGGGTGATCCGGCGGCCGTGGGCGCCGGTCGGGCGAAGGGCGACCTGGTCCTCGTCCCCGGCCAGCACGGCGCCGAGCCCGCCGGCCGTCGCGTCGTCCGGATCGGGCGGCAGGTCGACCAGACCGCCCCAGGTGAGCGGCAGCTCCAGCGCCGCGACCCGTCCCAGACCCCAGACGGAGGCCTGCGCGGGATCGGCGAGCGTCTCGCCGGGCAGCGCGACGGCGCCGCGCGTCACGGCATGGAGCGGCGCCTCGACCCCGGTGTCGGCCATCGCCGCGACGAGCGCCGCCGTGGCGGCGAGCCCGGCCGGCACGGCGTCGGCGTTCGGAGTGGTGTCGAGAGCGAGCAGGGAGACCACGCCGGTCAGCCCGGTGTCGGCGTGCTCGGTGAGCAGCGCGGACAGGGCGGCCCGGCCGGTCGACTCCGGCGCGACGTCGATCCGCAGGGCGTCCGGATCGAGTGCGGCGACGACGACGTCGACCCAGGGATCGGCGGCCGCCGGCTCCGGGACGAGTACGAGCCGGGCACCGGCGGCGGGCGCCGCCGCGGGCGCGGGCAGCGGCCGCCAGGTCTCGCGGTGCAGCAGGCGGGCGACGTCGGCGTCCGCGCGGCGCCGGGTGCGCCATGCCGCGAGCGCGGGCAGTATCGCGCCGAGGTGCTCGCCGTCGACGCCGAGGCGAACGGCCAGCGAGGCGACGTCGTCGCTCTCGACGGCGGACCAGAACTCGGCGTCCGCGCCGTCGCCGGCGGGAGCCGGATCGGCGAGCCGCGGCCAGAACCGCTCGCGCTGGAACGGGTAGGTCGGCAGGTCCGCGCCACGGGTGTCGCCGCTCAGGGTCGCCGTCCAGTCGACGTCGACGCCCGCGACGTGCAGCCGGGCCGCCGCGGTGAGCAGCGCGACCTCCTCGTCGCGGTCGGCACGCAGTGCCGGGGTGACGACCGTCCCGGCCGGGACCGTCGCCGCGGCGGGTGCGGACAGCACGCCGTCGGGCCCGATCTCCAGGAACGCGGTGACGCCGCGCCCGGCCAGCTCGGTCACGCCGTCGGCGAACCGGACGGGCTCGCGGGCGTGCCGCACCCAGTGCTCCGGGGTCGACGGGTCGGGGTCGGCCAGCAGCGACACCAGCGGCAGCTGCGGCTCGGCGAACGTCAGGAACTGCGCGACGGACCGGAGCTCGTCGAGCACCGGATCCATCAGCGGCGAGTGGAACGCGTGGCTGACCGCCAGCCGGGTGGTCCGCCGCCCCAGGTCGGCGACGTGCGCCACGATCCGCTCGACGGCGTCGGACGCCCCGGACACGACGACCGACGACGGACCGTTCACGGCCGCGATCGCCACGTGGTCGTCGAGCAGCGGGGTGATCTCGTGCTCGGTGGCCTCCACGGCGGCCATGGCGCCGCCGCCCGGCAGCGTGTCCATCAGGCGGGCACGGGCCGCGACCAGGCGGCACGCGTCGGCGAGATCCAGGACGCCGGCGACGTGCGCGGCCGCGATCTCGCCGACCGAGTGCCCGGCGACGGCGGAGGGCCGCACGCCCCAGGACGTGACGAGCCGGTACAGCGCGATCTCGACGGCGAACAGCGCGGGCTGCGTGACGCCGGTGCGCTCCAGCGCCCGGCGTCCGGTGTCGGTCTCGTCGCCCCACACGACCTCGCGCAGCGACGTGCCGAGCTCGGTGTCGAGCAGCGCGACGGTCTCGTCGAACGCGGACGCGAACACCGGGTACCGGGCGTGCAGCGCGCGGCCCATGCCGAGCCGCTGGGCGCCCTGCCCGGAGAACAGGAACGCCGCCGTCCGCGGCTCGGCCGTGCCGCGGGCGGCCTCGACCGTCCCGTCCGCGGTGGCGAGCAGGACGGCGCGATGCTCGAAGCGCGCGCGACCGGTCACCAGTGTGCGGGCGACGGCCGTGGCGGGCAGGCCGTCCGCGACCGACCGCACGCGCTCGACCTGCGCGTCCAGCGCGGCGTCCGTCTGCGCGGACACCGGCCAGGCCACGACGGCCGGCTCGTCGGCCGGTTCCGGTGCCGGGTCCTCGGCAGGCGCCTGCTCCAGCACGACGTGCGCGTTCGTGCCGCTGATCCCGAACGAGCTGACGCCGACCCGGCGGGCGCGGTCGGTCTCCGGCCACGGCGTCGGCTCGGTGAGCAGCGCGACGGTGCCGTCCGACCAGTCCACGTGCGACGACGGCTCGGTGACGTGCAGCGTGCGCGGCAGCGTCGCGTGCCGCATCGCCATGATCATCTTGATCAGCCCGGCGGCGCCCGCCGCGGACTGGGTGTGGCCGAGATTGGACTTCACCGAGCCGAGCAGCAGCGGGCGCTCCGGGTCGCGGTCCCGGCCGTACGTGGCCATCAGCGCCTGGGCCTCGATCGGGTCGCCGAGCGAGGTGCCGGTGCCGTGCGCCTCGACCGCGTCGACGTCCGACGTGGACAGTCCGGCGTCGGCCAGCGCCTGGCGGATCACGCGCTGCTGGGCGGGGCCGTTGGGCGCGGTCAGGCCGTTCGAGGCGCCGTCCTGGTTCACGGCGGAGCCGCGGACCACGGCGAGCACGCGGTGCCCGTTCGCCCGGGCGTCGGACAGCCGCTCCAGCGCCAGCACGGCGGCGCCTTCCGACCAGCCCGTGCCGTCGGCGGAGTCGGAGAACGCCTTGCAGCGCCCGTCCTGCGCGAGCCCGCCCATCCGGGAGAAGCCGGTGAAGTTCGCCGCCGTCGTCATCACTGTGACGCCGCCGGCCAGTGCCATCGTGCACTCGCCGGTCCGCAGCGCCTGCGCGGCGAGATGCACCGACACCAGCGACGACGAGCACGCCGTGTCCACCGAGAGCGCCGGGCCCTCCAGCCCGAGCGTGTAGGCGAGCCTGCCGGACGCGACGCTGACCGCGAGACCGGTGGTGGCGTGGCTCGCGATGTCGTCGGCCGAGCGCATGACCAGCCCGGAGTAGTCCTGGCCGCTGATCCCGAGGAACACCCCGGTGCTGCTGCCGCGCAACGAGTGCGGGTCGATGCCGGCGCGCTCGGCGGCCTCCCAGGCGACCTCCAGCACGACCCGCTGCTGCGGGTCCATGGCCAGGGCCTCGCGGGGCGAGATGCCGAAGAACGCGGCGTCGAACGCGGCGACGTCGTCCAGGAACCCGCCCTGTCCGCTGATCTCGGCGGCCTCGCCGCCGCCGATCGGCGGGTGCCTGTCCCACTCGCGGTCCGGCGGGAATCCGGTGATCGCGTCGGCGCCGGCGTCGAGGAGGTTCCACAGGTCCTCCGGCGAGGCGACCCCGCCCGGGAACCGGCAGCCCATGCCGACGACGACGATCGGGTCGTCGGCGTCCGCGGTCGCCGTGGGGGCCGGCGCGGCGCCGGCGGCGACGTCCACACCGGACAGTTCCTCGAGCAGGTAGGCGGCGAGCCGTTCCGGCGTCGGGTAGTCGAAGATCAGCGTGGCGGGCAGCGTCAGCCCGGACGCGGTGCCGAGCCGGTTGCGCAGCTCGATCGCGGTGAGCGAGTCGAAGCCGAGCCGGCGGAACTCCAGCCGGGCGTCGACGCCGTCGGCGGAGCCGTGGCCGAGCACGGTCGCGGCCTCGGTGCGGACGAGGTCGACGAGGAACGGCGCGCGCCCGTCGTCGGGCAGCGTGGCCAGCCGCTCGGCCAGCCCGGCCTTCGCGACGCCCGCCTGACCGGCGCGCCGGCGACCGCCGGACCGGACCAGGCCGCGCAGCACGGCGGGCACGGTGTCCGCCGAACCGGGCACGGTCGCGCCGGTGAGCCCGAGCGGCAGGATCAGCGGCTCGTCGGCGACGGTCGCGGCGTCGTAGAGCGCCAGGCCACGCTCGACGGACAGCAGCGGCATCCCGCTGCCCTCGCCGACCCGGTCGACGTCGCGGTCGGCGAGGTCGGTCGTCATGCCGGCGCCCTGCTCCCAGGCGCCCCACGCGAGCGACGTGGCCGGCAGGCCGAGCGCGCGGCGGTGCGCGGCGAGCGCGTCGAGGAACGTGTTGCCGGCCGCGTAGTTGCCCTGGCCGGGGCCGCCCATGACGCCGGCCGTCGACGAGTACAGGACGAACGCGGCGAGGTCGCGGTCCCGGGTCAGGTCGTGCAGGTGCCAGGCCGCGTCGAGCTTCGGCCGCAGCACGGCGTCCAGGCCGTCGGCGGTCAGCGACGCGACGGTGCCGTCGTCGAGCACGCCCGCGGTGTGCACGACGGCGGTCAGGGTCGGCACAGCGTCCAGCAGCGCGGCGAGCGCGTCCCGGTCGGCGACGTCGCAGGCCGCGACGGTCACGTCCGCGCCGGCCTCGAGGAGCTCGTCGCGCAGGTCCCCGGCGCCCGGGGCGTCGAGGCCGCGTCGGCTCGTCAGCAGCAGGTTCCGGACACCGTGCTCGGCGACGAGGTGGCGGGCCAGCGTGGCGGCCAGCCCGCCGGTGCCGCCGGTGACCAGCACGGTGCCGTCCGGGTCGAGCGCGGGCGGCACCGTGAGCACGATCTTGCCGACGTGCCGGGCGGAGCTCATGAACCGGAACGCGTCGACCGAGCGGCGCACGTCCCAGCTGCGGATCGGCAGCGGCTCCAGCGCTCCGGCGTCGAACAGGTCGACGAGCTCGCGCAGCATCGACCGGAGCCGGTCCGGGTCGACGGCGCCGAGGTCGAAGAACCGGTAGGTGAAGCCGTCCGGGAGGCCGTCGCCGTCGCGGATGTCGGTCTTGCCCATCTCCAGGAACCGGCCGCCGTCGCCGAGCAGCCCCAGCGACGCGTCGACGAAGTCCCCGGACAGCGCGTTCAGCACGACGTCCAGGCCGGCCGGGAACCGCTCGGCGAAGTCCAGGGTGCGCGACGACGCGATGTGGTCGTCGGCGACACCGAGCGACCGGAGCACGTCCCACTTCGGCTCGCTCGCCGTCGCGAACACCTCGGCACCGAGGTGGCGGGCGATCTGCACCGCGGCCATGCCGACGCCGCCGGCACCGGCGTGGACCAGCACCCTCTCCCCCGCCCGCAGCCCGGCCAGGTCGACCAGCGCGTGGTAGGCGGTGAGGAACACCAGCGGCATCGACGCGGCCGTCTCCCAGTCCCAGCCGTCCGGGACGGGCGTGAGCATCCGCTCGTCGGTGACGCCGAGCGGGCCGAAGCCGCCGAACAGCATCCCGGTGACGCGGTCGCCCGCGGCGAGGTCGGTGACGTCCGGCCCGACCTCGGTGACGACGCCTGCCGCCTCGGAGCCGAACAGGCCCGCGTCGCCGGGGTACATGCCGAGCGCGTTCAGCACGTCGCGGAAGTTCAGGCCGGCAGCGCGGATGCCGACGCGGACCTCGCGGCCGGTCAGCGGGGCGAGCGCGTCCGGGTGGGCCTCCAGTTCCAGGCCGTCGAGGCTGCCCGTGTTCCGGCAGCCGAGCCGCCACGGCGTCCCGGCGGGCGGGACGAGCGCCGGGCCGGACTCCAGGCCGGCCAGCCGGCCGACCCGCACCTCGCCGCCGCGGACGACGGCCTGGGGCTCGCCGTCGTCGACGAGCGCGGGCAGGGTCGGGAGCGCGGCGAGGGTCTCATCCGTGTCGTCGATGTCGGCCAGCAGGATCCGGCCGGGGTTCTCGGACTGGGCGCTGCGCACGAGACCCCAGACCGGGGCGACGGCCAGGTCCAGCTCGCTGCCGCTCCCGTCGGCGACGGCGCCCCGGGTGAGGAACACCAGGCGTGCCCGGGCGAGATCGTCGGTGGCGAGCCATTCCTGGAGGAGCTTCAGCACGTCTCGGGTGAGCGCGTGCGCGGCGTCCGGGCCGGTGCCGGTGGCGGTCAGGGGAACCGCGATGACGTCCGGGATCGAAGCGGTGGCGGTCGGGTCGGCGGAGTCAGCCGCCGTCGTCGGCGTCGTGGCGGCGGTCTCGCCCGTCGTGGTCGACCCCGCGGGCGGCGGCCCCGTGAGCTCGGCGAGGTCGGCGATCGTGGCCGGCCCGCCGACGGCCTCGGCGCCGGTGAGAGCATCCGTCGCGCCCAGCCGGTCCTCGCCGAGCACGACCCAGGTCAGCGGTTCGGACGGGGCGACGAGCTCGTGCGCCGTCCAGGTCATCCGGAACAGCGAGCCGCTCTCCCGGCGACCGGGGTCGCCGGTGTCCGGGCCGGCGGCGCGCAGCGTCAGCGAGTCCACGGAGATCACCGGCTCGCCCTGCGGGTCGGTCGCGGTGATCCGGACGGCGTCCTCGCCCGCGCTCGTGACCCGCACCCGCAGCGCCGTCGCGCCGGACGCGTGCAGGGACACGCCGTTCCAGGCGAACGGCAGCAGGCTGCGGTCGTCGCCGTCGGCGGAGGCGAACACGGTGCTGTGCAGGACGGCGTCGAACAGCGCGGGATGCAGGCCGAACTCGCCGGCGTCCGGGACGTCGTCCGGGAGCGCGACCTCGGCGAAGATCTGGTCGCCGTGGCGCCACACGGCCTGCAACCCGCGGAACACCGGGCCGTAGACCAGGCCGTTGCCGGCGTAGCGGTCGTAGAGGCCGTCGATGTCGACCGGCTCGGCGTCCGGCGGCGGCCACTGCGTCGTGTCCAGCGGGATGGTCCGCTCGCCGGATCCGAGCCGGCCGGTCGCGTGCTGTGTCCAGTCCGCGTCCTCGCCGGCCGGGTCACCGCCCGCCGGACGACTGAACACGCGCACGTCGCGGCCGCCGTCGTCGTCCGCGGCACCGACGGCGATCTGCACGGCCACGCCGCCGGACGCGGGGAGGATCAGCGGCGCGGCCAGCATCAGCTCGTCGACCCGGTCGCAGCCGGCCTGGTCGCCGGCGCGCACGGCCAGCTCCAGGAAGCCGGTGCCGGGGAAGAACACCATGCCGCCGACGCGGTGGTCGGCCAGCCACGGGTGCGTGGACAGCGACAGCGTGCCGGTGAGCAGCAGCTCGTCGGAGCCGGCGACGGACATGGCGGCGCCGAGCAGCGGGTGCTCGGCCGGGGCGAGGCCCAGCCCCGCGGCGTCGGCGGCCGCGTGCCGCCCGACCTCCGGCCAGTAGCGGTCGGTGCGGAACCGGTAGGTCGGCAGGTCGGTGCGTGTGGCGCCGGTGCCGTCGAAGAACGCGGCCCAGTCCACCCGCACGCCCGCGGTGTGCAGGTGCGCGAGCGCCGCGACGGCCGCGCGCTCCTCGTCGTGGTCGCCGTCGGGAGTGCTGCGCTGCACCGGGATCGCGACGGCGTCCGGTGCGGTCTGCGCGGCGAGCGCGGTCAGGACACCGTCCGGGCCGAGCTCCAGGAACACGCCCGCACCCGCGTCGCGCAGCGCGGCCACGCCGTCGGCGAACCGGACCGCCTCGCGGACGTGACGCACCCAGTAGTCCGGGGTGGACAGCTCCGTGCCCGCGGGGGCGCCGGTGAGCGTGGAGACGAACGGGATCTCCGGCTCGGCGAACGTCAGCGTCTCGACGACGGCGCGGAAGTCCTCGAGCATCGGGTCCATCAGCGGCGAGTGGAACGCGTGGCTCACCGACAGCCGCGAGGTCCGCCGCTCCCGGGACCGGAACTCCGACTCGATCCCCGCGACGGCATCCTCGGCCCCGGACACCACGACCGACGACGGCCCGTTCACCGCCGCGACCGACACCCCGTCGGTCAGCAACGGCGTGACCTCGTCCTCGGTCGCCTCGACGGCAAGCATCGCGCCGCCCGCGGGCAGAGCCTGCATGAGCGACGCCCTGGCCGAGACCAGCGCGCAGGCGTCCTGGAGCGACAGCACCCCGGCCACGTGCGCGGCCGCGATCTCGCCGATCGAGTGCCCGGCCAGCACGTCGGGCACGACGCCCCACGACTCCAGCAGCCGGTACAGCGCGACCTCGACCGCGAACAGCGCGGGCTGCGTCGCGCCGGTCTCGTTCAGCGCGTCGGCGTCCTCGCCCCAGACGACGTCGCGCAGCGACGGGTCCAGGTGCTCCAGCGCGGCGTCGAACGCGCCGGCGAACACCGGGAACGCGGCGTGCAGCGCCCGGCCCATGCCGAGCCGCTGCGCACCCTGCCCGGAGAACAGGAACGCGACCCGCGCGCGGGCGGCCGCATGGCCCTCGACGACGCCGGGGCCGCCGCCGTTCTCCAGCCATGCGGCCAGCGCGTCCCGGGCGTCCGACCCGTCCGGCCCGGACACGACCGCCAGGCGGTGCTCCAGCGCCGCACGCGTCGTGGCCAGCGAGTACCCGACGTCGAGCGCGGAGGCGGGGTCCCGATCCAGCAGCGCCGCGACCTGGTCGCGCAGCGCGTCCGCGGTCCGGGCGGAGACCACCCACGGCGCGGCCTGCGGGGCGCGCTCCGGCGACGGCTCCTCGGCCTGCTCGACGGCCGGCGCCTGCTCGACGATCACGTGCGCGTTCGTGCCGCTGACCCCGAACGACGACACACCAGCGCGGTGCGGGCGGTCGGTCGACGGCCACGGGCGCGGCTCGGTGAGCAGCTCGACGGCCCCGGACGTCCAGTCCACGTGCGTCGACGGCCGGTCCGCGTGCAGCGTGCGGGGCAGCTCGCCGTGCCGCATCGCCATGATCATCTTGATCACGCCGGCGACGCCTGCCGCGGCCTGGGTGTGGCCCAGGTTCGACTTGATCGACCCGAGCAGCAGCGGATGCTCGCGCTCGCGGCCGTACGTGGCGAGGATGCTCTGCGCCTCGATCGGGTCGCCGAGCGGCGTGCCTGTGCCGTGCGCCTCGACGGCGTCCACATCGGACGTCGACAGGTCCGCCGCGGCGAGCGCGGCGCGGATCACGCGCTGCTGGGACGGCCCGTTCGGCGCGGTGAACCCGTTGGACGCGCCGTCCTGGTTGACCGCCGAGCCGCGGACGACGCCGAGCACCGGGTGCCCGTGGCGGCGGGCGTCGGACAGCCGCTCCAGCAGCAGCACGCCTGCGCCCTCGGACCAGCCGGTGCCGTCGGCGTCGTCGGAGAACGCCTTGCAACGGCCGTCGCGGGCCAGTCCGCCCTGGCGGCTGAACTCCACGAGCGAGCCGGGCGTGGCCATGACGTTCACGCCGCCGGCCAGCGCGAGCCCGCACTCACCGCTGCGCAGTGACTGCACGGCCAGGTGCAGCGCGACCAGCGACGACGAGCACGCGGTGTCGACGGTGACGGCCGGGCCCTCCAGGCCGAGCGTGTAGGACAGCCGCCCGGACACGGCGCTGGCGGCGATGCCGGTTCCGACGTCGCCGGTCGCGTCGTCCAGTGAGCGGACGACCAGGTAGGCGTAGTCCTGCCCGTTCGTGCCGACGAACGCGCCGGTCTTCGTGCCGCGCAACGTCGTCGCGTCGATCCCGGCGCGCTCGACCGCCTCCCACGCGGTGGTCAGCAGCAGCCGCTGCTGCGGGTCCATCGAGACGGCCTCACGGGGCGAGATGCCGAAGAAGCCGGGGTCGAACTCGGCGACGCCGTCCAGGAAGCCGCCCCTCTGGCTCACCTCGTTGCCGCGGTCGTCGGTGGTGCCGCCGGCGAGCGCGTCGAGGTCCCAGCCGCGGTCGGTCGGGAAGCCGCCGATCACGTCCGTGCCGGAGGCGACCATGTCCCACAACGCCTCTGGCGTGTCCACGCCACCCGGGTAGCGGCAGCCGATGCCGACGACGGCGATCGGCTCGGTGGCCGAGGCCTGCAGCATCCGGTTCTGCCTGCGCAGCCGGTCGGTCTCCTTGACGGCCGCCCGCAGTGCCTTGACGACGTCGTTGTCGGGCGCGTTGCTCTGGGTCATCGCCTTCTCCATCACTCGCGCTCCCGGTCGTCGTCGCCGTCGAGGGCGGCGCGGACCAGGTCGTCCACGGACAGGTCGTCAACGGCACGGCCGGCGTCGCCGCCGGAGTCATCGCCGGAGTCGCCGGCGTCCCCGCCGTGCCCGGCGAGCTGCAGCAGCGGCTCCAGCACGCCGATCTCGCGCAGCCGGTCCAGCGGGACCGAGGCCAGTACCGCCCGGATCTCGGCCTCCCGCGGGTCTCCCCCGTCGTCCGGTTCGTCGCCGACGATCTGGTCGACGACGAACCGCGCGACGGCCGCCGGGGTCGGGTGGTCGAACACGAGCGTCGCGGGCAGGCCGAGTCCGGTCGCGGCGCCGAGCTGGTTGCGCAGCTCGACCGCGCCGAGCGAGTCGATGCCGAGGTCGCGGAACGACCGTTCGGCGCCGACGTCGTCGGTGTCCGGGTAGCCGAGCACCTGCGCGGCGCGTGTGCGCACCAGCTCGGTGACCGTGTCCAGCCGCCGGCCGGCCGGCATCGCGGCGAGCCGCTCGGCCATCCCGTCGTCGGAGGCCGCGGGCGCCGACCGGGCCGCGACCAGCTCGTCGTAGCCGGGGAACTCGCGCAGCAGCGCGCTGGGCCGGGCACCGCCGAACGCCTCGGCGAAGCGCTCCAGTGCCACCTCGGCGACGACGGCCGTCGGCGCGGACTCCCGCACGAGCCGCATCAGCGTCTCGACAGCGAGCGCCGGGTCCATCAGCGCGATCCCGGCACGGCGGGCGGCCTCGTCGGCGGCGCCGCCGTCCCCGGCCATGCCGCCGCCGCCCCATGCGCCCCAGGCGATCGACGTCGCCGCCGCGCCGCGGGCCCTGCGCTGCTCGGCCAGCGCGTCCAGCACGGCGTTGGCCGCCGCGTAGTTCGCCTGGCCAGGGTTCCCGACCGCGGAGGCCGCGGACGAGAACAGCACGAACGCGTCCAGGTCCACATCGGACGCGAGCTCGTCGAGCAGCAGCGCGGTGGTCACCTTGGCGTGGAACACGTCCCGGAAGCGTTCCGGGGTGAGCCGCTCCAGGATCCCGTCGTCCAGGACGCCGGCGGCGTGCACGACGCCGGTCAGCGGCCGGTCGTCCGGGATCGCGTCCAGCACGGCGGAGAGCTGCGCTCGGTCGGCGGCGTCGCACGCGGCGACGGTGACGCCGGCGCCGAGCTTCTCCAGTTCCTCGCGCAGCTCGGGTGCGCCGGGCGCGTCCTCGCCGCGGCGCCCGACGAGCACGAGGTGCTGCGCGCCGTCCGTGGCCAGCCGGCGGGCGACGTGGGCACCCAGCGCGCCGGTGCCGCCGGTGACCAGCACGGTGCCGGTCGGGCGCCACGTCTCGGGCGTGCCGCGGGCCGGGGCGGGCACCAGCCTGCGCCCGAACAGCGTGGCGCCGCGGACGGCGACCTGGTCCTCCCCGTCGAGACCGGCGAGCACGGCGGCGAGGCCGGTCGCGGCGCGCGGGTCGGGCTCCTCCGGCAGGTCGACCAGGCCGCCCCAGCGCTGCGGGTACTCCAGCGCCGCGACCCGGCCGAGCCCCCAGATTGCCGCCTGCCGCGGCCGCTGCGGGTGGTCGGTGCCTGAGGTGGAGACGGCGCTGCGGGTGACGCACCACAGGGGGGCGTCGACGCCGGCGTCGCCGAGTGCCTGCAGCAGCACGGTGGTGAGCCCGACGCCGTCCGGCACGTCGCCGCCGGTGGCACTGTCGTCGGTGGCGCTGCCGTCGGTCGCGCTGTCGTCACTTGTGTTGTCGCGCAGGGCGAGCAGCGAGACCACGCCGTCGACGTCGGCGTGTGCGGCCAGCGTCCGGGCCAGCTCCTCGCGGTCCGGCGCTCCGACCTCGACGACCGTGGCGCCGAGCCCGTCGAGCGCCGCGGTCACCCACGGGTCGCCGCCCGCGCCGTCCGGGACGACGGCCAGCCAGTCCGCCTCGGGCGCCGGGCGGGTGGACCCGCTCAGTCGCTTCCAGGCGATCCGGTGCCGCCAGCCCGCCATCTGCGACTCGCCTGCCCGGCGGTCGCGCCAGTCCATCAGCGCGGGCAGCACCTCGGACAAGGCGTCGCCGCCGACGTCGAGCTGGGACTCCAACGTGGAGAAGTCCTCCTGCGCGACGGCGTCCCAGAACGCGGCGTCCACATCGGATCCCACACGGTCGGCGGTGGGCGCCTGACCGGGCACCGCGTCCGGCCAGAACCGGCCGTGCTGGAACGGGTACGTCGGGAGGTCGACACGCCGTGCGGGCGCCGCCCGGAAGTACCGGTCCCACCGCGGGCCGGCACCGAGCACGTGCAGCCGGGCCAGCGCGCCGACCAGCGTCGCGTGCTCCTCGCGGTCACGGCGCAGTACCGGGACCGCGGCCATGTCCGCGGCGCTCTGCGGCACCAGCCCGGACAGGACGGCGTCCGGCCCGAGCTCGACGGCGACGGTGACCCCGCGCCCGGCCAGCGCCCGCACGCCGTCGGCGAACCGGACGGCGCCGCGGACGTGGCGGACCCAGTACTCGGGGTCGCACAGCTCGTCGTCGGCGGCGATCTCGCCGGTCAGGTTGGACACGACCGGGATCCGCGGCGGGTGGTACTCCAGCGTCGCGGCGACGGCGCGGAACTCGTCGAGCATCGGGTCCATCAGCGGCGAGTGGAACGCGTGGCTCACCGACAGCCGCGAGGTCCGCCGCTCCCGGGACCGGAACTCCGACTCGATCCCCGCGACGGCATCCTCGGCCCCGGACACCACGACCGACGACGGCCCGTTCACCGCGGCAACCGACACCCCGCCGGTCAGCAACGGCGTGACCTCGTCCTCGGTCGCCTCCACGGCCATCATCGCGCCACCGGCGGGGAGTGCCTGCATCAGCGACGCCCTGGCCGAGACCAGCCGGGACGCGTCGTGCAGGGACAGCACGCCGGCCACGTGCGCGGCCGCGATCTCGCCGATCGAGTGGCCGCCGACGACGTCCGGCCGCACACCCCAACTCTCGACGAGCCGGTACAGCGCGACCTCGACGGCGAACAGCGCCGGCTGGGTCCACCCGGTCTCGTCGAGCCGGTGGTCGCCCTCCCAGATGATCTCCCGGAGGTCCGGGACGTCGAGGGCGGCGAGCACGGCGTCGAACGCCTCGGCGAACACCGGGTGGCGCTCGTGCAGATCGCGGCCCATCCCGGCCCGCTGGGCGCCCTGCCCGGAGAACAGGACGGCGCTGCGGCCGGACCTCTCCAGGCGGTGCGTCGCGACGTGGGCGGCGGTGTCGCCGTGGGCGATCGCGGTCAGGCCGCCGACGAGGTCGTCGCGACCGGTGGCGGTCACGGCGGCCCGGTGCTCGAACGTCGCACGGGTGGTGGCGAGCGCGCGGGCCAGGTCGGCCGGGTGCTCGTCCGGGTGCCGGTCGAGGTGGTCGAGCAGCCGCTGCGCCTGCTCGCGCAGGGCGTCGGCGGAGCGGGCGGACAGCAGGACCGGGGCGGCACCCTCGTCGGGTGCCCCCGGCTCGTCGGTACCGGCGGGCGCCTGCTCCAGCACGGCGTGCGCGTTCGTGCCGCTCGCACCGAACGAGGAGACGGCGGCGCGGCGCGGGCGCCCGGTCTCCGGCCAGTCGGTGGGCACGGTGAGCAGCGCCGCGCTGCCCGCCGTCCAGTCCACGTGCGACGACGGGTTCTCCGCGTACAGCGAGCGCGGCAGCACGCCGTGCTGCATGGCCAGCACCATCTTGATCACGCCGCCGACGCCGGACGCGGCCTGCGTGTGACCGGTGTTCGACTTCAGCGAGCCGAGCAGCACCGGCCGCTCACGGTCCTGCCCGTAGGTGGCGAGCACGGCCTGCGCCTCGATCGGGTCGCCGAGCGTCGTGCCGGTGCCGTGGGCCTCGACGGCGTCCACCTCGGACGGCTCCAGGCGCGCGTTGGCCAGCGCCTGCCGGATGACGCGTTCCTGCGACGGGCCGTTCGGCGCGGTCAGGCCGTTGGAGGCGCCGTCGGAGTTGATCGCCGAGCCGCGCAGCGTGGCGAGCACGCGGTGGCCGCGGCGGCGCGCGGCGGAGAGCCGTTCGACGACGAGCACGCCGACGCCCTCGGACCAGCCGGTGCCGTTCGCGTCGTCGGAGAATGCGCGACAGCGCCCGTCCGGGGACAGCGCGCCCTGCGCGGTGAACTCGACGAACCCGGTCGGGGTGGCCATCACGGTCACACCGCCCGCCACGGCGATCGAGCACTCCCCCGACCGCAGCGACTGCGCCGCCAGGTGCAGCGCGACCAGCGACGACGAGCACGCCGTGTCCACCGAGACGGTCGGGCCCTGGACGCCGAACGTGTACGCGACACGACCCGACAGCAGGCTCGCGGCCTGGGCGGTGGACCACTGCCCGGCCTCGGCCGGCGGCCGGTAGTCACCGGACCCGCCGCCGACGAACACGCCGTACTCGGCGCTGCCGCGCAGCGTGGTCGGGTCGATCCCGGTGCGCTCCAACGCCTCCCACGTGGTCTCGAGCAGGATCCGCTGCTGCGGGTCCATCACCAGCGCCTCGCGGGGCGAGACGCCGAACGGTGCGGGGTCGAAGTCCGGGGCGTCGTAGAGGAAGCCGCCCTGGCCGGTGGCGCTGCGGCCGGGGCCGTCGGCGGCGAGCGTGTCGAGGTCCCAGCCGCGGTCGTCCGGGAACGCGCCGACGGCGTCGACACCGTCGGCCATCAGCTGCCACAGGTCCTCCGGCGACGCGACGCCACCCGGGTAGCGGCAGGCCATCCCGACGATCACGACGGGGTCGTCGCCGGTGTCCGCGCGAGCCGCCACCGGAGCGGTGGTCGCCCCGGCTCCCCTGTCACCGCCGATCAGCTGGTCGAGCAGGTGCGCGGCGAGCGCGGCCGGGTTCGGGTGGTCGAACACGAGCGTCGCGGACAGCGTCACACCGGTCGCGGCGGTGAGCTGGTTGCGCAGGTCGACGGCCGTGAGCGAGTCGAAGCCGAGGTCGCGGAACGGCAGGTCGCGCTCCAGCGGCTCGTCGGAGGGCAGGCCGAGCACGGCCGCCGCCTTCTCCGTGACGAGCGCGAGCAGGATCGGCTCCCGCTCGGCGTCCGGCTGCTCGGCGAGCCACTGCGCGTACCCGCTGTCGGCAGGCTCCCGGACGGCGTCCCGCTCGGCGGCGGCCGTCGCGGCGCGGGCGTCGGGCAGCGCGTCGAACAGCGACGACGGGTGCAGCGTCGCGAACGTCTCCCACCGCACGTCGGCGACGGTCTCGGCGACGGCTCCGTCGGCGACGGCACCGGCGAGCGCCGTCATCGCGGCGTCCGTGTCGAGCGCCGGCAGGCCGCTGTTGCGCAGGTGCGTGGCGGTCGAGCGGTCGGTCGCCTCCGCCCACGCGCCCCACGCCACGGCCAGCGCCGGGACGCCGCGGTCGCGGCAGCGCCGGGCGACGGCGTCGAGGTAGGCGCCAGCGGCCGCCTCGACCGGCCTGCCCTGCGAGCCCCACGTGGTGGTCATCGAACCGAACAGGACGAACACGTCCAGCTCGCAGCCGTCCACGGCGGCGGCCAGTGCGTCCAGCGGGGCGAGCACCGTCGCGAGATCGGCAGTCTCCTCGTCGAGCGCACCGCCCGCGTAGACGACGGCCGTCGCGGAGCTCACGAGGGCGGCCGGGTCGTCGTCGGAGATCGTGACCGTGGCGCCGAGGCCGTCCAGTTCGGACGTCACGGCGTCCCGGTCGCCCGCGCCGGTCGGCGGGTCGGTCAGCACGACGTGCTCGGCTCCCTCGCGGGCGAGCCACGTCGCGGCGCGACGGCCCAGGTCACCGGTCCCGCCGACGACGAGCACGGTGCCGTGCGGACGCCAGCTGCCGGAGCCCCCGGTCTCGCCGGTCTCGCCGGTCTCGGAGCGGACCAGCCGACGGGCGTACGCCGCGTCGCCCCGGACGGCGAGCTCCGTCTCGCGACCGGCTCCTGCCAGCACGGCGGCGAGCGCCGCGGCGGCGGCTCGATCGGTGGTCGCTGCGCCGTCGGCGCCTGCCTTGACGCCGGACGCCGTGGCGTCGGTGCCGGGCAGGCCGTTGGCCCCGGCGGCGCCGTCGGCGGCAGAATCACCCGCGGCCGGATCGCCGGCGGCAGATCCGGCAGCCGGCAGGTCCACGGTGCCGGCGAACCGGTCCGGGTGCTCCGTCGCGGCGACGCGGGCCAGGCCCCAGAGGGCAGCCTGCCCCGGCACCGGGACGGTGCCGTCCGCCGCGACGGCGCCGCGGGTGACGCACCACAGCGGCGCGTCGATCCCCTGCTCGGCCAGCGCGTCGAGCAGCGGGCCCGGGCGGGCGACCGCGGACGGCAGGGCGCCGGTTCCCGCGGCCAGCAACGAGACGATGCGGCTCGCCACGCCGGTCTCGTCGGCCGAGCCGATCCCGGCGAGGACCGCCAGGTCGTCGTCGACGGTCACGGTGTCCGCGTCCAGCGCGGCGACGACGGCGTCCACCCAGTCCGCACCCTCGTGCGCTGCCGGGACGAGCACCAGCGTGCGCCCCTCCGGAGCGGCGTCCGGTGTGGACGGCGTGGCCAGTGGCGTCCAGGTCTCGTGGTAGCGCCACGACGCCGGTCCCGTGTCCGTCCCGCCCGTGGGCGTGGCGAGCGTGGGCCAGTAGCGCTCGTGCTCGAACGGGTAGGTCGGCAGCTCGACGCGGCGTCCGCCGCCGGTCGCCGCCCAGGCGACCCGGTCCGGGCCGGCGCCGCGCACGTGCAGCGTGGCGAGGCCCTCGGCCAGCGTGGCGGCCTCGGACCGGTCCCGGCGCTGCAGCGCGACGACGACCGGCGCGACGTCGTCGGAGCCGTCGGACAGGGTGTCGAGCGTCTGCAGCGCGGGTGCGGTGAGCGCCGCGTCCGGCCCGATCTCGACGAACGCGGTCGCGCCGTCCTCGTGCAGCGCGCGGACGCCGTCGGCGAACCGGACGGTCCCGCGGACGTGGCGCACCCAGTAGTCGGGGTCGGTCAGCTCGGTGGACGCGAGTGCGCCGGTGAGCGTGGAGACCAGCGGGATGCGCGGCTCGGCGAGTTCCAGCGTCGCGACGACGGCCCGGAACCCGTCGAGCATCGGGTCCATCAGCGGCGAGTGGAACGCGTGGGAGACGGAGAGCCTGCGGCTCCGACGGTCGGCGAACCGGGCCTCGACCGCGGCGACCGCCTCCGCGGCGCCGGACACGACGACCGACCGCGGACCGTTGACGGCGGCGACCGACACGTCGTCGGACAGCAGCGGTGTCACCTCGTCCTCGGTCGCCTCGACGGCGACCATCGCCCCGCCGGTCGGCAGCGCCTGCATCAGGCGCCCCCGGGCCGCGACGAGCGCGCACGCGTCGGGCAGCGACAGCACGCCGGCCACGTGCGCGGCGGCGATCTCGCCGATCGAGTGCCCCGCCACCAGGTCCGGGGTCATGCCCCACGTCTCGAGCAGCCGGAACAGCGCCACCTCGACCGCGAACAGCGCGGGCTGGGTGTACGCGGTCCGGTCGAGCAGCTCCGCGTCGTCGCCCCACAGCACGTCGCGCAGCGGCGCGTCCAGCACGGTGTCGAACCGGGCCAGCACGGCGTCCAGCGCCTCGGCGTAGGCCGGGTGCCGCTCGGCGAGCTCCCGGCCCATCGCGACGCGCTGGGCGCCCTGGCCGGAGAACAGGAACGCGGTGCGCCGCGACGTGCGCGGCGCGACACCGCGGGCGGCCTCCCGCACGCCGTCCGGACCGGCGAGCAGCACGGCGCGCTGGGCGAACGGGCTCCGGCCGGTGGCCAGCGTCGTCGCGACCTCGCGCGCGTCGAGCCCCTCGGTACCGGCGAGCAGCCCGTCGACCTGCTGCTGCAGCGCGCCTGCGGAGCGGGCCGAGACGAGCCACGGCACCTCGCCGGACGGCTCGGCCGCCGGAACGTCCTCGACGGCGGGCGGCTGCTCCACGATCACGTGCGCGTTCGTGCCGCTGACACCGAACGCGGACACACCGGCCCGGCGCGGGTGACCGTTCTGCGGCCACGGGCGCGCGTCGTCGAGCAGCGCGATCGTGCCGTCGCTCCAGTCCACGTGCGACGACGGCGTGCCGACGTGCAGCGTGCGCGGCAGCACCTCGTGCCGCATCGCCATCAGCATCTTGATCACCCCGGCGACACCGGCGGCGGCCTGCGTGTGGCCGATGTTGGACTTGACCGTGCCGACCATCAGCGGCCGCTCGGGATCCCGGTCGCGGCCGTACGTGGCCAGCAGCGCGTGCGCCTCGATCGGGTCGCCGAGCGTCGTGCCGGTGCCGTGGGCCTCGACGGCGTCCACGTCGGACGTCGTCAGGCCCGCGTCGGCGAGCGCCTGCCGGATCACCCGCTGCTGCGACGGGCCGTTCGGTGCGGTCAGCCCGTTGGACGCGCCGTCGGAGTTGACGGCCGTGCCCCCGACGATGCCGTGCACGCGGTGGCCGTTCGCGACGGCGTCGGAGAGCCGCTCCAGCACGAGCATGCCGACGCCCTCGGACCACGCCGTGCCGTCCGCGTCGTCGGAGAACGGCTTGCAGCGCCCGTCCGGGGCGAGACCGCCCTGGGTGGAGAACTCGACGAACGAGTCCGGCCCGGACATCACCGAGACTCCGCCCGCGACGACGAGGTCGCTCTCCCCCACCGCCAGCGCGCGTCGCGCCCAGTGCAGCGCCACCAGCGACGACGAGCACGCCGTGTCGACGGTGACGGCAGGCCCCTCGAGGCCGAGCGTGTAGGCGAGCCGCCCGGACATCACGCTGGCCGAGTTGCCGGTGGCCGCGTAGCCGGACACGTCGTCGGTGCTGCGGCGCAACAGGGTCGCGTAGTCCTGGCCGTTCGTGCCGACGAACACGCCGGTGGTCGAGCCGCGCAGCCCGGACGGGTCGATGCCGGCCCGCTCGAGCGCCTCCCACGTGGTCTCCAGCAGCAGCCGCTGCTGCGGGTCCATCGCGAGCGCCTCGCGCGGGGAGATGCCGAAGAAGCGGGCGTCGAAGTCGGCGACGCCGTCCAGGAAGCCGCCCTCCAGCGTCGCGGACGCACCGGCGCCGAGTGCCGTGAGGTCCCAGCCGCGGTCGTCCGGGAACGGCACGATGCCGTCGCCGCCGGACTCGACGAGCCGCCACAGGTCCTCGGGTGTGCGGACGCCGCCGGGGAGCCGGCAGGCCATGCCGACGACGGCGATCGGGTCGTCGACCACGGCCGTCCGTGCAACCGTCGCGGATCCGGTGTCCGGCAGCGTGCCGAGCAGCTCGGCCAGCAGGTGGTCGCCCATCTCGCGCGGCGTCGGCTGGTCGTAGACGAGCGTGGCGGGCAGCGACAGCCCGGTCGCGGCGTTCAGCGCGTTGCGCAGCTCCAGCACGGTCAGCGAGTCGAAGCCGAGGTCGCGGAACGCGCGGTCGTCCTCCACGGTGCGCGGGTCGGAGATCCCGAGCACGGCCGCGACCTGCGTCCGCACCAGGGCACGGACGGCGGCCGGTCGCTCGTCGGCGGACAGCTCGGCGAGCTGCTGGCGCAGCCCGGTGTCCGCGGTGCTGCCGGTGCTGCCGGACCCGCGCTCGGCGGCGCGGACGACCTCGGGCAGGTCGCCGACGAACGGCATCGGGCGGGCCGCGGCGAAGCCGTTCCGGAACCGCTCCCAGTCGACGTCGGCCACGGTCAGCGTCGTGTCACCGTTCCCGACGGCGCGCAGCAGTGCCCGCACGGCCGGTTCCGGCGTGAGCGGCTCGTAGCCGCCGCGGCGCACCCGGGCGGCGATCTCGGCCGCGTCGGCCGCCATGCCGGAGCCGCCCCACGGGCCCCACGCCACGGCCAGCGCCGGGCGGCCGCCGTCGCGGCGGACCTCGGCCAGGGCGTCCAGGTAGGCGTTGGCGGCCGCGTAGTTGCCCTGCCCGGGTGCGCCGACGACGCCGGCCACCGAGGAGAACAGCACGAACGCGTCGAGATCGGTGTCCTGGGTCAGCTCGTGCAGGTAGTGCGCGGCGATCGTCTTGGCGCGCAGCACGTTGCCGTAGCTCTCCGGGGTGAGCTGGTCGAACACCCTGTCCTCGAGCACGCCGGCGGTGTGGAACACGGCGCGCAACGGGGTGTCGGAGGGGACGTCGTCGAGCAGTGCGGCGAGCGCGTCGCGGTCGGCGACGTCGCACGCGGCGATCGTGACCCGCGCGCCGAGCTCCTCGAGCTCGGCGCGCAGCTCGTCGGCGCCGGGCGCGTCCGGGCCGCGGCGCCCGGCGAGCAGCAGGTGCGCGGCACCGTCGCCGGCCAGGCGGCGCGCGAGATGGCGGCCGATCCCGCCGGTACCACCGGTGATCAGCACGGTGCCCGACGACGCGTCGAACCCGGCGCCCCTGGTCTCGGCGGGAGCCGGGGCGTGGGCGAGACGGCGCAGGAACGTGCCGGAGGCCCGGACCGCCACGCCGTCCTCGCCGTCGGAGCCGGCGAGCGCGGCGCGCAGCCGGCGCCCGGCCTGGGCGTCGAGGGTGTCCGGCAGGTCGACGCAGCCGCCGATCCGCTTGGGCAGCTCCAGCACGGCCGAGCGGATCAGGCCCCAGACGGCGGCCTGGTCCAGGTCGGCGATCCGCTCGGAGCGCCCGATGGCGACGGCGCCGCGGGTCAGGTTCCACAGCGGGGCGTCGATGCCGGCGTCGCCGAGCGCCTGCACGGCGGACGTGGTCAGGGTCAGCGCGGCGGGGACGCCGGGGTGGCCGGCGTCGCCGTCGGCGAGCGGCAGCAGCGAGACGACACCGGTGAGGTCGTCGTCGATCCCGTCGTCGATCTCGGTGATCCGCCGGGCCAGGTCGGCCCGGTCCGATCCGGCGACGGCCAGCCGCACGGTCGCCGCGTCCAGCGCGGCCTCGACGTCGTCGGCCCAGCTGGCGGTCGCGTCGTCCGGCCACTGCGACGGGACGAGCACGAGCCACGTGCCGTCGAGCGTGTCGGCGGGCGCGGAGCCGCTGCGCGGCGTCCAGGTGACGCGGTAGCGCCAGGCGTCCAGCTCGGCCTGCTCGCCGCGGCGGTGCCGCCACGCGCTCAGGGCCGGGACCATCGCCGAGACGACTCCGTCGTCCAGGCCGAGGTCGAGGCTCGCGACGTCGTCGCGCTCAACGGCGGCCCAGAACTCGGCGTCCGCGCCGGTCGGGGCCGTGCCCGTCGGCGCAGCGGCGGCCGTCGTGTCCGGCCAGAACCGCTCGCGCTGGAACGCGTAGGTGGGCAGCGCGATCCGGCGGCCACCGGACCCGGCCAGCAACGCGGCGCGGTCCACGGCGGTGCCGTGCGCGTGGGCTCCGACGACGGCGGCGAGCAGCGTCCGCTCCTCCGGCCGGTCGGCGCGCAAGGCGGGCAGCACGGTGGCCTCGTCGGCGAGCGTCTGCCGGGCCATGCCGGACAGCACGGCGTCCGGGCCGATCTCCAGGAACGTGGTGACGCCGTGCTCGCCGGCCAGGCGCTCGACGCCGTCGGCGAACCGGACGGTGGCGCGGACGTGCTCCACCCAGTACGCGGCGTCGCTGATCGGCCCGGTGCCGCCGGTCGGCACGACCGGGACCGACGGCGCGCGGTAGGTGAGCCCGTTCGCCACCGTGGCGAACGCGTCGAGCATCGGCTCCATCAGCGGCGAGTGGAACGCGTGGCTCACCGACAGCCGGTTCGTGCGCCGCCCGTCCTGTCGGAACCGCGCCTCGATCTCCTCGACGGCGGGCTGCGACCCGGACACGACGACCGACGACGGCCCGTTGACCGCGGCGACCGACACGTCGTCGGACAGCAGGGGTGTGATCTCGTCCTCGGCCGCCTCGACGGCGAGCATCGCGCCGCCGGACGGCAGCGCCTGCATGAGCCGGGCCCTGGCCGCGACGAGCGTGCACGCGTCGTCGAGGTCCAGGACGCCCGCGACGTGCGCGGCCGCGATCTCGCCGATCGAGTGCCCGGCCAGCACGTCGGGCACGACGCCCCACGACTCCAGCAGGCGGAACAGCGAGACCTCGACGGCGAACAGCGCAGGCTGCGCGTAGCCGGTGCGGTCCAGCAACGCGGCCTCGTCCGACTCCGGCTCGGCGAACAGCGCGACGCGCAGCGGCACGGGTCCGACGCCGTTGCCGAGCTCGCCCTCGACGCGGGCCAGCACGTCGTCGAGCGCGTCGGCGAACACCGGGTGGCGGGCGTAGAGCTCGCGGCCCATGCCGGCGCGCTGACTGCCCTGGCCGGTGAACAGGAACGCGGTCCGCCCGCGGCCGGTGGTGCCGCGCACGACGGACGGGTCGGCGCCTCCGTCGCGCAGCGCGGTCAGGCCGCGGACGAGCTCGTCGCGGTCGCCGGCCAGCACGGCGCCGCGGTGCTCGAGCGCGGCACGCGTCGTGGCCAGCGAGAACGCGACGTCGGCGGGGTGTGTGTCCGGCCGGTCGTCGAGCATCCCGAGCAGGTGGGACGCCTGCTCACGCAACGCGACCTCGGTGCGTCCGGACACGAGCACCGGCACGAGCACGTCGTCCGGCTCCGGGGTATCCTCGACGACCTCGACGGTGGGCGCCTGCTCCAGCACGGCGTGCACGTTCGTGCCGCTGATCCCGAACGACGACACGGCGGCGCGGCGCGGGCGACCGGTCTCCGGCCACGGCGTCCGCTCGGTGAGCAGGTCGATCGTGCCGCCCGACCAGTCGACGTGCGTGGACGGCGCGTCGATGTGCAGCGAGGCGGGCACGACCCCGTCCTGCAGCGCCCGCACGAGCTTGATCACGCTGGCGACGCCGGACGCCATCTGGGTGTGGCCGATGTTGGACTTCACGGAGCCGAGCAGCAGCGGCCGCTCCGGGTCACGCTCGGTGCCGTACGTGGCGAACAGCGCCTGGGCCTCGATCGGGTCGCCGAGCGCGGTGCCGGTGCCGTGGCCCTCCAGGACGTCGACGTCGTTCGGGCCGACGCCGGACTCGGCCAGCGCGGCGCGGATCACCCGCTGCTGCGACGGGCCGTTCGGCGCGGTCAGGCCGTTCGACGCGCCGTCGGAGTTGACGGCGGACCCGCGGACGACGGCGAGCACGTCGTGCCCGTTCGCCCGCGCGTCGGACAGGCGCTCCAGCAGCACGACGCCGACGCCCTCGGCGAGCGTCATGCCGTCGGCGCCGTCGGCGTAGGCCTTGCAGCGGCCGTCCTCGGCCAGCGCGCGCTGGCGGCTGAAGCCGACGAACGCCTGCGGGGTGGACATGATGCTGACCCCCGCGGCGATCGCGCGGTCGCTCTCCCCGCCCCGCAGCGACTCGCAGGCCAGGTGCATCGCGACCAGCGACGACGAGCACGCCGTGTCCAGCGTGACGGCCGGGCCCTCGAACCCGAACAGGTAGGACACCCGCCCGGACAGCACGCTCGGCAGCGAGCCGGTGATCAGATGACCCTCCGCGCCGTCCGCGGCCGGGGCGTTCGCCGCGTAGTCCTGGTAGCTGGCACCGACGAACGTGCCGGTGCGGCTGCCGCGCTCGCCGACCGGGTCGATGCCGGCGTGCTCGAACGCCTCCCACGTCGTCTCCAGCAGCAGGCGCTGCTGCGGGTCCATGGACAGTGCCTCGCGGGGGGCGATGCCGAAGAACGCGGGGTCGAAGTCCGCGACGGCGTCCAGGAAGCCGCCCTGCACGGAGTAGGTGTGCCCGGAGCGGTCCGGGTCCGGGTCGTACAGCGCGTCCGCGTCCCAGCCGCGGTCGGCCGGGAAGCCGGAGATCGCGTCGACCTCGTCCAGCGCGACCCGCCACAGGTCGTCGGCGGAGCGCACCCCGCCCGGGTAGCGACAGCTCATGCCGACGACGACGATCGGGTCGTCCTCGACCGCCTTCGTCGCGGCCGGCGTCGCCGAGACCGGGCGCGCGCCTGCCATCTCGCCGTGCACGAACCCGGCGAGCGCGGCGGGCGTCGGGTGGTCGAACACCATCGTCGACGGCAGCGTCAGCCCGGTGACCGACGCGAGCCGGTTCCGGAGCGCGACGGCGGTCAGCGAGTCGAAGCCGACGTCGCGGAACGCCCGCTGGTCGGTGAGGTCGTCGGCCGACGACAGCCCGAGCACGGTCGCGGCCTCGGCGCGGACGGTGTCCAGGATCGTGCGCAGCGCGTCGGCGTCGGACAGCTCGCGCAGCGCGGCGGCGAACTCGCCCTCGGCGACGGTGCCGGCGGTCCGCTCGGCCTCCGCGGTGAGGGCCCGGACGGCGGGCACCTCGTCGTAGAGCGGGGTGGGACGCCCGGAGGTGAACACCGGGTGGTAGGTGGCCCAGTCGACGTCGGCGACCGCGATCACGGTCTCCCGGTCGTCCAGTGCCCGCTTCAGGCCGGCGAGCGCCAGCTGCGGGTCCATGAACTCCAGGCCGCTGCCCCGGATCGCCTCCGGGTCGACGCGGCCGAGCTTCAGGTCGTCGGCCCAGATGCCCCAGGACACGGACGTGGCCGGCAGGCCGCGCGAGCGGCGGTTCTCGGCGAGCGCGGCGAGGTAGGCGTTGCCGGCGACGTAGGCGGCGTGCGCGCCGCTGCCCCACATGCCCGCGGTGGAGGAGAACAGGACGAGATCGACGTCGTCGCCGCAGAGCTCGTCGAGCACCCGGGCGCCGGTGACCTTGGCGTGCAGGACGCGTGCGACGTCGTCCTGTCCGGTGGCGTCCAGTGTGGCCAGCTCGATCGTGGCGGCGGTGTGGATCACCGTCCGGGCCGGGCGGCCCTCGCCGTCGAGGCGCTCCAGCAGGGCCGCGACGGCGTCGCGGTCGGTGACGTCGCAGGCCTCGGCGGCCACCGACGTCCCGGCCCCGGTGATCTCCGCGACGAGCTCGGCCTGTCCGGGCGCGTCGATGCCGCGGCGGGACAGCAGTACGACGTGCTCGGCGCCGCGCTCGGCGAGCCACCGCGCCAGGTGCGGGGCGAGCGTTCCGGAGCCGCCGGTGACGATCGTCGTGCCGGACGGTGTCCAGTCGCGGTCCGGCGTGCCCGCGGGCCCGGCCGTCACCACGCGGCGGACGAACACGCCGTTGGGGCGCAGCGCGAGCTGGTCCTCGGTGTCCAGCGCGCCGGACAGGACGGTGGCGAGCCGGGCGCCCGCCCGGTCGTCGAGCGTCTCGGGCAGGTCGACGGTGCCGCCCCAACGCTGCGGGTGCTCCAGCGCCGCGGTCCAGCCGATGCCGAGCACCTGCGCCTGGACCGGTGCGGTGACCTCGTCGGCGCGCCCGGTGGCCACGGCGCCGCGGGTCAGCGCCCACAGCGGGGCCTCGACGCCGGTGTCTCCCAACGCCTGCACGAGCGCGACGGTCAGCGCGACGCCGGTGACCAGGCCGGTCTGGGGAACCGTCGTGGAGTCGGCCTCGGCGAGCACGGAGACCACACCGGCGACGGCCCCGCCACCACGACTCTCCGAACGAACGGCACCTTCGGGCAATGCCACTGCTCGAAGGTGCCGTTCGTTCGGATCTGGGGTGGGGAGAAGTGCGGTGGCCAGGCGCTCGCTCAGCACGGCGCGGTCGGTGCACGTGTCGTCGAGCTCCACGCGGCGGACGTCGGCGCCGTGCGCGGTCAGCGTGTCGCTCACGTCGGAGTCGTCGACGCCATCGGCCGTGACGAGCAGCCACGTGCCGGACAGCGTGCCCTGCGGCAGTTGCCCGGCCGGGTTCCAGGCGACGCGGTAGCGCCAGGAGTCCACGGTGGTGCGGTCCCTGCGTCCGCGGCGCCAGGACGACAGCGCGGGCAGCACGGCGGCGACGGAGTCCTCGTCGGCCCCGAGCGTCGTGGTCAGCGCCGAGACGTCACCGTCCTCGACGGCGCTCCAGAACGCCTCGTCCTCCGGGTCCGCCGCGGTGGCCGACGCCGACGGCGGCACGGCCCACAGCTGCTCGTGCTGGAACGCGTAGGTCGGCAGGTCGACGGTGGACACACCGGTCCCGTCGAACAGGACGGACCAGTCCACGTCCACGCCGCGGACGAACACCTCGGCCGCGGACAGCAGGAACCGGTCGTAACCACCCTGGTCGCGGCGCAGCGAGCCGCCCGCGACACCGGCGACCCCGGCCGCGTCGACCACGTCCTGCACGGCCATCGACAGCACCGGGTGCGGGCTGGACTCGACGAACGCCCGGTACTCCCCGGTCGCCAGCGCCTCGATCGCCTCGGCGAACCGGACGCGGCCGCGCAGGTTCTCGTACCAGTACGAGGCGTCCATCGTGGACGTGTCCAGCCAGTCACCGGTGACCGTGGAGAACAGCGGCACCTCGGACGCGCGGGGCGAGAGCTCGGCCAGCACGTCGAGCAGCTCGTCGTGGATGTCCTCGACATGGTGCGAGTGCGACGCGTAGTCCACCGGGATGCGCCGCGCCCGGATCTCCTCGGACTCGAACAGGGCGAGCAGCTCGTCCAGCGCGTCCGGCTCGCCGGCCAGCACGGCCGAGCGGGGGCCGTTCACGGCGGCGACCGAGACCCGGCCCTCGTAGCCCTCCAGGCGCGCCTCGGCGTCGTCGACCGGCAGCGCGACGGACATCATCCCGCCGCGCCCGGCCAGTGACCGGGCGATCGCCTGGCTGCGCAGCGCGACCACCCGCGCACCGTCCTGGAGGGACAGTGCCCCGGACACGACGGCGGCGGCGATCTCGCCCTGCGAGTGCCCGACGACGGCGTCCGGCGAGACGCCGTGTGCCTGCCACAGTGCGGCCAGGCCGACCATCACGGCGAACGACGCCGGCTGCACGACGTCCACGCGCTCCGGCGACGGCGCACCGTCGGCGTCGCGCAGCACGTCGATCAGCGACCAGTCGAGGAACCCGGACAGCGCGGTGGCGCACTCGGCGATCCGCGCGGCGAACACCGGCGACTCGTCGAGCAGCCGGGCACCCATGCCGACCCACTGCGACCCCTGCCCGGGGAACACGAAGACGGTCCGGCCGTCGACGTCCGCGACGCCGCGGGCGACCTCGGCGGACGGGCCGTCCGCGGCCACCGCCTGCAGTGCCTCCAGAGGGTCGGACCCGACCGGCGGCACGACGACGGCGCGGTGCTCGAACGGCTCACGCGTCGTGACCAGCGAGAACCCGACGTCGAGCGGTGAAGGCTCGCGCTCGGCGACGTGGGCGAGCAGGCGCTCGGCCTGCCCGCGCAGCGCGGCGGAGCTGCGAGCGGACAGCACCCACGGCACGACGGCGTCCGGTCGCTGCGCCCCGGCCGGGCCGGACAGCCCGGCGTCCGGCAGCTCGGCACCCGACGGCTCCGCGCCGGACAGCTCGGCGGGCGACGGCTCGGCGTTCACCGGCGCGTCGGCCGGCCGGTCCGTGAACGGCGCGCCGGCCGGCTCCGCGGCGACCGGCGCCTGCTCCAGGAGCGTGTGCGCGTTCGTGCCGCTGATCCCGAACGACGACACGGCGGCCCGGCGCGGGCGACCGGTCTCCGGCCAGGTGGTCTGCTCGCCGAGCAGCCGCACGGACCCGGTCGACCAGTCCACGTGCGACGACGGCTCGTCGGCGTGCAGCGTGCGCGGCAGCACCCCGTGCCGCAGCGCCATCACCATCTTGATCACCGACGCGACGCCGGCCGCGGACTGCGTGTGCCCGATGTTCGACTTCACCGAGCCCAGCAGCAGCGCCTGCGACGGGTCGCGGTCGCGCCCGTAGGTGCTCTGCAGCGCCTGCGCCTCGATCGGGTCGCCGAGCGGGGTGCCGGTGCCGTGCGCCTCCAGCGCGTCGACGTCGCCGGGCTCGAGCCGGGCGTTGGCCAGCGCCTGGCGGATGACGCGCTGCTGCGACGGGCCGTTCGGCGCCGTCAGGCCGTTCGAGGCACCGTCCTGGTTGATCGCGGAGCCGCGGATCACGGCCAGCACGGGGTGGCCGTTGCGCTGCGCGTCGGAGAGCCGCTCGACGAGCACGACGCCGACGCCCTCGGCGAGCGTCATGCCGTCGGCGTCGTCGGAGAACGCCTTGCAGCGGCCGTCGCGGGCCAGCGCCCTCTGGCGGCTGAACGCGACGAACGGGTTCGGCGTCGTCATGATCGTCGCGCCGCCGGCGACAGCCATCGTGCTCTCGCCGCTCAGCAGCGACCGGCAGGCCAGGTGCAGCGCGACCAGCGACGACGAGCACGCCGTGTCGACCGTGACGGCCGGGCCCTCCAGGCCGAACACGTAGGCCAGCCGCCCGGACAGCACGCTCGGGCTGGATCCGGTGACCATGTGGCCCTCGGAGCCCTCTCCGCCGCCGAGGCCGTACTCCTGGTAGCTGGAGCCGACGAACGTGCCGGTCAGGCTGCCGCGCACGGAGTCCGGCCGGATCCCGGCCCGCTCGAACGACTCCCACGTGGTCTCCAGCAGCAGCCGCTGCTGCGGGTCCATGACCAGGGCCTCGCGTGGCGAGATGCCGAAGAACGCCGGGTCGAACTCGTCGGCGGTGTGCAGGAAGCCGCCCTGGGTGGAGTAGGTGGTGCCGGGCTTGTCCGCGTCCCGGTCGAACAGCGACGCCGTGTTCCAGCCGCGGTTGACCGGGAAGTCGGAGATCGCGTCGGTGCCGGACGCGACGAGGTCCCACAGCGCCTCGGGCGAGGAGACGCCGCCGGGGAACCGGCAGGCCATGCCGATGATCGCGATCGGCTCGTCGTCTCCCGTGCCGGTGGCGACCGGGGCGTTCACGTCGATGGCGCTGCCGAGGATCTCGGCGCGCAGGTACTGCGCGAGCGCGGCGGGCGTCGGGTGGTCGAACACGATCGTCGACGGCAGCGGCAGGCCGGTGGCGGCGGACAGCCGCTGGCGCAGCTCGACGCCGGTCAGCGAGTCGAACCCGAGGTCGGAGAACGCGCGGGTCTCGCCGACGGCGTCGGCCGAGGCGTGCCCGAGCACGGTCGCGGCCTCGGTGCGGACGAGCTCGCCGAGCATCCGGAGCTGCTCCGGCTCCTCCATCGAGCGGACCCGGGTGACGATCTCGGAGGCGTCCACGTCCGGCTCGGCCGCGGCGAGCGCGCGGACCTCGGGCAGGTCGCCGAGCAGCGCGCTGGGCCGGGCGGACGTGAACAGCGGCGCGTAGCGGGTCCAGTCGACGTCGGCGACGGTCACGGCGACGTCCTGGTCGACGACGGCGCGGCGCAGCTCGGCCATCGCCGGTTCCGGGTCGAGCAGGCCGAGACCCTGACGCTGCATCGACTCGGCGAAGCCGCCCTCGGCGGCCATCCCGGCGCCGTCCCACGGTCCGAACGCGACGGACGTGCCCGCGAGGCCACGGGCGCGGCGCGCGGCGGCGAGCGCGTCGAGGTAGGCGTTGGCGGCGCCGTAGGCGCTCTGGCCGCCGCTCCCCCACACGCCGGCGATGGAGCCGAACAGCACGAACAGGTCCAGCTCGCGGTCGCCGAGCAGCGCGTCCAGGTGTGCGGCGCCGGCGGTCTTCGCGGCGGCGCGCTCGGCGAACCCGGCGACGTCGAGGTCGTCGAGCGCGTCGTAGTGCGCGACGCCCGCCGTGTGCACGACGCCGGTCAGGTCGTCGGGCAACCCGTCGAGCACGGCCGCGACGGCGTCGCGGTCGGTGACGTCGCAGGCCTCGATCGCGACGGACGCGCCGAGGTCGACGAGCTCGTCGCGCAGCTCGGCCGCGCCGGGGGCGTCGGCGCCGCGGCGGCTGGTCAGGACGAGGTGCCGGGCGCCGGAGCGGGCCAGCCAGCGGGCGACCTCGGCGCCGAGTCCGCCGGTCCCTCCGGTGACCAGCACCGTGCCGGACGCGGTGAACGTGTCCGGGAGCGCGTCGACGGGGTGCCGGACGAGGCGGCGGCCGTGCACGCCGTCGGTGCGCAGCGCGACCTGGTCCTCCCCGTCGGGCACGTCCCTGTCGGCGAGGACCCCGGCCAGGCGCTGCCCGGTCCGCCCGTCGAGCTCGGGCGGCAGGTCGACCAGGCCGCCCCAGCGCCGCGGGTGCTCCAGGGCGACGGTGCGCCCCAGGCCCCACGCGGTGGCCTGCAGCGGGTTGGTCAGCGGGTCACCTGCGCCGACGGTGACGGCGCCGCGGGTGGCGGTCCACAGTCGGGCGTCGGACCCGTTGTCGGACAGGGCCTGCACGAGCGCGACGGTCAGCGCGGTCCCGCGGGTCAGTGCCTCTGCGCCCGGTTCGGGGCGCTCGTCCAGCGGCAGGAGCGACAGCACGTTGCCGGCGAGACCGACTGCGGCGGCGCCGCCATCCGCAGCGGCATCGCGGTCGGCGTCAGTGGTGGCGCCGTCCCCGTCGGCGGTGGTGTCGGCGGCAGCGATCCGCGACGCGACGGTGGCACGGTCGACGCAGGTGTCGTCCAGGACGAGTCGCCGGACACGGGCACCGTGCGCCCCGAGCATCTCGGCGAGGGCGTCGACGAGGTCGGTGTCGATCGCGTCCGTGCTGACCAGCGTCCAGGTGCCGTCCAGCACCGGGGCGGCGGGCCGGGACAGGCGCGTCCACTCGACGCGGTAGCGCAGCGTGTCCAGCAGCGACTTCTCGCGGTTGCCGCGGCGCCACGACGCGAGCGCGGGCATCAGCGTGTCCAGCGGTGTGATGTCGTGGCTGCCGAGGCCGAGGATCCCGGCCAGCTCGCCGGCGTCGCCGCGCTCCACGGCGGCCCACAGTCGCTGGTCGGCCGGGTCGGCGGCGCCGCCCGCGGACGGGGCGGGCAGCTGCGGCCAGTAGTGCTCGTGCTGGAACGCGTACGTCGGCAGCGCGACGCGGCGGGCGCCGGTCCCGGCGAGGAGGGCGGTCCAGTCCAGGTCGATGCCGTGCACCTGCAGGCGCGCGGCGGCCGTTGCGGCGGCCGTCTCCTCGGGACGGTCGGCGCGCAGGAACGGGACGAGCAGCGCGTCGTCGTCGCCCAGCGTCTCCTGCGCCATCGTGGTGAGCGGCCCGTCAGGGCCCAGCTCCAGGAACGTGGTGGTCCCGTTGTCGCGCAACGTCTGCACGCAGTCCGCGAACCGGACGGCCTCGCGGACGTGGCGGACCCAGTACTCGGGGTCGCGCAGCTCGTCGGCGGCGCGACCGCCGGTCAGGTTCGAGACGACCGGGATCGACGGCTCGGAGAACGTCAGGTCCGTGACGACGGCGCGGAACGCGTCGAGCATCGGGTCCATCAGCGGCGAGTGGAACGCGTGCGAGACCGGGAGCCTGCGCGTCCGACGGTCGGCGAACCGCGACTCGATCGCCGCGACGGCGTCCTCGGAGCCGGACACGACGACCGACGACGGGCTGTTCACCGCCGCGACCGCGACGTCGTCGGTCAGGTGCGGGGTGACCTCGTCCTCGGCCGCGTTCACGGCGAGCATCGCGCCCCCGGCCGGGAGCGCGTCCATCAGCGACGCGCGGGCGGCGACCAGGCGGCAGGCGTCGGGCAGCGACAGCACACCCGCGACGTGCGCGGCGGTGATCTCGCCGATCGAGTGCCCTGCGACGGCGTCGGCGCGCACGCCCCAGCTGCGCACGAGCGCGAACAGCGCGATCTCGAGCGCGAACAGGGCGGGCTGCGTCCAGCCGGTGCGGTCGAGGAGCTCGGTGTCGGAGTCCCACATCACGTCGCGCAGCGGGCGGTCCAGGTGCGGATCCATCTCGGCGCAGACCTCGTCGAACGCCTCGGCGAACACCGGCCAGGCCGCGTACAGCTCGCGCCCCATCCCGGCCCGCTGGCTGCCCTGCCCGGAGAACAGGACGGCGGTCCGGCCGCGACCGGCGGCCTCGCCGTCGACGACGTGCGGGTCGGGACGCCCCGCGGCGAGCGCGGTCAGCGAGGCGAGCAGCCCGTCGCGGCCGGCGGCGAGCACGGCGGCCCGCTGCTCGAACCGGGCACGGGTGGTGGCCAGCGAGTGGGCCAGGTCGACGACGGAGGTGTCCGGGCGCTCACGCAGGTCGGCGAGCAGCCGGGCGGCCTGGGCGCGCAGCGCGGTGCCGGTGCGGCCGCTGAGCAGCAGCGGCACGACGGCCGGGGTGCGCTCCGGCTCGTCCGTGGCGGGGGCCGGGGCGGCGGGCCCCTGCTCCAGCACGGTGTGCACGTTCGTGCCGCTGATCCCGAACGACGACACGGCGGCGCGGCGCGGCCGCCCGCCGGTCTCCGGCCATTCGGCGGCGTCGGACAGCAGCGCGACGGCGCCGTCGGTCCAGTCCACGTGCGACGACGGGGTGCCCGCGTGCAGCGTGCGGGGCAGCGCCCCGTGCCGCATCGCCTGCACCATCTTGATCACGCCGGCCACACCGGCGGCGGCCTGGGTGTGGCCGATGTTCGACTTCAGCGACCCGAGCCGCAGCGGGCGCTCCGGGTCGCGGTCGCGCCCGTACGTCGCGAGCAGCGCCTGGGCCTCGATCGGGTCGCCCAGCGAGGTGCCGGTGCCGTGCGCCTCGACGGCGTCCACGTCGTCGGTGGACAGGCCGGCGGACGCCAGCGCCTGGCGGATCACCCGCTGCTGCGACGGGCCGTTCGGCGCGGTCAGGCCGTTGGACGCGCCGTCCTGGTTGACCGCGGAGCCGCGGACGACGGCCAGGATCTCGTGGCCGTGGCGGCGGGCGTCCGACTCGCGCTCCAGCACGAGCATGCCGACGCCCTCGGACCAGCCGACGCCGTCCGCGTCGTCGGAGAACGCCTTGCAGCGCCCGTCCGGGGACAGGCCGCGCTGGCGGGCGAAGTCGACGAACGCCGACGGCGTGGACATGACCGTGACGCCGCCGGCCAGCGCGAGCGAGCACTCACCCGAGCGCAGCGCCTGCATCGCCCAGTGCATCGCCACCAGCGACGACGAGCACGCCGTGTCCACCGTGACCGCGGGGCCCTCGAGCCCGAGCGTGTAGGCGACGCGGCCGGACGCGACGCTCGGCGAGCTGCCGACGCCCTGGAAGCCCTCGAACTCACCGGTCGCGAGCACGCCGCTGTAGTCGGAGTACATGACGCCGGCGAACACGCCGGTGCTGCTGCCGCGCAACGACGTCGGGTCGATCCCGGCGCGCTCGACGGCCTCCCACGACGACTCCAGCAGGAGCCGCTGCTGGGAGTCGGTGGCCAGCGCCTCGCGCGGGCTCATCCCGAAGAAGCCGGGGTCGAACTCGCCGGCGTCGTGCAGGAACCCGCCGGACCGGGTGTACGACGTGCCGGGGTGGTCCGGGTCGGCGTGGTAGAGCGCGTCCAGGTCCCAGTTCCGGTTCGTCGGGAAGCCGGTGATCGCGTCGGTACCGTCGGTGACCAGGCGCCACAGGTCCTCCGGCGAGGACACGCCGCCCGGGTACCGGCAGGCCATGCCGACGATCACGATCGGGTCGTCGGCGACGGCAGCGGCCGCCGTCGTGGTGATCACGTCGTCGGTGCCGAGCAGCTCGTCGAGCACGTGGGTCGCGAGGTCGCGGACGGTGGGGTGGTCGAACACGAGCGTGGCGGGCAGCCGCAGGCCGGTCGCGGCGCCGAGCCGGTTGCGCAGCTCGACGGCGGTCAGCGAGTCGAACCCGAGGTCGCGGAACGCGCGGCCGGCGTCGACGTCGTTCGCCCCGCCGTGGCCGAGCACGAGCGCGACCTGGCCGCGGACGAGGTCGAGCACCGTCTCCTCGCGGCTCTCGGCGTCCAGGCGGGACAGGCGCTGGGCCAGGCCACCGGCCGTCGCGGACCCGGTCGCGGCCGTGCGACGGGCCCGGGTGCGGATCAGCGAGCGCAGCAGCGGCGGGACGTCGCCCTGCGCGCGCAGCACGGACAGGTCGAGGCGGGCCGTGACGAGCGCGGGGTCGTCCGGTGTGGACAGTGCGGCGTCGAGCAGCGCGAGCCCCTGCTCGACGGGCAGTGCGGGCGTGCCGGCGCGGGCCATCCGGGCCAGGTCGTCGTCGGAGACCTCGCCGGTCATGCCGCCGGCCTGCTCCCACGGGCCCCAGGCCAGCGACAGGCCGGGCAGCCCGGCCGCGCGGCGGTGCGCGGCGAGCGCGTCCAGGAACGCGTTGCCCGCCGCGTAGTTCGCCTGGCCGGGGCTGCCGACGACACCGGCCAGCGAGGAGAACAGCACGAACGCGGACAGCTCCAGCCCGGCCGCGTCGGCGGCGGCGTGCAGGTTCCAGGCCGCGTCGGCCTTGGGGCGCAGCACCGTCGCCAGCCGCTCCGGCGTCAGGGAGGCGACCATGCCGTCGTCGAGCACGCCCGCCGCGTGCACCACGGCGGACACCCGGTGGGCGGCCAGCAGCGCGTCGACGGCGTCCCGGTCGGTGACGTCGCATGCCGCGATCTGGACGTGCGCACCGGCCGAGGTCAGCTCGGCCGCGAGCTCGGAGGCCCCCTCCGCCTCCGAGCCGCGCCTGCTCACCAGCAGCAGGTCCGCCACCCCGTGTGCCGCGACGAGGTGCCGGGCCACGACGGCGCCCAGGCCGCCGGTGCCGCCGGTGACGAGCACCGCATCCGCGCCGAACGACGGCGTGCCCACCGTGTCCGGCGCGGTGCGGCGCACGAGCCGCGCGGCGCGCAGCCCGTCGCCGACGACGGCGAGCTGCGGCTCGTCGCCGGTCAGTGCGGCGTGGGGCGGGAGGTCCGCACCCGGCTCGAGGTCGAGGAGCACGAACCGGCCAGGGTTCTCCGACTGCGCGGACCGCACGAGCCCCCACACGGCGGCGGCCGCCGGGCTCTGCCCGGTGGTGGCGCCGCGGGTGACGAGCACGAGCCGGGAGCCGTCGAGGTCGGCCTCCAGCCATGTCCGGACGGCGTCGAGTGCCTGCGCGGCAAGCACATGAGCGCCCTCGGAGCCGCTCGAGCCCTCCGGACCGGACGGCTCGACCACCACGAGGGCCGGCACCGCGTCCGCGGCGAGCACCGACGCCAGGTCCCCGTCGCCGACGACCGCGACCGACTCCGGCTCCGGACCGGACGGCGTGACCGGTATCCACTCCAGACCGAACAGGGCGTCCCGCAGGACGTCCTGCGTGGTGTCCGGCGCGGCGACGGCGCGCAGCACGAGCGAGTCGACGGACAGCACCGGTGCCCCGGTCCCGTCCGCGACGGAGACGGCGAGCGCGTCGTCGGCGACCGGCGCGAGCCGGACCCGCAGGGCACCCGCGCCGCTCGCGTGCAGCGTGACGCCCTCCCAGGAGAACGGCACTCCCCCGCGCGCCTGCTCGCCGAGGTCGACGAACCCGGCGGCGTGCAGCGCCGCGTCCAGCGCGGCCGGATGCAGGTCGAACGACGCGGCGTCCCCGGCCGCGACGTCCGGCAGCTCGATCTCGGCGTACACGGCGCCGTCGGCGCCTGCGGAACGCCACGCCGCGGTCAGGCCGCGGAACGCGGGGCCGTAGGCGAACCCGGCGTCGGCGAGCCGGTCGTAGACGTCGTCGACGGCGATCGGCTCGGCGCCCGCGGGCGGCCACCCGGTCGCGTCGTACCCCTCGGCGGACGTGTCGGGGGCGAGCACACCGGTGGCGTGCGGCGTCCAGGGCTCGTCGCCGTCCGCGTCGTCGATGCCGCTGTCCGGTCGCGCGTGGACGGTCAGCGCGCGGCGGCCGTCGGCGTCCGGGGCGCCGATCCCCAGCTGGACCTGCACGCCGCCGTCCTCCGGCAGCACGAGCGGGGCGGCCAGCGTGAGGTCCTCGACGCGGTCGCAGCCGACCTCGTCGCCGGCCCGGACGGCCAGCTCCAGGAACGCGGTGCCGGGCAGCAGGGTCGTGCCGCGCACGACGTGGTCGGCCAGCCACGGGTGGGTCTGCCGGGACAGGCGGCCGGTGAGCAGCGCGCCGTCGGAGTCGGCGAGCGAGACGGCGGCGGACAGCAGCGGGTGGCGGGCCGCGCCGAGACCGGCCGAGCGCAGGTCGGACGTGCTGCTCGCCGCGGCGCGCGGCCAGAACCGGCGGCGGCGGAACGCGTAGGTGGGCAGCGCGACGCGGGTGGCGCCGGTGCCGTCGAACCAGCGGGCCCAGTCGACGGCGACACCGCGGACGTGCAGCGCGGCCAGCGCGGCGGCGAGCGTGTGCTCCTCCGGGCGGTCGGCGCGCAGCGCCGGGACGGCCGGCGCGTCGGACCCGGTGGCGTCCAGGCACTCCCGGGCCATCGCGGACAGCGCGGCGTCCGGGCCGAGCTCCAGGAACGCGGTGACGTCGTGGCGGACGAGACGGTCGACGCCGTCGGCGAAGCGCACGGCGCGCCGGACGTGCTCGACCCAGTAGCCGGCGGACGTGAGCTGGTCGACGGTCGCCGGCTCCCCGGTGACGTCGGAGACGATCGGCAGCAGCGGTGCGTGCAGGTCGAGGGTCGCGACGACGCCGCGGAACTCGTCGAGCATCGGCTCCATCAGCGGGGAGTGGAACGCGTGGCTCACCGCCAGCCTGCGGGTCCGGCGGCCCTGCCCGGCGAACGCCGTCTCGATCGCGGCGACCGCGTCCGCGGCACCGGACACGACGACCGACGACGGCCCGTTCACCGCGGCGATCGCCACGTCGTCGGTCAGGTGCGGCGTGACCTCGTCCTCGGTCGCCGCGACGGCGAGCATCGCGCCGCCGGACGGCAGCGCCTGCATGAGACGGCCGCGTGCGGCGACGAGCGTTGCCGTGTCCTCCAGCGACAGCACGCCCGCGACGTGCGCGGCGGCGATCTCGCCGACGGAGTGGCCGAGCAACTGGTCCGGGGTGACGCCGAGCGAGGTGACGAGCCGGTACAGCGCGATCTCGACGGCGACGATCGCGGGCTGGGCGTACTCGGTGCGGTCGAGAAGATCCTGCTCCTCGCCCCACAGCACGTCGCGCAGCGGCCGGTCCAGGTGCGGCGTGAACGCGTCCATGGCCTCGTCCAGCGCCGCCCGGAACGCCGGGAAGCGGGCGGCCAGCTCACGACCGGCGCCAATACGCTGCGAGCCCTGGCCGGTGAACAGCACGGCCAGGCGGTTCTCCGGACGGGCGGTGCCGGTGACGCCGTCCCGGACGGACGTGGGGTCGTCGGCGAGCGCGGCCAGGTCGGCCTTGTCGCCGAGCAGGACGGCGCGGTGCTCGAACGCCGTCCGCGTGGTGGCCGACGAGTACGCGGCGTCGAGCAGGGAGGGGGCGCCGCCGGCCTCCAGCGCGGAGCGCAGGGCGTCGGCCTGCGCGGACAGTGCCTCCGGCGTGCGGCCGCTGACCAGCAGCGGGAGGACGCCCGCCTCGACCGGCGCTGGGATGTCGGAGGAGTCCTCGCCGTCTGCGGCGTCCGGCGACGACGGGTCCGGCGCCTGCTCGACGATCGTGTGCGCGTTCGTGCCGCTGATGCCGAACGAGGAGACACCGGCGCGGCGTGGCGCGCCGGTGGCCGGCCAGTCGGTGTTCCCGGTGAGGATCCGGACGGTGTCGGCCGACCAGTCGACATGGCTGCTGGGCTCGTCGGCGAGCAGCGTGCGGGGCAGCACCCCGTGCCGCATCGCCATCACCATCTTGATCACGCCGGCGACGCCTGCCGCGGCCTGGGTGTGGCTGAGGTTGGACTTCACCGACCCGAGCAGCAGCGGGCGGCCGGTGTCGCGGTCCCTGCCGTACGTGGCGAGCAGCGCCTGCGCCTCGACCGGGTCGCCGAGCGTGGTGCCGGTGCCGTGCGCCTCGACGGCGTCCACGTCGTCGGCCGAGAGCCGGGCGTTGACCAGCGCCTGCTCGATGACGGCCTGCTGGGACGGGCCGTTCGGCGCGGTCAGGCCGTTGGAGGCGCCGTCCTGGTTCACGGCGGAGCCGCGGACGACGGCGAGGATCTCGTGCCCGTTGCGCTGCGCCTCGGACAGCCGCTCCAGGACCAGCAGGCCCACGCCCTCGGCCCAGCCGGTGCCGTCGGCGGAGTCGCCGAACGCGCGGCAGCGCCCGTCCGCGGACAGCCCGCCATGGCGGCCCATCTCCACGAACGTGCCGGGGCCGGAAATGATCGTGACGCCGCCGGCGAGCGCGAGCGTGCACTCCTGCGCGCGCAGAGCCTGCGTGGCCAGGTGGATCGCGACCAGCGACGACGAGCAGGCCGTGTCCACCGTGACCGCGGGCCCGACGGTGCCCAGCGTGTAGGAGATCCGGCCGGACAGGACGCTGCCGGTGTTGCCGGTCAGCTGGAACCCCTCGGCGCCGTCGGCGGGGCCGACCCGGTACTCCTGCGCCATCGCACCGATGAACACGCCGGTCCGGCTGCCACGGACCGTCGACGGGTCGATGCCGGCGCGCTCGAACGCCTCCCATGCCGCCTCGAGCACGACCCGCTGCTGCGGGTCCATCGCGACCGCCTCGCGCGGGGAGATGCCGAAGAACTCGGCGTCGAACTCGGTCGCGTCGTCCAGGAAGCCGCCGGAGGCGGTCGGGGTGCCGGCGAGCGCCGCGGTGTCCCAGCCGCGGTCGGTGGGGAAGCCGGTGATGCCGTTCTCCCCCGACTCGACCATCCGCCACAGGTCCTCGGGGCTACGGACGCCGCCCGGGTAGCGGCACGTCATACCGACGACGGCGATCGGCTCCCGGGCGGCCGACTCCAGCTCGTCGACGCGGCGGCGCGTGCGTCGCAGATCTGTCGTCGCGCGCTTGAGGTAATCCCGGAGCTTCTGCTCGTTGTCCATCTTCCACACTTCCCGTCTCGGCAGCAGACGACCGCACAGGAATCGCATGACGCAATTCCTGCGCGCCGGAGGAAACGAATCGCCGCGCCGCTGACGATGCCGACGATCCGGGTGGGAAATCCCTAGAGGTGCACGGGGCTCACCAGTTGGCCGCGGCCATCAGGTCCCCGTACTCCTCCTCGCGGGCGACGCACTCCAGGTCGGAGTCGACCATCATCCGCATCAGGCCGCCGAAGTCGACCTCGGGCTTCCAGCCGAGCGTCTCCTGGGCCTTCGAGCTGTCCGCGCAGAGGATCTCGACCTCGGCAGGGCGCACCAGGTCCTGGTCGATCACCACGTGGTCGCGCCAGTCCAGGTCGACGTGGTCGAACGCGACCTCGACGGCCTCGCGAACCGAGTGCATCTCGCCGGTGCCGATCACGTAGTCGTCGCCGTCGGGCTGCTGCAGCATGAGGTGCATCGCCCGGACGTAGTCACCGGCGAATCCCCAGTCGCGCAACGCGTCCAGGTTCCCGAGCGCCAGCGTGTCCTGCAGGCCGAGCTTGATCCGGGCGACCGCGAGGGTGATCTTGCGGGTGACGAACTCGCTGCCCCGGCGCGGGGACTCGTGGTTGAACAGCATGCCGGAGACCGCGTACATGCCGAACGACTCGCGGTAGTTGCGGGTGATGTAGTGGCCGTAGGCCTTCGCGGCGCCGTAGGGGCTGCGCGGGTGGAACAGCGTCGTCTCGCGCTGCGGCGTCTCGGCCGCCTTGCCGAACATCTCCGACGACGACGCCTGGTAGAAGCGGATCTGGCCGCTCGCCGTCTGCGCGGCCCGGTTCGGGGACAGGCCGGACACGATCCGGATCGCCTCCAGCATGCGCAACACGCCCGCGGCGTTGACCTCGGTGACGAGCTCGGCCTGCTGCCAGGACATCGGCACGAACGAGATCGCGCCCAGGTTGTAGACCTCGTCCGGCTGGACGCTGTCCACTGCGGACACCAGGCTGCCCTGGTCCATCAGGTCGCCGTCGACGAACTCCAGCTCGGAGGCCAGCCTGCTGACCCGGACCTTGCGCGGGTTGGACTGGCCGCGGGTCAGCCCGAACACCCGGTAGCCCTGCGCGAGCAGGTGCTCGGCCAGGTAGGAACCGTCCTGCCCGGTGATTCCGGTGATGAGTGCACGCTTGGACATGGTTCACCCTTCTCGGCCACTTCTGCAGCCCGGCACAATTTCGGTGCCAGAACGCTCGCAAGGCCCGGAAGACGGTGTCAACGAATGGCGAGAGGTGTGGGGAATCCACGAGTGCGGCGTGAACTGGTGTTTTCCGGGTCGGTGATCGGGTCGACTGTGCGGTGCCGGTCCGCCCGCCGGCCACCGCGAACCCGGGGGTGTTCCCGACGTGCTGCTGAGACTCGCACGCAGCAGGCTCCGCGACTACGCCCGACCCGTCGGCGTCGTCGTCGTGCTCCAGATCCTGCAGATCCTCGGGACGCTCCTGCTCCCGACGTTCGGCGCCGCGATCATCGACGAGGGCGTGGTCCGCGGCGACGCCGACCGGATCACCGAGCTCGGGACGATCATGGTGGCCGTCGCGGTCGCCCAGATCGCCGCCGCGCTCGCGGCCACCGCGCTCGGTGCGCGGACGTCGTCGGCGATGGGCCGCGACCTGCGCTCCGCGCTGTTCCGGCGGGTGCTCGACTTCTCCGAACGCGAGGTCGGCCGCTTCGGCACGGCGAGCCTGCTGACCCGCACCGTCAACGACGTCCAGCAGGTGCAGAACCTCGCCCGCTCCGGATTCGGCGTCGTCGTCTCGGCGCCGCTGATGTGCGTCGGCGCCGTCGTGCTCGCGCTGCAACAGGACGTGCCGCTGGCGCTTCTGCTGGTCCTGCTCGTGGTCGTCGTGGGCGGCGCATTCGGTCTGCTGCTGGCCCGGATGGGCACGCTCTACGGGCGCATGCAGCTCACGCTCGACCGGCTCGGCAGGCTGCTGCGCGAGGTGATCACCGGGGTGCGGGTGGTGCGCTCGTTCGTCCGCGACGAGCACGAGCGCGAGCGCTTCGCCCGGACGAACGACGAGTTCCTGGACGTCTCCCAGCGGGTCGGCCGGCTGATCGCGACGATGCTGCCGCTGATCCTCGTGCTGATGAACGTGTTCACCGTCGCGCTGATGTGGATCGGCGCGCAGCGGATCGACTCCGGCAGCATGCAGATCGGCGCGCTCGGCGCGTTCCTGTTCTACATGTCGCTGATCCTGATGTCGGTGGTCATGGTCGCGTTCGTGTTCCTGCAGGTCCCGCGGGCGCGGGTCGGCGCGGGCCGCATCCTGGAGGTCCTGGACACCGAACCGGGCGTCGCCGCACCGGAGCACCCGACGCCGGCCGACGGCCCGCGGGGCGCGGTCGAGCTGCGCGGCGCGGAGTTCCGCCACCCCGGCGCCGAGCAGGCCGTGCTGCACGACGTCGACCTGGCCGTGCACCCCGGCGAGCGGGTCGCCGTGCTCGGCAGCACCGGCAGCGGCAAGACCACGCTGCTGAACCTCGTGCTGCGGCTGATCGACCCGACCGCGGGCGAGGTCCGCGTCGGCGGCACCGACGCGCGGCGTCTCGACCCGGCCGAGCTCGCCGCGACCGTCGGGTTCGTCCCGCAGAAGCCCTACCTGTTCGCCGGCACCGTCGCGAGCAACCTGCGCTTCGGGCGCCCGGACGCGACCGACGACGACCTCTGGGAGGCGCTCGCCGTCGCGCAGGCCGACGACTTCGTCCGCGGGATGCCGGGCGGTCTCGACGCCGAGGTCGCCCAGGGCGGCACCACCGTCTCCGGTGGTCAGCGCCAGCGTCTGTGCATCGCCCGCACGCTGCTGCGGCGCCCGGACGTCTACCTGTTCGACGACTGCTTCTCCGCGCTCGACCAGGCCACCGACGCCGCTCTGCGGGCGGCGCTGGAACCGTGGACGGCGGGCGCCACCGTGATCACGGTGACGCAGCGGGTCGCCGCCGCGCGGCACGCCGACCGCGTCGTCGTCCTGGACGCGGGCCGGGTCGTCGCCGACGGCACGCACGAGGACGCGTTGCGCGACAGCGCGACCTACCGCGAGATCGCGCACTCCCAGCTCACCGAGGAGGACTCCGACCATGAGCTCGCCGGACGTCGCTGAGGAACGGGAGGCGACCGGGTCGACGCGGCGGCTCGTCCGCCTCCTGCGCCCGCACCGCGGCGCGGTCGCCACCGCCCTCGGGCTGGGCGTGGCCGGGATCGCGCTGAACGCGGCCGGACCGCTGCTGCTGGGCCGGGTGACCGACCTGATCGCGGCCGGCGTGCTGGGGCAGGCGTCCGGAGTGGACTTCGGCGCCGTCGGCACGCTGCTGGCGGTCCTGCTCGCCATCTACCTGGCGTCGGCGCTGTTCACGCTCGTGCAGGGCAGGCTCGTCGCCTCCGTGGTGTGGCAGGTGATCCACGATCTGCGACGGCGGGCGCAGGCCAAGCTGGCCCGTCTCCCGTTGCGCTACTTCGACCGGCACCGCGCGGGCGAGGTGCTGGGACGCACCACGAACGACATCGACAACCTGCAGCAGACGATGCAGCAGACGCTCGCCGAGCTGATCACCTCGACGCTGTCGCTGATCGCGATGCTCACGCTGATGATCTGGATCTCGCCGTCGCTGGCGGTCGTGATGCTGCTCAGCGTGCCGGTCTCCGGCCTGCTCGCGGCATGGCTCGCCCGCCGCGCGCACCCCCAGTTCACGGCGCAGTGGTCGGCGAACGGCCAGCTCAACGCGCACGTCGAGGAGGTCTGCACCGGGCATGCGCTGATCCGCGGCCACCACCGCCGCGAGGACGCAGAGCGCCTGTTCGACGAGCGCAACGACGCCGTCCACCGCACCGGCGCGAAGGCGCAGACGTCGTCCGGCGCGATGGAGCCGGTGATGATGCTGGTCGGGAACCTGGGCTACGTCGTGGTCGCGGTCGTCGGCGGCTGGAAGGTCCTGGACGGGACGCTGACGATCGGCGACGTGCAGGCGTTCATCCTCTACGCCCGCCAGTTCAGCCAGCCGATCGTCGAGATCGCGTCGGTGGCCGGGCGGCTGCAGTCCGGCATCGCGTCCGCGCAGCGGGTCTTCACGCTGCTCGACGTGCCGGAGCAGGCACCGGACCGGCCCCGTCCGGACACGCCGTCGACGACGCGCGGGAAGATCGAGTTCCGCGGCGTGTCGTTCCGCTACGTCCCGGACACGCCGTTGATCGACAACCTGTCACTGACCGTCGAACCGGGCAGCACGGTGGCGATCGTCGGCCCGACCGGCGCGGGCAAGACGACGCTGGGCAACCTGCTGACCCGCTTCTACGAGGTCGACTCCGGCGCGATCTACCTGGACGGCACGGACATCGCCCGGATGCACCGCGGCGACCTGCGTTCCCGGTTCGGCCTGGTGCTGCAGGACACCTGGCTGTTCGGCGGCACGATCGCGGACAACATCGCCTACGGCGCGCCCGACGCCACCCGTGACGACGTCGTCGAGGCCGCGAGGGCGACGTGCGTCGACGCGTTCGTCCGCACGCTGCCGGACGGCTACGACACCGTGCTCGACGACGACTCGGCAGGCGCCAGCGCCGGCGAGAAGCAGCTGATCACGGTGGCCAGGGCGTTCCTCGCCCGCCCGGCCGTGCTGGTGCTCGACGAGGCGACCAGCTCGGTGGACACCCGGACCGAGGTGCTGATCCAGAAGGCGATGAGCACGCTGCGCGCGGGCCGGACGAGCTTCGTGATCGCCCACCGGCTGTCCACGATCCGCGACGCCGACATGATCGTCGTGATGGAGGCCGGCCGGATCGTGGAACGCGGCACGCACGACGAGCTGCTCGCCGCGGGCGGGACCTACGCCCGGCTGCACGGCGCGCACCTGACCGCCACGCGGCCCTACGAGGCGCCCGACGTCGAGATGGAGCCGGACGAGGACCCGCCGGACGACGACCACCCCGGACCCGGCCTGCCCGACGTGCGGCTGCACCCCACGCCGCGCACCGACCGGATGATCGTGGTCGCGCCGTGATCGCCGACGTGCTGCCGGACGGGGTCGTCACCGAGTGCGCGTACGGCGACGAGCCGGGCGCCGAGCTGCTCGGGCCGGAGCGCGACCTGGTCGCGCGCGCCGTCGAGTCCCGCAGGAGCGAGGTCGCCACCGTGCGCCACCTGGCCCGCCGCGCGCTGGGCCGGATCGGGCAGGCCCCGGTGCCGATCCCGGTGAACCGCCGCGGCGCTCCACGGTGGCCGGACGGCGTCGTCGGGAGCATGACGCACTGCGCCGGCTACCGGGCCGCGGCCGTGGCGCAGGCCTGCGCCACGGCCTCGCTCGGCGTGGACGCGGAGACGGACGCCGCGCTCTCGGACGGCGTGCTGGACACGGTGACGCTCCCGTCCGAGCGGTCCCGGATCGCCCGCCTGGCCGCCCGCCACCCGGACGTGCACTGGGACCGGCTGTGGTTCAGCGCCAAGGAGAGCGTGTTCAAGGCCTGGTACCCGCTCACCGGGCTGGAACTCGACTTCGACGAGGCCGACATCTCCGTCGACCCCTCCGACGGGCGGTTCTCGGCCCGCCTGCTCGTCCCCGGTCCCGAGATCGGCGGCACGCGCGTGGACGTGTTCTCCGGCCGCTGGAGCGCGGGGCACGGCCTGATCGTCACGGCCGTGCACCTGGCCGCGCCGTCGGGCCTCGCCGCTCAGGAGTCGCGGTGGGCGGCACCGATCTCGAACGCGGGCAGGCAGACCGCGACGTACTCGGCGCCGTCCGGGCCGGGCGAGCTGTAGCGCACCCACTCCCCGGCAGCGGTGTGCACGGCCTGTCCGGCCGGCACGGTCAGCTCGCCGCCGGCGTGCTCGACGCGCAGCTCACCGCGCAGGACGAGCGTGTACTCGTCGAACTCGGGGGTCTGGCCGGGCTCCGACCAGCCGGACGGGCTGCGCATGTGGGCCACCGACACGGCGCCGTCGCCGGTGTTCACCCGGCCCACGTACTCGTCGATGGTCTTCGGCGGGGTCCCGGCCGCCGTCACCCGGCTGGCCTTCTCGATCAGTCGCGGCACGGCCTCATCGTGCCGTACCGACCACCGAGCGGTACGGCGGCAGCACCCCGGACGCGGCAGCCTGCGCCAGCGTCGGCGCTCCCGCGTCCTTGTCCGACCGGATCGGCTCGCCGTCCAGCGGCCAGTCGATGCCGATCTCCGGGTCCAGCGCCTGGATGTCGATCATCGAGCCGGGCACGTACTCCTCGCCGCACAGGTAGTTCATCACCGTGTCGTCGGTGAGCGCGAGGAACGCGTGCCCGAGCCCGTCGCCGAGGTACACGCCGATCCCGGAGCCCGCCTCCTGCAGCGTCGTGTCGTGGGCGCCGAACGTCGGGGATCCGACCCGCAGGTCGACGACGACGTCCAGCGCGGCGCCCCGCACGCAGGTCACCAGCTTCGTCTGGCCCGGCGGCTCGGTCGTGCCGTGGATGCCCCGCAGGGTGCCCTTGCGGGAGACCGAGTAGTTCGTCTGGGCCACCCGGAACGGGTGGCCGATCGTCTCCTCGAGGGCGCTGCGGCGCCACGCCTCGAAGAAGCTGCCGCGCCGGTCGGCCAGGGGCTCCGGGACGATCCGGAACGCGCCGGGGACCGCGGTCTCGATGATGCGCATGGTGATCCGCTCGCTCGGGTGGGCCCGGCCGGGCCGGGCGGCTCGTCGCGTCAACGCTAGGGCGGCGGCGCACCCATCGGGGCGGTCTCGGCGCAGGTGTGGGGAAACCCCGAGGAGTGCGCCGAACCAGGTAATCCCCGAGATCGGCGCTGGTATCACCGACGCTGACCCACACGCGCACGACCGCACCCCGCCGGAGGGAAACGCCGTGAAGGGGATCGTCCTCGCGGGCGGCCACGGGAGCCGCCTGTACCCGCTCACCCAGGCCGTGTCCAAGCAGCTGATGCCGGTCTACGACAAGCCGATGATCTACTACCCGCTGTCGGTGCTGATGCTGGCAGGCGTCACCGAGATCCTGGTCGTGACCACCCCGCGCGACCTGCCCGCGTTCCGCCGGCTGCTCGGCGACGGGTCGCGGCTCGGGATCTCGCTGACCTACGCCGAGCAGTCCGAGCCGCGCGGGCTCGCCGACGCGTTCGTGATCGGCGCCGACCACATCGGCGACGACAGCGTCGCGCTCGTGCTGGGCGACAACATCTTCCACGGCCCTGGCCTGGCCCCGCTGCTGCAGCGGGCGGTGCTGGAGGTCAAGGGCGCCACGCTGTTCGGCTACCCGGTGTCCGATCCGCACCGCTACGGCATCGCCGAGACCGACGACGACGGCCGGATCGTCTCCCTGGAGGAGAAGCCCGAGCACCCGCGCTCGGACCTGGCCGTGACCGGGCTGTACCTGTACGACAACGACGTCGTCGACATCGCGCGCGGGCTGACCCCGTCACCACGCGGCGAGCTCGAGATCACCGACGTGAACCGGGCGTACCTGGAGATGGACCGGGCCCGCATCGTCGATCTGGGCCGCGGGTTCGCCTGGCTGGACACCGGCACCTACCCGTCGCTGCTGGACGCGGGTCACTTCGTGCGCACGCTCGAGGAGCGCCAGGGCACGAACATCGCCTGCATCGAGGAGGTCGCGCTCCGGATGGGGTTCGTCGGCCTCGACCGCGGCCGCGAGCTGGCCCGCGAGATGGCCGGGTCCGGGTACGGCCGCTACGTCGGGGACCTGGTGGAGCGGCTCGAGCGGGGCCCGTTCCGGCCCGGCCCCCGCCCGCTCCCGTCCCTGGAGCCGCAGGCACCGGCCGCGGCGTTCTGACCGACATCACGACCGAGGGGATCCACCGTGCGCATCCTGTTCTCCGTGTCCTCGTGGACCGGCCACTACTACGCGATGTTCCCGCTGGGCTGGGCGCTGCGCGCCGCCGGCCACGAGGTCCGCGTGCTCTGCCGCCCCGGCGACCGCGACGACGTCGTGCGGGCCGGCCTGGTCCCGGTGCCCGTGCTGGACGGGCCGGACATGCTGACCGGGGCCCGCCTGCTGAACGTGCTCAGCTCGTTCTCCGGCACATGGCCCTACCCGACCCCGCCGCCGCACCCGGACAGCGGCGAGCCCGTCGACGACGCGTTCGACCTGCAGTCCTGGCTGGCCGGCTACTGGGCGCGGGCGACCGAGTCCTCGCGCGCCGGCACCGACGCGGCGGTGCGGTACGCGCGGGACTGGCAGCCGGACCTCGTGGTGCACGACCAGCTCAGCCTCGACGGCCCGCTCGTCGCCGCGGTTCTCGGGGTCCCGCAGGTGATGCACCTGTGGGGTCCGGTCGGCCCCGCGGACTCGTTCGGACCCGTCGGCGGCGAGGAGGCCGGCCGTCCCGCCGACCCGAGCGACGCGTTCGGCCGCCACGGCGCCGGCGAGTTCGACCACGGTCGCGCCGACCTGATCCTCGACCCGTGCCCCGGCCCGCTGGCCGCCGGGCTCGGCAAGCGCGTCCTGCCGATCCGCTACGTGCCCTACAACGGGCCGGGCGACGACCCGGGCCCCGGCGCGCTGCCCGCACCGACCGGGCGCAGGCGGGTCTGCGTCGTCTGGGGCCGCTCCGCGACGCGGACGTTCGGTCCGGTGGCGAACAAGCTGCCCGAGGTGGTGCGGGCGGCCACCGACCACGGCGCCGACGTGCTGCTGCTGGCCCGCCCGGACGACGCGGCGGCCGCAGGCGAGCTGCCGGAGAACGTGACCGCGATGTGCGAGGTGCCGATGAGTCTCGTGCTCGACGGGTGCGACGCCGTCGTGCACTACGGCGGTGCCGGGTCGGCGATGACGGCGCTCGTGGCCGGCCTGCCGCAGCTGTCCGTGCCGATCGGGCTCGACCAGGATCTGGTGGCCGCGCGACTCGCCGCCACCGGCGCCGCCTGTACCGTGCCGGGCCCGATCGCCGACGTGGAGTCGATCGGCAACGCGCTGGCCGCCGTGCTGGAGGGGCCGCAGCACGCGGAGGCCGCCGAGAAGCTCGCCGCCGCCGTCGCCGCGATGCCGCCGCCCGCGGCCGTCGTCGCCGATCTGGAGTCGCTCGTGGCCAGTCGCGCCCGCGCTGCCTGACATCGCACGGGACGAGGGCCGCCCGGCCCTCGTCCCGACGTCTCAGCCCTTGTGCTGCACCGCGAACCGGCGGACGTCGTCGAGCAGCCGCGCGGTCTCGACGGCCGCGTCGAGCCACCGGGACTCCTCCTCCGGACCGCGGAGCACGGCCCGTGCGAAGTCCTCGACGGACTCCCGGAACTGGTCGCAGGCCGGGAGCACGACGTCCTGCGACGAGTCCTGCTCGTCGATCGTCACGACGGCGCGGGCCCCCGCAGGCGGCGTGAACGCCCGCTCCAGCTCCAGCCACGCGGTGGACGTCCACAGCGCGTAGCGGTTGCGATAACGGTGCCGGAAGCCGAAGTCGAGGTCGGCGACCACACCCGCCGGGTTCCGGAGCAGGACGTGTCCGGCGACGTCCACCCCGCTCGCCGGGTCCGTCCACGACGTCGCCCCCACGACCTGCAGCGGGCCGGGGAGCAGGGCCTGGGCCAGCCGCAGCGGGTAGACGCCGACGTCGTTCAGCGCTCCCCCGCCGAGTGCGGGGTCGAGCCGGATGTCGCCCGCGGGGACGTGCGGGATGCCGAACGTCGCGGACAGCGTGCGCAGGTCGCCGAGGCGTCCGTCGTCCAGCAGGCCGGTGAGCACCCGGTGGCGGGGATGGTGCAGGAACGTGAAGTTCTCGCGCAGCACCAGCCCGGACGCGCGGGCGGCGCCGACGAGCTCCCCGGTCGATCCGGGCTCGCCGGTCAACGGCTTCTCGCACAGCACGTGCTTGCCCGCCCGCAGCGCCTCCCCGGCCCAGACGCCGTGCAGCGCCAGCGGCGTCGAGACGTACACGGCGCCGACGTCCGGATCCTTGATCACGTCCTCGTACGTGCCGGGCCGTCCGCCGTGCCGGTCGGCGAACGCGCGCGCCCGCTCCGGGTCGCGGCTCGCCACGGCGGCCGTCTCGACCAGCGGCGACGCGGCCACGGCGGGCAGTGCCCTGCGGTCGGCGATCTCGGAGCACCCCAGCACCCCGAGCCGAACGACTCCGCTCACGCGAGTCCCCGCAGGCAGGCCACCAGGCTGCGGGCCTGCACGTTGACGTAGTTGTTGTGCTGCAGCAGCCCGGTGAGCTGCCCGATCGTCATCCACTGGTGGTCGGGGGTCGTGCGGTCGTCGACCGGGTTCGCGACCTCGACGATCTGGTAGCGGTTGCGCGCGTGCAGGAACCGGCCGCCCTCCTCGGAGAGCTCCGCGTCGAACAGGACGCGGTCGGTCCCCTCCGCGGCCGTCACGACGTCGAGGAACTCCGGCGGCTCCAGTCCCAGGCTGGAGTAGGCCCGCGGCGTCCACTGGACGGTCGGCGCGAGCTCGACGGCCTCCAGGTAGCCGGGCTCGACGCGGGCGTGCATCAACGCGTGCAGCACGCCGTCGAAGCGGGCCACGACCATCGCGACCCGGCCGATCCCGTGCGGTTCCAGCAGCGGCTGCGTCCAGGCCGACACCTCCCGCCCCGGCGAGGCCACGTCGACGGCGACGACGCTGAAGAAGGCCTCGTCGTCGCGGTGCACGCGGTCCGGGGCACGTCGCCAGTCGTCGACGTCGTCGAGCGGGATGAGCGACGTCCGCACCTCCGGCTCGGTCTGCCGGTCGGTGATCCAGCTCAGCAGCTCCCCGGTGGTGTGCAGACCGCCGATGGCGGTGTCCGCGGAGCGGGCGAGCGCGTCGGCCAGGCCGCGGTCGGACGTGCCGGCCGCGCCCTCGAACCCGCCCGGCATGCCGGCCAGGACCGTCCGGGTGTCCATGTTGACCAGGTTGTCGACGGCGCACAGCTCGTGCAGCTGGCCGAGCGTCACCCAGCGGAAGTCCTCGCCGACCGGCAGCGGGCCGTCCACCTCGACGATCATGTTGCGGTTGCGCTTGCGGTAGAACCAGGCCGCCTGCTCGGACTGCAGCACGTCGGACAGCACCCGTCCGTCACCGGGGCTGCGGAAGTACTCGATGAACGGGACGGACTTCCCGGCGTGGACGCCGGTGTAGTTGCTGCGCGTCGCCTGCACGGTCGGGCTGAGCTGGACGCCGTTGACGTTGCCCGGCTCGGACTTGGCCTGGAGCAGGCAGTGCAGGACGCCGTCGTGCTCGGCCACCAGGATGCCCAGGATGCCGATCTCGGGCTGGTTGATGATCGGCTGGTTCCACGACCGGACCGGTCCGGTGTCCGTCTCCACCCGCAGTCCCTCGACGCTGAAGAACCGGCCGGTGTCGTGCCGCAGGTTGCCGGTCCGGGTGTCGAAGCCCCAGCGGTCGAGCTCCTCGAACGTGACCCGGCTGACGGTGTGCGCGCGGGCGGTGTTGCGGTCGGCGATCCACTCGCGGACCCGGGCCGCGCCGACGGGGTCACGCTGGGCGGAGCGGGCGAGGCGGTGCGGGATCATCCGGTCCGCGGTGCGCAGCACCGGTGGGACGGGCGGGGCGGCCGTCGGACGCATGGGACGGACCTCTCTGCTGGGGTGTCGCGACGCCTCCGTTTGTCGCAGCCCGCGGGCCGGGGAAACCCCAGATGCGCCGGGCGGCCCCGCGAGGTCGTCAGCTGTGCCGGTTCACCGGCGACCACGAGCGGGTCCGGGCGGTCACGTTCGTCGACGAGATCCCGCGCCTGCCGGCCGGCACGGTCCTCCGGCGCCTGCTGCCGCCGCAGGAGTCATCGCGCCCGGTGCCGCAGGCCGTCCACCAGCAGGGCGACCATCCGCGCGGACTGGCCGGGCCGCTCCGGATCCTCGGACATCGACAGTCCGGAGATGGCGTTCAGGAGCTCGCGCGCGTCCACGTCCGCACGGATCGCGCCCGCGGCCGCCGCCGCGTCGAGCAGCGCGTCGAGCGCGGGCAGAAACCGGGACTCGAAGTACTGCGGCAGCGAGTCGAACGTCGGGTCGCCGGAGTGCAGCGCCGAGGCGAGTCCGCGTTTGGTCGCGATGAACCCGGTGAAGCGCTGCAGCCACAGGCTCAGCGCCTCGTCCGGGTCGTGCTCGGCGGCGAACACCGGGGCGGCGTCCGCGCAGGCGTCCACCTCGTGCCGGAACACGGCGGCCACCAGGTCGGCCCGCTGCGGGAAGTGCCGGTACAGCGTGCCGACACCGACGCCCGCCTTCGCGGCGATCTCACGCACCGGCGCGTCCACGCCGTGCGCGGCGAACACGGCCTTCGCCGCCTCCAGCACCGCGTCGATGTTGCGACGGGCGTCGGCCCGCACCCGGCGGGGCGGGGCCTGCGCCGCGTCGGGACCCGGGTCGGTCACGGCGATCCTCCCTTCCGGTTGCACAGCCGGAACCATGTTCCGTATATTACTGGAGCGTCGTTCCGTTTCATCGGAATGTAGTGCACCCGACTCCGATCCCACCACCCTCGCCTACGTCGAGAACGAGGAGACACGATCGTCGTGGACGCGACCATCTCACTGACCGTCGACGGGAAGCGGCACGCGCTGACCGTCGACACCCGGACCACGGTGCTCGACGCGCTGCGCGAGCGACTGGACGTCACGAACCCGAAGAAGGGCTGCGACCACGGCCAGTGCGGGGCCTGCACGGTCCTGCTCTCCGACGGCGACAGCGACGGCGACGGGGCCGGTGGCCGCCGTCGCGTCCTGTCCTGCCTGGCCCTGGCCGTCGCCCACGACGGCGACTCGATCACCACGGCGGGCGGGCTCGCCCCTGAGGGCGAGCTGCACCCGGTCGCCGAGGCGTTCCTGGACCACGACGCCTACCAGTGCGGCTACTGCACGCCCGGCCAGATCTGCTCGGCCGTCGGGGTCCTGGACGAGATCGCCGCCGGGCATCCCAGCGCCGCGTCGGCCGACCTCACCGGCCCGGCCACGGTGGACCGCGAGGAGATCGCGGAGCGGATGAGCGGCAACCTCTGCCGCTGCGCCGCCTACGGCAACATCGTCTCGGCCATCGCGGAGGTTGCCCGATGACACCGTTCTCCTACCTCCGTCCTGCCGATGCGGACACCGCCGTGGCCACCGTCGCCGCCGACCCCGGCGCCGCGTTCCTGGCCGGCGGCACCAACCTCGTCGACCACCTGAAGCTCGGCATCGCCGACCCGACCACGCTGGTCGACGTCACGCGGCTCACGTCGAGGGCGATCACCGACCTCGACGACGGGGGCGTGCGGATCGGTGCCGGCGTGCGCAACTCCGACCTCGCGGCGCACCCGCGCGTGCGCGCCGAGTTCCCGGCGCTCGCGCAGGCCGTGCTCGCCGGGGCGTCCGGCCAGCTGCGCAACATGGCCACGACCGGCGGGAACCTGTTGCAGCGCACGCGCTGCGCGTACTTCGCCGACCCGACCACGCCGTGCACGAAGCGCTCGGCCGGCGAGGTGTGTTCCGCGCGGACCGGGTGGGCCCGGTACCACGCGATCCTCGGGGCCGACGGCTCCGCGTGCGTCGCGACGCACCCCTCGGACATGGCGGTGGCGCTGCTGGCGCTCGACGCGCGGGTCCACGTGCTCGGCCCGGACGGCGAGCGCACGATTCCGCTGGCCGACCTGCACCGGCTGCCGGGCGACGACCCGACCCGCGACACCGTGCTGGAGCACGGCGAGCTGATCACCGCCGTCGACGTCCCGGCCGCGCCGATCGCGGCGAACTCTGCGTACCGCAAGGTGCGCGACCGGGCGTCGTACGCGTTCGCGCTGGTCTCGGTGGCGGCCGCGCTCGACGTCTCCGACGGCGTCGTGCGCGACGTACGGATCGCGCTCGGCGGCGTCGCGCACAAGCCGTGGCGCGCCACGGCCGCCGAGCAGGCGCTGCGCGGCCGTCCCGCCACCGACGAGGAGTTCCGGGCCGCCGCGCAGGTGGAGCTCGCCGCGGCGGCCGCGGTGGACTCCCCCGTCGCCGGCAACGCGTTCAAGATCCCGCTGGTGGCCGCGACCGTCACCACCACGCTCCGGCAGCTGGCCGGGAAGGAGGCGGCATGACCGTCGTCGAACCCCGGGCCATGGGGACCGACCTGCACCGGATCGAGGGTCCGGCCAAGGTCACCGGCACGGCCCGGTACTCCTACGAACAGCACACCGACGCCCCGCTGTACCTGATCGGTGTGCCCGCCACGATCGCCCGCGGCACGGTGACCGATGTGGACACCGTCGCTGCGGAGGCGGTGCCCGGTGTGGTCGGGGTGCTCACCGCGGACTCGGCGCCGCGCCTGGCCGACACCTCCGACCCGGAGCTCGCGGTGCTGCAGTCCCGCGAGATCCGCTACCGCGGCCAGTACGTCGCCGCCGTGATCGCCGAGAGCCAGGAGGCGGCCCGCGAGGCGGCCGACCTGGTGGCCGTCTCCTACGACGAGCAGCCCGCGACGACCGCGTTCGACGAGCGCTCCCCCGAGACGTACGCCCCGGCTCGGGTGCTGTTCTTCCCGACCGACACCGTCACCGGCGACCCGGACGCCGCGCTGGCGGCCGCGGACGTCTCGGTCCGCGCGACGTACCGGACCCCGGCCCAGCACCACAACCCGATGGAGCCGCACGCGACGGTCGCCTGCTGGGCGGGTGACGAGGTGACGGTCTTCGAGTCGACCCAGTCGGTGGCCGCGTCGCAGGAGGCCATCGCCGGGCTGTTCGGGCTCGAGCCGGGTGCCGTCGCGGTGCTGTCGCCGCACGTCGGGGGCGGGTTCGGGTCCAAGGGCACGCGGCATCCCGGCGCCGTGCTCGCCGTCATGGCGGCCCGGACCGTGCCCGGCCGCGCGGTGAAGCTGGCGCTGTCCCGTCGCGAGATGTTCGAGACCACCGGCTACCGCCCGGCGACCGTCCAGCACATGGCGCTCGGTGCCTCGGCCGACGGGCGGATCGAGGCGCTGGTGCACGACGCCGTCGAACCGACGGCCCGCACCCGCGAGTTCACCGAGCCGGCCGCCGTCGTCAGCCGGCACCTCTACACCGCGGCGAACCGGCGCACGACGCACCGCCTGGTGCCGATGGACGTGTCCGGCCCGACGTTCATGCGCGCACCCGGTGAGGCTCCGGGCAGCTTCGCCGCGGAGTGCGCGATGGACGAGCTCGCCGTCGCTCTGGGCATGGACCCGATCGAGCTGCGGGTGCGCAACGAGCCGGAGACCGACCCCGAGCACGGGCTGCCGTTCTCCAGCCGCAACCTGGTCGCCTGCCTGCGCCGCGGCGCCGAGCGGTTCGGCTGGGCCGACCGCGACCCCACCCCGCGCGCCCGGCTCGTCGACGGGTGGTGGCGCGGCACCGGCGTCGCGGCGTCGTTCTTCCCGACGTTCCGGATGCCGGGTTCGACGGCGGTCGTGCGGTTCCGTGCCGACGGGGGCCGCTACGAGGTGCTGATCGGCGCCGCGGACATCGGGCAGGGCGCCCGCACCGTGCTCACCCAGATCGCCGCCGACGCGCTCGGCGTCCCGGCGAGCCGGGTGGACGTCGCGATCGGGGACACGGCACTGCCGCACGCCACGATCGCGGGCGGGTCGACCGGCACGAGCTCGTGGGGCACGGCCGTGGTGGACGCCGCCGAACGGTTCCGCGACAAGTACGGCGAGGATCCGGACGACGGCGACGAGGCCGACGGCATGGCGCCCGACAACCCGTGGGCCGCGGAGCGGGCGATGGGCGCCTACGGCGCGCAGTTCGCCGAGGTCGCCGTGCACGCCGACACCGGGGAGGTCCGGGTGCCGCGCATGCTCGGCGTGTTCGCGGCCGGGCGGATCATCAACCCGCAGACGGCGCGCTCGCAGTTCCTCGGCGGCATGGTCTGGGGCCTGTCGATGGCCCTGCACGAGGAGAGCGTGCTCGACCCGCGTACCGGGCACTGGGTCAACCACGACCTGGCCGGTTACCACGTCGCCGTGCACGCCGACGTCGGCGAGATGGACGCGGAGTGGGTCGACGAGGACGACCCCTACGTGAACCCGATGGGCGCCAAGGGAATCGGCGAGATCGGCATCGTGGGGGCGGCGGCCGCGATCGCGAACGCCGCCCACCACGCCACCGGTGTGCGGGTGCGGTCCCTGCCGATCACGCTCGACGCGTTCCTGACGTGAGTCAGGCCGGCTGGAGGACGAAGTCGTAGCGCGCCTCCAGCCACGGCACGTCGGACGTCCCGCCGTCCGGCGTCGGGCCGGGCTCGCGCTCCTCGAACGAGACGACGAGCTCGCGCTTGACGCCGAACACGACGTCGGAGTCGAGGTACTCGGCGCCCTCGCGGAACAGGTGCGTGATCAGCGGCTCGTAGCCGGGCACGGTGATCATGAAGTGGACGTGCGCCGGCCGGTAGTGGCTGATGTCGGTCCGGTGGATCAGCGAGCCGACCGGGCCGTCCATCGGGATCGCGTAGCCCAGCGGGGCGATCGTGCGCAGGCAGTACGCGCCGTCGGACCCGCTGTGGTACTTCGCCCGCAGCCGCGCCTCGTCCACCGGGAGCTGCGACTCGTAGTAGCCGTCGGCGTCGGACTGCCACACGTCGAGCAGGGCGTTCCCGACCGGCGTCCCGTCCAGCGAGCGGACGGTGCCGTGCACGTAGAGCGGATCGCCGGGCAGGCCGTCGGACATGTCCTCGCCGAACGCCTTCTCCGGCGAGCCCTCGATGTGGAACGGGCCGAGGACGGTGGCCGGGGTGGCGGACGCGTCGAACCGGTGGTTCTGCTGCACGACGAGCATCGACAGGCCCAGCACGTCGGAGGCGAGGATGAACTCCTCGCGCTTGTCGTCACTGATCTGGCCGGTGTCGGTGAGCCAGCGGATCGCGGCCATCCACTCGGGTTCGGTCAGCTTCGTCTCGCGGGCGAAGTCGTGCAGGTGGCGTACGAGCGCGGTCATCAGCTCGGCCGTGCGCGGGTCGTGCGCCGTCGCCCAGCGGGACGCCGCGACGTCGGTGATGGTGTCCTCGGTGACGGTGGTGGGTTGCGTCACTGCAGCTCCTCGGCGGTCGGGACAGGGCGGTACGGAACGGGGTCGACGGGCCGATTGTGCAGGTCCACCGAGTCGTAGATCTGGCGCGCGACGGGGTTTCGGAGCTCCTCGGCGAGTTGTCCGATCAGTCCGGCCGTCCGCGCGAGCAGCGCGAACCCGCGCAGCAGCTCCAACGGTAGGCCGAGGTCGGCCAGTGCCGCACCGCAGACGCCCGCGCCGTTCAGCGGCAGCGTCCGCCCGAGCACCTCGGGGTGCACCCGGCCGATCGCCGCGAACAGCTGCAGGTGGGGTCCGACGAGCGACTCCTGCCCGGCGATCGCATAGAGCCTCCGGGTGCGCGGGTCGCCGTCCTTGTGCACCGGGTGGCCGAGGCCGGGGACGAACCGCTTCGCCTCGCGCTGCGCGCGGACCACCTCGAGCGCGAGCGCGTCCCACCCGGCGTCGTCGGTCGGCACCGTTCCCGGGAGGTGCGCGTGCAGGAACTGCCCGCAGTCCTCGGTCACTCCGAGGAACCGCGACCCGCCGCCCAGTAGCCCCGCCGCGAGCGCGCCCTGCACGGAGTCCGGGGCGGACAGGTGCGTGAGGCGGGTGACGATCGCCGTCGGGGTGAAGCCGTGGTCGGCCAGCGCGGCCAGCACGGCCTCGAACACGCGGGTCTCCCCGGGCGTCGGCCTCCGCTGGGTGGCGAGCCAGAACGCCAGCTCGCCGAACCCGACCTCGCCCATCACGTCGTCCGCGAGGTCGTGGCCGAGCAGCGTGATCGTGTCCTTCGTGGACGAGCCGAGTGCGGTGGGGTAGGTCATGCGTCGAGCCACTTCCGTACGTCGTCGCCGTGCTCGTCGAGCCGCGGCGGGGGCAGGTGGTAGGCGGCGGGCGTCGCGGAGAACCGGATCGGGTGCCGCGTGGTCGGCAGCGCCCGGTCGCCCTCCCCCACGACGACGACCGGTTCCAGCCCGAACCGCTCGGCCGTCGCGAACCCGCCGTCGATCGTCTGGATCGGGCCGCAGGGCACGCCGGCCGCGGTGAGCAGCTCGAACCACTCCACGGCCCGGCGCGTGGTCAGGCGCTCCACGAGCAGCGGGCGGAGCTCGTCGCGGTTCGCCGTGCGGTCCGCGTTGCGCGCGAACCGCGGGTCGTCGGCGACGCCGTCCAGCCCGAGCACGTCGCAGAGCTTGCGGAACTGGCCGTCGTTGCCCGCGGTGACGATCAGGTCGTCGTCCGCGGTCGGGAACGGCTCGTACGGGAACACGCTGGGGTGCGCGTTGCCCATCCGGTACGGCACGGTGCCGGACGCGACCCACGCCGAGCTGTGGTTGACCAGGCCGGACAGCGCCGAGGACAGCAGGTTGACCTCGACGTGCTGGCCCTCGCCGGTCTGCTCGCGATGGCGCAGCGCGGCCAGGATGCCGATCGTCGCGTGGTTGCCGGCCATCACGTCGAACACCGAGATGCCGGCCCGGTAGGCGGGCCCGTCCGGGTCGCCGGTGAGGCTCATCAGGCCGGAGATCGCCTGGACCATGAGGTCGTAGCCGGGCACGTGCGCGCCGTCGCCGGACCCGAACCCGCTGATCGACGCGTAGACGACGCCCGGGTTCGCCTCCTTCACGCATCCGAAGTCGAGGCCGAACCGGGTCATCCCGCCCGGCCGGAGGTTCTCGATCACGACGTCGGCGCGGGCGACGAGATCGCGGGCGACGGCCAGGTCGTCGGCGTCCCGCAGGTCCAGCGCGATCGAGCGCTTCCCGCGGTTGATCCCGAGGTAGTAGGTGGACTCGCCGTCGCGCTCCGGCGGCATCCAGGTGCGGGTGTCGTCGCCCGCGGGGCCCTCGACCTTGACGACGTCGGCTCCCATGTCGGCGAGCAGCATCGTCGCGTACGGCCCGGCCAGGATGCGGGAGAAGTCCGCCACCAGCACACCGTCCAGGGGACCCATATCCGTCCTTCCGTCCGCTCCACGGACAGCTGTCCGCTCCACGGATGGTTGCGCGCTCACGCTCGTCCCGTCAACCCGCTCCGAGCGTGACGTGCGGCAACGTCTCGCGACGCGCGAGGTCGGCACTCATCTCCCCCGCCGCCCGCAGCAGCAACGGCAGGTGGTGGTCGACGAGGTACTCGACGGACGTCTCCGCGGCGTGGCAGTTCACGTTCATCCCGGCCACGACCCGCCCCTGCCCGTCGCGCAGCGGTGCGGCCACCGATCGGATGCCGAGCGTCAGCTGCTCGTCGGTGAGCGCCCATCCCCGGGCCCGGACCCCGGCCAGCTCGGCGTCGCGCTCCTCGCGGGTCGGTCGCCAGCGCGGGACCAGCCCGGACCGCGTCGGCTCGGCCAGCACCCGGTCGAGCTCGTCCGACGGCAGCGCGGCCAGCTGGACCTTGCCCAGCGACGTCGGCAGCGCCGGGAACCGGGTCCCGATCTGCACGGCCAGCGAGACGATCTTCGGGACCGACACCCGGGACACGTAGACGATGTCCGAGCCGTCGAGCTGGGCGATCGAGCAGGACTCCCCGGTCTGCCGGACGAGCCGTTCGAGGTGCGGCCGGGCGATGTCCCACAGGCCCATCGACCCGATGTAGGCGGCGCCGAGGTCGAGCACGCGGGGGGTCAGGACGTACCCGGCGCGCGCGGGGCGCACGTACCCGAGGTCGATCAGCGTCAGCAGGATCCGCCGCGCCGTCGGGCGGGCGAGCCCGGTCGCGGACGCCACCTCGGCGAGCGTCATCTCCGGCCGTTCCGGGCCGAACGCCGCGACGACCTCCAGGCCGCGAGCCAGCGCTTCGATGAAGTCGGGTCCCGCACCCTCGCGTGGCATCGCCCACCGTCCTGTCCGCATCCCGGAATATCGACCGCTGAGCGTACGCGACAGCCCACCGTGACTCCAGACGGACGCTTGACGCCGCACCTACCTGTTCAGCAAGCTCGCGTATCCGGCATCGGACCGTCGAGCGGACGGTCGTCCGGAACTACTGCGGCGCGAAGGAGCGACGATCATGACCAGCTCGACGGAGGGCCCCGTCGTCCTGCGCGGTGGCCTCGTACTGACGATGGACGACGGGCACCGGGTGCTGCCGGGCCACGACGTGCTCGTCGTCGACGGGCGGATCGCGGAGATCGGTCAGGGGCTCGCCGTGCCGGAGGGCACGACCGAGGTCGACGCGGCCGGCGGCATCGTGATGCCCGGCATGATCGACACGCACCGGCACATGTGGCAGACCGCGATGCGCGGCTACGGCGCCGACTGGACGCTCACGCAGTACTTCGTCTGGTACTACCTGGAGTGGGGCACGATCTTCCGCCCAGAGGACGTGCACGCCGGGAACCTGCTCAGCGCGATCGAGGGCCTCGACGCGGGCGTCACGACCACGGTGGACTGGTCGCACGGGCTGCAGACCCCGCAGCACGCCGACGCTGCCGTCGACGCCCTGACCTCGACCCGGGGCCGGTTCGTGCTCGCCTACGGCAACATCCAGGACGCGCCGGCGAGCTGGACGGCCGACCCCGGCTTCCGCGACTTCGTGACGCGGCGGATCACCCCCGGCGACGACATGCTCGGCTTCCAGCTCGCGTTCGACGTGACCGGCGACCCGGCGTTCCCGGAGAAGCCCGCGTTCGAGGTGGCCCGCGAGCTCGGCGTGCCGGTGAGCACGCACGCGGGCGTCTGGGGCGCGACGAACGACGACGGCATCCGGCTCATGCACGAGCACGGCTTCATGGGCCCGGACACGGTCTACGTGCACGCCGCGACCCTGTCCGAGGACTCCTACCAGCGGATCGCCGCGACCGGCGGCTCCGTCTCGGTGTCCACGGAGAGCGAGCAGAGTGCCGGCCAGGGCTACCCGCCCACCTGGGCGCTGCGCTCGCACGGGATCCCGGTGTCGCTGTCGATGGACACGTCGGTCTGGTGGAGCGCGGACCTGTTCTCCGCCATGCGCACCACGCTCGGTGCCGACCGCTCCCGCGAGCACCTGGAGGCGCACGCCCGCGGGGAGACGGTCACGCAGGCGGCGCTGCGCGCGGAGCAGGTCGTCGACTGGGCCACCCGGGGCGGCGCCCGTGCGATCGGCCGCTCGGACCTGGGCAGCCTGGAGCCGGGTAAGCGCGCCGACGTCGTCCTGATCAAGAACGACCACTCGCCGGTCTCGTTCCCGCTGCTCAACCCGTACGGACACGTCGCGTTCCAGGCGCAGCGCGGCGACGTGCACACGGTGCTGGTGAACGGCCGGTTCGCCAAGCGCGACGGGCGGCTCGTCGACGTGGACCTGGCCGCGACCCGCGCGGAGGTGGAGCGGACCGTCGAGCACCTGCGGTCCACGCTGGGCGAACAGGCCTGGCAGGCGGGCATGAACCCGGAGATCCCGGAGACCAAGATCCTCGACAACCCGTACCAGTACACGGAGTACCAGAGCGCGACGACGCACGAACGGCGGTGATCCCTCCCGCCGTAACTACCGTATAGCGCATCCCGGGGCTTGCCACAAGACCCGGGTGCGGGCGCAGAATTCCCGACCGTTGCCGGTGGACTGCGGAAACGGGGGCACGTGAGCGATCACGGGTACGACGGGGAACTGCACTCGGAACGGGAGTACGTCGCCGGACTCTACGCGCGGCTGGACGCCGATCGCGCGCAGGCGCAGGGCGAGTACGACGCGGCGCTGGCCGGGACCGGCGGGTCGCCGATGGAGCGCGACGTGCAGGTGCGCGCGTCCGCGAAGCGGGTGAAGCGTCTGCACGTCGCGGACGACGGGCTGTGCTTCGGCCGGCTGGACGGGCTCGACGGCGCCCGGTCCTACGTCGGCCGGATCGGGCTGTTCGACGAGCAGGACGAGTTCGCACCGGTACTGCTGGACTGGCGCGCGCCCGCGGCGCGGCCGTTCTACACGGCCACGGCGGTCACGACGGAGGGGATGCGACGGCGGCGCCAGTTCCACACCCGCGGGCGCCGGGTGCTCGACTTCACCGACGAGGTGTTCGGACGGCCGGCGGCCGGCGAGCGGGGCGACGCGGCGCTGCTCGCGGCCGTGAACGCCCCGCGCGGCGAGGGGATGCGCGACATCGTCGCGACGATCCAGGCCGAGCAGGACGAGATCATCCGGTCCGAGCACGCCGGCGTCATGGTGATCGAGGGCGGCCCGGGCACCGGGAAGACGGTGGTGGCGCTGCACCGCGTCGCCTACCTGCTCTACACCCAGCGGGAACGGATGGAGCGGCACGGCGCACTCGTCGTCGGGCCGAACCCGGCGTTCCTGGACCACATCGGACGGGTGCTGCCGTCGCTCGGCGAGACCGACGTCGTGTTCATGACCCCCGGCAGCCTCCTGCCCGGCCTGCGGGCCACGGCCGAGGACGCGCCGGACGTCGCGCGGACCAAGGGCTCGCTCGGAATGCTCGACGTGCTGGCGGCCGCGATCGCCGACCGGCAGGCCGTGCCGTCGGACCCGATCCCGATCGAGCTGGAGGACGTCACCGGACGGATCGACGCCGGCACGGCCGGATGGGCGCGGGACGAGGCCCGGGCGACCGGGCTGCCGCACAACGAGGCACGGCCGACGTTCGACGAGATCGTCACCTACGTCGTCGTCGAACGGGCGGTGTCGCGGATCGGGCGGGGCTGGCTGTCCCGTTCGGACACCGCGGCCCGCGACGACCTGCGTGACCAGGTGCGCCGGGAACTCGAGGAGCACAAGGCGTTCCACGCCGCGCTCGACGAGCTGTGGCCGATCCTCACGCCGGAGTCGCTCCTCGGCACGCTGTACTCGTCGGTGGACCGGCTGAGCGCGGCGGGTGCCGACGCGTCGCTGTGGCGAGCCGACGGCGAGGCTTGGACCGTGTCCGACGTCCCGCTGCTCGACGAGCTGGTCGACCTGCTGGGCCGGGACACGGTCGCCGCCGCGGCGTCCGACGCCGCGACCGCCCGGGAGCGCGCCGCGGAACGGGAGTACGCCGAGGGCGTGCTCGACATCCTCACGCTCGACCGCGAGGAGATGGACGAGGACCTGCTGTTCGGCGCCGGGGACCTGACCCACGGCGGGACGATCGCCGAGCGGTTCGAGGAACGGGACCACCGCGAGCTCGCCGAACGTGCCGCCGCCGACCGGGACTGGACGTACCGGCACGTCGTCGTCGACGAGGCACAGGAACTGTCCGAGATGGACTGGCGGGTGCTGATGCGTCGCTGTCCAGGGCGGTCGTTCACGGTCGTCGGGGACCTCGCGCAGCGCCGCTCGGCCGCCGGGGCGCGGTCGTGGGCGACGATGCTGGAGCCGTACGTCCCGGGGCGCTGGGAGTACCGGTCGTTGACGGTCAACTACCGGACACCGTCGGAGATCATGACCGTTGCGGCGTCGCTGCTCGCGGCGTTCGCGCCGGACGTCCGCCCGCCGGACTCGGTGCGGTCGTCCGGGACGCGGCCGTGGTCGCTCCGGACGCGGGACCTCGCTCCGGCGATCGCGGACTTCGTCGCCGCGGAGGCCGACCGGGACGGCACGAGCGTCGTGATCGGACCACCCGGTGTGCCGGGCACGGTGCCGCCGTCCGAGACGAAGGGCCTGGAGTTCGACGCCGTACTCGTCGTCGAGCCGGACCGGATCCTGGCCGAGGGCCCGCAGGGGGCGGCGGACCTCTACGTCGCGCTCACCCGCGCCACCCAACGTCTCGGGGTGGTGCACGCGGGTCGGCTTCCGGAGTCCCTGCGTGGGTTGGAGGAGGTGAGTCCCGCGGCGCGAGGTCTCTGAGCGGCGGGTACCGGATCCGGCGGGGCGGCTTCGTCGGGATCGTGCGCGAGCGCGCCGCAGTGCACCGAGATGCAGCCCAGCAGGGCGAAATGATCACTATGGCCCGCTGAACCGCATCTCCGCACGGGTTCCTACGGGCATCACTCGTCCGGCTGGGAGTTCCTGCTGCGTCAGGCCGGATTCAGGTCCACGAGCAGCATGTCCCGGACCGTCCGGCCGGCGTACGGGTCGAGCGGGACGATCGGAGACACCGCGTGCCGCACCGCCGTGTCGTCGACCAGGACCGAGTCCAGAGGAGACCCGAGGGTGAACACCACGTCGGGGCGTCCGGTGCGGTGGATCCGTGACTCGCCGCCCCGGGCGTTCTCACGGCGGACGAGATGCATGCCGACGAACGAGTGACCGTCACGGTGCACGCCCTCCGGCGTCGGCAGGCCCGACTCCCCCGCCCGGGCGACCACGCGGATCGCGTGCAGCCCGACCACCCACTCCCGGCTCGGGCGGACCTGCCCGGCGACGGTCAGATCGAACGCGACGAGAGCGCCAAGGCAGGGGTCGGCCAGCGTCGACGACGACAGGGGTGCGAAGTGCCGCTCGGCGTCCCGCCACATCGGGATGACGTCCTGGCGGAACCCGCGGTGCGGCAGCGGCTCCGTCGCGAACCCGTCCGGCGTGGACACGGCCCGCACCAGGCCGTAGCGACGGAACCGGTAGGCGCCGCCGTCGGCCAGGTCCGCGTCCGGCTCGAGGTCCTCCCAGACGGCGCGGAACGCGTCGAACTCCGGCCGGGTCGTGCCGGGGGACAGCTCCCGCGCCGTGAACCGGGCGAACCCGTCCCCGGCCACGGAATCCGCCACGGACGCGGCCGTTCCGGTCGTGACGGTCTCACGGACGTCGTGCGGCATCAGGTCCCCAACCGGTCGGCCACGACTCCACATTTCCGTCACCGACCGTGCACGGGCAAGCCTTCCGTGGCCGGTCCCACCGGGTTGTCGTAGAGCGCGCCGGTGGAGCGGGCGAGTCCGGCGACGCGTTCGCGGAGCTCGGGCGGGTGCACGACCTCGATCCGTCGAGGCGTCGGGCCGGGCCGACGACAACCCGGTCGGCGGCTGGTACGGCACGAAGAACGGCCTGCGCGGCCGGTTCGGCAACTACGTGCCGCCCGTCCTGGAGGCGCTCGGACTCGTCGAGCTGGAGCACAACGCCCGCAACAACCGGGTCCGGGCCGTCAGAGGAAGCTGACGTTCTGGGCGAGCGTCAGCCGGTCGTCGTAGTTCACCGTGTTCGTGGCCCGGCGCATGTAGCCGCGCCAGGCGTCCGATCCGGACTCGCGTCCGCCGCCGGTCTCCTTCTCCCCGCCGAACGCACCGCCGATCTCGGCGCCCGACGTGCCGACGTTGACGTTCGCGATGCCGCAGTCCGACCCGTCGGCGGCCAGGAACCGCTCCGCCTCCTGCTGGTCGCGGGTGAACACCGACGACGAGAACCCGTGCGGCACAGCGTTGTTCAGGGCGATGGCCTCGTCGAAGTCGTCGTAGGTCAGCACGTGCAGGACCGGCGCGAACGTCTCCTCCCGCACGACGTCCGTCTGCTCCGGCATCCGGACGATCGACGGCTCCACGTACGCCGCGTCCGGGGCGACGTCGGCGAACCGCCTGCCGCCGCCGACGAGCGCGGTGCCGCCGTCGTCGCGGGCCCTGGCGAGCGCCCGGTCCATGGTGTCCGCCGCGGACCTGGTGATCAGCGGCCCGACGAGCGTGCCGTCGGAGAACGGATCGCCGATCGGCAGCGTCCGGTACGCGGTCGTGAGGCGGTCGAGCAGCTCGTCGGCGACGTCCCGGTGCACGATCAACCTGCGCAGCGTCGTGCACCGCTGCCCGGCCGTGCCGGCGGCCGCGAACACGATCCCCGGCAACGCGAGCTCGAGGTCGGCGGACCGGCCGACGACCGACGCGTTGTTGCCGCCCAGCTCCAGCAGGCTGCGCCCGAACCGGGCGGCGACCCGCGGCCCGACCTCCCGGCCCATGCGCGTCGAACCGGTGGCACTGACCAGCGCGACCCGGGGGTCGTCGACCAGCCGCTCCCCCACCTCGCGGTCGCCGAGCAGCAGCCGGTGCACGGCGGTCGGCGCGCCGACGTCGGACGCCGCGCGCTCGAGCAGGTGCGACGCGGCCAGCGACACGAGCGGCGTCAGCTCGGACGGCTTCCAGACGACGGTGTCGCCGCAGACCAGCGCGATCGCGGTGTTCCACGACCACACGGCCGCGGGGAAGTTGAACGCCGAGATCACCCCGACGACGCCGAGCGGGTGCCACGTCTCGGCGAGCCGGTGCCCCGGCCGCTCGGAGGCGATCGTGCGCCCGTAGAGCTGGCGGGACTGACCGACCGCGAAGTCGCAGATGTCGACCATCTCCTGGACCTCGCCGAGCGACTCCGAGTGGATCTTCCCGGCCTCGGCGGTGATCAGGTCGGCGAGGTCCTCCCGGTGCTCCCGCAGCAGGTCACCGAGGCGGCGCACCAGCTCACCGCGCCGGGGTGCGGGCGTCGTGCGCCAGATGCGGAAGGCGTCGTGTGCCTCGGCGACGGCCCGGTCGGCCGCGTCCGGGGTCGTCACCGGGACGTCGACGAGCTTGCCACCGGTGATCGGCGTGCGGGCGCGCAGCCCGTCCCCGACGGGCCGGTCGAGACCGATCCGGCCGAGTGCCCGCAGTGCCCGGGCCTGGATGTCGTCAGTGCCCGGCAGGGTGTCCGCCATCGGTCGCTCTCCCGTCCTCGCCCGCGACCCAGCGTCGCACGCCCCGGGTCAGCGACCTCCTCCGAGCACCTCCACGGCGCGGGCGGCGAGGCGGAACTTCTGCACCTTGCCGGTCGGCGTCGTCGGCAGCCGGTCGGCCGTGGTCAGCAGCGCGTGCTTGGGCACCTTGAACCGGGCCAGCTTCTCCCGGCAGACGGCGAGCACGTCGTCCGGCGTGACCGTCGCCCCCGGCTCCGGGACGACCCAGACGCACCCGACCTCGCCCCACCGGTCGTCGGGGACCCCGACGGCGTACGCCTGGCTGATCCCGGCCAGTCCGGTCAGCAGCTCCTCGATCTCCTTCGGCATCACCAGCTCGCCGCCCGACTTGTAGAGCTCCTTGCTGCGCCCGGTGATCTGGAGGTACCCGTCGGCGCGGATCCGCCCGAGGTCCCCGGAGTGCACCCACCCGTCGCGCAGGGTCGCCGCCGTCTCCTCCGGCTTCTCCCAGTACCCCAGCATGTGGGTCGGGCCCCGGGAGACGAGCTCGCCCTCGACGTCGTCCGGGAGCCGCTCGCCGGTCAGCGGGTCGGACGTGCCGTAGACGCACAGGTCGCCGTCGCGCTCCGGGATGCCGGCCACGCCCGCCATCTTGACCCGGCCGACGGTCGCCGAGTGGCGTTCGAGGTCGTCCTCGGGCAGCGACATCGTCATCGCACCACCGCACTCGGTCATCCCGTAGCCGGTGGTGATCTCGGTGATGCCCAGCTCGGAGATCACCTTCTCCCACAACCAGACCGGGCCCGGTGCGGCTCCGGACAGGAGCGCGACCACGGAGGACAGATCGCGGGTCCGACGGTCCGGGTGCTCGAGCAGCGCGACCGTCATCGTCGGCACGCAGAGGATCTCGGTGGCCCGGTGCCGCTCGATCCCGGCGAAGTAGTCACCCGGCGAGAACTGCAGCCGGGGCACGATGGCGCCGCCGACCGTCATGGCCGCGAGCAGGCCCTCGACGTAGCCGAACATGTGGTAGCAGGGCAACGAGAACAGGACCCGCCGCCCGTCCTCGAACGCCCTGGTCAGCGCGGACGCGTACCCGGTGCGCAGCACGGCGTCGTGGGTGACCGTGACGCCCTTCGGCGACCCGGTCGTGCCGGACGTGTAGAGGATGTCGCCCGGATCGTGCGGGCGTCGTTCGACGGCCTCGGTGCCGCCGGGGGAGCCGTCGCCCAGCACCGCGAGGTCCTCGACGGTCCGGACGCCGGCCCTGGCGGGGCGCTCGGTCGGCAGCTGCACGACGGCGCGCAGGTCCGGCAGCTCCGCCACGGGGCCCGCATCCCAGCCGGGCGCGATCTCGTCGAGCATCGCGGGGTAGTCGAGATCGCCGAAGCCGGTCATGGTCACGAGCACCTCGCACCGCGACTGCCGCAGCACGTAGGCGAGCTCCGCTGCGCGGTAGAGGAAGTTGAACGGGATCGCCGCCGCCCCGGCCCGCGCGATCGCGAACTTCACGGCCGCGAACTCGGCATGGTTCGCCATGACCATCCCGACCCGGTCACCGGGCCGCACCCCGAGCGCGACGAGGCCGTCGGCCAGCCGGCGGGACTCGCGGGCGACGTCGGCGTAGGTCAGGGTGACGTCGTCGGTGAGCACGAGCGGGCGGTCGCCGAACTCGTCGGCGCAGCGGTCCAGGAAACCGTCCAACGTGGTCGGTTCCCACGTCGGGTGGCGGCTCTCCAGCCGGGCCCGACGGTCCGCGATCGACTCCATGCTCACTCCCCTGTGAAGACGGGTGCGCGACGTTCCAGGACGGCGGCCAGGCCCTCGCGGGCGTCGGCCGTCCCGGACAGCTCGGAGACCGTGCGGGCCTCCTCCGGCAGCTGGGCCTCGACGCGGCCGCCCAGCCCGGACCAGACGAGGCGCTTCGTCGCACCGAGCGCGCGCGGCGCACCGGCGGCGAGCGTCCGTGCGATCGACTCCGCCTCGTCGTGCAGCGCGTCGTCGGCGACGACGCGGGTCACCAGCCCGATCTCGCACGCCTGGGTCGCCGAGAGGGTCGGGTTGAGCAGCAGGATCTCCATCGCCTTCCGCACGCCGACGAGCTGCGGCAGCGTCACCGACGAGCCGCCGTCGGGCGCCATCCCGACGCGCACGGCACCGGACATGAACCGCGCCGACTCGGCCGCGACCACGATGTCGCTGGCGCACACCAGGCCCAGCCCTCCCCCGCCCGCCGCGAACCCGTGCACGGCGGCGACCACCGGCACCGGCAGCGCGAGCAGGCCCTGCGCGACGTTCTGCAGCCACGCGGTGGCCTCGCGCAGGTAGTCCGGCAGCGCCTCGCCCTTGCCCGCGAACGTCTTCACGTCGCCGCCCGCGCAGAAGTTCGGCCCCTCGCCGGTGAGCAGCAGCACCCGCAGCTCCGGGCGGCCGGTCGCGGTCATCACGGCGTCGTAGAGCGCGCGCAGGAACTCGACGCTCATGCCGTTCGACGCCTCGGGCCGGTTCAGCCGCAGCCGGGCGACGCCGTCGTCGTCGAGGTCCAGCAGCACCGGACCGGAGTCGATCAGCTTCACGTGCCGTTCCTTCCGCCGTGGCGCGCGAGGCCCGGTCCGGCCCGCTCCTCGCCGAGATGGGCGATGATCTCGTCGGTCTCCATGGCGAGGCCGTCGGTCAGCGGACCGCGCAGCCCGGCCCGGACCAGGTGCTTGATCCGTGTGAGCGCGGCCGGGTCCTTGGCCAGCAGGTTCGCCACGACGCCGTCCACGGTGGACTCGAACCGCTCGGCAGGCGCGGCGGAGTGCACGAGACCCCACTGCGCGGCAACGGCTCCGGAGATCCGCTCGCCGAGCAGGATGTGCCCGAGTGCCCGCTGTGGCCCGACGAGCCGTGGCAGGCGTTGCGACCCGCCTCCGCCCGGGATCATGCCGAGGTTCGCGTGGTTGTCGGCGAGCACCGCGTCCTCGCGCACGACGGCGACGTCCACCGACTGGATCAGCTCGAACCCGCCCGCCATCGCGTACCCCTCGACGGCGGCGACGACCGGGACGGGCAGCTCCGCGATCAGCTCGCAGGCCCCGACGAACGTCTCGAACAGCGGCCGCATCGCCTCCGGGCCCTGCGCCCGCAGCCGGGCGACCTCGTCGAAATCGCCGCCGGCGCAGAAGTGCCCGCCCGCCCCACGCACGACGATCACCCGGGCCCGTTCGGCCGCGTCGAGCAACGCGTCGTGCAACGCGGACGCCAGCTCGACGGTGATCGCGTTGCGCGCGTGCGGGCGGTTCAGCGTCAGGTGCGCGACACCACCGTCCACACGGGACAGGATCGGCGCGGTCATGCGTCCTCCCGCCACCGGTCGGCCGCGGGGTCGAGCAGCCGCCGCAGGTTGCCCTCCGGTAGCCACACCAGCGTCTCCAGCTCCAGCGCGTCCAGGAACCGCACCCGACCGGTGCGCAGGTCCTCCAGGCGCACCCGACGGCTGTTCGCGTCGGCGTCGATGCGCACGGAGACCTCCGCGAACTCGTTGCCGACGACGTCGGGCGGAATCTCCACGGCTGTCGTCCCTCAGATCAGGAACGACAGGGTCGGGAGCGGGCGGTCGTTGTCCACGAGCTCGACCTTCTTGGCGGACATGGCGATCTCACCGTCGACGACGCGCAGCCGGTAGGTGTAGCGACCGGCCCAGATCTCCTTGCCGCGCTCGCGGGACTCGACGAGCACGAAGTTCGCCCCGACGACCGTGTCCGCGCCCTCGACGCCGAGGACCTCCACGTTGGACACCACGCGCCGCAGCCGCGACCGCGGGGTCTGCGAGTGGCGCTTCCCGGTCCGGTACTGCCGGATCCGGGTGGCGATCCGGTTCCGGTTGTCGTGGATGATCGACATCTGGGACATGCGGTCCGCGTCGTCGTCGCCGGCCGGCACCCAGTACACGGCGTCCGGCGTCCAGAGCGCCTCCCACTCCTCGTAGCGGTGCTCGTCGGCGAGGCGGGCCTCGCGGAACAGGAACCGTTCCACCACGCGGACGTCGAGCTCATGGTCGACGGACGAACTCATGCCGTCATCAGCTCCCGGTAGTGCGCCCAGAAGCCGCGCATGGCCGTCTCGTCGGTGGCGCCGCCGATCGCGAGCCCGCGCTCGTCGACGGTCTCGCGCTCGGCGCCACGGCGGATGTCGACCCACTCCGGGCGCAGCTCCCCGAGGCCGGCCTGGTTGCGCTCGTACATCTCGGTGTCGTCGGCGAGCAGCATCCCGGCCGGGCCGACCGATCCGATGCACTGCTGCACCATCCGCCGGTTCATCTCCGGTGCGCCCTTGAGCTGCACCGCGGTGACGTGCTGCACGGTCAGGTCGGCGGCCAGCGGCTGGATCGTGAACAGCTGGATCTCCGCCACGAACAGGTTCGGGAAGATCATCACGTGCGGGGCGCCCTCGACGAGGATGTCCTCGGCCGCCGGGCCGTAGGTCTCCCGCATCCGGGCCGCGTAGTCCGGGACCTTCTCCTCGGTCGTGCCGAACCACCCGAGCGGTGTACCCAGCCTGCGGAACTCCGGGCGAAGGTCGTTCTCGCTGTGCCCGCCGCCGAGCGCGCGGGTGACGGCGGTGGACTTCTCACCGTAGAGGGCACCGATCCCGCTGTCCGCCACGCTGAAGATCGACTGGTGCACGAACTGCGGGTGGTAGCCGTCGGTCTCGTTCTCCACCAGCAGCTTCCAGTTCGCGCGCGCACGGTGGTGCAGGAAGCCGGCGGTGATCTCGACCTCTCCGTCCGGCGACAGCCGTGCCAGCCGGTCCAGCTCGCCGCGGGCCTCGCCGAGGTGCTCCTCCAGCGACGGCCCCTCGGCGGCGAAGCTGCCGAACACGAAACCCCGGTAGATCCCGACGCGCGGTACCCGGCCGAGCGCCAGGTCGCCCAGCTTCCCGCGCCCGCCGTAGCCCTGCGGGAACGGGTAGCCGATCAGCTCGCCGTCGTTGCGGTAGGTCCAGCCGTGGTAGGCGCAGCGTAGCGAGCTGGAGTTCCCCCGGGCCGCCTCGCAGACCAGGTTGCCGCGGTGCGCGCACCGGTTGAGCAGCAGGTGGACCTCGCCGTCCGCGGAGCGCGTCATGATCACGTCCTGCGGGCCGATCGCCTTGCGCACGTAGTCGTTCGGCTCCGCGATCTCGCTGACGTGCCCGACGTAGACCCACGTGGCGTACCAGATCCTCGCCAGCTCGTCGGCGAAGATCTCCGGAGACGTGTAGAGCGACCCGTGCACCCGCCGCGGCTCGATCAGCTCGTCGTACGGCAGCGTGTCGTGCGGCAGAGTCACGGCCACCCCTCCCGCACATTTTTAATCCGAGTTAAGGTCCGCCGAAGAACACCACCGGCGACCGTCCGGTGTCAAGGACGGGAGGACGCGATCCATGGACCTCGGTCTCGCCGGCGCGCGGGCGGTCGTCACCGGTGCGGGCGCCAACATCGGGCGGGGCATCGCGCACGTGCTCGCCGGTGAGGGAGCCCGGGTTCTCGTCGTCGACATCGATGCGGGCCAGGCGGAACGGGTCGCGGCCGAGGTTCGCGACCTCGGCGCACCGGACGCCGGCCACCTCGCGCTGGACCTCACCGGAGACGGCGCGGGCGCCCGGGTCGTGGACGCCGCCGAACAGGCGTGGGGCGGCGTCGACATGCTGGTCAACAACGCCGGATGGAGCCGCCCGGGCTGGTTCACCGAGCAGACCGACCGGGCACTGTGGATGCGGACGGTCGAGGTGAACCTGCTCGCCGCCGTCGACTGCACGCAGGCCGCGCTCGGACCGATGCGCCGCGACGGGCGGGGCGCGGTCGTGTTCCTGTCCAGCGACGCCGCGTTCGGCGCCGTCCGCCAGGGGATCTACGGCAGCACGAAGGCCGGACTGATCTCGCTGGCGCGCACCGTGGCCCGGGAGAACGGGCGCTACGGGATCCGGTCCAACGTGGTCGCCCCCGGCCTCGTCACGCCGCCGGACGACGCCCCGGTCGGCGAGCACAGCGTGTGGGCGGACGGCACCGACGCGCTGTTCACGCCGGAACAGCGGGAGTCGGTGCTCCGCACGCAGGCACTGCGCCGCCCGACGACACCGGAGGACGTCGGGAACGCCGTCGCCTGGCTCTGCTCGGAGACGGCTGCGCGGCAGGTCACCGGCCAGGTCGTCGCCGTCGGCGGCGGGTCGTCGATGCCCTGACCGTCGGATGGCCCCTCCCGTCGCGGCCCCCGCGGCATGATCAGCAGACCGGTCCGGACCGATGCCGTGAGCGGCGCCCATCCGGACCGAACCGCCGATCATGGACCGAACGCGCGGCCCCGACGGCGGTTGACGGCCACCAGATCCCTTCCTATTTTAATCCGGAATCGAAACAAGGGACGGAAGGCGGTGGGACCGTGGAGCACGCCATCGCCGGAACGCCGTCGGCGAACCCGGCGCCGTACCGCACGCTGACACTCGACGTCGTCGACGGGCTGGCGCGCCTGCGGCTCGACCGCCCTGCGCAGCGCAACGCGATCGACGCGTGCATGGCCGCCGACCTCGCGCGGGCGACGGCCGCGCTCGCCGCCGACCGGTCGGTCCGCGCGGTCCTGCTGTCCGGCAACGGGCCGACGTTCAGCGCCGGCGGCGACATCGGCGACTTCGTCGAGGCTGGCTCCGGCCTCCCGGACCGGCTCCACGCCATGATCGACGACTTCCACCTCGCCGTGGAACGGCTGGCCGCGCTCGACGTGCCGGTCGTGGCCGCGGTGACCGGCGCCTGCGCGGGCGGCGGGCTCGGGCTGGTGTGCGCCGCGGACGTCGTCGTCGCGGCCCCGGACGCCGTGTTCGCCGCCGGCTACCCGGCGCTCGGCCTGACCGCGGACGGCGGCAGCACGTGGTTCCTGCCCCGCCTGATCGGTCAGCGTCGCACCCGGGAGCTGTTCCTCACCGGCCGGCGGGTCGGCGCACCGGAGGCGCGCGAGTGGGGCCTGGTGACCACGGTCGCCGACGATGCCCCGGCCGAGGCCGAGCGGGTCGCCGCGACGCTCGCGACCGGCCCGACACGGGCGTTCGCCGCCGTTCGGGACCTGTTGCGGCACAGCAGCCAGGCGACCCTGCACGACCAGCTCGCGGCCGAACAGCGCTCCGTCGTCGACGCCGCACGGACCGATGACGCACGCGAGGGCGTCGCCGCGTTCGCCGCCCGCCGGCCGCCGCTGTTCAGGGGCCGGTGACCGGCGTGGACCTGACCACGGCCCGGTCCCGCGCCACCGCGAACCGCGTCGGACGACCGCGACCCGCGCCACCGGTCCGCACCGCCGGGGCCCACGACCGCGCCCGTCACGCGGCTCCGGCCGCACCGGAAGGGGACACCATGACCGCCGCCTCGAGCATCGTCGGCGACACCGAGGAGCGGGCCGCGCTGCGCGACGCCGTCGCGAAGCTGGCCGGCCGGTACGGCCACGACTACTTCCGCCGGTGCTCGGACACGCACACCGAGCCGGCCGAGCTGTGGGCCGAGCTCGGCGCCGCGGGCTTCCTCGGCGTGCACCTCCCCGAGCAGTACGGAGGTGGGGGTGGGGGCATGACCGACCTCGCCGTCGTCGTCGAAGAGATGTCCGCGCAGGGACTCCCGCTGCTGATGACGGTCATCTCCCCCGCCATCTGCGGGTCGATCATCGCCCGGCACGGGAGCGACGAGCTGAAGCGGCGCTGGCTGCCCGGCATCGCCGACGGCAGCCTCACGATGGCGTTCGCGATCACCGAGCCGGAGGCCGGCTCGAACAGCCACGAGATCACCACTACCGCGCACCCCGACGGCGAGGGCTGGCGGCTGCGCGGCACGAAGTACTGGACGTCCGGAATCGACGAGGCGGACGCGGTACTCGTCGTGGCCCGTGACGCCGAGAGGAGCGCCGGCGGGGCGGGCATCGACACCGATCCGGGCGCTGGCGGGCGGCGACCGCTGTCGCTGTTCGTCGTCCCGACCGACTCGCCCGGCCTGACCTGGCAGCTCATCCCGGCCGCGCTGCGCCAGCCCGAGCAGCAGTTCACGGTGTTCCTCGACGACGTGCCGGTCGGCCAGGAGGCGCTGATCGGCGAGGCGGGGCACGGGCTGCGGCAGGTGTTCGCCGGCCTCAACCCGGAGCGGATCACGGCGGCCTGCATCTCGAACGGCATCGCCCGCTACGCGCTGGACAAGGCAGCAGGCTACGCGCGGGACCGGACGGTGTGGAGGGGCGTGCCGATCGGCGCGCACCAGGGCGTCGCGCACCCGCTGGCCGAGGCGTGGATCGGCACCCAGTCCGCGCGGCTGATGGCGTTCCGCGCCGCCGAGATGTTCGACGCCGGCGAGGACGCGGCCGAGGCGTCGAACGTCGCGAAGTTCGTCGCCGCGGACACGTCGCTGCGTGCGCTGGACCAGGCCATGCAGACGCACGGCGGCAACGGGATGGCGCTCGAGTACGGGCTCGCCGACCTCTGGTTCGTCGCCCGGATGCTCAAGACCGCCCCGGTCAGCCGGGAGATGGTGCTCAACTTCGTCGCGCAGCGCAGCCTCGGCCTGCCGGCGTCCTACTAGGAGCCCGGGATGACGACCACCACGCGATCGCGGTCGGAGTGGACCGCGGAGCGCACGCCGGAGATCGCCGAGGAGACCGTCGGCGCCGTGCTGCGACGGCAGGCCGCGGACCGCCCGGACACGACGGCGCTCGTCGCGACCCGGCACGACGGCACGTCCGGCCGCTGGACCTACGCCGAGCTGCTGGACGCGGCCGAACGGGCCGCGGGCGGGCTGCTGGAGCTGGCCGAACCCGGCGAGCGGGTGGCGCTGTGGGCGCCGAACGTCGCCGAGTGGCCGATCGTGCAGTACGGGGCGGCGCTGGCCGGGATGGTGCTCGTCGCGCCGAACCCGGCGCTGCGGCCGCCGGAGCTGGAGCACGCGCTGCGGCTCTCCGGCGCCACGGTGCTCGTGCACGCCGACCGGGTCGGCGGCTACGACATGGCGGCGGTGGCGGCGGAGGTCACCCCCGCGCTGCCCGGCCTGCGGCACGTCCGGTCGCTGTCCGAGCCGCTCGACGGTGCCCCGCCGGCGCCTGAGGAGCGCAGCCGTCCGGACGACCCGGCGATGATCCAGTTCACGTCCGGTACCACCGGGCACCCGAAGGGCGTGCTGCTGGCGCACCGCTCGCTGGTCAACAACGCGCGGTTCACCATGCTGGCCGCCGAGATCGGCGACGCCCCGGTGGCGATCGCCCCGCTGCCGATGTTCCACACGGCGGGCTGCGTGATCTCCACGCTCGGCCCGGCGTTCCTCGGCGGCACGATGGTGCTGATCGAGCGGTTCGAGCCGGTCGCCGTGCTGGAGACGATGCGCGCCGAGGGCGCGACCGTGCTGATGAGCGTCCCGACCGTGCTCGGCGCCCTCGTCGCGACGGCCGGGAAGCAGGACGGCCCGGCACCGCAGCTGGAGACCGTGCTGGTCGGCGCCGCGACCGCACCCGGCCCGATGATCGAGGCCGCGCACGCGACGTTCGGTGCGCACGTGCACAACCTCTACGGGCAGACCGAGCTCTCCCCCGTGCTCTGCCTGACCCGGCGCACGGACTCGCACGCCGACCTGACGACGAGCGTCGGGCGCCCGCTGCCGCACACCGACGCCCGCGTCGTCGACCCCGCGACCCGCGAGGTCGTCGCGCTCGGGGAGGTCGGCGAGGTGTGCGCCCGCGGCTACAACCAGATGATCCACTACGTGGACGACCCGGAGGCCACGGCGGCAGGAGTGGACCGCGACGGGTTCCTGCACACCGGCGACCTCGGCTCGATGGACGAGCGCGGCATGATCACGCTCACCGGCCGACTGAAGGAGCTGATCATCCGGGGTGGCGAGAACGTGTCCCCGGCCGAGGTGGAGATCGCCCTCGCCGCGCACCCGGCCGTCGCCGAGTCCGCCGTGCTGGGCCTGCCCGACGAGCAGTGGGGCGAGATCGTCGCCGCGGCCGTGCGCACCCACGAACCCGCTCCCGACGGGCTCGACGAGGAGCTGGCCGCGCACTGCATGTCCCGCCTCACGCCGTCGAAGGTGCCGGTGCGCTGGTTCTTCGTCGACGACCTGCCGCACACCCCGTCCGGAAAGGTGCAGAAGTACGTGCTCCGAGAGCAGCTGATCCCGTGACCCGCACGTTCGACGCCCTGGTGGTGGGCGCGGGGGCGGGCGGCCTGTTCGCCGCCGCGCGCCTGGCCCACGCCGGGTACCGCACGCTCGTCGTGGAGCGCATGGACAAGGTGGGCGGTCGCGCGTCGAGCACCGACGTCGACGGCTTCACGGTCAACGACGGCGCCATCGTGATCGAGGTCGGCGGGATCACCGAGGAGACGTTCGCCGAGGTCGGCGCCGAGTTCGACGTGCGCACCCCGTCGGTCCCGGTGCTCTACCGGGTCGGCGGCCGCAACCTCGACGTCACCCGCGGCGGCTGGGGCGTGCTGCTGTCCACGCTGACCCGGCAGGGGGCGAAGCTGCTCAGCGGCATCGGCGCCGCCCGCACCGACGACGACGCGTTACCCGGTGAGGAGCTGTCCACGGCGGACTGGGTCGCGCGCTACTCGCGCAGCGAGGCCGTGCAGGGCGTGTTCCGCAACATGTGCGCGTCGGTGTTCGCGGTCGGTTCCGACGAGCTCCCGGCGCGCGTGTTCCTCACCTACTTCACCCGCCGCTCGGCGTTCAAGCGCTTCGGCTTCTGTCCACAGGGGACGATCGGGATCTGGCGCTCGCTCGCCGAGACGATCACCGCCCGGGGCGGCGAGGTGTGGCTGTCCAGCGAGGTCTCGGCGCTGCACGTCTCCGACGGCCGGGTGACCGGCGCGACCGTCGAGCGCGACGGCGGGCCGGTCGAGATCACCTGCACGGTCGCGGTGAGCGACACCGGCCCGGCCGCCACCGCGGCACTGCTCGGAGACGGCGACCTGCCCGCCGACTACCGCGAGCGCGTCCGGGCCGCGGACCGGCCGTGCGCCATGCTCGCCGTCAACTTCGCCAGCCGGGAGCGGCTGCTCGACGTGCCGGGCCTGCTGCTGTTCTCCACGACCGACCGGCTCTGCTACGTCGCGTCGTTCACCGAGACGTGCCCGGAGATGGCGCCGCCCGGGTGGCACCTCTACGTCGGCGCGTCCGTCCCGACGCCGTCGGTGGGCGCGTTCGACGCCGACGACGAGACCGAACGGCTCCTGGCCGACCTACGGAAGGAGGTGCCGGGCTTCGACGAGGCACGCGTCCTGTCCACGGCTGTGATGCGCGACGGGTGGCCGCCGCAGCGCGCCGTGGCCGGCTACGACCTGCCGCCGGACACGCCGGTCCCGAACCTCTGGAACGTCGGCGACGGCGTGAAGGAGTACGCCAACGGCGGCACGACGGCCTGCGCGGAGACCGCCAAGCTCGTCGTCGACCGGATCCGGGCCGCGTACCCGCTGCCCGCGCGCGCCTGACAGGCTCAGGTGGTGACGCGCAGAACCGTGGAGCCGGTGGACGCCGAGGACACGGGCACCACGGAGACCAAGTCCGCGCGCACCCACGCCCGGCTCCTCGACGCGGCCGCGGCCGTCCTCGCCGAGAAGGGGTTCGCCGGGACCCGGCTGTCGGATATCGCCGAGCGGGCCCAGGTCCAGGCACCGGCGATCTACTACTACTACCCGTCGCGCGAGCACCTGATCGAGGCCGTGATCAGCTCCGGCGCCGCGTCCATGCGTGCCTTCCTGGAACGGACGCTCGCCGAGCTGCCGGACACGGCGACGCCGACGGACCGGATCGCGGCCGCCGTCGAGGCCCACCTGCGCCACGAACTGGAGCTCTCGGACTACGCCCGCGCCGTCGTCCGCAACGCCAACCAGATCCCGGAGGAGTTCCGCCGCGCCGCGATCACCGAGATCGGCGGCTACTACGAGATCTGGCGCGGGCTGGTCGAGGACCTGCGCGCCGCCGGCCAGCTGCGCGCCGACGTCGACCCGTCGGTCGGGCGCATGATCGTGCTCGGTTCGCTGAACTGGACCGTCGAGTGGTGGGACGCGCAGCGCGGCCCGATCGAGGGCGTCATCGCCGTCGCCCAGTCGATGGTGCTGCACGCGCTGCGTCCCTGACACCGTCCTGCCTGCGGCGCTCGACGCGGACGACGTGACACCCGGCCGTTCCACGGATCACTCGTCCCAGACGATCCCCACCGCGTCCAGGCGCGGACGGTCGAAGCCCCACAGGAACTCGAGCGTCTCGCCGGTGTCGTTGTGGATCCGGTGGGGTGTCGACCTCGGGATCCATAGAGCCGAGCCGGGCTCGCCGCGGATCACCTCGTCACCGACGACGAACTCCGCCGAGCCGCCGACGATGTAGTACCACTCGTCGGCGTGCGGGTGGTGGTGCAGCAGGTGCACCTCACCGGGACCGAGCCACGCCAGCCCGACCATGAGCCGCTCGGAGCCCACGAGCGACGAGTTGACGAGCTCGACGAGCCGTCCGCGGTCGCGCGGGTCGCCGCCGGCCGCCATCCACGCCGCGTCGCCCGCGTCGCCCTGGTCGACGACGGGCTGGTCCTGCGCGCGGACGTGGAAGGTCATGTGCCGGAGTCTCGGCGGTCCCGACCGTGCGCGTCCATCAAAGAAAACCGCGCCGGACCGTGTATCCGACATACACGATCCGGCGCGGCAGCCCGCGGCGTCAGCCCGGCGTGATCACGACCTTGAGCGCCTGGTTGGCGGCGGCGTTCTTGAACACGTCGTACGCCTCGTCGATCTGGGAGAACGTGAACGAGTGCGTGCCCATCTTCTCCGACGGGATCCGCCCGCTGGCCACCATCTTCAGCAGCGTCGGGATCGAGACGGTGTCCACCAGGCCCATCGTCAGCGTCACGTTCGAGATCCACATGTCCTGCATCGGGATCTCGACGGGCGTGCCGTGCACACCGACGTTGGCGATCGTCCCGCCCGGCCGCACCAGCGAGGCGGCGGTCAGCAGCGTCTCCGGGTAGCCGACGGCCTCGATCGCGACGTCGACGCCGAGCCCGTCGGTGAGCGCCGTGACGTCGCCGACCGTGCCGGGCCCGACCTCGACGGCGTCGGTGGCCCCGAACTCGAGCGCCTTCTCCAGCCGGAACTTGTTCGAGTCGATCGCGATCACCTTGGACGCGCCCCACAGGCCGGTGGTCAGCACCGCGGACAGCCCGACCGCACCGGCGCCGACGACGGCGACCGTGTTGCCCGGCCGGACACCGCCGGCCAGCACGCCGACCTCGTAGCCGGTCGGCAGCGAGTCCGCGAGGAAGATCGCCTGCTCGTCGGTGACGCCTTCCGGGACGGCGTAGAGCGACGTGTCCGCGTACGGCACGCGCACCGACTCGGCCTGCGTGCCGTCGATCAGGTGCCCGAAGATCCAGCCGATCCCGCCGACCGTCTGGCAGTGCGACGGCATGCCGCGCTGGCAGTACTCGCAACGCCCGCACTTCGTGATCGCCGGGACGAGCACGCGGTCGCCGACGGAGAACCCGCGGACCGCCTCGCCGACCTCGGTGATCGTGCCGACCGCCTCGTGGCCGAGGATGCGGCCGTCGGTGACGGCCGGGACGTCGCCCTGCAGGATGTGCAGGTCGGTACCGCAGATCGTGGTCGTGTCGACCTTCACGACGACGTCCGTGGGTTCCTGGATCGCCGCGTCCGGGACGTCTTCCCAGGCCTTGCTGTCCGGGCCGTGGTAGACGAGTGCCTTCATCTGGGACCTCCGTGGGGGTGAGCGTCGGCCCGACCGACGCTAGTTACCCCGCTCACAGGTGACTGTCCCGTTCTGGGACTGTCCGGCCCCGCCGCGTCGTCGAGAAGTCGATCACTGACCCGGGTACGGGACACTCAACCGATGTAGCTGATCCCGAACGCGTCGATCTTGCGGTAGAGCGACGATCGCGCGATGCCCAGCATCGCAGCCGCCTTGTAGCGGTTCCCGCGGGACTCGTACAGCGCCTGGATGATGGCGTCGCACTGCGCGGTCTCGAGCATCGACATCCGCGGGGCACGGCTCGCGAAGCACGACGACGGCAGGTCGGGCGCCTGGATCTCCCCCACCGGCTTGCGGGCGACGACGTAGCGCAGCACGTCCTCGAGCTCGCGCACGTTCCCCGGCCACGCGTAGCCCTCCAGCACGCGGATGACCTGCAGGCTCAGCCGCAGCGACCGGCCACCGGACAGCCCGTGCAGGATCCGCATCGCGATGTCGCCCAGCTCGTCGGCACGGTAGCGCAGCGCGGGCACCCGGACGGTCTCGTGGAAGTGGCGCAGCAGTAGGCCGTAGGGCCGGGTCGCGTCCACCGACGCGCTGTCCACGCACCCGACGACCATCAGCCCGTTCGGCATCGCGACGAGCGTGCGCAGCGACTCGTCGAGCCGCCGGGCGGCGACCGGGCTGAGCAGGTTCATCTGGCGCAGCACCAGCAGGCGCGGCCGGTCCTCCGGTTCCCGCGCGACCGTGGCCAGCGGGTCGGGCGCGCCCGCCGAGTCGCCGATCGCCGAGCAGTCCACGTCGCGGACCACGCCGGTCGGGAACGCGCGCCGGAACTGCTCGGCGGCCAGCGTCCGCTTCCCCACCCCGGTCTCGCCGATCAGCAGCTGGTGACGGCGCTGCCCGACGCCGGCCGCGACCTCGTGCCGCGCCCGCAGGTACGGGCTGAGCAGCTCGCGGTTCGCCCGCATCCGGGCCTCGGCGTGCGCGCGGTCCGTGCCGCCGGACGAGCGCAGGTCGGCGGCGTAGTCGCGGCGCGCGGTCGGCGCGACGTGCGAGCCCTGGCGGCGCACCGCCTCCGGCACGACACTGACCCGGCGCTCGGCGGCCGCGGTCGCCGACACGAGGCAGCCCACCGCCTCGTCGTCGAGCACGATCGGGCTGACCGCGACGTCCGCGCACCGCCCGGACGGCAGGTCGACGTGCCGTTCGGCGTCCCGGCGCTCGGACAGCACGACGCTCGCCAGCGCCAGGTCGGTCAGGCTCTGCTGATCCGGGGTCGGCAGCCGGCGCACGCCCGGGCTGGTCAGTACGAACGCGCCGTCGGTCGCGACGACCCACTCCGCGCCGTCGTCGCACAGGGTGGAGAAGCGCTCGTGGACCAGGCGCGCCCGGCGGTGCCGTCGCGACCGCACCCGTTCGGCGACGCGCTCGGCGAGCATCCGGGCGAGCGGCAGCCCGAGCGACTCCGCGGCCGACGCGTGGGCGAGCACGACGACCGCGTCCGGCGGGCCGCCGTCGTCGCGGACGACGGCTGCGGCGCAGCCGGACAGCCCGGTCAGCTCGGGGTGGTAGTGCTCCGGTCCGTCCACCCGCGACGGGCGCCCGGTCCGCGCGACGAGCGCCACCGCCGTCGTGCCGACGTGGTCCTCGCCGACGCAGTAACCGGGCGTGAACAGCACGGCGTCCAGCAGCCCGGCCAGCACGGGGTCGCCGTCGTGGCGCAGCCGCACGACGTCGTCCGCCCCGACCAGCGCCAGCGAGCACCGGGCGTCCGGGTTCAGCGCGGCGAACGCGGCGAACTCGAGGTCCGCCTCGGCGACGGCCGACGGGTGCGCCCCGTGACCGACGAAGCGCGCGGCGACCCTCCGCAGGTCGACCCCGGCCGTGGCCGAGCGCTCCCATGAGGCGAACACGTCCGGGCGGACGTGGGCGGCGAGCCCTCCGAGATCGTCGCCGGTACACCGGAACCGGCGACGTGCGGCCTCGACACCGAGAGCGTCCACGCGCTCCAGGCTAGGGCGGTCCCCGGCTTCCCAGAAGGTCCGAGCGGGCGCCGGGGAATAGTTGACACATCACCTAGGTTCGATGAGTGACACGTCACCGACTCCGAACGAGGACGGCAGCCATGACCGAGACGACGCCCTTCCCCGACCTGCCGTACGACTCGTGGACACCGACCCGCGAGACGCTGCACCGGTTCGCGCAGATCGTCGGCAAGGTGCGCCTGGCCGCGAGCCACCGGCGCAACCACTGGTGGAACGTGCCGCTGCACCTGACCGGACGGGGCCTCACCACCCGCCCGATGAGCGCGGGTGACGGCCGGATCTTCACGATCGACCTGGATCTGCTGGACCACCGCCTGGACCTGACGACGGCGGACGGGCCACGCTGGTCGTTCCCGCTCGTCGGGCTCTCGGTGGCCGGGTTCTTCACCTCGCTCACCGACGGCATCGAGGCGCTCGGGCTCGACGTGCGCATCGACCGTCCGTACCCGTTCGACCTGCCCGACGCCGGCAGGCCGTTCGCCGAGGACACCGAGCACGCGACGTACGACGCGGAGGCGGTGACCCGGTACTGGCGGCTGCTCGGGCAGGTCAACCTGCTGCTCGAGGAGTTCGCGGCCCGGTACTCCGGCAAGACCAGCCCGGTGCACCACTTCTGGCACACGTTCGACCTGGCCGTCACGCGCTTCGGCGACCGCACGGTCGACTTCACCGCCGCCACCGACCCGGTGACGCGGGAGGCGTACTCGCAGGAGGTGATCAGCTTCGGGTTCTGGTTCGGCGACCCGGACACCCAGGAACCCGCGTTCTACTCCTACACCGCGCCCGAGCCCGACGGCCTCGCCGACGACCCGCTGACACCGGCCGGGGCGTCGTGGGTCCCGGCCCGCGGAGCCCATCTGGCCGTGCTGCGGCTGTCCGACGCCCGCGCGACCGGCGACGTCCGCGCGGCCGCACTGGACTTCTACGAGAGCGCCTACCGCGCCGGGGCGACCCGCGCGGGGTGGGACGTCGACCGACTGGACTGCGGGGCGGGTCGCACGGACCCGCTCGGAGAGGGAGGCACACGGTGAACACGACGATCGACCAGGTCCGTCTCGCCGAGGGTTACCTCGACGTCGGCAACCCGCTGCTCGCCGTCGGGCTCCTGGAGGCCGTGCGGCCGCAGCTCGACGGCGACCGCGCCGCTGAGCTGCTGCTGGCCCGTGGCTACTTCCACTCCGCCCAGCTGTCCCGTGCCCGGGACGTGCTGGAGCCGCTGGTCGAGCAGGAGCCCACGGACGTCTGGACGCGGTTCCTGCTGGCCCGCACGCTGGAACGGCAGAGCGAGACCGGCCGGGCGCTGAGCCATCTGCGGCTCGTCACCGCGATGTCCGACCGGCCCGAGTACCGCGAGCGCCTCGACGCGCTCGAGGCCCGGATCGCCGCCTGACCGACGGCGGTCCCCGCCCCGGTGCGCGAGCGACGCTGCTCGCACACCGGGGCGGGTGGTCAGCGGTAGGTCAGGCCGTCGTCCAGGTCGGCCTCCGGCAGCACGGCGCGCTCGTGGTCGTGCTCGTGCATGTGGGTCCACGGGTCGCGGTCGCCCTGGCGGAACATCTTGTCCCGGCCGCGCATCACGTAGCCGGCGTTGAAGTTGTCCTCGGCGACCCACGGCAGCAGCGGCATGTCCTCGTCGCCGGGACGCAGCTGCGGCTCGACGACCGACGCGCCGCGCTCGGCCATCCGTCCGAAGATCCGCTCGACGACGTCGTTGACGAGGTCGACGCGCAGCGTCCAGCTGTGCCGGAAGTAGCCGAACGCGTAGGCCATGTTCGGCACGCCGGAGATCATCAGCCCACGCCAGGTGACGCGCTGGGAGAAGTCGACGGCCTCGCCGTCGACGGTGAACGGGATGTCGCCGAGCACGGCCAGGTTGAAGCCGGTGGCGGTGACGATGACGTCGGCCTCGAGCACCTCGCCGGAGGAGATCTGGACCCCCTTCTCGGTGAACTCGGAGATCGTGTCGGTCACCACCGAGACCGTCCCGTCGCGCATGGACTCGAAGAAGTCGCCGTCCGGGACGATCACGATGCGCTGCTGCCACGGGCGGTAGGACGGCGTGAAGTGCCTCTCGACGTCGGTGCCCTCCGGCAGCAGCGGCTTGATCGTCTCCATCAGGAACTCGTGGGCCTCGGCCGGCGTGTCCCGCGACGCGGAGGCGAGCCAGTCGTACTGGGTGATGTACTGGCGGCGCAGGATCTCGTGCGTCCACTCGTCGGGCAGATCCAGCGGCTCCAGCATCGCGGCGAGCTCGTGCGTCGTCGGCGACGGGAACCAGTACGACGGCGAGCGCTGCAGCATCGTGACGTGCGACGCGGAGCGCGCCATCGCCGGGACGACGGTCGCCGCCGTCGCGCCGGAGCCGATGACGAGCACCTTCTTGCCCTCGTAGTCGAGGTCGGCCGGGAACGCCTGCGTGTGCACGATCGTGCCCTCGAAGCGCTCCGTGCCAGGCCACTCGGGTGTGTAGGGGTCGTCGTGGTTGTAGTAGCCCTGGCACATCCACAGGAACGTCGCGGTGACCTGCAGGCGCTCACCGGTGTCGGTGCGCTCCACGTCGGCCGTCCACCGGTTCTCCCCGGACGACCAGCTCAGCGCCGTGACGCGGTGGTGGTAGCGGATCCGGTCGGCGAACCCGTCCTCGTCGATGACCTCGTCGAGGTACTCCATGATCGCGCCGCCCGCGGCGATGGACTTCCCGCGCCACGGCTTGTGCCGGTAGCCGTAGGTGAACAGGTCGCTGTCCGAGCGGGCGCCGGGGTACTGGTGGGTCCACCACGTCCCGCCGCGGGCCTCCTGGGCCTCCAGCATGAGGAACGTGCGGTCCGGGAACTGCGTCCGGAGGCGGTGCGCGGCGCCGATCCCGGAGACCCCGGCCCCGATGATCAGGACGTCGACGTGCTCGGTCATGGCGGGTTCTCCTGAGGTCGACGACGACGGTTCGTCGGTGACCGTAGGTCGGCCGCCGGTCACCGTTCCTGTCCGATGTTCGGACGGTTCCGTCCTTGACGGGCGTCACCTAGTGTGAGTGGGGCCACAGGGAGGTGCCGCATGGGTGATGTGCTTGCTCGTCGGAAGCTCCTGACGACGGCCAGGGCCCGGTTGCTGGACCGTCCGGACGCGGACCTGCCGGGAATCCCGCGGATCGTCGCGGCCTCGTGGCGGCGCAGCATCGCCCGCGGTGTCGTCCCGGAGACCGTCACCAACCGGTTCCACCCCGACCTGGACACCGACTCGCGGCTGGTGCGCTGCGCCCGTCCGGTGATCGAGCAGCTGGCCGAGCAGACCGCGGGCGCGCCGGTGTGCGTCGTACTCACCGACGACCGGGCCCGCCTGCTCGTCCGCCTGGACACGTCGGCGGAGATCGGTAGGGCCGCGGACGAGAACCGGTTCGCCGCCGGGTTCGGCTACGACGAGGGCGAGGTCGGCACGAACGGTGTCGGCACCGTGCTGGAGTCCGGCGGGTCGATCCACGTCGTCGGCGCCGAGCACTTCGTCGAGGCGCTGCAGCCCTACGCGTGCGCGGGGGCCCCGGTGCGCGACCCGCTGACCGGGCGGATCGAGGGCGTGCTGGACGTCAGCTGCCGGGTCGAGCACTCGTCGCCGATCCTGGGATCGCTGGTCCGCTCGGCCGCGGAACGGATCCAGGACGCGCTGCTGCGCGACCGGGACACCGGGCAGCAGGCCGTGTTCGACCTCTACACCCGGGTCGACGCCCGGTCCCGGCGCGCCGTGCTCGCCGTCGGGCGGCGGGCGGTGCTGGCGAACACCGTGCTGCAGACGCTGCTGGACCCCGGTGACCTCGCCGCGCTGCAGGAGCACGCCCGGTTCCGGATGGCGCGCGGACCCGGCGTCGACGACCGGGTCGACCTGCCGTCCGGGGTGCGCGTCCGGATGCGTGGCACCACAGTCGCGGCCGGGAGCTCGGTCGACGGGCTCGTCGCGGTGGTCACCGTGCTGCGGGAGGCCGACGGGTTCGCCCTCCCGGAGCCGACGAGCGGGAGCCCCGCGTGGCGGTCGGCCAGGACGGCTGCGGGCGATGCGCTGCGGGCGGGCACTCCCCTGCTGGTCGTCGGCGAACCGGGCAGCGGACGTCGGCGGCTGCTCCGTGACCTGCACACCGGCGGCCCGGTCGTCGAGATCGGCTCCGGTGATCCGGTGGGGTCGTTCGCCCCGTCGGCGCTCGTCGTCCTGACCGACGCGGACCGCTGGGACCGTGCGCCCGCCGGCCTGACCGCGGCGTTGCGCTCCTCGCGGGCCCGGCTGGCGGCGACCGTCACCGACGCCGCGCGGAGCGGTCCGTGGCTCGCCGACCTGCTTCCCCGTCTACGCCGGTCGGTGACGGTACCGCCGCTGCGGAACCGGTCGGGCGACCTGCCGTCGCTGGTCACGGACCTGCTGTCCGAGCTCGCCCCCGGCCGGGACGCCCGGCTGTCGGCGGACGCGATGCGCACCATGGCCCGGCACCGCTGGCCCGGCAACGTCGCCGAGCTGCGCGACGCGCTGGAGGTCGCGCTGCGACGGCGTCCGGTCGGCGTGCTCGACGTCGGTGACCTGCCGGAGTCGTGCCAGAGCGCGCCGCGCGGTGCGCTTCGTCCGGTCGAGGCGGCCGAGCGCGACGCGATCGTCGCGGCGCTGCGTGACACCGGCGGGAACAGGGCCGCGGCGGCCGCGGCGGTGGGCCTGGCCCGCTCCACGCTCTACCGCAAGATCGCGCAGTACGGCATCACGGGCTGAAATCCGGCGGGTCTGGATCACCGGATCGGCGACGACGTGCGTATGATGAGAGGCGAGATCCGACCCCCGTCGTGCACGGCAGTGTGATGAGGGCCTGGACCGGTGGCACGTCCCGAGTCCGAGACGTCCGGCCCTCCGCGGGTGGGATCTCATGTAGACCCCCGAGGGTCGGGTCGCACGCGCGACCGGCCGTCGACCCGTGTGCGACGGGGCCGCCTGTGCGGCGAGCCTCCGCGGTCGGTGAGAAGGAGTAGTACGTGGCTCGACGAGGCAGGCCCCAGACGCGGGCTCGCCGCGGCGCCCCCCGGGACCGTCGTCCCGCCGACGATGTGATGTCGGTACTCGGGCGCACCGTCCAGGAGATCCAGTCCGCCCTGCGCAACGGCCGGGTGACGGGCACGACCCGGACCAAGTTCCAGGCCGCCGCCCTCATGCTGCGCGAGGAACGCGTGCGCGTCCGGGCGGACGACGCCATCGGCGAGCGGCAGCGCACCGAGCGGCTCAAACGCCTCGACGAGACGGCACGGAGCCTGGCCATGGCCTCGGTCCGTGACCAGGGGCTCCTGGCGCTGCTGGACGACGACGCCGTCGTCTCCGACGCGGCCCGCTCGATGCGCCGCGACATGCTGCGCAAGGCCGGGGTCGAGGCCCCGGTCGAGGAGGAAGCGGCGCCGGCGCCGGTCGAGACGCCGTTCGCGACCCCGTCGAAACCGCAGGTGGTGCCGCAGTCGGTGGTGTCCCGGCAGATGGCCAACCCGTTCCTCGCCCCCGACTTCTCGGCGCCCCGGCCGGCCGGGCCGCGCCCGACGCCGCTGACCGGGTGGGAGCTGCTCGGCCCGCTGCTCCGGTCGTTCGAGCGCGCCGCCCCCGGCGCGTCGGCCTGCATGACGCTCCCCGAACCAGCGGGTCGCACGACGAGGGCCGGCCAGGAGCTCATGCCGCACCAGGCCGGGCTGGTCGCCTCCGCCTCGGCCGGGCACCGGACGTTCCTGCTCGCCGACGAGCCGGGGCTGGGTAAGACCGCGCAGGCACTGCTGGCCGCGGAGGCGGCGAACGCCTACCCGCTGCTCGTCGTCGTGCCGAACGTGGTGAAGACGAACTGGGTCCGCGAGGCCGGGATCTGGACTCCCCGCCGCAAGGCGACCGCCATCCACGGCGACGGGAACACGGTCGACGGCTTCGCCGACATCGTCGTGATCAACTACGAGGTGCTCGACCGCCACCAGGGCTGGCTCGGCGACTTCGGGTTCCGCGGGATGGTCGTCGACGAGGCGCACTTCATCAAGAACAAGTCCTCGCAGCGCTCCCGGCACGTGCTGGAGCTGGCCGACCGCATCCGGGCGTTCACCGCGCGGCCGCTGATGATGGCGCTGACCGGTACCCCGCTGATCAACGACATCGAGGACTTCCTCGCGATCTGGCAGTTCCTCGGCTGGATCGACGGGAAGAAGCCGCGCGCCGACCTGATGGACGCGCTCACCGAGACCGGCCTGAACCCGGCCGACGCCGGCTTCGACGCGGCCGCCCGCCGCAGCGTCGTGAACCAGGGCATCGTGCGCCGCCGCAAGGTCGACGTGGCCGCGGACATCCCGGCACGCCGGATCGCCGACCTCCCTGTCGAGCTGGACGGGCCGGACGGTCGCTCGATCCGGGCCGCCGAGCGCGAGCTCGCCCACCGGATGGTGCAGCGCTACACCGACGCCCTCGTCGCGCGCGGCTCCGGATCGCTCGACGGGATCGACCACGACCTCGTCCGCCAGGTCGCCCGGTGGGAGCAGAAGGACGCCGAGTCGTCCCCGAACGGCGACAACGTGTTCGCCATGATGCGCCGCATCGGGCGGGCCAAGGCCGAGCTGGCCGCCGACTACGCCGTGCAGCTCGCGCGCAGCGCGGGAAAGGTCGTGTTCTTCGCCAAGCACGTCGACGTGATGGACGCCGCCGAGGAGCTGTTCACCGCCAAGGGCGTCCGGTTCTCCTCGATCCGCGGCGACCAGACGAACGCCGTCCGCCAGCGGAACATCGACGCGTTCACGGGCGACCCGGACGTCGCGGTCGCGGTCTGTTCGCTGACCGCGGCGGGTGTCGGCATCAACCTGCAGGTCGCGTCGAACATCGTGCTCGCCGAGCTGTCCTGGACGGCGGCGGAGCAGACCCAGGCGATCGACCGCAGCCACCGGATCGGGCAGTCCGAACCCGTCACGGCCTGGCGCATCCTCGCGGCGCAGACGATCGACGCCCGGATCGCGGGCCTGATCGACGCCAAGGCCGGCCTCGCCGCCCAGGCCCTCGACGGGTCCGGCGAGCAGGTCGGCTCGTCCGCGGACGTGCAGCACGAGGCACTCGTCGCGCTGTTGACCGAGGCGCTCACCGACGATCAGGGGTGACGGTCGCCTGCGGGGCCCGGCCATGATCAGCGGGACTGGTCGAGACGTGCCACCCGTGGCGTGGTGGTGCCGCTCGCGCCGATCTCGACCGGGCAGCGCGCCTCCCATGCGATCATGATCAGCGGGACCGGCTGGAACGCGCCACCTGTGGCATGTCGGTGCCACTTCCGCTGATCATGGTGGGCCGGTCGGACCCGCCGGCCTGTCCGGACTGCCACTGCCGACGCTCTCACCAGGCAGGACGTGGCCGCGGAACTCTTGGGCCGGGTGAGCGTGCGGGTTACGGTCGCCGGGTGATCGGCCCGACGTCGCTGACCACGCGCGGGCACATCGACCTCGCGCGTGTCGCCTCCGCCCTCTGTCGCTGACCCGTTCTCCCCTGCCGACGCCGCGACCGTCGCGGGCGCTTCGGCCTGCGCCGTTCGCGATCGAAAGGACGTCCCATGACCACGACCGTCACGCCTGACACCACCCACGGCTCCACCGCGCACGGCTGGTCCGACGCGCAGCTCGACGAGGTGTTCGCACCCGTCTTCGCGCGAATCGCCGGGGGCGCGGTGCAGCGCGAGCAGGACCGTTCGCTGGCCCACGACGAGGTCGCCCAGCTGAACGCGGCGCGCTTCGGAGCGCTCCGGCTACCGGTCGAGCTCGGCGGCTACGGCGCATCGGTGCGCCAGCTGTTCCGGCTGCTCGTCGACCTGGCTGCCGCCGAGTCCAACCTGCCGCAGGCGTTGCGGGTGCACTGGTGGTTCGTCGAGGACCAGCTGCTCGCCGCCCCCGGCCCGGAGCGGGACCGCTGGCTGCGGACGATCGCCGACGGCAAGCTCGTCGGGAACGCGATCTCCGAGCCGGGTGTCGGGGCGATCGAGCGCTACGCGACGACGGTGACGCCGGACGGGAACGACTTCCGGCTGTCCGGCACGAAGTACTACAGCACCGGCAGCCTCTACGCCGACCACATCGTCGTGGCCGCCGACCGGGACGGCGAGCGGATCCACGTCCTCGTCGACGCCGACGCCGACGGCGTCACCCAGCACGACGACTGGGACGGCTTCGGGCAACGGCTCACCGCGAGCGGCACCACCGAGTTCGACGACGTCGCCGTCCCCGCCGACCGACACCTCGGCGCCGGCTACGGGACACCGGGACGGACCTACGGCACGTCGTACCTGCAGCTGGTGCAGCTCGCCGTGCTCGCCGGCATCGCCCAGCGCGCCACCGACGACGTGTCCGCCTGGGTCCGCGACCGCACCCGTTCGTTCACCCACGCCGCCGCGGATCTCCCCCGGCATGACCCGCTCGTCCAGCAGGTGATCGGCCGACTCTCGGCCGCCGCGTACGCCGCGCGCACGCTCGTGCTGGACGTCGCCGACCAGCTCGACCATCTGCTCGCCACCGACAGCGAGGACCCCGGCCTGCTCGACCGCGTGGAGTTCGACGTCGCCCGCGCCCAGGCCGTGGTGATCCCGTCGGTGCTCGACGCGACGACGCAGCTGTTCGAGGTCGGCGGCGCGTCGATCACCTCGGAGACGCTGCGCCTGGACCGGCACTGGCGCAACGCCCGCACGATCTCGGTGCACAACCCGCTGATCTACAAGCTGCGCTCGGTCGGCGACACGCTGCTCAACGGCACCGAGCTCCCCTACGCATGGTCCGCCGGCCGCCGCTGACCGGGCCTCGCGGGCGTCGGCCCCGGAAATCCGGCTGACATGGCGCTCACGGCTGCCCGGGCCATGATCGAACAGCCATGAGCGCCATGTCAGCGGGATCGGGCGGCCCTCAGCCCGCGGACCTCGGAACGCCCTGGCCCGGGTCGACCTGGTGCGGGCCGTTCTTGCCAGGGCGGACGTCGAAGTCGAAGATCTCGGTCGGGATGTAGACCGTCGAGCACGAGTTCGGGATGTCGACGACGCCGGAGAGCCTGCCCTCGATCGGCGCCGCCCCGAGGATCATGTACGCCTGGATCGCGCTGTAGCCGAACTGCGTCAGGTAGTCGATGGCGTGCAGGCAGGCGCGCTGGTAGCTCAGGTGCGAGTCGAGGTAGCGCTGCTCGCCGCCGAGCGTGACCGACGTGCCGGAGAACGCCAGCCACTCGCTGTACTGCGGGTCCGTGCGGCCGGGCATGAAGATCGCGTTCTCGGTGACGCCGTAGGTCTGCATGCCGCCCTTGATGACGTCGACGTGCAGGTCCATGAACCCGCCCATCTCGATCGCACCGCAGAACGTGATCTCGCCGTCGCCCTGGGAGAAGTGCAGGTCGCCCATGGACAGCTTCGCGCCGTCGACGAACACCGGGTAGAACACGCGGGTCCCGCGGGTGAGGTTCTTGATGTCCTGGTTGCCGCCGTTCTCCCGCGGAGGCGCGGTCCGGGCAGCCTCGGCGGCGGCGCGCTCGAAGTCGGCGCCGGACAGGCTGCCGAGGATCGCCGAGTCCGGCTGCGGCGGGAGTGCGAGCGGCGGGACGCGGTTCGGGTCGGTCGCGATCAGGGCGCCCTCGCGGGAGTTCCACGTGGCGAGCAGGTCGGCCGACGGCGCCGTGCCCATCAGTCCGGGGTGGACGATGCCGGTGAACGACACCCCCGGCACGTGCCGGGACGTCGCGACGCCGCCCTGGAAGTCCCAGATCACCTTGTACGCGTCCGGGAACTGCTCGGTGAGGAAGCCGCCGCCGTTGCTGGTGGCGAACACGCCGGTGTAGCCCCAGCCCTGGCCGGCCAGCGGACCGGAGTCCTCCTGCGGGATCGGGCCGACGTCGAGGATGTCGACGATCAGCAGGTCGCCCGGCTGCGCGCCCTCGACGGCGATCGGGCCGGACAGCACGTGCACGCCGTTCAGAGGGGCGTTCAGGATGTCGTCGGCGGAGTCGTCGTTGTGGATGGCGCCGTCGAACCACTCACGGCAGTGCACGCGGAACGAGTCGCCCGGCTTCACGTGCACCTGGGCCGGGATGTCCGGGTGCCAGCGGTTGTGGCCGACGATCCGCTGGTCGGTGAAGGACTTCGTGGAGTCGAGCGGGAACACGACCTCGGGCATGGGTCACTCCAGTGTGGACAGCACCGGCACCGGCGCCGGGGCCGGCGTCGGACGGGCGGGAACGGGATCAGGGCCGGGGCAGCAGACGGGTCCTCGGATCGGCCTGGCCTGCAGGGCGTCCCGCCGGGCGGCGGGGCAACGAGGAGACGACGGCCGGCTCGGACCGGGTCGCCTCCGTGCGGTCGATCAGGGCGGTGCGCGACGGGTCGGCCAGGCCGAGCATCGGCGCGGTGATCACCCGCCGGCTCGTGCCACCACACGTCGGACACGGGACGGACGACGGCGCGGTGCCGATCGGGCGGCCGACCTCGACGTCGCCGTCGGCCGGGCAGCGGTACGCGTACCTCGCCATCGTCCGCACCTCGTTCTCGGAAATGATTTCCAGGGAAAGTACTAACGGCCCGCGCATGTGTCAACGCCACCTCAGAGCTGCTGGATCACGTCCCAGACCAGCCCGTCGGCCGCGGCGAGGAACACCTGCTGACGCAGGTGGCGGTCCCGTACCTCGACGGTCCCCCGCGGCGTCTCGTAGGCCAGCCCCTCCGCCACCGACGTCATCGGGCGCACCTCGGCCGAGCCCGCGCGGCGCATCAGCTCGGTCAGCATCCGCACGCCCTCGTAGCACGACTCGCCCAGGCTGTTCAGCACCGGAGCGTCGGCGCCGAAGCGGCGGAAGTAGGACGCCGCGAAGTCCAGCCCGGACGCCGTCGCGAGGTCCTCGAAGTAGCCGGCCGACGTCATCAGGCCCCGCGTCCCGTCCGCTCCGGACGCGAGCAGCACGTTCTCGTCGATCAGCGAGCTGAAGCGCAGCATCTCCCGGTCCAGACCGGCTTCACCGAACGACCGGTTGAACGCGACCGCGTCGTCGCCGATCAGCAGCATCAGCACGGCGTCGCAGCCGCTGGCCTCCACCCGTCGCAGCACGCCGGAGAAGTCGGTGGTGCCCAGCGGCACGTACATCTCGTCGCAGACGGTCCCGCCCATGCGCCGCAGGTACTCCCGTGCGGTGCGCGCCGAGCGCCGGGGCCAGACGTAGTCGTCGCCGACGATCGTCCAGCGCCGCACGCCGGCCGAGTCGGCGAACCAGTCGAGCGCCGGCCCCAGCTGCAGGTCCGGCGTCTCGCCGGTGAGGAACACCCCGGGGCGGTGCTCGCCGCCCTCGTAGAGCGCGGTGTAGGCGTACGGCACGCGACCGGCGATGGCCGGGGCGACACTCTCCCGCACGGCCGAGATGTGCCAGCCGGTCACGGCGTCCACCGCTCCGGCGCCGACCAGCGCGTCGACGTCGACGGCGACCCGCTCCGGCGACGCCCCGCCGTCCACCGGCACCAGGCGCAGCTCGCGACCGAGCACCCCGCCCGCCGCGTTGATCTCCTCCATGGCCAGCAGCGCGCAGCTCTCGCAGGACGGCCCGAAGATCCCGGCCGGCCCCTGCAGCGGCACGACGAGCGCCATCGTCAGCACGTCCGGGTCGCGCGCAGGTGGCACGGCCAGCCGCTGCGCTGCCGCCGCCGGAGACATGCGGCTACGCTATCGACGCGGTCGGGGACCGCATCAGCGCCGAACGGACGGATGAGGCTGTCGATGACGGCAGAGACGCCGGACCGGATGCGTCCGGACACCGACGAGTCGCTCCGTCTGCTGTCCGCGGTGGAGCGCACGCTCACCCAGCTCCTCGACGACGCCCTGCGCGCCGAGGGCTCCGACATCGACCAGTGGCGGATCCTTCACCTGCTCGCGGAGCGTGGCGGATGCCCGATGACCGTCGTCGCGGAGCACACGCTGATGCTGGCGCCGCGCCTGAGCAAGCTCGTCGACCGGATGGTGTCCGCGAACCTGGTCATCCGGCGGCCGGACGAGCAGGATCGTCGACGGGTCCTGATCGCCGTGTCCGCCAGAGGCCGTCAGGTTCTCGACGGGTGGAACGCGGCCACCGAGGCGGCGCAGCGGGACGTCCGGGACGTCCTCGGACCGGACGCCGAGGTCCTCGACGACGCCCTGCGCCGGATCTCCGCGCGCCTGTCCGGTGTGGCCGACCCGGTCTGAGCCGTGTCACGCCCGATCTGACTGAAACGTAACGACCTCGATCACCGAGTTCCCGGCCGACGCGAGCAGGACCGAAGACCCTGCCGCCATCCGAGGAGCGCCATGACCGAGCAGCCCGGTGCCGACGGCCGCCGTCCCGACGGGTCGTACCCGGCCCCGCCGCAGGGAGGCCGGTATCCGGCCGGGCCGCAGCAGGGACCTCCCGGCTACGGCCCGCCGCAGGGGCCTCCGGGATACGGGCCTCCGGGGTACGGGCCGCCGCACCACGGCAGCGCTCCCCCGCACGGCGACCCGCGGTACGCAGCGCCGCAGTACGGCAACCAGCAGTACGGTGCGCCGCCGCAGGGAGCCGGATACGGGCAGGGCACCCCGGGGCAGGTCCCGCCCCGTGGGGCGAGCGGTCCGGCCGGCCCCCACCAGGGCGCGCGGGCCGACGCACCCGCTCCCGGCCAGGCGCCGCCGTCCGGTGGGTTCGCGTACGGCCCGCCGCCCGGGCAGGCCCCGCCCAACGCCGCCGGATCGCCTCCCCCGCCGCTGCAGAAGCCGCCGAAGAAGAAGGGCAAGGGCGGCCGGATCGCTCTGATCGTCGTCGGCGTCGTGCTGGTCGTGCTCGTCGGTGGCGGCTATCTCGCGTACCGCGCGCTGTCCGGTTTCGTGAGCGACGTGACCGGCGGCACCTCGCTGGCCGGCGCGGGCGCGGGTTGCTCGTTCGTCACGGCCGACGACGTCAACGGCACCCTCGGCGGGAACTACGACCTGGTGGAGCTCGGCGGCCTCGGTGGGCTGGCCGGCGCCGCCCTCGACTCCCGGGTACTGGCCGATGCCCCGACGTGCTGGGGTTCCGACTCCTCCGACGGCAAACTCGTCCGGATCGCCCGCTACGAGGGCGGTGACGCCGCCCAGCGGTTCGCCGCCGAGAAGCAGACCGCCCAGGGCAGCAGCCAGGACCAGGGCAACGGCGTCTCGGTGTCCACCGAGGGCTACCTCGGCGAGGAGATCCAGGCGGGCGACGAGGCGTTCTGCACGACGGGCGACGGCACGGCGTCGGCCGGCGCGCTGGTCCGTACCGGGGACAAGCTCGTCTACGTCTCGACGACGGCCGCGGGCCAGGGGGCCGAGTCGGTCCCGCAGATCGACCTGTCCGGCGACAAGCCCGGCTTCGCCACCGACGGCGAGAACTGCCGGTTGTCCGCGGCGGTCGCGGCGACGGTGAACTGACGGCCGGTCACGTTCCGGCCGGGGTCCATCCCGGGTCGCGGCCGAGGCGCGACAGCATCTCGGTCCAGGGGTCGGCGCCGTCAGGCACCGGCAGGCCGTGGCCGAACGACGAACCCTCCTGCCCGCGGGCGTCGCCGTCGGGCACGGCACGGGCCACCTCGAGCGCCGCGACGACCGCGTCGTCGTCCACCTTCGGCTCGTCGCCCAGCGAGCGGGCGGCGTCCCAGGCGTGCACGACGTTGTCGACGAGATGGAACCCGACCACCATCCCGGCCGGGATCGGCTCGTCGCGGATCTCCGGCAGCAGGACCGGCGCGTCCGGGTCGACCCGCGTGTCCAGCACGTCCAGCACCACGGCGCAGGACTCGCGGTAGGCACCGAGCGGGTCGTCGTGCACGACCGGTTCCCAATCGGCGAGCATGGTCCGCTCACCGGCGAGAGCGCGGGCGAACCCGCGCTGCTGGACGGTCATGTGGGCGACGAGGTCGGTGAGCCGCCATCCGGCGCACGGCGTCGGCGGGTCGTTCTCCGACGGCCGCCACGAGGCGAGCGCGTCGATCGACGCCCGCACGGCACGTCGATCCCGGTCGAGCAGGGTCTGCAGCGAATCAGTAGGCATATGCTTACTGTCTACGCGTGCAGACGTTCTGTCAACGGATATGATCCACCGGTGACCGACCGCCCCGACCTGGCCGCGATGGTGGTCCCCCTCGGCCGTGACCTGCTGGCCATGGAGGCCCCGATCCTGGACGAGCACGGCATCTCGATGTGGGCCTACATCGTGCTGAGCCGGCTCGCCGACGAGCCGGTCCGCGGCCAGTCCGTGCTCGCCGACGCCATCGGTGCCGACAAGACGCGCCTGATCCCCGTCCTCGACGACCTGCAGCACCGCGGCCTGATCGGGCGCGATCCGGACCCGGCCGACCGTCGCGCTCGCGTCCTCACCCTCACCGAGGAGGGCAGGCAGGTGCGCGAGCGGGTGCGGACGGCGATCCGGCGCGAGGAGCAGAGGCGGCTCGCCGTTCTGACCGCGGAGGAACGGGCCGTGCTGCTCGGTGCGCTGCAGCGACTGACCGGCCGGGCCTAGGCTGCCCGCGTGCCGCACGATCTCAGGTTCGGATGGCTGTCGCCCGCGGTCGGCAACCGTCACAGCGACCATCAGCCGATCGCCCAGTTCCAGGACCGCCACATCCTGCCGACCGCGCTGCCGCACTTCGACTCGCTGTGGCTCGCCGACCACTTCTACGGCTTCGACGAGAAGACCGACCCGTTCCTCGAGGCCTGGACGACGCTGACCTGGCTGGCCGCCCGGCACGAGAACGTGCTGCTCTGCCACCACGTGCTCGGCCACGGGTACCGCCCGCCGGCGCTGACCGCGAAGATGGCGGCGACCCTGCAGGTGCTCTCCGGCGGCCGGTTCGTCCTCGGTATCGGAGCAGGCTGGCGCGAGGCCGAGTACGCCGCGTACGGCTACGACTTCCCGAAGCCATCGGTGCGTTTCGCACAGCTCGAGGAGGTCGTCCGGATCTGCCGTCTGATGTGGACCGAGCCGGATCCCTCGTTCGAGGGCCGGTACTACCGCATCGACGGGGCCGCCGCACCACCGCTGCCGGACACCGTCCCGCCGGTGTGCATCGGCGCGGCGGGCGAGAAGGTCGGGCTGCCGCTCGTCGGACGACTCGCCGACATGTGGAACGCCCCGGCCCGCGGCACCGACGAGGACTGGCGGCGCCGGATGGACATCGTCCACCGCTCGGCCGAGCAGGCGGGCCGGGACCCGGCGTCGATCGAGGTGTCGGTGACGCTCGAGCGGGCGCTGCCGGGGTCCGACGAGGACTCGGAGAAGCTCGTCGACGAGCTCGCCGGGCAGGCCGCGCGCGGCGTGCGGCACGTGGTGATGGACTTCGGGCACCCGACGTCGACCGAGCCCGTGCTGCGCTTCGCCGAACAGGTCATCGCGCCGCTGCGGAGCTGAGCCGATCGGTCTCGATGTCCAGGCGCATGAGGCGGGTGTTGTACTCGCCCCACTGGCTCATCTGGAAGTACGGCGACGCGGAGGTGGCCGAGCTCGGGTGGAAGAACGCCCCGTACGGCTGCGGGAAGTCGCGGTCGGTCACGACCGCGCGAGGCCGCGACCAGGGTCCGGTGAGGGCCGGGGCGGTGTGCACGACGATCGCGCGCAGAGCCTCGTTGAAGTGGGCGGCGAGCCACTGCGCCGTGGGCTCGTGGAAGATCACCGACAGCTCGGAGGCCGGCGCCGGGATCACCGGCACGGCCCGCGCCTGGTCGCGGGTCCAGCCCTTCCCGGTCCACTGCTCGTAGGCGGCGAGGTCGAGCGCGTCGTCCTCCCGGACGCGGGACAGCCGGACCGGGCCCCACCGGCCGTTCGGGGTGCCGAACACGTAGAGCCGGCCGCGCTCGCGGGCGAACGCGCACATCTGCCAGCCCTGGCCACCGTCCGGCGTGTTGGCCCACTGCGCCGACTCCGGCTTGTGCCAGGTCGCGCCGCGGTCGTCGGAGTAGGCGATGCCCGCGTAGTTCGTGTCCCAGCGGCCGCCCTCGTCGTGCCAGCGCCGCACGGACATGTAGGACATCAGGTTCCGGGTACCGATCGCGATGCCCGACGTCGGGATGACGGTGTACTCGCGGACGCCCGGCCGGTGGTCGCGCGGGATCACCTGGCGGGCGTGCCCCGGCACGTCGGTGATCCAGGAGTCGAGCGTGAGGCCCTTCGACAGGTCGGTCGTCGTGGAGCGGGCGAGCACGTTGCTGCGCCAGTCCGCCTGCTCGCGCGTCCAGCCGGGCCACGCCTCGCCGCCGTGGCCCGCCCATCCCCGCCCGAACGTGTCGCCGTACGCGACCAGGACGTCGCCGGTGCCGTCGTCCCACATGATGCCCAGGTCGGTGCCCGCCACCCCGGCCTGCGCCGTGCGGTTGGCCGACCCGGCGCCGGTCACCCAGCCGACGTGCTCGGCGCGCATCGCCCTGATCGGTGCCGGCGGGCGGTCCGCGGTCGGCCGCCCCACGACGTCGACGTCCACCGGCAGAACGTTCCCGGCGAGCAGGCCCACCGCACCGAGACCCAGCGCGCCGAGCACCGCCCGGCGGGTTACACGCGACACCCGAGGCGCCGGGACGACGACGGGATCGACGGTTCCGTACACGCACACCCTCCGACTCCGGCCCGGGCCGATCCCGGACCCGCCGGGGGAAGTCGATCGACGAGTGGATGGCGTTAGCCGCTCGCCGGTAACGGAGGGATGAACAGAATCACATCGCTGTTACGCTGCGCTTTTACTGGCGCGCAACAACTCTGCTAGCCGCGCCACCGGTCGTCGAGACCCTGCGCGAGACGGTCGAACACCTCGCCGACGATGTCGTGCAACGGGTGCCGGTCCCGGTCGTCGGTCCAGCGCTGCATGGCCACGCGGACCGCGGCGATCGTCGTGGCGGCCACGAGGGAGGGGTACAGGCCGACGTCGCGGCCCTCGTCGGACTCCCCGGCGTCCGGGTCGCCGGACGGGAGATCGCCGGTGCGCTCCGCGATCGCGACGGCCAGTGCCCGCTCCCCCGCGGCGTAGGCGGCGAGCTGGTGCGGCAGCAGCGACGGGCTGCGCCGCATCATCCGCAGCTCGTCGAGCCTTCCGTCGCCCGTCACGTCGTCGACGTGCGCGAGGACGGCGACCCGCAGCGCGGTGAGCACGCTCTCCGACGCCGGCCGCGAGCGGAAACGCTCGACGAGGACCTCGCCGCGCGCCGCGTCGCCCGCGACGACGGCCTCCTCCTTGCCGGAGAAGTAGTTGAAGAACGTGCGCAGCGAGACGTCGGCGGCGTCGGCGATCTGCTCGGCGGTCACGTTCTCGACGCCGTGCTCGAGCGAGAGGCGGACGGCCGCGCCGCTGAGCGCGGCGCGGGTCGCCTGCTTCTTGCGCTCCCGCCGCCCGACGACCACGGGGCCATTCTGCCCCGCGCACCTCGTCGCGGTGGTCATCACCGCACCGTGGTCTCGGCGGCGCGGTGCCGCCCGTGCGGCCGGTGCACGACGACGTCGTCCCGGCGCTCGAGCACCGCGACCGACGTCCGGCCGTCGGGCTCCACGGCGTCGACAATGGCGTCGGATCCGGCCTCGTGCCGCCCGTGCGTGGCGCGGTCGTCGGTGCCGGGACGCCCGTCCGAGGTCGGGGAGCCGGACGTCGGGATGTCGGCCGACCCGGCGTCGCCGGACGCGTCGGACGACGCGGCGTCGTCCGCGATGTCGATCGTGGTACGCAGCGGGACCTCGCGCAGGAACAGGATCGCGACGAGGGCGATCAGTGCGAGCGGGGCAGCGACCAGGAACACCAGGGCGACCGAGTCACCGTAGGCGTTCTCGATGATCGACCGGAGCGCCTCGGGCAGCGTCGCCAGGTTCGGGATCTGCCCACTCGACGACGACGTCGCCGCGGCCGGGATCCCGGCCGCCGTCAGCCCGGACGTGATGCCGGACGAGACGTGGCTGGACAGCAGTGCGCCGAGTGCGGCGACACCGGCCGCACCGCCCAACGAACGGAAGAACGCCACCGTCGAGCTGGCCGCGCCCATGTCGCGCAGCGCGACCTGGTTCTGCACGGCGAGCACGAGGTTCTGCTGCGTGGACCCGACACCGACGCCGACCATCACCATCGCGACGGCGAGCTCCCAGTACGGCGTGCCGGCCCCCATCACCAGCCCCTGCATCAGCAGCCCGGCCACCAGCAGCACGCCACCGCCGACCAGGTACGGCTTCCAGCGGCCGTAGCGCGAGATCAGCTGGCCGACGATCGTCGAGGCCAGGAACAGCCCGGCGATCATGGGCAGGGTCAGCAGGCCGGCCTCTGTGGCGGTGGCACCGCGGGCGAGCTGGAAGAATTGGCTCAGGAAGACCGAGGAGCCGAACATCGCGACGCCGACGAACAGGCCGGCGACCGTGGCGAGCGTGACCGTGCGGTTGCGGAACAGCGTCAACGGCACGATCGGTTCCGTAGCCCGCGACTCGACGAGTACGGCCATGGCGAGGGCCACCACACCGGCGGCCAGGATCGCGAGTGACGTCCAGGAGATCCACGGGAACGTCGAGCCGCCGAGCGAGGTCCAGATCAGGATCGCGGAGACACCGCCGGCGATCAGGATCGCGCCCGGATAGTCGATGTGCACCTCACGCTTGACCGTCGGGACGGTCAGGGTGCGCTGCAGCACGACGAGCGCGATCAGCGCGATCGGCACCGTCACGTAGAAGCACCAGCGCCAGCCGATGGTGTCGACGATGACGCCGCCGATCAACGGGCCACCGACCGTCGCCACGGCCATGATCGCGCCGAGGTAGCCGGAGTACCGGCCGCGCTCGCGGGGCGGGATGATCGCGGCGATCACGACCTGGGCCAGCGCCGTCAGGCCACCCATGCCCAGTCCCTGCAGGACGCGGAAGCCGATCAGCTCGGGCGTCGAGGTGGACAGGCCGGCGAGCATCGTGCCGACGACGAAGACGCCGATCGCGAGCTGCACGAGCAGCTTCTTCGAGAACAGGTCGGCGAGCTTGCCCCAGATCGGGGTGGACGCGGTCATAGCCAGCAGCGACGCCGTCACCACCCACGTGTACTGGGCCTGCGTCCCGCCCAGGTCACCGATGATGCGCGGCAGGGCGTTGGACACGATCGTCGACGACAGGATCGCGACGAACAGGGCCATCAACAGGCCGGACAGCGGCACCAGCACGGCGCGACGGGAGGTCGGCGTCGGCGCTGCCGGTGTGGCGGGCGGACTGGACACGGGCGCGGTCATGGACACGGCTTTCACGAGGAGGAGGACGCGGCAGACGTCGTCGCGACCAGTCCACGATAAGCCCGTACATGCACGCCGTGCAACTTTGCACGCCGTGCACTACATCACCCCAGCAGCCGCCAGCCGTGCGGCTCCAGCAGCAGCGGGTCGTCGCCGCCGCCCGACTCGGCGAGCACCGTGCCGCCCAGCGCGTCCGGGAAACGGCGCGGCTCGTCGTCGACCGAGAGCAGGAGCGTCACCGCTCCCCCGGACCCCGTGCTGCGCAACGCGATCGTCGTGTTGTCGAGGTGTTCGACGGTGGTGCGGGCGTGCGCCAGCCAGTCGTGTCTGCGGCGCACGCCGATCAGACGCTGGTGCACCTCGCGGACCGGCTCACCGAACGGCGCGAGCCCGGACGGGTCGTCCGGGAACGGCGGACGGACGGCGTCGTCGCCGAACTCGCGCTCCTCCTTGACGCCGGTGAACGCCTGCTCGTCGCCCGCGTAGATCGACGGGATGCCGCCGAGCGTCATCAGCACGGCGACGGCGTGACCGACGTGATCGGGGTGCTCCAGCGTGCTGGCCAGGCGCGTGACGTCGTGGTTCCCGAGGAACGTGAGCGGGACGAACGACTCCATCATCTCCGAGTGGCGTTCGACGGCGTGGGCGAGCTCCCAGAGGTTGCGGTCGTTGAACGCGCTCCAGACGGCCTTCCACAGCTCGTACTGGGTGACCGAGTCCAGCCCGGAGTCGTCGACGATCGCGGCGTAGTCGCCGTGGATCACCTCGCCGACGAACCAGGCGTCCGGGAACTCGGCGCGCACCGACGGCAGGACGGCTCGCCAGAACGAGGACGGCACCTGGTAGGCGGCGTCCAGGCGCCACCCGTCGGCGCCGCGGGAGAGCCAGTGGCGCATGACGTCCCCGACGTGCTGCCGCACGGCGGGCTCGTCGTGGTCGAGTGCGACGAGCAGGTCGTGGCCCTCGAAGTCGTCCGGGCTGCCGTCCTCGCGCCACCGGAACCAGCGCCGGGCGTCGGCGTCACCCTGCTCGGCGGCCCTGAACCGCTCGAAGTCCCGTCCGACGTGGTTGAACACTCCGTCGAGCAGCACCCGGATGCCCCGCTCCCGGCAGGCGTCGACGAGCCGGTCGACGTCCGCGTCGTCACCGAGGCGCGGGTCGATCCGGAAGAAGTCCGTCGTGTCGTAGCCGTGCGAGCCGGAGGCGAACACCGGCCCGAGCGCGAGCCCGGAACAGCCGAGCTCGAGCAGGTAGTCCAGCCACGGGACCAGCCGGTCCAGCCGGTGCACCGGCTGCGTGCCCGGTGGCAGCGCCTCCCGCTCCGCGTCCACGAACCCGAGCGGATAGACCTGCCACCAGATCGCATGTTCGACCCACGACGTCATCCCAGTGACCCTCTCACCACGTCACTCGTCGACGAACTCCAGGATGTCGCCGGGCCGGCAGTCGAGCGCCCGGCAGATCGCGTCCAGCGTGGAGAAGCGGATCGCCCGCGCCTTCCCGGTCTTCAGAACCGAGACGTTCGCGATCGTGATCCCGACGGTCTCGGAGAGCTCGGTGACGGTCATCTTCCGCTTCGCGAGCATGACGTCGAGCGTGACGACGATGGCCATCAGACGGTCAGGTCGTTCTCGGACTTCATGTCCACCGCGGTCTGCAGCACCCGCTCGAACACGGCGGCGGCCGCGGCGGCGACCACGCAGAGGAACATCATGACCAGGCCGAGCGCGACGCCACCCGCGATGTCGTCCCTCCCCCGCACGACGACGAACGCGTAGACCTCCTCGGCTCCGATGAACACGATGAGCGCGAGGGCGCAGTACCGGATGATGCGCAGTGCCCGGACGGCCACCGGGGTGAACATCCGCCCCTGCCCGGCGTACCCGAGCAGCCGGAACGCCTGGTAGAGCGCCACGAACAGCGCGATCGACGCAACGTAGGCGTAGGCCAGGAACGGGTCGTTGAAGTAGATCTGGAACGTCGTGGCGTGCGCGTTCCGACCTTCGACGTGCGGTTCCCACAGCATCAGCGCCGCCGCACCGAGTGCCACGAGGACGACGACCACCTGGAGGAACACCCGCGACGCCCTCCGGATGGACGGGACAGCGGGATCGGTCATGCGGTGAGGCTGGCCCGGCGTTTATCGTTTGTCAATATCTTCTCATCGTTGCTCGATAACCGGCTCGGCCACCTCTCGCCGAGATGCAGCCCAGCGGGGCGGAGCGACCGGCAACTCCCGCTCAGGTGCAACTCGGCGACGCGAGCGTTGCGCCGCCGCGGCCTGCGGACGACGGCCATGATCGGCGGTTCAGGAGCAGATCGGCCGCCACGCGCACGTTCCGCTCCACAGACGGCGATCATGTCGGGTACCGCTCACGTGCCGGACAGCCGCTCCACCAGCGGAGCGAACTCCTCGAGGAACGAGCCGTTCACGCTGACATAGGAGACGCCCAGCTCCGCGCGACGGCGTTCCAGCTCCGCGGCCATGTCGTCGACGCTGCCGCGGAGGATGGTCAACGAGTCGTGCTCGATCAGCGTCTCCGCGTCGACGCCGATGAAGCCGCGGATCCACGGCGGGACGTGGTCCCCGACCACGAAGATGTTCATCGCGATCTCGATCTCACGGCCGTCGGCGTGCGAGCGGATCTCCTCGACCTGTGCGGCGAACTCGTCGCGCGTCGCCAGCGGGCCGCCGGCCAGCGTCACGATGTCGGCCTTCTCCGCGGCGAGCCGTCGTGCGCGCGGACCACCCGCGGCCAGCATCACCGGCGTGTGCGCGTCGCCGTCGAGCCGCCGGACGTGGTCGATCGTCGCGGAGATCGAGTCGAGCCGTTCCCGTCCGTCGCCGTAGGGCAGGCCCAGCTCCTCGGCCTGCTCGCGCATCGACGGCAGCCCGGTCCCGAGACCGAGCTCGAACCGGCCGTCGGTGACGGTGGTCAGGCTGTGCGCCTCCCACGCCGCCGCCCGGGCCGTCCGCAGCGGACTGGCGAACACGAACGAGCCGACGCGCAGCCGCGTCGTGACCGCTGCGGCCGTGGCCAGCGACGCCGTCGGGGTCGGCAGGTGCAGGTTGTCCGGACTGAGCAGCGTCGAGTATCCGAGCTCCTCCGCCCGGCGAGCCGTCTCCCGCCACCTCGCGCCGCCCTCGCCTGCCGCCGCCACCACGCCGAAACGGAACGCCCTCATCGGATCAACCCCCACGCCGGATCGAAGTTCGCCTCCCCGGTTCTACGCCTGGCGGCCGTCCGGCGTGATCCCGGCCCGGCGACCCCGGCGTCGCGCGACGGCCGCACCGACGCGGCGGCCCGCGTACCGCAGCCACGCGGACACGGCGCCGGGCACCCACCCGCCGGCGCGTCCTTCGCCGGCGACCCGACACCAGGTGGGCGTGCCGGACCCCGCACCCGGCACATCCCCGAGATCACCCCCAGCCGATCCCCGACCCGGCGGCCCCCCGCAGATCCGCCGCGGCGACGGCGCGCGCGGCCGCCCGGAACACCGTCACCGCCTCGCGCCGGTCGCTCGGGCGGCTCGCGACCGAGATCGTCGCGGCCGGACCCTCCAACGGCACGTACCGCACCTCGGGATGCGGGAAGAACCGGCGGGCGGGCTCGGCGTGCAGGCCGAGCCAGCCACTCGTCGCGACCGCCGTCGGGATCCCGGACGGAGACCGGACGGCCACACCACCACGCAGTCCACTGTGGTCCCGCCACTCGGCGAGTCCCGGGAACGACCCGACCGGCGACACCCACCGGTACCTCTCGATGTCGGCCCCGGTGAGGGTCTCCGCCCCGGCGAGCTCCGACCGCACCGGGACGACGGCGTAGCGCTCGAGCTCGAGCGTCCGATCCAGCGCGAGATCGTCCGCGCCACCGACGTCGTGGACCAGGGCGACGTCGACCTCGCCGGTCCGTACGGCGTCGTACTGTCCCTCCCAGTCCAGCTCGACGGCGGTCAGGACGAGGTCCGGGCAGCGTGCCTCGACGAGGTCACGGACGCCCGGCCAGAGGTCGGCCAGCCCGAAGCCGAGCACCCCGATCCGCAGCACACCCGAGTCCTCGCGCGGTCCGTCGGCCTGCGCCACCAGCCCGTCGAGCTGCGCGAGGACCCGCCGGGCCCGTGGCAGGAACCGTTCCCCGGCCGGGGTGAGCACCACCCGCCTGCTGGTCCGGGCGAACAACGGCGTGCCGACCTCGCGCTCGAGTGCCCGGATGTGACGGCCGAACGGCTGGGCCGCGATGTAGTGCGCCCTCGCGGCGCGTCCGAAGTGGAGGGTCTCGGCGAGCGTGACCGCGTAGCGCAGCGACCGGACGTCCACGTCCTCACCACCTCGTGTCCGCGCGCGATGCTACGACGCCTCCGTCGCCGTGGGGAGTGGTGACCGCAACCGGATCGGCACATGTTCGACGGCCGGTGGTCCGTCAGGCTCTCGGTCGATCCGACCCCTTCCTCCGGAGGCAGACACCATGGCGCGCACCCTGATCCGCGGCGGTCACGTCCTGACGATGGACGACGCCGTCGGCGACCTCCCGACCGGTGACGTTCTCGTCGAGGACGGCGTGATCGCGGCCGTCGCACCGTCGCTCGACGTCACCGACGCCGAGGTGATCGACGCGAGCGGGCACCTCGTGCTGCCCGGTCTCGTCGACACCCACCGCCACACCTGGCAGTCCCTGGTCCGCGGCATCTGCGGCGACTGGACGCTCGGCGACTACTACTTCGGCATCCGGCTCGCGATCTCCCCCGCCTACACGGCCGACGACGTGCGGCTGGGCAACCGGGTCGGCGCGCTCGACGCGCTGAACGCCGGCGTGACGACGCTGCTCGACTTCTCGCACTGCAACAACACCCCCGACCACAGTGACGGGGCCGTCCTCGGCCTGCGCGACACCGGGATCCGGGCCGCGTTCTGCTACGGCTTCTTCGAGAGCTCCCCCGAGGCGTCCCTGTTCGGCGGGCACGACGCGCGACTGAAGGACTTCCACCGGATCGCCGACACGTACTTCCCGACGAACGACGGGCTCCTGACCCTCGGTGTCTCGCTGTCCGAGCTGTTCGGCCTGCCGTGGGAGCGGACGGTCGCCGAGCTCGCCGCCGCACGCGAGCGCCGGGCGCTGATCGTGAACCACACCGGCTGCGTCTGGGGCAGCGTGCTGACCGGCGGGATCCGCGAGCTCGACGCGCTGGGGCTGCTCGGCCCGGACATGGTCCACGTGCACTGCAACGCGCTCGACGACGGCGAGTGGGACGCGCTCGTGGCCAGCGGCGGGAAGGTGTCGATCTCGGTGGAGACCGAGCTGAACATGGGCATGGGACGGCCGGTGTTCGAGCGGTGCCGCCGGCACGGGCCGGCCCCGACGCTGTCCGCCGACGTCATCTCGCTCAACTCCGGCGACCTCTGGCACGAGATGCGCTTCGGCCTCGGGTTCACGCGATGGGAGGCCACCGAGGCGACGAACCTCGCGAACGCCATGCCGGAGACGGTCACCACGACGGCGCGCGAGGCGCTGCGCTGGACCACCGTGAACGCCGCCGACGCGCTGGGCCTGGGCGACCGGATCGGGTCGCTGACCCCGGGCAAGCGCGCGGACCTGCAGCTCGTCGGCGGTCCGGCGATCGAGCAGCACCCGCGCATCGACCCCTACGCGACGCTCGTGTTCCAGACGACGGCCGCGGACGTCCGCACCGTGCTCGTCGACGGCCGGGTCGTGAAGCGCGACGGGGCGCTGACCGGCGTCGACACCGCCGGCCTGGCCGCCGAGGCGGACACCGCAGCCGACGCGATCCTCGGCCGGGTCCGGGACGCGGGCCGCGCACTGCCCGGCACGCCGCCCGGCGCGTTCGAGGCGCTGGAGCCGATCGCCCGCGGATGGCACCAGGAGGCACGGCGGGCCGCAGGTATTGAGTGAGTACTCACTCATGGCGTAGGGTCGCGCCATGCCGCCCGGCGACCTGCGCTCCCGGATCCTCGAGTCGACGACGAAGCTCCTGAGGGAAGAGGGGCTCGCCGCGGCGACGTCGCGCCGGATCGCGCGGGGTGCCGACTGCTCGGAGGGCTCGATCTACGTGCACTTCGGCGACAAGGGCTCGCTGCTCGCCGCCGTGCTGTCCTCCGGGCTGCCGGAGGCCGCGGCGCTGTGGGAGACGGCCGACCGGGGTGCCTCGGTCGACCTCCGGGAGGGTCTGGCCGCCGTCCTGGAGGCGGTCCGTGCCTACTACGCCGCGAGCTACCGGCTCGTCGGGATCGTGCTCGTCGACCGTGAGCTGTTCGCGCAGTACAGCCGCAGCCACCGCGAGGGCGGGACCGGGCCGCAGCAGGTGTGGCGGGCCGTGCACCGGTTCCTCGACGCACACCGCGGCGGCCTGCCCGGCGACCTGGATCTCGAGGTCGAGGCCGTGAAGCTGGCCGGTGCCTGCCAGAACTCCGTGTGGGTGGAGATGGTCAGCGGCCCCGGCGAGCTGCCGCGCGGCGACCCACGACTGCTCATCGACGACCTCGTCGGGTCGCTGACCCGCTGAGACGGAAACGGAGACGACACGTGCGCTGGAGCACCTACCTCGACGACGATGGCGTCGCGCGGCCCGCCGTGTGGGAGGCCGACCGCCTCCATCCGGTACCCGGCGACACCTCGCTCCTCGAACTGATCGCCGACGACCGGACGGCCGACGCGGCGGACGCCGCCCGCCGCGAGCCCGGCGTCGATCCCGCGGGTGTGCGGCTGCTCGCCCCGATCCCCCGGCCGCCGTCGATCCGGGACTTCATGGCGTTCGAGGAGCACGTCGTGACGGCGAGCGCCGCGATCGGGCTGACCGTCGATCCACTGTGGTACTCCCAGCCGGTCTTCTACTTCACGAACCCGGCGTCGCTGCTCGGGCCGCACGACGACGTCCCGGTCCCGCCGGGCAGCGAGGCGCTGGACTACGAGCTGGAGATCGCCGCCGTGATCGGTCGCGAGGGATCCGACCTCACGCCGGAGGCGGCCGTCGACGCGATCGCGGGTTACGTGCTGTTCTGCGACTGGAGCGCGCGCGACCTGCAGGGCGCCGAGATGCGCCTGAACCTGGGGCCGGCCAAGGGCAAGGACTTCCGGTCCAGCTGCGGTCCGTGGATGCTCACGCCCGACGAGCTCGACGGGGCCGCGGCGATGTCCGCGTCGGTGAACGGGAAACCCTGCAGCGCAGGCACTCTCGACGCCCTGTACTGGTCGTTCGGCCAGATGATCGCCTACGCGTCGCGCGGCACCCGCGTGCTGCCCGGCGACCTGATCGGGTCCGGCACGGTCGGCACCGGCTGCCTGCTGGAGCTCTCCCGCGTGCACGGTGCCGAGGCCTACCCGTGGCTGCAGCCCGGCGACCGCGTGCACCTCGACGCCGACGGGCTCGGCGCGATCGACGCCGCCGTCGTGCCAGGACCCGCCGTCGTCCCGCTCCGCCAAGGGAGCTCGTCGTGAGCAGCCGCACCGACGACGTCACCGTCCCCGGACCGCCGCGTCGCGAGGAGGTCTCCGACGGCATCCACGCCTACGTCCAGCCGGACGGCACCTGGTGGATCAACAACACCGGGTTCGTGGTCGGCCCGCAGGGCGTCCTCGCGATCGACGCCTGCTCCACCGAGCGTCGCACCCGGGCGTTCCTGGACACGATCGCCGGGGTCACCGACCGGCCCGTCCGCACGCTCGTGAACACCCACCACCACGGCGACCACACGTTCGGCAACGTGCTGTTCGACGGCGCCGCGATCGTCGCGCACGAGAACGCGCGGTCCGAGGCGATCGCGTTCGGCCCGGCCCGCGAGCTCCCCTACTGGCAGAACCCGGAGTGGGGCGACCTGCCCCTCGACCCGCCGTTCGTCACGTTCACCGACCGGGTCACCGTCCACTCAGGAGACCTGCGCGCCGAGGTCGTGCACGTCGGCACCCCGGCGCACACGACCAACGACTCGATCGTCTGGTTCCCGGAGCGCTCCACGCTGTTCTGCGGCGACCTCGTCTTCAACGGCGGCACGCCGTTCCTGCTCATGGGTTCCGTCGCGGGGGCGATCGACGTCGTCGAGAACGTGCTCGCCCCGCTCGGTGCGGCCACGACCGTCCCCGGTCACGGCCCGGTGTTCCACGACGCCGCGCCGCTGGAGGCCACGGTGGACTACCTGCGCTTCGTCCTGGACGTCGCCGAACGCGGCCGCGCGGCGGGCGTCACGCCCCTGCAGGCCGCCCGCGACACCGACCTCGGCCGGTTCGCCGACTGGCCGGATGCCGAGCGCATCGTCGGCAACCTGCACCGCGCCTACGCCGAGCTCGACGGCCTCGAGCGAGGCGGACGGATCGACGTGTTCGCCGCCCTCGACGACATGGTCACCTACCACGGTGGCCCGCTGACCTGCTTCGCCTGACCCTGGAGCCACCATGCAGATCGATCGCGACGTCGCGGTCCCCACCCGTGACGGCTCGGCCGTCGTCGTCGACGTGTTCCGCCCGGACGGCGACGGGCCGTTCCCGGTGATCACCTCGATCAGCCCGTACGGCAAGGACGTGCACTGGCCGGACCGCTTCCCGCTCTACGACAGGGTGCCGAACAACGAACACATGGTCTGGGAGACACCGGATCCCGAGTGGTGGGTGCCGCGCGGCTACGCGCTGCTGCGCGCCGACACCCGCGGAACCGGCAAGTCGCCGGGCCGGCTCGACCTCTACGGCCCTCAGGACGCCGAGGACTACTACGACGTCATCGAGTGGGCCGCCGTCCAGCCGTGGAGCACCGGACGGGTCGGCACCAGCGGCATCTCGTGGCTGGCCATGATGGGGTGGCGGGTCGCGGCCCTGCAGCCGCCGCACCTGGCCGCCGTCGTCGCGTGGGAGGGCTGCACCGACTTCTACCGCGAGACGACCTACCAGGGCGGGCTGTACGCGAACGGGTTCATCGACTTCTGGTGGGGCCTGCAGATCGAGCCGCAGCGCACCGGCACCGACGGCGACGACTGGCGCGAGGAGCTCCCGCGGCACCCGCTCGTCGACGACTACCACCGGGTGCGGACGACCGACCTGGACCGGGTCACCGTCCCGGTGCTCTCGGCGGGCAACTGGGGCGCGCTGCACCTCCACCTGCGCGGCAACGTCGAGGGGTGGCGGCGGGCCGCGTCGCAGGACAAGTGGCTGGTCCTGCACAGCGGGACGCACATCGACCCGTACTACGCCGACTGGGCGCTGGAGCTCCAGCTGCGGTTCCTGGACCGGTTCCTGAAGGACCAGCCGGACCGGATGGACGGCGTCCCGCCGGTGCAGATGATGGTCCGCCACGGCCGCGAGGTGGCCTGGCGGGAGGCGCCCGACTTCCCGCTGCCGCAGACGCAGTGGCGTGAGCTCTACCTGCATTCGTCGACCCTGGACTGGGATCGGCCCGCGCCCGCGTCGGTGGGCTACCCGGCTTCGTTCGAGACCGCCCCCGCGGACGAGCCCCTGGAACTGACCGGACCGGTCGCCCTCCGGCTCTGGCTCTCGGCGGACACGGACGACCTCGACGTGCTCGCCCGCCTCCAGCACGTCGACGCCGACGGGAACGTGATCCCCGGGATCGGTCCGCAGGGTGGACCGGTCCCGATGGCGATCGGCTGGCTGCGCGCGGCGCACCGGGAGACCGACCCGGAGCTCTCGGAGCCGCACCGCCCGTGGCACCCGCACGACCGCGACGTGCCGCTCCCGCACGGAGAGCCGACGCTGCTCGAGGTCGAGATCTGGCCGACGAGCATCACGCTCGCCCCGGGCGAGCGCCTGCGGCTGGAGCTGGTGAGCGGTGACGACGACCTGGCGCCGCTGATCGCGCACACCCACCCGGAGCTGCACCGCCCCGCCGACGGGGCGACGATCCACGTCGGTGGGGAGCACGCGTCGCACCTGCTGGTGCCCGTGGTGCCTCGCTAGCGCGGCCGCGCCTCCGGGGCTCACGATCGCGAGGTCCATCGGGGTACCGGCCGCGGCGCGCCCGAGGAGGCCGGCGGAACAGGTACCGCTCCCACACGCCGCGCCGGGCACGAACCACGTCCTCGACGTGTTCCACGAGCGCACGACCCGATGGGCGGAGTCCCGGTCCGGCGATCACACTCGACGGGTGACCGGTCGCCGCATGGGAGTCGAGGAGGAGCTTCTGCTGGTGGACCCGGACTCGGGCGAGCCACGCGGGGTCGCCGGTCGGGTCGTGGACGCGGCACGGTGGGGCGCACCACCGGACCTCGGCGCCGACGCGGTCGACCAGGAGCTGCAGAACGAGCAGATCGAGACGGCCACCGCGCCGTGCACGTCGGGCCGGGAGCTGGACGCCGACCTGCGGCGCCGCCGCTCGGTGGCCGCCGACCTGGCCCGCCGCTCCGGTGTGGCGACCGCCCCGATGGCCCTGTCGCCGTTGGGTACCGAGACCACCGTCAGCCGCAGCGACCGCTACGAGCGGATGCGCGAGCAGTACGGCCTCCTCGCCGCCGACCAGCTCAGCTGCGGCTGTCATGTGCACGTCGAGGTCGACACCCTCGACGAGGGCGTCGGTGTGCTGGACCGCATCGGGCCGTGGCTGCCTGTCCTGCGCGCGGTGTCGGCCAACTCGCCGTTCTGGCAGGGCGCCGACACGGGGTACGCGAGCTACCGGACGACGGTGTGGAACCGCTGGCCGTCGGCGGGCCCGACCGGCCCGTTCGAGTCGGTGGCGGGCTACGACGACGCGGTGGCCGCGATGCTCGACACCGGCGCCCTCCTGGACACCGGCATGATCTACTTCGACGCCCGGCTCGCCCACGAGCTGGGCACCGTGGAGCTGCGGGCGGCCGACGTGTGCCTGGACGTCGACGACGCGGTGCTGCTCGCGGCACTGTCCCGGGCGCTCGTCGAGACCGCCGCCCGGCAGTGGCGGGACGGCGGGCCGCCGTCGTCGGCGCGGCACGAGGTCCTCAAGCTCGCGCACTGGCGCGCGTCCCGTTCCGGGCTGGGTGGGCAGCTGGTCAACCCGTGGACCGGCCGGCCCGGTCCGGCGCACGCCGTGCTCGACGCGCTGTGTGCGTTCGTCCGGGACGCCGTCCACGACGCCGGCGACGACGATGTCGTCCGCCGCGGCGTGGCGCGCCTGCGCGAGCGCGGTACCGGTGCCGACGTGCAGCGGGCGATCCGCGACCGGACCGGCAGTCTGCGTGGCCTCGTCCGGGACGTCGTGGGCCGCGAGGATCACGCGGCGGCGGGCGGCGGCTGACCGGCGTCCCGTCCGGGCGCCGGTCGGCACCTTTCGCCCGGTCGATCAGTTCCCGCCGGTCGGCACGTCCGAACGCAGGTCGGGCAGGATCTCCGCGACGCGGTGTGCGGCGCCCGCCGGGTCGTCGCCCGCGACGATCAGGATGATCTCGGTGACGCCGACCTCGGTGTAGGCGGCGATCTGCGCGGGAAGGGCCGCGACGTCGTCGGGCACCCGGACCTGCACCGACCGCCGGATCTCGGCCGGATCGCGCCCGACGGCCGCACAGTGCCCGTCGAGCACGCCCGAGAGCTCGGCGACGAGCTCCGGTTCCCCGCCGGGGGCGTTCCACACGGCGGCGTGCTCGGCGGCCGTCCGCAGCGTGCGCCGACGACCCGTGCCGCCGATCCAGATCGGCGGGTGCGGGCGCTGCACGGGCTTCGGCTCCGCGACGGCGTCCGTGAGGTCGTAGTGCGTGCCGTGGGCCGTGGTGCGATCCTCGGTCCAGAGCGACCGCAGGATCGGCAGGGCCTCGGCCAGCCGGTCGGCGCGATCGCCGACGGTGCCGAACGGCAGCCCCATCATCGTGTGCTCGTTCTCCGCCCACCCGGCGCCGATACCGAACTCCAGGCGACCGCCCGACAGGTGGTCGACGGTGACCGCGGCCTTGGCCAGCAACCCGGGATGCCGGTAGGTGTTGCCGGTCACCGAGCACCCGATGCGGACCCGGGTCGTCGCGACCGCCATACCGGCCAGCAGCGTCCAGGCCTCGAAGATGTCGACGCTGTCGTCGCCCCCGAGGCCGGCGAGGTGGTCCATGTTCCAGCAGTGGTCGAAGCCGCCGTCGTCGGCGATGCGCCAGACGTCCCGCAGGACGTCGATCGTCGCGGCCTGACTGAGCTTGAGCCCGAAGCGCAGCGGGTGCATGTCCCCGTCCTACTCCGGGGAGGTGACGGCCGCATCTCCCTGCCGGGCCGGTCGCGGCGGGTCCCCTGGTGTCCCGCTCCTCCGGCCGGCGCCGGGGCCGTCGGCCGGACCTCTTCCGGTCACTCCGCGGGCAGCTGGTGACGCCGGCGCGGGACGGCGGGGCGCACCGCGGCGGTCCGGATCAGCTCCCGCGCCGTCCCGGAGTCGGCGACGAGCGTGTGGACGAGCCCTGACCGGAGGACGGCGTCGACGGCGTCGGCCCGTTCCGGCTCGCGGACCAGGGCGACGACCTCGGAGGTCGACCGGAGCTGGTCCTCCCCGACGGCGACCACGTGGTGCGCGAGCTCGGTGTCCAGGACGCGTCCGTCACGGTCGAACAGCAGCCCGACGACCTCACCGCAGGCCCCGCGCGCGCCCAGCGCGCGACGCCGGTGCTCGGTGAGCACGTCGTGCACCGTGGAGTGCCCGGCGCGCCATGCCCCGACGGCCAGTACCGCGACGTCGAGGCGCGAGTGCAGGGCGAGCGCGTCGGCGACCCCGACCTGGCCGCGCAGCGCGAGCACGGTGTCCCGGTCCGGCAGCACGAGTGGCGCGTAGATCGGGTACCCGGCTCCGCCGCAGAGCGCCGCCGCGCGGGACACGGCGACCGCCGAGCTGTCCCGCCGCCACGGCAGCGAGTAGGCGCCGCACAGCTGCACCACGGTGCACCGGGGCAACCCGTCCAGCCGCTCCACCATGTCGTTCACCGTGCGCGACCAGGCCAGTCCGAGGACGTCGCCGGCCCCGGTGATCTCCCGCACGAGGTCCGCGGCCAGTGTCGCGACCCCCGCCGAGCTCGCCGGACCGGGCGGGACGACCAGGACGCGGCGCAGGCCGTAGGCCTCCCGCACGTTCGTGGACAGCGCCGTGTCGACGTCAGGGCCTGCGGTGATCTCGACCCGGACGATGCCGCGCTGCCCGGCCGCGTCCAGGATCCGCGCCACCTGGAAGCGGCTCAGGCCGAGGTCGGCGGCGATCCGGACCTTCGTGTGCTGCCGCACGAAGTAGCGGTCCGCGACGTCGGCGGCCTGCAGCCTGCGGGTCGGGCCCCAGGAGTCGACTCCCCGCCCCTCGCTCATATGAGCACTCTAGCCCGGAAGTTCCGGCAGCTCTCTTGTCCATATCGGTGATGCGATCTCTACTGGCTGTGCTGGAGACGCTCAGATGATGGGCGCCGACCCGCCCACGACGAAAGGCTGCCATGACCGTCCCCACCGTCGGCGGCGTCGCGGTCGCGGACCGCGGAGATCACCGGGCGAGGCACCACCTGCTGGTCGGCCCGGACGACGGGTACGGGGAGATCTCGCTGGAACGCGTCTCCGTGCCGTCCGGTGCGCCGGCGTGGCAGGCACCGTACTGCGACGACGACCGGCTGGTCGTCGTGCTCGCCGGGTACGCCCGGGTCGGCCGGGACCACGACGGCTTCTCCGTCACGCTCGGCCCGGACGAGGTCGTGCAGATCGGCGGCACGCTGCGGTACACCGTGGAGCTGGTGTCGGCGGGCGCGGCCGGGTCGCTCGAGCTGCTCCTCGTGTCGCGCAGGCCGGGAACCCGCTGCTGACCGACGTGCCGGCGCCAGGGCCTCACAGCACGAGCTCCGGCGTGAGCCTGCCCGGTGTCCAGACGCGGTGCCTGCGGGCTGCACACGCCGCGACGAGGACCGCCGCGACGAACCACGCCAGCAGGACCCCGCCGTCGAGGACGAGGCCGTCGAGCGCGCCACCGTAGATCAGGTGCCGCAGACCGTCGACGGCGTAGCTCATCGGGAGGGCGTGGTGCAGGGGGCGGAGCGGTCCGGGGATGGTCTGCCAGGGGAACGTCCCGCCCGCGGAGACGAGCTGGAGCACCATCAGCACGAGCCCCACGAACTGCCCGACCGCACCGAACGCGGCGTTGAGCGCGTGCACGATCGCGGTGAAGCACAACGAGATCGCGCAGAGGAAAGCGAACGTGCCGAGCGGGTGTTCCGGCCTGATCCCGAGACCGAACACCACGATCAGGTACATCCCGGTCATCTGCACCACGCCCAGCACCGCGGCCGGGAGCCACCCGCCGAGCGCGACCCGCAGCGGCGCCTGGCCGGCGGCCACCGCGCGCCGGGACAGGGGCGCCACGAGCAGGAACAGGACGTAGCCACCGATCCAGGCGGCCAGCGCCATGAAGAACGGGGCGAGCCCGGCGCCGTAGGTGCCGGCCGTGGTCTGGGCGACGTCACGGACCGCGACCGGGTCACCGATGGTCGACGCCGTGGCGCGGCGGGTCGGGTCGTCGGGGTCCGGGATCTGGTCCGCCCCCTCCCGGAGTCCGTCGCGGAGCTGCGCGGCGCCGCCGGCGAGCTGTCCCGCGCCGTCGTCGAGCCGCTCGATGCCACCCGTGAGGCGGTGCGCGCCGCCGGAGAGGGCGTCGGCCCCGTCGGCCGCCCGCGAGATCCCGCCGCTCAGCTGAGACGCCCCCGCGGCGAGTCCCTCGGCGCCGTCGGCGACCTGCGCCGATCCGCCACCGAGGCGGCCGAGCTGGTCGTTCAGCGTCTGGACGCGCGCGTTGCTCGCGTCCAGAGGGCCCCGCGCCGAGCTGACCGCGGACATCGCCTGCCGGACCTGCTGGTCGGTGAAACCCTGCGCGCGCAACGCGGAGGCGATCCGGCCGTCGTCGGCGGAGGCGTCGTCGTCCAGCCGCTGCGCGGCGTCCGCGACCTGCTCGCCAGCGGCCGCGAGCTCGGCGTTGCCGTCGGCGACCCGGCGGGCGCCGTCGGCCAGCTGCCGGCTCTGGGCAGGCAGCGCTGCGGTGCGGTCGCGCAGCGTGTCCAGGCCCCCGGCGAGGGTGTCGGCGCCGTCGGAGAGCCTCCTGGCGCCGTCCGCCGCGCTGCCCGTACCGGCCTCGAGCTGCGACGCGCCGTCGGCCAGCTGCGAGGCCCCGTCGGCCGCCGTGACGGTCCGGTCGTGGATCGTGGAGAACCCGGCCAGCATGCGGTCCGCGGCCTCGGTGCCGACCCGCTGGGACACGGCGTCACGGACCCGGGTCGTGACCGTGTCGGCGATCGTGTGGACCAGGTAGTTGTTGGCGTCGTTGGTGGTCAGTACGAGCGAGGCCCTGCGTGGGGTGAGGTCGCCGGAGGACTGCAGTGCCGCGGTGAAGTCGGCGGGCAGCGTGAGGGCGAACGCGTAGCGGTTGTCGCGCACCCCCGAGTCCGCCTCGGCGGCGTCCACCCGGTGCCATTGGAAGGCACCGGAGTCCACCAGCTCGTCGGCCACCTGGTCGCCGGCACGCGAGAACGTGCCGTCCGGCCCGACCGCGCCGGTGTCCTCCACGACCAGCGCCGCCGGCACGGCGTCCAGGTTCCGGTAGGGGTCGCCGTTCGCGTAGAGGTAGAACCCGGCGTACAGCACCGGGACCAGCACCAGCGCGCCGACGGCCAGCCGGGGCAACCGCCCGGCGGTGATCCGCCGCAGCTCGCTGATCGCCAGCCTGATCGCGCTCACGACCGTCCTCCGACCGTGCTCTCGTCGTCCGGCCCGTCCCCGCCGGCCGGGGCCTCCGCGATGCCGTCGTGTCCCGGACCGCCCTCCGCGGTGCCGGCGCCGATCCGGAAGCACGGCACGTCGAGCACGGCCGCCGACGTGTCGGCGCACGTCACGACGACGGCGTAGCCGGTGCTCGCGCAGTTGCGCGCCATCCGCCACCACGTGTGCGGCGAGCCGCCGTGCCGGTCGGGCCCGGTGAGCACCACGACGTCCACCGCGGGGCGCGTGGCGGCGAGGGCGAGCATCAGGTCGATCCGCACGTCGGCGGGCACGTCCTCGAATCGCCGTCCGGACCATTCCCCGGCCGCGCGCTGACCGAGCCAGTCCGCGACCTGGCGTCGCCAGGCACGCCGCCCGGCCATCGCCAGCTCCTCGCCGACGACCGTGCCCAGTGTCAGCGCCGGTTCGGGTTCGCTGACCCCGGGTGTGTCGACGACCGCGACCCGCCTGCGCAGCGCGGCCGGATCGTCGGCGCCGTCGACCAGGACCCGGCCGCGGTGCGGCGCCATCCGCCCACCGAGCGCCAGTGCGAGTGCGGTGTGCCCGGTACCGGGCATCCCGGCCACAAGCACCGCGTCACCGCGGGCCACGTCGACGTCCGTGGGTTCGAGCAGGGTGCCGTGCGGTCCGTCGACACCCACCCCCCGAGCGGTCAGCCGCATGCCGCACCGCCGTTCCCGGCCGGCCGGGACGCCCCGAGCAACAGCTCACGGAGCGCCGCGGCGGCCCGCTCGTCCTGGACCGCCCTGGTCGCGTCGGGCTCGCCGAGGCGCTGTGCCTGCCAGCCCAGGAACCACGACATCACCGACCAGGCGAGGATCGTCAGCGGGGTGACCGGTTCGCGCCCTGCCGCGTCGAACGTCGCGGCCATCACGCGGGCCACCAGCTCCCGGGTCCGCTCCCGGGCCGCCGCCAGCCGCAGGGCGGCCGACTCGTCACGCGCGCCGAGCGCGGTGAACTCCGAGGTCACCAGGAACCACTGCTGGTAGGCGTCCCCGCCGAAGTCCATCACCCGGCGCACCACCTCCCCGACCGGGTCGTCGACCGCGCCGAGCGCGCCCAGGCCCTCGTCCACGACGGCGACGAGCGTCTCGTGGCGGCGCTCGTACAGCAGGTAGAGCACCTCCTCCTTCGTCGCGAAGTTCGAGTAGAACGCGCCGCGGGTGAAGCCCGCCGCGTCGCAGAGCTGCGCGATCGAGGTGCCACGAACACCCTGCTCTGCGAACAACCGCTCCGCTGCGTCCAGCAGGCTCACCACCGTCGCCGGCCGCCGTCTCGTCATCCGTGCTGACATCACGCCTCCCGATACACAACTGTATCCGATACAGATGTGTATCGGTCGCTGCTGTGCCACAGGCGACACCGGAGCCCGGTCCGCAGGGCCGGACGTATTTCCGTCGCCCCGGCGGCGGCCCGGGTCAAGGATGGGCGGTATGCCCGACCCCTCCGCCCCGCTCACGGACGTGACGCCGGCCGACGCCACCGTCGCGGCGTTCGACACGCTCGGTCTCGACTACGAACGCGCGTTCCGCGACCTCCCCGCGCTCGACTCCGCCGTCGAGCGTCTGGACGCGACACTCCCCCGCGGCGCCGCCGTGCTCGACGTCGGCTCCGGGACCGGACGGCCGGTCGCCGAACGCCTCACCGCCGCCGGCCACCGCGTCACCGGCATCGACGTCTCGCCGCGCATGGTGGAGATCGCGCGGGAGCAGGTGCCGGGTGCGACGTTCGAGGTCGCCGACGTCCGCACCTGGGCGTCCCCGGCGGCGTCGTGGGATGCGGTGTGCGCGTACTTCTCCGTGCTGACCATGCCGCGGCCGGAGCTCGACGCCACGCTCGCCCGGATCACCGCCTGGCTCGTGCCCGGGGGGCGGCTCTCGCTCGCGACCGTGCCGGTCGACGCCGACGGGCTCGACGTCCCGTTCCTCGGACAGCCCGTCCGGGCCTACAGCTACGACGCGGAGACGTTCGTCGACCGCGTCCGCGCCACCGGACTGGTCGTCGACGGTCACGAGGTCTCGACGTTCCGGCCGGACTTCCCCGGTGCGACGCCGGAACCGCACCTGTTCCTCGAGGCTCACCGGTGACGCACGATCACCGGATCCGAGCACGTGGCGTCGCCCCGGACGGCCGGGTTCAGGCACCGGCCTCGCCGGACGCCGACGGATGGCGGCGGTGGGCGTTGCCGTCCTCGACCGGCACCACCCAGGAGCACACGCGCGCTGCGGAATCGGCGCTCAGGACCGGACGCCGTCAGACCTTTCAGTCTGTTGCCACCATCCAGGCGTCCGGACCGGCGTCCGTCATGGCGTGTCCGTCGGGTCGTGCTCGAGTGCGGTCGGGCTCGGTGACGAGCGGCCGCAACACGCGATCGGACAACCGGCCCAGGCAGGTGAGGTTGGGGAACCCGGGCCCCTGGGCGTAGCCGGCGAGCATCGGGAGCACCAGGCGCGGCCGCAGACCGTCGACGGCGATGTGCCGATCGATCCGCTCCTCGATCAGGGCGAACGTCGGCTCCGCGGCGCCGACCGTCGCGGCGAGCCGCTCGCGGGCCGTCGGACCGAGCGCGGACAGGAACCAGTGCCGGTTCGACGCCGCCCCGTCGACGACGGCGTCGAACCGGACGGTCGTCGCGACGCCGTGGCCGTCGAGCAGCGTGAGCGCGACCCCGTCGTCGCCGCGAACGCAGCCGACGACGCGACCCTGCCGGTGCCCGACACCGGGTTCGGCGGCCAGCCGCTCCAGCGCGTCGGTGGAGTAGACCCCCCTGTCGATCCGCTGGATCAGGGCGCGCCGGTCGTCGGCGCTCAGCGACGCCCACAGCTCCGGCGCGTTGAACAGGCGGTTCTCGACGAACCCCTCGCCGCGGCTGAACACGACCGGGTCCGGCGTGATCACCGTGATCGACTCGAAGCGGTCGGCGACGAGCTCCTCCACGATGGACGCCGACGTCTCCCCGCCGCCGATCACCGCGACGTGACCGTCGCGGCGCACGTCGCCCGGTCCGTCGACGAAGAACGCGTGCGTGTCGACGACGACGTCGCGCGGGAACCGGCTCTCCGCGGGCCCCGGCCCGGTGAGCATGAGCGTCTCCCCGCGCACCTCGGTGCGCCTCCCGCCGCTCTCGACGGCGACCCGCCAGCCGTCGCCGGAGACGTCGAGCTCGGTCGCCCGGCCGTGCACGAGCCGGTGGTCGACCCGCGCGGCGACCCAGCGCAGGTAGGCCGCCCACTCGCGGTGCCGGGGCTGCGGCCTGCCGCGGTCGACCCAGCCGGCGTACTCCCGCCGCTCGATCATGTAGGTGACCCAGCTGTAGCGGTACAGACGGCGGTCGATCTCCGCGTTGTCCGTGCCGAACTCGTCGGACTCATAGGGGTAGCCGACGTCCTTCTCCGGATAGCTGCCGAGGCGCTGACGCCCGGTCGTCCGGCCGCCGGCGAACGTCCAGTTCGACGCGACCGAGCGCTGCTCGACGATCGTGACGTCCGGGACCCGGTAGCCGAGCTCGCGCAGGACCGTGGCACGCGCCGCGACGGCCATCGCCTTCGGCCCGGCACCGACCACGACGATGTCCCCGTTCACGCGGACCCCAGACGGCTGCCCGGGCGGAGCACGTCGGCCGGGGTGTCGACGACCGTCCCGTCCGCGGTCCGGATCCGGTTCACCCGCACGCCGTGCTCGCGGCCGGTCCGGGCCTCCGGACCGGCGACGACGACCACGTCGTCGCCGTCGCGGACGACCCGCCCGGCCGTCCCGCCGAACCGGCGCCCGGTGACGCTGACGTCGAGGAACGCGATCGGGGTGTCCCCGACCGTGCTGTGCGCGTTCGGGAACGGGTCGCACTGCGCGCGGACGAGGTTGCGGATCGCGCGGGCGGGGCGGGTCCAGTCGATGCGGTTGTCCTCGTGGCGGCGGCGGTGGAAGTAGGTGGCCTCCGCGGGGTCCTGCGGGACGGTCGGGCGGCCGCGCAGGAGCGCGTCCAGCGACTCGTCCAGCAGCGGTGCAACGACGTCGAGCGACCGTTCCACGAGCGTGAGCGCCGTGTCCTCGTCGGACACCGGCAGGACGCGCCGGGCGACGATGTCGCCGGTGTCGAACCCGTCGTCCATCATGTGCGCCGTCACGCCGACCTCGGACTCGTCGTTGATCAGCGCCCAGTTCGGGGCGCCGAACCCCGCATAGCGCGGCAGCAGCGAGTCGTGGACGTTCAGCGTGCCGAGCCGCGGTGCCCCGAACACCGGCTTCTCGATCCGGCTGGGCCAGTTCGCCACGACCATGAGGTCGGCGTCCGCGGCGACGACGGCGTCGGCCGCCTCGCCGTTCAGCCGGTGCGCGTGCATCGTCGGGACGCCGAGGTCGCCGGCCAGCGCGCCGACGTCCTCGTTGAGGTAGGCGTAGTACGGGTCGTCGATGGGTGGCTGGGTCACGGCGAGGACCACCTCGTGTCCGGATCGCGCGAGTGCGGAGAGGGCACGGTGCCCCCAGGTGGCGAATCCGACGAAGACGATGCGCATGGGTCTCCCGGGGTCAGGGTCGGGCTCGGGGTCGGTGGTCACGGGGCGCCGGACGTGGCGCGTGCGACGACGTCGCCGAGCGACGCGCCGCGCAGGATGTCGGCGACGGAGAGTCCCGGCACCGGCATGCGGGCCATCGCCTTGTGCAGCTCGAGAGCCTGCAACGAGTCCAGTCCGAGCGCCACGAGCGAGGTGTCGGGGTCGAGCGCGTCGGTACCGGCCAGCCCCATCACGCCGGCGACGACCGCGCGGATGCCGTCCGGCGTGACGGCGTGCCCCGGCGCGGGGTCGCCGGCCGGGTCCGGCGCGGGGTCACCGGCCGGGCCGGCTGCGGGCGCGACGACGAGTGCCGGGTCGAGCAGCTCCGGCGTCCCGAGCACCTCGGTGACGGAGCGCAGGACGGTCCAGTCCGCGGACAGCACCAGGCTGTTTCCCGGGCTGGCGGTGAGCCCCGCGTCCAGCGCGGCTCCGGCGTCCATCGGGGTGATCCCGGCCGCGTCCGACCCGGCCAGGATGCGTCCGTGGTCGGTGTCGGTGTCGGTGTCGGTGTCGGAGCCGGTGGCGGCGTCGGTCTCGGGTCCGCGCCACACGCCCCATTGCACGGAGCGGGTATCGATGCCGATGCGCCGCAACCGGTCCGCCGCCGTGTCGAGCATGCGGTTGGTCGCCGCGTAGACCGAGAGCCCCGGCCCGCCGAACGTCGCCGCCACCGAGGAGCAGCACACGACCCGGGCGTGCGGGTCCAGCGGCAGCGCGTGGACGAGGTGCTCGAACCCGGTCACCTTCGCCGCGGCGGCCCGTGCGAGCCCGGCCGCGGCCGTCGCCGGGTCGGCGGCGTGCACGTAGTCGACGGCGGCGTGCAGCAGCAGCGTGACCGGTCGCTCTCGGGCGCGGGCGAACGCGTCGACGGCGTCCGGGTCGGTGAGGTCGCAGGCCACGACATCGACCGTCGCCGCCGACCGTCGCATCGGCTCAAGGACCGGGCGGAGCACGGGGTGCTCTCCGGAGCGGTTGAGCAGCGTGACGTGCCTGGCGCCGCGGCGGACGAGCTCGGCCGCACAGGCCAGGCCGAGCCGCCCGGTCCCCCCGGTGACGACGACCTCGCCCAGGTCGCCGTCGTCCGTGGTCTCGTCGGCGCGGGCCAGCCGTTTCGCGTGCGGCACACCGTCTCGCAGCGCCAGCTCGGCCTCTCCCGCCGTGTGCACGGCGGCGAGAGCCCCGTCGGCGGTGCCGCCGTCCAGGTCGAGGTGGGCGAGCCGGGCGCCGTGGTCGGCCGCCGTACAGCGTGCGGCGACCGCCGCGGCCGCCGCGAACGGTTCCGGCGCGTCGTCGTCGCGCACGCGCTCGCCGCCGGTCGTGACGATCCAGGCGCGGGTGGCCGCACGGACGGCGGGCAGCCAGCGGTCCGCGGCCGCGAGGAACCCGGCCAGCTCGTCGGTCGCCTCGCCGGTCACCGCCGGGAGCAGGACGAGGACGGTGTCGGCGGTCGGATCGCAGCCGGGGTCGCCGAGCCTGTCGTGGACACGGACCTCGGAGCCGTGCCGCGGGCCCTGAGCGGCGATCGCGGACGCGAGGTCAGCACACCGGCCGGTCGGGTCGACGAGCGTCACGCGCGTCGGGGTGGTCATGGTCCTGCGCCGCAGCGGCACCCACGTCTCGACGAGCCGGCGCGGCCGATCACCGGGGGCCGGGGCAGGTGCCGGCGGAGCGGCCGCGGGAACGGGCGCCGGACCGCGCACCGCCCACATCGGACGCTCGTCGAGCACGGTGTGCGGGAAGTCCTCCAGCGGCAGCGGGGGCGGGCCGGGCGGCGGCGTCCGCAGCAGCCCCCAGTCGAAACCGGAGTCCGCGACGGCGATCTCGGCGAGCGCGCGGGTCACGCCGGACATCCCGTCGGCCGTGCGCGACGAGGTGGCCACGACGTCGGCCGGCACGCCCGCTGCCGCGGCGTTGTCGGCGATCGGGCCGGCGAGCGTCGGGTGCGCGGAGGCCTCGACGAACAGGTCGACGCCCGCGTCGAGCGCCGCCCCGACGGCCCGGTCGAAGCGGACGACGTTGCGCAGGTTGAGGAACCAGTAGCGGCCCGGCTCGATGTCGACCGGCAACGGATCCCCGGCCAGCGCCGACGTGAAGCAGTCGATCACCGGCTTCTCGAACCGCGCCGCCGTGCACCCGGCCTGCAGGCCCGCGATCAGGTCGTCGCGCAGCGCGTGCATCCGGGACGTGTGCGCCGGGTAGGTCACCGCGATCTCGCGGGCGAACGTGCCGTCCGCGGCCGCCCCGGCGACCAGTCCCGCGACGGCGGCCCGGTCCCCGGACACGCAGACCGCCTGCGGCGAGTTGACGACGGTCAGCTCGGCCCACGCGTCCGTGCGCGCCAGCAGGGCCGCGCACCGCGACGGCGACGTGGCGAGGAACGCCATCCGGTGCTCGTCGCGACCGAACACGGACGCGAGACGCGCGCGGACCACGACGGCGCGCAGCGCGTCCTCCAGCGTGATCGCGCCGGCGAGGTGCGCGGCGGCGATCTCGCCCTGGGAGTGCCCGAGCACGGCGTCCGGTGCGACGCCCAGCGACCGCCACGTCGCGGCGACCCCGACCATCTGGGTCAGCAGCGCGGGCTGCACGGTCACCACGTCACCCGCCTCCGGACCGTCCGGGTCGACGTCGCCGAGCAGGTAGCCGCGCACCGACACGCCGTGCTCGCGGCGCAGGATCTCCTCGCACTCGTCGACGACCTGCCGGTAGGCCGCCGAGCCGGCGAGGAACGCGCGGCCCATCCCGGGCCACTGGGCGCCCTGGCCGGGACAGACCAGCCCGATCCGGCGCGGTCCGGCCGCCCGCGCGCCGGTGACGACCCGCTCGTGCGGCACGCCGTCGGCGACGGCGTCGAGAGCGGACACCAGCTCCGCGGACGTCGTCGCGGACACGAGCACGCGCCACGGCCGCACCGGGCGGGTGCGCGCGAGCGTCGCCGCGACGTCGACGGGCGACACCGACGGCCGGTCCCGGAGGTAGCAGGCGATCGCCCGCGCCTCGGCCCGCAGCGCCGCCTCGCTCCCGGCGCCGACCGGCACCGCGACCGAGCCGTCGGGCAGCCGGTACGCCTCACCCATGATCGTCCCCCTCCCGCATCCCGACGATCGCGTGCGTGTTGCTGCCGCCGATCCCGAACGCCGACACGGCCGCCCGCCGCCAGCCGTCGACCGGGTCCCACGGCGCCGTCCGGTCCGGCAGCTCCAGTCCGGAGCCGTCGATCCCGTCCGCCGGCTCGTCGTCGAACAGCGTCGGGACGATCCGCCCGTGCCGGCCGCACAGCAGCGCCTTGACCAGCCCCATCACTCCGGCGGCGGCCTGCGTGTGCCCGAGGTTCGACTTCACCGACCCCAACGACGTGCGACGGCCATGGCCGGCCGCGGCGGCCCCGTACGTGGCGGCCAGCGCGGACAGCTCGATCGGGTCGCCGACGCGGGTGCCGGTCCCGTGCCCCTCGACCAGCCCGACGGCCTCCGGCGCGACCCCCGCAGCGGCCAGCGTCCGCCCGACGAGCTGCCGCTGCCCCGCCTCGCCGGGCACGGTCATCGCGGAGCCGCCGCCGTTGTGGTTCGTGGTCACGGCCAGTACGTGGCCGAGCACGCGGTGCCCGTGCTCGGCCGCGCGCGACTCCCGCTCCAGCACGACGACGCCCGCGCCCTCGGACCACACGGTCCCGGTCGAGCACGCGGAGTACGGCCTGCACCGGCCGGTGGCCGACAGCGCGCCGTTGCGGGCGAACTCGACGAACATCATCTCCGAGCCCATCACCGTCACGCCGCCGGCCAGCGCCAGCTCGCACTCGCCGAGCCGCAGCGCGTTGACGGCGAGGTGTACGGCCGTCAGCGACGCCGCGCAGCCGGTGTCGACGGTCATCGACGGGCCGGTCGCGCCGAGGCAGTGCGAGACCCGCCCGGCGATCGCGGACAGCGACGTGCCGCCGAGCAGGTAGCCGTTGTGCTCGTTCGGCACGGCCATGGACGGCCCGTAGTCGTTGATCAGCGCACCCAGGAAGCACGCCGTGCCGGGCCCGCCGGCCCTGGCGGGGTCGATACCGGCGTGCTCCAGCGCCCGCCAGGCGACACGCAGCGCGACCCGCTGCTGCGGGTCCATCGCGACCGCCTCCCGCGGCGTGATGCCGAAGAACGCCGGGTCGAACAGCGCGGCGCCGTCGAGGAACCCGCCGGCGTCCGGCACCGCGCCCCAGCCGTCGCGCTCGCCGAGCGTGCGGAGCAGCTCCAGGTCCCAGCCGCGGTCGTCGGGCATCGGGCCGACCATGTCGGCGCCGTCGGTGAGCGCGGACCACAGCCCGGCCGGGGTGGTGATCCCACCGGGTGCCTCCACGCCGATCCCGACCACGACGACCCGGTCCGCGGCGGTCACCGAGCCGGTCACCGCACGGCCGGGACGGCGTCGGCGACCGCGCCCGCGACGAGGTCGACGTCGTCGTTCAGGTAGAAGTGGCCGCCGGCGAACAGCGTCACCGACAGGCCGCCCGTCGTGTGGGCGGCCCAGCCGTACAGGTCTCCCGGGGTGACGATCGGGTCCGCGTCCCCGCCGAGCGCGAGGATCGGGGCGTCGACCGTCGCCGTGGCCGGGCAGGAGTACGCGTCGACGGCGGCGTAGTCGGCCTTGAGCGCGGGAAGCGCCATGCGCATGATGTCGCGGCTCGCGAGCACCTCGGCGCTCGTGCCGTTCAGCGCGACGAGCCGGTCGACGATCGCGTCGTCGTCGCTGGGGTGTTCCGGCTGGTCGGCGACCCGGCCGGCCGGGACGACGGCGGAGACGACGAGCAAGGCCACCGGGATGCCCGCGGCCTCGGCGGCGCGGGCGAACTCGAACGCCACGACGCCACCCATGCTGTGCCCGAACACGGTCACCGGACGGTCGGCGGTGCCCGGCGCGGCGGCGTAGGCGTCCAGCGCGCGGCCGGCGAGCTCCGGCACGGTCGTGGCGGCGGCCTCGTCGGCGCGGTCCTGACGGCCGGGGTACTGCAGCACGGTCACGGCGTGCGTCGCGCCGAACGCCCGGGAGAACGGCTGGTAGGCCGACGCGCCGGTGCCCGCGTGCGGGCAGATCACCAGCGGCGGTGCTGACGCCCGCCGCGGGGTGTGGAACCGGCGGAGCCAGCGCTCGTCATCGGTGCGCACGGAACACCTCGTCCAGGGTCGTCTTGTCGTGGCGTTCCGACTCGGCGAGCCGCTTCACGACCAGCAGGCAGGACATGCCGAAGTCGCCACCGGGGAACGACCGGATCCTGGTGCCGGACACACACACCGACCATGCGGGCGCCTCCCCGCGGGGCAGCTCCTCGCCGGTCTCGACGTCGTACACGCGGGTGCTGGCGGTCAGCACGACCCCGGCTCCGAGCTTGGCGCCGCACCGCACCCGCGCCCCTTCGACGACGAGCGCGCGGGACCCGACGAACGCGTCGTCCTCCACGACGACGGGCGTCGCGCCGATCGGTTCGAGCACCCCGCCGATGCCGGAGCCGCCGGACAGGTGCACCCGCTTGCCGATCTGGGCGCAGGACCCGACGGTCGCCCAGGTGTCGATCATCGTGCCCTCGTCGACGAACGCGCCGATGTTCGTGAACGACGGCATCACGGTCACCCCGGGCGCCAGGTGGGCGCCCCACCGGACGATGCCGCCCGGCACGATCCGCACGCCGGCCGCGGGCGCCTTGAGCGGGAGCCGGTCGACGTAGCGGAACTCCCCCGCGTGCGACTCGGCCATCGGGAACAACCGGAACGCCAGCAGGATCGCGCGCTTGACGCGTTCGTCGACGACCACGTCGCCCGCCTCGTCGACCCGGGCGCTGCGCGCGACCCCCGAGTCCACCAGTTCGATCATCGCGCGCACCCGCTCGGTGGCCGTGCCGGGCAGGGCGTCCCGGCGCTCCCACAGCTCGTCGGCCTCGTCCAGGAGTGCCGTGGCGGCAGCGGTCATCGGAGAACCTCCACACTGTCCGAAAGGGACTGACATCGCGCCATGCGCGCGGCGACCCGGCCCGGTGCCGCGACGGCGGCCAGCCGCACGTGTCCGCGGCCGGCGTCGCCGAACCCGGAGCCCGGCGCGGCGACGATCCCGGCGCCGGTCGCGAGCCTGCGCGCGAACGCGTCGCCGTCGCCGTCGGGTGCGGCAACCCAGGCGAACATCCCACCCGGCGGGTCAGGGCAGCCGATGCCGTTGTCCCGCAGCGCCGACACCAGGTCTCCCAGCCGGGCTCCGACGAGCTCGCGGCGCTGCGCCCTTGCCGCGGCGCCCGCCGTCAGCACCGCCACCGCGTGCGCCTGCGACGGCGCCGACGCGATCAGCCCGGTCTCCCTCCGGGCGGCCACCAGCTGGGCGACGATCCCCGGGTCGCCGGCGAACCAGCCGAGGCGGGCACCCGGGTGCCCGAACGACTTGGACAGGCTCTGCACGGCGACGACGCCGTCCGGCCCGTACCGCAGCACCGATCCCGGTTCGCCGCTCCAGACCAGGTCCACATAGGCCTCGTCGACGAACACCGGGACCCCGCGTGCCCGGCCCCAGGCGACGACGGCCCTGAGGTCCTCGACGACGCCCGTCGGGTTCCCCGGCGACGTCACCCACAGCATCAGTGCCCGCGCGGCGACCTCCTCCGGGACCGCGGCGAGGTCCATCCGCCCGTCCGGACCGGTCGGCACCGCGTGCTCGACCAGCCCGGCCAGCCGTACGCCGTGCCGGTACGGCGGATAGGCGAGCTGCGGCACGAGGACCGTGTCGCGCGGTTCCCGGCCGCGCAGGAGCAGCGGCGTCGTCGCGATGAACTCCTTGACCCCGGCGCACGCCGCGACGTCGCCGGCGTCGACCAGGAGATCGAGGTCACGGCGGAACATCGCGGCGACGGCGTGCCGCAGCTCCTCGCTGCCGCGGCACAGCGGGTATCCGCCCAGGTCGGCAGAGCCCTCGACGGGCGCCCGGTCGCCTGCGTTGCCGAGCGACAGGTCGATCGGTGCCCACCCCGACCGGTCGGCCCGGTCGAGCAGCTCCGCGCGGCCCGGCGCGGTCGTCGCGGCGGTCACGGGGCCGGGACCGCGGGACGCGGACGGATGCGGTCGGAGGCGCAGTCGAGCGTGGCCAGGTAGTCGTCCACCGTCTCCGCGCGCCGGACCCTGCTCACCGACCCGTCGCGGTGCAGCAGCAGCTCCTGCGGGCGCAGCCTGCCGTTGTAGGTGAACGCCATCGACCACCCGTGCGCGCCGGTGTCGTGCGCGATCACCAGGTCGCCGACGTCGGCGCGCGGGATCGGCCGGTCGACGGCCAGCTTGTCGTTGTTCTCGCACAGCGACCCGACGACGTCGGCCCGTTCGACCGGCCGGTCCTCTCCCCCGTGCACGGAGACGTGGTGGTAGGCGCCGTACATGCCGGGCCGGATCAGGCAGTTCATGCCGCCGTCGACGCCGATCACCGTGCGCGTCTTGTGCATCCGGTGCAGGACACGGGTGACGAGCACGCCGTGCGGTCCGGTCACCTGGCGGCCGCACTCCATCTGCAGTCGCGGTCGGCGCAGCCCGGTGACCCGTTCCCACTCCGCGAGCCGGTCGGTGGCCGCCCGGCCGAGCCCGGCGAGGTCGAACGGCGGCTCGTCCGGGTGGTAGGCCACGCCGACCCCGCCGCCGAGGTTCACGGACGCGACCTCGACGCCGGTGTCGCGGCGGATCTCGTCGGCGACGTCGAGCAGGACGTCCAGCGTGCGCAGGAACGGCTCGGTCGACATCAGGCCGGAGCCGAGCATCATGTGCAGGCCGATCCGCGCGGTCCCGGTCGCCATGGCCAGCCGCACGGCCTCGCCGACGTCGGCGCGCACGATGCCGAACTTCGAGGACTCCGCCGACCCGAGCCGCGACTCGACGTCGGTGCCCGCCGCCGACGGGTGGATCCGCAGGGCCAGGTGGCCCGGCGTAACCGGCTGCCGCGCGAGCGCGCGCAGCACCGACAGGTCGTCGGCGGTGACGATCGCCCCGCGTTCCAGCGCGGCCGCGAGCTCGGCGTCGGACGTGTTGTTCGAGGTGAAGCAGATCCCGTCGCCGCTCACGCCGGTGCGGTCGGCGATCTCCAGCTCGGTCGGCGAGCTGGCGTCGAGCCCGAAGCCGTGCCGGGTCACCAGGCGCAGCAGCGTCGGGTTCGGCAGGCCCTTCACGGCGAAGTACTCGCGGAAGTCGGTGCCCGCGAAGGCGTCCAGATAGGACCGGCAGTTCTCGTCGATGCCGGTCTCGTCGTACACGTGGAACGGGGTGCCGAACCGCTCGACGATCTCGTCGAGGACCGGCAGCAGCCGTCCGGCGAACTCCTCGCTCATCGGCATCCGGGATCAGGCCGCCCGTGCGACGACGATGGCGCGCGTGCGCGGTCCGGACACCGGACGTTCGTAGACGAACTCGGTGCACTCGATCCCGACGAAGCCCGCCTCTTCGGCGGCGTCGCGGATGCAGTGCGTGGACAGCCAGTGGAAACCGGGCACGCCTCCGGCGGGCACGGACGGGTCGTCGGTCGGCGGCCGGTCGTTGGACAGCACCAGCGCACCACCGGGCCGCAGCCAGGAACGCACGTGCCCGAGCACCGGGGCGAGCCCCTGCGCGGGGTCGTACACGTGGCCCAGCAGCCCGTCCGCGTACACGACCGACCACTGCTCGGCGGGCCGCCATTCGCGCACGTCGCCGACCTCGGCCTCGAGCCCCTTGCTGCGCGCCAGGTCCACCGCCTCGGCGATCACGTCGACGGCCATCACCCGGTGCCCGGCCGCGAGCACGTCGACCTCGATCGCCGCGTTGCCCGCGCCGACGCTCAGCAGGCCCTCCTCCGGGCCGGCGAGCAGCTCGCCGAGACGGCGGCGCATCCAGCGCCGGTAGCCCTCGTCGCAGGTGGCCGGCGTGATCGAGTCACCGCGCGCGTCGCCGGACTCCCAGATCTCGAACAGGTTCCGTCCCGAAGCGTCCCGGGACAGGTAGAACTCCGTCAGGCGCCGCATCCGCCGGTCCTCGGCCTTGGTGCGCTCTCCCCCGCTCACGGTCACGGTCGTCCCCCTCGATCGTCGGTGTTCGGTTCGTCTGTGGACAGATCCCGGAGGAAGTCCAGGATCAGGGCGTTCACGTCGTCGGGTCGTTCCAGGTAGCCGAGGTGCCCGGCCGCGGCCACGGTGCGGAACCGCGCACGGCCGATCGCGTCCGCGACCTCGCGGCACAGTCGCGGCGGGCACACGGCGTCGTCGGCGAACGCGACGACGGTCGTCGGGCACCGCGGGGCACCGGCCGGGAAGTCGGCCATCGCGACCCGGAACTGGGCCACCGCACCGTCCGGCATCGGCCACGGGGCCATGTCGAGCATGTCGAACCAGTCCTCGGCGTCCCGGTCGTCGGCGAGGCTCTCCGGCGACAGCCCGGCCGCCCCGAGCGCCGCCCGCGCGGAGCGCGACGGGCGGTCCGGGCCGGTCCCGAGGTCGATCTGGGCCATGGCGTGGACGGTGGACACGGCGGCGGCCCGCATCTGGACGGCGAGCAGGCACAGCCCGGTGACGAGGTCGGGCCTGCGCAGCGCGACCTCCCAGGCCACTCGCGCGCCCAGCGAGGTCCCGACCAGAGCGGCCGGACCGCCGACGCGGTCCTCGATCACCGCGACGACGTCGTCGGCGAGCTCGGCCAGTCCGGACGCGTCCGCGCCGGCGCTCCCACCGACGCCGCGCAGGTCGGGCAGCAGCACGCGGTACCCGTCCGGGACGAGGGCCGGCACCTGGTAGGCCTGCCAGACCCGCCCCGGCGAGCCCGCGCCCATGAGCATCACGACCGGGGAACCCGCCCCGGCCTCCTCCACGGCGAGGGACACGGTCCCCCGCTCCACCGTCACGCCGATGACCGCTCACCTCCCGCGGCCGTGACCGCCGCGGCGGTCCCTCCGGACAGCGCCACCAGCGCCTCGTCGAAGGCACCGGCCAGCCGGGACACGACGTCCGCGGCCAGGCGCGCCGGGACATGGCGCCAGTACGACTCCAGGACGGATCCCTCCGGTGCGGCCTGGACGCCGACGGACAGCTCCAGCGCGAACGGGCAGGACATGTCCGGTTCGGTCACGATCGGCACCTCACCGACGACGCCCGGGTCGGTGACGGCCGTCCACGGCCGGGCGTCCACCGCCCTGGCCGAGGAGATCCGGTCCACGCGCCCGAGGTAGGTGACCAGCACCTCCGGGACCCCGTAGCCGCCGGGGACCGGGACGTGCCCGAGCAGTCCGGCGTCGGCGCCGCCTGCCGGCACGGCGGCCAGCGCATCCGCCACCGTCCCCAGCCAGGCCTCCGCCGCGCCGGGGAGGCGCAGCTCGTCGACCGTCGGTGCCGTCGCGTCCGGCCCTCCGACCACCGTCGGGAACGTGGTGGTGAACCAGCCCAGGGTGCGGCTGGTGTCGATCGGGGTGCCGGCGTCGCGTTCGACGAGCTCGTCGACCCGGCCGTGGCCCTCCAGGGCGACCGGTGGTCCGTGCCCTGGCGGCCCGCCCGCGGCGGAGAGCGCGGTCGCCCACGCCGCGCCGAGGGCGGCGAGCACCAGGACCTCGACGGTGCAGGATCCGGAGTCCGGGACCGGGCTCCGCTGCCGGTGCACCCGCATGTCCCGGTAGGTCGCCGACGCCGTGCTCCCGAGCCGCGGCGCACGGTCGACCCTGTCCGCCACGCCGGTCCAGTACGGCCGCTGCGCGGCCACCTCCGCGGACCCGGCCCGCACGTCCAACGCACGCGACCACGCGGCCAGCGGCGTCGTCTCGCCGGGCAGGCGGACCGGCTCGTCCCACTCCACGGACCGCCAGGCCGCCGCCATGTCGGCGAGCAGGACGTGCCAGGAGACGACGTCGCACACGACGTGGTGCAGGGCGAGCACCAGCAGTGGGCGGGCGAGGCCCGCGCCGCGGACGTGGGTCGCCGCCAGCATCCGGCCCTCGTCCGGATCGAGGCGGTCCCACGCCTGCCCGGCGAGCCGGGCGACGGCGCGTGCGACGGGTGCGTGGACGTCGTAGCGGGCCACGGGCACCGACGGGTCGGGGTCGGCGGGCACGTCCAGTGTCAGACGGTCCCCGTCCCGGACCAGCGTGCCCGCGAGCTGCGGGTGCGCGGCGACGACGGCGCGCAGCACGGTCTCGACCCGGTCCGGCCGGGCGTCCGACGGCAGCGCGACGACCAGGGTCATCGCGTAGCGGCGCACCGCGCCCAGTACGCCGAGCCAGTCCAGGGCGGGCATCCGGACCGGACCCGCGGCGGCCTCCGGGACGTCGTCCGGCTCCGGTGCGCGGTCGGCGTGCAGCGCGAGCTCGGCGATCGAGCCAGCGGACAGCACGGTCCTGGCGGACACCGCGATCCCCTCGTGCCGCAGTCCGGCCACGATCCCGATCACGGTGATGCTGTCGATACCCGCGTCGGCGAGGTCGGCGACGACGTCGACGGCCGGGACGTCCAGCGCCTGCGCGACGACGTCGTGCACCCGGCGTTCGGTGGGCGTGCGCGGTCCGGCGACGTCGGCCGCGGAGTCGGCGTCGAACGCGGCCAGCGCCCGGAAGTCGGTCTTGCCGTTCACGTCGGTCGGGATCGCGGGTACCGCGACGACGCGGGCCGGGACCATGTAGCCGGGCAGCCGGGTGGTCGCCGATGCCCGGACGTCCGCGGTGTCCAGCCCGTCGTGGGCCGCGACGAGGTAGGCGACGAGCACCGTGGACGCGCCGCGGGCCCTGGTCGTGACGACGGCGTCGCGCACGCCGGGGTGCGCGCGCAGCGCCGCGACCACCTCGCCGGTCTCGACGCGGTAGCCGCGGATCTTGACCTGGTCGTCGGCCCGCCCGACGAACACGAGCGATCCGGCGGCGTCGCGGCGCACCAGGTCACCGGTGCGGTACATCCGCCCGCCGCCGCCCGCCACGTCGGGCAGGTAGCGCGCCGCGGTGCGGGCCGGCTGCCCGTCGTAGCCGCGGGTGACCTGCGGACCGGCGAGGTAGAGCTCGCCGACGAACCCGGCGGGCACCGGTGTCAGGTCCGGGCCGAGCACGTGCCCGGTCGTCCCGCGCGCCGGGAGCCCGACGCTGGGCGAGGACCCGGGCGCGATCCGCGCGGAGAACACCTCGACGGTGGTCTCGGTCGGGCCGTAGAAGTTGTGCGCCTGCAGCTCCGGCCGGTCGGCGAGGTCGCGCCACACGTCGGCCGCGATGTCCTCGCTGCCCAGAGCCAGCACCGACAGCCCGCCGTGGTCGAGCAGCCCGGCGGCGCGAAGAGGTCGCAGCAGCGACGGTGACGTGTCGAGCATGTCGACACCGTGGCGGCGCAGCACCCGGATCAACCGGTCCGGCTCGCGGCGGTCGTCCTCGTCGAGCAGGACGAGCTCGTGACCGGCGAGCAGCGCCAGCTGGGGCTGCCACGCCGCGTCGAACGCGAACGACCAGCCGTGCGCGACGCGCAGCCGCCGGTCGTCGCCGCCCGCGGGCCGGTAGATGGCCTCGACGTGGTTGCGCAGCAACGCGAGCACGCCGTCGTGGGTGGCGACGACGCCCTTCGGGACCCCGGTCGACCCGGACGTGAACACGACGTAGGCGCCCTGGCCGGGCAGCGCAGGGAGCGGCTCGAACCGGACCGGCTCGGACGGGTCCGGGCGCGGCGGCACGGTCATCCGGGTCACCGCCGGGCCTGCGGCCGGCTCGATGCCGGGAGACGTGAGCAGCACCGCGGCCGAGGCGTGGTCGAGGATGAGCGCGTTCCGCTCGGCAGGGGCGGTCACGTCGAGAGGGACGACGACGCCGCCCGCGCCGAGCACGCCGAACACGGCGGCCAGGTAGCCGGCCGTGCGGTCCATCGCGACGGCGACCCGGCCCTCCCGCCGCACACCCGCCGCGGCGAGGTCGGCCGAGATCCGGCGGGCCCATGCGTCGAGCTCGCCGTAGGTCAGCGACCCGAGCGCGTCGGTGGCGGCGACGTCGTCCGGCTGCCGGGCGGCGACGGCGGCGAACACCTCGTGGATGCCGGCCGGTGGGACGGCCCGCCCGGTGTCGGGCACCGGCGCCTCGTGCCGCCTGCCGATCGCCCGGAACTCGCGGGAGGGCGCGGCGGCGATCTCCGTGACGGTCCGCAGGAACGTCTCCCCCAGCTCTCCGGGGTCGACGCCGTCCGGCAGCGCACCGGCCCGGGTGTCGACGTTGACGTAGAGCCTGCCGTCCAGCTCGAACGGCGCGACGACGAGCGGGTAGTGCGTGTACCCGTCCATGAAGACCGGTCGCATCACCAGCCCGTCGCCGAGCTCGCGTGCGCCGCCGGACGCGTCCTTGGGCACGTTGTGATAGCTGAGGATCGTGTCGAACAGCTCGCCCCGGCCGGCCTGTCGTTGCAGCTCGCCGAGCTGCAGGTAGCCGTGGGTCCTGGCCAGCGCGCCCTCGCGCTGCACCCGGTGGCACAGCTCCCCGACCGGCTCGCCCGCGACGAGCCGGACCCGGGTCGGCACGGTGTTCGTGAACAGCCCGACCATCTCGCCGATCCGCGGCACCTGCTCGGGGCGCCCGGACACGCTGCCGCCGAACGTCACGTCCGTCCGGCCGGTGATGCGGTGCAACAGGATCGCCCAGGCGACCTGGGCCAGCGTGTTGATCGTGACGCCGAGCGCGGCGGCGTCGCGGTGCAGCGCGGCCAGCGGCTCGCCGTCCAGGTAGCGCATGGTCAGCGACGGGTGGCCCGCGTCGCCCGCCGTCGGGATCCCGACCTTCGTCGGACCATCCACATCGGAGAGAACGGCGCGCCAGTGATCGCGCGCCGCGTCGGTGTCCTGTCCCTGCAGCCAGGCGATGTAGTCGCGGTAGGGCGCCGGCTCCGGCAGCGACGACGGGTCGTCGGCCCGGTAGGCGGCCGCGAGGTCGTCCCACAGCAGCGGGATCGACCACCCGTCGACGACGATGTGGTGGAACGTCCACACCAGACGGTGCCGGTCCGGGCCGAGCCGGCCCAGCACGGCCCGGCAGGCCGGGGCCGACTCGAGCGCGAACGCGGTCCGCAGCTCGTGCTCGAGCAGCGCGGCGAACTCGTCGGGCGTCGCGTCGACCTCGCGCCACGGCACGTCCGGCTCGGCCGGGACGAGCGCGACCGGGTGCGGGAGCCCCTCCGAGCGAAACGTCGCGGCCAGGTTCGGGTGGCGCCGCAGCACGGTCGTCACGGCGCGTCGCAGGCGGGCCACGTCGAGCGTGCCGTCCAGGTCGAGTACCAGCTCGACGGTGTAGATCTCGCTCTCGCCCGCCTCCGCGGACACCAGGTGCAGCGCGTGCATCCCGCGCTGCAGCGGGGTGAGCGCGAGAACGTCCGCGATCCCGGTCACCGGTGATCGACCTCCGCGGCCATCGCCTCCCGCAGGCTGCGCGGGCGCATGTCGGTCCAGGTCCGTTCGATGTGGTCGAGCACCTCCCCGCGCGGTGCGGGCCCGTGCACGACCGTCCAGCCGGACGGCAGCTCGGCGAACGTCGGCAGGAGCGCGTACTGGTCCTCGTCGTTCACGACGGCGTAGAACGTGCCGGACTCGTCGTCGAACGGATTCATGTCGGGTCCCCCGTGCGGTCGGTGCTGTCGGTGCTGTCGGTGCTGTCGGTGCGGTCGGAGTGGTCGTCGGACGCGTGCTGCAGGACCGGGTCGCCGGACGCGCCGGCCCCGCGGAAGGCGTAGAGGAGCAGGAGCAGGCCGGTCGCGCAGGCGACGGCGGTGACCAGCGGCAGCAGCAGCACCGCGCCCATGTCGAGGACGACGCCGCCGATCGCGGCACCGACCGCGACGCCGAGCGTGCCGAGGCTGGAGTTCATGGCCAGTGCCTGCGCGGTCATCGGGCCGGCGAGCGCGTGCAGCCGGACCTGGACGGCGGTGGCGCTCCAGTAGGCGAGCGCGCCCCACACGACCACCAGCGGGACGAACGCGAGCAGCGGGATCGGCGCGGCGAACCCGAGCAGCGTCAGCCCGGCCATCAGGACGATGAACGCGGCCATCCCGCCGACCAGCGTGCGGTTCGCGCCGAAGCGGTCGACCGACCAGCCGCCGCCGAACACGCCGACGGTCGCGGCGACGCCGAATACGGCGAACACCGGCGCGCGGACGTCGTCGCGTCCGAGCAGCGCGACCAGGTACGGCGCCAGGTAGGTGATCATCAGGATCCCACCCATGACCGCCGCGGCGCCCCCGACGAGCGCCGCGGAGATCTGCCGCGAGGCCAGCACCCGCACCTGGTCGCGGAACGGGGTCGGCGGGTGCGCCTCGACGCGCGGGAACGTCGCGCCGACCGTGGCCAGCGCGACGACGCCCGCGACGGCCATGAACGCGAACGTCGCGTTCCAGCTCCAGGTGACGGCGATCCACGCGCCGAGCGGCACGCCGACGGCGACGGCACCGGTGACGGCCACCGAGAGCGACCCGAGGTAGCGGCCTCGGCGGTCGTCCGGGGCCAGGTCCGCGGCCGCGGCGAAGATCGCCGGCAGGGCGGCGGCCGCGGCCAGCGCGGCCAGCACCCGCAGGCCGACGAGCACGGCGTAGCCGTCGGCGACGGCGGCCAGCGCGTTGGCGACGACGAACAGCGCGATCGCGCTGAGCACCAGCCTCCGCCGGTCGGTCCGCGCGAACACGAACCCGGCGACCGGCGTCGCGACGGCAACGGTCAGCGAGAACACGGTCACCAGCTGTCCGGCGACCGGCTCGCTGACGTCGAGCCCCGCGGCGACGTCCGGCAGGATCCCGGCGATGATGTAGTCGTCGGTGAAGAAGCTGAAGATCGCCAGGAACAGCCCGACGAGCCACCAGGGGAAGCTCCGGGGTGCGGACGTCATGGTCGGGTTCCTTTCCTCGTCAGGTCGTCGCGTAGAGGGAGGCGACCCGGGCGAAGTCCGCGGAGCGCTCGTGGTCGCGCAGGGTCGCGACGAACTCGGCGACGGTCCGGGACTCGAGCAGGGTCCGGATCGAGACCGGGACCTCGTCGCCGAACACCTCCCGCAGCGCGACGATCAGCTTGAAGCCGGTCATCGAGTCGCCCCCGAGCTCGAAGAACGAGTCCTCCGGTCCGACGTCGGCGAGGTCGAGCTCCTCGGCCCAGATGTCGCGGACCAGCCGGGCGAGCGGGTCGGTGTCCGGCTCCGTGACGTCCGGTGCGCGTGTCGCGGCACGGTCGGTGAGCAGCGTCCGGTCGACCTTCCCGGCCCGGTTGCGCGGCAGCTCGCCGACGACGTCGATGCGGTTCGGGACCAGATGGCGGGGCAGGCGCTCGGCCAGCCAGCGGATCAGGGCGTCGACGGGCGCCGTTGCGGTGACGAACGCGGCCAGCCCGTGGGCCCTGCCGTCGTGGACGATCGGCACCACAGCGGCCGCGGACACGGCGTCGTGCTCGCGCAGCACCGACTCGACCTCACCCGGCTCGATGCGCCTGCCGCGGATCTCCAGCTGCCGGTCGGCCCGGCCGTGGAACTCGACCAGGCCGTCGCGGAACGCGCCGAGGTCACCGGTGCGGTAGAACACCTCTCCGGTGGCCGGGTCGGTGACCAGCGGCGACGGGCCGGAGTTCTCCCCCAGGTACCCCGCCATGACACCCGGCCCGGACACGATCAGCTCGCCGACGGCACGCTCCGGGCGGTCGTCGAGGCGGGCGTCGACGACCCGGTAGCAGGTGCCGGGCAGCGGCCGTCCATAGGGGACGGTCGTCCAGCCGGGCGGGACGCCGTCGTCGGAGATCCGGTGGGCGATGTTCCACGCGGTCGTCTCGGTGGGCCCGCCGATGCTCCAGACCCGCACCGCCGGCGCGGCCCGGCGCAGCCGCGCGACCAGCTCCGGCGGCACCCAGTCGCCGCCGGTGAGGACGGTCCGCAACGACGTGAGGCAGGCACCGGTGGCGGCGGCGCCGTCCAGCAGCATCTCCACGGCCGCGGGCACCGCGCACACGGCCGTCACCCGGTGCCTGCTCACCAGCTCGGCCCACCGTGCGGGGTCGCGCTGCGCCCCCGGGAACACCACACCGCCGCCGGCGGCGGGCACGACGAGCAGGTCGAAGAAGGACAGGTCGTGGTGCGGCCGGGCCAGCGCGAGGCTGCGGTCCGACGTGGACAGCCCGGTCATCCGGATCGTCTCCGCGACGCAGACCTCCAGGCCGCGCATCGGGACCGGCACCGCCTTCGGCGTGCCGGTGGAGCCGGACGTGAACAGCACGGCCGCCGTGTCCGGGGTGGCGTCCGCGGCGAGCGGGACCGCCGCGGGGCCGTGCACGGGGACGACCGGGCACGTCCACGACGGCTCGGCGAGGTCGGTCACCACGGCCGCGACGGGCGTCCGCCGCAGCAGCGTCGCGATCCGCGCCGGCGGGTCCTCGACGTCCACCGGGAGGTAGGGGCGCCCGGTCGCCAGCACGCCGAGCACGGCGGCGGCCCCGTCCTGGCCCGGCGGGACGGCCACGGCGACCGGGCGGAGGTCCTCGTCGGCGACGACGGCGCGGATCCCGGCCGCGACGGCGCCCGCGGCTCCGAGCAGCTCGGCCCGGCTGCGGACGCCGCCGTCCCGCCCGTCCAGGACGGCGACCCGGGCCGGGTCGTGCACGGCGATCCGGTCGAGCACCCGGCCGGGAGCGCCCGCCGGCGCGGCACGGCCGCGGTCGGCGGCACGGTCCCCGGACACCGCCCGCAACGGTGGCTCGACCCACGCCGCGCCGTCGGCCAGCGCGTGCACCTGGGTGACCAGCAGCCAGAAGATCCCGTCGACGACCGCGTCCGGGAACCGGTCCTCCACGACGTCCCAGCGCACGACGAGTGCGCCGTCCTCCTCGCCGACCAGCAGGTCCATCCACACCTGCGGGGTCTGGCTCAGCGCGTAGACCTGGCGCAGCCGCCCGTCGAACAGCGTGCCGATCCCGTCGCCGACGCCGAGCTCGCTGGTGAACACGACCGGGGCGGCGGCCGCGCCGAGCGCGCCGTGGTGGCGCAGCAGCTCCCGCAGCACCTCCATGCCGGACAGCTCGCCGTGGTCGAGGTCCTCGGTGAGCCTGCGCTGGACGCGGGCGGCGAGACCGGCGAACGACGGGTTCCCGGTGGTGTCGACGTCGAGCAGGTCGAACGACGCGAACTCGCCGACGATCTCGTCGACGCGCGGGTGGACGTCCTCGCGGCCGAAGCGGGGCACGTTGAGCAGGAACCGTCCGTGGGTGGCCCACTGCGCCAGCGCGGCCGCGTACGCGGCGAGCAGCACGCCGCTCGGGGTGAGGCCGTACCCACCGGCGTGCGCCTTGACCGCCGACCACCGCCGGGCGTCGACGACGTGACGGCGGTTGACGAACCGGGGCGGGCCGTTGCCGTCGGTCGTCGGGAGCCGGGGCGGCGCGGGCAGCTCCGGCACCCGGCGCTGCCAGTACTCGCGGGCCCGCCGGTAGCGGGCCGCGCCGTCGCCCGCCCGCCAGCGGGTGACGGTGTCGACGTAGTCGCGGAACGTCGGCCGCGACGGGTCCGGCTCCAGCGTGCCGGCGTAGGCGCGTTCCCAGTCCCGCACGATCTGGCGGACGCTGCGCGCGTCGACGAGCAGCGCGTCCAGGCTCAGGCAGAGCCACACGCGGCCGTCGCCGCGCACGACCACGGCCGTGAACAGCGGGAACTCGTCGAACGCGCGCTGCTCGTGCGAGATCCGGTCGCGGATGCGGGCGAGCGCCTCGCGGCCGCCGTCGACGACCTCGATCCGCACCGGCGGCACGTCGGACAGCACGCGCTGGGTGAACGTCGCGGTGTCGAACACCGTGCGCAGCATCGGGTGGTGCGCGACGACCTGCTGCAGCGCGCGCTCCAGGCGGGCCACATCGATCGTCTGCCCCGCGTACTCCAGGTACAGATGGCAGGCGACGTCGCCGCCGTCGAACTCGGGATCGCGGCCGATCAGGTACGCCTGCTGCTGGTCGAGCAGCCCGAACGGAGCGTGCGCCTGCTCCGGGTCGTCGCGAAGGACGGCGCGGTCCCCGTCGCGGCCGCCGTCCTCGGCGGCGCGTTCCGCGAGGAGCGCGCCGAGGTCGTCGAGCCGGGGGTGGGCGACGACGTCGGCGACCCCGATCCGCACGCCGGTCTCGTCGTGCAGCCGCCGGGCCAGGTGCATCGCGGTGATCGACGACCCGCCGAGCGCGAAGAAGTCGTCGTCCGGGCCGGCAGGCCCGCCGAGCAGGTCGGTCCACGCGCGACGGACCGGGTCGGCCGGCGTCTCCGGGGCGTCCGGTGTGGACTCCCGTGGCGCGTCGTCCGCGACGAGTGCCGCGCGGTCGATCTTGCCGGTGGCCGTCCGTGCGATCGCGTCGACCACCGCCAGCGACGACGGCACGAGGTAGTCCGGCAGGTGCGCGCGAAGGTGGTCGAGCGCGCGCTCGCGCAGTCCGGCGGGGGCCGAGCCACCTGCGACGACGCTCTCCAGCCGGTTCTCCCCCGCCTCGGAGCGGGTCACGAACGTCGCCGCGTTGTCGACGCCGGGCACCTCCAGCAGCCGGGCGGTGACCTCCTCCGGCTCCACCCGGTGGCCGCGGATCTTGGTCTGGAAGTCGGACCGGCCGACGAACGCGAGGGCACCGTGGCCGTCGTCGACGACCAGGTCGCCGGTGCGGTACATCCGCCCGCCGCCGCCCGCCGGGTCCGGCACGAACCGCGCGGCGGTCAGCCGCGGGTCGGCCACGTAGCCGCGGGCGACCTGTGGCTCGGTGGCGTACAGCTCGCCGACCTCGCCGCCGGTGACCGGCCGCAGGTCCGCCCCGAGGACGTGGCCGCCGCTGCCGGTGGCCAGCGGACCCAGATCGACGGGTCCGGGACGCCGACCGCGCCGGGGCAGCGGCCACGCGGTGATCACGTGGGTCTCGGTCGGCCCGTAGTGGTTGTGCAGCGTGACGGCCGGGTTCGCGGTGAGGAACCGTTCCAGCCACGTGTTCATCACCAGCGGCTCGCCGGACTGGTAGACGTGGCGCAGCGCGGGCAGGCGGACGCCCTCGCGCAACGCGGCGCGGCACACCTCCTGCAGCAGCACCTGCGGGCAGAAGAACTCGGTCACGGCGTCGTCGCGCAGCACGGCGACCAGCGCGGACGGGTCGAGGCGCGCCGCGGGCGGGGTGACGACGATCCGGCTGCCCGCCGCGAGCCCGGTCAGGATCTCCTGGCTCGCGACGTCGAAGTTGAGCGTCGCGAACTGCAGGACCGCGCCCGGTCCGCTGCGGATCGACAGGTGGTACGCGACCAGCCTGCTGATCGCCCCGACCGTGTGCAGGACGCCCTTCGGCCGCCCGGTCGAGCCGGACGTGAACAGCACGTAGAGGCCGTCGAGGTCGCCGACGGGTTCCCACGGCACGGACGCCGGGTCGACGTCCCGGCATCCGCGGACGTCAACACCGGGCGCGTCGGACCACGCGAACGGCGTCCCGGCCCGCACGACCGCGCGCAGCGCCGTCCGGTCCGCGACGTCGCGCAGCCGGGCCTCCGGGAAGTCCGGGTCCAGGGGTACGTACGTCGCGCCGACGCGCAGGATCGCGACGATCGCGACGACGGCGTCCGCCGAGCGCGGCAGGTGCAGCCCGACGGCGTCACCGCGGCCGCACCCGGCCGCGCGCAGCGCCGCGGCGACGGCGGCGGAGCGGCGGTCCAGGTCGGCGTAGGTCAGGACGGTGGCGCCGTCGTGCACGGCCGTGCGGTCCGCATCGGCGGTCAGGCGTGCGGCGATCACGTCGTGCAGCGGGCGCGGACGGGTGGGCGGCGAGGCCGGGGCGGTCCCGGACTCCAGCCGCTCGCGCAGGCACGCGACGTCGGCGGGGTCGACGACGCCCGCGGCGTGCTCGATCCACCAGGTCCCGTCCGGGTCCGGGCGCAGGGCCAGCGGGTAGTGGCCCGCCGGGTCGTCGGTGTGCTCCAGCACCCGCACACCGGGCGGGTCGGGCAGCGCCCACGGCCGGTGCAGCAGCGCGGAGCCGCCGTCCTCGTCGGGGCCGTGGAGCAGGGCCGGGTCCGGGATCCGCTCCCCGGGGAACTCCCGCAGCCGTCCGGGCGACGCGTGCGCGACCAGCTCCTCGAGCCGGTCGGCGAACCGCCGCGGGTCGACGGCGAGCCGGGTGCGGTGCCGGGGCGTGAACCGCTCGCGCACCGCCGCCGCCGGGCGGGACCCGGGTGCGTCGCCGCCGGCCAGCCGGACGAGGACGCGGTAGGCGTCCAGCTCGGTACCCGGGCTCCGCGGCGCCACGACGGTGACCGTCCGGTCCAGCCCACCGACGACGGCCGCGGCCCACCTCCCGGTCTCCAGCACGCGCATCTCGAGCTCGGCGCGGACGGCGTCGACGGTGTATCGAGGCGTCTCACCGTCGACGCGGACCAGCTCACCGCCGGGCACGTCCGCGGCGGCGGCCCGCCATGCGGCGGTCGGCCGCGGTGCGGTCACCGCGGCCGAGATGACCGCGAGCGGGGGGCCGTAGCGCACCGTCGTCTCCTTCGTCTCGTGTGGTCGGGGCCGTGGTCGCAGGTCAGAACACGTCGGCGTCGAACTCGGCGCCGGTGAACCAGCCCGCCAGGGCGGGCGCACTGCGGGCCCGGTGCGGCGGGTGGAACGCGAGTGCGCGGGTCACGGACAGCAGGTACTGCGGGTCCGGGTCGGTCGCGAACGTCCCGCCGCCGAGCAGCGCGACGGCGCGCGCTGCGATGTCCGGCGCCCGGGTCTCGACCGCCGTGCGGGCCAGCAGCGCGACGGCCAGCCCGTCGTTCCCGGTCTGCCCGCGGTCGAACTCGTCGGCCGCGCGGTCGACGGCCGCGCGGCACGCGAACAGGTCCGCGACCAGGTCGCCCGCACCGCGCGAGTCCGGGCCGGCCGCCGCCCGGCGCACGAGGCCGGCCGCGACACCCAGGTAGGTCGCCGCCGCGAGCACCTCGAACCAGGACCAGGCCCGCAGGCCGAGCTCGTCCATCGCGTGCGTCACCGGGCCGCCGGCGAGCACCATCGCCCGCGGCACCGCGACGTCGTCGAGCACGATCTCGTCGCTCTCGGCACCGGCCAGGACCGGGGAGCCCCAGAACGGCTCGACCCGGATCCCCGGCATCGACGCGGGCACGACGGCCAGGCCGACGGTCCCGTCGTCGGGCCCGTCGGAGCGGACGACGACGGTGCAGGTCAGCAGGTCCATCGACCGGGAGAGGCTGCACGGCTTCTTGCTGCCGCCGAGCACGTAGCCGTCCGCGGTGCGCTGCGCCGTGGCCCTGGGCACCAGCGCACCCGGACCGGTGCGGGCCTCCGACGAGGCTGACCCGACGAGGTAGCGCCGCGTCGCGATCGCCCGCACGAGCGCCCAGGCAGGCGCGTCCTCGCCGTGGCGTGTCCCGATGTGCTCGACGAGGGAGACGACGGCGAGGTGGTGCATCATCGTCGCCACCGCGACCGAGGGCGCCACGGCCGCGACCGCGGCGTGCACGCGCACCGCCTCGCGGCAGGTCAGACCCAGTCCGCCCGCCGAGCGCGGGATCAGCAGGCCCGGCCCTCCGGACTGCCGGAACAGGCCGAGCGCCCAGCCGTCCGGGCGCTCCCGGTCGGCCAGCGGGCGGGTGACCAGCTCGTCGACGAGCTTGTCGAGCAGCTCGTTCGTGAACGCCGCATCGCCGTCGAACCCGTCCGGGCGCGCTGCCGCGCTCACCGCCCGCTCCTCGCGTCCGGGGTCTCGCCGAGAAGCGCGAGCAGCGTGTCCGCGTCCAGCCCGGACGCGCTCATCGGGGCCGACGGGGCCGTCACGAGCTCCGCCCCGGAGTCGGCGGCCTCCACGGCCGCCACGGCGAGCGCCTCCACCGTCGGGTTCCGGAACACGAGCTGGGCGGAGATCGGGTAGCCCCGGCCCCTGGCCCGGCTGGCGATCTGGATGGACATGATGCTGTCCCCGCCGAGCGCGAAGAAGCTGTCCCCGCGCCCCACGTTGTCCACGCCGAGCACCGATCCGAACAGCTCGGCCAGCGCCCGTTCGGCGTCGGTCCCCGGCGGGTCGAACGTGCCCGTCGTGATCTTCGCGGGCGGCGGCAGGTCCGCCGTGTCGACGTCGCCGGACGCGGTGCGCGGCAGCTCGTCGAGCACCGCGACCGCACCGGGCACCAGCTGCGCGGGCAGCCGCTGCGCCGCAGCGCGCCGCACTGCGGCCTCGACCTCGGCGGGGTCCGGGGTGGACGGATCGGAGGGCGTCACATACGCCACGAGCCCCCTGGCCCGCCCGCCGTCCACGGCGACCACCACGACGTCGTCCACCTCGGACAGCTCCCGCAACGCCTCCGCGATCGCGTCGGTGTCCACGCCGGACACGTCGTCGACCCACGGGGCCTCGGCGCCGGCGCCGCTGTCCACACCGGACCCGTCCGCCGCGGCGTCGATCGCCTCCGCCAGCGGCGCATCGGGATCGGCGACGGCCGCGGTGACGACCGCGCACAGCGACTCCGCGAGACCGGTGACGGTGCGTTCGTCGTAGAGGTCACGGCGGAACACCACCTCGCCGCGGTAGCCGCCGTCGGGGTCCGGTTCGAGGTCCCAGGCCAGGTCGTACTTCGCGGTGGCGCCGACCTGCGGCCGCACCGCCCAGGAGGCACCGCCCCGCACGACCGTGCCCGCCGGTTCCTCCCGCAGCTGGACGATCTGGCCGAACAGCGGGTGCGCGGTGCCGGAGCGGTCCACGCCGGCCGCGTCGAGGATGCGCTCGAACGACAGGTCCGCGTGCTCGTAGGCACCGGCCGCGAACTCCCGCGCCCTACCCAGCGCCGTCCGGAACGTCGGCGCCCCGGACAGGTCGGTCCGCAGGACGATCATGTTGACGAACAGTCCCGGCGTCCGGTCCCCCGGCGGCCGGGTGGAGCACGGCGTCCCCAGCAGCACGTCCGGGCCGGCGCCGCGGCCGGCCAGCAGCGTCGCGAGCGCCGTCTGCAGCACGAGGAACGCGGTCGAGTCCGTCGCGGCGGCGAGCCGCTCGACGCCGCCGCGCAGCTCGCGATCGAGCCGGAACGTCACCAGCCCGCCGTCGTCGGTCGGCTCCGCCGGGCGGGACCGGTCGGCGGACACGGCCGTCACCGCGGGTGGGTCGGCGAGCGCGTCCCGCCAGAACGCGGCCTGGCGCGCGCGGCGCTCGACCGTGGACGGCAGTTCGGCGACCGCGCGTTCGGCCAGTGCGAGGTCGACGAGCTGCGCCTCCGGAGATGCGGGGGAAGCCGAGCCGTCGACGCGCGCCGCGTACAGCTCGGCGAGCTCGTCGACCAGGATCCGCGCCGTCCGGTCGTCGCAGGCGATGTGGTGCACGACCAGGACCAGCACGTGGTGCTCGGCGCCGACGCGCAGCAGCGTCACGCGCACCGGCACGTCCCGGGTCAGGTCGAACACGACCGACCCGAGGCGCGCCACGGTCTCGTCCAGCCGGTCCGGCGTCACGTCGAGGCGCTCCACGACCGGCGGCCCGGCCGTCACGTCCTGCCAACCGACGCCGTCGCGCTCGGGGTAGCGGGTGCGCAGGACCTCGTGCCGGTCGCAGAGGTCGGCGACGGCGCCGGCCAGCCGGTCGGCGTCCAGCGGCCCGGTGAGCTCGACGGCGAGCGGCACGTCGTATGTCGCGCTCGGCCCGCTCATCTGGTCGATCACCCAGATCCGGCGCTGGGCCGCGGTCAGCGGCGGGTGCTCGGGCCGCGTCGCCGGCACGTCCGGCGCCACGGGCTCCTCCGGAACGGCCGACGACCCCGCGATCCGCGCGGCGAGCCCGGCAGGCGTCGGCGCGTCGAACAGGTCGCGCACCGAGATCCGGACGCCGAGCCGGTCCCGGACCGCCGCGACCACCTTCATGATCAGCAGCGAGTGCCCGCCGAGCGCGAAGAACGAGTCGCGTGCCGTCACGTCGTCGCGGCCCAGCACGTCGGTGAAGATCGCGGTGACCGCCCGCTGGTCCTCCGGCTCGTCCGGGCCCTCCGGAGCGGCCGGGCGCAGCGGCGCGGGCAGCGCGCTCCGGTCGATCTTCCCGTGTGCCGTGGCCGGGAACGCGTCGAGCACCGTGACGTGGGCGGGGACCAGCGCACCGGGGAGCGTCTCGGCGACGCCGCGCCGGATCCGTTCGCCCGCATCGGGATCCGTGCCGCCGCCCTGCAGCGTCACGTATCCGGCGATCTCGTCCCCGGCGATCACGACGGCGGCCTGCCGCACCTCGGGACGCTCCCGCAGCGCTGCCTCGATCTCGCCCGGCTCGACACGGATGCCGCGGATCTTGACCTGGTCGTCGACACGGCCGACGAACTCGATACCGGAACGGCTCCGCCGGACCAGGTCGCCGGTCCGGTAGCGGCGCGTCCCGCCCGCGGCGGGGACGAACCGCTCGGCCGTCGCGGCCGGACGGCCGTGGTAGCCGCGCGCGACCGAGTCGCCGCGCACGTAGAGCTCGCCGACGGCGCCGTCCGGCACCGGTTCCAGCCTTTCGTCGAGGACGTGCAGGTCGGTGCCGGTCTTCGGGCCGCCGAGCCCGACCGTCCGGTCGCCCTGGCGGCCGTGGATGCGGGTGCCGGTGACGCAGATCGTGGTCTCGGTCGGACCGTAGAAGTTGGACAGTCCGATCCCGCCGAACGCCGCGGTGAACCGGTCGGCGAGCCCACCGGGGAACGGCTCCCCACCGACCGGGATCCAGCTGAGCATGCCGAGCTCCGGCAGGGCCTTGTCCTGCGCGGACCGCAGTACGTGCTCGAGCAGCGTCGGCACGGCGTGCACGATGTTCGCGTCCGAGTCCTCGATCGCGTCGACGAACGCGTCCGGGTCGCGCTCCACGCCGGGCGGCGCCACGATCACCTCGCCGCCCGCGGCCAGCGTGCAGAGCACCTCGCCGAGCGCGATGTCGAAGCCCGGCGCGGACGTCTGCAGCCAGCGGGGCGTGCCGCTGTCGAAGTGCGTCGGGAGGAACCACCGCAGGTGGTCGCCCAGCGCGGCGTGGCTCAGCGCGACCGGCTTCGGCGTGCCGGTCGACCCCGACGTGTGGATCACGCAGGCGATCGCGTCCGGGTGCGGCGCAGGCAGGTCCCCCTCCGCCGCGCCGGTCAGCGCGTCGACGACCAGATGGTCGTCGCCGATCACCGCCGCGTGCTCGTCGCGCACGGCGCGGTCGGTCAGCACGAGCGCGGCGCCCGCGGACGCGAGCAGGCGCCCGACCCTGGCGGTCGGCAGGTCCGGGTTGACCTCGGTCACGGCGGCTCCCGAGCGGAGCACGCCGAGCGTCGCGGCGACCGCGTCCGGGGAGCGTCGCAGCACGGTCGCGACGACGCTCTCGGTCCCGACGCCACGCGCCCGCAGCGCCGCGGCGACGGCTCCGGCGGACGCCCACAGCTCGGCGTGGGTCCGGGTGCGCCCGCCCGCGGTGACGGCCGGGGCGTCCGGGACGCGAGCCACCTGCGCGGCGATCAGGTCCACGGCGGTCGGCCGGTCGGAGGGGGCGGCGTCCCGGCGGCGGGCGGTCGCGACGAGGACGGCGTCCGGGTCGGACACGATCGCGTCCACGTAGGACACGGTCGCCTCGGCCAGCCCGGCGACCGTGCGGGCGTCGACCAGCTCGGCGAGGTGCTCGAACCGCAGCGTCCAGCGGGCGTCGCCGTCGTCGCGTGCGATGAGCATCAGCGGGAAGTGCGAGATCCCGCTGCGGACCGGGAGGAACTCGGCGGGTACGCCGCCGAGCGACAGCGTGACGTCGGTGCTCTCGACCGTCGCGCCGACCTCGACGCCGCCGCCTGCGCCGGTGCGGCCCGCCATGCGGATCTGCTCGGCGAAGTCGAGGTCGGCGTGCGCGAGCGCGCCGAGCAGGTCGTCGGCGACGGCGCGCACGGCCTCCCTCCCGGTCGCATCGGCCGGGAGACGGCACGGGAACGCGAGCGTGTTGCCGAGGTAGGCGACGCAGTCGCGGGCGGCCTGCTGGTCGCGGCGCAGCACCGGCACGGCGACGACGAGCGGTCCCGGCGTGGACCGCAGCGCCGCCCGGAACGCGGTCAGCAGCACGGCGAACGGGCTCGCCCGCAGCCGGGCGGCGGCCTCGGCGAGTCCCGTGCCGACGGGCTCCGGCAGGGCGATCTCGTGGGCGGCGTTCGGTCCGGGCGGGGCGCCGTCGACGGCACCGGGCAGCGCCCGCATCCGCGCGTCCCGCAGCGCCTCCCGCCAGTACGCCCGCTGACGGTCGCGTTCGGTGCCGGACGGCGCGATCCGGGCCGCGACGACGGCCGGATCGGGTCCGGGGGCGAGCGCGCGGCCCTCGTAGGCGGCGGCGAGGTCGTCGAAGAACGGCTGCCAGCAGCCGTCGTCCCACGCCAGGTGGTGGACGGCGAGCACGAAGCCGGTGACCTCGCCGTCGCGCTCCTGGACGACGACGCGCAGCGGGTGCTCGGCCGCGACGTCGATCGGGGTGCGTACGGCCCGCTCACCGGCGGCGACCAGGTCCTCCTCCGCCCCGGCGACCGTCACCGGACAGTGCGCCGGCAGGTCGGCCGTGGCGCGCAGGTCCCCGTCGTCGGTCGCCTGGACGCGCGTCCGCAGCGCCGGGTGCCTCGCGACGACCGCGTCCAGCGCCGCCCGGAAGCGCGCGACCGGCACGCCGGCGCCGACACGGGCCGCGAGCGCGACGTTCAGCGCGGCGCCGGTCGGGTCCGTCTCGTGCACCAGCCAGAGCCGTAGCTGCGCGGCCGTCGCCTCGCCCGTTCCCTCGCTCGTTCCCTCTGCCCCGGCAGGCGCGGCGGGATCGCCGGAGGCCAGCCGGGACCGCAGCGCCGCCAGCCGCTCGGAGCGTGCGGTCCGACCGGCCTCCGACCCGGTCACGGAGGTCACCGCGCACCGTCCGCGGCGACCGCGTCCCAGGCGTTGAGCGTGAACCGCTCGCCCAGCGTCCGGGTGCCGATCATGAACTCGCGCAGCCGGGCCGACTTCTCGATCAGCGCCGGGTCCCCGCAGCGCTGCGCGAGCTCGTCGAGCAGGTCGTAGGTGCGGCCGGCCGGGATGTCGTAGACGAAGTGCAGCTTCGAGACGAGGAAGACCAGCTCCTTGAAGTTGCCCCGGTTCAGCGTCCCCGCGATGCGGTGCACCACGGACAGCGCCTCGTCGGTGAACGCGGCCCGCTCCGGTGTGCACGGCTCCAGGAACGGCCGGTGGAACGCCGTGTCCCGGAACACCTCCGACTCGTCGTACGGGCCGTCGAACGTGAAGTCGAGGCACAGCAGCTGGCGGCTGTCGAGCGAGAAGTTCACCGCCGAGTGGACCTGCGACGCGTCGAGGTACCAGATCTCGCCGGTTCGCATCGAGACCACACCGGACTCCTCGGAGTGGAACGCGCCGGGGTTGCCCTGCAGGCAGATCAGGATGCGGAAGTACAGCGACGAGTCCCGCTCGAGCTCGACGAAGTCGCGGTGCGGCACGACGATGCCGTCGACCAGGTTCCGGGTCCGGGCCATCGTGAGCCGGGAGGTGTCGAACACCCGCTCCACGAGCTCGGTCAGGTAGGCCGTGCGCTCGCCGTGCACGGTGACCCGCGCCGGGCCGTCGACGTCGCGGAACAGACCGTCGTCCACGCTGCCGGTCGCGTTGCGCAGCTGGACGTTCTGCCAGATCCCGTTGCTGAACTCGTCGTAGTCCTCCGCGCCGCGCGGGACCGCGGCGAGATAGGCGAGATCGGCCGCGAGGCGGTCGGTGTCGAAATCGATCAGACCCAGCATGTGGGAACGCACGGTCCTACCCCCAGTTGGTCGACACTTTGCGTTGTCAGTAGTTTATGAACTTAGGCTTGCCTTATCTGACGGGCAAGGTCGTCGTGACATTGCTCCTACGGCTACCGGTCGCCCGGTGGTCCGACCCCGACCAGCGACCAGTCCGCGGCGGCCCGCCTGCTCCGGACGAACCGGCGGTACACGCCGGGGCGGCCCACGAGCTCGTCGTGGTCGCCGACGTCGACGACCCGGCCGCCGTCGACGACCACGATGCGGTCCGCCGAGCGCACCGTCTGCAACCGGTGCGCCACGACGATCACCACCCGGTCGCGGGCCAGCTCGGTGACCGCCTCGCCGACCAGTTGCTCGTTCGTCGGGTCCAACGAGGACGTGACCTCGTCGAGCAGCACGACGGGGCTGTCGCGCAACAGCGCCCGCGCGATCGCGACGCGTTGGCGCTCGCCCCGCGAGAGCGTCCCGCCGCCCTCTCCGACCGGGGTCTCCCAGCCCTGCGGCAGGCGTTCCACGATCTCGTCCACCCGCGACGCCGCGGCGACCCGGTCGAGCCCCGCGGCCGCCACGGCGTCCGTCGCGCCCATCCGGACGTTGTCCTCCAGCGTGCCTGCGAACAGGTACGGGTCCTGGTCCACGACCGACACCAGCCGCAGTACGGCCGCCGTCCCGAGGTCGCGCAGGTCGGTGCCGCCGATCCGGACCGAGCCGGACCACGGGTCGTCGCCGCGGGCGACGAGGCGCAGCAGCGTGGACTTCCCGGCGCCGGACGGGCCGACCACCGCCGTCGGGGACCCGGGCTCAGCGGTGAACGAGAAGCCGTGCAGCACCGGCCGTCCGGGCTCGTAGCCGTATCCGACGTCGCGCAGCTCGACCCGGATCCGTCCGGGTTCGGCGAGCGCGGACGGGTCGTCCGGTTCGGGCAGCGTGGGTGTCGCGAGGAACCGCTCGACCCGTCGCACGCCGACGGCCGCCATCCGCAGGCCCGCGGCGACGTCGGCGACCGCGGTGAGCGGTTCGGAGAACCGCACGGCCAGCACCAGCAGCCCGACCAGCACGCCGGCGTCGACGGACCCGCCGACGGCCAGCAGCGCGCCGACCGCGAGCGTCGCGGCCAGCACCGCCTGGATCGCGACCACCAGCGGGATCGACGCGCCCGCCGCGCCGAGCACGACGCCGCGCATCGCGGTCCGCTGCCCGGCCAGGGCGTCGGCCAGCGGGCGGTGGACGGACCCGCCGTGCGCGCCGGTCCCGGCGAACGCCCGTAGCACCGGCTGCTGGTCGGCGAACTCGAGCACCCGCCCGGTGGTCCGCGTCGTGGCCTCCGCGTAGACGCGCTCGTCGCGCTCGACGATCCGCTGGTGCACGCGGTAGCCGAGCGCGAACAGCGGCGCGCCGGCGATCAGCACGAGCCCGAGCCGCCAGTCGAGCGCCAGTGCGATCAGCGCGACCGTCGCGGGCGTGACGAACGCGGACACGACGGGTCCGAGCAGGTGCACCGGGGCGTTCGCGACGTCCAGCGCGGTCTTCGTGGTCAGCGTCGCGACCTCGGCCGGACGGGCCGGGCCGAACCAGCCGCCGGGCAGCGTCACGAGCTTGGCGCCGACCGCGTCGTGCACGCGGGTGAGCAGCGCCGTGGACACCTCGCGGGCCCGCGCGTGCTCGACGGTGACGACGACGTGGTGCGCCCCTGCGGCGACGGCGAGCGCGAGCAGCCACCACGCGGCCGTCCCGAGCTGTCCCCGCAGCAGGGCCGCGAGCAGGCCGATCAGCGCGCCGCCGACGACGCCGTGCAGGACGGCCGCGACGACGAGCCCGGCCGTCAGACGGTCCAGGCGCCGCCGGTCGGCGGCGTCCAGCAGCCTGCGGAGGTCGGTGATCACGACGGCCTCCCCGCGTCGACGGTGTCCCGCGTGTCGGCGGCCCACAGCGCCGGGTAGAGATCGCCCGTGTCGAGCAGCTCGTCGTGCGTGCCGGACTCGACGACGCGCCCGTCGTCGAGCACGACGATCCGGTCGGCGCCGATGACGGTGTGCAGCCGGTGGGCGATCACCAGGACCGTGCGGCCCGCCACGAGCGTGCGCAGCGCCTCGCCGATCTCCGCCTCGTTCTCCAGGTCGGTCGCCGAGGTCGCCTCGTCGAGCACGAGCACCGGCCGGTCGGCCAGCAGCGCCCTGGCGATCGTGACCCGCTGGCGTTCGCCGCCGGACAGCGTCGCGTCCTCGCCGATCACGGAGTCCGTCCCGCGCGGGAGCGCGTCCACCACGTCCAGTACCCGCGCCGCGACGAGCGCGGACCGGACGTCGTCATCGGTCGCCGACGGGCGGCCCAGCGCGACGTTGTCCCGCACCGACATGCCGATCAGGCCGGTGTCCTGGAAGACGAACGCGACCTGCCCGTAGAGGGTCGCCCGGTCCATCGCGCGCAGGTCGGTGCCGCCGATCGTGACCGCGCCGCGCACCGGGTCGTCGAAGCGGGCCAGCAGCCTCGCGAGCGTCGACTTCCCGGCCCCGGACGGCCCGACGAGTGCGGTCACCGAGCCCGGCTCCAGCGTCAGGGAGACCGCGCGCAACGCGGTGTGCTCGCCGTGGTCGACGCCGACCCCGTCGAACACGACACGGGAGCCGTCCGGCCGCGCGCCGTCGTCGGGTACCGGCAGTTCCGGCTCGCCGAGCACCGCGGCGATCCGCCCGGCCGCACCCCGCGCGGCCAGCAGGCTCTGCCAGCCGAAGCCGACGGCCAGCACCGGGGTCGGGATGGCGAGGCCGAGGACCACGAACGGGAGCACGTCGGCGCCGCCCGCGAGCCACCCGGACGCGACGAGCGCGGTCCCGGCCCCGGCCGTCACCACGATCACCGTCACCGGCGACGTGGCCAGCTCCAGTGCGGCGGACGCCCGCGAGGTGGCCCGACCCCACTCCCGGTGCGCCGCACCGAACCGTCGGGTCGCGGTCCGGTAGGTCGGGTACCCGCCGTCCGGGTGCGCGGCGCGGACCTCGCGGATGCCCCGCACGAACTCGACGACGACGGCGTCCAGCGCCGTCATCGCACCGCCGAACTCGACCAGCCGCTCACCGGTCCCCCGGGACGCGGCGCGCATCGCGAGCGCCCCGGCGACCGCGGGAAGCACGGTCACGACCGTCATCAGCGGGTCCTCGGTGAGCAGCCAGGCCACGACCGTGACCGGGACGACGACGGCCGTGGTCACCTCGTGCACGGCGTGACCGACGAGGTGGTGCAGGGCGCCGACGTCGTCCTGGACGGCGGCCTTGACCCGCGCCGAGTTGGCCGTGCCGAACCAGGACAGCGGGACCCGCCCCAGCCGGTCGACCACCCGTCGTCGCAGATCGGCGCCGAGGCGGACGTCGGCGAGATGGGCCACGAGCGACGAGACGGGCACCAGCACGGCCCGCGCGACGAGCGCCGCGACCGCGACCAGCACCGGCGTCCACAGCGCTGCGGGATCGACCGGGCCGTCGACCACGACGGCCCGTCCCGCCTCGACGACCGCGACCAGTGGCACGACACCCAGCACGGCCGCGATCCCGGACAGCGCCACCACCGCCGCGATCGGCCACCGGACCGGGCGCAGCAGCGCCCCGAGCGTCCCTGTCACGGCCGGCTCACGCCGCGGACTCCGCCGTGAACTCGCGCCACAGCTGCGGCACCGCGGCTGCGTCGCTCAGCGTGCCCTGCCCGGTGGCCAGCGTGCGCAGGTCGCCAGCCGAGACGAAGAACGCGAACGGCGTGGTCCCGAACCAGGCCTCGGCCAGCGGCCGGGAGGCTTTCGGGGCGAACGCCTTCGCGGTCGGGATGGCGAGCAGCGCGTCGGCGTCGTAGAACGTCCCCGCCGGGACGACGACCAGGTCACCGCCGTGCTCGGAGAGCTGCTCGGCGGACAGGACGATCGAGTAGCCCTCGACGGTCTGCTGCTGCGGAGCCGGCCGCGTGAAGCCCGCCTCGCGGATCAGTGCGGAGATCGGCGCGTTCTGCGGCATCGTGAAGTTGTTGGTGCCGAACGAGTTGCCCAGCAACGAGAGCGTCCGGCCGTTCGAGGCGCCGGCGGCCTGCCGCAGCCGCGCCTCGACCGCGGTCACCTGGCGGGCGGCGTTCTCCGGGTTGCCCAGCAGCTCGCCGACCTTCGTGGTCATCTGCCGCCACTCGCCGGACACCGGCAGCACGATCGTCGGCGCGACCTTCGACACGTCGGCGTACGACGTGCCGATGGCGCCCTGCGCGCCGGTCCCGATCACCAGGTCCGGTGCGCGGCGGACCAGCTCCTCGGTCGGCGGCAGCTCGGCGACCTGGACCGGGGCGAGCTCGACGCCCGCCTCGCGCAGGACGGCCTGGGCTCCCTCGTCGCCCGCCGATGTGTAGACGACGCGCGGCGTGATCCCGTGCGACAGGGCCGCCAGGCCGGCCAGCTCGTCCACCGCGACGACGTTCTGCGGCCGGGTCGGCACCTCGACCGAGCCGAGCTCGTGCGTGACCGGTCGCGTCCCGGCCGCGGCCTGCGGATCGGCGGTCCCCCCGCCGCCGCACCCCGCGACGAGCATCGCACCCACGACCGCCAGCGCGGCCGGCCACCACCGTCGAGACACCCGGACCTCCCCCCATGTCCGGTCCGCCGTGGACCGGACGTTTCGTCCGGTGCGTGATGATTAGGCTTACCTTGCTCTGAAGTCAATACCCCTGACATGAGCGTCGCCTAGACTTCGGCCGTGACTCCGGACACGGACCGCACCGCCCGCCCGGTCGGTGGACGAGGACTGCGCAAGCGCCCTCGGCAACGGGCGGGCCGACCCGTCCTCGACCCCGATGTCGTTGCGGAGCAAGCACTGGCGCTGCTCACCGGGTCCGGGATCGAGACCGTGACGATGGCCCGCGTGGCCCGCGAGCTCGGCGTCACCGTCCGGGCGATCTACCACTGGGTCCCGTCCCGCGCGGCGCTGCTGGAGGCGGCGACGCTGCGGGCCCAGGAGTCACTCCCGGTACCCGCCCGCACCGGCGACTGGCGGGCCGACCTGCGCCGCTACCGCGACGCGATGTTCGAGTGGCTCGACACCCATCCCGGTGTGCTCGACGTGCAGCTCGTCGAAGGCATCGCCGCCGTCGGACCGCGGGTGCTGACGGCCCACGAGGAGGGCCTCGCCCTGTTCGCGGACATCGGGTTCGCGCCGCGCCGGGCCCGCCTGCTCTACGCCGAGTACGCGAACTGGGTCGCCGCCACGTACCACTTCCACATCCGCCCCCACCGGCGCACGGCGGGCGGGCCGGACGTCTTCGAGCAGGTCGTGACGGACACCCACGCCGCCGCACGACCGGATGCCCAGCCCCTCACCGCGGCGGCCGGCGTGATGACACTCGACGACCGCGTCGAGTCCGGATTCGAGTGGCTGCTCGACAGCATCGAGGCGACCCTGTCCAGACCCGACCCCGACGCCGCCGACGTCCGAGCACACGACGCTCGGCCGTAGAGCCTCCGGGCGATGTCGCGCAGCAAGATCACCGGCTCAAGCGTCGACGACGAGCCGGCGAGCGACCGCTCGCTAATGTCCGGCGCCCACCTGGCGAGAAGGCACACTCGTCGCGATGCGCTCCGCGCCAGAGCTCGACGGCAGGGCCGACATCGATCGCACCATCACAGTGTGTAAACGTGGGTGGCGGCCATCCCATCAGGGTGCTGCTGCAGCTGGAAGCGGACACGTTCACCTTCGCGCAGGCTCTGACCGCCGCCACCATCGATGTCTCCGCGGCTGACGGTGACGGTGGTGCCGTCGTCCATGGCGATCTTGCCCACGCCAGCCTGAGCGTTGAAGCTGGTCACGGTTCCGGTGTGCATGGCGATACGATCTCATTCTGATCGTCGGAGGTGCGGACCCACTCGGCGCACGCCTGCTGACTGGATCGGTGGCGCCCGGGGGCCCGGGTGGTAACGCCGCCTGTGCGGGCCCTCCTCGCTCTTGTTGTCGAGTCGGGGTAGGGCACCCGTCCGATCTCCTCCCCGTCCTCGATGCCGCCACGGCCCGTGCGGTCAGCTCGTGGTGTTGTCGCGGCGGGCGATCGGCGCTCCGGCCAGGTCCTCCTCGTTGCAGAGCAACTTCAGCTCGTAGTAGCTCGCGTCCGGGCCGTCGTCGTAGTCGAGGTGGACAGCGATCACGTCGACCGGCTCTCCCAACCAGTCCTGCGTGTCACGCAGCCAGCGCGCAGCCCGTTCCAAGGCCGTGGGCAGGTCGTTGTCGCAGAACTGGACCGGACGGAACGGGACCTCCCCGACCGCGTCGCGGCGATCGGCAGGGCGGGGCAGGTCCGCGGCCAGCCCCGAGTCGTCGAGATCAAGCGCTACCGGGTTCTCACTCACCCGACCAGGATCTCGCCTCCTGCTCAGGGATGCAGCACTGCCCCCTGCCGGACGTGCGATCTCACGGTCCGGCGCGACCGAGGAAGGGTCTTGACACCACCCGCAGTGACCGGATACTTCTGTGCGCCACAAGAGAGGGCAGTCGTGAACGCCACAGGGACGGCGACCGGATCGAGACGAGCCGGAGGGTGATCTATCAGAACAGCCTTCGAACATCTGGATCATTGACGAGACGACAGTCCGAAGACGGGGCCCGGCCGACTACGCTGGGCCCCGTCATTACGTCCACGGTCGCCCCCGCCCCCTGGGGTAGGGTCGTCGCTGCGGTCAGCACCGAACCTGTCGGAAAGTCCGTGGGACCACCGAGCGTTGCCGCCGGTGTGCAGCGGGCTCCGATCCGAGAGAGTTGTCACCTGCACTGAACGCTTGTCTGCGCAGGAGTAGACGGCATGCCGGACAGAGTCTCGGCCTCGGCTGCCCGGACGGAAGGACGGCACCTCGATGCCCAACATCGAACGCTGCGGCAGATGCGGTCGAGTTGTCGACTCCGACTCGGCCGCGTACGGCAACTGGCAGACGGATGAGGGTGAGACCGTATGTCCCGGATGCCTCACCCCGTCCGACCATCAAGACGGCGAGAGTGCCCTGCTGACCGAGGGCAAAGACGACGCAATTCTTCGCCGTCTCGATCCCGATAACGACGACGGCTGATCCGACTCTTGCGGGTCCGGTAGTACCGGACCACGAGAACCTGGGACTCGGTTGCCGGGCTGATCGTAGCCACCATGGCTCGGCTGGCCACGATCCCGACCCCCGCACGGGATATCGCCCGCATATCGAAAAACGGATACGCGCCGGCAACAGCGGACTCGTTTGACTCCCCGCATGACCGATCGCGAACCGGACGGCGCCGCCCGGCGTGCGGCGCATTGCGTGGCTCCGGACCGTCGGCCGTGCGCCACTCCACCCGACCGCGTCCGCACGCAGCCGATCGCGGTCGGCCGTCGCCGAGTAGGACCTGTGCCGGCCCCGCGCAGCCCGGCCCCGCCCCGACAACGAGGACCGGACCCGGCACTGCGCCGCCCGGCCTCCCCCACCCCGGGCAGACAGGCCGCGCCGGCACGGCACGGTCCGGTCGCGCCCGCACCGCACAGATGGCCGGCCCGACACGGTCAGCACGTCCCGCCCCGGCAGGTGCGGCCCGTCGCGCAGGCGCTCCCCGCGGGGCGCCCGAACCGCCGGCTGTCGGCGCGGCGGGCCCGGACGGCGCTGCTCGCGGCGGTCGCAGCCGTCGTCGTCGCGCTGCTGGTGGCACTGATCCCACACCTCTCCCCGGTGACGGAGAGCGGCGGGCCGGCCGACCGGGCCGCCCCGGCGCCGAGGACGGCGGCAGGTGGTGCTGCTCTGCCCGGCGTGGCCGACGGCGTCGTGACCGGCAGCGTCGGTGTGTCCGACGACGTGCCGGCCGTGACCGGGCTGGATCCCGACCTGCGCTCGGCGCTCCGCCGGGCGGCAACGGACGCGGCGCGCAGCGGGGTCACGGTCCGCGTGACCAGCGGCTGGCGCTCCGCCCGCTACCAGGAGCAGTTGCTCGAGGAGGCGGTCGCGCGGTACGGCTCGAAGGCCGAGGCCGCGCGGTGGGTCGCCACCGCCGACACCTCACTGCACGTCTCCGGCGAGGCCGTCGACATCGGACACTCCGACGCCATCGCCTGGATGTCCCGGCACGGCGACACGTACGGGCTGTGCCGGATCTACCGCAACGAGCCGTGGCACTACGAGCTGCGCCCCGACGCCGCCGACGACGGCTGCCCGACCCCGTACGCCGATCCGACCCACGACCCGAGGATGCAGCCGTGACCAGCACGTTCCGCTCGCTGTCCGATCCCGACCGGCACACGACGGCCGCCGGTGCGCGGTCGCTCACCCGGACCTACGGCCGGGGCGGCGGGCAGGTGCACGCCCTGCGCGGCGTGGACCTCGACCTCCCGCGTGGCCGCTTCACCGCGGTCATGGGCGCCAGCGGCTGCGGCAAGTCCACGCTGATGCACTGCATGGCCGGCCTCGACCGGCCGGACGGCGGCGCGGTCACGGTGGCGGGCACCGATCTCGCCACGCTCGACGACGACGCGCTGTCCGAGTTCCGCCGGACGCACGTCGGGTTCGTGTTCCAGGCGTTCAACCTGCTCCCGATGCTCACCGCACGGCAGAACATCGTCCTCCCGCTGGAGCTGGGCGGCGCACGGGTCGACGACGCCCGTGTGGACGAGCTCGCCGACGCGCTCGGTGTGGCCGACCGGCTCGCCCACCGGCCCGCCGAGCTGTCCGGTGGCCAGCAGCAGAGGGTGGCGATCGCCAGGGCACTGGTCACCGAGCCGGACCTGGTGTTCGCCGACGAGCCGACCGGCAACCTGGACAGCCGCGCGTCAGCGGGTGTGCTGGCGCAGCTGCGCCGGTCGGCCCACGAGCTCGGCCGGACCGTCGTGATGGTCACCCACGACGGGGACGCGGCAGGCTACGCCGACGGGGTGGTCACGATGCGCGACGGGCGGATCGTGTGATGCGCACGGTGGTGCTCGCCTCACTGCGCACCTACGCCCGCCGCTACGTCGCCGCCGGCGTGGCCGTCGCCGTGTCCGTGGCGTTCGTCGCGGTGGTCGGCGTGCTCGTGTCCGGGGCGCTGGCCGGGATCATGCAGACCGACGGGTCGCCGTTCCGTGCGGCCGACGTCGTCGTCGAGGCCGATCCGGACGTCCCCCACCGCAGCCCGGCGTGCTGCCCCGAGCTGATGGACCCGGCCGTCGCGATCGGGCTGGTCGACCGCCTCGGGAACGACGCCGGTGCGACGGGCCGGGTCCAGGTGCCCGCCGAGACCGGCAGCGGGACTCCCCTCGGCACAGGCGACGGCCGGGGCGAGACGACCGTGGGGCCGATCGCCGACGCGCCGGACATGCGCTGGCAGAAACTCGTCGCGGGCCGGTTCCCGGCGGGCCCCGGTGAGGCGGTGATGCACGTCTGGGACGCGCAGTCGCAGAAGATCGCGGTCGGCGACCGCGTCCGGGTCGGCGTCGGTGGTGGCGCAGGCGGTGCAGGCACGACCGACCTCGCCGTCGTCGGGCTCGTGGAGTCGCCGTCCACCTGGACCCAGGCGTCGCTGTACGTCACGTGGGCGCAGTACGCACAGTGGCGCGGCCACCCGTCGTTCCACGTCGGCGAGATCGCCGTGCGCGGCAACCCCGGGCCGCTCCCGCCTGGCACCGTCGCGATCCCGGCGATGCGCTACGTCACCGACTCCCTGACCCGGCTCAACAACGGCACCGACGCGTTCGCCGTGATGGGGGTCGTGTTCACCGGCGCCGCGCTGCTGGTCTCGGCGCTGGTCATCGCGAACACGTTCGCCGTACTGTTCGCCCGGCGCGAGCGCGAGTTCGCGCTGCTGCGCTGCGTCGGCGCGACCCGTCGCCAGGTGACGGGGTCGGTCCGTCACGAGGCGGCCGCCGTCGGCGCCCTCGCGTCGCTGGCCGGGACGCTGGCCGGTGTCGGGCTCGGCTACGGGCTGGTCGCCGTCCTCGGCGCCCCGCTGGCTGTGCCCGCGCTGCCGGTGCCGTGGCTCGCGGGCGCGTTCGCGCTGGGCCTGCTGGTCACGCTCGGCGCGTCATGGCTGCCCACCCGGCTCGTGGTCCGCGTGCACCCGCTGGCGGCCCTGCGCCCGCAACCCGTTCTCGACGCCCGCACCGCCACCGGCCGCGTCCGGCTCGCCACGGCCGCGCTGCTGCTCGTCGCCGGGCTCGCACTGCTCGCGGCCGCGGTGCTCCGCCACGACCGGGTCCTGATGCTCACGGGTGGCGCAACGCTGTTCATCGGCGTGCTGCTGGTCGGCCCGCGGCTCGTCCCGCCCCTGGTCCGCGTCGCCGGGACGCTGCTCGGTCCCGGTGCCCGCCCGGCGACCCGGAACGCCGTGCGCAACCCGCGCCGGACCGCGACCACCACCGCGGCCCTGATGGTCGGCGTCACGCTGGCCGTCGCCGTGCTCACCGGGATGGCGACGTGGCGCACCGCGATGGACGACCACCGCGACACCCGCCTCCCGATCGACGCCACGCTCGCCTCGCTGGACCGGCCGCTGCCCGCGGAGCTGCCCGACGAGGTGCGGAGCATCCCCGGCGTCGAACAGACCCTCGTCGTCGACGGGGCGGTCGCCCGGATCAGCGCGTGGGACGCGCCGATCGCCGTCGTCGCCGCACCCGACGCCGGGAAGGTCGCCCGCGACGGCGGCGAGTTCACCCACGTTCAGCCCGGCACGATCGTCCTCGACCACGAGGCGTTCCGCGGCCCACACTCCGAACTGCGCATCCCACCGGGCGGCCGGGTCACCGTCCGGGCAGGCGACCGACAGGTCGAGCTGACGGTCGTCCGCCTCGGCGGCTGGGGCCGGGCGGGCGTCGTCGCGCCGCAGACGCTGGCGCAGCTCACCGACACGCCCCGGCCGCACGTCCTCTGGGTCCGCACCGCGGACGACGCCGACCGGCTCCGCCTCACCGGTGCTCTGAACGACCTGGCCGGCACCGTCGACGCGCAGTTCTCGGACCGCCTGCAGGTGCGCGCCGTCAGCGACCGGCAGCTGGACGTCCTCACCTGGTCGCTGCTGGCGTTCATCGGGGTCTCGCTGGCCGTCGCCGTGGTCGGGATCGCGAACACGCTCGGCCTGTCCGCGCTCGAACGCGCCCACGAGCACGCCCTACTCAGAGCGCTCGGGCTCACCCGGCGCGGGTTGCGACGGCTGCTGGCCACCGAGGCCCTGTTACTGGCCGTGGTGGCCACCGCACTCGGCACGGTGCTCGGCATCGGGTTCGCGTGGGCCGCCTACCGGGCGGTCGTGCGACCGGCGCTCACCGAGGCGGCCATCGTCGTCCCGTGGATGTCGCTGGGCGCCGTCCTGGTCGGCGCCGTCCTGGTCGGCCCCCTCGCCGCGATCCTGCCGGCCCACCGTGCCGCACGCGTCGCACCCGCAGCAGGGCTGTCGCCGGACTGAGTCGGCGCCGAGCAGTCCTGGGGCTCCGCTCAGTCGCGCTCGGGTGCACCGACCGCTCCTGTCCTGTGGAACGACAGTCCCCCAGGCGCGAACGGGTCGAGGTCGAGCCGCTCAGTTCGTGAGTCGGGCGTTGCGGCTGGTGATGACTGCCACGGGTATGTGTCCTGTCGCGAGGACGAGGGCGGAGACCGCGATCCAGAGATTGCCGAGCCATGCTGCTGTGGCGAGGAACGTCACGACCGGCAGGATCGCCATCGGGACCGGGATCAGCCACACGCGGTCGTACAGCAGTGAGACCCGGCATCCCCCGACGAGGTACCGGGTCCATAGCGCGTAGTACGCGACGAGCGCGCCAGCCGCCGGGAGCGCCCACCACCAGACGATGTTCCCTGGTTCTGTGATCGCGGGAACAACCAGGCACAGCGCTTGCCCCGCACGTTCCAGCCACTCCAGTGCCCGCGGCACGTGAGCGGGGCCCCTCCGGCCGCGGGGCGGGAACCGGAGAAGAAGGAGGTTGGGGGCGAGCACCGCGATGCTCACGACCAGCCCGAGCGACGAGAACCCCACGATCGAGACGCTACTGAAGGATGCGCCTGCCACGACGCCATTGGTGCGGGTGTCCTCACGGGGAGTGTCAGATCAACGGTGTGACCGGCATTGATCGGACAGACCCGTGCGCCGGACGCCGAGCCGGAGGCAGCGGTGCCGCCCGAGCGGCGCTGTCAGCCCTCCTCGACATGGAACTGAACGCTGTGTGCGGACTTGATGTGATCCCGAGGCACCGCGACGTGAGCGGGGTGGGTGAGGTACTTCCGGAAGTCGTCTGCGTCAGCGAACTCGCTGACGACGGCGTAGTCGGCGTTCGTCTCACGCTCTCCTAGGTCGGGCCCCTGCCGGGTGCGCAGGGGGAAGTCGACCTGGGCCGGTATCCGCGCGACCGCGTCCCGGAACGCCTCGACGTCGGCCGCAGTGGCCGACTCCGCGAACCCGATCGTGAGGCAGTGCACGAGCATGACGAGACCTCCGACTCTCTGGGTGAACGATGATGGACATCGTGCTCTTGAACAGGCCTATAGGTCAACTATCAAGTTAGCAGCTATTGACACACGGGCCTGGGGGCTCCTAACTTCCAGCTCCCGAACCCTTCGACCGGGAGACCCGACAATGAAGCTGGGATGCTCGTTCGCCACGTCGCTGGAGACGCCGGAGCACGTCCGCATCGCCGAGGAGCTCGGCTACGAGAGAGCGCTCTGCTACGACTCGCCGGCCCTGTACCCGGACGTCTGGATGATCCTCAACCAGGCCGCGGAACGGACCGACCGGATCGTGCTCGGGCCCGGGGTGCTGATCCCGAGCCTGCGTCATCCGATGGTCACCGCGGCGGCGATCACCACGCTGGTGTACGCGGCAGGTCCGGACCGGGTGATGATCGGGGTCGGGAGCGGCTTCACCGGCCGGCTGGCCATGGGCAGGCCGCCGGTGCCGTGGGCCGACGTCAAGCACTACACCGAGATCGTGCGGGCCCTGCTGCGCGGCGAGCAGGTCGAGTGGGACGGCGCGATCATGCAGCTGATCCAGCCCGACGAGCGCTTCGGCCCGACCCTCCCCGTCACGGTTGCATGGGGAGTCGCGGGCGAGGGACCGAAAGGCACCCGGGTCGCGAAGGAACTGGGTGCGGAGCTGATGCGGATCACGGCCCCCGAGCCGGACTTCGGCCCCCAGATGATGATGGTCATCGGCACGGTGCTCGACGAGGGCGAGGACCCGGGCTCCGAGCGCGTGATCGACGCCGCCGGCCACGGCGCCGGGCTGTTCCTGCACTGGGCAGTCGAACACGGTGTGATCGACGAGCTGCTCGGCGAGGGCGGCCATGTCTGGGCCGCCGCCTACGACCGCATCCCCGAGAACGTCCGGCACATCGCGTTGCACGACCGGCACGTCGTGGGTGTCAACGACGTCGACCGCCCGTTCGTGACCGGGGACGTGATCACCACAGCCGGGCTCGCGCTGAGCCGTGACCAGTGGCGGGACCGGTTCGCCGAGCTCGAGAAGGCCGGCTGCGACTGGGTGCACTTCCAGCCAGCAGGCCACGACATCCCACGCGAGCTCGAGGCGGTCGCCGCCGCCTACCACCGCTGACGTGAAGGAGAACCCGACCACGATGCCGGACCTGCACTTCCTCGACTGGCGCTCGGACGGCCCGATCGCCACGGTGTGGCTGGACCGACCGCCGGTCAACGCGACGGACCACCAGCTCTACAGCGAGATCCGCACCTTCTTCCGCAACGTGCCCGAGCACCTTCCCGACGCGCGGGTCGTGGTGCTGGCGGGCCGCGGGAAGCACTTCTGCGCGGGCAACGATCTCTCCGAGTTCCAGACCCTCGACCCCGACAACGCACCGGAGCGGCTGCAGCTGGCGCGCGAGGCGTTCTGGGCGATCTACGACTCGCCCTACCCGGTGATCGCGGCGGTCCACGGCGTCGCAGTGGGGTCCGGACTGGCGATCGCCGCCTCGTGTGACCTCGTCATCGCCGCTGAGGGGGCCAGGTTCGCCACCCCCGAGGTGAATGTCGGAGTCCTGGGTGGCGCGAAGCACCTCTCGCGGCTGGTGCCGGAGGGGATGGTGCGGTTGATGCACTACACCGGCGATCTCTACACCGCCGAGCAGCTCCTGCCCTACGGCGGCATCGCCGAGATCGTCCCCGAGGATCGTCTGCTCGAGGCCGCCGGAGACGTCGCGCGCTCGATCGCGCGGCACAGCCCGGTCACGCTCCGGCTCGCGAAGCGCAGCCTCAACGGCATCGAGTACCGGGACCTCAAGTCCGGCTACGAGTTCGAGCAAGCCCTCACCCGTGAGCTCTCCGGTTACGAGGACTCCAAGGAAGCGGTCAACGCGTTCCTGGAGCGCCGCACGCCGGTCTACACCGGACGATGACCGTGGAGTCACTCGAAGACTTCCGCACCCGTGCCCGAAGCTGGCTCTCGGACGCCGAGCCACCCGAGGTCCCCCTCGACCTCGACGAGCGCTTCGCGGTGCTCCGGCGCTGGCAACAGACGTTGTTCGAGGCCGGCTGGGTCGGCCTCGCCTGGTCGCCGGAGGCGGGTGGCGGCGGCCTCACCCATGCCCATCAGCTGGTGTTCGTCGAGGAACTCGTACGAGCCAGGGCCCCGCAACCCGTCGGGCTGATCGGCCTCGAGGTCGTCGGGCCGTCGATCGACCGGTACGGGACAGACTGGCAACGCCGGGAGCTGTTGCCCCGCATGCTGTCCGGAGAGGACATCTGGTGCCAGGGCTTCTCCGAGCCGGGCGCCGGGTCCGACCTGGCGTCCCTGCGCACCCGAGCGGTCGCCGACGGGGACGACTACCTGGTCAGCGGGCAGAAGATCTGGACGAGCTGGGCCCACGAGGCGCAGTGGTGTGCCCTGCTGGTCCGCACCGACCCGTCCGTCCGCAAGCAGGCCGGCATCAGCTACCTGCTCGTCGACATGACGAGCCCCGGGATCACAGCCCGCCCGATCCGGCAGATGACCGGCGACCGCGAATTCTGCGAGGTCTTCTTCGACGAGGTCCGGGTACCCCGCCGGAACCTGCTGGGCGCCGAGAACGAGGGCTGGGCGATCGCGACGCACACCCTGGGCAGCGAGCGTGGCGCCGCCACGCTGCGGCGCCGGGTCGAGCTGGACGTCGCCCTCGAGGACGCGATCGACGAGCTCCGAGGGAGCCGCACCCCGAGCGACCGGGTCCTGGCCGCCATCGGCCGAGCACACGTCGCGATGCGGGTGCTGGACGCACAGACCCGCCAGACCACGGCCCGGCTCCTCGCCGACACCGGCCCGACACCCCTGGACTCGGTCGACAAGCTCGTGCTCAACCACGTGGAGCAGACCGTGTTCGCCGAGATCGCGGGGCTGCTGGGTCCGCTGCGCGCGGTGCCCGGCTCCCGTCCCGCCGGCCTGCGGGCCGACCGGTGGGCGCACGAGCACCTGTACTCGCGGGCCGCCTCCATCTACGGCGGCTCCGCGCAGATCCAGCGCACGATCGTGGCGCAACGACTCCTGGGGCTGCCCCGTGGCTGAGCACGACGACCTCACGTCCGCGGTGGACGACTACCTGACCCGCCACTACGCGGACGACCGGCGCCGCAAGTTCCTCGACGGCGGAGGTTGGGACCCGGGACTCGCCGCCGAGCTCGCCGATCTCGGGTGGTACTCGCTGGCCGTGTCCGAGGACCGCGGCGGGATCGGAGCGTCGACCGCCGATCTCGGTCGCGTCTTCCTGGAGTACGGACGCCACCTGGTCATCGGCCCGCAGATGGAGAACAGCCTGCTGCCGGCGCTCATCGGTGACCTCGACCCGGACCCCGCCGGGACACCCCCCGCGCTCGTCGACCCGGGCGTCACGCACGACTGGGCGGCGGACTACGGCTCGGTGTCGCTGAACGGGCAGGAGCTCACCGGCACCGTCGGAGCGGTGCGTTTCGCCGCGCAGGCGGGCGTGCTCGTCGTCGTCGCCGGCGCGTCGGTGTGCCTGGTCGACCCTACGGCGCCCGGTGTGCACATCGAGTCGGTCGGCAGCGCAGACCCCGGGACCGTCTTCGCCCGCGTCGAGTTCGACGCAGCCACCGCCGACACGGTCGTCGTCGACGGGGACCTCGTCACCCGCCTCAGGGCCTGGGCCCGGCTCCTGCTCGCCTGCGAGCTCAGCGGCATCGCGCAGGGCGCCCTCGAACACACGGTGACCTACGTCGGGCAGCGCGAGCAGTTCGATCGGCCGATCGGCGGGTTCCAGGCCGTGCAGCACCTCGCCGCCGACATGGCGGCCCGGTCGACCGGCCTGCGCAACCTCTGCCTGGCCACCCTCGAGGACGCCCGCGACGCATCGCCGACCCATCTGGCGCTCCTGTCCTCGACGGCGAAGGCACACGCCGCGGCCACCACGGTCGGGGTCTGCGAGGACGCCATCCAGCTGCACGGCGGGATGGGCTTCACCACCGAGACCGACGTGAGCTGGTTCTACCGGCGAGCCATGGCGCTACGGGGCTGGTACGGCGACGAGACCGAACTGCAGCACGTCATCGGCTCCACGATCCTGACCACCGAGAGGCAGATGTGAAAGCGACCAGGCTCGACGACGAGCACGCCCGCCGCACCATCGACGCCGGTTTCTGGGCGGGCAACCTGATCGACGGCTACCTCGCCGCGGCCGCCGCGCGGACACCGGCGGCGGTGGCGGTCGTCGACCGTGGACGGTCCTGGACCTACGGCGAGCTCGACGGCGCGGTCAACCGGTTCGCCTCAGCGTTGCGGTCACGCGGCGTCGTACCAGGAGACGTCGTGTCCTGGATGCTGCCGAACTGGGCCGAGGCGATCATCGTGCACCTGGCCACGATCCGGCTCGGCGCCGTCAGCAACCCGATCATCCCCATCTACCGGCACCAGGAGACGGCGTTCATCCTGCGCCAGGCCGCGTCCAAAGTGGCCGTCGTCCCGCACCTGTTCCGCAACTTCGACTACCCGGCCATGGTCGACGACCTCCGCGCCGAAGTCCCCGCGCTGGAGACCGTCGTCGTGGTCGGCGGCGAGCCCGGCCGTCCGAGTTTCGGCGACCTGCTGGCCGAGGGCCGCGAGGACCCGATCGACGTCGGACGGACGTCGCAGGACATCGCCCTGCTGCTGTACACCTCCGGCACGACCTCGGTGCCGAAGGGCGCGCTGCACAGCCACGACACGCTCGACCACGAGAACCGCAGCATCATCGAGTTCTTCGGCCTCTCCGCGGCCGATGTCGTGTTCATGCCGTCCCCGGTCGGCCACATCATCGGTGTGCTCTACGGCCTGCAGCTGCCGTTCATGCTGGGCAGCACCGTCGTCCTGCTCGACGTGTGGGAACCGGGCCGAGCGCTGGAGCTCATCGAGCAGCACGCGTGCACGTTCACCGTGGCGGCCACGCCGTTCCTGCACGGGCTCGTCCATCACGCGTCACTGCCGGAGCGCGACGTCAGCTCGCTGCGTGTCTTCGCCTGCGGCGGCGCCGACGTGCCACCGGAGCTGATCAGAACCGCGACCATGGCGCTCGGCTGCACCGTCAGCCGGGGATACGGCTCCACCGAGTACCCGACCGCGACGGCCTGCAATGTCTCGGACCCCGTCGACAAACGGGCACGGACCGACGGACGGCCGATCGGTCCCGCCGAGGTCCGGCTCACCACCGACGGCGAACTCGAGATCCGTGGTCCGGAACTGTTCCTCGGCTACCTCGACCCCGAACTCAACGCCGCCGCCTTCACCGACGACGGCTGGCTCCGCACCGGCGACCTCGCCCGCATCGACGCCGACGGCTACGTCGAGATCATCGGACGGCAGAAGGACATCATCATCCGCGGCGGCGAGAACATCAGCGCCAAGGAGATCGAGGACCACCTCGTCGAACACCCGGCGATCACCGACGCAGCCGTCGTGTCCTCCCCCGACCCGATCCTCGGCGAACGGGTCTGCGCGGTCGTCGTCAGCCGGCCGGGCACGGAGGTCGTGACCCTGCCCGAGATCGTCGACTGGCTGACGGCCCGGCGGATGGCCCGCCAGAAACTCCCCGAGCGCCTGATCCTGCTCGACGAACTGCCCCGCAACGCCAGCGGCAAGGTCCAGAAGTTCCGCCTGCGCGACCTCGCGCGCGACGACGCATCCCGCGAACCGACCTCGACAACCGACATGGAAGTGACGCGATGAAGCAGCACACCCTGACCGAGTTCGCCTCCGGCCACCGGTTCCTCGAAGGCCTGCGCTGGCACGACGGCACCCTGTGGGCCAGCGACTTCTTCGCCGGCACAGTGATGACCTTCGGCTCCGACGGTCACGCGACCACGGTCGCCGAGGTGCAGGGAGCGCCCTCGGGATTGGGCTTCCTGCCCGACGGCACCGCACTCGTCGTGTCCCAGACCGACGCCACCGTCCAACGGATCGGCCCGGACGGCTCGCTGAGCACGTACGCCGACTTCAGCCACGTCGCAGGCGGCCCCGGCAACGACATGCTCGTCACCGCAGGCGGACACGCCTACGTCGGAAACTTCGGATTCGCCGTCGGCACCGAGGACCCGAAACCGACCGCACTGGCCCACATCGACCCGTCGGGCACCGTCCACCGCGTCGACGGAGACGTCCTGTTCCCCAACGGGATGGCGCTCACCCGAGACCGGGTCCTGCTGCTCGCCGAGACCTTCCGCGCCAGGATCACCGCCTACGACGTCCGGCCCGACGGATCCCTGACCGGCCAACGGGTCTGGGCACAGCTGCCGCCCACGTTCACCCCGGACGGGATCGCCCTCGACGCCGACGGCGGCGTGTGGTTCGGCAACGCCCTCACACCCGGCGAGGACTCCGGCTTCTTCAGGGTGGTCGAGGGCGGCGAGCTCACCGACAAGGTGCCGGTGACCGGCGCACAGGCCGTGGCCTGCGCGTTCGGCGGCGACCACCTCGACACCCTCTACCTGGCCTGCAACACCACCTCGCTCGAGGAGTTCATCCAGGGACAGTCGAAGGGCGCCATCGCCACCGCGACGGTCGGGCAGGTGGGCGCGCCCCCCGCTTGACACACCCGCCGTGGGCTCCTCCCGCCGAGATCTAGGATCTACACGGCGGGAGGAGACCACGGCATGGACGCAGCGAGGACCCCGACGCGCTCCCGATCCGGGATCCGGCGCGCCGAGATCGCCCGCAACGCCGGCGAGCTGTTCAGCGTCCGCGGCTTCCACGCCGTCCGCATGGACGACATCGCCGAGGCCAGCGGCATCACCGCCCGGGCCCTCTACCGCCACTACGACAACAAACAGGCGCTGCTCTCCCACGTCGTGCTCGAAGACCAACAACACGTCGTCGACACGATCACAGCGCTGACCGAGCAACCAACCGCCCAGCGCGACCTCGACGCCACGCTCACCACCCTCACCGAAGCCGCCCTCGACAGCCGCCGGCTCTCCCTGCTGTGGCAGCGCGAAGCACGCCACCTCGACGCCGACGACTTCCGGCTGGTCCGCAGCCGCACCCAATGGATCGCGGCGCGCCTCAACGAGCTCCTCGTGACGCCACCCCGCAGCGACCTGCCCGCCGACGTCGCCGACATCCGCAGCTGGGTGATCGTCAGCATCATCTCCGGAGCCGGCTTCTACGACACCTCGCTCCCCCGGCCGCGCCTCGCCCACGAGCTCATCGGAGCGAGCAAGCGGGTGATCGCCGCTCCCGCAGCGCACACCGGCAGCACCGCCACGGCCGACGCGGCGGACGCCCCGGCCGTCGCCCGTCGGACACCACTCGCCCGGCGCGAACAGCTCGTCAACGCAGCGGCGCGAGAGTTCCGCGCCAAGGGATTCGCCACCGTCGGCATCGACGACATCGGCGGCCGGGTCGGCATCGTCGGCCCGGGCCTCTACCGGTACTTCGACACCAAAGCCGACATCCTCGTCGCCGCCGTCACCCGCCTGCACGAGTGGCTGGCGCTGGAGATGACCCGCGCCCTGCACACCTCGACCTCCGACGACGTCATCATCCGCCTGCTCGTCGACGGGTACGTCCGCGTCGCACTCGACGCCCCCGATCTCCTCGCCGTCTGGCTCACCGAACGGCTCTACCTCCCCGACGCCGCCCGGGAGCGCGTCGACCGCACCCAGGCCGACTACATCGCCGAATGGCAGCGATGGCTGACCGTCGCCCGCCCCGACCTCCCCGACGCAACCGCCGCGACACTGGTCAGAACCGCGAAGACGATCGTCGACGACTGCGCACGAATCCCGCACTTCAACCGGTACCCGACCACCGCACGTGAGCTGTCGGCCGCAGCGCTCGCAACCCTCGGTCTGTCACACCCCGCATAGACGAATCCGACGGTCCCGACCGCCGAGGAGCGCGATCACTCCGGATCATCCGGCAGCGGTGGGCCTCGGTCGCGCCCGCGGCCCGTCGGAGATCTCGCCAACGACGGCGCCGGCGGCCGCAGCCGTCGTCGTGCCGGAAGGTCGACGACTCGCTCCTCCGCGACCCACGCGGTAGCAGCGCAATGACCCCGGGCGGCGTTCCCAAGCCCATGAGCCTGGCTCCAGCATCAAGCGACAAGGCTCACCACCCGTTGACAGAACGACAAGTGGTCCACGCTCGAACGAGGTGCCGATGCTGGAGAAGTTCAGCAGCACGCACGACGTGTGGTCCCCAGATGGTCCCCAGCGCCGACCCGCTCCGACGATCAGTTCATCTCGGGATCGACCCAACCGCGATCTTGCTGTTTGCGCAGTTCGCCGCGGAAGTCACAGCCGGGGCATGCGTCCTCGCCTTGGATGTGGCCCTCGTACCAGCCGTGCACCGCAGCATGAAGGATCGCACCGCGCGCATCGGTCTCGCCGCTCTCCATGGCGTTGACAGCATTCGTGATGATCAGGCGCAAGATCTCGGAATCCGGGTCCGGGAACGGTGGCGAGGGCATGGCCGACATGTCGGCCACCGTAGACCGCCCGCGGAGTCGGCCGGGGGCAAACGACGACACGACCTCTTCGGCGTGAAAGGCGCTCCCCCGTGCCGAGCAGTGCCGATAGCTCGCGGCGAGACGCTTTTGACCAGCGGCGGTGTGACAACCCGTACCGGCTCAGATCGCTGCTCGGGTGTGCGCAGGCCGGAGCAGGTCGACCGGGGTTACTGTCAAGACTTGCTGTCAGAAGGTCTTCTGGCTCCATGCCATCAGAGACTCCGAGACCCGGATCGGCTCACCCTTGGTGAATCTTAGAGTCGCTGTCGCATTCAGGCTAGACCTCTAAGTCGAACCCTACCTTCAGGACGGACCGGACAACCAACCGCTCCAGGAGGCTGCATATGTCTAGTTCCAGTAACCGGCGCCGCGAACCTCAGGAAAAAGAAGGAGGCAAAGCATTCCGAGAAAGCTGCGGACTACAAAGGCAAGGCGACTCCAGTTGCGCCGGGCGATACAGAGGGCAGCCGAAGAGCCAAGACATATGGCCAGAGTGTCGCCGCACTCGGTTGCGAGCGGCGCCACTTTCTGTGATCAATGGGAAAGAATGCGTCCCACCCATTCGTTGCGGGCGGCGTACATGGCCTGGGTGATCGCGGCCTGCGGGGCCATGAGATCGCACCCGTGGAAACCACCCGGCCACACGTGCAGCTCCGCTTGCACGCCCGCCGCCCACAGGGCGGAGGCGTACGCGACGTCCTCGTCCCGGAACACCTCGGCCGTTCCGCAGTCGATGAAGGTCGGGGGGAGACCAGCCAGGTCCACCGCCCGCGCGGGTGCAGCGTAGATCGAGACGTCGTCGGTCCCCCTGCGGTCGCCGAGCAGAGCCGACCAACCGGTGATGTTGCTCGTCCGGTCCCACACGCCGACGCCGTCGATCTGAGTGGTCGAGACGGTCGCGTCACGATCGTCGAGCATCGGGTACAGCAGGGCCTGCCCGGCCAGTGCGGGACCGCCGCGGTCTCGGGCGAGCAGCGCCGCTCCGGCCGCCAGCCCACCGCCCGCGCTCGGCCCGGCGATGATGAGACGGTCGGGATCGATACCGAGTGCTGCCGCGTTCTCGGTAGCCCAGACGAGTGCGCCGTAGCAGTCCTCGACCGGATGGGGATCCGGGTACTCAGGTGCCAGTCGGTACTCGATCGTGACCACCGTCGCGTCGAGGTCGAGGACCCACGGCACGACGTGCGGCAGGCCCACCCACCGGTCGCCGCTGATCATTCCTCCGCCGTGGACGTAGAGCACGCCCGGCCCCGACCCCGAACGGCCCTCGCGCGTCAGCACCGAGGCTTCCAGGCTGGCGCCCTCGTGTCCGGGAAAGCGGAAATCCGTGCGCGAGATTCCGGCCTGCCGCAGCATCTCGTCGGGTGTGACCGAGAACGGGGTCGCCTCGCGGAGCTGCGGAATCATGTCCGGTGTGATAGTGGGGGGAAGCTGCTTGGTCACCACTGCGAGCGCAACTTCCAGCTCCGGATCGAATGGTGGCCGACTGATGTTCGTCGTCACTTTGACTCCATCATCGAACGGTCCGCTAACGAACTGTCAGATCATCGTCCAATTCTCGTCGTGCGATTGTGTATAGTCCTGGTGGAACCACTGGAAATCGTGCAACAGTGCACCACCGTCGATCATCACCGAATGCCCGTTGATGTAGCGGGCGTCCGAGGAGGCGAGGAATGCGACGAGTGCGCCGACGTCGTCGGGGGTACCCAGGTGCCCTACCGGCGTTCCCGCGATCAGGCGTGCCTTGGAGGTGGAGCTCAGGTCGAAGATCGGCGACACCATTCCGGTCTCGATCAGTCCCGGCATGATTCCATTCACCCGGATCCGGTGTGGCCCGAGTTCGGAGGCCAGCCCCTCGGTGAGCATCTTGACCCCGGCCTTGCTCACCGAGTAGGCCGAGGCCTGGTCGACGTGCTGGACCGCGGCCCCGGAGGAGACGATCACGATCGCCCCACCGCTCTTTCGCTCGACCATGTTCCGCGCCACGCCCTGGGCTAGCAGCATGGTTCCGGTGAGGTTGACCGCGAGGTGCTTGTTCCACTCCTCTAGCGGCTGATCGAGCAGGGTGGACAGGGCGCAGTAGCCGGCGTTGGCGGACAGGATGTCGACGCCACCGTAGTGCTCGACCGTCCGGTCGATACCCTGCTGGACGGACGCGGAATCGGTCTGGTCGACACGCGCTGTGAGCACCTCCGCCCCCGCGGCGCGGCACTTCTCGGCGGTCGGTTCGATCGCGGACTCGTCGAGGTCGAACAGCGCGAGGTCCGCTCCCCCTTCGGCTAGACGCAGTGCCGCGCCGCCGCCGATTCCGCCGGCCGCCCCGCTCACGATTGCAGTTTTTCCACTGAAAGTAGGCATGACAGTTCTCCCTCACGATAATATTGATCGGGGAAATCGTCCGGCACGCGTCGCGCCGGCCCCGTTTCACCGCATCCGGGCTATGCGGTTCTCCGGAGTCGTTATTCGGATCAGTTGTCGTCGCGCCGGTGCTTGTCGCTGCGGCGCCGGAAGGCCGCCGGTGTCGTTCCCGTCCACCGTTTGAATGCGTAGGTGAACGCGGGTGTCGCGCTGTAGCCCAGATCGCGGCTGATCTGGTCGATCGACAGATCCGTCCCCTCCAGCAGGTTCACCGCACGCGCGAGCCCGACCTGCCCCTCGAGGCTGCGGAACGACGTCTCCTCCGCGAGCAACGCCCGCCGCAGCGATCGCGGGGACATCGCCAGCTCGTCGGCGACGAGCCCGAGCCCGGCGCGGCCCTCGTGCCGTTCGAGCTGGTCAAGGACCGCCCCGGCCACGCCGACGCGCGCGTGCCTGCGTAGCAAGAGTCGCTGACAGCCGTCCTTCAGCTGCGGGACCGCGGTCTCCGCGGCCGACGCCAGCGGCTCGTCGAACGGTGTCGCATCGAGGACGAGCTGGTTGCTCACCGCCCCGAACATCGGCGTCTTCCCGAATATCTCGCCGTACCGGGCCGTATGCGGCCGCGGCGATCCGGTCAGGTTCAGCGCCAGCACCCGTGCGGGTCGGGACGCACTCAGCTCGTCCCACACCCTCGCGATGGCCGCGATCTGATAGTCGACCACGACCTCGTGCAGCTCCGCCGGCAACAGATCAGGCTCCATCTCGATGACCAGCTGCTTCCCGACCCGGCGCTGCCTGCTCAGTGGGAGCGGATGACACAGGTCCTGGAAACGGATGGACTCGGTAAGCCCCTCGGAGAAGTTCCGGCTCGACCGGATCAGCAGGCCGACGAGCCCGAAGTCCGCCACCCGGCACCGGTTCCCTGCGTCCAGGCCGATGTCGGAGTACTCCGGACGCGCACGGATGATGTTGGCGACGAGCACAAGCTCGTCCCGCGGCCGGATCTCACCGCGGGCATCCAGGACGTCCTCGGCGGAGACCCGGGTGCCCCGCACCGCCTCGGCGGGGCTCAGCCCGCTGGTCGCGATCAGGTCGCGGATGGCGGCAGTGCCGCGCGGTACCCGTAGATCCCACATAACGAAACCCGGGCCCGCTCAGCTCTCCGCCGCGCCCGCGCGCGACCGGTGAGATCGTCCGCAATACACGTACATGGACCAGCGACAGATCATCTGCATGGTCATCCGCTCCTACGCTCAACCCTGAGGCGGGATAGAATCGACATAGATCAGCATCGCAGCAAACTCCCGGCGGGGACACTCCACGGACGGCCGGTCCGGAACCGAGCGGCGTTGTCTACTCGACGACGGCGGCTAGGACCAGATCCGAGAGCTTCTGGCACCGCACGATGTGGTCGGTGTCCTCCAGGATCCCCGTTGTGAGCATCGCGAAGGTGAGGTCGCGCTCGGGGTCGACCCAGAAGATCGTGCTGCCCGCGCCCCACCCGCCGTAGCTGCGCGAGCTCGCCAGGTTCGGCAGCGGACCTGGGGTGAGCGCCTCGCCCCGGACGAAGAACCCCAGCCCCACCGTCGCCGGCCAGGGCTGCCAGTTCCGGATGTCGACGGCGTAGTTGAACAGCGAGTTCACCTTGTCACCGGTCCAGTTCCGGGTGGCCAGGTCGATGGTGGCCGGGGAGAGGATCCGGTTCTCACCGGCGACTCCGCCGGCCCGCAGCATCTCCGCGAACCGCCACAGGTCGTGGATCGACGTGATGCCGCCGCCACCGGGCATCTCGGTGCCCTCGGCAGTGATGAGGCCACCGACGGCCTCGATCTCGGCGGCGTGGAATATGCCCGACGGCCGCGAGTAGCGCTGCACGACCGGGGCGATCGGGCGGCCGTCGCCCGACGGGCCGAGCGACGTGTCAGCCATGCCGACCGGGTCGAACAGCTCGTCCTGCAGGACCTGGCGCAGCGTGCGCTTGTCCGGGTCCACCGCGACGAGCACCGACGCAAGCACCGCGTGCGCGCCGAGCAGCGAGTAGATAACCTGCGTGCCCGGTTCGGACTCCGGGGCCGTGCCCGAGACGTACTCCGCCCACTTCTGGTACTGGGCCAGATCCTCCGGAGGCAGCGGCGCCACCCCGGAGAAGACGCCGCTGGTGTGGGTCAGCACGTGCCAGAGCGCGACCCGGTTCTTGCCGCGCTGCCCGAACTCCGGGAGCACCTCGACGATCGGCTGGGTGAGCTGCAGCAGCCCCCGTTCGACGAAGCTCAGCGCGACGACGTTGAGAAACTGCTTGTTGACCGACATCGTCAGCAGAAGGTCGGTCTGCTTGATCGGCTGCTGTGTCTGCCGGTCGAAGTACCCGACCTCCTCCAGCGCAGCCAGTTGGCCGTTGCGGCCGACGGCGACGAGTGCTCCGTCGTAGGTCCCCTCGGTGACGTCGGCGTCCAGCGCGTCGTGCAGACGCTGCAGACGGGTCGGGTCGAACCCCACAGACTCAGGTGCGGCCACCTGCATGATCGCTTCCCTCCTGCTCAGCTCTGAGCGGGCGTGGCATCTGACGACGTCAGAATCACCACGAGCGGCCGGCGAAGGTATCCCGCGACCGGCCAGACTCTTACGAGTTGTGGCCGCGCGAGTCCTCGCCGTGGCACACCCGTCCGACTCCGACCCTGCCGGCCGGGCACGAACCCAGCTGGTCTACAGCAACGCCATCGCCAGGCACCGAGTCTGGCCGGCCAACCGCCACCTCTGCGGGCACCCAGCTCGTGATCACCGGGCAGTAGCGCGGGAGGCCGTGTCCGTCGCTGTCGCTGGCGACCAGGCCCGGCGGACGCGTGAAGGGTCGTGGGCGTGGAACGACGGTCGAGTGACAGTGCTCGACATCGCGGCAGCCAGGCGTGATCACCGGCTCGGCCGGGAGGCAGTTTGGTCGCCGTGCGTGTCGAGCGCGACCCGGGCCAGGAACCGACCCGAGCCACGAGCCGCCCGCGCAGATCCGGTCACGAGCGGTCGATCGTGGTGGGTAGCGGCAGCCCGGACCTCCCGGGCAGCTGGGTGGCGTCGTCGGCGGCGAGCGCCTCGGCCTGCACCGTGCGGATCAGCGCGGCGCGGCCGCCTCCGTCAGGGCGTAATTCGGGAACGTGCTTGTACAGCGTCGTACGCGGCACCCCCCAACAGCCGCGCGATCGACGCCACCGGGCGATTCAGCAGCAGCCGGGCCTGCCGGGCCTGGTCGACGTCACTCAGCGAGCGCCCCAGCCGGGACAGCTCGGTGACCACGACCAGGTCCCCGGGCCGGACGTAGTCCATACAGGCGAGCAGCTCCGGGCGGGCCCCATCCCGGCCGGAGAGCTTGTCGTGAAGATCCGCTCGCAGCCGCCGTCCGCAGCTGGGTGATCTGCCGGTCGAGGCGCTGCCCGTGGGTCGAGGCCCGCCCGTAGCCGACAAGCACCCCCGACGTCATGACCGGCTCGGGTGTGACCAGCGACCGCTGCTCACTCCCGGGGTCCTCAGGCACAAATCGAACCGTACGGTAAACGGCGAACCGCAGAGTAGTTGGACACACGAGTCGTGCCGACCGGTGAGGTCGGGGATCAGATACTGATGGCGCGGACGGACCGCTCGTGGCGCAGCTGCAGCAGCAGCGACCCGACCATGGCGACGCTCACGACGCCCGCGACACCGAGCTGGAACCAGAAGAACCCCGACCCCAGCTCCCCAGCCGCAGTGGTGGTCACCTGCGACCAGGCGACTGCGGGCATGAGCGCGAGGAAGAAGAGCGCCCGGCGGTTCGCGGCGGTCGCCGCGACCGCGTACGGCCGGTGCTCGGGATCGATCGAATCGCCACGGCGCAGTGCTCGCCCGACGGCCCGCCGCTCGGCCGGGGTGAGCGCCCACGCCAGCTCATTCACCCGCGTTCGGTTCCGCGGGTGCGGCTTGGACGTGAACCGCCACGCCAGCACCGCCGGCGACACGGTGAACAAGACCGTCGCCACGGCCACGGCGCCCTGCCCGAAGGAGATCGAGCCGGCGCTGCGTACGGCCACGACCAGGTCGCCGACCGAGAACCCCGCCAACGCGAGACCGAACACGAGATACGCCCGCGGCAGCCACCTCCACAGCGGACCCGGCCCCGTCAGCTCCACCCGCTCCGACGGCGGGGGCGACTCACTGGTCATCGCCGGCTCCTTCGGCGTTGCTGCGCTCACGGTGGGCCCTGACCCGGATCGTCCTCCGGTCGGCGCGGCCGATCCGGGGTCGACGTGCCCGTCGTGAGGCTGGCCAGGTGCTCGAGCCGTGGCACGGCCGCGACGATCTGAACCTGCGATCGGAGCAACGCGATCCCCGCAGCGAGGTAGACCACCACGAACCCGGCCGTGCCCCACGGGGACGTGCCGCCCACGAGCCACCCGGCCCCGAGCAGCACCACCGCCAGGACCACGACCACCGCGGTGAACCACCGCCGTCGACGGGCCGCGGCGACGTGCCGAGCGGTGCGCAACGCCAACCGCTCCTGCCCGGCCGGGATCGGATCACCACGGCGGATCGCCCGCACCAGATCCCTCCGCGCGACAGCACTGTCGAGCTCCCACAGCGGCGAACGCGCCAGCATCGGCCAACCGCGACGCCGCAGCCGCACGAACCCCCACACCAGGACCGCCGCCGCCACCGCGGTCACCAGCAACCACACGACCACTACCCCGCCCAGCGCCACGAGCTTGGTCGCCAGATCAGCCTCGGGGTCGACCTGCGCCAGGACCAGCACCGCGCCGCTCATGAACGCCGCCAGCAGGACCACCACCCCGGCGAGGGCGGACGGCCGCAGCAGCTCGCGTCGTTCCCGCGCGGCGGCCGCCCGCTCGACCTCAGCGACGTCGACCGCGGCGTCGGACACGCCGTAGCCTCTCGACCGATCACCCATCCGCCCAGTGTCACCGATCTTCCCGGTTTGTGTCACCTGCTCCCGTCGGTGCGGGTTACGGTCCCGGGTGATGGATGCGTTCCGCATGGGCCGCCGCGGCCGGTCTCGACGGCACAGGTAGCCGGCGATGGCCAACTCTCCCGAGAACGCGCAGCCGGCCCGAGTCGAGTCGGGCTGGTTTCGCTGGCTATGGCGGTGGACGCCGCTCCAGTTCGGTGTGGCGGTGACGGTCTTCGGGGCGCTGCGGCTGGTACCGGCGGCCCTGGTCGATCCGCTGCTGTGGGTCGTGCTCGGGGTGGTCGCACTGATCATTGTCGTGGGTTTCGTGCTCGTGTTCGGGGCGCTGTTCTCCGGCAGGCCGGCGAGCGGGTCGCCGCCGGTGGATTCCGCGTGGGAACGGTTGAGCCACACCCAGCGGCGCGGTATCTCGCGAGCACTACGGCGGGGCGATCCCATCGAGCCGGAGCATCACGCGGTCGCGGCCCGGGTTGCCGAGCGCTCCATCCGCGCCGCGCTGCCCCAGGCGACCGCCCAGGGTGCGCTCGGCGCGCTGTGGCTGGTCAACGGCGGCCACGAGGACTGGTGGGCCAACCCCCAGACCATCGCCGGCCTGGTGTTCACGGCGCTCGGAGCGGGCTTCGCATGGTGGGTGTCTCGGCTGCGACGGTCACTGACCCGTCTACAGGCCCAACAGCCAATCGAGAACGGCAGTCACCACCTCGACGACGACACCGGAAACCTCTAGAACGCTGGTCGAGTGACAGTGATCGACTAGTGGAGTCGTCCCTACGGCGCTGGTCGGGCACACCCCTCAGCGGTAGCCGGTGGTATCGGCCGGTTTGCCCGGCCTGGAGACCTCGTCGATGTAGCGCCACGCGTCCGGGTAGGAGCCGTCGAGGTCGGTTCGGCCGTTGATCCGCCCAGGCTCGCCGGAGGAGGTAGACGCGGCGTTCCAGCGGTGTTGTTGCGATCACGGGGCTCCGAGCAGCGATACCAGTACAGGGAGCGCGTTGAGAGCGCCGTGCACGGTGAGCAGTGGCCACATGCGTCGGTAGCGGCTCCACAGCAGCCCGAGCAGGACGCCCGTGGCCGCGTGGGCGACCAGTACCGAGGCGAGATCGAGGTCGAGGCGACCGACACCCTGGATCGCCGCGTGCCACGCGGACCACAGCAACGTGGCGAGAACGATTCCTGGCCAGCGTCCCAGAAGCCATTCGATCCGGCTTTGCAACCACCGACGGTAGAAGTACTCCTCCACCACCGCGTTCAGGATGAATCCGCCGATGAGCGCTATCACCAATTGGGCTCCAGGAACGGCGGGCGCAGGAGAGCTTGCCCATGTCGGCCCGTTGACCAGCAGCGCGATCATCATCCAGACCGTCACCGCGGCTGTGGCCGCCAGGGCGGCTGTGGGGCCTGCGGCGGGCAGTGGCGGCCGTGTGCTCAGGGCGCTGCGGAACCAGCGAAATGTCAGGAGCGGCAGGATGACCAGGAGCAGGACCTTGCCGCCGGTGTGGGCGGCTTCGGCGCCACCCGCGGCGATCAAGGCGGCTGTGAAGGCGACGGCGGAGGCCGCGAGAATCAGCGTCTCGCCCCGCACGGCTAAGCGCAGCTCACCGGTGGAGACGTCGGAGGGTATGGGGTCGCGTCTCCACGGCATCATCGCCACGACCAGGCTCGCGGCGAGGGCGGGCAGCCAGCGCCACCACACCGGCTCGGTGTCCGCCCGGTCCGCGCTGACCCGGACTCCGGTGATGCCGTGTATCAGCAGCCACGCCATGGCGAGCGCGACGATCACGACACCGGCGACCGCGGCGACGACTCCGTACCTGCGCCGCACGGCGCGGTTCAGAACGATCTCTCCGGCCTCTCTGCTCATCGGCTCTCCGCGTCCCCTTTCTTGCAGATGCCGCGGTGTTCGCCGAGTACCTGGGCAGGGTGAGGTTGACGCACTCTGCGGTGGGTTCGATCACGGTCGGGTTCGGTGTCGATGCCCCAGTGCTGGGTCGCCTGTGTGGATTCGCCGGTGCTGGGCATGCGATCAGGTGAGCCGGGCCGCGACGTAGGTGGCGTCGCGGCCGACTCCGAGCAGGGTCGCCGACAGGAAGGTGCGCTGGTTGTCCAGCCCGACGAAGCCGAGACCGGGGTGGTCGAGCGACACCCCTGCGCGGTGGGCGGGAACCCCCGGTCGGCGATGGCGGTACCTGAGCCCGAGCGGGGCGAGATAGTCGAGGGCCGGGCGGTATCCCGTGGCGAGCAGCACCAGATCCACGGCCTCCACGCTGCCGTCCGGCCAGTACAGCGCGCGCCCCTCGGCGCGGACCGGTAGATCCCGTCGATCCGGGCGACCGGCGTCGATCCTCGCCCGGTAGCCCATGGTGTCGATCACCGGGACGGTGGCGGCGCCGAACCATCGTCCGGCCGGCACCCGCCCGGCCAGCGAGAGCACCGTCCAGAAGCGGCTGTCGCCGGGGACCGGATCCTCGGTCGCGTACCGGATCGGCGCCCGGGAGGCGATGCTCACTCGGGCGTGCTCGGCCAGCTCGCTCGCGATCTGGACCGCGGAGTTGCCCGAACCGACGACGACGATCCGCCGGCCGGCGTACCCGTGGGGCTCGCGATAGTCGGCAGCGTGGAGCACCGGGCCGGTGTAGCCACGCAAGCCGGGGATGTCGGGACGATGGGGGTTGTCGAACTGGCCGGTGGCGGCGACCACCATCCCCGCGCCGAGCTCGTCGCCCCGGTCGGTGCGTACGACGAACCGGCTGCCGTGGCGGGTCACCGCTTCGACCCGGGTTCGGGTGCGTACCTCGCAGTCGAGCGTGGCGGCGTAGTCGCGCAGGTAGCCGGCCATCTCGTCACGTGACGGGAAGTAGGCGTCGTCGGCGGGAAACGGCCGGCCGGGCAGAGCGTTGAGCCCGGCAGGGGTGAACAACCGCAGACTCTCGTAGTAGCGACTCCACGAGCCGGTCGGATCGACGTGGGCCTCGATCAGCACCGGGCGGACGCCGCGCCGTGCGAGCGCGCCCGCTGCCGCGAGCCCGGACTGGCCACCACCGACGACGACCGCCCCCACTGACATGCGAGCTATTTACCCATAGCACCTAAAATCGACATAACGGATATGGGATTCCTGCTAGCTCGCGGTCCACCGCCTGGGCAGCGCGTCGCACCGCCCGCGGCCAACTTGGCGTCGTGTCGTAATGGACGCGACGAAGGCCTGCGCATGACTCTGCCCGCGCTGGAGCACGACACCCGGCTGCCCGGTCGCCTCGGTGAGTGTCGTCAAGCCGATTGGCCCACTGTCGTCAGTGAGGATGACCCCGCTGACGGAGGCGGGGAGGCGCTGACGAAAGGGACTTGATGGGGTCTGGTGCTAGGGACCTCCTGGTCGAGTAGATCTCGCTGCGGCTCACCGAGCTGGGTCAGCCGGCGTTCGTTAACGCTCGTGTCGGCGTTGGGACGCGGTTCGATGAGGTCCCAGCGGTTGCCGGAGATGTCGAGAAAGACCGCGAAGCGACCATAGGGCTCGGCCCGGGGCTCAGTGACGAACTCGACGCCGAGCGATCGCATGCGCTCGTAGTGGGCGTCGAAGTCGTCGACCTCAAGGGAGAAGCCGACACGGCCGGCGTGCTGGTCACCAAGTACTGACAGCTGGCGACCACCATCGACCTGGGCGAGCAGGAGTCCGGTCTGTGCGCTCGCAGGGCGGACGACCACCCATCGCTTCGTGCGGCCGTCGTTGGTGAAGGCAGCAGAATCCTCGATGAGCTCGAACCCCAGTAGTCCAGTGAAGAATCTGATCGTCGCGTCGTAGTCCCTGATCATGATCGTGGTGAGCTGCAGGAATGCCATGCTGGCCATGGTGTCTCGCCGCGGGCTCGAGCGCCGACGTGGACGGCGGAGGCTTCGGTCAGCTCGCTCGGGCGCTTCGAGCGTGGGCGAGGCGGTAGAGCGTTTCCCGCTGCCAGCAAAGCGACGCTCCACAGAGACGCAGACGATCCTGTGCAGCAAACGAGTGCGAACGTCTTGTTGGACAGTCAACGCTATTGGACAACTTATGGACAGGTCGCAGATCCGCTGACGACGAGAACCGCCAAGTCGCCGACCGTGTTCAACTAACGACCGATTTCTGAACATCCACTATTCGAGCACGTCCCGGGAGCACGGGCTTCCGATCCGCCGACTGCGCCCGCCGTGTCCCACGAAGATCACAGATTCGGGTCGCGTTTGCCCTGTCCGGCTGCCCCCGGTAACAGATATTGTGTCCGGTTACTCGTTGGTACGCCGCTTGCTCGATGCTTGCTCTAGCATGCGCCGGATGCGGTCGGTGACCGCCGCAGTGACGCCCCTGACGACCGGTGACGAGCGGACCGATCGAGTGGTTGCGGCGGCGAGGTCGCGAAGGCGTCGGCGCGCACGGTGCGGTGGGTCCGCCGCCGGTGCCGCCGGTACCATCGACGCGGTGGGCCGCAGTCTATGGGTCAGCGGGCGGGCGGCCGCGCGCCGCGCCTGGCGGATCAAGTCGTTGTAGGCGGACTGGTGGCGCGGGTTGAACTCGGGCGCGTGGCGCCACAGTTGCTCGTAGACCCGGATGGTGGCCGCGACGGCCGTGTCGTGGTCGAGCAGGGCGTCGAGCAGTCCCAGCACGGTCGACACGGTGTGGTCGTAGAACGTGACGAACGCGGCCTGGTCACCGCGACCCGCCGCGTGCAGCAGCCTGTCCAGGGGCGGGCCGTCGAGCTCGGCCCGGCCGGGCGCGAGACCCGGCGGGCGCGCCGACCTCTGGGCCGGGCCCGGTTGGTGCTCCGGTGTGTCCTGTCCTGACGCCACGGCACCCCCAGAAGGTCGCGGCCAGCGTCGCGACGATCTCCTACCCGTGTGCGCGGCGCGCACACCTCGCCGCGTGGTGAACACTGTCGGGTCGGGTTATATGGGTGGCTCGTCGGCCAGCTGGGCGGTGTAGCGGACGGGGTGGTCCTGGCCGTCGTCGAGGAAGGTGTCGTTGAGCGCTTGGGCGATGACGTCGTGCTGGTGGGCGGTGCGGGCCTGGCTGTCGTCGAGAACCGCGGCCAGCCAGGGCATCGCCGGGAACTCCTCGAGCGCCACGCACCGCGACCACAGGGCGTCGAGGTCGAGCCCGCTCAGCGCCAGCCCCGTGCGCAGGGCGCGCGAGGACAGCTGCTGCTCGTCGGCGGTCAGCCACCGGGTCGGATCCATGGTGTACGGATCACCGCGTTCTGCCTGCTCGAAACCGGTCCGCCGTGATCGAGACTGGACCGGGACCACGCCGGTGGCGCCGCTGCCCGGATGCGGCCTACCCCGCCCCACCGGCCTTTGAGCCGGGGCTGGCTTACTGGTCCGGGGCTTCCTGGGCGTAGCGCTCGCGGGACTCGCGGACCATCCATTCGGCGACGTCGTGCAGTTTCAGGTTCGTGTCTTGGGAGGCGGACACGAGCATCTCAAACGCTTGGGGGTCGTCGAGCCGGAACCGTTCCATCAGGATGCCCTTGGCCTGGCCGATCACGTCACGGGTGCGCAGGGCCTGACTGAGGTGGTCGACGCGTCGGGCGCCGGCCAGGGCGACCGCGGCCTGGTCGGCGAACAGGCCCCCGATCAGGTGGTCGGCCGGGGCGAACCCGTGCGCGGTGGTGGAGTAGAGATTCAGCGCGCCGGCGGAGCTGCCGGTGACCAGTTGGAAGGACAGCACCGCGTGCATCCCGGCGGCGAGGGCCTTCTCAGCGAAGCGCGGCCACGGCGGATCAGTGGCCAGGTCGTCGGCGTCGGTGACGCCGGACTGCGGGCCCTCCTCGTCGCGGGCGGCGTCGATACACGGACCTTCCCCGATCTGGGCCTGGACCTGGTCGATCTCGGCGACTAGCTCGGTGGAGGGGGCGTGGGTGGTGATCGCGCCGCGCCGGTCGAGCAGGGTGATGCTGGCCCCGGCCGCCGCCGGGATCGCCTGCAGCGCCCCGACGACGATCGACTGCAGTGCGGCGTCCTCGCCACCGCTGCCCGCCAGTGTGCGGGTCAGGCGGCTCGCTGTCTGGGCCATCGCCGCCCGCAACGCGTCCGCATCGACTCCGGTCTCCGGGCCGGTCATCTGTACTCACTTGCTCCCGTCGAGATCTCGCTCGGCCGAGGCAGCAGCGGGGCCGAACGTCCCGCCGCCTGCACCTCGGACCGTACCCCCGGCTGGCCTTATACGCAGCAGCTAACAGCGTGTAGCGGCGCCTGCGGATCGCGAGTTCCTGTTCGTAGGACAGGGCCGCGTAGGTGATCAGTACGGGCCGGTCGTCGGCTGGGCGGTGCGCCGCAGCGGCGGTGTGCGGAATCATGTCTCCACCTCTCCGTCGAGATGGCGGGCTTTCCGTGGGGAATGCCGGGCCTTCGGTGTGATCCGGGTGCAGGCCCCGGCAGGTGTGACGCCGACGGCGAGGTTTCGACGTCCCGCTACGAGCACCGGTGCCCGGTGGGCTGTGTCACGAGTCCGTTCAGCCACGGGTGGACCCGCCCGCGGTGGTTCGGCAGGAGCGGCGCAACCGTCTGCGGGGTTCGGCTCTAGGGGGTGAGGGTGTTGGTGATCCGGGCGATGTCGTCGGGGGTGGCGCGGTACTGGATCAGCACTTGGCGCAGTTTCTGCTCGCCGGTAGGCCCGGCGGGGTAGGGCCGGGAGTCGGTCACGATCTGAGCCCAGTGTTCGGGGTCGTCGACGTCGTTGGCGCGCAGCGCGGCTTGGAGGTCCTTGATGGAGGTGGTGGCGATCGAGGTGCGTTGAGTGTTGCCGGCCGGGCCGGGCGCCACGCTGGAGGGCCCTTGGACGCCGGGTTGGTCGGTGCCGCTTCGGCCGCCGTTGGCGCATCCGGCGATCGCGATGGTGGCGGCGATCAGCGCCGCGGTCGCGGTGCTCGCTCGTCTCATGGTCGGCTCTCTGGTCAGCTGTGGGCCGGTTCGCGTTCGGGCGCGGTCGAGCAATGTGCGCAGCAGTAGAACCGTCCGCCGGATTCCACGCCGTGTCCGATCATGCGGCAGCCGCAGTGCGCGCAACTCGGGGCGAGCTGGTGGATGGCGCATTCGAAGCTGTCGAACACGTGGACGCCTTTCTCCGGGGTGTGGATCTCGAACGCGTGCGCGTAGTCGTTTCCGCAGACCTCGCATGTGGCCATGGCGGTCCTTCTCGGTACTGATGGGCTGGTCAGCTCGCTCAGGTGGTGGGGCGGTCGGTGTCGTGTCGGGCGGGCCGGGTGCGCAGCCCGTGGACGCCGTGCTCGGCGGTGTCGTAGTCGGGCGGGGTGAGGGCCCGCGGCTGGTCGTGGCTGTCCTCGGGGACGATGGTGGAGTCGCTGTCCGGGTCGAGGCCCTCGACCAGCTCGGCGCGGTGCTGCTCGGCACCGGTCAGCCGCTCCATCAGCTGCCGCGCCCAGCCGACCGAGGTGTCGTTGCTGCTGTGCTGGTCGCCGGCGTCGGTACTCACCGCTGCGGGGTACCCGGTCGCGCGGGGGCCATGCCGGGGCGCCAGCCCCTACCCGCGCCCGCCGCCGATGGTGTCCTCCACGACATGTCGCGGGCTGCCAGTCAGGGGCCCGCCCGGGCGGGAAGCCCTCTAGTAGGCTGCTCCACGGTGGACAGTCGAGACGAGCGTGTGAGCAGCCAGGCGGGCCAGACCAGCGAGCAGCGGGTCGGCGCACAACTGGCCCGCGTTCTCGACGAAGCGGCCCATGAGCTGCTGGCTCGCCGCGACAGCGGCGACGCTGTCGAGGACATCGTGCAGCTGATCGTGGCCGGGGCGATCGCGTCGATCCCGCACGTCGACCGGGCTGGCATCTCGTTGATCGAGCCCGATGACACGATCACGTCGCGCGCGCCCAGTGACCCTGTCGTCGCCGAGCTGGACCGGTTGCAGAACGAGCTAGGGGAAGGGCCGTGTCGGGAGTCCATCCGCACCCAGGAGCGGACCCTGATCGAGGACATGGCGGCTGCCGGGCTGGGTCGGTGGCCGCGCTTCGCGCCGACCGCGATCGAGCGCGGGGTGGCCACGATGTGCTCGTTTCAGCTGTTCGCCCGCGACGACGGCACCGCCGGCGCGTTGAACCTCTACGCCGGGCAGGCCGGTGTGTTCGACGAGTCGTCGTTGGACATCGCGGCGCTGTTCGCCTCGCACGCGGCGCTCGCGCTGCACGGCGCCCAGCGTGCGGCCGGGCTGGACGAGGCGTTGCGGACCCGGGACGTGATCGGCCAGGCCAAAGGCATCCTGATCGAGCGGTTCACCCTGTCTGAGGATCAGGCGTTCGTGATGCTGGTGCGCAGCTCGCAGGACACCAACATCAAGTTGCGCGACGTGGCCACCTGGCTGCTCACCGACGCCACGGCCCGGGCCGGGCCGTCGGCCCCGCCGACACGGTGAGCCGCGGGGGACGGGACGGGGTGTTGAGGCGGCCCCGCGCGCTGCGTGGGTGAACACGCGGGGCCTACGCAGACGGCCCGCCCGGGCGAGCCGGCCCCGTACCGCGCGGGTTACCCCGCCCGGCGGCGGGCATCCACCGCAAGCTGCGCCCGGTCAGAGCCGACCGTTCAGGCCGGCCGGTTCAGGGGCAGGCCGGTTCGGTGAGGGCGAGGATGCAGCGGTGGTCGGTCCACCAGTCCAGTCCGGCTCGGGCGTCGGGTAGGTGCTCGGGGTCGTGGCCGTGGAGGTGGTGTTCGTAGCGGCGGCGCCGGTTCTGGTCGGGCCCGGTGTCGGTGTGGGTCCAGCGCAGGAAACGCTCCGCGGCGTCGCGGTGGCGACGGCGGCCGGGTTCGTCGATGTCCTGGGTGGCCAGCCACGCCACGAACGGGGCGAGCAGCTCACTGAGCCGCCACTCCCACCGCGACGGCTCGCCCCGGTCCGGCTCGGCCCGGTCAGGTTCGGGGCCGTTGAGTTCGAGTCCGTCGAGTTCAGATGCGGCGGCTCCTGCTCCGTCCGGTTCGGATCCGGGCAGACCGACTCGCAGGTGAGCGAGTCGGATCCCGCCGTGCCGGTCGTCGTAGTGCTCGGGTCGTGGTGGCCTGGTGCGGGCCAGGTCCGTGCTACCAGTCCTGCCGACGCTGTAGGTGCTGTGGGTGCCTTCAGTGGTCGCGGTCATCGCCGCTCCCGTCGTTGTTGGTTCCCTCGTCTGGTGACGCCGGGTCGTACTGATCGGGCTGTGTGCCGGGTCGTGTGCGGTGGTCAGGTCGCGGCTCTGGACTGCTGGGCAGGAGGTGGTTCACGCAGCGGTCGGCGGCGGGAGCCAGGCGCAGGCGTCGATTGGAGATCTGTACTCCGCACACGTCGCAGCGGGCGAAGGTGCCCGCGGCGAGCCGGTCCAGGGCGGCGAGCACCTGGTCGCGTTGCCGGGTGAACTCGTGCGGGTCGGAGGTGTCGCCGGTCGGGGTGGTCATGTCGGCTCAGGGCCCGGCGCCGGGGCAGCCAGCGCCGCGGTCAGCGTCGAGTAGATGAGCAGGGCCGCCTCGGCGGGGAGGAACCGTAGCGTGGCCGCTGCGGGCGCGACCTCGTCGACGACCAGGACCACGGATCCGCCGCTGCGGCGGGCGTGGTCGTGGGTGGCGAGGACGGCGGCGAGTCCGTGCGCGGCTAGGAAGCCCACGCGGTTGAGTTCGAGCACGATCCGCCCGCCCGGGTCCGCGGTCACCGCGCCCGCGGCCGCGGTGGCGAACACGTCGGTGGTGGCGATGTCCATGTCCCCGGCCAGGGTGAGCACGGTGCAGCCCGGGCCGGTCCGGGTGATCTGAGCTCGGAACCCTCCCGGCGCATCGCCTGCGTCCTCCGCGGCTCGGCGCCGCCGCTGGGTGGCCGTCGCGGGGGACGGAGACGTCGGCGCGGCCAGCCGCGCGGGGGGATCAGGTATAGCCGTTCCGGTCATCACGCCGGAGCCCTTCGGGTGGGACCCCGCGCACAGCACGCGCGGGTCGCGGAAGCCCGGGACTCGTGGGTGAACCTCTGGCCGCTGGCAGCGCCGGCGACGATCTCGACCGCCGCGCGGTGCGTGAGCGCCGTCACCTGACGGCGCAGGCTTCACCGTACCCGCTCGGCGGTCGGTGTGGCGATATCAAGGTTGATCGGCCCCGGGAGGGCGGCGTAAGTCGGCCCCACTTGGAGCGTCGAGTCGGAGATCCTCGCCGGGGCTATCGACGCTCAAGCCGGGAGCGCAGGTGGCGGGTCGGCGACCGCGAGAGGGCTACGGTCGTGTCGTGCCCAGCTCTGCAGCGGTGCTGACCTTCGTTGTAGGAACGCTCGTGTTCTTGGTGGTCCCCGGGCCGGGCATGTTGTTCATCCTCGGCCGTGCGATCGCGCTAGGAGCTCGGGCTGCTCTGGCTACTGCGGTGGGCAACTACGTCGGCGTGCTCGTCTTGCTGGCCGGCGTCTCCGCCGGTGTCGGGTTGCTCGTCGAGCGCGTGGCGGTCGTGTTGGTCGTCCTCAAGTTTGTCGGTGCCGCCTATCTGGTCTGGCTCGGCGTGCAGGCCTACCGTCACCGCGGTCAGCTCGCGGCCTCGTTGAGTGCGCCAGCGGACAGCGCATCCCGGCCCACTCGGGCGTTCCTCGAAGGCTCGGTGGTCGGGCTGACCAACCCCAAGGCCATCGTCTTCTTCGCAACGGTCTTGCCCCAGTTCACTGACCCGGCCCAGGGATCGGTCGGTGTCCAGGTCGCGGTCTTCGGGTTGGCGTTCTGCACCCTCGCCGCTGTCTTGGACGCAGTATGGGCTCTGGGCGCCGGCTCAGCCCGCGACTGGTTCGCCACCTCGCCTCGTCGGCTGAGACGCCTCGGCGGCGCGGGCGGGCTGACGATGATCGGACTCGGCATCGGCGTCGCCGCGACCGGAAGACATCCCTGAAGCCAGGAAGCGGTATAGCCGGGCGGAGTCGGCAGCTGAGGTCATGGGCGCGTAGCGAGCTGTGCTCTCGCGTGCGCCAGCCGATATGACTGGCTGCCGGTTTCGATGATCAGGCCGGCGAAGGTGAGTCGGGGTCGATGATCGCGGCGCAGAGCCGTGGGTCGGTGAAGGTATTGGTCCAGCCGGAGAAGGCCTGGTTGGAGTCGATGGCGATAGAGTTGGTCTCCTCGCGCTCGGTGAGCACCTGGAAGAGCATCTCGGCGCCGCGACGGTCGAGTTGCTTGTAGCCGAGCTCGTCGATGCAGAGCAGGTCGACCCGCCCGTAGTGGGCGATCGTCCCGACGGCGCCGGCGATCGTGCCCATCACGGGGCTCATCAGGGCGACATGCACGTGGTCGAGCGGTCCGACCGGATGCCCAGCACCGACGCCACGTACTCCGGGTTGATGACGAGCAGGCTCGCCGCCCAGGTCACGACGAACAGCTGCGCGGTGAACACGACGATGCCGAACCCCACGGTCAGCACCGACGTCGCGTTGCGGAGCATGACGCTCGGGCGGTCCCTCCGTACCGAGCGCAGCCCACGCTCCCACAGACCGTGCCCGAGGACGCTCCAGGTCACGTGCACCGCGACCGCGCAGGCCGCGACGGCGAGCAGCCGCGACGTCGGCAGCGAGTCGGCCAGGCTCCGGATGTTGAAGTAGAGGACCCCGAACGAACCGCCCGCCAGCTCGCCCCCCATCGCACCGGAGCGCCCACACAATGCGCCACGGACGGTTCGCCCGGACCATGCCGGCGACCAGGCGGACGAGCCCGATCGGCCCGGTCACCGACACCGAGCTCACCGACACCGAGCTGCTCACGCCTGGCTCCCCGGAGGGCACCACCCGCAGGCCGTACCCGCCCCACCGGGTGAGGCGCAGCGGCGGCCGGTCGCCGTCCGGGAGAACGATCTCCGGCACGAGGTGCTCGACGAGCACGGACACCAGCCGGTGCGTCCGACGCACCGGCGCGACCCCGCCCAGCGCAGGCAGCGAGACGACCACGATCGGATCGCCGAGGCCGACCTGCGCCGCAATCACGTCGCGCCCGTCGCGCAGCGGCGTGTCGGTCACGCCCACGGCGATGTCCGAACATGCCGAGACGACGCGCTGCGGGCCTTGTCCAGCATGCGTTCGTGGTCCGGCACAGCACCTCGAACGGGTCACGGGCGACCGTCACCCGCGACGTGACGGGGCGGCCGGCGACCTCGTCGGGTAACGCCCCGCCGAGCCGGTCGGCGAGCACGTCGGCGACGGCCGCGGGGAGACTGGGGTCGGCGAACAGCCCGACCGTGATCTCCCGGCCGGACTCACCGGAGGGGATCGTGGCCCCGGTTCAGCAGCTCGTTGCGCCAGGCCAACGAGCGGACGTCGCCCGTGGGCGGCGGGTGCGCGCGCCGCCGGTGCACGAACCCGACGACCTCCCCCATGGCGTCGAGGTCCTCGTCGGTCAGGTCGTCCGCGCTCGTGCGCTGCAGCGCGACGATCCGTTCCCCCGTCACGTGACCGTCGGCGGCGCTGGCCTCAGCCCGGCATCGTCTCGCCACCGACGGGTGCGAGCACCTCACCCGTGTAGTACGACGACAGCTGCTCGGACGCGAAGAAGACATAGGACGGCGCGATCTCGTCCGGTTCCGCGGCCCGGCCCATCGGCGTCTGCGCGCCGAACTCCTCCACCTTGGAGTCGGGCATGGTCGCCGGGATCAGCGGCGTCCACACCGGACCGGGTGCGACGCAGTTGACCCGGATCCCGCGGCCGGTCAGCGACTGTGCCAGCGAGTACGTCAACGACTGCACGGCACCCTTCGTCGCGGAGTAGTCGATGAGCGACTTGTTGCCGCGCAACCCGTTCACCGAGCCGGTATTGATCACGGCGGACCCGGCCGACAGATGCGGGAGCGCCGCCTTCGTGACCCGGAAGAAGCTGTGCACGTTGACCTCGAACGTGCGCAGCCACTGGTCGTCGCCGATGTCCTCGGGCATGTCGTAGGACTCCTGCGTGGCCACGTTGTTGACGACCACGTCGAGACCTCCGAACTCGTCGACGGTCCGGGCGACGACGTCGTCGCAGTGCTTCGCGTCGCCGAGGTCGCCGCCGATCGCCACGCAGCGGTGCCCCTGCGCCCGCACGAGCGACGCGGTGTGCTCCGCGTCGCCGTCCTCGGACAGGTAGGCGAACGCCACGTCGGCGCCCTCCTTGGCGAACGCGACACAGACCGCGCGCCCGATCCCGGAGTCGCCGCCGGTCACCAGCGCGACCTTGCCCGCGAGCAGGTCGCGGCCGGTCCAGTCCCGCATCTCGTCGCGCGGCTGCGGGTCGAGCCCGTCGGTGCCACCGGGCGGGTCCTGCTGTTGCGCAGGCGGAGAGGGATTCGTGCTCACGACCTGGTCACCTCCGGACGGAAGAGGACCTTCACAGCCCCGTCGTGCTTCTGCTGGAACATCGAGTACGCCTCGGGTGCGCTCTCGAGCGGCACGTGGTGGGTCGCGAAGTCCTCGGTGCCGAGAGGGTCACCGTCGGAGAGCAGCGGCAGGATCTCCGGCACCCAGTGCCAGACGTTCGCCTGCCCCATCCGCATCTGGATCTGCTTGTCGAACAACGTGAGCATCGGCATCGGGTCGGCCGTCCCGCCGTACACGCCGGACAGCGAGATCGTCCCTCCGCGACGGACGAGCCGGATGGCCAGGAGCAGCGCGGCCATCCGGTCGGTGCCGGCGTTGGACATGACCTTCTCCCCCACCGACTTCGGCAGAAGCCCGACCGCCTCGTGGGCGATCTTCCCGAGCGGCGAGCCGTGGGCCTCCATGCCGACGGCGTCGATCACGGCGTCGGCCCCGCGCCCGTCGGTCGCCGCGCGGACGGCCTCGGCGACCTCGTCCTCGCCCCGGCCCAGGTCGAGCGCGGTCACGCCACGGCGTTCGACGCGGGTCAGGCGCTCCGGGACCAGGTCGATCCCGATCACCTGCTCGACGCCGTGCCGGCGGGCGATCCGGGTGGCCATGTCCCCGATCGGCCCGAGCCCGAGCACGACGAGCGTGCCGTCCTTCGGTGTCGCGGCGTACTGGACGGCCTGCCACGCGGTGGGCAGCACGTCGGACAGGAACACGAACCGGTCGTCCGGCGGGCCGTCCGGGACCTTGATCGGCAGCGTGTTGCCGAACGGCACCCGCAGGTACTCGGCCTGCCCGCCGGGCACCTGCCCGTAGAGCTTCGTGAAGCCGAACAGCGACGCACCCATCCCCTGATCGCGGTTCTGGGTCGTCTCGCACTGCGACTGCAGCCCGCGGTCGCACATCCAGCAGCTGCCGCACGACACGTTGAACGGGATCACGACCCGGTTGCCGACCTGCAGCTCGGTGACGCCGCTGCCCTTCTCCACGACGACGCCCATCGGCTCGTGGCCGAGGATGTCGCCCTCGGCCAGGAACGGGCCCATCACCTCGTACAGGTGCAGGTCGGAGCCGCACAGACCGCTGGACGTGATCTTCACGATCACGTCGGTGGGATCGGCGATCGCCGGGTCCGGAACGGTGTCGACACGGACGTCGTGGCGTCCGTGGTAAGTCAACGCTCGCATGGAGCAGTCCTCTCGGTCGAGTTCGACAGACCGCGTACCCGTCGAGATCCGGTCCACGCGTGCGTGACGACGGCCACGGGCGTGGTTCGTGGGGCTACCCGCGGGTAAGCGGGCCGTCGACCGCACCATGTCGACCGCACCACGAGGAGGCGAGTGCTCTCGTCGATGATCGTCGGTGGCCTGCACGGGTTCGCCAGGGCGACCGCGCTCGGGCTCGACCGGAACCGCGGCGAGCCGCCGGAGCACCTCGCGGCCCGCCCCGGGACCCACTCGGCGCTGCTCATCGGGGGTTTCGCCACCACGACGCCGTTGCTCGGGCCGCTCGAGCACTGGCTGATCGCACTGGGCTACGACGTGGTCCCGACGGCCGTCGGAGCGGGTCTGGCCTGTGGCAGGCGGACCGTCGACGCGCTCGAGTCGATCGTGCGCGACGAGACCGATCACAGCGGACGGCGCGTACAACTCGTCGGGCACAGCCGTGGCGGGCAGTTCGCCCGCTCGCTCGCCCACCGGGTGCCGGACCGCGTGTCCGGCGTCGTGACCGTCGCGACCCCGTTCGACCTCGCGAAACTGTCCTGGCCGATGCGGGCGCTCCTCGGCGCGGTCGCCGGGGCGCGGGCCACCGGGGTCGAGGGCGTCGCCGGTGTCGGATGCCTCGTCGGGAACTGCTGCCGCACGTTCCGGACGCAGATGCACGGCCCGTTGCCCGATGGGGTCGCGTTCACGAGCATCTGGTCGCCCGACGACCGCGTCGCGCCACCTGCGGCCTGCCGGGAACCCGAGGCCGAGAACGTCGAGGTCCGAGGCGGTCACAACGCGTTGCTCACCGGCACGCATGCGCGGCGGGCCGTCGCCGAGGCTCTCCTGCGCGGTACCCGCCGCAGGTCACGCCCCCGCTCACGCTCGTCGCGTAGCACGCACGACCGCCGTCGGGGGCCGGCCGTGCCGGCCAGCGTACCTCCGATCCAGGCGACCACACCTCCGTCAGGCGTCGCCCGGGCGGCAGGCGCGTGATTGGAGGCACTGGCAGCGGATAGAGGCGGCAGCGCCCAGTTCTACCCCGTTGCCGGGAGGACCGCGACGACCGCGACGGAACCCCGCTCCGCCCCGTCGTCAGAACGTCCGCACCCGGCACCCGGCCAGGCAAGGGATCCCGTCTGGTGCACATGCTGAGCACCACGGATCCGAAGGGCATCGCGATCCTGTACCTGGTCACGTCGTTCGGGTTCTTCCTGGCCGGCGGCGCGATGGCGCTGCTGATGCGCGCCGAGCTCGCCCGCCCGGAGCTGCAGTTCCTCTCCACCGAGCAGTACAACCAGCTGTTCACCATGCACGGCACGATCATGCTGCTGCTGAACGCGACGCCGATCCTGTTCGGCTTCGCGAACTACATCATGCCGCTGCAGATCGGCGCCCCGGAACCGTCGCGGCTCATCGTGTCCGGGCTCGGCGCGATCCTCGGCGCGGTGAACTTCGTGACGACGACGGCGTGCATGCGCGCCCCCCGGCATGACGATGTTCCGGATGCCGATCTTCAGCTGGAACATCTTCATCACGGCGCTGCTGATCCTGATCGCGTTCCCGATCCTCACCGCAGGCCTGCTGGGCCTCGCCGCGGACCGCCACCTCGGCGCGCACGTGTTCGACCCGGCCAACGGCGGCGTGATCCTCTGGCAGCACCTGTTCTGGTTCTTCGGCCATCCCGAGGTCTACATCGTCGCGCTGCCGTTCTTCGGCATCGTGTCCGAGGTCTTCCCGGTGTTCTCCCGCAAGCCGGTGTTCGGCTACAAGGGCCTGATCTACGCGAACATCGCGATCGCGTCGCTGTCCGTGGCGGTGTGGGCGCACCACATGCACGCCACCGGCGGGGTGCTGCTCGCGTTCTTCTCGCCGACGGCGGCGTGTCCGTCCTGGTGATCTCCGGTGACGTCACGGCGGAGGCGGCGGCGCACCCGACCGGCCCGCCGGACCCGCGCCACCCGCCTGAGACGCAGGCTCGGTGTCCGACGATGGACGCCAAGAAGATCTGGCCCGACGGCTGGCAGTCGCCGCGGCCGTACATCCGCATCGTTTCGCAGCCGCAGAACAGCTGATCCACGCCCCGTCGGACACGTGAGCTCAGAGGTTCGGGGTCAGCCCGATGTGGCGCAGGTAGCGCTGCGCGGAGCGCACGACGGCGTCGTGCGCGTCGCCCTGCACGACGTGTCCCCACCAGGCGCCGAACAGCGACGCGTAGCGGACACCGGACAGGATCCGGACGGCGCGACGGACGGTGTCCGGGTGCGCCGGGATCAGGTTCGGGTAGCTGTACATGAAGCCGACCCACCGGCGGTCCGGAACGACCGTGACGATGTCGCCCGCGCAGAGCGCGCCGCGCCCGTCTACACCGTCGGCCCAGTGCAGGACGGTCCCGCCTGCGAAGTGCACGCCGAGGTGCAGCAGCATCCGGCCGGGCAGCACCTCGAGCGCGTCGCCGTCCCACGGCGCGACCTCGACGCCGCGCGGGACCCAGTCGCGGTCGGCGGCGTGCACGTGGATCGGGGCGTCGAACTCGCGACCCCACGCCGCCATCGTCGAGTAGTAGTGCGGGTGCGAGATCGCGATCGCGGCGACGCCGCCGAGCTCGTGCACCCGGGCCACCGTGTCGTCGTCGAGCAGGGCGGTGCAGTCCCACAGCACGTTCCCGCCCTCCCCCGGCACGAGCAGCGCGCGTTGCGCGATCCCGAGGTCCGGGGTCGTTCCGACGCCCCACAGGCCGCGAACCTCCTCCCGGACCTCGCCGCGGAACCCGTCGGCCCGCAGGCGCGCGACCGTCGTCCAGCGCTGGCCGCCCCAGTCGACGTACTCCCGCTCGTCGGTGCAGACCGGGCATTCCGCCGGGTCGACGGCCTGCGGGTACTGGACACCACACCGCGGGCACAGCGGCACGTCCTGCAATGACATCGCGACCTCCGATCGCACCGTTCGAGTGGTGGGCGCACGGGTTTAGCCGCCCGACTGGCGGGCACAGATTCCGCCGTAAGCGCTTGTTCATCCAGAGGGGAGTGACGGTGTCCGAACCGGCCGACGTGTTCGTTCTCGGGCTCGACGACCACAACCGTGAGATCCTCGAGCAGCTACCGGACGCCGGGCGACGTTACCGGTTCCACCCACTGCTGACGATCGAGGAGCTGCAGTACCGGGACGAGATCCCGCTGGCCGAGCTGCTGGACCAGGCGAGACGCGGGCTCGACGCGTTCGACGGCACGGTCGCGGCCGTGATCGGGTTCTGGGACTTCCCGGTGAGCACGATGGTTCCGCTGCTCTGCAAGCACGTGCAGAGGAACTGCGCAAGCCTCGAGGCAGTGGTCAAGTGCGAACACAAGTACTGGAGCCGGCTCGAGCAGTCCTCCGTGACCGAGGACTACCCCGCGTTCGGGCTGGTCGACCCGGACAACGACACCGAGCCGCCGGACGGCGTCGGCTTCCCGATGTGGGTCAAGCCGGTGAAGTCGTTCTCCTCGGCGCTCGCGTTCGGTGTCGATGACGTCGACGGGTTCCGTGACGCCCTCACCCACATCCGGGGCGGCATCGGGTTCGTCGGCGAGCCGTTCGAGGTCGTCCTCGACGAGCTCGACCTGCCCGACGAGATCGCCGCGCTGGGCGGGCGCGCGTGCCTGGCCGAGGAGACCGCCACGGGCAGGCAGGTGACGCTGGAGGGCTACGCCCGCGGCGAGGACGTGCACGTGTTCGGCGTCGTCGACACGATCAACCGCGACGACGTGGCGAGCCAGGACCGGTTTCGCTACCCCTCGACGTTGCCCGACGCGGTGGCCGAGCGGATGGCCGACATCGCGCGTCGGATCGTCCGGCGGGTCGGTCTCGACTCCACCACGTTCAACATCGAGTTCTTCTGGGATCCCGAGGCCGACCGGATCCGGGTGCTCGAGGTGAACCCGCGGCACTCGCAGTCGCACGCGGAGCTGTTCGCCGACGTCGACGGCGTCGCCAACCACTACGCGATGGTGGAGCTCGCGCTGGGCCACGACCCGTCGATGCCGTCCCGACAGGGCCGGTACGCGACGGCGTCCAAGTGGTTCCTGCGTCACCTGTCCGACGGTGTGGTGCGCCGGGTGCCGACCGCCGACGAGATCGCCGAGGTCGAGCGCGAGGTCGGCGGCACGACCATCGACGTCATCGTCACCGAGGGCGACCGGCTCTCCGAGCTGCCCGACCAGGACAGCTACAGCTACAAGATCGCGAATGTCTACGTGGGCGGGGCCGACGACTCCGAGGTGCGCAAGCGCTTCGAGCGCTGCGCCGAGCTGCTCCACTTCGAGTTCGACAGCTGATCCCGAACGGAAGGAGCGCCGCAGGAGTGCGCACGGTGACGTCGCTGCCCTACGAGGTCCACGAGACCGAGCACACGCTGATCCCGCTGTCCGACGGCACCCGGCTGGCGGCGCGGATCTGGCGTCCGGACGCCGATGAGGCCGGGCCGGTGCCGGCGATCCTGGAGCTCGTCCCGTACCGCAAGCGTGACCACACCGCACCCCGCGACGCTGTGCACCACCCCTACCTGGCCGGGCGCGGCTATGCGGGGGTCCGAGTGGACCTGCGGGGCAGCGGCGACTCCGACGGCGTGCTCACCGACGAGTACACCGACCAGGAGCTGTGCGACGCCGAGGAGGTGCTGGCCTGGCTGGCCGCCCAGCCGTGGTGCAGCGGACGGACCGGGATGATGGGTATCTCCTGGGGCGGGTTCAACGCGCTGCAGGTCGCCGCCCGCCGTCCGGAGAGCCTCGGCGCGATCGCGGCCGTCGCGTTCTCCGACGACCGCTACGCCGACGACGTGCACTACATGGGCGGCTGCCTGCTCGGCGACAACCTGTCCTGGGCATCCACGATGTTCTCGTTCAACTCCCTGCCACCGGACCCCGAGCTCGTCGGCGACCGGTGGCGCGACCTCTGGCACGGGCGTCTCGAGGGCAGCGGCCTGTGGGTGGACACGTGGCTGCGCCACCAGCGCCGCGACGCGTATTGGCGCCGCGGCTCGGTCTGCGAGGACTACTCGGCGGTCGCGTGCCCGGTGCTCGCCGTCAGCGGCTGGGCCGACGGCTACTCGAACGCCGTGTTCCGGGTGCTGGAGCACCTCGACGTACCCCGGCAGGGCCTGATCGGGCCGTGGTCGCACAAGTACCCGCACCTCGGCAGCCCCGGACCAGCCGTCGGGTTCCTGCAGGAGCTCGTGCGCTGGTGGGACCGCTGGCTCAAGGACGACACCACCAACGGCGTCGACGACCAGCCGATGCTGCGCACGTTCATGCAGGACACCGTGCCGCCGTCGACGTCCTACGGCGACCGGCCCGGGCGGTGGGTCGGTGAACCGTCCTGGCCGTCCCCGCACGTGGACCGTGTCCGGTACGCGCTCGAACCGCGCCGGATCGCCGCGCGCGACGAGACCGCGGCCACGGCCGAGATGCCGGTCAGCTCGCCGCTGTCGGTAGGCCAGTTCGCCGGCAAGTGGTGCTCCTACAGCGCTCCGCCGGACCTGCCCTACGACCAGCGCGAGGAGGACGGCGGCTCGCTCGTGTTCGACTCCGACGTCCTCGACGAGCCGTACGAGATCCTCGGCGCGCCCGAGCTGGACCTCGTGGTCGCCTCCGACCGGCCGGTCGCGATGGTCGCCGCCCGCATCTCCGACGTCGCCCCGGACGGCGCCGCCACCCGCGTCACCTACGGACTGCTCAACCTCACCCACCGCGACTCGCACGCCGAGCCCCAGCCGCTGGAGCCGGGCAGGCGCTACCGTGTCCGGCTCACGTTGAACGGTGTCGCGCAACGCTTCCCGGCCGGCCACCGGATCCGGCTGTCGCTGTCCACGTCGTACTGGCCGCTGGCCTGGACGCCGCCGGAACCGGTCCGGCTGACCGTCGTCACCGGATCGTCGGGGCTCACGCTGCCGCTGCGCCGCACCGGCGACCCGGACGAGGTGACGGTCCGGCCGTTCGACCCGCCCGAGGGCACGCCGCCACCCGCGACCACCCGGACCCGAGACGGCGACCAGCGATGGGAACTGACCCGCAACCTCGTCGACGACCGGTCCCAGCTGCACGTCGTCAACGACTCCGGCGGCTACCGGCTCGACGACATCGGACTCGTGGTCGACGAACGCGTCGAGGAGCGCTACTCGTTCCGGGCCGACGACACCGACTCGGTTCGCGGCGAAGTCACCGCCCGGGTGTCGCTGTCCCGAGACGACTGGCGAGTACGCACCGAGACACGCACAGTCATGACCTCCGACGGTTCGCACTTCCACCTGCACGCCCAGCTCGACGCCTACGAGAACGACGAGCGCGTGGTGTCGCGCAACTGGAACACCTCGGTTCCCCGCGACGGCGTGTGAAGATCAGCGCCCCGGCAGGCGTGGGATCGCCGACCGCAGGTCGTCGAGCGAGGCGTCCACGTCCACGGCGGCCTCGCGCAGCTCGTCCTCGCCGCGCCCGCCCACTGCGCACGGAATGGGCCGGATGACCTGCGGCGGCCGGGCCCTGACGTCCCACGGCGAGTCGCGACCGGGGCCGTGCGCGGCGAACGCCCGCGAATGGGCCACCGCGTGGTGGTAGACGGAGTCGACCAGCGTGCCGTCGACGTCGGTCACCGCGGTCCGTCGTGCTCGTCATGACGGTGCATCGCCGCTGCCCGGTGGTCCCACGGGTCGCCGGGCACAACGGTCGGGAAACCCCTGTCACCGATGCATGGGCGCCTCGCTCCCGGGTAGGCGGTCGACATGTCGACCGCTACGCCCACCACTGACACCCGGTCCGGTCTCGCCACGGCGTCCGTCGCGGATACGGCGGCCGTCGTCGGCGGGGCGATCGCCCCGATCCTCGCCCAGGGTGTCATCGCCCGCCGCCCTCCGGTCGTCCGGCTGGCCGGGCTGCTCGGCACCGACGACCGCAGCGTCCGCCTGCTCCAGCAGATCCAGGAGCGCTACGGCACCGGCCCGGTGCGGCTCCCCGTGCCCGGCCGCTCGGTCGCGCTCGTCCTGGGAGCCGACGACGTGCACCGCGTCCTCGACGGCACCCCCGAGCCGTTCGCAGCGGCGACCTGGGAGAAGCGCGGCGCCCTCGGCCAGTTCCAGCCGCACGGCGTCCTCGTCTCGCACGGCGCCGCCCGCGACGAACGCCGTCGCTTCACCGAGTCGGTGCTCGACACCGGGTCCCCGCTGCACGCGCAGGCCGGGTCCATCACCCGCGTCGTGCGCGATGAGTCGCTTCACCTGCGAGAACGCTCCGAACAGGCGGGTGTGCTCGACTGGGACGCGTTCGTCACCGCATGGTGGCGGATCGTGCGCCGCATCGTGCTCGGCGACACCGCTCGCTCCGACCACCGGCTCACCGACCTGCTGACCCGGATGCGCCGTCGAGGCAACCTCTCCGTCCTCGCCCCGAAGCGCGACGACCTGCGCGAGCGGTGGCGGCGCGGCGTGCGCGGCTACCTGGACGATCCGCAGCCGGGCAGCCTGGCCGAGATGGTCACCGGCGCCGAGCAGGCCGGCGACGCACCCGAGGACCAGATCGGGCACTGGCTGTTCGCGTTCGACCCGGGCGGCGCGGTGACCCTGCGCGCGCTCGCCCTGCTCGCCACCGACCCGCAGCTGCGCGGACGGGCCCGTGCGGAGACCGCCGGTCGGGACCTGGACGGTCCGCAGGAGCTGCCGCTGCTGCGCTCGACGGTGCTGGAGTCGGCCCGCCTGTGGCCGACGACGCCGCTGCTGCTCCGCGAGACCACAGAGCCCACCGAATGGGCAGGCGGCGAGCTGCCGTCGCACACCGCGTTGCTCGTTCCGGCCTGGTTCCTGCATCGCGACGCGTCCACCCGCGACGACGCTGACCGCGCCGACCCGGACCAGTGGCTCGACGGCCACGCCCGCGAGGACTGGATGCTCACACCGTTCTCCGGGGGACCGGGTGTGTGCCCGGGACGCGAGCTCGTGCTGTTCGTCGCAAGCTCGGTGCTCGCGACTCTGCTCGAGGACCACCACCACGTGCTCCTGCCGCCGGAGCGATTCCGCGCCGATGCACCGCTTCCCCGCGGCCTCAACCCGTACGCCCTGCGGTTCGGCGTGTCCCGCTCGACAGTGTGAGATGGCCGAGTAAGAACACGATGCACCCGTCCACGACGAGTTGGCACTGCCCGACGGCACCGCGATCGTTGTACGATCGGTCCAACCTGACGACGCCGGGGAGATCAAGGCCAAGTACCGGCAGCTCAGCGGCACCAGCGCCTACCGCCGGTTCTTCACCGACGCGCCTGAGCTGTCCGACCGACAGGTGCAGTACTTCACCGACCTGGACCATCTGCGCGGCGGCACGCCTTCCAGATGCCGGCCCGGTCCTCTCAGGACACGAAATGTGACTCGTCGCCGTCGCCCGCCGACTCACCACCGCCGTGGTCCGCCGGCCGCCCGGAACTTCGGCGCCCGGACCGCATGGGCCGGGATGGAGCGGGTTCGGCGATCCCGATCGGGGTAGCCGACGGCATGACCTCACGACGTGACCAGCGCTCCAGCCGTGGCACGAACGGCTCGTTCGGAACGGGTTTGGTGGCCGGGATCGCCGCCGCGGCAGGTCTCGCCCTTGGGCGCAAGGCCGTGTCGGCCACGACGGTAGGGCGCGGGCACCCGCTCAAGCACCGGGCCCTCGACCTGGCGTCCGGACTGGTCCAGCCGAAGTACCCGCTCGATGCGATGAGCACCTACCTCAACGGCTTCCACATGTACGCCGACGACAGAGGCCGGCAGGTCGAGGCGTCACACTTCTGCATCCACCTGCAGCACGACCTGCACCAGTGCGTGATCTTCGACCGCAATGCACCCGACGCCCGCCTCATCGGCATCGAGTACATCATCAGCGAGAACCGCTTTCGCGCGCTCCCCGACGAGGAGAAGCGGCTCTGGCACAGCCACCACTACGAGGTGAAGTCCGGCATCCTCGTCGCACCCGGCATCCCGGACCTCGCCGAGAAGGCCTACTTCACCGACCTGGTCACGACGTACGGCAAGACGTTCCACACCTGGCAGTACGACCGCGACGACTTTCCGTACGGCGCCCCGCAGCTGATGATGGCCATGACCGGCGACGGTCAGGCGCGGACCGACCTCGTCGACTCCCGGGACCGCAGGCTCGGCGTGTCCACCGAGCACAAGCGGTCCCACCGGTCGGACATTCCGACACCGGTACCGGCTCCCGGCGCCAACTCGTGGGAGAGCGGACGGACCGTCCAGACCCGTCTGCACGACGTCGACGTCCAGCCGTAGCGGCGGGGAGCCGGACTGTCGCGAGCGCCGCGCGAGACCAGGCCGGCTCCGGGTGGCCGACCCAGGCCGGGTGCGGACACGATGGCCGGGTGGCCCCGCAGACGACCCGCCCGACGCCGGACGCGCCACCGCTGATGACGTCTCCGTGCACGAACGGGTGATGTTGACCGACGGCACGACGATCGTCGTGCGCTCGATCGAGCCCGACGACGCCGGCGAGATCGCGGGCAAGTATCGGCAGCTCAGCGCCACGAGCGCATACCGCCGGTTCTTCACCGACGCGCCGGAGCTGTCGGACCGGCAGGTGCGGTACTTCACCGACCTGGACCACCACGACCACGAGGCGGTCGGAGCGTTCCTCGCCGCCACCGGGGACGGCATCGGAGTCGCCCGCTACATCCGCGAGGACGAGCCGCACACCGCGGAGTTCGCGATCGTCATCCTCGACGACTGGCAGGGCCGCGGCGTCGGCCGGTCGCTGCTACGGGTGCTGATCGACCGGGCGCGCCACGAGGGGGTCACGTCGTTCCGTGCCGAGTTCCTGGCCGAGAACGTCGCGCTTCCCGCCCTCCTGCGGTGCTTCGGGACCGTCCGCACCCGTTCCGACGGGGCCACGACGCACGCGAGCCTCGACCTGACCGGCTGATCACCGCCCCGGTAGGTCCCGCAGGAACGCGCCGATCACCGCCCGCCGACAGCCCCGGCCCGGCCCCGGAGGCGCGACGCAGGAGAGGCGGACCCGATCCGGAAGGCGCACGCCGCCCTGTACAGGCCGGCGGCACCGGTTTCGGGCGATCAGAGCCGGGGACCCTCCGAGAACCGCGCCCGGCAAGCCGGTTCACGCCACGACGCCGCGATCGGGACGAACGTCCACGAAGGGAGTCCGGTGAAGGGACTCGTCTACAACGGCCCGTACGACGTCTCGGTCGAGGACGTCGCGGACGCCCGGATCGAGGCGCCGACCGACGCGCTGGTCCGGATCACCACGACCAACATCTGCGGCTCCGACCTGCACATGTACGAGGGCCGGACGAACGTCGAGCAGGGCAAGGTGCTCGGTCACGAGAACATGGGCATCGTCGAGGAGGTCGGCGACGCGGTCGGCAAGGTGCGGGTCGGCGACCGTGTCTCGCTGCCGTTCAACATCGGCTGCGGCACCTGCGACAACTGCGAGAAGGGCCTGACCGCGTTCTGCCTGCGCGCGAACCCCGGCCAGGCCGGCGCCGCCTACGGCTACGCCGGCATGGGCCCCTACAACGGTGGCCAGGCCGAGTACCTGCGCGTGCCGTGGGCCGACTTCAACTGCCTCCAGCTCCCGCAGGGCACCGAGCACGAGAGCGACTACACGATGCTCTCGGACATCTTCCCGACCGGATGGCACGGCGTGGAGCTGGCGAAGATGCGTCCCGGCGAGTCGATCGCGATCTGGGGTGCGGGCCCGGTCGGGCTGCTCGCGGCACACAGCGCCCGGATCATGGGCGCGTCCGAGGTCTACCTCGTCGACAACCAGCAGACCGATCGCCTCGAGCTGGCGAAGAAGGCCGGCGCCACGCCGATCGACCGCAGCAAGGGCGACCCGATCCAGCAGATCACCGACCTGCACGGCGGCGAGGTCGACCGCGGCGTCGACGCCGTCGGCTACCAGGCGCACAACCCGGACGGTGACGAGCAGCCCGAGATCGTGCTCAACGAGCTCGTGCACGCGGTCAAGGCGACCGGTGGCATCGGCGTTGTCGGTGTCTACCTGCCCGAGGACCCAGGCGCGGCGAACGAGCTGGCCAAGCAGGGCAAGCTCGCGTTCGACTACGGCACGTTCTTCTTCAAGGGCCAGTCCATGGGTACCGGCCAGTGCAACACGAAGAACTACAACGCCCGACAGCGTGACCTGATCACCGCGGGCCACGCGAACCCCGGCTTCCTCGTCTCGCACGAGCTGCCGCTCGACCAGGCCGCGCACGGCTACGACCAGTTCGACAAGCGCGTCGACGGCTGGACCAAGGTCCTGCTGCACCCCGGCCAGGCCGCCTGACCCACCCCGACCCGACTCGGCGGCGGGACGCGGACTCCCCCTTTCGCGCCCCGCCGTCGTCCCCCGACCGGAGGAGTACCGCATGCCTGCCGAGACCAGGAACGGCGCCGACCTGCACCCGATGGCCGAGAAGCTCGCGACGGGGCGGAACTTCGCGTCCGTCGCCACCGTGCTGCCGAGCGGCGCGATACAGAACCAGACGATCTGGGTACACGCCGAGGACGGCAAGATCGTCCTCAACACCGAGACGCACCGGGTCAAGCACCGCAACATCGAGCGCGACCCGCACGTCACCGTGCTCATCCGCGACGAGGACGACCCGTACCGCTACGCCGAGATCCGCGGCCGCATCGTGGCGACCACCGGCGGCCAGCGGGCTCGCGACCACGTCGACGAGCTGGCGCGGAAGTACCTCGGCACGGACTACCCGCCGGACGCCATCAAGTCCGAGCGGGTCATCTGGTGGATCACGCCCGAGCGCCAGACCGTGATCGACCAGACCAACGGCATCGCCGACTGAGCTGGTCGCGGGCACCGGCAGGTCTTCTGTCTCCGGCCTCTCACGGTTGTCGGTGCACCATGGGGGAGCTACCGTTGAGATCGGTTGCCGCGTCGCCGTCGCGACCCTCAACCGTTCGCCTGGACGCGTTCACACGTGCAGCGCCTCCGGTCCTTCACCACAGCGAGCGCAGCTCGTGTGCGACCGGGAGAACGATGCGCAGCACTTCCCCGCCCGTCGTCGACGGCTCCGGAACCGCAAGTCCGACCCGCGGCCGACCGGGCCGACCGTGCCCCACACGCTCCCGATCGGACTGCGTTGGCCCGACGGCGGCTCTAACGCCCGTGCCGTCGCCGATGCCCGACCCCGGGCCACGGCAGCGGACCGGGATCCACGCGTACGACGACCTCGAACCGGAGCTGCGCCGGCACGTGGACGCGGACCCCGGTGACCGCGGCTACCACGACCGGCGCGAGCGGCTGATCCGCGAGTTCCTGCCGCTCGTGCGCAACCTCGCCCGGCGCTACTCGGGCCCGCATTCCGCCGAGGACATCGAGCAGGTCGGCACGGTCGGACTGATCAAGGCCATCGACCGCTACGACCCGGACTCGGCGACCGGAGGGGCACTCGCCTACCTCGTGCCCAGTGTCCGCGGCGAGATGCTGCGCCACCTGCGTGACCACACGTGGTCCCTCCGGGTCCCGAGAGGCCTGAAGGACATGTCGGTCAGCGTGAACCGGGCGACGATCGCGCTCACCCAGCGGCTGGGACGTTCACCGCGACCGAGCGAGCTCGCCGAGGAGCTGGGCGTGGACGTATCGGATGTCGTGGAGACTCTCGGCGCCCTCGAGTCCTACCGGACCGAGTCCCTGGACATGCCGGATCAGGAGAGCGGCCAGCCGCTGGCCGAGCGGGTCGGGGACCACGACCCGGCCCTGGATCTCGTCGAACACCAGGGCGATCTCCGACGGGTGATCGATGAACTTCCCGAGCGGGAACGCACCATCCTGCTGCTCCGGTTCTACGGCGAGTACACCCAGATCCAGATCGCGGAACGGATAGGCGTCTCGCAGATGCACGTGTCCCGCCTGCTCAGCCGCACTCTGGAGCGACTCCGCACCCGGCTGAGCGCCGAGGAGGCCTGAAACGGGCGGTCAGCGACCTTGCGCAGCTGATGGAGAGGACTTGATGGCGGGCCGGTTGATCGTCTGGTGGTACGGACCTGCCAGACAGCTCGGGCTCGTGTCAACCGGCCTGATCGCGGTCGTCGGGAACACGTTCTGGCAGGTAACGTGGCTGATCGGCATCGCAGGCGCGATGACGTTTCATGTCGTCCGCGGACCTTCGATCATGCACCGCGGCGGGAGTACCGGGATCGGGTGATCGACTGCCTGCGTCGGTTCATCGGCTGCACCGTCGATCACAGCCGGCGAGCCGGTGGATCCGGTGAGCGCCACACCGACTTCGTATGTACGGCCAGGCGCTGGTAGACCGCCTCCTGAACTCTGTGAGCGTGCAGTCCGCCTCGGGTTCATCGGGCGATCGCGAGAGCCCGCCGCGCGTCCGCTTCCCGGTTCACGCCGGCGCATCCTCGGAACCCCGGCTCGACCCCAGCCTGTTTCGAGCCGATCTTGCCGGGAACGCGTCCCGTGAACCGGTAGCCCGGGCATCGCTCGTGCGCCATCCCAGCCAGGCCGCCTCAACAGCGTTCAGCGACATCGACGCTCGCGCCGACTGAGCCAGATCCCCACTAGAGAGGAACACTCCGTGACCCGGATTTCCGTGGGCAACGAGAACAGCAAGCCGATCCAGCTGCACTACGAGGACCACGGCACGGGACGACCGGTCGTCCTGATCCACGGATGGCCGTTGTCCGAGCGCTCGTGGGAGAAACAGGTTCCGGCACTCGTCGACGCCGGATACCGCGTGATCACCTACGACCGCCGCGGTTTCGGCGAGTCGTCACAGCCCTGGGTCGGGTACGACTACGACACGCTCGCCGAGGATCTGAACGCGCTGCTGACCTCGCTGGACCTGACGGACGTCACACTCGTCGGGTTCTCGATGGGCGGAGGCGAGGTCGTCCGGTACCTCAACCGGCACGGCTCCGGCCGGGTGGCGCAGGCCGTGCTGGCCGCCGCCGTCCCGCCCTACCTCTACAAGAGCGACGACAATCCGGACGGCGGCCTCGACGACGACGCGATCAGGCAGTTCGAGGACGGGGTACGCGGCGACCGGATCGCGTTCCTGGACGAGTTCACGACGACGTTCTTCTCGTCCGACCGGCTCCTGGTCAGCGAGCCCACCCGGCTCTACCACCGGTCGATGGCCGAGTTCGCCTCACCGAAGGCCACGTTGGACTGCATCGCCGCGTTCGGCCGGACCGACTTCCGTGCGGACCTGTCCACGATCGACGTTCCGACGTTGGTCATTCACGGCAACGCGGACGCGACCGTCCCGTTCGAGGTCAGCGGCAAACGCTCGCACGAGATCATCGCGAACAGCCGGCTCGAGCTGATCGAGGGCGGTCCGCACGGTCTGAACACGACGCACGCCGAGCAGTTCAACAACGCCCTACTCGACTTCCTGAAGAGCTGATCGCACCCGGCATCAGGGCGCTACCCCGGCTACGCGGCGGCATGGCCGACGGCTGTGCCTCGGCACGATGGGCGCCTCCCGGACGTCGACCACCGGCGGCCGTCTCCTCGTTCGACTCCGCGCGCGGCTCGGCGGCCCGGCCGCGCGAGTCTGAGGTGTGTCCGCCCCGCCGGCGGCGGGTAGGCGACGGACATGGATCAAGAACAACTCGTCAAGGCCGTCGCCGACAGCGCCCACATCGCCGATCGTGACTCGGCCGACCGGGCCGTGCGTTCCACACTGCGGGTACTCGGATACCGCCTGAAGGGCGGCCAGTCCGCCAACCTCGCGGCGCAGCTGCCCGGTGACCTGGGATCGCTGTTGCCCGCGGACGCCCCTGGACAGGGGTTCGACCTCGAGGACTTCTATCGGCGCGTCGCCGACGACGAGGGCGTCCCGCACTCCCGCGCACGCCAGCACGCGCGGGCCACCATGGCCGCCGTGGCCGTGGCGGTCACCGACGGCGAGTTCACGAAGTTCACGTCCCAGCTTCCCGCCGACTACGACGACCTGGTGCAGACCGAGCCGGTCCAGCACCGCTGAGTGAAAGCCGGCGGTGGAACACGTCACCCGGGGTGTGGCGGCGCCGCCGGACGGCAACCCGCGGCGGGATGATCGCTTCCGCATCGACGAACCGACCGTCCCGCCTCGCGGGGATCGACATCGCCCGCGGCGTCGCGCTGCTCGGCATGATCGCCGCCCACGCGCTGCTGATGACCACCGACGACGGCGTCACCAACCCGGTGTACTACATCGTCGGCGGAAGAGCAGCGGCGTTGTTCGCGGTGCTCGCAGGCGTCGCGATCGCGTTCATGACCGGCCGTGCGCCGGTCCGTGATCGGCCGGACCGGAGGGCCGCGGCGGCGACGCTGCTCACCCGGGCCGGGCTCCTGCTGCTGATCGGGTTCGCGCTCGGGGGCTGGACGGACTCCGACATCGCCTCGGTGATCCTCGCCTACTACGCGGTCATGTTCGCGCTGGCCGTCCCGCTCGTGCGCCTGTCCGCGCGGGCGCTGACCGGGACCGCCGCCGCGGTCGTCGTCGCGATGCCGGTCCTGTCCCACCTGCTTCGCTCGGTTCTGCCGGAAGGGATCAGCGGCAACCCGTCGTTCGCCGACGCGGTGCAGCACCCGGCCGGGCTGCTCGAGCAGCTGACGTTGACCGGCACCTACCCGGCGCTGCCCTGGATGGCCTACCTGAGCGTGGGCATCGCGGTCGGGCGGCTGCGCCTGGACGCGGTCCGCACGGCGACGCGCCTGCTCGCGGGCGGCGTCGCACTCGCCGTCGTCGCGACCGGCGCCTCGCTGCTGCTGCTCCTGCCCGGCGGCGGGATGGACGCCATCGGGCGGGTCACCCCGCCGGAGAACCTGTCCGACTACGCGTCGTTGTGGGACTACGTGTACACCGACCCGTCGGGCACCTCGCCGACGACGACGTGGTGGTGGCTCACCGCCGTGTCCCCGCACTCCGGGACGCCGTTCGACCTGCTCGTGACGATCGGCTCCGCGCTGGCCGTGATCGGTGCGGCCGTCCTGCTGGGTCGTACGGTCCTCCGGTCCGTGCTGTCCCCGCTCGCCGCGGCCGGGTCGATGACGCTGACGATCTACACGGCGTCGATCCTGTTCATGAACTCCCCGCTCGACGACTTCGACCCGTGGCCGGGCTACCTGGTGCAGGTCGTCGTCGCGCTCGTCCTCGGTCACGTCTGGCGCCGGTTCGTCGGGCGAGGCCCGCTGGAGTCCGTGGTCACCGCCGTCACGCACCGCGCCCGGGACGCCGCCCGCGGCCCGGCGGCGGACCGATTCACCATTCACCCGATGACACGTTCGTAACGGCGCGGCGATCGGTTCGGGGGGACCGCCGGTGATCGTTGCCACCTGCCGATCCGTGCATGCGTCCCGCATATCGACGGGTAGCCCGCCTGCATGACGGACTTGTCGAGCACGCCGCGGACCGGGGAGGACACGGGATCGTCACCCGCAGTGGACGACCCAACCGCGCCGGTCAGCGCCTGGAGCGGTTCACAACCGGACATGTCGCGGGTGCTCGTCGCGGGTGACGACCTCGAGCTGCCCCGGACGTTTCCGGGTGAGCGCCTGGAGCACCTGTGGGAGCAGGCGTGCGACCGGTGGCCCGAGTCGGTCGCCGTGGACCTCGGCGAGATCGAGCTGACCTACGCCGAGATCGACGGCTGGGCGAACCGGATGGCGCGGCTGCTGCGCGACCAGGGCATCCGCGCCGGAGACCGGGTCGGGCTGCTGTTCGACCAGCCGACCGGCGGTCTCGTGTCGATGCTGTCCACGCTGAAGATCGGGGCGTCGTTCGTCCCGATGGACGTGGGCTTCCCGGCCGATCGCATCGAGTACATCCTCGACGACGCCGGCGCGACGGCGCTGCTGACACGGGACGCGGCGCTCGGGGCGGTCGAGGGACTGGCCGCGCGAGCGGCGGACCACGGCGTCACCGTGCTGTCCTGCGACGACCTCGAGGACGTACGCGACCAGGACCCGGCTCGCCTGCGCGACGACGAGCGCGGCAGCGGCGCGGCCGACGACCTCGCCTACGTCATCTACACGTCGGGGTCGACCGGGCGCCCGAAGGGCGTCGCGATCGAGCACCCGGCAATCTGCAACTTCGTGCGGGTCGCCGCCGACGAGTACGGCGTCCGGCCGGACGACCGGATGTACCAGGGCCTGACCCTGGCGTTCGACTTCTCCGTCGAGGAGATCTGGACGACGTGGCTGTCCGGCGCGACGCTCGTCCCGAAGCCGACCGGCGTCACGCTCGTGGGCGACGACCTGCAGGACTTCCTGACCGAACGCCGGATCACCGCGATGTGCTGCGTGCCGACACTGCTCGCGACGCTCACACCGGACCTGCCCGACCTGCGGTTCCTACTCGTCTCGGGCGAGGCGTGCCCGCAGCACCTGGTCCGGCGCTGGTACCGCGACGACCGCCGGTTCCTCAACGTCTACGGGCCGACCGAGGCGACCGTGACGGCCACCTGGACGTCACTGCACCCGGACCGCCCGGTGACGATCGGCAGGCCGCTGCCCACGTACGCGATCGTCGTGCTCGACCGCGACGACCCAACACGTGCGCTGCCGCACGGCCGGACCGGCGAGATCGCGATCGCCGGCATCGGCCTGGCCCGCGGTTACCTGAACAACGACGAGAAGACGGCCGCGTCGTTCGTCCCGGACTTCCTCGACCTGCCGTCGAACCCGTCCGGGCGGCTCTACCGCACCGGAGACCTGGGCCGCGTCGACGACCGCGGCGAGATCGAGTACCGGGGCCGGGTCGACCTGCAGGTCAAGATCCGCGGGTACCGCATCGAGCTCACCGAGATCGAGTCCGTGCTGCTCGGTGCGGACGGGGTGACGCAGGCCGTGGTGGACACCTACGAGGCACCGCCGGGGAACCCGGAGCTCGTCGGCTACTACAGTGCCCGCCCGGGCGAGCCAGCCCCGGACCGGGACGCGATCCGCAGCCGGCTGCGCGAACAGCTCCCGGCCTACATGGTGCCGAGCTACCTCGAGCAGCTCGACGTCATCCCGATGACCACCCAGGACAAGGCGGACCGCACGAACCTGCCCGCTCCGACGACCCGCGTCGGCGCCCCGACCGAACACGTCGAGCCGGACAACGACGTCGAGCGTGGCATGGCCGAGGCGCTGGCCGAGGCACTGGGCGTCGAGGAGGTCTCGGTCACCGCCGACTTCTTCGACGAGCTCGGCGCCACGTCGCTCCTGATGGCCGGGTTCACGGCGGCGGTGCGGCGGCGCGACGACCTCCCGACGGTCTCCGCGCGCGACGTCTACCAGCACCCGACCGTCCGGGACCTGGCCGAGAACCTCGGTCCCGTCGCCGGATCGTCGGCCCCGGTCGAGGACGCCGGGCCGGTACGCCGGACCGGCTCGCTCGCGCACGCGCTCACCGGGCTGGGCCAAGCCGTGCTGCTGGTCACCGGTGGGTTCGCCGTGGCGCTGGTACTGACCCAGGCCTACGCCTGGATGGGTGCCGCCGAGGGCTGGACGACACTCGCCGGCCGCGCCGCCGCCGTCGCGTCCGGTGTGCTCGTCGGTCTCTCGCTGCTCCCGGTCGTGGTGAAGTGGTTGTTCGTCGGCCGCTTCCACGAGTCGACCCATCCACTGTGGAGCGAGCGCTACCTGCGATTCTGGTCGCTCAGGCTGCTCGTCCGGGCCAGCCCGATGCGGCTGGCCGCCGGCACGCCGCTCTACACGCTCTACCTGCGCATGCTGGGCGCGCACGTCGGCCGTGGCGCGGTCGTGTTCACGCGCGAGGTGCCGGTCGCCGCCGACCTCGTCCACATCGGCGAGCGTGCCGTGATCCATCCCGAGGTCGTCCTCAACGGCTACCGGGTGGTCCCCGGCTCGTTCGAGCTGGGCCGGGTCGACGTCGGCGCGGACGCCGTCGTCGGGCAGGCATCGGTGCTCGACGTCGGCACCTCGGTCGGTGACGGCGCGCAGCTGGGGCACAGCTCGGCGCTGCACCCGGGCGGTGCCGTCCCGGCGGGCGAGGTCTGGCACGGGTCGCCCGCACGGAAGGCCTCCGGCGCGGACTACCGCCCGGTCGCACCGGTGGGCTCCGGACGAGCCCGCCGGGCCGTGTTCGGTCTGGTCACCGCGCTGTTCGGGCTCGTCGCGGGCACCGTGGTGCTGGGTGGTGCGACCGCGCTCTACGGCTGGGTGGCACCGCGGGTGCCCGCGCTGTTCGGCCGCACCGGCGGCGACATCGCGTCGAGCTGGCAGTTCTACGCGGCCGGTCTGGCGACCGTCGTCGTCGGCTACACGGTCCTGGTGACCCTGCTGCTGGCGGCAGTGCTGGTGCTGCCGCGGCTGCTCGCCCTGCTCGTCGTGCCGGGGCGGACGTACCCGCTCTACGGCGCGCACGACGTCGCGCAACGCCTGATCACCACGATCGGAAACTCGCGGTTCCTGGTGCTGCTGCTCGGCGACAGCTCGTTCGTCACCTCCTACGCCCGCGGGCTGGGTTACGACCTGCGGCCGCTGAAACAGACCGGCTCGAACTTCGGCACCCAGCTGCGGCAGGACTCACCGACGCTGACCTCGGTCGGCACTGGGACGATGGTCTCCGACGGTCTGCGCGTGATGAACGTCGAGTTCTCGCACGACTCGTTCGCCGCGCGCGAGGTCCGGATCGGCGAGCGCAACTTCGTGGGGAACGACGTGCACATGCCCGCCGGCGCGCGGACCGGCGACAACGTGCTGCTCGCGACGAAGGTGATGGTCCCCGTCGACGGGCCGGTGCGGGAGGACACGGGGCTGCTCGGCTCCCCGCCGATGGAGATCCCGCGCAGCAGTACCGACCGCGACTCCGGTGCCCCGGAGTCCCCCGAGGGGCTGGCCGCGGCGCTGCGGCGCAAGAACCGCTACAACGCGGGCACCGTCGCCACAGTGCTCGGTCTGCGCGGCCTCGGCGTCGCGCTCGGCCTGGTGCCGACGGCGATCTCGATCGGGCTGTGGCCCACGTTCGGCGTGCTCGCACTCGGCCCGGCCGTACTGGTCGGCGCCGTGGTCCTGACCGGGTACTCGGCCCTGCTGGAGCGGGCCGTGCTGGGCTTCCGGCGCCTGCGCCCGCGGTCCTGCTCGATCTACGACCGCTACTTCTGGTTCCACGAGCGCCTGTGGAAGTTCTACGTCCGGCCGATCCTGCCGGGCACGCCGTTCGCGGTGTGGAGCAACCGGCTGGCCGGGCTGCGCGTCGGACGCCGGGTGTTCGACGACGGCGCCAGCTTCCCGGAGAAGTCGCTCGTCGAGATCGGCGACGAGGCCGTGCTGAACGCCGGCAGCGTCGTCCAGTGCCACTCGCTGGAGGACGGGCGCTTCGAGAGCGACCGCGTCCGCGTCGGCGACGGCGTCACCCTCGGCGTGCGGGCGTTCGTGCACTACGGCACGTCGCTCGGCGACGGGGCCCGGCTGGCCGCCGACTCGTTCCTACTCAAGGGCGAGCAGATCGGCGCCCGGGAGAGCTGGGCCGGCAACCCGGCCGAGCCCGTCCGCACCGCCACCCCCGCAGACCGCACAACGACACCGGATGGAGTCACCACACGATGAGCCACCCGACAGACGAGGCATTCCTGACCCGCGTGCAGCGCGAGCTGCGGCTACCGGACACCGGACGCGCGACCGAGGCCTCGGTCGCGGTGCTGCGGTCGATGGCCGAGAACCTCTCCCCCGACGAAGCCCGCACGTTCTCCGACATCCTGCCGCCGAGTTTGCGTAGCCAGGTCACACCGCAGCCGCCCCGCGGCGGTGGACAGCACTCCGTCGCGCCGGGGGACTAGAGCGTGTTTATGAAGTCGATCTTTGGTCTCGGAGTCGCGTGTCGGTGACCTGAGACAGGTGAGGTCTCCGGTAGATGGATCAACGACCAAGAAGACCATCCACCCGGAGACCTCGTGGGGACCGTACCCGCGGGCGGACGCAAGGACCTCACCGACGCGCAGTGGCGGCTGCTGGAGCCGTTGTTGCCGCCGGTGAGCGCGCTCGGGCGACCCCCGATCTGGACCCGCCGCCAGCTGATCGACGGGATCTGCTGGCGGATCCGCACCGGCGCCCCATGGCGCGACGTGCCTGAACGCTACGGCTCCTGGCAGTCGGTGTACGGGCTGTTCCGTCGCTGGCAGCGCGACCAGACCTGGGCCGGGGTGTGGGCGGCGCTGCAGCGGCTCGCCGACGGTCTCGGGCTGATCACCTGGGACCTGTCGGTCGACTCCACGATCGCGCGAGCCCACCAGCACGCTGCCGGCGCCCGCCGACAACCCGAGCTCCAGCGGGAGCCGCCCGGCGGACACGGCGCCCCCGAACCCGACGATCATGGACTCGGACGCTCCCGTGGCGGCCTGTCCACGAAGATCCATCTCGCCTGTGAACAAGGCCGCAAAGCACTCTCGCTGATCGTGACGGCTGGTCAGGCCGGGGACAGCCCGCAGTTCGGCCCGGTGCTCGACCGGGTCCGGGTCGCCCGCTTCGGGCCCGGCCGTCCGCGGGTGCGCCCGGATCGGGTGCTGGCCGACAAGGCCTACAGCTCCCGGGCCAACCGGGCCTACCTACGACGACGCGGGATCGCCGCCACCATCCCCGAACCCGCCGACCAGATCGGGCACCGCCAGCGCCGCGGCAGCCGAGGAGGCCGTCCACCGATGTTCTGCGCCGAGACCTACAAGCAGCGCCACGCCGTCGAGTGCGGCATCAACCAGCTCAAACAACACCGCGCCGTCGCCAGCCGCTACGACAAACTCGCCGTCCGCTACGAAGCCACGGTCCACATCGCCACCATCAACACCTGGCTCCGCAACTTATCAAACAGGCTCTAGACCGACCACATCGGATCTCCTCGCTCCTCAGGGAGTCCGTCGCCGCAGGCGTTCCCGCTGCGGGACCATGGTGTAGGCGGGGTCGCGAGCGGTATGTATCCCGGCCTCGAAGACCCCGAACCGGGTCAGCGTCGACCCAGCGTTGAGCAGCAGCCCGGCCGCGGCGTCCAGGATGCGTCGCCGGGAACGGCGACGACCCCGGCTCCGCTCGGCCAGCGGCCCGGTCGCGCACCGCGGTCGCGGCGAGCAGCCGCACGGTGGGCGTTGCACGAGTTCGGGAAGTCCGTTCTAAACGTGGTCGTGGTCGTGGTCGGCGTTGATGCGGGCCAGCCGTAGCAGCGGCGGGAAACGGCCGCTAGCGGCCAGCGCGCGGAACTGTGCCTCCAGCGGGCCAGCCGGGTCCTCGACCATCCGGATCCGGACCGGACGGCCGGCGGGGCGTTCCAGGCTCATGCACGATCTCCTGTCGCTGACATAACTTGTGGTGTCCCACTGATGTCCTCGCTCGGCGACATCAGGAGCGGGTGCTGGCGCACGTGTTCACTGTGAGGTCGCGGTGTTCACCCGTCGGCGCCACGCCCGGAGGTGGCGGGACGCTCGGCTGTGCCGCTCTCGACCGCGGTAACGCGGTTGCCGAACCAGCCCACCCAGGCGAGGAACAGCCCAACCAAGGCCAGCGCGCCGAAGAACGCACGGAACGCCAGGATCGCCGATGGCGAGGCCATCACCGAGTCCACACTGGCCTGGACGGTGCCCGGTGTGGCGATGAGCAAGACGCCCCTCAGGGTGACGAACCATCCGAACAGCGACACGACAACCGCGGCGGGGCCGCGCCAATTGCAGTGACCGCCCACGATCACCAGCCCGCCGCCCAGCAGAAGCACCCCAAGGGCGAACACTCCGACCGGCCGGGCGAGGACGTCGGTAATCATCGCGTTGAGCTCGGGTAGCCGAATCGCGTATACGGTGGCGTAGGGGCCGATGACGCGCGAACGCCCGGGTCCGCTGGCGGGCGTCGGCACCGGCGCGATGCCGGGGATAGCAGCGGTAGTGGTACCGGCGGTGCTCACGTCTGGTCCTCCTCGTCCTTGTCGTCCTGCTCGGGTGGTCGCGCTCGGTTCGGCCGGTACCCGGCCGGGGTTGGCCTCGCTCGGTGTGCTGGTGTCCGGGTTCGCGGGACCAAGGTCTCGACCTGCCGCGGCCGACCCGCCCCCACCCGGCCACCGACACAACCGCTGATCCGCGGCTCCCTGATCGCATGGCTGATTTCGGCCGGGGTAATCCGAGGGCTGCGCCGGCTGCGCGTGGATGACCGGCTTACTGCGGCCGATGGGGGTCGGCGGGAGGTAGTGAGGAGGACGAATGAATGACCTCGAGCAGCAAACAGCATCTGACTCGACCACCGAGGATGAACAGCGCACTCTCGTCGTGGGCTTGCTCGCCGACCCCGACACGCCCGCGGAGATCGCCGAGAAGCTGGTCGACGACCTCCCCGACATACTGGCTGCGCAGATCGACAGCAGCATCGTGTGGGACCTGCGAACGATGACCCACCCGGTGACCGCCTCGGTGCAGGCTCCGGGGGAGGTACTCGACGCGGTAGCCGACAAGACCGCGCACACCGAGTGGGACATCGGCATCTACATCACCGATCTCCCGATGCAGCACGACGACCAACCGATCCTCGCCGACCTCGACCACAATCGCCGAATCGCCGGCCTCTCGCTCCCCGGCTTCGGACCGTTCCTGCAGCACCAGAAGATCCGCAACGCCGTCGTCCGCCTGGTCGCCGACCTCACCGAAACCTCCGACGCCGGCCTCAACCACGGGGAACACCACCCGAGCCGCATCGGGCGCGCGACCGCACGACACCTGCAACCGGTCCGCGTCGTCCACACCGAGGACTACCGGCACACCCGGCGCTACGTGACGACCCCATGGCGTGGCCGGGCTCGTCTGCTCGCCGGCATGGTGCGCACCAATCAGCCCTGGCGCCTCATCGTGGGCATGCGCTCCGCCCTGGCCGCCGTACTGGGCACCAGCGCCTACCTGACGATCACCTCGACGATCTGGCTGCTGTCCACCCGACTCGGGGTGGGCAAGCTCGTCCTGACCACCGTGGTGTCGGTCGCGCTGATGGTCGCCTGGATCGTCGGCGCCCACCACCTCTGGGAACGCGCCCGCGACAACAGCGAGCGGGAGGAGACGTGGCTGTACAACGCCTCCACCGTGCTGACCTTGAGCATCGGCGTCCTGGTCATGGCCGCGGCCGTGTACGTGCTCATCCTGCTCGGGTCGCTGTTCCTGCTCGAACCCTCGGTCCTCGCCTCCAGCCTGGGCCGCCCACCAGAACTCGCCGACCACCTGATGCTCGCCTGGCTGGCCACCGGCCTGGCCACCGTCGCCGGCGCGCTGGGATCCGGCCTCGACAGCGAGGATGCCGTCCGGCGGGCCGCGTACGGCTACCGCGAGCGCCAGCGCCGCGACAAGATCGGCCAGAACGACGAAACCGGCGGAACTCCGTCCTCGTCGTCCTGACTGAGCCCGTGTCGGGATACGTCTCGGAGCGCCATCTCGCCTCGCCCCGACCCGATCAGGACGCCGACGAGAAATCACGGATCGCTGTAACCCCGGCACCCGACGCCCGGACGGGCCGGGCCGCAGGTCGCCGCCGCCACCTTGCTGGTGCTGCCCGGCGGCCGGTGGCTGGTCGCGGCGCTGGCCGCGTTCGTGATCGCGGTGGCCGTGACGATGATCTTCACCGGTGCGGCTCGTACGTTCCTCGGCGATCTCGTCGACGGCGTGCCCCGCCGCGTCCGTGCGGTCGCGGCCGTGCTCGGCGCCTACGGGAACCTCGCCAGGGCGGTCGTGTTCGGGGCGGTCGGCGTGCTTCTTTTCGCGGAGGCGGCCCTGCACGGCGACCCCGTCCGGACGGGAGGCGTCAACGAGGCGCTGCGGGGCGTCGCCGTGGCGGGCCGGGGCGTACTCCCCCTGCTCGTCGTGTCCGCCGGGCTGGCCGCGTACGGCGTGTACTGCCTGGTCGACGCCCGCTACCGGCGGGCGTGACTGTCGTCGGTGCGGGACGAGAACCTCGCGGAGCGTCCAGGCTCATCGACGGCGACGAGCCCGCTTTCGGCGCAGGCCCGCAGCACGCCGTGGACGGTCTGCGGCGCGATCCGCCGCCCGGCCCGCCTCGGGCGCCGGCGTGGATGTCCGCCGCGGTGGTGTCCGGGCACCGACGCGACGCCGGAGACCAGCACGGCGCGGCTCCGGTCGCGGCCGGGTCAAAACGGCGATCAGCGGGGCCGGGCGGGGTGTGAGGGACCGGCGGCCGGGTAACCGCCGGACCATGCGCCGACCGATCACCCCGCGACTGCACGGGGCACTCGACTACGGGTTCCTCGCCCTGAACCTCACCATTCTGCGGCTGCTCCGGCTCCCGCGCCGGGCCCGCACGATCTTCGGGGCATTCGGGCTCGTGCAGGGCGGGCTGAACGCCCTGCACGACCAGCCCCTGGCGGTTCGCCGCGCGGTCCCGTTCGCCACCCACGGCACGGTCGAGCGCAACAGCCTCCCCGTGTTCGTCGGGCTGCCCCTGCTGGCCGGCAGCCTGCACGAACGCCGGACGCTCCGCTACTTCCTCGCGGCGGGCGCCACGCTGGTGACGGTGTACTCCCTGACCGACTGGTCGGCCCGGAGGTGACCGGGTGGACGCGGCGGACACGGCGGGGGACGGCGGCACGGCCGGACGCGCGGACGAGCCGGTGACCGTGGCCGGGACGCGGGAAGTCGAGGTCTGCCTGCTGGCCGACCCCGACCTCCCGGCCACGGTCGCGCACCGACTCGCGGGCCACCTGCCGGACCTGCTGCCCGACCGGCTCGGCGACACCGCGGTGCGATGGCGGATCGACGTCGTCCAGGACCCGTTCGAGGCACTGGTGCCGGACTACGAACGCATGGTCGACAAGGCCCGCCATCGGGTCAGGGACAACGACTGCCTGGCGATCTGCCTCACCGACGCGCCGCTGCGGGACGGCAACGGCGTCGTGCTCGCCGAGGTGGGCGCCGACGACGCGCTGGCCGTGGTGTCGCTGCCCGCACTGGGCGCGACTAGGGTGGTCCGGCGGGCCATGCGCCTGGTCGCGACGCTCGTCGAGCATCTGGCCCCTCCCCTGGTCTGCGACGGGGACCGGACGCCGATGCGGCGGTCCCGGTCGCTGCACCGGCTGCGTGACGTCGCCGTCCGCGACCCCGCCGAGTACGACACCGACCTGAGCTGCGAGATCATCGCGCCCCGGGCGACCGGCCTCGTCCGGCTGGTAGCCGGGATGGTGCGGGCCAACCGGCCGTGGCGGCTGGTGTGGGGGCTCTCCGCAGCGATGGGCGGCGCGCTCGCCGGCAGCGCGTTCGGCATCTTCTACTCGAGCATCTGGCTGCTGGCCGACTCGCTGCCACCGGTCCGGCTGGCGTTCGTCGTCGTGGGCGCCTTCGTCGTGCACGTGACCTGGGTGATCACCGGCCACCGGCTGTGGGAGCTCGGGAGCGCGTCCGGGCGCCGGGACCGGCCCAGCACCGTGCTGCGCAACATCGGGACGACGCTCACCGTCACGCTGGGGACCCTGGTGTTCTCGACGGCGCTGTTCGTGCTCGCCGTGTGCGCCGCCCTGTCAGTGATCACCCCGGCGTTCCTGCAGGCCACACTCGGCCACCCGGTCGGCGTCTCCGACTACCTGCGCGTGGCGTTGATGAGCGCGGTCATGGGCACCGTCGCCGGTGCGGTCGGTTCCGGGCTCGAGGACACCGCGGCGGTGCGGGAGGCCACCTACGGGCACCGCGAGCGCGAGCGCCGCGCGTGGAGCTGAGCCCGGTGCCGGGCCCCGCACCGTCGCGGCGGGTCAGCGGTCGCCTAGTGCCTTCTTGAGCTGGTCCTTCGTCATCGACGACCGTCCGGAGATGCCCGCCCGCTTGGCGTCGTCGTAGAGCTGTTGCTTCGTCTCGCCCTGCGGCCCCTCGCGCTTGCCGGAGCGCTTCCCGCCCCGGTGCTCCGGCGGGACGTCCCGCGTCGACGTCTTGCTCGCCTGCCGGGACTCGCCGGTCTGGGCGCGGTCCTTGTTCACCGTGCGCGCGGCGATCTCCTCGGCGCGGGCCTCGCTGCTGCCGCGCTCCTTCGTCGACTCCTTGATGTGCTCGTACTGCCGTTCACGCCTGTCGTTCCACGCCTGCTGGGGCACGGGGTCTCCTCTCATCGGGATCTGCGTCGGACGATCGGTCGCTCAGCGCGTGCGCCTGCGGGTCCAGCCACTCGTAGGCCGCGGACGTCGCCACCGCGCACACGACGTGGTGCAGCGCGTCGGTGGCCGGCGCGACGGCGCCGTACCGGGGCGTCGGGAAGCCGGCGCCGGTGGCCGGTAGGACCACCTGCTCACCACCCCACACCAGGGCGAAGTGGGCGGTGGCCGCAGCCGGTCCGCACAGGCCGGTGGCCGCGACGAGCCGCCGCACGGCGCCCCACGCGGTGCCGTAGCCCCAGTGCACGAGCGTGCCGTACCGCTGCTCGCCTCGCCGGCGGGTTCGACGCCCAGCACGGTGCCGGCCGCGTCCTCCGGGGTCGAGCTTCCGCTCATGGGCGACGGGTACCCGCAGGCGCGGCGTCGACACGGGGAGACGGTTCCTCCGGGTCGCCGTCAGTGCCCCTCGACGGTCAGGGTCCGCGACCGGAGCCGGCAGTAATCCCCGGTAGCAGTCCAGGGCGGTGCGTGTCCCCGCGGAACGCTCCGGGCGATGCCGGGGAGGTGCTCCTCGTAGCGCTGGCGGCGGCCCTCGGCCGGGCCGCCGTCGGTGTGACCCCAGTTCAGGAACGCCTCCACCGCCTCCCGGTGGCTGCGCCGGACGTGCTCGGCGAGCTCCTGGGTGGCCATCCAGGCCACGAACGGCGCGAGCAGATCGCCTGTGTGCGCCGCCGGGCGCGGACGGTCGTGACTCCGCGCAGGAGAACCCGAACGCCCTGGTGGGTCCGTCGACGGTCGCGTACGGAGTCGGCGTCGTCGCCGAGATCGACAACACGACCAGGATCCGGCCGTGGCCCGGGACAAGCATGGCGCGGGTTACCCGCTTGGCTGTGTGCGCGAGCCCGGTGCAGTTGATCGCGATCATGTGCAGCTCGTTGGCAAGGTCGGTGTGCGCGAACGCAGCACCGCCGACGCCGACGTCGAGGCAGGCGACCGCGACCGGTCGACCGAGATCGGTAACGAAACGTCCAGAACGCCTCCACACCCTCGAAGGTGGAGGGGCGCGCATAGCATGTCTCAAGACATCCGCATAGCCGTGGTGGCCACTGTGGATGATGTCGAAGGCCCGGCTGGTGATCACCGCCGTTGTGCTCGAGGGGCGCTCGCAGAGCGAGGTCGCCCGCGCCTACGGCGTCTCGCAGCCGTGGATCAGCCGGCTGGTCGCCCGCTACCGCGCCGAGGGCGACGCCGCCGAGTTCGCGCCGCGTTCGCGCCGCGCTCGAAACGCCCACACCATTCACCGGCCGCCGCGGGTGAGCGAGTCGTCGAGCGCGTGCTGGAGCTCCGTAAGACCCTGGCCGAGCAGGGCCTGGATGCCGGCGCGCAGACGATCTGCTGGCACCTCCACCAGCACGACCAGATCGTGGTGTCGGCGGCGACGGTGTGGCGGATCCTGCGCCGCCACACCCAGATCACCCCGCAACCACGAAAACGCCCGCGGTCGTCGTATCTGCGGTTCGAGGCCGCGATGCCGAACCAGATGTGGCAGACCTCGTGATGGCTTCCAAGACCATGCGCCACTCGACGCTCTCCACCACCACGGAGGTCTACGGCCACCTGCTGCGTCATGTCGCCCACCAAGCCGTGGACGCCATCGACGCCGCACCCACGCTCGCTGAACGCGACCTCGAAGGAACGGACGCCACCGGCGACCACGCTGCGATCACCACCACCCCAGCTGACCGGGATCTCGCGGCAGCTACTTCCGCACAGCGTCGGCGACTTACGACCACACTGCGACCACATGTGGCCAGGAGGCCACGTGGGAGCCTGTCGCCGCTCGGAGGCAGGACCGGGCGGTAGATCAACAGCGCGCGCGTTTGTGCAGACCAGAGACACAGAACGGGCGGTGTCTCCGTCTGAGACACCGCCCGATGCGCCGTGTCGGGACGACAGGATTTGAACCTGCGACCCCTTGACCCCCAGTCAAGTGCGCTACCAAGCTGCGCCACGTCCCGATGCCCCTCGCGGGGCATGACCACAGTACCGCACCCCGCGTCCGACCCGATCGCGGGTTCACCACCGTCCCGGCCGGGAGAAGCGCTGGGCAGACCGGGCCACCGATCGCCCTGACGTGCCACTCGACCAGGTAACGAGGATCGAGCGGCACGTTGTGGCGCTCGCGACCGCCGTACCGTGCCACTCGGTCGCGCCGAGATGGTCGGGTGGCACGTTGTGGTCGCGGGGCCACCGCCGGAACGCCGCGACCGACTCCGGAACGCCGGGGCGGCTGCCCGAACGTCGTCGCCCCCGCCCGGACGTCGCGAACGCCGCCGGAGGTGGCAGTCACCCGGCCCGTCGGTACAGAGCCACGGCCTCGAGTTGCGAGCTGACCTCCAGCTTGCCGAGTACGGCGCGGACCTGCGTCCGGACCGTCGGCAACGAGACCACGAAGTGCTCCGCGATCGCCTGTGCGCGCTTGCCCGCGGCGAGGAGGCCCAGGACCTCGCGCTCGCGCGGGGTCAGGCGGTCCAGCTTCTCCTGGACCTCACGGCGTTCCTTCTCGTGGTTCAGGTACAGGTCGATCAGCTGCTGGCGGCGGGCCGCCGGGAGCACCGAACGGCCGGCCACGGTCTCGCGGATCGCGCCCAGCAGGACCGGGAACGGCGCGTTCTTCGAGACCCAGACGAAGCCGCCCGCGGCCAGGGACTCGCCGATCCGGGTCGGGTTGGAGCTGCCGGACAGGACCAGGATCCGCCAGCCGTCGTTGCGCAGCCGAGGGATCAGGTCGACGCCGTCGATCCGCTGTCCCTGCCGGTCGCGCCCGAGGTCCAGGTCGAGGATCAGCAGGCCCGGCTCGAACCGGCCGAGCGTGTCGACGACGTCCTGGAACGCAGGAGCCGGCGTGTAGTGGGCGTCCTCGCCCTCGCCGCGCAGGCTGGAGGCCAGTGACCAACCGACGAGCTCGTGGTCGTCGACGATCACGATCGTCTTGGTCGTCAGGGGGTTGTTCTCGTCCATCGCGCTGTCCGCCACTCCTCTAGAGCCGGTAGCGATGTGCGTGATCATTGATGGCATGACGCCCGCCCGTCGAAGATTCGAGGTGTTTCGTTCCGGGCGGGCGTCAGAGCGCCCCGATGGACAGGACCCCCCGGCCCATCATCGCGGCACGCCAGTCGATGGCCTCACACTCACGGTCGTACTCCGCCGGACGGCTGCGCAGGCCCCACAGGTGCTCGGCACAACGCCATGCGGCGTCCCGCGCGACCACCACCGTGAGGCTCGGCGCCCCGTCCAGCAGCCTCTCCAGGTACGTTCCGCCGATCTCACGTCCGAGCCGGGCCCCGAGGTGCTCCGCCAGGCGGCACAGGTGCGAGGTGAACACGGCGCCGAGCTCCTGGAAGTCGTGGTGCTCCGTGCTGCCGAGTCCCCGGCGGCCGAGCACCGTGCAGGTCCGGACGACCGCCGGTGCCAGGTCGAGGTTCACGTGCGCGTTGACGCCGCACACCGCGAACTCCAGCGGACCGACGGCCGCGTCCCTGCGCCCGTCGAACAGCACCGCCCACGCCCGTGGCGGCCGGCCGCCGGTCACGAAGGTGCGCAGCGCCGCGAAGTAGCGCCGCGCGAGCTCCACCGCGAGCCGGGAGACGAACTCCGGGTCCCGGAACCGGTCCGGGTCCTGGACCTGCTCGTGCACGTCGGTGGCGATCCGCTCGTAGAGCACGGTGAAGCACGCGACGCTGTCCTCGGTCCCGCGGGGACCGCTCTCCAGCACCGGCTGGAGCCTGCGCAGGAGATCGACGACGCCGGGCACGTCGTCCGGAGTGATCGCCAGCAGCTGCGCAAGGGAGCGCGCCCGCTGCGACACCGGAGCCTTGTCGGTCATCACCGTCATGGCCGCCTCCCGTGAGTCCGTAACGTGACGGGAGCAACTCTGACGGGTGAGACCTACCTACGGCGTCCGGACAACGCCCTATACGTGCCGGGCCGAGCACCCTATTCCGGCGTCGTCTGCTCCACGTCCGGCCGGAAGCGGTGCAGTACGCCGCTGGCCTGCACGCGGCTCCGGACACCGAGCTTGCCGAAGATCCGGCTCAGGTGGACCCCGACCGTCTTCTCGCTGATGAACAGCCGTCCGGCGATCTCACGGTTCGTGAGGCCCTCGGCCATCACGACCAGGACCTCCAGCTCACGGCGGGTGAGCTCGCCCAGAGGGCCGGAGGCGGCCGGCGCCGTGTCCGAAGAGGACGGAGTGGACGACGCCGGGGACTCGTCGAGCTCCAGCGTCACCCGGGCACGGGCGGCCAGGTCCCGGATCTGGACGAGCAGCGGCTCGGCCCGCATCGCGGATGCGATCCGGAAGGCGCGCACCAGGTCCGCGGTCCCGTCGGTGGAGCGCTGGTGGATCCCGAGGCGCACCTCGGCCGACCGCAGGCGCGAGTAGGCCTCCGGGTACGGCTGGCGCAGCCCGGCCAGCCGGGCGGCGACGTCGGCCCAGGTGTCCGGCGCCGCGGTCCCGGCGGCGCGGTCGTCCTCGGCGGCGCACATCGCCACGAAGCTCGCCAGCACGACGCGCACGGCAGGCACCGAGCGTTCGGCCCGTCGTTCCAGCTCCCGGACGTGCTGACGCAGCCGCCGCACCTCGCTGTCCGCCACCGGTTCCCCGGCCAGGAGCGCCTCGGCGTGCGCCCGCGCGCCGTGCCAGAGCAGTGGCGCGACGGCCCAGAAGTCGTCGATCCCGGACTCGACGACGTCGAGCCCCCGCCGCACGTGCTCGAACGCCAGCGCGGGCCGGTCCCGCCACATCTCCAGACCGGCGCGCAGGATCAGCAGCGGCAACGTGTGCCGCGGGCCCGCCGTCGCGGGTGCGACGAGCTCGGCGGCGGTCAGGTCCGCCTCCGAGGACGTGAAGTCGCCGCGCGCCATGGTCAACCGTGCGCGGGAGAGCCGCACGTCGATCGCCTGCGCCCCGGTCGGTGCCGCTGCCCAGGCCCTGGCGACCTCGTCGTCGGCCTCGTCCCAGCGGCCGAGCCGGAACAACCCGTTCGCGGCGATCGCCAGCAGCGCCACCCCGGACGTCCGGGACAGGCCCACCTCGCCCATCCGCGCAGCGCCCGCGCGGGCCGCCGCGACGCCGTCGTCGAGCGCGTTGAGCGGGCCGCACAACAGATCCGCCCGACGGGACAGGCAGAGGCCGAGCGCCACCGGGTCGTCCGCACGCTCGGCGACGGCGATCGCCTCGTCCAGCGCGGCGAGACCGGCCTCGGCGTCCTCCAGGTAGGCGGCGCCGGAGCCGAGGATGGCGAGGACCCTGGCCAGCACGGCGGGCTCGCCGATCCTGCGGGCCGGCTCGAGCGCCTGCCGGGCGACGTCCCGCGCCGCCGAGTAGTCGCCGAGCTGCAGCAACGCGGCCGCGTGCCCGGCCAGCACGTCGACCCGCTCGGCCTCGGAGACGTCCGCGTCGTCGACGGGGTAGTCCGGGTCGGGAAGCACCGTGACGGCCCTGCGGTAGGCCTCCTCGGCCTCCGCCGCCTGGCCGGACGACATCAGGTACCGCCCGAGGTGGGCGCGCAGCACCGCCTCCCGCCCGCCGGTCGGCGCGTCCGGGTCGGACAGCCGGGCCGCCAGCAGCGCGACGGCCTCGGCCGGGTCGCCGGCGAGCTCCGCGGACTCGGCGGCCCGCTCCAGGTACTGCCCCCGTGACCGGGGCGAGTCCGGCGAGGAGACCTGCAGCGACGCCGCCCGCAGCCAGTGCCGGTAGGCCTCGGCGTAGCCGCGGACGCGCTCGGCCTCCTCGGCCGCGGCGATCGTCGCGGCCAGCGCATTCTCCGGTTCGGCCGCGAGCTGCCAGTGGTGCGCCAGCTGTGCCGCGACGCCCGGGCGCGTCGGCCAGGCGGCCAGCGCCCGCGCGAAGCGACCGTGCAGCTCGACCCGCTCCCCCGGCATCAGGTCGGCGGCCACCACCTCCACCATCAGCCCGTGCCGCAGGCGGTAGCCCTCGCCGTCGGCGCCGACGACCACGAGCCCCGCCTCCGCCGCCTCCCGCACGGCCGCGGACAGCTCGTCGCCGAGGCGGGCGAGCACCTCGGTCAGCAACGCGTGGGACGTCTCCCCGATCCCGGCCGCGAGCGCCCGCACGACCCACTGCGCCGGCGTCGTGAGACCGGAGACACCGGCGCGCACGAGATCCCGCACCGTGGCGGGCAGCCCCCGCGGATCACCGCCGAGCACCGCCCGCACGGTCTCCTCCGCGAGGAACACGTTGCCCAGCGAGTGCCGCCACACCAGCGGTTCGAGGTCGGGACGGTCCGGTACCCATCCGCCGAGCAGCTCGGCGAGGTCGTCCCGCGCCAGCGGGCGGACCTGCCGGAACGACACCCGGTTGTGCCGTCGCAGCTCCCCGACCATCGGGGCGAGCCGTCCGGGCACCCCGCCGGTCGCCTCGTCGCGGTAGGTGCCGACGAGCAGCACCGGCTCGTCGGTCAGGCTCGCGACGAGATAGACGATCAGGTCGCGGGTGGAGCGATCGGCCCAGTGCAGGTCGTCGAGCACGAGGACGACCGGCGCGAAGCGGGTGATCTCGACGAGGATGTGCCGCAACGCCTCCAGCATCTCCACGCGGGTCCGGACGTCCGGCCCGTCGATCCGCTCGAGCGCCGACGACAGGTGGTCGGCGACGGCGCCGTCGTGCGTGCGGACGTGCGCGCGCAGGGCGGAGACCACCGGCCAGAACGACGGGCCGTCGTCGAGATCCAGCGCCCGCCCGGTCAGCGCGACCGCGCCCGCATCACCCGCCTCGACACAGAACTCCCCGACGAGCCGGGACTTCCCGACCCCGGCCTCCCCGCCGAGCAGCACCGCCGTCGCGCCCGACGTGCGCGCCTGCTCCATGGCGGTGCGCAGGTGGTCCAGCTCGGCCGTCCGTCCACGGAACGGAGCCAGAGCCGGGAGGTCGCTCACGCGGCAAGGCTAGTCGCGTGGCCGACACCCATCCAGAGGCTTCCGATCACGTCGGGCGATCCTGGCGCGCACCGCGAGAATGCTCATCCAGGCGTTCACACGAGCGGCGGGCTCGCTGCCCGTCCGGTCCCACGGATGGTGCAGATCGGCGTACCAGGACGCCTCCGTACGGGCGTCCTCCAGCAGCGGTTCGCCACCACAGCACACGAGCTCAACCTCGAACGCCGCGCGCAGGCGCCGCATCCAGAGCAGGTCGAGTGGTCCCATGACGGCGCACTCGTCACGACCACGGGTTTGGTTACCGCCGTGTCCGGATCGTGGCCTCCGGCGTCACTTCTTGCGCGGACGCTTCTCCCGGACCCGCACCGACAGCCGGATCGGGGAGCCGGCGAACCCGAACTCCTCGCGCAACCGCCGCTCCACGAACCGGCGGTAGCCCGCCTCCAGGAACCCGGAGGTGAACAGCACGAACGTCGGCGGACGCGTCTGCGCCTGGGTCGCGAAGAGGATCTTCGGCTGCTTGCCGCCGCGGACCGGCGGCGGGGTCGCGGCGACCAGGTCGGACAGCCAGCCGTTGAGCCTGCCGGTCGGGATCCGGGTGTCCCAGGACTCCAGCGCGCGGCGCATCGCCGGGGCGACCCGCCGGGTCGCACGTCCGGTCAGGGCGGAGACGTTCACGCGCTCGGCCCATCGGACGCTCTGCAGCTCGCCGCGGTCCAGCTCGCGCTCGAGCTCGTGGCGACGGTCCTCGTCGACCAGGTCCCACTTGTTGAACAGGATCACCAGTGCCCGGCCGGACTCGACGATCTGGTTGATCACCCGCTGGTCCTGCTCGGTGATCGGCTCGCTCGCGTCGATCAGCATCAGCGCGACCTCGGCGGCGTCGATCGCCGACGACGTCCGCAGGCTGGCGTAGTACTCGGTGCCGCTGGCCGTCCGTACCCGGCGGCGCAGGCCTGCCGTGTCGACGAAGCGCCACACGTCGCCGTCGAGCTCGACGAGCGAGTCGACCGGGTCGACGGTCGTGCCGGCCACCTCGTGCACGACCGACCGGGTCTCCCCGGACAGCTTGTTGATCAGGCTGGACTTGCCGACGTTCGGCTTCCCGACGAGCGCGACGCGCCGCGGGCCGGACCCGCCCGCGCCGAACGTGTCCCGCGGCGTCTCCGGCAGCACGTCCAGGATCGCGTCCAGCAGGTCGCCGGAGCCGCGGCCGTGCAGACCGCTGACCGGGTGCGGCTCACCGAGCCCGAGACGCCACAGCTCGGTCGTGTCCGAGTTCAGCCGGTCGTCGTCGACCTTCGTCGCGGCCAGCAGGACCGGCACGTCGGAGCGGCGCAGGACGCGCGCGACGGCCTGGTCGGTCGCGGTGGCACCGACCGAGGCGTCCACGACGAGCATCACGGCGTCCGCCGTACGCATCGCCGTCTCGGCCTGCTGCGCGACGACGGCCTGCAGCCCGTTCGCGTCCGGCTCCCAGCCCCCGGTGTCCATCAGCTTGAACCGGCGGCCGTTCCACAGCCCGTCGTAGACGACGCGGTCCCTGGTCACGCCCGGCACGTCCTGCACGACCGCCTCACGGCGCCCGAGCATGCGGTTGACCAGCGTCGACTTGCCGACGTTCGGCCGGCCGACGACGGCCAGCACGGGCGTCGCGACGACCTGGTCCGGATCCAGCCCGGCGATCGCGCGGCCTTCGTCGTCGGTCGCGACGAACTCGGTCGGGTCGAGCCCGAGCCGATCCATCTCGGCCCGGTCGGAGAACTCTGTGCTACTCACTGTCCACTCACTCTGATCTCGTCGACGTCGGCCACCAGTGTGACCAGCGCCGTCCGGATGCCTTCGGTCGCCTCCGCCAGCTCCGCCCGTCCGCGCCCGGTCGGCGTCGGCAGCGGATCACCGACCAGTACGTCCACCCGCGGGCGGAGGCGCCGTTTCCCGCCCGACGGGCGCGCCGTCCCCCGGCACGCGACCGGCAGCAGCGGCGCCTGCGCCTGCCGGGCCAGCCACGCCGCGCCATGGCGGGCCGCCGCGACCTCACCCGTGCCCCGCGTCCCCTCCGGGAACACGACGACCATCCCGTTGCCGCGCAGCACGTCCAGCGCCGCCATGAGGGGCCGCCGGTCGACCGTGCCCCGTCGCACGGCCAGCTGGCCCATCCGCGGCAGCACGTACCCGAGCGGGCCGCGGAACATCTCGTCCTTCACCAGGAACACCGCGCGGCGCCCCAGTAGTCCGTAGAGCAGCGGACCGTCGACGAACGCCGAGTGGTTCGCGACGACCACCACCGGCCCGGTCCGCGGCACCCGCTCGCGCCGGTGCACCCGCAGCCGGAAGAACGGCACGAAGCACCAGGTCCCGATCCACCGGGCCAGGTCGTTCAGCCAGCCCCACGCGCCCTCGGGCAGGCCCGGCGACGACCTCACGCACCCTCCTCGCCGGCGCTCGTCGGCCGCGTTCGGAGACCTGCGGTGCCGGATGGTGAGCTCGCAGGCTCGCTCACGAGTCGAGCCCCCGCTCCGCGACGAGCGCCCGCAGCCGGTCCAGCACGGCGTCCGCGGACAGGTCGTCGGTGTCCAGCACCAGCGCGTCCGCCGCCGCGTACAGCGGGGAGATCCGGCGCGAGGAGTCCAGACGGTCGCGGCGCTCGACGTCGGCGAGCGTGACGTGCAGGTTCGACGTCCTCCCCGCCCTCGCGTCCTGACGACCGCGGCGCGCGGCACGTACCGCGGGCGACGCCGTCAGGTAGACCTTCAGCGGCGCGTCCGGCACGACCACGGTGCCGATGTCGCGTCCCTCGACGACGATCCCGCCGCCGTCGCGCACGGCCTCCTCGATCAGGGCGTGCTGGCGGGCGACCATCGTGTTGCGCACCTCCGGCAGCGCGGACACGGCGCTGACCAGCGCGGTCACCTCCGGCCCCCGGATCTCGGCGCTGATGTCCTCGCCGTCCAGCGTGATCGTCGGGGCCGACGGGTCGGTGCCGGACTCCTGGACGCCGTGCGTCGCGGCCGAGGCGACCTCGTCGGACGGTGCGTCCGCGTCCAGCCCGGCGCGCAGCACGGCGAGCGTCGCTGCCCGGTACATCGCGCCGGTGTCCAGATAGGCCGCGCCGCAGGACGACGCGAGCCGCCGGGACACCGTCGACTTCCCCGTACCGGACGGTCCGTCCATCGCGACGACGCCCCGCAAGGCCACCTCGTACCACCCTTCCGGCCCACCGACCGTCGTCCGAACTCCGCCGGACATTGTGGCCGGTCGGCCTCCGGTACCCGGCAGCCGGGGTCGGGCTCGCGCGGGCCGTCCGACCCGCTTCAACGAGGCAGGTCGGACCGCAGCGCCGCCGCGCCGTGCAGGTAGACGTGCCGCATCTCGCTGCGCGGCTTCGGGGTGTCCACGTGCGCCAGCAGGCGCAGCACCCGCGGCATCGCTCCCGGCACGGCCATCTCGACCGAGCACATCAGTGGCACGTCGGTCAGCCCGACCATCTGCCGGGCGGCGTAGGCGGGGAACTCCGCCGTGACGTCCGGGGTGGCCGTGAACCACACCGAGATGATGTCCTCGGAGGTCAGGGCGTTGCGCTCCAGCACGGCCCAGACCAGCTCCGCGGACTTGTCCAGGATCTCCTGACGCTCGTCGACGTCGACCTGGGTCGCACCCCGCAGCGCGCGGACCGCCATCAGAGACCCACCGCCTTGTACAACGAGCCGACCTCGGTCGTGTTCAGCGGGCGCAGCTTGCCCGGTTTCTGGTTGCCGAGACGTACCTCGCCCACGGCCGTGCGGGTCAGCCGCTGCACCGGGTGCCCGACGGAGTCGAGCAGGCGGCGCACGACGTGCTTGCGGCCCTCGTGCAGCACCAGCTCGACGATCGAGCGGCCCGGCAGCGAGTCGACGAGCTTGAACGAGTGCACGACGACGGCGCCGTCGTCCAGGTCGACGCCGGCCCGCAGCCGCTTGCCGACGTCGCGGGCCGGCATGCCCATCACCTCGGCGAGGTAGGTCTTCGGCACCTCGAACGACGGGTGCATCAGGCGGTGCCCGAGCTCGCCGTCGTTCGTGAGCAGCAGCAGGCCCTCGGTGTCCGCGTCCAGGCGTCCGACGTGGAACAGTCGCCCGGCCTGGTCCATCAGGTCGAACTTGTCGGCCAGCAGGTCACCGACGCACGGGCGGCCGCGGTCGTCGGCCATCGTGGACAGCATGCCGCGCGGTTTGTTCAGGGACAGGTAGACCTGGTCCTCGCGCAGCGCGATCCGCGCGCCGTCGACGTGCACGACGGCCGTCGCCGGATCCACCCGGCGGCCCATCTCGCGCACGGTCTCGCCGTCCACGTCGACCCGGCCGGCCGCGATCAGCTCCTCCGCGGCGCGCCGGGACGCCACGCCCGCCTGCGCGAGCACCTTCTGCAGGCGGATGCCCTCTCGGGCGTTGTCACTCATTCGCTTGTCCTACACGTCGTCGATCGCATCGATGTCGGGCAGCAGTGGCGCCAGCGGCGGCAGCTCCTGCACCGACGAGAGCCCGAGCCGTTCCAGGAACAGCTCGGTCGTCCGGAACAGTGTCCCCTGTGTCTGTTCCTCGACGCCCGCCTCCTCCACGAGCCCGCGGGTGAGCAGGGTACGCAGCACGCCGTCGCAGTTCACACCGCGTACGGCGGACACGCGCGCACGGGTCACCGGCTGCCGGTACGCGACGACGGCGAGCGTCTCCAGCGCCGCCCGCGTCAGCCGGGCACGCTGGCCGTCGAGCAGCATCCGTTCGACGTAGGGGGCGTAGCGGTCGCGCGTGTAGAAGCGCCAGCCCTCCCCCGCGCGTCGCAGGTCGATGCCGCGGCCGTCGGCGGTGTAGTCGGCGGACATCCGGTTCAGGACCGTCCGCACGCGTCCGGCGTCCTGCCCGAGCGCGGACGCCAGCGACGCCTCGTCCACCGGCGCGTCGACGACCAGCAGCAACGCCTCCAGTGCCGACTCCAGCGCCGCGTCGTCGGCGAGGTCCTCGCCGACCTGCTCCTCGATCGGCTCCTCGGCCGGACCGTCCTCCTCCGCGATGGGCCGGCCCGGCGTCGCGTACTCCGGCTCGGGGTAGTCCCAGCCCTGGTCCGGGGCGTCCTCGCAGGGCTCGTCGGCACCTCGCAGGGCCTGCTCGGGCTGCGAGGACGGCACATCCTCTGCGACGTCCGCGGCGCCGGGTACGGGGGGTCGGTCCGGCTCGGCGCCGGTGGGCTGCGGCGGGTCGTCCACCGCGGCGCGCGGGGCGGCCTCGCCGGTCGGCTCCGGGGCGGCGGGAGGGGCCGGCGCGTGCACGGCGTGCGGGCTGCGCGGCACCGTCCGGCCGATCAGGCGCTCGAGATCGGCCTCCGGGTCGTCGCTGCCCGGCGTGTCACTCATCGGCCGCCATCTCCGCGACCGGGTCGTCGGCACGATCAGCGGTCCAGGTCACGGTGAGCTCGCCGAACACCTCGGGCTGCTCCAGCATCACCGAGCGCTCGCGGTAGAGCTCCAGCAGCGCCAGGAAGCGCGCCACCACCTCCAGGGGGGCCACGCAATCGGCGGTGAGCGTCGCGAAGTTCGCCACCCGCATCTCGGCGAGCCGCTCACGCAGCAGCTGCGCGTGCGCGGGCACGGACACCTCGTGGCTGTGCAGGTGGTCGAGCCCGACCTCGTCCGGCGGCTTCGGCCGGAACACCGTGGCGGCCAGCTCGGCGAACGCCTGCGCGTCCATCCCGAGCAGGACCTCCGGCAGCAGCTCCGCGTACCGCTCCTCCAGCGCGACCGAGCGCGGGAAGCGCCGCATCGCGCCGGCCTCCAGCTCGACGAACAGCGCCGCCGCCTCCTTGTAGGCGCGGTACTGCAGCAGTCGGGCGAACAGGAGGTCCCTGGCCTCGAGCAGGGCCAGGTCCTCCTCGTCGTCGACCTCGGCGCCGGGCACCAGGCGGGCGGCCTTGAGGTCGAGCAGGGTCGCCGCGACGACGAGGAACTCGGTGGTCTCGTCCAGATCGGCGTCGTCACCGAGATCGGTGAGGTGCGCGATGAAGTCGTCGGTGACCTTGTGCAACGCCATCTCGGTGACGTCGAGCTCGTGCTTGCCGATCAGCTGCAGGAGCAGGTCGAACGGACCCTCGAAGTTGTGCAGGCGGACGGTGAACCGCCGGGTGCCCGGGGAGGCGATGTCGCCGTCGTCGAGCCCCTCGGGACCCGCGCCGGGACCGTCGGCGAGCAGCGTCACCGGGCGAGGACCTCGCGGGCCAGCATCCGGTACGCGTCGGCGCCACCGGACGTCGGCGCCCATGTCGTGATCGGCTCGCCGGCGACCGTCGTCTCCGGGAACTTGATCGTGCGGTTGATGACCGACTCGAACACGAGGTCGCCGAACGCCTCGACGACGCGGTCGTGCACCTCGCGGGTGTGCAGCGTCCGCTGGTCGAACATCGTGGCCAGGATGCCGAGCATCTGCAGGTCCGGGTTCAGCCGGTCCTTGACCTTGTCGATCGTGTCCATCAGCAGCGCCACCCCGCGCAGGCTGAAGAACTCGCAGGCCAGCGGGATCAGCACGGCGTCGGCGCAGGCCAGGGCATTGATCGTGAGCAGGCCGAGCGACGGCTGGCAGTCGATCAGGATCACGTCGTAGTCGGAGAGGCTGCGCTTGAGCGCCCGGCCGAGCGCCTGCTCGCGCCCGACCTCCGTGACGAGCTGGACCTCGGCCGCCGACAGGTCGATGTTCGACGGCAGCAGGTCCATGTTCTCGACGCCGCTGGGCCGGATGACCTCGTCGGGCTCGACGCCCTTCTCCATCAGGAGGTTGTAGATCGTCGACTCGAGCTGGTGCGGCTGGACGCCGAGCCCGACGGACAGCGCGCCCTGCGGGTCGAAGTCGACGAGCAGCACCTTGCGCCCGTACTCGGCGAGCGCGGCGCCCAGGTTGATCGTCGAGGTGGTCTTGCCCACCCCGCCCTTCTGGTTCGCCACGGCGATCACCCGCGCGGGGCCGTGGCTGGTCAGCGGGGCGGGCTCGGGGGCGCTCAACCGATGTCTTCCTCTCCCGGGCTGATTCGGACCGGCTCCGTCGGTCGGTCCGGCGGTGTCGGTCGCGACATCGCTGTCCGGTCGCTCCTGCGGGGCGGGAGGCGTCGGCTCCATACGGGTCTCCGGTCTCCTGGTGGGGTGCCGTACCGGGTGTCGATCCCACTCTGCAATGTAGGAAACCGGCCCCTCACCGCGGGGCGCGACTCGCCGTGCAGGTCGCAAACAGTTCGAACACGGTACTCCGGACGCCCTACCGGACCTGTCGCCGGGTCAGCCGGGGATCACCGAGACGTTCCCGGCCGAGCTCCGCGCCGAGATCCGGTGGTCGGCGCCCGGCGTGTCCGGAACCTCGACCCGGACGTTCCCGACCGTCGACCCGGTGTCCACCTCGTAGACCGGCCCGGTCGGCACCCGCACGGTGACGTTGCCCGCCGACGACTGCGCGTCGACCGTGGGCGGCGCCGCGGCGAACGAGAGATCGACGTTGCCCGCGGGCGTCGTCGCCTTCACCGGCGCCGCGCCGAGGTTCACGCCGCCGACGTTGCCCGCCCCGCTGGACAGCTCCTGCTCCCCGGTCAGGCCGGTGACGGCGACGTTGCCCGCGCCGAGGTCGGCCTTCACGGCGGTCGCGGCCGGGACGGTGATCACGAGCTCGACGTTGCAGTCGTCGGAGCCGTCCGGGCAGTCCGCGACGACGTGCAGGGTGTCACCGCGCACCTCCTGGGTGAGCGTCGGCTTCACGTCCCCGCTCCACTCGAGGACCCGGTCGACGCGCGACGAGCCGTCCGCACCGGGGCGGACCTGGATCGTGCCCGACCGGGACTCGACCTCGACGCGCTTCACGGCAGCGACGTCGTCGCCACCGCGTTCGGACTGGTCGGGGCTGCCCGGCACCAGCGAGACGCTGCCGCATCCGGCGAGCAGGAGACCCGCCGCGGCGAGCGTCGCGACGGTGGCCGGGAGACGGGTCCTCGGAGCGGTCATGGCGGTCACCGTAGGGCGATCGGCGGGGCGGGCTCCCCCGGGACGACCCGGAGAACTGCCCCTACGCTCACCCCCGAGCGCGGGGGTGAGCGGTCGCGTACACCTCACGCAGCGTGTCCACGGTGACGTGGGTGTAGATCTGCGTCGTGGTCACCGACGCGTGCCCGAGCAGCTCCTGCACGACGCGCACGTCGGCGCCGCCGGCCAGCAGGTGGGTCGCGAAGCAGTGCCGCAACGTGTGCGGCGAGACCGACGCGGTGAGCCCGGACGCCTCGGCAGCCGCCCGCAGCGCGTGCCAGGCGCTCTGCCGGGACAGTCGTGCGCCCCGCGCGTTGAGCAGCAGTGCGGCGCTGCCGGCGCCCCGCTCGGCGAGCGCCGGGCGGGCCCGCACGAGGTAGGCGTCGACAGCGGCCAGCGCGGGCCGCCCGACCGGCACGATCCGCTGCTTGTTTCCCTTGCCGCGCAACAGGACCGTCCGGGATCCGGGGTCCAGGTCGTCGCGGTCGATGCCGACCGCCTCGGAGATCCGCGCGCCCGTCGAGTACAGGAGCTCCAGCAGCGCGCGGTCGCGCAGCGCCGTCGGCCCGTCGCCGACGCAGCCGGCCAGCAGCTGGTCGACCTGGTCGACGTCGAGCGTGCGCGGCAGCCGCGCCGGACGCGACGGCGGGCTCACCCCGGCCGACACGTCCGCGCGCACGACGCCCTCCCGCACGGCGAACCGGTGCAGCCCGCGCACGGCGGCGAGCGCCCGCGCCGTCGAACTCGCGGCCAGGGGCGTCTCGCCACTGCGCAGCGCCGAGACGAACGCCGTCACGTCGCGCTCCGTCACGTTGCCCAGGTCGTCGATCCCGGCGCCGGCCAGGTGCGCGGTGTAGCGCCCGAGGTCGTTCGTGTACGAGCGCAGCGTGTTCACCGCCCGCCCGCGTTCGACGGACAGGTGGTCCAGGTAGTCGGTGACGACTTGGGGCACGGAGCTTGCGGAGTTGCCCATTGACGCTGTCGGGGCGGCGGCCACGGCTCAGCCCGCCAGAGCCGGGATCACCTCGCGCTCGAACAGCTCGAGGCCGGAGCGGTCGTAGGCCAGCTCGGGGAAGTAGAAGATCGCGTAGGTCATGCCACTGCGCTGCAGCGCGGACAGGTTCTCGACGATCTGCTCCGGCGTGCCGACGGCCGGCAGCCCGCGGAACGCACCGAGCGCGTTCTCCGCCCGCTCCTCGCCGACGATCGGCAGCAACCGGTTCTTCAGGTTTGCCAAGCGCTGCTCGACCTCGGCCTCGTCGCGGCCGATCGCCACGTTGTAGTTGGCCGAACGGGTGATCGCGTCGAAGTCGGTGCCGACGTCGGCGCAGTGGCCGCGCAGGATCTCGGACTTGTGCGCGAAGCCCTCCGGGGTGCCGTCGAAGTTCGTGTACCGCGCGTACTTGGCGGCGATCTTCAACGTGACCTTCTCACCGCCGCCCGCGATCCACAGGGGAATGCCGCCGTCCTGGATCGGCGTGGGCGTCACGATCGCGCGGTCGACCTGGTAGTGCTTGCCGTCCAGCGACACGTGGCCGTCCGCCCAGGCCTGCCGGAAGATCTGCACGCCCTCGTCGAGCATGCCGAGGCGCTCGCCGGGCGGCGGGAAGCCGTAGCCGTAGGCGCGCCACTCGTTCTCGTACCAGCCGCCGCCGATGCCCATCTCGATGCGGCCCTTGGAGATGATGTCGCAGGTCGCGGCCACCTTGGCCAGGTAGACCGGATTCCGGTAGGCCATGCAGGTGCACATCTGGCCGAGCCGGACGCGGCTCGTCGTCGCGGCGTAGGCGGCCATCAGGCTCCACGCCTCGTGACAGGCTTCCTCGGTCGGCTTCGGCACGGTGTGGAAGTGGTCGTAGACCCACACCGACTCGAAGGCGCTGTCGTCGGCGTGCTCGACGATGCCGCGCATGACGTCCCACTGGTCGGCCTTGTCGATGCCGACGAGGTCGAGACGCCATCCCTGGGGTACGAACAGTCCGAAGCGCATAGCCGCGACCTTATCCACCGCGACACCACCGCATGTGCGGACGCGCGGTGGCGTCGGCCGGCTTGCGGCGCGATACGGTCACGACATGACCGCCGAGCAGCCGGGCCCTCGCGTCGGCAACCAGGACCGCGAGCAGGCCGTCGCCGCCCTGGCCGACCACTACTCGAGCGGACGGCTCGACGGCGACGAGTACTCCCGGCGCGTGGCGCGGGCCTGGGAGGCCCGGACGATGCCGGAGCTGACCGCGCTGTTCTCCGATCTGCCGGACCCGCACCCGTGGAGCCAGGGGGCGCCCGCCCCGGCCCCCTATCCGCAGCAGCAGTGGCAGCAGCCGCAGCAGTGGGCCGGGCCGATGCCGCCCGGGATGCCGCCGGGGATGATGGACCCGTCGGCGCCGTGGGGCCGCGAGCCGTACACGGGACGTCCGTACTCGGACAAGTCCAAGGTCGTCGCCGGTGTGCTGCAGCTGTTCCTGCCGTTCGGCGTCGGACGGTTCTACACCGGACACACCGGGATCGCCGTCGCGCAGCTGCTCGTCACGTTCCTGACGTTCGGCATCGGCGGGCTCTGGGGGTTCATCGACGGGATCGTGATCCTCGCCGGACAGCCCGACGACCCGTACGGGCGGCCCCTGCGCAACTAGTGCCCCGTCAAGGAACGTCGGTGCCGAAATCGGCGGATCCAGGCGTTCGCCGGCAAGGCGCCGGCCGGGCCTCGTACCGGGCGTACTCGGCCCGGTCGGCAACGCCGCCGGCGGGCGCCTGGGCCGCCGAGTTCCGTGCCGAACGTTTCTGGACGGGGCACTAGTACTCAGTCGTCGCCGTCGCGGCGGCGGGCGAACCGCTCCGGGCGGTCCGGCCAGTCCGCGTCGACCGGGCGCGTCTCCGCGTCCCCGGCCAGGACCGCCTGCGCAGCAAGCAGTCCGGCCACCGAGACGGCGTTCACGACCTCGCCGGTGAACACCATCTCGACGGCGTCGGCGAGCGGGAACCAGCGCAGCTCGAGGTCGGCCTCCTCGTCGTCGCCCATGTCCGGGCGCTCGACCTCGGTGAGGTCACGGGCGAGGTAGACGCGCACCGACTCGTCGGAGAACCCGGGCGAGGGCACGAGGTCCAGCAGCACGCCCCAGGTGTCCGCGGAGAGGCCTGCCTCCTCGGTCAGCTCGCGGTTCGCCGTCACGGCCGGGTTCTCCCCCGCCACGTCGAGCAGGCCGGCCGGGAGCTCCCACAGCCTGCGGCGCACCGCGTGCCGGTACTGGTGCAGCATGCGCACGCGCCCGCCGTCGTCGACCGCGACGACCGCGACCGCCCCCGGATGCTCGAGGATCTCGCGGGTCGCCACCCGGCCACCGGGCATCACGACGCGGTCCGACCGCAGCGCCATGACGCGCCCCGAGTAGATGTCGGTGGCCGACCGGACCGGGAAGTCGTGCTCGCCCACCTGCGTCATCGCGACGGCTCCTCCTCCGCGACCTTCTCGCCGGTCGCGTTCTCCGCGCTGTTCTCGGCGCGGGCCGCGGTGCCGTTGCGGGTGGCCCGCCCGGGCAGTTCGACCGGGAGCCACTCCTCGGCGCGGTAGCGCAGCGCGGCCTTCACGAACGCCGCGAACAGCGGGTGCGGACGGGTCGGACGGCTCTTGAGCTCCGGGTGCGCCTGGGTGCCGACGAAGAACGGGTGCGACGACGGCGGCAGCTCGACGAACTCGACGAGCGTCCCGTCCGGCGACGTGCCGAACACCAGGCCGGCCTCGGCGAGCCGGTCCCGGTAGGCGTTGTTCACCTCGTAGCGGTGCCGGTGGCGCTCGGACACCTCGTCGCGGCCGTAGATCGTCCGCACCAGGCTGCCGGCGGCGAGCACGGCCGGGTAGGCGCCCAGGCGCATCGTGCCGCCCATGTCCCGCTCGCCGGCGACGACGTCACGCTGCTCGGCCATCGTCGAGATCACCGGGTGCGGGGTGGTCGGCTCGAACTCGGTCGAGCTCGCGCCCTGCAGCCCGGCGACGTCGCGGGCCACCTCGATCACCATGCACTGCAGGCCGAGGCACAGCCCGAGCGTCGGGATCCCGCGGGTGCGGGCGTGCTTGATCGCACCCAGCTTGCCCTCGATGCCGCGGATCCCGAACCCGCCCGGCACGAGCACGCCGTCGACGCCGTCGAGCGCCTCAGCGGCACCGGCCGGGGTCTCGCACGTGTCCGACGGGACCCAGCGGACCGCGACCTTCGCATGGTGGGCGAACCCGCCCGCCCGCAGTGCCTCGGTCACCGACAGGTAGGCGTCCGGCAGGTCGACGTACTTGCCGACGAGCGCGATCGTCGCCGTCTCGTCCGGGTGGTGCACGCGGTCGAGCAGGTCACCCCACACCGTCCAGTCGACGTCCCGGAACGGCAGTCCGAGCCGGCGCACGACGTAGGCGTCGAGGCCCTCGCGGTGCAGCACCTTCGGGATGTCGTAGATCGACGGCGCGTCCGGGGCGGCGGCGACGCCGTCCAGGTCGACGTCGCACATCAGGGAGATCTTGCGCTTCATCGCGTCCGGGATCTCCCGGTCCGCGCGCAGCACCAGCGCGTCCGGCTGGATACCGATGTTGCGCAACGCCGCGACGGAGTGCTGCGTCGGCTTCGTCTTCAGCTCACCGGACGGCGCCAGGTACGGGACGAGCGACACGTGCAGGAAGAAGCAGTTGTCCCGCCCGACCTCGTGCCGGACCTGCCGGACCGCCTCCACGAACGGCAGCGACTCGATGTCGCCGATCGTGCCGCCGACCTCGGTGATCACGACGTCCGGCGCCGAGTCGTCCGGGTCCTCGGCGTCCGGCTCCGCCATCGCGAGGATGCGGTCCTTGATCTCGTTCGTGATGTGCGGGATGACCTGGACGGTGTCGCCGAGGTACTCGCCGCGGCGCTCCTTCGCGATGACCTCGGAGTACACCTGGCCGGTCGTCACGTTGGCGCGGCCGGCGAGGTCCCGGTCCAGGAACCGCTCGTAGTGGCCGACGTCGAGGTCGGTCTCCGCCCCGTCCTCGGTGACGAAGACCTCACCGTGCTGGAATGGGTTCATCGTCCCGGGGTCGACGTTGAGGTAGGGGTCGAGCTTCTGCATCGTCACGCGCAGGCCGCGGGAGGTGAGCAACTGGCCGAGGCTCGACGCGGTCAGTCCCTTGCCCAGCGAGGACGCGACCCCGCCGGTGACGAACAGATGACGGGTCGGTCGGGTCTGCACGGAGCTTCAGCCTACGCGTGGCCGGCTCGGCGTCCCGCAGCGGCCCTGCGGCGGCTGTACCGCGCGTCCCGGATGTGACGTTCGTTCGCGTCATCGGCACGACCGTCACAGCCGTGCTCGCGTCAGGGCTGCGCAGCCGGGAGCGGAGCCGTCGCGCCGTCGCCGGAGCCGTAGGCCCCCGCGCGGCCGGTGAGCTGCTCGCGCAGGGCGAGAACGGTGGCGACCCGGCCGGCTCCGGCGCCGACGTCGTCGACGGTGGACAGGCCGCCTGCCAGCGCCGGGTCGGCACGCACCGCGCCGACGGCACCGGTGGCCGTCGGACCGGCCAGGACCCCGCCACTGCCGCGCCGGTCGAGCTCGGCGGCCAGACGCGCCGCCGTCGACGATCGGCTCTGTGCGTCCACGCCCTCCGCCGGCGTTCCGGTGAGCACGACGACGAGCTGCGCCGGGCCGGGCGCGGGGCCCTGCTCCGCGAACCCTGCGCCGGCGAGCCCGGCGAGCACCGACTGCGTCTGGTCCGCCGCCGGTGGCGGCACGTTCGGCATCGTCAGCAGGGCGCTCCCGAGCAGGCCGCCCGCGACGGTGCCGGGGTCGGGCGACGTCGGGAGCTGGGCCCCGGCGGGCAGCAGCCGGGTGGCGAGGTCGCGCAGCTGGTCGGCCCGTGCCGGATCGGTGACGGCGTCGGTGAGCTGCACCCGTCCGGCCATCGTCCCGCCCGCCTGCCCGACCATCTGCCCGATCGCGTCCGCGTCGGCTGGAGCTCCGCCGACCGAGACGATCGTGACGGCGGAGCCCTGGAGCGACCCGCGCAGCGCGACCGGCGCGATCCCCGCCGCGAACCCGTCCGCGGCACGTTCCCCGGCGGCCAGCTGGTCGCGCTCGGCCTGCAGGCGGGTCACGTCCTCGCCGCGGTCGGCGGCCAGGTCGGACACGGCCGTGACCATCCGGCCGGGCGCGGTCGACGAGCCGATGATCAGGCCCAGCACCACGCCGAGGACCAGGAACCCGATCCCGACGCCGACGACCCGGTAGCGCCGTGCGATCACTGCGTCCAGCCGCGGATCAGATCGGCCACCGACCGGTAGGCCTGTCCCAGCCAGGCCAGGACGTCGTCACCCGCGCCGGACACGAGCACCGCAACGACGACGGCGACGATCGCGGCCAGCACGAGCAGCAGGATCGGGCCGACCATGGTCCGGCCCCGGTACATCGACGCGATCAGCTCGCCGTCCACGACGGACCCGCCGGTCTGCAGCCGGGTCAGGAACGTGGACGCGTTGCTGCCGGAGCGCCCGCGGTCCAGGAACTCGCCCATCGTGGCGGACAGGCCGACCGTGACGATCATCTGCGCGCCGTGGTGGTGCGCGAGCAGCAGCGCGAGGTCCTCGGGGTTCGCCATCGACGGGAACGTCACGGCACTGGCGCCGAGGTCCTGCACCCGGTGCAGCCCCGGCGCGTGGCCGTCCGCGAACGCCGGGACGACGACGTCGGCGCCGCTCGTCAGCGCCTCGTTCGACACCTCGGAGGGGTCGGCGAGCACCAGGTCCGGGCGGTACTTCGCGGCGACCAGCGTGTCCGCGCCCGCCCCGACGCCGACCAGCACCGGCCGGTACTCCCGGATGAACGTCCTGAGCCGCTTGAGGAGCGCGGCCGTCTCGCCGCCCGGCCCGACGATCACGACCTGCCGTCCGGCCAGGTCGACCTCGACCTCGGGCACGCCGTTGCCGTCGAGCAGCAGCGACCGCTCCCGGCGCATGAACTCGATCGTGTTGGCGGCGAACGCCTCCAGCTGGTGCGTGAGGCCGGACTTGGCCTCGGCCAGTGCGTCCGCGACGGTGTCGTCGGTCTGCTCGCGGCCCTCGCCCAGCGGCTGCTCGCCGGAGTAGAGGACGCCGTCGTGCAGCCGGACCTCCGCGCCGTCCTTGACCGAGCGCAACAGGTCGGTGCCGGCGTCGTCGACGAGCGGGACGCCCGCCTCGACGAGGATCTGCGGCCCCAGGTTGGGGAACCGCCCTGAGATCGACGGCGACGCGTTGACCACGGCCGCGACGTCGGCCGCGACGAGCGCCTCCGCCGTCGGACGGTCCAGGTCGATCTGGTCCAGGACGGCGATCTCCCCCGGCCGCACGCGGCGCAGCAACGCGTCGGTGCGCCGGTCGACCCGCGCGGTCCCGACGACGCCGGGTAGCTCGGGGCGCGAGCGATGCAACAGGCCGGGCAACCTCATGCACGCACTGTGACACCTGGTGCGCGTGGTGCGGCGCAGGCACGCCGAGCAGGCCACGGCCTTGCGCCCACCTGCGTCACCCGGTCGCGCCACGCCCCGCCCGGCTCCCGACCGTCACAGCGCGTACCGGGGACGCCCTCCGGTCGGGATCCCGCCGGTCTCCGGCGCGCCGACCCGGTCCCACCGCGCGCTGCGCTGCGCGAAAGCTGCTCCGGTCCGGCCGGTTCCCGCGAACGGAGCCGTCGTCCAACTCGGCTGCGGGTCCCGGGGCCGCCGCTCACCCTTGCGCCGAGATGCAGCTCAGCGGGGTTTGTCGATCTCCCCGGCCCGCTGAGCCGCATCTCGGCGGGATCGACGCCCCGCCGCCGTCGGCCGGCCGCGTCCGTCCCGCGCCGGACTGTTTTCCGCGACGGGTGTGGCCCGTGCGGGAACCCGGCGCGTCGCACGGGGATGACCTGCCGCCCGCTGACGGCCGTCCCGCGCGCTGTACTCGGTCCCGCGATCGTCGGGGACCGCGCGGGAACCCGGGGCGGCGGGCGGGACGGTCGGTTATCCGCCCGTCGAGTTCTTCGCGGTGCGGCGGCGCTTCGGTGTGCTCTTCGGGGTAGCGGCCCCCGCCGGCTCGGCGCGGTCGGACTCGCGGTGTGCCGCTGCGGCGGCGAGCAGCTCCTCGGCATGGGCTCGGCCGGTGTCCGTATCGTCCAGGCCGGCCAGCATCCGGGCGAGCTCGGCGATCCGCTCCGCGTCGTCCAGGCGCCGGACGCTGGACCGGGTCACCGCGGCCGTGCCGTCGGTCCCCTTCTGCACGACGAGGTGCCGGTCCGCGTACGCCGCGACCTGCGGCAGGTGCGTCACGACGACGACCTGGTGGCTGGCCGCCAGCTTCGCCAGCCGCCGACCGATCTCCACCGCCGCGCGGCCGCCGACGCCGGCGTCGACCTCGTCGAAGACCATGGTCGGCACCGGGTCCGAGCCGGCCAGCGCGACCTCCAACGCCAGCATCACCCGGGACAGCTCACCGCCGGACGCGCCCTTGTGCAGCGGCTGCGCGGACGCGCCGGCGTGCGGGACGAGCCGGAGCTCCACCTCGTCCACACCGCTCGAGCCGGCGTGGCACCGGCAGCCGGACACGGTCAGCGCGTCCGCGTCGGCACCCGCCTCCCGCGGCGACACGGTGACCTGCAGAGACGCGTCCTTCATCGCGAGCCCGGCGAGCTCGGCGGTGGTGGCGGTCGCCAGCCGGGCCGCTGCCTCGGTGCGCGCGGTCGAGAGCTCCTCGGCGTGCCCCGCAAGATCGACGGCGAGCGCGTCCCGTCGGGCGGCCAGCGCGGCAAGGGCCTCGTCCGAGGTGTCCAACCCGGACAGTCGCTGCCGGGCGTTCTCGGCCCACTCGATCACGCCGTCGGTGTCCGCGGCGTACTTGCGGGTCAGCGCCTTGAGCTCGGCCTGGCGGGCGAGCACGGTCTCCAGCCGCGTCGGGTCCGCGTCGAGGCGCTCGAGGTAGCCGGCCAGCTCGGCGGAGACGTCCCCGAGCACGGCCAGCACCTCGTCGAGCCGCCCGGACAGTCCTTCCAGCTCGCCGTCGCCGGACGACGCGACGAGGTGCCGCGCCTCGCCGGACAGTCCGGTGGCGCCCGGGTGCTCGCCGTCCTCCGAACCGGACAGAGCCAGCCGCGCCGCGTCGGCGGCGGCCCGCAGATCGTCCGCCGCGGTGAGCCGGCGGGCCTCGTCGACGAGCTCGCGGTCCTCACCCGGCTGCGGGTCGACGGCCTCGATCTCGGTCAGCCCGTGGCGGAGCATGTCCGCCTCCTGGGCCATCCGGCGCGCCCCGTCCCGCCGCTCGACCAGCTCGGCGCCCACCTCCTGCCACTCCGCCCGGACCTCCCGGTAGGCGGCCAGCGGCTTGGCCACCGAGTCGCCCGCGAACCGGTCCAGCAGCGCCCGTTGATCGGCCGGGCGCAGCAGACGCAGCTGGTCGTTCTGCCCGTGCACGGCGAGCTGCGCCTCGGCCAGCCTCCCCAGCACGCCGACCGGCACCGAACGCCCACCCAGGTGAGCGCGGGAGCGGCCGTCGGCGGACACGGTGCGTGCGGCGATCAAGGTCCCGTCGTCGTCGGGCTCCGCCCCGACCTCCTCGGCGAGCCCGAGCGCGCCGTGCGACGCGGCGAAGCGGCCCTCGACCACGGCCTTCGCGACGCCCTCCGACACCCGGGACGACTCGGCCCGCCCGCCACCGAGCAGGGACAGCCCGGTGACCACCATCGTCTTGCCCGCGCCGGTCTCCCCGGTGAGCACGGTCAGCCCGGGGTCCAGCTCCAGGGTCGCGTCGGAGATCACGCCGAGGCCCTGGATGCGCATCTCGGCCAGCATGCTGCGCACCATACGGCGCGGGTCCGACAGCAACGGACACGGACACACCCTCGATACGAACAATTGTTCGCATCCCCGGGAACGGATCAGTGACGGGCGGCGTCCGGACGCGGGTTCCGGTTCCGGGGCGCGCCGCGCCATCCCCGCACCGGCAGGTCGAACTTGCGCACCAGCCGGTCGGCGAACGGGTTCGCGGCCAGCCGGATCATCCGGACCGGCTCCGGCGCCCTGGCCAGCTCGACGCGACCGCCGGGCGGCACGGAGACCGTTCGCCGCCCGTCGCAGTCCAGGACGGCCGCAGGCCCGGTCGCCGCGACCTCGATCGCCACCCTGCTCTCCGGCGCGATCACCATCGGGCGGGCGAACAGCGCGTGCGCGTTGCTGGGGACGACGAGCAGCGCCTGCACCTCCGGCCACACGAGCGGGCCGCCCGCGGAGAACGCGTAGGCGGTGGAGCCGGTCGGGGTGGCGCAGAGGACGCCGTCGCAGCCGAAGCTCGACACCGGCCGTCCGTCGACCTCCAGCACCACCTCGAGGATCCGCTCGCGGGTCACCTTCTCCACGACGGCCTCGTTCAGCGCCCACGTCCGGCCGAGCACGGTGCCGTTGGAGCGGACGGTCGCGTCGATCGTCATCCGTTCCTCGACGGCGTACGTCCCGGCCGCGAGCGCGTCGAGCGCGTCGTCCAGCGACTCCTCCTCGGCCTCGGCGAGGAAGCCGACGTGCCCGAGGTTCACGCCGAGCAGCGGGACGCCCGCCGGGCGGGCCAGGTCCGCCGCGCGCAGCAGGGTGCCGTCGCCGCCGAGGACGAGCACGGCCTCCGCGTCGCGCGCACAGTCCGGTGACCCGGGCACCTCGAGCGGTGCGCGCTCCGGCGGCAGCCCGTGGTCGAGGCCGACCTCCCGCCACTCCTCGGCGAGCACGCGGGTGCGCACCCCGCGCTCGTCGAGCGAGCGGACGACCTCGACGGCCGTCTCCAGGTTCGTCTTGCGGCCCGTGTGCAGGACGAGCAGGACCTCTCTCACGCGGGACCGTCCTCGACGGCGGCGGCCAGCATCCCGTCGCGGTCCGAAGGTCCCTCGCCGGAGTCGCGGACCAGGTGCAGGAAGTACTCGACGTTTCCGGACGGGCCGGGCAGCGGGCTCGCGACCGCACCGGCCACCCGCAGCCCGAGCGCCTCGGCGGCGGCCGCGACGTCGGCGAGCGCCTCCCGTCGCAGGCCCGGGTCGCGCACGACGCCGCCGGATCCGAGCCGGGACCTCCCCACCTCGAACTGCGGCTTGACCATCGGCAGCAGCGTGCCGCCGGGCGCGGTGCAGGCGACCAGCGCCGGCAGCACCGTGCGCAGCGAGATGAACGACAGGTCCGCGACGGTCAGCTCCACCGGTCCGCCGATCGCCTCGGCTTCGAGTGCGCGGACGTTCGTGCGGTCGTGGACGACGACCCGGTCGTCGGTGCGCAGCCGCCAGTCCAGCTGGCCGTAGCCGACGTCGACGGCGACGACCTCGGCCGCACCCCGGTCCAGCAGCACGTCGGTGAACCCGCCGGTGGACGCGCCCGCGTCCAGGCACCGCCGCCCGTCGACCACGACGTCGTCGAATGCGTCCAGCGCGCCCAGCAGCTTCTTCGCGCCGCGCGATGCCCACTCCGGCTCGTCGCTCTCCCGGACGACGACGGGCGCGTCGCGCTCGATCATCGTTGCCGCCTTGGACGCGGGCATCCCGTTCACGGTGACGTGACCGTCGGCGATCAGCTCAGCGGCCTGCCCGCGGGAGCGCGCGAGCTTGCGCCGCACCAGCTCCGCGTCGAGCCGGGCACGGGTGGCGGCCACCCTCACGCCCGGTCCGGCCCGGCGGACAGCGCGTCGCCGAGAACCGTGTGCAGCCGCTCGTAGACGGCGACGTGCTCGGCGACCGGACGGTCCTCGAGCCCGTCCAGCGCACCGACCGCGTCGGCGACGTCGGCCCGCAGGCTCTCGAGCGGCCGCTCGCCGGGGTCGTCCGGCGGCGGGGTGCTGGTCATCGCGGTGCTCCGGGTACGGGGTCGATGCCGTTCACGGTATCCGACGTGTGCGGCGCCGGACCGCAGGACGCGGGCCGGGTCACGCTCGTCACGCGAGTCCCAGCCGGGCGAGCGCGTCGGCGGCCGCGGAGCCGTCGGCGCGCACCGGCCCGTCGAACTCGCCGTCGCCCGCCGCGCCCCAGGCCACCGGGCACAGGGTGCGCAGGGCGTCCAGGTCGGCGCCGTTCCCGGTCAGGACGAGCGCACCCTCGTCGAGGCGCACGGTCCAGCCGTCCTTCTCCCCCGGCGTGAGCTCGTCGACCGGCCGGGTCAGGGCGGACGTGTCCGCTCCGACGTAGGTCGGCCGCCGGACCGCGGCGGCCCGGACCAGGTCGCGAGCGGTGCTGACGCCGGTCATCACGAGCAGCGACGGCGCACCGGCCGCGACGGCGCCCTCGATGTCGGTGTCGAGACGGTCGCCGACGACGAGGGGTCGGCTCGACGACACGGCCGCCTGTGCCTCGGTGAGCAGCCGCGCGGCCGGCTTGCCCGCGATCCGCGGCTCCGCCCCCGTGGCGACCTTCACGACGCCGACCATCGACCCGTTGCCGGGCATCGTGCCGCGCTCGGTGGGCAGCGTGAGGTCGACGTTCGTCGCGACCCAGACCGCCCCGCCCCGCACGGCGACGGTCGCCTCCGCGAGCAGCCGCCAGCCGGTGTCCGGGGAGTGCCCCTGGATCACGGCGTCGGCGTCGTCGCCGGACGTGACCGGCTCCAGCCCACGTTCGCGCACCAGGTCGACGAGGGACGCGGTTCCGACGACGAGCACCGCCGCCCCGGCGGGGACGAGCTCGGCGAGCATCGCGGCGCCCGCCTGCGCGCTGGTGCGCACGTCCTGCTCGCGGGCGGGGAACCCGAGACCGGCCAGCTGCGCCGCGACGTCCGCCGGGCTGCGCGACGCGTTGTTCGTGACGTAGACCGTCGGGACACCGCGGTCGGTCGCACCGCGTACGGCGTCCGCCGCTCCGGGGACCGCGACGGGTCCGCGGTACAGCGTTCCGTCGAGGTCCGCGAGCAGGGCGTCGTGGCGACCCAGCAGGTCGTCGCTCATCGCGGAGCCGAATCGTCGTCCGACGGCTCGGTGTCGGCCGCACCGGACGGGTCACCGTCCGCCGTTGCCGAACCGTCCGTGGCGTCATCGGCGTGCGCATCCGCGCCTGCTTCCGCGTCGGGACCGGCATCGACGGTCGCGTCGGTCTCGACGTCGGGGGCGGTGACGTCGTCGACGTCGGCACCGTCGGGGTCGGCTCGAACGGTGCCGGCATCCGTGCCGAGGTCGGTGTCACCCGCGGTGGTCGCCTCCGCCGTGTCGGCCTCCCGGACCGTGCTCGGTTCGACGGCGGTGCCTGCCTCGACGGCGGTGCCTGCCTCGACGGCGGTGCCTGCCTCGACGGCGGTGTCACCCCGAGCAGCGGTGTCGCCCGACGCGCCGGCGTCTGCCTCGCCGTCGGAATCGAGCACCGTGATCGACGTGTCGTCGGGCTCGGCGGTGTCGTCGGGCTCGGCGGTGTCGTCGGGCTCGGCAGTGTCGTCGGGCTCGGCAGTGTCGTCGGGCTCGGCAGTGTCGTCGGGCTCGGCAGTGTCGTCGGGCTCGGCAGTGTCGTCGGGCTCGGCAGTGTCGTCGGGCTCGGCAGTGTCGTCGGGCTCGGCAGTGTCGTGTCGGCTCGGCAGTGTCGTCGGGCTCGGCAGTGTCGTCGGGCTCGGCAGTGTCGTCGGGCTCGGCAGTGTCGTCGGGCTCGGCAGTGTCGTCGGGCTCGGCAGTGTCGTCGGGCTCGGCAGTGTCGTCGGGCTCGGCAGTGTCGTCGGGCTCGGCAGTGTCGTCGGGCTCGGCGGTGTCGTCGGGCTCGGCGGTGTCGTCGCCGCGAGCCACGTCGTCCTCGGCAGCGGAAGCCGCCCCGTCAGGGATGACGACGTCGTCGGCGACCCGGCCCATGTCCGCCGCCCGATCGCTCGGCGGCGCCGGCAGGTCCTCGTAGCCCACGACGAAATCGTCGTCGTCGGACTCGGCTCCTGGCGGAGCCTCGCCGGTCAGCTCCGCGATGCGGTCCGCGGCGTCGGTTCCCCGCTCGGTGTCGGCGTCGAACGCGTGCACGAACCACTGCACGGCCTCGGCACGGCGGCCCGCGGCGAGCAGGTTGTCGGCGTAGGCGTAGAACAGCCGAGGGCTCCACGGGTCCCGACGAGACGGGTCCAGTTCGGGCAGCTGCAGTCCGACGACGGCGGCGTCCACCTCGCCCATGTCCCGCCGGGCGCCGGCGGCGACGATCAGGAGCTCGATCCGTTCCGCCTGGTCGAGGCCCCGCGCCTCCGGGCCGCGCGTCAGGTCGAGGGCGCGCTCGGGCCGACCGAGCGCCCGCTCGATGTCGGCCATGACCGGCATGTAGCCGGACCCGCCGCCCATCCGCCGTGCCGCGCGGAGATCACCGAGCGCCTCGGTCCACTCGCCGGCGTGGTACGCGACGATGCCGGCCGCCTCACGGACGACCGCGATCCGCGCCGCCCTGCGCCGTGCGTACCGCGCGTGTTCCAGCGCCCGCGCCGGGTCCTCGTCGACCAGCAGACCGGCCGCGACGAGGTGCCGCGCGACGCTCTCCGCCGTCTCCTTCTGCAGACCGCGCAGGTCGCGTCGAACCTCGGGATCCAGCTCGGCGGGCGTCACCGAGTCCGGCAGCTCCGGCTCCGCGACGAATGTCCGCTCGGCAGACTCCGGGACCCGGCGCGGTCGGGCCTGGTCGCTTCCCCGCGACCGGTCGTCACGGTCCCGGAACGACCCGCCACGGCCACCACGGTCATCGCGAGCCCCGTCCCGCGCACCGCCACGCCGTCCTGCGTCCGGACCACGATCCGGTCGCCCGCCACCAGGGCGACCACCCCGGTCGGCCGACGCACGGTCGTCGCCACGGTCTCCGCGCCGGTCCGGGCGCCGGTCGTCGTACCGGGCCGGTCGATCCCCGCCGCGGTTGTCCCGCCCGCGGTTCTCGCGGGCGTCGCCCCCCGGTCGACGGTCGTTCGCGACGCGGTCAGTCCCGGCACCGCCGGGTCGGCTGTCCCTGCCGCCGTGGGACGCCCCGCGGGAGTCCGCACCGCGGTCGTTCCGGGCGTCGCCGGATCGGCTGTCCCTGCCGCCGTGGGACGCCCCGCGGGAGTCCGCACCGCGGTCGTTCCGGGCGTCGCCGCCCCGATCACGGGTGTTCCGACTGTCGTCGGGCGACCGCCGGTCGTCCCAGCGCCGGTCGTTCGCGCCCCGATCATGTGCGCGATCGTCGCGGCCCCGGTCGTCGCGGCCCCGGTCGTTCACGCCCCGGTCGTCGCGGCCCCGGTCGTCGCGAGCACCGTCCTGCCGGCGATCCGCGTACGAGGTCCGGCCTCGACCACGGTCGTCTCCGCCGCGATCGTCGCGGTGCCGGCCGAACCGACCGTCCGCCCGGTCGTTCCCGCCCGCGCTCCGACGATCCTGGGCACGGCCGTCCCGGCCTCGGTCGTTCCACGTCCGGTCCTCACGACCGCGGTCGCCGGGCCGGTCGTCGCGGCGGCCGGGGCCCTCGCTCGCCCGGTAGCCCGAGCCACGGTCCTGACGGGGCCGACCGTCGCCACTGCGATCCAGGCCACCGCCGTCCCGGAACCGTCCAGCACGATCGACGCCGCCGCGGTTCCGGTCATTCCCACGGGGACCGTTGTTCGTCCGGTCCCGGTTGCCGTGTCCACCGTCGCCGCCCGACCGGTTCCGGTCTCCACCGCCTGTGGGACGGCCGCCGTCGCGCGGACCGCGCCGGTCCCCGTCATCGCGGCGGTGTCCGCCCTCGGACCCGCGTCCGCCGCCGCGCGGCCCGTCGGTCCGGCCGCCACCCGGACGACCACCTCCGCGCGACCCGGCACCGCTGTCGCGGCGGTCGTCGCCGGATCGGTCCGACCAGTTCGTGCGTCCCGCGCCGGGTCGACGCCGGTCCTGGCGGTCTCCGCCGGGGCGCCCCTCACCGCTGCGGGCGCGATCGCCCTCGCCGTAGCGGGCCCCGCCGCCGGATCCTCCGCCGTCGCGAGAACGGTCACCTGCGGGCGGACGGCCGCCACGGCCGCGGTCCGGCCCGCCGTCACGGGAGCTCCGCCGACCGTCGTCACGCCAGGAGGGCCGCGCGCCGGTGGACGAGGACCGCCCGCCGTCGCGGCCACCGCGGGAGTCGCCACCGGACCGCGACGACGCATCCCGTGCGCCCCAGCCCGATCCGGTGCGGCCCGCCCCTCCCCGGTCGTCCTTGCGGGCGTCCCGACCACGGCTGCCGCCCCGGGACCCCGCGGCGTCCCGACGCGAGCGCTCGCGGCCGGCGTCCTCCGGTTCCGTCACATCTCCAGAATACAAAGCTCCACCGACACTTCCGAAGGTCACCGGGGCCGTTCACAGAGACGGCCGGCCCGAGCGGGCACGAAAAAAGGGATCCGTACGAGCCAACAAAATGCTCGTACGGATCCCTTCTTTTCACGTTGAATGTCGGCGGCGACCTACTCTCCCACACCCTGTCGAGTGCAGTACCATCGGCGCAGGAAGGCTTAGCTACCGGGTTCGGAATGGGACCGGGCGTTCCCCTACCGCCATAACCACCGACAACACTATCCAATTCTTACTTTCACCTGAAACAAACCACCACACAGCGGTGGTGGTGTGCTCAGGGTCACACAGTGGATGCGAACAACACGTTGTGGCAAGCCCTCGGCCTATTAGTACCGGTCAACTCCACCCCTCACAGGGCTTCCATCTCCGGCCTATCAACCCAGTCATCTACTGGGAGCCTTAACCACTCAAGGTGGTGGGAGACCTCATCTTGGAACGAGCTTCCCGCTTAGATGCCTTCAGCGGTTATCCCTTCCGAACATAGCCAACCAGCCGTGCCCCTGGCGGGACAACTGGCACACCAGAGGTTCGTCCGTCCCGGTCCTCTCGTACTAGGGACAGCCTTCCTCAAGTCTCCAACGCGCGCGGCGGATAGGGACCGAACTGTCTCACGACGTTCTAAACCCAGCTCGCGTACCGCTTTAATGGGCGAACAGCCCAACCCTTGGGACCTACTCCAGCCCCAGGATGCGACGAGCCGACATCGAGGTGCCAAACCATGCCGTCGATATGGACTCTTGGGCAAGATCAGCCTGTTATCCCCGGGGTACCTTTTATCCGTTGAGCGACACCCCTTCCACCAGGAGGTGCCGGATCACTAGTCCCGACTTTCGTCCCTGCTCGACCCGTCAGTCTCACAGTCAAGCTCCCTTGTGCACTTACACTCACCACCTGATTACCAACCAGGCTGAGGGAACCTTTGGGCGCCTCCGTTACCCTTTAGGAGGCAACCGCCCCAGTTAAACTACCCACCAGGCACTGTCCCTGAACCAGATCATGGCCCGAGGTTCAGACACCCAGTCCGACCAGAGTGGTATTTCAACAACGACTCCACCACCACTAGCGTGGCCGCTTCACAGTCTCCCACCTATCCTACACAAGCCGAACCGAGCACCAATACCAAGCTGTAGTAAAGGTCCCGGGGTCTTTCCGTCCTGCCGCGCGTAACGAGCATCTTTACTCGTAATGCAATTTCGCCGAGTCTGTGGTCGAGACAGCGCCCAAGTCGTTACGCCATTCGTGCAGGTCGGAACTTACCCGACAAGGAATTTCGCTACCTTAGGATGGTTATAGTTACCACCGCCGTTTACTGGCGCTTAAATTCTCCGCTTCACCCCCCGAAAGGAGTTAACAGGTCCTCTTAACGTTCCAGCACCGGGCAGGCGTCAGTCCGTATACATCGTCTTGCGACTTCGCACGGACCTGTGTTTTTAGTAAACAGTCGCTTGGGCCTGGTCTCTGCGACCACCCACCCCTAGCCCGCAAAGGGGCTTCAAGGCGAATGGCCCTCCTTCTCCCGAAGTTACGGAGGCATTTTGCCGAATTCCTTAACCACAGTTCACTCGATCGCCTCGGTATTCTCTACCTGACCACCTGTGTCGGTTTAGGGTACGGGCCGCAACAGCACTCACTAGAGGCTTTTCTCGACAGCACGGGATCACTCTACTTCGCCTCAATCGGCTACGCATCACCTCTCACCCTTCACAACGCCCGGATTTCCCTGGACGTCGGGCTACAGGCTTACACCACGACAACCACCGCGTGGCGGAGCTACCCTCCTGCGTCACCCCATCGCTTGCCTACTACCGGATCGGATCCCACGCTCCCCCACCCAGACACACCCCGAAGGGCGCTAGAGGATGGGTTCGGATGGTTAGCATCACCGGCCCCAGCATGGACGCACTATCACGAGCACGGGAATATCAACCCGTTGTCCATCGACTACGCCTGACGGCCTCGCCTTAGGTCCCGGCTCACCCTGGGCGGAACAACCTGGCCCAGGAACCCTTGGTCATACGGCGGCAGAGATTCTCACTCTGCATTCGCTACTCATGCCTGCATTCTCACTCCCACACACTCCACCCGACGATCACTCACGGGCTTCACCACATGCAGGACGCTCCCCTACCCAACACCGGACGAACCGGCATTGCCACGGCTTCGGCGGTACGCTTGAGCCCCGCTACATTGTCGGCGCAGGACCACTTGACCAGTGAGCTATTACGCACTCTTTCAAGGATGGCTGCTTCTAAGCCAACCTCCTGGTTGTCTCGGCGATCCCACATCCTTTCCCACTTAGCGCACGCTTAGGGGCCTTAGCCGGTGATCTGGGCTGTTTCCCTCTCGACCACGAAGCTTATCCCCCGCAGTCTCACTGCCGCGCTCTCACTCACCGGCATTCGGAGTTTGGCTGACTTCAGTAAGCTTGTCGGCCCCCTAGGCCATCCAGTGCTCTACCTCCGGTGAGAAACACACGACGCTGCACCTAAATGCATTTCGGGGAGAACCAGCTATCACGAAGTTTGATTGGCCTTTCACCCCTACCCACAGCTCATCCCCCAGGTTTTCAACCCTGGTGGGTTCGGGCCTCCACGACGTCTTACCGACGCTTCACCCTGGCCATGGGTAGATCACTCCGCTTCGGGTCTACACCCCGCGACTATATTGCGCCCTATTCGGACTCGCTTTCGCTACGGCTACCCCACACAGGTTAACCTCGCCACGAAGCATAACTCGCAGGCTCATTCTTCAAAAGGCACGCCATCACCCCGTCCGAAGACTCAAGGCTCTGACGGCTTGTAAGCACACGGTTTCAGGTACTCTTTCACTCCCCTCCCGGGGTACTTTTCACCTTTCCCTCACGGTACTCGTCCGCTATCGGTCACCAGGTAGTATTCAGGCTTGACGGGTGGTCCCGCCAGATTCACAACGAATTCCACGAGCTCGCTGCTACTCGGGAACAACGCCCATGACGTGCACAGTGTTTTCGCGTACGGGGCTCTCACCCACTACGGCCATCCATCCCAGAGATGTTCCACTAACACCACACAACACTCATCCAGCTCTCGGCAGAGAACTAACGGCGAAATCCCACAACCCCGCACCCGCAACACCTGCCGGCTTGACACGGACACGGTTTAGCCACCATCCGCTTTCGCTCGCCACTACTCACGGAATCACTATTGTTTTCTCTTCCTGTGGGTACTGAGATGTTTCACTTCCCCACGTTCCCTCCCGCACCCTATGAATTCAGATACGGGTAACGCCCCATGACGGGCGCTGGGTTACCCCATTCGGACACCCTCGGATCACAGCTCGGTTGACAACTCCCCGAGGACTATCGCGGCCTCCCACGTCCTTCATCGGCTCCTGATGCCCAGGCATCCACCATGTGCTCTTAACAACTTGACCACAACAAGATGCTCGCATCCACTATGCAACACTCAACACACCACCACACACCCCCGCACCAGAACCACCACCCACACACGCGGGCATTAGGAACCAGACGAAAGCGATGGCCGAAAGAAGACGGTGTCTTCTCAGGACCCAACAGTGTGCGAGCTCATCCATTCGGCACTATCAACTTGGTATTGCGTTCCACCCAGCCACCACCCGGACCAACCGGCCCAAACAGTGGATCAATGAAAGGAGAACCACCCCACCAAAACAGGGCGGTCTACCCTCACCACATGGTGAGCTCCTTAGAAAGGAGGTGATCCAGCCGCACCTTCCGGTACGGCTACCTTGTTACGACTTCGTCCCAATCGCCAGTCCCACCTTCGACGACTCCCTCCACAAGGGTTGGGCCGCCGGCTTCGGGTGTTACCAACTTTCGTGACGTGACGGGCGGTGTGTACAAGGCCCGGGAACGTATTCACCGCAGCAATGCTGATCTGCGATTACTAGCGACTCCAACTTCACGGGGTCGAGTTGCAGACCCCGATCCGAACTGAGACTCACTTTAAGGGATTCGCTCCACCTCACGGTCTCGCAGCCCTCTGTATGAGCCATTGTAGCATGTGTGAAGCCCTGGACATAAGGGGCATGATGACTTGACGTCATCCCCACCTTCCTCCGAGTTGACCCCGGCAGTCTCCCATGAGTCCCCGGCATAACCCGCTGGCAACATGGAACAAGGGTTGCGCTCGTTGCGGGACTTAACCCAACATCTCACGACACGAGCTGACGACAGCCATGCACCACCTGCACACAGGCCACAAGGGAAACGACATCTCTGCCGCAATCCTGTGCATGTCAAACCCAGGTAAGGTTCTTCGCGTTGCATCGAATTAATCCACATGCTCCGCCGCTTGTGCGGGCCCCCGTCAATTCCTTTGAGTTTTAGCCTTGCGGCCGTACTCCCCAGGCGGGGCGCTTAATGCGTTAGCTGCGGCACAGAAACCGTGGAATGGTCCCCACACCTAGCGCCCAACGTTTACGGCATGGACTACCAGGGTATCTAATCCTGTTCGCTCCCCATGCTTTCGCTCCTCAGCGTCAGTATCGGCCCAGAGACCCGCCTTCGCCACCGGTGTTCCTCCTGATATCTGCGCATTTCACCGCTACACCAGGAATTCCAGTCTCCCCTGCCGAACTCAAGTGATGCCCGTATCGACCGCACGCTCAGAGTTAAGCCCCAAGTTTTCACGGCCGACGCGACACACCGCCTACGAGCTCTTTACGCCCAATAATTCCGGACAACGCTCGCACCCTACGTGTTACCGCGGCTGCTGGCACGTAGTTGGCCGGTGCTTCTTCTCCAGGTACCGTCACAAAAGCTTCGTCCCTGGCGAAAGAGGTTTACAACCCGAAGGCCGTCATCCCCCACGCGGCGTCGCTGCGTCAGGCTTCCGCCCATTGCGCAATATTCCCCACTGCTGCCTCCCGTAGGAGTCTGGGCCGTGTCTCAGTCCCAGTGTGGCCGGTCGCCCTCTCAGGCCGGCTACCCGTCACCGCCTTGGTAGGCCATCACCCCACCAACAAGCTGATAGGCCGCGGGCCCATCCCCAGCCGAAAAACTTTCCACCACAGGACATGCATCCCATAGTCCTATCCGGTATTAGACCCAGTTTCCCAGGCTTATCCCAGAGCTGAGGGCAGGTCACCCACGTGTTACTCACCCGTTCGCCGCTCGTGTACCCCGAAAGGCCTTACCGCTCGACTTGCATGTGTTAAGCACGCCGCCAGCGTTCGTCCTGAGCCAGGATCAAACTCTCCAACAAAACCCTGACCAACAAACGCACTACCACCACAGACGGGATCCGCAGCAGCAGCACAAAACAATCTGGCACAAAAACCAAAGCGCCAAACAAAAAAGCTCGACACACTGTTGAGTTCTCAAAAGACACCCGCACAGGGACACCGATCGCATGATCGGCGGTCCAGGGCGTCGGAGTGCTACCGAGTCGGAACCTGTCCGACGGCAACTCTCTCATGCTACTTGTACCGGAGCGCAGAATCAACCCTTGCTCCGGGCGCCTCTGATGCCTGGCCCTGAGGCCGGACTTCCGGGGCTTGCCGCCTGGTCTCGGGAACCGCCTGCGGGCCGGTGTTCCGTCCCGCTTGCCTCGTTCCGTCCCGTCCTGGCGACGAAGAGAAAGTTACAGGGTGGGGTCGGGCCCTCTGACAGCGGGGGGTCACTTCGATCATCACCGCAGGTCAGAGGGACCGGACACGCATCACCGTCCGACACGCACCCCGGCGAGGTTGCGCTTGCCCCGTCGCAGCACGAGCCACCCGCCGTCGAGGAGGTCGTCGTTCCCGGGTGTCCACCCCTCGTCGGAGACCTTCGTGTTGTTCACGTAGGCACCGCCCTCGTTGATCGCCCGGCGGGCCGCGCCCTTGCTCTCCACGAGCCCGGTCGACACGAGCAGGTCCACGATCGTGTCCGCGCCCCCGCTCTCGGCCGTCGGCACCTCGGCGAGCGCGGCGTCGAGCGTCGCGGCGTCCAGGTCGCCGAGGTCAGCGCGACCGAACAGGGCCTGGCTCGCCGTCGTCACCTGACGGGTCTGCTGCTCCCCGTGCACGAGCGTGGTGAGCTCGTCGGCCAGCCGGCGTTGCGCCGCACGCAGATGCGGGCGCTCCTCGGTGTCGCGGGCGAGCTCGTCGATCTCCTCCCGGCCCAGGAACGTGAACAGGCGCAGGTAGTTGACGACGTCGGCGTCGGCGACGTTCACGAAGTACTGGTACCAGGCGTACGGCGACGTACGGTCCGGGTCGAGCCAGACGTTCCCGCCCCCGGTGGACTTCCCGAACTTGCGCCCCTCGGAGTCGGTGACCAGCGGCGTCGTCAACGCGTGCACCTGCCCGGAGTCCACCCGCCGGATCAGGTCGACCCCGCCGACGATGTTCCCCCACTGGTCGGACCCACCGATCTGCAGCCGGCAGCCGTGCCGGCGGTACAGCTCGAGGTAGTCCTGGGACTGCAGGAGCAGGTAGCTGAACTCGGTGTAGGACATGCCGTCCGCGGCCAGCCGCCGCTTCACCGTCTCCCGATTGATCATCATGTTCACCGGGAAGTGCTTGCCGAGGTCGCGCAGGAACGCCAGGACCGTCTGCCCGCCCGTCCAGTCCAGGTTGTTCACCGTGAGCGCGCCGGTCGGCGAGTCGTCGAACGAGACGAAGCGCTCCAGCTGCCCGCGGATCAAGCCCGTCCACTCGGCGACCGTCGCCTCGTCGTGGAGGTTGCGCTCGCCGACGTCGCGGGGGTCGCCGATCATCCCCGTCGCTCCGCCGGCCAGGACGATCGGGCGGTGCCCGGCCTCCTGGAACCGGCGGAGCGTGAGCATCTGGACGAGGTGCCCGGCGTGCAGGCTGGGCGCGGTCGGGTCGAAGCCCGCATAGAGCGTGACCGGATCGGGGCCGGCCAGCTCACGGGCCAGCGCCTCCCGGTCGGTGCTCTGCGCGATCAGCCCGCGCCATTCCAGCTCGTCGAGGATCTCCTTCGCCACGGTGTCCATCTTCGTCGTTCGACGAGCACCGTCGCGCGCGGGTTCCCGCCCGGTCAGCCCGCGGCGCCCGCGAGCTGCTTCGGCACCGTGTCGAGCACGGACGGCAGGCTCAGCACGCTCGAGAACGTCAGCGCGGCCGCCGTCTCGCCCTGGAACGTCTGGGCCTTGCCCGCCTTCACCGCGTTCAGGTTCTGCCAGCCCGGCTGCGCGGTGAACGGCGCCACCTGCGACGGGCTCGACGGGATCAGCGCGAGGATGTTCGCCTGGTTCAGCTGGCCGAGCTGCTCGGCACTGAACTGACCGTAGAACTTGTCGCCCGCGACCTGGTCGAGAGCGGGCACACCCTTCAGGCCGAGCGACGCGAAGAACCGTGACCGCAGGTCCTGCGGGCCGTACACGAAGAACCCGCCGCCCGCATCGGTGCTCGGGAGCACGCTCGCGATCGTCTTGCCCTCCAGCTGGGGGTTCTGCTGGCGGGTCTGCGCGATACGCGCCTCCAGGTCGGACACGAGCTTGTCCGCCTCGGCGGTCCTGCCGACGGCCTGGCCGGTCAGCTTCGTCGCGTCCTGCCACGGGACGCCGTAGTCGGCGAACCCGGTCGGCGACGCGATCACCGGGGCGATCCGGGAGTAGTCGTCGTACTGGGCCTGGGTCAGGCCTGCCGAGATCCCGACGATCAGGTCCGGCTGCAGCGCGGCCAGCGACTCGGTCGTCGGGCCGGCGAGCGGGATCACCTGGGGCTGCGCGCCGCCCAGCTTGTCCCGCGCCCACGGCCACGTCGCCGACGGCTGCTCACCGGTGAACTCGCGGATGGCGACCGGGACGACGCCGAGCGCCAGGAGCGCGTCCTGGTCGGTGTAGCCGAGCGACACGACGCGCTGCGGTGCGGCGGGCACCGTCGTGCTGCCGTACTTGTGCTGCACCGTGACCGGGAACGCGCCGCCCTCACCGGACGGGGCGGAGCCCTGCGGCGACTCCGAACCGGAACCGCACGCGGCCAGGACACCCGCACCGAGCGCGAGGACGGACAGAAGTAGGAGTAACCGGACCAACCGGTGAGGGAGCGTTCGCACGCGCTGAGGTTAGGCTGTCCTGCAACGCCCGTCGAGAGGTGATCCCGGGACGGGCGTCACGCCGCTCCGCCGCGTCGGGTCCTGACCTTCCCCGGGCGGTAGGGACTGACGGCCTCCGACCCGTCGACCCAGTACCGCCACGGCAGCTCGGCCGCCGCCGCGACGCCGACCCGCGGCCCGGTGCGCACGAGGTCCGCGGCGACCGGATCGTCGGCCAGGAGACGGACACGGGACGACGGGTCGGTCAGGTCCAGCCCGTTGTCCTCGCGGGTCAGCCCCAGCAACGACGCCAGCCGGGCCGGGCCGCGGGCGAGGTCGGCGTCCCGGCGCGCGGTCGGCCGGCGGACGCGCGCCGGGCCAGGATCGGTGAGCAGCTCCCCCGCCCGCATCAGTACCGCTCCGGCGACGCCGTCGGTCAGGCACGTCACGTTCGCGCAGAAGTGCATGCCGTAGACGAAGTACACGTACAGGAACCCGGCCGGGCCGAACATGACGGCGTTGCGCGGCGTTCTCCCCCGGTAGCTGTGCGACGCCGGGTCGTCGGCACCCCGATAGGCCTCGACCTCGACGAGCCGGACGGCGACGGTCCCGTCGTCGGTGTCCGCCTCGAGCGTGCAGCCGAGCAGCCGGCGGGCGGCCGGGAGGACGTCCACCGCCAGCTCGGAGCGGTCGAGCATCGCCGGCGACGGCTCCCCCGGCCCGAACGAACGGCCCGTTCGGGCAGTCCCACTGCTCGAGGGTGCCGTTCGTTCGGCGGAGGTGGTCTCGTGCTCGGAGGAGCCTGCGTCCCTCACCTAGCGGCGGGCGAGCGCGAGCTGCACGCAGGTGACGACGCCGGCCATCGCGCGCTCGATCTCGTCGAGCGGCGGCAGCGTCGGTGCCAGGCGGATCACCGCGTCCTGCGGGTCCTTGCCGTACGGGTGGGTCGCCCCCGCCGGGGTGAGCGCGATCCCGGCCTCCTTGGCCAGGCGCACCACCTCGGACGCGAGCCCGTCCGGCACGACCAGCGAGACGAAGTACCCGCCCTTCGGCTCGGTCCAGGTGACGCCCTCGGTGTCGGAGAACGCGTCCGACAGCAGGCGCTGGACCATCGCGAACTTCGGCGCGATCAGCTCACGGTGCGCGGCCATGTGCGCACGCACCCCGGCGGCGTCGCGCAGGAACAGTGCGTGCCGCAGGTGGTTCACCTTGTCCGGGCCGATCGTGCGCTTCGAGGTCAGCGCCAGCCACCAGTCGACGTTGGCCTGCGACGCACCGAGGAACGCGACACCGGACCCGGCGAGCGTGATCTTCGACGTCGACCCGAACACGAACGGCCGGTCCGGGTTCCCCGCCTCGGCGGCCAGCGCCAGCACGTCGGCGATCTCGATCTCGTCGGAGGTCAGGTGGTGCACCGCGTAGGCGTTGTCCCACATGATCCGGAAGTCCGGCGCGGCCGTCTCCATGGACGCGAGGCGGCGCACGGTCTCGTCGGAGTACACGACGCCGTCCGGGTTCGAGTACTTCGGCACGCACCAGATGCCCTTGATCGACGGGTCGCCCGCCACCAGGCGCTCGACCTCGTCCATGTCCGGGCCGGACTCCGTCATCGGCACCGGGAGCAGCTCGATGCCGAGGCGCTCGCAGACGCCGTAGTGCCGGTCGTAACCGGGCACCGGGGCCAGGAACGCGACCCGCCCGGCGTCCACCCAGCGCGTCGGGGCGCCCGGGAGCGGGGACAGCAGCGCGTGCACGAGCGTGTCGTGCATCAGCTCCAGGCTGGAGTTGTTCGACGCGATCAGCTGCTCGACCGGCACCTGCACCAGCGGCGCGAAGATCTCGCGCAGCTCGGGGAGGCCCTGGCCGCCGCCGTAGTTGCGGGTGTCGGTGCCCTTCGGCGAGACGTGGTGACCGGCGCCCGGCAGGTCCAGCATCGGAGCGGCCAGATCGAGCTGCTCCGACGACGGCTTGCCCCGCGTCAGGTCGAGCTTCAGCCCCTGGGCCTTGAGCTCCTCGTAGGCGGCTGCCGGGTCGGTCATGCGTGTCCTCCGGTGAACTGTCGGATCTCGGTCGCGGCCGCGTCCAGGGCCTCGAGCTGTTCGACGACCCGGACGCCCGCGGTCCCGCCGCGCGCGTTCCGCGACGCGATGGAGCCTTCCACGCTCAGGACCGAGCGCACATCCGGGTTCAGGGCCGGGTGGACGGCGACGAGCTCGTCGTCGGTCAGGTCCTCCAGGCCGACGCCGCGGTCCTCGGCCGCGCGCACGCAGCCGCCCGCCGCCTCGTGCGCGACCCGGAACGGGACACCCTGGCGCACCAGCCACTCCGCGACGTCGGTCGCGAGCGTGAACCCGGCCGGGGCCAGCTCGGCGAGCCGGTCGGTGTGGAACGTCAGCGTCGCGACCATCCCGGCGACGGCCGGGAGCAGGAGCTCCAGCTGCGCGACGGAGTCGAACAGCGGTTCCTTGTCCTCCTGCAGGTCGCGGTTGTAGGCGAGCGGGAGGCCCTTCAGCGTGGTCATCAGGCCGGCCAGGTTGCCGACCAGCCGTCCGGACTTGCCGCGCGCCAGCTCCGCGACGTCCGGGTTCTTCTTCTGCGGCATGATCGAGCTGCCGGTGGAGAACGCGTCGTCGAGCGTCACGTAGCCGAACTCCGCGGTCGCCCAGACGATCACTTCCTCGGACAGCCGGGACAGGTCCACGCCGATCATGGCCAACACGAACGCGGCCTCGGCCGCGAAGTCGCGCGACGCCGTCCCGTCGATCGAGTTCGCCGACGACGTGGCGAAACCCAGCTCGGCGGCGACCGCCCCCGGGTCCAGGCCGAGCGACGATCCGGCCAGCGCGCCCGAGCCGTACGGCGACACGGCGGTCCGGCGGTCCCAGTCGCGCAGCCGGTCCACGTCGCGCAGCAGCGCCTGCGCGTGCGCGGCCAGGTGGTGGCCGAGCAGCACCGGCTGGGCGTGCTGCAGGTGGGTGCGCCCGGGCATCGCCGCGTCCGGGTGCGCGCGGGCCTGCGCCACCAGCGCGTCGACGACGTCGAGCACGCCGGCACCGACCCGGCGGGTCGCGTCGCGCAGCCACATCCGGAACTGCGTCGCGACCTGGTCGTTGCGGCTACGCCCGGCGCGCAGCTTGCCGCCCAGGTCGGGGCCGGCCCGCTCGATCAGCCCGCGCTCCAGCGCGCTGTGCACGTCCTCGTCGTCCGGAGCCGGGCCGAACGCGCCGGACGCGACGTCGGCGTCCAGCTTGTCCAGCGCCGCGAGCATGTCGCCCAGCTCGTCGTCGGTGAGCAGGCCCGCCCGCGCCAGCACCCTGGCGTGCGCCTTCGAGCCGCGGATGTCGTACGGCGCCAGCGCCCAGTCGAACTGCGTGGACTTGCTCAGCGCGGCCAGCGCGTCGGCCGGTCCGGACGCGAACCGCCCACCCCACAGGGCCATCAGTCGTTGCCCGCTTCGAGAGCGGCCTCGTCGAGGGCCGCTTCGTGGTCGTCGTCGTCGCTCGCCGCGGCGATCCGGTCGAACCCGCCGGAGGGCAGCTCCCCGAACAGAGTTCCGTGCTCGACGAGCACCGTCCCCTGCTCCTGCGGCTGGACCGCGTAGGCCTCGAGCTTGGCGCGGGAGTCGGCGATGTCCAGGTTGCGCATGGTGAGCTGGCCGATCCGGTCCGTCGGACCGAACGCGGCGTTCTCGACGCGCTCCATCGACAGCCGGTCCGGGTGGTAGGAGAAGCCGGTGCCCCAGGTGTCCATGATCGAGTAGTCGTCGCCGCGCCGGAGCCGCAACGTGACGGTGCCGGTCACGAGCGACGCGATCCAGCGCTGGATGGACTCGCGCACCATCAGCGCCTGCGGGTCGAGCCAGCGGCCCTCGTAGAGCAGCCGTCCGAGCTTGCGGCCCTGTGCGTGGTAGTTCTCGACCGTGTCCTCGTTGTGGATCGCGTTCACCAGCCGCTCGTAGGCGATGAACAGCAGCGCCATGCCGGGCGCCTCGTAGATGCCGCGCGACTTGGCCTCGATGATCCGGTTCTCGATCTGGTCGGACATCCCGAGGCCGTGGCGTCCGCCGATGGCGTTGGCCTCCAGCACGAGGTCGACGGGCGTCGCGAACCGCTTCCCGTCGATCGCCACCGGGTAGCCGCCCTCGAACGTGATCGCGACGTCCTCCGTCGGGATCTCGACGGACGGGTCCCAGAACTTCACGCCCATGATCGGCTCGACGGTCTCCAGGGACACGTCCAGGTGCTCGAGCGTCTTCGCCTCGTGCGTCGCGCCCCAGATGTTGGCGTCGGTGGAGTACGCCTTCTCCGCGGAGTCGCGGTAGGGCAGGTCGTGCGCCGTCAGCCACCTGCTCATCTCGTCGCGCCCGCCGAGCTCGGAGACGAAGGCGTCGTCGAGCCACGGCTTGTAGATCCGCAGCTCCGGGTTGGCGAGCAGGCCGTAGCGGTAGAACCGCTCGATGTCGTTGCCCTTGAACGTCGAGCCGTCGCCCCAGATGTTGACGTCGTCGGCCTGCATGGCCCGGACCAGCAGCGTCCCGGTGACGACGCGGCCGAGCGGCGTCGTGTTGAAGTACGTCCGACCGCCGGACCGCAGGTGGAACGCGCCGCACGCCAGCGCCGCCAGGCCCTCGTCGACGAGCTGGGGCTTGATGTCGACCGCACGCGCGATCTCCGCGCCGTACTCCTTCGCCCGCGGGGGCACGCCGGCGATGTCCGACTCGTCGTACTGGCCGAGGTCGGCGGTGTAGGTGCAGGGGATCCCGCCCTTGTCGCGCATCCAGGCGACCGCGACGGAGGTGTCGAGGCCTCCGGAGAACGCGATGCCGATGCGCTCGCCCTTGGGCAGCTCGCTGAGGACCTTGCTCACGGTTCTCCTTCTCGGTTTCACAGATCGCGCAGCAGTGCGACGAGCTCGGCGCCGGACAGCGGCTCGCGGGCCACCACCATGAGGGTGTCGTCGCCGGCGATCGTGCCGACGACGTCGTGCAGTGCGGCCCGGTCCAGCGCGCTGGCCAGGTAGTGCGCGGCACCGGGCGGGGTCCGCAGCACGGCCAGGTTCCCACTCGCGTCCGCGGACACCAGCAGCTCCCCCAGCAACCGGGACAGCCTCCCGGTCCCGCCCTCGACGCCGGGCAGCGGGTTGCCGTCCTCCGGGATGCGGTAGACCGGCGTGCCGCCGTCGGCACCGCGCAGCTTCACGGCGCCGAGCTCGTCGAGATCCCGGGAGAGCGTGGCCTGGGTGGTCTCGATCCCGCTGGTGCGCAACAACGCCAGCAGCTCACCCTGGCTGCGCACGGCGCGCTGGGTGACGAGCTCGACGATCCGGGCCTGCCGCGCGACCCGGGTCGCCGTGCCGTTGCCGGCGTTCATTTCCCCAGCAGCCAGGTCAGCAGCGCCTTCTGCGCGTGCAGCCTGTTCTCCGCCTCGTCCCACACGGCGCTGGACGGGCCGTCGAGGACCTCGTCGGTGATCTCGTCGCCGCGGTGGGCGGGCAGGCAGTGCAGGACGATCGCGCCGTCCGCGGCGTGCGCGAGCAGCTCGGCGTTGACCTGGTAACGGCGGAACGGGCCGATCCGGTCCATGCCGTCGCCCTCCTGCCCCATCGACACCCAGGTGTCGGCCACCAGCACGTCGGAGCCCTCGACGGCCGCGTGCGGGTCCGCGATCAGCGTCACCGAGCCGCCGGTCTCCTCCGCCCGCGCCTTCGCGTCGCGCAGGACGTCGGGATCGGGCACGAAGCCGGTCGGCGCGGCGATCCGGACGTGCATCCCGGCGGTGACACCACCCAGCAGCAGCGAGTGCGCCATGTTGTTCGCGCCGTCGCCCAGGTAGGTCAGCGTCACGCCGGCCAGGCGGCCGAACCGTTCCCGCACCGTCTGCAGGTCGGCCAGCACCTGGCACGGGTGGAACGAGTCGGTCAGCGCGTTCACGACCGGGACGCGGGCGACCGAGGCCATCGCCTCGATCCGCTGCTGCCCGGACGTCCGCCACACGATCGCGTCGACGTAGCGGGACAGCACCCGCGAGGTGTCCTCGATCGTCTCGCCGCGCCCGAGCTGGCTGGTCGCGCCGTCCAGGATGATCGCGTTGCCGCCGAGCTCGGCGATCCCGGCCTCGAACGACACGCGGGTGCGGGTCGAGGACTTGTCGAACACCACGGCCACCGACCGGGGCCCCGCGAGCGGGCGCGCGCCGAACCGGTCGGCCTTGGCGCGGTCGGCGAGGTCCAGGATCTCGGCCTGTTCGGCCGGGGTCAGGTCGTCGTCGCGCAGGAAGTGGCGGACCATCAGGCCTCCTCGGCCCGATCCAGGATCGCCGGGAACGCCCCGAGGAACTCGCGCGCCTGGTCGTCGGACAGCGTCAGCGCGGGAGCGAGCCGGATACGGTCCGGCACAGCGTTGTTGACGAGGTACCCGGCGTCCCGCGCCGCGGCCGCGACCTGCGCGGACAGCGGCTCGGTGAGACCGACACCGACGTGCAGACCGGCACCGCTGACGTCGGAGACCAGGGGGTGGCCGAGTGCCTCGATCCCGGAACGCAGCTCCTTGCCCAGCCGGGACACGTGCTCCAGCAGGCCCTGCGACGCGACCGTGTCCAGTACCGCGAGCGCCGCCGCGCAGGAGATCGGGTTGCCGCCGAACGTCGTGCCGTGCTGGCCCGGCTCCAGCAGCGCGGCCGCGTCGCCGATGCCGACGCACGCGCCGATCGGCAGGCCGCCGCCGAGCCCCTTGGCCAGCGTGACGACGTCCGGGGTGATGCCGAGCGGCTGGTGGGCGAACCAGGCGCCGGTGCGGCCGATGCCGGTCTGCACCTCGTCCAGCACGAGCAGCGCACCGCGCTCCGCGGTGATCCGGCGCGCCTCGGCCAGGTAGCCCTCGGGCGGGACGATCACGCCCGCCTCGCCGAGGATCGGCTCCAGGAACACGGCCGCCGTCCGGTCGGTGACGGCCTTGTCGAGCGCGTCGACGTCGCCGAACGGGATGTGCGAGACGCCACCGGGCATCGGCTCGAACGGCTCCCGCTTGGCCGGCTGCCCGGTGAGCGCGAGCGCGCCCATCGTGCGGCCGTGGAACGCGTTCTCGCAGGCGATGATCTCCGGACGGCCGGTCCGGCGGGCGATCTTGAAGGCCGCCTCGTTGGCCTCGGTGCCGGAGTTGCACAGCAGGATCCGCGCCGACGGCTGGGCCAGCAGCTCCTTGAGCCGCTCGGCCAGCGCGAGTGCGGGCTCGGTGATGAAGAAGTTCGACGTGTGCCCGAGCGTCGACACCTGCTTCGTGACGGCCTCGACGACGGCGGGGTGCGCGTGGCCGAGCACGTTCACCGCGATCCCGGCGTACAGGTCGAGGTAGCGCTTGCCGGTGTCGTCCCACACCTCGGCGCCCTCGCCGCGGACCAGCGTCAGCGGCGGGGTGCCGTAGTTGTTCATCAGCGCGTCGGCCCAGCGCTCCTGGTACGTGCTGGTCATGACGGCAGCACCATCGTTCCCACTCCCTCACTGGTGAAGACCTCGAGCAGCACCGAGTGCGGCACGCGACCGTCGATCACGTGTGCCTGGCCGACCCCCTCGCGCACCGCCCGCAGGCAGGCCTCCATCTTCGGCGCCATGCCGGACTCGAGCCGGGGCAGCATGGGCTCCAGCTCGTCCGCGGTGAGCGAGGTGATGATCGACTCGGGGTCCGGGTAGTTCCGGTACAGGCCCTGGACGTCGGTGAGCACGACGAGCTTCGCCGCGTCCAGCGCGCCCGCCAGCGCGGCGGCCGCGCTGTCGGCGTTGATGTTGTGGACCTGGCCGTCGGCGTCCGGCGCGATGCCGGCGACGACCGGGATGCGGCCGGCCGCGACGATGTCCAGCACGGCGTCCGGGTTCACCTCGGTGACGTCGCCGACGAGTCCGATGTCGACCTTCTCGCCGCCGACCGACGCGGTGCGCCGCTCAGCGGTGAACAGGCCGGCGTCCTCACCGGACAGTCCGACGGCCAGCGGTCCGTGCTGGTTGATCAGGCCGACGAGCTCGCGCCCGACCTGCCCGAACAGCACCATCCGGACGATCTCCATGGTCTCCGGCGTGGTCACCCGCAGGCCACCGCGGAACTCGCCGGAGATCCCGACGCGCTTGAGCATCGCGGTGATCTGCGGACCGCCCCCGTGCACGACGACCGGGCGGATCCCCGCCAGCCGCAGGAACACCATGTCCAGGGCGAACGCCTGCTTGAGCTCCTCGTCGACCATCGCGTTGCCGCCGTACTTGACGACGACGATCCGGCCGTGGAAGCGCTGGAGCCACGGCAGGGCCTCGGCCAGGACCTCCGCCTTCTCCTTCGCCCGCTTGATCCGCGCCGGAACGGGTGGCAGGTCGGTCGCGTCGTCAGGAGGAGTAGGCACTGTTCTCCTCCACGTACGCGTGGCTGAGATCGGTCGTGCGGATCTCCGCCGTGCCGTCGCCGAGCCCGAGCCCGACCTCGACCAGCACGTCCTTGCCGGACAGGTCGGCGGCCGCGCGGTCACCCGCGACGACGGCGCCCCGGCAGAGCAGCACACCGTTGATCGTCACGTCGAGCGTCTCCGGCTCGACGGCGGCGTCCGCGTACCCGGCCGCGGCCGCGATCCGGCCCCAGTTCGGGTCCGACCCGAAGATCGCCGTCTTGACCAGCGAGTCGCGCGCGATCGTCCGGGCGACGACGACGGCGTCGTCCTCGCTCGCGGCGCCGGTGACCCGCACCGTGATCCGCTTCGTGACGCCCTCGGCGTCGGCCTGCATGCGGGCCGCGAGGTCCTGGCAGACGCGCGTGAGCGCCGTGGTGAACTCCGCGGGGTCCGCCTCGACCCCGGACGCGCCGGAGGACAGCAGCAGCACGGTGTCGTTCGTGGACATCGAGCCGTCGATGTCGAGCCGGTCGAAGCTCAGCCGCACGGCCTCGTGCAGCGCGGCGTCCAGCGCGGGCTGCTCCAGCACGGCGTCGGTGGTGATCACCGACAGCATCGTGGCCATCGAGGGTGCGATCATCCCCGCGCCCTTGGTGGTGCCGCCGACCGTCCAGCCGGCCGGGTCCGTCACGGCATCCTGTTTGGACACCGTGTCGGTGGTCATGATCGCGGTCGCGACCGCGGACCCTCCGTCCGCCGTGGCCGCCAGCTCCCCGGCCGCTTTGTCCACACCGGACAGCACGTTCGGCAGCGGCAGCTGCTCGCCGATCAGGCCGGTCGAGCAGACGGCCACCTCGACGGCACCGCATCCCAGCAGCTCCGCGACCCGCTCGGCCGTGCTGTGCGTGGCCTGGAAGCCCTCCGGTCCGGTGCAGGCGTTCGCGCCGCCGGAGTTCAGGACGACGGCCCGCAGCCGTCCGGCGGTGAGCACCTGCTCGGTCCAGAGGACGGGGGCGGCCTTGACCTTGTTGCGGGTCAGGACACCGGCCGCCGCGAAGCGAGGGCCGTCGTTGACGACGAGCGCGAGGTCCAGCTTTCCGGGTTTGGCGCTGATCCCGGCCGGGACGCCCGCGGCGCGGAATCCCTGTGCGGCAGTCACACCCCGTGCCATCTGTTCGCTCGCGGGCTCGCTCACGGCGCGATCCCCGTCGTCGACAGGCCGGCCGTCTCCGGGATCCCGAGGGCGAGGTTCATGCACTGGATCGCGCCGCCTGCGGTGCCCTTCGTCAGGTTGTCGATCGCGGCGACGGCGACCAGCCGGTTCGCATCCCGGTCCACCGTGACGCCGACGGCCACCGTGTTCGCGCCGAGCGTCGACGAGGTGGCGGGCCAGGTGCCCTCCGGGAGCAGGTGGACGAACGGCTCCCCCGCGTAGGCCTTCGCGTAGGCCTCGTGGACCGACGACGGATCGACGCCCTCCGCGAGCGGCGCCGAGCAGGACGCGAGGATGCCGCGCGGCAGCGGCGCCAGCACCGGGGTGAAGCTCACCGAGACCCGGCGGCCGCACGCGTTCGTCAGGTTCTGGATGATCTCCGGCGTGTGCCGGTGGGTACCGCCGACGCCGTAGGCGGACAGCGAGCCCATCACCTCGGCGCCGAGCAGGTGCGGCTTGAGCGACTTGCCCGCGCCGGACGTCCCGGTCACCGCCGTGATCACGACGTCGGGAGCGACGAGGCCCGCGACCAGCGCGGGAGCCATGGCCAGGCTCGTCACCGTCGGGTAGCAGCCGGGGACGGCGATCCGGCTGGTGCCGCGCAGCGCGTCCCGTCCGCCGGGGAGCTCCGGCAGGCCGTACGGCCAGTGCCCGGCGTGCTCTCCGCCGTACCAGCGGTCCCACGCGTCGGCGTCGGAGAGCCGGTGGTCGGCGCCGCAGTCGATGACCAGGGTGTCGTCGCCGAGCTGGGCGGCGAGGGTCGCGGAGCGCCCGTGCGGCAGGGCGAGGAACACGACGTCGTGCCCCGCCAGTTCCTCCGGCGTGCTCTCCGCGAGCACCCGGTCGGCCAGGGGCAGCAGGTGCGGCTGGTGCTCACCCAGTCGCGATCCCGCGTTCCCGCCCGCCGTCAACGTCCCGATCTCCACGTCCGGGTGCGCCAGCAGCAGCCGGAGGAGCTCTCCCCCGGCGTACCCGCTGGCACCCGCCACCGCGATGCGAACCACGTGGATGATTATGCAGTGAGCTGGAATCCGATGCAAATCGGCGATCGTGACGGATTCCGCGGAACGGCCACGGGGACCGTGGGCACGACCGTAGCGTCCCGCGCGTGCGGACGACGGTGGGCTCGCGGGGCGCTCGACGAGCGGGTGTGCTGGCCTGTGGCCTGCTCCTGACCGCGCTCGCCGCCGGGTGCGCGCAGGCCGTGCCCGGCACGCCGCATGCCGAGGGTGAGGGTCCGACGACGTCGAGCGGCTCGAGTGCGGAGGCGGCACCTCCGACGGATGTCCGGGAACCGTCCGGGCGACCGACCGTCACCGTCGAGCCCGACGAGACGGAGCCGCTGATCCCGGGGCCGTTGAGCACCGCGCCGTCTCCGCCCGCCACGCCGGCTCCGACGTCGGCGCCGACCCCGGCTCCGGCTGCACCGGACGGGTCGTCGGGTGCCGGTAGTCCGCTCGCGGCCGGTCCGACCGGAACGGAGCGGTCCGGCTCCGGGTCGGCCGGGTCCGGTTCCGGCGGGTCCGGATCCGGAGGCTCCGGGCCGGGTGCCGCGGGGTCCGGCCCGCAGTCAGGTGGATCCGGCTCCGGTCCGGGTGGGTCCAGGTCGGGCGGGTCCGGGTCAGGGTCTGCCGGCTCCGCCTCCGGGTCCGGGTCCGGGTCCGGCGGGCCGGGGTCGGGTGGGTCGGGGTCGGGTGGGTCCGGGTCGGGTGGGTCCGGGTCGGGCGGGTCCGGGTCGGGTGGGTCCGGGTCGGCTGGGTCCGGGTCGGGCGGGTCCGGGTCGGGCGGGTCCGGGTCGGGTTCTGCCGGCTCCGCGTCCGGGTCCGGGACGGGCGGGGGCTCCGGCGGATCGGGTGGGGCCGGATCCGGGGGCTCCGGGTCCGGCGGCTCCGGATCCGGCGGGGCGCCCGACCAGAACCGGTCTCCTGCGTCGGCCGCACCCGCAGCCCCGGCCCCGCAGCCCGCACTGCTGACGGCCGACGTCCTCGACGACGAGTGCCTCCTCGATGCGTCGGGCTTCGCGGCCCTGCTCGGTGGTCCGGTCGGGAAGCCGGCCGAGGCCGCGGTGATCCGCCCGGACGGATCCACGACCCGCAGCTGCTACGCCGCCTCCCGCTCCGGCGACCCCACCCCCACCGCCGCGATCAACGTGTACCGCGTGAACAGCGGCACCCCGGCCGCGTTCGTCCGCGCGACGGCCGGCGGACGACCGCTCCCGGGGGTCGGCGAGGCCGCGGTACTGCTCGACACGGTCGGTGGCACGACGCTCCAGGTCGCGACGGCCAGGTACCTGATCACCGTCAACGTCGTCGACGCGGCGCCGTCCGCCGAGCGGTGGACCACAGCGGGACGGGCCGTCGCAGCCGTCGCCACCCGTCCCTGAGCGGGGGCCACCGCACACGACGCGGACGACTGTGACAGTCGTCCCCATGATGCGCACGGACGTCACATCCGCTCGGACGGGACAGCGGCGGCCGAGCGCTGAGCAACTGGGCGGCCCGGGCGGTGGGCCGCGAGATGCGATCGGCCCGGAGGGGTACCGGTCGCGATCGGTCCGCGGAGAACGACGACCGGAACGTTCCGCCCGATGCCTCGACGGGATCGAGAGGAACGTTGCGGCGGTGGCGGCAGCCGGAACGTTCCACTCGATCCCGGAACCCGATCGGGAGGAACGTTGTGGTGGTCGACGCCGCCGTGAGGTGGCGGTCGATTCCCGACGCGGCACGCATCGTGCGTACCCGCCGCACCGTGCCGCCCGGCGAACGGATGTGGCATCCGTTCCGAGGATGCGTGCGGATGTCGCATCCGTCAGGGCGGGAGCAGTGGCGCGGCCGGACGCCGCGCAGCCGGGCGCCGCGCAGCGCGGCCGGGCGCAGCGCGGTCGGGCGCAGCGCGGCCGGGTGCAGCGCGATCGGGTGCAGCGCGGCCGGGTGCAGCGCAGCCCGCCGGGTCAGCGCAGGACCGCTCCGTGGCGGCGGGAGGCCTCGGCGACGGCGGCGTCGCGCGCGGTGTTCGCCTCCTCGTTCGTCAGCGTCCGGTCCGGGGCACGCAGGCGCAGCGAGAACGCGAGCGACCGGCGCCCGTCGCCGACCTGAGCTCCCGAGTACACGTCGAACAGGCGGACGGCCTCCAGGAGCGAGCCGCCGCCGTCGGTGAGCGCGTCGGCGAGGTCGGCCGCCGGCACGTCGTCCGCGGCGACCAGCGCCACGTCCACCGCGACCGGCGGGTACGCGGACACCGACGGCACCGGCAGCGTCTCGACCAGCGGGATCGCGTCCAGGTCGAGCTCCATCGCCGCGGTGCGCGGCGCCAGCCCGAGCGCTTCGACGACCTTCGGGTGCAGCTCCCCCGCGTGCCCGACGAGCGTGTCCCCGGCGAACAGCGCGGCGCACCGGCCCGGGTGCCACGGCGCGTACTCGGCCCGGGCGGAGCGCAACGTCACGCCGGCCGCCGCACCGACCAGGCGGGCCGCTTCGACGGCGTCGGACCAGGCCGCCGCGCGCCCCTGACCCCACCAACCGCGGGGCTCGCGGTTCCCGGACAGCACGACGGCCACGTGCGTCGGCTGGGCGGGCAGCGCGGCCCGGATCCGCTCGTACACCTCGTCCGACGGGCGCTCGGTCACCGGCGGGTCGGGGATCTCGGTCGGCGCGGCGCCCGGCTGGGCGATCTGGCCCACGGTGTAGAGCGCCAGGTCGTCGAAGCCGCGGGAACGGTTGCGCACCAGCATGTCCAGCAGGCCGGGCAGCAGCGTCGTCGCGATCCGGGACCGGTCCGCGTCGAGCGGGTTGGACACCGCGACGGTGCGGCGGCGCTCGTCGTCGGCGGGCAGGCCCAGCTGGTCCCACACGCCGTCGGAGACGAACGGGAACGGCAGTACCTCGACGTGCCCGGCCTCCGCGAGCGCGCGCGAGACCGCCCGGCGGCGGAGCTGCTCTCGCGTGAGCCCGCGTCCGGGCGGTGCGGGCGGCACGAGGGACGGGATGGCGTCGTAGCCCTCCAGCCGCAGCACCTCCTCCACCAGATCGGCCGGCTGACGCAGGTCCGGACGCCAGGTCGGCGGCGTGGCGACGACGACACCGTGGCCGTCGGTACCGGTCTCGATGTCCGTCCGGCACCCGACCTGGTTGAGACGGCGGACGGTGGCGCCGCGCCGGTAGGCGACGCCGGCGGTGCGGTCCGGCAGGTTCAGCGCCATCCGCACGGACGGCACGGCGGGCACGCCGCCCTCGTCGGTGCGTCCGTCGGCGTACGTGCCACCGCCGAGGTCGACGAGCAGCTTCGCCGCGCGCTCGGCCGCGTACGGCGGTAGCGCCGGGTCGACGACGCGCTCGAACCGCTTCGACGCCTCGCTCGGCAGCTTGTGTCTGCGCGCCGTGCGGGCGACGCCGGCGGGGTCGAAGTGCGCGGCCTCCAGCAGCACGTCGACGCGCGCGCCGTCGGGCAGGTCGGCGGCCAGCGGGATCTCGGTGCTCTCCCCGCCCATCACGCCGGCCAGCCCGATCGGGCCACTGTCGTCGGTGATCAGCAGGTCGTCCGGGTCGAGCTTCCGCACGACGCCGTCGAGCGTCGTCAGTGTCTCCCCGGGCTGCGCCGGGCGCACGACGATCTCACCGGACGTCCGGCCCGCGTCGAACGCGTGCAGCGGCTGGCCGAGATCGAGCATCACGTAGTTCGTGACGTCGACGGTCAGCGAGATCGGGCGCATCCCCGCGGTGATCAGCCGTCGCTGCATCCACCACGGTGTCGGCGCCTTCGGGTCGACGCCGTTCACCCGGCGCGCGACGTAGCGCGGGGCACGCGCGGTGTCCTCGATCCGGACCGGCCACGCGTCGCCGTCGGTGTCCGGCAGGGCGATCCGCACGACCGGGTCGGTGTAGTCCGCGTCGGTCGAGGTGGCGAGCTCCCGGGCAAGGCCGCGCAGCGAGAAGCAGTAGCCGCGGTCCGGCGTGACGGCCAGCTCGATCACCGGCTCGTCGAGGCCGAGGACGGCCTTCGCGTCGTCGCCGGGCTCCGCCGTACCGGGCGGCAGCACGAGGATGCCGGAGTGGTCGGCGCCGAGCCCGAGCTCGCGGGCCGAGGCGATCATGCCGTCGGACGTGTGCCCGTAGGTCTGCCGCGACGCGATCGCGAACCCGCCGGGCAGCACGGAGCCGGGCTCCGCGACGACGACCAGGTCGCCCACGGCGAAGTTCGTCGCGCCGCAGACGATCCCGCGCGTCAGGTCGCCGAGCGCCACCTGGCAGTAGCGGATCGGCTTCTTGAACTCGGTGAGCTCCTCGATCTCCTCGACGCGGCCGACCGTCAGCGGGCCGGTCACGTCCGGAGCCGGATGGATCTCCTCGACCTCCAGCCCGACGCGGACGAACGCGTCGCCGACCTCGTCGGCCGTGGCCGGAAGGGCGGCGGCGTCCAGGTGCTCACCGAGCCAGGACACGGACACTCGCACGTTGCTGCTCCCTGCGAAAGAACGACTGCGAAGAAGGACTGCCTCAGACGCCGAACGCGGTGCTGAACCGCACGTCGCCCTCGACCATGTCGCGCATGTCGGGGATGCCGTTGCGGAACATCAGCGTCCGCTCGATGCCCATGCCGAACGCGAATCCGGTGTGGACGTCCGGGTCGACACCGCAGGCACGCAGCACGTTCGGGTTGACCATGCCGCAGCCGCCCCACTCGACCCAGCCCGCCCCGCCCTTGCGCTGCGGGAACCAGAGGTCCACCTCGGCGGACGGCTCGGTGAACGGGAAGAACGACGGCCGCATCCGGGTCCCGGCGTCCGGCCCGAAGATCGCGCGGGCGAACGCGTCGAGCGTGCCCTTGAGGTGCGCCATCGTCAGACCCTCGTCCACGGCCAGCCCCTCGACCTGGTGGAACACCGGGGTGTGCGTCGCGTCGAGCTCGTCGGTGCGGAACGTGCGGCCCGGGCAGACGACGTAGACCGGGAGCTCGCGGTCCAGCAGCGAGCGGACCTGCACCGGCGACGTGTGGGTTCTGAGTACGAGGCCGGAGTCCTGGCCGCCCGCTGCGCCGCCCTGGGACAGGTAGAACGTGTCCTGCATGGTCCGGGCCGGGTGGTCCTTGCCGAAGTTGAGCGCGTCGAAGTTCAGCCAGGACGCCTCGACCTCGGGGCCCTCGGCGACCTCCCAGCCCATCGCGACGAAGATGTCGGCGATCCGCTCGGAGAGCTGGGTGATCGGGTGCCGGGCACCGCGCGGGCGCCGGTCCCACGGCAGCGTGACGTCGACCGACTCCTCGGCGAGCACGCGCGCGTCGCGCTCCTCCAGGAGAACCGCGCGGCGCTCGTCGAACGCGGCCTGTGCCTCCTGGCGAGCCGCGTTCACGCGCTTGCCCGCGTCCGCACGCTCGGGCCCGGGCAGCTCGCCCAGCGACCGGCGGGCCAGCGGGATCGGGGCGCGGTCACCCAGGTGCGCCGGCTTCACGGCGGCCAGCGCGTCCAGGTCGACGGCGGCGTCGAACGCGGAGCGCGCGGCCTCGACGGCCGCCTTCAGCGCGTCCGGGTCCAGCGGGTTCGCAGCGTCGTCACTCATGGTGCCCTCGATCGTAGTCACGTGATGCCACCGGGTTACCCGCAGGTCACGGGAGTGCGCGCGGCCACCGTGGCGTACAGGCAGACGGCCGCCGCGGTGGCCAGGTTGAGCGACTCGGCCCGGCCGAGGACGGGCACCCGCACCCGGTGGTCGGCCGCGTCGAGGACCTCGCGTCCGGCCCCGTGCGCCTCGCTGCCGAACACCCACGCGACGGGACCCGCGAGCACGTCGGCGAGGCCGCCGTCGTAGAGACCGGTCTCGCCGCGACCGTCCGCGACGAGCGTGGCCAGACCGGCGTCCCGGCACGCGTCGAGCACGCCGGGCACGTCCCGGTCCCTGGTCACCGGCAGGTGGAACAGGCTCCCGGTGGACGCGCGGACGGCCTTTCCGTTGTGCGGGTCGACCGTGTCCCCGGCCAGCACGACCCCGCCGCACCCGGCGGCGTCGGCGACCCGGACGACGGTCCCGACGTTGCCCGGGTCCGAGATCCCGGCGCAGACGGCGACGAACGTCGCTCCGTCCACGACGTCGGCGAGCGGCACGTCCACGAGATCGCAGACCGCGACCAGCCCCTGCGGGGTCACCGTCTCGGACAGCGCCGCGGCGGCCTCGTCCGTGACCGGGCCGATCCGCACACCGCGGGCGGCGGCCCGGTCCAGCAGGTCCGGGTTCCGGTCCGCGGCGGTCGCCGTCACGAACACCTCGTGCACGGTGACGTCGCCGTCCAGCGCCTCGCGGACGGCCTGGGCGCCCTCCACGAGAAAACGCCCGGCCCGGTCGCGCCCCGCGCGTCGCAGCAGCTTGCGTGCGGCGACGACGCGGGGGGTGCGGACGGACGCGGGCGTACCCGAAGCCCGGCTGGTCAGGCCGCCTTCTCCTGCGCCGGCAGGTTGTCCTTGGCGACCGTGACCAGTGCGGTGAACGCGGCCGGGTCGCTGACGGCGATCTCGGCCAGGTTCTTGCGGTCGACCTCGACCCCGGCGGCCTTCAGGCCCTGGATGAACCGGTTGTAGGTCATGTCGTTGGCCCGCGCCGCGGCGTTGATGCGGGTGATCCACAGCTGCCGGAAGTCGCCCTTGCGCGCGCGACGGTCCCGGTAGGCGTAGTTCATGGAGTGGAGCATCTGCTCCTTGGCCTTGCGGTAGAGCCGCGAGCGCTGCCCGCGGTAGCCGCTGGCCGACTCCAGCGTGGTGCGGCGCTTCTTCTGGGCGTTCTCCGCGCGCTTCACGCGTGCCATGGGTCTGTCCTGTCTCTCGGGGTGCCGCGGTCCGGGGGGTCCGTCGTGCGGATCGCCTCGCCCGGGCGGCGGGGTCTGCGGGGTGGAGCGGAGGGCCGGCCTGCGCGGCCCGGCCGGTCAGCGGCCGAGCAGCTTCTTGATGCGCTTCTGGTCCGGCTTGGCGACATCGACGACGCCGGACAGGTCCCGCTTCTCCTTGCGGGACTTGACCTCCAGCCGGTGCCGCAGGCCGGTCTGCTGGCGCTGGAGCTTGCCGCTCCCGGTGGTGCGGATCCGCTTCGCGGTTCCCTTGTGCGTCTTGTTCTTGGGCATGAGAGATCCGTTCCGTGTGACACCCGCGAGGGGCGTCGGTCCGTACTGCGTCGTCCCGGCCGGGGGCGACCGGGTGTTCGTGGCCGCCGGGCGCCTGCGCGCCCGGCGGTCGGGCTGCTCAGCCCTCTGCGGCTGCGGCCTCGGCCGGCGCGGCCTCGGCAGCGGCGGGCTTCTTGCCCGGCTTCTTCGTCGGCGCGAGCACCATGGTCATGTTCCGGCCGTCCTGCTTCGGAGCGGCCTCGACGACGGCGATGTCACCGATGTCCTCGGCGAGGCGCTGCAGCAGCCGGTAGCCGAGCTCCGGGCGCGACTGCTCGCGACCACGGAACATGATCGTGACCTTGACCTTGTTGCCGCCCTCGAGGAAGCGCCGGACGTGGCCGCGCTTCGTCTCGTAGTCGTGCTTGTCGATCTTCGGCCGGAGCTTCTGCTCCTTGATCACGGTCAGCTGCTGGTTGCGCCGGGACTCCCGGGCCTTCTGCGCACTCTCGTACTTGAACTTGCCGTAGTCCATGAGCTTGCAGACCGGCGGGCGGGCCTGGGCCGCGACCTCGACCAGGTCGAGGTCGGACTCCTGGGCCAGCCGCAGGGCGTCCTCGATACGCACGATGCCGACCTGCTCCCCGTTCGGCCCGACGAGTCGGACCTCAGGAACGCGGATGCGGTCGTTGATGCGTGTCTCTGTGGTGATGGGGTCTCCCGTGTGTCGGCGGTATCGACTGGTGTCGGCGACGACAAGCAAAGACCCGATGATCGGTCGACGACGGATCACGCCCGCCGGCGGCCGGACCAGGAACCCGGACGCCGGAGGCGGGCGGGTGGGAGCGGGGCTCCACTTGACGCCCTGACACGTGCGAGAACGCGCGCCAGGGTGGTCGCATTCCCGAGAGTAGCAGGGATGCGAGCCGCACGGGTGCGGGGCCCGCACCGGACACCTGCATCGATCCCGCACGACGAACCGGACGTTCCACGTGGACGTCGTCAAATTACCCTATGTAGGCGCAACGGCTATTGCAAAACCGATCAGGTGTCGCTAGAAAGCGGAACGTCGTGCATGAGGTCACGTCACGCCCGCCTCGTACGCCGATCGGAGCAGTACACGATGTGGAAGTACGCCGCCGTCGCCGCGGCATCCCGCGCATTCTCGCTCAACTCCTCGACGCGGTGGGTGTACCGCAGGCTCGGCAACGTCGCGCTGACCCGCATGCGCGTGGCCGACGGCCTGCCGGAACGCTACGTCGACCGTGCCCGGCGCCTGCTCGCGGCCTGCGAGACGAACCGGATCCTCCGCCCAGGGGACGCCGTGCTGGAGCTCGGGACCGGCTGGGTGCACTGGGAGGCGCTGGTCCTGCGCCTGTTCCACGACGTGGAGATCACGCTCTACGACGTGTGGGACAACCGGCTGTTCACCGCGTTCCGGTGCTACGCCGACCAGCTCGATGACCACCTGGACGATCTCGGTGAGGAGCTCGGGTTCGACCCGGCCCGCGTGCGGACGGCACACGAACGTCTCGGCGCGGCGCGGTCGGCCCGCACGTTCGACGAGCTCTACGACACGCTCGGCATGCGCTACGTCGTGGAGCCCAGCGGCATGCTCGAGGAGCTGCCGGAGAGCCACTATGCGCTCGTCGTGAGTGCGGACGTGCTCGAGCACGTGGACGCCGCGACGCTGCCCGCGTATCTGGCGCGGACCACGGCGCTGCTGCGGCCGGGCGGATGGTCCCTGCACCAGATCGACCTGGTCGACCACTTCCACTACTTCGACCCGAGCTGCTCGCCGAAGCACTTCTACCGCTACGACACCGCGACGTGGCGGCGGCGCTGGGACAGCTCGGTGCAGTACGTGAACCGCGTCCAGCGTCCGGAGTGGCTCGACCTGTTCGAGGCGGCCGGCCTGCAGCTGCGCCGCGAGGAGCGGGTGTCCGAGCCGATGGGCGACGTCCCGCTGGCGGGCGCGTTCCGCGGTCTCGCCCAGGAGGACGTCGACTGCCTGCAGACCATCCTGCTGCACCGCAGGCCGGAGCCGGCCGTCCCACACCAGGGCACCTCCACCGAGAACCCGGCCGCCGCCACCATCGCCCCGGCGAGTCGCCACTGACGACCCGGGTCGGACCAGTCGGTCATTCTAACGTTCTCGTCACATGATTTGACGATTCCGACATCTGTGCCGTTGTCGCAGGTACCGGCGCCAACCCTATGATCTCACCGTCCCACCGCTGTCCGTGCGACGGCAGGTCGGGCGGCCCCGTACCGCCCGTCATCCGGCGTCCCCACCCGGGCCTGTCGCAAGCACGGCGACCCGACCCCAGGGAGCCTGCGTGACGGTCAGACCGTCGTCGACGATGGAGGAGCCGGCCGGTGCGGCCGAGCACCTGCCGGACCCGACCCCGGCGGTGTCGATCTGCATCCCGGTCTACCAGGGCGCCGCGTTCGTGGGGCGTGCCGTGCACAGCGCGCTCGCGCAGACGTTCGAGGACGTCGAGATCGTCGTCCGGGACAACGGCAGCACGGACGGCACGAGCGACGTCGTGCGCGAGTTCACCGACCCGCGGATCCGCCTGGAACGCAGCGACGACACGGTGCCGCTGCCGGAGAACTGGAACCGGGCGGTGGCGCTCTGCCGCGCGCCGCTGGTCAAGGTCGTCTGCGCGGACGACGTGCTCGCACCGGACTGCCTCGCCCGTCAGGTCCCGGCGATGGACGACCCGGACATCGCTCTGTCCGCCGGCCGGATCGACATGCTCGACGAGGACGGCCGTGTGATCGTCGGGAACTGCGGCGTGCGCGGGCTGGTCGGCACGCACGACGGCCAGGACGCCGTCCGCGCGATCGTGCAGCACGGAGGCAACCCGATCGGCCCGCCGATCTCGGGCCTGTTCCGCCGCTCCGCGTTCGACGCGGTCGGTGGCTTCGACGCGGACCGCGTGTTCCTGATGGATCTCGATCTCTGGGCCAGGCTGCTCGACCACGGCCGGTTCCACGGGGTCGGCGAGACCGTCGCCGGCTACCGGATCAGCGCGTCCACGGTGTCCGGGCAGGCCGGCCGTGAGGAGTTCCGCGGGCAGCGGACGTTCACCACCGAGCTGGCCGACCGCTGGGACCTCCCGCGCCAGGACGTCGTCCGTGGGACCGTCGGGGCCTACACGGCGCTGGCCCGGCGGCTCGGGCTGGTCGTGGTGAGCCGGTGGCGCCGGCAGCGGGCGGATCCCGCCGCCTGACCTGCCGGCCCTCACCGTCAGCTTGCTGCGGCCGCGCGCCGCCTGCGCGCCGGGCGCTTGGCGGCGGGCTCCTCGGGTTCGACGAGCGGGCGCAGGAACCGGCCGGTGTGGCTCTCCGGGTTCGCCGCGATCTGCTCGGGCGTGCCCTCGGCGACCACCGTGCCACCTCCCGAGCCGCCCTCCGGGCCCATGTCGATGACCCAGTCCGACGTCTTGATCACGTCCAGGTTGTGCTCGATCACGATCACCGAGTTGCCCTTGTCCACCAGGCCCTGGATCACGGCGAGCAGCTTGCGGATGTCCTCGAAGTGCAGCCCCGTGGTCGGCTCGTCGAGGATGTAGATGTTCTTGCCGTTGGTGCGCTTCTGCAGCTCGCTGGACAGCTTCACGCGCTGCGCCTCGCCGCCGGACAGCGTCGGGGCCGGCTGGCCGAGCCGGACGTAGCCGAGCCCGACGTCGACGAGCGTGCGCAGGTACCGGCTGATCGACGTGATCGGCGCGAAGAACTCCGCCGCCTCCTCGATCGGCATGTCCAGCACGTCCGCGACGGTCTTGCCCTTGTAGTGCACCTCGAGCGTCTCCCGGTTGTACCGGGCGCCCTTGCAGACCTCGCACGGCACGTAGACGTCCGGCAGGAAGTTCATCTCGATCTTGATCGTGCCGTCGCCGGTGCACGCCTCGCAGCGTCCGCCCTTGACGTTGAACGAGAAGCGGCCCTCCTGGTAGCCGCGCACCTTCGCCTCGGTGGTCGCGGCGAACAGCTTGCGGATCTTGTCCCACACGCCGGTGTAGGTGGCCGGGTTGGACCGCGGAGTCCGCCCGATCGGCGACTGGTCCACCCGCACCAGCTTGTCCAGCTGGTCCACGCCGTTGATCCGGGTGTGCCGCCCCGGCACCTGTCGGGCGCCGTTCAGCCGGTTCGCCAGGACCGTGGCCAGGATGTCGTTCACCAGGGTCGACTTGCCGGACCCGGACACGCCGGTGACCGACACCAGACCGCCCAGCGGGATGTCCACGTCGATGCCGTGCAGGTTGTGCTCGCGGGCGCCGACGACCGTCAGCTTCCGCTTCGCGTCCAGCGCGCGGCGCTTCTCCGGCACCGGGATCGACCGGCGACCGGACAGGTACGCCCCGGTCAGCGACGTGTCGTGCGACTCGAGGCCCTCGACGCTCCCGCTGTGCACGATGTGGCCACCGTGCTCCCCGGCGCCGGGGCCGATGTCCACGGCCCAGTCGCTGGAGCGGATCGTGTCCTCGTCGTGCTCGACGACGATCAACGTGTTGCCCAGGTCCCGCAGCCGGGTCAGCGTGTCGATCAGCCTGCGGTTGTCCCGCTGGTGCAGGCCGATCGACGGCTCGTCCAGCACGTAGAGCACGCCGACCAGCCCGGACCCGATCTGCGTCGCCAGCCGGATCCGCTGTGCCTCACCACCGGACAGGGTGCCCGCCGCGCGGTCCAGCGACAGGTACTCGAGGCCCACGTCGAGCAGGAACCCGAGACGCGCCTGGATCTCCTTCAGCACCCGTCCGGCGATCATGGCCTGGCGCTCGTCGAGCACCATGCCGTTCAGGAACTCCGCGCAGTGGGCCACCGACATCGCCGAGACCTCGGCGATCGAGCGTTCGCCCTGCGTCTCGTGCCCGAGCGTGACGGACAGGACCTCCGGCCGCAGGCGTGCCCCGTGACAGGCCGGGCAGGGCACGTCCCGCATGTAGCCCTCGTAGCGCTCCCGCTGCGACTCCGACTCGGTCTGGTCCAGCCGGCGGTCGAGGAACGGGATGACGCCCTCGAAGTTCGCGTAGTAGGCGCGCTCCCGGCCGTACCGGTTCCGGTACCGGACGTGCACCTGGTCGTCGCTGCCGTGCAGCACGGCCTTCTGCGCCGCCGCGGGCAGCGTGCGCCACGGGGCGTCCATCCGGAAGCCGATCGCCGTCGACAGACCGGTGAGCAGCCGCCCGAAGTACTCGGCGTTGTGCCCGCCGGACCACGGTGCGATCGCGCCGTCGGCCAGGCTGAGATCGGGGTCCGGGACGACGAGCTCCGGGTCGACCTCCTTCTTGATCCCGATGCCGGTGCACTGCGGGCACGCGCCGTAGGGCGAGTTGAACGAGAACGTCCGGGGCTCGAGGTCGTCCAGCGACAGCGGGTGCCCGTTCGGGCAGGCCATCCGCTCGGAGAACCGGCGCTCGCGCTCCGGGTCCCCCTCGTCGAGGTCGACGAACTCGAGCACGACCAGCCCGTCGGCCAGCCGCAGCGCCGTCTCGACCGAGTCGGTCAGCCGCTGCTTGGCCGTCGCCTTGACCGAGAGCCGGTCCACCACGACGGAGATGTCGTGCTTCTCCTGCTTCTTCAGCGTCGGCGGCTCGGACAGCGGATACACCGTGCCGTCCACCAGCACGCGCGAGTAGCCCTGGCCCTGCAGCGTCGAGAACAGGTCCACGAACTCGCCCTTGCGGGTGCGCACGACCGGGGCAAGCACCTGGAACCGGGAGCCCTGCTCCATGTCCAGCACCTGGTCCACGATCTGCTGCGGCGTCTGCTTCTCGATCACGTGCCCGCAGGTGGGGCAGTGCGGCACGCCGGCCCGTGCGTAGAGGAGCCGCAGGTAGTCGTACACCTCGGTGATCGTGCCGACGGTCGAGCGCGGGTTCCGGTTCGTCGACTTCTGGTCGATCGACACCGCGGGCGAGAGGCCCTCGATGAAGTCGACGTCCGGCTTGTCCATCTGCCCGAGGAACTGCCGTGCGTACGCCGACAGCGACTCGACGTACCGGCGCTGCCCCTCGGCGAAGATCGTGTCGAACGCGAGGCTGGACTTGCCGGACCCGGACAGCCCGGTGAAGACGATCATGCTGTCGCGCGGGAGGTCCAGGTCGACGCCCTGGAGGTTGTGCTCCCGGGCGCCGCGCACGACCAGCCGCGGACCCCCCGGCGCGCCCGGCGTCGGCACGGCCGAGCGGACGTCGGTGAGGGGGGCCTCGGTGAGGTGGTCGGTCACGGTGCGCGCCTCCTGAGCTGCCGGCGGACGAAGGACCTGCGACGGATCGGACGGGATCCGGTCGGCCCGTGGACGATGCTAGGACGGACCCCCGACAAGAACGCGTCGAGAACCCGCTCGCGGAGTCCCGAGCGGCGGACGACCGTCGGGACGCGCCGGACGTCGTCCCGGCGCGGTGCTGCGCTGTACAACGCCGGACGGACCGTTCGCCTTCCCGGCCGCGACCGCCGATCGTCCGGGAACGAGGATCGCACACGCGTTCGACTCGCTCCGGAGCAACCCTGGGGTACGGACACGAGCACGGTGGAGCTCCACTACGTTGTGTCACTCGACCGGGTGACACGAGGGGGCGCGGTGGAGACGAGCACGGCCGGGACCGGTCTTCCGGACACCGTCCTCGGTGGTCGCTACGAGCTCGGGGACGCGATCGGCAGGGGCGGGTCCGCGACCGTGTACCGGGGCCGGGACCGCACGACCGGACGCGCCGTCGCGGTGAAGATGTTCGGCCCTGCGGTCGACGGCGTGCCGGCACGGCGCCGCGAGCGGGAGATGGAGCTGCTCTCCCGGCTGGACCATCCCGGCCTGGTCGGCGTCCTCGACGCGGGCGTCGCGGACCACGAGCGCCCGTTCCTGGTGATGGAGCTCGTCGACGGCCTCACGCTGGCCGCGTGCCGGGGCCGGGGCCCGCTGCCGGCGCCGCAGGTCGCGCGCATCGGTCGCGAGCTGGCGCGCGCGCTCGCGCACGTGCACTCCCACGGGATCACCCACCGCGACGTCACCCCGGCCAACGTCCTCCTCGACGGCACCGGACGCGCCCGCCTGACCGACTTCGGGATCGCGCTGCTCGTCGACCAGACCCGGATCACCACCACCGGCGCCGTGATCGGGACGGCCGCCTACATGTCGCCCGAGCAGGTGTGCGGGGAGCCGGTCGGCCCGCCGACCGACGTCTACGCACTGGGGCTGGTGCTGCTCGAGGCCGTGACCGGCCGGGTGGCGTACTCCGGCACCGGGAAGGAGGTGGCGATCGCGCGCCTCGCCCGCAGGCCGGAGATCCCGGCGGATCTGCCCGGTCCGCTCGCCGCCCTGCTCCCGGAGATGACCGCGGACCGCCCGGACGACCGCCCGACGGCGGCCGAGGTCGCGTCCGCGCTCGACGACGGAGACCCCCGCACGATGATGGTGATCGTCCCGTCGCAGCGTTCCCCGGAGCCCCTGCCGGAGGGACGCCGGACCGCGGTCGGGCCACCGGTGGCCGTCCCGCCAGGAGGCCGGACCGCCGCCGGGCCTCCGGCGCCGACCGGATCGCCGGGGTCCCCGCTCCGACGGCGGCCGGTGCTGATCGCGGCCGGCCTCCTCGTTGCGGCCGGTCTGGCCGGGGCCGGGGCGTGGTCGCTCACCGGGTCCGCACCGGAGGACGGCCGCACCCTCTCGCCGGTCGCGACGCCGCCGGTGGGCTCCGTGCTCCCTGCGCCGTCGTCCGCGCCCGTGCCGGTGCGCGCGATGGTTCCGACGTCCGTTCCCGCGGCTCGGGAGGCCGCCACCGGCCCGACGGCGACCGGCGATGCGTCCCGGACAGCCACCGTCCCGTCCACGCGCGAGGCCGCGGCGCCCGGGAACCGGGCCGCGGGCGCCCGCGGCGCGGAGAAGGGCGACAGGAAGGGCGACCGCGGCCGGGGCGGGTCGCACACCGGGAAGCGCGACGGCCACGGCGACGCCGGGAGGGGTCGCGGTCACGACTGATCCGCGTCCGCACCGTCACCATTCGGGCGCGTGCCCCCGCTCGCCCGATAGCCTGCCGGAATGGACGTCCTGGCGAACTACAGCGGCCACACCGACCCGGGCGGCGCGGCCATCCGGCGCGATCTCGGCGGCCTGAGCATCACGAAGGTGTCGGTCGGCGACATGGACAACAACGCCTACCTCCTCGTCTGCTCGGCGACGAACGAGGCGCTGCTGATCGACGCCGCGGCCCAGCCGGACCGCCTGGCCGACCTGATCGGTTCCGCGGACGACCGCCCGGACCTCCGGCACGTCGTGACCACCCACCGCCACGCCGACCACTGGCAGGCGCTGAGCGCCGTGGCCGGGATGTTCGAGCCGCGCCTGATCGCGCACCCGGTGGACGCGCCGGAGCTCCCGATCCCGATGGACGAGACCGTCGACGACGGCGACACGATCCGCTTCGGTGAGGTGGAGCTCGAGGTGATCCACCTGCGCGGGCACACGCCCGGCTCGATCGCCCTGCTCTACCGCGGCGACGACCGTCCGCACCTGTTCACCGGCGACTCGCTGTTCCCCGGTGGGCCCGGCAAGACCTGGTCCGAGCCCGACTTCCACCAGCTCGTCGGAGACCTGGAGACCCGGGTGTTCGACAAGCTGCCCGACGACACCTGGTTCTACCCGGGCCACGGCGACGACTCGACGATCGGCGACGAGCGCCCGAAGCTGCCCGAGTGGAAGGACCGCGGCTGGTAGGCCGCCCGCACCAGGTCGGCGCCTCAGCCGTCGTCAGTCGTCGTCGTCCTCCTCGCAGACCTCCTCCAGACCGCGACGGACGACGAGCACGGCGGCGCACGCGACGGTCGTCGCGTCCCCCATCCTGGACAGGAGATCCGCGACGGCGGCCGGGTCCGGTTCGTCGCCGAGGCGATCCGGGGCGTCCGCGTCGCGGAGACGCTGTCCCATCTCGGGCAGCTTCCAGCTGAACCACTGTTCCCCGAACGCCCGGGCACGGTCGTCCGTTCCGGGCTCCGCCCGCAGCAGGGCGGCGCCGAGGCGCTCGTACACCTCGCTCTCCTTCAACGCGGCGACGTCCTGCACGGAGAGCTGGTCGGTCATGCGGGCGATTCTCCCGTGATGGTCAACCCGCACGGCCGACCAGCGGGTACGGCCCGAGCACCGGGTCCGCGGCGTCGAACCGGACGAGCCGATCCGTCGGCCTCGCCCGCCCACGCGGTTCCGCACCGGCGCGGTGATCGTCGGACCGAGATCGCACTCATGGTCGTCCCGCCGCACCCCGGACAGCCATGAGTGCCATGTCGACGGAGAACCGTCAGGAGCAGGGGCCGGCCGATCGTCGTCGGCTGACACCGGCCGTCGGACCCGCCCGTCAGACCCCGGCGCGGTCGCGGGTGTAGGCGCCGGCGGCGATGTCCTCGAGCAGGGTCGGACCGGTCGGGCGCCAGTCGAACCGCTCCCGGGTGAGCGCGCTCGACGCGGACAGGTCCATCCCGAAGAACCCGCCGATGAACCCGAAGTGCTCGATCGCGTCGTCGCGGGCCACGGACGTGACCGGGACGTCGAGCGCGGCACCGATGGCCTCGGCGATCGCCCGGCTCGGGATCGACTCCTCGGCGACCGCATGCACCCGCGACCCGGCCGGGGCGCCTTCCAGCGCGAGCCGGACGAGCCGTGCCGCGTCCGAGCGGTGCACGGCCGACCAGGTCGTCACGCCGTCGTCGACGTAGGCGGACACGCCGTGCGTCCGGGCCGCGGCGGTGATCAGCGAGACGAACCCGTGGTCCCCGTCGCCGTGCGTGGTCGGCGCGAACCGGACGGCCACCGCCCGCACCCCCTGGTCGACGAAGTCGAACGCCCGGTTCTCGCTGCCGCCGCGCGGCGAGTCGGGCCCGACGTTGCGCGACGGGTCGTCCTCGGTCCCCGGACGCCCCTCCGCCAGCATCGCCACCCCGGACGCGACGAGCAGCGGCCGGTCGGACCCGACGAGCTCGCCGGCCAGCGTCTCGACGGCGACCCGCTCCGCCCGGTTCGACTCGGCCGGGTTCGCCCAGTCGTGCTTGTTGGCCAGGTGCACGACGCCCTCGGACTCCCGCGCGCCGCGTCGCAGCGCGTCGAGGTCGTCGAGGTCGCCGCGCAGGACGGTGGCGCCCTTGGCCTCCAGCGCGGCGGCGGACCCGTCGGAGCGCGCGAGGCCGACGACCTCGTGCCCGCCCGCGATCAGCTCGTCGACGCTCGCGGACCCGATCCACCCACTGGCTCCGGTGACGAACACCCGCATCGCACTCACTCCTTCATCGATGTCAGCGACTGACATCAGCGTACGCTTCGATGTCAGTAGCTGTCATCACTAGGATGGAACCCATGGTGCGATGGCGTCCCGGGGCACGCGAGCGGCTGCAGGCGGCGGCCCTCGAACGGTTCGCCGAGCACGGGTTCGACGGGACGACCGTCGCCGAGATCGCGGAGGCGGCCGGGCTGACCGAGCGGACGTTCTTCCGGTACTTCGCGGACAAGCGCGAGGTGATCTTCGCCGGCCAGGAGCAGTTCGAGCAGGTCTTCCTCAGCGGGCTGGAGGGCGCGGGCGACGATCACCCGATGCAGGCCGTCGCGGCGGCACTGGATGCCGCGGCGACGAACTTCTTCCCGGACCGCGGCTGGTCACGGACGCGTCAGGCGGTGATCGACAAGGACCCGGGCCTGCAGGAGCGGGAGCTGCTCAAGCTCGCCTCGCTCGCGACCGCGATGACCGAGGCCCTGCGACGGCGCGGGGTCGAGGAGACGGCCGCGTCGCTGACCGCGCAGAGCGGCGTGGCGGTGTTCCGGGTCGCATTCGGGGCGTGGATCGCCGACGGCGAGACCCGGTCGTTGGCCGACATCCAGCGCGCGGTGCTCGCGGAGCTGCGGGGACTCGTCGGCGACACCGGGGAGTGACACACGACGACGGCCGCCGTCGAACCCCGGCTGCGGGGGATTCGACGGCGGCCGTCGTGCGGCTGTGCGTGACGGTCGTGCGACCGATCAGCCGACGGGCAGCTGCGGGATGCTCGGCACGCCGCCCGGGAGCGGCAGATCCGGCACGGACGGCGCCGGGAGCTCCTTGCCGTTGAGCGTGTTGCCCAGGCCGTTGCCCTCGCCGTTGTTGTTGTTGAACGTGCTGCACTCGCCGAAGTGACCGACGTTGTCGCCCTCGGACGAGACCTGCGGCACGACGTTCACCGGGACCGGCAGAGCGGGGAGCGCGGGCGGCTCGACGGCCGGGCCACCGTTCGCGCTGAACGAGCAGTTCTCCGGGGCCTGCTGCGACGGTCCGACCGCCCACGCCAGCGGCGAGGCGGCGACCAGAGCGGTCAGGACGCCCGCAGAGACCAGACCGGCCTTCTTCTTGTTCATCCGCGTGTTCCTCTCCATGCCGTCATACGACGGCGACTCCTCGCGTACGGCCGAACGCGATTCGGCCTTCGTGGAGGGAAACGACACCGGGGGAATTCGGGAACGGCTCGACGGCGGGTTTTCACCCGGTGAGGCGTCGAGGGACCGGACGACCGGGACGGAGCACCGCGATGCGGTGCTCGGCGTCCCGTCGGTCATCCGATCAGGGCGCGACGACCGGACCGCTGAGCACGCCGATGGCGTTGCCGCTGGCGTTGCCGTTCAGGTTGTCGTTCAGGAAGTTGCTGCAGTTGCCGATGTTCGCGATGTTGTTGCCCGCGACCGGTGCCTGCACGACGGCGTTGGCCAGGCTGCCGCCGGGGATCAGGCTGAGGGCGCCGCCGTCGCCACCATTGGTGACGCAGACCTGGTCGGGGCCGCCCTTGTGCCAGTCCTTGTCGTGGCCACCCTCGGTGGCGAACGCCAGCGGGGACGCGGCGACCAGAGCGGTGACGACACCAGCGGTGATGAAGCCGGCCTTCTTCTTGTTCATGGACTTCTCCGTTCGACGAGCCGTACTCCGACGGCGATTTCCGCTGCCGACCGGACTGCTGTCCGGCCACGGTGAGTGAACGAGCCGTCACGGCTCACGGTCATGGGTGACCCCGAACCACTACCCGAGCGTGTTGCGACGATCACCGTCCGCTCATGGAGTGCAGCACCGCGCTAGCGCGGTGAGCGCAACGCGGGGCCGACGGGTCACCGGGATGCCAGCGATCCGGCTCCGCCGCGTGGTCGGGTGACGGGCGGGGCTCCCCGGATCCGGCCGTCGCCGGAACCCCGGACGGTGCGCCACCGTGTCCGTGGCCGGACCACGCGTCGTCGCGCCGGGACCGATCGGCTTGCGCCCCATACCGAGCGACCGCGCAACCGGAACCCGTGCCGCCCGGCGAGAGAACGGGTCCGCTCACCCGATCGTGCGCCGTGGCGATCACGCCGTTCACCGACCGGACGTGAACAGCGGGCAGGACTGGGCCGAACGGACGTCGTCGCCGGGCCTGCGACTACCTAGCGTGCCGCGCGATGAACGCTCACGACCCGGATACCCCCGAGACCGATCCCGGCCGCATGTCGTCACCGCTCCCCCGCCCGACGGCCGCACTGGACGCGCTCGGCCCGGTGCCCGCTCCCCGCACCCCCGGCGACGGACCGATCCGGCCGCGGCCCGCACCCGCTCCCCCGCAGGCGGCGCCGATCCCCACGGCCCGCATCGATGCGCACCCGCGCACCCCGCCGATGCCGTGGTCCGCCGTCGCCGCGCCGCCGGAGCCGCCGCCGGTCGGACCGCCCCTGGAAGCGCCGACGACCCGAGCCCGGTGGACGGTGCCGTCGGCCACGTCGTCACTGCCGTCGTCGCTGGCGCCGGCCTCGTGGTGGCCGGACGTCCGGCGGTTCCTGGCTCGCCCGGCCGAGCGGCGGGTCGCCGTGGGCCTGGTGGTGACGGTCGTGCTGGTCGGAGCCGCCGTGCTCGCGGTGAGCCTGACGACCGGCTCGGGCGACGAGGCGCCACCGGTGGCGCAGACCCAGGCCGGCGCGCCGGTGCCCGGTGATGTCGCGGACGGGGCGACGGTCGTGGACGGCGCCCCGTTCGGTGGCGCCGACGCGTGGTCGTTCCGGTCCCCGACCGGCAACATCGAGTGCCGGATGGCCGACGACGGGTCCCGGTGCACGATCGGGAAGCGGAACTGGCAGCTCCCGGCGGGCGCACCGGACTGCCCGCCCGCGAACGGGACGGCCGTGCTCGCCGGCTCCGGGCCTGCGTTCGTGAGCTGCGAGCCGTCCAGCGCGCGGTCGGCGCAGGCGCTCGACTACGACCAGGCACTGCGTCGCGGCGACGTCACGTGCGTCAGCAAGCGCGACGGCGTGGAGTGCCGGGACGCCTCCACCGGGCACGGGTTCGCCGTCGCCCGTGCCGACCACCGCGTCTACTGAACGCGGAACGGCGGCCCCGGCGGTGTCCGCCAGGGGCCGCCGTCGCGTGCGGTGCCAGAGCTCAGGGGAGCGGCAGCAGATCCGGGACGCCGCCGAGGACGTCCACGTCGTTGCCGCTGAGGTTCCCGTTCAGGTTGTTGTTCAGGAAGTCGCTGCAGTTGCCGACGTTGGCCGCGTTGTTGCCACCGACCGGGGCCTGCGCCACGGCGTTGGCGAGGCTGTCGCCGGTGATCGACGAGTCGGCCCCTGACGAACCCGCCACGAACGAGCACTGCTTGCCGTCGTGCCCGTGGGGCGCCTCGGTCGCCGATGCGATCGGCGTCAGCGCGATCATCGCGGCGACGACGCCGGCGACGACACAGCCCGCCTTCTTCACGGTCATTCACGTCTCCTCTCGTGCGACCGAACATGTTCCGGCCCGGGACACATCTATCCAGCCCGGCCCGAATCCGGCCCACGAACGGCGGAACCTTCACCCGAAGGATTGCGCGACAACGATTTCCCGAATCGGACGGGCGTCACCCGGAAGAAAGCGGATCCGCTCGGTGACCGAGCCCGGAGTCCCTGCCGTCGCGACGGCACGTCTCGGCGTGGTGGTCAGTAGCGCCGCGCGTACCAGCCGGGCGGCTCGCCGAACAGTGCGGTGAAGTCACGGGACAGGTGGGACTGGTCGGCGTAGCCCAGCTCGCCGGCCAGGTCCGCCCACCGGATCGTCGCGCCCGTCGCGAGACGCTCGGTCACCTCGTGCAGGCGGTAGCGGCGGATCACCCACTTCGGACCGAGCCCGACGTGCTCGCGGAACAGCCGCTGCAGCCCGCGGACACCGGTCCCGGCGACGGCGGCCAGCTCGTCGACGCGGGTGATCGTCCGGTCCGACGCCACGCGTTCGACGAGTGCGGCGGCGTCGCGCCCGGTCGGATCCGGCGCAGGCGGCAGCACGGCACGCAGCCAGTCGGCCATCTCGGCGGCGTCGGCCGGATCCTCCGGGCGGGAGCCGAACACGGGCAGGTCGCGGGCCGGCCGCCACCGGTCGGTGAGCTCGTGCACCGGGCGCCCGAGCAGGGCACGGAACACCCCGGGCCGGAACGCGACACCGACGACGCTCCCGTTGCCGGCCAGCTCCTTCACGACGTGGCGGCTCGGCGGACCGTGCACCTCGGCGGCCGCGACGCCCGGCCGGACGGTCAGGTGGGCCTGCGGATACGGGACGATCTTCTGCCGGTACGGCTCCTGGTAGTCCCACCGGACCGTCCAGAACCGGTCCACCCACGGGGCCAGATCGGCGTCCGGCGCATCGAACGCGTGCCGTTGCGAACGGGTCCACGCCCCACCCAGCTCGCGCACGTCCCGGGACACGGAGACGAGTATGTCGCGTTCGTCCAAGACCGCGGCGGCGCGACCTCCTACCGTCGCGGCCATGACCTCCCCCGCCCTCCTGATCGGCACGGCGGCCGCCCCGCACGCCGCCCTCGTCCGCGCGGCGGCCCACGCCCCGCTGGACGCACCGACCCCGTGCGGCTCCTGGGACCTGCACGCCCTGCTCGCCCACCTGCTGCACTGGACACCGATGCTCGCCGACGCCGGACGCGGCGACCCGGTGACACCGCCCGACGAGACCGCGGACCCGGTCGTCGGGGACTGGCCGGATCTGCTGAACGCCGCGCGCGACCGGCTCGCCGGGACGTGGTCGAACCCGGCGGCCTGGGACGGCACGGTCTCGCTCGGCGGCCCGGAGCCGCTGCCCGCCCCGATGATCGGCGGCATGGTGCTCGGCGAGATCGTGCTGCACGGCTGGGACCTGGGCCGCGCGCTCGACCTGGAGCCGCACTGGCCGGAGGACGTGCTCGCCGCCGCGCTCGGCGCCGTCGAGGGCATGGCGCCACAGGGCCGCGAGATGGGCGTGTTCGGTCCGGAGGTCCCGGTCGGCGACGACGCGACGACGCTGGACCGGATCGTCGCCGTGTCGGGCCGCGACCCGGGGTGGTCGGCTCGGTAGATTCCCGCCCGTGCCGGCCGTCGTCGAGATCTTCACCGACGGCGCGTGCCGTCCGAACCCCGGTCCCGGCGGGTGGGGCGTCGTGTTGCGGTACGGCGCGCACGAGCGGGAGCTGTCCGGCGGCGAGGCGGGCGTCACGACGAACAACCGGATGGAGCTCACCGCCACGATCCGGGCGCTGGAGACGCTGACCCGGCGGTCGGTCGTGCACCTGCACACGGACAGCACCTACGTGCGCAACGGGATCACACGCTGGATGGACGGCTGGAAGCGGCGCGGCTGGCGCACCGGCAGCGACCAGCCGGTGAAGAACGAGGATCTCTGGCGGGAGCTCGACGCGGCGGCCGCCCGGCACGACGTCGAGTGGTTCTGGGTGCGCGGGCACGCCGGGCACCCGGAGAACGAGCGGGCGGACAAGCTGGCCGAACGGGGTCTGGAAGAGGCACGCGCGAGCTGACATGCGACCGAACGGTCGATGCCCGGTTCGTGCGGTTGCCGCTAGCCTCCGGCCGTGCGGCAACCACCGGGCCCGGACGACCCGACGACGGTCGGCCGCTTCCGCGTCGTCGGCCTGCTCGGGGCCGGCGGGATGGGCCGGGTACTGCTCGGCGAGGATCCCGACGGTCGGCTCGCCGCGATCAAGCTCGTGCACGCCGAGCTCGCCGACGACGACGGGTTCCGCGCCCGCTTCCGCCGCGAGATCCGCCTGGCCGCGCAGGCACCCCCCGGCTGGACGGCCCCGTTCCTGGACGCCGATCCGGATGCGCCGCGTCCCTGGCTGGCGACGGCGTTCCTGGACGCGCCGTCGCTGCTCGAGCAGCTGACCACGCGCGGGTTCTACGACCCGGTCGGCGCGGCCGCGCTCGGGTCCGGGCTGGCTGCCGCGCTGTCCGCGCTGCACTCGGCCGGGCTGGTCCACCGCGACCTGAAGCCGTCCAACGTGCTACTCACCGACGGCGGCCCGCGACTGATCGACTTCGGGATCTCGCGCGCCGTCGACGGCACCGGGATCACGGCGACCGGGCAGAGCGTCGGGACGCCCGAGTACATGTCGCCGGAGCAGGTGCTCGGTGCCGACGCGGAACCGCCGTCGGACGTGTTCTCGCTCGGCTCGCTGCTGACGTTCGCGGTGGTCGGCCGGACCCCGTTCCACGCCGGTTCCCCGACCGGGGCGCTGTACCGCGTCGTGCACGACGAGCCGCACCTGCCGAAGCAGCTCGGGCCACTGCTCCCGGTGCTGCGCGCGTGCCTGGCCAAGGACCCGGGAGCCCGGCCGACGGCGCCGGAGGTGCGGGACCGGCTGGCGGCGATCACGGCAGGCGACGGTGGGGCGGCGACACCGGAGCCGGTGGGTCGCGGCGCGACACCGGGCGGCACGCTCGTCGCGCCGGTGCCGGGTGGCTCGGACACACGCGCGGACCCCGCGCAGGGCGGCACCCCGGGCGGGCTGTGGCCGCCCGTGCCGACGACCGAGGATCCGACGGTCCGCGCCACCGGGTACGGCGGGTGGTCCGCTCCCCCGCCGCAGACCCGTGTCGCTCCCCCGCCGCCGCGTCCCGCATCGGGCGGGACGCCCGGCAACCGGCGCCTGCTGGTGATTGCCGGCGCCGTACTGCTCGCCGTGCTCGTCGGCGTCGGCGGCACGCTCGGCGTGCTCGCGCTGCGCCCCGACCCGTCCGCCCCGACCACCCCGGTCGCGGCCGGGACCACGACCAACCCGTTCGCCCCGCCCACCGCGGGTCCGCCGTCGTCGCAGCCCGCGGACGTCACGGCCGGGGCGACGGTCGTCGACACCTCGCAGGACGTCCGCTACGGCAGCGCGTCCGACCAGCTCCGGTTCGCCAGCCCGAGCGGCAACATCGCCTGCCTGCAGGGACCGTTCGAGGTCCGCTGCGACGTGCTGGAGCGGACCTGGCAGGTGCCGCCGCGGCCGGTCTCGTGCCCGCTGGCCTACGGCACCGGCGCGGAGCTCGCCGGGTCCGCCGCCGCGACGCTGACCTGCGCCGGGGACACCGTCGCCGACCCCGGCCTGCCCGCGCTCGACTACGGGCGGGCCCTGACGTCCCGCGAGGTGACGTGCGTCAGCCGCGAGGGCGGTGTGGAGTGCCGCAACACCTCCACCGGCCACGGCTTCACCGTGTCCCGAGGTGCCTACAGGCTCTACTGAGGCCGTCTCTACCGGGGCGCCGTGAACGTCCGCACGGTGTCGCCGACGACGACGGAGAGCACCCGGCCGTCCGGGGACACGGCCAGGTCCTCGGCCTCCTGCGGCACGCTCACCCGGCCGGCCACGCGCGGGCCGGTCGTGTCGATCACCGTGACGGTCCCGCCGGACGGGTCGAGCGCGTAGAGCCAGCGACCGCCGGGACCGGTGACGAGCCGGGTGGCCGGCCCGACGTCGTCGAGCACGGAGCGCGCGCGCCCGTCGCCGGTGCCGAGCACCCGTACCCCGGGCTGCTCCGGCGTCGCCGACACCGACTGCCCGCTCGCCGACAGGAACGCCCGGTCCCCGTCCGCGGCGAGGGCCAGCGCGTCCTCGACGCCCGGTGCCCGCGCCACCGGTGACAGCCCGGGCAGCGCCAGCACGTCGACGCCCGTGGTGTCGCCCGGCGTACCGCAGGCCACCAGGACACGCCCCGGTACGACGGCGAGGGCGCGCGGCACCGCGTCCAGCCGGCGCTCGGCCGTGGGGCGCAACGACACCGGGTCCACAGTGATCGCCCGTGAGCTGCGCGGGTCCGCGACGACCACGCTGCCGCCGTCCGGTGTCACGGCCAGGTCGGCGGGCAGCACGACGTCCGCTCCCCCGGACCCCGGCGCGAGATCCACGGTCCCGGCGACCCGGAACGTGGCCGTGTCCACGGCGACCAGCCGGGTCGGCGTCGTGTTCAGCGTGAGGAACAGGCGCGTGCCGTCCGGGGACAGGGCGAGCGCGGTCGGGAAGCGGCCCGCGTCGACCCGTCCGAGCTGCTGTCCCCCGGCGTCCAGCACGGTGACCGCTCCGGTGTCGGCGTCGGTCACGTACGTCCGCCCGGCGCCGGCCACCACGCGTCCCGCCCGGTGTCCGAGCCGGACGGTCGATCCGTCCACCGTGGCCGGTACGGCCGGAGGCGTGCTGACGGCGGGTCCGCCGCCGGGGATCGACGCGTCGGTCGTCGGCCCCGCTCGGGCCGTCGTCGGTGTCGGCGTCGGGGTGGTCCCGCCCCCACCCACGGTCTGGAACAGGATGCCGCCCAGCACGATCAGCGCGACGAGCGCGACCGCTGCGACGACCGCGCGGCGCACCGGGCGCCTCGCCTCGGACAGCAACCGCTCCGCGTCCGGACGGTCGGCCGGGTCGCGCGCCAGGCACCGCGCCGCCCATCCGCGCTCGGGCTCCGGCGTCACCCCGAGCTCCGGCTCGCCGTGCAGCTTGCGGTACAGCACGGCGGCCGCCGACGTCGCCGGATACGGCGGGGCGCCGGTCGCGGCGAACACGAGGATCGCGCCCGCGGCGTGCACGTCGGCCGCCCGCCCGACCTCGGAGTCGCCGATCGCCTGCTCCGGTGCCATGTACGCCGGGGTCCCGACGAGCGCGCCGGTCGACGTCATCCGCGTCTCGTCCGCGGCCCGCGCGATCCCGAAGTCCACGACGCGCGGGCGGCCCGGCCTGCCGCCGTCGAGCAGCACGTTGGACGGTTTGAGGTCGCGGTGCACCAGACCGGCCTGCCCGAGCGCGACGAGCGCGCGGAACAGGCCGACCGACAGCCGACGCAGGTCCCGGCCCCCGAGCGGGCCGCGGGCGAGGACGTGGGCCTCCAGCGACGGCCCGGACACGTACTCGGTCGCCACCCACGGCCGGGCGGCGTCCGGGTCCGCGTCGAGCACCCGGGCCGTGTGCCGGTCCGGGACCAGCCGCGCGGCCTCGATCTCCCGGCGGAACCGGGTGCGGAAGACGTCGTCGGACGCCAGGTCGGAGCGGATCACCTTGACCGCGACCCGGCGACCGTCCACTCCGGACGCCAGGTAGACCCGGCCCATCCCGCCGCGGCCGAGCAGCCCGAGCACCGTGTACGGGCCGACGACGGCGGGGTCGTCGGCGTCGAGCGCGGTCACCGCGGCGTCGTCACGTCGATCCACGCGGCAGGCCGCACGCGGGATCCGGCACGTCGGTCACGGCGCAAGCCTGGCACGGCCGGTCCTGTCGGTGACGTCGGATAGGTTCCGCAGCCGTGAACGACTCGTTCCCCCGCCTGCACGCCCGCACCCGCCGCTTCACGCTCGGCACGCCCCGCGGGTTCACCGTCGCGCCCGACGGGTCGCGCGCCGTGTTCCTGCGCAGCCGCGGCGGCACCGACCCGGTGACCTGCCTGTGGAGCATCGACGCCGCGACCGGCGAGGAGCGGCTGCTGGTCGACCCGGCGGCGCTATCGCCGGACGGCGAGGAGAACCTCCCGGCCGCCGAGCGGGCGCGGCGTGAGCGGGTCCGCGAGCAGGCGGGCGGCGTGGTCGGCTACGCGTGCGACGCGGACGCCCGCCACGCCGTGTTCGCGCTGTCCGGGCGGCTGTACCTGGTCGCACTCACCGGCGACCCGGCGCCGCGCGCGTTGGACATCGGAGACGTCGAGGCGGTCGTCGACCCCCGGCTGGACCCGACCGGGTCGCGCGTCGCGTTCGTCGCGGACCGCGCGCTGTACGTGCACGAGATCGCCACCGGCGCGACGACGGTGCTGCGGGCTCCGGACGGCGAGCACGTGAGCCACGGGCTGGCGGACTTCGCGGCCGCCGAGGAGATGAACCGCACCCGCGGCTACTGGTGGTCGCCGGACGGTGCGGCGCTGCTCGTCGCGCGCGTCGACGAGTCGCCGGTGCCGCGCTGGCACATCGCCGACCCGGCGAACCCGGACCGCACGCCCACCCCGGTCGCCTACCCGGCCGCGGGCACGGCCAACGCGCTCGTCGGGCTGGAGATCGTGCGCCTCGACGGGGCACACACGCCGGTGGCCTGGGAGGCGCAGACCTACGAGTACCTCGTCACGGTCCGCTGGGACTCCCGCGGAGCGCTCGTCGTCGTGCAGCCGCGGGACCAGACGGAGCTGCGGACGCTGGGCGTCGACGTCGGGACCGGCGCGACGTCGGTGCTGCACTCCGACGTCGATCCGGTGTGGACCGAGATCGTGCCGGGGACGCCCGCGACCACGGCGGACGGCACGCTCGTGCGCGCCGTGGACCGGGACGGCGCACGACGTCTGGTCGCCGGCGACACGGCGCTCACGCCGGCGTCGATGCAGGTCCGGGACGTGCTCGGGACCGACGGCGACGCGGTCCTGTTCCGCGCGTCCACCGACCCGGTGTCGATCCGCCTGTTCACGGTCACGCCGGGATCGGATCCGGTCCCGGTGTCCCCGGAGCACGGCGTGCACACCGGAACGCTGAGCGGCGGCACGCTCGTCCGCACCTCGACCGACCTCGAGCACGCGTCGCGGACGGTGCTGGTGTGCGCCGACGGCACGGAGGTCCCGGTCGCGAGCCACGCCGCCGATCCCGGTCTCGTCCCGCGGGTCGCCCTGCACGTGCTGGGCGGGCGGGAGCTGCGGACGGCCGTGCTGCTGCCCACCGGCCACGAGCCGGGCACCCGCCTGCCCGTACTGCTCGACCCGTACGGAGGCCCGCACTCCCAGCGCGTGCTCGCCGCCCGCAACGGCCATCTCACCAGCCAGTGGTTCGCCGACCAGGGCTTCGCCGTCGTCGTCGCGGACGGGCGGGGCACGCCGGGCCGCGGTCCGGAGTTCGAGCGGGCCGTGCACCTCGACCTGGCCTCCCCCGTGCTCGAGGATCAGGTGGACGCGCTGCACACGGCCGCGGCCGAGTACCCCGACCTGGACATCGGGCGGGTCGGCATCCGCGGGTGGTCGTTCGGCGGGTACCTCGCGGCGCTGGCCGTCCTCCGCCGCCCGGACGTGTTCCACGCGGCGGTCGCCGGCGCGCCGGTCACCGACTGGGCGCTCTACGACACGCACTACACCGAGCGCTACCTGGGCCGGGACACGTCCGCCGAGTCCTACCGGCGCTCGTCGCTGATCGACGACGCCGGCACCCCGGGGACCGCCCGGCCGCTGATGATCGTCCACGGCCTCGCGGACGACAACGTCGTCGCCGCGCACACGCTGCGGCTGTCCTCCGCGCTGCTCGCGGCCGGGCGTGCGCACCAGGTGCTGCCGCTGTCCGGCGTCACGCACATGACTCCGCAGGAGGTCGTCGCGGAGAACCTGCTGCTCCTGCAGGTGCAGTTCCTGAAGGAGGCCCTCGGGGACTGAGCGACGCGTGCGGAGCGAGCATCGGGACGGCTCCGTCGGCTTGCGAACGCTCGATCGGTGTGGCCTCCTGAGGATGCCGACGTGAGGTGACCCACACACGGCCGGTCCGGGTTCGCCGCTGATCGCGATGCACCGGTCGTGGTCGGTGGGTCGCGAAGGAGTCGTGGGAGGCACATGACGACGATCGAGAAGCCGGTCGGGCGGGGCTGCGCATGAGCGTCGGAACCGCGGAGACGGAGACCGAGACCCCGCGGTGGATGTGCGAGGCGTGCGGCTGGATCTACGACCCGGCCGAGGGTGACCCGGACAGCGGCATCGAGCCGGGCACGCCGTTCGAGGACATCCCCGACGACTGGATGTGCCCGATCTGTGCTGCCACGAAGGCGGACTTCCGCCAGCTGGAGCCGGGAGAGTTCCCGGAGGACTGAGGACGCCATGATCAGCGGATACGACCACTTCGTGCAGCTCGCCGAGACGCTGCAGTGGGACGAGACGGAACTCGACTTCTCCGCCGACCGCGAGGCGTGGCCGAAGCTCGAGGAGACCGAGCAGGCGAGGGTCCTGGGGCTGCTGGCCGGTTTCGTGATCGCCGAAACGGCCGTGGCCGGCAACCTCGGCAACTACCAGGTCGCGGCGTCGGCCACGGACGAGAAGTCGATGGCGCAGGCGTTCCAGTCCCAGGCACGCGACGAGGCCCGGCACGCCCGGTTCTTCGACCTGGTCGCCTCGTCCGTCGCAGGCATCCCCGGCGACGACACCGCGCAGCGCCGTGACCACCTGCGCGACCACGTCGCCGACGAGCTCGTCGCCCTGTTCGAGGAGACCCTCCCGGCCACCGCGCAGCGCCTGGCCGACGAGCACGAGGGCCTGACCGACGCCGTCGGGCTCTATCACATGGTCATCGAGGGCGTGGTGCTGCTGGCCGGGCAGCACGCGATGCTCGAGGCGCTGGAGGGACTGTCGGTCAAGCTTCCGGGCCTGCACAAGGGCATGGAGCTCGTGCTGCGCGACGAGCGGTGGCACATCGGGTTCGGCTCGCGGGTCATCCAGAACGCCAACGTCTCCGACGAGAAGGCCGCCGAGATGCTCGAGCGCGGCGAGTCCGCGACGAAGGCGTGGGGCGACCTGATCACCGCCGACGCGATCGCGACGGCGATGCGGCAGCACAAGCGCAGGCTGAACGCGCTCGGCATCAAGTTCTGGTCGGACGCCTGAGCCGGTCGGTCATCCGCGGATCGCGTCGATCGCGGTGATCACGGCGAGGACGACGAGGATCCCCGCCGTCACGATCGTCACCCACCGCACGGGGACGAAGCGCTGGATGCGGTCGCCGAAGTAGACGGCGAGCGCGGACGCCGCCCAGAGCGCGAGCAGCGAGCCGACCCCGACGGCGATCGGCGCCGAGTACCGCGCGGCGAGCGTGGCGACGACGAGCTGCGACGGGTCGGCGAACTCGGAGAGCACGGTGATCCCGAAGGCCGTCGCCACCACGCTCCAGCGGGTGACCGGCGTCGTCGTGACCTCGTCGTCGTCATCGTCGTCCTCCCCGCGTACGAGCAGGAACGCGCCCACCAGGAACGCGACGACGAGGACGCCCTCGAGCAGCCGTTGCGGGAGCAGCGTCAGGAGGCTCCCGGCCACGATCGCCACCACCACATGCACGGCCATCCCGGCGCCGACGCCGAGGAGCACCCACCGGGGGCCGAACCGGGCACTGAGCGCCAGCGTGACCAGGCCGCTGGTGTCGATGAGCTCGGCGAGGAACACGATCCCGAACGCGATGGCTGCTTCGCTCACGCCGGACAACTACTCGCTCGGCGAGGGTGAATGCAACACCTGTTACAGAACGGCAGCCCCGGGTGTGCCTGTCAGTCGTGGGAGATGTGTCCGTCGTGCGGGTCGTCGGCGACGTCGCTGCGGGCACGACGCAGGTCCACCAGCGCGATCAGAAGCGCGACGAGCGTCGTCCCGACGGTGGCCAGGAACGTGAACGCGACCGCGGCCTGCGTGTCGCGGCCGGTGGCGGACAGGAACGCGTAGTAGAGCCCGGCCAGGCCGGCCGTCCCGATCGCGGCGCCGACACGCTGCGCCGTCTGCAGTGCACCGCCCGCCGAACCCGCCATCCGCACGGGCACCGCACGCAGGGTCATGGTCAGGTTCGGCGACAGGACGAACCCACCGCCCATGCCGGCCACCAGGAGCGCGGGCGCGGCGGCGATCCCGACCGTCGACGGGTCGACGACGGCGAACAGCAGCGCGACCGCCGAGAAGCCGACGATCACCACGACGAGCCCGAAGACCGTGAGGCGGCGCCCGTACCGCACGACCAACCGGCCGCCCCACGTCGCGGCCACGGCCGAGCCGAGCGCGAACGGCATCGTCGCCAGCCCGGACTCGAGCGGCGTGTAGCCGAGCCCGCCCTGGAAGAACTGCGCGGTCACGATCCACACGCCGGAGAACCCGACGACGTACACCGCGCCGAGCGCCGTCCCCCAGCCGTAGCCGGACGTGGAGGACAGCAGCCGGACGTCGAGCAGCGGCACCGCCCCGGTCCTGGCCACGCGACGCTCCCAGACGGTGAACACGACACCGAGGGCGGCGGCCACCCCGAAGAGCCACCACAGGCGCCGGATCCCTCCCGACTCGGCCTGGGCGAGCGGGAGCAGCACGGCCAGCACGGCGCCGCCGAGCAGCACCGCGCCGGTCCAGTCGATGTCCCTGCGGTCGAGCCCGCTACCCGGCACGCGGGGGATCAGACGGGCCGCCAGTATCAGTGCCACTAACCCAATGGGTAGGTTCACGAAGAAGATCCATCGCCAGCCGTCCGGACCTCCGGCGGCACCCAGGATCAGGCCGCCGACGAGCGGACCGGACGCCGTCGAGAGCCCGACCGTCGTGCCGAACATCCCGAACGCCCGCGCCCGCTCGGCCCCGGTGAACAGGTTCTGGATCAGCCCGGAGTTCTGCGGCGCCAGCATGCCCGCGGCCAGCCCCTGGGCCAGACGGGCCGCGACCAGCAGCTCGATCGTCGGGGCCGCGCCGACGGCCGCGCTGCACACGACGAACGTGCTCAGCGCGATCAGGAACATCCGCCTGCGTCCGAACGCGTCGCCCAGCCGACCGGCCGGTACCAGTGCCAGCCCGAACGTCAGCGCGTACCCGGACACCACCCATTGCACGCCGGACGGCCCGGTCTCCAGCCCGCGCTGCAGCGACGGCAGCGCCACCGCGACGATGCTGACGTCGAGCAGCGACATGAAGCCCGCGACCAGCGTGACCCACAGGGCCCGCCAGCGGCGCGGATCGGGTGCCTCGGCGGCATCGGGTGGGCTCTGCGCCGACGTGGGGCCGCCGCTCACGACTCGGGGGTCGGTTGCCGGCGTAGCCGACGGGGCGGGGACAACGCCCTCACGGGCCGGCCGGTCGTCGCGTCACGCACCGGCCGATCGTCGCACGACCTGCGTCGTGACGCCCTCGGACCGATCTTCGTCGGACTCCCGCGCGGTCCGGGTTCGACAGCGATCCGACGTCGCGGGAAACACATGTTTCATCCGGAGTCGCCATGCCGGTCGGCGGCGGAGAATGCCGCACGGCGTCGATAAGCGGTACGACGAACGGCAGGCCGATGCAGTATCCACACTGGACGTGACGGCCGTCACGTGATCGGCGACACCCGTCGTCATCGCACGTCACGGCGCCGTAACGACCGGTGAGGGACTTCCCCGCCGCTCGAACCGAACCCCGCACGCTTCCGGACGACAGCCGATACACGAGAGCGATGAATCGCTGGTCCACAAGGGACAGAGCATGATTTCCGGATCCCACTCAATGTCACCATGAATTGCGTGACGAGCCAGCCGAAAATCGCGCAAGAAATGGGTTCGAGCACCCGGTCGACCACTACGCGTGGCGCGCTTCGACGCCATCGGACCCGGTGCGGAGTGCCTCCGCACCGCAGGGGCCGGGCAGCGCGCGAACGCGGCGACATCCGGTTCCGCGCCGCCCCCGGGCGGACCGTCGACGCCGCTTCCCCGCGTCGCGTCGTGGATCCGCCACATGCGCCCTGACCAGCAGTGAGTCGATCAGGCGAGCCGGTGTCCCGCGGCACGGGACACCGTCGACCGCAGCAACGGCCATCGCGAATCCGCATCGGGACGGCGACTCGCAGAGCGGATGACACGTGCGTTCGCCGTACAGGCTCCGCAGACCGGCGGTCCGACCTCTACCGTCCACAGTCGCCAATTCGGTCGCCCGCCGGAAGATTGTTGATCGACTTCTCGAAATGACACGCTGCCGGACTTGACGCCCACTCCGGGCGGTGTGAAGGTGATCACGCACCCCGCCGACAATTGTGCTCGGGAGGATATGTCAATGACGACCACTGGTGACAGGTCGGGCTTGGAAGAGGGCCTCAGGAAGCAGAACACCACCGGCCTGGGCAAGCTGCTCGGCTCCGGGAACGTCGGGCACGCGGAGGAGCAGGCCGACGGCTCGATGACCGCTGAGGTGCGGATCCCGGAGGACGAACTCTGCTACGAGCCCGGGACGATCATCCTGCCGCACGGCGGCAAGCTCGTGCTCACGCTCAAGAACGACGACAAGAACACCCACTGCGCGGTGCTCCCCAGCAACGGTGACCCGAAGATCATCTGGCTGGTGAACCACTCGAAGGGGACGGCCACCCTCTACCTGGACGGCCCCGGCACGTACTACTACGGCTCCACGACCGGGAACGACGAGGGTCGCGGCCTGACCGGAGCGATCGTCATCGGCGGAGAGGTGCCGGACGACGCCAAGGAAGACCGTCCGCCGCAGCCGCGTCCCTGACCCGTCCCTGATCCCAGGAAGGAGCCCCTCATGACCGATTACGTTGACGCTGGCGAAGCCGTCGACATGCGGAACCTCAGCGACGTCAAGGGCAGCGCCCCGGCGACGGGGAACGTCGACTACGACCGCATCCGCAACGCCCGTTCGGAGCCGCAGAACTGGCTCACGTACTACGGCACCTACGACGGACAGCGCTACAGCGACCTGAACCAGATCAACAAGGAGAACGTCAAGCGCCTCTCCCCGGCCTGGGTGTTCCAGGCCGGTGCGGTGGGCATGCAGTCCGGCGCGTCGACCTACTCCTTCGAGGCGTCCCCGCTCGTCGTCGAGGGCGTCATGTACTGCTCCGGCCCGGACGGCCGGGTGTGGGCGATCGACGCCGCGACCGGCACGGAGCTGTGGCGCTACAAGCACGCTTCTCCCTACGACGTCTCGCTGTGCTGCGGGAACGTGAACCGTGGAGTGGCCGTCGGGCACGGCAAGGTCTACCTCGCCACGCTGAACGCGCACCTCGTCGCGCTCGACGCGCAGACCGGCCAGGTCGTGTGGGACAAGACGATCGGTGACGTGCGTGCCGGCGAGAGCCGGACCGTCGCGCCGCTGATCGTCAAGGACATGGTCATCGTCGGCAGCTCCGGCGGCGAGTTCGGCAGCCGCGGTCACCTGGACGCGTTCGACGCGCAGAGCGGCGAGCGGCGCTGGCGGCGCTACATGGTGCCGAAGCCGGGCGAGCCCGGTTCGGAGACCTGGCCGGACGACGGCGAGGCGTGGCAGCGCGGCGGTGCGAACTGCTGGGTCACCCCGACCTACGACCCGGACCTCGAGCTGCTGTTCCAGGGCACCGGCAACCCGGCGCCGGACTTCGACGGCGGCGTCCGCGAGGGCGACAACCTGTTCACCGACAGCGTCGTCGCGGTCGACGTGAACACCGGCGAGATCCGGTGGCACTACCAGTTCACGCCGCACGACCTGTGGGACTACGACTCCACGATGGAGAACCTCGTCTTCGAGAAGGACGGGAAGAAGTACGTCTCGCACGCGGACAAGAACGGCTACTTCTTCACGCTCGACGCCGCGACCGGCGAGCTGGTCAAGGTCTTCCCGTTCGTCGACCGGATCACCTGGGGCGAGATCAGCCCCGAGGGCAAGGTCACGGCGAAGGTCTACCCGGACGAGGAAGGCGTCCCCGTGCACTTCTGGCCCGGCCCGGCCGGCGGCAAGGAGTGGACGCACATGGCGTACTCCCGCAACACGGGCCTGATCTACATCCCGGTCCAGGAGGTCGGGGCGACGGCCACCCGCCGTCGTCGCGAGTTCAAGGAGAGCATCCCGTACTGGGGCGCGGGCGTCGCCGTCGACCTCGAGGACTTCTACGGCTACGTCGCCGCCGTCGACCCGCTCACGGGCGAGGAGAAGTGGCGCTGGCGCAACGAGTACCCGATGTGCGCGTCGACCCTGTGCACGGCGGGTGGCCTGGTGTTCCAGGGCACGCCGACCGGCGAGTTCGTCGCGCTCGACGAGGAGACCGGCGAGAAGCTGTGGTCGTTCCAGTGCGGTAGCGGGCACCACTCGAGCCCGAGCACGTACGAGGTGAACGGCCGTCAGTACATCGCCGTGCCGACCGGCTGGGGCGGCTGGATCGAGGGCTTCCTGCCCGGCCTGCTCGGCGCGGCCGCCGGCGACGCGATGTTCGCCTTCGCCCTGCCCGAGGCCTAGGTCTCACGCACACTGGAAGGGCCTGCCATCTGCACGACGACGAGGAGGTGAGCAAGTGGAGACCACGACGCGTACCGAGTGGGTCGCGCCCGAGTTCGAGGAGATCGGGTGCGCACCTGAGGTGACGATGTACATCGCGCGCACCAGCTGACGCGCGACGCAGCGACGGAGGGGCGCCGGACCCGAGGGTCCGGCGCCCCTCCCTCATGGCAGGGGATCTCCATGTGGGTGCGGGTGCTGGGATCGGCCGCGGGCGGCGGGTTCCCGCAGTGGAACTGCGGCTGTCCGGGATGCCGGGCGGTCCGCGACGGACGCCGGCCGACGACCGCGCGCACGCAGTCGTCGATCGCGGTCAGTGCGGACCGGAAGCGGTGGGTCGTGATCAACGCGTCGCCGGACGTGCGGCAGCAGTTCGCCGCGTTCCCCGGCATGCACCCCGGCGACGGCCGGGTGACGCCGCTGGAGGCGGTGCTGCTCACCGACGCCGAGATCGACCACACGCTCGGGCTGATGCTGCTGCGTGAGGGCCGGGGTGTGGACCTGCACTGCACGGCCGCGAGCCACGACGTCCTGCGCGACGGCACCGGCCTGCTGACCGCGCTGGAGAAGTACTGCCCGGTGCGGTGGTCGGAGGTCGTACCCGGCACGCCGTTCTCCCTGGGCGACTGTGAGTTCCGCGCGTTCGACGTGCCCACGGCCAAGCACGACCGGTTCGGCACCGGCGGGGACTCCGGACGCGTCGTCGGCTACCGGATCACCGACCCGGACTCCGGCCGGTCTGCGGTCTACCTGCCCGGCGTGCAGGAGCTGACGCCGTCGGTGCGCGACGAGCTCGACGGCATCGACGCGCTGTTCGTCGACGGCACGACATGGGTCGACGACGAGATGATCCAGCTGGGCCTGGCGCAGAAGACGGCCCGCGACATGGGCCACCTTGCGGTCGGCGGCCCGGGTGGCAGCCTCGAGCTGTTGTCACCGCTGCCGATCGGGCGCAAGGTCTACGTACACGTCAACAACACGAACCCGATGCTGCTCGACGACTCGCCGGAACGCGGGCAGGTCGTCGACGCCGGCATGGAAGTGGCCGAGGACGGCCTCGAGGTGGAGGTATGACAGCGGTGTCAGCGGCGCAGTCGCAGCAGGTGGACCCGGACGAGCTGGTCGCGCGGTTGCGGACACACGCCCGCAGCTATCACAGCCTGCACCCGTTCCACATCGCGATGAACGAGGGGACGCTGACCCCGGACCAGATCCGCGGGTGGGTCGCGAACCGCTTCTACTACCAGGAGAACATCCCGATCAAGGACGCGGCGATCCTGTCCAACTGCCCGGACACGACCGTCCGGCGCCGCTGGATCAAGCGGATCGTCGACCACGACGGCCTGGAGGGGACCGAGGGCGGCATCGAGGCCTGGCTGCGGCTCGGCGAGGCGTGCGGGCTCACCCGCGACGAGATCGTCGACCACACCCATCTCGTGCCCGGCGTGCGGTTCGCCTGCGACGCGTACGTGACGTTCGCGCGCACGCAGCCGTGGACGATCGCCGTCGCCTCGTCGCTGACCGAGCTGTTCGCGCCGGACCTGATGGCCGAGCGCCTGGCCGCGTTCGAGAAGTACTACACGTGGATCGAGCCGGACGGCCTGGAGTACTTCCGCAACCGCCTGTTCCAGGCGCCGCGGGACTCCGAGCACGCGCTGGAGGTCGTCACGGAGCACTGCACGACACCGGAGCTCGCCGACGCCGCGGAGGCCGCGCTGTCGTTCAAGTGCGACGTCCTGTGGTCCATGATGGACGCGATCGAGGGCGCTTACGGTGGCTGACGCCCCGGTGACACTGTCCGGCACGACGGTCCCGAAGCTCGGCCGGTTCGTGAAGATGCGCTTCGACGCCTCGCGGGAGAAGCACGTGCTGCTCGGGCCGGAGTCGGTCGTCGTACTGAACACGACCGGCACGGACATCCTGGAGCTGTGCGACGGCCGGACCGTCGACGAGATCGTGTCCGAACTGGAGCGTCGGTACGAGACGTCCGGTGTCGGGGACCAGGTGCGCGCGTTTCTGACCGGGCTGGCCGCGCGCAACTGCGTCAGGTTCGACACCGTGAGCGAGCTTGCGAGCTCACCATCGGACACAGCAGCACCGCGAACGCGACCGACGAGCTCCGGCGAGGAGGGCTCGTGAGCGCGCCGGAGGCCCCGTTCGGGCTGCTCGCGGAGCTGACGTACCGCTGCCCGCTGGCGTGCGCGTACTGCTCGAACCCCCTGGAGATGGCCGCCTACAACGACGAGCTGTCCACATCCGACTGGCAACGGGTGTTCGCCGAGGCCGCGGAGCTCGGCGTGCTGCAGTGCCACCTGTCCGGCGGGGAGCCGCTGCTGCGCCGCGACCTGACCGACCTGGTGCGCACCGCGTCGGAGCTCGGCATGTACACGAACCTCGTGACGAGCGCGATGGGCCTGTCGCGCTCGCGGGCCACGGTCCTGCGCGAGGCCGGGCTGGACCACGTCCAGATCTCCGTGCAGGCCGACGAACCGACCACGTCGGACCGGATCGCCGGCATCCCGTCGTTCGAGCGCAAGCTCGAGGCGTGCCGGCTGGTGCGCGAGCTGGACTGGCCGCTGACCGTGAACGTGGTGATCCACCGGCAGAACATCGACCGGATCGGGGCGATCCTCGCGCTCGTCGAGGAGCTGCAGGCCGACCGCGTGGAGCTGGCGAACACGCAGTACTACGGGTGGGCGTGGAAGAACCGGTCCGCTCTGCTGCCGAGCAAGGAGCAGCTGGACCGCTCCGAGGAGGTCGTCTCGGCGGCGCGGGAGCGGCTGGCCGGGCGGATGGAGATCGTGCACGTCCTGCCGGACTACTACAGCGACTACCCGAAGCCGTGCATGGGTGGCTGGGCGGCGCGGCAGCTGACCGTCGCGCCGAACGGCGACGCGCTCCCCTGCCCGGCCGCGCAGACGCTGCCACTGCCGCGGGCGTCGGTGCGCGACGCGTCGGTGGAGGAGATCTGGACGTCGGCGCCGCTGTTCACGGCGTTCCGCGGCACGGACTGGATGCAGGAACCGTGCCGCACCTGCGACCGTCGTGAGGTGGACTTCGGCGGGTGCCGGTGCCAGGCGTTCCAGCTGACCGGGGACGCGACGCGCACGGACCCGGTGTGCTTCAAGTCCCCCGACCACCACCTCGTCGAGCAGGCGGTGGACGGGGCGAACGCGCCGGACCGGCGGGTGGACCTGGAGCTGGTGCCCCGCCCGCACCGGGCCTGAAACTCACTCAGCCGTCGTCGTCATCGTCGCCGTCGTTGTCGCCCCCCGGGGCGGCGGGCGCCGGTGCACCGGACTTGGCGCTCGGAGCCCCCGGAGCGGTCGGCGCCGCCGGAGCGCCCGGCTGGACGCTGCTCCTGCCGGCGTCGTCATCGTCGTCATCGTCCGGCTGGCCGGGGACGGCGGGCGCCGTGGCGACGGGGCCGTCGTCATCGTCGTCGGAGTCGCCGCCTCCCTGCGTGGTGAACACCAGCACGAGCCCGACGACGGCGGCCACGACCACCAGGGCGGTCGCCACCCGGTCTTTCGTCAACACATGCGTCTCCTAGTCCGAAGGTCCGGGCGGTCAGTCGGCGTCGAGCGGGACGCCGTTGAAGAACACCAGGCTGAGCACGAAGTAGGCGACGTACAGGACGAGCAGCACGATGCCGTGCCAGCGGCGTAGTCGCCCGGTCGCCAGGAAGCCCGCCGCGATCACGGTCATCGCGATGAGCACCGGTAGGTGCCAGGTCAGGACCTCGGAGTCGACCGCGATCGCCCCGCCCACCAGCAGGATGATCCCGAGCTTGCCGGTCACCGAGAACACGACGCTGCCGATGACGTTGGCGACGCCGATCTCCGGCGCGCCCCGGCGGGCGGGCTCGACGGTGAGGAAGATGTCCTCGAGCGACAGCGCCAGCGTCGCGATCGTGACGCCGAAGACGGTGCCGTCGATGCCGAACGTGTCGAGGATCCCGCCCGTTCCCTCACCGGCGATCACGGCGCCGGTGATCAGGCCGATCAACGCGATCACGGCGTACAGGATCGTGACGCCGGCCGGCCGCTGCCGGGCGGTGAGGAAGCCCTGGTCGACGCGCAGGTCCGGCGGGAGATCGAAGCCGCCCGGACGGCCGCCGGTGCCGGTCGCGGAGTCCGTGCCGGAGCCGCCGCCGCCACGGGTCAGGACCGCGGTCGCCGTACCACCGCTGCTCACGCCGGCCTTCTCGAGCTGCTCGTAGACCTCCGCGTTGCGCCAGACCGGACGTCCGCTGGTTCGTTCGCGGTAGGCGATCCAGCCGACGAACGCGACGAAGAGGAGCACGAGCACGATGCCGGTGACGAGCGTCAGGGACCCGGTGAACGCGAGCGCGAACATGATCACCGGCGCGAGGACGAACAGGACCAGGTAGCTCCGCGGCACGTCCACGCGACAGGGCGCGATGATCGCCGCGAGCGCGAGCACGATGCCGGTCATCGCCACCGTCGTGCCGATGACGGTGCCGAGCGCCACGTTGCTCAGTTCGTCGGAGTTCAGGACGATCCCGAACGTGAGGTCGTCGAACTCGATCCCGGTGAAGACGACCGCGATGAGGAACAGCGAGATCGCCCACCGGCTGGCGACGCCGACCAGGTAACCGATCAACTTCTCGGCGCTGTAGACGAGCACCACGATGCCGAGGACGAACTCGATGATCGGGATCACGAACGGCTCCCGGTCATATGGGGGATAAACGACGTTATCGAGTCCATTTTCGTGGCGCTCCTCCTCGAGCAGAACTGCATCACCGCATGCCGGGGTCGATGAAGCACGTGCCTATGCAACACGTGTTTCACCAGGCCACGGGCGGCTCAGCGATCAGTCGGGGAATCGTCGCAAACGAAACCCCGATCGGGCCAGTCCCAATTGTGTTGCGATTCATCCGTCAGTGCGGCACGGCAGCACCGAGTGACCGGCGCACCCGGCAGAGCGGCCCGGACGGGCTCTGGCACGGTGGGACCGGTCCGCCCCACCCGCGAGAAGAGGACTCCCATGGCCGCAGCGAAGCCCGTCGTCGACCCGGTCGACGGCCCCCTGCCCGACGACCTGCTCGCCCAGGACATCACCGTCGGCGACGGCGCCGAGGCGAAGCCGGGCGACCGGGTCGCCGTCCACTACGTCGGCGTCTCGCACTCGACCGGCGAGGAGTTCGACGCGTCCTACAACCGCGGCCAGCCGCTGCAGTTCGCGCTCGGCGCCGGCCAGGTCATCTCCGGGTGGGACACCGGCGTGACCGGCATGAAGATCGGCGGGCGCCGCCGTCTGGTGATCCCGCCGCACCTGGGCTACGGCGAGCGTGGCGCGGGCGGTGTGATCGCGCCGAACGAGACGCTGATCTTCGTCGTGGACCTGGTCGGGGTGAACTGATCGTCCACGTACTGCTGATCTCCGACACGCACGTGCCGACCCGGGCCTCCGATCTGCCCGACGTCGTGTGGGAGGCCGTGGACGTCGCGGACGTCGTCGTGCACGCCGGGGACTGGATGGATCCGGCGCTGCTCGACCGGCTGGAGGCACGCGCGCCGCGGCTCGTCGCCTGCTGGGGCAACAACGACGGCGACGCGCTGCGCGCCCGCCTGCCGGAGACCGCCCGCGTCGAACTCGGCGGTGTGCGGGTGGCAGTGACCCACGAGGCGGGTGCGGCACAGGGACGGGAGCGCCGCGCCGTTCGAGCCCACCCGGACACCGATCTGCTCGTGTTCGGACACAGCCACATCCCGTGGGACTCGGCCGCCGCGCGTCCGGACGGCGGAGAGCTGCGGCTGCTGAACCCGGGCTCGCCCACCGACCGTCGCCGGCAGCCGACGTTCACCTGGATGACCGTGACGCTCGAGGGCGGCCGGATCGACGACGTCGTCCTGCACCACCGCGCGCCCTGAGCTACCGCTCGTAGGTCGGGCTCTTGGCGTGCTCCGCCTCGTCGGCCTCGACGATGCGGGCCGCCTCCTCCTTGTTCCTCGCCAGCGGCGGGGCGGTGATGGCACCACCCTGCTCGGCCAGCTCCGGCTTGATCCGCACCGCGATCAGGCTGGCGATCGTCGTGACCGCGAGGACTCCGACGATCACGATCAGCGAGACGGCGATGCCGATCTCGGGCACCGGGAGCGGCTCACCGCCGTTGATGAACGGCACCTCGTTCTCGTGCAGCGCGTGCAGGGCCAGCTTCACGCCGATGAACGCGAGCAGCACGGCCAGGCCGTAGGACAGGAACACGAGCTTCTTCAGCAGGCCACCGAGCAGGAAGTACAGCTGGCGCAGGCCCATCAGCGCGAACGCGTTGGCCGCGAACACCAGGTAGGTCTCCTGGGTCAGTCCGAAGATGGCCGGGATCGAGTCCAGCGCGAACAGGATGTCGGTGAGCCCGATCGCGACCATCACGACGAGCATCGGCGTCAGCCAGCGCTTGCCGTCGATCTTCACGGTCGTCTTCGCGCCGTGGTAGTCGTCGGTGACCGGGAAGGCCTTGCGGAGCCAGCGCAGCGCCCGGCCTTCCTTCCACTCCTCCTCCTCGTGCCCGATCGCCTGCTTGACGAGGCTGATCGCGGTGTACACGAGGAACGCGGCGAACAGGTAGAAGACCCAGCTGAACTGCTCGATCGCGGCCGCGCCGACGGCGATGAACAGGCCACGCATGATCAGCGCGATCACGATGCCGACGAGCAGCACCCGGTGCTGGTGGACCACCGGCACCTTGAACGACGACATGATGATCAAGAAGATGAACAGGTTGTCCACCGAGAGCGAGTACTCGGTGATGTACCCCGCGAAGAACTCGCCCGCGTACTGGCCGCCCTGGAAGAACCACACGCCGACGCCGAACGCGACGGCGAGCGCGATGTAGAACAGCACCCACCGCGTGACCTCGCCGATCGTCACCGCGTGCGGCTTGTGGTCGACGAGGAACAGGTCGGCCAGGATGATCGCGACGAATACGCCGATCGTCACCAGCCAGATCCACAGTGGGACGGACACGACGGCCTCCAGGAGACTCGGGCAGCAGAAGCAGGCCCGAGGTCTCTCCCACCACGACCGTGGCCGATGATGCCGGGTTCCGCCCGGCCGTGCTGGCCGGACCTCGCCGTGCTGACGACATCACCGCTCGCGGGATACTCCCCTGCGGTTACTCGGACAGTCTGCTCTGTCCGTTTCGTCGGCGCGAGGGCGGGTGACCGAACGCACGGTCGCGTCACCCGATCCGGCGCCTCAACAGGGCTTTCACACCCCGACGGCGCCCGGAACGGACAGGCCGGACGAGTGCGACGTCCACCCCGCCGGGTGCGCCTGCGAGCCGTGCCGCGGGACGTCGCGGACGAGGTCCACCCGGTCGATCTCGGTGCCGAGGTCGGTGATCGTCCGCAGACGAAGGCGGGACGTGCCGCCCGGACGACCCGGCCGGACCTCGCAGCGCAGATACGCGTAGCCGAGGTAGCGCGCCTGGGACCAGTCCACCGTCTCCGGGGACTTGGCGCCGTCCGGACCGGCCTGGAAGCTCGTCACCGTCGTGCCGCTGTCCGGCCCCTGCCGTCCCCGGTAGCGGTCGGTCTCCCCGGGCTGCCACGTGTAGCGGGGGCGCCCGCCGGAGCCGACGCAGACGTAGGTCGTGCCGTCCCGGGCAGGGTGGACGGTGGCGCCGTCCGGAGCCGGGGTGCTCCTCCCGTTCCGGATCGGGTTCGTGCGCTCGTACTGGTGGTTGTGGCCCTGGACGACGAGGTCGACCCGGTAGCGGTCGAACAGCGGCGCCAGCGCCGCGCGGACGCCCGCGTCGGAGGCGTGCGAGCCGGACGTCGCGAACGCGCAGTGGTGGAAGAACGCGATCACGAAGTCGACGCCGGGGTCGTTGCGCAGCCCGGCCAGCGTGCGCTCCAGCCAGCGCAGCTGCTCACCGCCGCTGTAGCCGGCGTTCGTCGGGATCTCGGCGGACAGGTCGTTGGCGTCCACGCTGACCACGCCGACGGTCCCGTGCGTGAACGTGTACACCGACGGGCAGCCCTTCGGGCCGTTCCCCGGGAGGTCGAGGCGGGCCCGGTGGCCGCCGTAGCCGTGGGTGGCGCCGCCCGGGGAGCGGTTGTCGTCGTAGAGCGCCTCCATGTCGTGGTTGCCGGTGGCGAACATCCACGGCGTGGACGCGGCCGAGCGCTCGATCGCGCCGAGGTAGGCGGTCCAGACGGTCGGGTCGAACTTGTCGAAGCCCGCAGGCGGGTCCGCAGGCCCTGAGCTCTTCACGGGGCGCCCGTAGCCGCTCGGGTCCGCGTAGCAGATGTCGCCCGCCAGCAGGTGGAACGCCGGCCGGTCCGCGGCGACCCGCTGGATCAGGGTGTCCGACGGCGCGGGCGTGCGCAGCGTGTCGTCGGGCTTGTAGTAGTTGTCGCTGAAGCCTTGCTGCCCGTCCGGCGCGTCCACGTTGACGCCCTGGTCGGCGAACGCGGTGAACACGAACGGGTCGCGGTGCCCGCGGGGCGGCGCGGTGCGGAACGTGGCGTCCGGCGTGACCGTGCCGTCCGGCATCCGGAACCGGTAGTGGTAGGTCGCGCCGGGGTGCAGATGCGCCGCGTGCGCGTGCACGAACCACTGCTCCGCGCCGCGGATCGACCCGTCGACCTGCGGGACCTGGCTGACCAGGTGCCGGACCTCGACCGGCAGCCTCTGCCCGTAGCGGGTGTCCACACCGAGGTCGACGACCATGTCCCCGGCTCCGGGCTGCGCCGTCAGCTCGCCACCGATCGCCATCTGGCCGCACGCGTCGGCACCGAACGAGAGGTGCCGGCCGATCACGCTCACCGGTGCCGTCGCGGCGAGCGCCCGGCTCGCCTGCGCCCACGGCGCCGTGGCCAGGCCCAACGCGGCCAGCGCACCCGCGCCGCCGCGCAGGGCGGTGCGGCGGCTGACGACGTGCCGTCGTAGGAACCCGCTGATCCACTCGTGCTGCTCGGCGACGGTCATGTGCTCGGCGACGGCCACCGGGACTCCGACGTCCGGAGTCTCCCCCCGCGGGTTCACGCTCATGGCGCGCACGCTTCTCGATCGGGGCAGCCGCCCGCCGGGACTGCGTCGAACGGCGGATGAACACCGGCGGACACACCAGTGACCTCGGGGTGCTTCTCACCCGATCGTCCGGTTCCTCCCGACGGCTGAGGACGTCTCAGCGGAGCGGCGGCAGGCTGTCGGGGCCCTGACATAAGTTCGACGCGTGCCGTCCCCGTCGCTCCCGCGCTCCCGCCGTGCCCCGGCGCTCGTCGTCGTGCTCGCGCTGGCGCTGGTCGCCGTCCTGCCGGGGGTGGCGAACGCGGCTCCGTCCGACCCGGTGTCGGTGACCGAGGAGAGGGTGACGGTCCCGGGCGGGCCCGGCGAGGCGGCCACGATCGCGCTGGACACCAGCCTCTACGTGCCGTCCACGGCGACGGCCGCCACGCCCGCCCCGGCCGTGCTCGTCGCGCACGGGTTCGGGGCGGACAAGAACAGCGTGGACGGTGACGCCCGCGAGTTCGCCGCCCGCGGGTACGTCGTGCAGACGTGGACGGCACGCGGGTTCGGCGCGAGCGGCGGGCGGAGCGCGCTCGACTCGCCCGACCACGAGGTGGCCGACGCGAGCCGCCTGATCGACCGGCTGGCCGCCCGTCCGGACGTGCAGAAGGACGGGCCGGACGACCCGCGGGTCGGGGTCACCGGCGGCTCCTACGGCGGCGGGCTGTCCCTGCTGCTGGCCGGGTACGACCGGCGGGTCGACGCGATCGCCCCGGTGATCACCTGGAACGACCTGGGGCAGGCGCTGTTCCCGAACGACGCGGCCACCGCGGCGGTCCCGGTGGACACCCCGGCCCGCGGCGCGTTCACCGGCGGCGCCAACGGCGTGTTCAAGCGCGGATGGGCCGGCGTGTTCTTCGGCACCCCCGGCGGCGCCCCGTCCACGCCCGGGACGCCGCTGACCTGCGGGCGCTTTACCCCGGCGGTGTGCGCGGCCTACACCGAGGCGGCGACCACCGGGCGCGCCTCGGCGGCCACGGACGCGCTGCTGGAGCGCTCCTCCCCCGCCTCCGTGACGAACCGGATCACGGCGCCGACGCTGCTCGTGCAGGGCGAGCAGGACACGCTGTTCGGGCTCGACCAGTCGGACGCGAACGCCCGCCAGATCGCCGCGAACGGCACGCCGGTGTCGGTGCTGTGGTTCGCGGGCGGGCACGACGGCGGGGCTCCCGACGCGGCCGTGCGCGGCCGGATCGGAGACTGGTTCGACCAGCACCTGCGCGGTGCGGCTCCGACCGGTGACTCGGCCGTCCCGCCGTTCTCCTACCAGCTGCAGAGCAACGTGCGCACGCGCGGGGACACGCCGACCGGGCGCACGATCGTCGCGGACTCGTACCCGGGGCTGTCCGCCCCGCCGGTGCAGACGCAGCAGGTGGCGCTCTCCGGCGGGCCGCAGGTCGTGCTGCACCCGGCCGGTGGGAACCCGTCGGCGGTGACGTCCCTTCCCGGTGCGGGTGCGGCCCTGAGCAGCGCCTCCGGCGCGCTCGGTGGGCTCGGCGCGCTGTCGTCCCCGCCGGGACAGGCCGCCCGGTTCACCTCGGAGCCCCTTCCGGCGGCCACGCAGATCACCGGCACGCCACGCGTCGACGTCGAGGTGTCCGGCGTGCCGGGCCAGGCGAGCGGGTCCGGGGCGGTGCTGTTCGGCTCGCTGTCCGTGCGCACGTCCGACGGCCGCACCCAGCTGCTGGGCAACGCCGTCGCGCCGGTCCGGGTCGCGCTGCCGCCGGGCGGCGGTCCGGTCCGGGTGACCGTGACGCTGCCCGGCGTGACCGCCCCGCTGAACGCCGGGAGCCGGCTCGTCGTGTCGCTCGCGACCACCGACCAGGGCTTCGACTCGGGTGCCGCGCCCGCGAGCTGGCGGGTGTCGCTGGCCGACGGGTCCGGGCTGACCGTGCCGCAGGTGCCTGGTCGGACGGAGACCGCCAGCACGGTCCCGTGGTGGGCCGTGATCGGGATCGCCGTGGTGCTGGCCGCCGCGCTGGCGGCGTGGATCGTGGCGCGGCTGCGTCGCCGGGGTCGGGACCGCGAGGAGCCCGATCCGACCGCTCCCCCGCTGCAGGTCACCGACCTCGCGAAGACCTACCGCGGCGGGTTCCGCGCCGTGCAGGACGTGTCGTTCACCGTCGAGCGCGGCATGGTGCTGGGCCTGCTCGGGCCGAACGGCGCCGGCAAGACGACCGTCCTGCGGATGCTCATGGGGCTGATCGCTCCGACGTCCGGTGAGCTGCGGGCGTTCGGCGTCCCGATCCGGGCGGGCGGCCGGGTACTGAGCCGGATCGGCGCGTTCGTCGAGGGGCCCGGGTTCCTGCCGCACCTCTCCGGCGCGGAGAACCTCCGGCTGTACTGGGCGGCGACCGGGCGTCCCGCGGACCAGGCACGGATGCCGGAGGCGCTGGAGATCGCCGGGTTGGGCGACTCGGTGCACCGCCGCGTCGGCACGTACTCGCAGGGCATGCGGCAGCGGCTGGCGATCGCCCAGGCCATGCTCGGCCTTCCGGAGCTGCTCGTGCTCGACGAGCCGACCAACGGGCTCGACCCGCCGCAGATCCACGCGATGCGCGAGCTGCTGCGCCGTTACGCGGAGGGCGGTCGCACCGTGCTCGTGTCCAGCCACCTGCTGGCCGAGGTGGAGCAGACGTGCACGCACGTCGTCGTCATGCACCGCGGCACCGTGGTCGCCGACGGCACCGTCGACGACATCATCGCCGGCGACGGCGGGGCGTCGTTCGGCGTGGACGCGCCGGACCGCGCGGCCACCGTGCTGGGCGACCTGAACGGCGTGCACGGGGTCTCGGTCAACGGGTCCACGGTGGTCGCGGAGCTGAACGGAACTCCGCGGGCGGACGCGGTCGCGGCGCTGGTGCGGGCGGGGGTCTCGGTGCGGACGGTCGGTCCGCGTGGACGTCTGGAGGACGCGTTCCTGCAGCTGGTGGGAGAGGACGGACGCCGTGAGTGACACGGATCCCTCGGGTGAGCCCTCGACACGTCCCTCCGGGGAGCCGTCGGCACGTCCCTCCGGGGAGCCCTCGACACGTCCCTCCGGGCAGCCCTCGACACGTCCCTCCGGGCAGCCCTCGACACGTCCCTCCGGGGAGCCCTCGGCACGTCCCTCTGGCGAGCCGTCGACGCGGCACGAGCCGCTGACGCTCTCGACCGTCCGGGGCCGGGTCGGCGACCTGGTCGACGCCGGGGCGGCCGACCCGGCCGTGCCCGGCCGGACGCTGCCACTGCGCGTCGAGATGGCCCGCCAGCTGCGGCGGCGCCGCACGCAGGTCGCGTACGCGCTGGTCGTCGCGCTCCCGGTGATCCTCTGGATCGCGTTCTCGCTGGGCGGCGAGGAGGACGGCCCCACCCAGGGACCGAGCCTCGTCGACCTGGCCAGCTCCGGCGGTGGCAACTTCACCGTGTTCGCGATGTTCGCGTCCGCCAGCTTCCTGCTCGTCGTGCTCGTGGCGCTGTTCTTCGGGGACACGGTGGCGTCCGAGGCGTCCTGGTCCTCGCTGCGCTACCTGCTCGCCGTCCCGGTGCCGCGGGCCCGGCTGCTGCGGCAGAAGGCCGTCGTGGCCGGGGCGCTGTCGCTCGCCGCGCTCGTGCTGCTCCCGCTGGTCTCCCTGCTCGTCGGGTCGCTCGCCTACGGCACCGGCGACCTGGTGAGCCCGACCGGGGAGTCCCTGACGTTCGGTGCCGCCGTACCCCGGATCCTTCTGGGCACGCTGTACCTGGCCGTGCACCTGAGCTGGGTCGCGGGTCTCGCGCTGCTGCTGTCGGTGTTCACCGACGCCCCGCTCGGCGCCGTCGGAGGGGCCGTGATGGCGTCGATCGTGTCCCAGATCCTGGACCAGATCACCGCCCTCGGCACGATCCGCGACTTCCTGCCGACGCACTACGCCGACGCGTGGTCGGCCCTCCTCGCCGTCGACGTCGACTGGGGCGACATCACGAGAGGCGCCTTCTCCGCCGTCTGCTACGCGGCGATCTTCACCACGGCCGCGGCCTGGCATTTCACCCGCAAGGACATCACGAGCTGACCACCGCGCGGCGGCGCTCATCACGCCGCGCGCAACTGCACCGGCCACACCACACCGCGCCCGCCCGCTCGCGCCCGACCCGCCCGCGCCCGGCCAGCTCGCGCCCGACCACCCGTGCCGCGCGCCCCGGCCCAGCCGTGCCGCGCCCCCACCCAGCTCCGAACGAACGGCACCTTCGTCCGGACAGGGGGGGTGGGGTGGGCGGGCCGTGGGGCGGTCAGGGAGCGGTGAGGGCGCGGATGCCGGGGGCGGTGGAGGTGCGCACGACGCGGCTGGTGATCAGGTCCGGGGCGTCGACGTCGACCTCGGAGGCGATGCGGTACGGGCGCGCCTGCAGCAGGCCGCCGAGGGAGCGGCGCAGGCGCGACATCTCCGCGCGCACCGTGACGAGGTGCTCGGCGTCGCCGTAGAGGGCGCGGGACAGGGCCGCCGCGTCGAGTCCGGCGGCGCCGGCGCGGGCCAGCAGCACCAGCACCTCGGCGTGCCGGGTGGACAGCGGGTGCACCCAGCGGTTCGTGCCCTCCACGACGGCGCGGGGCGGGCGCGCGTCGAGCTCCAGCGTGAGGCGCATCCGGCGGTCCGTGTCGCCTGCCGGACGCAGGAGCCACCCGCCCGGGACGGGCTCCGGCAGGCACAACCCGACGCCGTGCACGGCGAGCGGGTGATCCGCCGACGGGACGCCGACCCGTTCCACGCCCGGCATGCCGGTGACAGCGGCGACCCAGCCGTGGTCGTCGACCACCAGGCCGGGGCCGTTCACGGCGGCCAGCATCGGGGCGCCGACCGACCGCAGCGCGTCCAGCCTGCCCTCGTGCTGGCGCCACAGGCTCGCCTCGGCCAGCCGCACGGCCGTGTCGACGAGCGCGACGGTCGTCGGGTGGATCGTCTCGGCGGGCCCGCTGACGTCGACGACGCCGAGCAGCTCGCCGCTGCGCGGGTCGTGCATCGGCGATGCCGTGCAGGTCCAGACGTGGTGGCTGCGGACGTAGTGCTCGGCGGAGAAGATCTGCACCGGCCCGTCCTCGGCGAGCGCGGTGCCGATCGCGTTCGTGCCGACACAGTCCTCGGACCAGCGGGCGCCCTCGGTGAACCCGAGCGCGTCGGCCCGGCGACGCACCGGCGTCGATCCCTCGCGCCACAACAGCACGCCGTCCGCGTCGGTCACGACCATGACGTGCCGGGCGTCGTCGGCCACCGACGTCAGCGCGGCACGCAGCTCGGGCAGCACCTGGGCCAGCGGCGACACGGCCCGGCGGCGCTCCACCTCGTCGGCCGCGATCGGGCCGGGCGGGTCGCCCAGGTCGGGGTTCACGCCCTGCGCGCGGACCCGGGTCCAAGAGCGGGCCACCAGGCCGCGCGGGTCGGCCGGCGGCCGGTCACCGGAGAGCAGCGCGTCGTGGACGCGGGCGAGCATGCGGGCGTGGCGGCCCAGGTCGGTACCCGGCCGGATCGCGCAGACGCCCTTGTCCAGCGTGCCCACTCGCACCTCCCCCGACGAGGTTAGGTGTCCGCTGTGGCAGGCGCCATAGCCGGGCGCCGCGTGTACCACCAGCGCCCCAGCCCCAGCAGCACGACCGCGACGATCACGTAGCTGGCACCGAGCGTCTGCTCCCAGAGGCTCCAGCGCATCTGGACGCCCCACACGTTCGGCATCCAGCGGAACGGGGCGAGGTAGAAGATCACGGCCGTCACCGCGGCGGCGGCCGCCCACCCCCACGAGCGCAGCCGCACCGCGTGCGTGCCCAGCGCGATCAGCGCGGGCACCACGAACACCCAGTGGTGCGACCAGGACGTCGGCGACGCCATCAGCACGACCGCCGCCGTCGCGGCCAGCGCGACCGCGCGGTCGGCCCGCCGGATGATCGGGGCGCCCAGCACCAGGATCACCGCGACGCCGGCGAGCCAGATCAGTGTGAACCACGGCTCACCGACCTCCTGCCGTGCCAGGATCGCCTGGATCGTCTCGTTCGAGAAGAACGTGGAGCCGGAGACGCTGGCCGCCGGCCCTCCGAACCAGTAGCGGGCCGACTCCTCGGGCGCCACGAGGAACCCGATCCCGGTGGCCACGACGCCGGTGGCCGCCGCGACGGCGACGGCCCGGTAGTCCCGGCGCAGCAGCAGGAACAGCACGAACCCGGCAGGGGTCAGCTTGATCGCGGCGGCCAGCCCGATCATCAGCCCGCGCGGCCAGCGGGTCCGGGGCGCGAGGCAGTCGACCACCACCATGACCATGAGCAGCAGGTTGATCTGGCCGAACGCGAGCGTCTGCGAGACCGGTTCGATCAGCAGCGCGGCCGGGACCGCCAGCATCGTCGCCGAGACGGCACCCGGTCGGCCGCCCGCAGGCCACGCGACCCGCGCCGTCAGGAAGATCACGACGGTCAGTGCCGCCACGGACAGCACGAACACCAGGAGCAACGACACCCAGTACGGCACGACCGACAGCGGGATCATCATGATCGCCGCGAAGACCGGGTAGATGAACGGCAGCACCGGCCCGTTCATCGGCGGCGGCAGCGTGCCGTACATGTCCTGACCGGACAGCCACATCTGCACGCCGAGGCGGTAGATGTCCAGGTCGAGCGCGTAGTTGCCGAGCCGGATCCAGGACCAGGTCAGGGACGCGACCAGCAGCGGCACCGCCACCCACGCGACGATCCGTGGGGTCGCGAGGGCCGAGCGCAGCCGGGGGACGACCGCGTCGGGCTCCGGCGCGGTGCGGGTGACGGTCACGCGGGTTCCTTCTGCTCGCCCTGCGGATACGGAGCGTCCACGGTAGCGGGACGCACCCGGCCGCCGGTCGCGAGGTGTCGCGACCGGCGTGTCACCACCGCCGCCGGGGCCGGCGCGCGGCACCCGCACGCCGCCGTCACCGCACCCCGGCCGCGTCCATCCCCCGGAGCTCCTTCTTGAGGTCCGCGATCTCGTCCCGGAGCCGGGCGGCGAGCTCGAACTGGAGGTCGCGCGCCGCGGCGAGCATCTGGTCGTTCATCTGCTGGATCAGGTCGGCCAGCTCGGCCCGCGGCATGCCCTTCGTGTCGTGCGGCACCACACCCGAGCTCGCGGACGACGACGAGGCCCTCCCGGCCTCACCGGCGGCCCGCTTGCCCCGCGACTGGTTGCGACCGGACCCGCCGACCGGCACCGCGCCCTCGGTGTCGTCCGCCTCCCGGTACACCTGGTCCAGGATGTCCGCGATCTTGCGACGCAGCGGTTGCGGGTCGATCCCGTGCTCGGTGTTGTAGGCGACCTGCTTGGCCCGGCGCCGGTCGGTCTCGTCGATCGCGTACTGCATCGACTCGGTGACCGTGTCCGCATACATGTGCACCTGGCCGGACACGTTGCGGGCCGCGCGGCCGATCGTCTGGATCAGCGACCTCTCGGAGCGCAGGAAGCCCTCCTTGTCCGCGTCCAGGATCGCGACCAGCGACACCTCCGGCAGGTCGAGTCCCTCCCGGAGCAGGTTGATGCCGACCAGCACGTCGTACTCGCCGGAGCGCAGCTGGCGCAGCAGCTCGACCCGCCGCAGGGTGTCCACCTCGGAGTGCAGGTACCGGACCCGGATGCCCAGCTCGAGCAGGTAGTCCGTGAGGTCCTCGGCCATCTTCTTGGTCAGCGTGGTGACCAGGACCCGCTCGTCGCGCTCGGTCCGCTGCCGGATCTCGTGCACCAGGTCGTCGATCTGGCCCTTCGTCGGCTTCACGACGATCTCCGGGTCCACCAGGCCGGTCGGGCGGATGACCTGCTCGACGAACTCGCCGCCGGTCCGGGACAGCTCGTACGGGCCGGGCGTCGCGGACAGGTAGACCGTCTGCCCGATCCGGTCCGCGAACTCCTCCCAGGTCAGCGGCCGGTTGTCCACCGCGGACGGGAGCCGGAACCCGTACTCGACGAGGTTCCGCTTGCGGGACATGTCGCCCTCGTACATGCCGCCGATCTGCGGCACCGTCACGTGCGACTCGTCGATGACCAGCAGGAAGTCGTCCGGGAAGTAGTCGATCAGCGTCGCCGGGGCGGTGCCCGCGCCGCGGCCGTCGATGTGCCGGGAGTAGTTCTCGATACCGGAGCAGAACCCGACCTGGCGGATCATCTCGATGTCGTACTGCGTCCGCATCCGCAGCCGCTGCGCCTCCAGCAGCTTGCCCTGGTTCTCCAGCTCGGCCAGCCGCGTCTCGAGCTCGGCCTCGATGTCCCGGACCGCGCGCTCCATGCGGTCGGGGCCCGCGACGTAGTGCGTCGCCGGGAAGATCCGGATCGAGTCGACCTGCTCGACCTCGTCCCCGGTCAGCGGGTTCAGGTGGTGCAGCGCCTCGATCTCGTCGCCGAAGAACTCGATCCGCAGCGCCAGCTCCTGGTACGCCGGGATGATCTCCACCGTGTCCCCGCGCACCCGGAACGTGCCGCGGGTGAACGACATGTCGTTGCGCGTGTACTGGACGTCGACCAGCAGCCGCAGCAGCTGGTCACGGTCCACCTCCTCGCCGACCGAGAGCTGCACCGAGCGGTCCAGGTACGACTGCGGCGTGCCGAGGCCGTAGATGCAGGACACGGACGCGACCACGACGACGTCACGCCGGGACAGCAGGTTCATCGTCGCGGAGTGGCGCAGACGCTCCACGTCGTCGTTGATCGAGCTGTCCTTCTCGATGTAGGTGTCCGTCTGGGCGATGTACGCCTCGGGCTGGTAGTAGTCGTAGTACGAGACGAAGTACTCGACGGCGTTGTGCGGCAACATCTCCCGCAGCTCGTTGGCCAGCTGCGCGGCGAGCGTCTTGTTCGGCGCCATCACCAGCGTCGGCCGCTGCTGCTGCTCGATCAGCCACGCCGTGGTCGCCGACTTGCCGGTGCCCGTGGCTCCCATGAGGACGATGTCCTCCTCGCCCCTGCGCAGCCGCGTGTCCAGCTCCGCGATGGCACCCGGCTGGTCACCGGCGGGCTGGTGCTCGCTGACCACCTGAAACGTGCCGCCGGTGCGTGCGATCTCCCCGACCGGACGGTGCTCGGAGTGCGCCCGCGGCGCATCCTCCGGCGTGGAGCCGGCGTCCGGGTGCGCGTGCGGGTCCTGCCGGATCTGGTGACCCTGGCCGCTGATGTCCGCCGCGCTGCCCGGAACCTCTGTCGCGAATGCCACGGGAACCAGGGTACGAGCACCCACCGACAGTTTCCGGTGCCCCGGCACCGCCCCGGGTGGAAGGATCATGCCGGTGCACCCGCCGAAGATCCAGACGTTCGATCCCGTCGCCGGCACGAACACCGACACCAAGGGCAACCGGCGGGAGATCGACACCCTGCGCGAGCACGACTGGGGCCTCTACCTGAGCAGGCCGATCGTGGGCAGGCCGAACGCGTGGTGGATGGAGGTCTGGGTGCTGCCGGACCTCGGGATCTGCCTGTCCGACTGGCTGTGGAACCCCGGCTACGAGCGCGACCAGGACTTCTACGTCGACATCGCGGAGATCACGCGCGACGGCCGGGTGTTGCGGATGACCGACCTCTACCTGGACCTCGTCGTCCGCACCGGACGCGAGGTCGAGGTGCTGGACGTCGACGAGTACGTGGCCGCCGTCGCCGAGGGCCTGCTCACGCCGGCGCAGGCGGAGTACGCGCTGCACCGCTCGCACGCCGTCGTCGACACGATCGCCCGCCACGGCCACGACGTCGAGGCGTGGCTGGCGGGCGAGGGCATCCTGCTCGGACCGCGTGTGCGGCCGGATCGCCCCTGACGTGGCCGGCCCGGGTGTCAGCCCGCGGGCTTCGACTTCGTCGTCGTGGTCGTCGTGGGCGGGTCGGTCGTGGTCGGCGGAGGCTCCTCCGATGTGGGAGGGGGGTCCTCGCTCGTCGTCGGCGGAGGCGTCGTCGGATCCGGGGTTCCTTCGCCACCGCCGCCGTTGCCGCCGCCGTTGCCGCCACCACCGGAGGGCGGCGGGGTGCTGCCGCCGCCACCGGGCGGCGGGACGGCGGGGCCGGCCGGGGGCGGCACCACCGGACCCGGCCGAGGACCGGCCGCGGGAGTGCCGGGCCGGGCCGGGGTGATCACGGCACCGGTCGTCGGGTCCACCTGCGGCGCCGTCGCGGTGGCCGGGTCGAACGCCGGCGGCAGGTCGGCTGCCCCCTGCATCGGGATCTGCGGAGCGGCGGGCGTCACCGGGCTCGCCGGGAAGCCGGTGGCGGGCGACGCGATCGCCGACGGCGGCGCCACCGGGGAGTCCTGCGGCGCGGCGGCCGTCGCGACGGCGGTGATCCCGCCCAGCGAGCCGACCGTCAGCACCGCGGCGGCGGCCGCCGAGCTCGCACGGCGCACGCTCGGCGCGCGGCCGATGACCTCGTCCACGGCCGGCAGCGGGACCGACCCGGCCAGCAGGTCGTCCAGCCGGGCGAACGCCCGGTCGATCTCGCGGTCCTCACCGAACCCGTTCATCCCTGATCCCCCCGTCGGCCGTGCCGTCCGCCGCGACGGTGCCCGTGCTCCGGGGCACCGGCCGCGTCGACGACGCGTCCCAGCATCTCGTCCATCCCGTCGTGGACCGCGTCCCGGCCGCGCCGCAGCCGCTCGCGCACCACGGGCTCACCGACCCGCTCCAGCTCCGCGATCTCGGCCTCGCCGAGGCCCACCATGTGGCGCAGCACCACGGCCCGCCGCACGGCGACCGGCAGCCCGGCCAGCGCCTCCAGCAGGGCACCGGTCTGCGGATCCAGCGACTCGGCGGCGGGCAGGCGGTTGCGACGCAGCCCGGCGCGGGTCAGGCCCGGACGCCAGCCGCGCATCGACGTGCGGATCGCGACCCGGCGTATCCAGCCGACGACGTCGGTGTCACGCAGGTCCGCCCAGCGGCGCCACGCACGCGAGTAGGCGTCCTGGACGGCTTCGTGCGCGTCGCCGGGGTGAAGGGTGATCGCGTACAGCTGCGCCACCAGCCGCGGGTAGTGCGTCTCGAGGTGGGCACCGAAGTCCGCGCGCAGCTCACCGTGCGGCACCACCCGGTGCTGCGCGACGACGGCGCCGCTCGGCGGCTCCGGCTCGAGGTGGACGCCGCCGGAGTCGAGCAGCGTGCGCTCGAAGCCGTCCGACACGGGGTCGCGGTACGGGTCGCGCTCGTCGTCCCAACCGGGATCGCCGTAGTAGGCGGGATCATAGGCCGGACGGCCGACATCGCGGTCGTCGTCCGCGCCGTGACGTTCCGCCACCGTGCTCAACCCCGCGTCCTCTCGTCGCCGTACGCCCGCCTGTCCGCGAGAGGAGCACCGATCCGGCCCGTCGCCGGAACCCGCCGGTCACGACGGCGACGACGGCGGCGCTCCCTCCGCCTTTCGAACAACGAGCACGCGCCGTTACAGATTCGCCCGATCTCGGGAATCAGGCCGTTCGGGTCAGGCCGACCACTGCACCATTCGGGTGGCGACGGCGTCGAACCACGGCTCCTTGTGGCCGACGTACCGGGCGGCGTCCGGATCCGCGCCGTAGAGCCGCTCCGCCTCCCGCTTGAGCGCCGCGTACTCGTCGCGGGCGGCGGGGTCCGCCCGCAGCCAGTCCCGCATCGCCACCGCGTACCGCCAGCCGGGCCCGGACCGCGGACGGACGTGCAGGTTGACCCGCCGCCCGGGGTCGGCGGAGCCGTGCAGCCGCTTCCGCCACCGGCCCGGATCGGGGTCGTCGGGCTTGGGGTTGTCCGCGACGACGCCCTCGCGCCGGGGGAAGCCGGCCGCGGCCAGCGCGTCCTCGACCGCATCCGCGTCGTCCAGCGAGTCCACGCCGAGCTGCAGGTCGAGCACGTCCTTGGCGACCAGGCCGGGGACGGCGGTCGACCCGATGTGCTCGACCCCGCGCCCGCGCTCCCCCACCGCGGCGGCGACCCGGTCGGCGACCCGGCGCGCCTGCTCCGGCCACGACGGGTCCGGGTCGACCAGCACCGGCGGCCCGCCCGGAGCGACGCGTCCCGCCCGCATGTTCTCCTCGAACGGGACGAGCCGCTGCTCCCACAGCGCATCCACCCGCTCCCGGGTGTCCTGCTCGGACCCGGAGTTGTCCAGCCAGACGTCGGCGACGGCGCGGCGCCGCTCGTCGTCGGCCTGCGCGGCGATCCGCGCGCGGGCGTCCTGCTCGCCCATCCCCCTGGCCTCGACGAGGCGGTGGACCCGGAGCTCCGCGTCCACCCCGACGACGACCACGAGCGGAAACGACGACGCCATCCCGCCCTCGACGAGCAACGGGATGTCCTGCACGACGATCGCGTCCACCGCGGCCCCGGCGACCAGCTCGTCGGACAGCTCCCGCACGCGGGGGTGCACGATGGCGTTCAGCCGGGCGAGCGCATCCGGGTCGCCGAACACGATCGCCCCCACGGCAGGCCGGTCCATCTCACCGTCCGGTCCGATGACCTCAGGGCCGAACTCGCGGGCGACCGCGGCGAGTCCCTCCGACCCGGCCGCCACCGCCTTCCGGGCGAGGACGTCCGAGTCGACCAGGACGGCACCCAGCTCGACGAGCCTGCGGGCCACTGTGGACTTGCCCGCGCCGATCCCGCCGGTCAGCCCGATACGCAGCATCGGTCCACCGTACGTTCCGGCGGCCGAGGGTCAGGGACGGCCCTCCGCCGCGGCGGGTGTCGCCGAGGGCTGCGCGGGTGGTGCCGCGGGCGCGGCGGGCCTGCTGCCCGGCGGCTGGGTCGGCGCGAGCGCCGGGATGACCCGCTGGGCCAGGTCGGGCAACGTCTCCGCGGCCGACCGGTTCTGGCCGGGCGCCGCCTTCGGGAGCACGAACGTCAGGGTGTCCACGCCGTAGGACACGGCGAGCGTCGACTCGTCGGCCTGCTCGACGAACACCGCGGGCGCGCCGGCCACGGTCAGGTCCTTCGACGACATCGCGCCGCTGCGCTCGGCGTTCGTGTTCGACCGCCACTGCGCCGATGCCGCGGCGGCGTCCGAGTACCGGCCGATGTTCAGCTGGTAGAGCACCGGGCCGGTGTCGCCCTGACCGGTCGCGCGGTAGGTGCACGCGACACGCTCGGTGCGCTTGACCGCGGGCTCCGGGACACCGCGGACGGTCTTGACGTTCACCGCGCCGAGCGGCTGGCCGAACAGCGCACCGGCCTGCTCGACGGACATCAGCCGGGCGCAGTCGTCCGGCAGGGCGATCTTGATCGGCGCGGCGCCGGGAGCGGGACGGCTCGGGTCGGCGGCCGGGAACGTGGGCACGGCGATGCTCGGGTCGCCGGACGCCGTCGAACATCCGGTCAGGACACCGACCGCCAGGGCCGCGAGAGCGATCAGGGACAGAGATCCGGACCGCGTCCGGCGGGTCGAACGGCCGGCCATGCGTCAATCTTGGCGCGGGCCGGTGATCGAATCACGTGACCGTGCCGGATCGTGGCCGACCGGTGCCGAACTGTGACCTCACCACGGTGTGCCGTGCGGGACACGCCGGGGTCTGCGACACAGAGCCAGAGGCCGAACGGCCGAAGGGCCCGGCGACCTGTAGGTCACCGGGCCCTTGGCTGGACTACCTGTGCGCGATCACGCTCCGCCGGAGAGCTTCTCCCGCAGAGCCGCGAGCTGCTCGTCGCTGGCCAGCGAGCCGCCGCTCTCGGCCTGCTGCGGCTGGCTGTCGCCACCGCCGGTGCTCGAGGAGCCGCCGCCCGAGGAGTAGTTCGCCGCTGCAGCCTCGTCGCCGCCCTCCGCCTCGGCCTCTGCGGCCTTGCGGATCTGCGTCATGTGCTGCTCGTAGCGCTCGTGCGCCTCGGCGTACTGGCCCTCCCAGGCCGAGCGGGCCTCGTCGTAGCCTTCCTTCCACTCGCCGGTGTCGACGTCGAAGCCCTCGGGGTAGATGTAGTTCCCCTGGTCGTCGTACTCGGCGGCCATGCCGTAGCGCGTCGGGTCGAACTCGGTGTCGACCGTCATGCCCTCGTTGGCCTGCTTGAGCGACAGCGAGATCCGGCGACGGTCCAGGTCGATGTCGATGACCTTGACCATGCAGTCGTCGCCGACCTGGACGACCTGCTCCGGCACCTCGACGTGGCGCTCGGCCAGCTCGGAGATGTGCACCAGGCCCTCGATACCCTCCTCGACGCGGACGAACGCGCCGAACGGCACCAGCTTCGTGACCTTGCCCGGGACGATCTGGCCGATCGCGTGGGTCCGGGCGTACAGACGCCACGGGTCTTCCTGGGTCGCCTTGAGCGACAGGGAGACCCGCTCGCGGTCCAGGTCCACGTCGAGCACCTCGACGGTGACCTCCTGGCCCACCTCGACGACCTCGCTCGGGTGGTCGATGTGCTTCCAGGACAGCTCGGACACGTGCACCAGGCCGTCGACACCACCGAGGTCGACGAACGCACCGAAGTTGACCACCGACGAGACGACGCCCTTGCGGACCTGACCGCGCTGCAGCTGGTTGAGGAACTCGCTGCGGACCTCGGACTGGGTCTGCTCCAGCCAGGCGCGGCGGGACAGGACCACGTTGTTGCGGTTCTTGTCCAGCTCGATGATCTTGGCCTCGATCTTGCGGCCGACGTACGGCTGGAGGTCGCGCACGCGGCGCATCTCGACCAGCGAGGCCGGCAGGAAGCCGCGGAGCCCGATGTCCAGGATCAGGCCGCCCTTGACGACCTCGATGACGGTGCCCTCGACCGGCTCGTCGGCCTCCTTCAGCGCCTCGATCGTGCCCCAGGCGCGCTCGTACTGGGCGCGCTTCTTGGACAGGATCAGGCGGCCTTCCTTGTCCTCCTTCTGGAGGACAAGAGCCTCGACGAACTCGCCGACCTCGACGACCTCTGCGGGGTCGACGTCGTGCTTGATCGACAGCTCGCGCGAGGGGATGACGCCCTCGGTCTTGTAGCCGATGTCGAGCAGGACCTCGTCACGGTCGACCTTGACGATGGTGCCCTCGACGATGTCGCCATCGTTGAAGTACTTGATCGTCTGGTCGATGGCGGCGAGGAAGTCCTCCTCCGACCCGATGTCGTTGACGGCGACCTGCGGCGTGGTCGGGGCGGCGGTGGTGTCGGTGGACATGTAGTGGGGTGCTCCGGTGGTTTGCTGTGCGTAGGCGGTCCGGTCGGCCCGACCGGGGTGGTCGATCACTTGCTGCGACGTTGTAACAGTCACCTTCTGGCGTCGATTCCCGTGGTCGGAGAATCGTCATCGGCGTACGTTCGAGTGCGGTGCCCGTGCGGCGTCCGCGAACATCAGCCACGTTGACCACGAGTGTGTCCCATGCTACGCGGGGCCGGATCGGCGGGGCAACGCGGGTCCCCGGGTCGAGCTGCGGAGATGCACCCGGCACGCTGGTCGTCGATGAACGCCGAGGAGATCGTCGGGACGGCGGGCGTCGCCCGCCGCGCGGTGTCGTCCGCGGAGTCCGAGCGGGCCAGCCGCGCGTGGTGGGACGCCGACGCCGACGACTACCTCGACGAGCACGCCCGCGACATCGGCGAGACGGCGTTCGTGTGGTGTCCGGAGAACCTGCGTGAGGACGACGCGCAGCTGCTCGGCGCCCCGGACGAGCTGCGCGGGAAGCGCGTGCTGGAGGTGGGCTGCGGCTCGGCCCCGTGCAGCCGCTGGCTGGCCGCGCACGGTGCGCGCCCGGTCGGTCTCGACCTGTCGTCGTCGATGCTGCGACACGCCACCGCGGCGAACCGGCGCGCCGGGATCGAGGTCCCGCTCGTGCAGGCCGGCGCCGAACACCTGCCGTTCGCCGACGCGTCGTTCGACGTGGCCTGTTCGGCGTTCGGGGCGATCCCGTTCGTGGCCGAGCCCGGGCTCGTGATGCGGGAAGTGGCCCGGGTGCTGCGCCCCGGCGGACGGTTCGTGTTCGCCGTCAACCACCCGGTGCGCTGGGTCTTCCCGGACGACCCCGGGCCGGCCGGGCTGACCGTCGGACAGTCCTACTTCGACCGGACGCCCTACCTCGAGGTCGACGCCCACGGCGCGGCGACCTACGTCGAGCACCACCGCACGCTCGGCGACCGGGTGCGCGACGTCGTCGGCGCCGGTCTGGTGCTCGAGGACCTGGTGGAGCCGGAGTGGCCGGAGGGCCACGAGCGGATCTGGGGCCAGTGGTCGCCGCTGCGCGGCCGCCTGCTCCCCGGCACCGCGATCTTCGTGACCCGCAGGCCCTGACCGGCCCTCAGACCGGTACGACCGCGCCGGACTCCAGGTCGTAGCGCATCCCGACGATCGTCAGCCGGCCGTTGCAGATCGCGCCGGACAGTGACGGGTCGGCGGTCAGCTGCGCGACCACCCGTCGCACGTTGGCGTCCACCGCCGTCGCGACGTCGGCGTCCGGGTCGGAGCCGTCGCCGACGCACACCGGCACGATGTCGCCGACGAGTGCGCCCAGCGTCGCGGGAGCGGGCAGGGGCTCGCCGCCCGCGACCGAGACCGCCGCCTTGACCGCGCCGCATCGCGAGTGACCGAGCACCACGAGCAGCGAGATGCCCAGTGCACCGGCTCCGAACGCGAGCGTGCCCCGCACGGCGTCGTCGACCACCTGCCCCGCGGTGCGGACCACGAACAGGTCGCCGAGTCCGAGGTCGAACACCAGCTCGGCAGGGACCCGGGAGTCCGCGCAGCAGAGGACCATCGCCATCGGCTCCTGGCCGGAGACGACCGACGCCCGCACCTCGGCGGACCTCCTCGGGTCGTCACGCTCGTCGCGCTGCCAGCGCTCGTTGCCCTCCCGCAGCATCCGCAACGCCTGCTCGGCACCGTCCTGCACCGCACCCACCTCTCGCCGACCCGTCCAGGATGATCGACACGCTAGGGAGCGGCGTCCGGCGCGGCAAGGAAGGCGGCCGTGATCTGGTCCGTGCGCGACCATCGCCGGGAGGGGTCGGGTGCCCGTCGGCGACGTGCTCACCCGAGCGCTGCCGGATCGTGCGCCGCATCCCTCGGCCTCGACGGCGGGATGACCGACGTCCGACCGGTGGGCCGAGGCCCGGGTCGGGCGCGGATAGGGTTCGCCGGTGCCGATCGATCCCTCGCAGCTCCCCGAGATGTCGCCGGACATGGCGGCCGAACAGCTCGCCACCCGGATGGGCCTCGAGCTCGTCACGCTCGAGCTCGACCGCGTCGTCGGGCAGATGCCGGTGGCCGGGAACCGGCAGCCGTACGGGCTGCTGCACGGCGGTGCCAGCGCGGTACTGGCCGAGACGCTCGGATCCGTTCTGGCCGCACTGAACGCGTTACCGGAGCGCTTTCCGGTCGGTCTGGAACTGGCCTGCACACATCATCGGTCGGCCACCGAGGGACGGGTGATCGGGACCGCACGTCCGTTGCACGTGGGCCGCTCGACGTCGACGTCCGAAATCGTGATCGTCGACGAGCAGGATCGCCGCATCTGCACCGCGAAGCTCACCTGCCTGCACCGGGACACCCGCCCGCAGATCTGATGTTACGAATCGGAATCGTCGCAGCTAACCGGTAACGAACGGGCGGCCTCCGGCGACATCCGACCGTCAGCAACCCCTCTGACACACATCCGGCGCTCCGTCACGATGTGGATACAAGAACAATCCGGGAACTGTTCGCGGACCGATCCCGCGGCTAGTTTCCGGCTCGGACTCCGGCCCGGGGGCGGAGGAGGGGCCCGCCACTGGAGCGGGGAACGGTCTTCTATGGAGGAGAACTTGTTCAGATCACGGCGTGCTGCCGTCCTGGCCGGCGGGGTCGCGCTGACCCTCGCCCTCGCCGGATGCGCGGCCAACTCGGGCGGCGGCGGCGATCAGGGGGGCGGCCAGGGTAACCGGCCGGACATTCCCGCCGTCACGTCACTGCCGGTGCCGGCGAACGCCGCCAATCCGGCCGGCAACGGCCAGGCGACCTGCGCACCCACCACGACGATCGCCTACGCGGGCGCCAAGACGGGCAGCAACGCGCAGCTCGGCGTCAACATCGTCAACGGCGTCCAGCTCGCCGTGAACCAGCACAACCAGGCGAACCCCAACTGCCAGGTGCAGCTCAAGCAGTTCGACACCGAGGGCACGCCGGACAGGGCGCCCGGCATCGTCACCCAGGTCGCCAGCGAGCAGGGCATCATCGGTGTCGTCGGTCTGCCGTTCTCCGGTGAGTCGAAGGCGACCGGCGCGATCTTCCAGCAGGCCGGTCTCGCGCACCTGACCCCGTCCGCGACCAACCCGGCGCTGACCAAGAACGGCTGGACGACGTTCTTCCGCGCGCTGGCCAACGACAACGTGCAGGGTCCGGCCGCCGCAAAGTTCATGTCCGGCAAGCTCGGCGCCAAGAAGGTCTGCGTCATCCAGGACGACTCGGACTACGGCACCGGTCTCGCCAAGGCGACGAACGACGCGCTCGCGTCGTCCGGTGTGGACGCCAGCTGCCAGGACAAGGTGACCACCGGGCAGAAGGACTTCGCCGCGGTCGTCTCCAAGGTCGTCGCCGCGCAGCCGCAGGTCGTGTTCTACTCCGGCTACTACGCCGAGGGCGCCCCGCTGGACCAGCAGCTGTCCAACCGTGGCTTCAACGGCACGTTCCTCGGGCCGGACGGCGTGAAGGACGCGGAGTTCATCAAGCTGGCGGGCGACGCGTCGAACAACGCGTTCTTCACCTGCCCGTGCACGCCGGGTGAGCTCGTCCCGCAGTTCGCCGACGCGTACAAGGGCGTCTCGGGCGGCAGCGCGCCGGGCACGTACTCGCTGGAGGGCTACGACTCCACGACGATCCTGCTCAAGGCGATCGACTCCGGTGCCAAGGACCGGGCGGCCGTCCTGAACTACGTGAAGAACTACAACGGCGCCGGGTACTCCAAGGAGTTCAAGTGGGACGCCACCGGCGAGCTGGCCACCACCAAGGTCTTCGGATACAAGGTGGACAACGGCCAGATCGTCCCCATCGGCGAGATCAGCTGATCCTCCCCATCCGGTAGTCGAACCACGGGCATGTCCGCTCCGGACCACGACGGTCCGGAGCGGGCATGCCCGTCGCACGTGAGGAACACCCGTGCTCCTGACCCACCTCCTCGCCGACACCACCGTGCTCGCGCAGGACTCGAACTGGATCACCTTCGACGTCGACGGCTTCCTGTCGCAGTTCTGGTCCAACACGTTCGACGGCCTCGCCTACGGCGCCATCTACGCGCTGATCGCGATGGGCTACACGATGGTCTACGGCGTTCTCCAACTGATCAATTTCGCGCATTCCGAGGTCTTCATCGTCGGGGCGTACGCGCTGTTCTTCACACTCGCCGCGCTCGGCTTCGGCCCGTCCCAGCCGGACCTCCCGCTGATCGCGCTGGTCGGTGACCTGGTGCTGGCGATGCTCGTGGCGATGCTCGCCGCGGGCGCGATCGCCGTCCTGCTGGAGCGCGTCGCCTACCGACCACTGCGACGCCGCAACGCCCCACGGCTGGCGTTCCTGATCACCGCGATCGGCGCCTCGTTCGCGCTCCAGTACCTGATCTTCGCCTGGCGCGGCCCGAACCCGGAGGCGGCGCTGATCATGTTCCGCCCGGAGCCGGTGTTCGACGTGTTCGGCGCGATCATCGACAGCCAGCAGATCGTGATCTTCGTGGCGGCGATCGTGATGTTCGTGATCGTCGACCAGTTCGTGAACCGGACCCGGCTCGGCCGCGGCCTGCGCGCCGTCGCCCAGGACCCGGACACCGCGACGCTGATGGGCGTCAACCGTGAGCGGGTCATCGTGCTGACGTTCCTGATCGGCGGCATCCTCGCCGGCGCGGCCGCCCTGTTCTACGTCATGAAGGTGCCGGGCGGCGTGCAGTACAACGGCGGGTTCATCCTGGGCATCAAGGCGTTCGCCGCGGCCGTCCTCGGCGGCATCGGCAACATCCGGGGGGCGCTGCTCGGGGGCCTGATGCTCGGTGTGATCGGCAACTACGGGCAGACGTTGCTCGGCAACGCGCAGTGGACCGACGTCGTCGCGTTCGTCGTGCTGGTCGCGATCCTGATGATCAGGCCGACCGGCATCCTCGGCGAGTCGCTCGGAAAGGCACGGGTATGACGGGCATCCGCGGACTGCGGGACAGGTGGAACTCGCTGCCCCGCGCGCAGCAGTGGCTGTGGCTGATCCCGCTGGTGGTGCTGATCTACGCGCTGCCGGTGCTGAACCCGCCGCTGATCACCACCGAGCCGGGGACGAACTTCCCGATCGCGATGTTCGACGCGGCGCGGTTCGCGCTGCTGGCGATCGGCCTGAACGTCGTCGTCGGCCAGGCGGGCCTGCTGGACCTCGGCTACGTCGGCTTCTTCGCCGTCGGCGCGTACTCAGCAGCGCTGCTGACCAGCCAGGACTCGGCGCTCACGCACATCCCGTACCTGTGGACGCTGCCGGTCGCGATGGCCGTGACGATGCTGGCCGGGCTGCTGCTCGGCGGGCCGACGCTGCGGTTGCGCGGGGACTATCTGGCGATCGTCACGCTCGGGTTCGGTGAGATCATCCGGCTGCTGGCGACGATCGTCGGGCCGCTCAAGGGCCAGGTCGGGTTCCAGGGCGTCGGCCGCCCGCCGGGCACCGGCTCCGACGGGGAGCCGCTGTTCTCGAACGCGAACGGCACCACGTGGTACTGGCTGGTCGTCACGATCACGATCATCGTGCTGCTGGCGATGGGCAACCTGGAGCGCAGCCGCGTCGGCCGGGCCTGGATCGCGATCCGCGAGGACGAGGACGCCGCGCAGATCATGGGCGTGCCGACGGTCCGGTTCAAGCTGTGGGCGTTCGTCATCGGCGCCGCGATCGGCGGGCTGTCCGGCGCGCTGTTCGCCGGCCAGGTCGGCTTCGTCAACAACCAGAAGTTCGACGTGCCGACGTCCGTGCTGTTCCTCGCCGCCGTCATCCTCGGCGGGTCCGGCAACAAGGTCGGCGCGCTCGTCGGGGCGTTCCTGGTGTCCTACATCCCCAACCGGTTCGTCGAGCTGGCCGGGTACAAGTACCTGATCTTCGGCGTGGCGCTGATCGTGCTGATGGCGTTCCGCCCGCAGGGCCTGCTCGGTGCCCGCCAGCGTCTGCTGGCCTACGGACGACAGGCCTACCAACGGCTGATCGGCAAGCCCGAGCAACTGGCGGCGGACAATCCGATGACCACGGAACCGTCCCAGACGGTCGAGGGAGGGACTCGATGAGCGAGCCGCTCCAGGCGGGCGACCCGGACGCACCGGAGGGCAGCATCGTCGCCGAGCTCGCCCAGATGACCGACGCGGAGCGCGCCGAGCGCGAGTCCGAGGTCGCCGACGCCGTCGCGCCGGACCGGGAGATCGCCGTCGACGTCGGCGACACGCTCCTGCGGATGGAGAACGTGACCATGCGCTTCGGCGGCCTGGTCGCGCTCGACGACGTCTCGTTCGACATCCGCCGCGGCGAGATCCTCGGCCTGATTGGGCCGAACGGTGCGGGCAAGACGACGTGCTTCAACGCGCTCACCGGCGTGTACCGGCCGACGTCCGGCCGGGTGCTGCTCGAGGGCGCCTCGCTCGGACGTCGTCAACGATTCCAGATCACCCAGCTCGGCATCGCCAGGACGTTCCAGAACATCCGGCTGTTCGGCGAGATGACGGCGCTGGAGAACGTCGTCGTCGGTGCGGACGCGCGGCACAAGACGTCGGTGCTCGGTGCGCTGTTGCGGCTCCCCCGGCACGTGCGGGAGGAGAAGGAGGCCGTCGAGCGGGCGATGGCGCTGCTCGAGTTCGTCGGCATCGCCGACCGCGCCGCGGACAAGGCTCGCAACCTGCCCTACGGCTACCAGCGCCGCCTGGAGATCGCCAGGGCGCTGGCCACCGAGCCGAAGCTGCTGTGCCTCGACGAGCCGGCGGCGGGCTTCAACCCCGCGGAGAAGGACAACCTCATGGGGTTGATCCGCAAGATCCGCGACGACGGCTACACCGTCCTGCTCATCGAGCACGACATGCGGCTGGTCATGGGCGTGACCGACCGGATCGTCGTTCTGGAGTTCGGCAAGAAGATCGCCGACGGCCTGCCAGCCGAGATCCGGGAGGATCCGGCGGTGGTCGCCGCCTACCTGGGGGTTCCCGACGATGACACCACTGCTTGAGCTGTCCGGCGTCAACGCGGCGTACGGGCGGATCCAGGCGCTCTCCGACGTCTCGCTGACCGTCGAGCAGGGCGAGATCGTCACGCTGATCGGCGCGAACGGCGCCGGGAAGACGACGACGATGCGGGTCGTCTCCGGCGTCCGCCCGCTGTCCGGCGGGTCGATCACGTTCGACGGCGACGACATCAGCACGCTGCGCGCCGACCTGCGCGTGGTGCGCGGGATCAGCCAGGCACCCGAGGGCCGCGGGATCTTCCCCGGCATGACGGTCCTGGAGAACCTCGACATGGGCGCCTACAGCCGCAGGGACCGCAAGAACCTGCCCGCCGAGATGGACGCGGTGTTCGAGCTGTTCCCGCGGCTGGCCGAACGCCGCACCCAGGTCGGCGGCACGCTGTCCGGCGGCGAGCAGCAGATGCTGGCGATCGGGCGCGCGCTGATGGCCAAGCCCCGCCTGCTCCTGCTCGATGAGCCGTCGATGGGGCTCGCGCCGCAGTTCATCGCACAGATCTTCAAGATCATCTCGGAGATCAACCGGCAGCAGGGCGTCACGGTGTTGCTGGTCGAGCAGAACGCTCAGCAGGCCCTGTCCCGTGCGCACCGGGCGTACGTCATGGAGACCGGCCGGATCACCCGCGCCGGGACCGGCGCCGAGCTCCTCGCCGATCCGGCGATCAAGGACGCCTACCTCGGCGTGGCCTGAGCCCGGCTGCCGGCGGCCGCGGTCGCCGGCGGCCGGGGTCGGCTCGGCCTTCCGGGTGACGCAGGCCGGTCCGGACGGCGCCGGTGTCCGACGCCGTCCGGCCGGACCGTCAGGCCTTGGCCGGGGCGAGACCGTCGATCACGGCGTCCGCGACGGCCTTCATCGTCGTGCGCCGGTCCATCGCGGTGCGCTGGATCCAGCGGAACGCCTCCGGCTCGGACATCTTCTGGTGCGTCATCAGCAGGCCCTTGGCCCGGTCGACCACCTTGCGGGTCTCGAAGCGCTCGTTCAGCGACGCGACCTCGTCCTCCAGCGCGCGCTTCTCGGCGAACCGGGACACGGCCAGCTCGATCGCCGGCACCAGCTCGTGCCGGGCGAACGGCTTGACCAGGTAGGCCATCGCGCCCGCGTCGCGGGCGCGCTCGATCAGGTCACGCTGGCTGAACGCGGTGAGCATCACGACCGGCGCGATCTTCTCGCCGACCACGGTCGCGGCCGCCTCGATGCCGTCCTTCTTGGGCATCTTCACGTCCATGATGACCAGGTCCGGCTTCAGCTCGCGGGCCTGCTCGATCGCCGCCTCGCCGTCGGCCGCCTCACCGGCGACGACGTAGCCCTCCTCGGAGAGCATCTCGGCGAGGTCCATGCGGATCAGCGCCTCGTCCTCGACGACCAGGACCCGCCACCCGGGGCGCGGACCGTCGCCGTCGACCTGCGGCGTGTCGGCAACTGCGGGAACGTCCTGGGACAACTCGTCTCTCCTTCGAGGAACCGTGTGTGTACGGCGGGATCTGACAGCATCCAGGTTACCGGTCCCGACCCGCGGTCGGCCCCCACTTCGGCACTTCGTGTGCCGAAACACGTCGGTGTCCGGCGTGGTGGGTCCGTCCGGGCGGGTAGTCATGGACGGTGATGAGTGCATCCACCGGCGCCGCCGCCCGGACGAGGCGGAACGGCACCCGTCCGACGTCCGGCGTGGCCGCCGTTCCGGTGACCCGCCGCGACATCGTGCTGCACGGGAACGTCGTGAGCTTCCTGGAGGCCGGCGCGACGAGCGGCGGTCCGGTGGTCGTGCTGCTGCACGGGCTGGCCAGCAGCGCGCTCACCTGGGAGGCGGTGCTGCCGCTGCTCGGCAGGCACTGCCACGTGATCGCGCCGGACCTGCTCGGGCACGGCCGGTCGGCCAAGCCGGGCAGCGGGGACTACTCGCTCGGCGCCTACGCGGCCGAGGTCCGCGACCTGCTGCTCGTGCTCGGCCTGGACCGGGCGACGGTGATCGGCCACTCGTTCGGCGGTGGCGTCGCGATGCAGTACGCCCACCAGTTCCCCGAGCTCGTCGAGCGGGTCGGGCTCGTGTCCAGCGGCGGGCTCGGCTCGGACGTCACCCCCGCGCTGCGTGCCGCCACGCTGCCGGGCGCGAACACCGTCCTGCGGGCGGTCTCGGCGATCACCCCGGCGTGGCTCGGCCGTCTCGGCCACCGGTTGGCGCGGCTCCTGCCGGGCGCGGACGTCGACGGCGTGCTCAGCGCGTTCGACACGTTCGCCGACTCCGGCGCCCGCGGCGCCTTCGTCCACACCGTGCGCGGCTCGCTCGACGGTGCGGGGCAGCGGTTGGCCGGGACGGACCGGCTCTACCTGCTCGACCGGATCCCGGTACTGCTCGTCGGCGGCTCCCGCGACCCGGTCATCCCGGTCGAGCACACCCGCGCCGCACACGTCGCGCTCCCGGACAGCCGTCTGGAGATCTTCGACGGCGGCGGCCACTTCCCGCACATCGAACGCGCACGGCGCTTCGCCGACCTCGTCGAGGAGTTCGTGACCACGACGACGCCGGCCCGCGCCGACCTGGAGACGCTCCGCCGCCGGCTGCGGGAGGCCAGCCACGAGGTGCCCGCGGCGGACTGACCGCTCACGTCTTCGGTCCGACGACGCGGTCCATCAGTTCGACGGCGTCGCGCCGGGCCACGGAGATGGTGTCGGCCCTTGACCGACGGTGAGCGATACCGAGCCGGTCCAGTGCCGCCGCACACAACCGGTGGATGTCCTCGGACCTGTTGGAGAACATCCACCGCGGATACTTGTAGGCCTTCTCGACGCCGTCCACGGTCGCCCGCGTTCGATTGACCGTGCGGCAGCCGTCCGAATGGAACAGGCCGCGCAAGAACGGACCGGGATGCTCGCGAACGATCTCGTCCTGCCACGGTTCCAGCTCGATCCGCCGCGTGTACTTCATTCCGGGTCCGTGTTGCGGAAACAGGCAGACCCAGTGTTTCGAGTGGCTCACGACGGCGACACATCCGGTTCGTTGGACGATGCTCACCGCGGACGACGTGAGCACGTCGCCGACGGCTTGCACGACGTCTGCGACGACTCCCGGCCCAGGCATCGGCGCAGAAGATCCACAGGCGGTGGGTCCGCATGGACCGGGTGATGTGCCCATCACCCAGATACATGCCCAGCAGATACGAATATCGCTCACGATTCAGCGGAGCGTTCGTGCACCGCGGACACGTCGACGAATCGCGACGATCCCGACCCGTACGGCGAGTGCCGCGACACCAATGACGAACCGTGCGTTGCGGGAGCCCCATTCGCCGAGCGACGTCCTGCACGCACAAACCGGACTCGTACAGCCGCCGCGCTTCAGCGACCGTCTCGGGTGGATGCACGGGCGAACCGTCTCATCACCCACCGACAATTATGAGTGCCCCCGGTGGGATTCGAACCCACACTGTATGCATTTTGAGTGCATCATCTCTGCCGATTGGATTACAGGGGCTTACCCTTTTCGGAGCATCTCCGATTCAGCCTCTGTATCGTAGCGGATCCCGGGCTCAGTGCCGCGGACCGCCCCCGCCGCGGAAGCGCTTCAGCATGTCCTGCGCCTTGGCGCGGTTCTTCGGGTCCGAGGCGTAGCGCTTCGCCTGGTCGGTCATCTTCCGGCCCTGCGGGCTGCGGAGGAACTGCTGGATCTTCTGGACGATGCCCGGCATGGCTGGTCTCCCGATGTGTCGCCGACCGCCGACACGATACGGACATTGAGGACGTACGGCTCGGTCGGGTGCACCGTGATCCGCGGTTCGCGCGCGGATCAGGCGGACGCGTGCGTCCGGGCACACGCGTTCTCCCGCCCCGTGCGCAGTCTCCGGATCAGCGCGCGTTCACCCCGGCCGGCCGTGCGGTCGGGCCGCTCACGCGGGCGTGCGGAACACCGTCAGCGGGGGGCTCCCGGGAGCCAGCCTGTGCAACGCCAGACCGGGCTCCGACGGGTCCCGCACCGGCCCCTCCCCCGGCTCCTCCGGCGACCGCAGCGTCGACGCCACACCGGGCGCCACCACGAGCGGATGGCCGGCGAACGTCGTGACGATCGGCATGTGCAGGTGCCCGCACAGCACGAGCGTCGGTCCGGACCGCCTGCGCAGCACCGCCTCGAGCGACGCCGGGTCGCGCAGGGAGATCCGGTCCATCGTCGGGTGCCCGACCGGCATCGGCGGGTGGTGCAGCGCCACCACGACCGGGCCCGGCTCGTCGGCGATCCCGGCCACCAGCCGCAGCGCGCCGTCGGACAGTTCTCCGTGCCCCTGTCCGGGCACGAGGGTGTCCAGGAGCGCCACGGAGAGGCCGTCGGTACGAGACACCCGGTCGGTCGGTCCGAACGCGGCGGTCAGCGCGTCGCGGTCGTCGTGGTTCCCGGGCACGACGAGTGGCGCCAGCCCGTCGAGCACGTCGCGGGCCTCGTCGTACTCGGCCGGGAGGCCGTGGTCCGCGACGTCGCCGGTGACCACCACGACGTCCGGAGCGGGGTTCAGCGCCCGGAGGTGGTCGCCGACCCGGACGGCCCGTGCGCGACGGGGCCCGGTGCCGTCCAGGTGCAGGTCGGAGACGTGCGCGACGATCACGTCCGCTCCAGCAGCGCGACGGCCTCCATGTGGTGGGTCATCGGGAACGCGTCGAACGCCCGCAGACCGCCGAGGCGGTAGCCGTGCTCGTCGAACAGTCCGAGGTCGCGGGCCAGCGAGGCCGGGTCACACGCCACGTGGACCACCCGCTCCGGCCCGCGCGCGGCCAGCGCCCGCACGGTCGCGCGCCCCAGCCCAGCCCGCGGCGGGTCCGTGACGACGACGTCCGGGTCCGGCGCCAGCGTCGCGATCTCCCGTTCGACCCGGGCCGCGCGGAACCGCACCTGCCCGAGGTCGGGGAGCGCCCGCCGTCCGTCGTCGACGGCGTCGCGCGACGACTCCACGACCATCACCGTCCCGGACGGCCCGACCTGCCCGGCCAGCACCGACGCGAGCACACCGACGCCGCCGTAGAGGTCCCACGCGACGCCGCCCTCCGGCGCACGGGCCCACGAGGCGACGACCCCGGCCAGCGTGTCCGCCAGCGCCGGGTGCACCTGCCAGAACACGCCCGGCGAGAGCTCCCACGCCCGTCCCGCGGCGTGCGCGACGACCGCGACGTCCACGCGCGCGACGCCGACGTCGTCGACCGTCACCTCGATCTCCGAACCCGGTCGGTGCGCCCGCCCGAGCACCGGCGGCAGCGTCCCGGCCGGGGCCAGCAGGCAGTCCGCGACCGGGCACACGTCGTGGCTGCGGTGGGCGCGCAGGCCCGCCGTCCCGGCCGCGTCGACGGCCAGCCGGACCCGGGTGCGCCAGCCGAGCGCGCCACCCGGCAGCTCCTCGACGACGACGTCCCCGTCGACGCCCGCCACCCGGGAGAGCTGCTCGCGCAGGACGGCCGTCTTCAGCGCGCGCTGCGCCGCCGGATCGGCGTGCTGGAAGTCGCAGCCCCCGCAGCCACCGGGGCGCGCCCACTCGCACGGTGCGGTCACCCGGTCCGCGGAGGCCCGCAGCACGGCGACGGCGTCGGCCCGGCAGAACGCGCCACCGCCGTCCTCGGTCACCACGGCGCGCACCCGCTCGCCGGGCAGCGCGTGCCTCACGAACACGACCCGCCCGTGCGGGTCCGGCTCCCCGTCGTCGCCGACGCGCCCGACGCAGTGGCCGCCGTGCGCGACCGGACCGACCTCGAGCTCGAGCATCCGGTCGGTCCAGTCGGCCACCGGGACGGTCACCGTCTCTTCTCCGGGGTCCGCTTCTGCGGGGACCGCCGGTCCGGGGTGCGCGCGGCGTCCGGTGTGGACGCGGGGCCGACGCTCCCACCGGTCTTCCGCTCGCCGGGCAGCTGCGCCTGGGTCGGGTACCCGCGCCGGGACGCGCCGGGGGCGGTCAGCGGGCTCAGCGCGCGGGCCCGGTCGGAGGACCGCAGCTGCCACGGCACGCTGGTGACCATCACGCCGGGCTGGAACAGCAGCCGGGTCTTGAGCCGCAGCGCGCTCTGGTTGTGCAGCACCTGCTCCCACCAGTGCCCGACGACGTACTCCGGAATGTAGACGGTGACCACGTTGCGCGGGTTCTCCGAGCGGATCCGCTTCACGTAGTCCAGCACCGGCTTCGTGATCTCCCGGTACGGCGACTCGACGACCTTGAGCGGCACCGGGATCTTCCGCTCGTCCCATTCCGAGACGAGCCGCTTGGTGTCCGCGTCGTCGACGTTGACCGACACGGCCTCCAGGATGTCCGGCCGGGTGGCCCGCGCGTAGGCCAGTGCCCGCAACGTCGGCTTGTGGATCTTGGAGACGAGCACGACGGCGTGGTTGCGCGACGGCAGAACGTCGTCCGACTCGTCGGCCTCGAGCTCGGCCGCGACCCGGTCGTAGTGCTTCTGGATGGCCAGCATCAGCACGTAGAACCCGATCATCGCGACGATCGCGATCCAGGCCCCGAGCGTGAACTTCGTGATCAGCACGGTGAGCAGCACGACGCCGGTCATCGCCGCGCCGAACCCGTTGATCGCCTGGCTGCGCCGCATCCGGCGCCGTTCCGGTGGCTCCGGTCCGTCGGCGAGCGCGCGCTGCCAGTGCTTGACCATGCCGACCTGGGACAGCGTGAACGACACGAACACACCGACCGTGTACAGCGGGATCAGCTTCGTGACCTCGGCCTGGAACCCGAGGACAAGCAGGATCGCGAAGAACGCGAGCGCGAGGATGCCGTTGGAGTAGGCCAGCCGGTCCCCTCGGGTGTGCAGCTGCCGGGGCAGGTAGCGGTCCTGGCTCAGGATCGACCCGAGCACGGGGAACCCGTTGAACGCGGTGTTGGCGGCCAGCACCAGGATCAGCGCCGTCATGATGATGACGAAGAAGAACCCGGGCCGGAAGCCGGAGAACACGGCGTCGGCGAGCTGGGCGACCATCGTCTGCTGCCGGTAGCCGGGCGGCGCCGTCGGGAACTGCCGCACGGGGTCCTCGGCGATCTGCGCGCCGGTCGACTGGGCCAGCGCGATCAGGCCCATGAACATCGTCACGGACAGCGTTCCGAGCATGAGCAGCGTGGTGGCCGCGTTGCGCGACTTGGGCTTGCGGAACGCCGGCACGCCGTTGCTGATCGCCTCGACACCGGTCAGCGCGGCGGCGCCCTGGGTGAACGAGCGCAGCACAAGCAGCACCAGCGCCAGCCCGGTGAACTGGTCCCCCTCGGAGATCAGCTGCAGGTCGGCACTGGCCGCGCGCACCTCGTCGCCGAAGATCAGGATCCGGGTGAAGCCCCAGATCAGCATGGCGGCGATGCCGAAGATGAACGCGTAGACCGGGACCGCGAACGCCGTACCGGACTCACGGATCCCGCGCAGGTTGATCGCCGTCAGGACGACGATCGCGGACACCGCGAACAGCACCTTGTGCTCGGCCACGAACGGGACGAGCGCGCCGATGTTCGCGGCCGCCGACGAGATCGAGACGGCCACGGTCAGCGTGTAGTCGACGAGCAGTGCGCTGGCGACCGTGAGACCGGCGGGCTTGCCGAGGTTGACGGTCGCGACCTCGTAGTCGCCCCCGCCGGACGGGTAGGCGTGCACGTTCTGCCGGTAGCTGGCCACCACCGTGAGCAGGACCACGACGACGGCGAGACCGATCCACGGCGACATCGCGTACGACGCGACGCCGGCCACGGACAGCGTCAGGAAGATCTCCTCCGGCGCGTAGGCCACCGAGGACATGGCGTCCGACGCGAACACCGGGAGCGCGATCCGCTTCGGGAGCAACGTGCTGGTCAGGCGGTCGCTGCGCTGCGGTCGGCCGACGACCAGCCGCTTCAGGGCGACGGCGAGCTTGGGCACGGTGCGCAGCCTATGCTCCGGGGCGCGCGAACTCGCGATAGCGTCTGCCCACCGGCCTCCCCGAACCGCCGAAGGAACCTCCCACCATGCACGTCGTGATCATGGGCTGCGGCCGGGTCGGCGCCTCGCTGGCCGCCGGGCTCGAACGGCTGGGCCACGAGGTGGCGGTCATCGACCGCGACCCGCAGGCGTTCCGCCGCCTCGGCCCGGACTTCCGCGGCCGGCAGGTCGTCGGCTTCGGTTTCCACCGCGCCGTCCTCGACGAGGCCGGTGTCGAGTCCGCCGACGCGTTCGCCGCCGTCTCCAGCGGCGACAACTCGAACATCATCGCCGCGCGTGTGGCGCGGGAGCGCTACGGCGTGGAGAAGGTCGTCGCCCGGATCTACGACGCCAAGCGCGCGGCCGTCTACGAGCGGCTCGGCATCCCGACCGTCGCCACCGTGCCGTGGACGACGGACCGCTTCCTGCGGATGCTGCTCCCGGACGGCGTCGCGACGGCGTGGCGGGAGCCGACCGGGACGGTCGCGGTGCTGCCGCTGCCGCTGCACGAGGGGTGGGCCGGCCACCCGGTGCGGATGCTGGAGGAGGCCACCGGGGCTCGGGTCGCGTTCATCGTCCGGTTCGGCACCGGCGTGCTCCCGGACCGCGACACGACCGTGCAGGCCGACGACACGGTCTACGTGGCGGCGAAGTCCGGCACCGTCAGCGACGTCACGGCGGCGGCCTCCGTGCCGCCCGAGGAGGGATGAGCGGCATGCGCGTCGCGATCGCGGGGGCCGGCGCCGTGGGCCGGTCCATCGCGCTGGAGCTCGTCGAGTCCGAGCACCAGGTGATGCTGATCGAGCGGGAGCTGTCGAACATCGACCCGTCCGCCGTCGAGGCCGCCGAGTGGGTGCACGCCGACGCCTGTGAGCTGGCCTCGCTGGAGGAGGCCGGCATCGAGGGCTGCGACGTCGTGATCGCCGCGACCGGTGACGACAAGGTCAACCTCGTGGTGTCGCTGCTGGCGAAGACCGAGTTCGGGGTCCGACGGGTCGTGGCCCGGGTGAACGACCCCCGCAACGAGTGGCTGTTCGGCGAGAACTGGGGCGTCGACGTCGCGGTCTCCACGCCGCGGCTGCTGGCCGCGCTCGTCGAGGAGGCGGTGGCCGTCGGCGACCTGGTGCGGTTGCTGACGCTCCGCCAGGGGCAGGCGAACCTGATGGAGGTCACGCTGCCGGACCCGACGCCGCTCGCCGGGCGGCCGGTCCGGAGCCTCGACCTGCCGCCGGACTCGGCACTCGTCGTGATCCTGCGCGGCGGGCGGGTCATCGTCCCCCAGCCCGACGACGCGCTGGAGGCCGGCGACGAGCTGCTGTTCGTCGCGACGGCGGCCGTCGAGGACGAGATCCGCGCGGCGCTCGACTAGCTCCCGGCCGCGGCCGCGCCCGCCGCCGCCTGGCCGAAGCGCTCGCGGCCGTCGATGCGGAGCTCGCACCGCTCGCCGTCGACCGTGACCTCCTGTGGTCGACGCCCGCCCGTCCAGTTGACGCCGACGTGCCAGCTCGCGACCTCACGGCCGTCCAGGTGGGCGACGAAGTCGGCACCGGCGAGACCGCGACGCTTCTGATCCACACGGAGCATGCGACACCCTCGTCACGGGCCGGGGCCCGGGTCAAACGCCGGGTGCTCAGGCCGTGGCGGCGCGGGAGCGTTCCGCGCGGCGCACGATCAGGACCGTGGCCAGGATCGCGACGCCGAGCAGCGGGTAGCCCATCGCGAGCCGCGCGATGCCCAGCAGGGTCTCGGCGTTCTCGCCGTAGAGCAGGCCCTGCACGACGACGCGGGCCGCGAACACGAACGCCCAGATGCTCGTCGCCCACGTGTAGGCGCGCAGCAGGACGGGGTCCTGGCGCCAGCCCTGCCCGTGGCCGTTGATGCCGTGCCAGATGACGCCGGCCAGCGGCCAGCGGACGACCACCGACACCAGCGCGACGACCCCCAGGAACGCACTGTAGAGCAGTCCTGGCAGGTAGAAGCCGCGCGCCTCACCGGTCTGGTTCGCCACGAGCGCGCACACGCCGACCCCGATCAGACCGGAGATCGCCGGCTGGATCGGGTCCTTGCGGACCAGCCGCCAGACCAGGACGAGCACACCGGCCCCGATCGCCGCCCACAGCGCGGGCGTGAGCGACGTGATCACGTTGACCACGACGAACACGAGCACCGGGACGGTGGACGCGACGATGCCGGGCACGCCGCCCATCTGCTCCAGCAGCGTCGGCGTGCGCTCGGTCGTGTCACCCTCGGGGGCCTGCTCCGGCCGCGCCGCGTGCCTCGGCCCGTCCTCGACGCGCGGGAAGCGGGTGGTCGGGGTGTCGTCCGGTGGGGGTGGGGTCACTGGGCCTGGCAGATCTCGTAGTACGGGTTGTAGAGCACCTTCTGACCGTCCCGGACGGACAGCCGACCGCGTACCCGCATGGTCTTGCCCGCCTCGATGCCGGGGATCCGGCGGCGGCCCATCCAGACCAGCGTCACGCCGTCGGTCCCGTCGAACAGCTCGGCCCGCAGCGTCGCGTCCGCGCTCTGCGGGCACAGCTCGACGCTCCGGATCCGGCCGAGCATGATGATCTCTTCGCCGCACGCGCAGTCCCGCGCCTTCTGGGCGCCGGAGTCCTCGGCGTCCTCGGCCAGGTCGCGCGCGTCCAGCTCGTCGACGTCGCTGGTGAGCTTGCGGAGCATCTTGCGGAACGCCCCGCTGTCGCTTGCGCCCATCTCTCTCCTCGGCCCCGCGGAGGTCCGACCCGTGTCGGAGCCTGTCGCTCGTGTCGCGATCCGACTCGTGCTCGTGTCGTGCTCTCGCGACATCAGGGTAACGCGCGCGACGCGCGCCGTGTGCCCGTGTGCGACCGGCATCGCCACCCCCGAGGGTGAGACACCACTCACAGTCCGGACGCCGCCGGGAACCGCTGTCACCGTCGGTGCCGCCCCGGGTCCCGCGGCGCGCTGAACAGGGACAACGGGTCGTTCCCGGACGGTCGGCCGTCCGTTCCGGTGCGGTCGCGTTCCCGACGCCGCCGGGGTCGGCCCTCCCCCGCGTCGGTGGCGCGGTGGCCGGAGCGGCGGTCGCCGTCCGGTCCGTCGGTCGTCCCACTTTCCGAGGAACGGAACAGCGCATCGCCGGATGCCGCCCGATCGGCCCCGGGCCGCTCGGAGAGGGGTCGTACGGCGGCACCGTTCGCACGGTCGTGCCCGCCCGGCTCGGCGTGCCGTCCGGAGGGACGGTGCGCGATCTCCGCGGACATCCAGTCGGAGAGCGCCTCCTCCTCCGGGTCGCGGCGGCGCATCCCTCGGCCGTCCGTGGCGGACACGTCCCGGCGACGGCCGCCTCCGGACGGCCGCCTCCGGGGCAGCTCCTGCGGTGCAGGCGGCGGTGCAACGGGGGCGACGGGCGCGCTGTCCAGCGTCGCCTCCTCGAGCGGGACGTCCGCGAGCGGGATGTCCTCGATCGCCAGCGGTCCGGCCGGCGCCGGCTCGACGTCCGGGCGCGCGCGCCACGACGGCTCGTCGTGCGGGAATCCGTCGTCCGGGTCCCGCGCCACCGTGCCGCTGCCACGGGACGGGGTCTCGGGCTCGTCCCACAGCGACCGGTCGGGGCAGTACCGGCGGTCGCCGGCGTCGAACCCGTCGCCGAGACCACCCGGAGGTGTCCGGTCGGTCTCGGGCGCGAAGGACGACACCGCGGTGATCGCGGGGTCGCGGCGCTCGGGGAGCTCGTCGTCGACGGGATCGGGCCGGACGTCGCCCACGACACCCCGGTCGGCGGGGGTCCACAGCAGACCGTCCCGTCGTGGGGGCGGGGCGAGCAGGTCGTCGTCGGCCTGCATCCGGGCGACGGCCGGACGGTCGTCGCGCGGGTCGACGACGTCGCGGCGGGGCCTTCGGGCGCCGCTGTCCCCGGCGGTGCGGCGGGCCCGTCCGGTCCCGTCGACCGGGCGGGCCCGGCCGGCGCCGCCGTACCGGCCGGCGTCCTCGTCCCGGGCGGTCTCGTCGTACCGGTCGTCGTACCGGTCGTCGCCGTACCGGTCGTCGTATTCGGCGTCCGTCCGGTCGTACCGGCCGGTGCCGCCGGGCCCGGCGGCGGGCCGGTCGGCGCGGTCGTAGCGACCGGTGCCGGGTCGCGCGGACCCGTACCGGTCGGCGCGGCCGTACCGGCCCGTGCCCTCGTACCGGTCGTCGTCGTACCGGTCGTCGTGCCGGTCGTCGTGCCGGGCGTCCTGGTACCCGGCGTCCTGGTACCCGGCGTCCTGGTACCCGGCGTCGTCGTACCGGTCGTCGTGGTATCCGGCGTCCTGGTACCGGTCGTCGTACCGGTCCCCGTCGAACCGATCGTCGTCGTACGGTCCGGCGCCGTCGTAGCGACCGGTGGGTACGTCGGTGCGGGATCGGTTGCGGCCGGTGTCGCCCGCCGGGGCCCGGGTCCGACCGGTCCCCGTGGTGCGGCCGGTCTCCCCGGACGGTGTCGCACGTTCCCGCTGGTCGGGGGTCAGGGCGGCGGCCGCCCCGGTCTGCTCCCCGCGAGCCGGTCGTCCGGCGTCGTGGGGCGGGGTGCCCGGCGCGACCGCGCCGAGCGGGCGCAGGATGCCGGTCTCCTCCACCGGGGACGGTGCACGGCGTGCGCCGGTCGCCTCCGGACCGCGCCGGCCGCGGGCCGGCTCCTCCCGCGGTGCGGCGTCGGCCGGTCGCCCGCGGGCCGGGGGCCGGGGGCCGTTCGCGGCCGTGCGCTCGACCGGGGCGGAACCGTCGGGTCCGTCCGGACTCCTGCCCGCGGGTGGGGCGCCCGGCCGCCGGGGCGGCTGCTGCGCTCCGGCGGGCCCACCACGGTCCGCCATCTGCGGAGCCGGAGCGGGTCCCGCGGTGCCGTTGCGCGGCGCGGCGTTCGCCGGACCACCGTTCGCCGGACCACCGTTCGCCGGGCCACCGTTCGCCGGGCCACCGTTCGCCGGGCCACCGTTCGCCGGGGCGCCGTTCGCCGGGGCGCCGTTGCGCGGCGCGCCGTTCGCCGGGGCACCGTTCGGGATGCCTCCCCGGGCCGCGCCGTTCCGGGCGGACGCGCCGCGGGCGTCGGGACGACCGGTTCCGTCCGGTGTGGCACCGGTCTGCGACGCACCACCCCGCGCCGCGCCGTTCCGCGCGGCAGCGTTGCGACCGGTCGAACCGGCCTGCGGGGCACCGTTGCGACCGGTGGCGCCTGCCTGCGCGGCGTTACGGCCGGTCCCGCCGGCCTGGACGCCGTTGCGGCCGGTCCCGCCGGCCTGCGCCGCAACGTTGCGGGCGCCTCCGGCGGCAGGCGTGCGGGTCGTGGCGCCGTTCGCCGCCGCCGGGGTGCGGGTCGTCGCGCCGTCCCCGGAACCACCCGCCGCACCGGCGGGACCGTCCTCGGGGCGGGCGACGGGCACGGACACGGTGATGCTGGCCGTGCGCGGCTTGTCCGCGTTCTCGGCATCGGCGCGGTCCTCGGCGCGCTCCAGCGGGAGCACGGTCCGCGGCGGGTACGGCAGCTTGCCGCGCACGACGATGATGCCGCGCATCACCCGTCGCAGCTCGACGTCGAGTGCCTCGACGGTGTCCATCGCGGCCGTCGCCACGCCGTAGACCATCCACCGCGGCCCGTCCGCGCCGATGAACACCGACGCCGCGTTCTCGGTGCGGGCGTGCAGCTCGCGTCCCCAGTCGCCGTGCTCGGTCCGCACGCGCGCGCCACCGCCGCGCAGGGACTCCTCGATCTCGTCGGCGAGATCCGGCCAGAGGTTCGACGTGCGCGGCGCGGCCAGCGCGCTGACCGCGATCCGGCCCTCCGGCAACATCAGGTGCACGGCCTGCGGGCGCCCGCCGTCGGCGCCCTCGAGCTTCATCTCCGCGCCGAACGGCACCGGTACCTGCATCGACCCGAGGTCGATGCGGGCCAGCGCGTCCGTCATCGACGGATCGAGCTCCTCGACGTCGGCCGGTCCGAGTGGACGTCCGTCGCGGCCGGGCGGCGGGACGGCGAGTGGTCCGTCGCCGACCCCGTAGGCGTCGTCGTCGTAGTCCTCGTCGTCCTCGTAGCCGTCGTCGTACCGGTCGTCGTCCTCGATGTCGTCGGCCGGGTAGCCGTCGCGGTCGTACCCGTCCTCGTCGAACCCGTCGCGGTCGAAGCCCTCCTGGTCGAACCCGTCGCGGTCGAAACCCTCGCGGTCGAACCCGTCCCGGTCGAAACCCTCGCGGTCGTAGCCGGTGCGACCGCGGGCGGGCTTGCCGTTCGTGCGCCGTCCGGACCGGTCGTCCCCGCCCCCGCCGTGGGTGAGCAGCGGCGGGCCGTCCGGGGGGTCGTCCGGGTCGCCCCCGTCGTAGCCGAGCGGCGTGTGGTCCCGCGCGTAGAGCGGCTCGTGGTCGTCGTCCGCGGGACCGGACGGGCCCCGCCCGTTGCGGCCGCCGTGCCCGTTGCGTCCCGCAGGGATGTCGTCGTACCCGTCGTCGTGGTCGTGGTAGCCGTCGTGGCCCGGACCGTCGTCCGGGTGGCCCCCGTACCCCGGGTATCCCGGGTAGGAGGTCTCGGCATCGCGGCGGCCGGCTGCTGCCGTGCGGCCGCGGGAACGACCGGGCATCAGGTCCCCCCTCCGCCGTCGTCGACGGATCTCACACCGGTCGAACCGTGCCCGCCGGAGCCGCGTGCGGAGTCGGGCAGCGCGTCGACCTCCCGGAAACGGGCGTGCTCGACGCGCTGGACGACGAGCTGGGCGATCCGGTCGCCACGGCGCAGCGTGAGCGCCTCGGTGCGGTCGAGGTTGACCAGGCAGACCCGGATCTCGCCGCGGTAGCCGGCGTCGACCGTGCCGGGCGCGTTCACCACGGACAGGCCGTGCCGGGCGGCGAGCCCGGAGCGCGGGTGCACGAAACCGGCGAAACCGGGCGGCAGCGCGACCGCGACACCGGTGCCGACCAGCGCCCGGTCACCCGGCGCGAGCACGACGTCCTCGGTCGTCACGAGGTCGGCGCCCGCGTCGCCGGCGTGCGCGTACGCGGGCAGCGGCACGCCGGGATCCAGCCGGGTCAGCAACACGTCGACAGACGGGGCGAACCGGGCCTCATCCTGGGGAGCTGCGAGAGGTTCGTCGACGGAACGAGCCTCGGCAGGGACGGAACCTGGCACGGCGACCGACGCTACCCTGGCCGGGTGAGCGAACAGGTCGCACCGACGAGTTCTGCGACGTCCGGCCCCACTGCGTTCGACGAGCGGTTGTCGGTGCCGCTGTGGTGGTACGTACCGGCCGCCGGTCTGGGACTGCTGCTCGGCGCAGAGGTGCACATGGGCTATCCGGGGTTCCGGTCCTGGATCGGCTACCTCGTGCTGATCCCGCTGTGCGTGGCCGCGCTGTGGTGGCTGGGCCGATCCCGGGTTCGCGTGGAGGGCGACACGCTGGGCGCCGGCGACCGGTCGGTGGCGCTGCGCCACGTCGGCCGCACCGACGTCGTCGAACGCGGGGACAAGCAGGAGGCGCTCGGGCCGGACCTCGATCCCACCGCGTTCCTGCTGCACAGGGCGTGGATCGGCCGGCTCGTGCGGATCGAGATCACCGATCCGGACGCGCCGGAGCCCTACTGGGTGCTGAGCAGCCGGGACCCGGAGCGTCTCGTCGCGGCACTGGAGAAGGGCCGCAAGGGCCGGTGAGAACGGAGCGCGCCCGGACCCGTGACCGGGGCCGGGCGCGATCGGTCATGCCGCGCAGTCGCGGCAGATGAACTGCCCACCGCTGGAGCTCGCCAGGCGGCTCCGGTGGTGGACCAGGAAACAGCTGGCACAGGTGAACTCGTCCGCCTGCTTCGGCAGGACGTTCACCGTCAGCTCCTCGCCGGACAGGTCGGCACCAGGGAGCTCGAAGCTCTCCGCCGTGTCCGTCTCGTCGACGTCCACCACCGCGGACTGCGCCTCGTTCCGCCGTGCCTTCAGCTCGTCCAGCGAGTCCTCGGCCAGCTCGTCGGCCTCGTTGCGTCGTGGGGCGTCGTAGTCGGTCGCCATTGTCCACCCTTGCTTCGTCACGTCCGTGCAGCTCACCGGCGCGGGCAAGCTGCGGTCCTCTCGCACTTCACGTTCGCCCGTGCCGCAGGGGAACGTCGCGGACGCGGGGATTGTGCCCGGTGCTGGAGTGACGCCGGTCTCACCCCGTCGATGGGGTCAGACCGCCGATCGTTCTCCCCCTCGCCGCGGCCGCCGGGCGGCCGTGGCCGGGCGGCTGGTCCTCCACCGGCGGCGGGGAGGGTAACCCGACGCCTCCCGGCCCGTCGCTGCGGGCCCGGGATGCGAGCTCCGGTTAGGGTTCCGCACCGTGACGGCGGGGAGCGCGGACGGCGCGAACGACACGGACGACACCACTCCCGGAGCGGACCCCGGGCGGGTCGGCGCCTGGCTCGCCGGCGAGCTCGGGGACGACCGATGGCGGGACTCGCGGCTGTCCACCGTCGGCGCCGGGCGGTCCAACCTCACGTACCGCGTGCAGAGCCGGGCGGGGTCGGTCGTGCTCCGCAGGCCGCCGGTCGGATCGGTGGCCGAGACGGCCCACGACATGGGCCGCGAGCGCCGTGTGATGGCGGCGCTGGCCGGCACGTCCGTCCCGGTGCCCGCGATCCTCGCGCACCACGACGGGAGCGACGGCGGCCCGGTCGACGCCGACTGCTTCGTGATGGAGATGGTCGAGGGCGTCGTGCCGGTGAGCCGCGACCTGCCGGACGGATGGGCCTGCGACGAGTCCGGGCGTGCGCGCGCCGGGCAGGCGCTGGTGGACGTGCTGGGCGAGCTGCACGGGGTCGACCCGGAGTCGGTCGGGCTCGGCGACTTCGGACGGCCGGACGGGTTCATGGAGCGCCAGATCCGCCGCTGGGGCAAGCAGTGGGCGGCGGCCAGGGACGACTCCTCGGCGCCGTCGGCCACCGACGAGCGCACCGAACAGGAGCTCACCCGGCTCTCCGAGCGCCTCGCCGCCGAGGTCCCGTCGACCCAGCGGCACACGATCGTGCACGGCGACTACCGCATCGACAACTGCCTCTACGCCGCGGACGACCCCGGCCGGATCCGTGCCGTGCTCGACTGGGAGATGTCCACGCTCGGCGACCCGATGGCCGACCTCGGCCTGCTGCTCGTCTACTGGGAGCAGGACGGCGACGGAGCGGTCTGGTCGGACGCGCAGCAGCTGCCGAGCCCGACCGGGCTGCCCGGGTTCCCGACCCGCGCCGAGGTGGCGATGGCCTACCGGGACCGCACGGGTCTCGATCTCGCCCCGCTGCCCTGGTACGCCGGGTTCGGCGCGTTCAAGCTCGCCGTGGTGCTCGCCGGCATCCTGTCCCGGGTCCGGGCGGGCGCCGTGCCTGCCGAGATGGCCGAGGGCCTGGAGGACGCGGTCGGGCCGCTCGTCGGGCTCGGTCACCACCTCCTGGACTCCGGCACCGACGCGTTCCCGGGGCTCCGGTGAGGTCGGTGCGGCTGCCCGAGTCCCCGTTCCCGACGCGCCAGCGGCCCTACCAGCGCAGGCGCACCCGCCCGATCGTGATCACGTCGATCGTGCTCGCCGTGCTGATGGTGGTCATCTGGGTCCCGGTGATCATCGTGTCGTCCGGCGGGCCGTCGGACATCAGCTGCAGCCCGCCGTCGCAGGGTCCGGAGATCGGTACCGTCGTCGACCGCTCGGAGTTCCAGGACGTCACCCCGACCGCGCCGCGCGACGTGCGGTTCACCGTGCTCAACGCCGGCGACCAGCGCGGACAGGCCAACCTGGTGTCCGCGCAGCTGGGCGACCTGGAGTTCAGCGAGGCCCGGCCGCCGCTGAACGACTCCCGCTACCCGCAGGGCGACCTCGACTGCGTCGGGCAGCTGCGGTTCGGCCCGACCGGGGAGGGCGCCGCGTCCACACTGGCGCTCGTCCTGCCGTGTGTCGAGCTGGTACGGGACAACCGCCCGGGTGCCAACGTCGACGTCGTCATCGGCGCCTCGTTCACCGACGTCTCCCCCGGACGGGCCGCCCGCGACGTGCTCGACCAGCTCTCGCAGCCCGCAGGGGCGAACGGACGCCCGGCCGTGGCCGACCCGAACCTGCTCGCGCAGGCCCGCGAGTCGGGCTGCTGAGGAGTCCCTCAGACCTCGCCCGCGCCGTTCTCCCGGGCGAGGTCGACGAGTGCGGCCGCGACGCCGGGTGCCGCGGCGAACGCCACGTCCGCACCCAGCCCGCCGGGACCCGCGCCGCCCGGCGCAGGGCCCAGGTCGTCCGGTCCGCCCGCGATGCCGAGCACGGCGCCCGCCTCGGCCGCGACGAGCGACGCGGCCGCCCAGTCCCACCAGTGGCAGCCGTGCTCCACGTACCCGTCCAGCCACCCGGCACCGACCGCGCACAGGTCGAGCGCGGCCGAACCGGCCCTGCGGACGTCGCGGACCCTCGGGAGCAGGCCGGCCACCATCCGCGCCTGCCGCTCCCGCCGCTCGGACCGGTACGAGAACCCGGTCCCGACGAGCGCCTGCGACGGGTCGGTGGTCGTGGACACGCGCAACGGGACACCGTCGCGGGTGGCCCCCGAGCCGAGCGCCGCGCTCCACAGCCGACCGGACGCCGGCTCCGCCACCGCGCCCGCGAGCGTGCGGCCGTCGCGCACGGCGGCGACCGAGATCGCGTACCAGGGCAGGCCGTAGAGGTAGTTCACGGTGCCGTCGATCGGGTCGAGCACCCAGCGGGCCTCGGACTCGTTCCCCGCGCCCTCCTCACCGAACACCGGCTCGCCGGGCCGCAGCACGGCCAGCCGGTCGCGCAGGAACCGCTCCACCGAGGCGTCGGACTCGGTGACGACGTCGGTCGGCGAGCTCTTCGTCCACACCGCACCGTCGCCCACCTGCGCGGACGCGTGCGGTGCCGGCAGGGAGCGCAGGTGCTCCGCAGCCTCGCGGGCGACCCGTTCGGCCGTGTCGCGCAGGACATCGGGGGTGTCCGGGAGCGGTGCGGTCATGGCACCATCCGACCATTCGCGGCCGTTCCCGCCACGCGCGGGAGCGGAGGTGCACCCCGGCTGCGTGCACGCAGTTACAATGGAGCGGCATCCCTCCTCCGGGACGCGCGGCGACCACCCACTAACGCCGGCGACCGAGGCGGCGACGACACAACAGACACGCGAGATCGCCGGACGCACGCCATGGCGCGACACGGCCGCCCACGGGTGGACCGCGGTCCGGTGTACCACTCCAGCGCACGTAGCGAGAGGGCCCAGGTGGCAGCCGCAAACTCCGCAGCACGCAGCGACTCGACCGTCGAGACGCCGAGCACCGCAACCCGCCCCCGCCGCAGTGGGGCGGCGACCAAGTCGGCCACCAAGACCGGCACGCGGCCGGGCGCGAAGAAACCCGCCGCGAAGAAGGGCGTCGCGACGGACGGCGAGGCGACCGACGTCGTCGAGACCGCTGAGGGCGTCGAGGAGGTCGACCTCGACGAGGCCGCTCCGGACGAGGGCGAGCTCGCGGTCGACGAGGTGGCCGCGGACGACATCGAGGCCGATCTCGCCGAGGCCGCCGGTACGCCCGACGCCGCCGTCGAGGCGGACGACGATGACGACGATGACGACGACACGAACACCGGCGCCAACCGTCAGGCGCCGACGACGCGTGCGTCGCAGCAGAAGTCGGCCGACTTCGTCTGGGACGAGGAGGAGTCCGAGGCGCTGCGCCAGGCGCGCAAGGACGCCGAGCTCACCGCCTCGGCCGACTCGGTCCGCGCCTACCTCAAGCAGATCGGCAAGGTGGCGCTGCTCAACGCCGAGGAGGAGGTCGAGCTCGCCAAGCGGATCGAGGCCGGCCTCTACGGCGCCGAGCGGCTGCGCAAGGTGTTCGAGGCCGGCGAGAAGGTCTCCCCGCAGATGCGCCGGGACCTGCGCTGGATCGTCCGGGACGGCGAGCGCGCGAAGAACCACCTGCTGGAGGCGAACCTCCGGCTCGTGGTCTCGCTGGCCAAGCGCTACACCGGCCGCGGCATGGCGTTCCTGGACCTGATCCAGGAGGGCAACCTGGGCCTCATCCGTGCGGTCGAGAAGTTCGACTACACGAAGGGGTACAAGTTCTCCACGTACGCCACGTGGTGGATCCGCCAGGCGATCACCCGCGCGATGGCCGACCAGGCCCGCACCATCCGCATCCCGGTGCACATGGTCGAGGTCATCAACAAGCTCGGCCGCATCCAGCGCGAGCTGCTCCAGGACCTGGGCCGCGAGCCCACCCCGGAGGAGCTCGCCAAGGAGATGGACATCACCCCGGAGAAGGTGCTGGAGATCCAGCAGTACGCCCGGGAGCCCATCTCGCTGGACCAGACCATCGGCGACGAGGGCGACTCGCAGCTCGGTGACTTCATCGAGGACTCCGAGGCGGTCGTCGCGGTCGACGCGGTGAGCTTCACGCTGCTGCAGGACCAGCTGCAGTCGGTGCTCGCGACGCTGTCCGAGCGCGAGGCGGGCGTCGTGCGCCTGCGGTTCGGTCTCACCGACGGCCAGCCGCGCACGCTGGACGAGATCGGCCAGGTCTACGGCGTCACGCGTGAGCGGATCCGGCAGATCGAGTCCAAGACGATGTCGAAGCTGCGGCACCCGTCCCGGTCCCAGGTCCTGAGGGACTACCTGGACTGAGCTCCACCGGCGAACGCTCCCGGACCGAACGGTCCGGGGGCGTTCGTGGTTCACGCGGGCGAAACGCGGCCCGTCCCTCGCACGAGGTGGCTGTCGACGGTGCGACCAGCCGGCGTGGCGGCCGCACATCGCGTTCGGTGACCACTGCGAGGGACCCATGACATCGCGGACGACGGTGACGGGAGCCGCCCGGCGGCTCGTGCTGGCCGGCATGACCGTCGCGAACGCGATGATCCTCGTCGACCAGACCGCGGTGCCGCTCGTGCTGCCGGACATCGCCGACGACTTCGGCGTGAGCTCTCTGCTCGTCCAGTGGGTGCTCAACGCGAGCCTGCTGCCGCTGGCCGGGCTGCTGGTCCTGGGTGGACGGCTCGGGGACGTCCTGGGCAGGCGGAAGGTCTTCCTGGTCGGGGCCGTCCTGTTCGCCGGGGCGTCGGCCGTCGGCGGGCTGGCACCGTCGTTCGCGGTGCTGCTCGGCGCCCGCGTCTGCCAGGGCGTGGGCGGAGCGCTGATGCTGCCCGCCACGATCGCGATCGTCGGGGCGGCGTTCGACCGCAACGAGCGGGGCCGGGCGCTGGGCACGATGGGCGGGATCGCCGCCACCGCGGGTGCGCTCGGGCCGACGATCGGTGGTGCGCTCACGTCGCTGATCAGCTGGCGCGCGGTTCTGCTGATCAACCTCCCGCTCCTGGTCGTCACGGTGTGGGCGACGCTGCGCGCGGTGCCGCGCGACGAGCCGGGTGACGGGAACCGGTCGGTCGACGTGGCGGGCGCGGTGCTGGCCTGCATCGCGCTGATGGGCCTGGTGTTCGGCCTGGCCCAGACGACGACGTGGAGCTGGACGTCGCCCGGCGTGCTCGTGCCGCTCGCGCTGGCCGTCGTGGCCGGGGTGCTGTTCGTCGTGCGCGAGCGCCGCGCCGCCCAGCCGCTGATGGATCCCCGCCTACTGCGGTCCCGCCGCAACTACCTCGGCGCGACGATCAGCCAGGGCGTCGCCGGGATGGCGGAGATGGGCCTCGGCCTGATCTTCCCCCTGCTGCTGATCCTCAACCTGCGGATGAACCCGGGGCTGGCCGGGATCGCCCTGCTGGCGACGACGGTGCCGATGGTCGTCGTCGCCCCGCTCGTCGGGCGCTGGTACGACCGCGGCGGCGGGCGCCCCCCGCTCGTGGTCGGCTTCGCCGTGCTGGCCCTGGCCGGCCTGCTGCTCGCCGCGGGAGTGGGCCCGCAGAACTTCTGGTGGCTGCTGCCCGGGCTGCTCGCCTACGGCGTCGGCCTCGCGATCGTGCTCACCGTGAACGACCCGGTCAGCCTCGACATGGTCCCCGACCGCGACCAGGGCCAGGTCTCCGGCGTGTCGGCGACGGCCGAGCAGGGTGGCGGCGCCGTCGGGATCGCGCTGCTCTACGCCGTGTTCCACTCGACGTACGTCGCGGTGCTGAACGACCAGGTCGCCGAGAAGGGTCTGCCCGCCCTCACCCCGGAGCGGGGCGCCGCGCTACGGGACGCGATCGAGAACGCCGAGCAGGTCGGCCTCGATCCGAGAACGTTCGACCCCCGGCTCGCGGAGTACCTGCTGGCGACCAGGGCGGCGTCGACCGCCGGGTACACCGTCGTCTTCCTCGTCTCCAGCGTCCTTGCCCTCGCCGGGCTGGTGGCCACCGCGTTCCTCGTCAGGCGCCCGCCACCTGACGACTCCGGACCCGACGGCGCCGAACCGGTCGGGGAGGACACGCGCTCCGCGTGAATCACCCGCCGAGATGGCGCTCATGGCTGTTCGACGGCGCCCCCGACAGCCATGAGTGACATCTCGACGCGAGTCGATCATGACGGGTGAACCGCTCGGCTCCCGGGCGCTCAGCCGCAGTGGTCCTCGTGCGCCACGTGCGCGACGTGCTCCACCTGCAGGGTCGTGTGCGCCAGCCCGAAGCGCTCCCGCAGCAGGTGCCCCGCACGGTCCAGCACCGACGCGTCCCCGCAGTGCATCTCCGACTCCTCGTGCACGACGAGGTGCGCGGACATCGCGGGCGTCCGATCGTTGATCACCCAGACGTGCAGGTCGTGCACCTCGTCGACGTCCGCCAGCTCCAGCAGCGCGGCCTGCACCTCCGCGGGGTCGACATCGCGCGGGGCACCCTCCAGCAGGACGTGCACGACTTCGCGCAGCAGCGACACCGCCCGCGGCAGGATCAGCGCGACGATCAGCAGCGACGCGATCGTGTCCGCGTACGGCCACCCGGTGGTCAGCAGCACGACGGCCGCCGCGAGCACGCCGACCGACCCGAGCGCGTCGCCGAGCACGTGCAGCATCGCGCCGCGCATGTTCATGTTCCGGCGGTCCCCACCGGACAGCACGACGAGCGACACGACGTTCCCGGCGAGTCCCAGCGCACCGATGACCAGCAGCGGCAGGCCCGGGATCTCGACCGGGTCGAACAACCGGGACACGCCTTCGATCGCGACCCAGACGACGACGGCGACCAGCGTCAACGCGTTCGCGCCCGCCACGAGGACCTCGGCGCGGCCGAAGCCGTAGGTGCGGCGCATCGTCGACGGCCGCGTGGCCAGGGCCGCGGCGAGCACGGCGGCGGCGAGCGCGCCCGCGTCAGTGAGCAGATGACCGAGGTCCGCCAGCAGCGCCAGCGACCCGGTGAGCAGCGCCCCCACGGCACCGAGCACGGCCGTGGCCAGCGTGACCAGCAGCGCGATCGTGAGCCGCCGCCGGTCGGCGTCCGCGCCGCCGTGTCCGTGCCCGTGTCCCATGCGCCCTCCCCGTCGTTCTCAGGGCGACCTTACCCATGCATGTATTCGCATGTCTATGTGATCCCCCACGGTCGAGCCGGTGCCGTGTCGCGCAACGGTGGTGCCGGAATCGGCGGATCCAGGCGTTCGCAGGCACGGCGCCGCCCCGCCGGGCTGACACACGACCGCGCCCGCCCCGGCGAACCGGGAACGGGCGCGGTGCGGGACGGGATCAGACGCCGACGGGCTCGCGATCCGCGGGCGAGATCCGCAGCTCGCCGTCGACGACGTCGACGCGGACGGTGCTGCCCTCCCCGAGGTCTCCGTCGAGCAGCAGCGTGGACAGCGGGTTGTCCAGCTCCCGGCGGATCGTGCGACGCAGCGGTCGGGCACCGAACTCCGGCTGGTAGCCGTGTCCGGCGAGCAGGCGCACCGCCTCCGGTGTCACGTCCAGCGTGATGCCACGGGCCTCCAGGCGCGAACGGGTCTCGCGCAGCAGCAGCTCGGTGATCGTCTCGAGCTGCTCGGCGTCCAGGCGCCGGAACACGATCGTCTCGTCGATCCGGTTCAGGAACTCCGGACGGAACACCTCGCGCAGCCGCGGCATCAACCGCTCGGACAGCACGGCGTCCTCGCGCTCGGCGGCGGACCCGCTCTGCTGGGCGGCCGAGCCGAAGCCCAGCGTCATGCCGTGCCCGGTGATCAGCTCGGACCCCACGTTCGAGGTCATGATGATCACCGTGTGCCGGAAGTCGACGGTGCGGCCCTGACCGTCGGTCAGCCGGCCGTCGTCGAGCACCTGCAGCAGCGTGTTGAACACGTCCGGGTGCGCCTTCTCGATCTCGTCGAGCAGCAGCACGGAGTACGGACGGCGGCGCACGGCCTCGGTCAGCTCCCCGGACTCGCCGTAGCCGACGTAGCCGGGAGGCGCCCCGATCATCCGGGCGACCGTGTGCTTCTCGCCGTACTCGCTCATGTCGAGCCGGACCATCCGGTCCTCGTCGCCGAACAGCGACACGGCCAACGCCCGCGCCAGCTCGGTCTTGCCGACTCCGGTCGGGCCGAGGAACAGGAAGCTGCCGACCGGACGGTCGGAGTCGCCGAGGCCGGACCGCGAGCGGCGGATCGCCTCCGCGACGGCCGTGACCGCCGCGTCCTGCCCGACGACGCGCCCGTGCAGCTCGTCCTCCAGCTTGAGCAGGCGATCCTTCTCGGCCTGTGTCAGCTGGGAGACGGGGATGCCGGTCGACCGGGACACGACGTCGGCGATCTCGTGCACGCCGACCTCGGGTGCCTTCGCGTCCGGCTTGTCACCGGGGGCGCCGCTCAGCTCGGCGCGGGCCGCGCCGATCTCGTCACGGAGCTGCGACGCGCGCTCGTACTCCTCGTGCGCGACGGCCTGGTCCTTGTCCCGCTCCAGCTGCTCGATGCGCTGTTCGATCTCGCGGCGGTCCACGGTGGGCGTGCGGGTGCGCAGCCGCACCCGGGCACCGGCCTGGTCGAGCAGGTCGATCGCCTTGTCCGGCAGGAACCGGTCGGTCACGTAGCGGTCGGACAGCTCCACCGCCGCCCGCAGCGCCTCCGGCGTGTAGCGGACCTGGTGGTGCGCCTCGTAGCGGTCGGCCAGGCCGCGCAGGATGGCGACCGTGTCCTCCACCGTCGGCTCCGGCACCAGCACCGGCTGGAACCGGCGGGCCAGCGCCGCGTCGGACTCGATGTGCTTGCGGTACTCGGCCAGCGTGGTCGCACCGATCACGTGCAACTCGCCGCGGGCGAGTGCGGGCTTGAGCATGTTGCCGGCGTCCATCGAACCGCCGCCCTCGCCCCCTCCACCGCCACCGGCGCCGACCATCGTGTGCAGCTCGTCGATGAACACGATCACGTCGTCGGCGTGCTGGCGGATCTCGTCGATCAGCGCACGCACGCGCTCCTCGAAGTCACCGCGGTAGCGGGTGCCCGCGACCACGCCGGACAGGTCCAGCTGGACGACGCGACGGCCGCGCAGCGTGTCCGGCACCTCGCCGTCGGCGACGCGCTGGGCGATGCCCTCGACGACGGCCGTCTTGCCGACGCCCGCCTCGCCGATCAGCACCGGGTTGTTCTTGGTGCGCCGGGACAGCACCTCGATCGTCTGCTCGATCTCGTCGCCGCGCCCGATCACCGGGTCGAGCTCCCCGGACCGTGCGGCGGACGTGAGGTCCTGGCCGTACTGGTCCAGCGTCGGGGTCCGGCTCTCCTGCTCGGGGATCTGCGGCCCGGCCGCAGACGGTGCAGCGCCGCCCTGCTGACCGCCGGGAGCCACCGAGCCGGGGGTGAAGCGGGCCCGGGCGAGGAGCCGGCCGGCCGCGGACTCCTCGTTGCCGGCGAGCGCCAGCAGCAGGTGCTCCGGCCCGATGTAGCTGGAGCCCAGCGAGCGGGAGATCTGGTGGCTGTCGAGGAGCGCGCGCTTGGCGGACGGGGTCAGCGACGGCATGCGGCCGTCGGACTCCTGCCGCGGGAGGCGCTCCTCCAGCGTCCGGGCGATCACGTCCGGATCCGCGCCTGCGCGCGCGATCCAGCGGCGCGTCGCGTCCGTACGCGCGCAGGACAGGAGGATGTGCGCGGCGTCCAGGTCGGTGTCGCCACGGTCGGACGCCTCCTGGGCGGCGCCCGCCATGATCTCCCGCGCACCCGCGCTCATCAGGCGGGTCAGGTCCACTCGCCTGCCCGGGCCGCTGGGGTCGCCGGGACCGCCCTGCGAGGGGTCGCCCGGCCCGAAGAAGCCGGTCATCGTCGTCTCGTCACCTTTCGTGGGGGTGTGTCGGAGCGTTCCCACTCCGCCTCTCCCCCGTCCCAACACGTGGGACGCCCCGTGGGATTCCCGGTCTATCGAGCGATCCGTATCTCGCCGGCCGCTCCGTCCACGGTGACCGTCGCGCCGGTCGTGATCGTGCTGGTCGCGGCCGGTACGCCGACGACGGCGGGGATGCCGTACTCGCGGGCGACGACGGCGCCGTGCGAGTTCGAGCCGCCCATCTCCATCACGAGTCCGCCCGCCGTGAGGAACAGCGGCGTCCAGCCGGGGTCGGTGGACGGGCAGACCAGGATCTCCCCCGGTTCCAGATGCGCACCGGCCGGATCGAGTACGACGCGTGCGGGTCCGGTCGCGACGCCTGCGGACGCGGCCGACCCGGTGAGCGCTCCCGGCGTCGGCGTCCCGGCCGCGAGTGCTTCCGGCTCGGTGCCGTCGGAGAGCAACACCCGCGGGACGTGCCGTCGCAGGGCTTCACGGGCGTGCTCGGCCTTCCGGTCGGCGACGGTCGCGCGGTGGTCGGCACCGTCCAGGGCGGTCCGGACCTCGGTCAGCTCGAGGGAGAACACGTCCTCGGCGTCGTCGAGCAGGCCGCGGGCGGCGAGATCGGTCCCGACCGAGGCGAGCTCGCGACGGGCGTGGGCGAGCCTCCGCACGAGCAGGTCCTTGTGCTCCTCGCGCAGGCCGGCCAGCCGCCGTGTCCGGCCGAGCGCGAACCGGACGGCGGCCGCGCGGAGCCGGGACCGTCGTCGTACCGCGGCCACGACCGACCGCACGGCATCCTCGGCGGCCCGCGCGCCACGGGCGAACCGGACGTCCGGAGCGGCGTCCGGGTCGTCGGTGCGCAGGTACCCGGCCAGCACCCCGAGCAGGTACGACGGGTCGTCGCTCCAGCGGAGCACGCCGAGGTCGATCTCGGCGACGGCGCGGTGGCCGTGCTCGGCCAGGAACCGGTGCAGCTGGGTGTCGAGCACCGGCGGCAGCGCACCCTGGCGGTACGCGATCGCGAGGTCGGGGGCGGGCCGCTCGGACAGGGCGGCCGCCGACGCCGCGTCGGCACGGACCCGGGTCGCGACGTCCCAGAGCTCGAGATCCATCTCGGTCGTGCAGTTGTGCGGCAGGGAGCGCAGCACCTCGTGCACTCCTGCGGCGTCCAGGTCCGGGCCGGCCAGCTTCCGTGCGGCGCCGAGCGCGACGAACCCCGCCGCCGCCACCGGCGCGACGGCCGGGATCGCCGTGAACACCTCACCCATCGTGTCGACGGCGTGGTCGACGCGCTCGTGCGGTCCGGCACCCGGCCGGGAGGGCGCGAGCCCGCGGGTCCGCCGCCGGGCCCCCTCCACGTGCCGCAGCCCGGCGGCCGGGCTGAGAAGCGACATCACGACGACCGGCGGGATCCGGAAGTGGGCCAGCGCGCGGAGGAGCCGGGTCGCGAACGGCCGCCACGACGTCGTGCGCAGGGAGAACTCCGGCCGGTCGAACAGCCCGCGCAGCACGACGGCCGACCGGGCCTCCATCACGTCCAGCACCATCGGCACCAGCCGCCGCCCCGCCGCGCTGCGCAGCACGGGTGTCGCGTCGACGAACACGCGCCCGCCCGCGACGCCGAGCGCGGGCGGGCCGGTGAGCCGGTCGGCGACCGGGAAGCCGAACACCGCCCCGGCCACCGAGGAGGCGACCACCCTGATCGCCGAGATGCCCATCGGCGTCAACGGGCCCGTCAGGCCCTGGGCCAGGCTCACGCACACGTGCACGCGCAGTCCCGGCCCGCCGGGCGGCGGGAGCGGGTGCAGTGTCGTGATCGGACGGGACTGGGTCGTCCACAGTGTCCCGTCGGGGGCGATCGCCCACTCGATGTCCTGCGGCGCACCGAAGTCCGCCTCGACCCGCCGACCGAGCGCGACCAGCTCGGCGATCTGCGCATCGTCCAGGCAGCGCACCGGATCACCGTCCGAGGCCACGGTGGACACGCCACCGCCGGCGACCGGGCGGACGGCGACGCCCTTGTCCCCCACGCGGTACCCGGCCACGGAGCCGTCGGCCTCGACCGTCACGTGGTCCGGGTTCACCGCGCCGGACACGACGGCCTCCCCCAGGCCCGGCGCGGCGTCGATCACGGTGCGGGTCCGGCGCCCGCTGACCGGGTCCGCGGTGAACAGCACCCCGGCCACGGCGACCTCGACCATCCGCTGCACGACAACCGCGAGCGCCACGGTGGACGGATCGATCCCGTTGCGCGCCCGGTACTCCACCGCCCGGTCCGTCCACAGTGACGCCCAGCAGTGCCGCACGGCGTCCAGCAGTGCCGTCTCCCCGACGACGTTCAGGTACGTGTCCTGCTGACCGGCGAAGCTCGCCGTCGGGAGGTCCTCGGCCGTGGCGGACGAGCGCACGGCGACCGGGACGTCGTCCCCGAGCTTCCGGTAGGCGGCGAGAACGGCCGCGGCGACGTCGTCGGGCATCGCGCCGTCCAGCAACGCCTCTCGCGCGGACCGGGCGTCCGGCGCCGCCTCCGGGCAGGCGACCGCCGCGACCCGGCGGTACGCGTCGGTGCGCACGCAGAAGCCGTCCGGCACACGGACACCGGCCCGGAGCAGCACACCGAGGTTGGCCGCCTTGCCGCCGACGTCCGCCAGATCGTCCGGCCCGACCTCGTCCAGGCCCACCGTCGTGTCCATGAACCACGGTAGTCCCGCACGTGGCCGGAACTCAACAGACGATGAAAAAATCAGACGTCGCGCGTCGCGGACAGCACGTCGTCGGCGACGTCCCGGCAGACCTGCCACCCGAACTCCTCGGGACGGTCGCCGGGGAACCGGGTCAGCACGGAGAGCGCGTAGTCGTCCGAGGCGACGACGCAGTTGACGTTCCACCCGGTCGCGGAGTGGTAGGTCCAGCCGTTCTTCTCGGCCACCCGCTCCCCCGGCAGCAGCGCCGCGATGCCGGACCGGCCGTCGTCGTCGATGGAGCGCAGGTCACCGATCAGCTCCGCGCCGCCCGGCCAGCGCGGCGCGAGCCGCAGCACGCAGTCCAGCGTGCGCGTCGCGTCCACGGCGGTGATCTGGGTGAGCGCCCAGTAGCCGCGCTGCTCGGTCGAGACCGCGACCCCGCACGTCTGGCGCAGGTGGGTGAGCGAGGCGTCGCCGCCGAGGCGCCGGTAGAGACCCTCGGCCGCGTCGTCGTCGCTGCTGCGCACGGCCCTGCGGATCAGGTCGCGCTCGGTCGCGGTCACCGCGCGGCGGTCCTCGTGGGCGTCGCGCAGCGTGTCCGCCGCGATCCATGCCTTGATCGCCGACTCGGAGTTGGTGCGCTCGGTCGTGGCGTTCGCGGAGCCGACGCGACGGTCGGTGTCCCGCTCGAGCAACGACCAGGCCAGCCACAGCCCGTCCTCGCCGTCGCGGCTCACCCGCACTCCGGTGGTGAACACGTCCGGCCGCGGTGTCGGGACGACCGGCGCGGGCACCACGGCCACAGTGGACGGCGGTCCGGCGGACGGCAGGGTGGACGGTCCCGCCGCCCGGACCGCGCCATAGGCGGCCCCCGATCCGCACAGGACGACCGCGCCGAGCGCGAGCGCCACCGCGACCACGACCGACCGCGCGCGCCCAGGCGCCACCGAGTGCTCCCCCGTCCGATGTGCAGGCCACCCCGCCCGCACGTCCCTGTGCCACCGATAGTGCCCGTTTGCGCCGATCGAGGGGGATCAGCGCGGCGGAGTTCACCTCGACGTCACGGTCCGGGCACCGTCGCCGTGTCCGGGGTGACGGACCGCCACGACCGAACTACGGTGCGCCGATGTCGGTCACTCGGACGCTGCCGGTCGAGCGCATCCTGCGCCGCACCGCCGACTCGTCGCTCAGCAAGACCCTGAAGGCGCGCGACCTCGTCGGCTTCGGCGTCGGGATCATCATCGGGACCGGGATCTTCACGCTCGCCGGCGTGGAGGCGAAGGACAACGCCGGCCCGGCCGTGACGGTCTCGTTCGCGATCGGCGCGGTCGTGGCCGCACTGGCCGCGCTCTGCTACGCCGAGCTCGCGTCGTCCGTACCGACCGCGGGGTCCGCGTACACGTACACGTTCGCCACGCTCGGCGAGGTCTTCGCCTGGATCATCGGCTGGGACCTGTTGCTGGAGTTCGGGCTCGGGCTGGCGACCGTGTCGCGCAGCTGGTCCGGCTACCTGGCCGACCTGTTCGGTCTGCCGTCGCAGTGGTTCGGGGAGGACGCGACGGTCAACGTGGGCGCCGTCGTGATCATCGCGCTGCTCACCGTCGTCGCGGTCACCGGCATCCGGCAGTCCGCACGGCTGACGAACGTGCTGGTGCTCGTGAAGGTCGCGGTGGCCGTTCTGGTGATCGTCGCCGGGCTGTTCTTCTTCAACGCGGACAACCTGACCCCGTTCGTGCCGCCGGCTCAGGCGCCGGAGGGCGGCTCGCTGCTCACCTCGCCGGTGCTGTCCGGCGTGTTCGGCCTGGAGCCGTCGACGTACGGCATCGGCGGCATGCTCACCGCCGCGGCCGTCGTGTTCTTCGCCTACACCGGCTTCGAGGCGCTGGCCAACCTCGGCGAGGAGACCCGCCGCCCGGACCGCGACCTCAAGATCGGCCTTCTCGGCGCGCTCGCGCTGTGCGCCGTGCTCTACGTGCTGGTGTCGCTCGTGCTGACCGCGATGGTCCCCTACGACCGGATCGACGACGGCGCGCCGCTCTCGGCCGCGTTCTCCTCCGTCGGGCTGTCCTGGGTCGGCGCGCTGATCGCGATCGGCGCGGTGACGGGTCTGACGTCGGTGATGATGGTCGAGCTGGTGACGATCGGCCGGATCGGCTACGCGATGGGTCGCGACGGGCTGCTGCCGAAGCCGATCGGCACGGCGCACCCGAAGTTCGGCACGCCGCACCGGATGACGATCATCGGTGCCGTGGTGTGCGCGGTGATCGCCGCGTTCACCCCGATCACCGCGCTGTCGGACATGGTCTCGATCGGCGCGCTGGCCGCGATGATCCTGGTGGCGGTCGCCGTGCCGGTGCTGCGGCGCAGCCGTCCGGACCTCGAGCGGCCGTTCACGGTCCCGTTCTCGCCGATCGTTCCGGGACTCACGGCCGTCGCCTGCCTGTTCCTGATGCTCAACCTCGACCTGGCCACCTGGCTGCGGTTCGTCGGCTGGCTCGTCCTCGGCCTGATCGTCTACGCCGTCTACGGACGGACGCACTCGTTCCTGGCGGACGGGAAGCCCGGCGCGGACACCGAATGAGCCGGGCCGGCGCGGGTGGTCCGCAAGGGTGCGACTGACGAAGGCGGTTCCCTACCGTCACGGCATCACCCGCCGTCGGCGCGGCCGGGGCTGGAGCTACACCGGCGCCGACGGGACGGCGGTCACCGACGCGAGCGTCCGGGCCCGGATCGACGGGCTGGTGATCCCGCCCGCGTGGCGGAAGGTGTGGATCTCCATGGCACGCAGCTCCTCTGTGGACCCGCGGGGGATCGGCGCGTTCGGTGACGGCGTCACGATCGCCGACGGGCTGCGGCGGGCCCGCGCGCGGGCACGGACCGAGACCGAGATGCGGGCGTCGCTCGAACGTGCCGTGATCCGGCTGCCGGACCGCAGCGGCCGAGCGGACCCGATCGACATCATGGCGGACCGTCGTGCATGCTTGTTCCGTGGCGGAACAAACTCTGGCGAGCGGTCCGGGACGCACGGAACGGCGTGCCAGGGCCGGCGTCGCGCTGGTGTTCGCCACGAACGGCCTGGTGTTCTCGAACGTCCTCCCCCGCTATCCGGAGATCAAGGACTCGCTGGGCCTGACGAACGCGTGGTTCGGCGTCGCGGTCGCCGCGTTCCCGTTCGGTGCGCTGGTCGCCGGCCTGGCCGCCGGAGCACTGGTCGCGCGGTTCCGGTCGTCGCGGGTGGCGACGTTCGGCATGGCGGCCATCGGCGCGGGCATCGTGCTGATCTCGTTCGCGCCGAACGGGGCGCTGCTGGCCGCCGCGATGTTCCTGGCCGGCGCGTCCGACGCGATCGTCGACGTCGCGCAGAACGCGCACGGCCTGCGCGTGCAGCGCCGCTACGGCCGCTCGATCCTCAACTCGTTCCACGCCGCCTGGAGCGTCGGCGCCGTCCTCGGTGGGCTGATGGGAGCGGCCGCCGCCGGGCTGGCCGTCCCGCTGTCGCTGCACCTCGGGGTGTCGTCGGTGACCTCGGCGGCCGTCGCGATCGCCGTGTACCGGTTGCTGCTGCCCGGCCCCGAGGACGCCGAGCGCTCCCCGGCGGCCGACACCCCGTCGTCGCGACGACCGTGGGCCGGCCTGGCCCCGCGCGTGCTGCTGCTCCTGCTCGCGTTCGGCGTGATCGCGAACTCCGGCACGCTCGTCGAGGACTCCGGGCAGACGTGGGCCGCGATCTACCTGCAGGGGTCGCTCGGCGCCGCGGCCGCGACGGCCGGTCTGGGCTTCGTCGCGCTGCAGGGCCTGCAGTTCGTGGGGCGGCTGACCGGTGACCGGCTCGTCGACCGGTTCGGGCAGCGGGCCGTCGCGCGGGTCGGCGGCCTGCTCGTCGCCGGCGGGATGGGACTGGCGCTGGCGTTCCCCTCGGTACCCGGCACGATCGCCGGGTTCGGGCTGGCCGGGCTCGGCGTCGCCACGCTCGTCCCGGCCGCGATGTCCGCAGCCGACGCGTTGCCCGGCCTGGCCGCCGGCACCGGGCTGACGATCGTCACCTGGCTGATGCGGGTCGGGTTCCTGGTGTCGCCGCCGGTGGTGGGCGTGATCGCGGACGCGACGAGCCTGCGGGTGGGGCTGCTCGTGGTACCGCTGTGCGGGATCGTCGTGCTGGCCCTGGCCGGCGTGCTCGCCGGTCGCCGTGTCAGCCGCTGACCGCGCGGTCCATCAGCAGGCCCTCGAGCTCGACGCCGTCCGGGTGCACGATCGGGACCGTCTCGCGTCCGGCGAACCCGAACGCGCGGTAGAGCGGCACACCGGCCAGCGTCGCGACCAGGACCAGCGATCCGAACCCGGCGCGCGCCGCGTCGTCGGCGCTGCGCTGCAGGATCTCCCGCGCCAGTCCGCGTCGAGCCCAGCCCTCGCGGACGAACATCGCGCGGATCCGGGCCGGCTCGGTGGCCGGGTCGATGGTCCGGACCGGGTCGTCGCCCTCCGCGTCCGCCGGACCGGCGAACAACTTCGCCCTGCGGCTCCACCCTCCACAGGAGACGATCTCACCGTCCACCTCGTGCACGAGGTAGGTGCCGTCGTCGACGAGCATCGGGTCCAGACGTGCGGTGAAGCGGGCGGCCGATGCGGTCTGGCGCTCGTCGTAGTACGCCGGGAAGTGCGTGAGCACCGACCGGCGCATCACCTCCTCGATCGTCGCGGCGTCCTCGGGGCGGGCGGTGCGCAGGACCGGCGGCATCCGCGGATCGTCACACGTGGGGCTCCGCCGGTCACGCGGGTTGGAACTGCAGGATCGCGGCGCCGTCCCGGACGTCGAGCACGCGGTAGGCGAGGCCGTTGATCTGCCCGGAGCCACCGGACCCGGTGGTGGTGCTCCCGCTGCCGCCGTTCGGGTTCCGCGTCGCCATGCTGATCCGGTCGCCGTCGATCGCGACGATCCGGAACGAGCTGACGCGCAACGACTCGTCGAACGCGATCGTGGTGCCGGGGCGGGCCTCCACCGTGCAGCTGCCGTCGCGGCAGGCGGCGTAGTCGGTGCCGTCGGCGGCCGTCGGCGGGGCGCCTCCGGTCGTGACCGGGGCGCCCGCCGGTTGCGGCGCCACTGCCGTCGACGGCGACGACGGCGCCGCGGCGGGCGCCGAGCCGCATCCGGCCAGCACGAGGCATGCGGCGAGCGGGACGGTCAGCGCGGCGAGGGGACGGAACGCGACGATGCGAGCGGTCACGATCTCACTCTCGTCCCAGGGGCACCGAATGTCACAGTCCCCCGGCGCGACGTTCCGCCGACGTGGAGTGTCCACTGGGGGCATGACGACCGCGCACCGTATCGCCCTGATCCCCGGCGACGGGATCGGCACCGAGGTGATCCCACCCGCCACCGCCGTCCTCGACGCCGTCGGGCGCAGGCACGGCGTCTCGTTCGGCTACGACGAGTTCGACTGGTCCTGTCAGCGCTACGCCGCCGAGGGCGCGATGATGCCGGACGACGGCCTGGACCGGATCCGCGACCACGACGCGATCCTGCTCGGCGCCGTCGGCTGGGCCGGCGTGCCGGACCACGTCTCGCTGTGGGGACTGCTGATCCCGATCCGCCGCGCGTTCCGGCAGTACGTGAACCTCCGCCCGATCACGGTCTTCGACGGCGTCCGTTCACCCCTGTCCGGCGCCCGGCCCGGCGACACCGACGGCGGCGTGGACCTCGTCGTCGTCCGGGAGAACACCGAGGGCGAGTACTCCGAGGTGGGCGGCCGGTTCGGTCGCGGCACGGACGGCGAGCTCGCCGTGCAGGAGGCGGTGTTCACGCGCACCGGCGTCGCGCGGATCGCGGACTACGCGTTCGACCTGGCCACCCGCCGGCGCAACCACGTCACCTCGGCCACGAAGTCGAACGGGATCGTGCACACGATGCCGTTCTGGGATTCCATCGTGGACGAGCGGGCGTCGGCGTTCCCGGGCGTGACCTGGCGTTCCGAGCACATCGACGCGCTCGCCGCGAAGGTGGTCCTGGACCCGTCGTCGTTCGACGTGATCGTGGCCTCGAACCTGTTCGGGGACATCCTGTCCGATCTCGCCGCCGCCGTCGCCGGGTCGATCGGGATCGCGCCGTCCGGCAACCTCAACCCGGAGCGCGAGTTCCCGTCGATGTTCGAGCCGGTGCACGGTTCGGCACCGGACATCGCCGGCCGGGGCGTGGCGAACCCGCTGGGCGCCATCTGGTCGGCGTCGCTGATGCTCGACCACCTCGGCCACCCGGAAGCGGGCGCCGAGGTACTGACCGCGATCCGCGAGACGCTCCGCACCGGCGAGACGCTCACCCGCGACCTCGGCGGCACCGCGACCACCGACGACCTCACCCGCGCCGTACTGGACCGCCTGGCGTAGACCGCCATACGCACGCTGATCCGGCATACGCACGCCGATCCGGCGCACACACGCGTCCGGGCGAACGCCTTCTCCGGATCACCACGCATCGGCCGGATCACCGCGCGCGGAGCGGAGCCGGATCGCGGCGCGAGCCGGCCACGGCGCGCAGCCGATGATCGGCCGTTGTGGAGCTGTCCGGTCGCGCGACGATCGGACAGCTCCTCGGACGGCGATCACCGGTGCGGGCGGAGCGCGCTCAGAGGGTCAGGAGCCGGTCGAAGAACGAGCGGTAGCGGTTCAGCGCCAGGCGCAGGTCCTCGGTGGACGCGTCCTGGTCGTCGAGATCGCGCTCGAGGCGTTCGCGCTGACGGCGGAACAGGGCCTCGATGTCGTCGAGTACCTCCCCCCGACCAGACCGTTCGCGTCCTTCACGGCACGGCGCGGCTCGTCGACGAAGTCGCCCTTGAGCGCCTGCCACCGGTCCTGGTAGCCACGGGCCCGTTCCGGCTCGATCAGCGTGGCGCCCGTGTCGGTTCCGGTCCGGCCGTCGCCGTCGTCCCCGGCCATCCGTTGCTGCCGGTCGCCCGCGGGCCGCTCGTCATCGCCGGTCCGCGGGTCTCCCGCGAGGTCCGCCGTGCCGCCGTCCCCGGGCCGGTCCGTCGTGGTCATGTCGTGGTCTCCCGTCGCGGGTCGTCCTCGGTCCGGAACGCGTGCCTGCCGCGCTCCCACGCCTGCCCGTCACCGGCCCCGCCGGATCCACGGGCGTCACGCTCGGGGTCGGTACCGGTGACCTTGTCCCGTACGACGTCGCGAAGACGCCGGCCGCCACCGTCGCGCTCGTCCGCCCGGTCACGGTCGTCCGGGCGCGGGTCCCGGTCGGCCACGCCGTCGTCGTCGGGATCGCGGTCCCGGCCCGTCCCGCCGTCGCGCCGCGGCTCGTCGTCCCGGCCGGTGACCTTGTCCCGCACGACGTCGCGCACGCTGCGCCCGTCCCGGTCGTGGTCACCGTCCCGGTCGTCGAGGCGGTCCCGATCACGGTCCCGGTTGTCCCGGGCCCGATCGTCGACGCGGTCGTCCCGGGCGCGGTCGTCGTCACGGTCCCGGTCCCGATCACGGGCCCGATCGTCGACACGGTCGTCCCGGGCCCGATCGTCGACGCGGTCGCGGTCCCGATCGCGATCCCGGGCGTCCCGGGCGCGGTCGGCGTCACGGTCCCGGTCGCGATCACGGTCCCGATCGTCCCGGGCCCGATCGTCGACACGGTCGTCCCGGGCCCGATCGTCGACGCGGTCGCGGTCGCGGTCGCGGTCCCGGTCGTCCCGGGCCCGATCGTCGATGCGCTCGTCCCGGGCGCGGTCGTCGTCACGGGACGGGCGGTCGTCGCGCACCCCGCGGTCGTCGTCCACACGATCACGGGCGCGGTCGGCGGCCCGCTCCTCGTGCCGGTCGTCCCGCGGGAGCTCGCGACGGTCGTCGCCGGGGAGCACGCCGTTGCGCTCCGCCTGCCCGTCCCGGCGGTCGCCGTCCCGCACCGCTCCCCCACGGTCCTCCGCGGAACCGCCCGACCCGCCGTCGTCGAGCAGCGCATGCACCAGCTCGCGGTAGGACGTCACCGCACCCCGCAGGTCCTCGGTGTCCGCCCGGCCCGACTCGTGCTTCCGGGAGACGTCGCGCGCCTCGCGGTAGCGCTGGGTGATCACCGGGTAGTCGACGGACAGGTCGTCGGCCCTGCGGTCGACGTCCTCGGCCGGGTAACCGCGCGCCGACATCACGTCGACGACGAGCCGGTCCGCCTGCTCGACGGCCCGGCCCGGGTCGTCCACGAACCCGCCCTGGATCGTGTCCCAGCGTTGCCGGTACTCCGCGCGCTCGCGCTCGTCGAGATCCCGGAGCTGGATCTTCTGCCGTTGCTTCTCGCGGCGGCGCAGGTCAGCCTCGGCCGCGTTCGGATCGTCGGACTCCTGCAGGGTCCGCTCGTACTCGGGTCCGAACTCCTCGCGCAGCCGCTCCGAGCGGCGCTTGCGCAACATCACCGACGCGGCCACCGCGAGCACGGCGACCACCACCACGACGACCACGATGACGATCAACAGTGTGACGGTGCTCATACGGGCTGGTACCCCGGTCGAGCGACGGCAAACACCGGGTGTGCACGGAACGATCACCCCTGGTGATCAACATCCGGCTTGACCTGGACCGTGGTTCAGGTCGCATGCTCGCGGGGTGCCCCCGAAGACGACGACGTCCGAGTTGTGGACCCCGAGCCGCCGGGCCACCACGATCGGCATCCTGCTGCTGATCAGCCTGATCGCGTTCGAGGCGATGGGCGTCGGCACCGCGATGCCCGCCGTGATGGCCGACCTGGGCGAGGTCAGGGCCTACGCGTGGCCGTTCGTGGCGTTCCTGGCGTCGGCCGTGTTCGGCACCGCGCTCGGCGGACAGTGGTGCGACGCGCGCGGCCCGCGTATGGCGCTGATCGCCGCTCCCGCCGCGTTCGGGCTCGGGCTGATCGCGGCCGGGACGGCGGACACGCTGGCTCAACTGCTGGTCGGGCGCGTGCTGCAGGGGCTCGGCGCCGGGGTCCAGGGTGTCGCCGTGTACGTGCTGGTCGCCGCCGTGTACCCGGAGCGGTCGCGGCCAGCCGTGTTCGGGCTGATCTCCTCGGCGTGGGTGGTGCCGTCGCTGGCCGGCCCGCCGCTCGCCGGCGTCGTCACCGAGCTGTGGTCGTGGCACTGGGTGTTCCTCGGGCTGGTGCCGCTGGTCGCGCTGGCGCTCCTGCTGGTGCTGCCGGCCGCACGTGCCGCGGGCCGGCCGGAGGGCGCTGCCGGCGAACGGAGCCCGGTCCTCGTGCCGGCCGCCGCCGGAGCGGCCGCCGGCGTCGCGGGGCTGAGCTGGGCGTTGGAGCACGTCGACGTCACCGGGCTCGTCGTCGGGCTGGTCGCCCTCGCCGTTCTGGCGCCCTCGCTGGCGCGGCTGCTGCCGTCGGGCGTGCTGCGGCTTCGACGCGGGGTCGCGGCCGTCGTCGGCGCCCGCGGTCTGGTGGCCGCGGCGTTCTTCACCGTGACCGCGTTCCTGCCGCTGCTCCTGACCAGCGTGCACGGCTGGTCGCTCGCGGCGGCGGGCATCCCGCTGATCGTCGGCTCGCTGGGCTGGTCGGCGGCCGCGGCCTGGCAGGGCAGGCGCCCGGACGCGAGCCGTCCCCGGCTGCTGCGCGCCGGGTTCGCCATGATCGCCGCCGCGGAGCTGGCGTTGCTCCCGGTCGCCGCCGGGTGGCTGCCCGGCTGGCTCGCGGTGCCGCTGTGGGCGGTGGCGGGCACCGGGATGGGGCTGGCGTTCTCCTCGATCGCCTACCTGACGCTCGCCCACTCGTCGGCGGGCGACGTCGGGTCGCACTCGTCGTCGGCACAGCTGCTCGACCAGCTCGCGAACGCGGCGTTCACCGGTGTCGGTGGTGCGCTGCTGGTCCTGTTCGCGGCGGCGACCGTCGCGTTGCCGGTGCTGCTCGTGGTCCTCGCCGTCCTGGCGCTCGCCGGGGCCGTCACCGCGGGACGTACCGCGGTGACGGCCGGCTGAGCGGATCTCTCAGCGCTCGTACTCGGCGACGATCGTGGCCCGCGCGAGCGTGTGGCTGAACAGCAGGAACCCGAGGTACGACGCGCCCGCGTCGCGCGGGATGCCGATCCGCGGCACGTCCACCGCGTGCACCACGAAGTAGTAGTGGTGCACGCCGTGGCCCTCCGGCGGAGCCGCGCCGAGGTACCGGTGCAGCCCGGCGTCGTTGCGCAGGGCCAGCGCGCCCTCCGGCAGGAGCCAGCCGTCGTCGGAGCCCGCCCCGGCGGCGAGCCCGGTGACCGAGGCCGGGATGTCGGCCACGGCCCAGTGCCAGAACCCGGCGGCCGTCGGCGCGTTCGGGTCGTAGCACGTGACCGCGAAGCTCCGGGTCGCCGTCGGGTGCCCGGTCCAGCTCAGCTCCGGTGAGCGGTCCTCCCCTCCCGCGCCCATGATGCCGCTGACCTGCGGCGACGCCAGCGGCGTGCCGTCGGCGACGTCGGTGCTGGTGAGGGTGAACGTCGGGACCTCGGGCAGGAAGCCGTACGGGTCGGGCGGTGCGATGGTCGGTGCGCTCATGCCACGAGCTCCTTGTTCAGCTCGGTCGCGATGAACTCGGCCTGGCGGATGGCCAGCGCGACGATCGTCAGGGTCGGGTTCGCCGCCGCTCCGGTGGTGAACACGCTGCCGTCGGAGACGAACAGGTTCGGCACGTCGTGCGTGCGCCCGAACCGGTCCACGACGCCGTCGCGGGGCCGCTGGCTCATCCGGCACGTCCCGAGGTTGTGCGTCGACGGGTACGGCGGCGTCTCGATCGTGCGCACGGCGCCGACCGCGTTGTAGACCGCGGCACCCTGCGTCTGGCCGTGCCTGCGCATGGCGACGTCGTTCGGATGGTCGTCGAAGTGCACGTTCGCGACCGGCAGCTGGTGCGCGTCGACCGTGTCGCCCGACAGCGTGACCCGGTTGTCGGCCTGCGGCATGTCCTCGCCGACGATCCACATGCCCGCCGTGTTCCGGTAGCCGTCCAGCAGCTCGGTGAGCTGCGAGCCCCACTTGCCGGGCGCGACGAACTTGGCCAGGAACGCCGGGCCGAGCGAGATCGTCTCCATGTAGTAGCCGCCGGTGAACCCGCGTCCGGTGTCCAGGCGGGACTCGTCGGCGATCACGCCGGCCATCGTCTCCCCGCGGTACATGCGGACCGGCTTGTCGAACTGGCCCCACACCGTTCCGGTCGTGTGCCGCATGTAGTTGCGACCGACCTGCCCCGACGAGTTCGCGAGGCCGTCCGGGTGCTGCGGGGACTCGGAGAGCAGCAGCAGCCGGGCCGACTCGATCGAGTTGCCGGCCACGCAGACGACGGCCGCGCGCTGGCGGCGCAGCGCACCGTTGCGGTCGACGTAGAGCACGCCGGTGGCGCGGCCGGTGACCTCGTCGTGCAGGATCTGGACGGCGTGCGAGTCGGCGCGCAGGTCCAGGTTGCCGGTCGCCTCGGCCTTCGGCAGCTCCGCGACGAGCGTGGACCACTTCGAGCCCTGCTTGTCGCCCTGGAAGTTGAAGCCGTCCTGCGCGGTGGCCGGGCGGCCGTCGTACGGCGTGGCGTTCGTGGCGTAAGGGCCGGTCGAGACGTACTTGTAGCCGAGCTTCGTCGCGCCGTTCGCGAACACCTTGTAGTTGTTGTTCGCGGGCAGCGGGGGCCTGCCGTGCCGGTGCGTGACCCCCATCTTGATCTCGGCCTTGTCGTAGTACGGCTCCAGCTCACCGAGCGCGATCGGCCAGTCGAGCAGGCTGGCGCCCTCGACGTCACCGTAGACGCTGCGCGCGGCGAGCTCGTGCGGCTTGAACCGCGGGCACGCGCCTGCCCAGTGCGTTGTGGTGCCGCCGACGGCCTTGACCAGCCAGGCAGGCAGGTTCGGGAAGTCCGTGGCGACCTGCCACGAGCCGGACGTGGTCCGCGGGTCGCCCCATGCCATCTGCGCGAACGCCGGCCACTCGTCCTGGTGGTAGTCCGGGCCGGTCAGGTGCGGCCCGGCCTCCAGCACGACGGTCTTGAACCCGCGCTGGCACAGCTCGTTGGCGACCGTCCCGCCACCGGCACCGGATCCGACGACCACGACGACGTCGGAATCGTCATAGGAGAATCGCGTCATCGCTGGATCTGCCCTTCGTACTCGATCTGCGGGTCCGGGAGCCAGTCGAGGTCGTCGAATCCGCGGTCGACGTATCCGCCCTTGTCGAACGACGGGCCCTCGTACCCGAGCAGGTCCCACACCTCGGGGTCCGAGTAGATCGTCACGATCGCGCTGTCCACGATGGACGTGACGAACGGGCTGCCGTCGGCGCCGCGCAGCACGGCGGCTGCGGTCGCCACGTCCAGCTCGGCGAACGGCACGTCACGCTGGGTGTCGAGCTCGGCGATGCCCTGCACGAGCTGGGCCAGCATCCGGGGGTTCGTGGCCGCCTGTTCGACGACGGCGTCGGCGGCCCGCTGGTAGGGCCCCTGGGGGAACGTGCGGTGCGGGAACGCCGCGTAGATCACCTTCGTCAACGTCTGATGGTCCTGTCTGGACAGCAGATACGTCATTCTCGTGAATTCCTTTCTGCGGGAAATCGGGACACACGTGTCCCGGGACGCGAATGCGGAATTGCTTTCTACTGGTCGTCGTTCGGGAGACGGATCCCGTAGTGCGCGATGCGCCGGTAGATCGTCGCCCGGCTCATGCCCAGCTCCTCGGCGGCGTGCGCCGGCGTCGCGCCCGGGTCGGACAGGCAGCGCACGATGGCGTCGCGCTCGAGCGCCTCGATCCGGGTCAGCTTGCGCCCGGGCCCGCTGAAGATCTCCGGCGACAGGTCCCGCACGGTCACGAACGTGCTGCGTGCGGCCGCCGCGCGCACGACCTCGCGCAGCTGCTCGACGTTGCCCGGCCAGTGGTAGCCCTGCAGGGCGTGCTCCGCGGCCGGGTGGAACCGGACCTCGCGCCCGCGCTGCCTGCGGGCGAGGTGGCGGGCCAGCGGGACGACGTCGTCCAGGCGGTGGCGCAGGGCCGGGATCTCGACGACGGTGTCCACCCGCTCGGCCAGACCGGCCGGGATCGCGGAGGCGTCGGACGCGGTGAGGGCCAGCGGCGGCGGGGCGTCCGCGTCGGCGTCCAGCCGGGCGGCGAGCTCGGCGGCCGCCCACACCGGCAACCGGTCGACGTCGCCGAGCACGACCGCCGTGTGCGGTTTGCCCAGCTCAGGGGCCCACGACGAGAGCCAGGCATCGACGTCGGCGGGTTCCGGCGGCCGGGTGACCAGCACCCGCCAGCCCGGACGGCTCTGGGCCAGCGCCGCGCCGAGCAGCGTCGCCCGGCCGGTTCCCGGCTCGCCGACCACGGCGGTGCCGCGCCCGTCGACCGAGGCGGCGACGGCGTCGTCGAACGCGGTGCGCCAGTCCGCCGACAGGTCCTTCTCCACGGCGTCGCCGGTCTCCGGGACGCGGAACCGGGTGACGTGACCGCGCCGGCTCGGCCGCGGCGCGCGTCCGTGGTGGGCGCGGGCGAGCATCAGCGCCTCGGTGTTGCGGGCGGCGGTCTCGGCGAGCGCCAGCAGCAGGCCGTAGGACTGCTGCGACCACGTCGTGAGGTTGACCGCGCCGATCACCTCGCCGGTGTCCGGGTCCTCGACGGGCGCCGCGGCGCACGTGTAGCCCCAGAGCCCGGTGCAGTAGTGCTCCTCGCCACGCACGAGCGACGCCGTGCGGTCGGCGAGCGCGAGCCCGAGACCCGTCGTCCCGGCCTGCGACTCGGAGTAGTCGAAACCCGGGGCGAGAAACACGTCGTCCAACGCGGCCAACAGGATGCGCTCGCCGCACACCCGGCTGAGCACGAGCCCGTCGGAGTCGGTGAGCATGAGGCTGACCGGCTCGTCGGCGAGCGTGCGCTGCAGGCCGGTCAGCACATGGCGTCCGGACTCGTAGAACAGCGACTCGTCGTCGACCGATCCGACGAACGTCGGCGTGACCGCGTCCAGGGAGACGCGGAAGTCCTCGCTGCGCCGCCACGACGCCACCAGGCGCCGCGAACCGGCGACCTGGTGGCGTGACAGGGCCAGGCGTTCCCGCTGCGACGGCTGCACATCGGTCATCGGGCCACCTCCCACGCTGCTCTGCGCTGTCACGACGCCGACTGTGACACCCAGATGTAGCTTAGGTCACCCTATCTTCGTCTCAACCTGAGACTCAAGATCAACTCAGATCCCCGACGGCTGAGCCAGCAGCTCCCCCACGGCGCGGTCGATGAACGTCGTGTCGGCGTTGTCGGCCGGACGCCCCGGCGCACCGCCGCCCGCGAAGTGCCCCCACACGCCCGGGATCACCCGGTGCTCGGCGTTCGGCATGTGCGACACCGCCCACGCCTCGTCCTCCGGCGGGAAGTACAGGTCCTTCTCGGCCGGCATGACGATCGCCCGCGCCCGGATCGACGCGAGCGCCTGCTCCGTCGAGGAGAACCCCGGCGTCGCGCCGACGTCGCCGTTCCACCACGTGTCGAGCATCGTGAGCAGGTTGTTCGGGTCCCGACCGTCGAGGAAGAAGCCCTCCCAGAAGTCGACGACGAAGTCCTCCAGCGACGTGTGCCCGAGCTCGCGCCAGCACTCGGACCGGTAGAACGCCTGCGAGAAGCCCCAGCCGGCGTAGATCCGGGCGAACGCCCGCAGGCCCTGGACGGGCGGCGTCGTGTAGTGGCCGCCGTCGAAGCCGACGGACGCGGTCAGGGCGGCGCGCAGCGAGTCCAGGAACACCTGGTTGTGCGGGGCGGTACGCGGCGACCCGCAGAACGGCAGGATCCGCTGGACCATCTCCGGGTGCGAGACGGCCCACTGGTAGGACTGCCCGGCGCCCATCGACCATCCGAGCACGAGCGGCAGCGTCGTGATGCCGAACCTCTCGGTGACGAGCCGGTACTGCGCCTCGACGTTGTCCCGCACCCGGATCGCCGGGAACCGCGGCCCGTCGTGCGGTGCCGGCGTGTTCGACGGCGACGACGACAGCCCGTTGCCGAGCATGTTCGGCACGATGACGAACCAGCGCGACGGGTCGAGCGCCATCCCGTCGCCGATCAGCCACTCGTTGTCCCAGTGCCGCCCGGAGTACCAGGTCGGGTAGACGATCGCGTTGCTCTTGTCCGCGTTCAGCTCCCCGTAGGTGCGGTACGCGATCCGCGCCGGGCGCAGCGTGCGGCCGCAGTCCAGCGTGAAGTCCGGGATCTCGAAGACCTCGTAGGGGACGTCGCGACCGAACTCGGTCACGAGCTCACCGCGCAGCTGCCGCGGTCCTTCCGGACCGGGCCCGACGCGGACGGCCGGATGTCGTCGTCGAAGATCGCGGTGGGCAGGTACAGCGAGCAGCAGGCGTTCGGGATGTCGACGACGCCGGACACCCGGCCCTCGATCGGCGCCGAGCCGAGCAGCAGGTAGGCCTGCGGGCCGGAGTACCCGAACTTCTCCAGGTAGGTGACGGCGTTCAGGCAGGCGTTGCGGTAGGCGACGGTGGCGTCGTTGTAGAGCTGGGTGTCGGTGGTGTGGTCGACGCCGATGCCGATGAACGTGACGAACTCCGAGTAGCGCGGCTCGACGTTGCCGGGCATCAGGATCGGGTTCGTGGTGACCCCGTAGGTCTCCATGCCACCCTTGATCAGGTCGACGTGGAAGTCGATGAACCCGCCCATCTCGATCGCACCGCAGAACGTGATCTCGCCGTCGCCCTGGGAGAAGTGCAGGTCGCCGCCGGAGAACAGCGCACCGGGCACGTGCACCGGGTAGAACACGCGCGAGCCGCGGGTGAAGTTCTTGATGTCGTGGTTGCCGCCGTTCTCGCGGGCGGGCACGGTGCGCGCGCCGTCGCGGGCGATGCCGGCCAGCGCCTCGCCGGACGCCGTGCCGCCGAGCACCTCGTCCTCGAGCGGCGGAAGGGCCAGCGCGGGCACCCGGTCCGGGTCGGTCGCGATCAGGGCGCGCTCGCGGGAGTTCCAGCGCGACAACAGCTCCGGCGACGGAGCGGTGCCGAACAGGCCGGGGTGCGTGATGCCGGTGTAGGAGACGCCGGGGATGTGCCGCGAGGTGCACGCCTGGCCCGAGAAGTCCCAGATCGCCTTGTACGCGTCCGGGAACGTGTCGGTGAGGAAGCCGCCGCCGTTCTGCTTGGAGAAGATCCCGGTGTAGCCCCAGCCCTGGCCCGGCGCGGGGCCGGTCTCCTGCGGGACCGGGCCGAGATCGAGGATGTCGACGACGAGCAGGTCGCCCGGTTCGGCGCCCTCGATCGCGATCGGGCCGGAGAGCATGTGCGCTCCGCGCAGGTCGACGTCGCGGACGTCGTTCGCGGAGTCGTTGTTGCCGATCTGCCCGTCGGTCCACTCGCGACACTCGACCCGGATCGAGGTGTCCGGGCGGACGGTGACCGCGGGCGGGATGTCCGGGTGCCAGCGGTTGTGGCCGGGCACGGCCTGGTCGCGCATGGACTTCGCCTGGTCGACGGTGAACACGACGTCGGGCACGGGACGCTCCTTCACGGATACGGGTGGACGGGGACGGGACGGATCAGGGCCGGGGCAGGCGGGCGTGGCGCGGGTCCCGGGTCACCGGGGTCGCGCGGCGGTTCGTGCCCGGGACGGACGCGACGACCTCGGGTGCGTCCGCGCTGCGCGCGGAGGCGTCCAGCGCGCGCCGCACCCCGGGGTCGAGCCCGCGCAACGACGGCGCACCGAACACCCGGGGCGCCGCCGCGCCACAGTCCGGGCACGCCGCCGCCGAGCCGGCGGCGGACATCGGACGCACCTGGTCGAACTCGCCGCACACCGGGCAGCGATGGGTGTAGGTCGGCACGGCGCCTCCGTCGGCGTACGAAATACTGTCATATGGAACTATGTCGATGGACAGTAGCCGGGTCAAGAAGCAGAGTCGGCATGCGGCGACGTGGGCGGTGGTGGAGCTACGGTCCCTGCTCGCCGGGGCGCCGGCGGACGGGTGGGGGCCGCTCACCGCGTCGAGGGCGACGACGTCCCGGTGAGCCCGAGGTAGCGGCCGGCCGCGTGATGGAAGCGTTCGAGGCGTTCGTCCTTGTCGAGGACCGGGCAGGTGCCGCAGTAGCTCCGCGCAGCGGGATCTCCGGACGCGAGGCAACAGGCCGTGCGCCACGCCACCATCCACGGCCGGCCCTCGTGCTCGACCGCCTCGAGGGAGACCAGGCCGCGCAGCCGGGGATCGGACTCGACGGCATCGAGCGCGACCGGCAGGTGGCGGTCCCGTGGCGGGTGCATCCAGGACAGCGCGAGGAACCCGCCGGCCAGTGCGGACGCGATGTCGCCCAGGACGGTCCGACGGCCGATGCGCACGTGTCGACTGAGCGCGTCGCCCAGTCGTTCCAGATGGTCGACGAGGCCGGTGACGACGTCGTCCAGCTCACCGGGCACGGCCGGGGCGTCCTCGCGGGTCGCGTCGGGGTCGCGCGAGGTTCGCCGTGTGGTCGGGCCCCGGCGGAACGCCAACGCTCCGCGCTCGAGGTCACCGGGGCGTAGCGCGACGTTCGCGGGACTCGGGTCGAGGTCGGCTCCGTCCCGCAGTCGCGCGGCGAGCACCGGCCAGCTGAGAAGGCGGGCGTACTCCAGCAGGAGCAGCGAGCCCGCCGCGGTGTCGGTGCGGGCCCGGCTGCTGCGTCGCGGACCGGCCAGCATGGCCTCGATCCGCGTCGGCTCGCCCGAGGACAGCACGCTCTCCGCGTCGACCCAGCCGGGCTCGTCGGTGACGACGACCGGAGCGAAGCGCTCGGCGATCCGGGCGTCGGCCGACGCGGAGGTCATGCGGGGCTGCCTCGTGGGACGAGGCCGAGGTCGGCGAGCACGACGGCGCACAGGTTGGGTACGCGGGAACAGTCCGTCGTCACCTGGGGCCCGCCCGCGTAGTGGCGGCGCAGCAGCTCGGCGAGCTCGAGACCGGTCACCGCCCCGGCCTCGTGAAGGATCGTCACGGCCGTCGCGAACTCGTCCGGCGTCAGGCACGCCCGCCACAGCAGCTGCCGCACGCAGAGCGCGGTGTCGTCGACGGCGTCGACGGTCATCACCGAGGAGCCGACCAGTGGGGGCAGCACGTCACCGGTGCGGTAGCGAGCGACCACGTCGGTCCATTCCGGGTGTGTCGTGTTCATCGTCCTCCCTGCCGGCACCAGTCCTCGGTGCTGCGGAACCTGTCGAGGCCGGCGACGAGGAACCCGTCGCGTCGACCGCGGGCCATCACGCCGAGGGCCCGGAGCGCGACGGCGATCGGGGCGTCCCTGGCGACGAACTGCTCGGTGGGGCCGAGCAACAGCGGCCCGGTGACCAGCCGCCCCTCGCGCCACACCGCGGAGCTCTGCCGCCCGTCACGGGCCATGTAGTCGGCCTCGACGTAGGCGAGGCGGTCCGGGACGGATGCGGCCTCGACCAGGGCGGCCAGTCCCGGGGTCATCCGGTCGAAGCCGGACTCCGGCCCCGACAACAGCGCCACCCGCCGGACCACGGCGCCGGCCGACCCGCCGGGCAGCGGGTCCGGACCGCTCGGCGCGAACGCGCACATCGCCGCGGCGGTGGCGGCGCGAGCGACGTCGGCGGTGATCGGCAACAGCCCGATGCCGACGGCCTCCAGCGGGACGACGGTCCCCCGACCGAGCGCGCGGGCCAGCGTCTGCAGGACCGCGGGCCGCCCGAGCACCGCCGCGAGCTCGTACCTCAGACCGTGGTCCACCGCCGTCACTCCAGGAACCCGAGGTCTTTGAGCACGTGGGCCGCGGACGTGCCGCGGACGTCGGCGACCATGGCCCGGTACTCCTCGACGAACAGGCCCGCGTGGCGCGTCATCTGGTTGCTCTCGACGAGCTCGACCGCCTTCTCGAGGTGCGGTCGCGCCAGGGTGTCGCTCCACAGGGCGGTCCGGATGTGCACGCCGGCGTCGTCGGCGCCGACGATCTCGAGCGTCTTCCCGCCGGCGACCGTCGGAATGCGGGTGCCGGCGCCGTAGCGGTCCAGCACCACGTCCCAGTCCAGTGGCACCGTCTATCCCTCCTCGTCCGGGGTGGACGTCAGGTTCCCGGCGACGACGTCCCGCATGTAGCCGACGAGCGCGGTGCGCCTGCGCGTCGCCTCGTCCGTCCCGCAGGCGAGCTTGGCGGCCAGGGTGTCGATGTCGTCGCCGTTCAGACACACCGACACGAGCACCGACCGATGGTGGTCGGGGATCGACAGCACGCGGTCCTCGAGTGCCGACCAGTCGGCCGGTGCCGGCGGGTTCCCGGCCTCGGCGTCGGCGATCAGGTTCTCGGCCAGCGAGGCGATCCGGCCGGAGAACGGCAGCCCGAAGTACCGGAAGACGGTGGGCCGAGCGAGCAGGCCCGCGACGACGCGCACGGCCAGCGGACCGGCGTGCGCCGGCTCCGACAGGCGGTGCTGGCAGGTGAACGCGACCGCCCGGTAGGTGCTCCGAAGGCGCTGCACCCACTCGGCGAACTCGGCGTCGGCGGTCCGGTCCACGGCCACCGGTCGGTGGAGCGACGTGTCCGCCGGCGCGGGACGGCCGGCCACATCCGCCGACCGTCCCGGCCGCCCGGTCACGGCGTCTGCACCACCGTCTTCACCATCGGTGCGATGTGCTCGCCCTGCACCACGGTGAGGTCCTTCGACGCCGTCGCGTCGCCCCGGATGGCCTCGTGCGGCACGACCACCCAGCAGGCACAGCCCCAGATGCACTCGCCGGCCATGCCGTCGAAGCGGATCGACTGCTCGGACAGGATCACGCCGAGGTCGAGCAACCAGGAGTGCATCATCAGCTTCTCCTCCCAGTCCTCGATCGCGTCGTAGGCGTCGCGGGCCGCGAAGAACGCCGTGAAGTCGCTCTTGGCCACGCCCGGGATGATGATGTTCGAGTACGCGGTGAGCTCGTCGAAGAACTCGCCGACGGTCGTGTTGACCGTGCCGTCCTCTCCGTCGAGCACGTACTGCCCGAGCACGGCCTCCAGGCGCTTCTGGAGCGTGTCGTTCCACAGCTCCCGCGGCGACACCGTGTGCGCCTCGACGTAGTCGGTCTTGAAACCCTCCCGGAGGCCGGCGAACGTCGGCACGTAGTCGATCCACTTCCCGACGACCTCGCGCCACTTGCTGCGCGGCTCACCGGGAAGCACCTCGACGCCGGGGTGGGTGAACTTGGCGACGTCGAACAGCGTCCACGTGCGGTCGCCGGAGATGTTGCGCTCGTGCGGGGCCCCGGTGAACCCGGCCGGCCGGAGCATCTTGAACAGCAGCCGTCCGTAGTCCTGCACCACGAACCGCGTGAACGAGTCGTCGACGAACTTGCGGGTGACCCCCTTGCGGAGGCCGTCGCGGATCGCCGGCTTCCCGGTCTTGGTGTAGCTCCCGAGGCGCTGCCAGGAGTGCTCCTGCGGCAGCGCGAAGAAACCGCCGGTGAACGGGTTCTTGTAGAGGTCGCCCCAGACCGCCATCACGCCCTGGTTCTTGGCGTCGTCGAGCATGCAGTCGATCTCGTTCATGGTCGGGTAGAGCGCGGCGGCGCCGCCCACGTGCTCCTCGTCCCCGCTGAAGGGCATCGACGCCACGCCGACGACCGGGAGCCGGCGACCGAGCTTGACGTTGGACAGGTGCCGGGCGAGGTCCACCACGATGCCGGAGCCGGTACCTCCGGACAGCGAGAAGAACACCAGCACGATCGACGGGAGCTTCGTCGCGTTGATCGAGGCGACGAAGTCGTCCAGCTCCTTCTCGAGCGACTTGTCCTCGCCGTAGTAGTAGTGCCCGTAGATGGCCTTGGACAACGCCCGCGGGATCGAGTCGCCCGCCTTCGGCATCTCCATGTCGGCGGGCAGCCACGGCTCGTAGTTCGGGTTCCAGTAGTACCTCGGGTACTCCATCTTCAGGTACTCACGCCAGCGGTTGAGGCTGGTCATGAGGTCCTTCTTCTCCGGGACGTCCAGGGACACGGTCCTGATCTGGGCCCGGTCGGTCGGGATGCCACGCTCGGTGAGCCGCTCGTCGAACCCGGCGGCGTACTCCTTGAGCTCGTGCTGGTCCTGGTCGCCGATGTCGATCGACAGGCCGGTGAACCGCGCCCGCGGGTCCTCGAGCATGTCCTCGATCTCCCCCGTGCGCAGCAGCGCCTCGACCATGTAGGCACCGGTCTTCCCGATGCCGATCGCGTGGATGCAGTGCGGGGCCTGGTTTCCGGTGGCGCTGTGGTAGAGCGACATAGCCATGGTGCGTTTCCTCCTGTGTCGGGGTGCGCGGCATCGCCGCACGTCCGTCGGTGCCGTTGACGCGCGTGGTTCCCGGACGGGATCAGTCCAGGTAGCCGAGGTCCTTCAGAACGGTCGCCGCGGTGGTCGGGCGTTCGTCGGCGATGTAGGTGCGGTAGTGATCGACGACGTCGCCGTAGTTGCGGGTCATCTTCCCCTCGTCCAGCAGCGTCATCGCCTTCTCGAGGTACGCCCGGGTGAGCTTGTCGCTCCACAGCCGGTGCGAGACGTAGATGTACTCGTCGTCCGCCCCGGTGACCTGCAGGGTGCGGGCCCCCGGCATGGACGGCAGCTCGGCCCCGTTCTCGTAGCGCCGACGAATCTCGGCCCACTCCATGTCCGGCCCCTCCCTCAGACGGCCGGCGCGGTGCTCTCCGGCACCGCCACCAGGTTCTCGACCTCGCCACGGATGGCGGCGTGCGGGACGACCACCCAGCACGCACACCCCCAGATGCACTCCCCGCCCATGCCGTCGAAGCGGATCGACGGCTCGCAGAGCATGACCCCGAGGTCGAGCAGCCAGGCGTGCAGCAGCAGCTTCTCCTCCCAGTCGTCGATGCCGTCGTAACGCTCCCGGGACGGGAGGAACAGCTCGAGGTCGAGCTTGGAGGCGCGCGGGAGCACGACGCTGACGAAGTCGGCGCCCGCCTTGGTCTCCACGACGGGCTCGACCCGGGTGGTGGCGACGTCGGAGATCGCCGCGGCGACCGCCGTCCCGGCGGCCGTCGCGTCCTTGCCCGTCCCGAAGACCCGTGCCTCCGCGTACTCCGTGCCGAAGCCCTTGGTGAGCCCCAGACCTGTCGCCAGTGAACCGGCGTCGTCGAGCGACCTGGTGGTCAGCACGTTCACCCAGCGGTCGCTCTGCTCCCCGCGGATCGCGGGATGCCACTGGTCGCCTGGCACCGCGAGCCAGTTCAGTGCCTTGAGCGTCTCGTAGAGGTCCGTGCCGCCGTCGGCGGCGATGAACGAGGCGAGCCCGGGGACCGGGTCCCCGTCACCGGGGGGAACGGCGAAGAACCCGCCGGTGAACGGGTTCTTGTAGAGATCGCCCCACACGGCCATGACGCCGTTGTTCTTCTCGGTGTCGATCATGCAGTCGAGCTCGTTGATCACGGGGAAGAACGAGGCGTCCGGCTCCGTCGGCAGCAGGCCCATCCCGATCACCCACGGCCGCCGGCCCAGCTTGATCGACGACAGGTGCCGGGCGATCTCCACGACGATGCCGCTGCCGACCGGGTCGGCCATCGAGAACGCCACGACCACCAGTGGTGTCCGCTCCGAGGACAGGACACCGTCGGCGAACGCGGTGAGCGCACCGGTGATCTCGCCGTCCTGGTAGTACTCGATGCCGTAGACGGCCTTGGCCATCGCCCGCGACATCTCCCGACCCGACGAGGGGATCGCCAGGTCGCTCGGCAGCCACGGCTCGTAGTTCGGGTTCCAGTAGTAGCGCGGGTACTCCATCTTCAGGAACTCGCGGTACCGGTTGAGCCCCGTGGACAGCGTCTCGCGACTCGGGATCGGCAGCTCGACCGCCGCGACCGGACCGCCGGCCACGCCCGACGCGGTGCCGGGCCCGATGTCGACGGCGAGGGCGGTGAACCCGTTCGCGGTGACCGCCTCGTCCCCGGACAGCTGTCGGATGAGCTGGGCGCCGCTCGGGCCGAGGCCCAGCACGTGCACGGAGAACGGTCCCTCGTGCTCTCCGGCGTGGTGGACCTTCTCCCCGCTCAGCGCCTCGATGCGGGACAGCGCCGTCTCCGATCCGTGGCCGTGACCATGGCCGTGATCGTGATCGTGATCGTGATCGGTCGACATGAGTGATGGATCTCCGTTTCAGCGAGTCGAGCAGTGTGCGGTCAGCGCGAGGGATGTCGAAGGCGGCGCAGGGCGGTGTGCAGGTCGACGCCGGAACGGTTCCGTCGTCGGCGAGCGCTGCGGAGCGCGCCGGGGTGGAGGTCGGCCACGGCCAGCTCGCACTCCTCCTCCTCGCACGAGGCGAGGACCTGGCCGTCGAACCCGGCGATCAGGGACCAGCCCGCCCAGCGGTGCCCGCGGACGGTTCCGCAGGCGTTCGCGGTGGCGACGAAGCACGACTGGGTCCACGCGAGTGCACGTGTCGGGCGTTGGACGGCCGACGGGCCAGGGGTCGGGTCGACCCGGAGGGCCACGACGAGCTCCGCCCCGCGCAGCCCGGGGTCGCTCACCAGGGCGCCGGCGGACCCGACGAACGCCAACGCCGTCCGGAGCCCCCCTGGACCGTCGACGATCCGTGGTTCGCGCGTCCCGCCGGGGACGCCGGTGTGCCGGCTGACCACGTGGCCGTCCCGGTCGAACAGCGCCATCGACGGAACCGGGCCGCCGGTGCGGACCGCCGCCCAGACCCTGGCCCTCCGGCAGGCGGCACCGATGATCTCCAGGTGGTCCGGGCCGCCGTGCCATGGCCCGTGTCCGGACAGAACCAGCAGGTCGAGGCCCGGCTCGCCGGCCGTGATGCCGGTGATCAAGGCTTCCGACTGGAGCCAGGACCGGCGGACGTCGGTCCTGGATGCGGCGAGCTCGAGGGGTTGGTTGAGCACTGCCACCCGGACGGCAGGCGGATCGTCGCCCGCGTCCGGGTCGTCCGGGGCGCGGGGGCTGTCGCGCTCGAGTGTCGTCGTCCGCATCTCCACCACCTGAGCTCGTCGCTGTGGCCTCGGAGGCACAACATACGGGAACACTGTCGGATGGCAATAGAGTCATCGTAAAATATTCGCGGATGACAGGCTGTAGGGCAAAGGGCTTACGATGCCGGGTGTGAACAGGCGGCCGACCAGGTCGCCCGCTGAGCGTCTTGGGGGACGACAGATGGCGGTGACCGCGAGCGAAGGCGCCGGGCCACTCAATCGCGTGCTGGCCCAGGCGGAACGACAGGTGGCCCGCCAGCTGGAGCCGGTGCTGGCGGAGGACCAGCTGACGGTCGACCGGTGGCGGGTGCTGGACCTGCTCGCCGACGGCGAGGGCCATGCGATGTTCGCCGTCGCCACGGCGATCGCGGTCCCCGGGCCGTCGCTGACCAAGATCGTGGACCGGCTCGTGGACGCCGCCCTGGTCTACCGGCTCGTCGACGACAGGGACCGGCGGCGGGTGCTCGCGTTCGCCTCGTCGCACGGGCTCGAGACCCATGCCCGACTGGCCCCCCGGGTCGCGGCCGTCGAGAACGCGATACTCGAGACGCTCGGCGCGGACGCCGACATGCTCCGGCAGCTGCTCGGCCAGCTCACCGGCGTCCAGGACCTCCAGCCGAGCGTCGAGCCCGTGGCCTAGCGGACGGCCCGGTCAGATCCCGCTGTTGATCTCGTGCAGCACGTCGAACTCCAGCCCGTCGGCGCGGGCCATGTAGATGCGCTGCTGCAGGTGGCGGTCCTGCACCCGCACGGCTCCGCGCGGCCCCTCGTAGGTCAGCGACTCGGAGGCCCGCACCAGTGACCCGACCTCCATGCTGCCGGCCGCCGCCGCGAGCCTCTCGAGCAGCGTGATCCCCTCGTAGCAGGACTCCCCGGGCGACGTGATCGCCGGGGCGCTCTGCCCCAGATGAGCCTGGTAGCGACGTCCGTAGTCGAGGCTGTAGGCGTCGCCGAGGGTCTCGAAGAACCCGGCCGCCGAGTACAGCTCGTGGGTGTTCGCCGCTCCCGTGGCGAACAGCATGTTCTCGTCCATCAGCGGGCTCAGCCGCACGCAGCGTTCGTGCAGGCACATCTCGGTGAACGCACGGTTGAAGCGCACGGCGTCCGAGCCGAGCAGGAACATGAGCACGCCGTGCGGTCGTGCGTGCTCGATCCGCCGCAGCACGCCCCCGAAGTCCTCGGTGCCGAGCTCGACGAACACCTCGTCGGCGATCTCGGCGTCGACCTGATCGGCGAACTCGCGCGCCGAGCGGGCCGACTCCCGTGGCCACACGTAGTCGCTCCCGAGGACGAACCAGCGGCGGACCCCCATCTCCGTCGACATCCACCGCATCGCCGGCAGGAGCTGGGTGACCGGCGTCTCCCCGGTCAGGAACACCCCCGGGGCGTGCTCGCCGCCCTCGTACACCGCGGTGTAGAGGTAGGGCACCCGGCCGGCCACCCGCGCCGCGATCTCCTCGCGAACCGCGGACGTGTGCCAGCCGGCGATGCCGGTGACGTCGCCCGCCCGGACCATGCGGTCGACCTCGGACGCCACCTGACGTGGTGGCGCGCCACCGTCCACGAGGTGGAGCTGCACCTCCCGGCCGAGGATGCCGCCACCGTTGTTGATCTCGCTGACCGCGAGTCGGGCACTGGCCTCGCACGACGGCCCGTAGATGCCGGACGGTCCGCTCTGCGGCACGACCAGCGCGATGTTGATGTCGCCGCTGCGACAGCCCTGGAGAAGGGCGTTCGGGACGCTCATACGTCCTCCCTGCGAATCCGGCGCTGGAGTCGCGAGTCTGCACCCTCGGTGTTACCGGCAGGTTGTCCGTGGATGCGCCGTCCGAGGGAATCTCAGCGTACTTGCCGATCTGGCGGCGGTGTAGTACTTCTTCTGGGAACATCTTCATCTGGAATAGATTCAGATACTACCGTCCCGCAGCCAGCCGCCGACGCGCTGGCCCGTCCAGGAGGTAATCGTCGTGCGCCACGGAGACATCTCGTCGAGCCCGGACACGGTCGGCGTCGCCGTCGTCAACTACAAGATGCCGCGCCTGCACACGAAGGCCGAGGTACTCGACAACGCTCGGGCGATCGCCGAGATGGTGGTCGGGATGAAGACCGGACTGCCCGGCATGGACCTGGTCGTGTTCCCCGAGTACTCGACCATGGGGATCATGTACGACCAGGACGAGATGTACGCGACGGCCGCCACCGTCCCCGGCGAGGAGACCGAGATCTTCTCCGACGCGTGTCGCCGGGCCCGCACCTGGGGCGTCTTCTCGATCACCGGTGAGCGGCACGAGGACCACCCGAACAAGCCGCCCTACAACACCCTGGTGCTGATCAACTCCGACGGCGACGTCGTGCAGAAGTACCGCAAGGTGCTGCCGTGGACGCCGATCGAGGGCTGGTACCCGGGCGAGACGACCTACGTCACCGACGGCCCGAAGGGCCTGAAGATCTCGCTGATCATCTGCGACGACGGCAACTACCCCGAGATCTGGCGCGACTGCGCGATGAAGGGCGCCGAGCTCGTCGTGCGGCCGCAGGGCTACATGTACCCGGCCAAGGATCAGCAGGTTCTGATGGCCAAGGCCATGGCCTGGGCGAACAACTGCTATGTCGCCGTCGCCAACGCCAGCGGCTTCGACGGCGTCTACTCCTACTTCGGGCACTCGGCGATCATCGGGTTCGACGGGCGCAGCCTGGGCGAGTGCGGCGAGGAGGAGAACGGCATCCAGTACGCCCAGCTGTCGCTGTCGACGATCCGCGACGCCCGCGCCAACGACCAGTCCCAGAACCACCTGTTCAAGCTCCTGCACCGCGGCTACACCGGCGTGCACGCCGCCGGCGACGGGGACAAGGGCGTCGCCGACTGCCCGTTCGACTTCTACAAGCTGTGGGTCACCGACGCGCAGAAGGCGGCCGAGGCCGTCGAGTCGATCACCCGTACCACGATCGGCGTGGCCGACTGCCCGGTCGGGGACCTCCCGTACGAGCGGACCAGGCAGGCCTGACGGTCGACGTGCCCTTCCTCAGCGACCGCTTCCACGAACAGAACGGATCGGCGCCGGCCCCGCCCACGACGACGAACCGGACCGGGACGTTCGACGCCGCGGCCGCCGTCCGCGCCGTCGAGGACCGGGTGCGCGGCCAGCCGGACGCGATCGAGGCGCTCCACCGGGCCCTCGTCGTCGCCCAGGCGGGTTTCGGTGACCGCGAGCGGCCGCTCGCGTCGCTGCTGCTGGTCGGCCCCACCGGGGTCGGGAAGACCGAGGTGGTGCGCCGGCTGGCCGCGACGCTGCGGTCCGGGCCGGACGACCTGTGCCGGGTCGACATGGGTCAACTCGCCCAGGAGCACTACGCAGCGGCGATCTCCGGGTCGCCACCCGGCTACGCGGGAAGCCGCGAGGAGTCCACGGTGCTCGACCGGTCCCGGATCGAGGGCACCCCGCTGACCCCGGGGATCGTCCTGTTCGACGAGGTCGAGAAGGCCCACTCGGTGGTCCTGCGAGCGCTCCTCGCCGCGCTCGACCGCGGGGTCCTGCAGCCCGCCAACGGAGGGCGCCCGTTCTCCTTCCGCAACACCCTGGTGTTCCTCACGTCCAACCTCGGGTCCGGGACGGTGGCCCGGCAACGGTCGGCCGCCTGGCGGCGAGCGCTGGACCGGACCGCGTCCGTGCCCGGCGTCCGCGCGGCGGCGGGGAACGCGGTGCGAGCGCTGGCCCGGCGGGACTCCGGGGCCGTCGACCGTGCGGTGCGGGACTTCTTCGATCCCGAGTTCCTCAACCGGCTCGACGAGGTCGTGCACTTCGCGGAGATCACCGCCGACGTCGCACGCGAGATCGTCGAGCTACGCCTCGGCGACGTCGCGGAGCGCCTCGCACGACGTGACGTGTCGCTGGAGGTCGACCCGGACGTCGTCGACCACCTCGCCCGGACCGGCCTCGACCCGGCACACGGGGCGCGGAGCCTGAGCCGGCTGGTGCACCGCGAGGTCGTCGCCCCCGCGGCGGTCGCGCTCGTGCACGCGCGTGGCACGTCGGACGCCCCGCCGGCACTACGGGTACGGCTGGACCGGAACGGGCATCCCGCCGTCACGGTCGCCGCGGCGCGACCGTAGCCGACGTCGCACCGGAAGGGGCCATCGATGCCGAACCGTCTCGCGCGGGCGACGAGCCCGTACCTGCTGCAGCACGCCGGTAATCCGGTGGAGTGGTGGGAGTGGTCGCCGGAGGCGTTCGCCGAGGCGCGGCGCCGGGATGTGCCGGTGTTGTTGTCCGTGGGGTACGCGGCCTGTCACTGGTGTCACGTGATGGCGCACGAGTCGTTCGAGGACCCGGCGACCGCGGGGCAGATCAACGCGGAGTTCGTGGCGGTGAAGGTGGACCGGGAGGAACGCCCGGACGTCGATGCCGTCTACATGGCCGCGACCCAGGCGATGACCGGTCGGGGCGGCTGGCCGATGACGTGTTTCCTGACCCCGGCCGGCGAGCCGTTCCAGTGCGGCACCTACTACCCGCCGCGGCCGCGGCCGGGGATGCCGTCGTTGCGGCAGCTGATGGACGCCGTCACGCAGGCCTGGACCGGTGACGGGGACCGGGTGCGCGAGGGCGCGGCCCGGATCGCCCGGCAGCTGGCCGAGCGGGCGGCGGCGACCCCGGAACCGGACGCCGTGAACGCCGCGCGCCTGGACGAGGCGGTGCGGGTGCTGGGCGGGGAGTTCGACCCGGACCACGGCGGGTTCGGTGGTGCGCCGAAGTTCCCGCCGTCGATGGTGTGCGAGTTCCTGTTGCGCCACCACGAGCGCACCGGCTCGCCGCACGCGCTGCAGATGGTGACCCGGACCTGCGAGGCGATGGCCCGCGGCGGGATGCACGACCAGCTCGCGGGCGGGTTCGCCCGCTACGGTGTGGACGCGGCGTGGGCGGTGCCGCACTTCGAGAAGATGCTCTACGACAACGCGCTGCTGCTGCGGGTCTACGCGCACCTGGCCCGCCGCACCGGGTCACCGCTCGCGCGCCGGGTCGCCGAGTCGACGGCCGAGTTCCTGCTGCGTGACCTGCGCACGCCCGAGGGCGGGTTCGCCTCGGCGCTGGACGCCGACACCGACGGTGTCGAGGGGCTGACCTACGTCTGGACGCCCGCGCAGCTGGCCGAGGTGCTCGGCCAGCACGACGGCGCGTGGGCGGCCGAGCTGCTCGTCGTGACCGGGCGGGGCACGTTCGAGCACGGCACCTCGACGCTGCAGCTGCCCCACGACCCGCACGACCCGGCACGCTGGGAACGGGTCCGCGCCGCCCTGCTCGACGCCCGCGCCACGCGCCCGCAACCCGCCCGCGACGACAAGGTCGTCACCGCCTGGAACGCGATGGCCGTCCTCGCGCTCGCCGAAGCCGGCCCGGCGCTCGGACACCCGCACTGGGTCACCGCGGCCGAACGGACCGCGCGGCTACTCACCGACCGGCACGTCGTCGACGGGCGGCTGCGACGCTCCTCGCGCGGCGGCGTCGTCGGGGCACCACAGGCGGTGCTCGACGACCACGCCCTGCTCGCCGAGGCACTGCTCGCGCTGCACCAGGCGACCGGCTCCCCGCAGTGGCTGCACCAGGCCCGCCCGCTGCTGGACACGACCCTGGAACGCTTCGCCGACCCCGCACGGCCCGGCATCTTCCGCGACACCCCACACGGCGAGGACGGCCCCGACGACGGCGGCAGCGACGGCGAGCTGCCGCACCGGCCCCGTGAGCTCACCGACAACGCCACCCCCGCCGGCTCGTCGTCACTGACCAACGCGCTGCTCACCGCCTCGGCACTGGTCGGGCCCGAGGACTCGGCCCGCTACCGGCAGGCCGCCGAACAGGCACTGGCAACCATCGGCGCGCTCGTGCCCCGCGCACCCCGCTTCCTCGGACACTGGCTCTCGGCCGCCGAGGCAATGGCCACCGGCCCGGTCCAGGTCGCCGTCGTCGGCGACGGCCCGGACGCCGACGCACTGGTGAACCGCGCACGCACGGAGGCGACCGGCGGGACCGTCGTCGTCGCCGGACCGCCCGAGGCCGCCGCGTCGGTACCCCTGCTGGCCGGCCGCGACCTCGTCGACGGCCACGCCGCCGCCTACGTCTGCCACGGCTTCGTCTGCGACCGGCCGGTCACCAGCACCGACGAGCTCGCCGCCCTGCTGGACGGGAGGGCCGTGCGGCACTCCGCGCCCGGGTCGACCTGAACGGGTCGACCCGCGGCGCGCCGTGACCGTGCTCGCGAGGACGGCCGCCTCCTCCCCCGGCCGACCGCCTGCCGGGCCGTCCCCGCCGCCGAGGCGTCACCGCCAAGCCGTCACCCACCCCCCGCGCGGCCCCGCCCGCCGGTCCCACGCCGCCCTGCCCGGCGCCTACGGTCGGCCCGTGCGCCGTCCGATCATGGTCCTGGTCCTCGTGGCCGTCGCGGCGTCCGGCGCCGGGTGCGCGGACGCCCCTCCGCCCGCATCCCCGGCGCCCGCCGCCTCCGGCCCGGTCCCGTGCTCGCCGTCGGTCGACCTCGACGGCTTCTCGGACACGCTCGAGACGGCGGCGATCGACGGCCGGCCGGTGGCGAACCTGTCCGCGCTCGCCGCCCGGCCGGACGGCACCGTGCTCGCGCTGTCCGATCGGTCGGTGCTGTTCACCCTCGACGCGGCGGCCGGGCGGCCGCTGGCGGCGCGACCGCTCGCCGGCCGCGACGGCGGGCCGCTCGACTCCGAGGCGCTCGTCGTCGACACCGACCGGACGCTGCTCGTCACGTCCGAGACCGGACCGTCGGTCGGCCGCCACACGCCGGACGGCCGGTGGCTGGAGGACCTGCCGGTCCCGGCTCCGCTGCGGGTCGCGCCCGCCGGGCGTGCCACCGGGAACCAGACGTTCGAGGGCCTGGCCCTGCAGCCGGACGGCCGCACGCTCGTCGCGTCGATGGAGGGGCCGCTGGCCGGCGACGACCCCGGCCTGGTCCGGCTCGCGACGTGGACCCGGGAACGGCCGGGCGCACCGTTCGTCCCGTCCGCGCAGTACGCACTGCGTCCGGACCCCGGGCTCGGCGTCTCCGACCTCGTCGCGACCGGCGACGGGCGGCTGCTCGTCCTCGAGCGCGGCTTCGCCCCCGGTGCCGGGAGCACCGTCCATCTGGCCGTCGCCGATCCGGCCGGGGCTCCCGACGTCGCCGGCGTCGACCGGCTCCCGGCGGACTCCCCCACCGTGCGCACGACGACGCTCGCGAACGTCGGCGACTGCCCCTCGCTCGGCGCGATCACCCACCAGCCGCAGGCGAACCCGTTGCTCGACAACATCGAGGGCATGACGATCACCGGCCGGACGCCGGACGGCGCGTGGACGCTCCTGCTGGTCAGTGACGACAACGAGAACGCGAACCAGGTCACCCGCACCTACCGCCTGACCGCCCGGCTCGGCCCCCGGTGAGGCCGGGTCGGCACCCGGCCCACCTGGAAAGGTGCGGCCCCGTCCGCGCAGGACACAGCGACGTCGACGTGGCTGGTCAACGGTCCTCGAGATCGCCCTCGGTCTCCAGGTACGCCTGCCGGAGGGCGTCCAACGTGGACTGTTCCGGGGACTCCCATAGTCCGCGGTCGACGGCTTCCAGCAGCCGCTCGGCCATGCCGTGCAGCGCCCACGGGTTCGAGTCGGACAGGAACTTGCGGTTGTCCGGGTCCAGCACGTAGCTCTCGGTCAGCGTCTCGTACTGCCAGTCCGCGATCACGCCGGTCGTGGCGTCCCAGCCGAACAGGTAGTCGACGGTCGCCGCCATCTCGAACGCGCCCTTGTAGCCGTGCCGGCGCATCGCCGAGATCCAGCGCGGGTTGACGACGCGGGCGCGGAACACCCGGGCCGTCTCCTCGTGCAGCGTGCGGGTACGGACGGACTCGGGTCGCGTCGAGTCCCCGACGTACGCGGCGGGGGCGGAGCCGGTCAGCGCGCGGACCGTGGCGACCATACCGCCGTGGTACTGGTAGTAGTCGTCGGAGTCCGCGATGTCGTGCTCGCGCGTGTCGATGTTCTTGGCCGCCACGGCGATCCGGCGGTACGCGCCCTCCATGTCCTCGCGGGCGGGAACGCCGTCGAGGCCGCGGCCGTAGGCGTACCCGCCCCAGGTCGTGTAGACCTCGGCGAGGTCGGCGTCGCCGCGCCAGTCCCGGGAGTCGACGAGCTGCAGGAGCCCCGCCCCGTACGTACCGGGCTTCGAGCCGAAGATCCGGGTGCGGGCCCGACGGTCGTCGCCGTGGCGCTCCCGGTCGGCGTCGACGTGCCCGCGGACGAAGTTCTGCTCCGGCGTCTCGTCCAGTTCGGACACGAGCTTCACCGCGTCGTCGAGCAGCGCCAGGACGTGCGGGAACGCGTCCCGGAAGAAGCCGGAGATGCGCACGGTGACGTCGACGCGTGGGCGGCCGAGCTCGTCGAGGTCGATCACCTCGAGGTCGCGCACGCGGCGCGACGCGTCGTCCCACACCGGACGCACACCGAGCAGCGCGAACACCTCGGCGACGTCGTCACCGGACGTGCGCATGGCGCTCGTGCCCCACACCGACAGGCCGACGCTCCTCGGGTACGAGCCGTGGTCGGCCCGGTAGCGCTCGACCAGCGACTCGGCCATCGCCCAGCCGGTCTCCCAGGCCAGTTTCGACGGCACCGCCTTCGGGTCGACGGAGTAGAAGTTCCGCCCGGTCGGCAGCACGTTGACCAGTCCGCGCAGCGGCGAGCCGGACGGCCCGGCCGGGATGAACCCGCCGTCGAGGGCATGCAGCACACGGTCCAGCTCGTGCGCGGTGGCGTCGAGCCGGGGCACCACCTCCTCGGCCGCGAACCGCAGCACCCGCTCGACGACCGCCGGGTCCACCGCCCCACTCTCCGAACGAACGGCACCTTCGGGCAGTCCGGTTGCCCGAACGGCACCGTCGTTCGGGAGGGCGGGGAGGTGCTCGGCGACCACGCGGGGTGCGGCGGACGGGTCCCATCCCGCCTGCTCCATGCCGGCGACCAGTGCGCGGGCCAGGTGCTCCACCTCGTCGGTCCGGGCGCCGGTCTCGCTGCCGTCCTCGGTCAGGCCGAGTGCCTGGCGCAGGCCAGGGACGGACTGCTCCCCGCCCCACATCTGGCGCGCCCGGAGCACGGCCAGCACCAGGTCGACGCGCTGCTCACCGGCGGGCGCCTGCGCGAGCACATGCAGCCCGTCGCGGATCTGCACGTCCTTGATCTCGCACAGCCAGCCGTCGACGTTCATCAGCATGTCGTCGAAGACGTCCTCGTCAGGGCGCTCGTCGAGGCCGAGGTCGTGGTCCATCTTCGCCGCGGTCATCAGCGTCCAGATCTGCTGGCGGACGGCGGGCAGCTTGGCCGGGTCGAGCGCCGAGATGTTGGCGTGCTCGTCGAGCAGCTGCTCCAGGCGGGCGATGTCGCCGTAGCTCTCGGCGCGGGCCATCGGCGGGATCAGGTGGTCGACGAGCGTGGCGTGCGCCCGGCGCTTGGCCTGCGTGCCCTCGCCCGGGTCGTTGACCAGGAACGGGTAGATCAGCGGCAGGTCGCCGAGCGTCGCGTCGGTGCCGCAGGAGGCGGACATGCCGAGTGTCTTGCCGGGCAGCCACTCCAGGTTGCCGTGCTTTCCGATGTGGACGATCGCGTGCGCACCGAACCCGCCGTCGGCCTCCGGCGCGGCCAGCCACCGGTAGGCGGCCAGGTAGTGGTGCGACGGCGGCAGGTCCGGATCGTGGTAGATCGCCACCGGGTTCTCGCCGAAGCCGCGCGGCGGCTGGACGATCAACGTCACGTTCCCGCTGCGCAGCGCCGCGACGACGATGTCGCCGTCGTCGACGTACTGCTCGCCCGGTGCGGCGCCCCAGTGCTCCTCGACGCCGGAGCGGAAGTCGTCGGGCAGCGTCTCGAACCACCGGCGGTAGGCCGCGCCGGAGATGCGGATCGGGTTGCCGGACAGCTGGGTCTCGGACAGCCAGTCCGGGTCCTGCCCACCGGCCTCGATCAGCGCGTGCATCAGCGCGTCGCCGTCCCCGGCCTCGACGCCGGGGAAGTCACCGGTGTCGTAGCCCGCGGCAGCCATCGTGCACAACAGCGCGACGGCGGACGCCGGCGTGTCCAGCCCGACGGCGTTCCCGATCCGGGCGTGCTTCGTCGGGTAGGCCGACAGCATCAGCACGATCTTCTTGTCCGCGTTGGGAACCCGGCGGAGCTGGGCGTGCTTCGTCGCGATCCCGGCGACCCGCGACGCCCGCTCGAGGTCCGGGACGTAGACCGACAGGCCGTCGTCGTCGACCTCCTTGAACGAGAACGGCACCGTGATCAGCCGGCCGTCGAACTCCGGGACGGCGACCTGGGTGGCGACGTCCAACGGGGACAGACCGTCGTCGTTGGACTCCCAGGTCGCGCGGGAGCCGGTCAGGCACAGGCCCTGCAGGATCGGCACGTCGAGCGCGGCCAGCTCGGCGACGTCCCACTCCTCGTCCTCGCCGCCGGCCTGCGCGGACGCCGGCTTCGTGCCACCCGCGGCGAGCACGGTGACGACCATCGCGTCGGCCTGCCGCAGCTCGGTGAGCAGCTCGTCCGGTGCCTGTCGCAGCGAGGCGCACCAGATCGGGAGCGGGCGCGCGCCCTTCTCCACGATCGCGTCACAGAGTGCGGTGATGTAGCGGGTGTTCCCGGCCAGGTACTGGGCCCGGTAGAACAGCACCGCGACGGTCGGGCCGTCGTTCTCCGGCATCGGGTGGGCGAGCACACCCCACTCCGGCAGCTCGACCGGCGGGGAGAACCCCTCCCCGGTGAGCAGCACGGTGTCGGACAGGAACCGGTGCAGCTGCGCCAGGTTCTCGGTACCGCCCTGGGCGAGGTAGGTGTGCGCCTCGGCGGCGATGCCCGCGGTCGTCGAGGACAGCTCCATCATCTCGGCGTCCGGCGCCATCTCCCCGCCCAGGCAGACGAGCGGGGTGGCGTGTGCCCGGAGCAGGTCCAGGCCCTCCTCGAAGTACCGGTACCCGCCGAGCACCCGGACGACGACGACGTCCGCCTCGTCCGCCATCGCGCCCAGGTCGCCCGTCGGGACGCGATTCGGGTTGGCGAGACGCCAGTCGGCGCCGGAGGCCCGTGCCGAGAGCAGATCGGTGTCCGACGTGGACAGGAGCAGGATCACCGGACAGTCCCGGTACGCGCGCGCGACATCGCTGGACCTTCCTCGGGATCCTCGTCCCGGGTGGAGGCGGCCCGCGAACCGGGCGGTCCACGGGTCGGGCGGGCGGTGCAGTGTCTGGCTGCCCGGGGGAACCCCGGGTCACAGTGGCGGGACCGCGCCGGACTCGCACCGGCTTCCTGCGCCCCACCCGCCGTATGGAGATGTCCTGCCACTGTCCGCAACCGCCCGTCGCCCCGTCAAGCTCGGGGCAGCCGCGTCACACCGGAAGCCGGTCGCGCCCGGTCTCCCGCAGGGTCAGCACGGTGACGACGCCGACCAGCGCCACGCCGAACACCCAGAACGCCGGCGACATCGCGTTGCCGGTGCTCTGCACGAGCTGCGCGGACACGTACGGGGCGGTGCCGCCCGCGACGATCGTGCCGATGTTGAAGCCGAGCGCGACGCCGGTGTACCGGATCCGGCGCGGGAACAGCTCCGTGAACTGGGGGAACGCCGGAACCTGCGCGAGCCCGTTGACCGCCATGTAGACGACGTAGACCAGCGTCACCACGAGGATGCTCGACGTCGCCCCGAGCAGCGCGAACGCCGGCCACGCGATCAGCAGGTAGAGCACGTACGCGGACAGCAGCACCGGACGTCGTCCGAACCGGTCGGTGAGCATGCCCGCCAGCGGGTAGGTGGCGCACGCGATCGCGATGCCGATCGCCGACGCCCAGTACACGGACTGCTTGTCGAAGCCCTCGGTCTGGATCAGGTAGGTGCTGAAGTAGGTGAGCCCGACGTACCCGGTGCCGTTCATGGCGATCGCGATGCCGACGACCCGCAGCACGGCGCCCGGCCGCTCGCGCACGACGCTGAGCAGGGGGCTGCGGACGACCTCGTTGCGCTGCGCCATCGACTCGAACTCGGCCGTGTCCTCCAGCTTCACCCGCACCCACAGGCAGACCAGCGCCAGCGGCACGGCGATCAGGAACGGGATCCGCCAGCCCCACGACGACATCTGCTCGGCCGTCGTGAACGCGGTGACGAGGCCGACGACCGCCGCGGCGACGGAGAAGCCGAGCGTCGAGCCGACGGGGGTGAGCGAGCCGTAGAAGCCCCGCTTCCCGGCCGGCGCCGACTCCGCGACGTAGGTCGCGGCGCCACCGATCTCGCCGCCCGCGGAGAAGCCCTGCGCGAGCCGGACCAGCACCAGCAGGAGCGGAGCCAGCCAGCCGGCCGTCGAGAAGTCCGGGAGCAGGCCGAGCAGGCCGGAGAAGGCGCCCATCGTGACGACCGTGACGACGAGCGCGCGCTTGCGGCCCCGCCGGTCACCGAGCCGTCCGAAGAACCAGCCGCCGAGCGGGCGCATGACGTAGGCCGACCCGAACACGGCGAGCGTGAGCAGGATCGACACGCCGGGCTCGTCGCTGGGGAAGAACAGCGGCCCGAGCGTGACGGCGAGGAACGCGTAGACGCTGAAGTCGTAGTACTCGATCAGCGTCCCGACACCGCCGGCGATCGCGGCACGGCGGGCGGAGAGGGTGGAGACCGGGGCGGCCGCGGTGTCGGTGCCGGGCGGCGAGGTCGTCTCGGACACGGATGCTCCTGATCAGCGGTGATCGGTGTGGTGGGGAGTGCCGGGGGGTATTACGACGTGCGGGCGTGCTCGGCGAGCAGCAGCTTCAACGAGCCGCCCGCCTCGAGCACGCGGGTGACGCGCTCGCTGGGTGGGGTGCCGCGCAGCGTCCGGCCGTCGTCGAGCGTGACCTCGGCGGCGCGCCAGTCGAGGCGCAGGCCGTCTCCGGACGCGACGGCGGACGTGATGCCTCCGACGGCGATCAGTGGCATGCCGTTGTACGTCTCGCCCCGCCAGAACCCGGGCGAGAACGACTCGGCGAGCACCGCGGCGATGCCGAGGTCGCGCAGCGCCACCATGGGCGGGTAGTGCGGGTGGCCGTAGCCGAAGTTCCGGCCGCCGACGATCACGTCGCCGGGGCGGACGCGGTCGGCGAAGCCGGGGTCGTAGGCCTGCATGACCTTGCTGCGCAGGAACTCCGCGTCGTAGGACTTGATGTTCTCGACGCCGATCACGAGATCGATGTCGAAGTCGTCGCCGAACACCCACGCGACCCGGCCGGTGATCACGTCCGGGGGCGGCGGGTAGTCGCGGGCGGCGCTCATCGGCCGGTCACCTCCCCCGCGGCGGTGATCGTGCCGGCCACGGCGCTGGCCGCGACGGTCGACGCGGATCCCATGTAGATGTTGGCGGCCGTGCTGCCCATCCGCCCGGAGATGTTGAGCACTCCCGTGGAGATGCAGTTCTCGTCGGGCTGCAACGGCTTCTGGTAGCCGAAGCAGAAGTCGCAGCTCGACCGCGCGATCTGCGCGCCGGCCGTGCGCAGGACGTCGAGCAGTCCCTCCTGCTCGGCCTGCCGGTGCACAGCGTCCGAGGTCGGGACGACGTTGAGCTCGACGCCAGGGGCGACCCGGCGCCCGTCGAGCACCAGGGCGGCCGCCCGGATGTCCTCGATCCGCCCGGAGGCGCAGGACCCGATGAACGCCTTCGTGACGGCCGTACCGTCCAGGTCGGTGGCGGCGCGGGTGTTCGCCGAGCGGGCCGACCCCGGCAGGACGACCTGCGGGACGATCTCGGCGAGGTCGTAGTGGTGGACTGCGCGGTACTCGGCGTCCGGGTCGGGCGACTGCGCGACGAAGCCGTCGCCGCCCACGTGGCGTGCGTGCCCGATCGAGGTGTCGTCCGGCTCGAACACGGCCGAGACGGCACCGGTGAACATCGCCATCCCGCACAGACCCTGCCGGTGGTCGATCGACATCGACCGCGCGCCGGGACCGCCGAACTCCATCACCTGGTGGGCGCAGCCGTCGGCGCCGTGGTCGCCGATGATCCGGTGCACCAGGTCGCGGCTGTCGACGCCCTGCCGGAACTCGCCGGTCAACTCGAACCGGGTGCTGGCCGGCACGTCGAGGTAGATCTCGCCGGACACCCACGCCTCGAGCAGGTCCCGTCGCACCCCCCAGCCCAGGGCGCCGAACGCGCCCGCGCCGGAGATGTGCCCGTCGAAGTGGATGAGGAAGTTTCCGGGTTGCGCGTAGCCCAGCTCGGCCATCACCTGGTGCCCGATCCCGCGGGCCTCGTGCAGCGCGATCCGGTAGAACTCGCACCAGTCCCGGGTGACCTGGTGGACCTCCTGCTCGCGGTCGTCGCCGCGGGTCAGCATGTGGTCGATGAACACGACGTAGCGCTCCGGCTCGGTGAGCTCACGGATGCCGAAGTCGTCGTGCATCTGCCGGAACATCACGTCGGTGTAGCCGGGGAAGTCGTAGGCGATCATGTAGTCCGGACGGACCGGCAGGTTGTCCCCCGCCCGCACCGAGTCGACGCCCGCCGCCCTGGCGAGGATCTTCTCCGCGACCGTCGCGCCCACGTCAGCCCACCGCCGCGGGCAGGTAGGCGTGCTGCTGGCGCTCGATCTCGTCCATCCCGATCATGTCGACGAACGCGTGGTGGTCCATGCCGTCGGCGCTGACCGACGCGGGCGGCTCACCGGCGGCCAGGCGCTGCAGGCAGCCCTGCGCAGCGCCGGACACGGCCATCAGGAGCTGGGTCGGCAGCAGCGCGATCCGGACGCCGATCTGATCCATGACCTCGGGCGTGAACTCGCGCTCGGTCCACGCGGACGCCGTCAGCGTCGCCATCAGCGGGACGCCCGCCACCTCGCGGCACTTCGCCCACTCGTCGACCGTGGAGAACGTCTTCGTGACCGGCATGATCATGTCGGCGCCCGCGCCCACGTAGGCCTCGGCCCGTCGGAGCGCGTCGTCGCCCTTCGCGTCGGTGCGCGCGATGACGATCATGTCGCCGGCCGCGTCCTTCACGGCGCGAACCTTGCCCGCCGCCTCGACCTCGTCGACGAGGTCGACCTCGGCACCGGGGATCAGCGGGCAGCGCTTCGGGGAGCGCTGGTCCTCCATGAACACGGCGGCCACCCCTGCGTCGGCGAACCGGCGCGCGGTGCGGGCGGCGTTGATCGCGTTGCCGTAGCCGGTGTCGATGTCGGCGATCACCGGCAGCGTGCTGGCCTCCCGCACGGTGCGGACGGCCTGCAGGTTCTCCGACATCGTGTACAGCTCCGCGTCCGGGTAGCCGAGCGCGGCGGAGATCGCGAAGCCGGACGCGCACAGCGCGCCGAATCCGGCCTGCTCGGCCAGCCGTGCGGTCAGTCCGTCCCAGACCCCGGGCGCCCGGACCAGCCCCGCGGAGATCATCTCGTGCAGTCCCACCGGCTCTCCTCGTCGTATATCGTTATGCGAAACGCGTTCCGAAAATGTGACGGTCGAGGAGGCGGTGTGTCAAGACGTCGGGTGCGTCCGGTCGTTAGCCTGGCCCGGCACGAGGCGACGAATGAGGTGACCGTGGGCGGTGCGTCCCCCGTCGAGGACACCGACGGGACGAGCCGGGAGACCGTCGGGTCGGTGCTGCGCGCGTGCCGGCTGCTGGAGCAGTTCGGCGCCGACCGGCCGGTGATCACGCTGGCCGAGCTGACCGCGGCGAGCGGGCTGAACAAGCCGACCGTGCACCGCCTGATGACGTCGTTCGTCGAGGCCGGCTGGGTGCACCGGGACGGGGCGGGCGCCTACCGGATCCGGATGCCGGTGTTCGCCGTCGGCGCCGCGGCACTGGCCGAGTTCGACCTGCGCACCGAGGCCCGCCCGGCGCTGGAGGACCTCGCAGCCCGCTTCGGCGACACCGCGTTCCTGATGGTGCCCGCGGACGCCGGTGCGGTCTGCATCGACCGCGTCGAGGGCGGGAAACCCCTGGTGGTGGCCGGGATCGGGATCGGGACCGTGCTCCCCTATCACGCGGCCGCCGCGCCGGTGGTCATGGCGGCGTTCGATCCGGCCGTCCGGCAGCGCGTGCTGGCAGGCGACCTGGAGGCGTTCACCGAGGCCACCCACGTCGACCGGGCGGAGCTCGCCGCGCATCTCGACGAGGTGCGCGCCACCGGGATCGCGTTCAGCCGCGACGACTACCTCGGGGGCGTGTCCGCCGTCGCCGCCGCCGTGCTCGGGCGCGACGGCGCGCTGGAGGCCACGATCAGCCTCGGCGGGCGCAGCGAGGACTTCACCGGCGCGGAGGGCGACCAGCGCGCCGCGGCGGTGGCCGAGGCCGCGAGGCTGCTCAGCACGACGGTCGGGACGCGACCGGCCTGAGCCTCACCCGCCGACCGACGTCGTGATCCGCACGTGCGACGGCGTCGCGGGCGCCGAGCCGAACCCGAACCGGACGGGAGGACGTACCGGCGCGAGCCGGCCGAGATCGTCACCGTCCCAGCGCACGACGGCGCCGTCGATCCGGTGCACGTCGCGGGCGCCGTAGAACTCGCGCCGACCGTTGCCGGCCGTCCCCGCAGTCCGCACCCCGGGCAGGATCCGGCGGGCGACCGGGTCCAGCGCGGCGAGCCAGCGCGGGTCGGTTCCGACGACCGGTGGCACCGCCCGCAGCAGCAGGCCCAGCGACGGCCGCGGTCCGACGCTCCACGCACACTCCAACGGGCCTGCGACGACCTGCCGCCTGCCGTCGCGGGCCGTGTGCGCCACGGACGTCACGACGACCTCGTCGAACGTGTACGTCGTGGACACGTAGTCCGCGATCTCCGGGCCGGGCGCGAGCAACGTGCGGTGGCCCGCCGCATCCTCGGTCATGACGTCGGTGAACGGACCGAGCGGGGAGTGCAGCCAGTGCCCGACCACGACCCGCCTGCCGGACGTCGTGCCCAGGCCGGAGATCCAGCCGTCGAAGCGATCGGTCATCGTGGGCGGGTACCCGCTCAGACCGTGCCCAGCACCGGTTCGAACGCCAGTTCCGCGGCGCCGACGAGCTTGCCGTCCCGGCCCAGCGGGGACAGCGCGATGCGGGTGCCGCCGATCGCGCGGCTGACCAGGCTGCGGCGCTGCACCTCGTCGCGGATCCGGTCGACGACGGTCGGCGGCAGCGCCGCGAACAGGTCCCCGAGCACGACGAGCGCCGGGGCGAGCATGTTCACGACCGTGACCAGGCCGGCCGCCATCCAGCCCGCGTAGTCCGACAGCAGCAGGTCCGCGCGTCCCGGCACGGCCGCCAGCCCGCGCAGCTCGGCGACGAGCACGCCGCGCGGCCCGTCCTCGGGCAGTCCGAGCGCACGGCACAGCGCGGGCTCGCCGACCTCGGTCTCCCAGCATCCCTGAGCGCCGCAGAAGCAGTCGCGCCCGCCGGGACGCACGAGGATGTGCCCGAGCTCGCCGACGTAGCCGCCGGTGCCACGCAACGGCCGCCCGCCCGCGACCACTCCACCGCCGACCCCGACGTCGGCCGACAGGTAGACGAGGTCCGAGTCGTCGCGGGCGACGCCCCGCACGTGCTCGGCCAGCGCACCCAGCTCGGCGTCGTTCCCGACCTGGGTCGGCCGTCCGAGCACGGCGGCGAGCCGCTCGCCGAGCGCGACCTCCCGCCACCCGAGGTTCGGGGCCTCGTGCACGAGCCCGTCGCGGCGCCGGACCACGCCCGGCACCGAGACCCCGACGCCCAGCTCGGAGACGGCGAGCTCGTCACGCAGCAGCTGCGCCGACTCGGCGACGTGCGTGATCACCTCACCGGCCAGCCGGGTGGTGCGGTGCAAGTTCCAGCTGTGCCTGCCCAGGATCTGTCCTCCGATCCCGACCATCGCCATCGCCACCTGGTCCACCCGGATGTCGACGGCCAGCACGACGGCCGACTGCGGTTCCGGCAGGACGAGAAGCGACGGCCGCCCGGCGCCGGACCGCAGCGTCGGCACCGCCTCGGTCACCACCCCGGACTCGGTCAGCCCGTCCACCACCGCCTTGATCGTGCTGCGATTCAGGCCCAGCTCGGAGGCCAGCGTGGCGCGGGTGCAGGGCCCGTCGACGTGCAACCGGCGCAGCAGGACCGCACGGTTGTGCCGTCGGGCGTCGTCCGGGCGGGTGCCCGAGGTGGAGGTCGTCACGCGGGAGTCACCGTCCGGTGGCCACCGACCGCCGCCGGGAGACCACGTCGACCGCGGCGGCCAGCAGCAGCACCAGCCCGGTCACCACGAACACCACGGCCGCGGGCTGTTTGAGCAGGCCGAGCCCGTTCTGCACGGTCGCCAGCACGGTGCCGCCGATGACGGCGTTGCTGATCCGCCCCCGCCCGCCGAACAGCGACGTCCCGCCGATCACCGCGGCGCCCACGGCGAACAGCAGCGTGTTGCCACCGCCTGCCGCCGGGTTCACCGACCCGATCTTCGACGAGTAGACGATCGCCCCGACCGCCGCGAACGCCGTCGAGATCACGAACACCGACGCGCGGATCCGGACGACGTCGATACCGGCCCGTCGCGCCGCCTCACGGTTGCCGCCGACGGCGTAGACGTGCCTGCCGAACCGCGTCCGGTCCAGCACGTAGGTCCCGGCCACGAGCAGCACGAGCACGATCGGCACCACGTACGGCACACCGGAGATCGAGATCACGCCCGGCGAGCGGTCCTGGGTCAGCGCGAACGTGGCCAGCGCGCCGAGCACGACGACGGCGGCGATCTTGATCAGCACCAGGCCGTTCGGCTGGGCGACCAGGCCGGTCCGCAGCCGGGACCGCTGGCGCACCAGCATCACGGCGGCGTACCCGCCCGCCACGACGACGAACAGGATCCAGGACCCGAGCGTCGACAGGTTGCCGTTGGCCACCGCGATGATCACCGGGTCGCGCAGGGCGAGCGTGCCGCCGTCGCCGATCAGCTGCAGGATCACGCCCTGCCAGGTGATGAACAGCGCCAGCGTCACGACGAACGACGGCATCCCGATGCGCGCCACCAGGAAGCCGGTCAGGCACCCGATCACGACGCCGACGCATACGGCGAGCAGCATCTCCAGCCACGGGTTCGGCGCGAACCCGACGGCCACCAGTACGACGGCCACCAGGCTGATCCCGGCGCCCGCCCACACCCGGACCAGCGCCGCGAGACCGGCCGCGAGCAGCATGACGACCACCAGGATCACGAACACGACGGTGCCCGCGGCGCCGAGCATGTTCCCGCCGTTCACGAGGTGCAGCGCCATCAGCGCGGCGGCGAGCCCGGACGCCGTGCCGGCCGCCAGGTCGATCTCGCCGGTGAGCAGCACGAACACGAGGCCCATCGCGATGATCGTCGGGCCCGCGCCCTGCTGCAGGAGGTTGGCCAGGTTCAGCAGGCTGGGGAACGTGCCGCCGGAGTCCAGGATCGTGAACAGCACGAACAGCGCGGCGAGGCCGAGCAGCGCGGGCAGCGAGCCGAGCTCGCCGTTGCGCAGGCGGCGGCCGTAGTCGCCGATCGCCTCGCCGGTCGTGCGGGCCGTCGTGTCGATGCCGAAGTCGGCCGCCCGGCTGCCGGGGTTCGCCCGCTCCGCGGCGCTCGTCGGCTCGCTCCTCGTCTCGCTCACCGGAGGACCTCCGCCTCGGGGCGGGCCAGTCCGAGGTCACCGGACCGTCCCGCCGTGATCAGTTCGACGACCTGGCCGTGCGTGACGTCGCGGGTCGCGACCTCGGCGACCATGCGGCCCAGGTAGAGCGTCGCGATCCGGTCCGACACCTCGAACACGTCGGCCATGTTGTGGCTGATCAGCACGACCGCGAGACCCTGCTCGGCGAGCCTGCGGACCAGGTCGAGCACCTGCCGGGTCTGGGCCACGCCGAGTGCCGCGGTGGGCTCGTCGAGCAGCACCACCCGCGAGTCCCAGAGCACGGCCTTCGCGATCGCGACGGTCTGGCGCTGCCCGCCGGACAGCGACGCGACCGGCGTGCGCACGGACGTCACGGTCCGCACCGACAGTGACGCCAGCGTCCGCCGCGCCGCCTGCTCCATGTCGCCCTCGTCGAGCATCCAGGGGCGGCCGCGCTCCCGGCCGAGGAACATGTTCTGGACGATGTCGAGATTGTCGGCCAGCGCGAGGTCCTGGTAGACGACCTCGATGCCGAGCCGGGCGGCGTCGGACGGCGTGTTCAGGGAGACCGGCTGGCCGTCGAACAGGACCTCGCCGCCGTCGATCGGGTGGATCCCGGCGACGCACTTGACCAGCGTGGACTTGCCTGCGCCGTTGTCTCCGACGAGCGCGGTGACCTCCCCGGCGCGCACCGTCATGTCCACGTCGTGCAGCACCTGGACCGCGCCGAAGCTCTTGGTCACCCCGCGCAGCGCGAGGATCGGTTCGGACATCCGTCTCTCCGTCCGGAGTGGACCGGTGCGCGGCCGGCGGATCGCGCCCGCCGCGCACCGGTGGTCGGTCACTTGATACCGAGCTGCCCGCAGGTCGCGGCGTTCGCCCCGGTGCAGATCTCGGACGCCTTGATGTAGCCGGCGTCCGTGACCACCTTGACGTTCTGCTTCGTGATCAGCTGCGGGGTCAGCAGCACGGACTTGACGGCCCGGTTGCCCTTCGGGTCCTGCACGGTCTGCTTCGCGACCTGGTCCGCGGCCGCCGTGTCCCCCTTCGCCAGGTCGGCGGCCAGCGTCGCCGCCGCGTCCGCCTCCTCCTGGATCGGCTTGAACACGGTCATGTACTGGTCGCCGCGCAGGATCGCGGCCAGGCCGTCGGCCGTCGCGTCCTGGCCGGTCACCGGCACCTTGCCGTTGAGGCCGTACTTCGTGAGCACGGTGATCACCGAGCCGGCCATGCCGTCGTTGGCGACCGCGACGCCGTCCACCTTGCCGCCGTTGCCGGTGAGGATCTGCTCGAACGTGGTGCCGGCGACCTGGTTGTCCCACTTGTCGATCGCCTGGTTCTGGACGAGCTTGTAGGCCCCCTGCTGGTACTTCGGCTGCAGCACCGACATCTGGCCGCGGGTGTAGAGCGTGGCGTTGTTGTCGGTCGGGGCGCCCTCGATCTGGATGATCTGCGCGCCCGGCTTGTTCCCCACGCCCTGCGCGAGTCCCTGCCCCTGCAGCGCGCCGACCTTCTCGTTGTCGAACGAGACGTAGTAGTCACTGGTGCCGCCGAGGTTGAGCCGGTCGTAGTCGATCACCGGGATGCCCTGGGCCTTCGCCTTGGCGGCGACGGCGCTGCCGCCGTCACCGCTGATCGACGCGATCACCAGGGCCTTGACACCGCTGGAGATCATCCCGTCGGCGAGGGTGGAGAACTTCTGCTCGTCGCCCTGGGCGTTCTGGATGTCCGGGTCGAGGCCCTTGGCCCGCATCGCCTTGTCCAGCATGGGCTTGTCGAAGCCCTCCCACCGGGCGGACGTGTCGGTCTCCGGGAGGATCACGCCGACCTTGATCCCGCCGCCCTGGGCCGGCTGCTCCCCTCCGCCCTGACCGCCGCCCGCGCTGTTCTGCCCGCAGGCCGAGAGCGTGAGCACGAGGCCCAGGCCCATCGCCATCGTGGCGCGCAGCACGGTGCTGCGCGATCGCCGCGTCTCCATCGGGGTCCCCTCCACGTCACTGTGGCACCGGTCCGGCGTCACCGGACCGCGTGAATGTTGCGAGCGACAACGTATGGGGTGTTCTCCGTCGCTCAGAAGCCTTCTGAATCGAGCAACGTCCGGATGGATCATCACGATTCGGTCACGGAGACCGCTGTTTGTTGCGCGTCCCGCCGCTCGCCGCGGTCCGGAGCCGTCCGGTGTGAGCCATCCCGCCGCCCCGGGGAGCCCCGGCCGGTCGGCGGCTGTGCCTACAGTGACCGGCGTGCGGACGACCGAGCGCAGCGTGGGCGGAGCGGGCATCGACGCCACCCGCACCCGCGCCGACGCCTGCCCCGGCGTCGTGTCGCCGCATCTCGCGGCGGACGGTGCGCTGGCCAGGGTGCGACTGCCCGGCGGGGCGATCTCCGCGACCGCGCTGCGTGCCGTGGCCGCGCTCGCCGAGGTCGCGGGCGACGGCGCGGTGCACCTGACCTCGCGCGGGAACCTGCAGCTCCGCGGCATGGACCCGGACGACCCGCGCCCGGTGCAGCGGCTCGACGCGGCCGGGCTGCTGCCGTCGCGGACGCACGAGCGGGTCCGGAACGTGCTGGCGTCCCCGCTGTCCGGGATCACCGGCGGAGTGGCCGACGTGCGCGGTCTGGCCGCCGCGCTCGACCGGGACCTGTGCGCCCGTCCGTCGTTGGCGTCACTGCCGGGACGGTTCCTGTTCGCGTTCGACGACGGCCGCGGCGACGTCGCGGCTGAACGTCCCGATGTCTGCTGGCTGGCGGTCTCCGACGACGACGGGGAGCTCCTCGTCGCCGGGGCGCCGACCGGTCTGTGGTGCTTCTCTGCCGACTCACCGTCCCTGCTGCTCGACGCGGCGGAGACGTTCCTGCTGCTGCGCGCCGAACACGCGGAGGACCCGGACGCCCGCGCATGGCGGGCTGTGGAACTCCCGGACGCGGCGATCCGGATCGGCGATGCGCTCGTGGCTCGCTGGGGCACGACCCGCGCCGCGGCGCCCACCGGCCCGGGCAGGGCTGCCGGCCCCAGCGCTCCGACGTTGGACGACAGCAGCTCTCGCGTGGAGGGGTTGGACGGGGGCAGCTCTCGCGCCACCGGACCGCGCGGGGCAACCCCTCCCCGGCGCACGCCTGCCGCCGCGGAACCCAGACGGTTGGGCGAGAGCAGCTGTCGTGCAGAGGGACTGGACGAGAGCAGCTTCCGCGCAACCGGGTCGGGCGGCGCTGCCTCGACGGCGCGCCGAACCGGGTCGGTCGGCAGCAGCTCTCGCCCCGAGGGGTCGGACCGGAGCAGCTCTCGCGTGGTCGGAGTGCTCGGGAGCGGAGCGGTGGGTGCCGCACCGGTCCTCGGCGAGCTGTCCGTCGCGCAACTGCGCGTGCTCGCGGAGCTCGCGCCGGACGTGATCGTCACGCCGTGGCGCACGCTCGTCGTGCCCGCCCCGCACGACCCGGGGACCGCACTCGACCGCCTGCGCGAGGCCGACCTCGTCGTCGACCCGCAGCACGCCGCGTTGCGGGTCAGCGCGTGCGCGGGCACTCCGGGCTGCGCGAAGTCGCTCGCCGACGTCCGTGCGCACGCCCGCTCGTTGGTCACGTCCGGGGCGGACGGCCCGGTGCACGTCTCCGGCTGCGCGCGACGGTGCGGCGCGCCGCACGGGACGCACACCGACCTCGTCGCGACCGGACCCCGGACCTATACGACCGAGGAGCACCGCTGAGCGACTACATCACCGACGGCGCCGAGATCTACCGGCGGTCGTTCGCGACGATCCGCGCCGAGGCGGACCTGACCGGCCTTCCCTCGGGGATGCCCGACGTCGCCGTGCGCATGATCCACGCCAGCGGGCAGGTCGACCTCGTCGAGGACATCGCCGCGTCCGACGGGCTCGTCGACGCCGCCCGTGGTGCGTTGCGGGCCGGGGCGCCGATCCTCTGCGACGCGATGATGGTCGCCTCGGGGGTCACCGCGGCCCGGCTGCCCGCGGACAACGAGGTGCTCTGCCTGCTGCGCGACCCGCGCGTCCCGGAGTACGCGACACGGATCGGCAACACCCGTTCGGCCGCCGCGCTCGAGCTGCTCGCCGACCGGTTCGACGGCGCGGTCGTCGCCGTCGGCAACGCACCGACGGCGTTGTTCCACCTGCTCGACCTGATCGACCGCGGGTTCGGCAGGCCGGCCGCGGTGCTCGGCATCCCGGTCGGGTTCGTCGGCGCCGTCGAGTCCAAGGTGGCGCTCGCCGCGCGTGACGATCTCGAGTACCTCGTGGTGCACGGGCGCCGCGGCGGGTCCGCGATCACCGCCGCCGCGCTGAACGCGCTGGCCCACGAGCAGGAGATCATCGCGTGAGCGAGCATGCGAGCTCGGCAACCGGCACGCTGTACGGCGTCGGCCTCGGACCCGGCGACCCGGAGCTGACCACGATCAAGGCCGCCCGCCTGGTCCGGGACGCGGACGTGATCGCCTACCACTCGGCGCGCCACGGCCGGTCGATCGCCCGGCGGATCGCGGAACCGCACATGTCCGGTGCGGCGATCGAGGAGGCGCTGGTCTACCCGGTCACGACGGAGACCACCGACCATCCCGGCGGCTACCGGGGTGCGATCGACGCGTTCTACGCCGAGGCCGCGGAACGCCTTGCGGCACATCTGGAAGCGGGACGCGACGTCGTCCTGCTCGCCGAGGGCGACCCGCTGTTCTACGGCTCCTACATGCACATGCACAAACGCCTCGCCGGCCGGTTCCGCACCGAGGTCGTGCCCGGCGTGACGTCGATCAGCGCCGCGTCGGCCGCGCTCGGACAGCCGCTCGTGGAGCGCGACGAGGTGCTCACCGTGCTGCCCGGCACGCTCCCCCGCGAGGAGCTCGCCCGCCGCCTGGCCGCCACGGACTCGGCCGCGATCATGAAGCTGGGCCGGACGTTCGGCACCGTCCGCGACGCGCTGGACGACGCCGGCACGCTGGACCGCGCCCGCTACGTGGAACGGGCCACGATGGACGGACAGCGCACCGGCGACGTGTCCGATGTAGACGCTGATTCGGTGCCCTACTTCGCGATCGCGCTGGTCCCCGGCGAGGTCGCCGCGTCGGTCCCCGGGCCGCCGTCCGGTGAGATCCCGGGGGCGCCGACCGGTGCAGGTGATCCACGGACGAGGAGCGGAGCGTTCGCGGGGCGAACGGATGGCTCCGCGAACGGTGATCTCGCCTCCGACGGCGGGGCGGGCGGCGACCGTGATCCACGGTTGCGGAGCAGAGCTGTCGGCGCGCGGACGGACAGCTCCGCATCCGGTGATCTCCCGGACGGAACGGGGCTGGGCGGACCAGCCCCGGCGTCGACCGCCGATGATCCACGTCTGCGGAGCGGATCGTTCACCACGCGAACGCAGGGCTCCTCGAACGGTGATCATGCCGGCGGGCCGGGCGAGGTCGTCGTCGTCGGCACCGGGCCGGCCGGACGGGACTGGCTGACCCCGCAGGTGGCGGCCGCGCTGTCGGTCGCCGACGACCTCGTCGGCTACGGGCCCTACCTGGACCGGATCCCGCCGAACCCGCGGCAGACCCGGCACGCGTCGGACAACCGGGTGGAGGCCGAGCGGGCCGCGCACGCGCTGGACATGGCCGCGTCCGGGCGACGGGTCGCGGTCGTGTCGGCCGGCGATCCCGGCGTGTTCGCGATGGCCGCGGCCGTGCTGGAGGTGGCCGCCGAGCCGAAGTATCGCGACGTGCCGGTGCGCGTCCTGCCCGGGCTGTCCGCGGCGCAGGCGGTCTCGGCGTCCGTCGGGGCGCCGCTCGGGCACGACCACGCGATGATCTCGTTGTCGGACAGGCTCAAGCCGTGGGACGTCGTCGAGGCCCGCCTTGAGGCCGTCGCCGCGGCGGATCTGGCGATCGCGATCTACAACCCGCGGTCGAGGGCGCGCCCGTGGCAGGTCGGCGCCGCGCGGGACGTGCTGCTGCGCCACCGGGCGCCGGAGACCCCGGTCGTGCTCGGGCGCGACGTCGGCGGCGCCGGTGAGCGGGTCACGATCACGACGCTGGGCGATCTCGACCCGGAGCAGGTCGACATGCGCACGCTGGTGATCGTCGGGTCGTCGACGACGCGGGTGGTCGAGCGCGGCGACGGCACGTCGGTGTTCACACCGCGGCACTACCGGCGCGACGAGGCCCGGTCGAGCTAGTGCCGCATCGCGAAACGTTCGGCACCGATCTCGGAGGCCCAGGCGCCCGCAGGCGGGCGTTGCCGCCCGTGCGAAGACGCCCGGTATGAGCTGCGGGCGGCGCCGTGCCTACGAACGCCTGGATCCGCCTATTCCGGTACCGACGTTGCGCGACACGGCACCAGCCGGCAGCCGCCGGTCGGCCCACCACAGCAGCAGGCCGACGACGACGGCCCCGACCACCACGAACCCGACGTTGCGCGCCGCGACGGCGGCCCCGAGCCTCCCGACGTCCAGGAACGGGTACGGGTACCAGCCGGTCACCGCGCCGTGCAGGAACGTCCACGCGATCCACGCGACCGGCCACACCGCGGCGCCGAGCAGGGCCGCCGGATCGACGCGCGGTCGCGGGCCGAACACGAGCCAGCCGAGCACGGCCGCGATCGGCGCGACGTAGTGGAAGGCGATCGTCGCCGCGTACGCGACGCCGGTCAGCTGCACGATCGGCGCCAGGATCGTCGCGAACACGACGCCGGTGACCGCGATCCCGAGCAGCGCGTCGATGTGCACGACCCGCCACCACCGCCCGTCGCGCTCCGGGTCCAGTGCGAGCGAGGTGGCAACGACCAGCACGAACACGTTGCTCTCGATCGTGAAGTAGCTGGCCAGGCGCAGCAGCCGGGTACCGAGGGACGCCACCGCGCCGCTCTCGCCGCTGTTCGCGTCGGCACCGCCCGCCGCGATGAGCACGACCTGCGCGACGAGCGCCGCGGCGACCAGCAGGGCGAGCACCGCGTACCAGGTGCGGACGACGCGAGGGGACACGGGCCGACCGTAGTGGTCAGGCTGTCGGGCGCGCCGCTGTCGCGTCGAACAGCGGCAGGAGATCGGACAGGCCGCGCAGCCGCAGGTCTCCGTCGAGGCCGCGCAGCGCGGCGGTCCGGGCCCCCGCGGCGCGTCCGGCGGCGAGCCCGGCGTCGGCGTCCTCCACGACGAGGCACTCCTGCGCCGCCACGCCGAGCGCGGCGGCGGCGGTCCGGTAGCCCTCCGGGTCGGGCTTGCCGCGGGCGACGTCGTCGCGGGCCACCAGGACCGGAGCCTCGATGCCCGCCACGCCGAGGCGGCGCCGGGCCAGCTCGCGATCGGCGCTGGTCACGATCGCCCATGGCACGGCGGCCGCGTCCAGCGCGGCGACCAGCTCGTGCGCGCCCGGCAGCGCGACGACCTCGTCGAGATCGGTGTACTGCAGCTCCATCTGGCGGACCGACGCCGCGGCGACACCGGCCTCGTCGAGATCCGGCCGCAGGATGCGGATGGTGCCGTCGGCCGGTACGCCGTGCGCGACGGCGCTCAACGCCTCCGGCGCGACGCCGTACTCGTCGGCCCACGCCGACCACGCACGGGCCACCGCCGCGTCCGACTCGACCAGCGTGCCGTCCATGTCGAACAGCACCGCGCGGATCCCGTCCACGTACCCTCCTTTTATTCGCCGGGCGAGGATATCGCAGGATGCGAGGATCGAGCAGTGCCCGTGAGCGAGGACCTCGACACACCGTTCCTGGCCGTCGACCCGACCGCCCTGGAGCGCAATCTCGCCGCCGGTGCCGCCCGCGCCGCGTCCCGCGGGCTGGCATGGCGTCCGCACGCGAAGACCCACAAGTGCGTCGAGATCGCCCGCCGCCAGCTCGCGCACGGCGCCGTCGGGCTGACGCTGGCGACCGTCGCCGAGGCCGAGGTGTTCGCCGACGCCGGGTTCGACGACCTGTTCCTCGCCTACCCGGTCTGGGCCGGCGGTCCGCGAGCGGACCGGTTGCGCGCGCTGGCCTCGCGGGTGCGGCTGCGGATCGGTGTGGACTCGGTGGAGGGTGCGACGGCGCTGGCCGCGGCACTGCGCGGCGCACCGGCCGAGGTGCTCGTCGAGGTCGACTCCGGGCACCACCGCACCGGAGTCGCCCCACCGGAGGCTGGTGCGGTGGCCGCCGCGTGCACCGGCCTGGACGTCGTCGGGGTGTTCACGTTCCCGGGGCACTCGTACTCCCCCTCCCCCGGCGGGCGCGGCGCGGCCGCCGACGACGAGGCCGAGGCCCTCTCCGACGCCGCGGCGTCGTTGGCCGCCATCGGAATCGAGCCGCGCGTCCGCAGCGGCGGGTCCAGCCCGACCGAGCCGCTTCCTCCCGGGCCGGCGACCTACCCGGCGACCGAGACCCGGCCCGGCGTGTCCGTGTTCGGTGACGCGCAGCAGGTCGAGCTCGGCGCCGCCGGCTTCGACGACGTCGCGCTCGTCGCCGTCGCCACCGTCGTCAGCGTGCGGGACGGGCACGCCGTGCTGGACGCGGGCAGCAAGACTCTCGGCGCGGACCGTCCACCATGGACGTCCGGGTTCGGTCGGTTGCTCGACCATCCACATGCGACGATCGTGGCGCTGTCCGAGCACCACGCGACGGTGGCGTTCGGCTCCGCGCACGTCCCGCCGGTCGGGAGCCGGGTGCGGGTGGTGCCGAACCACGTCTGCGCCGCGGCCAACCTGGCGTCCTCGCTCGTGGTGCTCGACGGCGACCGGGTCGTCGACCGCTGGGCCGTCGCGGCCCGCGGGGCGAACACGTGAGGGGAGAACCGTGCGCGCGGTCCTGATCAGCGAGTTCGGTGTCGAGCCGACGGTCGTCGAGGTCCCGGATCCGTCGCCGCGGCCGGACGGGGTCGTCGTGCGGGTCGAGGCGACCGGTGTGTGCGCGAGCGACCGGCACGCCTGGCTCGGGCACGACGACGGCGTCGCGCTCCCGCACGTGCCGGGTCACGAGTTGGTCGGGACGGTCGTCGCCACCGGTCGGCTGGTGACCCGCGCCGCGGTCGGCGACCGGGTGACCACACCGTTCGTCTGCGGCTGCGGTGTCTGCGACGAGTGCCGCTCCGGTCAGGCGCAGGTGTGCCCCGACCAGGAGCAGCCGGGTTTCACGCACCGGGGGTCGTTCGCCGAGTACGTCGAGGTGCGGCACGCGGACGCGAACCTGGTCGCCGTCGCCCCGGATGCCGACGCCGGCGGCGCGGCACTGCTGGGCTGCCGGTTCGCGACGGCGTTCCGGGCGCTGGCCGACCGCGGTGGCGTCCGGTCCGGGGACCGCGTGCTGGTGCTCGGCGCGGGCGGGGTGGGGTTGTCCGCGGTGCTGGTCGCCGGTGCGCTCGGCGCCGAGGTCGTGGTCGCCGACCCGTCTCCGGAAGCGCGGGACCTCGCGATGTCGCTCGGCGCGGTCGCGGCCGTGGACCCGTCCGGTGTGGACGGTCTCGACCGGGTGCGCGACGCGCTGGGCGGTGGCGCGCGGATCGCGCTCGAGGCGGCCGGACGTGCCGAGTCGCTGGCCCTGGGAGTGCGGGCGCTGCGACGGCAGGGGGTGCTCGTCCAGGTCGGGCTGCTCGCTGCCGAGCCGGTCGTCCCGGTGCCGGACGTGATCGCCCGGGAGCTGACGGTGACCGGGAGCCACGGCATGGCCGCTGCCGACTACCCACGTCTGATGCGGCTCGTCGAGGTCGGGCGCCTCGACCCGTCGCGCCTGGTCACGAGCCGCATCACGCTCGACGAGGCCCCCTCTGCCCTGACTCGTCCCACCGGTCCGGGCGTGACGGTCGTCGAGCCGTGACTCGACCTCGACCGGCCCGGCCCGGCCCGGCCCGCGACGGCTCTGGCACCGGTATCGATGAGGCGATCGGGTGTCGCGCTCGTGCTGCCTGTGGCGCGTCGCGCATGTACCAACCCGGCGTCGCATGATCGGCGGAACCGGTCGAGGCGCGCCGACGGTGTCGCGTCGGTGCCACTTCCGCCGATCACGGCCGCCGCACCGGACGGCCCGGCGCCGCCCCCACCGCAGTGATCCACTCCGGCTGAGATGGCAGTGGTGGTTCCGCACCGGCGTCCGGCACAGCCATGAGTGCCATCTCGACCGGCGTGACGCGGTGACCGGCCACGGCACGCGGAGCGGACGGCGGGAATCGCGGCCGGTGTCAGGCCGGGGAGAGGCCGAGCCGGGCCAGGGCCTCCTCCACCGTGGAGGCGGTGGCGACGCCGTCCGGGAGCGGTGGACGGTCCACGACGAGGACGAGGACCTCGGCCTCGCGGGCGGCGGCGAGCTTCGGTGCGGTCGCGGTGCCGCCGGAGTCCTTCGTGACCAGCACGTGCGGACGGATCTCCGCCAGCAGGGCGCGTTCGGCGTCGAGCGTGAACGGTCCGCGGTCGAGCAGCAACGTGTGCCGGGAGGGAAGCGGCGCAGGAGGCGGGTCGACGGCCCGGATCCAGAACGCGGCGTCGACGCCGGCGAACGCGGACAGGCCTCCGCGCCCGGTCGTCAGCAGCACGCGGCCTCTGGCGGCCGATCCGGACCCGGTGGCGGCCCGGCCGTCCCTCCCCTCGGAGCCGGGAAGCAGCCCGGGCAGCGCAGCCGCGGCAGCGGGGACCGTCGGGACGCGGATCCACCGGTCGTCCGGCCCCGCGATCCAGCCGGGACGGCGGAGCACGACCAGTGGGACCCCGGTCGCGGAGCACGCCGCGGCGGCGTTCGCGGTCATCCCGCGGGCGAACGGGTGCGTCGCGTCCAGCACGGCGTCGATCCGCTCGTCGCAGAGGTGGGTGACCAGGCCGGAGACGCCGCCGAACCCGCCGACCCGCACCTCTCCGTCCGGCAGCGACGGCGACCGCACGGCCCCGGCCAGCGACGACACCACCCGCAGTCCCGGCCGCCCGGCCAGCGCCGCCGCGGCCGCACGCCCCTCGGTGGTACCGCCGAGCACCAGAACCGTGCGCGGGGCGTCCACACCGGCCAGGGTAGGCCCCGTCCCCGACGCGAGGAGCGAGACCGTGCCGATCACGACCGTCGTGTTCGACGTGAACGAGACCCTGTCCGACCTGAGCCCGCTCTCCCGGCGGTTCTCCGACCTGGGCGCGCCCGAGTGGTACGGCCCCTACTGGTTCGCCTCCACCCTGCGCGAGGGGATCGCGCTGGCCGCCTGCGGGGACTACCGGCCGTTCGCCGAGATCGGCCGGGAGACCGCAGCGCAGTTGTTGCGCCGCAGCGGGATCAGCGACCCGGACGGCGGTGCGGGGCACGTGCTGCAGGCCTTCCTGGACCTGCCGCTGCACCCGGACGTCGCCGACGGCGTCCGTGCTCTGGCCGACGCCGGGTACCGGCTGGTCACGCTGTCCAACGGCGCGACCGGCGTCGCCGAGAAGCTGCTCGGCGACCACGGGATCCGGGACCGGTTCGAGGCGGTCCTGTCGGTGGACGACGCCGGCGTCTGGAAACCGGTCCGGGCCGTGTACGAGCACGCGGTGCGGCACTGCGGGATCGCGGCGGACGAGGCCGTGATGGTCGCCGTCCACCCGTGGGACCTGCACGGCGCGCACCGCGCCGGGATGCGCACCGCCTGGGTGAACCGGACCGGTGAGCCGTACCCGGGTCACGTCGCGGCGCCGGACCACACGGTCGCCGCGATCGGCGATCTGGTCACCCACCTGACCGGCTGACCTGCTCGCGACACGGTCGCCGGCCCCGTACCGTGATCATGTGCATCCGGACGATTCGGGCGACCGACCGTGAACCGCGTCCTGCGACGGCTGGCGGTCGGCTTCGCCTGCGCGGCGGTGCTCGGCTCGTGCGCCGCCGGCACCGCTCCCCCGCCAGGTCCGGACACGCAGGCGCCCGGCCCGTCGTCGACCCTCGAGCCGCTGAAGGCCGACGGCCGGTTCCTGTCCACCGTGTCCGGGACGCCGTTCTTCTGGCTCGGCGACACGGCGTGGGCGTTGCCGTCCGCATTGGACCGTGAGGAGACCGCCCGCTATCTCGACGTCCGCGAGGAGCAGGGTTACACGGTGATCCAGGTGGTCGCCGTGTTCCCGCACGTGGACGGCAAGGGCGCCAACGCCTACGGGGACGAGCCGCTCACGAACGGCCTGAACCCGGCGACCACGCCGGGAGCCGATCCGGACGACGAGCAGGCCTACGACTGGTGGGACAACCTGGACTCCGTCGTCGACGCGGCCGCGGCGCGCGGGATCCGGGTCGCGCTGCTGCCGGTGTGGGCCGACCAGCAGATCGGATCGTTGCTCACCGAGCGCAACGCGCGCACGTACGGCGAGTTCGTCGGGAACCGCTACGGCGACCGTGTCGTCTGGGTCCTCGGCGGCGACGAGGGCGCCGACGGCTCCGAGGACGTCTGGACACGACTGGCCGAGGGCATCGAGGCCGGCGCGGGACGTGACGTGCTGATGACCTACCACCCGATCGGCGACGCGAGCTCCGCGCAGTGGTTCTCCGGCGAGAAGTGGCTGGACATGAACATGATCCAGGGCGGGCACTGCCTGCGCTACGACGTGCGTGCCCGGCTCGTCGCGGACTCCGGGCGTGCGGGCCTGCCGTGGCTGGACGGCGAGCCGATCTACGAGGACCACCCGTACTGCTGGGACCGCCCGCCGGAGGGCTACGCGAGCGACCTCGACGTGCGCCGCGACGCGTACTGGGCCGTGTTCGGCGGCGCGCTCGGCCACACCTACGGCCACCACGCCGTGTGGCAGTTCCAGACGCCCGGCGGCGGGGCGGCGCTCGACGCGCGGCCCGGCGCGGACTGGCGGCAGGCGATCCAGGCTCCCGGCGGTGTCCAGATGGGACACCTGCGGGCCCTGATGGAGTCCCGGCCGTACACGACCGGACGTGCCGCGCCGCAGGTGGTGTCCGACGCCGGGAGCGGGGCCGACCGGATCCAGGCGACCCGCGCGACCGACGGCTCCTACCTGATGGCGTACGTCCCGAACGGCAGGGAGTTCGAAGTGGACCTCGGCGCGCTGCCCGGCCCGGCGCGCACGTGGTGGTTCGACCCGCGCACCGGCGAGGTCACCGAGGCCCGGACGACCGGCGGCGGCAGGCAGGCCGTCACGCCACCGGACGGCGGGGAGGACTGGGTGTTCGTCGCCGACGACGCGGCACGGAACTTCCCCGCTCCCGGCAGCGACTGAGCTCGCCCCCGCGAACGAGTGGAGAGCGGGTCAGCCGGCCGGCGCGCGCAACGTCTCCAGTAGCTCCGCCTCGGCTGCGGCGAAGCGGGGGTCGGTGAGCACGTCGGCGGTGCGCGGCCGGGGCAGCGGGATCGACACCTCCCGGCGGATCCGGCCGGGACGCGGCGAGAGCACCAGCACACGGTCGGAGAGGAACACGGCCTCGCGGACGTCGTGGGTGATCAGCAGGACGGTCCAGCCGTAGTCCGCGCGGACCGACTCCAGCCACTCCTGCATCCCGGTCCTGGTGAGCGCGTCCAGGGCGCCGAACGGCTCGTCCAGCAGCAGCACCGACCGGTCCGCGACGACCGTGCGCAGCAACGCCGCCCGCTGTCGCATCCCGCCGGACAGCTCGCCCGGCCGGACGTCCTCGAACCCGTCGAGACCGAACCGGGCGAACAGCGGCCGCGCACGCTCGCGCGCCGCCCGTCGCCCCACACCGGCGATCTCGAGAGCGAGCGTGGTGTTGTCCAGCACGGTCCGCCACGGGAACAGCAGGTCCTTCTGCGGCATGTAGCCGAACGCACCGCCGGTGGCGGGCTCGCCGTCCACCAGGACCCGCCCGTCGACCCGCGCGTCCTCGGAGGCGAGCCCGGCGAGGGCGGAGAACAACGTCGACTTCCCGCTGCCCGACGGCCCGACGACCGAGACGAACTCGCCCGCGGCGACCGAGAGCGACACGTCGTCGAGAACGGGGAGGTCGCCGAACGCGACCGACAGACCGTCGACCCCGACCTTGGGACGGCTCACCGGTGGTCCGCCCGGTACCACGGCGTGACCAGTCGCTGGACCACGTAGGTCAGGCCGAACAGCGCGACCGACAGCACAGCCGTGACGAGCACGGCGGCCAGGACGAGGTCGGTGCGGAACGAGTTCTTCTGCAGCTGCATGAAGATCCCCAGACCGGCCTTCGCGCCGACGTACTCGGCGAACACGGCGCCGGTGACGGCGTAGGTGATGCCGATCCGCAGCGCCGTGAAGAACGACGGCATCGCGCCGGGCAGGCGTACGTACCGGAAGCGCTGCCAGCGCGTCGCACCCATGCTGCGCAACAGGTTCGTCGCCTCCCGGTCGGTGGAGGCGAACCCCTCGACCAGCCCGACGGCGACCGGGAAGAACGTCACCAGCGCGATCACCAGCACCTTCGGCAGCAGGCCGAACCCGAACCAGATGATCAGCAGCGGGGCGATCGCGATGATCGGCAACGTCTGGGACGCGACGAGCAGCGGTGTCAGCGCCCGTCGCAGGAACGGCGAGAAGTCCACCATGATCGCCAGCGCCCACGCCACGACGAGCGACACCGCGAACCCGATCACGGTGACCTGCAGCGTCGGCACGGTGTTCGTCCAGAGCGCCTCGCGGAACGCCCAGCCCTGCTCGACGACCCGCAGCGGCGACGGCAGCACCTGCGGTCGCACCCCGGACACGGCGACGCCGACCTGCCACACGACGAGCAGCACGACGACGATCGAGAACGCGGGCCACACCCGTCGCAGCACTCCCGTACCCGCCGCCCGAGCGGGGCTCTCGTTCGGCCCCGCAGCACGTGCGGAGCTCTCGTCCAGCCGGGACGGGGACCGGCCCGCCCGCGTCGGGCCCGGCGCCGTGGTGCGAACGGGGCTGTCGTCCAGGCCGGTGCGCGTGTCCCGGGTCATCGCGCACCCGCCGGGGACAGGTAGTCGTTCGTGAACCACGTCGAGAAGTCCGGCTTCCGCGTCACCGGCTTCCCGTCCGGGCCCACGACGGAGCCGGAGTCATAGGCGAACCCGGAGTACCCGGCCCAGCGCTGGAGCGTCTGCGTGCCGACGCGCCCCCGCTCGTCCTTCAGATAACGCTGCGCGAGCATCGCCGACGACTGCTGGACCAGGCGCGGGTCGGTGAACGCGCCCGGGTTGGCGTCGGACAGCAGACGAGCGCCCTGCGCCGGGTCGTCGGCGGCGAGCTGGTAGCCGCGCTGGGCGGCTTGCACGAACGCCTTCGCCTCGTCCGGGTTGTCCCGCAGCCAGGTGGAGTTGCCGATGAGCAGGACGTTGTAGGCGTCCGGGAAGCCGTAGTCGGTGTAGCGGAACGTGCGCAGCGGCTCGCCGCGCAGCTGCGCCTCGATCCCCTCCCAGGCCACGAACGGCTCGGTGAAGTCGGCCTGCCCGGCGTACAGCGCCTCGTAGGCCGACGTGCCGAGCTGCACGGTCTGGAAGTCGCCGCGCCCGCCGGCGTCCTTGATCACCGCGGCCATCTTCGCCTGCTCGCCCGGCTCGCCGAACCCGGCGTACGTCTTGCTGTCCAGGTCGCGCGGGGTTCTGATGGCGGAGTTGTCGGCTCGAACCGCGATCTCGGTCGCCCAGTGCTGCAGGATCGCCATCACCGACGTGATGTCCGCGCCGGTCGCCTTCGAGTACGTGAACGAGTCCTGGAAGCTGATCCCGAAGTCGGCCGCCCCGTTCGCGACGAGCGTGTCCGGCGACGTCTGGTTGTACGGCAGGATCTCGACGTCCAGCCCGGCGTCCCGGAACCAGCCGAGCTGCTGGGCGACGTAGAGCCCGGTGTGGTTCGTGTTCGGCGTCCAGTCCAGCGCGACGCGGATCGTGCGCGGGTCGCCTGAGCCGCCGCCGTCCTGGGCGGACGAGCATCCCGCCAGCACGACGGCGACCACGGCCAGCAGAGCGGTGATCACGAGAGAACGGGTGCGCGACAAGGCAGCCTCCCTACGCCGGTCTGAACCGGATCAGGTTCGAACGGTCGACGGCCGCCTGCCGCCCTCTCAGCCTCGGATCGTGGGCTCCCGCGGTACGGCAGCGACCCTACGTGCGCCCGTGGAGCCCGGCCACCTCGAGGCGTTGCCTAGGCTCCGCGGCGTGAGCGCCGACGACCTGCCCCGGATCCCCCTTGCCGAGTACCTCGCGGTGGGCGGGCGAGCGCTGACCCGGCTCGGGGCGCCGGAGGCGGTCGCCCGCACGCAGGTCGCCTGGCTCACCGAGGGCGACCTGCGCGGCCACCCCTCCCACGGTCTGCGACGGCTGGAGGTGCTGGTCGGGCGCGTGCGCTCCGGTCTGATCGTCCCGGACGCGCCGCCGGAGCTCGTCCGGTCCGCGGCGGCGGTGCTGCGGGTCGACGGGCACGACGGGTTCGGCCCGCCGACGGCCGTGCGCGCGCTCGAGGACCTGGTGACGATCGCGCGGGAGAACGGCGTGGCCGTCGCCGCGATCCGGCGCGCCGGACATCTCGGCATGCTCGCCCCGTACGTCGAGCGCCTGGCCGGCGAGGGACTGGTCGGCCTGGCGACGACGACGAGCGAGGCTCTCGTGCACCCGTGGGGCGCCGCCCCGGCGATGCTCGGCACGAACCCGCTGGCCGTCGCCGTCCCGACGGCGACCGACCCCGTCGTGCTGGACATGGCGACCGGGCAGATCTCCCGTGGCAAGGTCCTCGACCACGCCGCGCGCGGCGAACCGCTGCCGGAGGGATCCGTCGTCGACGCCGACGGCCGCGCCACGACGGACCCGCAGGCGGCGCTGGACGGCGCGATCAGCCCGTTCGGCGGGCCGAAGGGGTACGCGCTGGCGCTGGTGCTGGAGGTGCTCGTCGCGACGCTGACCGGTACCGCGCTGGGTACCGACGTCCGCGGCACGCTCGACACGACCGACCCGGTGACCAAGGGCGACCTGCTGCTGGCGATGGACCCGGCCGCGTTCGGCGGCGGGACGCCGCAGGCGCTCACCGCGTTCCTGGACATCCTGCGCGGCCTCGAGCCCGCGCCGGGCTCGCCCGGCGTCACCGTCCCGGGTGACCGGGCCCGCGCCCACCGTGCCCGACACGCCGACGCCGGCGTGCCGGTTCACCCGGACACGTGGTCGGCCGCGGTCGCGCTGTCCGGGGGCTGAGCGGAGAGTGATCGTCGGCCTTCGCTACTGTCCGAGAGGACACGGCGGCGCCCGCTCGGGGGCCGGCGCCGGACGATCCGGCCCGGACAGGCGAGAGGACGACGATGGCCGCCCCGCTCCCCAGCTCCCGCCCCGACGCGTCCACCGCGGTCATGCGGATCGCGTTGCAGGTCGGCGCCACTCCCGTCGCGCACGTCGACATCGGGACGATGCTGACCGGCGTCTGCTCGGCGCTGCCGCCCGCCGTCGGCGTCGCCGCAGCGGTCCTGGTGCTCACCGATCCCGCCGACCCGCGCGATCCGGAGGGCCAGCAGGTCTTCGCCTCGGACGACGCCGCGAACCGGCTGGGGCTGATCCAGCAGCGCGCCGGGCGCGGTCCGGTGCCGGCCGCGGTGCGGGGCGACCGCCCGCTTGCGGTACCCGACCTCACGGTCAGCGGCCCGCCCGAGCTGGCCGCGGCGGCCGCGGACTGCGGGCTGGTCCGATCGCTGGTCGTGCCGCTGTCGGAGTCCGGGCAGCCGGCCGGCGGGCTGCAGCTCCTGGCCGGGTCGGACGCGTCGCTGGACGAACGGTCGGCGTCGATGCTGTCGCCGCTGATGGGAGCGCTCTCCGCGCGCCTGGCCGACGCCCGGGAGCTGGCCAGGGTCAGCGCCCGTGTCACGCCGGACGTCGAGCAGGACGAGGACCCCGAGTTCCCGCCGGAGACCACGGCCGTGCCCACGCTCGTCGAACAGGGCCCGGAGCCGGACCCCGAGTCGGCGGACCCCGACACGAACGACGCCGAGGACGGCGACGGGTACGCCGCGGAGAGCGACGACGTGGCGCACGAGGAGACGCTCCCGCTGGTCCCGGTCACGCCGCACCCGGTCGTCTTCGGGGAGACCCCGCCGGTCACCGAGCGTGATCCGGTGACCGACCTGTTCGCTGCCGGCGAAACGGTCGAGGAGACCCCGCCGACCGGTCAGGCCCGGCTCGGCTGGGAGGGCCCTGAGCACACCCCGCCGCCGACGGCCGTGCCGCCGAGGGCGCTCCCGGCGCGGGTCCCGTCGCTCGGCCGCGTCGCGCGTCCGACGCCGCACCCCGTGCCGCGTCCGGTCCCCCGGCCCGTCCCGGCCGCCGTGCCCGAGCAGCGTTCCGAGGCGGTCCCGATGGCCGACCCGACGGCGGCCCCGGAGCCCGCAGGCCCCGCCCCCGTCGCCGCCGGACCCGTCCCGGCGCCGGAGGACGCGACGAACGGCACGGACGACCCCACATGGCGGGTGCCGCGCCACCGCCTGCGCGACGAGATCTGAGCCCGGCCCCCGAACAGACGACGGGGGCGGAACCCGCAGGTCCCGCCCCCGTCGTGGAAGCCTCGTTCGCGTCCGGCGTCCGGCCGGACGCGCTCACTCGCCGCCCTGCTGCACCTCCACACCGCTCTCGCGCAGCTTCTCGGCGTGAGCGCGGCCGTGGTGGCCGCAGAAGAGCAGCTCCCCACCGGAGGGAAGCACCGCACGTACCTTCGCCGCCGCACCGCAGCGGTCACAGCGGTCGGCGAGGGTCAGTTCGGGCCGGGTCAGCGTTTCGGGCTGCATAGCGGTCTCCCTCCATGTCGGTCCCGGGAGTGATCCCGGAGCCGTATCACTGTGACGACCGCTCTCGCGGGTCGCCCACACTCTTGCAGACGTCTGGGACCCCTGCACGTGTTCCCGGGGCGAGTCGCGACGACCGTCACGTCCGGATCTTGAATGGACATCAGGTGGCGCCACGCCGTACCCGCGGTGACCGGATACCGATGAAGTTGTGTAGTCAGGATTGACTATCCGGAATCATGCGGTGCCGTCTGTCACCCGTGCAAGCGGACCGACTGTTAACTCCTCGTGTCGCGACTACCGTGAGCGACCGTGAGTGCCCGTCGGATTCCCGCACCGCTCCTCTTCCTCGTGGGCGGGACGTCGATGTACGTCGGGGCCGCACTGGCCGTCGGGCTGTTCGACCGGCTCGCGCCGCACGCCGTCGCCGAGCTGCGCCTGATCGGTGCGGCGCTCGTGCTGCTGGCCTGGCGGCGCCCCGGACGGGCCGCGTGGGCACCCCGCCGCCTGCTGCTCGCGACCGTGTTCGGACTGGCCACGGCACTGATGAACGTCGCCTACTACGAGGCGATCGCACGCCTGCCGCTCGGCACGGCGGTGGCGCTGGAGTTCTGCGGCCCGGTGCTCGTCGCGGCTCTCGCTTCGCGGCGGCCCAGAGACGTCGCGGCCGTCGTGCTGGCCGCGGGCGGTGTCGCCCTCATCGCCGATGTGCGCTGGTCAGGCAGCCCGTCGGGCGTGCTCTGGGCTCTCGCGGCGGCCGCGATGTGGGCGGCGTACGTACTGCTCGGCAAGCGCGTGGCGCGCGGCGGCAACGGCATCGACGAGCTGGCCGTGGGTTTCACGACGGCCGCGGTGATCCTCTCGCCGCTGCTGTTCACCGGCGGGGTGGGCGGCCTCGCCCCGCTCGCCGAGCCCTCGGTCCTGGCCCTGGCCGTCGGGCTGGGGGTGCTGTCGTCGGTGATCCCGTACGTGCTCGACCAGATCGTGCTGCGACGGGTGGGGCAGGCCCGGTTCGCCGTGCTGCTGGCGTTGCTGCCGGTCACCGGGACGATCGTCGGATTCGTCGTGCTCGGCCAGATCCCCGGCGCGCTGGAGGTCGGCGGGATCGCCGCGGTGATCGCGGCCGTCGCGCTGCGCTCGCGCGACGGTGACGAACCGCCTGCCACCGTGGACGTATCGCCATCACGCTCCGTCACCGATGACCGTCCGGCGCACGGCCGCCCCGGTGCGGCGTAGGTCACACCGGTGGATTCACCCGGCGTTCATCGCCACGACCGAAGGGTGGCGATCCGTTCCTCCAACTGCTCGATCGACGCCATCGCCACCGGCGGGCCTCCACAGTGGGCACGGAGCTCGTTGTGGATCTTGCCGTGGGGCTTTCGGGTCTTGTGGTTGTGCAGTGCGACGAGCGTGTTCAGCTCCTTGCGCAGCGTCGCCAGCCGCTCCCGCACGCTGACCGGCCCGCGCTCGGCCGGGGGCGGCGGCGTCGGTTCCGTCGCGGGCGTGGCGCGGGCCTGGGCGCCGGTACGGGGAGAACCTTTCGCGACCCACTCCTCCTGCCGCCTGCTCAGCAGCGTCCGCACCTGCTCGGGCTCGAGCAGGCCGGGCAGCCCGAGGTAGTCCTCCTCGTCGGCGGAGTACGTGGTGCCCTCGTAGATCAGGTGGTCCAGCTCCGCGTCGGCGCCCAGCGACGTGAAGCCCTTGTCCTGCTCGTCGGGCTCGTCGGACTGCCGGTTCGCCTCGTTCACCTCCTCGTCGTTCCACGTCTCGTCCGGGCGCTGCGGCTTGCCCAGCACGTGGTCGCGCTGGGCCTCCAGCTCGTTGGCCAGCTGCAGCAGTACCGGCACGCTGGGCAGGAACACCGACGCCGTCTCGCCCGGCCGCCGCGACCGCACGAATCGGCCGATCGCCTGCGCGAAGTACAGCGGAGTGGACGCCGACGTCGCGTACACCCCGACGGCCAGGCGCGGCACGTCGACGCCCTCGGAGACCATCCGGACGGCGACCATCCAGCGCTCCTGCGACCGGGCGAACTCGGCGATCCGGTCCGAGCTGCCCGCCTCGTCGGAGAGCACGACGACCGGCCGGTCCCCGGTCACCCGGTGCAGGATCGCGGCGTACGCGCGGGCCGTGGTCTGGTCGGAGGCGATCACCAGCCCGCCCGCGTCCGGCATCCCGCCGTCGCGGTGGCTCTGCAGCCGCTTGTCCGCGGCCGCCAGCACGGCCGGCATCCAGTCCCCGGCCGGGTCCAGCGCGGTCCGCCACGCCATCGCCGTCTGCTCGCGGGTCAGCGGCTCACCGAGGCGGGCGGAGATCTCCTCGCCGGCGCTCGTCCGCCAGTTCGACGTGCCGGAGTAGGCCAGGAACACGACCGGCCGGACGACGTTGTCGGCGAGCGCCTCGGCGTAGCCGTAGGAGTGGTCGGCACGGCTGCGCGGCGCGCCCTCGGCGTCCGGCACGTACTCGACGAACGGGATCGGGTTGTCGTCGGAACGGAACGGCGTGCCGGTCAGGGCCAGGCGCCGGGCGGCCGGGTCGAACGCCTCGGCCACCGCCTCACCCCAGGAACGGGCGTCGCCGGCGTGGTGGATCTCGTCGAGGATCACCAGCATGCGGCGGTTCTCGGTGCGGTTGCGGTGCAGCATCGGGTGCGCCGCGACGCCCGCGTAGGTCACCGCGATGCCGTGGAAGTCCCTCGACGTCCCGCCCGCCGCGTTCCGGAAGTCGGGGTCGAGCGCGATCCCCGCGCCCTGCGCGGACTCGGCCCACTGGTACTTCAGGTGCTCGGTCGGCGTGACCACCGTGAGGGCGTCGATCACGCGGTCGGCCAGCAGCTCGGAGGCCACCCGCAGCGCGAACGTGGTCTTGCCCGCGCCCGGCGTCGCGACGGCGAGGAAGTCCTGCGGCTGGGTGGCCAGGTAGCGGGCGAGCGCACTGCGCTGCCACGCGCGCAGTGGCCTGGCCTGCGGATCGGCGAGCTCGGCAGCGGAGGACACGATGAACCAGGTTAGGACGCTCCGGTGCGTTACCCCGCACCACCCGGTACCCGGGGGCGTCGTGCCAGGTAGACGAGTGCGGGCGGCAGGTTCGGCCAGACCGTGCGACTGGGCACGACCTCCTCGAACGCCTCGCGCAGCCACCGGTGCTGGCGCCGGGCGGGAGGTGCCCAGCGTGACCACACGTAGGTGAACTGGGTGAACGCGCCGTCCGGGCGCAGCGACCCGGCGATCACGTCGGTCAGGCGCGGACCGGTCACCGGGTAGGCGGCCCACGGCAGTCCGGAGACGATCACGTCGGCGCCGCCCAGGCCGCGCTCGGCCAGCAGCGCAGGCAGCTCCGCGGCACCGGCCACCGCCACGTCGAGCTCGGGGTGGCGGCGCCCGAGCAGCGCCGCGAGGCGCGGGTTCAGCTCGACGGCCACGTGGTGCCCGCGCCCGTCGAGGCGCTCGGCGATCAGGTCGGTGAACGCGCCCGTCCCCGGCCCCAGCTCGACGACGACAGGGTCGCCGGTCAGCGGCAGCGGCGCGCAGACCATCCCGGCCAGCGCCCGCGAGCTCGGCGCCGGTGCGGCCGTGCGGGCCGGGTCGCGCAGGAACTCGCGGACGAACGCGGCGGTCCCCGACTCGGTCGTGGTCATCGGTCCCCTTCCGGTGGAACGGAGCACCCACGCTCGCCGGACGGCCTGTCCGCCGGCCCACGCGGGGGTGAACGACACCGGTCGGTCGGGCGACGGAGAGAATGCCCGCGTGGACCTGGGGACCCGATGCGCGGCACTGCGCGCGGCACTGCGGGTGACCGCGTCGCTGGCCGTCCGGCCGGGAGCGCTGCTGCGGCGCGGCACCGGGCTCGTCGCCGAGCTCGGGACGATCGGTCTCGGCACCTCGACGGTCGCTCCGCACGGCGCCGACGGCCGGTTCGACGGGTGGTGGGACGACCCGGTCCGCAGGCGGGCCGTGCAGGCCTACCTCGCGACCACCGGGACGCTGTCCGGCCTGCTCGACGACGCCGCGCTCGACCCGGCCGACGACGGCCGCCTGCGGGGGGCGCTCGCCGCGCTGGCCGACCTGGCCCGCCCGGGTGGTGCCGGGCCCGGCGCCGTGTCCCCCGGCCCGCAGACCGCGGACCCCGATCCGGCCGGCCCGGTCCCGGGTCGCGACCTGGCGGCCACGCCGGGGGCGGTCGTGCTGCGCACGCCGGTGTTCGAGCTGATCCAGTACCTGCCGCGCACCGAGCGGGTGCACGACGTGCCGGTGCTCCTCGTGCCGCCGCTGGCCCACCGCTACTACCTCGCCGACCTCGCGCCGGGGCACTCGCTCGTCGAACACCTCGTCGGCGAGGGGCTGCAGGTGTTCGCGCTGTCCTGGTCGGACCCGGACGCGACCGACGGGCGTGACCTGGACACGCACGCGGCGGCCGTGCTGGACGCCGTCGAGGCCGCCACGCGGGTCACCCGCTGCCCGCGGGTCGCGCTCGCCGGGCTGCGCACCGGCGGCCTGCTCTCCGCCGCCGTGCAGTGCCACCTGGCCGCGACCGGGCGCGACGACCGGATCGCGGCCGCCGTCTACCTCGGGACCGTGCTGGACCAGGGCTGGGCGCTGCCCGGGTTCCGGCCGGACCCGGTACCGGCGGCCGGCGGCGTGCTGGACGGGGACGCGGCCGTCCGGTCGTGGTCCTGGCGCCGCGGCGGGGAGCAGGTCCGCCCGTTCGCCGTCGACCCGGCCGCGGCCGAGCGGGTGCCCCGTGGCCCGGTCCGGCGCGCGCTGCGGCACTGGGCGACCGACCTGCTGCACGTGCCGGCCGCGTTGCAGGCCGCCCTGCTCGCGCTCGCCACCGGCGACCCGGACGCGACCGTGCTCGGCACGCCCGTCGCGCCCGGCGGGCTGACCCGCGACGCCTACCTCGTGACGCCGGCCGACGACCCCGCCCAACCGTGGACGGCCGGGCTGCGGACCGCGCAGATGCTCGGTGGGGCGTGCCGGCTCGTGCGGGCCGACGGTGACCAGGCCGGAGCGCTCGTCGCACCGGACGGCTACGTGGCGGGTCCGGTCTCCGGCGACGGCGAGGCACCGGCCGGGTGGCAGGCCGCCGGCGAGCGCGTCGACGGGTCGTGGTGGCCGGACCTGGTGGCGTGGCTCACCGAGCGGGCCGGGCCGCAGCGCGAGGCCCCTCCGGAGCTGGGCGGGCGCCGGATGTATCCCGTCCACCCCGCACCGGGGATCTACCTGGGCGGATGACGCCCGAGGAGCCCACGGCGGATCCGCGGCGAACATCACCTTCGTCCCACGTGGACCGGCCCCGTCGACTACCGTTGCCCTCGATGGCCGCACCCGCCGAACGCCCGGACACCCCGACCGTCGAGAACCACGACCTGGTCGTCGGGGGCCGCACGCTCCGCGTCGTGGTCCGTCCCGCGTCCGGGCCGGGCCCGCGCCGCACGCCGCTGCTCATGTGCAACGGCATCGGCGCCGCGACCGACGTCCTCGACCCGCTCGTCGACGCCCTGCCGCGCAACCTGGACGTGATCCGCTTCGACCCGCCCGGCATCGGTGCGTCCGAGCTGCCGACCGTGCCGTACCACCTGACCTGGTTCGCGCACCGGATCGGCCAGGTGCTGACGCGCCTGGGCCTGCGCGAGGTCGACGTGTTCGGCTTCTCATGGGGCGGCATGCTGGCCCAGCAGATCGCGCTGTCCCGGCGCCGCCGGGTCCGCAGGCTCGTGCTGGCCGCGACCGGCACCGGCAACCTGATGATCCCGGCCGGACCGAGCGTGTTCGGCGCGATGGCGACGCCCCGGCGCCACCAGGACCCCGAGTTCGCCCGCTCCGTCGCGGACAGGCTCTACGGCGGCACGATGCGCGAGCACCCGGAACGCGCCGCCCAGGTGCTCGGCTCCGGCACGCGCCGCGGCCTGATGCGCGGCTACTACTTCCAGATGCTCGCGCTCACCGGCTGGTCGAGCCTGCCGCTGCTGCCGGCGATCTCGGCGCCGACGCTGATCCTGGCCGGCAACGACGACCCGATGATCCCGGCCGGGAACGCGCACCTGATGCACAAGGGCATCCGGAACTCGACGCTGGAGCTCTACGACGGCGGTCACCTGGACCTGCTCGTCGACCCGGAGTACTTCGGCGGCGTGATCGACCGGTTCCTGACCGGATGACCGCGGGCGGCCCGGTCGAGTTCCACCCGACCGGCGCCGAGGATGCCGACGTCGTCCTGGCCATGGAGGCGGACCCGGACACGCGTCCCTGGCTGGGCGAGTCGTCCCGAGCGTGGCACACGGCGGACGGCGTCGAGCACCTGCTCGCCCACCGGGACGGCGTACTCGTCGGCTTCGTCGTGCTGGCCGGTCCGCGCGGCACGGAGACCGGGACCGAGCTGCGACGGATCGTGGTTGCCGCCGAGCACCGCGGCCGCGGGCACGGGCGGGCGATGCTGCGCGCGGTTCTGGCCCACGTACCGACCGGGCGCGTCTGGCTCGACGTCAAGCCGGGCAACGAGCGCGCGCTCGCCCTCTACGCCGGCGAGGGCTTCGTCGTGGAACGCGAGCTGCCGGCCGACCCGAGGAACCCGGACGGGCCGGTCGCGCTGCTGGTGCTGGCCCGCGAGGTCTACTCGGCCGGCTCGTCCGGAAGTCCCTCGTAGATCTTCTTGCAGTCGGGGCAGACCGGCGACCCCGGCTTGGGCGACTTCGTCACCGAGAACGTGAAGCCGCACAGCGCCACCACCATGTTGCCCAGGACCGCGCTCTCGGCGATCTTGGACTTCCGCACGTAGTGGAACATGTCCGGCGTGTCGTCGCCGGTGGACTCGTCGCTCTCCGGCCGGGTGTCGACCTCGGGCAGCGTCTGGGTGGACATGGTCACAGTCTGCCAGGTCAGCTCTCGATGACCGGGTGGTCCTTCGCCTCGATCGCCTTGTGGTCGGACCTGTACCGGTTCGGCTTCTCCGCCTTGCGCGGCAGCCGGTCGTTGGCGACCAGGACCGCCATCCACGGCAGCGGGATCGAGATCACCAGCAGCGTCACCGCCAGCCACGGGATCTGGTAGCAGGCGGCGGCCGCGATCATGCACGGGATCCGCATCCCCATCATGACCTTGTACCGCCGCTTGCGGACCGCGAGCTCCTCTTCGTAGGACACCTGTGCATCGGTGATGAGCACGGGATCCTGCTCGCGCCGCTGGTCCGACACTGGCGACCACCTCCTCCCCCATCGTGTCACCGTGCATGGTTCGGCGCGCAGTGACCGGACGGTTCGATCGCAGGGAAATCGCTCAGAGGTCGGGCGGACCGCCGAGCAGCGGCTCGTCCAAGGACCGGACCTCGTGCGTGGGCAGGCCACCGGGGTGCTCGCTGCGCACCCGGTCCAGCGCGTCCAGCGCGATGCCGAGGTGCTGCCGCTTGGACGCCTCGTAGAACGCCCTGGCGCCCCCGGCGAGCTTCGGCGACGCGTGCAACGGCTTGTCCGACACGCAGAGCAGCGTCGCGTTCGGGATCCGGTAGCGGAACCCGTTCGCCGCGATCGTCGCGGACTCCATGTCCACCGCGACCGCCCGCGCCGCCCGCATCCGGGCCAGCGTCGCGGACTGGTTGAGCTCCCAGTCCCGGTTGTCGGTGGTGTGCACCACACCGAGCCGGTACGTCGCCCCCGCCGACTCCAGCGCGGCCAGAAGGTAGGTGTTGAGCCGGTGGTTCGGGATCACCGGGACGTCCGCGCCGAGCACCTCGTCGAGCACGTGGTCGGCGCGCTGGTAGGCGGTGGCCAGCACGAAGTCGCCGAGCTCCTGGTGGTTCCGCAGGCCGCCGCAGTGGCCGATCATCACCATCGCGTCCGGCCGCAGCACGGCGACGTGGTCGGTGATCGTCTTCGCGTTGGCCGGGCCCACGCCGATGTTCACCAGCGAGACGCCGTCCCCGTCCGCGCGGCGGTGGTGGAACGCCGGCATCTGCACGCCGTCGCGGTCCGGGCCCTCGCAGTCTCCGAACCGTTCCCGGAACGCCTCGACGTGCATGGCGTAGTTCGTGAACAGCACGTTCCGCCCGAACGACTCGGCGGGCGTGCCGGTGTAGTGCGAGAGCCGGTTCAGCGAGAGTGCCATCCGCTCCGGGCCGAACAGGAACAGCTTCTTCGTGCGCAGGTCGAACCGGTCCTCGTCGAGCGCGTCGAAGAACGCCGGGTCGTCGAACGCGACGGCGCGCCGCGAGGCCCGTACTGACGCGGTCGCCCCGGCCCGCACCAGCGACGCCAGCTCGCGGTGCAGGTAGCGGCGGATCGCCTGCGGGCGGGCGAACTCCCCGGTGATCCGCGGGTTGTAGTCCGACCACGGGCGATGGACGTCGACGGCCGGGTACCAGCCCGCGTCGTCGATCTCCTCCATGGCGTCGAGCAGCGTGGAGACCGCGGCGTCCACGTCGGGGGCCGACGCCGGACCCGCGGCGACGGCCGTGTCGCTCATGCCGTCTCGGGCTCGTCGGGGTGGCCGTCGGCGTGCAGCGGGCCGACCGAGACGGCGTCCGCGGAGACCACCTCGAGCAGGCGCCGCGGCAGGCCGTCGGCCAGGCGGTACCTGACCAGCCGGCCCTGGCGGTGCGCGGTGACCATCTGGTGGGCCCGCAGCAGCCGCAGCGCGTGCGAGACGGCGCTGTCACTCATCCCGACGGCGACGGCGAGGTCGGACACGCACAGGTCGCCCGCGTGCTGGAGCGCGAGCAGGATCGACAGGCGGTTGACCTCGCCGAGCACGTCGAGCACCTCGGCGGCACGGCCCAGCCGGTCGCCGTCGGCCAGTACGGCGACGGCGTCGCAGACCTGGTCCGGGTCGATCACACGAGCGCCGTTGAGAGCCTCCGGGACCTTGTGCACGCTCCTGATGCTAGACCGCGATCAGCCGGCGGCGGCCTTCGCCGCGGCCTTCGCTGCCTTCTTCGTGCTGCGGACCTCCTGGAGCGTGACGTCGTCGACGACGTCGGCGGCCGACAGCCGGGTGTTCGCCTTCCCGTAGTCACCGGCCGCCTTGCGCCAGCCGTACGGCGTGACGCCGTACTGCTTGCCCAGCAGCGCGACGAAGATCTTCGCCTTCTGCTCGCCATAACCGGGCAGCGCCTTGAGCCTGCGCAGCACCTCGGCGCCGGTCGGCTCGTCCCGCGTCCAGATCGCCGCGGCGTCGCCGTCGTAGGTCTCGACGAGGTACCGGCAGAGCGCCTGCACCCGCTTGGCCATCGACCCGCCGTAGCGGTGGATCGCGGGCGGGGTGGTGGCGAGCGTCGCGAACGCCTCCGGGTCGTAGTCGGCGATGGTGTGCGCGTCCAGGCCGCCGAGGCGCTCGTAGAGCTTCTGCGGGCCCTTGAACGCGATCTCCATCTGGATCTGCTGGTCGAGCAGCATCCCGATCAGCAGGGCGAGCGGCTCCCGCTCGAGCAGCGCGTCCGCCTCGGGATCCTGGGCGATGCAGATGCCGGTCATGGCGCACAGGATGGCACGGGATGATGGGCAGGTGCTCCCCCATCTCGACCCGGCCGACGTCGAGCGCGTCCGCGGCTGCTTCACCGACGCCGGCTACACCCCGGACGGCGTCCGCGCCCTGCTCGGCCGCTCCGCGCACGACGCGCTGACCCGCGGCGAGCCGGAGCCGGCCGCCCGCGCCAGCCGCGACGGCGGTGAGCTCGGCACGCTCGTGCGACTGTTCCTGCTCGACGGGTGCGAGCCGGAGCCCGCGGTCACCGCCGCGCTCGGCGACCTGGACCCGTTGCTAGCCGGACGGATCGTGCGGCGCACCCCGGACGGGATCGTGGCCGGGCTGGACGTGCGGCCCTACGGCGAGGCGGGCGGCGACGACCCCGGCTCCCCCGACGACGCGAACTGGTGGGTCGTGTCCGATCTGGACTCCCCGGCGTCGAGACAGGACAGGGAGCACGTGACCGGCGTCGGCGGCGCGTCGCTGTCGCTGGCCGCGGCGACGGTACGGCGACCGGTGGCGTCACTCCTGGACCTCGGCACCGGCTGCGGGGTGCAGGCGCTGCACGCGTCCCGGCACGCCGCCCGCGTGGTCGGCACCGACCTCGCACCACGGGCGCTGGCGCTGGCCCGGCTGTCCTGCGAGCTCTCCGGGGTGCCCGTCGAGCTGCGCGAGGGGCCGTGGCTGGAGCCGGTGGCCGGCGAGCGCTTCGACCAGATCGTGTCCAACCCGCCGTTCGTACCCGGACCGGCGCGCGTCGACTACGTCTACCGCGACTCCGGGCAGGCGGGCGACTCGGCGCTCGCCGCACTGGTCGCCGACCTGCCGGAGCTGCTCAACCCGGGCGGGATCGCGCAGCTGCTCGGCTCGTGGCTGAACGTCCGCGGCGAGAACTGGCCGGACCGGGTGCGCGCGTGGATCCCGGACGGCTGTGACGCGTGGATCCTGCAGCGCGAGGCCGTCGACCCGGCGATGCACGTCGGGACCTGGCAGCGCGACGCCGGGCTGGTCCCGTCGTCGCGGTCGGCCCGCGCGCAGGCCACGACGTGGCTGGACTGGATGGACGCCGAACGCGTCGAGGGCGTCGGGTTCGGTTTCCTGCTGCTGCGCCGCCACCACCGGGCCGATCTCGCGCCCCGGATCGTGGTGGAGGACCTGCCGGGCGAGCTGACCGACGGCCTCGGCCCGGAGATGGCGGGCTGGCTGGACCGGACCACCTGGCTGCGCGCGCACGAGAGCGACGCGGACCTGCTCGCGGCGACGCTGCGACTCGCGCCCGAGGTGATCCTGGAGCGCGCGTCCGGCGTCGGGGAACAGGGCTGGTCGGAGCTCTCGACGACGGTGCGCCGGTGGGGCACGCCGTCCTGGGAGCACGAGGTCGACGACGTCGCGGCGTCCCTGCTCGCGGGGTGCCGCGGTGACCTGCCGCTGTCCGAGCTGGTGGAGCTGCTCGCCGTCGCGCACGACCGGCCGGTGGACGCACTCGTGTCCGGCACGCTGGACCCGGTGCGTGAGCTGGTCCGGCACGGGCTGCTCGTCCCGGCCGACGGGTGGGACCCCGCATGAGGGCGGTCGCCGCGCGGGTGCGGCGGGCATCGGTGACGGTGAGCCGCGACGACGGGTCGCGCGACGTCACCGGTGCGATCGGCGAGGGCCTGCTGGTGCTGCTCGGCGTGCACCGCGACGACGTGGACGGCACGGCCGCGGCGAAGGCGGACACGATGGCGCGCAAGCTCCACGAGCTGCGGTTGCTGCGGGACGAACGCTCGTGCGCCGAGGCGGGCGCTCCGCTGCTGGTCGTCAGCCAGTTCACGCTCTACGGCGACGTCCGCAAGGGCCGCCGCCCCTCGTGGTCGGCCGCCGCCCGCCCGGAGGACGCCGCACCCGTCGTCGACCAGGTGGTGGCACGTCTGCGCGAGCGCGGAGCCACGGTGGAGACCGGCGAGTTCGGCGCCATGATGGAGGTCGAGTCGGTCAACGACGGCCCGTTCACGGTGCTCGTCGAGGTGTGACACGCGCCGAGATGCGGCTCACCGGGCTCCGATGATCGACGAATCCCGCTGCACCGCATCTCGACGGGCTCCGGCGCCTCGGACGTCGGGCGGCCGGCGTGTCCCGGCGGCGATCTACACGTGGCCGGTCGTGAATCCCATGATCTCGGTGCGCCAGTCCTGGTACTGCTTGGCCGTGACCGTCTCGGCCTGCTCGTGGGTCCGGCTGGCGGACGTCGCGCCGATCGCGTGGGCGACGACGTCGGCGTCGTTGCGGGCCCCGGAGATGATGCTGACCTCGACCTGGCGGTCGCCGGTCTCGGCGCGCACGGCGTGCGCCAGCACGTGCAGGAGCGCCAGGCGGGAGCTCCGGTCGTCCGGGAGTGCGAGGTCGCCGCGGACCGAGCTCCCGGAGACGATCACGACGTGCGCGCCGGGGTTCAGCGCGGGCAGCACGCGTTCGGTGAACGTGTACCGGCTGATCAGGCCGGCGGACAGGAACGAGCGCACGCGTCCGACGAGGTTGTCGCCCTCGGGCTCCACGAACACCGGGAGCTGGATGTAGTGGTCCAGGCCGGAGAGATCGGCGCCGTCGAGGTCCGTGACCACCGAGGCGGTGACCACGTCGATCCCCTGCTCGGCGAGTACGGCGGCCACCGCGACCACCCGGTCCTGCGATCCCGTCACCAGTGCGCGCGCCATGGCGGTCACCCTAGGCGACCGGCGGTGATCCGATACCCCCGAACAGGGAAACGGCCCCGCCCGAGATCGTCGGGCGGGGCCGTCGTCCGCTGCTGTGCCTCACCGGGGAGGCGGCGGCATCACTTGGAGGCGCTGCTCCGGGTGTTACGGACCTTCTCGGCGGCCGAGTCGGTCGCCTTCGCGGTGGCGTCACCGGCACGCTCGGCGTTGTGCACGGCGTTGTCGGTCACCTGCTCCGCGACCTTGGCGGCCTGGTCGGTCCAGGTGTCGACGGCGTGCTGGCCGGCACCGACGACGGTCTTGGCGAACTCACGCTGCTGGCCGAGGACCTGCTCGGCGAAGTCGAACACGCGGTCCACGGCGACACCGGAGTCCGGGAACTGCGGACGGCCGTGGCCGGTGAACTGGGAGGCGAGACCCTGCCAGGTCTCGGCCCAGCTGCGGACCGACTCGGCGAGCACGTCCTGCGAGCGCTTGGTGATGTCGACGAACTGGTCGGTGGACGAGGTCATCGTCTCTCCTCCTTCGTGGCGGACCGGGATCGCGATGTCTGTCGCGACGTCTGCCTGAAAAACTACGCGGCGTGCGTTAACTATGTCAAGCACGCGGCGGGAGGGAGCGGATGACCTGGCTCACGCCCCCGACGGGGCGCGGTCCACGAAGCTGCGGTACACGCCGATCAGCGCCTTCTTCTGCTCGTCCGAGAGACGCTCGTCGGCGCGGATGGCCGCTTCCGTCCCGCCCGGCCCCGTGGCCACCCGCTCCTCCGGGGCCGCGTGCCCGTCGTCCTCGCGGTCCGGCGACGCCCAGCCGGCCTGGCTGAGCATCTGGTCGGTGGACAGCTGCAGCGCGTCCGCGATGGACCGCAACACCTTCAACGACGGCTGGTGCAGCCCGCGCTCGACCTGGCTCAGATAGGCATTGGAGACGCTGGTCATCGACGCCATCTCGCGCAGCGACAGCTTGGCCATCTGCCGTTGCGCACGGATGAACCCGCCGAGCGCGTTCGACAACGCCGCCTCGGCCGGGTTCCGCCGCTCGGACCGGCCCGCGCCGGGCGCGGATCCGTTCCGCTCCGACCTACTCATGACGACCGCCCCGGCAGATCCGGGACGCACGGGAAGGTGCGCATCGCGCCATTGTCCACTCGCGGCAAGTCCCGTGCCGTGAGCAACCGGCCACGGCGTGCCGCAGCCGCGGCCGACCGGTCCCGCCCGGCGCGGTCCGGCGCGGTCCGTCCGGTCGGCGAGCCTCGCTCAGCGCGCGAACACGTACCGCCCCGGCGCGGGTTCCAGCGGCGGGTGGTTCGCACTGCCGACCTTCTTCGGCGCGGCGACCTGCTTGCCGGCGTGCTCACCGATCCACGGCGCCCAGTCCTCCCACCAGGAGGCCTTCTGCTCGTTCGCGTCGTCACGCCAGTCGTCGGCGTTCTCCGGGAGGTCGGCCGTCTCGGAGAACCAGTGCTTCGACTTCGGCGACGGCGGGTTCACCACGCCCGCGATGTGCCCGGAGTTCGAGAGCACGAAGCGGACCGTGCCGCCGATCTTCGACGCCCCCTTGTAGACACCCTTCCACGGCGCGATGTGGTCCGACTCGGCCGTGATCACGTAGGTGTCCTGGCGGATGTCGGCGACGTCGAGCCGCTCCCCCGCGAGCTCGAACTTGCCCTCGGCGAACCGGTTCTCCAGGTAGAGGGCCTGCAGGTACTCGACCTGCATCGCGGCTGGCATCCGGGTCGAGTCGGAGTTCCAGGTCAGCATGTCGAACGGCTTCGGGTCCTCGCCGAGCATCCAGTCGTTGACCACGTAGTTCCACACCAGGTCGGTGGAGCGCAGCAGGTCGAACGTGGTCTTCATGCTCTCCGCGGGCAGGTAGCCGTCCTTGCGCATGGACAGCTCCATCCGGTCCACCGTCTTCTCGTCGGTGAACACGCCGAGCTGACCGGGCGTGGAGAAGTCGAGCAGCGTGTTCATCAGCGTCAGCGAGTTGACCCGCTGGTCACCGCGGGCGTTCAGCCACGCGACCGTCGCCGAGGACAGCGTGCCGCCGAGGCAGAGCCCCGCCACGTTGACCTTCTCCGCGCCGGTGATCTCCTGGACCACGTCCAGCGCGGCGAGCGGGCCCTCCTGCATGTAGTCCGCGAACGTGACGTCGCGCAGGCTCGAGTCCGGGTTGCGGTAGCTGAGCATGAACACGGTGTGGCCGTGCTGCACCGCCCACTCCACCAGCGACTTCTCCGGCGCGAGATCCATGATGTAGTACTTGTTGATCCACGGCGGGCTCATCAGCAGCGGGATCTCGTGGACCTTGCCCGTCTGTGGCTCGTACTGGATGAGCTCGACCAGCCGGTTCCGGTAGACGACCTGACCGGGCGTCACGCCGAGGTCCTTGCCGACGACGAAGTCGCCCGGCGTCGTCTGGCGCGGCATGCCGTTGTTCTGGACGACGTCGCGCAGCATGTTCCGCGCGCCGCGCACGATGTTCAGCCCACCGGTCTCGACGATCTTCTTCGGCCACGCGGGGTTCGTCCAGATCGAGTTCGACGGGGCCAGCGCCTCGATCGTCTGGCCGACCAGGAAGTCCAGCTTGCGGCGCGCGACGTCGGAGACCTTCGCCGCCGCGGACAGCTCCTGCAGGCGGTCGGCCAGCAGCGCGTGCTCCTGGCGGGCGAGGTAGTACCAGGCGTTCCGCTCCCACGCCGGGTCGCTGTAGCGCTTGTCCTTCTCCGGGAGCGACGCCGGCCCGTTCGCGGTCGCGCCGACGGCCCGCTGGGCCGCCGCGGCCACGGCCCGTGCCGAGTCGGTGCCGAAGCCGAACCCGGCGCGCAGCACGGCCATCGGGTCGCCGGCCAGCGCGCGGGCCGCCTCGCCGAGCGCGTCACCGATGCCGAGCGGATCGCGCTTCGCGGTGGCGGTCTGCGGATCGGCGAGCTCGCGCAGGTCCTCGATCAGGCTGGTGGCCTGACGGCGGAGGACCTCGACGGGCGCGGCGCCGTCGCCGTCGTCGTTCGGGTCGGTGGTCGCTGCGGGCACGTCTCTACTCACTCCTGTGTCGGACGGATGGTGCCGGTCCGTGACGGGCGGGCCGCGTTGTGCGCGGGCCCGCGCATCGGTGAGGCCATGGTGACGGGGTACTCACCGGTAGGCAGCGTCTGAGAAAAAATCGGGCGTGTAACCCCTGCCACCTGCGCTTGGTGGAGCAAGCACTACCCGTGGGTAGGTTTCGACTTGCTTGGCATCCCGATCACGACCTACCGTTCGGTAACTCGGGTCGTCCCGGGTCATCAACGTCGATGGGAGATGCCATGAGCACGGCGATGCGATCACCCGCACGTCCCGCTCGTTCCGGTGGACCGCGCGTCGTCGCGGACGCACCCACCGTCGACCACACCCCCGGTCAGCCCGTCGGCACCACCGACGCCTGGCGGTACCTGCTCTCGTACAACGCCACCAACGCCTCGAAGGTCGCGAACGAGGTCTCCCGTGCCACGGGTGCGGCATGGCTCGACGCCGTCCAGCGGATCGGCCGCCCGTTCGACGCGGTGCGGCGCGGGATGCTCTGGTGGTCGACCATGGCCGACCGCAGGGAGCCGACATGGCACCTGCAGAACGAGGTCGTGCTGTCCACGCCGTTCGCGGCGCTGCGCGACTTCACCGAGGAGGCCCACCGCGACGACGACGTCGTCCCCACGATCGTCCTGCCCCCGCAGGCCGGGCACTCCTCGACGGTCGTCGACTACTCGCCGCAGCAGAGCCAGATCGCGATGATCCGGGCGTCCGGGCTCACGCGGGTCTACGCGCTCGAGTGGAAGCCGGCCACGGTCGCGTCGAAGAACACGACCGTCGACGACTACCTGACCGTGATCGACCGCTCGATCCGGCGGATGGGCGGCAAGGCCAACGTCGTCGGCGACTGCCAGGGCGGGTGGCTCGCCGCCATCTACGCGGCGCTGTACCCGGAGCGGGTCAACACGCTGACGCTCGCCGGGGCCCCGATCGACTTCCACGCCGGCGAGTCGGTGATCTCGGCGACGACGAAGGTCACCGCCGGGACGATGGGCATGGCGCCGTACAAGGCGCTGGTCGCGATGAACGGCGGCAACATGTCCGGCCGGGCGGTGCTGTCGAACTTCATCGGCATCCAGCCGCAGTCCGAGGTGTCCCGGCAGCTGCAGCTGCTCGAGAACATCGACGACCCGACGCACGTCGAGCGGTACCGGGTGTTCGAGGACTGGTTCAAGTACACCCAGGACGTCCCCGGCGCGTTCTACCTGTGGCTGGTCGAGAACCTGTTCTGGAAGAACAAGCTGATCACCGGTGAGCTGGAGATCGGCGGGCGCCGCGTGGACATGGGCGCCATCACCTGCCCGGTGCTGCTGCTGGCCGGCTCGACCGACCACATCACGCCGCCGCCGCAGATGTTCGCGGCAGCCGACGTGGTGGGCACTCCGGCGAAGGACATCACGACGCGGACCGCCACCGGAGGGCACCTCGGCCTGTTCATGGGCCGCGACGCGCTGCGCCACGACTGGCCGCCGCTGATGGAGATCGTCTACGGGCACTCGGGGCCGGCCGCGACCGAGGACCGGAGCGGCAAGGCGAGCCGCCGCCGGAACAGCGTCCGGGCCGTCGAGGACCCGCGGAACACGCCGCGCGTTCCCGCACCGTAGAGGGCCTGCGCCACCTCTCGTGACGAGTGTCACCCGGTTCGTCGGTGGTGAACGCCCCGACGGGCCGGGTCGGCGGGAACGATTCTCGAATCGTTCGCGTTGACCACTCATAGGGCCGAGCGGCCACGGGTACGCACCAGATACCCGCCGCGCCCGAGCAGGGGAGGAACGCACGCATGACGGTGACCATGACCGCCGCGGCCGTCGAGACGGTCGACACCCCGACCGGCGACGACGCCGTCGCACAGACCATCCCGGGTCCCCGCACCGGGAGCACCAGCCGTACCACCAGGAAGGCCCGCACCCGCCGCACGTCGCAGCCCGCTGCGGACACCGACGACGGTGACACTACCGACACCGACGCCTCCGGCGCCACGACCGATACCGGAGCGTTGTCCGCCGGGGCGGCCGCGGCCGTCGCGGAGGACCTGGACGCCCAGAGCCCGGCCGCGGACCTCGTCCGCGTCTACCTGAACGGGATCGGCAAGCGGGCGCTGCTGACCGCCGCGCAGGAGGTCGAGCTCGCCAGGCGCGTCGAGGCAGGCGTGTTCGCCCAGCACCGGCTGGACACCGCCGACGCCGAGGGCGACGAGCTGGACGCCCGGTACCGGCGCGACCTGCGCGCGGTCGTCCGGGACGGCGCGCTGGCCAAGAACCACCTGCTGGAGGCGAACCTCCGGCTCGTCGTGTCCCTGGCCAAGCGCTACACGGGCCGCGGGATGCCGCTGCTGGACCTGATCCAGGAGGGCAACCTGGGCCTGATCCGCGCGGTGGAGAAGTTCGACTACACCAAGGGCTTCAAGTTCTCCACGTACGCCACGTGGTGGATCCGCCAGGCCATCACGCGCGGCATGGCCGACCAGGCCCGCACGATCCGGCTGCCGGTCCATCTCGTCGAGCAGGTGAACAAGCTGGCCCGGATCAAGCGGGACATGCACCAGCGTCTCGGCCGCGAGCCGAACGACGCCGAGCTGGCCGAGGAGTCGGGCATCCCCGAGCACAAGATCTCGGACCTGCTCGACCACGCGCGTGACCCGGTGAGCCTGGACATGCCCGTCGGCTCCGAGGAGGAGGCCCCGCTCGGGGACTTCATCGAGGACGCCGAGGCGACCGACGCCGAGAACACGGTGATCTCGACGCTGCTGCACGACGACCTCCGCCGCGTGCTCGCCACGCTGGAGGACCGCGAGCAGGCCGTGATCCGGATGCGCTTCGGTCTCGACGACGGCCAGCCGCACACGCTCGACCAGATCGGCAAGCGCTACGGGCTGTCCCGCGAGCGCGTCCGCCAGATCGAGCGCGAGGTGATGGCGAAGCTGCGCGTCGGCGAGCGCGCGGACAAGCTGCGCGCCTACGCGAGCTGAGCACCGAGCCGTCGCGCACATCTCGTGATCACGGGGTGTGCGCGGCGGCTTGTTTGCCTAGGGTCGGGGCATGACCGGTTCCGTCGCGCACGACAACCCCACCCCCGGCCCGGTCCCCGCCGACCAGATGCGCCAGGTACTCGGCCAGTTCGCCTCCGGCGTGGTCGTGGTGACCGCGGTCGGGCCGGACGGGCCGGTCGGGTTCACGTGTCAGTCGTTCTCGTCGCTGTCCCTGGACCCGCCGCTGGTCAGCTTCTCGCCAGCGCGGACGTCGTCGACGTGGCCGAAGCTGCGTGACATCGGCGCGTTCTGCGTGAACGTGCTGGCCGAGGACCACGAGCACCACAGCAACGGGTTCGCCCGCTCCGGCGTGGACAAGTTCGCCGGGGTCGACTGGGATCCGTCCCGGACCGGGAAGCACCCGGTGCTGCCGGGCGTCCCGGCCTGGATCGACTGCGAGCTCTGGGCCGAGTACGACGGCGGCGACCACACGATCGTCGCCGGCCGCGTGCTCGACCTGGGCGCCGACCCGGCGCGGGTGCCGCTGCTGTTCCACCAGGGCAGCTACGGGCTGACCCGCCCCGAACCGGAGGAGGACTCGTGAGCGAGCTTGCGAGCTCAGCATCAGACACAGCAGTGCCGCGAACGCGGCCGACGAGCGCCAGCGAGGAGGACTCGTGAGTGAGCTGACCGTCGTCGGCGTCGTGGGTGGACCGGAGGCGGGCGGGCGCACGACGACCGCCGTCTCGGCCGTGCTCGACGGCACCGGCGCCAAGGCCACGCTGCTCGAGCTGAGCGAGACGTCGCACGCGGAGATCGTCGACGCGTTCTCCCACGCGGACGCCGTGGTGCTCGGCAGCCCGATCTACCGGGCCAGCCACACGGCGTCGCTGAAGGCCCTGCTGGAGGCGACCGAGCGCGGCAAGTGGGGCGAGAAGACCGCACCGCTGCAGGGCAAGGCCGCCGCGATCGTGCTCACCGGCGCGACCGGGCACCACTTCCTGGCCCAGAACGACCTCCGCAACGTGCTGGCCTCGTTCTTCGCCGTCCAGGTCCTGTCCCCCGGCCTGTACCTGGACCACGGCGGCTACGTCGACCGGAACACCCTGACCGACGAGTCGACGGCCATCGCCCACGCCCACGGCGCCGCCCTGGCCGACCTCACCACCGCCGTCCGCGGCTCGGAGGCTCTCCGCAATCTGGGTCCGGTCATCTGACCCGGTTTCCGTGATCGGCGCTTCGGCCCGGTTCGGTGCCGTGTTCGGCACCGGACCGGGCCGACCACGACACCACGAGATCAGCGCATCGGTCCGGATGAGGGCCGGTACCCGCCTCGAACCGGACCAGCCTGCTGATCATGGCTGGGGATGACCGGTCACGGCCGCCGCGGCGAGCTCGGCGTAGCGACGGGCGGTGGCCGCGTCCGGCGGGTCACCGAGCAGCAGGACCCGGTGGTAGACGGGCGCGGTCGCGGCGAGCAGCACCGTGTGCGCGTCCGTCCCCTCCACCGCGTCGCCGCGGGCGACCGCACGGTCGACCACCACGGCGGAGCGCTCGTAGCGGTCGGCGAGGAACCGGCGCATCGCCGCGGCCGCCGGCTCCGACCGGAACGACGCGGCGATCACCGCCGCCGTCACCGAGCGCGGTGCGACCAGTGCCTCCCGGACCTCCTCGTTGATCGCCGCCAGGTCGTCGTCGAGCGATCCGGTGTCCGGCGGTGTCCACCCCTCCCCCGCTGACGAGTCCAGCGCGTCCGCGAGCAGGCCGCCGACGTCGCCCCACCGCCGGTGCAGCGTCGCCCGGTGCACGCCGGACCGGGTCGCGACGGCGTCCACGGACAGGCCGTCGAAACCCTTGTCCGTCAACACCTCCAGCGTCGCGGCCAGCGCGGCCTCGCGCACTCTCGCCGTCCGCCCGCCCGGCCGCCGGGTCCCGGGAGCCGAGCGGCCGTCGATCCCGGTGCGAGCGCCTGCGTCCGGGCCGGAGCCGGTCGACGGGGTACCGCTCGAGCCCGACGGCGCCGAGGTACGTCCGGCCGGCCCGGCGCTCACGACCGCACCGCCTCGTCGGCGGTGATCCCCGGCTCCCGGCCGCCCTCGATCGTCCAGCGGCGGGTGACGCCGAGGTCGTCGAGCACCGTCTCGTCGTGGCTCACCACGAGCAGCGCACCGCGGAAGGCGGTGAGCGCGTCGACCAGGGCCGCGACGGAGTCCAGGTCGAGGTCGTTCGTCGGCTCGTCGAGCAGGAGCAGTTGCGGTGCCGGGTCGGCCAGCAGCAGCCGGGCGAGATGGACGCGGAGACGCTCACCACCGGACAGCGTCGACACCGGGCGGTCCACGGTGTCCCCGCGCAGGAGGAACCGGGCGAGCTCGGCCCGCACCTCCTGCGGGGTCGACGACGGGCCCGAGTCCCGGACCGTGTCCAGCACGCTGCGTCCGGGGTCGGCCAGCAGCCTGCGCTGGGTGAGGTGCCCGACCGGCACCGTCGCCGCGTCCTGCGCAGCCCGGAGCAGCGTCGACTTCCCCGCCCCGTTGCGGCCGGTGACGGCGATCCGCTCCGGCCCGCGCACGGTCGCGCCGGCGATCTCCAGCACCGTCCGACCGGCCGGGACGGCGGTGGCCGGCAGCTCGATCCGGATCCGGTCGTCGTCGCGGACGTGCTCCTCCGCCCGGTCCAGCGCGTCCCGCGCGTCGGACAGCCGGTCCGCGTGCAGGTTCCGGTAGGCACCCGCGGTGACCTGGGCTCGTCGTCGGAGCTCGTGCATGATCACCTTCGGGCGGCGCTTGCTCGCCTGGTCCTGCGCCGCGTAGCGACGGCGCCGGGCCAGCACGATCTGGGCGTCCGCCCACTCGCGCCGCTGCCGTCGCAGATGCTCGGAGGCCACACGAACGTCGCGCCGGGCGGCCTCCTGCTCCGCCTCGACGACGCGCACGAACTCCGGGTACGCCCCGCCCACGGTGCGGACCGCCCCGTCGCGCAGCTCGGTGGTCGAGTCCATGCGCTCCAGCAGCTCCCGGTCGTGCCCGGCGACGACGAGCGCGCCCGGCCAGTGCTCGACGGCGTCGTACAACCGTCGCCTCGCAACGCGGTCCAGGTCGTTCGTCGGCTCGTCGAGCAGCGCGATCCCGGGCGGGTCGACGAGCAGTCCGGCGAGTGCGGTGAGCACGGCCTCGCCGCCGGACAGCGTGCCGACCGGGCGGTCCAGGTCGTCCGGCAGACCGAGCGCGTCGAGCCGGGCGCGGGCACGTTCCTCGACGTCCCAGTCATCGCCGAGTGCGGTCCAGTCGTCCGGGTCCGCCGTGCCGCGTTCGATCGCGGCGAGCGCCCGGCGCCGGTCCGCGATCCCGAGCAGGTCGGACGCCGACGACGCGGTCCGTCGCCCGACGCCCTGGCGCACCAGGACCGGCGGCGACGTCGTCGTGACCGAGCCGGCGTCCTGCACCAGCTCCCCGGCAAGGATCGCGAGCAGCGTGGACTTGCCGGACCCGTTGGCGCCCACCAGACCGGTGCGGCCGGGACCGAACGACACGTCCAGACCGGACAGTGCCGGTGTGCCGTCCGGCCAGGTGAAGGACAGGCCCGCGACGGAGACGGCGGACCGGGTGAGGGTGGAGGACATGCGAGCTCCCGATGAGCAGGAGGTGCCCGTGCGGGAACGGATCGACCGCAGGCACCGAGCGGCGGGTCGGACGGTGCGTCGGCTCGCGGGAACGGCGAGCACTGCTCAGCGGCGGGTCAGCATGATGCCGGGGACACTAACACGACTCAAGTCGCATGAGGAAGGCTTCTTTACACCGCCCCGTCGGCGGCTCAGGCTGGCGGACGTGACGACGCAACCCACCACGCGTGCCGTCGACGTCGCCGCCTCCGACGAGGTTCCGGAGCGCGGACGGCTGATCGTCGAGGTCGGTACGGAGCCGCCGCTCGTGATCGGGATCTTCCGGTTCCGCGGCGAGCTGCGCGCCTACGAGAACGTCTGCGCCCACCAGGGCGGCCCGGCCTGCCAGGGCCGGATCGTGTCCCGCGTGCGCGAGCGGCTCGACGACGGCAAGGCCAGCCGCGGGCTGGTGTTCGACCCGGGCACGATGCACGTCGTGTGCCCGTGGCACGGCTTCGAGTACGACGTGACGACGGGCGCGCACCCCGGACGCGCGGACTTCGCGTTGCGCGCGTTCGCCGTCGAGGAGAGCGGGGGCCGGATCCGTGTCGCCGTCTGACCATCGCGACCGGGCGCGGCGCATCGATGAGCTGACGGCGGAGCTGGTGCGGGAGGTCGACGCCGGCCTCGGCGACGGCGCGATCGCCGCCCTGGACCCGGGCACGGCCCGCGCGCTCGCGTCGGTCGCGGCCCGGACCTACGCCGTCGCGGCCGAGGAGGGCGCCCGGCCGTTGTCCGGCGAGGACCTGACGCCCACCGACGCCGTCGTCCTCGCGACCGCGGCGCTGCGCGCCCACGACCTCAACCCGTTCGACCTCGCCCTCTGGTTCTCCCGGAGTGATCGATGAGGAGCAGCTGATGACCGCGACCGAACCGCGCTCCGATCTGCGCGTCACCCGTCCGTCCACCCAGGAGATCACCACCCGCACGGACAGCCGGGAGATCCTGGCCAACGCCCGTCGCGACACCGAGCGCCACCACCTGCAGGACTACTTCATCGTCGACGTCGACTCGCACCACGTGGAGCTCGACTCGTGGCCGGAGGTGCTGGAGCACCTGGACTCGCCGGTCCTCAAGGACACGGCCGCGCAGATGATGCGGAACTGGCCCCAGGCGTCGCACCTGGCGCTGCACAACCACCCGCCAGGGCTGACCATGCAGGACGTCTCCGGCCGGATCCCGCACCAGGCGGCGCTGGCCGAGGACACCCCGGGCACGACGAGCGGCGCGGACCGCGACGTCACGCTCGTGCGCAGGGCGATGGACGCGATGTCGATCGACGTCCAGGTCGTGTTCCCGCAGCCGATGCTGGAGACAGGGCTGCACCCGCAGCCGCACGTCGCGACGGCGCTGCTGCAGGCCTACAACCGCTGGTTCACCAGCGAGATCCTGCCGCGCGAGCCGCGGGTGAAGACGATGCTCGGGCTCCCGTTCGAGGACCCGGACGCGTGCCTGGCGACGATCGAGGAGTTCGCCGACCACCCGGGCGTCATCGGGTTCCTGGTCACCAGCCAGCGCCACGCAGGCGTGCACCGCAACGCCTACATGCCGGTCTACGCCGAGCTGGAGCGCCGCGGCCTGCCGATCGGGTTCCACGCCGGTCCGAACCAGGCCGACACGATGACGTCGACGATGAACAAGTTCCTCTCGGCGCACGCGATGAGCTTCGTGACCTGCAACATGACTCACCTGACGAACTGGGTGATCAACGGGATCCCGGAGCGCTTCCCCGGCCTGAAGACGATCTGGATCGAGTCCGGCCTGGCGTGGGTGCCGTTCATGATGCAGCGCCTGGACCACGAGTACTACATGCGCCAGTCGGACGCACCGCTGCTGACGAGGCCGCCGTCGCAGTACATGCGCGAGATGTTCTACACGAGCCAGCCCATGGAGTGGACCGACGACAAGCTGCTGGCGGCCACGCTGGAGGCGATCGACGCGCCGAACTCGCTGATGTACTCCTCGGACTGGCCGCACTGGGACTTCGACGTGCCGGGGCGGATCGCGTCGCTGCCGTTCCTGGACGACGCGGCCAAGCGCAACATCCTGGGCGAGACGGCGCGCCGGGTGTTCGACCTGGAGAAGGCATGACGACGGGTCCGACACCGTTCGAGGTCCACGAGTCCGGGAAGCTGCTGCACGGGACGAGGGCCGATCTCGCCGTCGGCGATCTGCTGGTCCCCGGCCGGATCTCGAACTACGAGGAGAACCGGGTGATGAACCACGTGTACGTCACGGCGACCCTCGACGCCGCGGCGTGGGGCGCCGAGATGGCACTCGGCGACGGGCCAGCGCGCATCTACGTCGTGGAGCCCACCGGGGAGATCGAGGACGACCCGAACGTCACCGACAAGAAGATGCCCGGCAACCCGACCCGGTCCTACCGGACCCGAGAGCCCGTCCGGGTCGTCGGCGAGCTCGAGGGCTGGGTGGGCCACACCGCCGAGCAGCTGCAGTCGATGCGCGACGGGCTCGCCGGCCTGCGGGAACGCGGCGAGGCGGTGATCTACGACTGACCCGGGTCTACGCCGCCGCCAGCTGCCGGGCGGCGGCGTCCGCGCTGTCCTCGCCGCTGGTGTTGAACGCGATCCGGGCCTGCGGGGCGTGCCGGCGCACGAGGTTGACGACGTGCTCGAACAGCTCGAGCGCCTCCGGCGGCTTGCGGATCCCGCCGCCGATCACCACGCAGTCCCACGGCCTCGACCCCAGCGCCGCGACGATGTCGGCCTCGATCCGGTCGTCGACCCCGACGAGGCACTGGCCGGCGTCCATGCCGAGGTCGGCGAAGCGGTCGAACCCGCGCCGGATCGACGCGGCCAGCGCGTCGGCGTCCGGGATCGGGAGGCGGTGCGGGTCGAAGCCGATCAGCAGGACGGTCGGTGCGGTCGGTGCGGTCATGGTCGTTCCCCCTCTGCCGGGCCCGGCACGCGCCGGGCCAGTCCGTCCACGAGCGCGGTCAGCCCGTGGGAGAACGAGCGCTCGCCCTCCGGGGCGCCGCCCTTCTCCAGCGCCGCCGACAGCAGCGGGAACGCCTCCCCCGCCGTGCCGGCGTCGGCGATCTCCCGCTGCGCGGCGGCCTGCTCCTCGAGCACGAAGCCGGTCACGAAGTGCGCCACCGCGATCAGCGTGTGCAGGGCGGACGCCGGGTCGAGCCCGGCCGCGACCAGCTCGGCGATCCCGTCCTCGGCCTGACGTGCCGCGTCCGGGCCGGGGCGGGTGCCCGCGACGAGCCGGGCGCCGTCGCGCCGGGACAGCAGTCGTCGACGACGGTCGCGTGCCCCCTCGGCGAGGTCGGCCCGCCAGTCGCTCGTGGTCGTCGACGACGTGGGCCGCAACAGCTCCTGGGCCATCAGGTCCAGCAGCTCCGCCTTGTCCCGGAAGTGCCAGTAGAGCGCGGGCGACTTCACGCCGAGCCGGTCGGCGAGCCTGCGCGTGGACAGCGCGTCCAGCCCGATCTCGTCGACCAGGTCCAGCGCGGCCAGGACGACGGTGTCCCTGTCCAGCCCGGCGCGCGTCATGCGCTGACCTTATCACTGATAAGGAGAACCGCGTCTAGCTCGGTAACCCCAACAGGGACGGGAGGTCGGCGACCGAGTCGATGACGGCGTCGGCGCCCGCCGCGCGCAGCCGGGACTCCGAATGCGCGCCTCCCCGGACGGCGACCGTCAGCGCCACCCCTGCCCGGACCGCACCCTCGATGTCGGCGGTCGCGTCCCCGGCGAGCGCGACGTGCTCGGCGGCGAGATCGCAGCGCTTCAGCGCCGCCTGCAGCAGGGCGGGGTCGGGCAGGCCGCGGCCGCCGACGTCGGTGGGCGAGAACAGCGCGTCGACCCGGGCCGTCCAGCCCAGCGCCTCGATCAGCACGTCGCGCAACGACGAGGGGAAGCCGGTCACGATCACGACCGGCAGACCGGCATCGCGCAGCGCGTCCACGGCCTCCCCCGCGCCGTCGACCTCGTGCACCCGTCCCTCGGCCGCGGCGTCCGCGAGGAACCGGGCGAACGCACCCTCCGCGCGACGGGCGCGATACATGTCACCGTCGAGCAGCTCGCCGAACACGGTCAGCGTGCTGCGGTCCATCGTCGCGCGGGCCTGCCGGTCCAGCGCCGGGTAGCGGGGTCCGTCCAGGCGGACACGGGCCGCGCGCAGCCCGACGCGGACCGCGTCGAGCACGAGCCCGTCGTCGGCCATGGTGGTCCCGGCCAGGTCGAGGATCGCCGCCCGCACACCGGGAACTTCAATCCGTCACGATGATCGAGCGGATACGGGAGGGTGTCGGCCGGGTGAACCCGCAGGGACGGTCAGGTCGTCGTCGCAGGTATCCGCCCGGGCGCGCAGGTCCTGCACGGTCTGCGCGGTCCGGCGACGCCCTGCGAGGTCAGCCCGCGCCGGGCACGGTCAGGACGGTGCGCGCCGTCCGGTGTCCGTTCCGGCACGCTTCGACCGGTTCCGCCCCGCCGACGACGGCCTGCAGGTAGCCGGCCGCGAACGCGTCACCCGCGCCGGTCGTGTCCCGGACGGAGCCGACCGGCGGGACCGGGACCACGACGGCGGGCCGACCCGGAGCGGTGACCCGGGCCGGCCGCGGGCCGTCCTTGACCACGACGACCGTCCCGGCAGGCGCCGAACCGGGCAGCCCGAGCAGGTCGGCCTCCGCGAGCGTGGCCAGCACGTGCGCGGGCCGCAGCTCTCGCAGGAGCGCCGCGAACCGTTCGACCCCGCAGGCACGCACGGCGCCGGTGGACGCGACGTCGACCGACACCGACCCGACCCGCGCGGCGACCGCGAGCGCAGCACCCCGGACCGGCTCTGCGACCAGCGAGTACGCCGGGAGGTGCAGGTGGGTCAGGCCGTCCGCCCACGCCGCGGGCGGATCGCACAGCTCGGCCGCCGCGCCGCGGTCGGGCAGCATCGTCCGCTCCCCGTCCGCGTCGACCAGCACGACGACGGTCCCGGTGCGGCCCGCGCGCCGCACGCGCACGTCGACGCCGTCGTCGGCGAGCGACGCGGTGAGCGCGCGGCCGGCGTCGTCGTCGCCGACCTGTCCGAGGAAGCGCACCGGGGCGATCCGCGCGGCGTGGGCGGCGACGTTCGCGGCGCTCCCGCCCCGGCGCCGGAACACCTGTGCCGCGGTGTCGGTGCCCGGCGCGACCGGGCCGGACGGCCACACGACGACGTCCTCGACGAGGTCCCCCAGCACGCCGAGCATTGGCTACAGCGCGGCGACGGCGACGGCGATCCGGGCGCCCAGGTCGACGTTGTTGCGGTAGACGGCGACGTTGACCTCCAGGCTCGCTCCACCGGTCGCGGTCCGGATGTGGTCCAGGAGGAACGGCGTCGCGTCCTGGCCGCCGACCCCCTGCTCGTCCAGGGCGGCGAGGGCGCTCGCGAGGACCGCGTCGTGCTCGGCGGGCGGCAGCTGCGAGGCGACCGGTACCGGGTTCGCCACCAGCAGCGCCGCGTCCAGCCCGAGCGCGCGGCCCGCCGCCCACGCCGCGGCGGCCTGCTCCGGCGAGTCCAGGACGTGCCCGACCCGGTGTCCGGAGTCGGCGACGTAGAAGTTCGGGAACCGGTCCGTGCGGTAGCCGGCCACCGAGATCCCGAGCGTCTCGAGGCGCTCCAGCGTGGCGCCGACGTCCAGCACGGACTTCACCCCCGCACTGACCACGACGACCGGCAGGCGCGCGAGCGCGGGGAGATCGGCGGACTCGTCGAACGTCTCCGACGCGCCCCGGTGGACCCCGCCCAGCCCCCCGGTCGCGAACACCCGGATCCCGGCGCGGTGGGCGAGGTGCGCGGTGGCGGCGACCGTCGTGCCACCGGACGCCCCGGTCGCGACGGCCGGTGGCAGGTCACGGGTGCTCAGCTTGACCACGTCCGGATCGGACGCCAGCCGCTCCAGACCGGTGGCGGACAGCCCGATCCGCACGACGCCGTCGAGCACGCCGATCGTGGCCGGGACGGCGCCGGCCGCACGGACGCGCTCCTCCGCGTCCCGCGCGACGTCGAGGTTGCGCGGCCGCGGCAGCCCGTGGGTGAGGATCGTCGACTCGAGCGCCAGCACGGGCCGTCCGACGGCGAGCGCGTCCGTCACCTCCGGCGCGACGGACATCGAGGTCACGGTCACGTTTCTCCCTGCAATCGATAGGACACTGTCGTTTCCGGTAGCGTCGTGGGCACCACCCGGAGTCACGGAGGACGCTGCCATGAGCCAGTCGACCGTCCAGAACGAGGGAACCCGGATGCCGCTGCACATGCGGCGCGACGGGATCGACCCGGTCCCCGAGCTCGGGGCCCACCGGTCCGACGACGAGATCCCGGTCATCACCACGACGTTCGGCACGCAGGCCTACCTCGTGACCCGCTACGAGGACGTCCGTGAGGTGCTCGGCGACGCCGCCACGTTCGGCAACACGGCCGACCTCCGCAGGCGACAGGGCGGTGCGATGGCCGAGATCAGCGACGAGGAGGCGGCCCGGATGCGGGCCGGCCAGCTCCTCGCCCAGGACCCGCCGGACCACACCCGGCTGCGCCGCATGCTGACCCGCGAGTTCACCCAGAAGCGGATGCGCATGCTGGAACCGCGGATCACCGAGATCGTCGACGCGCGCCTGGACGCGATGGAGCAGGCCGGCCCGCCGGCCGACCTCGTCGCGGACTTCGCGCTGCCGATCCCGTCGCTGGTGATCTGCGAGCTGCTCGGCGTCCCGTACGCCGACCGCGCCGAGTTCCAGTCCCGCTCGAACCGGCTGCTCGACCTGTCCCGTGACCCCGAGGACCGGCTCGCCGCCGGCCGGGAGAACCGGGCGTACATGTCGCAGCTCTGCGCGGACGCCAGGGCGAACCCCGGCGACGACATCCTCGGTGCGCTCGTCCGCGACCACGGCGACGACCTCACCCACGACGAGCTGACCGGCATCGCCGGGCTGTTGCTGATCGCCGGGCACGAGACGACGTCGAACATGCTGGGGCTCGGCACGCTCGCGCTGCTGCAGCGCCCCGAGCAGGCCGCGCTCGTGCGCGACGACCCGGACATGACCAGGGCGGGCGTCGAGGAGCTGATGCGGTTCCTGTCCATCGTGCACTCCGGCGTGCCGCGGCTGGTCATGCGGGACACCGAGATCCGCGGGACGGCGATCCCGAAGGACTCGCTCGTGCTGTGCTCGCTGCCCGCGGCGAACCGGGACCCGGAGCAGATCGACCGCCCGGACGAGCTGGACGTGTCGCGCGGCGCGGCAGGACACGTCGCGTTCGGGCACGGCGTGCACCACTGCCTCGGCGCGCCGCTGGCCCGGATGGAGATGGAGACTGCGTTCCCGGCGCTGCTGCGCCGCTTCCCGGCGCTGGCTCCCGCGGTGTCCGATGAGGACGTCGAGTTCCGCTCCTTCCACTTCATCTACGGGCTCAGGTCCCTGCCGGTCACCTGGTAACGGCCGCTACTCTGCGGCGGTGGACCCGTCCCCTCCGGGGGCGGCGACGCCCCTGCGGGCCGACGCCGCCCGCAACCATCGCCGGATCGTCGAGGCGGCGGCGGAGGCGTTCGAGTCCGACGGGCCGGACGTCCCGCTCGAGGAGATCGCGCGTCGGGCCGGACTCGGTGTGGCCACGCTCTACCGGCGGTTCCGGACCCGCGAGGCGCTGGTCCGGGCCGTCGTGGAGGAGCTGTTCGCCGCCGAGGTGGAGCCGACAGCGGACGTCGACACCGGCGATCCGTGGGCGGACCTCGTCGGCGCGCTGAGCCGGGCGCTGGACGTGATCGCGGGGCGGACCGTGATCCTCAAGCTCGCGCGCGACTCCGCCGCGTACGACGTGGACACGGTGCACCGCTACGGACGGGCGCTGGGCAGGCTGCTCGACCGCGCGCGTGACGCCGGGGTGGTCCGGCCGGAGCTCACCGTGCGGGACCTCTCCGCAGTGCTGATCATGGCCATCACGATCGCGCGCCACGGCGATCCCGGCGGCGCGGACCGGCGCCGCTACCTGGGGCTGCTGACCGACGGGTTGCGTCCGGCGCCGGAGCCGTTGCCGCCCGCCGGGCCGGAGTCCTCGTGAGCCCGTCGTGAGCCCCGAAGCCCTCGCGCTCGGGTTGCTGAGCGCCGTGCGGGCGACCCCGCTGGCGATCGTCTACGCGCTGCTGGCCTCCGACCGGCCCCGACGGCTGCTGTCCGGCTACGTCGCCGCGGGCCTCGTCGTCAGCCTGGCGGCCGGGCTGGTGATCGTCACGACGTTCGACGGCACGGCACGCGACCCGGAGGCGCGGTCCGGCCGGTACGCGATCGACGCCGCGCTGGGCGTCGCGGCGCTGCTCTACGCCGTGCTGTACGCGACCGGCCGGATCGGGAACCGGACCCCCGACTCTCCCCCGGTGCCGCTCGAGGAGCGGCTGCCGTGGGGCATCGGCCGACGGCTCCGCCACCCGACCGTCCCGCTCGCCGCGCTGGCCGGGGCGGCCACGAACCTGCCGGGGCTGTTCTACGTGGCCGCGCTCGTCGCCGTCCTGGAGACGCAGCCGACGCCGGCGAACGGGGTGTTCCAGGTCGTCGTCTACAACGTGCTGCGGTTCGCGGTGCCACTCGCCGGCCTGGTGCTCGTCGTGCTCGGCCCGGACCGCACGCGCGCCGTGATCGACGGCGTCCAGGACTGGGCACGACGGCGTCGGCGCGTGCTGCTGATCGGTGTGTCCGTCGTGGTGGGCGTGTACCTGACCGTGAAGGGCGTGCTCGGCCTGCTCGGCTGACGCCACTAGGGCGCGACGCGCACGACCGTGAGCTCGACCAGGTCGGTGACGTAGCGACCGCCCCGGCCGTCGCCGGGCACGACCAGGCGCGGCCTCGCGAGCGGCTTCCCGTCCTGGACGGTCGCGACGAGGACCTGGGTGTTCGCGAAGTCCGGCGCGAACTCGCCGTAGGCGACCAGTGCCTGGTAGCCGTCGGTCGCCCTGCCGAGCACGGCGAACGACAGGAACGGGTTCTTGCCGGGCGCCGGGGCCAGCGCCGACGTCGGCAGGATGTCGGAGAGCAGGGCGCCGCGGAACGTGTGTGCCTCGAGTGCCGTGCCGCTCCGGAACGTCGCCGGCACGGTCTTCTGCGGGTAGCTCGCGAGCTTCGCGGGCGTCAACGTGAACGGCGTCGCGACGTCACCGGTGACCGCGACGTCGCCCGGCGCGAGCGCCTGCGGCGAGGCCGTCTGCGCGACGGGCGCGACGGCCGTCACCACCGGAGCCGAGCCGCAGCCGGCGAGCAGGGCGCAGAGCAGGACCGGTAGCAGGAGGAACCAGCGCAGACGCGGCATGAGCCGGGATCATGCACCGCTCCTGCGGAGACGGCAAGAGCCCGGTGTCAGCGGCCGAACCGGTCCGGGTGCAGCACGCGAGCCAGGGTCGCGACGGCGTCCGCGTTCCGGATCCCCGGGCTGATCTCGGCGAACGTGATCGGCACGAGCCGGCCGTCGCGCACGGCGGGCACCTGCGCCAGTGCCGGGTCGGCGCGCAGCTCGGCGATCGTCCTCGTCGCCGCTCCGAGCTCCTCGTCGGCCCCGCAGCACGACGGCACGACGATCACGTCCGGACGCGCCGCGATCAACGCCTCGGTGTCGACCCGCTTCATCCGCCCGTCGATCTCCGGGAACGCCTGCGTCCCACCGGCCGTCTCGATGATCGTCGTCGCGACGTCACCGGTGCCGAACACGCGCATCGGCCCGCTGCCGCCCGGACGGTTCACCATCGCCACCCGCGGGCGCTCCGCGACTCCGGCCAGACGCTCCTGCGTGGACGCGACCGTGGCGCGCATGCGCTCCACGATCCCGGTGGCGCGGTCCGGTTCGCCGAGCAGCCGCCCGAGGTCGGACAGGTCGGCGTAGACGGACTCGAGCGAGGCGTCGTTCGCGGCGAGCGACGTCTGTCCGGCGCCGTCGACGCTCGGGCAGAACGAGCGGAACACGTAGGCGTTGGCGCCAAGGGCCGCCAGTTCGGCGCGCGTGCCGAGCCCCTCCCTGCTGACCGCGCCGGTGAACCCGGAGACGACCAGGTCCGGGGCGAGCCGCAGCACCTCCTCGCGGCTCGGGTACTCCTCCGGGAAGTACTCCTGCGGATGGAACCGGGAGGCGATGTCCTGCGGGAGCCGGTTGTCCAGGTACGCCGCACCGACGACCCGGTCCCCCGCCCCGAGCGCGTAGACCGCCTCGATGCCGTTCTGGAACGCCGCGAAGATCCGTTCCGGTGGGACGAGCGGGACGTCGGCTCCACAGTTGCGCAACGCCTCGGCGGCCTTCGGCGGGGCGGCTGCCGGGGCGCCGCACCCGGCGATCACCGCCGCCCCCGCCAGCAGCAGGGCCAGCGCGACACCCGGCCGCCGTCGTCGATCATTCACCACGCGACCAACCTACGTCATCTCATCTGAACAGACAGACATGTGTGACGGATCGCCCGGATGCCGGATTTGCCGGACCCGGACGGCGGCTACGTTGTGCGACAGCCGCATCGGCAACGACGCCTGCGCGGCACCGCCACCGGAGGTCGCGATGACGGACGTGGGAACGGCACCATCCGAGAGCACCCTGCGCCGCGTCGCGGTCGCGGCACTCTCGGCCAGCACGCTGGAATGGTTCGACTTCTACATCTACGGCACCGCCGCGGCGCTGGTGTTCAACGAGGTGTTCTTCCCCGACGTCGACCCGACGCTCGGCACGCTGGCCGCGTTCGCGACGTTCGGCGTCGGCTTCCTGTTCCGCCCGGTCGGCGGTGTCCTGTTCGGACACTTCGGGGACCGGTTGGGCCGCAAGCGGCTCCTGGTCATCGCGATGGTGATGATGGGTGCGTCGACGATGCTGATCGGGGCGCTGCCGACGTACGCGACCGTCGGGATCCTCGCGCCGATCCTGCTCGTCGTGCTGCGCAGCGTCCAGGGCATCGCGGTCGGCGGGCAGTACGGTGGCGCGCTGCTGATGGTCACCGAGAACGCACCGCCGCACCGACGCGGCTTCTACGGGTCGTTCGCCCAGATCGGCCCGACGCTCGCCGTGATCCTGTCCAACCTGGTCTTCCTCGTGCTGGTCGCCGTGATGCCGGACGAGACGTTCGCGGCATGGGGCTGGCGGATCCCGTTCCTGCTCAGCGTCGTGGTGATCGCGCTCGGCATGTGGGTGCAGGTCCGGCTGGAGGACACGCCCGCGTTCCGCGAGCTCGAGCAGAAGGCCGCCAGGACGCCGTCCGCGCCCCGGAAGCGGTCGCCGATCATCGAGGCGGTCCGCACGCATCCCGGCCCGATCCTCAAGACCGCGGGCATGCTGCTCGTCATCCAGGTCTACTTCTACATCCAGATCGTGTTCATGGTGTCGCACATGCCGACGCTCGGGGTCCCGCGCCAGACGATCCTGACCATCATCATGATCTCCAGCGCGGTGGTGGTGATCGCGTTCCCGTTCTTCTCCGGGCTCTCGGACCGGGTGGGGCGCAAGAAGGTCGTGCTGCCCGCCGCGATCGCGACGCTGCTCTCGGCGTTCCCGTTCTTCCTGCTGATGGAGACGGCGACGATCCCCGGGATGATGATCGCGGCACTGATCGGCGGGCTCTCGCTGGGCGCGCTGTACGGCCCGCTGGCGGCCTACATGACCGAGATGTTCGCGGCCGACATCCGCTACTCCGGCGCGTCGATCGGCTACCAGCTCGCGGCCGTCGTCGGTGGCGGGTTCGCGCCGCTGATCGCGGCGTCACTGCTGGCCGCGACCGGGACGATCCTGTCCGTCGCCGTCTACGTGACGGTCGCGGCGCTGATCACGCTCGGCGCCGTGCTGGCCACGAAGGAGACGTACCGGCCCGGGGAGGTCACACCGGTCTGAGACCGACCACCCCGGGCCGGGACCTCACAGGCTGCGCTCGAGGCGTCCGGCCAGCAGCGACACGAACCGTGACGGGTCGTCCAGGTCGCCACCCTCGGCGAGCAGGGCCATGCCGTAGAGCAGCTCGGCGGTCTCCGCCGACTCGTCCGCGGCGTCGGCGTACCGACCCTGCAGCGCCGTGACCAGCGGGTGCGACGGGTTCAGCTCCAGGATCCGCTTCACGTGCGGCATCTCCTGGCCCATCGCCCGGTACATCTTCTCCAGCGCCGGGCTCATGTCGTGCTCGTCGTTGACCAGGCAGGCCGCCGACGTCGTCAGCCGGCTGGACAGCCGCACGTCCTTGACCTGCTCGGACAGCGCGCCGGTGATCCACTCCAGGAAGCCGGAGAACTCTTCGTTGCGCTTCTGGGCCTCCTGCTTCTGCTCCTCGGTCTCCAGGTCCACCTGGCCCTTGGCGATCGAGCGGAGCTCCTTGCCGTCGAACTCCGGCACCTGGTCGACCCAGACCTCGTCGATCGGGTCGGTGAGCAGCAGGACCTCGTAGCCGCGGTCGCGCAGCGCCTCCATGTGCGGCGACGCCTCGATCGACGACCGGGACTCGCCCGTCATGTAGTAGACGTGCTCCTGGCCGTCGCGCATGCGGGACACGTAGTCCGCCAACGTGGTCGGCTTCTCGGTGTCGTGTGTGGACGCGAACGACGCGATCTCGAGGATCCCGTCGCGGTTGTCCGGGTCCTCGAGCAGGCCCTCCTTGACCGCGCGTCCGAACTGCTCCCAGAACGTCGCGTACTTGTCCGCGTCCTCGGTCATCATCGTCTTGACCGTCGAGAGAACCTTCTTCACCAGACGACGGCGGATCGCCGTGATCTGCCGGTCCTGCTGCAGGATCTCGCGGGACACGTTGAGCGACAGGTCGGCCGCGTCGACGACGCCCTTCACGAACCGCAGGTACTCCGGGACGAGCGCCTCGCAGTCGTCCATGATGAACACCCGGCGCACGTAGAGCTGCACGCCGCGGCGGCGTTCGCGCATGTAGAGGTCCATCGGGGCGTGCTGCGGGAGGAACAGCAGCGCCTGGTACTCGAACGTGCCCTCTGCGGAGAGCCGGATCGTCTCCAGCGGCTCCTGCCAGTCGTGGCTGACGTGCCGGTAGAACTCGGCGTACTCCTCGTCGGACACGTCCTTCTGCGGACGCGCCCAGAGGGCCTTCATCGAGTTGAGCGTCTCGACCTCGGGCCCGGCGTCGTCGGTCTCCTCGGCGCCGTCCTTCTTCTCCCCCGCCATCCGGACGGGCCAGGTGATGAAGTCCGAGTACTTCTTCACGATCCGGCGCACGGTGGCCGGGTTCGCGTAGTCGTGCAGGCTGTCCTCGGCGTCCTCCGCCTTGAGGTGCAGCGTCACCGACGTGCCCTGCGGCGCGTCCGGCACCGGCTCGATCGTGTACGAGCCCTCGCCCGTCGACTCCCAGTGCACGCCCTCGGTCTCGCCGGCCTTGCGGGTCACCAGCTCGACCCGGTCGGCGACCATGAAGCTGGAGTAGAAACCGACGCCGAACTGCCCGATCAGCGCCTGCGACTCGACCGAGTCCGACTCCTTGAGCTGGGCCAGCAGCTCGGCCGTGCCGGACTTCGCGATCGTGCCGATGAGGTCGACGACGTCGTCGCGGCTCATGCCGATGCCGTTGTCCCGGACGGTGAGCGTCCGGTTCTCCGCGTCCGGGACGAGCTCGACGTGCAGGTCCGACGTGTCGACGTCGAGGTCCTTCTCCTGGTAGCCGGCGAGCCGGACCTTGTCCAACGCGTCGGACGCGTTGGAGATCAGCTCGCGCAGGAAGATGTCCTTGTTCGAGTAGATCGAGTGGATCATCAGCTGGAGCAGCTGACGCGCCTCGGCCTGGAACTCGATCGTCTCGGTCGGGGTGCTCACGTGCGTCCTCTTCCGGGGTGGCCGTCGCCTGACCCGTCGATTCTGCCGTATCCCCGACGCCGGCCGGTCAGGGTGCCGTCGGCTCCAGGTCGTAGGTCCTCGAACCCACGTGGATCAGGTCGACGGCGGCCACGAGACCGCCGTCGCCCCCACCCTGGTTGACGCCCGCGGCGATCGCCGAGACGCCGGGGTGCTCCCGCACGATCTGCGCGATCGTCCGGCGCTCACTGCTCGGGCAGCCGGCGCGGTAGGCGTCGAGACCGCCGTCCTGGCGGGTCACGCACCAGGTCCCGGACCCGGCGTCCTGCTTCGTCCACTCCTCGCCACCGCGGGACGGGACGAACGTCAGCAGGTACAGCTCCTGGGGCTGCAGCGTGCCGCCGTTGATGTCGACGGCGATCTGGAACGACGGCAGCGCGGTCGGGTCGTCCCCGGCCGCCGGGTCGCGGCGGGTCCAGTAGCTCGTGTCCGCGAACGTCCCGAGCGGCCCGGACAGCTCCCCCGTGATGAACTGGATCTTGTCCTCGTCCGACGGCGTGCTCAGCAGGAGGGCTCCCGTGCCGCCGCCGGGCGGGGCCCCGAGACGGTCGGAGAACTCGCGCGAACCCGCGCCGCGGTCGTAGGTGCCGGCGAACTGGCCGGAGTGCTCCGGAGTGACCACGGTCGTCCCCCCGCCGACCAGGTCCGCGGCGGACGCCCCGGTCGCACCGGCGACCAGCACCGTCACCACGGCCGCGAGGAGCCACCACCGCCCACTGTTCATGACCTGCCCAACGAGCGCGCCGCGCCCGGGATGCTGGTCCCGACGGTCACCGACGGTGCGCCGCGACCGCGTCGGCTCCCCGGTGGTCGCCGACGGCGTGCAGGCCCGCGATCACGCCGTCGACGTCGGCGGGAGGGCGGTTCTGGCTGAGCTTCGCCTTGGCCTGCACGCGCTCGATGGCGACCTCGACGCCGACGATCGCCCGCAGCTGCCCGGCGACGAACCTCTCCGGTGCGTCCTCCATGGTCCAACGGCCGCCCTCGTGCAGGTCGGTCAGGCGACGCACGACGTCGGCGGTCGCGTCGACGTCGTCGTGCACGGTGACCGTGCCGTGGACGTGCACGGTGACGTAGTTCCAGGTCGGGACGACGCGGCCGTGCTCGGCCTTCGACGCGTACCAGGTCGGGCTGATGTAGGAGTCCGGACCGCGGACGATCACCAGGGCGGTCTGCCCGTCCACCCGGGTCCAGTGGCCGTTGTTCCGGGCGAAGTGGCCGAGCAGCACGTTGCGTTCCCGGTCGCGGACGAACGGGAGGAGCGTGGCCTCCGGGCCGTCCTCCCCGATGGTGACCAGCTCGGCGGCACCGGGGTGGTCGAGCAGGGCGTCGACGGCGTCGTCGTCGAGGGCGAAGTGGGCGGGGACGTACACGCCATCCATTCTCCGACGACCGGTGGCCACCCGGAACGGCCGATCCGCGACGTGTTCCGGATGCCATTCGCGCGCCCCTGCCGGTCGATCCCCCGTGAGATGCTCCTCATCGCTCCGCCGGGCCGTCCGCAGAGCCACTGACGTCATCTCGCCCGGGCTCACGGAGCATCTGCTCGCGCAGCATGTCGGCGTGCCCGGCGTGGTGGGCGTACTCGCGCAGGCACTGCAGGTGGATCCACCGCAGCGTCATCGGGCCGAACCTGTGGCCGGTCACGACGTCGTCCAGCGCCAGCCCGGCGGCGATCTCCCGGGAGGCCGCACACGCCGTTCCGTGCGCCGCGCGGACCGTCTCGATCGTGTCGGTCTCGGCGAGCAGGAACGAGTCCTCGGAGGACTCCGGCATCCCGAACTCGGTGCGGGGCGTCCCGGCGACCGCCTCACCGAACCACACGCGTTCGACGAACGTCAGGTGCGTGACCAGGCCGAGCACGGTCGTGCGGGACGGGACCAGCCGTCGTCGCGCCTGATCGTCGGTGAGCCCGTCGAGCGAGGCACGTGCCCGCTCCCGGTACTCGTCGAGGAACGCCTCGAGCTGGGAGCGCTCGTCGGAGGTGAGGACGGCGAAGGACCCGGTCACGTGCGGAGCGTAGGGCGGACGAGCCGGTCTGTAAGCCGGATCCTGTTCCCGGACACCTCGCGGTGTTCCGTTCGGCGACCATCCATCTCGGCCTGCCGTCGCCGGCAGGCTCCAGCGGTCTACCCGCAGGCTCGGGCGGGCCGCCCTCGAACACCTGCGCAGCCGCGCTCTCGCACGGCCTCTTGACCTTGCTCCGGGTGGGGTTTACCGAGCCACCCCGGTCACCCGGGGTGCTGGTGGTCTCTTACACCACCGTTTCACCCTTACCCCCGGCTCGCGCCGGAGGCGGTCTGTTCTCTGTGGCACTGTCCCGCGGGTCTCCCCGGGTTGCCGTTGACAACCACCCTGCCCTGTGGAGTCCGGACTTTCCTCGGCGGAGCCCGGAGGCCCCGACGCGGCCGCCCGACCGACTCGTCCGCAGACCGGAGTCTAGCGACCCCGGCGCACGGCTCCCACCACGGCCATGATCACCAGCCGCGGAGCGGAACGGTTGCTGGGCGAACGGCTCGCTCCACGACGGTCGATCATCGACGCCGGCGGGTGCCCGATCCAGGGGCCTCGTCGGCAGTCCCGCGGCGGGCCCGGGACGGCCGCGGCGCGGCGTGATCGGGGTCTGGGGAGGAGTCCGGCCAGGAGCGGCCGGATCGCTCCGGAGTGGCCGATCATGAACGGGACGGGCTGTGCACCTCCACAACGGCGTCCGCCACCGCTCGTTGACGCGACACCGTGACGCTTCTCATACTCGGTGCTCAGCTGCGCCGGGGGGCGGGGTCGTCGTACGGCGTTGTCGCGCAGCGTCTGCCGGTGTACCGGCGATCGTCCGATGACTCGATGAGGAGCGTCCATGACCGACGTGATGAGCACCGCCGTGCCCCCGGGCCGTCTCGGTGACCCGGCGATGAGCCTCGGCACCGACCCGAGGGCCGATCCGCGCATGATGGCCGTGTTCTCGCAGCTCGGGCTCGACGCGCTCGCCGAGGCCGACCCGGTCGACCTGTCCGTCGGGATCGACCAGCTCCGCGCCATGATCACGGAGATCGAGGTCGGGTTCGAGGGCCTGTTCACGGTTCTCGCCGAGAACGCCCCGCGCCCGGACGGCGTGACGTCCGAGGTCCGCACGATCGACGGGCCGGACGGCAACCAGATCGCGCTGCACATCCACCGCCCGACCGGCGTCGACGGCCCGCTCCCCTGCATCTACCAGGTGCACGGCGGCGGCATGGTCATGCTGTCCACCGAGGGCCCGATCTACCGCAACTGGCGCGACGAGCTCGCCGCGGGCGGGGCGGTCGTCGTCGGCGTGCAGTACCGCAACGGTGCCGGTGCGCTGGGCTCGCACCCGTTCCCGGCCGGCATCAACGACTGCGCCGCCGGCCTGCGCTGGGTCTCCGACCACCGTGACGAGCTCGGCGTCACGAACATCGTCGTGACCGGTGACTCGGGTGGCGCGAACCTGGCGTGCGCGCTGGCGATCAAGGCCAAGCGGGAGGGCTGGCTCGAGATCATCTCGGGCGTCTACGCGATGTCGCCGTTCGTGTACGGCGACTGGGCGAACGTGCCCGCCGACCTGCGCTCGCTCGTCGAGAACGACGGCTACTGGCTGAACCGCCAGCTGTTCCCGCTGATCACGAAGGTCTACGACCCGGACGGCGCCAACGCCGACGACGCGACGGCGTGGCCCTCCAAGGCGACCGACGCCGACCTGCAGGGACTCCCGCCGCACATCATCACGGTCAACGAGTGCGACCCCCTGCGCGACGAGGGTCTCGACTACCACCGGAAGCTGTCCCGGGCCGGCGTGCAGTCGCTCGGGCGGGTCAACGCGGGGCTCTGCCACGTCGGGGAGATCCTGTTCCGGGCCGCGATGCCGGACGTCTACGCGGCGGCCGTCCGCGACGTGACCGGGTTCGCCCGCGCGCTGGCCTGATCCGGGCGCCGTAGGGTCGCGGCGTGATCGACACGTCGCGGCCGGGGGCGCTGGTGTTCCTGCTCGTCGCCGGTCTGCTCGCGGGCGCGGTGAACGCGGTCGCGGGCGGCGGGTCGCTGCTGGTGTTCCCGGCGCTGCTGGCGGTGGGGTTCCCGCCGCTGGCAGCGAACGTGACGAACTCCGTCGCGCAGTGGCCCGGCTACGTCGGGCAGGTGATCGGCAACCGCAGGGAGTTGCCGGGCCAGGGCCGCCGGATCCTGCTGACGTCGATCGTCGCCGTGCTCGGCGCCGGCGTCGGGGCCGGGTTGCTGCTCGTCCTTCCCGGCCAGGTCTTCGACGCGATCGTGCCCGTCCTGGTCATCCTGGCCAGCCTCACGATGGCGATCGGGCCGTGGCTCAAGCGGACGATCGGCAATCCGGAGAACGCCGCACGGGACCGGACGGGCCCGCTGCTCGTCGCGATGTTCCTGGCGGCGGTCTACGGCGGCTACTTCGGCGGCGCGCTCGGCGTCATCCTGATCTCCACGCTGAGCCTGTTCGCGCACGACGAGCTGCGACGGCTGAACGCGCTCAAGGGCGTGCTGTCGGTGGTCGTCGCGTCCGTGACGGTCGTCGTGTTCGCGATCAGCGCGCCGGTGGACTGGCTGGCGGTCGCGCTGCTGGCTCCGACGACGCTGATCGGCGGCCTGCTCGGCGCGCAGGTCGCGCGGCGGATGCCGGAGAACGTGCTGCGCTGGGCCGTGGTGCTGCTCGGCCTCGCGGTCGGTGTCTACCTCTTCCTGACATGATCTCGCTCCTCGGCGCCGTCGCGCTCCTGGCGGCGGTGCTGGTCGCGGTGACGGTGCGGCCGTTCGGCCTGCCGGAGGTGCTGGTCGCCGTGCCTGCCGCGGCGATCGCGGTGGCGACCGGGCTGCTGACCGTGGACGACGCGTGGACGCAGGTCCGCGAGCTCGGCCCGACCGTCGGGTTCCTCGCCGCGATCCTGCTGCTCGGGCATCTCGCCGACGCCGAGGGCGTGTTCACGTGGCTCGGAGCCCGGTTGGCGACGGCGTCGCACTCCCGCCCGCGACGACTGCTCGGCCTCGTGTTCGCGGCCGCGGCGGGGACGACGGCCGTGCTCAGCCTGGACGCGACCGTCGTGCTCCTGACGCCGGTGGTGCTCGCGACGGCGACCCGCCTCCGGCTCCCGGCCCGCCCGCACAGCTACGCCTGCGCGCACCTGTCGAACTCCGCGTCCGGGCTGCTGCCGGTGTCCAACCTGACGAACCTGCTCGTGTTCTCCGCGTCCGGGCTGACGTTCCTCGGGTTCGCCGGGCTGATGGCCCTGCCGTGGGTGGCCGTGATCGCCGTCGAGTACCTGGTGCTGCGGCGGTTCTTCGCGTCCGACCTGCGCGTCGAGCCGTCCGATCCCCCGCCGGTCCCCCTGGCCGAACCCGCGGTCCCGCGGTTCGCGCTCGTCGTGCTGGCCGCGACGCTGGCCGGGTTCGGGGCGTCGTCCGGGCTCGGGGTCGAACCGGTCTGGGTCGCGGCGGTCGGCGCGGCCGTCCTGGCCGTGCGCGCGCTCGTTCGACGCAGGAGTGGACCGGTCGCGCTCGTGCGCGCGGCGTCGCCAGGGTTCTGCCTGTTCGTGCTGGCGCTCGGGATCGTCGTGGCCGCGGTCAGCGCACGCGGGCTCGCCGACGGGCTGGGCGCGCTGCTGCCGTCCTCCACCTCGCTCGTGGCGCTGCTGACCACGGCCGGGATCGCCGCCGTGCTCGCGAACCTGGTGAACAACCTGCCCGCGACGCTCGCGCTGCTGGCCGCGCTCGGCCCGTCACCGCAGCCCGCACTGGTCCTGGCCGTGCTGCTCGGTGTGAACATCGGGCCGAACCTGACCTGGACCGGCTCGCTCGCGACGCTGCTGTGGCGCCGGGTCGCGACCGAGCGCGGCGAGGCACCGTCGCTGGGCCGGTTCGTGGCGCTGGGCGCGCTCACCGTTCCGCTCGGGCTGGCCGCGGCCACCGTCGCGCTGTGGTTCTCGCTGTACCTGGCCGGATGAGCGCAGCTCTCGCGCCCCGGGGCTGGACGAGAGCTCCGCTCGCGCATGCCCGCTGACCCGGACAGCCGACGTCGCACCCACCGGAGCGATGGGTGCGATGCCGGCCGGGGAACGTCGGGTCAGACCTCGTGCGCGCAGTCGTGGCCGAGGTCGGTGTCCGGGTCCAGCTCGCGCGGGGCGGCGCCGGTGCCGAGCGGGCGGGCCGAGCCGCGGCGCTGCTGGGGAAGACGCGCGATCGTCTTCATCTCGTGCGCCATGTCGTACGTGTAGTCGTGACCGTGTTCGCCCGCCATCGCCCGCTCCCCACAACGCCGATAGGACACGCACAGTGGTCGGGATGACCCGCACGGTGCCCATCGATCATCGCCTGGGCGGGGACGGCGGACAAGGAACGTCCACCGTCCGGAGCCGCAGCTCCCCGAACAGCGGAGAGGGAGATCGATTCAGAGGTAGCTGGTGTCGTTGACCAACCGCACGGACGATCCGCCGTCCGGGTAGAAGTCGGCCACGTTCGTCGACGCCAGGTCCAGGTGCAGACGGAACAGGATCGAGTCACCGGCACCGAGCGCGTCGCGCAGCACCATCTTGATCGGCGTCACGTGGCTGACGACGACGACCGTCTCGCCCGGGAACTCGGACACGATCCACTCCCGCTCGGCGGCGACCCGCTCCCCCACGGCACGGAAGCTCTCGCCGCCCGGCGGCGCGACGTCGGCGGAGCTGAGCCACGACGCGTGCAGCTCCGGGTCACGGTCGCGGGCCTCGGCGAACGTCAGACCCTCCCAGCCGCCGAAGTCGGTCTCGATCAGCCTGTCGCGCACCTGCAACGGCGCCTCGGTGATCTCCGCGACGGCGGCCGCGGTCTGTCGCGCCCGGCGCAGCGGCGAGGAGAGGATCACGGCCGGCTCGATCTCCTGGTGCTCCATCCGGGCACCGATCTCGCGGGCCGCCCGCGCCGCCTGGGTCTGGCCGAGCTCGGTCAGCTCGGGATCGCCGTGCCCGGAGTAGCGCCGGTGCACCGACAGCTCGGTCTGGCCGTGCCGCAACAGGATCAACCGGGTCGGACGCCCGGTCTGGCCGGTCCACGCCGTCGTCGCGGCGGCCGTCTCCTCGGCGGTCGCGTCCGGGTTCGCCACGGGCCCGACGACCGCCTGGGCGATCCGGCGCCCGCTCAGCGCCTCCGTCGACGCACCGGACGGGTCGGCCGTCTCGACCGCGCCGCCGACGGCCGACGGGCTGGACCCGCCGTCCATCGCCTTGTTCGCCAACGCGTCCGCCCGTGAGTTCTCCGCACGCGGGATCCACGCGAACCCGACGTCGTCGAACTCGGCGACCAGCTCACGCGCCTGCTCCGCGAGCGGCTGCAGCGACGGGTGCTTGACCTTCCAGCGCCCGCTCATCTGCTCGACGACGAGCTTGGAGTCCATCCGGACGTCGACCTCGGTGGCGTCGAGCTCGCCCGCGGCCTCCAGGCCGGCGATCAGGCCGCGGTACTCCGCGACGTTGTTCGTGGCCGTGCCGATGCCGTCGAACACCTCGGCGAGGACGGTCTCGCCCGACGCGTCCAGCACGACGGCGCCGTACCCGGCCGGGCCGGGGTTGCCGCGCGATCCCCCGTCCGCCTCGACGATCAGCTTCACCTGGCACGCACCAGGATCGCGCCGCACTCCTCGCAGTGCACGACCTCCTCGGCGTCGAGCCCGCGGATGCGCGACAGGAACGTGCGGTCGAGCTCGAGACGGCATGCGCCGCAGCGCGATCCGTCCAGCGCGCCGGCCGCGACCCGGCCCTTGCCGCGCAGGCGCTCGTAGTCGGCCAGGAGGTCGTCGGGCAGCGCTCCGACGGCGGTGGTGCGATCGCGGTCCCGGCCGGCCTGGGCGGCGTCGAGATCGGCGACGGCGGAGTCGCGGCGCTCGGTCACGGCCGTCAGGGACTTCTCGGCCTCGGACAGCGTGGCCCGCGCGTGGTCGAGCTCGCCGCCGACGGCCTCCCGCTCCTCCATGATCTCGAGCTGCTCGTCCTCCAGCACGCCCTGGCGACGGGCCAGCGTGTCCAGCTCGTGCTGCAGCTCGGTCGCCTGCTTGGCGCCGACGCCGGAGCCGGCCAGCAGGCCCTTGTCCTTCTCGGTGCGGGCCCGCACGCCCTCGACGTCACGCTCGATCCGGGCGATGTCGCGGTCGAGGTCGCCCGCGCGGGTCTCGGCGCGCACGACGGCGTCCTTCGCCTCCTGCACGGCCGACTCCGCCGACTCCAGCTCGGCGTGCTCGGACAGCGTGCGCCGCTGGTGGTTCAGCCGGCCGATCTCGGCGTCGATCCCGGCCAGCTCCAGCGTCCCGGCCTGCGCCTTCGGGTCGGCTCTCATCGGGGCGGCCTCCGGGTCTCGGGATGGGTGGCTGCGGTCGTCCACGGATCGGTGCGGGTCCGGGAGACGCGGACCTCGACGCTACCGCCCAGCGCCGCCGTCAGTACCTCGGAGGCCTGCACACACCACGGCCACTCGGACGCCCAGTGCGCGACGTCGACCAGTGCGGGTGTCGCGGCGTTCGGCCCGGTCCCGGCCAGCACGTGTTCGGACGCCGGGTGGTGCCGCAGGTCGGCCGTCACGTAGGCGTCCACACCGGACGCGACGGCGGCCCCGAGCGCCGAGTCCCCCGCCCCTCCCTGTACGGCGACGCGGCGGATCTCCCGCTCCGGGTCGCCTGCGCCGCGCACGCCCCACGCGGTGGCCGGGAGCGCGGCCGCCACCCGGTCGGTGAAGCGGGCGAACGACTCGGGCTCCGGAAGCGACCCGATCCGCCCCAGCCCGTGCGACGACGGGATGGCGGCCATCTCCAGCAGGTCGAACGCAGGCTCCTCGTACGGGTGGGCGGCCCGCAGTGCCTCGACGACGGCGCGTCGGCGTCCCCTCGGCAGCACCATCTCCAGCCGGGTCTCGGCGACCCGCTCCAGCTTCCCGACCTGCCCGATCGCCGGGTTCGCGCCGGCGTGCGGCAGGAACTGCCCGGTGCCGGCGGTGGCGAACGAGCAGTGGCTGTAGTCGCCGATCTCGCCGGCGCCCGCCGCGGACAGCGCCTCGTGCACGGCTCCGATCGCGGGCCCCACCGGCACGAACGTGACGATCTTGTCCAGCGCCGGGCCCGGGGCGGGCGACAACGGGCCTTCCACCGTGATGCCGATCGCGTCGGCGAGCGCGTCCGAGACGCCGGGGTCGGCGGAGTCGGCGTTCGTGTGCGCCGTGAACAGACCGGCGCCGCCGCGGATCAGCCGGTGCAGCAGCGCGCCCTTGGGCGTGTCCGCCCCGACGCCGTGCACGCCGCGCAGCAGCAGCGGGTGGTGCGTGACGAGCAGATCCGCTCCGATCTGCAGCGCCTCGTCGACGGTCTCCACGACCGGGTCGACCGCGAACAGCACGGTCGAGACCGGCTCGTCCGGGTCACCGCAGACGAGCCCGACGGCGTCCCAGCTCTCGGCCAGTCCGGGCGGGTAGGCGGTCTCGAGCGCCGCGACGACGTCGCGCAGGCTCGCCACAGTGCTCAATGCCGGCTCGCAAGCTCGCCGGATGCGCCGACCAGCGAGCACAGGGCGTCGTCGAGCGCGGCCGCGAGCACACGGGCCGTCTCCGGTGGGCGCACGGCGACCCGGACGTGGTCCGCGCCGAGCCCGGGGAACGTGTCCGCACGCCGGACCGCGATCCCACGCTCGCGCAGCCGGGCCCTGACCAGTTCCCCGGTCCCGTCCGGCAGGTGCAGCAACAGGTACGGCGCGACGCCCTGCTGCACCTCAACGCCCTCGATCGCGGACAGCGCCGCGGACTGGGACACCCGGTTGCCCGCCATCTCCCGTGCCCGCTGGTCGCCTGCGGACACCGCGTCCGGCTCGCAGCAGGCGACGATCGCCTCCAGCGCGAGCGACGACACCGGCCAGTGCGGGCGCGGTGCGGCCAGCCGTTCCAGCAACACCGGGTCGCCGAGTGCGTAGCCGGCCCGCAGACCGGCCAGCGCCCACGTCTTGGTCAGCGAGCGCAGCACGAGAAGCCCTGGCACCGTCGGGTCGCCGGCCAGTGACTCGGGCTCGCCGGGCACGGCGTCGGCGAACGCCTCGTCGACGACGAGCACGCGTCCGGGTCGGGCCAGCTCCCGCAGCGACGCGGCCGGGTGCAGCACGCCGGTCGGGTTCGTCGGGTTGCCGATCACGACGAGGTCGGCGTCGGCGGGGACGGCCGACGGGTCGAGCCGGTGGCCGTGGGCCGGGTCGGTGAGCACGCGCGTCACGGCGACTCCCGCCTCGCGCAACGCGGCCTCCGGCTCGGTGAAACCCGGGTGCACGACGACCGCGTGGCGCGGCCCGAGCGCCGGGAGCAGCGCGAACCCCTCCGCTGCCCCGGCCAGCGGGAGCACCTGTTCCGGCGGGCGACCGTGCCGCTCCCCGACGGTCGCGCGGGCACGGTCCTCGAGCACGGCGCCGGGGTAGCGACCCAGCTCGTCGATCGCGAGGACGAGCCGGTCGCGCAACCAGGCCGGCGGGCCGTCTCCCTGGACGTTCACGGCGAAGTCGATCAGGCCCGGTTCGGCGTCGAGGTCACCGTGATGATGCAGGTCGTGCCCGGTGGGCGGTTCGGACGCCATCGGGCCACCCTACGGCGGGCGGATCGTGCCGCCCGGACCCGTGTCGGCGAGGCATCCGACCACGTGGTCGACTAACCTCGAGCGGTGGATGTGGGCGTACCCGAGGCGAGGACCATGCTGTCCGAGCTGCTGCGTCGCGTCGAGAGCATCACCGCAGCCGGCTGACGCGCTGGCGGGATGCGAGTTCCCCGTGTCGATCCCGTCCTCCGCCGACGACTACGGTGGCGTCGTGCATGTCTGTTTCGTCTGCACCGGAAACATCTGTCGCTCCCCCATCGCCGAGAAGATCCTCGTCGCGGAGCTGGCCGACGCCGGGTTGTCCGATCGGGTGCGCGTGACCAGTGCCGGGACGGGCGCGTGGCACGTCGGCCAGCCGATGGACGAGCGCTCCGCCGGGGTGCTCGCCGCGCACGGCTACGACACGACGCACGTCGCGCGCCAGGTCGACTCCGAGGCGCTCGGGGCGGACCTGATCGTCGCCCTCGACCACGGCCACCTCGACACGCTGCGCCGCACGGTCCCCGAGCCGGAGCGGGTCCGACTGCTGCGCTCGTTCGACCCGGAGGCGGGCGAGGACGACGAGGTGCCCGACCCGTACTACGGAGGACCGGACGGGTTCACCGAGGTCGTCGACATGGTCCGATCCGCGATGCCGGGACTCGTGGAGTACGTGCGGGACACCGCGTGACCGGTGGTGCCGCCGAGACGGTCGAGCGGCTGCTCGGCGTCGGTGTGCATCGCGTGTCCGGCAGGTCCCCGGCGCGGGTCGAGCTCGACGACGGCCGCACCGTCGTCGCGAAGAACGGGGCCGCAGACCCCGGTTCGGTCCCGGCCGAGGCCGCCGGGCTGCGCTGGCTCGCCGTACCCGACGGACCGCCGGTCCCGGACGTCCTCGCCGACCACGACGAGTGGCTGGTGACGACTCTGGTCCCGTCCGGTAGCCCGTCCTCGGACGCGGCCGCTGACCTGGGCCGGCGGTTGGCCGCCCTGCACGCGAACGGCGCCGACGCGTTCGGCTCCGCTCCACCGGGTGGACCGGAGCTCGCGTGGATCGGTCGCGCCCGGATGCGCAACGTCCCGACCGACCGGACGTGGGCCGAGTGGTACGCGACCGACCGGATCGAGCCGTACGTCCGCGCCGCAGGCGGGCAGCTCGACACCGCCGTGTTCGACGACGTCATGAACCGGCTCCCGGAGCTGGCCGGCCCCGACGAGCCACCCGCCCGGCTGCACGGTGATCTCTGGTCCGGCAACGTGCTGTGGTCGCCGGACGGGGCGTGGCTGGTCGACCCGGCCGCGCACGGCGGGCACCGCGAGACCGACCTGGCCATGCTCGACCTGTTCGGCCTCCCGCACCTCGCGACCGTGCTCGCCGCCTACGACGAGACCGCCCCGCTCGCCGACGGATGGCGCACCCGCGTCCCGCTGCACCAGCTGTTCCCGCTCCTGGTGCACACCGTCCTGTTCGGAGGCGGCTACGCCGGGCAGGCCGACGCCGCGGCCCGCGCCGCCCTCCGCACCTGACCACCTCGCGCGTGGCCCGCAACCCGAGCCGCATGATCGGGCACTTCGGAGCTCTCCGGCCGTGCGTGGCCGGAGAGCTCCGCACTCGCCGATCACCGGGTGTCGCCAGGACGGACGGAGCTCGTTCAGAACGCCCCGTGCTTGCCCCGCAGCGGGAACGCCGAGTGCCCGTGGTCGCCCAGCTTCGCGCCGAGGACCTGGTGGAGCTGGATGTTGTCCATGTCGAACCCGAGCCGGGACGCGGCCATGTAGAGGCGCCACACCCGCGCCCGTCCGACCCCGACCTCGGCGACGGCGGACTCCCAGTGCCGCTCCAGGTTCGCGCCCCAGTCGCGCAGCGTCAGCGCGTAGTGCTCGCGCAGGTTCTCCTCGTGCCGGATCTCGAAGCCGGCGTCGTTCATCTCGGAGACCAGCAGGCCGATCGGCTCCAGCTCGCCGTCCGGGAACACGTACCGGGTGATGAACGGGTCGGTGTGCCGCTTGCGCTCCTTGTACGGCTTGGTGATGCAGTGGTTCAGCATCCGACCCTCGGGACGGAGCTTCGCGTACATCGCCGAGAAGTACGAGGACAGGTTGGAGCTGCCGATGTGTTCGGTGAGCCCGATCGAGCTGACCGCGTCGTAGGTGCCGTCCGGCACGTCGCGGTAGTCCAGGTGCCGGACCTCGGCCAGGTGCCCGAGCCCGCGGCGTTCGATCTCGGCCTGCGCCCATGCCGCCTGCTCGGCGGACAACGTCACGCCCAGCGCCGTCACACCGTGCTCGGCGGCCGCGTGCATGACCATGCCGCCCCAGCCGCAGCCGACGTCGAGGAGCTTCATGCCGGACGTCAGGTCCAGCTTCTGCGACACCAGCTCGTACTTGTTCTTCTGGGCCTCCTCCAGCGTCGCGTCCGGACGCGGGTAGCAGGCGCAGGTGTAGGTCATCGACGGACCCAGCACCCACTCGTAGAAGCGGTTCGAGACGTCGTAGTGGTGCGAGATCGCCGACGAGTCGCGTCGCTTCGAGTGCAGCAGCCCGCGCGGACGCGCCTCCAGGTCCGGCGGCGGCACGCGGTGCTCACGCCAGTACGGCAGCAGCTTGCGCGCCAGCCGCACCTGCTCGAGGCGCGGGATGGAGTGCAGCGTGACCTCGGCCAGCGCCCGCAGCGCCGTGTAGAGGTCGCCGTCGACATCGATCTCCTCGGTGACGTACGCGCGGGCCAGGCCCAGTGACCCCGGCGCCGACGCCAGCCGGGCCAGCGCCCGCGGCGACCTGACGTGCAGCGTGACGTCGGCGTCCTCGGGGCCGGTGACCGACCCGTCGAACGCCTCCACCCGCACCGGCGCCGACGCGCCCAACACCCCGGCCAGGATGCCGGCCACCGGCTCCGCCGACACGTGTGTCCGCTCGATCAACCCGGTCATCTTCTCGGGTCCCTTCCCTTCCGCTCCTAGCGTCGCGTCACCTTCGTGAACAGGTCGGGTGCCCGTCCCGCCGGGTCGTAACGCTGCTTGACCGCCCGATAGGCCGCGCCGTTGTAGCGCGACCAGAACTCCTCCTCGCCGTAGTGCACGGTCGAGTACAGCGACTTGTGGCCGTCGAGGGAGGCGACCAGCTCCTCGACGATCCGGTTGTGGGCCTCTGGATCGCCGGGCCGCTCGGGCACCGACGACCAGAAGCCGACGTTCACGTACAGCTCGCCCGGCTGCATCGGGTACAGCGGCCACGTCCGCTCCCCGCGCAGCCGGATCGGGCACAGCCACACCGGCTCGATCGGCACCTCGCGGTGGAACACCTCGAGGAACTCCGGCAGCCGCGCCACCGGGATCTCCACGTCCTGCACGACCATCTCCTCGCTGGGATGGCCGAACGCGTTCCGCACCCGGTTGCTGGCCTGGTACCGCTGGTCCAGCGCGACGAGCCGCCGGTACACATCGGACCGGCGCCTGCTGCGTGGCCAGGCGCGGCGGATCAGCGGCTGCTGCGCGCCGAACGCCCGCGAGCACCAGAACCAGTCGGTGTCCCAGCGCCAGATGTAGTCGTGCGTGGTCAGGTGGTCGACCGGGCGCCGCTGCAGGGAGCGGTAGAACACCTCCTGGCCCGTGTAGTCGGACACGCGGGCGCCGGGCATCGGCTCGTCGACGAACTCGCCGACGGTCAGGTACTGCTCGGACGGCGAGAACACGGTGCCGTCGAGGAACTCGACGTGATCGGGGCGGTCCAGGTCGGCGAGGTCGACGATCGCGTCGGTCGCCGCCTTCGCGTCCGGGTAGCGGTGGTGGGTCAGGCGCACGTACCGCCCGACCGGCATCAGCTCGATCACCAGCCGGACGACGTACCCGAGCGTGCCGTAGGAGTTCGGGAACGTGCGGAACAGGTCCGCATGCTCGCCCTCCGGCTGCGCCGTGACCAGCTCGCCCTCCGGCGTGAGCACGTCCATCTCGAGCACCGACTCGTGCGGCAGCCCGTGCCGGAACGACGTCGACTCGATGCCGAGCCCTGTCACCGCCCCGCCGAGCGTGATCGTCTTGAGCTGCGGCACCACGAGCGGCATCAGCCCGTGCCGCAGCGTCGCGTCCACGATGGTCTCGTAGGTGGCGACGCCCTGGACCTCGGCCGTCCGGGCGTCCGGGTCGACGCCGATCACACCGTCCAGTGCGGACGTGTCCAGACGGGTCGTGCCGGTCTGGCCCCGGTCCCGGTCGCCGAACCGGAACAGGTTCGACGTCCGTTTGCCCAGCTGGACGGACCCGGAACCGGCACGGGCCCTCCGTAGTGCGTCGACCGCCGCGTCGTGCGCGGCGCGGGGACCGGACGGGGCGAACGCGGTCATGATTGGGACGGTAGGCCGATATCGTTCGTGACGCTAACCCCTTCTTCGGAGGTCACGGAGTCGTGGCCGTCACACTCCCCGGACGACCGAACGGCCACCGCGCGGGTGTGCACGCACCGTGGTCTGCTCGGCCGCGAGGTCGGACGACCAGAACCCCCTGCAGAACGTCACGTTCCCGTCGAACGGCGGCACCGCCCACGGCTACCCGACGCTCCCCGGGTCGGGCTCGGTGCCGGGCGTCGACGCCGTCACGTCGCAGGCGGTCGGCGCCGTCGGCTTCTGCACCCTGAACGTCCTGCGCGACCACATCCACCGAGGACTCAGATCGGCAGCTTGTCCCGGACCAGGCTCGGGAGCGCCGGGACGCCGGTGCGCGGGCGGTAGGCCCGTGCCGCGGCGGTCAGGGCGGCGTGCTCGTCCTCGGCCAGCCGGATCTCTGCCGCGGCCGCGTTGCTCTCCACCTGCGCGACGCTGGACGCGCCAGGGATCGCGACGACGCCTGCGTGCGTGACCACCCAGGCGAGCGCGATCTGCGCCGGCGTCGCGTCGTGCCCGGTCGCCACCTCGCGCAGCAGGTCCAGCAGCGGCTTCGCCGCGTCCAGGTTCTCCGGCAGCCAGACGGCGGTCTGCCGCAGCGCGTTCGACGGGCGGTGCGACGCGTCGTAGCGCCCGGTCAGCAGACCCTGGGCCAGCGGGCTCCAGGCGAGCACGACGTGGCCGGTCTCCTGTGCCCAGGACACGAGCCCGTCCAACGGGTCCTGGTGCACGAGGCTGAACTGCACCTGGTTGGACAGCACCCGAGACCCGTACGCGCGCTCGGCGCCCTGCCAGCGCTCGAGCGAGTAGTTCGAGACTCCGACGTCGTCGACGAGCCCGACGTCGTGCAGCGCCCGCATGCCGCGCATCGTCGTCGGATCCTTGACCAGCGGGTTCGGCTGGTGCACCTGGTAGAGGTCGATCCGGCGCACGCCGAGCCGCTGTGCCGACGCGATCCCCCGCTGCTGCACGACCGGCGCCAGCGGCAGGACCGGGAGGATCTTCGTGGCGACGACGACGTCGTCGGTCCCGCCGGAGGACGCGAGCGCCTCGCCGAGGATCCGCTCGCTGCGACCGAACCCGTACAGCTCGGCCGTGTCGAACACCGTGATGCCGAGCTCGCGGGCCCGGCGCACGATCGCCGCCGACTCGCCGGACGCGTAGGCGTCGCCGTAGCCCCACTCCCGGGACCCGAACTGCCACGTCCCGAGGCCGATCACCGAGTACTTCCGAGCCGTGTCCAGGCCGTCGACATAGCGCATGGACCCAGTGTGCCCGTGCGCGATCCGGCTACGCCGCCCCGGCGCCGTCGTCGGTCAGGTCGTCGAGGAACCGGTCCAGCTCGACCCACGTGGTGTCCCGTGCCCGACGACCGGTGAGGACGCCGAGGTGCCCACCGGGCGCCGTCGCGAACCGGACGTCCGGTGATCCGGTGAGCAGGCCGACGGCCTTGCGGACGGCCTTCAGCGGGGCGATCACGTCGTCCTTGCCGCCGACGACGAGCACCGGCACGTCCACGGCGGACAGCTCGATCCGGCGCCCGTCCAGGACCAGGCCCCCGCCCGCGAGGTCGTTGCTGCGCAACAGGAGATGGAACAGCTGGCCGAACACCCGGCCCGGGTAGCCGCGCATGTTGTTCATCAGGTGGTCGACGGCCTCGATCTGGGCGAGGCAGTCCCGGTCATCCAGGCGGGAGAGCACGGCCAGCGGCTTCGTGACGAGCTTGTCGACGGCCGTCAGATGGAACGCCCAGCTGACCATCGGCGCCGGGAAGCTGCCGATCGCCTTGTAGATCGACGACACGGCGCGGCCGCCGGTGATCTGCGCCAGCGGGCGGATCGGGGCCACCAGCGGCACGGCCGAGATGTCCACCGGCGTGGCGATCGCGCTGACCGAGCGGACCGGGAGCGGGTCGCCCGCCTGCGCCGCGGCGGCGACCGCGAGCAGCGTGAAGATCCCGCCGAGCGACCACGCGACGAGGTGCGCGTCCGCGCCCTCGTCGGCCGCCACCCGTCGCACCGCACGGGGCACGACGTCGTCGACCCAGTCCTCGATCCCGAGCGTGCGCTCGGTGAACGTCATCGGGCCGTAGTCGACGAGGTAGACGGTCCGCCCGGCGAGCAGCAGGTGTTCGACGAGCGAGCAGCCGCGACGCAGGTCGTAGGCGAAGTCCGGAGCGCCGAGCGGCGGCACCAGCAGCACCGGAGGGCCGTCGACCGGGTCGACCCCGGACAGCGGGCGGTAGCGGTAGAGGATCGCCGACGGCGAGCCGACTCTCGCCTCCCGCGGCATGCGGTGCAGATCCGCGACGTGGCCGGTCACGGTCTTGTCCCACACGTTCGCGGCGGCGTCGATCAGCTTCACGGGCGCACCCTACCGGCCCACGCGGGTCGATCACGGCCCTCGCGGCCACTCCAAGTTACCGGCCGGTATGTGACACTCCTCGCCATGCAGCGCGACATCTTCACCGACGAGCACGACGCGTTCCGGGACCTCTGCCGCACGTTCATGGCCAAGGAGGTCGTGCCCTTCCACGACGGGTGGGAGAAAGACGGTCAGGTCAGCCGCGAGGTGTGGAAGGCGGCCGGCGCGGCGGGCCTGCTCGGCACCGACGTCCCCGAGCAGTACGGCGGCGGTGGCGTGCAGGACTTCCGCTACAACGCCGTGCTCACCGAGGAGATCGTCGCCGCGGGCGCCAGCGGGCTCGGCTTCCCGCTGCAGAACGACGTCGTCGCCCCCTACCTGCTGCGACTGGCCACCGACGAGCAGAAACAGCGCTGGCTGCCCGGCTTCTGCTCCGGCGAGATCATCACGGCGATCGCCATGACCGAGCCCGGCACCGGCTCGGACCTGCAGGGCATCGCGACGACCGCGCGCCGCGACGGCGACGACTGGATCCTCAACGGCTCCAAGACGTTCATCACCAACGGGATCATGGCCGACCTGGTGATCGTCGTCGCGAAGACCGACCCTGACGCCGGGCACCAGGGCTTCTCGCTGCTCGTCGTCGAGCGCGGGATGGAGGGCTTCGAGCGCGGCCGCCGGCTGGAGAAGGTCGGGATGAAGGCCCAGGACACGGCCGAGCTGTCGTTCACGGACGTGCGCGTCCCGTCGTCGAACGTGCTCGGCGAGCTGGGCCAGGGCTTCATCTACCTGATGCAGAACCTGGCGCAGGAGCGGCTCTCGATCGCCGTCGGATCGACGGCGGGCGCGCAGGCCGCGCTGGACACGACGCTCGCGTACACCAAGGAGCGCACGGCGTTCGGCAAGCCGATCTCGAAGTTCCAGAACACCCGCTTCGAGCTGGCCGAGATGGACACCGAGATCACGATCGCCCGCGTGTTCACCGACCGCTGCATCCGCGAGCACGTCGAGGGCGAGCTGTCCGTCCCGGACGCCGCGAAGGCCAAGTGGTGGACCTCGGACCTGCAGAAGCGCGTCGTCGACCGCTGCGTGCAGCTGCACGGCGGTTACGGCTACATGCTGGAGTACCCGATCGCGAAGGCGTTCGTCGACTCCCGTGTGCAGGCCATCTACGGCGGCACCAACGAGATCATGAAGGAGATCGTCGGGCGCGCGCTGATCGGCTGACCCGCCTCCGGCGAACGGAGGGCGAACGGGTAGAACGGCCGGATGGCATTCCGGTTGCGGCCGAGTGAACGCGGCTTCTACCCGCTGTTCACGCAGGCGGCGGAGAACATCGTCGTGGCCGCGGACGAGCTGGCCAGGCTCGTCGACGCCGAGGCCCCCGACCGGCCGACCATCGCCAGGCGGGTGAAGGCGGCCGAGGACGAGGGCGACCGGCTCACCCACGAGATCCTCACGAAGCTGAACAGCGTGTTCGTCACGCCCTTCGACCGCGAGGACATCCACCGCCTCGCCTCGGCGCTCGACGACGTCTGCGACATGATCGAGGAGGCGGCCGACCGGATCGTGCTCTACCGGCTCGGCGACCTCCCGGCGGGCATCGCGGTCCAGGTCGACGTGCTGTGCCGCGCGGCCATCCGGACCGCCGCGGCCATGCCCGGGCTGGAGAAGGTCTCCGAGCTGCACCAGTTCACGATCGACGTGAACTCCCTGGAGGACGAGGGCGACGCGGCCTACCACGCGACGCTCGCCGGCATCCTCTCCCCGACCGAGCCGATCACCGACCCGGCCGCCGTGCTGGAGGCGATCAAGCTCAAGGAGGTCGTGGACACGCTCGAGGACGCCGCCGACGCGTTCGAGGCGGTCGCCAACACCGTCGAGTCGATCGCGGTCAAGGAGTCCTGAGGTGGTCCTGACCGCCGTCCTGGTCGTGATCGCGGTCGCGCTCGTGTTCGACTACACGAACGGCTTCCACGACGCCGCGAACGCGATCGCAACCTCGGTCTCCACCCGGGCGCTCTCCCCGCGGGCCGCGCTGCTCATGGCCGCCGTGATGAACCTGGTCGGCGCGTTCCTCGGCACCGAGGTCGCGTCCACCGTCGGCAGCGGGATCATCGGCGCGCCGACCGGGATCTCCGGTCTCGTCGTCGTGCTCGCGGCGCTGATCGGCGCGATCGGCTGGAACCTGGTCACGTGGTGGTTCGGGCTGCCGTCCTCGTCGTCGCACGCGCTGATCGGCGGCCTGGTCGGCGCCGCGCTGGCCTCCGCCGGCACCGTGCAGTGGTCCGGGGTGGTCGAGAAGGTGATCGTGCCGATGGTCGTCTCGCCGATCGTCGGGTTCCTACTGGCGGGCGCCGTGATGATCGCGCTGCTGTGGCTGTTCCGCCGAGGGCGCCCGTCGCGGCTCAACCGCGGCTTCCGACACGCCCAGACCGTCTCGGCCGCCGCGATGGCGCTCGGGCACGGGCTGCAGGACGCGCAGAAGACGATGGGCGTGATCGTGCTGGCACTCGTGGTCGGCGGCTACCACCAGGGTTTCGACGTGCCGTGGTGGGTGATCCTGCTGTCCGCCGGTGCCCTGTCGGCCGGCACGTACTCCGGCGGCTGGCGGATCATGCGCACGCTCGGGCGCCGGATCATCGACCTCGACCCGCCGCGCGGGTTCGCTGCCGAGCTGACCGCGTCGGCCGTGCTCTACACGACCGCGTTCGCGTTCGCCGCGCCGATCTCGACGACCCAGACGATCACCGCGTCGATCCTCGGTGTCGGCGCGACGAAGCGGATCTCCGCCGTGCGGTGGGGCGTGGCCGGCAACATCGCCGTCGCCTGGGTCCTCACGATCCCGGCCGCGGCGGCGTTCGCGGCCGTTGCCTTCTGGGTGATCCACCCGTTGGTGGGCTGACGCGCGACGCAGGAAACCGCGTGCCGTTCCGGAGAACGCGCGCCGGTGCGGAGAGCGCGCGCCGGGACGCGTGCGAACTCCTGGGAGGAGCGCGCACACCGGATCACCGCGCACGGGTGCGCTGACCGGGTCGGCGTCAGGCCCTCCGGCCCCCCACCGGTACGACGAGGGGGGTGCCGGTGATCGGGTCCGGGATCACCTGCGCGCGAAGGCCGAACACGTCGGCGAGCAACGACTCGGTGATCACGTCCGTCGGGTCCCCCGCCGCGATGATCCGGCCGGCGCGCATCGCGATCAGGCAGTCCGAGTAGCGCGCGGCCAGGTTCAGGTCGTGCAGCACCATCACGACCGTGCGGCCGGCCTCGGTGTTCAGCCTGCAGACGAGCTCCAGCACGTCGACCTGGTGGGCCAGGTCGAGGAACGTGGTCGGCTCGTCGAGCAGCAGCAGGTCGGTCTCCTGGGCCAGCGCCATCGAGATCCACGCCCGCTGGCGCTGCCCGCCGGACAGCTGGTCCACCGGCCGCTCGGCGAGGTCCCCGATGCCGGTCCAGTCCAACGCCTCGGCCACGGCGTCCTCGTCGTCCGAGGACCACTGCCGGTACCAGGCCTGGTGCGGGTGGCGGCCGCGGGCGACCAGGTCGCCGACGGTCAGCCCCTCCGGTGCCGTCGGCGCCTGCGGGAGGATGCCGAGCTCCTTGGCCACCTGGCGGGTCGGGGTCTTGTCGATCCGCTTGCCGTCCAGCAGTACCTGACCCGCCTGCGGCGCCAGCAGCCGGCCCAGCGCGCGCAGCACGGTGGACTTGCCGCACCCGTTCGGGCCGATCACCGCGGTCACCGCGCCGGGCAGCACGTCGAGGTCGAGCCCGTCCACGACGACGTGCGAGCCGTACCCGAGCCGCACTCCCTCCGCGCGCAGACGGACCTGTGCCGGGTCCGGCGCCCGGACGCGCCCGGCGGGGGCGTCGGCGTTGACGTCGGCGGGCTCGACGTCGGGGATGCTGGTCACTGGCGGGCCTCCCGGCGGTAACGGGCGAGCAGGTAGAGCAGGTACGGGGCGCCGAGCACGGACGTGACGATGCCGACCGGCATCTCGGCACCGGGCAGCGCGGTGCGCGCGATCAGGTCGGCGACGACGGTCAGCGCGGCGCCGATCATGGCCGACGTCGCGATCGGCGGAGTGGGCGTGCGGCACAGCCGCTGCGCGATCTGCGGGCAGACCAGCGCGACGAACGCGATCGGCCCGGCCGCGGCCGTCGCCACCGACGCCAGACCGACGGCCACGAGCAGCAGCGCGGTGCGCCCGCCGTCGACCCGGATGCCGAGCCCGCGGGCGGTGTCGTCGCCGTACTGCAGCCCGCCGAGCAGGTGCGCCAGTGCCAGCGCCGCGGGCAGGAGCACGACGAGCGCGATCGCCACCGGGACGACCTCGTCCCAGCCCCGCGCGTTGAGGCTGCCGTTCAGCCACACCTGCGCCTGCGCCGCCTGGTAGATCTGCGCGACGGTCAGCAGCCAGTTGACGGCGGCGATCAGCACGGCGTTGACGCCGATGCCGATCAGCACGAGGCGGTAGCCCTGGATGCCCTGCCGCCAGGCCAGCACGTAGATCAGGGTCGCGGTGACGAGCCCGCCGGCGAGTGCGGACAGCGGCACCCCGACCGCGGCGAACGTCCCGCCGACGGCGCTCACGCCGCCGCCGAGCACGATCACGAACACGGCGGCCGCACTGGCACCCCACTGGATGCCGATGATGTCCGGGCTGGCCAGCGGGTTGCGGGCGATCGCCTGCAGGATCGCACCGGACACGGCGAGCGCGGCGCCGACCAGCGCCCCGGTCAGCGACCGCGGCAGCCGCAGCTCCAGCACGACGAACTGCTGGGCGCGGCTCCCGGCACCGACCAGTGTGGACAGCACGTCCTGGATCGGGATCGGGAAGTCGCCGCGGCCCAGGTTCAGCGCGGCGGCCAGCACGAGCACGACGGCCGCGCCCACGAGCACGGCGAGCGTGCGGGGCCGCCGGACGCCGGACATGCCGCGGAACCGCCACGGCGCGCGGCCGGCGACGCGCGGGGTGGCGACGGAGGTCCGCTCCTCCTGGAGGGTCATATCTCGCTCAGCTTCCGACGCCGGACCAGTGCGATGAAGAACGGCGCCCCGAGCAACGCGACGACGACGCCCACCTGGAGCTCGCCGGGCCGGGCCAGCACGCGCCCGAGCACGTCGGCGGCCAGCAGCAGCACGGCGCCCGCCAGCGCGGACGCCGGCAGCAGCCAGCGATGATCCGGGCCGGTGAACGCGCGCACCACGTGCGGGACGACCAGGCCGACGAACAGGATCGGCCCGCAGGCCGCCGTCGCGGCACCGGCCAGCAGCGTGATCGCCAGGATGCCGAGGAAGCGCGTGCGGGCGACCGAGTGCCCGAGCGAGCGGGCGACGTCCTCACCGAGCGACAGCGCGTTCAGCGCGGGCGCCAGCGCGAGCGCCAGCACCGCCCCGATCACGATGAACCAGACGACCTGCCCGGCCACCGACGCGTCCCGGCCGGCGAGCGCGCCGACGTTCCAGAACCGGTAGGCGTCGAGCGTGTCGGAGTCGGACAGCACGACCGACGACGTCAGCGCCCCCAGCAGGAAGGACACCGCGGCCCCGGCGAGGGCCAGTGTCACCGGCGTCGCGCCCGCACGGCCGCGTGAGCCGATCGAGAACACGATCACGCTGGCCACCAGCGCCCCGGCGAACGCGAACCACACGTAGCCGAACAGGCTGGTGATCCCGAAGACGAAGATGCCGAGCACGACGAAGAACGCTGCTCCCGCGTTGACGCCGAGCAGTCCCGGGTCGCCGAGCGGGTTGCGGGTGAAGCCCTGCACCAGTGCCCCGGCCAGGCCGAGCGCCATGCCGACGAGCGCACCGAGGATCGTGCGCGGGATCCGCAGGGACTGGACGACGATGTCGTTCTCGGTGCCGGTCGGGCTCGTCAGGGCACCCCACACCTCGCCGATCGGGATCACCTTGGTCCCGATCGCGATGCTGGCCAGCACGGCCAGCACGAGCGCGCCGAACAGCGCGAGCAGCCCGAGCAGCCGCCGACGACGCAGCGGGTGCCGATGGCGGGCGCCGCCCGGTTGCTCCGGCGTCCGGGACGCCGGGCCGACGGTCGCGGTCACGTCAGCCTCTCCCCCTGTCGTGGTTGGTGGTGCTCACCATAAGTGAGGCAACCCTGTCGTGGCACCGGGCCCGTCGGAGATCCTCGGCGCACCACCTGGTGGGATCGGGCGATGGAGGACGACGAGATCGCGCGTCGGTACGCCTGGCCGGAGACGGACCGCCCGTGGGTGCGGGCGGTCATGGTGAGCTCGCTGGACGGCGCCGTCGAGGCGGGCGGACGCTCCGCGGGCGTCGCGACCGCGGCCGACCGGCGGGTCTTCGTCCGCCTGCGGCGCTCGGCCGATGTCGTGCTCGTCGGGGCGGGCACGGTGCGCGCCGAGGACTACCGGGGCGTCCGGGCCGGCGCCGACGCCGTCGCGCCACCGATCGCCGTGGTGAGCGGATCGGCCGCGCTGGACCCGTCGTCGCGCCTGTTCTCCGACACCCGGACGCCGCCGATCGTGCTGACCACGGCCGCGGCGCCACGCTCCCGGCGCGACGCGATCGCGGCGGCCGGGGGCGACGTCGTCGTCCTGGACGACCTGGGAGCCGCATCGCTGCTGGGTGAGCTCGGGCGACGGGGCCTGCGACGGGTGGCCTGCGAGGGCGGGCCGCGACTGCTCGGGTCCCTGCTCGACGACGACGCCGTGGACGAGCTGTGCCTGACGCTCAGCCCGGTGCTGGTCGGCGGGACCGCAGGTCGGATCGCGGTGTCGGACGCCCCGACGACGCGGGTCATGACGGTGGCGAGCCTGGTCGAGGAGGACGGCACGCTGCTGCTCCGGTACGTGCGCGAGTCCGGTGCGAGTGGCATCACACCACCGAACGGGTGATCATGCGTGAGGAATCGGCGGCTCGTGGCATCTCACGTGTGTAGGTCCGCGAAACACGACGGAGAAGGAGCGGAACGTCATGACCGCCAGCACTCCCAGCACCACCCCGGCCACCCCGGCGCACGGCGGCGGCTCGCCGGCCCGCCTCGGCGACGAGACCACGCAGGGCCGCACGACGATCGCCGCATCGGTCGTCCAGAAGATCTCCGGCATCGCCGCCCGCGAGGTCTCCGGCGTCTACTCGATGGGCAGCGGCGCGTCCCGCGCGTTCGGCGCGATCCGTGAGCGGATCCCCGGCGGCAGCTCCAGCGGTGCCGGCAGCGTCGCCGGCGTCGCGGTCGAGGTCGGCGAGAAGCAGGCCGCGATCGACCTGGACGTCGTCGTCGAGTACGGCGCTTCCATCGTGGAGCTCGCGCGTGCCGTGCGCCGCAACGTGATCGGTGCCGTCGAGCGGATGACCGGGCTCGAGGTCATCGAGGTCAACATCTCGGTCAACGACATCCACTTCGCCGAGGACGACGACCCGGCCGAGGAGACCCCCGCGCCGGCCGCCGCCGCCCGGGTCGAGTGACCGGCACGATCTCCACCGACCCGGCCGTGCTCGCCGAGCTGGTCGCGGACGCCGTCACCGCACATCCGTCCGTGGCCCGGCTGGACGGCGGCACGTTCGGCACGGTGGCCACGTTCCTGCCGACCCGCAAGCTGGTCGGTGTGCACGTCGGCCGGCCGGGCGAGCCGGTCGAGATCGCCGTGGTGCTCCGGCTGGACCGCCCGATCCCGGACACCGTCGCGTCACTGCGCACGTCGGTACGGGCGCTGTGCGACGGCTCACCGGTGGATGTCACCGTGTCCGACATCGAGCTGCCGGGAGACCCCGATCCGGACGACGCCGACACCCCGCCCGGGAAGGCGGGGGTACGGCGCCCGGTCGGTGTCACCCCGGGAACGTCGGTCGAGATCGGGCCCTGAGGGGGCCGGCCACGGGACACGGGAACGGGTGAACGCGGATGGACGAGCAGGTCACCGGCGCACTGACCGACGAGCAGCGCGCGGCGTACCGCTCGTTCGTCCGTACCCACCACCCCGACCGCGGCGGCGACCCCGCCGTGTTCGTGGCCGGGCTGCAGCACTACCGCGAGCTGGCCCGCACCGGCCGGAAGGCCGACGGGCCCGCCGCACCCGACCGCTACGACGCACCGATCCACATCGTCCGCGACCTGCCCCTCCCGACCCGGGTGGCGGTCGCGCTGATCCGCACCATCCGCCGCAAGCGCCGCACGCGCGTGGACCGGCCCACCTGAACTTCCTCCGAGGCATCGAGGAGAACATCGTGAACTCCACCCAGATCGGCCTGCTGGCAGGTCTCCTGCTCGGCGTCGCAGGCGCCGTGGGCGGCTTCGTCGCCTTCATCATCACGCTCGTGCTCGGCGCGGCCGGGCTGATCGTCGGCCGGGTGCTCGACGGCGAGCTCGACGTCAGCGGCGTGCTCGGCCGGGGCAAGGACCGGTGACCGTCACCGCGGTCGACGAGCCCGCTCCGAGCTCGCTCGCCGAACCCGAGTCCCGCGGCACGCTCGAGATCGACCCCGGGGTGCTCCGCAAGATCGTCGAGCACGCGGCCGACCAGGCGCCGGGCACCCGGCACCGGACACGGACCGTCGCGGGCCTCGGCGTCGGCGAGTCCCGCCCGACGGCGCGGATCAGCGCGTTCCCGGACGGCATCGACGTCCAGCTGCGCGTCACGCTCGCCTACCCCGCCCCGATCCGGGAGACGGTGGCCGACGTCCGTGAACGGATCGCCCGCGACCTGGACCGGATCGCCGGCCAGACGGTCCGCTCGCTGACCGTCGACGTCGGCGCGCTGCAGAGCGACCGCGAGCCGGACGAGCCCCGGGTCCGCTGAGACCTGTCCCCCTTCCCTCGAGAACCCCGGAGGTACCCCGATGAGGGTCCTGCTCCGCGTGCTCGCCCCCCTGCTCAGCCTCGCCGTGGCGGCGCTCGGCGTACTCGTCGTGGTCGAGGTCGTGGCGGCCTGGGTGACACCCGGCTCGACCGGCCTGCTCGTGCCGTGGTCGTCATGGCGCGCCGTGCTCGAGCAGACACAGTGGACGGCCACCGCCGTGCTCTGGGTCGCGATCGGCGTCGGCGTCGTCGGGCTGATCCTGGTGCTGGTCGGGCTGCTGGCGCGGCGGCACGACGTCGCGCTCCGCTCGCCGTCGGACGGCATCACCGTCACGACCGCGCCGCGGGTGCTCGCCCGCCTCGTCGGCCGCCGGGTCCGCGGGTCCGACCAGGTGTCGGGCGCCACCGTGACCGCCTCCGCGAAGAAGATCACCGTGCGGGCGCAGGGCCGGGCGTCCGGCACGTCCGAGGGCTCCGACGTGCGCTCCGGCGTGCGCGAGCGCGTCGACGAGCTGCTCGGTGAGCTGCCGCTGGCCCGCACGCCCCGGGTCTCCGTCTCCGTCGCCCCCGGCCCGAAGGGACCCCAGTGAGCACCGCGACCACGACCACCACCACCGATCCCGCACCGGCGCCCGCGCCGCGCGGGGCGGCCCGCAGCGCCCGTCGCGCCGTCGCCCGCTCTGCGGGGGGCAGCCGCTGGGGCATCACCCTGCTCGGGCTCGTCCTGCTCGCGGCCGGTGTGCTGACCGTCCTGCTCGGACTCGGGGTGTTCGGCACGAACCGCCCGCAGCGCCCGCTGCTCGACCCGATGGTCACCGAGTTCCTCGGCGCGAACCAGACCGCCGCGCGCGTGGTCGCGATCGTGGCGGGCGTGCTGCTGCTCGTGCTCGGGCTCGTGTGGGCGGTCCGGTCGCTGCGCCCGGAGCGCAGGCCCGACCTCGTGCTCGACGGCGGCCCCGGCACCGACATCCGGGTCTCGGCATCGGCCGCGGCGGACGCGGTCGCCGGGGGCGCCTCCGAGCTGCCCGGCGTCACCCGCGCCCGTGCCCGGATGGTCGGCAGCGCGACCGCGCCCGCCGTCCGCGCGACCGTCTGGATCGACGACGACGCGGACGTCGCGGACATCTGCAGGCGCCTGGACGGCGAGGTGCTCGTCCAGGTCCGGGACGCGCTCGGGCTGGCCGCGCTCCCGGTGGCCGTCCGGCTCGAGCTGGACGCGTCCGGGAAGCAGTCCCGGGTGGCCTGACCTGCGACCCGCGTCACAGTGTCCGCGGCAGGTCCACGCGTACCGTCGCGCCCATGTCGCTCCTGGAGGGTAGGACCGCGCTGGTCACCGGCGCGGGCAGCGGGATCGGCGCGGCGGTGGCCCGCCGCCTCGCCGCGGACGGCGCGAAGGTGCACGCCGTGGACATCGCGCGCGACCGGGTCGCCGCGCTCGCCGACGAGCACCCCGGGGTGGTCCCGGTCGAGTGCGACCTGTCCGACCTGGACGCCGTCGACCGGCTGCCCGCCGACGTCGACGTCCTGGTGAACAACGCGGGGCGCCAGCACGTGAGCCCGCTGCAGGACTTCGACCCGGACACGTTCTCGCAGATCCTGCGGATCATGCTGGAGGCGCCGTTCCGGCTGATCCGTCGCACGCTGCCGCACATGTACGGTCGCGACTGGGGTCGGGTGATCAACATCTCCAGCGCGCACGGGCTGCGGGCCAGCCCGTTCAAGTCCGCCTACGTCAGCGCCAAGCACGGGCTGGAGGGGCTGTCCAAGGTGACCGCCCTGGAGGGCGCGCCGCACGGTGTCACCAGCAACTGCATCAACCCGGCCTACGTGCGCACCCCGCTGGTCGAGGCGCAGATCGCCGACCAGGCGCGCACGCACGGGATCGGCGAGGACGAGGTGATCGAGAAGATCATGCTCACGCCGGTCGCGGTGAAACGGCTGATCGAGCCGGACGAGGTGGCCGAGCTGGCCGCGGTGCTGTGGGGACCGGCGTCGGCGTCGATCACCGGGAGCTCGCTGAGCCAGGACGGCGGCTGGACGGCCCGCTAACCGGGTCCTCACCCGGCGGCGGGCAGACTGCGTGGCGGATCGCCGCACGAGGGGAAGGACGTCCGGGTGGCTCGTGCTCTCCTCGTGCTGGCCGCCGTGCTCGCCGTCGTGACGCTGGCCGGGTGCACGGTCGGGCCGTCCGAGCGTCCGCCGGTCGCCGTGCGCGGGGACGCGCTCACGTCGGCGCCGCCACCCGCCCCCGGTGCGCCCCCGCCCGCCTCCGACCCGAACGCCTTGCCCGCGCCCGACCCGGCCAGGGACCTGCCCGGTCTGTCCGACTGCACGGCGGACACGCTCGCGACGCTCACCGCGGACGGTCGCGGCCCCCGCGCCGGTCGCGCACTCCAGGTGGCCTGCGGCCAGCTCTCGGTGCCGGTCGATCCGGCACAACCGGCACTCGGGCCGACGCGCGTCGGCCTCACCCGGGTCACGACGCCGGGGGCACGGGCGGGGCGTCCGCCGCTGGTGGTCGTCGGCGACGTCGGGACGGACGGCGCCGCCCGGGAGGCCGCCGCGCTGGCGGGCCAGGTGTCCGACCGGGTGCTGTCCACCTACCAGGTGATCGGCATGGACCGGCGCGGCACCGGAGCGAACCTGCTGGACTGCTCGCCGCCGGACGCCCGCGCGTCCCTCGTCGACCTGAACCCGGACCGCACCGACGAGGGCTCCCTCACAGCGCTGCTGGACAAGTCCAGGGCGATCGTCCAGGACTGCTACCTGCTGCTGTCCGGGGCGCTGAGCAGCTACCGGGCCTCCGTCACCGCGGACGACCTGGAGACGGTGCGCCGCCAGCTCGGCGTGCAACGCCTCAACGTCGTCGGCGTCGGGGACGGTGCGGACGCGGTCGCGGCGTGGGCGACGGCGCATGCCGACTCGGTCGGTCGCGTGGTGCTGGACGGCCCGTCCGACCCGACCCGGCAGGACCCGGACAGCACGGAGGACGCGACGAGGGCGGCGGAGGCGGCGTTCGACCAGTTCGCCCTCAGCTGCCGGTCCGGACCGTCCTGCCCGCTCGGGCCGGATCCGCGGGCCACGGTGACCGCACTGGTCGGGCGCGTCGCGGCGCGCCCGCTGCCCACGCCGGACGGGGACCGGGTGACCGCGGGGGCCGTCCTGCTGGCCGTGCGGTCCGGGCTCGCCGAGCCTCGGCGGTGGCCGCAGCTCAGCGCGGCGCTGGCCGCGGCGGGCAGCGGGAACCCTGCGGGGCTGCTGGGTCTGCTGCTCCCGGAGGCCGGCCCGCAGGGCCGGTTCGACGCCGCGCTGGCCACGAGATGCAACGACGACCCGACCCGCCTCACGCCGCCGGAGGCCGCCGACCTCGCGGCCCGCTGGAAGGGCTCCTACCCGCTGTTCGGTGCACAGGCCGCGCAGCAGCTCGTGACCTGTGCCCCATGGCCTGCGCCCGCCCCGTCCCCCGCCGCGGGCCCGCTTCCGGCGGACGCGCCACCGGTCCTGGTCCTCGGCACGACGCACGACCCGCGAGCGCCGCTGACCGGAGCCCAGCGCCTCGCCGAGCTCACCGGGGCGGGCCGCCTGGTCCGCTGGGAGGGCTCCGGCACCGGCGCCTACCCCCGGACGCCGTGCGTCAGTGGTGCGGTGGACCGCGCCCTCGTCGACGGCGTCGCGCCGGCACAGGACGTGGTCTGCCCTCCCTGAGCGGGACCCACCGGGGCCGCAGGTCACGATTCCGTCTCCGTGCCGGACGCCCCCTCAGCGGATCCGGATCACACAGAACAGTGCCCTGAGCTGGGAGGACAGCGGAGCGCGAAGGGTGGGGAAACCGGCATCGAGTCTGCGGAATTGAGCGTGATCGAGGTGCCAATCCCTTAACAGCCCCATCGGGTGGGGCTACGCTTCCAAGAGCGATTCAGCCGAACGGGAGGGCGCTCCCACCGCCTGTGCCGCAGATCGGTAACGACGCCGCGAGCCGTGTAACGCACGCTACCTCCCGGAGCGAGAGAGGACGAAGGGGGATCGCCCGGTGGGCCTCTCGCCTGGCACGAGAGACCTGCGGGGAGGGCGTGGGAGGGCCCGACAGCCGCATCGGAACGCACTTCGACATCCCCATTGTCGAGCGGATCCCAGCATTTCGAGCGACGATTCCATCAGCGCAGTCGAAGATCGGCTGCGCTCGCGGCACCCGCCGCACGGAACGAACAACCGACTGACCGACAGACCAGCCCGCACGCTGCGGGCGTGAGAACGACAGGGGACGAGATGACCGAGGGATCGAGCAAACGCCCCGGCGTCGAGATCGAGTTCCGTGGTGTCACCAAGACCTACCCGGGCCAGACGACTCCGGCGATCGACAACCTTTCGCTGACCGTCCCGGCCGGCGACATCTGTTGCATGGTCGGCCCGTCCGGTGGTGGCAAGACGACGGCGATGAAGCTGGTCAACCGGCTCATCGACTTCCACGAGGGCGACATCCTGATCGGCGGCGACAGCGTGCGCGCGGTCGACGTCACGACGCTGCGCCGGGACATCGGCTACGTGATCCAGCAGGTCGGCCTGTTCCCGCACATGACGATCGAGGCGAACATCGGCGTCGTACCGCGGCTGCTGGGCTGGTCGAGCGACCGGATCAAGCCGCGCGCCGCGGAGCTGCTCGACCTCGTCCGGCTGGACCGCGAGTTCGCGAAGCGCTACCCGTCGCAGCTCTCCGGCGGCCAGCAGCAGCGCGTCGGCCTGGCCCGCGCCCTCGCCGTCGACCCGCCCGTCATGCTGATGGACGAGCCGTTCGGCGCCCTGGACCCGATCACGCGCAACGAGATCCAGGACGAGTTCCTCAAGCTGCAGGCCGACATCGCCAAGACGGTCATCTTCGTCACGCACGACATCGACGAGGCGATCAAGATGGGGAACAAGATCGCGGTCCTGCGCCAGGGCGGTGTGCTCGCCCAGTACGGCACTGCCGACGAGCTGCTCGGCTCCCCCGCCGACGAGTACGTCGCCGACTTCGTCGGTGCCGACCGCGGCCTCAAGCGGCTGTCCCTGCGCCTGATGCGCGACCTGGTCAAGGTCGCCGAGGACGTGACGCCGCCCGCGGACGCGCCCACCGTGAAGGGCAACGCGACGTTGCGCGTCGGCCTGTCCGTGCTGTTCGCCTCGGGCTCCCGGGCCTGCACCGTGGTGCACGAGGACGACGCCGCCACGGTCATCGGACACGTCACGCTCGACCAGCTGCAGGACGCGGTGTACGAGACCGCACCGAAGGCCCCGGCCGACGTCGTCGCGGGCGAGGCGTGATGTCGCTTCCCGGTCAGGTCATCCCGAACTTCTCCGGGCCGAACTGCGCGGGCCAGTTCTTCTGCTGGGACTGGGTGGGCGCCAACTGGGCCGAGGTCCTGCAGCCCGCCCTGATCCAGCACATCTGGATCAGTGTCCTCGCGGTGCTCTTCGGTCTGGTCATCTCGATCGCCGCCGCCCTGTACGCGGTGCGCAACAGCTGGTTCGAGCGCGGCTTCTCGGCGCTGGCGACGTTCCTCTACACCGTCCCGGCGCTGGCGTTCTTCCTGCTGATGGTGCCGATCACCGGCCTGACCATCACCACGGTCCTGATCGGTCTGACCAGCTACACGCTGCTGCTGCTGTTCGCGAACGCGGTCACCGGCCTGCGGTCGGCCCCTCCGGAGACGCTCGCGGCCGCGGACGGGATGGGACTGACCCGCAACCAGGTGCTGTTCAAGGTCCAGCTCCCGCTGGCCCTGCCGTCGATCATGGCCGGGGTCCGGATCGCGGTGGTCACCGTGATCTCGCTCGAGACGGTCGCGGCCCAGGTGGTCCAGGCGGGCCTCGGCACGCCGCTGTTCAACGCGCAACGCAACGTGTTCACGACCGGCCTGATCGTGACCGGTGTCCTCGCGATCGCACTGGCCCTCGTCGCGGACGGTCTGGTCGTGCTGTTGCAGCGGGCGGTCACGCCCTGGGTCCAGGCGCGCCGGTGAGGGAGAGAGAACAACGATGATCCAGTACCTCACGGACAACTTCGGCAGGCTGCTGCTGCTGACGCTCGGGCACGCGATCCTGGCGCTCGTCGCGCTGGTCATCTCGGTGGTCGTCGGCGTCGCGGTCGGCGCCTACGTCGGGCACCTGCACAAGTACGCGTTCCTGGCGATCAACCTCGGCAACGTGCTCCGCGCGCTCCCGACGCTGGCCCTGATCGCGGTCATGATCGCGCTGATCGGCTTCGGATTCGTGAACATCACGATCGCGCTCGTCGTCCTCGCGCTGCCGCTGATCCTGACCAACGCCTACACGGCCGTCGCGGGAGTCGACCGCGGCATGGTCGAGGCCGCGCGCGGCATGGGCATGGCGGACAACCAGATCCTGTTCCAGGTCGAGCTTCCGAACGCCATCCCGCTGATCATGACCGGCGTCCGGACGGCCTGGGTGTACACGGTCGCGACGGCCTACCTCGCGATCTTCGCCGGGTACGCCACGCGGCCGGGCCAGCTCGGCACGCTCGGCGACATCATCGGCAACCCCTCCGGCGAGAGCACGCAGGGCATCCTCGTCGCCGCCGTGTTCGCGATCGTCCTCGCGTTCGTCGGCGCCGGGCTGCTGACGCTGGCCGAGCGCGCGATGACCCCCACCGGGATCAAGCTCGCCCGGGCGGCCGCGATGGCGCCGGCCTGAGGCCGGTCGCTCCCACCACGTTCGAAGCACGTCACGAGAAAGGGAAGTGCCCATGCGCAAGTCAACCACCGGGACGGTGAGGTCCTGGACGCGTCGGGGAGCCCTCGGAGGCTTCCTCGCCGCGACACTGCTCGCAGCCGCCTGTGGTGGCGGAGGTGGGGGCGGCGGCGCCGCCCCGTCCTCCGGCGGTGGCGCTCCCGAGGGCGGCGGCATCCCGGCCGACGCCGTCTCGATCACGGCGACCCCGCAGACCGACCCGCTCCCGCAGGGCACCCCGGGTACCGGCAAGCCGGCGGTCGTCATCGGGTCGAAGAACTTCGCCGAGCAGACCGTGCTCGGTGAGCTCTACACCCAGGCGCTGAAGGCCAAGGGGTACAACGTCTCGCTGAAGGCCAGCATCGGCGGCTCCGAGCTGATCGACAAGTCGCTCGAGTCGAACCAGATCCAGCTGTTCCCCGAGTACCTGGGTGAGACCGTCACCAGCGTCGCGAAGCTGCCGGCGCCGACCTCGGCCTCGGACACGTACAACAAGGCCAAGCAGTGGCTGGAGCAGAACCGCCAGTCCACGGTCCTGAAGCAGACGGCGTTCGAGGACACCGACGGCATCATCGTCACGACCCAGTACGCGCAGGAGAAGGGCCTCGAGACCATCTCCGACCTCAACAAGGTCGGCCCCGGCGGCCAGGGCGTCACCGTCTCCGGCCCGCCGGAGTTCCAGAACCGCGAGACCGGTCTCGTCGGCATGAAGAAGGCCTACAACCTGCCGAACGTCGGCTACCTGCCCGCCCCGGCCGGTAGCCAGTACACGGCGGTCGACCAGGGTTCCGCCCAGGCCGCCAACGCGTTCACCACGGACTACCAGCTCACGACCGGCAAGTACAAGCTGCTGACCGACCCGCAGGCCGTGTTCGGTTTCCAGTACGTCGCACCGATCGTCAAGCAGAGCGTGATCCAGCAGCAGGGCCCGGAGTTCTCGGCCACGCTGAACTGGGTGAGCGGTCTGCTGACCGAGCAGGCGATCCAGGCCCTCAACCAGCAGGTGCAGGGCAACAACCAGCCGGCCCCGGACGTCGCGAAGCAGTTCCTCGCGGCCAACGGTCTGCAGTAGCCGTACAGCATCACCGCCGACGGGCGGGGTGGGGATCCGGTTCCCCGCCCCGCCCGTTCGTCGTTCGCCACTTCTCGATCTTCACCCGGGCGAGGCGTGTTGCGTCCGGCCCCCGTCCGTGATCCCGTAGCGGCAGTACATGCATCTGCAACTGCACGCGACGACGGAAGGGCCGACGTGATCCTCAGAGCGGTCCGCCCGGCCGTCCTGTGGTCCGTGCTGGCCGCGGTCGCGCTGCTGCTCGCGGGCTGCAGCGGGTCGCCGCGCACCTCGGCGACGGCGGCGGAGGGATCGCTCGCCGCGGCCGCGGACCTGCGTGGCCAGACGTACGTCGTCGGTGGCGGGAACTCCGACCAGGAACGGGCGCTGTGCGAGGTGACGGTGGCGGCGCTGGAGTCGGCACGCGCCGGCGTCACGGATCGCTGCTCCGGTGACGACGACCCGCGCCGGGCCCTGATGTCCGGCGAGATCAACGTGTACTGGGAGGACGCGGGCACCGCGTGGACGAGCTACCTGCGCGGCGGCGAGGAGCGCGTCCCCCCGGACGCCCGGTACCGCCAGGTCGCCGACCGGGACCTCGCCGAGAACGGCGTCGTCTGGCTGGCCGCCGCCGGGTTCGAGGACTCGTCGGAGTTCGTCGTCGCCGGTCCGGAGGCCGCCCGGCTGCGGCTGCGCACGCTCTCCGACATGACCGGCTACCTGCGGTCCGGCCAGCCGGCCACGGTGTGCGTGGACCGGGAGTACGCGGACCGCGAGGACGGCCTGCGCGCCGTCGAACGGACCTACGGCGTCACCGTCGGACCGCAGCAGGTCCAGGTGCTCGACGACGGGCTGGTCCCGCAGTCCACCGCGGACGGGGTCTGCACGTTCGGCGAGGTGTCCACGACCGACGGCCGGGTCCCCGGGCTCGGGCTCACCGTGCTCGACGACGACCGCGGAGCCGAGGTCGCGTCGATCCTCGCGCCGACGCTGCGCAAGGACGCCTACGACCGTGCCCCCGCGGTCGCCCGCGTGCTCGACCCGATCTCGGGCGCACTGGACCCACCGACCGTCGTCGCGCTCACCAGGCGGGTCTCCGTCGACGGGGCGACCCCGCGCGACGCGGCACGCGAGTGGCTCTCCGGTCGCGGCTTCATCGGCGCGTCCTGACACGGGAGGGCTCCCGCGACCGGGTCGGTAGACAGTCCGCGGGAGGCCGGTCCGCCGGTACCGTCACGGGTACCGGGGAGCCCGTGACCGGCACCGACGAGAGGGGAACCGATGCCCGCCACGACCTCCGGCCGGTCGCCGGTCGAGCTGCTCCCGCCCGGCGTCAGCAGCCTCGCCCGCGGGATACCGGACGCGCCGGCCGGGACGCTGTTCCTGCTGTCCGACCGGGGCGGCATCAAGGTGTCCGGGTCGGCACAGGGGTTCACCGTCGTCTTCGGGCGCAACCGGCCGGACGTGCACGTCTGCGTCGGTGAGGACGACCCGCGGATGAGTCGCCGACACGGCAGCCTGAAGGCCGACCGCGGGCGGTGGACGCTGACCAACACCGGCGGCGTGCCGATCCGGCTGCCGGAGTCCCGGCTGCTGCTGACCGGTCAGGAGACCGGCCTGACCCCGGCGTACACGCCGATGTTCATCCGGACCGAGCCCGGCCGCGAGCACCTCGTCGAGGTGCGGGTGGCGGGCCACGAGCGCCCGCGCAGCCGCGCGGCGCACGAGGACGTGACCGGGCAGCCGGCCGTCTGGCGGCTCTCCGACCGCGAACGGCTCGTGCTCACCGCGCTCGGCCAGCGCTACCTGCGCCACGAGGCGCACCCGCAGCCGCTGTCGTGGACGAACGTCCAGCAGGAGCTCGACGAGCTGCAGCCCGGCGAGGGCTGGACGGCCAAGCAGGCCGAGTGGGTCGTGAAGAAGGTCCGGGAGCGGCTGCACGACGGGTCGGTGCCCGGTCTCACGCGCGACGAGGTCGGCGAGCCGATCGGCAACGCGCTCAACCACAACCTGCTCGTGGAGCTGCTGCAGACCACCACGCTGGTGCCGCCGGACCTGCGACTGCTCGACGAGGACGCCTGACCTGGTAGGAAGGGCACCGTGCCCCGCCGACCGGCTGACGACGAGCGCGACGGCGTCGAGCTGACCAACCTCGACCAGCCGGTGTTCGACGGCGCGGGCGCCACGAAGCGTGACCTCGTCGACTATCTGGACGCCGTGTCCGTCCGGATGCTGCCCGGGCTGTCCGCCCGCCCGCTGTCGGTGATCCGCGCCCGTCCCGGATCGGCACCGTTCATGCAGAAGAACCTGCCGAAGCACGCTCCGGACTGGATCGCGCGCGTCGAGACGTGGGCGGAGACGTCGCAGCGCACGGTCACCTACGCGCTGTGCGAGGACCGCCGGACGCTGCTCTGGTTCGCGAACCAGCGGGCCATCGAGTACCACCCGACGCTGATCCCGACGGAGACGACCGAGACACGCGAGATCGTGCTCGACCTCGACCCTCCGGAGGGTGGCGAGTTCGCGCAGGTCGTGGCCGCGGCCCGGCTGGTCCGTTCCGCGCTGTCCGGCGTGGGCCTCGAGGCGGCGGTGAAGACGTCCGGCGCGAAGGGGCTGCACATCGTCGCGCCGCTGGCCGTACCGCTGGGCATCGACGACGCGTTCGCCGTCACCCGCGCGATCGCCGCCCGCGCCGCCGCGCTCGACCCCGACGTCGCGACCACGGCGTTCATCCGCGACGACCGCGGCGGCCGGGTGTTCCTGGACCCGACGAGGGCCGGGTACGCGACGCTGGTCGCCGCGTACAGTCCGCGCGCTCGTCCCGGACTGCCGGTGTCCTTCCCGCTGGGGTGGGACGCGCTGGACGACGTGACGCCGTCGGAGATCACCGTGCACACCGCGCTGGAACGCCTCGGCGACGCCGACCCGTGGCACGACCTGCGCCCGGAGCCGGGCGTGCTCGCCGACGGTCTCGTCGCGGAGGGGAAGGAGATCCCGGTCCCGCGGGTGCAGGCGATGCACGAGGGCAAGCGCCGCAAGCGGGCCAGGCAGCGTCAGGAGTCCTGACCCGCCACGTCCCCCCGGACCAGGCGGAAGATCCACCACTCGTCGTTGTGGTGCGGGCCGCGCAGCTCGTACACCCGGGGCAGGCCGTCCGGATCGGCCAGCACGAACTCCCGCGGAGGCTTGCCGTCGGCCTCCGGGTCGATGCGCACCGTCTCCCCCGCGTGCGGGCCGTCGTCGAGGAACGCGTACACGGCCGACGAGTCTGCCACCAGATCCACCTCGCCGACCCCTTTCTCGCGGCGAGGATCAGCCGACCAGCTCGGCCACCGCGTCGGCGAGGTCGGACGGATGGGTGTGGGACAGCAGATGCCCTCCCCCCGGTACGACGACGGGTGTGCCGCCGAGCAGCGTGCGGACCGGCGGCGCCATGCGCCGGTGCGGGAACAGCGGGTCCCGCTCGCCGAGCAGCACGATGGTCGGTGTGGTCCGCCACTCCCGCAGCACCGCGTTCGGCAGTGGCGGCGGCAGCAGGCTGCTGCTGCGCGCGTGCCGCGCCACCAGCGTCATCCACTCGATGACGCGTTCGTGGTCGTCCATCGACGGCTCGCCGTCCATCGACGCGAGCACCCGTGCCGACCGGGCCGACGACGGGCGGAGGTGCCACGGCACCGACGCCCACACCATCGCAGGCGTGGTCCGCGCCCCGATCAGCCCGGCGGGCGAGGAGAGCACCAGACCCGCGATCCCCGGTCCGGGCGTGGCACACAGGGCGGCGGCCGCGCCGCCGGACTCCCCGAGCAGGACCACGGGGCCGTCGCCCTCCGCCACGACGGAGTCCAGGACATGGTCCACCCAGGACCGGAACCGTCCGATGAGATCGTCAGGGGGCCGGGTCGCGCAGCTGAGGCCGGGCTGCCCCGGCACGTCGGCGACGGTCACCCGGCAGCTCCCGGCCAGCGACGCGATGAGCGGACGGGACGTCGCGGCGTTGAGCGGGGCCCCCGGCACGACGACGACGCGCGCCGGTCCGGCGCCCGCCGACGTCAGGTGGGTCGGCCCGAGCGGCGAGTCGACGATCCCGCACACGACCCCAGGGCGGCACCGGGCCAGCTCGTCCCGGCACCAGTCCTGGAGCTCCCGTCGTCCGGCCTCCGTGCGGTAGGTGTCCATCAGGGCTCGACCAGTCCCGCCCGGATCGCGTACCGGGTCAGGTCGAGCCGGTCGCGCATCCCGAGCTTCTGCAGGGCGTTGGCGCGGTGCCGGTCCACGGTCTTCACGCTGATCACGAGCGTGGCGGCGATCTCCTTGGCGGAGTTGCCCTCCGCGATGAGCTTCACGATCTCCTCCTCGCGCGGCGTGAGGATCGTCGGCGGCAACGCGTCGCCGTCGCGGGTGCGCTGCAGGTAGCTGCGGATCAGGGTGGTCACCGCACCCGGGTACAGGAACGGCTCGCCGCGCATCGCCGCCCGGCACGCCTCCAGCAGGTCGCGGTCGGCCACCGACTTGAGCACGTAGCCGGACGCGCCGGCCTTCAGCGACTCGAACAGGTATTGCTCGTTGTCGTACATCGACAGCATCAGGACCCGCACCGTCGGTGCCCGCCGGGTGATCTCCCGGGCCGCCTGGATGCCGGTCATCCGTGGCATGGCGATGTCCAGCACGGCCAGGTCGACGTCCCGGCCGGACGCCGCGGCGTCGACGGCCTGCGCGCCGTCCGATGCGACGGCGACGACCTGCAGGTCCGGTTCCGCGTCGATGATCAGCTTGAGGCCCTGGCGGACGAGGGCGTGGTCGTCGGCCAGCAGGATGCGGGTCGGGTCGCTCACGCCGTCGTCCCCTCGCCGAGCGGGACGGTCAGGGTGACCGCGGTGCCGCCGGACCGCGGGTGCGCCACGTCCAGGTCGCCCCCGACGAGCAGGGCACGCTCGCGCATCCCGCGGATGCCCGCGCCCTCCGCGGACGTGCCGCCGCGGCCGTCGTCGGACACGCGCACGGTCAGCTCGCCCCGCGTGAGGACCACCGCGAGACGGACGGCCGTCGCCCCGGCGTGCCGGGCCACGTTCGTCAGGCTCTCCTGGACGATCCGGTACACGACGAGCTCGACCTCCTTGCTGAGCGCGGGCATCTCGGCCGGAACGCTCCGGGACACCGGTACGCCGCTGACCTCGGAAAACTCCCCGGTCAAGGCACTGAGCGCGCTGGTGAGGCCGAGCTCGTCGAGGACGTCCGGCCGCAGGCGGCGGGCGACACCCCGGACCTCGTCGAGCCCGGAGCGCACGGTCTCGGTGACCGTGAGCAGATCCGCGCGGAGCTCGTCGGGGGCCCGGTCGGTCACCGAGCGCAGGCCGAGCAGGACAGCCGTCAGGCTCTGGCCGACCTCGTCGTGCAGCTCGCGGGCGATCCGCCTGCGCTCGCCCTCCTGCGCCGCGAGCGCGTCGGCGCTGGTGGCGGTCCGCTCGGCCTCGAGCCGGTCGAGCATGGCGTTGAACGTCGCGATCAGCCGCGTGAGGTCGCCGTTGCCGCGGTCGGCGAGCCGGTCCCGCGACCGCAGCAGGTCGACGCGTTCCATCAGCGCGGTCAGCGCGTCCAGCGGCGCGAGGCTGCGCCGCAGCAGCAGCGCGTGCGCCCCGACGATCACCAGCAGCCCGACGAGGAGCACCGGGACCTCGGTGACCAGGATCGGCGACGACACGGTGGCCGGGGAGAGGGCGAGCACAGCCGTGCCCACGGCGTACACCAGGCCGTTGAGGGCGACCAGTCGCGCGAACAGTGCGGGAGCCGGCGTCCGACCCGAACGACCCGGACGACCCGCGCGTCGCGGGGGCACGACCTCCATCGCGGCAGCCTCCCGAATCCGCACGCCCGCGTCCACGCCTGCTGCGCCGCAACCGGGTCCGTCACGCCCGGGACGTACGGGCCACACCCCACCCCGCATGGGTGTCCGGCCCGATGGTCGCCACGGCCGGCGCCCGACAGGGTCGACCCCGTCGGAGCCCGCGGACCGCGACCGGTCGGCGGGCGACCTCGCGCGGTGCACCCGGCACCCGCGACACTGTCGGGGCGGGTGATCGGAGTGGCGGTGCCACCCGGGTGCGCGAGGGAGCGAGACCATGAGGGCGCACGACGTCGTCGACGAGGTGGACCTGGTCGGGCTGAGCGATCCGGTCGTCGTGGCCGTGCGGGTGATGGCCACGTCCGGGCTCCCCGGCCTGATCGTGGTCGACGACCACAGGCGCCCGGTCGCGGTGCTGCCGGGCACGCAGGTCCTCCGCCTCACGGTTCCCCGTGCGCACCAGGAGGACCCGTTGCTGGCGCGCACGATCGACGAGTCACACGCGGACCTGTTCTGGCAGGAGGTCGGCACGCTCACGGTCGGCGACCTGTTGCCGCCTGCGCCGCGGCACCCGGCGACGATCGGCCGGGACGCGACGCTGCTCGAGGTCGCCGCCCTGATGGCACGCCTGCACAGCCCGCTGCTGGCGGTGGTCGACGGCGCGGGGACGGTCGTCGGCGGGATCACGCTGGCGCGCGTCCTGTCCACGCTCACGCGGTAGCGGGCGTTCCCCCGCCGCGGGGGTCCCGGTGCTGAGCCCCGCGCTGGCCCTGGGCATCTTCGTCGTGGCGTTCGGGTTCATCGCGACGGAGAAGGCCGACAAGGTCAAGACCGCGCTGGTCGCGGCCGGCCTGATGACCGCCATCGGGTTGAACGCCGGGTCCGAGATCTTCTTCTCCGAGCGCGGCGGCATCGACTGGAACGTCATCTTCCTGCTGCTCGGGATGATGATCATCGTCGGTGTCATCAAGCAGACCGGGGTGTTCGACTACCTGGCGATCTGGGCGGCCAAGCGCTCCCGTGGCCACCCCTACCGGCTCATGGTCATGCTGATGGTGATCACCGGGATCGCGTCGCCGTTCCTGGACAACGTCACGATCATCATGCTGATCGTGCCGGTGACGGTCGTCGTGTGCAGGCGGCTCCAGGTGCCCGCGCAGCCGTACATCATCGCCGAGGTGCTCGCCTCGAACATCGGGGGCGCGGCGACCCTGATCGGCGACCCGCCGAACATCATCATCGGCAGCCGGGCCGGCCTGTCGTTCAACGACTTCCTCGTGCACATGGCTCCGGTGGTCACGATCGTCTTCGTGCTGTTCGTCGGGCTCACGCGGTGGTTGTTCCGCAAGGACTTCGTCCACAACCCGGACAAGGTCGGCGAGGTGCTCGCCCTCGACGAGCGGCGGGCGATCACCGACATGCGACTGCTCGTCCGCTGCCTGTGCGTGCTCGCCCTCGTCATCGCCGGGTTCGCCCTGCACAGCGTGCTGCACCTGGAGCCGTCGATCGTCGCCCTGCTCGGGGCGGGCGTGATGCTGCTGGTGTCGCGGGCCGACGTCGGCGAGACGATGGAGGAGGTCGAGTGGCCGACGCTCGTGTTCTTCATCGGGTTGTTCGTGATGGTCGCGGGCCTCGAGCACACCGGCGTCATCTCCGCCATCGGGACCTGGGCGGTGGGCGTCGTCGGGGACGACATGTTCGCCGCGGCCACCGCGCTGATCTTCGGTTCCGCCGTGCTGGGCGCGTTCTTCGACAACATCCCCTACGCCGCGACGATGGCGCCGATCGTCGAGGACCTGGTCGCCGGGTCGTCCGACCCGGCAGGGGCGGGCGCGCTGTGGTGGGCGTTCGCGCTCGGCGCCGACTTCGGCGGGAATGGGACGGCCGTCGCGGCCAGCGCGAACGTCGTCGCGATCGGGATGGCCGCGCGCACCGGCAACCACATCTCGTTCTGGCAGTTCACCCGGTACGGGATCATCGTGACCGTCGTCAGCTGTGTCCTGGCCTGGATCTACGTGGCACTGCGGTACTTCTAGGCCGGCGCCCACGGCGTCGCCGCAGGCAGCCGCAAACCGGCACGAACTCCCGCGCCACCTGCGGGTTCTACACTGGGTCGAATGGTTCACGGCGTCGCGGTGCTCCCTCCCCTGACCCTGCTGCGGGTCGCGACGGCGTGGCGGTTCTCGCCCGGTGCCGCCGCCGCGATGGCGGCGCTGGCCGGCCCGTACGCGGCCGGGGTGCGCCGGCTCGGGCGTCCCTGGGAACGACGGCGGGTGGCCGCCTTCGCCATCGGCGTCGGGCTGGTCGGGGTGGTCGGGATGTCGTTCGTCGGCGTCTACGACGACACGCTGTTCTGGGTCCGGGCGCTGCAGAACCTCCTGCTCGTGATGGTCGTGCCGCTGTTCCTGGCGCTCGGCGCGCCCGTCACGCTGCTCGCCGCCGCCGTCCCGCACCGGTTCCGGCCCACCGCGCGTCGCTGGTTCCACTCCCGGGCCGCCCAGGTGGCGACGTTCCCGCTGGTGGTCACGCTCGTCCTGGTGCTACCGCTGCTGGTGCTCTATCTCAGCCCGCTCTACGAGCAGACGTTGCGGAACGCGGTCGTCTCCGGTGTCGTGGCCGTCGTCCTGGCGGTGTGCGGGTTCCTCTACTTCTGGAGCCGCATCCGGGTCGACCCCACGCCCCGGGCCGGATCGCACCTGGTCACGCTGTGGATCACGATCGTCGAGATGGTCGCCGACGCCGTGCTCGGCGTCGTGCTCTGGCTGGGTCCGCTCGTCGCCACGGCCTGGTACGTCGCGCTGCACCGGGACTGGGGCCCGTCGCTGCGCACCGACCAGCTGCTCGGGGCGGGCGTGCTCTGGGTCGGCGGCGACGTCGTCGGGCTGCCGTTCATCGGGATCGTCCTGCACCGGTTCTCCACCGAGGACGCGCAGGCGGCACAGGAGATCGACGCCGAGCTCGATCGCGCCGAACAGGCCTCGGCGGACGGTTCCGGCGAGGACACGCCCACCGCGAGGCTGTGGTGGGAGGACGACCCGCAGATCGCCGACCGCTTCCGCCGAGGCTGATCACCGGCCGGGCGCACAGGAGCCCCACAGCCGGGCGTCCTACGCTGCGGTCATGGGTCCGAGCCCGCGACGCGTCCCCCGGAGGGTCGTCACGGTCGCGCTCGTGATCCTGGCGGTCACCGCCATGGCCACGACGTCGGTCGGCATCCGGGCGGACCGGGCGCGGGCCACGGCCGTGCCGGCGGCCCCGGTCTCCCCGTCGGCCCCTGCGGCGCCTGCCGACGCGCAGACGGCGGCCGCCCGGTATCCGGCCGTCGGCGCGCTGTTCTCCGGCACCGCCGACGACCCGGGCGACCACTTCTGCACCGCGTCCGTGGTGTCGTCCCCGGCCCGGAACATGCTCATGACCGCGGCGCACTGTGTCTCCGACGGCGACGGGTCACCACCCCGGACCGGCATCGTGTTCGCCCCGGGGTACCAGGCGGGCGACGCGCCGCACGGGTACTGGACGGTCACCTCCGCCGTCGTCGACACCGCGTGGCTCGACGACGGCGACCCGGACGACGACGTCGCGTTCCTCACCGTGGACCGGGCAGGCTCGCCGCCGATCCAGCAGGTCACGGGCGCCTACGGCGTGGACTTCGACGGCGACGGCGCGCCCGTCGGCGTGATCGCCGTCGGCTACAACCTCGACGACGAGGAGGCGACGACGGTGTCCGGCACCGCGGTCCCGTGGTCGCCGACGCAGTGGCAGGTCGCCGCGCCCGGCCTGTCCGACGGCACCAGCGGCGGACCGCTGCTCAGCGGCCCCGGCGACACCGAGATCGTCGGCGTGATCGGCGGCTACGAGCAGGGTGGGGACACCTCCGACGTGTCCTACGCCGCGGCACTGGGGTCGTCGTTGCAGTCGCTGCACGACCAGGTGGGAGGCACGGACTGACCGGACGGCCGTGCGACGGGTCGTTCCCGGTCGAACGGTCCCGTGGCGCCCACGTGCCGCGTCCGATGATCGGCCGTAACGCCGGCACCCGTGGCCGGGATACCACCTCGGAGTGTTCGACCGCTCATCGCGGACCGACGACGAGGACGGACGTACGTGGACCTCAGCGACACCGTGCAGATCGTGATCGGGGTGCTGGCCATCGTCGCATCCGTGTACGTCGCCAGGGTCGTGTACCGGCTCGAACGCCGTGACAAGGCGGCCGAACGGGCCGAGCAACAGGCCAGGGACCAGGAGGCCGAGATCCGGCGACGGTCCGAGGTCGCGGCACAGGAGTCGCGGGTCGTCCGGCGTGAACAGCACGGTGAGGACTACCGTCGGGCGGCCCGCGCTCTCGACTCCCTCCAGCACGTCTTCGATGCGGTCCGACGCGGGCCCCTGAACAAGGCGGAGCTCCGGGAGCTCGGCATCGACGCGGCGCTGGCCGAGGTCAAGGGCATCAGCACCCGGATCGACGGGTTGGGGGAGACGCTCGGGGCGGTCTGGTCGGCCGGGGCGACGGTGCGAACGGAGTTCTTTCCCGGAGCGGCGGAGTTCCGCTACGCGTTGTCCGCGGACCCGTCCCGCCAGGCCGAGACGCTGCTGGCGCAGATCCACCACGCGGTACGGGCCGGCAGTCCGCAGCCGCGGAGTCGGGGTCTCGCTCCGTCGTCGTCGCGAGAGCGGCCATAGACCAGGACTGGGCGGGCCCGCCCGGTCCGGCGTGAGCGGCGTGCGGTCAGCCGTCGCGCTGCCGTCCGGTGAGCCGCTGCCACCACGGGGTATTCCGCAGCCGCCCGTTGGCGGCGGCGCGCGGAGCGTTCCCGGATCGCGCGGTGCGCAGCTGGCCCTCGAGCTCGTCGACGAGTGCCCGTAACGCACGGATCTGTTCCTCGCCGCGTTCGTAGCGGCGACGCTCGAACTCGGCCCGCTCGTAGTGCAGGTCGACCAGATCCTGCGTGCTCGTGTTGATCTCTTCGAGACTGGTGACCTGCTCCTTCAGGCGGTCCCGCTCGCGTTCCGCGCCCGTCAGCCGTTCCCGGACCGCGTGCAGTTCCTCTCGCAGGCGCTCGACCGTCTCGTCCGCGGCGATGATCTGTGGTGACGAGAGCGCCTGCGCGGCGGCCCGGTCGTCGCCCGAATCCCGGGAGGCGCTCTCGCGCAGCATCTCGCGGTGCCGGACCTCCTGGGCGAGACGGTGCCGGAGCCGATCCTCTTCGGCCTGCAGGTGGCGGATCTCGGCCCCGAGCTCGGTCTGACGGTGCCGGAGATCGTCGATGTACGCCTTGAGCTGCGGCGAAGCGGGAAGGTTCGAGCCTGTGTCGTCAGTGCCCACGTCCCGGCTCCTCCTCGTGCCGCCGCGCCCGGGACGGCTGCACGCGCAGCGGCTCGTCGGGCATCTTGGGATACTCCGGCGGGTAGGGCATCTCGCCGATCCCCTTGTCCTCCAGGTCCTTCGCGTACCACTCGAGCGCCGTCGTGCACTCCCCCACGTGCGCGTCCATGTCCGCGTGCGCGTCGCCGTGGCGCTCCAGCAGGCCGGGCACCGTGCGCAACGTGAACTCGTCGGGATCGACGTCGGTGAGCGCGTCCCACGTGACCGGCATCGAGACCGTCGCGGCGGGCAGGCCGCGCACCGACCAGGCCGAGGCGATCGTGCGGTCCCGCGCCGCCTGGTTGAAGTCCAGGAACACGCGCTCGCCGCGCTGCTCCTTCCACCAGTCCACGGTGGCGCGGTCCGGGATCCGCTCGCACACCCGGCGGGCGATCGCGATCACCGCGCGCCGGACGTGCACGAAGTCCCACTGCGGGTGGATCCGGCAGGCCACGTGGATGCCGCGCCCACCGGACGTCTTCGGCCAGCCCGTCAGGCCGGCCTCCTCGAGCACCTCACGGAGCACACCGGCCACCGCGACGGCGTCGTGGAAGTCGGTGCCCGGCTGCGGGTCCAGGTCGATCCGCAGCTCGTCCGGGTGGTCGGTGTCCGCGCAGCGCACCGGCCACGGGTGGAAGTCGAGCGTGTTCAGGTTCGCCGCCCACGCGATCGTCGCCGGCTCGGTGATCGACACCGACTCGGCCTTGCGGCCGCTGGGAAACGTGACCGTGCACGTCCGGACCCAGTCCGGCGCACCCTTCGGCACGCGCTTGACGAAGAACGGGTCGCCGTCCACGCCGTCGTTGAAGCGCTTGAGGTTCGTCGGCCGGTCGCGCAGCGCGCGGGCCATCGGCTCGCCGACCGCCACGTAGTACTCGACGACCTCCCGCTTCGTGATCCCCTGAGCGGGGAACGCGACCTTGTCCGGGCTGGTCAGCCGCACGTCGCGGACCCCGTCCGGACCCGGAACCTGCAGCATCACGACGTCACGGCTCGCCACGGCTGGGAAACCTACCGCTCGCGGACTCCGAACCGGCATGTCACGCGGAACGGATACGCTGGGCGGCATGGGTCACGGGCCGCAGGACCGCTCGCCGCGGTTCGACGACGATCTCGTCGGGCTGGACCCGGACGACCCGGAGGCCCGCGCGTTCGCCGCGCACCTGGACCGGATGCAGCGGGTGCCGTCGTGCACGGTCGAGGGCTACATCCGCGACGTCGGCCACTTCGCCGAGGAGGCGAGCCGGGCCCGCGGCAGCCGCGGCATGGCCGGGAAGGCGTTCGTCGCGCTGCTCCTGCTGATCGCGTTCTGGGTGATCGGGAACGCGCTCTACTTCGTGGTCACCACCTGGTTGTGAGCGCAAGCGGCCCCGGAAGGGTTAGCGTGGTCGCATGGGTCTGTTCAGCCGCAAGTCCGACTCCGGATCGAACACCGCCGACACCGCTACCGAGCCGGAGCCGACCGTCGTCAAGTCCGACGACGAGTGGCGGGCCCAGCTGAGCCCCGCCGAGTACCAGGTGCTGCGCAAGGCGGGCACCGAGCGCCCGTTCACCGGCGAGTACACCGACACGAAGACGACCGGCGTCTACCGCTGCCGCGCCTGCAACGCGGAGCTGTTCCGGTCGGACTCGAAGTTCGAGTCGCACTGCGGGTGGCCGTCGTTCTTCACGCCGCTGGCCGGTGAGGCCGTGATCGAGCGCGTGGACAACTCGCTCGGCATGCGCCGGGTCGAGGTGCTGTGCGCGACGTGCCACAGCCACCTCGGGCACGTGTTCGAGGGCGAGGGGTACGACACCCCCACCGACCTGCGCTACTGCATCAACTCGGTGTCGCTCTCGTTGGAGCCGGCGGAGAGCTGACCACCGCCGCACCCCTTCTCGGCGTGTCGCACCGGTTGCGACGGGTGCGGCACGCCGAAGCGGGGTGCGCGGGCTACGGCAGGGTCGCGACGAGATCGCCCGGCTCGACCCGCGGGCCGGTGAAGAACGGGATCTCCTCGCGCACGTGCAGGCGGGCCTCGGTGCCGCGCAGGTGACGCATGAGGTCGACGATCCGGTGCAGCTCGTCGGCCTCGAACGCGAGGATCCACTCGTAGTCGCCGAGCGCGAACGCCGGCACGGTGTTGGCCCGGACGTCCGGGTAGTCGCGGGCCTCCTTGCCGTGGTCGGCGAGCATCTTCCGGCGCTCGTCGTCCGGCAGCAGGTACCACTCGTAGGAGCGCACGAACGGGTAGACGCAGACGTAGCGCTTCGGGTCCTCGCCCGCCATGAACGCCGGCACGTGGCTCTTGTTGAACTCCGCGGGGCGGTGCAGCGCCGTCTGGCTCCACACCGGCACGGACGCCCGGCCGAGCGCGGTCGTGCGGCGCAGATCGGCGTAGGCGGCCTGGAGCGCCTCGATCGTCTCCGCGTGCCACCAGATCATGTAGTCGGCGTCGTGGCGGACACCGGCGAGGTCATACACGCCGCGGACGGTGACGCCCTTGTTCTCCAGGCCGTCCAGGTACTCCTGGGCCTGGCGGGCCGCCTCGGCCCGGTCCTCACCGAGCCGTCCGGGCTCCACCCGGAACACGGACCACATGGTGTAGCGGATGGTGTCGTTGATTGCCTTGTGGTCGACGCGGGCCATGCGTCCATGCTGCCACGCGGCCCCGGACGGGGACCGCACCACCGTGGCCGTCGCCACGCTTCGTCCGTGATCACCCGGGGATGCCCGGCCGGGCCGCCACCGGACCCGACCTCCGGTCGCCCCCGGCACCCACATGATCGGCGACTCAGGCGGATCACGGCCATGTACGGCCGCCTTCCTCCCGAGTCGCCGATCATGGCCGCCGGCCTGTGCTCGACTGCCGGCCGTGTCGTCGGCCCTCGGGCCGGGTGCCGGACCGTCAGCTCCGCCGCGATCCGCCGGGCCGCAGCCCGGACCGACCCAGGCCGAGCCGACCCAGGCCGAGCCGACCCAGCCCGAGCCGACCCAGCCCGAGCCGACCCAGCCCGAGCCCAACCAGCCCGAGCCCAACCAGCCCGAGCCCAACCAGCCCGAGCCCACCCCGGCCCGAGCCAAGCCCACCCCGGCCCGAGCCCACCCCGAGCCGAGCCCACCTAGGCCGAGCCCACCCAGGCCGAGCCCACCCAGGCCGAGCCCACCCAGCCCGAGCCCACCCCGAGCCAAGCCCACCCAGCCCGAGCCACCCCGAGCCGAGCGACGCAGGCCGAGCCGAGCAACGCAGGCCGGGACACCGGCGCCGTTGCAAGGCCGAGCCCGCCTACTGGCCAATCTCATGATCGGGAGTTCGGCACGGACGACGGCCGTGGGTGGCCGGGATCGACTCCGAATCGCCGATCATCGCGGTCGGGACCGGCCGATACCGACCACGGTGTACCGGCCGGGTCACCACCAGCCGTCGTCCGAACCGCATCACCGACCGGAACCACCGTGATCAGCGGTTCCGCGCGGAACGGGGCCTCCAGCGCCCACGATCACGACCAATCCGCCGATCATGGCCGGTGGCCGGTGGCCACCGGGAAGATCGGTGCTCCGGTAGGGAACGCCGCTACCGGTGGCCGGGACCGGCACCAGATCGCCGATCACCACAACGGGCGCCAGGCCGGCTGTCCGCTGCCGACCCCGCAGTGGGCCGGCCGACGTCGGGCCCGACCGCTGACAGCGGTCCGGCACAGCATGATCGGCGACTCGGGCGGATCGCGGCCACCCACGGCCGACATCCCCGGAGCCACCGATCATGGCCGCCGAGCCGCGTCGAGATCGTCAGTCGGGCACGGATCGGCGCCGCTGACGGCCGCTGACGGCCGTTGACGGCCGCGATCGACGCCGGCCGGCACGAGTGATCAGATGCCAGGCCGGGTGGCCGAGCCCGTCAGGCCCGCCGGCCGGCGGTCAGGCCCGCCGCGACCCGTTCGGCGGCCGCGCGGGCCGTGCCGACGCAGGCCGGGACGCCGACACCGTGCAGAGCGGCCCCGGCGACGGCCAGGCCCGCCTCCCCCGCCACGGCCGACTCCAGCGCGGCCACACGGTCCAGATGTCCGACGGCGTACTGCGGCAGCCCGCCGCCCCAGCGTCGAACGTGCACGTCGACGGGCTCGGCGTCGATGCCGTCCAGCTCGCGCAGGTCGGCGCGGGCACGGGCGACGAGCTCGTCGTCGTCGATCTGCAGCGCGGCCGCCTCGCCGAAGCGGCCCGCCGACATCCGGAGCCGGACGACGCCGTCGTCGCCGAGGTGCGTCCACTTCGTCGACGAGTGCGTCAGGCCCTTGATCGACAGCGGCTCGTCGGAGGCGATCAGGCAGCCCGACGTCGACGGCGCGGCGACGTCGGTCCCGCGGAAGGCCAGGGCGACGACGGCCGACGACGCGAGCTCGATCCCGGACGCCGCCTCCGATCCGGCGGGCACCACGCCGTCGAGCAGCCGGCGGACGGCGGGCGCGGGGACGGCCAGCACGACGGCGTCGGCGTCCAGCGTCTCGGGTGCGGGGACCGGGCCGAGGACCAGCCGCCAGCCGTGCGGCGTGCGCTCGAGCGAGCGGACCGTCGTCCCGGTCCGGACGGTCGCCGCGGAGGCCGCAGCCAGTGCGTCCAGCACGACCCGGTATCCCCCGCGGACGGCCCCGAACACCGGTCCCGCGGCGGCAGGCGGAGGTGCGGCACCTCCGGAGGCGTGCTCCCGGTCGGGGGCTCCGGCGCCGCGACCGTCGCGCACCGCCTCACGGGACCCGTGTGCTCCCGCGGCCGGTTGCCCGACGGGCGATCCCGGTGCGGGACGCGGGCCCGCCGCGAGTGTCCCGCCGGACGGCCCTGTGTGCCCGCCCGGCGCCGGCGTGGCACGCGATGCGGCCTCCGACGACCCGGACGAGCGGCTCGCGGCGAGTGTGCCGCCCGACGAACTCTCCGTGCCGCGCGGAGCAGCACCCGACGGACCCTCCGTGCCGCGCGGAGCTGCGGACAACGTCCCGCCCGGCGCACCTGACGTCGTCATCCCGGCCGTCGCGGCGGCCGTGACCGACGGAGCACCCGCGTCCAGCGCCGCGGCCAGGGCGGGCACGGTGGCGCGCACGCCGAGCCCGTCGACCCTTCCGGCGTAGACGCCGCCGAGCAGAGGGTCGGCGATCCGGTCGGCCACCTCGTCGCCGAAGCGGTCGCGCAGCAGCGCGCCGAGGGCGACGTCGGAGCCCGCGTCCCAGTGCAGCGGGCGCGAGGGCTCCAGCTCGACGGCGGCGAGCCCGGCGGAGGACAGGACCTCGTCCAGCGTGGCCCCGGCCCCCGGAACCCCCATCAGCGTGCCGCGCGGCAGGCCGACGGTCCGGCTGCCTGCCCGGATCGTCGCGGTGGCCGCCGTCGGGTGGACGATCGCGGAAGCCAGGCCGAGCTCGTCGAGCAGCGCGGGCATCTCGGGACGGCGGGCCAGGAACGCCTCCGCGCCGACGTCGAACGGCACGCCGGCCAGATCGACCGTGCGCAGCACGCCACCGAGCCGGTCCCGCTGCTCGAGCACGACGATCTCCGCCGACGGCCCGAGGAGCGTTCGCAGCCGGTGCGCGGCGGCGAGCCCGGAGATCCCGCCGCCGACGACCGCGACCCGCGTCATACCGGCTGGGCGTGCACCGTCTCGACGGTGCGGCTGATCACGTCCGGGTCGGTGTCCGGAAGCACGCCGTGCCCGAGGTTGAACACGTGCCCCGCGGTGCGGGTTCCCTCGGCGGCGATCCGCGCGACCTCGGCGTCGATCGCGTCCTGACCGGCGAACAGGACGGCCGGGTCGAGGTTGCCCTGCACCGGCGTCGCACCCCCGGCACGCACGGCGGCGACGTCCAGTGGCGTCCGCCAGTCGACGCCGATCACGTCCGCCCCCGCGGAGGTCATCGCGCCGAGCAGCTCGGCCGTCCCGACCCCGAAGTGGATCCGCGGCACACCCGCGTCCGCGAGCGACCCCAGCACGGCGGCCGAGTGCGGCAGCACGAACTCCCGGTAGTCCCGCTCGGACAGCGCGCCCGCCCACGAGTCGAACAGCTGCACGGCGTCCACGCCGGCCTCGACCTGGCGACGCAGGAACAACCCGGTCAGCTCGGCGAGCCGGCCGAGAAGCCGGTGCCACAGGGCCGGCTCGGAGCGCATCAGCGCCTTCGTCCGCTCGTGGTTGCGGCTCGGACCGCCCTCGATCAGGTAGGAGGCCAGCGTGAACGGCGCACCGGCGAACCCGATCAACGGGGTGGCGTCGAGCTCGGGCAGCAGCAGACCGATCGCGTCGGCCACCGGCTCGACCCGGTCCGGCGTCAGCTCCGGCAGCGCGTCCACGTCGGCCGACGTGCGCACCGGGTGGTCCACGACAGGGCCGGTGCCCGGCACGATGTCCACCCCGACGCCGGCCAGGTGGAGCGGGACCACGATGTCGGAGAACAGGATCGCGGCGTCCACCCCGTGCCTGCGGACCGGCTGGAGCGTGATCTCGCAGGTCAGGTCCGGCGTCAGGCAGGCCTGCAGCATGCCGCTGCCCGCCCGCAGCGCCCGGTACTCGGGCAGCGAGCGACCGGCCTGGCGCATGAACCACACCGGCAGGCGCGACGGCCGGCGCCCGCGCGCGGCCTCCAGGAACGGCGACCCGGCCAGCTCGCGACGCGCGGGAGCGTCGGCGACGGAAGGGGCAGGTGCGGTCGTGCCGTTCTGAGCTGCCATGACGTCGACAGTCTCCCACGCCTGTTCACCCCGACGCGCGCCGCCCCGGCGCGCCTGACAACCGTGCAGGAGCCGAACGCCTAGAGTCCCCGCCCGTGCCGGATTCGCCCACCTCACCGCCGCTGTTCCTCCGTGCGGTGCGGTCGCTCGCGGCGGTGAAACCCCGCTCCGAGCTGGTCGTCCGCGATCTCGACGCCCCACCGCGACTCGCACCCCACACGTGGGCGACGAGCGTGGAGGCCGACATCGGCCACCGCGGCGACGGGACCGACGACCTCGACGAGCCGGACACGTCCGGCCGCCTGATCCTGCTGTACGACCCGGACGGCCAGGACGCCTGGCACGGCGAGTTCCGTCTCGTGTGCTTCGTGCAGGCCCGCCTGGAGCCGGAGCAGCTCGGCGACGAGATGCTGCCGCAGGTCGGCTGGTCCTGGCTGACCGAGGCGCTCGAGTCGTCCGGGGCGGGCTTCACGGCACTCACCGGAACGGTGACGCAGACGGCCTCGGTGCGCTTCGGTGACGGTGGAGGCGGCCCCCGCGAGGACGACGTCGAGCTTCGCGCGTCCTGGTCGCCTACGGAGAGCGACGCCGACCTGTCACGACACGCCGTGGCGTTCGCCGCTCTCGTCGCGTCGGCGGCGGGTCTGCCGCCGCTCGGCGTACCGTCACTCCACCGAACGACGGGCTGAATACGCGCTGGTCACAGCGCTACGCACAGAGTCGATCACCCACTGGAGTGGAATCCACCCCACATCGCTGTAACTTTCGGGCGGTGAAGTTCGAATGGATACAGGACGTTAGGCCGCATGGAGGGATACCATCTCCCGCATGACACCCCCACGGGCGGCCGAGCGCCACTCTCCGTCCGCCGGGTTCCGGTGTTGGTCGGGGGCTAGCGACCGACTCCAGAGAGGTTGAGGACGTGGCTGTTGTAGGCCAGGGCGCACCGGCGCAGGGTGCCACCAGCGGGGGGCCGGTCGGCGGAGCAGTGCTCTCGCCGTCGATGGTCCCGCACCCGCGGGAAGAGTTGTTCACCGTACTGGTGGTCGATGATCACCCTCTGTTGCGTGAGGCCATCGCCGGTCGCCTCCGCGCGATGGGGGCCGGCACCGTGCACGAGGCCGCGTCGGTCACCGAGGCCAGGGCACGCGCCCACGCCGCCGGTCCGTGCGATCTCGCGATCCTCGACCTGACGTTGCCCGACGGCAGCGGTCTCGACCTGGTCAGCGAGCTCCGCTCGCTCGGGTGGAACCGGCTCGTCGTGCTGGCGAGCTCGGACGACCCGTACGCCGTGCGGTCCGCGTTCCAGGCCGGCGCGCAGGCGTACCTGCTGAAGTCCGCATCGCCGTCCGTCGTGACCGACGGCGTGAAGCGGGTGCTCGACGGCGGCGTGTACGCCGACCCGACGGTCGCTCCGCTGCTCGCCACCGGGTCCCGCGTTCCGGGCACCGACAACACGCCGCGCGAGCTGTCCGCGCGTGAGGTCGAGGTGCTCCAGCTCGTCGCGGACGGGCAGTCCAACAAGGAGATCGGCGAGGCTCTGAGCCTGTCGGCGCTGACCGTGAAGAGCCACCTGTCCCGGATCGGGCGCAAGCTCGGCACCGGTGACCGTGCCCAGATGGTCGCTCTCGCCATGCGCGCGGGAGTCATTCGCTGAGCACGGGGGACGTCGGGGGGACCGGGCAGGCCGATACCGAGCTGGTACCGCTGCTGCGCCCGGCCGACGGGCTGCCCGAGGTCACCCAGACCGACGACGCCCTGGCGCGTGTGGCCGCGCTCGTCGCGGGCGGGTCGGGACCGGTCGCGGTGGACGCCGAGCGGGCGTCCGGTTTCCGCTACTCGCAGCGCGCCTACCTGGTGCAGCTGCGGCGCGAGGGATCTGGGACCGCGCTCGTCGACCCGATCCCGCTGAGCGACCTCACCCCGCTGGCCGAGGTGCTCGCCGGCCCGGAGTGGGTACTGCACGCCGCCTCCCAGGACCTGCCGTGCCTCGACGAGATCGGGCTGCGCCCGGCCCGGCTGTTCGACACCGAGCTGGCCGGCCGGCTGGCCGGGCTGCCGCGGGTCGGGCTCGGCCCGATGGTCGAGAACCTGCTCGGCCTCACGCTGGAGAAGGGTCACGGCGCCGCGGACTGGTCACGGCGCCCGTTGCCGGAGGACTGGCTCGTCTACGCCGCGCTCGACGTCGAGGTGCTCGTCGAGCTGCGGGACCGGTTGTCCGCCATGCTCGCCGAGCAGGGAAAGGCCGAGTGGGCCGAGCAGGAGTTCGAAGCCGTCCGGCTGGCTCCGCCGCCCGCACCGCGCGCCGAGCCGTGGCGGCGGACGTCGGGCATCCACAAGGTGCGCAAGCCCCGGCCGCTGGCCGCGGTCCGCGCGCTCTGGCAGGCGCGGGACGCACTTGCCGCCGAACGCGACATCGCGCCCGGCCGGGTGCTCCCGGACGCCGCCATCGTGGACGCCGCGATGCGCAACCCGGCCTCCGCGGAGGACCTGACCGCGCTCCCGGTGTTCCGCGGCCGTGCGCAACGACGTCTGGGCGGCTACTGGTTCGACGCCCTGCGCGCGGCGGGCGAGCTGGCCGACGACGAGCTGCCCCGCAGCTCGGCGCCCGGCGACGGTCCTCCCCCGGTGTCCCGCTGGGCCGACCGGTCCCCGGAGGCCGCCACCCGGCTGTCCGCGGCACGGGCCGCCGTCGCGGAGATCGGCGAGGCGTGGACGGTGCCGACCGAGAACCTGCTGCAGCCGGACCTGTTGCGCCGCATCTGCTGGGAGCCACCGGCCGACGGTGACGTCGCGGGCGCGCTCGCTGCGGGCGGCGCCCGTCCGTGGCAGGTGGAGCTGCTCAGCCCGGCCCTGGAGCGGGCGCTGGCACCGGGGGCATCGGAGGCATCGGCGGGCTGACCCGTCCGGCGCCCTGCGGCCCGAACCGGACCCGTACGTCCAGTCCGCCGCCCGGTACCGCCGTCCCCTCCACCGTGCCGCCGTGCGCGACCGCCACCGCCCGCACGATGGACAGCCCCAGACCCGAACCGCGGGTGCGCGCCGTGCGCGCGACCGGGCCGCGCCGGAACGGCTCGAACAGCTCGGCGACGCGCTCCGGGTCCAGCTCCGCGCCGCTCGAGGCCACCCGCAGCACCGGCCCGCCGCCGTCGGACCCGGTGGACGCCTCGATCCAGCCGCCGTCGCGGTTGTGCAGCACGGCGTTCTCCAGCAGGTTGCCGACGAGCGTGCGCAGCAGCGTCGCGTCGCCGGACGCCGGTGCGGGCGCGGGATCGGCGCGCACGGACAGACCGTGGTCGACGACCGGTCCGGACAGCGCGTCCAGCTCGCGGGCCAGCACCTCCCCCAGATCGACCGGGCCACGCTCGCCGGGCGCCAGCGCCGCCTCGGTGCGTGCGAGCAGCAGCAGGCCGGTGACCAGCTCGTCGCAGCGCCTGCCCGCGTCGCGCACCACCTCGCCCATCCGCCGCAGCTCGGCGACGTCCGCGTCCGGGTCCTCCAGCGTCACGTCGATCTCGGTGCGCAGCACGGCCAGCGGCGTCCGCAGCTCGTGCCCGGCGTTCGCCACGAAGCGGCTCTGCGCGTCGAACGCGGCCTGCAGGCGGTCCAGCATCGCGTCGAACGCGGCGGCGAGCTCCGCCACCTCGCCGCGCGCTGTGTCCAGCGCGAGCCGCTCGTCCAGGGAGCGCGCGGACAGCCGCCCGGCCGTCGCGATCACCTGGTGCAGCGGCGCGAGCACCCGGCCGACGAGGATCCACGCGACGATCCCGGCCGCGAGCACCACCAGCGGGAACGCGACCAGCCCTGCGCGCAGCACCTGGTCGCGGGCCGACGAGGCGACCGCGTCGCGGGCCACGTCCGCGGGCACCGCCACCCCGCCGACGACGACGGTCGCCCCCGGCGGCAGCCCCGGCGTCCCGACCACCACGGTCCCGACGAGCGCCCACCCGAGCCACAGCAGCAACCCGCTGACGAGCGCCACCAGCGCCGTCGCCAGCAGCGTGAGGCGGGGACGCAGTCCCATGATCAGCCCGGTCAGCCCGCGCCCGGCACCCGGTACCCGGCCCCCACCACGGTCTCGATCACGCCGGGGTCCCCGAGCTTCTTGCGCAGCGTCATGACCGTGACCCGCACGGTCGTGGTGAACGGGTCGGCGTTCTCGTCCCACACCCGTTCCAGCAGCTCCTCGCTGCTGACCACGGCGCCGCCCGCGCTCATCAGGACCTCCAGGACGCCGAACTCCTTGCGCGTGAGGTCCACCGGCCGGCCGTCGCGGTCCACGGTGCGCCGTGCCGGGTCCACCCGCACGCCGTCCGCGACGAGCGTCGGTGGCGTCGCGGGCGTGGCCCTGCGCCCGAGTGCGCGGACGCGGGCGACCAGCTCCGGGAAGTCGAACGGCTTGGCCAGGTAGTCGTCGGCCCCGCGGGACAGGCCGTCCACCTTGTCCGCGAGCGTGCTGCTGGCGGTCAGCATCAGCACGCGCGTCGTCGCGCCCGCGGCGAGCACCTCGTCGCAGAGCTCGTCGCCGGAGCGGCCGGGCAGGTCACGGTCGAGGACGGCCACGTCGTAGCGCGTGAACGACAGCTTCTCCGAGCCCGAGTCGCCGTCGTAGGCGACGTCGACGGCCATCCCGTCGCGGCGCAGGCCGCGGGCGACGGCGTCGGCCATCGCGACCTCGTCCTCGACGACGATCACCCGCATCAGCGCGTCTGCTCCCGGCCGGCCCGGTCGGCGGGGTTCTCGGTGGAGTCCGCGGAGTCGGCCGGGATCTGCGGCACCGGCGGCGCGACCGCGGCAGCCCACTCGGTGACCCGGCGCGCGATGTCCTGCTCGGTCAGCCCCGCCGCGGCCAGCACGTCGTCGCGGCTGCCGTGGTCCAGGTACTGCTGCGGCAGCGCCAGGTCGCGCTGGCGGACGTCGATCTCCGCGGCACGCAGCGCGTCGGACAGTGCGGAGCCGAAGCCGCCGTGCCGCCCGCAGTCGGACACCGTCACGACGAGCTCGGAATCCGCCGCCATCGCGGTCAGCTCGGCGGGCACCGGCAGGATCCAGCGCGGGTCCACGACGGTCACGTCGACGCCCTGGTCGGCCAGCCGCCGGGCCACGGCGACGCCGAGCTCGCCGAACGCGCCGACGCACGCCAGCAGCACCTGCGAACGGCCGTCCTGTGGCTCGTGCAGCACGTCCACCGGGCCGACACGGCGCACCGCGGGCACCGAGGCGATCACCGAGCCCTTCGGGTAGCGCAGCGCCGTCGGACCGTCGGAGACGGCGACGGCCTCGGCCAGCTCCTCGCGCATCGTCTCCTCGTCGCGCGGCGCGGCGACGCGCAGGCCGGGCACCATGCCGAGGATCGACAGGTCCCACATCCCGTTGTGCGACGGGCCGTCGTTGCCGGTCACGCCGGAGCGGTCCAGCACCAGCGTGACGGCCTCGCGGTGCAGGCCGACGTCCATCAGCAGCTGGTCGAACGCACGGTTGAGGAACGTCGAGTACAGCGCCACGACCGGGTGCAACCCGCCACGGGCGAGGCCGGCCGCCGAGGCCAGCGCGTGCTGCTCGGCGATCCCGACGTCGATCACCCGGTCCGGGTGGGCGCGGGAGAACGGCTCCAGCCCGACCGGCCCGAGCATCGCCGCCGTGATCGCGACGACGTCCGCGCGCCGGTTCCCGAGCTCGACCATCTCCTCGGCGAACACGTCGGTCCAGCCGGTCGACGGGGCCTTCGTCGGGGCGCCGGTCTCCGGGTCGAACGCCCCGGGGCCGTGCATCTGGTCGGCCTCGTCGTTCTCCGCGGGCGGGTAGCCGTGCCCCTTCTTCGTCACCGCGTGCACGATCACCGGCCCGCCGAACCGCTTGGCCCGCGCGAGCGCCGACTCCATGGCCGCGACGTCGTGCCCGTCGACCGGTCCGAAGTACTTGAGCCCCAGGTCGGAGAACAGCTCCTGCGGGCTGACGGCGTCCTTGACGCCCACCTTGAGCGCGTGCAGGCCGGCGTAGAGCGCGTGCCCGACGACCGGGGTGCCACGCAGCGTGTGCTTGCCGGCCTCGAGCACCTTCTCGTAGCCGGGCTGCAGGCGCAGCGACGCGAGCCGGTCGGCCAGCCCGCCGATCGTCGGGGAGTAGGAGCGGCCGTTGTCGTTGACGACGATCACGACGTTGCGGTCCTGGGCGGCCGCGATGTTGTTCAGCGCCTCCCACGCCATGCCGCCGGTCAGCGCGCCGTCCCCGATCACGGCGACGACGTGCCGGTTCCGACCGGTCAGCGACTGGGCGCGGGCGATGCCGTCGGCCCAGGACAGCGACGACGACGCGTGGCTGGACTCGACGTGGTCGTGCTCGCTCTCGGCGCGGCTCGGGTAGCCGGACAGCCCGCCGGTCTTCTTCAGCTCGTCCCAGCCGGTGTGCCGTCCGGTGAGCAGCTTGTGCACGTACGCCTGGTGGCCGGTGTCCCAGATCAGGGTGTCCCGCGGCGAGTCGAACACACGGTGCAGAGCGATGGTCAGCTCGACCACCCCGAGGTTCGGGCCGAGATGGCCACCGGTCCGGGACACCGCCCTGATCAGGAAGCCGCGGATCTCCGCAGCCAGCTTGTCGATCTCGGCACGGTCGAGGCCGCGCAGGTCGGCCGGACGCCGGACGGCCGCCAGGCCGCGGGTCGTGGACACGGATCGCCTCCTCACCGCCGGCGCCGCCGCAGGGCCTGCCGGCTCGCTGTCGGGCCCGGTCCCACTCTACGGAGCGGCCGCGTGGCGCGACGGGGAGTCCACCCGCACGGAGGTGACCGCAGTCGGTCACCTCCGTGCGCGGAGGCGTAGTGGTAGGGGTGGTGGGCGTCGTCACCAGGTCCAGTTGCGCACGACGATCTCCTTTCGAGGTCGCGATCTCCGAGGTCGTGGTGCGGTCACCAGGTCCAGTTGCGCACGTCGTCTCCTTCGTGTGATGTGGTCTCCGGACGGCATGATCGAATTACCAGGTCCAGTTGCGCACGGGCTCTCCCCTTTTCGATATCGGGACGCAGAGAAGGCCGGCCGACCATCGGATCGGCTGATCCCGGGTACGCGTACATTATAAATTTCGGCCCGGACGACCCATGGTCAAATCAACGGCCGTGACACCGATGGCCCAGAACGCGCGAGGATCGAATTCTCGTCGTTTTGACCACACGCGGTGAAACGCCATTGCTCCATCGGAGCCGGCCTCCGGTCGGACCCGGCTGGGATCCGTGACCGGCCGGGTGGACGGTCACGCCGAGCCACATCGCGGCTAGCATCTCGGTGAACCGCACCGCCGGGGCCGCGGTCGGCGACGGCGTGAGGAGGAGGGGCGCGCACCGATGCAGTCCCCCCGAGCGTCGCTACGGCACGTCACCCGCTGGCCCGTGTGGGCGATACCTCCCCGTCTACTGCTCTCCGTCCTGGTCGTGGAGTTGCTCGCGATCGGTCTCGTCACCGCCGACGCGCTCAGCCTCGTGCCGGTGACCTGGACGGACGCCCAGGCCGGCCTGCTGCTGTGCGGGGCGGCGGTGCTGCACGTCGAGGCCGTGCTCGGGGTGGAGCGGATCCGGCGGGGATCCCAGGAGAGCCACCACGTCGACCTCAACTCGGTCTGGACGTTCGCCGGGGCCCTGCTGCTGCCGCCCGTGCTCGCGTCGGCCGCCGTCGTGGTGATCTACGCGTACCTGTTCGCGAGGGTGCAGCGCCCGACCGGCATCCCGGCCTACAAGCAGGTCTACAGCGCCGCCACGGTCGTGATCGCCGTGCACGCGGCCGGGGTGGTCCTCCTGCTCACCGCGCCCGGCCAGCTCTACGGCACGGTCGGCGGCACGTTCGCCCTGCTGCTGGCGCTGCTCGCGTACACGGTCGTGAACACCTGCCTGGTGCTCGGCGTCGTCGCGATGGCCAGTCCGAACGTGCGGATCCTGCGTGTGCTCGGATCCGGCGACGAGGTGATCCTGGAGATCGCCACGCTGTCACTCGGCGCGCTCGTCGCGGCGGCACTGACCACGACCACGCCGCTGGCCGTGTTGCTCGTCATACCGCCAATTCTTGTCCTGCACCGGACAATTCTGGTCAAGAAGCTCCAGGAACGCGCGGACACCGACGCGAAGACGGGCCTGCTGAATTCCGCCGCGTGGCACTCGCAATCGCGGTCCGCCCTGCGTGCGGCGGAGCGGTCGGAAACCACGGCAGGCGTACTGGTCCTCGATCTCGACCATTTCAAGATTGTCAACGACCGGCACGGGCACCTCGCGGGCGACGAGGTTCTCCGAGTGGTCGCGAACACACTGCGCGAGGAAGTGCGCGATCACGATCTGGTCGGCCGGTTCGGCGGCGAGGAGTTCGTGGTGCTCCTCTCCCGGCTCGCCGACACGGACCAGACGCCGGAGGACGCCGCGGTCGAGGTCGGACGGATCGGCGACCGGATCCGGCGGCGCGTGCGCGAGCTGCGGGTCAGCTCCTCGGCCGTGGACGGCTCCGACGCGACGATCGAGGGCGTCACGGTGTCCGTCGGGGGCGCCGTGTTCCCGAGCGACGGGCACTCGCTCACGACGCTCGTCGCCACGGCCGACGCCGCCCTCTACGCGGCCAAGCGGGCCGGGCGGGACACCGTGCGCGTCGGCCCGGACCTGGCCCGCAGTCGCGACGAGAGCCCTGGCGGCGACCCGCTGGCCGGCTGAGCGGACGCGTCAGGGGGCAGGGCGGCCGGGGCGGCCGATCCGGACCTGGTTCCGGCCCGCCCTCTTGGCCGCGTACAGCGCGAAGTCCGCGACCTGCATCAGCTCGTCGACCGTGTGGCCGTCGCTCTCGGACAGCGCCGCTCCGACCGACACGCTGAGGTCACCGATCCGCAGCGGGCCCGCCGGGGTGTCGATCTCCACCTCGAGCATCCGCACGGTGCGCCGGATCCGTTCCGCGGCCGCGTGCGACTGCACCCGCCCGGCCTCGGCGAGCGGGAGGCCGCCGAGCAGTACGACGAACTCCTCGCCGCCGAACCGGCCGACGAGGTCCCCGTCGCGGACCTCGCGGAGCAACGTGCCCGCCACCGCGCTGAGGACCTCGTCCCCCGCCAGGTGGCCGTGGTTGTCGTTGACGGTCTTGAAGTGGTCGAGGTCGAGGATCAGGACGGCCACCGACGTCCGCGTCCGCGCGGCCCGCTGCAGCGCCCGGTTCGCCCTCCCCCGCCACGCCGACGACGTCAGCAGCCCGGTCTTGGCGTCGGTGTCCGCCCGCTCCTCGAGCTGGCGGATCAGCACGGCGCGGTGCAGCACGAGCAGCGGTGGGAGCACGAGCAGGACGAGCGCGGGCTGCCGGAGCACGACGACCGACGCCAGCACGCCGAGGCACAGCGTCGCGCCCTCCAGGATGTGGTCGTCCCAGTCCCCGACCAGATCGGACCAGCTCGTACGGCGGTCCGCCGTCAGCCCCAGCGCCAGCGTCACGAGCAACTGGTTCACCAGCACGTAGACGACCATCGCCAGCGCGAGCATCCCGTAGTCGCGCAGGGCCGTCAGGCGCTCCGGGTCGACGAGCGCGCCCGCGGCCTGGCAGGCCAGCACGACCGTCGCCGTCGTGTAGACGTGCCGGTACAGCGGCGCGCCGGCGGGCCGCCACACGCGCGCCCACAGGTGCGCGTAGATGACGACCACCACGAGGGACGCCGCGGCCGGCGGGAGCAGGACCGCCCCGGCGAACGTCCAGACGGAGCTGAGGTCGAAGTACGAGCTGTGCGCGACCCGGCGCCGGACCCGCTCGATGCCGGTGGCGAGCTCGGTGTGCACCACACCGAGGAACGCCAGCCCGAGCGCGCCGAGCCAGACCGCGGCCGCCGGCGGTTCCGTGACGAGCCCGACGACGGACAGGCCGGCCGCCGCCAGCTCGACCACGGAGAGCAACGCGATGATCCGGCCGGGCTGCGACCACACCGGCCAGCTGCGCGGGCCGCGCCGGCGCCGGGGGATCACCGGGGTGCCGTCGTCGCCGGTCGTCGGCGTGTCGGTCACCTGAGTCTCTCCGTGACGATGCAACTACCATCTGTCACACCACCGGGTACAATAGTAAACGCTCGATCGCTCCGCGTGACCGGAGAGTGAGGTGTCGTCGTGCGCAATCGCGGCTGGTGAGAACCGTGCCTGAAACCCGACGTCCGGAACGGAGGTGTCGCCGTGCGCAACCGAGGCTGGTGACCCGACCCTGTCACGCCGGTACACCGCTCGCCGGAGGAGCGGACGTCCCCGTGGCCCCACGCGTCCGTGCCAGGAGCAGGACGCCACACGCGAGCAGCAGACCACCCGCGCCGCAGGCGGCGAGCGCGACCGGCGGGCTCGTGCGTTCCGCGACGAGTCCGCCCAGCAGGATCGCGACGCCCTGTGCCGCGACCAGGCCGGACGCGGCCACGCCGGTCGCGGTTCCGCGGACGTCGGCGGGGGTGGCCCGCACGAACCCGGCCTGCGCCTGGACGAGTGCGGCCGTCGCGCACGCGCCGGACACGGCCCACAGCGCGAACGAGGCCGGGAGCGTCGCGGTCAGCGGCGCGACCAGCAACGGCACCGCGGCCCCTACGGCGAGCGGCACGAGCGCCCGGTCCCGCCACGCGACCGGGACGAGCCGGGCGAACAGCAGCGCCCCGACGACGCTACCGACCGGGTCGGCGGACATCAGGATCCCGGTTCCGACCGCGCCCACCCCGATGGCCTGCGCGTACGACGCGGCCAGCGCCTCGGGCAGCACGAAGATCCCGACGAGCCACGCGATGCAGACGAGGTAGCGCCTGCGCGGATGGCGCAGGACGAGCCGGAGCCCTGCCCGCACGCCGTGCGCGCCGGCCGTCGGGGAACCGGATGCGGGCCCGGCGTCCGCGCGCGACGGCTCGCCGCGCCGCACGAGCGTGCCGACGACGAGCGCCGACAGGCCGAACGTCGCGGCGTCGATCAGCAGCGCGGCGGACGGGGTGAGCACGGCGACGACGAGCCCGCCGACCGCGAACCCGGCCACCTGGGCCACCTGCCCGGTGATCTGGCGGACGGCGATCCCGCGCTGCAGCAGGTCGCCGTCGAGCACGTCCGGCAGCAGGGCGCCCTGCGCCGCCGTGTGCGGGGCACCGGCCAGCACGACGAGCACGACGAGCGTCGCGAGCACCCACAGCGGGACGCCGGGGACGGCCATCACGGCGACCATGCCGAGCCGCACCAGGTCCGCGACCACCATGACGGTGCGCCGCGGGAACCGGTCGGCCAGCGGGCCCAGCAGCAGCCCGCCGGCCAGAGCGGGGAGGAAGGTGAGCGCGTAGACCACGGCCGACCATGCCGGTGACCCGGTGCGCTGCAGGACGACGACGGTCAGCGCGAGCCGCGCGAGCTGGTCGCCCGCCACCGAGAGGACCTCCGCGAACCAGAGTGCGCGGAACTCCGCCACCCGGAACACCGCGGTCAGACGCGGAGAGCCGGTCCCCTGCTGGACGCGCCCCATCCTACCGAGGGTAGGTACTCGGGCGCGGAACGTCATGTCCGGCGGCCGGACGGTCGGACCAACGGGCTCCCGGCGGCGGCGAGCGGGTGCGTCCGTCGAGGTCATCACCCGGCCGGGGGTCCGTCGCCGAGCAGGTCCGCGACGTGCGCGACCTCGTTGACGGTGCGCACCCGTCGCCGGCCGGAGCGGCTGCACAGCACCCGGGTCACGCCGACGTAGTCCAGCGGGAACGGCAACGGCACCGGGATCCCGAGCGCGGCGGAGAGGTAGGCGTTGACGACGCCGGCGTGCGCGACGACGACGGCCGTGGCGTGCCCGGGGTGTGCCGCGACGACGCCGTCGACGGCGGCCACCGCGCGGGCGGTGAACGCCTCCGCGTCCACGTGCGCGGGCAGGTGCCCGGCCCGCATCCGTTCCCAGTCGTCGGGCCGCTCGGCGGCCATCGCGGACACCGGCACGTAGGAGTCCCGGTCGGCGTCGTACTCCCGCAGGTCGTCGACCACGTCCGGCTCGACCCCCCGCGCCGCCGCGAGCGGGGCCGCCGTGTCCTTCGCCCGCCGCATCGAGCTGGTGACCAGCGCGTCGATCGCCACGCCGTCCAACGCGTCGACCAGCCGCACGGCCTGTTCCCCACCGCGCGTGGTCAGGCCGGGATCGGCCCGGCCGTCCGGGGCGTCGACGAGCCGTTCCGGTTCGGCGTGCCGGACGAGGATCAGCAGCACGGAGGGACCCCGCCCGTGCTCCTCACGCCGCCGGGACGGACGCGCCGTGCCCGGCGCCGCGCAACGTCTCCCGCAGACGCTCTGCGTACCCGTCCTGCTCCGCACCGTCGACCGACGCGGCCGCGTTCGCGAAGTCGAACGCGGTCATGTCCGGCGCCGGGAACACGTGCACGTGCAGGTGCGGCACCTCGAACCCGGCGACCATCAGCCCCACCCGCGGCGGCGCCCAGATATCGCGGACCGCGACGCCGATCGCGTGCGCGACCCGGGTCAGGTGCTCCACCAGCGCGGGCGGTGCGTCCAGCCACTGGTCGATCTCGGCGCGCGGGACCACCAGCGTGTGCCCCGGACCGAGCGGGTTGATCGAGAGGAAGCCGACGCAGTGCTCGTCGGACCAGACGAACCGGCCCGGCAGCTCACCGTCGATGATCTTCGTGAAGACGCTGCTCATCGTCATGGACCCTAGCGTGGGCGGGCAGCGGACACGCGGGGATCCTAGGCTTCGACCATGCCTCGCACGATCGCCACGAACACCTCCGTCGGCCGCGACGAGCTGACCGAGTTCCTGCGCCACCGCCACCACATGGTCCTGCTCACCACGCGCTCCGACGGCGGTGTGCAGGGCTCCCCGGTCACCGGTGGGGTGGACGACGACGGCCGGATCGTGATCGCCACCTACCCGGAGCGCGCGAAAGCGCGGAACGTCGCCCGGGCGGGCAGGGGGTCGGCAGCCGGCGGGGCGGGGACAGCGCAAGCGTCCGTCGTCGTGCTCTCCGACGAGTTCAACGGGGCCTGGGTCCAGGTCGACGGCGATGCGGAACTCCTCACACTCCCGGACGCGCTGGAGCCGCTCGTGGACTACTTCCGGGCGATCTCCGGCGAGCACTCGGACTGGGACGAGTACCGCCAGGCCATGCGTGACCAGGGAAAGGCCCTGATCCGGATCACCCCGACCCGCTGGAGCCCGATCGCCACCGGCGGGTTCCCGCCGCGGCTCGCGGACACCTGAGCGACCCGGCGCCCCGACGGCTGTCGGTGCCCCCCTCCATACTGGGCCGCGTTCGAGACGAAAGGGATCGCCAATGCAGCCCTGGCCGGGGCACGCCTACCCGCTCGGCGCCAGCTACGACGGCGCCGGCACGAACTTCGCGCTGTTCTCCGAGGCGGCGGACAAGGTGGAGCTCTGCCTGTTCGACGCCGACGGCACCGAGACGCAGATCCCGCTGACCGAGGTGGACGGCTTCGTCTGGCACGGCTATCTGCCCGGCGTCGAGCCGGGCCAGCGCTACGGGTACCGGGTGGACGGCCCGTACGACCCGTCGCAGGGCCAGCGGTGCAACCCGACCAAGCTGCTGATCGACCCGTACGCCAAGGCCGTTGACGGCCCGGTGCACTGGGACGAGGCCGTGTTCGGCTACCCGTTCGGTGACCCGGACGGCCGCAACGACACCGACTCGGCGCCGTACGTGCCGAAGTCGGTCGTCGTGAACCCGTTCTTCGACTGGGGGTCGGACCGCCCGCCGAAGACGCCGTACAACGAGACCGTCGTGTACGAGGCGCACGTGCGGGGCCTCACGATCCGGCACCCGGAGATCCCGGAGGAGCTGCGCGGCACCTACTCCGGCATCGCACACCCGGCGATGATCGAGCACCTGCAGCGACTCGGGGTGACCGCGATCGAGCTCATGCCCTGCCACGAGTTCGTGAACGACCACCACCTCGAGGAGAAGGGCCTCTCGAACTACTGGGGCTACAACACGATCGGCTTCCTGGCCCCGCACCACGGCTACGCCGCAGAGGGGCACCGTCCGGGGGCCCAGGTCCCCGAGTTCAAGGCGATGGTCCGGGACCTGCACGCCGCCGGCATCGAGGTGATCCTCGACGTCGTCTACAACCACACGGCCGAGGGCTCCGACATGGGCCCGACGCTGTCCATGCGCGGCATCGACAACCACGCCTACTACCGCCTGGTCTCCGACGACCCGCGGTACTACATGGACTACACGGGCACCGGGAACTCGCTGAACGTCCGCAACCCGCACACCCTGCAGCTGATCATGGACTCGCTGCGGTACTGGGTCACCGAGATGCACGTCGACGGCTTCCGGTTCGACCTCGCGTCCACGCTGGCCCGCGAGTTCTACGACGTGGACCGGCTCTCCACGTTCTTCGACCTGGTCCAGCAGGACCCGGTGATCTCGCAGGTCAAGCTCATCGCCGAGCCATGGGACGTCGGCCCGGGCGGGTACCAGGTCGGCAACTTCCCACCGCTGTGGACGGAATGGAACGGCAAGTACCGGGACACCGTGCGCGACTTCTGGCGCGGCGAGGCAGGCACGCTCGGCGAGTTCGCGTCCCGGATCACCGGCAGCTCGGACCTCTACCAGGAGGACGGCCGCCGCCCGTACGCATCGATCAACTTCGTGACCGCGCACGACGGGTTCACGCTGGCCGATCTCGTGTCATACAACGAGAAGCACAACGACGCCAACGGCGAGGGCGGCAACGACGGCGAGAGCCACAACCGCTCGTGGAACTGCGGCGTCGAGGGCCCCACCGACGACGAGGCCGTGCTCGCGCTGCGCGCCTCGCAGCAGCGGAACTTCCTGGCCACGCTGATGTTCAGCCAGGGCACGCCGATGCTGGCGCACGGCGACGAGCTGGGCCGCACGCAGGGCGGCAACAACAACGTCTACTGCCAGGACAACGAGATCTCCTGGCAGGACTGGTCGCAGGCGTCCAAGCACGCCGACCTGATCACGTTCACGTCCGGCGTGTCCGCGCTGCGCGCCGCACACCCGGTGTTCCGCAGGCGCCGGTTCTTCGCGGGCCGTCCGATCGGCCGGGTCCGCCGCCCGGCCGGCTCGCCGCGGGCCGCCGCGGCCACCCCGTCCGGTGCGCTGCTGCCGGACATCGGCTGGTTTTCCCCGTCCGGTGAGGAGATGACCGAGGAGAACTGGGACTCCGACCTGAGCCGCTGCATCGGGGTGTTCCTCAACGGCGAGGGCATCGCCGACGTCGACGCCCGCGGCGAGCGGGTGGTCGACGACTCGTTCCTGCTGTGGTTCAACAGCTACTGGGAGGGCATCGAGGCCACGCTGCCGCCGTCGGAGTTCGGGGTGGCGTGGGAGACGGTCGTGGACACCGCCTCCGGCGTGGTGCACCCACCCACCTGGAACGGTGAGGCGACGGACATCCCGCCGGTCGCGGCAGGGACCGTCCTGACCGTCCCGCCCCGCGCCCTGCTCGTGCTGCGGCGGAAGGCGGCCACGCGATGACCCCGGGCTCCACCTACCGGCTGCAGTTCTCCAAGGACCGGACGTTCGCCGACGCGGTCGCCGCGCTCGGGTACCTGGACCGGCTCGGTGTCGGTGCGCTCTACGCGTCGCCGCTGCTGGCGTCCGGAACCGGGTCGAACCACGGGTACGACGTCGTCGACCCGACCCGTGTGTCCGACGAGCGCGGCGGCGAGTCCGGGCGCACCGCGCTGCTGGCCGCGCTGCGCGAGCACGGGATGGGGCTGCTGCTCGACGTCGTGCCGAACCACCTCGGTGTCGCCGTACCGAAGGAGAACCCCTGGTGGTGGGACGTGCTCACGCACGGGGAGGCGTCCCGCTGGGCGCGGCACTTCGACATCGACTGGGGCGCGGGCCCGCTGCTGATCCCGGTCCTGGACGCCGACGAGGAGGGAGCGCTCGCCCGGCTCGAGCTCTCCCCCGACCGTGACGAGCTGCGCTACTACGAGCACGTGTTCCCGGTCGCGCCGGGCAGCGGTGACGACGGGACGGCCCGTGCCGTGCACGAGCGCCAGCACTACCGGCTCGTCTCCTGGAAGCGCGGCGCCGCGGAGCTGACCTACCGGCGCTTCTTCGACGTGTCCGACCTGGCCGCCGTCCGCGTCGAGGACGACGAGGTCTTCGCGGACACGCACCGCGAGGTCCTGCGCTGGCTGCGCGACGGGACCGACGGCGCCACGATCGTCGGCCTGCGGGTCGACCACCCGGACGGGCTGAGCGACCCGGGCGGCTACCTGCGCAGGCTGCGCGAGGAGATCGGCGCGGACCGCTGGCTGCTGGTGGAGAAGATCCTCGGCGTCGGCGAGAGCCTGCCGGTGTCCTGGCCGGTCGACGGCACGACGGGCTACGAGGCGCTGCGCGAGGTGTGCGGCCTGTTCGTCGACCCGGACGGCGCGGGCCTGCTCACCCAGTTCGCCGCGGAGCACACCGGCACCCGGTCGTCCGTCCACGCCGTCGAGTCCGACGGCAGGCACCTCGTGGCCCGCGAGATCCTGGTCGCCGAGGTGCTCCGGATCGCCGACGCCTACCGCGCAGGCCCCGGCGCGGGTACGGCCGAGCCGGACGAGTACACGGCGCAGGACGTCAACGACGCGGTCACCGAGCTGCTGTGCGGTTTCCCGGTCTACCGGTCCTATCTCCCGGAGGGACGCGCGGACGCGGACACGGCCGTGTCGGTGGCGCGCACCCGCCGCCCGGATCTCGGACCGCTGATGGCCGCGATGCACACCGCGCTCGTCGACGACCCGGGGTCGGAGTTCGCCCGCCGCGTGCAGCAGACGTCCGGCATGGTGATGGCCAAGGGCGTCGAGGACACGGCGTTCTACCGGTACAACCGGCTCGTCGCGCTGAACGAGGTGGGCGGGGCGCCGGACCGGTTCGGCGTGACCCCGCACGAGTTCCACACCGCGGCCGCCGCCCGCGAGGCAGCGACCCCGCACACCATGACCACACTGTCCACACACGACACGAAGCGCTCCGAGGACGTCCGGGCCCGGCTGGCCGTGCTGTCCGAGCGCCCGGCCGAGTGGGCGGACCGGCTGCGGACGTGGTCGGTGCGCCACCCGCTTCCGGACCGGTCGCTGGAGCTGCTGGCCTGGCAGTCGCTGGTCGGCGCGTGGCCGATCGACGCCGACCGGATGGCCGCCTACCTGGGCAAGGCGTCCAAGGAGGCGAAGCTCGTCACCAGCCACACCGAGCCGGTGTCCGAGGTGGACGACGCGATCGCGGCATGGCCCCGGCAGGTGCTGGGTGACCCGGAGACGGTCGCCGAGGTCGCCACGCTCGTCGCGGAGATCGCCGGCCCCGGCCGGTCGAACTCGCTGGGCCAGAAGCTGCTGCAGATGGCCGGGCCGGGCGTCCCGGACGTCTACCAGGGCACCGAGCTGTTCGAGTACTCGCTCGTGGACCCGGACAACCGCCGCCCCGTCGACCTCGGGCAGCGCGAGGCGATGCTGGCCCGGATCGACGACGGCGAGCTGCCGCCCGTGGACGCGGACGGCGCCGCGAAGCTGCTGGTCACCGCGGCCGCCGCGCGGTTGCGGCGCTACCGTCCCGAGCTGTTCACCGGGTACCGGCCGGTCCCGGCCGACGGGCCGGCGGCCGACCACGCCGTCGCCTTCAGCCGGGGCGGTGGGAACCTCGTCGCGGTCGCGACCCGGCTGCCGGAGGGGCTGGCCCGCCGCGGCGGATGGGCGGACACGGTGCTGCCGTTGCCCGGCGGAGCCACCGACTGGCACGACATGATCTCGGACCGCCCGGTCGACGGGGCCTCCCCGCGCCTGGACGCCCTGCTCGAGCGGTACCCGGTGGCCCTGCTGGTGCGCCCCGCGTGACCGGGTTCGGCGTCTGGGCACCGGACCGGCGGCAGGTCTCGGTGCTCGTGGAGGGCACGCAGCACCCGATGCGGCGCGGGCCGGACGGGTGGTGGCGGGCCGACGTCGAGAACGGCGGTCACGCGGTCTCCTACGGGTTCCTGCTCGACGACGACGCGAACCCGCTGCCCGACCCGCGGTCGCAGTGGCAGCCGTTCGGTGTGCACGGCGCGTCCCGCTACTACGACCAGGACGCGTTCTGGTGGACCGACGACGCCTGGACCGGGCGGGCGCTGGCCGGGTCGGTGCTCTACGAGTGCCACATCGGCACGTTCACGCAGGACGGCACGTTCGACGCGGCCGTCGGCCGTCTGGACCACCTCGTCGCGCTCGGCGTGGACATGGTCGAGGTGCTGCCGGTGAACGCCGTCGACGGCCCGCGGAACTGGGGCTACGACGGCGTCGGCTGGTACGCCGTCACGGACAACTACGGGGGCCCGGACGCGTTCAAGCGGTTCGTCGACGCCTGCCACGCCCGCGGGCTCGGCGTCGTGCTGGACGTGGTCTACAACCACCTCGGCCCGTCCGGCGCCTACCTGGACCGCTTCGGGCCGTACTTCGCCGGCTCGAACATCTGGGGCCCGTCGCTGAACCTGGACGGACCCGGGTCGGACGAGGTCCGCCGGTACATGATCGACAACGCGTTGATGTGGCTGCGCGACTTCCACGTGGACGGCCTGCGCATCGACGCCGTGCACGCGTTGCGGGACACGCGCGCGCAGCATGTGCTCGAGCAGCTCGCCGTCGAGGTGACCGCGCTCCAGGTGCACGTCGGCCGCCCGCTGTCGCTGATCGCCGAGTCCGACCTGAACGACCCGCGGATGGTCACCGCCCGCGAGGGCGGCGGCTACGGGCTCGACGGCCAGTGGTGCGACGACGTGCACCACAGCCTGCACTGTGTCCTCACCGGCGAGTCCCAGGGCTACTACGCGGACTTCGCCGAGGCCGGGCTGAACGGCCTCGCGCACGTCCTGACGCGCGCGTTCCTGCACGAGGGCACGTGGTCGTCATTCCGGCAACGCAGCCACGGCGCCCCGGTGGACACCGCCCGGATCCCGGGCAGCCGGTTCGTCACGTACCTGCAGAACCACGACCAGATCGGCAACCGCGCCACCGGCGACCGGCTCACCCGGACGCTCACGCCGGGCCTGCTGGCGTGCGGGGCCGCGTTGCTGTTCACGTCCGGGTTCACGCCGATGCTGTTCATGGGCGAGGAGTGGGGCGCCCGTACGCCGTGGCAGTTCTTCTCGCACTTCCCCGACGCAGGCCTGCGCGAGGCCGTCCGAACAGGACGGACGTCGGAGTTCGCCGAGCACGGCTGGGACTCCATCGGCGGTGGAGCCGACGTCCCCGACCCGAACGACGAGCAGACGTTCCTGGACTCGAAGCTGGACTGGTCCGAGCCGGAGCAGGAGCCGCACGCGTCGTTGCTGCGCACGCACCAGGAGCTGATCGCGCTGCGCAGGCGACACCCGGAGCTCTCCGACCCGTGGCTGGACCAGGTCGGCGTGGACGTGCACGAGAACGCGCGCACGCTCGTCGTGCACCGGGGCGGCCTGCGCGTGGTGGTGAACCTCGGCCCGGAGCCGGTGACGCTCTCGCTCGGTGCGCGGATCACCCGGATCCTGCTCGCCTCGGAACCCACCCGGAGCCGCGAGGACGAGGTCACCGTCCCCGCCGAGGCGTTCGCGATCGCCGAGATCGCGGGCTGACCCACCGCACCGACCGCGCCGCCCCCTCCCGCCTTTCACGAACGAACGGCACCTTCGAGCAATGTCATTGCTCGAAGGTGCCGTTCGTTGGGCGGGTGAGGCGACAGCCCCGACCGGGAGGGCTCAGATCAGGCCGAGCTTCTTCACCGTGTCGCGCTCCTCGACCAGCTCCGCGACGGAGGCGTCGATCTTGCCGCGGGAGAAGTCGTCGATCTCCAGGCCCTGGACGATCTCCCACCGACCGTTCTTCGACGTGACCGGGAAGCTGGAGATGATCCCCTCGGCGACGCCGTAGGAGCCGTCCGACGGGATGGCGGCGGAGACCCAGTCGCCGTCCTGGGTGCCGTTGACCCAGTCGTAGACGTGGTCGATCGCGGCGTTCGCGGCCGACGCGGCCGAGGACGCGCCCCGGGCCTCGATGATCGCCGCACCGCGCTTGGCGACGGTCGGGATGAAGTCGTTCTCCAGCCAGTCCCGGTCCACCTGGTCGGCAGCGATCTTGTCGCCCACCTCGGCGTGGAACAGGTCGGGGTACTGGGTGGCGGAGTGGTTGCCCCAGATCGTGAGCTTCTTGATGTCGTCGAGCTGCACGTCCAGCTTCTTCGACAGCTGGGCCAGCGCCCGGTTGTGGTCCAGGCGGGTCATCGCGGTGAACCGCTCGGCGGGCACGTCCGGCGCGGAGGCCTGGGCGATCAGGGCGTTCGTGTTGGCCGGGTTGCCGACCGCGAGCACGCGGATGTCGTCCGCCGCGCCGTCGTTGATCGCCTTGCCCTGCGGGCCGAAGATGCCGCCGTTGGCCTCGAGCAGGTCGCCGCGCTCCATGCCCTTCGTGCGCGGGCGGGCGCCGACGAGCAGTGCGACGTTGGCACCGGAGAACGCGGCGGCCGGGTCGTCGTGGATGTCGATGCCGCGCAGCAGCGGGAACGCGCAGTCGTCGAGCTCCATCGCGGTGCCCTCGGCGGCCTTGACGGCCTGCGGGATCTCCAGCAGGTTCAGCTTCACCGGGGTGTCGGACCCCAGGAGCTGCCCGGAGGCGATCCGGAAGAGCAGCGCGTAACCGATCTGGCCAGCGGCTCCGGTGACGGTGACGGTGACGGGGGTGTTGGACACGCAGCGGACCCTAGTCCCGCCGCGACGACCGCGCCGCGACGGGGAGCACACCACGCCCCGACCGTGGCCAGTGCCACAACCGCGCGCCGCTCCCGCGCGTGCCACGACGCGAGCGGGAGCCCGACGACGCGAGCCGGATCACGACGCGGCCGGGCTCAGGCGATGCCGCCGTTGGCGAACAGCACCTGCCCGTTGACCCACCGGGCGGGACCGGCCAGGAACGCGACGGACTCGGCGATGTCGGCCGGCTCGCCGAGGCGCTCCAGCGGCGCCTGCGCGGCCATCCGCTCGATCGTCGCCTGGTCCTTGCCGTCCAGGAACAGCGGCGTCGCCGTCGGCCCGGGTGCGACGGCGTTGACCGTCACGTCGCGCCCGCGCATCTCCCGTGCCAGCACCGGGACGAGCGCCTCGACCGCGCCCTTGCTCGCGACGTACCCGCCGTAGGTCGGCAAGGATAGGCGCGTCACCGACGTCGAGAACAGGATGACGGCCCCGCCGGAGCGCACCCGACGTGCCGCCTGCTGGGCGACGACGACCGTGCCGCGGATGTTCGTGCGGTGCATGCGGTCCAGGTCGTCGAGGTCGATCTCGGTGACCGGCGCCAGCAGCATCACCCCGGCCGTGTGGACGACGACGTCGATCCCGCCGAACGCGGTCTCGACGGCGGCGAACGCCTCGGACATCGCGTCCGGGTCGGCGACGTCGCCACCCACGGCGATCGCCCGGCCTCCCGCCCGCTCGATCGCGGCCACGGCCTCGAGCGCCCGGTCTTTGTTACCTGCGTAGTGCACGCCGACGGCCGTGCCGTCCGCGGCGAGCCGCTCGGCGGTGGCCCGTCCGATCCCGCCGGAGCCGCCGGTCACCAGTGCCACGCGATCCGTCATGGCGATCCTCCTCGGTTCGATGTGAACGCTTCGTTCATATAACCATACTTGTGAACACTCCGTCCATATACGAGGCTGTGATCCATGACCCGAGGACGCGGACGGCGGCCGGCACACGAGGTGCGCGGCGAGGTGCTCGACGCCGCGGGGCGCCTGCTGCTCGGCGAGGGGATGCCGGCGGTGACGTTCGAGCGCGTCGCGGCCGAGGCGGGCGCCAGCAGGACGACGCTCTACAAGTGGTGGCCGTCGCGGGGTGCGCTCGCGCTGGAGGGCTACTTCCACGCCGTCGAGTCCACGCTCGCCTTCCCGGACACCGGAGACATCGAGGCGGACCTGACGTCCCAGCTCACGGCGTTCGTGCGGCTTGTCGGCACGACGCGTGCGGGGCAGGTCGTGGCGGAGCTGATCGGCCAGGCACAGACCGACCCGGACCTCGCCGAGGCCTACCGCACCGGCTACTCGCGACCCCGGCGCGACCTCGCCGTCGAAGCGCTGCACCGGGCCCGTGACCGCGGGCAGCTGCGCGCCGACGTCGACGCCGAGGCCGTCGTCGACCAGCTCTGGGGTGCCTGCTACCACCGGCTCCTGATCCGCGACGAGCCGCTGACCGACGCGTTCGCCACCACCCTGGTCCGCCAGCTCCTGGGTGGCCTGCGCCCCTGACACACCGTCCACCGGCCGCGTCTCCTGCGCCCGCCCCCGCGACGGTCGTCACGCCGTGCGGCACCCCGAGGTCCGACGCGGGCGGCCCGGCTCGCGCCCCACGGCGCGGACGTGTCCCCACCCGACGTACCGGTGCGCGCGGAAATCCGGCTCCCGCGCGCATCCGGGACCGCGCGGGAGCACCACGACGCGCGCGGATGCGGGCGCCGCTACCCGCCGGACGCGCGTGGGAGCACCGGGATCCGCGCGGGACCGGGGTGCGTGTCCTACGGTCGGACCGTGCCGCGCGAGGAGCCCGACGAGCCGCCGTTCCCCTGGCAGGGCGCGCCCGGGTACTCGGGCTTCGACCCGGACCGGTTCCCGCCGCACGCGCCGATGCCCGGCGCCCCGCCGTACCCGGCCGGAACCGAGCCGGAACGCGGACCCGTCGCGAACCGGACGCCCGGCGCCCCATCGGTCCCGGCGGTCCTCCCCCGCTGCCTGGTCGCCGCCGGGCTCTGGGTCCTGGTGGCGCTCGTGCTCGCGGTGGTCACCGGCGTCGTGTCCTGGCCGCTGCGGGCCGCCGCGCTCGCGCTGCCGTTCGTGATCACCACGGCGGTCCTGGTGGTCCCGGCGCGACGCGGTGCCCGCCCGGGGATGCTGGTGCTCGTCGCGTTCGCGATCTTCTGGGTGCTGCACGCGGTGGCCGTCGCCCTGCTGGGGTGATCAGCGCACCGGGTTCCGCGCGAGCGCCTCGTCGCCGACCGGGGTGAACAGGTTGACCAGGTTGCCGTCCGGGTCCCGGACGAGAGCGGAGCGGTTGCCCCACGGCATCGTCGCCGGCTCCATCACGACGTCGGCGCAGGACGGCGAGCCGGACAGGGCGTCGAATGCCGCGTCCACGTCGTCGGACCGGAACTCGATGATCACGCTGTGGTTGTCGGCCGGGCCGGCGGCGCCGTCGCCGAACAGCCCGACGGTGCGGCTGCTCGCGATCGCGAGCGTGCCGGCCGACGTGCGGAGCTCGGCGAACAGCTCGTTGCCCCACCGTGCGGTGACGCCCGCGATCGGCTCGTAGAACGCGACGAGGCGCGCGACGTCGTCGGTGATGATCCGGATCGAGACGAAGTTCATGGGTCCTCCCCAGCCGAAGTGGTCGATGGCCACGACGCTAGGAGCGATACCGGGCGGAATCGGCCCGGTACCCGGAAGAATCTCGACGCGTGTCCCGACCGACCGCGCGCGTGCTGACCCTGCTGGAGGCTCTGCAGTCCGGCGGTACCCGCACCGTCGCCGACCTGGCCGCCCGTCTCGACGTCGACGAGCGCACCGTCCGCCGCTACGTCGACCACCTCCGCGATCTCGACGTACCGGTGCGCACGGTCCGCGGGCGGTACGGCGGCTACCGGCTCGCGCCCGGCTTCCGGATGCCGCCGCTCATGCTCACCGACGACGAGGCGGTCGCCGTCCTGCTCGGGCTCGTCACCGGTCGCCACGAGGACCCGGATGCGGCGGGCGTCGCGGCGGAGAAGGTCCGACGGGTGCTGCCACGGGCCCTGCGGGACAGGGTGGACGCCCTGTTCGAGACGGCGGAGTTCACGGCTCCGGACCGTCCGGTCGTCGTGCACGAGGCGCGGGTGCTCCTGCTCCTGGCCGGGGCCGCCAGGGACCGCAGACCGGTCGCGATCAGCTACACCGACCGGGACGGCAGATCCAGCGAGCGGACCGTGGAGCCGTACGGGCTCGTCGCGCACTCCGGTCGCTGGTACGTCACCGGCGCGGACTCGGCGAGCGGCGACGTCCGCACGTTCCGGCTCGACCGGATCACCGCCCCGGCCGTGCGGTCCGGCACGTTCGACGTCCCCGACGGCTTCGACCCGTCCGCTCACGTGACCGCGGGCCTCGCCGGTACACCGTGGCGCCACCAGGTGTCCGTGCTGGTGGACGGCCCGGTCGAGCAGGTCCGTACTCGCCTGCCCGTCGGGCTGGCGATCCTGGAGGACGTGGACGGACGGGTCCGGCTGCGGCTGCGTGCCGAGCGGCTGGACTGGGTCCCGGCACTGCTCGCCGGGCTGGATCTCCCGTTCGTCGTCGAGGAACCGGACGCGCTCCGCGACGGCGTCCGCGCGCTGGCCAGACGCCTCGACGCGGCCACCAACCAGCCGTGACCCTCCGCCCCGGCCACCCGCCCCCGGCCCCGGCTCTGCCCCGGTCCGGCCGCCGGCACCCGGCACCCGGCGCCCGCTCCAGCCCCCGGCCCCGGCTCCGGCCCACGGCCCCCGCTCCAGCCCCCGGCCCCGAACGAACGGCACCTTCGAGCAATGCGATTGCTCGAAGGTGCCGTTCGTTCGGTCTGTATGGGGTGAGGGCTGGGCTGGGTGGGGCTGGGCGGGGTGGGGCTGAGCGGGAGTGGGGGCTGGGTGGGTCAGGGTGCCGGGAGGATGTTCGCGTTGCGGTGGAACACGTTCTCCGGGTCGACCTCGGCCTTGATCCGCGCGAGTCGCTCGTACTTGCGCCCGTACAGCGCGGACACCCCGTGGCCGTCGCCGGAGCCCATCGCGTTCACGTAGATCGCGTCGGTGATCGCGAGCGGCATCAGCGCCGTGTGGAACGCCCGCACCCAGTCGCGTTCGGCCTCGAACCCGACGCCGTCCGGGAGCGTCAGGCCGATGATGAACACCAGGAGCCGCGGCGTGCGCTCCCCGCCGAACGACGTCGCGTCACCGTCGGCGTCGCAGTAGGCCCCGTCAGCCGTCAGCACGTTCACCACCGACAACGGCGACTGCTTGCGCGCGACGTGCTCGGTCACGACCTCGATGATCGGGTCGCTCAGCTCCGTGAGGAAGCAGCTCTTGTCGTAGCAGTGCACACCCCACGCGTTCGGTTCGTCGATCATCTGCTGCAGCGCGACGTACGGCATCGGGGACCGGAAGTCGAACAACGGCGGCGGCCCGCCGGCACGCAGCGACTCGCACACCGCGTCGGCGTCGGTGTCGGCACCACCCGGGTCACCCATCCCGATCACGACCAGCGCGTATCCGGGCCGGAAGCGCACCGCCTCCGGGACGAACGGCTCCGGGGGCGCGTTCATCGCGATCACCTGGAACGTCACCGACGGGGGCAGCGTCGGCACCGTCTCCCTGGCGAGGCGCAGGACCGCGGCGGCGTCGTCGAGACCGTAGAACAGCATCCCGATCGACACCATCGGCCCGACCGGGTAGCACTCGAACTCGAACTCGGTCACGACGCCGAAGTTCCCGCCGCCACCGCGCAGGGCCCAGAACAGGTCCGGGTTCTCGTCGGCCGACGCGTGGACGGTCCGCCCGTCGGCCAGCACCACCTCGGCACCGCGCATCGCGTCGACGCTCAGCCCGGCCATGCGGGTCAGCCAGCCGAAACCGCCGCCGAGTGTCAGCCCGCCGACCCCGGTGTGCCCGATCTGCCCGCACGGGACCGCCAGGCCGTACTCCTGCGTGGCGGCGTCCATCTCGCTCAGCAGGGCTCCGCCCCCGACGCGGGCCCGGCGGGTGGCCGGGTCGACCTGCACGGAGTTCATCGCACTCAGGTCGACCACCAGGCCGTCGTCGACGACGGAGTGGCCCGGGATGCTGTGCCCTCCGCCGCGGACCGCGATCTCCAGTCCTTCGCTGCGGGCGTAGGTGATCGCGGCGGCGACGTCGGCGGCGTCGCGGCAGCGCGCGATCACGGCCGGTCGGCGGTCGACGGTGCCGTTCCAGCGGCGACGGGCGTCGTCGTAGTCGGCGTCGCCGGGCAGGACGACGTCGCCGGTCATCCGTCCACTGAGCCCGGAACTGTGGTCGATGGTGGCGGTCATGGCGGCTCTCCCTGAAGAACGACGTCGCCCGGGGCGGCCGGGCTGCTCGTCGTCCACGTCGGGCGTAACCGGTTTCCCGTCAGGGTCCCGCCCGCCATTTCGTCACAACACGGTAGGCCGCGTGGCGACCGGTGGAGCCGGACTGGGCCGTCCGCCGGTCCGGCTACGCCGTGCGCCGCTTCGAGGAGATGACGCCGGTGTTGAACCCGGCCAGGTGCAGTCCACCGTGGAACCGGGCGTGCTCGACCTTGAGGCAGCGGTCCATCACCACCTCGAGTCCGGCGGCCTCCGCGCGGCGGGCCAGGTCGGAGTCGAACAGTCCGAACTGGAGCCAGAACGTGCTCGGGCGCGGGTCCAGCGCGAGCGCCTCGTCCAGCACCGACGACAGGTCCTCCGGCCTGCGGAACACGTCCACCAGGTCCGGTGCCACCGGGAGCGCGGCCAGCGACGGGTACACCGGCTTCCCGAGGATCTCGGTCGCGTTCGGGTTCACGAAGTAGACGTCGTAGTCGGTCGAGGCCAGCAGGTACGTCGCGACGAAGTTGCTGGCGCGCGACGGGTTCGCGGACGCCCCGACCATCGCGACGGTCCTGGTGGCGCGCAGGATCTGCTGGCGGCGGACGGCGGGCGGGTTCTGCCAGTTCGCGGTCGTCACGGGCTCTGTGTCTCCTTGGTCGCCGCCGCCAGGGCCTGGTCCAGGTCCCAGACGATGTCCTCCGGGTCCTCCAGTCCAACGCTGATCCGGATCAGATCTTCCGGGACCCCGGCCGCGACGAGCTGGTCGTCGGTGAGCTGCTGGTGCGTCGTCGAACCCGGGTGCAGGACGAGCGTGCGCGCGTCGCCGACGTTGGCCAGGTGGCTGCACAGCTGCACGTTCTCGATGAAGCGGGCGCCGGCGTCGCGGCCGCCGACGACGCCGAACGCGAACACGGCGCCGGGCCCCTGCGGCAGGTACTGCCGCGCGCGCTCGTGGTGCGGGTGCGACGCCAGGCCGGGGTAGCGGACGTAGGCCACGCGCGGGTCCGCCTCCAGCCACTCGGCCACGTACTGCGCGTTCGCGACGTGCGCCTCCATCCGCTGCGGCAGCGTCTCCACGCCCTGGAGCAGCAGGAACGCCGAGTGCGCCGACAGCGTCGCGCCGACGTCGCGCAGCTGCTCGGCCCGCAGCTTCGTCAGGAACCCGAGCTCCTGGAAGTTGCCCCACCACGTCAGCCCGCCGTACGACGGCACCGGCTCGGTCATGCCGGGGAAGTTCCCGTTGCCCCAGTCGAACGTGCCGGCCTCGACGACGACGCCGCCCAGCGTCGTGCCGTGCCCGCCGAGGAACTTCGTCACCGAGTGGATCACGATGTCCGCGCCGTGCTCGATCGGCCGGCACAGGTACGGCGTGCCGAGCGTGTTGTCGACGATCAGCGGGATGCCGCGGGCGTGGGCGACCTCGGCCAGCCCGGCGATGTCCTGGACCTCGCCGCCCGGGTTCGCGATCAGCTCGGCGAACACGAACTTCGTGCGGTCGGTGATCGCGGCGGCGAAGTCGGCCGGATCGGTGCCCCGCACGAACGTCGTGTCGATCCCGAAGCGGCGCAACGTGACGTCGAGCTGCGTGATCGTGCCGCCGTACAGCGCGGACGCGGCGACGGCGTGGTCCCCCGCCCCGGCGAGCGCGGCGAACGTGAGGAACTCGGCGGACTGGCCACTTGCCGTCGCGACCGCACCGATGCCGCCGTCCAGGCTGGCGAGCCGCTCCTCGAGCACCGAGACCGTCGGGTTCGCGATCCGCGAGTAGATCAGCCCGTACTTCTGCAGCGCGAACAGCGACGCCGCGTCCTGCGCGTCGGAGAACACGTAGCTCGTCGACTGGTAGATCGGCACCGCCCGCGACCCGGTGGCCGCGTCCGGCACCGCTCCGGCGTGCACCGCGCGGGTGCGGAAACCCCAGTTCCGGTCCTCGTGCGGTCCCGATGGTTCGCTCGCAGGCTCGCTCACGTCACCATCCTGCCTCGTTGCGCTCCGGTGGGCCCCGGCGGCAGCCTGACACCGTGAAGATCGACGCACGGCTGCGGGACGCCTGGGAGACGGTCACCGACGACGTCCGGGTCGCCGAGGAGGTCGGCTACGACGGGGCCTGGAACGCCGAGAACACGACCGACCCGTTCCCCGGGCTCGCACTGGCCGCCGAGCACTCGTCGCGGATCGAGGTCGGGCCGTCAGTGGCGATCGCGTTCGCGCGCACGCCGATGACGGTCGCGAACCCGGCGTGGAACCTGCAGCGGTTCTCCGGCGGGCGGCTCGTGCTCGGGCTCGGCAGCCAGATCCGCCCGCACGTCACCCGGCGGTTCTCGATGCCGTGGTCACGCCCCGCGGCGCGGATGCACGAGTTCGTGACGGCGCTGCGGGCGATCTGGCACGCGTGGGAGACCGGCGGGACGCTGGAGCACCGCGGCGAGTTCTACGACCACTCGCTGATGACGCCGAACTTCGTCCCGCCGCCGAACCCGTACGGGCCGCCTGCGGTGTTCCTCGCCGCCGTCGGGCCGCACATGCTGCGCACGACGGCGCAGGTCGCGGACGGGCTGTTCGCGCACCCGTTCCTCACCGAGCGGTACCTGCGCGAGGTGATGGTCCCGGAGATCGCCGCGCACCGGCCGGACGGCGCGGAGCCGCTGGAGATCGCGCTGTCCCCGTTCGTCGCGCTGGACGAGGCCGACCGCGAGGCCGTGCGCAGGCAGATCTCGTTCTACGGCTCGACGCCCGCGTACAAGCCGGTGCTCGACCTGCACGGCTGGGGCGACCTGCAGACCGACCTCAACGCACTGTCCAAACAGGGCAGGTGGGACGAGATGGTCCCGCTCGTCGACGACGAGATCCTGGACGCCATGTGCGCGTCCGGCACCGAGACCGAGGTGGCCGCGACGCTGCGGGAGCGCTACGGCGACGTCGCGCACCGGGTGCGGTTCAACCGCCCCGGCGAGACGCCGTCGCCGTCGCGCTTCGCGGGGCTGGTGGAGGCGCTGCGCGGCTGACCGCTCACAGGTGCTCGCGGAAGAACGCGAGCATCCGCGCCATCGCGTCCGTGGCGCTCGCCTCGTGGTACTCGGCGTGGATCGGCGTGCGGGACACGACCTGCCCCATGACGCCCTCCGTGCGCGTCATGAACGAGTGCCCGGCGTCCGGGTAGGTCTTCACGTCGTGCGGGACGCCGAGCGCCTGCAGGTTCTCGGCCAGGCGGTCCGGGTAGGCGGACGGTGTCCCCGCGTCCCGGCCGCCGAAGCTCGCGACGACGGGGCAGGCCCGCTCCAGGGGCAGCGTCGTCTGCCCGTAGAACGGTGCGCTGACCTTGTACAGCCCGGTGTCCGCCAGCATCAGCGCGAACCCGCCGCCCATGCAGAACCCGAGCGTGCCGATCCGGTCGGCGTCCACGGTGGGCTGCGCGGCGAGCCACCGGCGGGCGGACTCCAGGTCGCCGAGCGCCGCGCCCTTGCCGGTCAGCATCGTGCGCATGGTCGCCGCCACGCACAGCGCCTTGATCTTCCCGCGGGCGAACAGGTCCGGCACGAGCACCGTGTAGCCCTCGGCGGCGAGCTCGCGGGCGATCCGGCGCATCTCGGCCGTCATGCCGAACGCTTCGTAGATCATCAGCAGCGCGGGGAACGGGCCGTCCCCCTCCGGGCGCACCAGGAAACCCGGAAGATGCCCGCCGTTGAGGCTGGGCATCGAGACGTCGGACTCGACCATCACTCTCCCGTCCGGGACGGGTCCGGCAGCCGGACCAGCCCCTCCTGCATCGTGCTGGCGATCAGCCTGCCGTCCTCGGTGAAGATCTGCCCCTGGGCCAGCCCGCGGCCACCGGACGCGGCCGGCGAGTAGCAGCTGTAGAGGAACCACTCGTCGGCCCGGAACGGCTGGTGGAACCACATCGCGTGGTCCAGGCTCGCCATCTGCGGGCGGGTCGCGGGCGGCTCGTGGCGGGCCAGCACCGAGCCGAGCAGCGTCAGGTCGCTGGCGAACGTGAGCAGGCAGACGTGCAGCAGCTGGTCGTCGGGCAGGACGCCGTCGGCGCGCATCCAGACCCGCATCGGGTCGTCCGAGCGGCCGGTGCGGTGCGGTGACCACACGGGCTCGTCGACGAGCCGGATGTCCAGCGGGCGCGGGACCCCGGCCATCCAGCCGGCGCTGCCGTCGCGCGCGGCCCGCTCCCCCAGGTCCGGCACCGTCTCCGGCGCCGGGACGTCGCGCGGCATCGGCTCGGTGTGCTCGAGGCCGCGCTGGTGGGTCTGGAACGACGCGGACAGCGAGAAGATCGCCTCCCCGCGCTGGATGCCGAGCACGCGGCGGGTGGTGAACGACCGGCCGTCGCGGACCCGCTCGGTCTCGTAGACGATCGGGATGTGCGGGTCACCGGGCCGGATGAAGTACGCGTGCAACGAGTGCACGTGCCGGTCCTCGGGGACGGTCCGTCCGGCCGCGACGAGGGCCTGACCGGCGACCTGACCTCCGTAGACCCGGGGCAGCGACTCCTCGGGGCTGACGCCGCGGAACAGGTTCCACTCCAGCTGCTCGAGGTCGAGCAGGCGGACCAGGTCGTCGAGCACCGCCTGCCCGCGGGGCCTGCCGTCGGCCGCGATCTCCGGCTGCTGCGTCTCGGTCACGGGCGGAGAGTCTGCCAAACCGGGCTCAGCCGTGGTCGTCCTCGCCGAGGCGGTGCACGCGGATCAGGTTCGTCGACCCGACCGTGGACGGCGGCGACCCGGCCACGACGACCACCAGGTCGCCCGGCTTGAACCGCCCGATCGACAGGATCGCCTGGTCCACCTGCCGCACCATCGCGTCCGTCGTGGTGACCTTGTCCACCAGGAACGTCTCGACGCCCCAGGTCATGGCCAGCTGGCTACGCACCGCGGGTTCCGGCGTGAACGCCAACAACGGCAACCGCGTGTGCAGGCGGGCGAGCCGGCGCACCGTGTCCCCGGACTGGGAGAACGCGACCAGCGCCCGCGCCGAGAGCCGCTCCCCGATGTCACGGGCTGCGTAGGAGAGCACCCCACGCTTCGTGCGCGGCACGTGGTTCAACGGCGGCGCGGTCGCCGGACCGGCCTCCACCGCCTCGATGATCTCGGCCATCGTGCGCACCGTCTTGATCGGGTACCGCCCGACACTCGTCTCACCGGAGAGCATCACCGCGTCCGTGCCGTCCAGCACGGCGTTCGCGACATCCGAGGCCTCGGCCCGGGTCGGCCGCGAGCTGGTGATCATCGAGTCCAGCATCTGGGTCGCGACGATCACCGGCTTCGCGTTCTCCCGAGCGATCTGGATGGCCCGCTTCTGCACCAGCGGCACGTTCTGCAGCGGCAGCTCGACACCCAGGTCGCCGCGGGCGACCATCACGCCGTCGAACGCCAGCACGACCGCCTCGAGATTGTCGACGGCCTCCGGCTTCTCGATCTTGGCGACGACCGGCAACCGCCCGCGACCGGACGAGTCCATGACCTTGTGCACGAGATCGACGTCGGCCGGGCTGCGCACGAACGACAACGCGATCACGTCCACCCGCAGCCCGACCGCGAACTCCAGATCCTCCATGTCCTTGTCGGACAGGGCCGGCACCGAGATGTTCATGCCCGGCATGTTCAGGCCCTTGTTGTCGCTGACCGGGCCCCCCTCGGTCACCCGGCAGACGACGTCGTCGCCCTCGATGCCGACCACGCGCAGGCCGACCTTGCCGTCGTCGACCAGCAGGCGGTCGTCGACCCGCGCGTCCTGGGCGAGGCCCTTGTACGTCGTGGAGACGCGGTCGTGCGTGCCGACGCAGTCCTCGACGGTGATCCGCACCTCCTCGCCGGTGGCCCACTCGGTGGGACCGTCGGCGAAACGGCCGAGACGGATCTTCGGGCCCTGCAGGTCGGCGAGGATCCCGACCGCCTTGCCCGCCTCGTCACTGGCCTCCCGGATCATCGTGTAGACACGCTCGTGGTCACTACGGTCGCCGTGGCTGAAGTTCAGCCGCGCCACGTCCATCCCGGCGTCGATGAGGTCCCGGATGCGATCAGGGGTCGCAGTCGCCGGGCCGATGGTGCAGACGATCTTCGTACGCCGTGTCACGGGACCTACCCTAGCGCGCGTCTGAAACGATCGAGGAAACGGAAGGAGGACAGGTGCGCAGCGTCCCCTTCGCCGTCGCGGTCCTGCTGAGCCTCGTCGTGCTGTTCACGCCGGAGTCCGGCGTGCCGACGGCGCCGGCCGGCACGGACAAGGTGGTCCACCTGCTGCTGTTCGCTCTGCTCGCGTTCACCGGACGGCGCGCCGGGATGCACTGGGCGGCGCTGCTCGCGGGCCTCGTGGCCTACGCGGGCGTGTCCGAGGTTCTGCAGGCCACGCTCCCGATCGGGCGCGACGGCGACCTGGGCGACGCGCTCACCGACGTCACCGGAGCAGCGTTCGGACTGGCGGCGTTCGCGCTGGTCGCGATCCGTAACCGGACCCGATCATGAACGAACAACCGGGTCGCGCGCCGCGAAGCCAGGTCCTCAGCGCACGACCCGATTCCCCCTCACTGCTGCACGAGCGACCAGAGCCGTTCGTGGGTGATCCACACTAACGCCGTCGGGGACGCACGAGCCCGTACTTGAGTGAATCTTGAGGTTCGCCGTTCACGTCTGCATCTGCACCTCGCCCATCGGCGCCCACCCGTCGCCGTCGAGCTCGCGGTAGACGATCGTCGGCTGCTCCGCCAGCACCGACGGCAGCCACCCGAAGAACCACCGCGCGTGCTCCGACCCGACGTGCGCCTCGCCCGCGGCCGGATCCTCGTACGACGCGAGGATCGCGAACCGGTTCGGCTCCTCGACGCTCTCGAAGCACCGGAACTCGAGGTTGCCGGGCTCGTCACGGACCTGGCGGGAGTACCGGACGACACCGTCCAGGAACTCGTCCCGCTTGTCCGGACGGGCCTCGGCCCGGATCGACACGAAGATCACGATGCGCCTCCTTGCGGCGTGACTGCGGACCACCGATCCTTCCAGCCGCTCGGCCCGGACGGGAGTCCCGTGATCAGCGAAAGCCCGTTGCCACTCATCGAGCACGGCCCCTAGCGTCGATCACCTCGCCACCGGGTCCGCCGCTTCCTCCGGCCGACAACACACCCGGTCCCGTCGTCGTCCGCCCCGCCGGAGGTCCCGCCCGTGCTCCCTGCTCTCTTCCCCGCCGTCCTCACCGCACTGGCCGCGATCGCCGGCGTCGTCATCGGCCGGTTCTGGGAGACGCGCAGCGAGATCGGCAGGCACAAGCGGGACCGACGGGTGGCGGCCTACGAGAACGTGTGCGGCCACTACTTCGAGATCCGCGAGCGGATCCGCAAGCTCAGCACGACCGTGCCGTCCAGCGTCGAGTCGTACTCCGCGCGGACCGAGGTCCTGGAGATGGGCGCGAAGTGGAACAAGGCCGTCGCGACGGTGTGGCTGCACTCCACCGCCGACGTCTGCCGGAGCCTCGGCGAGCTCGACCACCGGCTCACCGAGAGCGTCCACCGAGCCCTCGACCGTCGCTACAGCTGGGACGAGTGGCGGGTCGAGCGCCAGTTCGCCGAGGAGGGGCTGGAGGCGTTCCTGGAGGCCGTCCGCGTCGAGCTCCGGCGCCCGCCGGTGCCGGTGCGCCTGCGCACGTTCTCCGTCGAGGACCTGGAGAGCCGGATCCGCGACGAGCAGGCGCGCCGCTGATTCTCAGCGGCGCCGGTACACGGCAAGGACGACGTCGACGGCGTGGTCGGCCGCGGCGTCGACGTCCACCAGGACCTCCCCGGCCGGACGGAACATGCCTTCGTCGAGCGGCCGCCCCACCAGCAGGAACGCGAAGTCCGACGCCGCAGTGGCCGGATCCGGGACGTCCAGGAACCCGCGCTCGCCGAGCCGGGCGAACTGGCCGGCGATGGCGTCGAGGACCCGGGCAGGCGCACGGTCGTGGTAGCCGGCGGCGAGGTCGGGGAACCGCGCCGCCTCGCTGATCACCAGTCGTCGCAACGCCATGACGTCCGGGGAGATCACGGCGGAGAGGTACCGGCGAGCGAGACTCCGCAGCGTCGGCTCCAGGTCCGCGGCCGTCTCGACACCCTCGAGCGTCTCGACCAGGTCGACGGTGAACGCCTCCGCGGTCGCGGTGACCCCGAGGACGATCTGCTCGAACAGCGCCTTCTTGTCACCGAACTGGTTGTAGACCGTCTGTTTCGACACCGCGGCGGCGGTGGCGATCTGCTCGGTGCTGGTCGCCTGGAAGCCGCCCCGCAGGAACAGCGTCGTCGCCGCCCGGACGATCGCCGCCCGCTTGCCGCCGGGTTCCTCCGGTTCTCGTGCGCTGATCCGCACGAGGAGGCCGTCCTCGGTCACGGTCACCTCCTGTCTCTGGACCGAACGGTACCGACCTGAGTACCGTACGGTCCATGTCCGGTACTGATCAGTCCAGTCACGGTACCGACGGGTCCACGGCACGTCCGACGGGTCCGTCCGGGAGTCCGCTGGTCGGGCGCGGCGACGCCGACCGGACGGCCGCGATCACCCGGTCGCTGCTGGGCTACGGCGTGGTCGCCGGCCCGTTCTACGTCGTGGTCGGCCTGGTACAGGCCCTCACCCGCGACGGGTTCGACCTGACCCGCCACGACCTGAGCCTGCTCGCCAACGGCTCGTGGGGCTGGGTACAGATCGTGAACTTCGTCGTCACCGGGCTGATGGTGATCGCCGCGGCGGTCGGGATCCGCCGGAGCCTGCGCACGCTCGGCGGCGGCCCCGGCTCGGTCTGGGGCCCACGGCTGCTCGGCGTCTACGGCGTCGGGCTGATCGGCTCCGGCGTGTTCGTCGCGGACCCGATGAACGGCTTCCCGCCCGGCACCCCGGACGGCCCGGCGACGACGGTCGGTGTCGGCGGGATCGGACACGTCCTGTTCGGTGCGATCGGGTTCATCGGGCTGATCGCCGCGACGATCGTGCTGTCCCGCCACCACGCCGCCCTCGGGAAGGCCGGTACGGCCTGGTTCTCCCGCGTCACGGGCGTCGTGTTCCTGCTCGCGTTCGTCGGGATCGCGAGCGGGTCCTCCGCACCGGCGATCGTGCTCGGATTCTGGGTGGCCGTGATCCTCGCCTGGGTCTGGCTCGCCGTGACCTCGCTCGACCTCTACCACCGGACGCCGCTGCTGACGCCGGCCGGCTGAGCGCCCACCCGACGCATGATCACCCGTTGTGGAGGAGAACGGCCTCTCAGTGACCGTCCCGCTCCTCAGCCGGTGATCAAGCGCGCCGGATGCTCGGGGGCGGGCCGAACCTGCGCGCGTGCACGGCTGTGCCGTTCGTGCAGGCGCGTCAGCGCCGCGGCTGCTCCGACGGGCCGACGTGGTCGTCCAGCCACTCCGCCAGTGGTGTCGCCGCGCGCCACACCTTCCGGACACGGTCCCGGGCCTTCGGGCCGTGCAGCACGTCGTCCGGCGGCCACCGGCGCGACACGTGAATACCCTTGTGGCGCAGCAGGTCCAGCCGCGGGTGCTCCGGGTCGGTGCCCTTCGGGCGGGTTTTGAGCTTCTCCCCGCCCACCGTCAGACCGGCGTCCTCTGCGGCGGAGAGGCGCGAGCGCAGGTCCTCGCCGCGACGCTCGTCGTCGACGGCCGTGCGGAACCGGGTCACCTGGTCCGGCGCCATCATGTAGTAGCCGCCCGCGGCCATCAGACCGTTCGGGCCCACCTCGACGTAGTACGGCGCCGCGTACCCGCCGCAGTGCGTCTTGTACGGCGTCTTGTCGTGCGAGAACCGCACGTCACGGTGCGGGCGGAACACCTTGCCCGCGCCGAACTCCGGCTCCAGATCGGCCAGGAGCGACTCCATCGGGCCGCGGACGTCGCGCTCGTAGACCTCGCGGTTGTCGGTCCAGTAGGCCTTCGAGTTGTCCGCGATCAGGCCGTCGTAGAACTCGACGGCCGCGTCGCCGAAGCCTGCGAAGGCGCCCATCAGGCAGGGCCGCCGAACACGGAGAACGTGCTCACGGGGAGCGCTCGCCCGCGGACCTCGCGGCGGAGTCGGACCCGGCGGACTCGGGCTCCTCGTCGGGCTCCCCGGCCGAGACCGGGGCATCCTGTGGCGGATACCCGTCGGGATCCGGGCGCACGATCTCCTCGCGGCCGCGTTTCGCGAGCGCCACGTACGCGACGGCACCGAGGAACACGATCGCCGAGACCAGCACGTTGATCCGCACCCCGAACACCGTCGTCGCCGGGTCGGTGCGCATCAGCTCGATGAAGAACCGGCCGAGCGTGTAGCCGGCGACGTACACGGCGAACGCGCGCCCGTGCCCGAGCCGGAAGCGACGGTCCGCCAGCACGACGACGAGGGCCACCAGCAGGTTCCAGATCAGCTCGTACAGGAACGTGGGGTGCACGACCTCGATCGGCGTGTGGTTCAGCGCGACGCCGCCGATCGGGTCCGGCGTCCCGGTCGAGGGGTCGACCCGCTGGTAGATCTCCAGGCCCCACGGCAGCGTCGTCGGGCCGCCGTAGAGCTCCTGGTTGAACCAGTTGCCCAGCCGTCCGACCGCCTGCGCGGCCACGATCCCGGGCGCGACGGCGTCGGCGAACAGCGGCAGCGGGACGCCGCGGCGACGGCAGCCGATCCAGGCGCCGACCCCGCCGAGCGCGATCGCGCCCCAGATGCCCAGCCCGCCGTTCCAGATCTCCAGCGCGCCGAGCGGGTTGCCGCCGGGCCCGAAGTACTTCGGCCAGTCCGTCGCGATGTGGTAGAGGCGCCCGCCGACCAGCCCGAACGGGACGGCCCACACGGCGACGTCGAGCACCGTACCGGGCTCTCCGCCGCGGGCGACCAACCGGCGCTCGCCCCACCAGAGCGCGAGCCCGATGCCGGCGATGATGCACAGCGCGTAGGCCCGCAGCGGGATCGGGCCGATGTACCAGACGCCCCGGTCGGGACTGGGGATGGTGGCCGGGAGGACGGCCGCCAGCAGCGTGGGGGTCACTCCCGGACCATACGGCTGCACGACGGGTGGAAGCCCGCGGCCACGAGCCCGCGCACCGCGACGGCCGGGTCGCCGCTGGTGACCAGGCCCTCGCCGACGAGCACGGCGTCCGCGCCCCACCCGGCGTAGGTGAGCAGGTCGCCCGGGCTGCGCACGCCGGACTCGGCGACCCGCATCACGTCGTTCGGCAGGCCCGGCGCGATCTCACCGAAGATCGAGCGGTTCACCTCGAGCGTGTGCAGGTTGCGGGAGTTCACGCCGATCAGCTTCGCGCCGGCCTCGAGTGCGCGGTCGCACTCCTCCTCGGTGTGCACCTCGACCAGCGGGGTCATGCCGAGCGACTCGACGCGGTCCAGCAGGGACTCCAGGACGTTCTGCTCCAGCGCCGCGACGATCAGCAGCACCATGTCCGCCCCGTGCGCCCTGGCCTCGTGGACCATGTACGGCGAGACGACGAAGTCCTTGCGCAGCACCGGCACGTCCACCCGCTCGCGGACGGCGTCCAGGTCGGCGAGCGACCCGCCGAACCGGCGTTGCTCGGTCAGCACGCTGATCACCCGCGCGCCGTTCGACGCGTACTGCTCGGCCAGCTCGGCGGGGTCCGGGATCGCCGCCAGGTCGCCCTTCGACGGGCTGCGGCGCTTCACCTCGGCGATCACGCCGACGCCGGGCTCGCGCAGGGCGGCCATCGCGTCGCGCGGGGGTGGGGCGGCCGCGGCACGGCGCTTCATCTCGGCGAACTCGACGGTGGCCTCGCGCACGGCGAGGTCCTCGCGGACCCCGGCGACGATGGCGTCCAGAACGCTCCCGCCGCCGGTCGCGGACGTGCCGTTCGCGGCGGCACCGTTGGTACCGCCGTGCGGTCCGGACCCGTTCTGCTCGCCCACCGCGCTGAGTCCCCCTTCGGATCCGCGGCCCTGGTCGTCTCCGGACATGCTAGAGGTCGTGCCCCCGGCCCTCCCGGCTCGGGTCGGCCGCCGGGCCGACCGGGTGGTCGACGTCGGGATCCGCCATCCGGTCGACCGTGGGGTCATCGCCGTCGTCGAGCTGCTCCCACGCCGCACGGTCCGGGTCGGACGGGGTGGTCGCCGAACCGGGGGCGGCGTAGCGCGCGCCGAGCCGGGCCATCCGCCGTTCCTTCACGACGAGCAGCACCCCCGCCGCCACCGCCAGCACGGCGGCCGCGACCGCCACCCAGGCCCCCGCCCCGGTGGAGACCGGGGACGTCCCGATCGGCTGGCCCGCGGTGTTCAGGCCGGCCCTGGCGGAGACGATCTCGGCGGGCGTCGGCGGCGTGACGAGCCGCGCGACCGTCGTCCAGCCCGCCGCGACCCCGGCCAGCACCACCAGCACGCCCAGCACCCGGCGGGCGATCCCGGACAGCGCGACGGTCGCCGCGACGGCCGCGAGCAGCACCGCGGCGACGGCGGTGACCGTCGGCTGGATCTGCGACCCGGTCACCGACGCCGCACCGGCGCCTCCGGTAGCCGAGGGCACCTGCACCGAGAACCAGGTCACGGTGCCGGACAGCCACGCCGTCCCGGCACCGACGAGCAACAGGACGCAGGCGACGGCGAGCGAGCGGCGGTCGTCGCGCTCCGGGGCCGTCATGCGCGGACCTCCGGCGGTCGCAGGGACCCGGCTGCCGCGACGGCGGACAGCACCGCCCGTGCCTTGTTCAGGGTCTCGGTGTCCTCGGCCTCCGGGTCGGAGTCGGCGACGATGCCGCCGCCGGCCTGGACGTACGCCGTCCCGTTGCGGATCAGCCCGGTGCGGATGGCGATGGCGGTGTCCGCGTTCCCGGCGAAGTCCAGGTAGCCGACGATGCCGCCGTACAGGCCGCGACGGGTCGGCTCGAGTCGGTCGATGACCTGCATCGCGCGGACCTTGGGCGCACCGGACAGCGTCCCGGCCGGGAAGCAGGCCAGCACCGCGTCGAACGCCGTCCGGTCGCCGCGCAGCAGCCCCGTCACCGTCGAGACCAGGTGCATGACGTGCGAGTACCGCTCGACGGAGAAGAAGTTGTGCACCTTCACCGAACCCGGCTCGCAGACCCGGCCGAGGTCGTTGCGCCCGAGGTCGACGAGCATCAGGTGCTCGGCGCGCTCCTTGTCGTCGGAGCGCAGGTCCTTCTCCAGCTGCTGGTCCTCCTCGTCGGTGGCGCCGCGCCAGCGGGTCCCGGCGATCGGGTGCGTCGTCGCGCGCCCGTCGTACACGTTGACCAGCGCCTCCGGGCTGGATCCGACGATCGCGAACGGCTCGCCGGTGGCGGGGTCCTCGAGGTGCAGCAGGTACATGTACGGGCTCGGGTTCGTGGTGCGCAGCACCCGGTAGACCTCGAGCGGGTCGGCGTCGCAACGCGCCTCGAACCGCTGGGAGACGACGATCTGGAACGCCTCACCGGCCCGGATCTCCTCCTTCGCGACCTCGATGGCGGCGTGATGCTCCGCGGGGGTGCGGCGCCGGACGAACTCGGGCTCGCCCGGGAGGTACACCGCGACCGTCGACGGAGCCGGGGCGGCCAGCTCGGCGGTCATCCGGTCCAGGCGGGTGACGGCGTCGTCGTAGGCCTGGTCGACGCGCTCGTCGGTGGCGTCCCAGTTGATCGCGTTCGCGATCAGCGTGACCGTGCCCTCGTGGTGGTCGAGCGCGGCGAGGTCGGTGGCCAGCAGCATGCCGAGCTCGGGCAGCCGCAGGTCGTCGACGGGTGGGTCGTCCGGGTCCGCGATGTGTTCCAGGCGGCGCACCGTGTCGTAGCCGAGGTAGCCGACCATCCCGCCGGTCAGCGGCGGCAGGCCGGGCAGCGGCTCGGAGTGCAGCTCGGTCAGGACGGTGCGCAACGCGTCCAGCGGGTCGCCGTCGGTCGGCAGCCGGTCCGGCACGTCCCCTGTCCAGCGCAGACCGCCGCCCTGCGGCGCGGACAGCATCGCCGCGCTGCGCGCCCCGACGAACGACCACCGCGACCACGACCGCCCGTTCTCCGCGGACTCCAGCAGGAACGTGCCCGGCCTGTACCGATGCCCGTTCCGCGTGCGCTCCTCTCCGGCACCGGCCAGCTTGCGGTACACCCCGACCGGCGTCTCGTCGTCGGCCAGAAGGCGGCGCGTCACCGGGATCACCCGGTGGCCGCGGGCCAGCTCGTGGAACTCCTCACGGGACGGGGTGACCGCGCCGAGGCCGGCCGTGCGGGTGCTGCTCGCGGTCATGCGTTCCATTGTCAATGATGGAGGGGTGAGTTCCGCGACCGGACCGGACGGGTCCGCCCCCCGCCGACGCGGGCGGCGGGGCACCGGGGAGGACACGAAGGCCCAGCTGCTCGTCGCCGCCCGTGCGGAGTTCTCGGCCCACGGCTACGACGGCGCCACCGTGCGGCGCATCGCGGAGCGGGCCGGCGTCGACGCGGCGATGGTCAACCACTGGTTCGGCGGCAAGGACTCGCTGTTCACCGCGTCGCTGCAGGTGCCGGTCGATCCCGCGATGATCCGGGAGAAGGTGCTGCCGGGTGATCCGGAGCGCCTCGGTGAGCGGATCGTGCGGATGTTCCTGTGGATCTGGGACGAGTCCGGGCCGGACCCGTTCGTGGCGTTGCTGCGCTCGGTCGCCGCCTATCCTCCCGCGGCCCGGATGATGCGGGAGTTCGTCGGCCGGGTGGTGATCGCGCCGGTCGTCGGAGCGGTCTCTCCCGACCGGCACGCCGAGCGGGGTGCGCTCCTCGCGTCCCAGATCGTCGGGCTGGGCATGGTGCGCTACGTCGTGCAGCTCGAACCGCTGGCCACGGCCGGCCACGACGACGTCGTCGCCGCGATCGCCCCGACGCTGCAGCGCTATCTGACCGGCGACCTCGGGTCGATGAACCCGGACTCGTAGGCCCGCACGACGGCCTGGGTCCGGTCCCGGGCACCGAGCTTGGCCAGCACGTTCCCGACGTGGGTCTTCACCGTCTCGACGCCGACAACGAGCTCGGCCGCGATCTCGGCGTTGGACAGTCCCCTGGCCATCAGCCGCAGCACCCCGGACTCCCGCTCGGTCAGACCGACGCCGGCGAGCCGGTCCCCGTCGACCGGCCCGAACCCGGCGAGCAGCTCCCGCACGGCGGCCGGGAACAGCAGCGACTCGCCGGTCGCGACGGTGCGCACCGCCTGCACGATCTCCGCCGGACGGGTGCGCTTGAGCAGGAACCCGGCGGCCCCGGCGCGCAGCGCGTCGTAGACGTGGCCGTCGTTGCCGAACGTGGTCAGCACCAGCACGCGCGGCGGGTCGGCGCGGCGCAGCAGGTCGCGGGTCGCCGTGATCCCGTCCACGGCCGGCATCCGGACGTCCATCAGCACGACGTCCGGGTGCAGTCGCGCGACGAGCCCCGGCACCTCGGCACCGTCCGAGGCCTCGCCGAGGACGTGCAGGTCGGGCTGGGCGTCCAGGACGGCGCGCAGGCCGGTCCGGACGAGCTCCTCGTCGTCGACGATCAGGATGCCGGTCACCGCACCTCCCCCGGTTCGACGACCGGTCCGCCGCAGGGCAGCCGCGCGGCGAGCCGCCACACGCCGTCGTCGGGTCCCGCGGTGAGCTGCCCGCCGAGCAGCGCAGCGCGTTCGGCCATGCCCCGCAGCCCGCGGCCGCCACGGCCGGTGCGCGTCCCGTCCGACGGGAGCGGGTTGTCGACGGTCAGCTCCAGACCGGTCCGCGCGGCCGACAGGCGCACCGTCACCGGCACCGGACCGGCGTGGCGCAGCGCGTTCGTCAGTGCCTCCTGGACGAGCCGGTACCCCTCCCGGGACACGACGGCGGGCAGGCCGGCCAGCTCGCCGTCGCGGTACACCTCCACCTCGACGCCCGCGGTCCGGGCGCCGTCCACGAGCGTGTCGAGCGCGTCGAGGTCGCGAGGCGCCTCCACGGCACCGTCGTCCTCCCGCAGGACGCCGAGCACGTGGTCGAGGTCGTCCAGCGCCCTCCGGCCGGTCTCCTCGATCGCGGCCAGCGCACGCCGCGCGAACGCCGGGTCGGAGTCGAGCAGCTCGGACGCGGCTCCGGCCTGCAGCGTGGTGACGGTGAGCGCGTGACCCACCGAGTCGTGCAGCTCGCGGGCGATCCGGGCGCGTTCGGCCTGGCGGGTGGCCCGCCGCTGTGCGACGACGAGCTCCGCGGCGAGCCGTTCCGACGGCGTCGGCCCGAGCAGACGCGGCGCCGCGCGGGCGAGCAGCGCACCGGCCGCCACGACGACGGCGACCGACGCGACGACGGTCAGCACGCCGACCACCGGCGCCCACCACGCGTCGGCGCCGGTGGGCAGTGGCGGCTGCGGCAGCCACGGCGCGATCAGGAACCCGACCGCCGTCGGCAACCCGAGCAGCAGCAGGAGCGCGCCGAGCCCACCGAGCACCATGCAGAGCAACAGCCACAGCGCCCCCCGACGCCGGACCGACCAGTCCCGCTCGGTCGACGGATCGGGCTCCGGCAGCGTCACCCCGAGCAGGGACCGCGCAGCCGTGACCTCCAGCGCCCGCACCCCCGGCACGACGGCCACGGCGACACCGACCACCACCGTCAGCGCGAGCAGCGGGACCAGCGCCGCAGGTGTCATCCCGGTGGACACGGCCAGCGTGAACAGCCAGCCGAACGCGACGTACGGCAGCAGCACGACGGCGCCGAGCAGCACGTGCACGACGCGGCGGCCGGCCGTCCCGACCGCCGCACGCACCCGGACCGGGTTCACGAGGTGATCCTGGCAGACGGCACCGACAACCCTGCTCCCTCGCGCGGGGGAGCCGGTCCCCCCGCGGTCGGGAGGGCACGGACGCCGTCGCGGACCAGGCTCGTTCCCATGACCCGCTCACTGACGACGAACACCCGGCCGCTCGCCGTGGCCGCCGCCCTCGGAACCCTCCCCTACCTGCTGCTCAAGGTGTTCTGGCTGACCGGGAACCCGGTCGGCGTCACCGATCCGGCACTGATCTCGTCGACGTCGATGGTCGCGCTGAACGCGGCCACGGCCGTGCTCGACGCCGCCGTCGTGGCGCTCGCGTTCACGCTCACGTCGGCGTGGGGACGGCGGCTCCCGGCGGTGGCCGTGCTGCTGCCCGCGTGGGTGGCGACCGGGCTGCTCGGGCCGATCGCGCTGGCCGGCCTGCCTGCGGCGCTCGTCGTCGCGGCGTCCGGCAACGGTTCCGGAGACGCCCTCGGGCTGGCCGGCTGGGTCCGGCCGATGGTCTACGGCGGGTTCACCTGGCAGGCGGTGTTCCTGCTGGCCGCGTTCGCCGTGTACGCACGCGGCCGCTGGTCCAGCGCCGTACGGCGGCCGGCGCCGGTGGACGGGCCGGTCGCGACGCTGCTGCGGGCGTGCGTCGGCGGCGGGGTCGTGACGGCGGTGCTCGGCGCGGTGCTCGCGCTGCTCGGCGGGATACTCGACGGCGGGTGGGTCCCGATCGTCGGTGCGGTCGCGAACGGCGCGTTCCCGCTGGCCGGAGCCGTGGGTGTACTGGCGCTGGCCCGCGGACGGGCGTCGGGGCGGGCACGGACGGCCGCCGTGGTCGCGGCGTGGTGCGGATCGGCGGCCGCGTTCTCCGGCGGGCTCTGGGTCGCGGTCACGACGCTCGGCACGACGGACCTGGCCGCGGCGGGCAACCCGGCGGCGGGTCTGGCCCAGCTGTGCTGCCTGCTCGCCGGGTTCGCCATGGCCGTCGCCGGCCTCCTGGCCGTGTCCGGGGCGGGCTCCCCCACCGGCGCGGCCTCTCCCACCGACGCGGCCTCCCCCACCGGGGCGGCATCCCCCACCGGCGCGGCCTCCCCCACCGGCGCGGCATCCCCCACCGGCGCGGCCTCCCCCACCGGCGCGGCCCCCTCCGGCACGGCCCACGGACCGGAGCGTCGAACCGTGCCGGCCGGGCAGTGATCAACTCCCGCCGAGATGTGGTTCAGCGGGCCTTCCCGATCCCGGGAGCCCGCTGGGCCGCATCTCGGCGTCGCACGCTGGTCGGCTGGCCGGGTCGTCGAGGTGGACGCATCATGGAACGCATGGTCGATCTGTCGGAGTCCGTGGGCGCGGGGCTCTCCGCGCTGCGCTCGCGGATCGGCGGAGCCGTGTTCGCGAAGGTCGCCGGACCGGAGGGATCCGGCCGGCGGGACCGCATCCACGCCACCGAGGGCCCGCGATGGTTCGCCGAGGACCGTCCGATCCGGCGGGTGCACGGCGACGCGTCGATGTTCGTCGGCGGCGTCCGGGCGCTGCTGCTGCAGTCGCTGCACCCGCTGGCGATGGCCGGGGTCGCCGGCCACTCCGGCTTCCGCGGCGACCCGTGGGGCCGGCTGCAGCGCACCAGCTACTTCCTGGCCGCGACGACGTTCGGCCCGGCCGAGGAGGCCGACCGCGTGATCGCGACGATCAAGCGCGCGCACACGTTCGTGCACGGCACCGCCCCGGACGGGCGGCCCTACTCGGCACAGGACCCGCACCTGTTGCGCTGGGTGCACATCGCGGAGATCGACAGCTTCCTGCGCGCGCACCAGCGCTACGGCCACCGCCCGTTGGACCAGGACGGCCGCGACGGCTACGTCGCCGACACCGCCCGTGTCGCCCGTGAACTCGACGTGCCGGACCCGCCGGAGACCGAGGCGGAGCTGGACGCGCAGATCGCGGCGTACCGCCCGGAGCTGGAAGGCACGCCGGACGCCCGGGCCGCGGCACGGTTCCTGCTGCTCAACCCGCCGTTACCGCTCGCGGCCCGCGTCCCGTACGGCGCGCTGGCGGCCGCGTCGGTGGGTCTGATGCCGCGCTGGGCGCGGGTGCCGCTGCGGCTGCCGTACCTGCCGCTGGCCGAGGCGACGGTCGTCCGCGCCGGTGGGCAGGCGATCACCGCCGGCATCCGGTGGGTGACCACGGCACCGACCCCTCCGATGCCGCCGGTGCATCCGTAGGCGGCCGATCACTCCCTGATACGGCGGGCGACCGGGAGGCGAGCGGACGGGATCAGGAGCCGTCGTCGGCGAGGAGCACGTCGGTGTCGAAGCACGTGCGGGTGCCGGTGTGGCACGCCGGACCCTCCTGGTCCACGACGACGAGGACGGCGTCGCCGTCGCAGTCCAGCCGCACCTCGTGCACGTGCTGGACGTGCCCGGAGGTGTCGCCCTTGACCCAGTACTCCTGGCGCGAACGCGACCAGTACGTCCCGCGGCCGGTGGTGAGCGTGCGGTGCAGGGCCTCGTCGTCCATCCAGCCGACCATGAGCACCTCGCCGGCGCGGGACTGCACGACGGCGCAGACCAGCCCGTCGGCGTCCCGCTTGAGGCGCGCGGCGATCGACGGGTCGAGCATCGAGTCCGTCGCGCGGACGCGCTGCGCCGACGGTTCGCTCGCGAGCTCGCTCACCGCACCTCCACCTCCGCGCCCCGCAGAGCGTCCTTGACCTCGGCGATCCGCAGCGTCCCGAAGTGGAACACGCTGGCCGCCAGCACGGCGTCGGCCCCGGCGCGCACGGCGGGCGGGAAGTGCGCGACCTCGCCCGCCCCGCCGGACGCGATCACCGGCACCTCGACGACCGCGCGCACCGCAGAGATCATCTCCAGGTCGAAGCCGTTGCGGGTGCCGTCGGCGTCCATCGAGTTCAGCAGGATCTCCCCGACACCGAGGTCCTGGCCACGACGGGCCCACTCGACGGCGTCGACGCCCGCACTGCGGCGGCCCCCGTGCGTCGTGACCTCCCAGCCCGACGGCTGCGGCTCACCACCGTCGGGCACGCGTCGCGCGTCGACGGAGAGCACGATGCACTGCGACCCGAACCGCCGTGACATCTCGTGCAGCAGCTCAGGGCGGGCGATCGCGGCCGTGTTCACGCTGACCTTGTCCGCCCCTGCACGCAGCATCAGGTCGACGTCGTCCGGGGTGCGGATCCCGCCGCCCACGGTGAGCGGGATGAACACCTGCTCCGCGGTGCGGCGCACGACGTCCACCATCGTCCCCCGCTCCGACGACGACGCCGTCACGTCCAGGAACGTCAGCTCGTCGGCGCCCTCGGCGTCGTACACGCGGGCCATCTCGACGGGGTCGCCCGCGTCGCGCAGCTCCCGGAAGTTGACGCCCTTCACCACGCGCCCGGCGTCGACGTCCAGGCACGGGATCACGCGCACCGCGACGCCCACTAGCCGACCTTCCGGACCGCGTCCAGCGCCTCGGGCAGCGTGAACCGCTGCGCGTAGAGCGCCTTGCCGACGATCGAGCCCTCGATGTTCACGCCGGACGCGGCCACCTCGGCGAGCCGCACCAGGTCCTTCACCTCGGAGATCCCGCCGGACGCGATCACCGGCGCCGTGGTCGCGTTCGCCACGTCGGTCAGCAGCTCGACGTTCGGTCCCTGCAGCGTCCCGTCCTTCGAGACGTCGGTGACGACGTAGCGGGCGACGCCGTCGCGGTCCATGCGCGCCAACGTCTCCCAGAGGTCGCCGCCGTCGGTGGTCCAGCCGCGCGCGGCCAGCCGGTGCCGCTCATCGATGATCTTGACGTCCAGCCCGACGGCGATCCGGTCGCCGTGCTCCGCGACGACGCGGGCGCACCACGCGGGGTCCTCCAGCGCGGCGGTGCCGAGGTTGACCCGGCGGCAGCCGGTGGACAGCGCACGCTCCAGCGACGCGTCGTCGCGGATGCCGCCGGACAGCTCGACGGCCACGTCCAGCCTGCCGACGACGTCGGCGAGCAGCTCGGCGTTCGACCCGCGCCCGAACGCGGCGTCGAGGTCGACCAGGTGGATCCACTCCGCGCCGTCGCGTTGCCAGGTCAACGCCGCCTCGAGCGGCTCGCCGTAGCCGGTCTCGGTACCGGCCTCGCCCTGTACGAGACGGACGGCCTGACCGTCGGCGACGTCGACGGCCGGTAGCAACGTGAAACTCACCCGGCCAGCCTACTTCCGCGCGCCGACCGTTCCCGGACAGGCCGAGGGGACCGCATCGCGCGGCCGGCGGCCCGCCCGCACGCCCGGACCGCGGGCGCGGTCGTGCGCCGCAGCGACATCCGCCCGCGGCACGTCGTCCACGGCCCCGCTCCGCGGCCCTGCCGGCGATGCGGCACGGCGGTCGCGTTCGCGCCGGCGGCGCGGACCCCGCACGGCCGGGGGACGTGGCGGTGCCCGCAGTGTCCGGTCCGACGGCTCTGGGAGATCCGTCCTTTCCGGACTAACATCCCGCCATGCCGACGCCCCGCACGCGCGCCAGGGACGCCGACCGCACGGCGGCCTGCGACGCACTCGACGCGGCGTACGCCGACGGACAGATCGACGGCGTCGAGCACCGGGAGCGCACGGCCACGGCACTGCAGGCGACGACGCTCGGTGAGCTGCACGCCGTCGTCGAGGACCTGCAGGTGGCCGTCCCACCGGCTGCGGCCCCACGACTGCAGCCCGCCCGGCGACGACGGGCGTGGCCGGTCGTGGTCGCGGCCGTCACGGTGCCGGCGGTCGTCGTCGCCGGGGTCGCGTGGAGCGTCGCCGACCGGCCGGTCGCGAACGGCGTGGACCGTCCGCAGGTGGAGGCCGTCACGCCCCGGGTGGTCGGGCCGACGAACGTCCAGACGCCGGAGGGGTACCGGGCGTTCGTCGACGCCGTCCGGGCGGAGCTGGGGACGACGGTCGTCGACCAGGCGACGCTCTACCCGGACTACGCGATCGTGCAGGCGCTGGTCCCGGGCGAGCCGCGCCGGATCCGGATGTACATCTTCCGCGGCGGGATGGACTCCTCGCCGACGACCGGCAGCACGCGGGATGCCGACGACCCGACCGTCGACCTCGCGTCGTTCGACCCGCAGCCGATGCTCGCTCTGCTGGCCGGGGCGCCGCAGAGCCTGAACGTCCGGGACGCCTCGATGCGCTACGTGATCGTCGACGGCGGCGACGGCGCGGGACCGCGGCTCGCCGTGCACGCGTCGAACTCGTTCGGCGAGTCCGGGTACCTGCAGGCGAAGCCGGACGGGACGGTCACGACGAGGTTCCCGTTCGAGTGAGGATCGGGCGCGTTCCCACGGTGAGCACCGCCGCGACCATGGCCACGCCGGCGAGCAGCGCGAACACCTCCGGGTAGCCGCCGAACAGCGCGGCCAGACCGGATCCGGCGGCGGGCCCGAGGGCGATCGCGATCGTCGCCGGGGCCTGCAGGATGCCGTTCAGGCGGCCGTACACCTCCGGCGACCAGCGGTCGGACAGCGCGGTCGCCTGGAGCAGCGTGAAGATCCCGCGGGCCAGTCCGGCGCCGACCGCGGCGAGCACGAGCAACCACGCCGGGCCGGGCAGCACGGCCAGCAGCCCGGTCGCGACGCCGAGCGCCCCGAGCACCAGCGCCGCCCGGCCGCGGACCCCGGTGCGCGCGACCAGGCGCGGGTAGAACAGGCGACCGGTGACCTGCCCGAGCCCGCCCAGGCCCAGTGCCCACGCGGCGAGCCCGGTGGACAGCCCGCGTTCGAGCAGCAACGGGACCTGGTTCACGGTCACCGCGAACGACGTGAACGCGCCGAGGCAGATCGCGCCCGTGAGCAGCAGGAACGGGCGGCTGCGGGCGATCGCCGCCGGGCCGCTCGCGTCCCCGGTCACGCGGTCGGCCGGCAACGCATCGGGCCACGCGCCGCGCAGGCCGAACAGGTGCGCCGGGACCGTGACGGCCAACAGCACCGCGGCCAGCACCAGGTAGGTGCCCCGCCATCCGAACGTCGTCAGCAACGCGGCCGTCAGGGGCGCGAACACCGTGCTCGCCAGGCCTCCGACCAGCGTGAGCGACGTCAGCGCCCGCACCCGGTCGTCGCCCCACCAGCGGGTCAGCGCCGCGAACGCGGGCGGGTACAGCGTCCCGGCCTGCGCCACGCCGACGACCAGCCACGCGGCCGTGAACAGCCAGAACGACCCGGCCGTCGCCACCGCGGCGACCGCGGGCACACCGAGCACCGACGCCCCGGTCATCAGCCACCGCGGACCGTGCCGGTCGAGGATCCGGCCCACCGGGACACCGACCAGCGCCGAGACGACCAGGCCGGCGGAGAACGCGGCCGTGACGGCGCTGACCGGCCAGCCGGTGTCGCCGGAGATCGACGGGGCGAGCACCGGGAACGCGTAGTACAGGACGCCCCAGCTGGTGATCTCGGTCAGGCAGAGGACCAGCAGCACCCGCCGCCGCCCCGCACGACCGAGCTCCGGAGTCACCCGGACACGATCACACTCGGCGCCGAGATCCGCTCCGCACGCTCCGCTCGGCCTCGAGATCCGCTCCGCACGGCCTCGAGGTTCGCGCCGCTCAGCGGACGACGTCGCGCAGCCAGTTCTCCAGGACGGTGGCCCCCGCGTCGCCGGACTTCTCCGGGTGGAACTGGGTGGCGGCCAACGCCCCGTTCTCGACGGCGGCGACGACGTCCTCGCCGTGGTGCGTCCAGGTCACCAGCGGCGGGCGCATCGCGTGCGACTCCGCCAGCTCCCACCGGGTCACGCCGAAGGAGTGCACGAAGTAGAACCGCGTGCCGGCGTCCAGCCCGGCGAACAGCGTGCTGCCGTCGGGCACGGTGACGGTGTTCCAGCCCATGTGCGGCAACACGTCCGCCGTGATCCGCTCGACCGTGCCGGGCCACTCGCCGCAGCCCTCGGTGTCCTCGCCGAACTCGACACCGCGGTCGAACAGCACCTGCATGCCGACGCAGATCCCGAGCACCGGACGCCCACCGGCGAGCCTGCGGCCGATGATCCGCGGACCGCGCACGGCGTTGAGACCCTTCATGCACGCCGCGAACGCGCCGACGCCAGGGACCACCAGGCCGTCGGCGTTCAGGGCGGCGTCGAAGTCGTCGGTGACGGTGACGTCGGCGCCCACCCGCTCCAGCGCTCGCTCCGCGGAGCGGAGGTTCCCCGACCCGTAGTCCAGCACGACGACGTTCGACACCCGCCCAGGATAAACGCCCACGTCACGCCCGTTCGGGCGATGCCGGGCACCGGCCGTGCCCGCGACACCGCGAAGCACGTCGCCGCCGCGTCCGGAGTGGACACGACGTCCTAGGTGGACAGTCGCACGGTCAACCGTGGCAGGAACCACTGGATCAGCGGTCCGACGAGCAGGGCGTAGGCCACGGTGATCACACCGAACGTGCCGCCCAGCAGCCAGCCGGTGAGCACGACGACCACCTCGATCGTCGTGCGCACCAGCCGGACCGAGAACCGGGTGCGGGCGGCGAGCCCGGTCATCAGCCCGTCGCGCGGGCCGGGGCCGAGGCCGACGCCGATGTAGGCCGCCGTCGCCGCCGCGTTCAGCACGATCCCGGCGACGGCGAACGCGATCCGCACCCCCAGCACGTCGACGACCGGGATCAGGGCGAGCGCGAGATCGACGGTCAGCCCGATGACGACGACGTTCGCGACCGTCCCGATCCCCGGCCGTTCCCGCAGCGGGACCCACAGCAGCAGGACGACGACACCGGTCACGACGGTCGTCGCGCCGATCGACAGCCCGGTGTGCCGCGCGAGGCCCTGGTGCAGCACGTCCCACGGCATCGAGCCGAGCCCGGCACGCATCATCAGCGCCATCGACACGGCGTAGGCCGCCAGCCCGACGACGAGCTGCGTCAGCCGCCGTCCCCGCCGCGGCATCCGGGTCAGCGACCAGCGGGTGGTACTTCTGTCGACCGTCACGAAATGGCATGCTTCCTTCTCGACTGGCCTGGTGTCATCGAGCCAATCGGAGGGAAGTGGACTGGATTGGACGGCATCGGCGCGACGCAGCTGGCCGAGCTCTGCGGCGACGTCCACACCGGACGCGATCCGGCGTACCGCACGCTGACCGACGCGATCCGGGTGCTCGTGTCCGACGGCCGGCTGCCCGCCGGGACCCGGCTGCCCGCCGAACGCGCGCTCGCCGAGCGGCTGCGGGTCAGCCGGGTGACCGTCACCCGCGCCTACCGCGACCTGCGTGAGGACGGCTGGGCGGACGCCCGGCAGGGCGCCGGGACGTGGGTGCGGCTCCCGGGCGGGCGGGTCGACGGCGTCTGGGCACCCGGGCCGAGGCGCAGCGGGGTGATCGACCTAGCGCACGGCGCGCCCGCCGCCCCGGACGTGCTGTCCACACTGGTCCGCCGGGCCGCCGACCGGCTCGACGCGGAGCTCACCGGGCACGGCTACGGGCCGGAGGGCCTGCTCGCGCTGCGCGAGCGGATCGCCGCCCGGTACACCGCCCGCGGCGTGCCCACCGAGCCGGACGCGATCGTCGTCACCGGCGGTGCACTGCACGCGATCCACCTCGCCGTCGCCGAGCTGGCCTTGGCGGGTGACCGGGTGCTCGTCGAACACCCCACGTATCCGTCCGCTGTGGACGTGCTCGCCGACGCGGGAGTGCAGGCAGTCCCGGTGGCCGTCGAGGGCGCCGACGTCGAGACCGTGCTGCCGCGGGCCGCGCGGCAGACCGCCGCCAGGGCCGCGTACGTGATGACCGACTTCCAGAACCCGACCGGCGTCCTCCTCGACGACGACGCCCGCGCCCGCCTGCTGCACCGTCTGGCCCGGCAGGGCACGGTGACGATCGTCGACGAGACGTTCGCCGAGCTGGACCTGCGGTCGTCCGGACCGGCGTTCCTGCCGTGCGCGGCACACGCGCCGCGCGAGGCCGACGTGGTGACCGTCGGCGGATTGAGCAAGATCGCCTGGGGCGGGTTGCGGCTCGGCTGGGTCCGTGCCGGGTCCGAGCACGCGGCCCGGATCCGGCGGCGGCTGGCCCGCTCCCAGATCGCGCCGCCGGTGATGGAACAGCTGATCGCCGTCGAGGTGCTGGACGCGATCGACGGGATCCGCGCCGAGCGGGTAGCGGCGCTGCGGGCGCGGAGGGACCACCTGGTCCGCGAGCTGCGACGGGAGCTGCCGGACTGGACGTTCACCGTGCCGGACGGCGGGCTGATGCTGTGGTGCGACCTGGGCGCCGAGGTGTCCACCGCGCTGACCGCGCACGCCGCACGGCACGGGCTGGTGCTCGCCCCGGGACCGCGGTTCGGGGCCGGACACGCGTTCACCGACCGGCTACGGCTCCCGTTCACCCATCCCGAGCCGGTGCTCACCGAGGCCGTGCGGCGGCTGCGGCGCGTGTCCGACGAGGTCGTCGGCGGCGCCGTCACGCGCGCCACGCCCCCGGTCGGGGAGCTCGTCGTCTGATCGGTCGCGCGGACCGGCTACAACGCGCCCTTCGTGGACGGGACGCCGGTGACCCGCGGGTCCGGCTCGGTCGCGGCACGCAGGGCACGGGCGACGGCTTTGAACTCGGCCTCCGTGACGTGGTGCGGGTCCCGGCCGTCGAGCACGCGCACGTGCAGCGCGAGGTGCCCGTGGAACGCCAGCGACTCGAACACGTGGCGGTTCAGCACCGTCGGGTAGTGCCCACCGACGACGAAGCCCTGCATCACGTCGGGCTCGCCGGTGCACACCGTGTACGGGCGGCCGGACACGTCGACGACGGCCTGCGCCAGCGCCTCGTCCATCGGGACCCAGGCGTCGCCGAAGCGGCGGATGCCCACCTTGGCGCCCAACGCCTTCCGCACGGCCTGGCCGAGCACGATCGCGACGTCCTCGACGGTGTGGTGCGCGTCGATCCCGGTGTCGCCCTCGGCGCGCACGGACAGGTCGAACGACCCGTGCTTGCCGAACGCGTCGAGCATGTGGTCGTAGAACGGGACCCCGGTCTCGATCCCGGTCCGCCCGGTGCCGTCGAGGTCGATCTCGACGGTGATCCGGGTCTCCTTCGTGACGCGCTCGACGCGGCCGATCCTGCTCGGTGCCGATGACTCGCTCGCGCTCATGCAAGCTCCTTCGTGGACAGATCCGTCGCGACCTGCAGGAACGTGTCGTTCTCCTCCGGCGTGCCGACCGTGACCCGCAGCCGCCCGTCGATCCCGACGTCGCGGATCAGCACGCCCTGCTCCAGGAAGCCCTTCCAGGCGCGCGGGGCGTCGGCGAACCGTCCGAAGAGGATGAAGTTGGCGTCCGACGGGACGACGTCGTAGCCGGCGGCGGCCAGCTCGGAGGACACGCGGTCCCGCTCGGCCGCGAGCAGCGCGACCGAGCCGAGGGTCGCGTCCGCGTGCCGCAGCGCCGCCCGGGACGCGGCCTGGGACAGCACCGACAGGTGGTAGGGCAGCCGGACCAGCTGCAGCGCGTCCACCACGGCCGGCGCGGCGGCCAGGTAGCCCAGCCGGCCGCCGGCGAACGCGAACGCCTTCGACATGGTCCGGGACACGACCAGCCTGTGCCCGTGCGTGGCCAGGAGGGTGGCGGCGCTGGGGTGGGCGGAGAACTCGGCGTAGGCCTCGTCGACCACCACCATCCCCGGTGCGGCGTCGATCAGCGCTGCCAGGTCGTCCGGCGCGATCGACTGGCCCGTCGGGTTGTTCGGGCTGGTCAGGAACGTGATGTCCGGTGCCTTCTCGCGCAGCTCCGCGACGGCGGCGGGCACGTCGATCGCGAAGTCCTCCCGTCGGGGCGCGGCGATCCACTCCGTGCGCGTGCCGGAGGAGATGATCGGGTGCATCGAGTAGCTCGGCACGAACCCGAGCGCGCTGCGGCCCGGGCCGCCGAACGCCTGCAGGAGCTGCTGGAGGATCTCGTTGGATCCGTTGGCCGCCCACAGGTTCGCCGTCTCCAGCTCGACGCCGGTCTGGCGGGTCAGGTAGGCGGCGAGGTCGGCCCGCAGCGCGACGGCGTCCCGGTCCGGGTAGCGGTGCAACTCGCGGGCCGCCTCCCCGGTGGCCGCGGCGACGTCCGCGACGAGCTCCGGCGGTGGCGGGTACGGGTTCTCGTTCGTGTTCAGCCGCACCGCGACGTCGAGCTGCGGCGCTCCGTAGGGGCTCGTGCCGCGCAGGTCGTCGCGCAGCGGCAGGTCGTCCAGGCGGACGGTGTCGCCGATCGTCACGTCGCTCCCCCGAACCGGGCCGTCACGGCCTGGCCGTGCGCCGGCAGATCCTCCGCGTTCGCGAGCGCGACCACCCGGTCGCTCACCTCGCGCAGCGCGTCCTCGGTGTACTCGACGACGTGCACGCCGCGCAGGAACGTCGACGTGGACAGCCCGCCGGAGTGGCGCGCGCACCCGCCGGTCGGCAGCACGTGGTTCGAGCCCGCACAGTAGTCGCCGAGCGAGACCGGCGCGTACGGGCCGATGAAGATCGCCCCGGCGTTGCGCACCCGGGCCGCGTCCGCTCGCGCGTCCGCCGTCTGGATCTCCAGGTGCTCGGCGGCGTAGGCGTCGACGACGGCGATCCCGTCGTGGATCGACGCCACCAGGATCACGCCGGACTGCGGGCCGGACAGCGCCGTGCGGATCCGCTCGGTGTGCTTGGTGGCCGAGACCTGGCGCTCCAGCTCGACCTCGACGGCCGCCGCCAGCTCGTCGGACGTCGTGACCAGCACGGACGCGGCGTTCGGGTCGTGCTCGGCCTGCGAGATCAGGTCGGACGCGACGTGCACCGGGTCGGCGCCGGCGTCGGCCAGGATCGCGATCTCGGTGGTCCCGGCCTCGGCGTCGATCCCGACCGTGCCGCGCACGATCCGCTTCGCCGCCGTCAGGTAGACGTTGCCGGGCCCGGTGACGACGTCCACCGGCTCCAGGTCCGAGCCGTCGGTGTCGGTCGCGCCGTAGGCGAGCAGCGCCACGCCCTGCGCTCCGCCGACCGCCCAGACCTCGTCGACGCCGAGCAGCGCGGCCGCGGCCAGCACCGTCGGGTGCGGGCGCCCGCCGAACTCGGCCTGCGGCGGCGACACGACGACGAGCGACTCGACGCCCGCCGCCTGGGCCGGCACCACGTTCATGATCACGCTGGACGGGTAGACGGCCAGCCCGCCGGGGGCGTAGAGCCCGACCCGGCGCACCGGCACGAACCGCTCCGTGACGGTCCCACCGGGCACGACCTGGGTCACGACGTCCTCGCGCCGCTGCGCCTCGTGCACCGTGCGGGCACGATCGATCGAGGTCTCCAGCGCGACGCGCACGTCCGGGTCCAGCCCGTCCAGCGCCTCGGCCAGCGCCGACGCCGGCACCCGCACCGTCGCCGGGCGCACCTTGTCGAACCGCTCGGTCGCCTCCATCGCGGCCTCGAGGCCCCGCTCGCGAACGCCGTCGACGATCGGCCGGACGGCCGCGATCGCGCCGTCCACGTCCAGCTCGGCGCGGGGGACCATCCCGCGCAGGACGGCCGGGCGCGGGAGGGGGTCGGCACGCAGGTCGAGGCGGCGGAGCATGGCCTCCAGGGTACGGCGGCGTGCCGGCGCGACCGCGCGCGGCGGGTGGCAGGCTGGCGCCGTGACGGTCCGTTCCCTCAGCGACGAGCAGCGGCGCGCGCGCCTGGTCACCCGGCACCGGCTGGCGCCCACCCACCGGACCGACGACGTCGTCGCGATCACCGACGGGCTCGTCGGGCTGCACTCGACCGACCCGGTCACCGTCTACCTGTCCGCCGCCGCACGGATGGCGAGCCCGGACCTGGGCGCCGTGGACCGGGCGCTCTACGAGGACCGGACACTGCTGCGCCACCACGCGATGCGGCGCACGCTCTGGGTGTTCGGCCGCGAGACCGCCCGGCTGGCCCATCACGCGGCCACCGCCGACGTCGCCGCGGTGCAGCGACGCAAGCTGTTCGCCCAGCTCACGGCCGGCGGCGTGGCCGACCCGCCCGCCTGGCTGGAGAAGGCCCGTTCGGCGATCTCGGACGTGCTGCGCGACGGCGGCCCGCTCCCCGCCCGCGAGGTCGGGCCGCGCGTGCCGGACGTCGCCGCCACCGAGATCCCGATCGAGCGGGGCGTGCACCCGGGCCACACCCGGGCGCTGCTCGTCATGGGCTTCGACGGGCAGGTGCTGCGCGCCCGGCCGACGGGTAGCTGGATCAACGGCCAGTACCGGTGGGCGGACGCCGAGGACTGGGTGCCCGGCGGGCTCGGTCCGGAGCTGTCCCGGCGCGAGGCGGCGGAGGGTCTGGCCCGCGCGTACCTGCGCGCGTTCGGCCCGGCCACCCGCGACGACCTGCGCTGGTGGGCGGGATGGACGGTCGCGACGATGACGGCCGCGCTCGCCGACACCGGCGCCGTCGAGGTCGCCCTGGACGGTGGCACGACCGGATTCGTGCTGCCGGACGACGTCGACGACGTCCCGGATCCCGGACCGTCGGTCGCCCTGCTGCCCGGCCTGGACCCGACGACGATGGGCTGGAAGGCCCGCGACTGGCACCTCGACCCGGCGCACGTGAGCGAGCTGTTCGACCGCAACGGCAACGGCGGCCCCGCGATCTGGGTGGACGGCCAGATCGCGGGCGGCTGGGTCCAGCGGCCGGACGGGGAGATCGCGGTGCGACTGCTCGCCGACATCGGCTCCGCGGCGCGCGACGCCGTCGACGCCGCCGCGCACGAGCTGTCCACGCTGCTCGGCGACGTCCGGTTCTCGGTCCGGTTCCCCGCGCCGATGCAGCCCGCCCTGCTGGCCGGGCCGTGACCGTCGCCCATCCCTCGGAGCTCGCCATGGTCGAGGACCTGCACACCGTGTGGACCGGGGCGCCGGAGCTCGACGGCCTGCTCGACCCGTTCCGCTTCGACCACCGGATGGCCGCGTACCGGACGATGATCGACCGCACGAACCGCGACGGGCTGTTCGGCGCCGACAACCGGCGAAACCCGTTGTGGGGCCTGATGTTCCAGCACCAGTGGCAGTTCCGGACCGGCCGGCTGGGCGCCACCGCACAGCAGGACGGCCGCATCGACCCCGACGCACCGTGGGGCTACGGCAACTACGTGCTCTCGGTGGTCCCGTGGCTGGGCGCTGCGGAGGCCGGGACCGTGCCGGAGCTGGAGCCGGCCGGCCCCCCGGGGCCCACCCGGTTCCGCTACGCGCACTCGGCCCGCGAGGTGCCGCCCGAGCTCGCAGCCGGCGTCGCCGACTGGCGGACGTACTTCGCGCTGGTGGCCCGCACTCCGCCGGGCGGCGACGACGAACCACTGCGCTCCGCGCTGTGGAAGGCGCACAAGACGTGCCTCGACGTCGTCGCCCGCGACGTCGCGACCCTGTCCGGGACCGCGTACCCCGACCACTCCGACACGGAGATCACGTTCCTGCGCGGCTGGTGCCGCATGGTCGACTTCCTCTGGGCGGCGGCCTGGCGGACCGACTTCGACTCGATGACCGGCGACGGGCTGGACGTGCTGCCGGAACGGCTCCTCGGACCGGGCGACGACGAACCGGGCGGGGCCCGCGACCTTCCACGATCGATCCGTCGCAACGTGCGCACGGTGATCGGCCTGGCACGCACGCCGGACCGGCGGTACGCGCTGGACCTGTGGCTCTGGACCAGGGTGATGCGCACCAGGGCGGCCCGCGACCGGGTGCTGCCGTTGCTCGACGGCGTGTTCCACCCGCGGCCGGACAACCGCTCCGAGCGGCTCCGGGCACTCGGGTACCTGCTGCGACCGTGACGGTGATCGCGGCTCGTCGGGTCCCCACCGCGCCGCATCCCTCGGATAGGTTGTGCCGATGGCAGACAGTGCGCCGCTGCACGTCGTGCGCGACGGTCGGAAGGTCCGCATCCGGCTGGGTGCGCCGATCGAGCGCGCGGACGTGACGGTGGCGAGCCGGATCCGCCGGGCGATCTCCCGCGGCGAGCTGGTGGCGGGCGACAAGCTGCCGAGCGAGAACCAGATGGCCCGCGCCCTCGACGTGAGCCGCGACCCGATCCGGCGCGGCCTCCAGCTCCTGGCCGCCGACGATCTCGTGGAGGGCAGGCAGGGCTCCGGATGGTTCGTGCGCGAGGGCGTCACGACCGACTCGGTCTGACGCCGGCGACGGCGCCGCATCAGAAGAACTGCCCGTCCGACCCGCGCACCACGTAGACCAGCCCCTTCCCCTCCGGACCGGTCGGGGACCCGGCCCGTTTCAGGGCACCGTTGCGCAGCAACGACTTCGCCCGGCCCAGGTGGTCCTCGGTCCCGACCACCGCGATCCGGTTCTCGAGCGTCGACACGACGGCCCACACCGCCCCGGCGGCGTGCGCGGCCTCGACGCCGGCACGCCGGACGGGCTCGTGCCAGCGGGCCGCGGAGGCGCAGGCCGACGGCAGGCAACGGCGATGGTCGCCGAGGCCGCACTGGATCTCGATCATGGCGGCGCAGCGGTCGTCCAGCCGACCGAGCGCCTCGGAGCACAGATCCGGCCACATACCGTCCTCGGCGCACCAGGCGCACGGGTAACGGCGGGTTCGCGGGTCACGGGCAGGCACCGGACCACCCTCCCACAGCTTGTCATCTCGTATCCATGTAGGGCACAGTTGTCTTCCATGCCCGACGCACCGGAGACCGGCCGCCCCACGCTGGTCAGCACCCTGGCCGAGATGCCGGACTTGTTAGCCCGGCTACAGGCCGACCATCGCGACGACGGCCGCGGCCTGTGTACGGGTTGCCGGACACCGGGCTACGGAACGCCCGGCGAGCGCTGGCCCTGCACGCCGGCCCGGCTCGCACGAGCGGCACAGGAGATCCTCGACCGGCAGCGGGGCCCGGAGTGAGCACGATCCCCGGCCTGCCAACGCTGGCGTGGCGGACGAGCGACTTCCGACTCTTGTCGAACATACGTTCGATACTAGCGGTCGAGCCGACAATTCCGGTCCGGCGACCGCCCGCCGGGCAGGAGCGGCTCGAGCTCGTGTCGGCCACCGACGGACGGACCCACCGGGTGACGGAGTGGGCCTACGGCTCCGCCCTGGCCGCCCGCACCGGACACTGCGCCGCGGTCTGCGGCCACGTCGTCGTCCTGTGCGCGCTGGTCACGCCTCCGGGGCCGCCGTGCAGGCGATGCACGCTCCTGCCGTGAGCACGGTCAGGTCCGGTCCGGCTCCAGGTCGAGGCCGAGGTCAAGGGCCGTGACCGAGTGCGTCAGGCCTCCGACCGAGATGAAGTCGACACCGGTCGCGGCGAACTCGGCCGCGTTCGCCAGCACCAGCCCTCCCGAGGACTCCAGCAGGGTGGGGCGGTCGCCCCTGCGCCGGACCGCCTCGGCCGTCTCGGCCGGGGTGAAGTTGTCCAGCAGCACCAGCTCGGCGTCCAGGCCCAGCACGTCGTCGAACTGCTCGAGCGAGTCGACCTCGATCTCGCACGGCAGGTCCGGGGCGGTCGCGCGGGCGGCGGCCAGCGCCGCGGCGACCGATCCGGCCGCGGCCACGTGGTTGTCCTTGATCAGGACGGCGTCGCCGAGGCCGAGCCGGTGGTTCATCCCGCCGCCGCAGCGCACGGCGTACTTCTCCAGCAGCCGCAGCCCGGGCAGCGTCTTGCGGGTGTCCCTGATGGCGGGGCTCGCGGCTCCGACGACCGTGACGGCGTCCACCCAGGCCCGCGTCGCCGTCGCGACACCGGACAGGTGGCAGAGCAGGTTCAACGCCGTCCGTTCCGCGGTGAGCAGACCGCGGACCGGTGCCCGGACCACGAGGGCAGGCTCGCCGGGGACCAGCGGACGGCCGTCGTCGAGCGCGGAGAGGACCTCGTAGCCGGACCCGAGCACCTCGTCCAGCACCGCGATCGCGACCGGCACCCCGGCCAGCACGCCTGCCGCCCGCGGCGTGAACGCGCCGACCCCGACGGCGTCCGCGGGGACGGTCGCCGCCGTCGTCGCGTCCGGGCCGTACCGCAGGTCCTCCTGCAGCGCGGTACGGACGACGCGGAGCAGGTCCTCGCGATCCGGCTCCCCGATCCCGGACACGCCGCCGACGCCGGCGGCGACCCGCCCGCGCGTGTCGGTCCGGGTCACGCGGCACCCGCCAGGGCGTCCGTGGCCACGACCGGTCGCCCGGCACCGTCCAGGACGATCCGCAGGCTCTCCGCCTGCCACCGGTCGTCGCGCTCCGGGAAGTCGGTCCGCACGTGAGAGCCGCGCGACTCGCGCCGCGTGCCCGCGGCCGCCAGCACGGCCTGCGCCAGCAGCGTCAGCGCCGCGTCCTCGACACCGGAGCGGTCGACCGGGGCGGCGAGCACGGTCGCCGCCTCGACGGCGTCCGAGGCGGCCGCGAGACCGGCGCCGTCGCGACCGATCGCGGCGCACGTGCTCATCGCCCGCTGCACCACCGCGCGGTCCGCGACCGGCACCGCGGGCGATGGCGGGACCAGGTCCGCGTCACGGACACCGTTCCGGTCGGCGACCACCGCCCGTACCACGCGCTCACCGACGACCAGGCCTTCGAGCAGGCTGTTCGACGCCAGCCGGTTCGCGCCGTGCAGACCGGTGCGGGCGACCTCGCCCGCCGCGTAGAGGCCGGGAACCCCGGTCCGGCCGTCGACGTCGGCGACCACCCCGCCACACGCGTAGTGCGCGGCGGGCGTGACCGGGATCGGGTCCCGCGCGGGGTCGATCCCGATCTCACGGCAGGATGCGGACACGGTCGGGAACCGGCCGGCGAACCCGTCGAGCCCGGTCGCGTCCAGGAAGACGCAGTCGGCACCGGTCTCGGCCATCCGCCGGGTGATCGCGGCGGCGACGACGTCGCGCGGAGCCAGGTCGGCCAGCGGGTGCACGTCCGCCATGAACGCCTGCCCGGCCCGGTCCCGCAGGATCGCGCCCTCGCCGCGTACGGCCTCGGTCACCAGCGGGCGCCGCCCGACGGCCGGACCGCTGAAGAGGACGGTCGGGTGGAACTGCACGAACTCCAGGTCCGCTGCGGCGGCACCGGCCCGCAGCGCGAGCGCGACGCCGTCGCCGGTCGCCGTCTCCGGGTTCGTCGTGCTCGCGTAGAGCTGTCCGTAGCCGCCGGTGGCCAGCAGCACGGCGGGGGCGCGCAGCACGCCGGGACGTCCGACCCCGTCGAGCACGGCGAGCCCGCCGGCGCGTCCTGTCCGGTCCCGCAGCACGTCGGTCGCCACGTGTCCGGTGAGGACGGTCAGCTCGCGCTTCCGCGCCGCGGCCACGAGCGCCCGTTCGATCTCCGCACCGGTGGCGTCGCCGCCGGCGTGCACGACCCGGAACGCCGAGTGCCCGCCCTCTCGGGTGCGGTCCAGGCGGGCCGGGCGGGTGGCATCGGGCACTGCGTCGAACAGGGCCCCGCGCTCGCGCAGCCTGCGCACCGCGCCGGGCCCGGCGCCGACGATGGCGGCGACGGCGGCCGCGTCGTTCAGGCCCCCGCCCGCGGCGAGCGTGTCCGCCACGTGCGCGTCCACCGAGTCGCCCGCCACGTCGCCGAGCACGACGGCCACGCCGCCCTGCGCCCAGCGCGTGCTGCCCGCGTCGACGTCGTCCTTGGTCACGACGACGACGCGCAGGCCGGCCGAGACGCCGTCGAGCGCGGCCGTCAGGCCCGCCACACCGGAGCCGACGACGACCAGGTCGGCCTCCGCCTGCCAGGTCATTCGCCGCTCCCCGGGTTGCCGATCTCGATCATCCGCTGCACCGCGGTGCGGCCGCGCTCGGCCAGCTCGCGGTCGACGTGCACCTCGTCGGTGCCCTCGCGGACCGACCGGAGCAGCGCCTCGGGGGTGATCATCTTCATGTAGCGGCAGGACGCCCGCTCGTTCACCGCCCGGAAGTCGATTTCCGGCGCCGCCCTGCGGAGCTGGTGCAGCATCCCGACCTCCGTCGCGACCAGCACCTCCTTCGCCCCGGTCGCGCGCGCCGCGTCGACCATCCCGCCGGTGGAGAGGATCTTGACCCGATCCTCGGGAACCGAGCCGGACGTCGCCAGGTAGAGCGCGGACGTCGCGCAGCCGCACTCGGGGTGCACGAACAGGTCGGCGTCCGGGTGGGCCTGCGCCTGCGCCGAGAGCTCGGCGCCGTTGATCCCGGCGTGCACGTGGCACTCCCCCGCCCACACGTGCATGTTCGTGCGGTCCAGGACCCGGCGGACGTGCGCGCCGAGGAACTGGTCGGGCAGGAACAGCACCTCACGCTCGACCGGGATCGAGGCCACGACGTCCACCGCGTTCGACGACGTGCAGCAGACGTCCGTCTCGGCCTTCACGGCGGCGGTGGTGTTCACGTACGAGACGACGACGGCGTCCGGGTGCTCGGAGCGCCACTCGCGCAGCTGGTCGGCCGTGATCGAGTCGGCGAGCGAGCAGCCCGCGCGGGCGTCCGGGATCAGCACGGTCTTGTCCGGGCTGAGGATCTTCGCGGTCTCGGCCATGAAGTGCACGCCGCAGAACACGATCGTCGACGCGTCGGACTCGGCCGCGATCCGGGACAGAGCCAGCGAGTCCCCCACGTGGTCGGCGACGTCCTGGATCGCCGGTAGCTGGTAGTTGTGCGCCAGCAGCACCGCGTCGCGACGTCGGGCCAGCTCACGGACCTCGGCGAACCACTCCGGCGACGGCTCGGCCGCCGCATCCGGGAGCAGCGTCTCCACGCTCATGGTCGTCCTCCTCGGACGCATCCGGTTTTCGCCTGTCCGGCGGAAACTGCCGAGATCGTAACACCGGGGCCGACCGGAGGGCACCGTCCGAGTGACCTGGACCTCACCTCCCGGCAACCTGCACGACACCCGCCGGCCTCCGGCCCCGACACCGCTCCTCGCGGAGATCCGGCGAACGCACCGGGATCCGGCGAACGCACGCGCCCGGACGAGCGCGTCCTCCGCCGCGGTGCGCGGAGAGCGGATCACGAGGCGGACGGGTCGGGACGCCGCTCTACGCTGCGGCCATGACGTCCCACCCGATCGGTCACGAGGTGCTCGCGGCCGTCCTGCAGATCCGCGGCGAGCGGCTGCGGGTCCTCGTCTGGGAGCGGGCGATGGAGCCGGACGCGGGTCGGTGGGCGCTGCCAGGGGGCCGGCTCGGGGACGACGAGGACGTCGAGACGTCGGTGCGCCGCCAGCTCGCGGAGAAGGTCGACGTCCGCGAGGTCACGCACGTCGAGCAGCTGTCGGTGTTCTCCGATCCGCGGCGGATGGGCGAGGGGCCGCGCCTGATCGCCACCGCGTTCCTCGGGCTCGTCCCGTCCGACGCCGACCCGGCGCTTCCGGACGACACCGCATGGCACGCCGTCGACGATCTCCCCGCGACCGCGTTCGACCACGACCTGATCATCGACGACGCGCGGGACCGGTTGCGCGCCAAGCTCTCCTACACGAACCTCGGGTTCGCGCTCGCGCCCGGCGAGTTCACCATCTCCGCGCTGCGCGAGCTCTACGTCGCCGCGCTAGGGCACCCCGTCTCGGCGACCAACCTGCAGCGCGTGCTGACCCGCCGCGACCTGCTGGAGCCCACCGGCGAGACGGTCCCTCCGGGCCGCGCGGGCGGGCGCCCGGCCGCGCTGTTCCGGTTCACCGACCGGAGCCTGCTCGTCACGGACGCGTTCGCCGTCCTGAGACCACCCGGCCGACCATCCGGCACGGGAGCCCGCCCCGTACTACCGTGACCCGGTGGCCGATCGGATCCCGCTGTTCCCGCTGGGAACGGTGCTGATGCCGGGCGCGGCCCTGCCCCTGCACATCTTCGAGCCGCGGTACCGGCAGCTCACCGTCGACCTGATCACCGGCGAGATCCCGGAGAAGGAGTTCGGCGTCGTCGCGGTCCGCGAGGGGCACTCCGCGGACACCGACGGGCTCGACGGGATGTACCCGATCGGCTGCACGGCCGCGCTGCTCGACGCGCGCCGGCTCCCGGACGGGCGCTACGACGTCGTCACCCGCGGCGCGCGGCGCTTCCGGCTGCTGGAGCTGGACGGTGCCGACTCGGAGAAGCCGTACCTCACCGGTTCGGTCGAGTTCGTGCCGGACGCCGCCGACGACGAGCCCGACGAGCGGCTGGTCAAGATGCTCGACGCGGCCGCGCGGGACGCGCACCGCCGCTACTGCAGCACGGCGTGGCGTTCCCGGGACTGGAGCGAGCCGGACGACGACGTCCCGTCCGACCAGCTGGCCCACCTGCTGGCGGCGGACTGCCTGCTGCCGCTCGGCGAGCGTCAGCAGCTGCTCGAGGAGACCAGCCCGCTGCACCGGCTGCGCGAGATCCGCGCGCTGATGGCCCGGGAGACCGGCCTGCTCTCGAAGCTGCACGCCGTGCCGGCCCCGCTGGGCGCGTTCTCCGGCGAGCACAGCCCGAACTGACGTCCCAGGCGCGCGACGCGCACGGCCTGCCCGACGCGCCGCCCGCCACGGCCAGCACGCTCGCCCCCGGAGGGCCCACAAACCCCGAAGAACGCGGAGATCGCGGATCCAACCAGGACGGGCCGCGCAAGCTCGTCGGACGTCACCGGCCGAGCACGGACCTGCTGCGTGCGCTCCTGCTCAGCTCCAGCCGTAAGCCTGCCGCAGCTCGGCGGCGACCCGGTCGAACCGGTCCCGGTCCAGGACGGCGCCCTCGCGGCGGATGCCGTGCTCCTCGACCTCGAGCACGCGGTCGAGCCGGATGAACGACCCCCGCCCCTCGCGGTCCCACTCGCCCGACCCGATCGAGATCCAGTTCGCGTCGTCGGCGCGGTGCTGCTGGCTGGAGAGCATCAGGCCCAGCATCTCGGACCCGGATCGGCCGACCACCAGCAGCGGCCGGTCCTTGCCCTGGGACGGGTCCTCCTCGAACGGCACCCAGGTCCAGACGATCTCCCCCGGGTCGGCGGCGCCGTCCGGCTCCGGCGCGTAGACGATCTGGCGCGCCCGCTCCCCCGCGGGAGCGGTCCGCACGCCGGTGTGCCCGGCCGGCGGCGGGGTCGCCTGCTTGTCGTCGGTCTCGGTCAGCATGCTCAGAACGACGTCCACGCCCTGGCGCAGGAACGAACCCCAGTCAGCCATGGATCACAGCATGGTGCATCGGCGCCGCGGGTATGCGGCCGGTATGCGAGCGACACTCATCCACGGCAAGCACGACGTCCGGGTCTCGGAGGTGCCCGACCCGACGATCCGGGACGACACCGACGCGATCGTGCGGGTCGTGCGGTCCTGCATCTGCGGCAGCGACCTGTGGCCGTACAACTCGGCCGAGCCGGACGAGGCCGGTGACCGGATCGGTCACGAGTTCCTCGGCGTCGTCGAGGAGGTCGGCTCCGGCGTCACGCGGACGAGGAAGGGCGAGCTCGTCGTCGCACCGTTCGTCTGGGCGGACAACACGTGCGACTTCTGCCGGGAGGGGCTGCAGACGTCCTGTCGCAACGGCGGCGGCTGGGGCGCCGACGGCACCGACGGCGGCCAGGGCGAGTACGTCCGGGTCCCGTTCGCCGACGGCGTGCTGGTCGGCCTCCCCGGTGAGCCGGACGACGCGCTGCTCGCGTCGATGCTCACGCTGTCCGACGTGTTCTCCACCGGCCACCACGCCGCGGTGAGCGCGGGAGTGCGCGAGGGCGACACCGTCGCCGTCGTCGGTGACGGGGCGGTGGGCCTGTCCGGCGTGCTGGCCGCGAACCGCCTCGGCGCCGAGCGGATCATCCTGCTCGGACGCCACGTCGACCGGACCGACTTGGGCCGCGAGTTCGGCGCCACCGACGTCGTGGCCGAGCGCGGCGACGAGGGCATCGAGCGTGTCAGGGAGCTGACCGGCGGCGACGGCGCGCACGCCGTCCTGGAGTGCGTCGGGTTCGGCGAGGCGCTGCGCACGGCCATCGAGATCACCCGCGACGGCGGGACGGTCGGGCGTGTCGGCGTCTCCCAGTACAGCGACGTGCCGCTCGGCGTCGGGTCGTTCATGCGCAACGTCGGGATCAACGGCGGCGTCGCGCCGGCGCGGGCCTACATCGAGGAGCTCCTGCCGGACGTGCTGGAGGGCCGGGTCCAGCCCGGCAAGGTGTTCGACCGGACCGTCGGTCTCGACGAGGTGCCGGACGGCTACCGCGCGATGAACGAGCGCGAGGCACTGAAGGTGTTGGTCGCGCCGTAACGGCCCCGGCCACACCTCCCGCCCTCCCGACGCGAACGAGGGGCACCGTCGAGCAATGGCATTGCTCGACGGTGCCCCTCGTTGCCGGTGGGGTGCCGCGTGGACGGTCAGGCGGTCGGCTCGGAGCCGCCCTCCTGCTGCTTCTCCTGCTCGGCGACGGCGGCACGGACCTCGTCCATGTCGACGCCCTTGACCTGGGTGATCAGGTCCTCGAGCGCCTCGGCAGGCAGGGCGCCGGGCTGGGAGTAGAGCACCACCCCGTCGCGCACGGCCATCACGGTCGGGATCGAGGAGATCCCGAACGCGCCGGCCAGCTCCTGCTGCGCCTCGGTGTCGACCTTGGCGAACGTGACGTCGGTGTGCTTGTCCGACGCCTCGTCGTACACCGGCGCGAACTGCTTGCACGGCCCGCACCAGGACGCCCAGAAGTCGACGAGGACCGTCGCGTCGGGCGCGCCCACGACGTCGTTGAAGTTCTCGGAGGTCAGTTCGACGGTGGCCATGCCCCCCAGAACAGCACGACCCCGCCGGGTTGTTCCCGGCGGGGTCGCACCCGTCATGTCCGGATCATCCGGGTACCCGGTCACCGGCGTGGCCGTGGCCTGCGGCGATCCGGGCCAGCATGCCCACGGTGTCCAGCCCCTCGGTGCGGGGTGCGACGAACCGCTGGGTGTCGCCGTCGAGCACCAGGACCCTCGCCGACGCGATGTCGTAGAACAGGCCCATCAGCTCGGCGCCGGTGTCCTTGGCGCGCAGCATCTCCAGCTGCATCGCCACGTTCACCATGGCCAGCTGGTCCACCTCGGAGAAGCCCCTCGCGGCGGCCACGTGGCCGACCGGGTGCCCGCGCTCCCATGCGCGCAGCACGGAACGGGCCTCCAGCAGCCAGGTGCCCAGCTCGCCGTCCTGACCCGCGGCGCCCGAGCGCAGCCCGGTCATCGCGCCGCAGCCGGAGTGCCCGCAGACCGCGATCAGCGGCACCTTGAGCACCGTGCTCGCGTACTCCACGGCCGCCGACGTGCCCTGGCAGCTCGCCAGGTTGCCCACGTTCTGCACGGTGAACACGTCACCCGGCCCGCTGTGCGTGATCATGTGCGGCATCACACGCGAGTCCGCACAGCTGATCATCATCGCGGACGGCGACTGGCCGGAGGCCAGCTCGGACATCGTCGGACGGATCTCCTCGGCCGTCCGCTCGTGGTACGCGGCGAGACCGGCGAGCAGCGGGCCCTCCGGGTGCCCGCCCAGCTCGTGGCCCGCCTGCCACTGCGACCACGTCGCGTACCGGACACCGCCGGCGCCCTCCGCGCGGGACGCGGCGTCGACCGGCTCGATCACCTCGACGGTCGCGCCGGTCGCCCGGTGCCGCGCCTGCCAGGCCTGCAGGTGGTCGTAGGCGGCGTGGTCGAGGTAGTCGGTGACCAGCCGGACCGTCACGTTCGTGCCGGCCGGGATCGCGTTCAGCTCACGAGAGAGCCGGGGCACGGCCAGGAACGACAGCGATCCCTCGACGACGAGCTCCTTCGGACCACCGTCCGGGCCCTCCAGCCGCGGGCGCGACCGCACGGCCCGCCAGACGAGCATCACCGCCGCCAGCGCGAGTCCGATCAGGACGCCCTCGAGCAGGTTCAGCGCGACGACACCGAGCAGCGTGGCCAGGTAGATCGGCAGCTCGCCGTGGGTGCGGGCGGTGCGGATGTCGGACGGCTTGACCAGCTGCGACCCGACGACGACCAGGAGCCCGGCCAGTCCGGCCATCGGCACCATCTCGATCACGCCGATCAGCACGATCGCGAACACGGCGATCCAGACGCCGTGCAGCACGGCCGAGGCGCGGGTCTGCGCGCCCGCCGTCACGTTGGCCGAGCTGCGGACGATCACACCGGTCACCGGCAGGCCGCCGACCAGCCCGGACACCGTGTTCGCGGCGCCCTGGCCGAGCAGCTCGCGGTCGGCGTCCGTGCGCGTGCCGGGCCGCATCCGCTCCACGGCGACGGCCGAGAGCAGGCTCTCCACGCTGGCGATAAGGGCGACGGTCAGCATGCCGCCGAGCACGCCCGCCCAGTCCGACTCCGGCAGCATCGGCAGTGCGACGGCGTCCAGCAGCGAGCCCCCCAGCTCGACGCGGGTGACGTCCGGGAACGCGAGCGCGACGACCGTCGCGACGACGACGGCGACCAGCGCGCCGGGGACGAGCGTGAGCTTCCCGGGCAGCCGCGGCCACGTCAGCATGATCGCGATGACGATCGCGCCGACGAGCAGCGTCGGCCAGGACACGTTCGCGATCGAGCCGGGCAGCGCGGCCAGGCTGTCCAGCGCGGCGGTCTGCGACCGGCCGCCGAACACGACGTTGAGCTGCGCCAGCGCGATCGTCACGCCGATGCCGGCGAGCATCCCGTGCACGACGGCGGGTGGGATCGCCTGAGCGAAGCGGGCCAGCCGCGTCATCCCGAACACGATCTGGAGCAGGCCGGCCCCGGCCGTGATCAGACAGGTGACCTCCCACCCGAACCGGGCGACGAGCTCCGCGACGATCACCGTCAGACCGGCGGCGGGCCCGCTGACCTGCAACGGCGAACCGCCGAGGAGGCCGGCGACGACCGCACCGACGACAGCCGCGATCAGCCCGGCCAGGATCGGCGCGCCGGAGGCGACGGCGATCCCGAGCGAGAGCGGGACGGCGACCAGGAACACGACGATCGAGGCCGAGAAGTCGGCTCGGGCGTGCGGGAACCACGCGCGCGGGCCGGTCGGCGACGCATCGGGCGGGGAGTGCTGCGAGGCGCGAGTCTGCACGACAGGTGTCTCTTTCCGTGACTGAGGGTCCGTGGGGGCGAACGCGACAGTGCATCCGTTGATCTTCACGGAACCGGATCAGGATGAGAGCACCTCTCATCTGCCGAACGGCGCAGCGCAAAGTTCCACGTCATGTCCGACCATGATCGGACAAACGTGACGATCCTCACCAGCTAGATCACTCCGAACGGTGGCGCGAACCACCCGGATCGGGGTCGCACGGCCTGTGCGGTCCTCAGCCGGCGAGTGCGGCGGCCCGCATCCCGGCCGTGATCGTCGCGACGTCGGCGCGCGTGCTGACGAACGGCGGGACCGTGTAGACGAGGTTGCGCATCGGCCGCAGCCACGCCCCGGCCAGCACCGCAGCGGACGTCGCGGCCGGCACGTCGACGTCGTGGTCGAGCTCGATCACGCCGATCGCGCCCAGGATCCGGACCTCGCGCACGCCCGGCAGCGACCGGGCGGGCGTCAGCCCGGCCCGCAGCCACGACGCGATCGCCTTCACCTCGCTGCGCCAGCCCCGCTCGAGCAGCAGCGAGACCGACGCGTGGGCGACGGCCGCCGCGAGCGGGTTGCCCATGAACGTCGCGTCGTGGCGCAGGGTCAGGCCGTGCGCGACCCGGCCCGAGCACAGCGTCGCCGCCATCGGGAGGTAGCCGCCGGTCAGCGCCCCGCCCAGGCACATGACGTCCGGCTGGATCGCCGCGTGGTCGGCGGCGAACAGCTCACCGGTCCGGCCGAAGCCGGTGTACACCTCGTCGAACACGAGCAGGACGTCGCAGGCGAGGCAGAGCTCGCGCAGCACGTGCAGATAGCGCGGGTCGTGGAAGCGCACGCCGCCGCGCCCCTGCACCACCGGTTCGACGACGATCGCGGCCAGCTCGTCGGCATGCGTCTCGACCAGCCGGACGAGCTGGGCGACGTAGTCGTGCTCGAACGTGTCCGGCGGCCGGTCGGCGAACAGCGGAGGAGGCAGCGGGCCGTGCCACGGCGGTCGCGGCCCGTCGCCCGGGTCGCCGAGGACCGCCGCGCCGAACGTGTCGCCGTGGTGGCCGCCGCGCCATGTCATGATCCGGCTCTTCGACGGCTTGCCGCGGTCGCGCCAGTACTGCTGGCACATCGTCACCGCGACCTCGACCGCCACCGGTCCGGACTCGCTCAGGAAGACGTGCTGCAGCTCCTCCGGCGTCACCTCGATCAGCAGCCGGCACAGGTCCACGGCCGGCCCGTGCGTGATCCCGCCGAACGTCACGTGGCTCATCCGGCCGAGCTGCTCGGTCACGGCGGCGTCCAGGACCGGGTGCCGGTAGCCGTGCACCGCCGACCAGGAGGCGGCCATCCCGTCGACGAGCTCGCGCCCGTCCGGTGTGCGCAGGCGCACCCCGGACGCGGACTCCACCATCAGGCTGCGCCCCGGCGCCGGGAGCGCGGCGTGCGGATGCCAGACGTGACGGCGGTCCATGGCGAGGAGGACGTCGTTCGCCACCCGCCCGGAGCAGTCGCGTGCCGTCACGGGCACCGACAGTAGCGCCCCCCGCCCACCGATGGACCTGTGCGCGGCACCGCGATTCCGGAGCCCGGACCATCTACGCTGGTCCGATCATGTCCGCCGCCCGTGAGCCCGTCCGCGACGCCGAGGCCCCGTCGCGCCGGCGGAGGGAGCTCGGCCAGACCAGCGCCCGCTCGCTGCTGCTGACCGTGCTCGGCGAGTTCGTGCTGCCCGGCGGGTACCCGGTCTGGACGCAGGTGCTCCTCGACGTGCTCGGCGAGCTGGGCGTGGAGCCGAAGTCGGCCCGCCAGGCGCTGGCCCGGACGGCGGCCGAGGGCCTGCTGGTGTCCGACCGCAGCGGGCGCCGGGTGCGCTGGGCGCTCACCGATCAGGGCCGGCGCCTGCTCTCCGACGGCGCGGCGCGGATCTACGGGTTCGGTGCCCCGTCGCGACCGTGGGACGGCCGGTGGCTGGTGCTGCTGGCCAGCGTGCCGGAGTCGCGTCGCCAGCTCCGGCACCGGCTGCGCACCCGTCTGGCCTGGGTCGGGCTCGGCTCGCCCGCCCCCGGGGTGTGGGTGTCGCCGGACCCCGGCAAGGAGGGCGAGGTCGCAGCCGTTCTCGACGAGCTCGGGCTGGCCGCGCAGGCCAGCTCGTTCGTCGGGGCGTTCGGCGCCGTCGGCAGGCCCGCCGACGTGGTCACCCAGGCATGGGACCTCGAGCGGGTCGAGCAGGCGTACGAGGAGTTCCTCGCCGAGTTCGCCCCGGACATCGCCAACAGCGGCCGGGCCGGGGTGCCGCCGAACGTGCTGGCCCGCCAGGTGCAGCTCGTGCACGCGTGGCGCCGCTTCCCGTTCCTGGACCCGGAGCTGCCCGCCGAGCTGCTGCCGGAGCGCTGGGCCGGAGCGCGCGCCGCAACGATGTTCGCGACGCTGCACACCCGCTGGGACGAGCCGGCCCGGCGCCGGTGGGACGGTCTGCTGACCGACGCCGCCTGACCCCCGGCGGATCAGCCGCCGACACCCGCGTCGCGGGCCACGGCGACGGCCTCGGCCCGCGTCCGCACCCGCAGCTTGGCCAGCACGTCGCTCACCCGGTTGCGGACGCTCTTCTCGCTCAGCACCAGCCTGCGCGCGATCGCGCCGTTGTCCAGACCCTGTGCCAGCAGCTCAAGCACCTCGTGCTCACGTGCCGTGAGCTGCGGGAACGCCGTCGGACGGCGGGCCGCGCCCGCGGCGAAGAACCCGAGCACTCGCGACGCGACGCCCGCTCCGAACACCGCCTCGCCGCGCGCGACGGCGAGCACCGCGCGCCGCACCTGTTCGGCGTCGTCCTCCTTGAGCAGGTACCCGCGGGCCCCGGCGCGCAGCGCCGCGAACACCGAGTCGTCGTCGGCGTCCATGGTCAGCACGACGACCGCGACGTCCGGATGCGCCGCCACGACCCGGGCGGTGGCCTCCAGGCCGCTCATCCCCGGCATCCGCAGATCCATCAGGACGACGTCCGGCCGCAGGTCCGCCACCCGCTCCAGCGCCTCCTCGCCGGAGGCGGCCCCGCCCGCCAGCCGCACGCCGGCCAGTTCGGACAGCGTGACGGCGAGGCCGTCGCGGAAGATCGGGTGGTCGTCGACGACCAGTACCCGCACCGGGCCGCTCACGGGCCACCGGCCGGCAGCTCGACGCGCACCACGGTGCCGCCCCCGGCGCGCGCGGCGACCTCCAGCCGCCCGCCGACCTCGGCGGCCCGCTCGGCCGTGCTGCGCAGCCCGAGCCCCTCCCGCGGGGACGCGGGGATCCCGCAGCCGTCGTCGTGGACCTCGAGCGCCAGCACGCCGTGCGCGATCCGCGCGTCCAGCTCCACCGTCGCCGCGCCGCTGTGCCGCACCGCGTTCGTCACCGCCTCGCCGGCGATCGCGTAGGCCGCGACCTCTACCGCGGCGGGCACGGCCCCGAGCTCGCCGACCGCCGACCGGCCCGCGGGGACGTCCAGGTCGTCCACCAGTGCGCGCAGGGCGGCCGCGAGCCCGACCTGGTCGAGCACCGGCGGACGCAGCCCGTGCACGACGTCGCGCAGCGACCGGACGCCGTCGCGCACCCGGTCGCGGACCGCCTGCGCGCGGTCCGCGAGCTCCGGCTCGCCCGCCGCGGCCACCCGGCGCGCCAGCGCGTCGAGCTGGTGGGCGATGCCCGCGAGCGCGGGGCCGAGACCGTCATGCAGGTCGGCGCGCAGCCGTCGCCGCTCCTCCTCGCGGGCCAGCACGATCGCCTCCCGGCTGCGGGCCACGTCCCCGACCAGCTCGGCGGCGTAGGCGAGCACGGCGGCACGGGCCGCGACCTCCTCGGCCACCGACCGCTCGGCCGCCTCCAGGCGCACGACCGGCTCGAGCACCAGCTCCCCGACCTCCTTCCCGAGCGTGCGGGCGGGCACCACGACCGGGGCGCCGCCCGCGGGCTCGCCGGAACGGACGGCGATGCGCCCGTCGGACGTGCGGAACGCGGCGGAGCGTAGCCGCAGCGAGTCCCGGATGCCGTCGGTGAGACGCTGCAGCCCGTCGACCGGCTCGGCCGCGGCGGCGATGCCCCGACCGACCCGGGCGACCACGGCGTACGGATCCCGCCGGTCGCCGTAGATCAGGCGTTCGACGCCGCGCTGCACCCGGTCCCGGGCCGCGGCCGCGACCAGCGCGACGACGGCGACGAGCACGATCCCGGCCGTCGACCCGGGCAGCACCAGCTGGGCCCCGGACAGGACGACCAGGTAGCTCCCGACGACGGCGCCGCTGATCACCGCGTAAGCGACGGTGCGCCCGAGCACCCGCTCAACGTCGAACAGGCCGTGGCGCAGCATCGCGACCGCGATGCCCAGCGGCGGCCCGGCGATGGCGAGCAGCAGCCCGATCTCCTCGCTGGGGACGTCGTCGCCGAGCGCCGCCGTGATCGCACCCGCTCCGATCGCGCCGAACAGCTGCACCACCGTGCCGAGCAGCAACCACTGCAGCACCGTGCGGTCCGTGCCGGACGCGCGCCGGAGTCGCAGCACCGTCGAGACCAGTCCGAGCGGGATGCCGACCAGGAACGCGATCAGCGCGCCGACCGGCACGACTGCCAGCACGATGGGCTCGACCGGGGCGGGCGCGGACAGGGCGTACGGGTTGGGTACGAACGGCGCCTGGTCCACCGACGGGGCGCTGCAGGCGGCGACGAGCGCGGTGGCCGCGGCGTTGCCCGCCAGCAGCCACACCGGCCACCGCCACCGCGGTGAGAGCGGCCGCCCGTCCGGGAACAGCAGCGGCACCAGCGGCATGACCAGGAAGAAGACGGTGAATCCCCAGCTGCCCAGCCAGGCCGCGACGCCTGCGCCCGGCCACGGCCCGCCGGGATCGCGGTGCGAGGCGACCGCCACGTGCCCGGCGAGCAGGTACGGCCCGATCAGCCCCGCAGCAAGCAGCAGCCGCCCGACCGGGTTGCCCGGCCGGTGGCGCAGCACGAGCGCGCCTGCGACCGGCCAGACGGTCCCGAGGGCCAGATCGGCGGGGCTGAGCGGGTAGGGCTCCGGACCGGTGTCGAGGGACGGGTGCCAGAGCACAGCCGCGGCACAGCACAGCACGGAGACCGTCGCGGTGACGGCGGCCGGAAGGCCCGCCGGGCGGGTCCGCGTCCGGTCGGCGGCGCTCCCGGCGGCCGACGGCGCTGGGACCTGCCGCGGAGCGCCGCCCGCCGCCGAACCACCCGCCACCGTGTCGCCGACCACACCATCCACAACCGGCGATCATGCCGTGCCCGGCATGCCCGGCGCGCCCGCCGGACCGCCGAATCACCGGGAATCCCGGAGATCCGGGGCCGGTGTCCCTGGGGGCCGGGCGCCCGCCGGACCAGCGTGCTCGGTGTCCACGACACCGGCCGCCCGGCGGTCCAGGCACTCGCGAGGAGTCACCATGTCCGACGCCACCGTCCCGCACCGCACCGCGGAGCCCGTCCCGGATCCCGGCGGCGGCCGGGACCGCCGATCGCGCTGGCCGCTGCTCGGCGCCGCCGTCGGCATCGGCGGGATGGTCGCGACCGTGGTCTTCGACGTCCGCCCGCAGCCGCCGGACTCGGTCGTGATGACCACGCCCGGGCTGCTGGAGTCGGTGGACCGGGTCGCGGCACACGCCGGGTTCGTGACCGGCTTCCTCACCGTCGCAGGCCTGCTCGTGCTGGCCGCGGCGTGGCGCCGCCGGGTCGAGCCGCGGGCGCCGTCCTCGACGGCTGCGCGGGTGGTGAGTGCCGGACTCACGGCCAGCGCCGCCGCGCTGACCCTCGGGTACGGCTGGAAGGGGGCGCTGGGCGCCTACCTTCCGGGAGGGCTGGAGTCGACGGCGTTCGACCTGCCCGGCATGTACGTGTACCTGATGTTGAACGACTTCGGCGGCTACATCGGCTGGCTCGGGGTGGTCGTGGCCGCGGGCGGTGTCGCCTGGATGGGCCTGCGGGAGCGCCTGGTGTCCCGCTGGATCGGCGCGGTGTCGCTGGTGCCGGTCCTGGTCACCACCGCGATGGCGGTCGGGATGAGCCTCGCGGGCTCACCGGCGATCGCCGGGCCAATCTGGATGGTGGTCGCATTCGCCGGTCTGGCGTTCGGGCGCAGCACGATCGCCCGCTGATCGCCCGCTGACCGCGTCCGGTGCCGCGTGGCCCGCCAGGCGGGCCACGCGGTCCCGGTCAGCCCAGGCAGCCCGGTCCGAGGAGTGCCTTCAGGTCGCCCATCAGCGCCGACGTGCTGGTGACCTTCAGGTTGTCGGCCAGCTTCAGCGCCGTCGTCTTCGTGCCGTAGACGAGCGACAGGTGCACCTCGGACGTGCCGGGGTGGTGGGTCAGGACCTCCTTGAGCTTCGCGACCCGCTCCGGCGTGCACTGGTCGGTCCGCAGGCTGACCCGGAACGGGACGCCCGCCTCCCCCGCCGCGAGCTCCGGCACCGCGAGGTCGTTCGCGATCAGGGACACCCGGTCGTCTCGCTTGTTCACCCGCGCCTTGACCAGCACGATCGCGTCCTCGGCCACGTCCACGCCGACGACCTGGTAGGCGCGCGGGAAGAACAGCACCTCGATGCCACCGGCGAGGTCCTCGATCTGCGCCGACGCCCACGGCTCGCCGTTCTTGTTCACCCGGCGGTTCACGTTGGCGAGGATTCCGCCGACCGTGACCTGGGCACCCTCGGCGATGCTGCCCTCGACGATGTCCGCGATCGAGGTGTCGGCCTTGGCCGCGAGCGCCTGCTCGACGCCGCGCAGCGGGTGCCCGGACACGTAGAGCCCGAGCATCTCCCGCTCCACGGCGAGCTGGTGCTTGGAGTCCCACTCCTCGGTCGGGACCTTCACGTCGAAGATGCCGCCCAGCGCGTCGTCGCCCCCGGAGTCCGCCGACCCGTCCATCGAGCCGAACAGGTCGAACTGGCCCATCGACGCGGCCTTCTTCGTGCTCATCACGGCGTCGATCGCCGCGTCGTGCACGAGCAGCAGGCCCTTGCGGGAGTGGCCGAGCGAGTCGAACGCCCCCGACTTGATCAGCGATTCGATGACCTTCTTGTTGCAGACCACCGCGTCGACCTTGCGCAGGAAGTCCGAGAAGTCGACGAAGTTGCCCTTCTCCCGCCGGGCCTCGACGATCGCGTCGACGACGTTGTTGCCGACGTTGCGGATGCCGCCCATGCCGAACCGGATGTCGTCGCCGACCGGCGCGAAGTTGCGGACCGAGTCGTTGACGTCCGGCGGCAGCACGGTGATGCCCATCCGGCGGCACTCGGCGAGGTAGACGGCGGCCTTGTCCTTGTCGTCCCGGACGGACGTGAGCACGGCGGCCATGTACTCGGCCGGGTAGTTCGCCTTGAGGTAGGCCGTCCAGTACGAGACGACGCCGTAGGCCGCGGAGTGCGCGCGGTTGAACGCGTAGTCGGAGAACGGCAGCAGGATGTCCCACAGCGTCTTGACCGCGTCCGCGGAGTAGCCGTTGTCCTTCATCCCCTGGGCGAAGGTGACGTACTCCTTGTCCAGGATCTCCTTCTTCTTCTTGCCCATCGCGCGGCGGAGCAGGTCCGCCTGGCCGAGCGTGTAGCCCGCCAGCACCTGCGCGATCGACATGACCTGTTCCTGGTAGACGATCAGGCCGAACGTCTCGCCGAGCACCTCCTTGAGCGGCTCCGCGAGCTCCGGGTGGATCGGCGTGACCTCCTGGCGGGCGTTCTTGCGGTCCGCGTAGTCGTTGTGCGCGTTGGCGCCCATCGGGCCGGGGCGGTACAGCGCGCCGACCGCGGAGATGTGCTCGAACTCGCTGGGCGCCATGCGCCGCAGCAGGTCCCGCATCGGGCCGCCGTCCAGCTGGAACACGCCGAGCGTGTCGCCGCGGGACAGCAGCTCGTAGGTCGGCTTGTCGTCCAGCTCGAGGTGGTCGAGGTCGACGGCGGGCTTGCCGTTGAGCTCGATGTTCTCCAGCGCGTCGTCGAGGATCGTGAGGTTGCGCAGCCCCAGGAAGTCCATCTTGAGCAGCCCGATGGTCTCGCAGGCGCCCATGTCGAACTGCGTGATGATCGCGCCGTCGGCCTCGCGGCGCTGGATCGGGATGACGTCGAGCAGCGGCGTGCTCGACATGATCACGCCGGCGGCGTGCACGCCCCACTGGCGCTTCAGGCCCTCCAGGCCCAGCGCCGTGTCCATGATCTCCTTGACCTGCGGGTCGGTCTCGTAGAGCGAGCGGACCTCGGTCGCCTCGGAGTGCCGCTTGTGCGACGGGTCGAACACCCCGGACAGCGGGATGTCCTTGCCCATCACGGCGGGCGGCATCGCCTTGGTGATCCGGTCGGCCACCGAGTAGCCGGGCTGGCCGTAGAGCACCCGCGCCGAGTCCTTGATCGCGGCCTTCGCCTTGATCGTGGAGTAGGTGATGATCTGGGCGATCCGGTCCTCGCCGTACTTCTCCGTGGTGTACCGGATCATCTCGCCGCGACGACGCTCGTCGAAGTCCATGTCGATGTCGGGCATGGAGATGCGGTCCGGGTTGAGGAACCGCTCGAAGATCAGCTTGTGCCGGATCGGGTCCAGGTCCGTGATGCCCAGGACGTACGCGACGAGCGAGCCTGCGGCCGATCCGCGGCCGGGCCCGCACCGGATGCCCACGGACTTCGCGTGCTGGATGAGGTCCGCGGTGACCAGGAAGTACCCCGGGTATCCCATCTTGATGATGACGCCGACCTCGTAGTCGGCCTGGCGCCGGTACTGCTCGGTGATGCCGTTCGGGAAACGCATGTGCATCCCCCGCTCGACCTCCTTGATCAGCCAGGACTCCTCGGTCTCGCCCTCGGGCACCGGGGCCTTCGGCTGGAGGTCCTGGCCGGTCTTGAAGTCGATGTTCACGCGCTCGGCGATGGCCAGCGTGTTGTCACACGCCTCCGGGTGCAGCGGGTCCCAGAGCTCGCGCATCTCCTTGGCGGACTTGAGGTAGAAGTCCTGCGCGTCGAACTTGAAGCGGTTCGGGTCCGACATGGTCTTCCCGGTCTGCACGCACAGGAGCACCTCGTGCGCCTTCGTGTCGTCCGGGTAGGTGTAGTGCAGGTCGTTCGTGGCCAGGCCGGGGAGATCGAGCTTCTTCTTCAGCGCGAACAGGTCCTCCTGGACCCGCTTCTCGATGTCGATCCCGTGGTCCATCAGCTCGCAGAAGAAGTTGTCGCGCCCGAAGATGTCCCGGTAGTCCGACGCGGCCTGGCAGGCGCCGTCGAAGTCGTTCTGTTGGAGCAGGCGGGCGACCTCACCGGACGGGCAGCCGGTGGTCGCGATGATCCCCTTGCCGTACTGCTCGAGCAGCTCACGGTCCATACGCGGCTTGTAGTAGTACCCCTCGAGGCTGGCCAGCGAGGAGAGCCGGAAGAGGTTGTGCATCCCCGCCGTGTTCTCCGCGAGCAGCGTCATGTGGGTGTACATGAGGTCCGGGTTGTCCGACCCGGCGCCGACGGAGGCGCGCTTGCGCTCGTGGCGCGACCCCGGCGCGAGGTAACCCTCCATGCCGATGATCGGCTTGATCCCGGCCGCGGTCGCCTTCCGGTGGAACTCGTAGGCCCCGTAGACGTTCCCGTGGTCGGTCATCGCGATCGCGCTCTGGCCGTTCTTCTGCGCCTCGGAGAACAGGTCGTCCAGACGCGCCGCGCCGTCGAGCATGGAGAACTCGGTGTGCGTGTGCAGGTGGACGAACGAGTCGGTACCGACGCCTGCTCCGTTGCTGCCAGCGGCCATGTGTGCGCAGGCCTCCTTCCCCGCGCCCTGGGACGGCGCGTCATGCGGTACGCCGAGGACGTGCCCGGCCCTGCGGACGGTCGTGGCGTGTCGCGTGCGCGGCCCTCACGGACCGGCCGCCACGGTGGGGTTCCCTCCGGAAGGGTCGGGCGATGTCGGCGTGGGCCCAGACTAGTCGCGGGCACCGACAGTTCCGACGAGGCGGCGGGCCGATCGGCGAACCCGCAGCTCAGCCACGAGAACGGTGTGTCGGGTAACGCGGCGGCCCCGGACCGCGAGAGCTGATCACATTCTCGGCCCGTCACTGCGGGCCTCGACCCGGGGACGGACAGTGGGCAGACGCCGCGGCACCAGCACGATCGACAGCAGCGGGAACGCGGTGGAGTTCACCAGCCCGATCCCGGTGCAGCGCCCGGGCGGCGGGGCGCGGCCGGAGAAGCCGAAGAAGTCCCGCAGCGCCGCAGTGATCGCCGTGTTGTCGCTGCTCACGGCCTTGCTCACGCTCGCGACCGGCTACCTCGGCTACCAGACCGCGACGATCACCCGGGACAAGGAGGCCGCGGCCGCCCAGAGCAGCGGGCAGGTCGGGAGCCTCCAGCAGCAGATCACGGCGTTGAAGCAGGAGAACGACGGCCTGCGCTCGCAGCTGGGCATGCCGCCGACCTCGGCCACGAGCGGTGGCGCGGCCGTCGCCGGGACCGAACGGCACACCGGGCAGGTCACGTTCGTCCTCGGGCCGGGCATCGACGCCGACGCGCCGGCGTCCGACCCGAAGTGGGGCATCGACAGCGGCGGCTCGGGGGCCGACCTGTTCCTGAGCTCGAGCGGGTCGATCGACGTCAGCTCCGGCTCCGAGTCGGTCTACCTGGCCCAGCAACGTCCCGACTACGCGACGTGCAGCCAGAACACGACGTACCGCTCGAAGGACATCGACCGTGGGCTCGCGCTGCCCGGCGCGTCGTTCTGCCTGAGGACCGGCGAGGACCGCTACGCGGGCGTGACGATCCTGGCGAACGGCAACGAGCAGGCCACCCTGCAGATCACCACCTGGGAGAAGGACCCCACGAACTGACTCAGGCCGCGATCGGCTCGGTGCGCTCCGCCGGGGTCCAGGTGACCCGGGTACCGGCGCGTCGCACGCCCGCGTACACGTCCTCGAACGCGTCCAGCGTCCCGTCCAGGGCGTGCCGCGCGACCATCTCCCGGCTGGCCGCACCCATCCGCGCACGGGCCGAGGGGTCGTCGAGCAGCCGGTTGAGCGCCCCGGCGAGCCCGGAGACGTCACCGGGCCGGTACAGCAGGCCGTTGTGCCAGGGGCGGACGAGATGCGGCAGCGCGACGGCGTCCGCCGCCACCACCGGCCGTCCCGCCGCCATCGCCTCGAGCGTGACCAGGCTCTGCAGCTCCGCGACGCCCGGCATGCAGAACACGGACGACCGGCGATAGGCCTCGACGAGCTCGTCGTCGTCCACCGTGCCGCGGAACCGGACCCGGGAGGCCTGCCCGAGGTCGCGGGCCAGGTCGGTCCAGCCCTGACGGCGCGTGCCGTCCCCGACGATCTCCAGCCGGGCCCGGCCGGGCACCAGGGCGAACGCGCGGATCAGCTCGTCGACGCGCTTCTCCCGCTCGAGACGGCCGACGAACAGCACGGTCGGCTCCGGGTCGGGCTCGCCCGCTCCCCCGAACCGCCCGAGATCGATGCCGCAGGACACCGCGCTCGCGGACAGGCCGGTGCGGGAGACCAGCAGGTCGACGGCCCGCGGCGTCGGCGCCGTGACGGCGTCCGCGGCGCGGTAGACACGACCCAGGTCCCGCCACGCCCACCCGGTCACCCGTTCGGCGAGCGCGTCCGGCACTCGGGCGTGCTCGAGCAGGTTCTCCGGCATGAAGTGGTTCGTCGCGACCGTCGGGTACCCGGCGCCGGACGCGGCTGCGAGCAGGCCGCGACCGACCGGGAAGTGCGACTGCACGTGCACGACGTCCGGGCGCACGTCGCGCAGCACGCGCTCGGTCCCGGCGGCGGCGATGCCCGGCATGGTGAACCGGAACCGGTCCTGGCCCGGCACCCGGTACGACGGCAGCCGGTGCACCGACGGACGCCCGTCGACGGGGACCGGCGCCGATGCCGGGCCGGTGGACGACGGCGCGACCACGTGCACGTCGTGCCCCCGCCCGGCGAGCCCGGACGCGAACCGTTCGGTGAAGCGGGCGGCGCCGTTCACGTCCGGCGGATAGGTGTCGGCGGCGATCAGGATGCGCAGCGGACGGCTCACGGTCGTCTCCAAGGGAACGGGCGCCGGGGTCGGCGCGGATCGGTGTGCGGGGTCGTGTGGGGCGGGATCGGGTCGGTCGGTGCGGCGGTGTGCGGGAGCGGACGGCCCGCCGTGTCCCTGGCGACGACGTCCGGGTGGTGGCGGGCGAGCAGCAGCACACCGGCCACGGCGAGCAGACCTCCGGCGACGGCGACGACCACGTCGGCCGGTCCGGTCGCGATCCGCTCGTCGAGGGCCAGCGCGCCGACGCCCACGGCGGCGATCGGGTCCACGACCGTCAGGCACGCCACGACCAGTGACGGCGGGCCGCTGCGGAACGCGGCCTGGACTCCGACGCCGCCCGCGGCCAGCGCGAGCAGACCGACCAGCACGAGCCAGACCAGCGACGCGTCCGCACCCCGGGCGACGATCTCGACGCCGGCCCGCAGGACGGCCGAGACCAGCCCGAACGCGATGGCGGCCGGGACCGCTCTGGCCAGACAGCGGGCGGTCCCGGACGTGCGCAGCCGGGCGGGCACGACGTGGTCGGGCAGCACGGACAGGGCGGCGAGCGCGAGGGCGGGCAGCGCGACGAGCAGGACCACCGTCAGCACCCGGGACGGATCGGCGGGCGGCCGCGGCAGGCCGGCGGCGGCCGTCGTCGCGAGCGTGAACAGCCCGACGCCGCCGACCACCCCCGCCACGGCGCACGCGATCGCGGTGACGTTCCCGGATCGGCCACCGACCCGTCGCTCGAACAGGACACCGAGCGGGACGGCCAGCACTCCGAGCGGCTGGACGACGGCCAACGGCGCGAGGGCGAGTGCCGTCGCGTGCCCGGTGGCACCGGCTCCCGCGGCGATCCCGCCGGTCCACCACCGCCTGGTCCGGAACGCACGGGCCGTGCCGTGGCGCCGGACCGCGTCGTGCTGCAGGACCGCGGCCGCCGCGAAGCATCCGGACGCCGTGACCGCGAGGACGACGGCGACCGCCACGAGGCCGTTCACGCCGTGCGCCCGGTAGCTGGACCGACCGGCGATGCCGGGGTGGCCAGGAGAGGCGGCGGGGCGGCGGGTGCCGGAGCTGCGAACACGATCAGCAGGGCGAGCAGCGCGACGTACGCGACGCGCTCGACGAGCCCGAGCCACGGGAAGACGTCGGCTCCCGCGAGCACGTGCGGGGCGTGCGCCAGCAGGAACGCCCCCGCGGCGACCGCGGCGGCGACCGAGGCGGCCAGCAGCGGAACTCTGCGGGAACCCGCGGACCGCGCGCCGACCACGCCGGCGAGCGGCGGCAGCGCGAACACCAGTGCCCCGGCCCAGCGGTGCACGAGAGCGGACACGTCCGCGGGCTGGCCGGGCAGGTTCGTCGGGAACACGGCGACCAGCAGCACGGCGGCGGCCCACAGGAGCAGCAGCCGACGGGCCGTCGCGCTCAGGGACACCGCGCCCGCGAGCCCGGCCGCGATCAGTCCGGCCGCGGCCAGACCGAGCAGCGCGGCGCCGTCCTGCAGGACGACGTAGTCGCTGATCGTCTGCGTGACCGGGTCCACCGTCCCGGTGCCCACGACGTGCAGCACCACGACCGCCACGGCCACGACCGCGACCCCCACCCAGGCGACTCCCCGTCCGACCATGGTCAGAGCCTCGCGGCGGAGGCTGTCCGGTTCGTCCGGGAGCAACCCCCTACCGACCCCGGGATCGTCCCCCGGTGATCTCGGGGTGCCCCTGCGCGCGGCTACGGTGGTGATCGATGTCCTCCCCCACCGCAACGACCGTCGTGTTCGATCTCGGCGAGGTGCTCGTCCCGTCCGAGGGCCTGACCCGGATGTTGGCCACCGAGCTCGGGGTGTCCGAGGCGGACGCCGGGCGCGCCTACTGGGCGCACCGCGTCCCGCACGACCGCGGGGAACCACCGATGAGGTACTGGACGGCCGTGTTCGGCGACCTCGGGCTGCCGGCGGACCCCGGACTGATGGAGCGGGTCGAGGCGCTCGACTCGGCGCGGTGGGCGACGCTGCCGAGCGCGTCCACGATGCTGATCGCGGAGCTGGCGCGGGCGAAGGTGCGGATGGCGCTGCTGTCCAACGCACCGCGAGGGCTCGCCGCGGCCGTGCGCGCGTCGGCGTGGAGCAGCCCGTTCGACCGTCTGCTGTTCTCCGCCGACGTCGGGGTGTCCAAGCCGTCGCCGGACATCTACCGCCGCGCCGACCTGGAGTTCCGGACCCGGCCCGAGGACGTCGTGTTCTTCGACGACCGGGCGGACAACGTCCGTGCCGCCCGCGCCCACGGGTGGGACGCCCACATCTGGCGCGGCATCCCGTCGGCGATGGAGACGCTGCGCGCCCGCGGCCTGTCCCTCGCCGCCCGCGGTATCCCGCCCGCCACCGAGCCGGGCTGAGTTCCGCTCCGGGGCGTCGGCCCGCCGGGCGGCCGGTCCCGTGGCGTCCGCAGGGTCGGCGGCCGGGGCGGGCGGCCGTGAGGGTCAGGGGCCCGGAGCCGGTGGGACGGGGCCGTCGTCGGGGAGCGGGTCGGCGGCGGTGCGCTGCTCGGGCAGGAGGGGCGCCAGGGCCAGGTCCCGGGTGCGCGTGCCGGCGGGCGCGGCCTGGACGGCGCGGACCGACGGGTCGGCGGACAGGGCGTCCAGGCGGGCGCGGTCGGCGCGGACGACGAGGGCGAGCACGTAGCGGCAGGACGGGTCGTCGTAGGCACGGCGCTCGGCGGCGGCGACGTCATGCCGGCGTCCGGTGAGGCGGGTCGCGTCCGCGGACGCGGCGAACGCGGCCCGGTCGCGGGCCACCCGGAGCGCGCCGGGCAGGGGGCCGGTGACCGGCTCGAAGCGCAGGGCCGTCTGCACCCGCGGGATCGGGATGCGGAAGACCGCCGTCTCCACGGGCGTCGGACCGGCCAGTGCCGTGGCGGCGTCGAGGTCGAGCTGCGCGGTGGGCTGCACGAGCGCGAGGACGGTCTGACCGGGCGGCGGGAGCTGCCGCGCCAGATCGGCGCGGTACTCCCGGACGGACTGGCCGGGGTCGGGTCCGAGCCGGACCGAGCCGCCCGCGTCCTGCGCCGACGGGTCTCCGCCCTCGCGGCCCGCCACCCACGCGACCACCACCACGACGACGGCGATCCCGGCCAGCACCAGCCACCGGGCCCGGCTCGTCACCGTGGCGCTCCCTCCGGGCCGGACATCCGCGCGGAGCCGCCCGCTCCGGCGCCGCTGCGCTGCCGCGGGCGCCGACCCGTCCCGACGACGGCGTCCCGTCCGGACGGCGGCGCGCCGCCGGGCCGCTCCGCCAGCGCGATCCCGCCTGCCGCTGGCACGACCCCGTCAGTCACGCAGGATGTCCAGCGCCGCGGCGAGGTCGTCCGGGTGCGGGCTGACGAACTCCACGTACCGGCCGTCCGCCGGGTGCTCGAAACCGAGACGGTGTGCGTGCAGCCACTGCCTGCTCAGTCCGACGCGCGCGGCGAGCGTCGGGTCCGCTCCGTACGTCAGGTCCCCGACGCACGGGTGGCGCATCGCCGAGAAGTGCACGCGGATCTGGTGCGTACGGCCGGTCTCCAGGTGCACGTCGAGGAGGCTGGCCGCGCGGAACGCCTCCATCGTGTCGTAGTGCGTGACGCTCGGGCGCCCGCCCTGGACGACGGCGAAGCGGTAGTCGTGGCGCGGGTGCCGGTCGATCGGGGCGTCGATCGTCCCGGACGACGGGTCCGGATGCCCCTGCACGACGGCGTGGTAGCGCTTGTCCACGGTCCGGTCCCGGAACGCCTGCTTGAGCACGGTGTAGGCGCGCTCGGACTTGGCCACGACCATCACGCCGGTCGTCCCGGCGTCGAGGCGGTGCACGATCCCCTGTCGCTCGGCCGCACCGGACGTCGACAGCCGCTCCCCGAGCGCGGCCAGACCGCCGGTGACGGTCGGCCCCTCCCAGCCGGGGCTCGGGTGCGCGGCCACGCCGACCGGCTTGTCCACGACGACGATGTCCTCGTCGGAGTGCAGGATCCCGAGCCCGGCCACGACCTCGACCGGCCCGTCGATCCCGGTGCCCTTTGCACCCGCCCCGGCCGCGTCCGGCAGCTCGATCTCCAGCCACGCGCCGCCGGGGAGCCGGTCGGACTTCCCGGCCGGGCGCCCGTCGAGCGCGACCCGGCCGTCCTCCGCCAGGCCCGCGACGACCGTGCGGGACAGCCCGAGCAGACGGGACAGACCGGCGTCGATGCGCATCCCGTCCAGCCCGTCCGGGACCGGCATCTGCCGTACCTCACCCACCGGCCGGCTCCTCCGACGACCCCGACGACTTCGCCGAGCGGGACGAGCGCGTCCGGGTGCCGTCGATCTCCACGCCGCGCAGCGTCATCACCACGAGCAGGATCCCGCCGCAGACGATCCCGGAGTCGGCCGCGTTGAAGACCGGCCAGACGCTCCCGTCCGTCGCGAACAGCGACACCATGTCCACCACGTGCCCCTGTAGCGGCCCTGGAGCGCGGAACACCCGGTCGGTGAGGTTGCCCAGCGCGCCGCCGAGCACCAGCCCGAGCCCGATCGCCCATCCCGGCGAGGCGAGCCGTCGCGCGATCCGCACGATCACCCCGACGACGACGAGTGCGACGAGCGTCAGCACCCACGTGTAGCCGGTGGCCATGGAGAACGCGGCACCCGGGTTGCGCAGCAGGACGAGGTTGACCGCGCCGCCGAGCAGCGCGACCGGCGGGCGGTCCTCCAGCGTCGCCACGGCCAGCGTCTTGGTCAGCACGTCCAGGAGGTACACCCCGGCCGCGATCCCGGCGAGCAGGACGATGCGTCGCCGCGCGGGCGGGTCGGGTGCGTCGCTCACCCCCCGATTATGCGCGGTGACGACAGTGCCGTTGCTTCGGCCGTCGGCCGCCCGGCCTCAGTGCCGTTGCTTCGGCCGTCGGCCGCCCGGCCTCAGTGCCGTTGCTTCGGCCGTCGGCCGCCCGGCCTCAGTCCTCCTTGTCGCCGCCCTCGCGCCAGCGCACGAGCGCACCGCCGCGGTCGACGGCCCGGATCCGCCGTTCGGCCTGTTCGCGCACACCCCGCGTGGTGACGACGAGGAACTGGTCGCCGTGGCGCAGCCGGGTCTCGCCGTCGGGGGTGAACGCCCGCTCCTCGCGCACGACGAGGCTGACCGTCGCGCCGGTCGGCAGCCGGAGCTGGCGCAGGTAGATGCCGTGCAGCTTGGAGCCGTCCGGCACCTTGATCTGCAGCAGCTCGGCGTGCACCTCCTCGAGCGGGGCGGCGTCCACCTCGACCTCGCGGGTCTCCGTGGGCGACGCGACCTTCAGCACCTTCGCGACCCACGGCAACGTCGTGCCCTGCAGCAACGTCAGCACGACGACCAGCACGAACACGACGTCGACGAGCGGCTGGTACTCCGGGCCGCCCTCCACGAGCGCGATCAGCGCCAGCACGATGGGCACGGCTCCGCGCAGCCCCGCCCAGGACAGGAACGCCTGTTCCCGCCACGGCCATCGGAACGGGGTCGCGGCCGCGATCACCGACAGCGGGCGCGCGGCCAGCAGCAGCACGGCCGCCGACACCAGGGCGGGCACGACGGCGTCGAGCAGCCGTGGCGGGCTCACGTACAGCCCGAGCAGCACGAACAACCCGATCTGGGCGAGCCACCCGGTGCCCTCGGCGAACGACAGCACACCGCCGCGGTGCGGCAGGTCGGAGTTGCCCAGCATGAGCGCGCACACGTACGTCGCGAGCAGCCCGGACGCGTGCGCGAGCTGCCCGCCGGCGTAGGCGAGCACGCAGACCGCGATCGTCGCCAACGGGTACAGGCCGGTGGACGGCAGCGCCGACCGTCGCAACGCCCATGCGCCGCCGAACCCGAGCGCGGCACCGATCACCGCGCCCGCGACGAGCTCGTACCCGACGAGCGCGGGGGTGGTCCAGGTCAGGGGGTCCGGTGACGCGAGGACGACGACGGCGAGCACGACCGGGGCGTCGTTCATCCCGGACTCCAGCTCCAGCGTCCCGGCCAGCCGTTTCGGCACCGCGACGCCGCGCAGCACGCTGAACACCGCGGCCGCGTCCGTCGACGACAGCACGGCGCCCCACAGGAACGCCTCCCGCCACTGGAGATCCAGCAGGAAGTGCAGCGCCGAGCCGGCGACCCCGATGCTGACCAGCACCGAGACCGTCGACAACAGGACGCCGACGCCGAGCGCCGGGCGCACCGCCGACCACCGGGTGGTCAGACCGCCCTCGATCAGGATCAGGACGAGCGCGGCGAGCCCGAGCGTCTCGGTGAGCCGCGCGTCGGAGAAGTGCACGCCGGCAACGGACTCGCCGAGCAGCACGCCGATGCCGAGGTACAGCACGAGCGAGGGCAGCCCGACGCGGACCGACACCCGGACCGCCAGCACACCCAGCAGTACGACGGCGGCGACGATGCCGAGGATCAACTCCAGGCTCATCGCTCTCACCACCCCCACGCAGGGGGTGAGCCTATCGGCGGGCCACGGGCCGGCCTGCGGCCCTACGTCCTGGCGAGCTTCGCGAGCCGCTCGGGCGTCGGCCGGCGCACGTCGGTGGCCCAGCCGAGCCGCTCGAACGCAGCGATCACCCAGGCCGAGATGTCGATCTGCCCGCGGCCGATGCCGTGGCGCGCGGACGTCGGGTCGGCGTGGTGCAGGTTGTGCCAGGACTCGCCCATGCTCGGGATCGCGAGCAGCCACACGTTCGTCGATCGGTCCCGCGCCCGCCACGGCCGCTCGCCGACCATGTGGCAGATCGAGTTCGTGGACCAGGCGACGTGGTGGGTCACCGCGACCCGCACCAGGCCCGCCCAGAAGAACGCCGTGCACGCGCCCCACCAGCTCATGGTGACCAGCCCGCCGATCACGGCGGGACCGAACAGGCTCGCGATCGTGAGCACGGTGAACGCGCGGTGCACCCGGCCGACATCCGGGTCGGCCAGCAGGTCGGGGACGAAGCGGCGCTGGTTGGTCATCTCGCGCTCGAAGATCCAGCCCATGTGCGCGTGCCAGAACCCGCGCACCAGCGCCGCCGGCGTCGTACCGAACAGCCACGGCGAGTGCGGGTCGCCCTCGGCGTCGGCGTGCGCGTGGTGGCGGCGGTGGTCGGCCACCCAGTGCCGGATCGGGCCCTGGACGGCGAGGCTGCCCGCGATCGCGAGCGCGATCCGCAGACCGCGACGGGCACGGAACGCGCCGTGCGTGAAGTACCGGTGGAACCCGACCGTGACGCCGAGCATCGAGATGACGTACATCACGACGGCGAGACCGACGTCGAGCCAGCTCAGGCCCCAGCCCCAGGCGAGCGGGACGGCCGCGACGAGTGCCAGCGCGGGCACCGTCGCGAACACGTAGACCATGACGTGCGGGACGATGTGTCGCTGGTGGTCGGACAGACTGCGCGCCGCGACGGCGCCGTCCGGGTGGCCGGTGGACACGGGCGGGGATCCCCCTCGTGGGTGATGGTGGGGCCGTCGTCCAGGCCCCGTCGGAGCCCGAATCATCCCGTTCAGTATCGCGACCCGAGATGGCGGCCCCGTTACCGGGCGTCGACGGCGGCCGGTCCGGTGCCTACACGGTCCAGGTCAACGTGACGGCGTCCGGGTCGCGCAAGGGGACTCCGGCCATCGCCGCCTCGACCTCGGGGGTCCGCTCGTCCGGCAGGCACAGCCGCCGGGTCACCCACGCCGGGTCGTGCGGGTGGCGCCGCTCGCGGACGAAGCGCCGAACCTCCGGCGTGATCCCCAGCTCGGCCAGCACGGCGACGGCGTCGGCGTCGGTCGCCGACGGCGGCCGGTGCAGGTCGTGGAAGCGCTCCCACAGCGGGTCCAGCCAGGCCATCGGGTGCTGCGGCAGCATCTCGACGACGACGCCGCGGGCCGCCCCGGCGGTGAGCGCGTCCAGGAACGGCGGCAGGTCGACGACGTTGTGCAGCACGTGGTGGCTGACCACGACGTCATGGAGTCCGTCCACACCGGACGCCACGTCCGGCCACTTCCCCTGCACCGTCCCGGCCGCGATCCCGCGTGCCGCGGCACCGGTCGTGAACAGGTCCAGCATGTCCTGCTGCTGGTCCACACCGGTCGCCGCCCGCAGCGGTCCGACCAGCGCGAACGTCGCGTCGCCGCCCCCGCACCCGACGTCGAGCACGGTGCCGCCGTCGCCGAGCAGCGCCAGCGCGGCGTCCCGCGACGGCGTGTCCGCGGGCGTCTCCGGCGCCGTGAAGTCGACCGGGTTGTGCGTCCACGGGCTCGCCGGGGCGGCGGCCAGGATCTCCGGCGGGATGCCTCGGCCGGACTGCAGTTCCGCCCACCGCCGCGCCGCGTCGCCCATGCGGCCAGCCTAGTGCCGCTGCCAGTAGCGCTTGCCCTCGCCGCGGACGATCCGGCCGAACGCCGCCTCCGCGAAGTGGCAGGCGCCGACCGGGGTGTCGGCGCCCTCCAGCTCGTCGAACAGCCGCTCGCGGGTGGCGCGGGCGGTGTCGGCGTCCACGTCGAACAGGACGCTCCACTCCTGCTCCTCGAGCTGCGCCGGGCAGTGCGCGACGTCGCCGAGCAGCACGGCCCGCTCCGAGCCGGAGGACACGACGACGCTCTGGTGCCCCGGTGTGTGGCCGGGCGTCGCCCGCACGGTGACGCCGGGCGCGACGGTCTGGCCGTCCGAGCAGAACGTGACCCGGTCGGACAGCGGGTCGAGCACGGTGTCGGCGGGCGGCGCGAACGGCGCGTCCGGGTTCGCCCGCCAGTGCTCGATCTCGGTCTGGTCGCCGACCAGGTGCTCGGCGTTCTCGAACGTCAGCCCGGCCTCGCCGGCCGTCCACCCGCTGTGGTCGTGGTGGAGGTGGGTGAACACCACGGTGTCGATGTCCTCCGGCTTCAACCCGGCACCGGCCAGGCTGGACAGCAGCAGCCCGGACCTCGCGCGGACGAAGTCCGGGACGTCCACGTCGGCGACGCCGAAGCCGAGGTCGACGAGCACGTTCCGGTTGCCCGTGCGGATCAGGAACCCGCCGATCGTGGCGACGACGCGGCCGTCCTCGTCGAGCCAGCGGGCGTGGTCCTCCCACGCCCGGAGCGACCCGGACGCGGGGAACATCTGGTTCGGGACGAAGCGTGCCTCGCCGTCCGGCAGGTAGGTGATCCTGATGTCGCCGACGGTGATCGACTCGGACGGGGCGGGTCCGGCGGCCACGGAGCCTCCTCGCGGTCGGGTGCGCGCGCCGACGACGGCGCGCTCATGGCGACGCGAGCATAGGGGTGACCGCGGCGTCCGGATCACCCGGACGCCGCAGCCCGCTGCTACGCGCGGGTGACCGTGGCGGACACCGTCACGGTCGCGCCGTCCGGTGCGACGACCTGGCCGCCGCGCGCACCGTCGCCGTTCGCGTAGGACACCGACGAGGCCAGCACCTCGCCGGCCACGAACGACTCGTGCGCACGCACGGCGTCCAGCACGCCGTCCGGGCCGGTCAGCCCGAGCGCGACCCGGTCGGACACCTCGAGCCCGGCCTCGCGACGGGCCTGCTGCACGACACGCACGACGTCGCGCGCCGTGCCCTCGGCGGCCAGCTCCGGTGTGACGGCCGTGTCCAGCACGACGAGCCCGGCGCCCTCGGGCAGCGCCGCCGTGTGCTCCGGGTCGGCCGCGACGAGCTTCTCGGTGAACTCGCCGTCGACGAGGTCGATGCCGCCCGCCGTGACGGTGCCGTCCGGGTTCTGGCTCCACTCCCCCGCCTTCACCGCCTTGATCACCTTCTGCACGTCGCCGCCCAGCCGGGGCCCGGCCGCACGGGCGTTCACGGCCAGCTCGAACCGCCCGTGCGTGGCGACGTCGGCGGTGAGCACGACGTCGCGGACGTTCACCTCGTCGCGCAGCAGGTCCGTGAAGCCCTCCAGCGTCGACGCGTCCGCCGACGCGACGGTCAGCGACGGCAGCGGCTGGCGCACACGCACCTTCGCCGACTTGCGCAGCGACAGCGCCGCCGAGGCGACCTGGCGGACGCGGTCCATGGCGGTCACCAGGTCCGCGTCGTGCGGCAGCCCGGCCGCGGCCACGTCGACCCCGACCGACGCCGGGTCGGCCCCGCCCGGCCAGTCCGCCAGGTGCACCGAACGCCCGCCGGTCAGCCCCTGCCAGATCGCCTCCGCCGTCATCGGCAGCAGCGGCGCGGCGACCCGGCAGGTCACCTCCAGCACGGTGTGCAGCGTGTCGATGGCGTCCCGGTCGCCCGCCCAGAACCGGTCCCGGCTCCGGCGCACGTACCAGTTCGTCAGCACCTCGGCGTGGTCACGGACCCGCTCGCAGGCCCCGGCGATGTCGTAGACGTCCATGGCGGCCGTGACGCCGTCGACGAGATCCGCCGTCTTGGCCAGCACGTAGCGGTCCAGGACATGGGACGAGTCGGTGCGGTAGGTCCCCGCCGCACCGGCCGCGTTCGCGTACAGCGACAGGAAGTACCAGGTGTTCCACAGCGGCAGGATCGCCTGGCGCACGCCTTCCCGGATGCCCTGCTCGGTGACGACCAGGTTCCCGCCGCGCAGGATCGGGCTGGCCATCAGGAACCAGCGCATGGCGTCGGAGCCGTCCCGGTCGAACACCTCGTTGACGTCCGGGTAGTTCTTGCGGGACTTGGACATCTTCGCGCCGTCGTCGCCGAGCACGATGCCGTGCGCGACGCAGTTGCGGAACGACGGCCGGTCGAACAGCGCCGTCGCCAGCACGTGCAGCGTGTAGAACCAGCCGCGGGTCTGCCCGTTGTACTCGACGATGAAGTCGCCCGGGTAGTGCCACTCGAACCAGTCCGCGTTCTCGAACGGGTAGTGGACCTGGGCGAACGGCATCGAGCCGGACTCGAACCAGCAGTCCAGCACCTCCGGCACCCGGCGCATGGTCGACCGCCCGGTCGGGTCGTCCGGGTTCGGCCGGGTGAGCTCGTCGACGTACGGGCGGTGCAGGTCGGTCGGGCGCACGCCGAAGTCGCGCTCGAGCTCGTCCAGCGACCCGTACACGTCGGTGCGCGGGTAGCGGGGGTCGTCGGAGACCCACACCGGGATCGGGCTGCCCCAGTAACGGTTGCGGGAGATCGCCCAGTCCCTGGCTCCCTCCAGCCACTTGCCGAACTGCCCGTCGCGTACGTGGGCGGGCGTCCAGCTGATCTGCCGGTTGAGCTCGACCATCCGGTCCCGGAACGCCGTGACCTGCACGAACCAGGAGTCGACGGCGCGCTGGATCAGCGGGTTCCCGCAGCGCCAGCAGTGCGGGTACGGGTGGTCGTACGTCTCGTGGCGCAGCAGCGTCCCGAGCACGTGGGAGTTCGTCCGTTCCTTCAGATCCCGGATGATCTGCGGGTTCGCGTCGAACACCAGCATCCCGGTGTAGGGCGGCACCTCGACGGTGAACTCGCCGCGCGTGTCGACCGGTACGACGGCCTCGATCCCGGCCGCGTCGGTGACCTCCTTGTCCTCCTCACCGAACGCCGGCGCGATGTGCACCAGGCCGGTGCCGTCCTCGGTGGTGACGTAGTCCGCGGAGAGCACGCGGTGCGCGTTCTCCCGGCCGAGGAAGAAGTCGAACGGCGGGGTGTAGGACAGGCCCAGCAGGTCGCGACCGGTGTAGCGACCGAGCACCTCCGGGTCCTCGCCGAGCTCGCGGGCGTACGCCCCCACCCGGGCCGCCGCCAGCAGGTACCGCTCCCCCGTCTCCGAACGAACGGCACCTTCGGGCAGTGTGGTTGCCCCAAGGGCCCCTTCGTTCGGGGTGGACGGGGCGACCACGACGTAGTCGACGTCCGGGTGCACGGCCACCGCGAGGTTCGACGGCAGCGTCCACGGCGTCGTCGTCCACACGCACGCGAGCGCGCCGTCCAGCACGGGGTCGTCCGGGGCGGCGAGCCGCAGACCGACCGTGACGGCCGGGTCCTGGCGGTCCAGGTAGACGTCGTCCATCTTGGTCTCGGTGGCGCTCAGCGGCGTCTCGCAGCGCCAGCAGTACCAGAGGACACGGAAGCCGGAGTAGACCCAGCCCTTGTCCCACAACGTCTTGAACGCCCACATCACGGACTCCATGTAGTCCAGATCGAGCGTCTTGTAGTCGTTGTCGAAGTCGACCCAGCGGGCCTGGCGGGTGACGTAGTCGCGCCACTCGCCGGTGTAGCGCAGCACCGACGTGCGGCAGGCCTCGTTGAACGCGGCCACGCCCATCTCGTCGATCTCGGACTTGTGCTTGATGCCGAGCTGCGTCTCGGTCTCCACCTCGGCGGGCAGGCCGTGGGTGTCCCAGCCGAACCGGCGCTCGACCCGGTGCCCGCGCATCGTGCGGTAGCGCGGGACGACGTCCTTGACGTAGCCGGTGAGCAGGTGGCCGTAGTGCGGGAGGCCGTTGGCGAACGGCGGGCCGTCGTAAAAGACGTACTCGTTCGCGCCGTTCTCCCCGGCCGGGCGCTGCTCGACGGACGTACGGAACGTGTCGTCGGCCGCCCAGAAGTCCAGGATCCGCTTCTCGGCGACGGGGAAGGACGGGTGCGCGTCGACGGCGGGGTAACCGGGGTTCTCGGTCACGGCGGTGGTGCTCCTCGTGCTGGTGCTCGCGCTCCGGCACGGGGACGACGCTGCCGCTCCGGCGACGCCGCGGTACCACCCCGCTTGCAACCCGTCCGCGGACGGCCTGCCTCTCGTTCGACGGCGATGACGGGCCGCACCCGTCCGGTTCTACTCCCGGTGGTTCCGGTTTCTTCCGGAGGCTCCCCGGTGATGGCCGGATCGACGCCGTGTCACACCAGGATAGCGCGGTGCGCCACCCCGATCACCGGCCCCCGCTCAGCGGGCCTCCGCCGGGTGCCGCTCGCTCAGCACGCGGTTCGGGGTGCACCAGCCGCACGGCGTGAACCCGAGTTCGACGGCCTCGCTGACCGGCAGCGGGATGATCGCCTGTCCGGGCAGCGACGGGCAGCCCTGCACGTGGTAGCGCGGGTGCTCGTCGATCACGACGACCTCGTCGGGAAGGCGTGCCACGAGCGAGGCGTGCGCCGGGTCGCGCGGTTCCTCCGGTGCCTCGCCGGAGACGTCGATCGCGGCCGCACGCGTGCGGTCGTCCGCCGGTGGCGTTCCGGGTGCTCCCGGGGCCCCGCCCGATGCCGCCGCGACGGACGTCGGGTCGTCGGCTCCCGCACCGCCCGCCGGTGCCTGCTCGGCCCGTGTCGGGGCGTCGGCCGGTCGCCCGTCCGGCTGCCCGGATGCCGAACCGCCTGCGGCACCCATGCCGCCGGCCATGGCCGCTGCGCCTCCGGCGGCGACCCCGCCCGCGGCGGCCGCTCCGCCGACGGCCGCGGCACCGGGGGCACCGGGGGCACCGCTCGCTCCGTCCGGTCCACCGGCACCGTCGGAGGTCGGAACCGCCCGGGAGCCACCGGCAGGTGACTCTCCGCCCGCCTGCGCCGCCGTGGTGGCCGGCTCCGCGTCGGGGGTCCGCGCAGCCCCAGCGCCACCGGACCCCGCCGCACGGGCCCGGTCGGACCGGGACTCGCCGGACGCCGCCGCACCGGCCGCCGGGTCGCCGCCGCCACCCGGTTCCGATGCTCCCGTGGGGTCGACAGCCGTCGGCGCGCCGTCCGCCGACCGTGGAGCCGACGGCTCGTGCGCCGCGGCATTGGTCACACTCTGTGACGAAACTCCACTCGATCGGGAAGCGCCGGAAGGTGCGTCCGTCGAGCCGGACGGCGCGACGACCGGCATCACGACGGTCTCCTCGGCCGCGTTCGAGGGCGGCGGGACGACCGGCAGCACCTGCGTCGCGGGCTCCATGTCGGCCCCGCCGAACCCGTCCGGACCCGCGCCGGCCCGGACCACGCTCGTCTGCTGTCCGGCGCCAGGGGGCGCCGGACGGTCGCCGTCCCCGTCACGCTGACCGCTCCCCTGGCGACCGGCCCGCACCGCGGACCGTGTCTGCCACCAGTCGTAGAGCAGCACGAGACCGGCCAGGACGCTGATTCCCACCGACGTCCAGGCCAGCACCACCAGGTGCAGGAACCAGCCGGCGAGAAGCAGGACCAGCGCGATCACGACGAGGATCAGGACCAGCACGAGCATCGGTCAACTCCGTGGGTCGGCACTGCGCCGGGCGTCGCCGCCCGGCCGGTCAGCTCCCGGTGTCCGCCCTCTGGCCGTACCCGCTGGCGGCGTAGCCACCGTTCGAGTTCGGCTGGGCCGTGTCCGAGGGCGCGGCCGACCCGCGACCGGCGAGGTCGCGGAGCTGGGACTCCAGGTAGGTCTTGAGCCGCGTGCGGTACTCACGCTCGAACGTCCGCAGCTCGTCGATCTTCTTCTCCAGCACGGACTTGTCGCGCTGGATCTGACCGATGATCTCGTTCTGCTTGCGTTCGGCGTCGCTGACCAGGCCCGCGGCCTTGTCCCGCGACTGGCGCTCGAGCGTCTCGGCCCGGGTGCGCGCGTCGTTGAGCATGGTCTCGGCGCGTGCGCGCGCGTCGTTGACCAGGCCGTCGGACTTCGTCCGCGCGTCGGAGAGGAGCTGCTCGGACTTGGTCCGGGCGTCCGACAGCATCGTGTCGGCCTCGTTCTTGGCCTCGGCGGTCAGCCGGTCGGCCATCTCCTGCGCGAGGCCGAGCACCTTCGCCGCCTGCACGTGGTGGTCGCCACCGTCGCCCGCGTCGGCGCCCATGGCACCGGCCAGCTGTGGCGCAGGGGCACCGGACGACGGCATGCGCTGCGCCGGGGGCTCCTGGCGCTGCATGGCCTGCGTCTGGCTCGGCGGCGCGGGCTGCGAGCGGGCCTCGTCGAGGTCCGCCTCCGCGTCCCCGAGTCTCTGCTCGAGCTGCGCGACCTGGTCACGGAGGTCGTCGTTCTCCCCGATCAGGCGGGCCAGTTCGGCCTCCACCAGGTCGAGGAAGGCGTCGACCTCGTCCTCGTTGTATCCCCGCTTACCGATCGGGGGTTTGCTGAACGCGACGTTGTGCACGTCGGCGGGCGTCAGCGGCATCGATCACTCACCTCATGCGGTCCTCGGCGGCAAACCGGGTGACTGGGGCTCACACCGGTCTGGCGATGCTCATCAGTATGAACACCACCAGCAACAGAACCATAATCGACAGGTCCAGCCCTACGCCTCCGATGCGCACGACCGGGATCACTCTCCGCAGCAGCTTCACCGGAGGGTCGGTCACCGTGAAGATGACCTCCAGCGCGACGGCGCTCCCGCCGGCGGGCACCCACTGGCGCGCGAACGTCCGGACCATCTCCACGACGATCCGGGCCGCGAGCAGCAGCCAGAAGAAGAACAGGACGTAGTAGATCAGGAACCGGATCAGGTCGGGCACGACTCAATCCTGCCGGAAGCCGCCGCGCTCGGCGATCCTCCGTGCGTCGTCCGCCGACACCTCGACGTCCGCGGGAGTGAGGAGGAACACCCGGTTCGTGACCTTGTCGAACCCGCCGTGGAGCGCGAACACGAGCCCGGCGGCGAAGTCCACCAGGCGTTTTGCCGCCGCGTCGTCCAGTTCGGTCAGGTTCATGATGACCGGCACACCCTCGCGGTAGCGCTCCCCGATGGTGCGCGCCTCGTTGTAGCTGCGGGGGTGCAGAGTCGTGATCGTCGACAGCCCCGCGGCCGCCCGGTCGCGCTGTTCGGGCACCGCGGTGGGTGCGGTCGGAGGGGTCGCCGGGACCGCCGCCGGGGGGCTCACGGTGATCGGTCGTTCGGCCCGCACCGGATCACGCAGCGCCCCCGGAGAGGACTCCGGATCCATCGCCAGCGCACCCCGCACGGGGGGCATCGAGCCCCCCGCGAACCCACCGGAACCGGACCCGGAGAGGCTCACGGAGTCCCGCTCGGAGCGCATCGGGTCCCGCCCACCGCGCGCCGGACGGACGGACTCCCGCGACGGACGGCCCGCCCAGCCCTCGTCGAACGCCGCTCCGGACTCGTTCGTGTACTCGCCGTAGTCGTCGCCGTCGCCGAATCGACCCCCGCCGGATGCCCAGCGGTCGCCCCGCCGACCGTCGTAGCCGGCCCGCGAGCCGGCGTAGGAGTCGCGGTCGTCCACGAAGTCCATCTCGTCGGCCGGGACCATGCCGAAGTAGGCCTTGAGCCGGTACATCGCGCTCATCCGCTTCCCCTCGTCCTGCAGTGGCCGATGACCACTCCGCGCCGCCGTTCCCGCCGGGCGCATGCCCGCCACCTGGGATTACTCGGAGGCTAACGGCCGGTCCCCCACCAGAGCCGTTCCGACACGCACCACGGTCGATCCGTGACCGACGGCGGTCTCGAGATCACCGCTCATGCCCGCGGAGAGTTCGACGGCGTCGGGGTGCCGTTCGCGCAGCCGTTCGGCCGCCCCGGCGATGGCCGCGAACGCACGCTCCGTGTCCGTACCGAGCGGCGCGACGGCCATCAGACCGGCCAGCTCCAGCCCGGGGAGCTCCGCGACCAGGTCGGCGAGCTCGAGCAGCCCGCCGTCCGGGACGCCGCCGCGTTCCGGGTCACCGTCCACGCTGTACTGCAGCAGGACCGGCAGCGGGGCGTCCCTCGTCCCCTCCTCGCGGGCACGCCCGACGGCCGTGTCCAGCGCACGGGCCAGGCGCGGCGAGTCGACCGACTCGACCCGGTACACCCACGGCACCACCTGCTTGACCTTGTTGCGCTGCAGGCCTCCGACGAAGTGCCACCGCGGACCGGCGTCCGGGCGCAGTGCCGCGACGTCGTCCACCTTGGCCGCCGCCTCCTGCGCCCGGTTCTCGCCGAACGCGTGGAGACCGAGGTCGAGCAGCGTCGCGACGTCGGCGGCGGGCACGGTCTTGGTCACGGCGAGCAACGACACCGACGACGGCTCCCGCCCGGCCGCGGCGCACGCCTTGCCGATCCGCTCCCGCAGCGCGGCGAGGTTCCGGCCCAGTTCGTCGGCGCGTTCCGAGGGATCACTCACGCGCACATCGTCTCCCGCCGCGACCTCACCTGCCCAGCCCCAGCCACCGCTGCCCGGTCCCGTCCCGCGTCAGCGCCATCCATGATCAGCGCAAATGGTCGAGGCATGCCACCAGTGGCGCGCCCGAGCCAGTTCCGCTGATCATGGTCGCCGGCCCGCCGGCGAACCCACCCATGATCAGCGCAAGTGGTCGAGGGGTGCCACCAGTGGCGCAGAGATGCCGATTCCGCCGATCACGGCTGCGAGCCGGCCGCCGAACCGCGTCACCGCCACCCGTGATCGGCGCGAATGGTCGAGACGCGCCACCAGTGGCGCGTCCTGGCCAGTTCCGCCGATCATGGCCCCGAGCCCGTCGACGATCCCATCCATGATCAGCGCAAGTGGTCGAGACGCGCCACCAGTGGCGCGCACCCGCCGGTTCCGCCGATCACGGCGGGGAGTCGACGCGTAGCCCGGTGATCACCTGCGGCGGTCGGCCACAGGGTCAGGCGGGGCGGGGGTCCAGCCAGGTCACGGCCGCCTGGCGGCCGGTGCGGCCCTCCCGGCGGTGGCTGAACAGGTCGGGGTCCTCGAGCGTGCAGCGCGGGTCGGTGCCCACCTTCCGGACACCGAGCGCGGCCAGCTGCGCGGTCAGTCCGGCGCGGAGGTCCAGCGCGGGCGTCCGGGAGCGGGTCGTCGACGCGCTGCCCGGGAGGGCGGCCTCGACCTCGTCGCGCATGGCGGCCGGCACCTCGTAGCAGCGGCCGCAGACGGCCGGGCCGAGGAGCACCTCGAGCCGGTCGACGCCGGCGCCGAGCCCGGTCATCGCCTCGACGGTGGCGGTCAGCACACCGGCCGCTGCACCGACCCGCCCGGCGTGCGCGGCCCCGACGACGCCGGCCTGCGGGTCCCCGAGCAGCACCGGGACGCAGTCCGCGGCGAGCACGGCGACCCCCAGCAGCGGCGTGGTGGTGACGACGGCGTCGCGGTCCGGTACGTCCGGCGCGTCCGACGACCGCGGGGCCGAGGAGACGACCTCGACGCCGGTCCCGTGCACCTGTCGCAGGAACACGACGCCGTCGAGCCCGAGCTCGCGCGTGAGCCGGAACCGGTTGGCGGCCACCGCCGCCGGGTCGTCGCCGACCCCGCGGGACAGGTTGAAACGGGCGAACGGGCCGGTGGACCGGCCTCCCGCCCGGGTGGTCGTCACCCGTCGTACACGCACGGTGTCAGCCTCGCACGGGCCCGGCGCCGGGTCCGCGCCGGCTCAGCGGCGCATGAACGGGGGGACGTCCACGTCGTCGTCGAGCGGGCTGTCCGAGGTCGTACCGCCGGGCAGGGTCGCCGCGGTCTCCGACGGCGCCGGGTCGGCCTGGCGCGGTGCGGGCGGGGCGTACGGCGCCGCGGGCGGCAGGACACCGGTCTGGTTCGGCCCGGACGGCGTCACCGTCGTCGGCAGCTCGGGCCGAGCGGCCGGGGTGGTCGACGCGGGCGTCGCCGCCGGGGCCGACGGCGCGGTCGACGCGACCGGGGTGAACGACGAGGTGGCCGCCGGAGCTGTCCCGACGCTGTTCGTCGCGCTCCCGTTCGACGCCTGCCCGTTCCCGTTCGTGGCGGACTGGGCCGGCGCGGCCGCGGGCTGGCCGGCCGCGGCCGGAGCGCTCTGCGCGGGCGGGGCGGACGGCTCGGCCTCCGTGGCCGGCTGCTCCCCGGCGCGCTGGGATCCGGAGCGGAACGCCGCCGGGTCCAGCTTCTTGTGCGCGGGCGTGCCGCCCTCGAACCCGGCCGCGATCACGGTGATCCGGACCTCGTCGCCGAGCGAGTCGTCGATCACGGTCCCGAAGATGATGTTGGCCTCGGGGTGGGCAGCCTCCTGCACCAGCGAGGCCGACTCGTGGATCTCGAACAGCCCGAGGTCGGACCCGCCCGCGATGGACAGCAGCACGCCCTGCGCGCCGTCCATGGAGGCCTCCAGCAGCGGCGAGTTGATCGCCTTCTCGGCGGCCTGGACGGCGCGTCCCTCCCCACGTGCGGACCCGATGCCCATCAGCGCGGACCCGGCACCCGACATGACGGACTTGACGTCCGCGAAGTCCAGGTTGATCAGGCCCGGCGTGGTGATCAGGTTCGTGATGCCCTGCACACCGGAGAGCAGCACCTCGTCCGCCGACCGGAACGCGTCCATCAGCGAGACCCCGACGTCGCCGAGCTGGAGCAGGCGGTCGTTCGGGATGACGATCAGCGTGTCGCACTCGTTGCGGAGCTGCTGGATGCCCTCTTCGGCCTGCCCGGCACGACGGCGGCCCTCGAACGTGAACGGCCGGGTGACGACACCTATGGTCAGCGCCCCCAGCTTGCGGGCGATCTGTGCGACGACGGGTGCGCCGCCGGTGCCGGTGCCGCCACCCTCGCCCGCGGTGACGAAGACCATGTCGGCCCCCTTGAGGACCTCCTCGATCTCCTCCGCGTGGTCCTCGGCGGCCTTGCCCCCGACGTCCGGGTTCGCGCCGGCACCGAGGCCACGGGTCAGCTCCCGCCCGATGTCGAGCTTCACGTCAGCGTCGGACATCAGGAGGGCCTGCGCGTCGGTGTTCACCGCGATGAACTCGACGCCCTTGAGCCCGACTTCGATCATGCGGTTGACGGCGTTGACGCCGCCGCCACCGATGCCGACGACCTTGATCACGGCCAGGTAGTTGTGCGGGGGCGTCATGCGCGGCACCTTCCAGTAGCTCGGGGTCCGGTCCAGCTCCGGTAACTCCGGGCCTCGGGATCGCACGCTAAGACGGCCACGCACCCCGGTCCAGCAGGCGCGCCGCGTGTCGACAAGTACCCGTCCGGGGGTGGTCTACTTCCGGACGGTCGGGAGGTCGGCGCTGGAGACGTCGTAGACCGTGCCCTCGCGGGTCAGCAGCGGGCCCAGGATCGCCGCCCGGCGGGCCGTCGTCGTCGGGTCGGAGTCGGCCCAGCGGCCCCACAGCACGCGGCGGTTCTCGGTGAGCACCAGCTCGAGCGTGGTGCCGGTCGGGCCGAGCACGACGGAGTCGACCTGGTCGCGGACCGGCTGCGGCAGCGCCTCGACCACGGCCAGCGCGGCGGCCGTCGACGGGTCACCGGGCAGCACCCGGGGCAGGGCCAGCTTCGGCAGGCGCGGGGCGGGATCGGGGAGGGGGCGGTAGGCCAGCCCGGTGGCGTCCACCAGCTGCGGCCCGTCCGGGGAGTCGGCGATCGCGACCGGCATCCGCTCCAGGACGACGATGCTCAGCGTGTGCGGCCACCTCCGGCTCACGTCGGCCTGGGCGACACCGGGGATGCCGGAGACGCGGGAGGAGACCGCCCCCGTGTCCACCGCGGCCAGCGGCGTCCCGGTGGGCACGCCGGCGGCGGCGCGGACGTCGTTCTGGGCGATCACGCGCGTGCCCGAGACGCTGACCTCCTCGACGCCGGGGCCGAACCGGGCCAACGCCCACCACGCGGCCCAGGCCAGCGCGGCCAGCACGAGCACGGCCACGACGACACCCGCCGCGATCCGCCTGCGCCGGAACGGGGTGCGGGGCGCGCGGTCGGACCAGGACTCGGGGGCCCGGCGGTCACCGGCGTGCCCCGTGTCCCCCACCCGGCCGCGCGCCGGACTCACCGCCCGCCCGCGTCGAGCTCGATCAGGATCTCCGGGCCGAGGACGGTCACGTCCCCGGCCCCCATCGTGATCACCATGTCGCCGTCGGAGGCCAGCGCCGCCATCGCGGCGGGCACCTTCTCCCAGGACGGCGCCCGGTGCACCCGCTCGGCGGGCAGTCGCACGGCGTCGGTGATCAGGCCGGCGTCGACGCCCGGTTCCGGGTCCTCGCGGGCCCCGTAGACGTCGAGCACCATCACCTCGTCGGCGAGCGAGAGCGCCTCGCCGAACTCGGCGGCGAACAGCCGGGTCCGCGAGTACAGGTGCGGCTGGAACGCGACCAGCACCCGTCCGCGGCGTCCGTGCCCGCTGCCGGCCGTCTCCCGCGCGGCGCGCAGCGTGGCCGCGACCTCCGTCGGGTGGTGCGCGTAGTCGTCGTAGACGGCGACCCCGCGGGCCGAGCCCTTGAACTCGAACCGGCGCTGCACGCCGTCGAAGCCGCCGAGGCCCTCGACCAGGCACTCCGGCGAGATCCCGAGCTCGACGCCCGCGAGATAGGCCCCGAGCGCGTTCAGCGCCATGTGCTGACCGGGCACGCCGAGCCGCAGCTCCCGCTCCTCGCCGAGGTGCCGGAACCGCACGCGGGAGCCGAGACCGTCGGGCACGAAGTCGAGCAGGCGGGCGTCGCCACCCCCGACGGCGCTCCAGCCGTAGCGGCGGACGGTCACCGACGCCGTGGCCGCGAGTGCCTCCGCCCCGGCGTCGTCGGCGCAGGTCACGAGCACCCCGCCGGGCTGGATCCGCTCCCGGAAGCTCTCGAACACGGCGCGGTAGGCGCGCTCGTCGCCGTGGTGGTCGAGGTGGTCGGGCTCCACATTGGTCACGACGGCGACGGACGGCGAGAACGCGGTGAACGACCCGTCGCTCTCGTCCGCCTCGACGACGAACACGTCGCCGTCGCCGTGGTGCGCCCCGGCGCCGGAGGCCGACAGGTCACCGCCGATCGCGAACGACGGGTCGGCCCCGCAGTGCTGCAGCGCGACCGTGACCATCGACGTGGTCGACGTCTTGCCGTGCGTCCCGGCCACCGCGACGACCCGCCGCCCGGTGGTCAGCGCGGCCAGCGCCGTCGCCCGGTGCACGACGGGCAGTCCCCGCTCGCGGGCGGCGGCCAGCTCCGGGTTGGTCTCCCGGATGGCCGTGGAGACGACGACGGTCGGGGCGGGCCCGGCGAGCTCCAGGTGCGACGCGTCGTGGCCGACGGCGACGTGCGCGCCCAGCACCCGCAGCGCGGCGACGGCGCGGGACTCGCGGGCGTCCGAACCGGAGACGGCGACGCCGCGGGCCAGCAGGATCCGCGCGATGCCGCTCATCCCGGCGCCGCCGATGCCGATCAGGTGGACGATGTCGCCGAGCTCGGTGGCGCCGGCGCTCCCGGTGAGGGCGCTCATCCGATCACGTCCAGCACGATCCGGGCCATCCGCTCGTCCGCGTCCCCGTGCCCGGCGGCGCGGGCGCGGCGGCCCATCTTCAGCGCGCGCCCCGGGTCGGTGAGCAGCGGCATCAGCTCGGACAGCGCGCGGTCGCCGGTCAGCTCCTCGTCCGGGACGAGGACACCACCCCCGTTGTCGACGATCGGGCGCGCGTTCAGCGCCTGCTCGCCGTTGCCGTGCGGCAGCGGCACGTACACCGCGGGCAGTCCGACGGCGGTCAGCTCGGCCACCGTCGTCATGCCGCAGCGCCCGAGCACGACGTCCGCCGCGGCGTACGCGAGATCCATCCGCTCGATGTAGGGCAGCGGGCGGTAGCCGGGCATCGGCGGAGCGGGCTCCCCGGTGCGGCCGTGCGCGTGCAGGACGGCGACCCCGGCGTCGACGAGCCCCGGAAGCGCCGCCGCGACGGCCTGGTTCAGCGTGCGGGCGCCCTGCGAGCCGCCGAACACGAGCAGCACCGGTCCGCCGGGCGGCAGGCCGAAGTGCTGGCGGGCCTGACCGCGCAGCGCGGCACGGTCCAGCCCGGTGATCGACCGGCGCAGCGGCATGCCGACGACCTGCTCGTGGGCCAGTCCGGTGCCGGGCACGGCGACGGCCACGGCCTTCGCGAACCGCGCACCGACCTTGTTCGCCAGACCGGCGCGGGCGTTCGCCTCGTGCACGACGATGGGTGTCCGGCCCCGCGCGCCCAGGTACGCGGGCAGCGACACGAACCCGCCGAAGCCGACGACGACGTCCGCGTTCACGCTCATCAGCACCTCGCGGACGCGTTTCACGGCGCCGCGGACGTTGCCCGGCAGCTTCAGCAGGTCCGCGGTCGGCTTGCGCGGCAACGGGACCGGCGGGATCAGCTCGAGCGGGTAGCCGCGGGCCGGGATGAGCTGGGTGTCCAGCCCCTTCTCGGTGCCGAGCGCGGTGACGGTCGCCCCCGGAGCGAGGCGACGGATGGCGTCGGCGACGGCGAGGGCCGGTTCGATGTGCCCGGCGGAACCGCCGCCGGCGACGACGATCGAGGGCGTTCCGCGGTAGGTCGGCGCAGGGCCGGGGCCGGGGGTGCCGCGGGGCACGGCCGTGGCCGGGCTCCCGGGAGGGGGCGGCACACCGGGTCCGGGAGGCGGCCCCCCGGGACCCGGGGGCGGGCCGCCACCGGGCCGACCGGGGCCGGGCGGGACCGGACCGGGCGGGCCGGGAGGCGACGGGGGCACGGCGCCCGGGTGGCCCGGGCCGGGCTGCGGCGGACCGGGATGTCCCGGACCGGCGGGGCCTGGCCGACCGGCATCGGGCCGGCCGGGGCCGGGCCGGCCGGGGTCGGGGCCGGGGTGGCCCTGCTCCGGCCGGGGTGAACCGGCCGGGCCCGCGCCGGGCTGCGCCGCAGCCGGGTGAGGCGCACCGGGCTGGAGGGCACCGTCGCGGCCCGCGACACGCCGGGCTGCACCGGGCCGGTCGGCGTCACCCGGCCGGGCCGCGCCTGCGGGGCCGGAGCCGGGCTGATCCGCTGCCGGTCCGCCGTCACCGGACGGCGCCCACCCCGGACCGGCGGGGCGACCGGAACGAGGCGCCATCGCGTTCGGCGGCACCGGGCCGCGGCCACCGGTGCCGGGCTGTGCCGGGCGCGGCGGGTCGACCGGGCGCGGGAGCTGCCGCGTCTGCCGGTCGGACTGCGGCGACTCCGGGTGCGGGAGCGAGCGCGTCGGCCCCTCGGAGCCCGCGGCCTCCGTCGTCCCGGTCGCTCCGGTGTCGCTCATCTCCGAACCGCTCACCTCCGAACCGCTCACCGGGCCACCGTTCCGGCGCGGGCCGGCACGGCCGGAGCCCGGTACGGCTGCGGCATCGGCAGGCCGAGCATCCGGGCGACGCGGCCCTGCCCGTGCTTGCGCAGGGCGGCCACCGCCTCCGGCTCGTGTCGCGCGGCGTTGGTCATCAGACCGAACACGAACATGGTCACCACCAGCGAGGTGCCTCCGGACGAGATCAGGGGCAGCTGCAGACCGGTCACCGGCAGCAGGCCCACCACGTACCCGATGTTGATCGACGCCTGGACGACCAGCCAGGTCGTCGACGTCGCCACCACGATCCGCAGCCACGGGTCGGCGCTGCGGGAGGCGATCCGCATCCCGGTGTAGGCGAGCGTCGCGAACAGCGCGAGCACCGCGAACGCACCGAGCATGCCGAGCTCCTCGCCGATGATGGCGAAGATGAAGTCGTTGTGCGCGTTCGGCAGGTAGTCCCACTTCGCGCGGCCCTGGCCGAGCCCGACGCCGAACAGTCCGCCGTCGGCGAGCGAGTACAGCGCCTGGGTGGCCTGGTAGGCGGGCCCGAGCGGGTCGGCAGCGGACGGCGACAGGAACGCCGCGATCCGGCTGGCCCGGTATCCGGCCGTGAGCCCGAGGATCACGGCCCCGATCAGACCGCCACCGGCCAGCGACGCCAGCAGCGTCAGCGGGGCGCCGCCGAAGTACAGCAGCGCCAGCAGCACGATCCCGACCGAGATCGTCATACCCAGGTCGGGCTGCAGCACGAGCAGCGTGAAGATCAGCAGCGTGACCGGGACGACCGGGTTGATCGCGTGCTTCCACCGGTGCATCACGGCCCGTCGTGCGACGAGCACGTGCGCGCCCCACAGCGTGAGCGCGACCTTGACCGCCTCGGACGGCTGCAGCGACACCGGCCCGAACGCGAACCACGACCGCGAGCCGCCACGCACCGACCCGATGCCCGGGATCAGCACGGCGACCAGCGCGACGACGCCGACCAGCAGCAGGAACGGCGCCATCGCCCGCAGCACCCGCGGTGGGATCCGCAGCCCGGCGTAGAACAGCACGAGCCCCACGGCGCAGAACATGAGCTGCTTGGTGAACACGGAGTACGACGACCCGCCGTTGGCGAGCGCCTCGACCGAGGACGCGGACAGCACCATCACGAGCCCGAACAGCGTGAGCAGCCCGAACACGCCGAGGATCAGGTGCAGCGACGTCAGCGGCCGCCGCAGCCAGCGCTGCAGCCGGCGGACGGCGGCCCGCGCTCCCGTCCCCGCGGTGACGGCCAGCCCGCGGGCACCGTCGGCCGGGCGGGTCACCGCGCGCCCCCCGCCGTGACCGCCAGACGCGCGACGGCGTCGGCGAACGCCGTGCCGCGGTGGGCGTAGTCGCGGAACTGGTCCATCGACGCGGCGGCCGGGGCCAGCAGCACCACGTCCCCCGGAGCGGCCAGCCCGGCGGCCAGGCGGACGGCGTCGGGCATCGGGTCGGACTGCATTCGGTCATCGTCGCCCGTCACGACCTCACGGACGGGGACCTCCGGGGTGTGTCGCGCGAGGGCGTCGAGGATCGGTGCGCGATCGGTACCGATCACCACCACCCCGGCGAGTCGATCGACGTGCGTCGCGGCGAGCGCCCCGATCGCGTCCGCGGACACGCCCTTGAGCAGCCCGCCGACGACCCACACGGCCCGCGCACCCGGCGTGCGCGCCCCGATCGCGTCGAGAGCCGCGTCCGCCGCGTGCGGGTTGGTGGCCTTCGAGTCGTCCACGAAGCGGACGCCACCGACGTCGCCGACCGGGACGCTGCGGTGCGGCCCCGGCGCGAACGCGGTCAGCGCGGCACCGATCACGTCCGGCGCCACCCCGTACGCGCGGGCCAGCGCGGCCGCGGCGAGCGCGTCGGTCACGCCGGGCGGCCCGGGCGGCACGACGGCCGCGTAGGGCAGCAGCACCCCGCCGCCGAACGCGCGATCGACGAGGTCGCCGCCGGACACGCCGAGCTGGTCCGGGCCGGGCCGGGCGAGCGTGACGCCCACCCGGCGCGCGGCGGGCGCGGCGTCCAGCAGACGGGCGGCGACCGGGTCGTCGACGCCCGCGACGGCCACGTCCCCGACGAGCGCGGCGGCCTTCGCGGCCGCGTAGCCGTCCATGCCGCCGTGCCAGTCCAGGTGATCCTCGGCGACGTTCAGCACGACGCCAGCGGCCGGGCGCACCGACGGCGACCAGTGCAGCTGGAAGCTGGACAGCTCCACGGCCAGCACGCGGTGCCCGTCGGCGACGGCGGACACGACCGGGAAGCCGATGTTCCCGCAGGCCACCGAGTCGAGACCGGCCTCGCGCAGGATCGCGGCCAGCATCTCGGTGGTCGTCGTCTTTCCGTTCGTGCCGGTCACGACGAGCCAGGCGGGCGGATCGCCGCGCATCTCACCCAGCCGCCAGGCCAGCTCCGGCTCGCCGATCACCTCGACACCGCGCGCCGCGGCGTCGGCCACCAGCCGGTGGTCCGGACGCCGCCCCGGAGAGGTCACGACGAGGTCGGTCCCGTCCGGGACGGCGTCGGCCGCACCCGCCTCAGCGGTCGCCCCGTGGGGCAGGTCCGCGAGGCGGGCCGGGTCGTCGTCGGACACCGACACCGCAGCGCCCTCCGCCACCAGCACCCGCGCGGCGGCGAGCCCGGACACCCCGGCCCCGGCGACGAGCACGCTCCACCCGGCGAACCCACCCCCCGAACGAACGGCACCGTCGTGCAATGGCAGTGCTCGAACGTGCCGTTCGTTCGCGGTTCGGGGGTGGTCGGGCCCGGGCGACACGGCTACGTCCCCGCCGCGGCGCCGAGCCACTCGCTGTAGAAGATGCCCAGCCCCATCGCCGCGCACATGGCGGCGAGCAGCCAGAACCGGATGATCACCGTGGTCTCGGCCCATCCGGCCAGCTCGAAATGGTGATGGAACGGCGCCATCCGGAACAGCCGTCGTCGAGCCGTGCGGAACACGACGATCTGCAGCGACACCGACAGCGCCTCGACCACGAACACGCCGCCGATCACGACGAGCAGCAGCTCGGTGTGCGTGACCATGGACAGCCCGGCGAGCAGGCCGCCGAGCGCGAGCGATCCGGTGTCCCCCATGAAGATGCGGGCGGGCGACGCGTTCCACCACAGGAACCCGATGCAGCCGCCCATCGCGGCGGCCGCGACGAGCCCGACGTCGAGCGGGTCGCGCACCTCGTAGCAGCCCGCGCTGGCCAGCACGGCGCAGCTGTTGCGGAACTGCCAGAAGCAGATGATCACGTAGGTGCCGAGCACCATCGCCGACGTGCCGGCCGCGAGCCCGTCGAGACCGTCGGTGAGGTTCACCGCGTTCGACCAGGCCGCGACGATCAGGTTGCAGAGGATCACGAACCCGATCAGCCCGAACGACAGCACCGTGATGTCCCGGACGAACGAGAGGCTGTCCGAGGCGGGCGTCAGGTTGCGGCTGTTCGCGAACCGCAGCGCCAGCACACCGAAGATCGTCGCGGTGAGCACCTGACCCACGATCTTCGACGTCTTGTTGAGACCCAGGTTGCGCTGGCGGCGGATCTTGAGGAAGTCGTCGACGAACCCGACGACCCCGAGCGCGGTCGTCAGGAACAGCACGAGCAGTGCGGACGCCGTGATCGGCTCGCCGGTGAACGCGTGCGAGCCGAGGTAGCCGACCCAGATCGCGAGCAGGATCGCGACGCCGCCCATCGTCGGCGTGCCCCGCTTGGACTGGTGGCTCTGCGGCCCGTCCGCGCGGATCTCCTGCCCGAAACCCTGCCGCGCGAAGAACCGGATCAGGTACGGCGTGAGCAGGATGGACAGCGCGAGCGCGATGCCGGCGGCCAGGAAGACGCCCCTCACCTGTTCTCCTCCAACAGACCCGCGGCGACCCGTTCCAGTCCGGCGCTGCGCGAGGCCTTGACCAGCACGACGTCGCCCGGCCTCAGCTCGGCGCCCAGCAGCTCCAGCGCGGCGGGCACGTCCGCGACGTGCTCGGCGCGCCCGCCGTAGTCCGGGCTCCCGACCGCGACCAGCCGGGCTCCGTTGTCCTGCGCCAGCGCGGCGATCTCCGCGTGCGCGTCCGCGCCGCCGTCGCCGATCTCGGCCATCGGCCCGAGCACGGCCCACGCGCGACGGTCCGAGGACGCGATCGAGTCGAGCGCACCGAGCGCGGCCCGCATCGCCTCCGGGTTGGCGTTGTAGGCGTCGTTGACGACGGTCACGCCGTCGGCCCGGTCGGTGACCTCCATCCGCCAGCGCGACGCGGGCGTGGCCGCCGACAGCGTCTCGGCCACTCCCCCGACCGTCGCCCCGAGCTCGAGCGCGACCGCGGCCGCGGCCAGCGCGTTCGAGACCTGGTGGGCGCCGACGAGCCGGAGCGCCACGGGTGCGTCGCCCTGCGCGGTCACCAGCGTGAACCGTGCCCGCCCGGACTCGACGACGAGGTCGGACGCGCACACGTCGGCATCCTCGGAGTACCCGTAGGTCACGACCCGGGCGGCCGTCCGGGACGCCATCGCGGCCACGAGGGGGTCGTCCGCGTTGAGCACGGCGATCCCGTCCGGCGGCAGCGCCTCGACGAGCTCGCCCTTCGCCTTCGCGATGCCCTCCCGGGAGCCGAACTCGCCGAGGTGCGCGCTGCCGACGTTGAGCACGACCCCGATCCGCGGCGGCGCGACGGCGCACAGCGCGGCGATGTGGCCTGGCCCGCGGGCGGAGAACTCGAGCACGAGCTGGCGGGTGGTCGCGTCCGCGCGCAGGGCCGTCCACGGCGTGCCGAGCTCGTTGTTGAACGACTCCGGCGGCGCGACGGTCGGGCCCAGCGGCGCCAGGACGGCGGCCAGCAGGTCCTTCGTGGACGTCTTGCCCGCGCTGCCGGTCACGCCGACGACGGTCAGCCCGGGGAGCGAGTCGAGCGAGTGCCGTGACAGCGTGCCGAGCGCGGTCAGCACGGCGGCGCCGTGGCCGTCCGGGTCGGCGTCGGCGAGATAGGTGCCCTCGGCGCGGGCGGCGGGCGGCACGACGACGCACGGCCCGTCCACCCGGCGCGCGGCCAGCGTCGCCACCGCCCCCTGCGCGACGGCGGCGCCCGCGAAGTCGTGCCCGTCGGCGCGCTCACCGGGCAGCGCCAGGAACAACGCACCCGGCCCTGCCTTGCGCGAGTCGAACTCCACGGAGGTGACCCGCTGGTCACCGGACGTCCCGTGCAGCTCGCCGCCGGTGACGGCCGCCACCTCGGACAGTGTCATGCCGATCATCGGTCGGTCTCCACGATTGCCGCGACCACCTCGTCCACGTCGTCGAACGGGTACTTGACGCTCCCCCGCTCCTGACCGGTCTCGTGCCCCTTGCCGGCCACGACCACCACGTCACCGGGCCGGGCGGCACGCACGGCGTGCACGATCGCGGCCCGCCGGTCCCCGATCTCGACGAGCTCGCCGCGGGCGGGTTCGGCCATCGCGCCGGCCAGCATCTCGGCGCGGATCTCGGCCGGGTCCTCGGTGCGCGGGTTGTCGTCGGTGACCACCAGCAGGTCGGACCGCAGCGTCGCGGCCGCACCCATCATCGGACGCTTCGCGCGGTCCCGGTCCCCTCCGCAGCCGAGCACGGTGATCACCCGTGCGGACGAGGGCACCTGGGCGCGCAGCGCGTCCAGCAGCGCCGCGACGGCGGCCGGCTTGTGCGCGTAGTCGACGACGGCGAGGAAGTCCTGCCCCGCGTCCACCCGCTGCATCCGCCCCGGGACGGCGAGCGTCGCGAACCCCTCGGCGGCGACCGCGGGCGGGATCCCGTCCGCGTCCAGCACGGCGAGCGCGACCAGCGCGTTCGCGACGTTGTAGGCGCCGGGCAGCGCGAGCGTGACGTCCTGGGCGAGACCGTCGGGACCCTGCGCGACGAACGTCTGTGTGCCGTCCGGATGGCTCTGCACGTCGCGGGCGGTCCAGGTGGCGTGCACCGAGGGGTCGGTGCTGACCGTGACCGCGTCGGTGCGCCGGTCGGCGAGCTGGCGGCCCCACCCGTCGTCGACGCAGACGACGGCGCGGTCGGCCGGATCGGTACCGACGCTGCCGCCGAACAGCGTCGCCTTCGCCTCGAAGTAGTCGCTCATCGTCGGGTGGAAGTCCAGGTGGTCCTGGGACAGGTTGGTGAACCCGCCGACGGCGAAGCGCGTGCCGCCGACCCGGCCGAGCGCGAGCGCGTGGCTGGAGACCTCCATCGCCACGTCGGTCACGCCGGCCTCGAGCATGACGGCGAACATCGCCTGCAGGTCCGGCGCCTCCGGCGTGGTGAACGCGCTGGGCAGCGCGCGCGGCTCGGCGCCGGGCACGGTGACCCGGGTGCGCACCGTGCCGAGCAGCCCGCTGGAGCGCCCGGCCGCGACGAGCCCGGCCTCGAGCAGGTGCCCGACCGTCGTCTTCCCGCTCGTGCCGGTGATCCCGAGGACCCGCATCCGGGCCGTCGGCTCGCCGTAGACCGCGGCCGACACCGGACCGACGACCTCCCTCGGCGCGGAGCGCACGAGCACCGGGACGCCGGACGAGCGGACGTCCGGGCGGGCCAGGCCGTCGGGGTCGGTGAGGATCGCCACCGCTCCGGCGGACAGAGCATGGCCGGCGAAGTCGGCGCCGTGCGCGCGGGCCCCCGGCAGGGCGGCGAACAGATCACCGGGGCGCACCTCGGCGGCGCGCAGGGTGACGCCGGTGACCGGGCGGACGGCCGCGTCGAGCACCGGGCCCGCGCCGGAGCCGGGGTTCAGGTCGGCACCCGCGATCCGCGCCAGCACCGCGACGTCGACCGGACGCACGTCGGACGGGCGGTCCGGAAGGGTCACCATCGGCGTCTCCCGCGGGACCGCACCCTCCTGGTGGGTCGGAACTCGGGCCGTGGACACGCGGCGGAGATTACCGGCGGGTTCGGACGGCCCCGGCGGCAGCACCGGCGCTCCCGGACCGTTCGCAGCCCCGTTCGGCGCCGCTCGGTGCCCCGACGCGCGCCCGGCCGGTGGGATACGCCCATCCGGCGCAGAGGGCAGCCCGGTGGCCGGTCGCCGCACCGTTCGCTCGGCCGGGTGACCGTCTCGCGGTCCCGCCGCGTCGCCCACCGACCGACCGACGCGCCGGGCGGTCCGGCTCGGGGTCCACCCGTCGTCGCGTCTCCGCCGCGGCCCACCCCGGGACCCGAGCGCCGTGAGGTGCGTCCCGCGCTGCTCACGGCACCCGGGTGTCATCCCGCCGGGGAGGCCGGCGCGGGGCACGACCGCGGGCGGCTCACGGCATCTGGAGCGTCTGGATGGCCTGCGGGTCGACCTGGACCGGGATGCCGTCGCGCTGGGCGAGGTAGGTGGCGACCTGGTGGAACAGGCCGGCCGCGCTCGTCCCGCCGCGCGGGGCGTCGAGCATGATCCCCACCACGAACCGCGGGTCCTCGGCCGGGAGCATGCCGGCGAACGTGATCCAGTACTTGGAGTTCGAGTAGCAGCCGCACGCCGGGTCGACCTGCTGCGCGGTACCGGTCTTGCCGGCCACCTCGTAGCCGGGCACGGCCGCCGCAGGGCCGGTCCCGGACTGCTTCGGCGCCTTCTGGGTGACCGCGGTGAGCATGGTGCGCAGCGTCGCCGCGTTCTCCGGCGACATCACGGTGACCGGCGCCGGCGCCGGTGTCGGGACGCGGACACCGTCCGGGCCGGTGGTGGAGGCGACGATCCGCGGCGGGATCCGCACGCCGCCGTTGGCCACGGCCTGGTACATCCCGGCCATCTGCAGCACGGTCATCGACAGGCCCTGCCCGATCGGCAGGTTGCCGAACGTGGAGCCGGACCACGTCGCGCGCGGCGGGATGCTGCCCGCGCTCTCGCCGGGCAGCCCGACGTCGGTGCGCTGGCCGATGCCGAGCTTCGCGGCCATGTCCGACCACGCGTCCGGGCCGACCTTCTGCGCCGTCATCAGCGTGCCGACGTTCGACGACTTCGCCAGCACACCGGTCAGCGTGTAGTGGTCCAGACCGTGCGACCAGGCGTCCTTCACCGTCCGGTCGGCGATCTTGATGCTGCCCGGGACGTCGAGCACGTCGTCCGGCTTCGCGACGCCGTTCTGCAGGGCCGCGGCCATCGTGACGACCTTGTTCACCGAGCCGGGCTCGAACGGCGTCGTGACGGCCGCGTTCCCGAGCGTCGCCGGGTCGGCGGACAGCAGGTTCGCCGGGTCGAACGACGTGTTGTCGGCCAGCGCCCGCACCTGCCCGGTCTTCGAGTCCAGGACGACGGCGGACCCGGACTTCGCGCCGGAACGGGCCGTGTAGTCGGCCAGCATCTTCTGCAGCTGGTACTGCAGGTCGGAGTCGATCGTGAGCTGCACGTCGGACCCCGGCACGGCGGGCTGCTCGGAGCGGGTGCTGCCCGGGATCACCGTGTTGCTGCCCTCGGCCGTGTCCGCGATCTGGACGCCGTCCTTGCCGGCCAGCAGCTGGTCGTCGGCGCTCTCCAGGCCGATCCGGCCGAGCAGCTTCTGCGCGTCGGCGCTCCACGTCGCCGCACCGATGATGGTCGACGCCAGGTCGCCGGACGGGTACTGCCGCGCCTCGCGGTCCTCCTCGGCAATCTCCGGGAAACGCTGGCGCAGGTCGCGGGCCGGCCCCGGGTCGACCTTCGTGGACAGTACGACGTAGCCGCGGTCCTGCGCCAGCGCGGCGCGCAGCTCGTCGGCCTTCGCGGCGTCGCCGCCGGTGGCCTGGGTGACCGCGTCCGCGATCTGCGACTTGTAGGCCTCCGCGCCGGCACCCTTGACCTGGTTGATCAGGCGCGGGTTCGTGACGAGCGCCTTCGACTCGGTGGAGAACGCGAGCAGGTTGCCGTCGGAGTCCGAGATCGACCCCCGCTCGGCAGGGATCACGATCCGGCTGGCCCGCTGGTTCTCCGAGTTCGCGGTGAGCTGGCCGGACTGCACGGTCTGGATCATCACCAGCTTCGTGCCGGAGACGACGAGCAACGCCACGAGCAGCACCCAGCCCAGGCGCAGCCGGAACCGCGGGTCGTCGGCCGGTGACCGACGACCGCGACGCCGCGGGGGTCCGGGCGGACCGGGCGCCCGAGGCCGGGGCGGTGCCGCCGTCGGCATCAGCCCTGACCGCCCGCCGTGGTCGCTCCGGCGGCGGCCGCGGGGTCGGCCGTGTCGGCCTGGGCCGGGGCGGCGGCCGGAGCGGGCGCGGCCGGAGCGGGCTGACCCGCCGGCGCGGGCTGACCCGCCGGGGCGGGCGCGGCCGGGACGGACGGGGGTGTCGGACCGCCCGGCTGCGCCGCCGTCGGCTCGCCGACGACGTCCACCCGGCCGTCCGGTGCGACGACGAGCCGGGCCGGGTCCTGCACCGGGACCAGCCCCTGCGCCGTGGCCCGCTGGGCCAGCGCCGACGGGCTGTTCATGGCCGTGACCTGCTTGCGCAGCTGCTCGCTCTGCTCGGTGAGCGAGCCGGCGCGGGCCCGCGCGTCCTGCAGCCGGTAGGAGTCGGCCGCCGCGGCCGTGGACAGCCACAGCGTCGCCACCAGCCCGATCACCAGCAGCGTCATCACCACGAGCACGAACTTCGCGCGGCCCGCGTGCACCCGGTCGCGCTGGCGGCTGACCGCACGGGCCCTGTCGCGGGTGCTGATCCGCTCGGAGATCCGCTCGGCCGTCTTCGGCGAGGTCCGCTGGGACGGGATGCGCGGCGGGACGAGCGAACGGCGCGGAGCGCCCTCGCGAGCCGGAGCCGGTGACCGGTTGATGGTCGGAGCGCTCATGGCTGGGTCCTTCCGTCCGTGCGGATGGTGCTCGTGCGTGCCGTGCTCATGCGTGCCGTGCTCATGCGGCCACCCGCTCGGCGGCGCGCAACCGGACCGACGCGGCCCGGGGGTTCTCGGCGGTCTCGGTCTCCCCCGCCTGCTCGGAACCGCGGGTCAGCAGGCGCAGCCGCGGCCCGTGTCCCGGCAGCTCGACCGGCAGGTCGACCGGGGTCGTCGAGCGGGCCCGCTCGGCCAGCTCCCGCTTGACCAGGCGGTCCTCCAGCGAGTGGTAGGCGAGCACGACGATCCGCCCGCCCGGCAGCAGCGCCTCGTCCAGCGCGGCGGGGATCGCCCTGGCGAGCACGTCGAGCTCGCCGTTCACCTCGATCCGCAACGCCTGGAACGTCCGCTTGGCCGGGTGTCCTCCGGTGCGGCGCGAGGCCGCCGGCACGGACGCGTAGAGCAGCTCGACCAGCTCCGCGCTGCGGGTGAACGGCTGCTTGTCCCTGGCGCGCACGATCGCGTTGGCGATCGGGCCGGCGAACCGCTCCTCGCCGTACTCGCGCAGGATCCGGCGCAGGTCGGCCACCGGGTAGGAGTTCAGGACGTCGGCCGCGGTCGGGCCGGTCGTCGGGTCCATCCGCATGTCGAGGTCCGCGTCGCGGGAGTAGGAGAAGCCCCGCTCGTCGGCGTCCAGCTGCAGCGAGGAGACACCGAGGTCGAACAGGACGCCGTCGCACCCGTCGAACCCGAGGTCGTCGAGCACCTCCGGGAGGCGGTCGTAGACGGCGTGCACCGCACGCAGGCGGTCGGCGTGGGCCGCGAGGCGGCGGCCGGCGATCTCGAGTGCCTGCGGATCACGGTCGAGCCCGACGACGGTGAGCTCGGGATGCTCGGCCAGCAGGGCCGCCGAGTGGCCGCCGAGGCCGAGCGTCGCGTCGACGAACACGGCCGGACGCCCGCGCAGGGCCGGGTCGAGAAGCTCGGACACACGGTCGGACAGGACCGGGACGTGCTCCACCGCTCACCCCCTCCGCCGCCTGCTCGGGTGTCGCCGGGCCCGGCTCCGGCCCGCTCGCGCAGCAGGCCGGAGCCGGTGTGACCGCTACCGCGGATCCGCACCGCCGGACCGGCCCCCACAGCCGTCCCGGCGCCGCGCTCCGCGACCCGCCTCCCACCCGAACTCCCCAGTCGGGGTGGTCGTTCTCGCCTCCACCCGCGGGACCTGACACCGGGGAAGGTGCGTCAGGGCCCGCGGGTGGGGGCGAGAACGGTGAGGCGGCTAGAACAATCCCGGCAGAACCTCTTCCTGGGCCTTGGCGAACTCGTCCTCGTGCTGGTCCTGGTATGCCTGCCAGGACTGCGCGTCCCAGATCTCGACGCGTGTGAACGCGCCGATCACCACGCAGTCCTTGGACAGACCGGCGTACCGGCGCAGCTCGGACGTGATCGCGATCCGGCCCTGACCGTCGGGGTTCTGCTCGTCGGTGCCCGAGAAGAGATTGCGCTGGAAGACCCGGGCGGACTCGTTCGTCAGCGGCGCCGCGGCGACCTTGCTCGCCATGTCGGTGAACGCGTCACGGGTGAACACGTAGAGGCAGTGGTCCTGCCCTTTCGTGATCATGCAACCGCCTCGCAGTTCGTCGCGGAATTTCGCCGGCAGCGTGAGCCGCCCCTTGTCGTCCAGCTTCGGGGTGTAGGTGCCGAGGAACACCTGACCCCACCTCCACCCGGAGCGCCGTTTCGCCCCAGCGATCTCCACAGTACCCCACAACACCCCACCGTCAACCCGAAACGAACGGCGTTGACCTCCTCGTTCAACGGTTCTGGCTGGTCAGAGCAGGTGGAGGATTGTGGGGTGACGGCACGGAGGCCACCCGGTCGCGCGACGCCGGACGGGCGTGTCCTCCAGCGTTTTCCCAGGTCGCGCATCACGCGGAGCCGCCGCCGGTCGGAAGTGGGGCTCGGTGGGTGGCGGGTGTGGGGAGGTGTGGGGAACCGGGGTGGGGAGGTGTGGGAGACCGGTCCCGCCACCGGCGTCGGGCGACGTTTGACAGACTGGAGGCGCCACGACCGTCCCCGAGGAGGCCCGTTGTCGTCGTCCGCGCTCTCCGCAGGCACCACCGGCCATGCGGGATCCGGGGTGACCGCGTCCGGCGCGAGCCGTTCCGTCGCGGCCGATCACGAGCAGATGAGCGCGGCGGGCGTCGCCGATCTCGCCGGCCGGATCGCCTCCGCCGTGCAGCGGGTGATCGTGGGCAAGCCCGAGGCCGTCCGGCTCGCGCTCGTCGCGCTGCTGTCCGAGGGACACCTCCTGGTCGAGGACGTCCCCGGCGTCGGCAAGACCTCGCTCGCCAAGGCGCTGGCCCGCGCGATCGACTGCTCGGTCAGCCGCGTGCAGTTCACACCGGACCTGCTGCCCGGCGACATCACCGGCTCGTCGGTCTACAACCGGCAGACCGCGGACTTCGAGTTCCGGCCCGGTCCGGTGTTCGCGAACGTCGTGATCGCCGACGAGATCAACCGCGCGTCGCCGAAGACGCAGTCCGCGCTGCTCGAGTGCATGGCCGAGCACCAGGTGACCGTCGACGGCGGCACCTACCAGCTCGGTGACCCGTTCCTCGTCGTCGCCACGCAGAACCCGATCGAGATGGACGGGACGTACCCCCTGCCCGAGGCGCAGCGGGACCGCTTCACGATCCGGATCAGCGTCGGCTACCCGGACCCGGCGGCCGAGCTGGCGATGCTCGACGAGCACGGCGCCAGCGAGCCGCTCGACCGGCTCCGCCCGGTCACCGACGTCCGCACGCTGCGGGCGATGATCGGATGCGTGCGCGGGCTGCACGTGGCGACCGAGGTCCGCCGGTACTGCGTCGAGCTCGTGGGGGCGACCCGCTCGCTGTCCGAGGTCCGCCTCGGCGCCTCGCCGCGGGCCACGCTGCATCTGGTCCGCGCGGCCAGGGCGCACGCGGCGACCGCGGGCCGCGGCTACGTCGTGCCGGACGACGTGCAGGCCGTCGCCGTGCCGGTGCTCGCCCACCGGCTGCTGCTCGGACCGGAGGCCGTCGCGTCGCGACGGTCCGCCACCGACCTCGTCCGCTCCGTGCTCGGCCGGGTCGCCGTGCCCTCCCCGCCGCGGGGCTGACGACAGGTGTCGCTGGAGCAGCCGGCCCTGGGCGGGGCGAGGCCGAGTGCACGGCGTCGCACCACGCTGACCATGCGCGGGCGGTGCCTGCTCGCCGGTGGCGCCGCGATGACCGTCTCGGCCGTCGTGCTCGACGAGCGCGACCTCGTCCGGATCGGCCTGTTCGTGGTCCTGCTGCCCGCGCTGGCCTGGGTGTTCGCCCGCCGTGCCCGCCGCACCCTGACGGTGTCCCGGACGCTGTCGCCCGCGCGGGTGCCGGCCGGCGACACGGTCACGGCGACGCTGCGGATCGCCGGTGGCGCCCTGCTCGGCGCGCTGCGGATCGCGGACACGGTGCCGGACGCCGTCGGGTCCTCGGAGCGCTACCCGCCCCGGTTCACCGTGCATCGCCTCGGTCGGCGCGGCGCCCGCGTGTCCTATCCGCTGCGCCCCGCCGTGCGGGGTCCCTACCGGATCGGGCCGCTGCGCGGGCGTGGCACCGACCCGCTCGGTCTCGCCGAGTTCAGCCGCGACCTGCTCGCGCCGGACCGGCTGCTGGTCCTCCCCCGCGTCACGCCGCTGATCGGCCGTCCGGTCGTCGGTTCGACGGCGGTGGGTCGCTCCGCTGACGGGGGCTCGCGGCAGGGTCCTGGCACGCCGGACGTGCTGATCCGCCCCTACCAGCAGGGCGACGAGATGCGACGGGTGCACTGGCGTTCCAGCGCCCGTCGCGACGAGCTGATGGTCCGGCTCGACGACACGCCCGACCCGACCGGCATCACCGTGCTGCTCGACCGCAGGGACTCCGCGCACCGCGGGCACGGTGCGGCGTCCAGCCTGGAGTACGCCGTCGAGGTCGCGGCCAGCGTGAGCGTGCACCTGCTGCGCCGGGGCGAGGCCGTCGACCTCGTCCTGGAGGACGGGTCGGTGCTCGTCCCGGCGGGTTCCGGCGGTGAGGACGACGTCGCCCGGCACCTGGACGCGCTGGCCGAGCTGCGCCCGTCGGCGACGACGGGGCTCGGTGGCCCGGCCGCGGACGGTCCCGCGCAGGGGGTGCTGGCGGTGCTCGGCGCCACGTCGGCCGACGACGTGTCCGGCCTGCTCACCGCACATCCGTACGGCGGGCACGCGATCCTGCTCGACGTCGAGGGCTGGGCGGGTTCCGGGACGGGGGGTGGCACCCGGGAGGCGGCGACCCGTCTGCGCAGCGCCGGATGGCAGGCGACCGTCGTCCCGGCCGGATTCCCGGTGGAGCAGGCGTGGGCCGCGGCGTGCGGCGACACGACCGCCCTCGCCGCCGCCGACGGCGCCGCTCCGACCGGGCGCGCACGACCGAGCCGGACGCCCGCCGGAGCGGGCCGGTGACCCGCCACGGTCCGTGCCCCGCCGAGCGGGCCGCCGCCACACCGCGTCCGGCGCGCTCCCTCCGCAGCAGCACCGCCCTCCGCCGCGCGGCCGCCCACGGCCACTCGGACCTACGCGGGATCACCCTCTCGCCGGCGCCACGTGCCGTGGCGACGCCGCCCGGGCACGGGGGCGGTGAGCGATGAGCGCCCCCGCCCCTCCCCGGCCGCGGACACCGGACGATCCACCGGCGGCACGCGCGTCGGCGCCGACACCACCGTGGTGGCGCTCGTTGCTGGCACCGGTCGGCTCCGGTGTGTCCGTCCTGCTGGCCGGTGCGGCCGTCGGCTCCGTGGTGCAGGGCGGGGCCTGGTTCGGGTACGCGCTGGCGGCCGTCGCCGTGGTCGTCCTCGTCGGCACGCTGCTGCTGCGCACGAAGCCGTGGCTGGTCGCGCCCGGCCAGCTGGTGGCGCTGCTCCTGCTCGTCACGCCGCTGTTCACCGGTAGCGCCGTGTTCGCCGTGGTGCCGGGACCGGACGCGTTCGGCGAGCTCGGGACGCTGCTGTCCGGAGCGGGCGACCAGATCCACACCGGGATCCCGCCGGTACCGGCGAGCCCGGAGATCCTGCTGCTGCTCACACTCGCGTTCGGGGTGCTGACGATCGCGGTGTTCGGCATCGCCGTGACCGCGGAGTCGCCCGCCGCGGCCGGGGTGCCGCTGCTGTGCGTGTTCGCCGTGCCCACCGCACTCGACGAGCAGCTGCTGCCCTGGTGGTCCGCGGTGGCCGCGGCCGCCGGGTTCGGGGTGCTGCTGCTGGTGCGCGGCGAGCGGCTGCGCCAGCTCCCGGGCGGCGCCGCGATCACCGCGCTCGCCGTCGTCGGCGCCCTGCTGCTCGGGTCCGCCGCGACGATGGTCGGCACGGCCGGCCGGTTCGACGCGGGCGCGTCCGGCGGCGCCGACGGGTCGATCGGGCTGAACCCGTTCACGTCGCTGCGCGGGCAGCTGAACCGTCCGGAGCCGCGGGACCTGTTCTCGGTCGACGGGCTGGAGCAGCCGACCTACATGCGCGCGTTGACGCTGCAGCGCTACGTCCCGCAGCAGGGCTGGGTGGCCGGCCGGCCGCTGCCCGGCGTCGGGCTGGCCGGTCCACTGCCGCCGTCGACGTCCGGGCCGTCGACCGAGGCGACGGCGCAGGTGCGCAACCTCGGATTCCGCGACTACTGGCTCCCGCTCTTCGGCGACCCGGTCTCGGTGAACGGCCCGTCGGCGACCGACTGGTCCTACGACGCGGCAGGCGGCATCGCCTACGCGAACCGTCCGCAGCAGGAGGACCAGTGGACGGAGCGGCTGCGCCTGCCGACGCCGTCCGCGGACGCCCTGCGCGCGGCGAGCGGGCGCTCCGGCGTCGATCCGTCCTACCTGGACACGTCCGGTGTGGACAACCGGGTGACGGCGATCGCCCGCCAGGTCACGGCATCGGCGCCGACGCCGTTCGACAAGGCGATGGCGCTCAACGAGTACTTCACCGGCCCGAACTCGCAGTTCACCTACAACCTGCAGACGGCACCCGGCGCAGGCGGCGACGCGCTCGTCGAGTTCCTGACCCGCGGGCGGACCGGGTACTGCGAGCAGTTCGCCTCGGCGATGGCGGTGATGCTGCGGACGGTGGGCGTCCCGGCCCGGGTCGCCGTCGGGTTCACGGCCGGGCAGCAGGGTCCGGACGGGCGCACGATCAGCACGTCGGACGCGCACGCGTGGGTGGAGGCGTGGTTCCCCGGCTACGGATGGCAGACGTTCGACCCGACCCCGCTGACCGACGGCCGCACCGTCGAACCGCAGTACGTGCAGCAGGCCAGGGCCGAGGCAGGCGGCGCGAACGGGCAGGACGCGCAGGAGGCACCTCCCCCTCCCCCGGCACCCGACTCGGCGGCGCCGACCCCCGGTGCCGCCCCGACGCCGGAGCCCGCCCCCGGTGAGGATGCCGCGCCGGAGCCGGTGGCCCGGTCGTCCGGTGTGCTGCCGGTGGTGCTGGCCGTGGCGCTCGCGCTGGTCGTGATCGCCCTGGTCCTGGCCGGGCCGACCGTGCTTCGACGACGGCAGACCCGCAGGCGCACCGGCCTCGCCCGGGCCGGTGGTGCCGGGGCGGCAGGCGCCGCGTGGGCCGAGATCCTCGCCGTCTCGCGAGACCACGGCGTCGCGGCCCGGCGGGGCGACACGGTGCGCACCACCGCCGAGCGGATGATCACCGGGCACGAGCTGGAGGGCCGTGGGCGCGACAGCCTCGTCGAGCTCGGCCGTCAGGTCGAGGCCAGCTGGTACGGCGGCCGCCTCCCGGAACCCGGGATGCTGGACCCGCTCGTCGCGGACGTGCGCTCGGCGATCACCGCCCGTGGCGTGCCCCTCGGCTCCCGGCTGGTCCCGCCGTCCGTACGTCCGAGCGGGGACGACGACGCCGCCTCCCGCTCCGGCGTCACCGGGGTCCTGCTCGGCGCGTGGGACCGCGTCCGGAGGCTCGTCCGCTCTCGCCTCCCCGGGCGGACCGCCCCCGCCGAGAACGCGGACGAGACCCCGGCGACCGGCCAGGCACCGGCCTCCGACGACGGAGCCTCCCGCTCGGGCTCGCACCGCGAGACGCCCGCCCGCTGACCCACCGGCGGAGTGATCGCCGTTCGGGTGCAGAACCGGCCGCGGGTGCCCGCACCTGCACCGCACCGACGATCACCGACCCGCGACGACCGGTCGCCGGCCCGCTCACGGCCGCCCGGCCAGTCAGCCCCCAGCGACTCGGCCCACGGACGCCCCGGGCGACGGCCACTCAGCCCACGGACACTCAGCCACGGACGCCCGGCCCACGGACGCCCGGCCCACGGACGCCCGGCCCACGGACGCCCGGGCATCGGCCACCCGCTGGATGATCAGCGACCAGGTCCGGATCGGCGCAGGATTCGGCCGTCTTCCGGACTCAGCTGCCGATCATGGACGCTCGGCGCAGGCCCGCCTTTCGTCATGATCGGCAGACCGGCGTGGATCGAGGCCGTGGGTGGCACCGATACGGCCGAAACCACCGATCATGGGCGCGGGTGCAGACCGCTGCGGAGATGACCACGCTCCTGATCGGTCTGAGCTGGCGCCGCCGGGTCCGGTGGCGCCCAGCCCGATGTCGCCCGCTCGGCGCCGTGCAACGCAGCCGGGATGATCAGCAACCCGGTCCGGATCGAGGCCGTGGGTGGCTCCCATCCGGACCAGACCGCTGATCACGGCCACTCGGGTCCGGCGAACGGAAAACGGGGTGGGACACCGTCGGTGTCCCACCCCGCTCGTCTGTCCGGGTGGGTGCAGCTACTCCTGCTCGAAACGGCGGCGGAAGCGCTCTTCCATGCGGTTCGTGAAGCCGCCGTTGCCGCCGTTGTCGGAGGACGGATCGGTGGCCTGTTGCTCGCCCTCCTGGGCGGTGCCCTTCTTCCGGGCACCGATGGAGGTGACCGCGAGGAGCGCGCCTCCGAGCATGGCCAGGAAGCCGAGGATGCTGACGACCGGTACGTCGCCGATCCACAGGGCCTGGATCGCGACGCCCGCGACGAGCAGGACGAGACCGACGACGAACAGGAGCGCGCCCTGGATCCGTCGACGACGGGCGGGCTTGCTCATCCGTCCGCCGCTGACCGACGACGCGAACTTGGGGTCCTCGGCGTAGAGAGCGCGCTCTATCTGTTCGAGCAGTCGCTGCTCGTGCTCGGAGAGCGGCATACCTTCACCTCCGGCACAACAGTAGGTGTGTCGAGTCATTGTCCACGGTGCCGGAACGACACGACGAGCGCCCACCCGGGCCTCTGAGCACAGAGTACGAGCCGAAAGCGCGCACGACCACCCGGACCGGGCAACACGTTGCACTGATCGTCGAACGGACGGCGTGGCGCGGCGTGTCGCTGGTCACGCGGGGTGAACCGAAACCGGCACCGAGATCATCGCCGCCGGGCGAGCAGGTGCAGCCGCGGGGCGACCTCGCCGAGCGCAGGGATGGCCGAGGCGAGCGCGTCCAGCTCGGCCAGCTCCCGGGCGGGGATCTCCCCGTCGCCGGACGGCGGGGCCCAGCTGTCGAGCGTGCCGTCGCCCTGGACGAGCTCGACGTCGAGCAGCCCGGTCCGGGACGTCAGCTCGTGCAACGAGCGGGTGTCGAACCGGCGGCGCAGCGGATCCGCGGGTCCGGACCGGCCCTCCGGGTCGGTGAGCAGATGACGGGCCTCGACGGGCCGGCCGGCCGTGATCCGGCTGAGGAACGCTCCGTAGCGGCCGACGGTCAGCACGGACACGGCGCCGCCCGCGTCGGTCGCCGTGGCCAGGGCGGCGAGTGCGGCGACCGGGTCGTCGACGACCTCGAGCAGCCCGTGCCCGAGCACGAGGTCGGCCGAGGAGGCGGGCACGAGGTCGGCGAGCGCGTCGACGTCGCCCTGGACCGGGGTCACCCGGTCGGTGACACCGGCGTCACGGGCCCGGCGGGCCAGCGTCGCGAGGGAGTTCGGGCTGGTGTCGACGACGGTCACGGCGCACCCCGACTCGGCGAGTGGCACCGCCCACGTCCCGCTGCCGCCCCCGACGTCCAGTACGCGCGGCAGGTCGGTCCCGAGTCGCCGGACACGGCCGAGCTCGGCCCCCAGCGTCCGGTACACGGCCGCGCCGCGCGCACTTCCGGCCTGCTCCCGCGTCGCACTGCCCACACGCGCAGGGTAGTGCCGCGCCGGGAGACCTCCGGCACTGGACTCGGCGGCCAGGGCGTGCTCGGGCGGCGTGCCCCCCACACGATGACGCCCCCCGGTCCGGCCTCGTCGCCGGTTCGGTCGGCGCGTCCACCGGCAACACGTCGGCGTCCGCCCCCGGGATCGGCGCGGCCACGGCCGGCTCGCCGCCGACGGCCTCGCTGCGGGACGGCGCAGGGCCCGCGGCCGGCCGGACCGGCCGATCTCCGGCACCGACACGTCGCCGACGCGTCGCCGACGCGTCGCCCACGCTCGGGCGCGCGACGCCACGCGCCGGTCGATGCGCGGAGGGACCGCCCCGACCGGAACCCGAAGGGCGACACGGTAGGTTGATCGGGTGCAGGTCGTCGCCACTCTCAGTCTCAAGGGCGGCGTCGGGAAGACCACCGTCGCGCTCGGGCTCGCCGGTGCGGCCCAGCGGCACGGCGTGTCCACCCTCGTGGTCGATCTCGACCCCCAGGCCAACGCGACGACGGCGCTCGACCCCGAACCGACGACCGCCACCGTCGCCGACGTGCTGGACGACCCGCGCACGGCCGTCATCCGGCGGGCGATCGCCGCATCCGGCTGGGGCGAGGACCTCGACGTGCTCGTCGGGGCGGAGCAGACCGAGCGGCACAACCACCCCGACCCCGGCGTCAAGCAGCTGCACCGACTGGACAAGGCGCTGCAGCGACTCGGATCCGAGCTGCGGACCGGGTCGGACGACCTTGGCGGCGGCGCGGACGGCGACGGTGACCCGACGGACCCCGCGGCGGACCCGTACCGGCTGGTGATCATCGACTGTCCGCCGTCACTCGGTCAGCTGACCCGCAGCGCGCTCTCGGCGGCCGACCGGGCGATCCTGGTGGCCGACCCGACGATGTTCTCGGTGTCCGGTGTCCAGCGGGCGTTCGACGCCGTCCAGACCGAGCGGGAGCGTTCGAACCCCCGGCTGCAGCCGCTCGGCGTGCTGGTCAACCGGGTCCGCCCGCGCAACTCCGAGCACGAGTTCCGGATCGGCGAGTTGCGCGAGCTGTTCGGCCCCCTGGTGTTCGGCGCGGTCCTGCCGGACCGCTCGGCCGTCCAGCAGGCCCAGGGCGCCTGTCTGCCCATCCAGTCCTGGGACACCCCGGGCGCCCGCGAGGTCTCGGCCGTGTTCACCTCGCTGCTGGGGCGGGTGCTGCGCAGTGGTCGTCCCCGCCCGGCGGCGAGCTGACCGGACCGGCCGGGACGGATCGAGCCGGAGGGGTCAGCGCACCGGGAGCAGGCCGCCGACGAGCTCGACGAACTGCTCGGACTGGCGGAGCAGGTCGTCCGCGTCCCTACGGGTCACCGCCCTGCTGATCCCGGCCTCGGCCGCGGCGCGGGTGCGCGAGCAGGAGGCGAAGAACACCGCCCACTCCTCCAGCTCCGGTGCGACCTCGGCCAGCAGCTGCCACACATCCCGCGGCGCGCCCCGGCGCGGCCGTGGCCGGGCCCGCATCGCCAGCACCGCGGCACCGGCTCTCAGCGCCGCCAGGTAGGCAGCCGGGTAGCGGTGCAGCGGGTCCTCCTCCCGGTGCCCCTCGGCCAGCTGGTCCGCCGCCTGCCGCAGCAGCGACAGCGCCTCACGCGGCGTCGGCGGGAGCGGCGGCGGACCGCCCCGCCGGGCGCCGCCACGCGCTCCACCCGCCCCCGGCCGCGGACGGCCGGCGACCGGACGCCCGCCCCCGCGGCGGGGCGACGGCACGGCACCCGGACGGACGTCACCCGCCAGATCGATCATCGGCTCGGTCGTGACCGTCATCGGAACTCCTCCCCTGTCCTCACCTATGCCCGCACGAGGTCCCAGACCCCGGGCCCGGCCCGCATCCGCAGCACGACCTCCCGCGGCGGCTCGGCCGGCTCCTCGACCGGCCGGGCCAGCACGCGCCAGCAGCTCAACCGGTCCCCACCGATCGGCATCGGCGACGGGAACGGCCATGGCGACTCCTCGACCCACTGCTCCCGGATCCCGGTCACCAGGAACCGCTCGCCGCGACGCAACGGCCGCCGTTGGAACTCGACGGGTTCCCCGTTCTGCCAGCGCACCTCGACCGACGCCGGCTGGCGGGCACGGAACAATCGGGCGAAGCCGGTCACCTGCACCACGTCCTTCCCCGGTCCCACCGGTTCGCCCGGCGGCGGGGTGCTTCCCCCACACCGCCCCCGGGCGACCGTGGTCGAACGCGTGTTCGACATCCACTAGTAGAACGCCTGTTCGATCCGTCGTCAAGTCGGCTCGACCACACCTCCGGAGCACCGGAACCGCACCCGGAACCGCGCCCCGCAGGGGTACCCGTGATGTGATGGACGGGTGAGCCACCCCGGGAGCGAGTCGTGACGGCCGCCCCCGTCCAGCCCCGGCTGGTCCAGCTCGGCCGCGCCGAGTTCGCCGCCCACCTGGACGAGGCGATCGACGTCTACGTCACGGCCATGGGCTACCCGCGCGGCACCGCGCGCCAGCGCCGTTCGCTGTGGCTGGAGCACGCCTACCGGCCGGGGTGGCGGGCGGTGGCGTGGCTCGGTGACCGCGACCGCGTGATCGGCGTGTCCTACGGCTACTGGGGCGGCCCCGGCCAGTGGTGGTTCGAGGAGGTCCGTCGCGGCCTGCGGGCACTGCGCGGGTCCGGTGCGGAGGCCGAGACCTGGCTCGCCGACTACTTCGAGCTGACCGAGCTGCACGTCCATCCGGAGGCACAGGCGCGCGGGCTCGGCGAGGGCCTGCTGCGTGCTCTGCTCGACGGCGCGGGCCGATCACGGGTGCTGCTGTCCACTCCGGAGCACGCCCCGGCCCCGCCCGGGCGGGCGTGGCGTCTCTACCGCCGCTACGGGTTCCGGGACGTGCTGCGCGAGCACCAGTTCACCGGCGACCCGCGGCCGTTCGCCGTGCTCGGCAGGGAGCTCCCGCTGCCGCCGGTCGCCGAGCTCCCGCCGCACCGCCACCGGTGACCCGGCCAGCGCGTCCCGACCGGTACGGACGACCGGGGATGGCACGATGACGACCATGCCGTCCCCGCACCCCACGACGCCACCGGACGCCACCGACCACCCCGTGCGGGGCACCCGGACCGGCCGGACCCGGCGGGTGCTGACGGCCGTCCTGGTCACCCTGGTGGCCCTGCTCACGCTGAGCGGATGCGCCCGCGTGCAGGCCGGGCTCGCCGTCCAGCCGGACGACACGGTGGACGGCGACGTCGTGATCGCGACACCGGGTGGCGCACCGGACGGCAAGGGTCCGGCGATCACCGTGCCGCCCGAGCTGGCCGACGACGTGGACGTCGCGCCCTACTCGCAGGACGGCTACGTCGGATCGAAGATCACCTTCACCGGTCTGACGTTCGAGCAGGTCAGCAAGCTGAACCTGCTCGGCGGCGTGGCGGGCGGACGGGCCGACCTGGAACTGCGCCGGGTCGGCGGACGGATCGCGGTGCAGGGCCGCGCGGATCTCACGACGGTGCCGGTGGACGGCGCCGACGTGCAGCTGCGGATCAACTTCCCCGGCGAGGTCGTCGAGACCAACGGCGAGCCGGACGGCGGCCAGGTCAACTGGACGTTCGCGCCGGGCGAGGTCGGACAGATCAACGCGTCGGTCGCCGCCACCGACCCGAACGCGCCGTCCACAGTGGGCTGGACACTGTTCCTCGGCGCGCTCGTCGTCGCCGCGGCGGGGGTCGCGGTCGTGCTCGCCAAGCGCAACCGCAACCCTCCCGTGCGGACCTGACCCGTCAGGCGGTCGGAGCGGGCGACGGGGCGAGCAGGCCCAGCCGGTCGACCAGCTCGGTCGTCGCCGTGGACCGGTTCAACGAGTAGAAGTGGATCCCCGGCACGCCCTCGGCGAGCAGCCGCTCGCACAGCTCGCCGGTGACCTCCATGCCGGCGGCACGGAACGTCTTCTGGTCCCCGGTGTAGGGCTCCAGACGCTTGACCAGCGCCTCCGGCAGCGGCGAGCCGGACAGCTCCGGTCCCTTGTGGAACGTCTTCTCCGAGGTCAACGGCATGATCCCGGGGATGATCGGCTGGTCGAAGCCGAGCGCGGCGACGCGGTCGCGCAGGCGCAGGAAGCCGTCCGGCTCCAGGAACAGCTGGGTGACGGCGAACTCGGCGCCCGCCCGGAACTTGCCGACCAGCTTCTCGGTGTCCGACTCCAGGTCGGCCGAGCGCGGGTGCCCGTACGGGAACGCGGCCACGCCGACGCAGAACGGACCGGACTGCTTGCACAGCTCGACGAGCTCGTCGGCGTACATCAGTCCCTCCGGGTGCGGCTCCCACTCGTCGAGCGGGTCCTTGCCGGGCGGGTCGCCGCGCAGCGCCATGATGTTGCGGATACCGTTCGCGGCCAGCGAGCCGATCACGTGGCGCAATTCGGTCACCGAGTGTGACACCGCGGTGAGGTGCGCCATCGACACGAGCGTGGTGTCGGTGGCGATCCGGCCGACCGTGCGCACGGTCCGGTCACGGCTCGAGCCGCCCGCGCCGTACGTCACCGACACGTACGCCGGGTCCAGGGGCTCGAGGCGCCGGATGGCGCGCCAGAGGTCGGCTTCGCCCTGGTCGTCCTTCGGCGGGAAGAACTCCACCGCGAAGAACGGGCGGCCGCGGTCGAGACTGATCCGATCGGTCACTGTGAGTGATGAATTCGGCGTGGTCACGGGAGTACCCTACGGTGCGGACCGCTCCCGGGCCGATCCGAAGGCCTCCGGATAGCCTGGCCACGTGGCCCCAACCCCCGGACACGACGGCGGGTCCGGCGGACCCGGCCTGCACGACGGCATGTACGACGGCATGTACGACCGCACCACCCCGTTCGACGACCGCGGTGCGGGGACCGTCGTCGGTGCCGCGTTCGACGACGCCGTCCCCCAGCACGTCGAACGCCTGCTCGCGGACTACCTGGACCGGCGCCGCGTCGAGATGATCGGCCTCGACCCGGACGCCGCGGAGCTGGCCGACTCGCTGTCCGGTTTCGTCCTCGGCGGCGGCAAGCGGCTGCGCCCGGTGTTCGCCTGGTGGGGCTGGCGAGGGGCCGGCGGCGCGGGCTCCGGCCCGGAGGCCGAGCAGGCGCTCGTCGCGGTCTCCGCGCTGGAGCTGATCCAGGCCTGCGCGCTCGTGCACGACGACCTGATGGACGCATCCTCCACCCGGCGTGGCCGTCCGACGGTGCACGTCGAGTTCGCCCGCGTGCACGACGCCGCCGGCTGGAGCGGCCCGGCCGCGCGGTTCGGCGCGGCGGCGGCGATCCTCGTCGGTGACCTCGCCCAGGTGTGGGCGGACGACATGCTGCACACCGCGACGCTCCCGGCCGAGGCGCTGGCCAGGGCGGGCGAGCCGTGGCGGGCGATGCGCAGCCAGGTGCTCGGCGGCCAGTACCTCGACGTGCTGGCCCAGGCCTCCGGCGACGCGTCCGAGCACCGCGCGATGCAGGTCAACCGGCACAAGACGGCCGCGTACACCGTCGAACGCCCGCTGCATCTCGGTGGGGCGCTGGCCGGCGCCGGTCCCGAGCTCGTCGACGCCTACCGCCGCTACGGCGCGGACATCGGCGTCGCGTTCCAGCTGCGCGACGACCTGCTGGGCGTGTTCGGCGACCCGGAGGTCACCGGCAAGCCCGCGGGCGACGACCTGCGCGAGGGCAAGCGCACGCTGCTCGTCGCGATGGCGCTCGACCGTGCGGAGCGCCGCGGCGACGACGCCGCCCGCACGCTGATCGAGAACGCGCTCGGCGACCCGACGCTGGACGCGCCCGCACTGGACCGGGTGCGGACCGCACTCGGCGAGCTCGGCGCCGTCCAGGCCGTCGAACAGCGGATCGCGGCGCTGACCGGTTCGGCGCTGGCCGCGCTGGACGCCGCCCCGATCGAGCCGTTCGCGCGTCAGCGCCTGGTCGAGCTGGCCGAGCGGGCGACGCTGCGCCGGTGGTGAGCAGGACCCGTCCACGCACGATCCGGGGCCGGACCGACCACGTCGTCGTCGTGGGAGCAGGCCTGGCCGGGCTGTCCACCGCGCTGCACCTGCTCGGCGCCGGTCGCCGGGTGACCGTCGTGGAGCGCGATCCGCACCCCGGCGGGCGGGCCGGGCGCGCGGACGTCACGGACGCATGGGGCACCCACCTGATCGACACCGGGCCGACCGTGCTGACCATGCCCGGGCTACTGGACGAGGCGTTCGCCGCCGTCGGCGACCGGACGGCCGACCGGCTCGACCTCGTCCGCCTCGACCCCGCCTACCGGGCCGAGTTCGCCGACGGCTCGGCGATCTCCGTGCACACCGGCGCCGAGGAGATGGAGCACGAGGTACGGACGGTCTGCGGTCCGGCGTCCGCGGACGGCTACCGGCGGCTGCGGCACTGGCTGACCGAGCTGTACCGCACCGAGATCGACACGTTCATCGGCGCCAACCTGGACTCGCCGGTGGACCTGCTCGGTCCCGAGCTCGTCCGGCTCGCGACGCTCGGCGGTTTCGGCCGTCTCGGCCCGAAGGTCGCCTCGATGCTGCCGGACCCGCGGCTGCGCCGGATCTTCTCGTTCCAGGCGCTCTACGCGGGCGTCGCGCCGGACCGTGCGCTCGGCGCCTACGGCGTGATCGCCTACATGGACACCGTGGCCGGCGTCTGGTTCCCGCGCGGCGGCATGCGCGCGCTCGGCACGGCGCTCGCGGGCGCCGTCACCGACGCGGGCGGCGAGATCCTCCACGGGCGCGAGGTGACCGGTCTGGCCCGGCGCGGCGACCGGGTGGACGCGGTCCGCCACCGCGCCACCGGGACGGCCGAGACCCCGGATCGGATGCCGTGCGACGCCGTCGTGCTCACCCCGGAGCTCCCGGTCTGCTACCGGCTGCTGGGGCACGCGCCACGACGGCCGGTGCGCCTGCGCTGGGCGCCCAGCGCGGTCGTCGTCCACATGGGACTACCTGCGGGCCGCGCCCCGGCCGGCGCGCACCACCACACGATCTCCTTCGGCGACGCGTGGGAGTCCACGTTCGACGAGATCGTGGACCGTGGGCGGCTGATGTCCGACCCGTCGTTGCTGGTCACGCGGCCGGGCCGGACCGACCCCGGCGTGCAGCCCTCCGGACGGGAGCTCGTCTCGGTGCTCGCGCCCTGCCCGAACACCGACCGGGCGCGGTTCGACTGGCCCCGGCTCGGGCCCGCCTACGCCGCGGAGCTGCGCGACGTGCTCGCGCACAGGGGCCTCGTCGACCCGGCCGCGGAACCGTCGTGGACGCGGCTGTCCACACCGGACGACTGGGAGCGGGCCGGGATGGCGGCCGGCACGCCGTTCTCCGCGGCGCACACGTTCGCCCAGACCGGTCCGTTCCGGCCGCGCAACCTCGTCCGGTCCGCGTCCAACGTGGTGCTGGCCGGGTGCGGCACCACACCCGGGGTGGGGATCCCGCCGGTACTGATCTCCGGACGGCTGGCCGCCGAACGGATCACCGGAACCGCTCGGCAGCTCCGTACCCTGCCCTGATCGTCGGCCCGGAACTCCCCCGTGGGACCATCGAACCCGCCATGACCGCCCATCACGAACGCGCGATCCCCCGCCCGGACGCAGCCGACGCGGTGACGGTGCCACGTGCGGACGGTCTCCTCGAGCGACTCGGCCGACCGTCGGTCCGGACGCTGCTCCTGGGCGTCGCCGGCTCGGTGGCCATGCTCGTCGGCGGGTTCGGCAGCGGCGGCACGCTGCTGCGCGACCCGGTCCTCGGCAACTCCGCGCTGTCGTTCTGGCGCTACGGCCACGGCCAGCAGCTCGCCGGCATGCTGATCTACGCCGGGCTGATCGTCATGGTGTGGGCGTGGGTGCGGCTCGGCCGTGACGTGCTCGCCCGCCGGGTCACCGGCCGCGGCGTGCTGGTCACGTCGGTGGCCTGGATCGTGCCGCTGCTGATCTCGCCGCCGCTGTTCACCCGCGACCCGTACAGCTACCTCGCGCAGGGCGCGCTGCCGCTGGCCGGTTTCGACCCGTACGCGGTCGGGCCGGACGCGATGGGCGGCGTGTTCACCGACAACGTGCACTTCTTCTGGCAGGACACACCGGCGCCGTACGGGCCGCTGTTCATCCTGCTGGCCAAGGGCATCGTGTCCGTGGTCGGGACGAACGTGATCGCCGGCGTGCTCGCGATGCGCGCGCTGCTGCTCGTCGGCCTGGTGCTGCTGCTGGTCGCGCTCCCGCCGCTGACCCGCAGGCTCGGCGGGCGCCCCGAGGTCGCGCTGTGGATCGCCGTCGCGAACCCGGTGATGGTCGTGCACATGATCGGCGGCGGGCACAACGACCTGCTCGTCGTCGGCATGCTGCCGTGCGCGGCCCTGCTGGCGCTGCGTGGCAGGCACCTGTCCGCGGTCACGGTCGCGACGCTGGCGATGGCCGTGAAGGCGTCGGCCGGGATCGCGCTGCCGTTCCTCGTGCTGGTCTGGGCCGCGACGCTGACCGGGCCGTTCTGGAAGCGGCTGCTGCGGGCCGCGGTGCCGTCGATCGCGACGTTCGGCGTGGTGTTCGCCGCGTGCTCGGTCGCGGCCGGCGTCGGGCTCGGCTGGCTTCCCGCGCTGAGCGCCCCGTCCATGATCGTGAACTGGCTGTCCGCGCCGACCGCCGTCGGCCAGCTCGTCCACACGATCTCGCAGATGTTCGGGGACCTGCCGGAGAAGCCGTTCGTCGACGTCGCGCGGATGCTGAGCGGGGCCCTGCTGGTGGCCCTGCTGGTCCGGTACTGGTGGCGCTCCCGCGACGGCGGCCCGACGGCGGTGCGCAACGCCGGCATCGTGCTCGCGCTGGCCGCGATCCTCTCCCCCGCGACGCTGCCGTGGTACCTGAGCTGGGGCTTCTGCCTGCTCGCGATGACCGCGTGGAGCGCACGTGGTCTGCAGTGGACGATCGTCGGCTCGGTGTGGCTGATGGTCGTCTACTACCCGACCGGCGAGACCGCGCTCTACAACTGGGGCTTCCTCGCCGTCGCGCTGGCCGGGGCCGTGCTGGCCGCCGTGTCGCTGCTGCGGCCGGACCCGTTGCGGCTGCGCACACGACGCACCGCCGCCGCGGACGTCGTCGAACCACCGCTCGTCCCGCCGGATCCGTCCGAACTCGTGCCGGCCGACGCGCTCGAGCCAGTGATCGACGGTGCGGCCCGCAGGCCGAGCTGAGCGGGCGGAGCTCGACGCCGCCGGAGTCGTCGACCCCGTCCTGCGCGAGGACTACCTCATCTGCCGTGCGCTGCACGCCGCTCACGGCCGCACGTACTTCCTGGCCACGCGGCTGCTGCCGGTCGAGCGCCGGGTGCACGTCCACGCGCTGTACGGCTTCGCCCGCCACGCCGACGAGATCGTCGACGCGCCCGACGAGACCGCCTCGACCGGCCGGCTCGACGCCGTCGAGGCCGATCTGACGCGCGCACTCGCGGGTCCCGCACCGGACGCCCACCCGGTCGTCCGTGCCGTCGCGCACACCGCTCGTACCTACGGTCTGGCGCCGGAGTTGTTCGACGACTTCATGGCGTCGATGCGGATGGACCTGACCGTCACCGGCTACGCCGACGACGCCGCGCTCGCCCGCTACGTGCGCGGCTCGGCCGAGGTGATCGGGCTGCAGATGCTGCCCGTCCTCGGCACCGTCGGGCCGCGGGAGGAGGCCGCGCCCTACGCCGCCCTGCTGGGCGCCGCGTTCCAGGTCACGAACTTCCTGCGCGACGTCGGGGAGGACCTCGACCGTGGCCGCGTCTACCTGCCGGCCGACGAGCTGGCCGCGTTCGACGTCGACCGGGAGCTGCTGTGCTGGTGCCGCGACCGCCGTCGCACCGATCCCCGCGTCCGCCGCGCGCTCGCCCATCTCGTCGCCCGCACCCACGCCACCTACCGGCGCGCGGAGCGCGGCATCGACCTGCTGGAACCGATGTCCCGGGCGTGCGTGGACGCCGCCCGCCGACTCTACGAGGGCATCCTCGACGAGATCGCCGACGCCGGGTACGACGTGCTGTCCCGCCGCGTGGCGGTCCCGGCGCGACGACGGGCCGCCGTCGCGCTGCCCGGTGCGGCCCGGGCGGGGCTCGCCAGGCTCAGAACGCCATCGCCTGGGCGCGGCGCTTGACCTCGCGGTGCCTGCCCGCGCAGATCGCCGAGATCGGGGAACCCGGCAGCGTCTCGTCGTCGGTGAACAGCCAGCGCAGGATGTCGGTGTCGTCGTAGCCGCCGTCGCGCAGCACGGTGATCGTGCCGGGCAGGCCCTTCACCACGTCGGAGCCGTCCAGGAACACCGCCGGGATGACGGTGTCGCCGTCGCGGCGCATCGACAGCAGCTGACCGTCGCGCACCAGCTGGTGCACGCGGGACTTCGGGATGGACAACCTGTCGGCCACGTCCGCCACCGGGATGGCCTCGACGCTGGTCACCGCCTCCGGGAGACCGGACACCTCGCTCACGCGCGACACCATGCCACAGCGGACACGCCCGGCCCAGCCTCCGACCGGACGCCGCGCCGGAGCACCTCACACGGCGCACCGGCGGCGCCGCCCGGCGGGGACACGGACAGGGCTGTCGGGGCCGGACGTTAGAGTCGGGCCGTGAGCGCCCCGTCCGGTCCGGCCCCCGTCGATCGGGCGTCCGGCATGCAGGACGGGCCGCCGCTGCTGGACGGCCGGTACCGGCTCGGGCCGGTGATCGCCCGCGGCGGCATGTCCACGGTGCACCACGGGACGGACACCCGGCTGGACCGCGCGGTCGCGATCAAGGTCATGGATCCGACGATGGCCGCGGACCCGGCGTTCCGGTCCCGGTTCGGCCGCGAGGCGCGGCTGGCCGCCCGCATCGGCCACCCGGCCGTCGTCGGTGTGTACGACCAGGGGGCCGTCCGCGCCGGCGAGCTCGGCCCCGGCACCGAGGCGACGCTGTTCCTGGTGATGGAGCTCGTGCCCGGCGGCACGCTGCGCGACGTGCTGCGGGCCCGCGGACCGGTCGGGCTCCCGGCCGCCGTGCGGGTGCTGGACCCGGTGCTGGACGGGCTCGCCGCCGCGCACCGGCTCGGCATGGTGCACCGGGACGTGAAGCCGGAGAACGTGCTGATCGCGCCGTCCGGCGAGGTCAAGGTCGCCGACTTCGGGCTGCTGACGGCCGCCGCGGAGGCCGGCGTCAGCCACGCCGGGATGATCCTCGGGACGATGGCCTATCTCTCTCCCGAGCAGGTCACGACGGGCCGGGCGGACGCCCGCAGCGACGTCTACGCGGCCGGGATCGTGCTCTACGAGCTGCTCACCGGCGTGCCGCCGTACCAGGCGGACAACCCGCTGTCGGTCGCCTACCGGCACGTGAACGACGACGTGCCGCCGCCGTCGGACCGTGTCCCCGGCCTGCCGCCGGAGATCGACGCGATGGTCGCCCGCGCGACCGACCGGGACCCGGAGCGGCGTCCCGCCGACGCCAACGGGTTCCGCGCCGAGCTCGCCGCCGTCGCCTCGCGGCTGGGGCTGCCCGCCGGTTCGGTTCCCCGGCCGCCGGTCGCGCCGGACCGGGACACGGTGCCGGCGTCGCCGCGGCGGGTCCATCCGTCCGACGGTGCCGCCGCCGGCCCGTCCGGCACCCGGGCGGTGACCGCGCTCGGCGGTCCCCCGGTCGTGCCCACCGGGGAGCCGGAGGGCCTGACCCGGTCCGAGCTGCGCGGCGCACGTCAGCGCGGCCGCCGGGTGTTCGCGCTGTGGCTGGTCGTGCTGCTCCTGGTCGGCCTGCTCGCGGGCGCCGGGGCGTGGTGGGTCGGCTCCGGCCGGTGGACGACGGTGCCCCAGCTCGCCGGCGTGGACCGCGCGCGGGCGACGGCCCTGCTCACCGAGGCCGACCTGACGCCGTCGGTCACCGAGCGGGCGGACGACGCGGCCGCGCCGGACACCGTCGTTGCCGGGGACCCGCAGACCGGCACCCGGATCCTGCGCGGCTCGACGGTCACGCTGACGATCTCCACCGGGCCGCCCCGGGTCCCGGACGTGCTGGCGGGCAGCCCGGTCGCGGTCGCCGAGGACATGGTCAAGCGGTCCGGGCTCACCCCGGTCCGCTCGAACGCGGCCGACGTCTACAGCGACGCGGTCCCGCAGGGCGCCGTCGTCCGGACCGACCCGCCGTCGGGCACCGCGGCGAAGGCGGGCGACGCGGTCACGCTGGTGCTCAGCCGCGGCCCGGAACCGGCGCCCGCTCCCGCCCCGGCTCCGGAACCGGAGCCGGCGTCGGCGTCGGCGTCGGTGCCGTTCGTGGTCGGGAAGAAGGCCGACGACGCCGTCGACGAGCTCAAGGCCGCAGGGTTCGACGTCGAGGTGGACCGGTCGTTCCCGTTCCTGCGCGGGCGCGAGGGCACCGTCGTGTCCCAGGATCCGCGCCCGGGTGAGGACGCGGAACCGGGCGACACGGTCACGGTGAAGGTGTTGTGACCCGGTCCCGCGACGCCCGGCGGGCGGCCGGCCGGAGCAGCACCGTGCCGAGCACGACACCGAACAGCGCTGCGTGCGCGATCTTTCCCCGGGGCCTCACGATCTCCGGACGGTCCGTCACCGACGGACTCAGTCGCGCAGCATCTCCGCGACCAGGAACGCCAGCTCCAGGCTCTGCTGCGTGTTCAGGCGCGGGTCGCAGGCGGTCTCGTAGCGGCCGGCCAGGTCGGTGTCCGAGATCCGCTGGGCGCCGCCGAGGCACTCCGTGACGTCCTCCCCGGTGACCTCGACGTGGATGCCGCCCGGGTGCGTGCCGAGCGCCTGGTGCACCTCGAAGAAGCCCTGCACCTCGTCGACGATCCGGTCGAAGTGCCGGGTCTTGTAGCCGGTCGTCGACTCGTGGGTGTTGCCGTGCATCGGGTCGCACTGCCAGATGACCTTGTGCCCGCCCGCCGTGACCTTCTCGACGATGGCCGGCAGCACGTCGCGGACCTTGTCGTTGCCCATCCGGCTGATCAGCGACAGGCGTCCCGGCTCACCCCGCGGGTCGAGACGCTCGACGTACTCGCTCGCCTGCTCCGGCGTCGTCGTCGGGCCGATCTTGAGCCCGATCGGGTTGGCCAGCAGCTCCGCGAACGCGATGTGCGCGCCGTCGAGCTGGCGGGTGCGCTCGCCGATCCAGAGCATGTGCGTGGACAGGTCGTACAGCTTGGGGCGGTCGCCCTCGACCCGCTCCAGGTCCAGGCGCAGCAGGGCCCGCTCGTAGTCCAGCAGCAGGGCCTCGTGGCTGGCGTAGAACTCGACGCTGTGCAGGTTGTGGTCCTGCACGCCGCACGCGTCCATGAACCGGACCGCGCGGTCGATCTCCGCCGCGACCGCCTCGTACCGCACACCCGCCGCGGACGTCCGCACGAAGTCCTTGTTCCAGTCGTGCACCTTCGTCAGGTCGGCCAGCCCGGCCGCCGTCAGGCCGCGGACCAGGTTCATCGCCGCGCTCGCGTTGGCGTAGGCGCGGATCATCCGCGACGGGTCGGGCACGCGCGCCGCTGCGTCCGGGGTCAGCGCGTTCACGATGTCGCCGCGGTAGGACGGCAGTCCCATCGCGTCGGTGTCCGAGCTGCGCGGCTTCGCGTACTGGCCGGCGATCCGGCCCACCTTCACGACCGGCATCGACGCGCCGTAGGTGAGCACGACGGCCATCTGCAGCAGCGTCCGGATCGTCGCCCGGATGTGCGGCTCGGTGTTGTCGACGAACGTCTCCGCGCAGTCCCCGCCCTGCAGCAGAAACGCGCGCCCCTCCGCGACCTCGGCCAGCCGCGACTGCAGCCGGTCCACCTCCGGCGGCAGGACCACCGGCGGGACGCTCTCCAGGACGGTCCGGACGTTGCCGACCGCCTCCGGGTCGGGCCATGCGGGCTGCTGCGCGGCGGGACGGGAGAGCGCGTCGTCCAGCCCGGAGCGCAGGTCCGCTGGCAGCGGCGGCAGCTCGGGGAGGACGTCGATCGGAGCGTCGACGGACCAGTTCACGCCCCCAGCCTAGGAGGTCGCGCGACCGGAGCCGACCGTACCCACCGGCCCGATGGCGCCGACGGCCGCTTCGATCGCGTCCCAGCGCAGCAGGTTCAGCCGTGCGTCGGCGAGCGCGTCGTGCGCGTCCGACGACGGCGGCGGCAGATCGGGACGTCCGGCGTCCTCCCAGCGCTGCCGCAGCTCGCGCGTGAACCGTGGTAGCGCGCGTGGCAGCGCGGGCATCGCGCCCCACAGCTGGCACAGCGCGACGTGGTCGTACGCGGCGATCCAGGCCCACAGCTCCACGTCGCCGGGTGCGCCGGTGAGGAACGCGAGCAGGTCCTCGCGGATCTGGGCCCGTGAGCGCCACGCCGTGTCGGACGGGGAGGGGAGCTTCGGCAGCACGTTCGCGCGCACCCACTTGCCGGCCCGCGCGGGATCGAACTCGGTGGACACCGCGTAGAACTCGCGGCCGTCCTGCCCCACCGCCCCGATCGAGACCAGCTCGATCGTCGTGCCGTCCTCGATGAACTCGCAGTCGTAGAAGAATCGCATCCTTGCCCTGTTCCGTATCCGGCCTCGGGCCGGGCGTCCACCCTGGCACACCGACGGCGATCCCGACCGGGTCGGGCCGCGTACCGTCCGGGCGGTGACCGAGATCGCCCGGACGACGGCCCGGATCGCGCTGGGCGTGTTCCTGCTGGTCGCGGGCGTCGCGCACCTCGTGATCCCGGACGAGTTCCGCGCCCAGGTCCCGCCGTTCCTGCCCGCGCCCGGCGCGATCGTGTTCGTGTCCGGCCTGGTCGAGCTCGTTGCCGGTGGTGCGGTGCTGCTCACACCCGTTCGACGACGGCCGTGGGTCGGCCTGGCCGTCGCGGCGCTGTTCGTCGTCGTGTTCCCGGGCAACGTGTCCCAGTACGTCACCGGCAGTGCCGCGTTCGGCCTCGACACCGACGGCGCACGGGGGTTACGCCTGCTGTTCCAACCGGTACTGGTCGCCTGGGCCGTCTGGGCGTGCGGGACGTGGCCGCTGCTGCGCCGTTCGGCCCGCCGCACCCGTCTCAGCGCACGCTGATCCGCAGTTCGCACGCGGCTCCGGAGAACGCGCGTGTCCGGGCAGGCGCGTTCTCCGGACCCGACCGCGTTCTGCGGACCCGACCGCGTTCTGCGGACCACAGCGCGTTCTGCGAACCACAGCGCGTTCTGCGAACCACAGCGCGTTCTGCGAACCACAGCGCGTTCTGCGAACCACAGCGCGTTCTGCGAACCACAGCGCGTTCGCCGGATCACCGCCCGTCCCTGATGCGCGGTCGGGACGCGCACGCCGGCCGGACACAGCTCAGCCGGTCACCGGCCCGTCAAGGACTGCGAAGGGATGATCCGCTGTTTGCGCTCGAAACGGGCAGACGCGCCCGTTTGGGCGCACGCGTTGTCCTAACCCACGAGCGTTCTCCGGATCACCGTGCGTCCGCCAGGCCACCGCGCGTCCCGTCACACACCGCGATCACGTCCGGCTTGGCAGCCCACCGGCCCGTCCTCGACGCGCTGTGATCCGCTGTTCGCGCACCGACCGGGCGGACGCACGCGCCGAGGCCCGCGCATCCGCCGGAACAGCGCGCGCCCGCCGGATCAACGGGCGTCGGCGGGGTCACCGCCGCGTCAGGCACGCGATCGGGCATACACCAGGATCATGGCGCAGCTCAGCAGCCCACCGGCCCGTCCTCGACGCGCTGTGATCCGCTGTTCGCGCTCGAATCGGGCGAACACACGCGCCCGGGCACGCGCGTTCTCCGGATCACCGCGCGTTCTCCGGATCACCGCGCGTTCTCCGGATCACCGCGCGCCGGGTGGAGGCGAACCGGCAGCTCAGCTCGCCTTCGAGTCCGGGATCTGCGGGTCCGGGCGGGACGCGGCCGCGGCGGCCTTCTCCTTGACCGACGTCGCGTAGAGGTCGACGTAGGTCTGCTCGGAGAGCTCCATCAGGTTGTACATGATCTCGTCGGTCATCGACCGCTCGATGAACCGGTCCCCTGCCATGCCCTCGTAGCGGGCGAAGTCCATCGGCTCACCGATCCGGATGCGGACCTTGCGGGGGCGCCACATCCGCGAACCGATCGGGTTGACCTTGTCGGTGCCGATCATGGCCACCGGTATGACCGGGACGTTCGCCTCCAGGCTCATCCGGGCCACGCCGGTCTTGCCCTTGTACAGCCGCCCGTCGGGCGAGCGGGTGCCCTCCGGGTAGATGCCGAGCAGCTTGCCCTCGCCGAGCAGGCGGGTCGCGGTGTCCATCGCGGCGCGCGCGGCCGAGCCGCCGGACCGGTCCACCGGCACCTGCCCGACGCCGGTGAAGAACTGCTTCTTGAACCATCCACGCAGACCCGGCTCGGTGAAGTACTCCCGCTTGGCCAGGAACGTGATCCGGCGCGGGACGAGCAGCGGCAGGAAGAACGAGTCGACGACGGCGAGATGGTTGCTGGCCAGAATGGCGCCGCCGCGCTCCGGGATGTTCTCCAGCCCCTCGATCTCGGGCCGGCAGAACAACCGCATCAGCGGCCCCAGCAGCACGAACTTGGACCACCAGTACAGCACCCGCGCTGCCTCCTCGCCTACTCGCCAGCCCAGCCTACGGACGGCGACCTCCGACCGCGACAAGGGGCTCCCACCCACCCGACCCCGGCACGACGCGTTCGGCAACCGGTCACCGCACGGTTCACCGCGGGCCGGGCGCATGTCAGGATGTGCGCGGCGTCGGGAACGCGCCCGCGCGTGCACGACGGCCGGCGAGGAGGACGACCATGGACGTCGGAGTGCGGCATGCCGGTCGCCCGTGGGTCGCCCCGTGAACCGCGAACCCGACGAGAGCTGCGGCGACGACGCGTCGCGGTCGTCGGACGACGAGTTCGACCGGATCGTCGCCGCCTGGCGCGACGAGGGCTCGGTGCCGGACTGGCCGGACGTCCCGCCGCCCGCAGCGGCCCCGGACCCGCCGCCGGTGCACCGCCCCGGCCCGGCCGAGTCCGAGGACGACGACCACTACCACCCGCCGGAGCCACCGCCGCTGCCCCGGCCGGGGCCACCGGCCGTCGTCGGAGCCGGGTTGATCATCCTGGGCATCGTGCTGATCGCGGTGCCGGAGACACTGGGCCTGTCCAGCCTCTACGGGTTGCCGCTCGGCCTGCTCGGCATCGCCGCCGGACTGACCTGGCTGGTCATGCGCATGTGGCCGTCGCACGAGGCGGACGACCCGCACGACGGCGACGACGACGGCGCCGTCCTGTAGGTCAGCCGACGCCCACCGGGGCGAGCTCGCCGGCCAGCTTCCCGGCGTCCGGCGTGCTGATCACCAGCTCGTGGTAGCCGAGCTGCCCGTCGAACCCGTCGCGGACGACGAGGTGCAGCGCGGGCACCCAGCGGCGCGCGCTGACCCACCGCCGCGTCGACGTGCCCAGACCCCACCGGCCGATCTTGATCACGCCGGTCACGCCGAGGCCGACGCGCCCGACACCGGTGACCGCCGCCCGCGTCGGGTGCTCGACCGCGACGACCGACGCGATCTCGCTGCGCGGCACCACCAGCCGGGTGCGTCCTCCGCAGCAGAGCCGCTCGAACCGGTTGAGCGTGACCGTGACGGCGTGCGCGTCGATGTGAACCGTTGCCATCTCCACCCCCTAGACTCTTCCTGACATCGATATTATTACCAGAGTTGGGAATATTCAAGTGGCGTCCCTCGCCGACCTGCTGCACCAGCCCGTGCGGTGGCGTGTCGTCCAGGCCCTGATCGGCCGCTCGCTGACCACCGCGGAGCTGGGCGAGGTGCTGTCCGACGTCCCGACGACGACGCTGTACCGGCACGTCGCCGTGCTGGTGAAGGCGGACGTCCTGCGGGTGACCGACGAGCGGCGCGTCCGCGGCGCGACCGAGCGGACCTACGAACTGAACTCCGCGGCCGCCGACTCCGACAACGAGGCGCCCGACCGGGACCGGCTCCGGACGATGTTCACCGTCTACCTCGCCGGGCTGGCCGGCGACTTCGACCGCTACCTCGACCGCGACGACGTCGACCCGGTCCGCGACGGTGTCGGCTTCCGTCAGGCGGCGGTGTGGCTCTCCGACGAGGAGCTCGCCGAGGTGCAGCGACGCTCGCTCGAGGCCGTCCAGCCGTACCTGGACAACGGCCCCGGACCGGGCCGGGTCCGGCGGATCCTGTCGAACGTCCTGATGCCGGGCGACTGACGCCCGGTCAGGCCGCGTCGCGGGCCAGCGTCGCGGCCCCGACGACGGCGGCCGCTCCTCCGAGCTGCGCCGTGCGGATGCGGGCCAGCGGACGGTTCCCGGACCCGGTCGCGATGCGCGCGTAGTGCTCCCGCGCCTCGTCCAGGAACAGCGGCGCGGACGCGGACACCCCGCCACCGACGATCACCAGGTCCGGGTCGAACACGTCGGCGACCAGGGACAGGCCCTCCCCCAGCCAGCGGCCGAGGTCGCGCACGGCGCGGCGGGCCAGCGGATCGCCCTCGCGCGCGGCGGCGGCCACGCGCTGCCCGGTGATCCGTCCCGGGTCGGCGGCGGCCTCGCGGGCCAGACCGGACGGGCCGGGGTCCGCGGACACCATCTCCAGCGCCGTCGTCGCCAGCGCCGTGCCGCTGCAGTAGCGCTCCCAGCATCCGCGCTTGCCGCACGGGCAGGCGCGGCCGTCCGGCACCACCCGCAGGTGCCCCAGCTCGGGCGCGACGCCGTGCGCCCCGCGGAACAACCGCCCGTCGAGCAGCAACGCGTTGCCGATTCCGGTGCCGAGCGCGACCAGCACGGTCACCGACGAACCCGCCGCCGCACCGAAGCGTCGCTCCGCCAGTGCGGCCGCGTTCGCGTCGTGCTCGACGACGACCGGCAGGCCGACCCGCTCCGCGATCCGGGCGGCGACCGGCGCGTCCCGCCAGCTCAGGTGCGGCGCGTAGCGCACGAGCCCGCGGCCCGCGTCGACGAACCCGGCCAGCGCCAGCCCGACGGCGGCGACCGGGTGCCGGGCGCGCAGCTCGCCGACGGTGGACGCGATCGCCTCCTCCAGCGCGGAGTCGGTGCGCGGTGTGGGCGCCCGCGCCGTGTCGCAGACCTCGCCGTTCTCGTCGACGACGCCCGCGCGCACGCTCGTGCCGCCGACGTCGACGCCGACCGTCAGCCGGGACGTCACCGGCGGTGCACCGTGATCCGCTGCACCGAGCGTCCGTGCGCGCTGGGCACCCGCGCCGCGTACCCGTTCCCGTTCCCGTTCGCGTGGCCGTCGCCGTTGCCGTTGCCGTTGCGGGTGGCCGGGCCCGGACGGGGCGCGGCCGCCGGCTCGTCGGCCTCCAGAACGGCCGCGAGCACGGCCACCAGCCCGGTCGCGTGCTCGGCCAGCTGCGCGGCCAGCTCCGAGCGCTCCCCGCGCAGCACCGCGACGACGGCGCAGACCGGGCAGGCCTGGCAGGCTCCCGCCGACCCGGGCTCCGGCTCGGCGCCCTCGCGCAACGGCTCGACGGCGGCGCGCAGCCGTTCCAGCAGCACGAGTGCCGTCCGGCGGAGGTCGGAACCCATGCCGGCGTGCGCGCCGCACGTGTTCTGCCCGCTCACGTCATCCACGTCTTCGGGTCGGGCCGGAACGTCACCTCGAGGCGCGCGTCGCGTCCGGAGCCGACGAGCTGGGCTCCGACGGCCTCGCAGCGGCGCAGCACCGACGGCAGCGCGACCACCCGGCGCGTCATGCCCAGGCCGATCACCATCTCGTCGCCGACCCTGGCGAGGTCCAGCGGCGCGTCCTCGGATCCGGGCAGCGCGACCGTCATCTCGAACTCGCTGTCCGCCGACACTCCGTGCCCCGCGGTGCGCTTGAGCTGCAGCAACGGGCGGGCGGAGCCGGTCGGGCCGGACTCGGGGACCGGGTCGTCGTCGCCGTAGAGGGAGCGGGCGAGCTCGCGCAGCGCGTCGGTGCCGGTCGGCTCGGCGGCCGTGTAGCGCACGGCGTGCACCGGGACGTCACCGCCGAGCTGCGCCAACTCGGCCAGCACGGCCTGCTGCTCGCCGTGCCGCTCGCGCAACCAGCGCGCCGCGGGTCCGCGCAGCGACGGCGGAGGCCCTGGCATCACCCGGTTCGCGACCAGCGCGTCCACCCGCAGCTCGTGCAGGGCGAGCGCGGTCAGCGTGCGCCGCGTCTCCGCGGCGACCACCCGCTCCGGCGTGAGCACCAGCCGGATGCTGGTGCGGGAGCGGTCGCCGAGCATCTCCCGCAGACCGGACAGCTGCTCGGCGAGCAGGCCGAGCGCGTCCACCGTGCGTTCCCAGCCCGCGCCGTCGGCCTTGGCCCCGGCCAGGTTCGCGACCAGGCCGCGGACCGCCCGCCGGTGCGCCGGGAACAGCCGCTCCAGGTAGCCGGCCAGCGCCTCCGGCAGCGTGAGCAGCCGCAGCGTCTCGGCCGTCGGACCGCAGTCGACGACGAGCACGTCGTACTCGCCGGAGTCCGCGAGGCGCTGCACCTCGGCCAGCGCCAGCAGGTCCTCGACGCCCGGCAGGACGGTCAGCTCGTCGGCGACGAGCTCGTCGACACCGGCCCCGGCGATGATCGTCCGCAGGTGCTCCTGCAGGTCGCCCCACGCACCCTCGAGCAGGACGCGGGCGTCGATGTGGGCGGCGAACAGGGACGGCTCGATCTCGGTCGGGTCGGGTCCGAGCTCGGTGCCCAGCGCGTCGCCGAGCGAGTGCGCCGGGTCGGTCGAGACGACCAGCACCTTGCGTCCGGATCCGGAGAGCATGGCGGCGGTCGCCGCGGCCAGGGTGGTCTTGCCGACCCCGCCCTTGCCGGTGAACAGGACGACGCGCACGCCGGGAGCGTAACGATCGCCGTCGGCGCGCCCGATCGGGACCCGCCGGGCCGTCACCCCTTCTCGACGCGCCGCTTGAGCCCCTTCAACGCCGTGTCGATGATCACTTTCTCGGCCTTGCGTCGGAGCATCCCGATCATCGGGAAGTTGACCTCCACCGAGAGCTTGTACGTCACGGTGGTCGCCCCGCCGTCCGCGACGAGCTCGTAGGACCCGTCCTGGGCCTTCTGGATGCCGCCCTTGACGAGGTTCCAGGACACCGAGCGGTCGTCGGCGGCCCAGTCGTAGTCCAACGTGTACGTGTCCTTGATCGCGCCGGCGTCCATCGAGAACTTGACGCGGCCGGCGCGGCCGCCGGTGCCGGCGTCGAGCACCTCGACGTCGCGGACCTGGTCGGCCCACTCGGGGTACGACTCGAAGTCGGCGATCACCGCCATCACCTGGTCCGGCGGCGCGGAGATGGTGATGGAGGAGGAGGTCGCGTCGGCCATGCCGGGGAGGCTATCCGGTGCTCACCATCGCAGCACGTAGGGCTGCTCGGTCAGCCGGAAGTGGCCGACGTTCACGCACTCCGTGTCCCCCACCCGCCTGCGCTGCGCCAGCGGCTGGTGCACGTGCCCGAACAGGGAGTGCGACGGGCGGTCGACGGCGATGCGGTTCCGCAGGGCCGGGCTGGCGCCCTCGCGGCGGCGGGCGACGACGTCGTAGGCCAGGTCCGGCACGCCGGGTGGCGCGTGGCTGCACAGCACGTCCACCGGCCCGAGCGCCGAGACGGTCGCGTCGAACTCCTCGTCGACGATGAAGTGCGGCTGCCACGGGCCGGAGTTGCGCGCCGGCATCCCGGGCGGCAGCGGGACGCCGCCCACGAAACCGAAGCGCAGGCCGTCGATGACGTCGACGGAGTTGTCCACCAGCGACACCGACGTGTCGGTGGGCCAGATCTCCGGCATGTCGACGTTGCCGGGGATCGCCCACACCGGCACGTCGAACTTGTCCAGCACGGCGAACGTGCGGGCGTAGTGCGCGGCGACCTCCTCACGCACGACCTCGCGTGGGTTGTCGAAGCGCGACCAGGCGTCCTCGAGCAGCTCGACCATCGCGGCCCGCTCGCCGGACCCGCGCAGCCGGGTGAACGCGGCCGTGACCTCGGCACCGAGCAGCCGTCCCATGATCCCCAGCTCGGGGTTCCGGTAGTCGACGAACTCCAGGAGGTCGCCGAGCACGATCAGCCCGTCGGCGCCGTCCGCGGCGCGGGCCAGTGCGCGGTCGTTCCCGTGGACGTCGGAGACCACGTGCAGACGCATCGGCGCTGACGTTACCCGTGCCGATTCTCGTTCCGCTGGCGCTTCTCCCGGTGCTCGGGCGGCTCACCGGCCGGACGTCCGCCCTCGAGATCGCGTTTGAGGGCGAACGCGATCCGCTTGGCGTCGCGCTGGCGCCTGCGGCCCTCGTCGCGGTCGGCCCTGGCGTCGCGACGGATCTCGGCGCGGGTCCGGCGCCGGTCCCGCCCTGCCGGGTCGACGCGCAGGAAGTAGTGCAGGACGGTGCCGTCGAGCACCTGCTCCAGCCACACCTCCATGGTGCCGACGCGCTCGCCGACGACGGTCCAGCGGACACCCTGCGCGCCGCGGTCGGTCATCAGCTCGACGTCCAGGTCGGGCCAGAACCGGGACCACGCGGCCGGATCGGCGAACACGGTGGCGACGCGCTCGCGGGGCACGGCCAGGAACGTCTCGTCGACGACGTCGATGGCGGGCATCCGCCCAGCTTCCCGCATGGCCGTCATCGCTGCTCCGGCCCCGTGTGTAACAACGGTGATGTCCGAAACGACCGGATTTCCACGGGTCCCTGCCGTGGCGGGGTCCGGACAGGTAACTTGACTGCCAAGTAACCTGCCGACGATCGCCAGGAGGTCGAGTCCGTGCGTGAGTACAGCGTTCCCGCTGTGGTGTCCGTCGGTGATCAGGAGAATCTCGCCGACGCCGTGTTCGTGAACGCGGCGGAGCACCCCGACGCGGTGGTCTACCGCCGCCGTGACGCCGCGGGCCGGTGGAACGACGTGTCCGCGTCCGCGTTCGCCGCGGAGGTCACCCGGGTCGCCGCCGGGCTGGTCGCCAGCGGCGTCCAGGCCGGGGACCGGGTCGCGGTCCTGTCCCGCACGCGCTACGAGTGGTCGCTCGTCGACTACGCGATCCTCGCCGCTGGCGCGGTGACCGTGCCGATCTACGAGACGTCCTCGCCGGACCAGATCGCGTGGATCGTGTCCGACTCCGGAGCGGTCGGGATCGTGGTGGAGACCGACGAGCACGCGAAGTCCGTGGAGAAGGTGCGCGCCGAGCTGACCGGCCTGCGCACGATCTTTCAGATCGACACCGATGCCGGGCCCGGCGCGGTCGAGCAGCTCACCGCGCTCGGCTCGGACGTACCGGACGCCGACGTCGACGCCCGCCGCCAGGCGGTGCGCAGCGACGACCTGTGCACCCTGATCTACACCTCGGGCACCACCGGACGGCCCAAGGGCTGCGAGCTCACCCACCGGAACATGATCGCCGAGGTCCGCACGATCAACTCGGTGTTCCCGGAGCTGCTCACCGAGGGCGGCTCGGTGCTGCTGTTCCTGCCGCTCGCGCACGTGTTCGGCAAGGCGATCCAGTGCGGCGCGATGAACACCCGCACGATCGTCGGCCACACCCCGGACGTGAAGAACCTGCTGTCGGACCTCGGCGAGTTCAAGCCGTCGTTCCTGCTCGCCGTGCCGCGGGTGTTCGAGAAGGTCTACAACGGCGCGCGCCTCAAGGCCCACAACGAGGGCAAGGGCAAGATCTTCGACGCGGCCGCGGACACGGCGATCGCGTACAGCAGGGCGCTCGACGAGGGCGGCCCCGGTCTGCTGCTCAAGGCCAGGCACGCGCTGTTCGACAAGCTCGTCTACGGCAAGCTGCGCGCCGCCACCGGCGGCAACGTGAACGCGGCCGTGTCCGGAAGCGCGCCGCTCGGCGATCGTCTCGGCCATTTCTTCCGCGGCATCGGCCTGCCGGTGCTGGAGGGCTACGGGCTCACCGAGACCTCGGCCGGGATCACGATCAACACTCTTGCTCACCAGAAGATCGGGACGGTGGGTAAGCCGGTGCCGGGCTGCGCGGTCCGGATCGCCGAGGACGGGGAGATCATGCTCTCCGGCGACATCGTGTTCCGCGGCTACTGGAACAACGCCTCGGCCAGCTCGGAGGCGATCGAGGACGGCTGGTTCCACTCCGGCGACATCGGGGAGCTCGACGACGCGGGCTTCCTGAAGATCACCGGGCGGAAGAAGGAGCTGATCGTCACCGCGGGCGGCAAGAACGTCGCCCCGGCCGTGCTCGAGGACCGGCTGCGGGCGCACCCGCTCGTCGGGCAGTGCCTGGTCGTGGGTGACCAGAAGCCGTTCATCGCGGCGCTGGTCACCATCGACCCGGAGGCCCTGCCGGGCTGGCGCGAGCGCAACGGCAAGCCGGCGGGCGACGGTGCCGACGCGGGCGACCTCGTCGACGACCCGGAGCTGCGCGGTGAGATCGCGGCGGCGGTCGAGGAGGCCAACCAGGCCGTCTCGCGGGCCGAGCAGATCCGCAAGTTCCGGATCCTGCCGCACGACTTCAGCGAGGCCAGCGGTGAGATGACGCCGACGCTGAAGGTCAAGCGGAACGTCGTCGTGCAGAACTACGCGGCGGACATCGAGGCCGTGTACGAGACGGCGTCGCAGAAGAGCTGACGCCCGACGCGCCGTCGTCCTCGGCGCGTCGGCCGTGATCGGCGGCAGCGTCCGGATGGTGGCCGTATACGGCCACCATCCGGACGCGACCGCCGATCATCGCGTCGGAGCGGTCCACCTCGCGGCCATCTCGCCGGCATGATCGCCGATCCGGTGGGGACCGGCCACCGACGGCCGCAACGACACCGGAACGGCGATCACGGCCGACCACCGCCCCGCAACGGCCCCGCCCGCGGGCGGGATCCGGCCCGCCACGATCGCCGACCCGGCGCACGACCGGCCATTGTCGGCCGAAACGACGCCGGAACAGCGATCACCCGCCCGGCGCCGCGGCCGTCGGGCAGCCGGCATCGACTCGACCGGCACATCTCGCCGCACCCCGGCTCCGGTACGCCGCACACCCCGTCGCGGCTGCCGCACCCTCGGCCGGCGTGTCGCACCTGCAGCGCGGGGTGCGCACGCCAGCGCGGGGTGCCGCACGCCAGCCCGGGGTGCCGCACGCCAGCCCGGGGTGCCGCACGCCAGCCCGGGGTGCCGCACGCCAGCCCGGGGTGCCGCACGCCAGCCCGGGGTGCCGCACGCCAGCCCGGGGTGCCGCACGCCAGCCCGGGGTGCCGCACGCCAGCCCGGGGTGCCGCACGCCAGCCCGGGGTGCCGCACGCCAGCCCGGGGTGCGCAGGCCCGGGCCGGCGGACGGGACGGCGACGACCGGGGCCTCGTCAGGTCCGGGCCGGCGCGGTTCCGTGCAGGAAGCCGAGCAGGCGTTCGGCCTGGGCCGGGCCGCTCCAGTTGCGGACGATCCGGTCCCGGCCGGCCTCGCCCATCCGCGCCGCACGGTCCGGGTCGGACAGCAGGCCGGCCAGGCGGTCGGTCAGCGCCACCGGGTCACGACCACCGACGACGAAACCGGTCCGGCCCTCGTCGACGGTCTCCGGGGCCCCTCCGGAGTCGCCGACGACGACCGGGAGCCCGCACGCCGCCGCCTCCAGCGCGACGATGCCGAGCCCCTCGACGTCCAACCCTCCGCCGCGGGTCCGGCAGGGCAGAGCGAACACGTCGGCCGCGGCGTGATGCGCGGCCAGCTCGTCCGGCGGGACGCCGCCGGTGATCACGACGTGGTCCCCGACGCCGTGGCGCTGCGCCAGCCGCTGCAGGCGCTCGCGGTACGGACCGCCGCCGACGAGCAGCAACCGGGCGCCGGGCACCCGCTCGCGCAGCGCGGGAAGGACCTCGATCAGCGTGTCCTGCCCCTTGCGCGGCACCAGCCGGGACACGCATCCGACGACCGCCGCGTCACCCAGGCCGTACCTCTCACGGATCTCCTTGCGTGCCTGCGGGTCCGGGGCGAACCGCGCGGTGTCGACGCCGGGCGGCAGGTGTTCCAGCGCGGCCTGCGGGCCGAACGCGGACGCGAACCGCGAGCGGGTGTACCGGGAGACGACGGTCAGCACGTCCGCGTCGTCGCCGATCCGGCGCAGCGCCGAACGCGCGCCGGGCAGCATCGACCAGCCGACCTCGTGGCCGTGCGTGCTGGCGACGACGCGCTCGATCCCGGCCCGCCGTCGCAGCACCGGGCCGAGCAGTGCGAGTGGCGCGGCCGCGCCGAACCAGGCCGACCGCGCACCGTGCTCGCGGGCGATCGCGACGGCCCGGCGGGCGACGTCCGGGACCGGGATCATCAACGACGTGGGGTGCCGCACGACGGGGTACGGCTGGGCGCGGTCGAACTCCTCGGCGCCGCGCCAGGCGGGTGCGTAGACGACGAGCTCGTCGGCGGGGAGATCGCCGGCGAGCGCGTGCAGGTAGTTCTGGATGCCCCCGGTGCGCGGCGGGAAGTCGTTCGTCACCAGGAGAGTGCGGGCCACGGGCGGACGGTACCGGCCATGGGTGCACGGCACGGAGAGTGCGGGGCCGCACCATCCGGAGCGGACGGTACCGGCCATGGGTGCACGGCACGGAGAGTGCGGGGCCGCACCATCCGGAGCGGACGGTACCGGCCATGGGTGCACGGCACGGAGAGTGCGGGACCGCACCATCCGGAGCGGACGGTACCGGCCATGGGTGCACGGCACGGAGAGTGCGGGACCGCACCATCCGGAGCGGACGGTACCGGCCAGGGGCGCACGGCACGGAGAGTGCGGGACCGCACCATCCGGAGCGGACGGTGACGCCCGGCCTCCGGACGATCTGTTCGGGCTCCCGGGAGCCGACCGGGGCGGTGGCCGCGCCACACGCGCCGGAGCGCGTCGGGGAGGGCCGGCCACCGCCCGATCGTTGGGGAGCGGACTGTCCGCGCCTCTCGCCGTTCGCTGGGCCGTACGGGTGGTCGGGACCACTCGACGACGACTCCCGGTGAGAGGACCGTGCTGTTCAGGTGAACGAGCGCGGGGTACCGGCGGTTACGGATCGGCAACGAGAGATTTCGAAGGAATCCTGAACGACCCGATCTCCTGCCTGTGAGCTGCGACGACGCGGTTTTGTCGGTGGGTGGCCCTACCGTGCGCGGCAGAACGGGATCGACGAGATAGGAGGCGCGACGTGCTCATCGACTGCGACCGCTGCGAGGTCCGGAACATCGCCTGCGGCGACTGCGTCATCGGTGTGCTGCTCCGCACGCCGGAGGAGGACCGGCCGGTCCCCTACCTTCCGGTCGACCTGCCGGAGCCGACGTTCCGCGAGGAGCCGCTCGAGCTGGCCGAGCCGGAACGGCGGGCGCTGGAGGTGCTGGCCGACCAGGGCCTGATCCCCCGGCTCCGCCTGGTGCAGAGGCTCGACCCGCCGCCGGCGCGCGCCGCGGGATGACGGCGGCTCGCACGGCCCGGGCGCCCCGGCCGCTCCGGCAGCTCAGGCCGCTCTGAGTCGCTGCAGCAGCACGGCCGACGGGACGGTGTGCGCTCCGCGGCGGCGGACCGAGCGCACGACCTCCTGGTCGGACGTCGCGACGAGCAGTGGCCGGCCGCGCGGCTCCGCGGCGACCAGGTCACGCACGACGTCGTCGGCCAGGACGTCCGGTTCGCTGAACAGCACCCGCACACCGCGCGTGCCGTGCAGCGGGGCCGCGACGACGGCGGCTCCGTCGAACACGACGGTGATCTCGATGCCGGTGCGGGAGCGGAGCGCCGCGAGCTGGGTGACCAGCCGGGTGCGTTGATCGGCGAGTGGGAGGTCCGGATACCCGGTCTTGCTGACGTTGTAGCCGTCGACGACGAGGTGGACGGCCGGCAGTGCGAGCAGCGAGTCGAGGGAGGCGAGATCGTCGACGGGTGTGCCGCCGGCGGACGTGATCCCGCGCGCACCGCGGACCGTGTCGCCGGGGCGTGGACCGTCCCCACCCAGCGACAGCTCGCGACGCATCCCGTTGACCGCGCCGCCGAGTGTGTCCAGCAACAGGCTGAGCCGGACCTCGTCGCCCTGGCGGGCCTCGCGGGCGGCCTGCCGCGCGGCTGCGACCTCGCGGGCGGCGCGTTCGGACTTGCGCCGCTCCTGCTCGAGCGCGTCCTGCAACCTCGTGCACTCGGCGCGCGCCTCGTCGACACGCTCGTCGGAGCCGGACCGCAGGCGGGCGACGGTCTCCTCCAACTCCGTTCGTGCGTCGGTGGCCGCACGCAGCTTGGTTCCCTGGTCGCTGACCGTGCGGCGCAGCTGCTGGTACTCCGCCTCGCGGTGCTGCGCGGCCGTCCGTGCCTGGTCGCGGGCCTCGACGAGCTCGCCGCGCAGCCGCTCCATCTCGGCCGTCAGCTTGTCGACGCGCGCCAGCGCCTCGTCCCGTTCGGCCCGTACCTCGCCCAGCTCCCCGTGCCGCTCGGCCGCCGCCACCAGACGAGGTGCGTCGTGCGCACCGGTCAGCAGTGCTGCTGCTGCGGCGTCCAGCCGGTCGTCGGCCGTCGTGGTCAGCTCGCCGGGCCGCTCGGCGGTCCACCAGGCCACGACGGCGGTGCGGAACACCTCGCTGCGCTCCAGCTCGGCGCACAGCACCGTGCCCCCGAGCCGCGCCCGCTTGGCCGGCGTGAACCGCGCGAACCGCCGCAACGACGCGGGCACGTCCGCCTGTGACATGCCGCCCAACGCCGTGGCGCCGATCTCGGCCAACCGCGTGCGCAGGGGGTCGGGCATCTGCGTCCAGGGATCGAGCTCGACCTCCGGTTCGGTGTGGGCGCCACCGGAAGCAGCGTCGTGCGCCGCCACGCCATCCGCCGCCACGCCGTCGAGTGCAGCGTCGTCGGATGTGCCGCCATCGAGCGCGCCGCCATCGGACGCGCCGCCATCGAGCGCGCCGCCGTCGGACGCGCCGCCATCGACTGCGCCGCCATCGACTGCGCGGCCGACCGCCTCGGCCGTGACGTCGGGCGTCGGGCCACCGGCTCCCACTGCCGCACCGTCCGGGGCCAAGGCATCGTCGACCGCGTCCGAACCGACGGGCCCCAGGTCGGCCTCCTCCACGGCGGCGGTCGAGTCGCCGGACACGGGCTCGGCCGTGACCGGAGAACTCGAGGTCGCGGCTGAACCGCCCGCCCCCACGGTGCCCGACGGAGCCATCGCGCGGCCACCGGCGTCGGCGGCACCACCCGGGATCGTGGCGTCGGGCGACGCATCGGCACGCGGGTGTCCGTGTGCGCGCTGCTCGTCGGCCGACATCTGGACAGGTTATCCGCCTTGTCCGGCACCGGCCATCGATTGACGCGAGGGTGGCGCGTCCTGCTCGTCGGCACCGGGCGGGGCGCCCGCGGCAGCGTCCGACCGGGTCATCGATACCCCGGCTCACCCGTTGATCGCCACGAGGGGCCGGTCGACCGCCCGGGCCGATCGAGCGTCACGTTCCGGCGACCACGGGCGGATCCGAAACGCCATGGCGTGCCGCTGATCCGCGGACCGGGGCGCTTCGGGAGACCGGAGCAGGCCGGAAACTGTCGGTGGTCCGTCCTACCTTCCGGGCGTGCCCGCACGACCACCCGCGTCGGCCGCTCCCCCGCGCCGCACAGACGCCATCCGTTCCGAGTCCGCGCGGACCGGACCCGCCCGGCCCGGACCACAGGGCCCCGCGTCGGACGGCCCCTCGCCGGCTCGCGCCACACCGCACCCCCCTGACCGGACGGGGCCGCACGGCCCGGCCCCGCAGCTCTCGTTCGACGAGCTGGGGACGCCGTTGCGGGAGGTCACCTTCGTCGTGCTGGACCTGGAGACCACCGGCGGGAGCGCGCGACGGGACGGGATCACCGAGGTCGGTGCCGTGAAGGTGCTCGGCGGCGAGAGGATCGGGGAGCTCGCGACGCTCGTCGACCCCGGCATGCGGGTCCCGGCCGACGTGACGGCGCTGACCGGCATCACGACGTCGATGGTCGGGCAGGCGCCCCCGCTGTCCGCGGTGCTGCCGTCGGTGCTCGACTTCCTGTCCGGGTCCGTGCTGGTGGCGCACAACGCGCCGTTCGACAGCGGGTTCCTGCGTGCGGCGTGCGCGGCGCACGAGCGCCCGTGGCCCCGGCCGCCCGTCCTCTGCACGGCCCGGCTGGCGCGCGCCGTGCTCGCCCGCGACGAGTGCCCGAGCGTCCGTCTCGGCGCGCTGGCCCGGCACTTCGGCTGCACCGTCGAGCCGAACCACCGCGCGCTGACCGACGCGCGGGCGACCGTCGAGGTACTGCACCACCTGTTCGAGCGGATCGGCGACCTCGGTGTCCAGAGCCTCGAAGAGCTACTGGCGCTGGTCCGCGACGCGCGCCCGCACCGGCCGACCCCGCACCAGCGGCAGAAACGCAGGCTCGCGCAGAACGTGCCGTCGAAACCGGGCGTGTACCTGTTCCGCGGGGACCGGGACGAGGTCCTCTACGTCGGCACCAGCGGCGACCTGCACCGCCGCGTCCGCAGCTACTTCACCGGCGGTGAGCGTCGGCGGCGCATCCGGGACATGGTGGCCCAGGCCGAACGGGTGGACACGGTCGTCTGCGCGCACGCGCTGGAGGCCGGGATCCGCGAGCTTCGGCTGATCGCGGCGCACCGGCCGCGCTACAACCGTCGCTCCCGCAATCCCGGCCGGCAGTGGTGGGTGACCGCGACGGCGGAGGCGTTCCCCCGCCTGTCGATCGTCGCCGCGGCCCGCGACGGCGCGCTCGGACCGTTCCCGTCGCAGCAGGTGGCGACGGACGCCGTCGACGTCGTGCTGGACGCGCTCCCGATCCGGCGCTGCACGCAGCGGATCTCCGCGCGGAAGCCGTCCGGGACGCCGTGTGCCCTGCACGAGCTGGGGTGCTGTGCCGCCCCCTGCGCCGGGCTCCAGTCGGCCGTCGAGTACGCCCCGGCCGTCGACGGCTGGCGTGCACTCGTGGGTGGGCGCGACGACGGGGCCCTGCACGAGCTCTCCGGCACGCTGGACCGGCACGCCGAGCAGGGCCGCTACGAGAGCGCCGCCCGGATGCGGGACCGGCTGGGGAGCCTGGTCTCCGGCCTGGACCGGGCCCAGACGCTGGCCGGCCTCGCCGCGCTGGAGGAGGTCGTCGGGGCGCGACCGGACGGCCGGGGCGGGTGGGAGATCGCCGTCCTGCGCCACGGCAGGCTCGCCGCCGCCGGGAACGCGCCGCGCGGGGTCCGGCCGATGCCGGTGGTCGAGTCGTTGCGGACCGGTGCGCAGGTCGTGCTTCCCGACGACGGGCCGCTGCGCGGGGCTCCGCCGGAGGAGGTCCGGCTGCTGCACCGGTGGCTCACGACGGGCGGCACCCGCCTGGTCCGCTGCGACCCGCCGTGGGCCGAACCCGCGCACGGTGCCGGCGCCTGGCGGGAGTGGGCCGAGCGCGCCCGCGCCGCGGGCCATGAGACCGGCGTCACCGGCCCGGACGAGGCGCGAGACGACCGGCGCGCAGACCGACGCTAGACACCGCCCTGCCCGGGTGGGTGGACCGTCGCGCCGACCCGGTGCCGTGCCCCGACCGGGGCCGCGGCCCAGGGGCGCCGCGCCCCACGGGCGCCGCGCCCCACGGGCGCCGCGCTCGACGGGCCGCGTCGGTTCCGGGCATACAGAATCCGTACGACCGTGCCGCGCGACCCACCGCGTCGGCCCACCGCGTCGGCCCACCGCGTCGACCCACCGCGTCGACCCACCGCGTCGACCCACCGACAGCAGCCGGCCCGGAACGGCGCCGCTGCCGCGCGCCTGACGCGTTCTGCACTAGCCTCGCGCGGGCCACCGGCTGACGGCCGGAACCCGGCCGAGGAGAGGGAGAGCCCGTGATCACCGCGATCGTGCTGGTCCACGCCGCCGTCGACCGGATCCCGGAGACGGCACAGGCGATCGCCGACCTGGACGGGGTGTCCGAGGTGTACTCCTGCGCGGGAGACGTCGACCTCGTCGCGATCGTCAAGGTCCGCGAGCACGAGCAGCTGGCCGAGGTGATCGCCGGACGGCTCAGCAAGATCGAGGGCGTGGTGGCGACCGACACGCACATCGCGTTCCGGTCCTACTCCAGGGCCGACACCGACGCCGCGTTCTCGATGGGCCTGGACTGAGCGGCGCCGGACGGACCGCGTGAGATGACGCTGGTGGTTCCCCCGGCCACGCGGTGGGGCAACTGACGTCATCTCACCCGGGGCCGCCCAGGACGCAGACCCGATCGGGTGAATATCAGGCGGCGAGGCGGGTGGAGAGCTCCGCCCACCGGGCGAGCAGGTCGGCGGACGCACCGGAGTCGATCGCCTCGGCGGCACGGCCGAGTGCCGCGGACACCGCGCCCTCCAGGTCGGCGGGACCGTCGACGCCGTCGTACGCGGCGAGCGCGCCGGCGGCGTTGAGCAGCACGGCGTCGCGCACCGGCCCGGGCTTGCCGGCCAGCAGCTCGCGCACGACCTCGGCGTTGTGTGCCGCCGTCCCGCCACGCAGGTCCTCGCGGGTCGCCGGACGGATCCCCAGCACCGACGGGTCGAGCGTCGCCTCCCGCACGGTGCCACCTGCCGTCGACCACACCGAGCTCGTGGTCGTCGTCGTCAGCTCGTCGAGCCCGTCGTCGCCGCGCACGACCAGTACGGACCGGCCGCGCCGGGCGAACACCTCGGCCATGATCGGGGCCAGCCGCCGGTCCGCGCAGCCGATCAGGCCCGCGTCCGGCTGGGCCGGGTTGCTGAGCGGGCCGAGGACGTTCATCGCGGTCGGCACCCCCAGCTCGCGGCGCACGCCACCGGCGTAGCGCATCGCCGGATGGAACGCCTGGGCGAAGCAGAAGCCGACGCCCAGCTCACGCACGCAGGTCTCGACGGCGTCCGGGGTCAGCTCGATCGCGACGCCCAGATGCTCCAGCACGTCGGCCGTGCCGGCCTGCGACGACGCCGCCCGGCCGCCGTGCTTGACCACCGGCACACCCGCGCCCGCGACGACGAGCGCGGCCATCGTCGAGATGTTCACCGTGTGCGCCTGGTCGCCGCCGGTCCCGACGACGTCCACCGCGCGCCCCGGCACCTCCACCCGCAGGGCGTGCGCGAGCATCGCGTCGGCCATGCCGGAGATCTCGGCCGCCGTCTCCCCCTTGGCGCGCAGTGCGACCAGGAACCCGGCCAGCTGGGCGGGGCTCGCCTCGCCGGAGAACGCCTGGTCCATCGCCCAGGCCGCGTCCTCCAGCGCGATGTCCCCGCCGCCCATCAGGCGTCCGAGGACGGCGGGCCAGGTGGGTGCCTCGGGAGCGCTCACCGGTCAGCCGCGGGTGGCGAGGCCCGCGCGGGCCTGCCGCAGCACCTGGGCGACGACCTCGGCGGTCTCCAGCGGGTCGAGCGGGTGCACCAGCACGGCGTCGGCCTGCGACCACGTGCCGAGCCACCGGTCGTCGCGGCGGCGGAGCGTCAGCACGATCGGCGGGCAGTCGTCGACGATCTCCTCGCGCAGCTGCCGGGCCAGCCCGATGCCACCGGTGGGCTGCGCCTCGCCGTCCAGGATGACGAGGTCGACCTCGGCCGCGTCGCACGCCGCGAGCACCTCGGCCACGCCGCCCGCCTCGCGGAACACGACGCGTCCCACATCCGGCGCCGGCCGCCGCCCGACCGCGTTGATGATCGCCTCACGGATCTCGGGGCGGTGGCTGTAGACCAGGATCGTCGACGGCGCGGGCCGTCGTCGGTCCCCGCCCTCGATCTCGCCTGCCGTGCCACCGCTCACCCCTGCGCTCGCCACGGCGCGGATACTAGTGCGTCCGGACGCGCCGCCGAACCGCCCCGGAACCGAGGGCCCACACCCGCCGCCCACCGATCGTGATCCATCGGTGGTTGCCCCGACAGGCTGTAGAAGTTCGCGTGGGGTCATAATGCCCCCGTGACGACAGCGGCACCCAACATCAGCGCGCGGATCCACTCGCTGAACAGGCCCAATCTGGTCAGCATCGGCACGATCGTCTGGCTGTCCAGCGAGCTGATGTTCTTCGCCGGGCTGTTCGCGATCTACTTCACCGCGCGGGCCCAGAACGTCGGCGAGTGGCCTCCCCCGCCGACGGAGCTCGACGTCCCCTACGCGCTCGTCGTGACGATCGTGCTGGTGGCGTCGTCGTTCACGTGCCAGTTCGGCGTCTTCGCGGCCGAGCGCGGCGACGTGTTCGGCCTGCGCCGCTGGTACGTGCTGACGCTGGCGATGGGCACGTTCTTCGTGCTCGGGCAGGCGAACGAGTACCACACGCTGGTCACCGAGCACGACACGACGTTCGCGTCCGGTCCCTACGGCACGGTCTTCTACCTGGCCACCGGGTTCCACGGGCTGCACGTCATCGGCGGGCTGGTGGCGTTCGTCTACCTGCTGATCCGCACGAAGCTGAGCAAGTTCACCCCGGCCCAGGCCACCGCGGCGATCGTCGTGTCCTACTACTGGCACTTCGTCGACGTGGTGTGGATCGGCCTGTTCGCCGTCATCTACTTCATCCGCTAGCGCCCGGGCGCTGACGACCTGCCCGCCACCACGACCGTGAAGGTTGGAAGACCCCCGCGATGACCGACAGCCCCGATCACCCCGGCCCGGACGGCCCTGCCGGCCCCGACGGCTCACCCGCCGTGGCGGACGGCCAGGACACGGCCGCGACGACTGCGAAGAAGGCCCGCCCGCACGGCAAGTTCCGCCGTCGCGTCGCCGCCGTGGCGGCCCTCGGCGTCGGTCTCATCGCGGTCGGTGGCCTCTACGCCGTGTTCGCCCCCGAGCCGCAGACCGCGCAGGCGCAGCCGGACCAGGCGCTCGTCGCCCGCGGCGCCGAGCTCTACAACGAGACCTGCATCTCCTGCCACGGCTCGAACCTGCAGGGCGTGACGAACCGCGGTCCCGCGCTGATCGGCGTCGGCGACGCGGCCGTCTACTTCCAGGTCTCGTCCGGCCGGATGCCGATGGCCCGCCAGGAGGCGCAGGCCGAGCGCAAGAAGCCGATCGCCGAGTTCGACCCGGACACCCCTGAGGGCCAGGCGAACCTGGAGGCGCTCGGCGCCTACGTCCAGGCCAACGGCGGCGGTCCGCAGGTCCCGCAGCAGACCGGTGCGGCGCTGATCGGCTCCGACCCGGCCCGCGGTGGGCAGCTGTTCCGCCTGAACTGCTCCTCGTGCCACAACTTCACCGGTGTCGGCGGCGCACTGTCGTCGGGCAAGTACGCCCCGCCGCTGGCTCCGGCCAACGAGGAGCAGATCTACACGGCGATGCTCACCGGGCCGCAGAACATGCCGCGGTTCTCCGACCAGCAGCTCACGTCGGACGAGAAGAAGGACATCATCGCCTACGTCAAGTCCGTCTCCGAGGGCGGCAACAACGTGGGCGGCTACGCCGCGGGCGGGATCGGCCCGACATCCGAGGGAATCATCATCTTCATCGTCGGCATGGCCGGCCTGATCGGGTTCGCGATGTGGTTGGGAGCGAAGTCTTGAGCAGCGACGAGGGGGGGACCCGCACCCCCACCGATGACGAGCTGGAGGGCATGTCGCAGGAGCGGCTGGCCCGGCTGGCCGGTGAGCTCGACGACGTCGAGGTCGTCCACAACACCCCCAAGTTCCCGATCCCGGGCACGCGCGCGGAGAAGCGGGCCGAGCGGTCCGTCGCCCTGTGGTTCGTCATCTCGGCGATCTCGGGGCTCGCGTTCGTCGTCGCGTTCATCGCGTGGCCGCACGAGTACGTCGCCCCGAACCAGCCCGGGTACTTCGAGTACTCGCTCTACACGCCGGTCATCGGGTTCACGTTCGGCCTGGCCGTGCTCGCGCTCGGCGTCGCGGTCATCCAGTACGTGAAGAAGCTGTTCCCCGACGAGGTCGCGGTCCAGCAGCGTCACGACGGCGCGTCCGACGAGGTCGCCCGCCGCACGGTGATGGCCCAGCTGGCCGACGCCGGCAGGAGCACCACGATCGGGCGGCGCAAGCTCATCCAGCGCTCGGCCGGTGCCGCGGCCGGCATCTTCGGCGTCGGCGTCGGTGTCATCGCGATCGGCGGGCTGATCAAGAACCCGTGGGCCGAGGGCGACGACTCCCCGCTCTGGCACACCGGCTGGCGTCCGGAGAACGGCGAGACCGTCTACCTGCGGACCGACACCGGCGTGCTCACCGAGATCGCCCGGGTCCGGCCGGAGGACATGGAGCCGGGCTCGATGATGACGGTCTTCCCGTTCCGCGAGTCCGAGCGGGGCAACGAGGAGGAACTGCTGCACGCGCAGCGCGCCTCGGACGCGCCGGTCATGCTGATCCGCCTCCGTCCGGGCACCCAGGTGGAAACCCGCCCGGGCCAGGAGAACTTCAGCTATGGTGACTTCTACGCTTGGTCGAAGGTCTGCACCCACCTGGGCTGCCCGACCTCTCTGTACCAGGCGCAGGACAACAAAATTCTGTGCCCGTGCCACCAGTCGCAGTTCCTGGCGACCCGGGATGCCGAACCGGTGTTCGGTCCCGCCGCCAGGCCGCTGCCGCAGTTGCCGATTACAGTGAACTCCGAGGGCTACTTCGTGGCCCGCAGCGATTTCGTCGAACCGGTGGGCCCGGCCTTCTGGGAACGGAAGAAGACGACATGAGCTCGATCACGCAGAAGACGACGTCGTCTGGTGGTCTGCAGGCCAAGGCGGCCGAAGGACTGGACCAGCTCGACCAGCGGTACCACCCGGCCGCGGGCCTGCGGAAGCAGTTCAACAAGGTCTTCCCGACGCACTGGTCATTCATGCTCGGAGAGGTCGCGCTCTACAGCTTCATCATCATCCTGCTGTCGGGCACGTACCTTGCGCTGTTCTTCGACCCGTCGATGTCCGAGGTCGTCTACAACGGCGTCTTCGACAATCTGCGCGGCGTCCACATGTCGCGGGCCTACGAGTCGGCCGTCGACATCTCGCTCGAGGTCCGGGGCGGCCTGTTCGTCCGGCAGGTGCACCACTGGGCGGCGCTGCTGTTCCTGGCCGCGATGGTCGTGCACATGTTCCGGGTGTTCTTCACCGGCGCGTTCCGCAAGCCGCGCGAGGCCAACTGGATCATCGGCATCCTGCTGATCTTCCTGGGCGTGTTCGAGGGCTTCTCCGGCTACTCGCTGCCGGACGACCTGCTCTCCGGCGTCGGCCTGCGGATCGCCTCCGGCATCACACTGACGGTGCCGATCATGGGCACCTGGGTGCACTGGCTGCTCTTCGGCGGTGAGTTCCCCGGTACCGAGATCATCCCGAGGCTCTACATCATCCACGTGCTGGTGCTGCCCGGGTTGTCACTGGCGCTGATCGCGGCCCACCTCGGGCTCGTCTGGTATCAGAAGCACACCCAGTTCCCCGGTCCCGGACGGACCGAGAAGAACGTGGTGGGCGTCCGGATCCTGCCGGCGTTCGCGGCCAAGGGCGGCGCGTTCTTCGCCGTCACGGCCGGTGTGATCGCGATGATGGCCGGCCTGTTCCAGATCAACCCGATCTGGAACCTCGGTCCCTACGACGCGTCGCACATCTCCGCAGGGTCGCAGCCCGACTGGTACATGCTCTTCTCCGAGGGCATGGCACGCATCTTCCCGCCGTGGGAGTTCTACCTCTGGGGCGAGTACACGATCCCGGCCGCGTTCATCCCGACGGCGGCGTTCCTGCCGGTCCTGTTCGTGATCGCGGCGCTCTATCCGGCGATCGAACGGCGGTTCACGAAGGACGACGCGCTGCACAACCTGCTGCAGCGTCCGCGTGACGTGCCGGTCCGCACCTCGCTGGGTGTCATGGCCATCTCCACCTACACGTGGCTGGTGCTCTGCGGCATCAACGACTGGGTCGCCTACTTCTTCCACGTCTCGCTGAACGCGACGACGTGGGCGGGCCGCATCGGCCTCCTGGTGATCCCCCCGCTGGCCTACTGGATCACCTACCGCTTCTGCCTCGGCCTGCAGAAGTCCGACCGGGCGGTGCTCGAGCACGGCATCGAGACCGGGATCATCCGGCGGCTGCCCCACGGTGAGTTCATCGAGGTGCACCAGCCGCTCGGCGGTGTCGACTCGCACGGCCACGCGATCCCGCTGGAGTACCAGGGCGCGTCCGTGCCGAAGCGGATGAACCAGCTCGGCTCCGCGGGCGAGCCGGTCGCCGGCTCGCTGCTCAAGCCGGACCCGACGAACGAGACGGTCGCGCTGGAGCACGCACGGCACGAGGCCCACTCCGACGAGCTGAGGGCGCGCGACGAGCGTCGCGAACTCGCCGGCCGTCCCGAGGCCGGTCGGCCGAAGGACTCCACGGAGTAGAGCACGGAGCACGACGACGAGGGCCCTGCCGGGATCATCCGGCGGGGCCCTCGCCGTTCCGGCGGGTCGCAGTGGCGCGCGCACAGGGGTGTGGTTATGATCTCCCCCATGCGTACCGCCGAGATGCTGCCTTCCGCGCAGCTCCGTGCTGCGCGACGTCGACTTCCGCTCGGCGCGGTAGTACTCCCGCGCGTCGGCTAGATCCAGGCCGCCGACGCGCCCGCGCCACTTTCTCGGCGCTTCCCCACCTTCGAGACCTGGCTCGTGCCCCGCATCCTTCGCGAACCGCACGGAGCCCAGCATGAGCATCACCGCCGACCGCCCGATCACGTTCTCCCCCGACATCGCCGACATCGCGTCGCGCATGCCCCGCCGGCACACCGTCGTCACCAGCGACGGGATCGACGGCGTCATGCGGGTCGCGACGGCGCTGCAGGCCTGCGGGCGCACGCTGTCCGAGTTCGCCGTCGACGTCCGGGACGGCGTCGCCTACAGCTCGGTCACCTGCACGATGTCCATGTCCCCTGGCGAGTGCGAGGACTTCGCGCACCGGATGCTGGACATGGACTGCGTCGTCGCCGTCGACCCCTACTAGGCCCTGGCCGCCTTCAGCATCGCGGCCCGTTCGGCGATCTTGACCCGGTCCGTCCCGCCGCGCTCGGCCCCGAGCTGGATCTCGGCGGCGTCGAGGCGCAGCCAGTCCTCCCAGCCGACCGGCTCGATGCCGTACTCCTTCAGGCGTTCGACGACGGCGTCCGGCTCCGGGTGGGCGGGCGCGGGCAGGGTCGCGAGGTCGGCGAGCACGGACGCGGCCGTCTCCGCCCCGTCGCTCTTGTTCGTCCCGATCACGCCGGTCGGCCCCCGCTTGATCCACCCGGTCACGTAGCTGCCGCGGACCGGTTCGCCGCCCCGCATCACCCGGCCCTCCTCGTGCGGAACGGTGCCGCTGTCGTCGTCGAACGGCAGCCCCGGGATCGGCTCGCCGGAGTAGCCGATCGCGCGCACGACGAGCCCGGCCTCGAACGTCTCGGACTCCCCGGTGGCCCTCACGGAGGAGTCGACGACCTCGTTGCGGACCACCTCGACGGCGCTCACCCGCCCGTTCTCGCCGATCAGCCGCTGCGGGGAGCGCAGGAAGTGCAGGTGGATCCGGCGCGAGCCGCCGGCCCCCGGCGGGTCCTGCGACCAGGCGGTGAGCGACTCGATGTTCTGGCGCATCCGGCGCTCGTCCGGCTCCTCGACTCCCGCGGCGAGCACGCCGTCGTCGTGCACGAGGACCTCGACGTCGTCGAGCTTCGCGAGGGCGCGCAGCTCGGCCGGAGTGAACTTGACGTGCTGCGGCCCGCGCCGGATCACCACGTGCACGTCGGTGATCGCGCTGTCGCGCAACGCGTCCAGTACCTCGTCGTGCGCGTCGGTGCCGGCGATGTCCTCGGCCGGACGGGCCAGCACGCGGGCCACGTCGAGCGCGACGTTCCCGGCGCCGACCACGACGACTCCCGCCCGGTCCAGATCCGGCGTCAGGTCGACGGCGTCCGGGTGCCCGCAGTACCAGCTGACGAACGCCCCGGAGCCGACGCTGCCGTCGAGGTCCTCCCCCTCGATGCCGAGGTCGCGGTCCCGGTCGCTGCCGGAGGCGTAGACGACGGCGTGGTAGTACTCGTGCAGGACGTCGCCGGGGATGCCGTCCTCGCCGACGGTGACGTTGCCGAGGAAGCGGATGCGGTCGTCGTCGAACGTCTGGACCAGCGCGCGGATCACGGACTTCATCTTCAGGTGGTCCGGCGCGACGCCGTAGCGGACGAGGCCGTAGGGCGCCGGCAGCCGGTCGATCACGTCGACGGTGACCGTCGGGTCGCCGGCGAGCAACGCCTCGGCGGTGTACAGCCCGGACGGGCCTGCGCCGATCACGGCGACTCGGGGTACCTGCGTCTCTGCCTGCGTCACGGTCGCTCCTCACCGGCGGCCGCGGCGCCGGTCGGCGGGCGCCGGTGGTGGTGGCCGCCGGAGACGTTCGGGTTGCCCTGGACGCTAACAGCCCGGTGACCTACGCAACGTCTTCGACGTTCCGCAGCGACGATCCGCTACCGGATCCCGTTGCCGGTGGCGCGGACGGCGACGCGGTCGTCCGGCAGGAGCAGCTCGGTCCGCACCGTCCAGAAGCGACGCCCGGAGCGGACGGTCTCGCAACGGGCCCGCACGCGGGTGTCGGTCGAGACCGGCCGCAGGTAGTCCACCGTGTCCGACAGCGACCGCGCCCCGGCTCCGTCCCGGGCCAGGAAGCGGATCTGCGCGGCCTTCGCCAGCGCGGCCAGCACGGCGCCGTGCGTGGTGCCGTTCAGGTTCGTGGCGGACCGGCCGGGGACGAGGACGGCGAGGTCGCCGTCGAACTCGAGGGTCGCGGGGTCGAGCCGTGCGGCATCGAACGCCGGTCGGCCGGCCCGGAAGTCCTCGGCGTCGTCGGGCGCGGAGTCCCCGCCCAGCGCGCCCGGACGGTCCGGGACACCGGTCAGCGCCATCGTCGCGACGGCGTGGGCGACCGGTCGGCCGGTGTCGTCGCGGATGTCGGCCCTCCCGACACCGACCTGCTCGTCGATGTGCAGCAGCGTGAACTCCGCGCGGACCTCGGTCGCGTCCGCCGCGGACGGTCCGAGGTGGTCGATGCGCAGTTCGACGGTCGGGGCGCCCGCCGTCAGCTCCCCCGCGGTGTAGATCAGGAAGCCGATGCCGGAGTCCGCCAGCAGCGCGACGAGCGCGGGGGCGACCAGCCCGTCGTCGTCGCGGACGCCGTCGTGCAGCGGTGCGCGCAGCCGGAACCCCTCGCCGGGAGCCGGCACCATGCCCAGCCCGCGTTCGACGGGCGCGTGCCGCATCCGCTGCTCGACCCGCGACGCGTCCGGGAGGGACGTGACGGACGGGGTGCTCATCGGATCATCGTGCGATATCCGGCCGCCGCGCCGGTGACGGAGCGGGTGTGCGACCGGTCACGCCGGGACGGAACCGGGGTCCTCCGCGCGGGCGCCGAGCCGGAACGTCGAGCGGTAGTCGGCCGGGGACACGCCGACGACCTGCCGGAAGTGGTGGCGCAGCAACGCCGCCGATCCGAGCCCGCAACGGGACGCGACGGCGTCCATGCCGAGGTCGGTCTCCTCGAGCAGCGTGCGGGCGTGCAGCACGCGCTGGCGGGTCAGCCATCGGTGCGGCGTCGTACCGGTCTCGGCCGAGAACCGGCGGGCGAACGTCCGCTCGGACATCGCGGCCCTGCGGGACAGCGACGCGACGGTGTGCTCCTCGGCCAGGTTCTCGGTCATCCAGGCCAGCACGTCGCTGAGCGAGTCCGAGGTGCACTCCGGCACCGGCATCTCCACGAACTGCCGCTGCCCGCCCTCACGCTGCGGCGGGACGACCATCCGTCGGGCGATCCCGTTCACGACCGCGCTGCCGAGCTCGCGACGCACGAGGTGCAGGCAGGCGTCGATGCCCGCGGCCGTACCGGCGCCGGTGATCAGATCGCCGTCGTCGACGAACAGCGCGTCCTCGGAGACGATCGCCTCCGGGTGCGCCTCCCGCAGCTCGTCGGCATGCTTCCAGTGCACGGTGCAGCGGCGCCCGCTCAGCAGGCCGGCCGCGCCCAGCACGAACACACCCGAGCAGATCGACAGGACCTGCGCTCCGCCCTCGTGGGCCGCCCGCAGCGCGTCGAGCACCTCCGGCTCGAACTCGCGCAGACCCGTCGCGCCGACGGCGACGAGATCGGCCCCGGCGAGCGCGTCCAGCCCGTACGGCGGCACGATCTGCAGCCCGCTCGGCGAGCTCAGCGGCTCGCCGGCGCGCGGCCCGCAGACCTTGAAGTCGAACACCGGCAGGCCGTCGTCCGAGCGGTCCAGGCCGAACACCTCGGTGATCACGCCGAACTCGAACACCGCCAACCTGTCCATGACCAGGGCGGAGACGCTGCGCAGCATGCCGTAACAGTACTTGGCAGGATGTTTCGTGTCGACGTCCGTTCTGCCACTCGTGGCAGGAATTCGGTGGCAGGATAGTTACTGCCATGACCTCCTCCACCGACGTCTCGACCCGCCCCTCCCTCGCGTCCGCCCTGCTCCGTGCCTGGCGCGCCTGGCACGAGCACGAGCAGCTGCTGCCCACCGGACCCGTATCGGCCGGACCGTGGGCCGGGAGCCCCGAGCACGACGCGGACGAGCCCCGCGTCCGGCACGACCTGCACGCCGCTGCCTGAGTTCAGGCGGTGATCCAGGCCGCGAGCCGGCCGGCCTCGTCGTCGACCTCGCGTTGCTGCGATGCGGTCAGCGGGCCGAACGGCGTGACCTCGACCCGGCCGTCGCGCTGCGACCACGTGCCGGCCACGCGCCCGTCGACGAGAAACGTCGGCGTCGAGCGCGGCATCGACGTCGCGAACACCTTCTCCCGGTGCTCGGCGGGCACGATCCGCGCCCGGGACGCGTGCCCGAGCAGCAACACGGCGTCGAACGGGCCGAGGAACCGGACCGGCACGGGCGTGTCGGCGTGCGGCAGCGGCGCGCGGCGCACGTCGACGAGCTCGACGCCCCGCTCGTCGCGGAACCGTCGCAGGTCCAGGCTCTCCAGGACCGCACGCGTCTCGGTCACGTTCCAGCCCGGGAACCGCGCCACGTCCGGCACGGACGCCGGGCCGAACGCCGCGAGGTAGCGCGTGACCAGCTCCGCCCGCGCGGCGTCCTCGTCCGGTGCCGATCCAGCGCGCAGCCAGGTGTCGGCGAGCCCGTAGACGTGCGCCCGCGGTGTCTCCCACGTCCCGGCCGGCGGGACCCGCACCAGCTCCACCCAGTGCTGGACGCACGGGAACACCCGCTTCGGGAGCCCCTCCTCGGCCAGCCGGGCCGCGATCTCCGCCTGCCGTCGCGGACCGTCGGCCAGGTACTCGCGCAGGACGGCCGCCGCGGCGACGGCGTGCTCGTCGGTGACGTCCGGGAGCACCCGCAGCCAGCTCGCCCGTTGCGCGGCCCGCACGGCCGTCGTGAACGTCCGGTAGTCGCGCGGCGAGAGCATGTGGATCGTGCTGCGCATCGCCCACGCCTGCACGACCCGGCCGCTGTGCAACGCGTCGGTGAGGTCGGTGCGGGCGAACCCGGACAGGCGGGAGAACAGCCCGACGTACCCGGTCGGCGCGTTCTGCGTCTGCAACCCGGCCAGCTTCTCGACGGCCCGCTCGGGCGTGAGATCAGTGCGTTCCAGCAGCATCTGGCGGGCCAGGAGCGCGCGCAGGAGCTCGTCGTCGCCCAGCACCCGCTCGCCCACCGGGACAGTGTTCCGGGTCAGGCGCTCTGCGGCGTCGTCACCCGGGAGGTCGTCGGGCGGGGCAGGTCCAGGTGGTCGCGCAGCGTCGGACCCGAGTACGACGTGCGGTAGGCGCCGCGGTCCTGCAGCTCCGGCACGACCTCGTCGGCGAAGCGGTCCAGCCCGCCCGGCACGAGGTGCGGGATGAGGATGAACCCGTCGCTGGCGTCGGCCTGCACGGCGTCGTCGATCTGCTCGGCGACCTGCTTCGCCGTCCCGACGAACGACTGTCGCGCGCTCGTCTCGACGATCAGCTCGCGGATCGTGAGACCACCGTCCGGGGCACTGCCCTTCTTCGACGCGGCCAGCTCCCGCCACTCCCGCGCCAGCTTCGCCGTGTCCTTCTCGTGCCGCACCCGCCCGCGGGTGATCGACACGCCGTCCGGGTCCGGGTCGACGTCCGGGAGCGGGCCGTCCGGATCGTAGGCGGACAGGTCACGGCCCCACACCTGCTCCAGGAACGCGATCGCGGTCGGCGGCGAGACCTGGGCCCGGCGCACGTGCTCGGCGCGCTCCTCGGCGTCCGCGGGCGTGTCCCCGATGACGAACGTCGCCGCGGGCAGGATCGTCAGGTCGCGTTCGGCGCGGCCGTAGCGCGGCAGCCGGTCCTTCATGTTCCGGTAGAACTCCTGCCCGGCCTCGATCGTGACGTGCCGGGAGAAGATCGCGTCGGCCGTCGCGGCACCGAACTCGCGGCCCTGCTCCGAGTCGCCGGACTGGATCAGCACCGGATGTCCCTGCGGGGTCGGCGGCAGCGTGAACCGGCCGCGGAACGAGAACTGCGACGACGTGTGCCGCACCTCCCCGCCGTCGGAGAGCCACAGCTCCGTGGCCGCGGCCAGGATGTCGCCTGCCCGCTCGTAGCGCTCCGACGGGTCGAGGAAGCCACCGCGGCGGAAGTTCTCCCCGGTGAACGCGTCCGAGCTGGTCACGAGGTTCCACGCGGCGCGCCCGCCGGACAGGTGGTCCAGCGACGCGAACTGGCGGGCCAGCTCGTACGGCTCGTTGAACGTCGTGTTGATCGTCCCGCCGAGCCCGAGGTGCGTCGTGACGGCGGCGATCGCGTTCAGCACGGTGAACGTGTCCGGCCGGCCGACGACGTCCAGGTCGTGGATCCGGCCGCGGTGCTCGCGCAGGCGCAGGCCCTCGGCCAGGAACAGGAAGTCGAACAGCCCCCGCTCGGCCGACTGTGCGAAGTGCACGAACGACGCGAAGTCGGTCTGGCTGCCGGACTCCGGGTCGCTCCAGACGGTCGTGTTGTTGACGCCCGGGAAGTGCGCGGCGAGGTGGACCTGCTTCTTCACGACGTCACCCCGTACATGTTCGACGGCCGGGCGAGACCGAAGCGTTCGCGCAGGGTCACACCGCGCGGCGCCGGGGCCCACGCGTCGCCGAGTGCGGGCACCAGCTCGTCGACGATCCGGTCCAGTCCGGACGGCAGCGCCAGCGGGACGAGCGTGAACCCGTCGGCAGCGCGTTCCTCGGCGGCGTCGCGCAGCAGCGCCGCCAGCGACGCCGCGTCGCCGACGTGCCGCAGCCCGCGCGTCCCGGGGTCCGGGTGCAGAGCGTCGAGCCGGACGAGATCGCCCTCGGTGCCGATCAGCGTCTCCACGTCCAGGAGCACGGCCACCGTCTCCGGGTCCCGCCCGGCGTCGGCGACGGCGGTGCGCACCTGGTCGCGCGCCTCGGCGGCGGCCGCGACGGTCGGCGCCGCGACCCGGATCACGTCGGCCCACCGGGCGGCGACCGGCAACGCCTCCGGCTCGTCCCCGCGCACGACGACGAGCGGGTGCGCCTGCGGCGAGCGCGGTGTGATCGACGGGCCCTTCACCGAGAAGAACTCGCCGGAGAAGTCGATGTAGTGGAGCTTGTCGCGGTCCACGAACCGGCCGGTCGCCTGGTCGCGGATCTCCGCGTCGTCCTCCCAGGAGTCCCAGAGCCGCACGACGACGTCGACCGCGTCGGACGCCTCCCGCCACAACGTCTCCGGGTCCGCGGAGTCCTTGCGGCCGAACAGGTCCGCCTCGGCCTGGGTGCGGGACACGGCGGGCTCCCACCCGGCCCGGCCGCCGGACACGAAGTCGAGCGTGGCGATCGCCTTGGACAGGTGGAACGGCTCGGTGTGCGTGACCGTCGCCGTCGGGACGAGACCGATGTCGCCGACGACGGGTGCGACGCGCGCCGCGATCGCGACGGCGTCCAGCGACGTGCTCAGCACGGTCCGGTCACCGGACGGCGGCACGAACGAGTCGGCGAGCAGCACCAGGTCCAGCCCGCCGCGGTCCGCCGTCCGCACGAGTGCGACGTGGTGCTCCGCGGTGAGCAGGTTCGCGACGTCCGAGTCCGGCGCCCTCCACGCGCCCGGATGGCGCCCCGCTCCCCCGAGCTCGACCGCCAGGTGCATCCGTCCGCTCACCGAGGCTCCTCCGATCCCCGCGGGGCGTGCCTCCGCGGTCGCGTCCTGCGACGTCCCGTGCCTCCCGGGACAACTCGGGCGTCGGGGTCGGTGTTCCCGCCCCGGCGGTGCCGGACCCGCGGCCGCACGGTCCCGGGCGTGGACGTGCTCGACCCGCCCGCCCCTCGCCGGGCGCGTCGGCGGTCCGGCCGGGGCGCCCCGCTCAGGCCGCGACCGAGAGGTAGTCCAGGCCCTTCGGCGTCGCCGTCCAGCTGATGATCTTCGTGGCGGTGACCCGGATCGGCTGGGAGAACAGGTCCAGCCACTCCTCGAGGCTCTGGCCGCCGAACAGCGTGCGGTACTTGCGCTCGAACGCCGGGAGCCCGTCGACCACCGCGTCCATCCCCACCAGCTCGGCGTCGCCCTCGGCGAGCACGATGTCGCCGCCGCCGACGGCGCTGTCCAGCGACATGCTGACCGCCGGGTTGTGCCGGAGCCGGTCGACCTTCGCGGTGTCCGGGCGGCTGAACACGACCAGATGCGGGTCGGACCAGAGGAACCACACCGGGACGGAGTGCGGGCGGGCGTCCACCGAGACCGTGGTCAACCACAGGATCGGCGCGGCCGAGAGCCGGCACGCGGCGTGCGCGTGCCCGGTCACCGAGGGATCGAGCAACGGGCGCATCCGTCGATCCCACCAGTGAAGTGACCCAGGACACAACCTACGTGCGGTGGATCCTGCTGCTCTCCGCACCCGGCACGGAGTAACCGCGGCCGGCGTAGTCGAACGCGTCGAGCCCGGTCGACTCCTCGCGCTGCTGGTAGTAGGAGCGGATCTCGCGGATCAGGCCGTCGTCGAACGTGAACCACTCGGCGCCGCGGGTCACCACCCGCTCACCCGTCCCTCCCGGTCGCCACCACATGGACCACTCGATGACGGCCTCGTCATCGGAGCACAGGGCGTGGTCGACGACCCAGCGCGCGTCGATCCGGCCCTGCACCTTCCGCCAGTACCGGGCCAGGTGATCGTCCCCGGACACCGGCGCCGATCCGGGGTTGGGCGCCAGGAACCAGTGCACGACGTCGGTGTGCAGCGTCGAGCGCATGAGGTCGACGTCGCCGGTGCTGCAGCCGTCGTAGTAGCGGGTGATCACCTCGAGCGGGGTCATCCGCCCAGTCTGCCGCCGCTCGCGTGATCACCTGGCACACACGGCTGCGCCGGCCATGATCGAACAGCCGTGCGCGCCATGTCAGCCGGATTCGGGCCGGTCCGCGCTCATCGCCGACGCGTCGCCAGCACCCGGTCCACCAGGTCGGAGGCGTGCCCGGTCCCGCTCCCCTGCTCCCCCGCGGCGAGGGAGAGGTTGTGCGCCATGCGCTCGGCGTGCACCCGCAGCCCGGTCAGGCACGCGCGCAGCCGGGACGCCGCTCCGGACGTGGCCCGCAGCAGGTCGGACACCGTCTCCCACTCGGCGTGCCACGCACCGGCGGCGCGCTGGTGCTCCTGCTCCATCGACGACAGCAGCGTCGCCACCAGCCCCGGCGCCCTGCGGGCCGACGCGCGCGCGGTGACGGCGGCGATCGGGTTCCGCTTGTGCGGCATCGACGACGAGTCGCCCGGCGCGGCCTCGGACACCTCACCGACCTCTGTCGCGGACAGCAGCACGACGTCCGCGGCCGGCTTTGCGCACGCTCCCGCCGCGACGCCAAGGGCGCCGGCCAGCTCCCCGATCCGGGTCCGCTCGGTGTGCCACGGCACGTCCTGCGACGCGAGGCCGAGCCGGGCGGCGAGCGCGTCCGCGACGGCCGGGCCGTGCGGGTGCGCGGCCGCCAGCGTCCCGGCCGCGCCGCCGTACTGGACGGGCAGCGCGTCGAGCACGTCGGTGAGCCGGGCGGCCGCGCGGTCCAGCCCGGCGCACCAGGACGCGGCGACCGCACCGAACGTCGTCGGCAACGCCTGCTGGCCGAGGGTGCGGGCCGCCGTCGGGGTGTCGCGGTGGGCAACGGCCAGCGCGGCGGCGGCGTCGGCTGCCCCGCCCAGGTCGTCGACGATCCGGCTCCCGGCCCTCCGCACCAGCAGGACGAGCGCCGTGTCCATGACGTCCTGGCTCGTCGCGCCGGGGTGCACGGCGCGTTCGGCGCCGGGCTGGATGCGCGCCGCGGCCGCCTTCAATCGCTTGACCAGGGGGATCACCGGGTTCCCGCCCTCGACCGACTCGGCCCCCAGCTCTGCGGGATCCACACCGGCGACGGCCGCGACGGCGCGCTCGACACCGTCCGCGTCGGTCTCGTCGACGGTCCCGACCTCGGCGGCCACGGCGGACAGCGCAAGCTCGACCTCCAGGAGCGCCGCGATCCAGGCGGGCTCGTCGAGCAGGCCGGCGACCCGGTCGGCGCCGAAGAGGGGGTCGAACAGCTGCATGGCCCGAGACTAGTGTCGCGCCGCGGAACGCCAGGCACCGAACGCGGAGGCCCATGCGCCCGCGGGCGGCGTTGCCGCCCTTGCGACGACGCCCGGTATGAGCTGCGGGCGGCGCCGTGCCCGCGAACGCCTGGATCCGCCGATTCCGGCGTCAGCGATCCGCGACACGACACCAGGAGAGGCGAGAATGTCCCCGTGCTGACCCACGTCCTGCTCGATCTCGACGGCACGCTCGTCGACTCCGCCCCCGGCATCCTCGGTTCGTTGCGCGCCGCGCTGGACGAGGTCGGCGTCGAGTACCCGACCGCCGCCGTCGACCAGAGCGTGCTCGGTCCGCCGATGTACGAGTCGATCCCGCGGATCGCCCCGGACGCACCGGTGGACACCGTGATGGCCGCCTACCGCCGGTTCTACCTCGACGAGGGCGGCTACGCGCTGTCCGAGCCGTACCCCGGCGCCGACCGGCTGCTCCGGGAACTGACCGACGCAGGCGTGCGGATCGCGTTGTCCACCAGCAAGTTCGAGACGTCCGCCCACAAGATCCTCGCCGCGCGGGGCTGGACGGACCTGTTCACCGAGATCGTCGGCGACACCCCGGACGCCGCGCGCCCGACGAAGGGCGCCGTCGTCGCCGAGGCGCTGCGACGGCTGGGGCACCCCTCCGGACCGGACCTGCCGGTGCTCGTCGGGGACCGGCACCACGACGTCGACGGCGCGCGGGAGAACGGCCTGGACTGCCTCGGGGCCGGGTGGGGATACGGCCTTCCGGGTGAGCTGGCGGACGCCGGAGCGGTGGCGGTCTACGCATCCGCGGACGATCTCCGGACCGCGCTCCTCGCCTGAGGAACGGGCCGTGAACCCTGTCCGATCGGCCCGGTTTCCGTATCGCTGACCAGCGGATATACACGGCCCATGACGGTCACGGCGCTCTACCGCTACCCGGTCAAGTCCATGCTCGGCGAGTCCCTGTCCCGCGCCACCATCACCGAGCGCGGGGTGCTGGGTGACCGCGCCTACGCGGTGCTCGACACCGAGACGAACATGGTCGCGAGCGCGAAGGTGCCGAAGCGGTGGGCGGCGATCCTGGGGTTCTCGGCCCAGTTCGTGAGCGAGCCGGTCGCGGGCGGGGAGCCGCCCCCGGTGGAGATCACGTTCCCGGACGGCAGCACCCACCGCAGCGACGACGCCGGCATCGACGAGGCGCTGTCCGACGCGTTCGGCCGCGACGTCCGGCTGATCACCGCGCCGGAGGAGGGCACCGCGTTCGAGGAGCTCTGGCCGGAGATCAACGGGCTGGCGCCCGAGCAGTTCATCACCGACACCACCGGTCGTCACGAGGACAGCGGCGAGGCGATCAGCAAGCTCGACCTGGGTGCCGCCGCGAACGTCCCCGGCACGTTCTTCGACCTGTCCTGCCTGCACGTCCTCACCGAGTCCACGTTGGACACGCTGCGCGCGGCGGCCCCGGACGCGACGTTCGACGTCCGCCGCTACCGCCCGAACATCGTGCTCGGCGACGCGGGCCAGGGCTTCGTCGAGAACGACTGGCCGGGCGCCTCCGCCACGATCGGCGGGAGCCGGGTCCGGTTCTCGTTCTCCACCATGCGGTGCGTGATGACCACGCTCGGCCAGGGCGACCTGCCCACGGACGCGGACACGCTGCGCACGATCGCGAAGCAGAACCGGATCGAGATCCCGCAGGTCGGCGGCGTGTGGGCCTGCGCGGGCGTGTACGCGGAGGTCGCCGAGCCCGGGGAGGTCGCCGTCGGCGACGCGCACGAGACACCCGTCGCGGCCCCGGCCTGACCGCCCCCGGCGAACGAACGGGCCCGTCGAGCAACGGCATTGCTCGAAGGTGCCGTTCGTTCGGGAAAGGGGTGCGGGTGCCGGGCGGGTGAGTGGCTCAGGCGCGCGGCCCCGGCGTCACCGGAAGGCTGGTCAGCCCGCGGATCAGGCTGCTCTGCCGGTAGCCGAGCTCCGACGGGTCCACGGCCAGCGCCAGCTCCGGACGGTCCGCGACGAGCGTGCCGATCGCCACCCGACCCTCGATGCGGGCCAGCTGCGCGCCGATGCAGTGGTGGTTGCCGTGCGCGAAGTAGATCGCGCCGGACGTCTGCCGCGTGATGTCGAACGTGTCCGGGTCCTGTACCCAGCGCGGGTCCCGGTTCGCCGCGGACAGCGAGTACATGACCATCTGCCCGGCCGGGATCGTCACGCCGGAGTACGTCACGTCCTCGCTGGTGAACCGCGCCGGCGTCTGCGCGACCGGCGTGTCGTAGCGGAGCATCTCCTCGACGGCGGAGTCGAGCAGGCCGGGGTCGGCCTTCAGCGTCGCGTGCTGCTCGGGGTGGGTGAGCAGGGCGCGCAGGCCGTTGCCGATCAGGTTGACGGTCGTCTCGTGCCCGGCGATCAGCAGCAGCATCGTCATGGCGAGCAGCTCGTCCGGCGAGAGCCGGTCGCCGTCGGCGTCCGCGACCTCGATCAGCGCCGCGAGCAGCTTGTCGTCCGGCTCGCTGCGCTTGCGCTCGATCAGCTCGCCCAGGTAGCCGTTGAGCTTGCCCATCGCGCCCATCGTGGCCTCGTCGCCGGAGTTGTCGACGAGCGCCTTCGTCCAAGCACCGAAGTCGTCGCGGTCCTCGACGGGCACACCGAGCATCTCGCAGATCACGTACACCGGGATCTGGAACGCGTACGCGGTCATCAGGTCGACGGTGCCGGTCTCGGGCAGGTCTGCGACGAGCGCGCTCGCGATCTCCTGCACGCGCGGCTTCTGCTCGTTCATCCGGCGGACCGTGAACGAGCGGCTGACCAGCTTGCGCAGCCGGGTGTGCTCCGGCGGGTCCATCAGGATCATCATCGGCGTCGGCGCCGCCGGGTGCTTCTCGCGCTCCTCGGGCGGGAGCGTCCACCGCCAGTCCTTGCTGACCCGGGGGTCGGTGAGCGCCGCCCGGACGTCGGCGTGCCGGCTGAGCAACCAGGTGGTGCCGCCGTGCAGCTCGAGGCGGCTCACCGGGTCGTGCTCACGCAGCGCGGCCAGTGCAGGGTGCGGGTCGGCGAAGAACGAGCCCTCGAACAGCTCGTGTCGCTCGCTCCCGATGGTGGTCACCGTCATGCGCCCATGGTGCCATCGCTGTAAGCAGTTGCTTACCGACGAACGAGGCGCGTGACGGAGACCACGGCCCTGTCCAACGGAACGTCGCCCGGCACCGGCGCCCCGGTCACGACGGCGGCCCCGAGCGCGGCGAACGCGGGCGCCGACTCGATGCCGGACCCGCCGTGGCCTGCGAAGAACCAGAACCCGGGGTGGTCCGGCCACGCTCCGGCGACCGGACCGCGGTCCGCGACGAACGAGCGCAACCCGGCCCACGCCGTCCGTACCGAGCGCAGTCCGAGCGTCGTCGCCTCGCCGACCCGCTCCAGCGCCAGCGCGACGTCGATCTCCTCCGGCCGCGCGTCCCCCGGTTCGACGGGTGTCTCGTCGCCCGGCGAGACGAGCACCGTGTCCGGCTCGGGCTTGAAGTAGAAGCGCTCGGCCGGGTCGACGACCATCGGCAACCCACGGATAGCCGACGGGTCCGGCGCCGGGCAGGCGGCAATCGTGCGCCGGTGCGGGACGAGCCCGATCGGCGGCACACCGGCGAGCGCGGCGACCCGGTCGGTCCACGCTCCGGCGGCGTCCACGACCTCGCCGGCCAGTATCCGGTGCTCGCCCGCGTCGATCCGCCAGCCGTCCCCGTCCCGGACCACCGCGGTGACCGGAGCGCCGCGCAGCACCCGGCCACCTCGCCGTCGTAGATCCTTCAGGTAGCCCGCGTGCAGGGCGATCGCGTCCGCGTCGGCCGAACCCGCCGTCCACGCGGCCGCACGCGGGTCGCGCAGCACCGGGCACCGCTGCGCCGCCTCGGCACCCGTGAGTGGTTGCGGCGCATCGGGTTCACCGGCCCGCTCCGCGAGCAGCGCGGCGAGGGCGGCCTCGCCGGGGTCGTCGTGCGCGAGCCAGAGCACCGGGCGCGGCGAGAGCAGCGGGACGCCCCAGTCGTCGGACAGCGCGGCGAACCGCGGGCCGCTGGCCGTGATCAGCGTGCGGAACGGGCCGGAACCGTGGCCCGGGACGTACGTCGCGGCCGACCGGGCCGTCGAGTGCCGGGGCATCTCGGTCTCGGCCTCGAGCAGCACGACGTCGCGGGTCGCGGCCAGCTCGCGCGCGATCGACACCCCGGCGATCCCGCCGCCGACGACGGCGATCCCGGTGCGCTCCATGCCCCGACGATAAATCGTTCGCGCCGCCGCCCGGGGGCGTCCTAACCTCTCCGACATGTTCTACGAGTTCCTCTGAGCGAGACGGGACCTGGTCCCGTCCGGGCGCGCTCTGTGCCGCGCCCCGCTGCTCGAACTGTCCGGCCGTCCGCCGCGCGCGACCTCGTCGTGCTCCGCCCGTTCACGGGCCCCGGTCGCGTGCCGTCAATCCTCCAGGAGGTTCTCGTGCGAGCTCGCCACGATCGATCGACCGTCCCCGGTTCACCGTCCGGCCGGGACTCCCGGCCCGCGAACCGGGCCGAGCGTCGCGCCGCCGCCCGCGGGCGCAGCGTCCCCGAGGTCGTCACTGCCGTCACCGCCGGTCCACCGGCACCCGGCACGTCGGGACCGGGGGTGCAGGCCAGGCCGCGCCACACCCGGACCGACTTCGCCGCCCGCCGCAGCGGGTGATCTCACACCGGCCGGGGTCCGTGATCGACACGGGCCCCGGCCGGGCGTGGAAGGCTGGCGTCATGGCGTCGCCCGCGCAGTCCCCCGGCCCCGTCACCGTCTGGTGGGCCCGGCCGCTCGACCCGGACACGCACCCGCGCCTCGTCGCGCTGCTCGACGACCGCGAGCGCACTCGCATGGCCGCGTTCCGCAGGCCGGAGGACCGCCATCGCTACCTCGCCGCCCACGCGCTGGCCCGGCTCGTGCTCGCCGCCCACCTGGATGCCGACCCGGCGGCGATCGCGATGGACCGGACCTGCCGCTGCGGCGAGCAGCACGGCAAGCCGACGCTCGCCGCGTCCCCGGAGTCGCCGGGGTTCTCGCTGACGCACTCCGGCGAGCTGGTGGGTGTCGCGCTGGGGCCAGGCGCCGTGGGCCTGGACGTCGAGCAGCACCGGGGCATCGAGGTGGACGGCATGTCCGACCACGTGCTCTCCCCCGCGGAACGGTCGGCGTACACGCTGGACCAGCAGTCGTTCCTGGTCACGTGGACGCGCAAGGAGGCGCTGCTGAAGGTGACCGGCGACGGGCTGTCCAGCCCGATGACCGGGATCACGCTCGGTCCACCGGACACCGACGCCGTCGTGCGCGACTGGGCCGGTGGCCCGGACGGGCCGGTCTGGGTCCGCGACCTCGCCAGCCCCCTCGACGACCACCCGGCCGCCGTGGCCGGGCTCGGCCCGTCCGCCCCGGACGTGCGCACCGAGGACGGCGACGCCGTCCTCTCCGGGTGAGCCGTGAACTGTCGGTGGGCGGGGAGACAATGAGGGCGTGACGGCTCGCTGGGTCCTGCACCTCGACATGGACGCGTTCTTCGCGTCCGTCGAGCAGCTGACCCGGCCGACGCTCGCGGACCGGCCGGTGCTCGTCGGCGGGCTCGGTCCGCGCGGCGTCGTGGCCGGCGCGAGCTACCAGGCGCGCGTGTTCGGAGCGCGCTCGGCGATGCCGATGGGCCAGGCGCGGCGCCGGTGCCCGCACGCGACCGTCCTGCCGCCGCGGTTCGCGCTCTACCAGGCGATCTCCCGTGAGGTGATGGACGAGCTCGCGGCCGCCGGAGGCGTGCTGGAGCCGGTCTCGGTGGACGAGGCGTTCCTGGAGCCGCCGGACCTCGCGGGCGCCTCCGCGGAGGTCGTCTCGGCGTTCGCCACGGATCTGCGACGACGGGTGCGCGAGCGCGTCGGGCTGCCCGCCTCGGTGGGGGCGGGGTCCGGCAAGCAGATCGCGAAGATCGCCTCCGAGCTGGCCAAGCCGGACGGGCTGCGCGTGGTGGCGGCCGACGAGCAGGACGGGGTGCTCGCACCGCTGCCGGTGCGCTCGCTGTGGGGCATCGGGCCGGTGTCCGAGGAGGCGCTGCGCAAGGTCGGGATCACGACGATCGGGCAGCTCGCGGCCACCGACACGCGCGAGGTCGTCGGTGTGCTCGGCTCGGCCGTCGGCGGCGAGCTGCACCGCCTGTCCCGCGGGATCGACGAGCGCGCCGTCGCTCCCCGCGGCGCGGCGAAGCAGATCAGTGCGGAGACCACGTTCGACACCGACCTGACGGCGATGAGCGCCGTGCACGAGGCCGTCGAGAAGATCACCGCGGCGGTGCACCGCCGCCTGGTCGCGGACGGGCGGGCGGCCCGGACGGTCACGGTGAAGGCCCGCACGGCCGACTTCACGACGCTGACCCGCTCGGAGACGACCGCGTTCGCCACCCGCGAGCTCCCCACGCTGTCCGCGATGGCCCGGCGGCTGGCCGGCACGGCCGTCGGCGAGGGCGGGGTGCGGCTGCTCGGCGTGTCCGTGTCCGGGTTCAGCGAGGACCCGCCACTCGCGCTGTTCGACGCCGTTCCGTCGGACGAGGGGTGGACGACGAGGCCGATCTCCTCGCCCGACGCCGCCGCTCTCGCCGCTGCGTCCGGCGCAGCCGATTCGGAGGTCACCGCTTCGCCGGCCGACATCCCGTCGACCGCCGACGCCGATGGGGTGACGATCACCGAGGACGCCGCGACTCCCGCAGGACCGGACGCCGGCATCGGTGCCGGGCCGACGCGGCCGGACTTCCGTGCCGACGACCCCGACCGGCCGTGGCGCGCCGGGGACGACGCGGTGCACACCGAGCACGGGCACGGCTGGGTCCAGGGCAGCGGGCACGGCCGGGTCACGGTCCGGTTCGAGACGGCCGTGACCGGCCCCGGGCCGGCCCGCACGTTCGACGCGGCCGATCCCGCCATGGCCAGGGCCGATCCGTTGCTCAGCTGGAGACCGGCCGGATAGTCGGCTCGGCCCCCGACCTGTGTGATCGCCGGATTCGTCCGGATCGGGGCGGTGTGTCGCCTCGATCCGGACCCGACCGCCGATCACGGGCGCGTCGACCTCGCACCCGACGACCTCGGCCGCGCCTCAGTGAGCGAGCGGGCTGCGGTGCGGTGGGGCGACCACGACGCCGGGCCGCACGTCGACCCGGAGGCCGGGACACAGCCGTCGCAGACCGTCGACGGCAGCGCCGAGCGCGACGTCGGCCTCGGCCGGTCCGGCGACCATCAGGACGGCCGTGCCGGCGGGCCGGCCGGCGAACCAGGCGTCCAGCTGCGCCGCGGCCTCGCGCGGCCGGACGCGCTCCACCCGCCATGCCTCGGCGTAGAACAGGGCCGTCGCCTCGGGGTCGGCGTCCGGCCCCGGGCCGGGCGGCCCGGCGAACACCGCGTCCGCGGCGCCGAGCAGATCGGGTGCGTCGGCGCCGTCCGGGTCGCCCGGCCCGGTGCCGAGCACGTGCAGCGTGCCCATCGTTGGCCTCCTCGAGGGTCCGCGCCCTCAGCAGTTCCGAACCATGCGACGAGGGGCAGTTCCTGGCTCCCGGGATCTCCTCCCGGTGACAGTGGCGGGACCGCGCCGGACTCGCACCGGCTTCCTGGCACCGTCGTCGTCCGATGACCAGACCACGGCCGGGTGAACGGGTCAACCGGGCCGATCTCACAGTTCGGGCAGGTCGTCCCCGAGGCCGGCCACCGGTCCGATCACGACGATCGCCGGCGGGCTGACGTCGTGGGCCTTCGCGACCTGTTCGATGTCGGCCAGGGTGGCGCGGACGCGGCGCTGGATCCGGGTCGTCGCGTCCTGCACGACGACGACCGGGGTGTCCGCCGGCCGCCCGTACCGCACCAGCGCGTCGGCGAACGCGCCGATCCGCTCCACGGCCATCATCAGCACGATCGTGCCGCGCATGCGGCCCAGCGCCTCCCAGTCGGTGAGGCTGCGTGGGTCGTCCGGTGCGACGTGCCCGGACACGACGACGATCTCGTGCGCCACCCCGCGATGGCTCACCGGAACGCCCGCCACGGCCGGCGCCGCGAACGCGCTCGTGATGCCCGGTACCACGGTCACCGGCACGCCGGCCTCGGCGCAGGCCAGTACCTCCTCGAAACCGCGGCCGTAGACGAACGGGTCGCCACCCTTGAGCCGCACCACGAACCGGCCGGCCCTCGCGTGCTCGACGAGCAGCTCGTTGATGCGCTGCTGGGCCATCGCCCTGCCGTACGGGATCTTCGAGGCGTCGATCACCTCGACGTCCGGGGACAGCTCGTCGATCAGGTCGCGCGGCCCGAGGCGGTCGGCCACGACGACCTCGGCCCGCGACAGCAACCGCCGCCCGCGCACCGTGATCAGCTCCGGGTCGCCGGGCCCGCCGCCGACGAGCGCGACGCCGGGCAGCGGCGCCTCCGCGGCGTCGTTCACGACCCCGGCCTGCAGTGCCTCGACGAGCGCCGTCCGGACCGCGGCGGAGCGCCGGTGCGCGCCGCGGGCGAGCACGCCGACGGTCAGCCCGTCGAACCCGCCGGTCGCGGGCGTGACGGCGGTGCCCGCCGCGCCGTCGTCGGCGCGCACGCAGAACACGCGCCGTCGCTCCGCCTCGGTTCCGACGGCGGCGTTGACCTGCGGATCGTCGGTCGCCGCGATGGCGTACCAGGCGCCGTCGAGATCGCCGTCGGTGTAGGCGCGGGCCGTCCAGGTGATCTCCCGCGCGGACGCCATCCCCTCCACCGCCGGCGTGACGGCGGGCGAGACGACCTCGACGACCGCCCCGGCTCCGATCAGCCGGGCGACGCGCCGCTGCGCGACCTGGCCGCCCCCGACCACCACGACCCGACGGCCGGACAGGTCGAGACCGACCAGGTACTGCTCGTGCTGCGCGCTCAACCGGCGCTCCTCTCCCGGGGGTCCACGCCCGGCGGCGGACTTGCCGTCCGCGGCGTCGCGGCGGCTCACGTCCGGCGGCGGGGTCTGGCTCCCGGGCGACCCGGTGACAGTGGCGGGACCGCCCCGGACTCGCACCGGGTTCCCACACGACGGCGAGCGGACAGCATAGCGGTGTCGGACCGCGCGTCCTCGCACAGGAAGTGGTGCCCTCGCACTCGCCCGAGCCTGTGCGAGGGCACCGGAACCCGTGCGAGGACGGCCTACGGCGGTTCGACGACGGGCCGGGCGAGCGCGATCGTCACACCGTCGCCGACGGACTTGGGCACAACCAGGTCCGCGCCGGTTGCGCCGGGGAGCGTCCGGGCGGTGCGCAGCGCGGCGGCCTCCGCGACGCTCGGGGTGCCCACGGCGACGGCGGTCCGCGAGCTCGGGTTCGGCACCTGCTCGGCAGCGAGCTCGTCGGGCTGCCACACGGTCAGATCGCTGCCCAGCGCATCCCGGAGACCGGGCTCGCCGGCTCGCGCCGCGACCGTCGCGAACACTGCGTCGGCCGGGTCGAGAGCGTGCTCGGTCAGGATCCGGTCGAGCAAGGCGCGCACCGCATCGGCCCGCACGCCGGTACGGGCGCCGATCCCGACGGCGTAGCGCGTCATCCGGTCGGGACGGCCGCCCGGGCGACGAACCGCGCCACCGCGTCCGGTGCGCCCGCCGGGTGCGTGTGCAGGAAGGACGCGTGCACGCCGCCGTCGACGAACCCCTCCGGCTCGGCGCCGCGCCACACCCACGCGGGGGATCCGCCCGCCCGTGGTGTGACGGCGCACCGGTGGAACTCGTGTCCGGTGATCCGGCCCCCGGCGGCGAACGGTGGCGAGTCGACGAGCGCGACGGCGTCGCGATAGCCCAGCGTCAGGCGCTCCGTCATCGCCGCGTCGGCGTCGAGCACCCCGCACATCGGCACGCCGTCCAGCTCGCGGCACAGGTAGAGCAGACCGCCACACTCCGCGTGCACCGGCGCGCCCGACGCGGCGAGCGCCGCCACCTCGGCACGCAGGGACACGTTGTCGCCCAACGCCGCCACGTGCTCCTCCGGGAACCCACCGGGCAGCACGAGCGCCGCCGTCCCGTCCGGAAGCGACGCGTCGCGCAGGGGGTCCACGTAGGACACCTCGGCACCCGCCGCGGTGAGCAGCTCCGCGTGCTCGGCGTATCCGAACCCGAACGCCGGCCCGCCCGCCACGGCCACCACCGGGCCCGGCCGCGCCCCGCCTGCCACGTCCGCGCGCCCCGGCCCCGCCCCGGCACGAATGTGGCATTCGTTCGCCTCGTCGGCACGGATGCCACGTTCGTCCGGGGAAGCGGGCGGCGCGGTGTCGCGTTCCTGAGCTGCGACGATCTCGCCTGCCGGGTCCCAGTCCGGACCGTCGGGCAGCGCGCGGGCGAGCGACACCACCGCCGCGAGGTCCACATGGGACGCGACCAGCTCCGCCATCGCGTCCACGGCCGCGTGCGCGGCCGCGCCGTGCTCGGCGGCGGTCACCAGGCCGAGATGGCGGGACGGGACGGCCAGCTCCGCCCGTCGCGGCAGCGCTCCCAGCACCGGCAGGCCCACCTCGTCGGCCGCCTCGCGCAGTGCCTCGGCGTGCCGCTCGCCGCCGACCCGGTTCAGGATCACCCCGGCCACGTCCACATCGGACGAGAACGAGCGGAACCCGTGCAGCAGCGCGGCCAGCGACCGGGACTGTCCCCGGACGTCCACCACCAGCACGACGGGAGCGCCCAGCAGTGCCGCCACTTCCGCCGTCGAACCCGAGGACACCGATCCCGGCCCGCCGGTGCCGAGGCGCCCGTCGAACAGGCCCATCACGCCCTCGACGACGGCGACGTCCGCCCCGGCCGCACCGTGCCGGGCCAACGGCGCGATCCGCGAGCGTCCGACCATCACCGGGTCGAGATTCCGGCCGGGCGCGCCTGCGGCGAGCGTGTGGTAGCCGGGGTCGATGTAGTCCGGGCCGACCTTGAACGGCGCGACCCGCGTGCCGCGACGGGCGAGCGCGGCCATCAACCCGGTCGCGACGGTCGTCTTCCCACTCCCGGACGAGGGCGCCGCGAGGACGAGCGACCGTGCCGTCACCGGATCACCACTCGATCCCCCGCTGCCCCTTCTGACCGGCGTCCATCGGGTGCTTCACCTTCGTGGTCTCCATGACGAGGTCGGCGGCCTCGATCAGCTCGGGCGCGGCGTCCCGCCCGGTGATGATCACGTGCTGGTGTCCCGGGCGGTTGACGAGCACGTCGACGACATCGTGCACGTCGATCCAGCCCCACTTCAGCGGGTAGGTGAACTCGTCGAGGACGTACACCCGGTGCTGTTCGGCGAGGATCCGGCGCCGGATCTCGGCCCACCCCTCCGCGGCGTCGGCCGCGTGGTCCTCCTCGTCGCCCCGCTTGCGCGACCAGCTCCAGCCCGCGCCCATCTTGTGCCACTCGACGGGCCCACCCTCGCCGGTCTGCTCGTGGACCCACCCGAGCGCGCGGAACGCCTCCTCCTCGCCGACCTTCCATTTCGCCGACTTCACGAACTGGAACACGCCGATCGACCAGCCCTGGTTCCAGCCGCGCAGTGCCATCCCGAACGCGGCCGTCGACTTGCCCTTCATCGCGCCGGTGTGCACCACCAGCAGGGGCCGGTTGCGACGCTGGCGGGTGGTCAGCCCGTCCTCGGGAACGCTCGTGACCTGTCCCTGCGGCATCGGCTCCTCCTTCTATGCGGCGCGTGCGGCGCGTGCGGCACGGACGACATCGCCGACGCCGTCCGCCGTCAGCTCGTCGAGCGTGACCACCGATCCGCCGGCGGCCGCGGCGAGCGGACCGGCCAGACCGAGCCGGACCGGCCCGGACTCGCAGTCGACGACGATGGTGTGCGTCCCGTCGGCACCCAGCAACCCGGCGGCGCGGCGGGCGTCGGCGACGGGGTCGGAGCCGGGACGCGCGGCGACGGTCGCGCGGCCGTCGGTCAGGAGCACGAGCAGCGGTCGGCGCTTCGGGTCACGCAGGCGCTCGGTCGCCAGCACGGCGCGGGCACGCAGCACGCCGTCCGCGAGCGGCGTCCGGCCCCCGGTGCGCAGGCGGGCGAGGCGGGCCTGCGCCGTCGGGACGCTCGACGTCGGCGGCAGCGCGACCTCGGCACCCGACGCCCGGAACGTCACCAACCCGACCTTGTCCCGGCGCTGGTAGGCGTCACGCAGCAGGCCGAGCACCGCGCCGGACACGGCCGTCATCCGCTTGCGCGCTGCCATCGAGCCGGACGCGTCGACGACGAACAGCACCAGGTTCCCCTCGCGCCCTTCACGTTCGGCGCGACGCAGGTCGGCGCGGGCGATGACGAGTCCGGCGCCGGTGCGGCCGCGCTCCCGCTGGTGCGGCGCGGCGGCGACGACCGTGGCGGGGACGTGCAGATCGGCGGCGCGTGTCGTGGCGCCGTCGGTCGGGCGGGTGACCCGGCCGGTGTCGGTGCGGGCCCGGGACCGACGACCCGGCGCCCCGGCACCGAGCCCCGGCACGGTGAACCGCCGGGCGGCCGATGGCCGGATCCGGGCCGCCGCACCGAGCGCGACGACACGTCCGTCTCCCCCGTCGCCGCCCCGCTGCTCGGCGCCGCCGGGCTCGGATCCACTCTCCCGTCGGTCGAGCGCTCCGCTCGCGCCGTCACGCTCGTCCGGAGCTCCGCTCGCGTCGTCGGAGCTCCCGGCCCCTGGCTGGTCGAGGGCTCCGTTCGTCCCACCCGTGGCGTCGGGTCCGCCGGGTGGCGTCGAGGCATCGTCCCCATCGGGCGCGGTGTCCTCGGCCGCGTTCGTGGCGTCCGCGTCCCCGGGCTCCGGGGTGCCGCCGTCCGGTGGTGTCGGGTCCGGGTCGTCGTCGACCTGCTCGGCCGCGTCGCGCATCGCCTCGTCGAGGTCCTTCTCGTCCAGGCCGGGCTCGTCGAACGGGTCGCGACGGCGGCGATGCGGCAACGCCAGCTTGGCCGCGACCCGCACGTCCTCCTCCGCGACGGCCTCGACGCCCCGCCAGGCGGCGTGTGCGGCGGCCGCGCGGGCCATCACCAGGTCGGCGCGCATGCCGTCGACGTCGAACGACGCGCAGACGGCGGCGATCCGGCGCAGCTCGCGGTCGTCGACCCGCACGGAGCCGACGCGGGCCTGCGCGTCGGCGATCCGGCGCGCGACGTCCGCCTCCGCGTCGGCGAACGACGCCACGAAACCCGCCGGGTCGTCGTCGAACGCGATCCGGCGACGCATCACCTCGGTCCGCGTACCGACATCACGCGAGGCGCGCACCTCGACGGTCAGGCCGAAGCGGTCGAGCAGCTGGGGGCGGAGCTCGCCCTCCTCCGGGTTCATCGTCCCGACCAGAAGGAACCGTGCCGCGTGCTCGACCGAGACACCGTCGCGCTCGACGTGCGCGCGACCCATGGCGGCGGCGTCGAGCAGCAGGTCGACGAGGTGGTCGTGCAGCAGGTTGACCTCGTCGACGTAGAGGACGCCGCGGTGCGCGTCGGCGAGCAGTCCCGGCTGGTAGGCCCGTTTGCCCTCGGACAGGGCGCGCTCCAGGTCCAGTGACCCGACGAGCCGGTCCTCGGTCGCGCCGACGGGCAGCTCCACGAGCCGCGCCGGCCGTGCCGTCACCCCGGAACCGGTGCGCGAGTGCTCGGGCGGGAGGCTGAGGTAGGTCGTCGGGTAGGGCGCGTCCGCGGGGTGCGGTCCGTCCGGGCACGACGGGTCCGGATCGGCCGGGTCGCAGGAGAACCGGCAGCCGTCGACCACCGGTACGTCCGGGAGCAGCGCCGACAACGCGCGCACCGCCGTCGACTTCGCGGTGCCCTTCTCCCCGCGGACCAGCACGCCGCCGACGCCCGGGTGCACGGCGTTGAGCAGCAGCGCCAGGCGGAGATCGTCGTGCCCGACGACGGCGGAGAACGGGAAGCGTGCGGCACTCACGGCGCAGACCTTGCCAGACCTGACGTCACGACCGGGAGATCCGCGGGCGCCCCATTTCTGATCACCTGCTCAAGTGCACCGGTGTCGAGGTGCTGTTCGACCAGGTCACCCAGCACGTCCGCCTGCCGCGTGCGCTCCGCGGCGAAGGACGTGTCGTCGGCCACCGTGAAACCGTCGCGGCGGGCCTCGGCGGCGAGCCGGGTGAGCAGGAGGCGGCGGAACGCGTCGTTCTCGGCGATCCCGTGCCAGTGCGTACCGAGCACGTGTCCGCGATCGGAGCCCTCCCCCTCGAGCATCGGCGCGTCCCCGGAGCGCACGACCCGTCCGTGGTGGATCTCGTACCCGGTGACCGGTACGCCCCACGCCGACCCCGACGGCGTCCCGAGATGCTTGTCCGGCTCGAACTCCACCTCCAGGTCGAGCAGGCCGAGACCGTCCACATCGGTCCCCGGCGCCGCCTCGACACCGTACGGGTCGCGGATCCGTGCACCCAGCATCTGGTAGCCGCCGCAGACTCCGAACACCGGCTTCCCGGCCTTCGCATGCGCGACGACGGCGTCGGCGAGTCCGCTGCGTCGCAACCAGTCCAGATCGGACACCGTGGACTTCGACCCCGGCAGCACGACGACGTCGGAGTCCAGCAGGCGCGACGGCTCGGTCACGTACCGGACGGCGACACCGGGCTCGCAGGCCATGGCCTCGGCGTCGGTGGCGTTCGAGATCCGCGGGAACCGGACGACGGCGACGCGCAGCCACTGCTCGCCACGCGGCGGTGCCGGGCGCCCGAGCACGCCGTCCGCGACGGCCGACAGCGAGTCCTCGGCGTCGAGCCACAGCCCGTCCGCCCAGGGGAGCACGCCGAGCGTCGGGCGGCCGGTCAGCGCGCCGAGCTGGTCGAGGCCCGGGTCGAGCAGGCGGGGGTCGCCGCGGAACTTGTTGATCACGAAGCCGGCGACGAGCGCCTGGTCGGCGGGTTCCAGGACGGCGAGGGTGCCGAACAGATGGGCCAGTACCCCGCCACGGTCGATGTCGCCGACGACGATCACCGGCAGCCCCGCCCGTCGTGCCAGGCCCATGTTCGCCAGGTCGGTCGCCCGCAGGTTGATCTCGGCGGGCGAGCCGGCGCCCTCGCAGACGACGACGTCGTAGGTCGCCCGCAGCTCGGCCAGCGAGTCCGCGACGACGTCGGCCAGCGCGGCCGTCCGCGTCCGGTAGGACAGCGCGCTGACCTGACCGTCCGCCTTCCCGCGCACGACGACCTGGGACGTCCGGTCGCTCCCCGGCTTGAGCAGCACCGGGTTCAGCGCGACCGACGGCTCGATCCCGCACGCGTGGGCCTGCATGGCCTGCGCCCGGCCGATCTCCCCGCCGTCCGGCGTGACGACCGAGTTGTTGCTCATGTTCTGCGCCTTGAACGGCGCCACCGACACGCCGCGGCGGCGCAGCCACCGGCAGATGCCGGCGACGATGGCGCTCTTGCCGGCGTCCGACGTCGTCCCGGCGACGAGCACCGCACCCTTCGGATCCACCCACCCAGTATCGCTACCGTGGAGCCATGCGCTTTCTGCTGCGGCCCGGCTGGATCGCCCTGATCGTGGGCGTGCTGGCCTTCGTCGTGGCCTGCTACACGCTGCTCGCCCCCTGGCAGTTCGACCGGGAGAGCGAACGCGACGCCGCCCAGCGCGCGATCGACACGGCGAACACGACGCCCCCGGTGCCGTTCGCCACGCTCGTCCCCGGCGACGAGGTGCCCGCGGACCTCGTCTGGCGGCAGGTGTCGCTGACCGGCGAGTTCCTGCCCGGCTCCGACGTGCTGGTCCGGCTGCGCACGCTGGACGGCGGTCCGGCGCTGGACGTGCTGACCGCGATGCGGCTGACCGACGGCCGGACCGTCACCGTCGACCGTGGGTCCGTCCCGGCGGTGGACCGCGGCATCCCCACGTTCGCGCCGGCACCGACCGGCCAGGTCACCGTCGAGGGCCGCCTGCGCACGAACGAGACCGATCCGAACAGCCGACCGCCGCTGCGGGACGCCGCCGTCCCGCAGGTCTACGCGATGGACTCCCGGGAGTTGGCTGCCGCGACCGGCCTGACCCCGCTGTCCGGCGTGGTCACCCTGTCGGCCGGCACGCCCGGCGTGCTGCGCGCGATCCCGGTCGAGGTCCCGACGGGCGGCGCACCGTTCACGAACTTCTCCTACGCGCTGCAGTGGATCACGTTCGGAGCCGTCGCGATCGTCGCACTGGGGATCTTCATCCGCCTGGAGCTGTTGCAGCGCAAGGGAACGCGCACGAGCCGAGGCTCGCTCCGGGACGCCCTGTCCGGGCGGGACGAGGACGGGCCCGACGGCGCGGACGGGCCGGGGACGCCAGCTGGATCGGCCGGGCAGGACGCGGGTGCCGCCGCGGGTGAGGCGGGACGCTCCGGCGACGACCGGGCCGGCTCCGGCCGCTCCTGACCCACCCGTCCCGGAGCTTGATCAGCGCAGTCGGTCGGATCGCGCCACCGGTGGCGCCCCGCTGCCGATCCCGCCGATCATGACGTCGGCGCCCGCCCGGTCACAGCGACATCCCCACCGAGATGCGCGTCATGGTTCCGCGGGACCGTCGAATCAACCATGAGGCGCATCTCGCGAGGATGGGCCCGGCGCCACGGGCAGCGGCAGGGCGACGGCCGTCGCGGCGGCGATTGCGGTGGCGGACCACCCGAGCAGGCGGGACAGACGGGCGGCACGCCGGAGGTCGGCCGCAGCCGGGGCGCGGCCGTCGCCGAGGGTCGGGCGGTTCTCGGCCCCGTACGCGTACTGCGTCCGACCGCCCAGGCGCAGGCCGAGCGCGCCGGCGGCGGTGGCCTCGACCGGACCGGCGTTCGGGCTCGGGTGCCCGGGCGCGTCCCGCCGCCAGGCCCGCACCGCGTCGGACGGGCGGCCGCCGACGAGCGGGGCGACCACCACCGTCAGGAGAGCGGTGAGCCGGGCCGGGACGAGGTTGACCACGTCGTCCACCCGTGCCGCGACCCGGCCGAAACGGCCGTACCGCGCCGACCGGTACCCGACCATCGCGTCCAGCGTGTTGACCGCCCGGTACCCGAGCAGGCCGGGCACGCCCGCGACGGCACCCCAGAACAGCGGCGCGACGACGGCGTCGGAGGTGTTCTCCGCCAACGACTCCACGCCCGCCCGCGCCATCCCGGCCGCGTCCAGCAGCTCCGGGTCGCGGGCACACAGGTGCGGGATCCGGGTCCGCGCTGCGCCCAGGTCGCCGGACTCGAGGGACCGGCCGAGCGCCTCCCCCTCGCGGACCAGGGACGTCCCGCCGAGTACGGCCCAGGTCGCGGCCGCGACGACGAGGCACTCCCCGGCGGCCCGGTGATCACGAGTGCGCAGCGAGGGAGCGGCGACGGCCCGCTCGGCCAGCACGCCGAGTCCCACCGCTCCCCCGGTCAGGACCCCCGCGAAGAGCGCACCGGCGGGCACCGAGTCGCGCCACAGCCGTCGTTCCAGGGTCGAGGAGATGGACCCGAACGCCGCCACGGGGTGCCCGCGCCGTGGATCACCGAACGCCGCGTCCGCCAGGACGCCGATCACCAGCCCGGCCGCCCGGGCACGTACGCGCACCGCCCGGACGCTACGGGCGCGGGCCGACCGTCGAGCAGGCAGGATCAGATGCATGCGCAAGGACCTGACCCCGGACGAGATGGGCGCCGGCCCGTTCTACAAGCTGCTGACCAGCGTCGTCGTCCCGCGGCCGATCGCGTGGGTGTCCACCCGCTCGGCGGGTGGGGTGAACAACCTCGCCCCGCACTCGTTCTTCACGGTGGCGTGCGTGGACCCGCCGGTGCTGCAGTTCACGTCGGTCGGGAGGAAGGACTCGCTGCGCAACGTGTCCGAGACGCGCGAGTTCGTGATCTGCCTGGCCACCGAGCCGATGTTCGAGAAGATCAACGCGACGGCGACCGACTTCCCGTCGGAGATCAGCGAGTTCGCCGAGGTCGGGCTCACCGAGGAGCCGAGCGCGACGGTCACGCCGCCGCGGGTCGCCGAGTCACCCGTCGCGCTGGAGTGTGTGCTGCACGCGAACATCGAGCTGGGGAACTCCACGGCCGTGATGGGCCGGGTCACGCACGCCGCGATCGACTCCGACGTGTTCGTCACCGACGAGCGCGGCACCACGCTCCCGGACATCCACCGGCTGGCGCCCCTCGCCCGCCTCGGCCGCAACGAGTGGTCGAGGCTGGGCGAGGTGCTGGAGATCACGCGGATCGCCTACCGGGACTGGCCCGGCCACTTCGGCGAATAGCGCAGAGGGTCAGAGCGTGTACTCCGTGGCGGGCTTCGCCTCCGGGTCCGCGTGCAGCTCGTCCTCGCGTCCGCGCAGCTCCACCCGACGGATCTTGCCGGAGATCGTCTTCGGCAGCTCGAAGAACTCCAGGCGGCGGACCCGCTTGTATGGCGCGAGGTTGTCGTAGGCGAACTGCAGGATGTCCTTCGCCGTCTGTTCGGTCGGCTCGTGCCCGGACGTCAGCACGACGTACGCCTTCGGCACGGCCAGGCGCACCGGGTCCGGCGACGGCACGACGGCGGCCTCGGCGACGGCCGGGTGCTCGATCAGCACGCTCTCCAGCTCGAACGGGCTGATCCGGTAGTCGCTGGCCTTGAACACGTCGTCGGCGCGGCCCACGTAGGTGATGTAGCCGTTCTCGTCGCGGCTGCCGACGTCGCCGGTGTGGTAAAAGCCACCCGCCATCGCCTCGGCGTTGCGCTCCGGGTCGTCGGCGTAGCCGACCATCAGCCCGGTCGGGCGGTGGTCCAGGTCGAGGCAGATCTCGCCCTCGTCGCCGACCTGGCCGGTCGCCGGGTCCACCAGCGCGACGACGAAGCCCGGGATCGGCCGGCCCATCGAGCCCGGCTTGAGGTGCGCGCCGGGCGGGTTGCCGATCTGCACGCTGGACTCGGTCTGCCCGAACCCGTCGCGGATCTTGAGGTTCCAGGCCCGCTCGACCTGCTCGATCACCTCGGGGTTCAGCGGCTCCCCCGCTCCGACGACCTTCTGCGGCGGGGTCCTCAGCGCGGACAGGTCGGACTGGATCAGCATGCGCCACACGGTCGGCGGTGCGCAGAAGCTGTTCACGCCGCAGCTCTCCAGCACGGACAGGACCGACTCCGCGTCGAACTTGGCGTAGTTCATCACCAGCACGGTCGCCTCGGCGATCCACGGCGCGAACACGTTGGACCACGCGTGCTTCGCCCAGCCCGGCGACGAGATGTTCAGGTGGACGTCACCCGGCTCCAGGCCGATCCAGTACATCGTCGACAGGTGACCGACCGGGTAGGACACGTGCGTGTGCTCGACGAGCTTCGGCTTCGCCGTGGTGCCGGACGTGAAGTACAGCAGGAGCGTGTCCGACGCCTTCGTCACGCCGTCGGGCTCGAACGTCGCGTCCGCGTCGTAGGCCTGGCCGGAGTAGTCCGCCCAGCCGTCCGGGGCACCGCGCACGGAGATCTTCGTGTAGTCGCCGGCGACGTCGTCGAACTTCGCGGCGTCGGCCGCGCCGACGACGACGTGCTTCGCGTGCCCCCGGTCCACCCGGTCCTGCAGGTCGGACGCGGTGAGCAGCGTCGTCGCCGGGATGACCACGGCGCCCAGCTTCATCGCGGCCAGCAGCGTCTCCCACAGCTCCAGCTGGTTGCCGAGCATCAGGATGATCCGGTCGCCGCGGCCGACGCCCTGGCTGCGCAGCCAGTTCGCGACCCGGTTCGAGCGCTCGGCCAGCTCGGCGTAGGTCCAGTGCGCGGACGACCCGTCGCCCTCGACGATCCACAGTGCACGACGGGCGCCGCGCTCCGGATCGGCCGCGACGGCGTCGAAGTGGTCGAGCGCGAAGTTGAACTCGTCGAGCTCCGGCCACCGGAAGTCCCGGTAGGCCGTCTCGTAGTCCTCGCGGTGGGTGAGCAGGAAGTCCCGGGCCGTGTAGAAGGCCTCGCCCGCCGTTCCAGCCATCGTCAAGAGTCCTTCCTCGTGGCCGTCGTCGATCGGACCCTAACGACGGACGCGGCGGATCCACACCCGGACGTGGCGTCGCGTCGCCCCTACGGGGACCGGTCGCGGCTCTACGGTGATCCGCGTGACCGCGTCGCCGCCCTCGCGCACCCCCGCACGGACAGCCACGCGCCCGTACCCGGCGCGCACCGCGTTGCGGTACGCGCTGGTGGTGACGGCCGGGCTGGTCCTGCTGCTGGTCCTGATCGCCGGGTGCGGTGCCACGCCGCTGCCCGCGGCGGCGCCGTCGACGATCGCGCCGACCACCCCGACACCTCCGCCGCCCACGACGACGGCAGCCCCGACGACGACGCAGGAACCGACCACGGAACCGACCACGGAGCCGACCACCCGGAAGCCCGAGGGGACGCCCGCCCCGGCGCCGCACGCCGCCGCGCCGAAGCAGGGCGCACCGGTGCCGATCTGGCCTGCGACCGACACCGTGTCCGCCCGGCGCCTGCAGGACCAGGTCGACGGCGGCCGCCAGCCGTGGCTGCTCGACCCGACCGAGGTCGCCGTGTCCTACGCGGGTTCCGAGCTCGGCTACCGCAACCCCGGTGTGTTCACGCTCGCGCCGGGCCGCGTCGACGTCCAGGACGGGACGACGCCGCGCAAGGCGACGATCACGCTCGGACAGACGGTCCGCAAGGGCGACGGCGGGATCTGGCTGGTGACCGGCGTGCAGCGCCGCTGATCCGTGAGGCACACCACACGCCGGTGAGGCATTTCATCACTCTGAGGTACGGGGAGGGGCCCGTTTGTGCGTCGAACGGGTGAATTAAGGTCACGTCGTGCAGCGCGCAGGCACCCGGCAGCGATGTTCCTCCTGACGCCGCCGACACCCGGTGCAGCAGAACGGCCCGAGGAGACCCCACCGCCATGACCAGCGATTCGATCCAGCAGGACGTCTTCACCGTGCTCCACGGTCAGGCCTCCCCGATCGTCAGCCGCTGGACCTACCGCGCCGACGACCCGTACGCCATCTCCTTCGCCGTCCGCCGTTCGACGGACCGCTGGGTCGAGTGGCTGGTCGCGCGCGACCTGGTGATCGAGGGCCTGACCACGCCGTGCGGCATCGGGGACATCCGGATGCGGCCGCAGCGGGTCGACGGCTACGACGTCGTCGAGATCGAGATCCGCTCGGACACCGGTTCAGCGGTGCTGGAGGTCGACCGGGACCTGCTGGCGCACTTCGTGCACGGGACGCTGGAGATCGTCGACCTCGGCGAGGAGATGGACCACCTCGACCTGGACGAGGCGATCGCGCGCCTGACCGGCAGCGCCGCCGCCTGAGCCGGGTGTACGGCTAGGCGTCCGGACCGAAGTCCGGGTCGTCCACCGCGTCCCACTCCGCGTCCGCCTCGGCCTCGTTCGCGTGGTCGGCGTCCGCGTCCAGGTCCGCACTGACCTCGGGGTCGCCCACCGGCCGGTCGTCGACGACGGGCTCGAGGCTCGCGTCCACGTCGTGCACGGCGGCCTCCTCGGCACTCGCCGCGCCGCCGTCGACCCCCACCTCGGTGCCCGCGCCGTCGACGGTCACCTCGCCGTCCGCGCCGGTCTCGGCGCCGACGATCCGCCCCGAACGATCGGGATCACCGCCGGGTTCGACGTCCGGCAGCTCGCGGTCGATCCGGTCCTCGTGGGACTCGCCCTCCCGCTCACCTGCCGGGGTGACGGCGTTGTCGTCGACGCCGTAGGGCCGGTCCGGCGGCACGTAGCCGGCGTCCAGCGGGTCGGTGTCCGAGGGACCGGTGAGCGCCTCGTCCGTGTCCAGCTGCAGTGCCGACGCCAGATCGGGCTCCTCGGGCTGCGGGTCGGGGGTCTCGGCGGGGCGATCGGCTGCGGTCATGGGTGGGGCTGTCCTCCTGAGTCGTTCCTGCGCGGGACCACCCCGCATCGATCCGACGTACCCGGCGTCGGGAGAGCACACACGCCGCCCGGCTCTCCTGGATGCTCGCTCCGCGAGCTCCGTTCGTGCCGCGCTACCGTCCGGCGCAACGACTCCGGTCGCGAGCGAGAGGACACCGTGGCAGAGCGAGCAGAGATCCAGGACACCGCACCGGTGACCGTGGAGCGGGTGGGTGCGCACGTCGTGCTGATGGCGCTGCGCAGGCCCCCGCACAACTACTTCGACGTGCCGATGGTCCGCATGCTGGCCGACCTCTACGCCGAGGCCGACGCCGACCCGTCGGTCCGGGTGATCGTGCTGGCCTCCGAGGGCCGCAGCTTCTCCGCGGGCGCGAACTTCGGCGGGGACGGGGACCGCACCGTCCCGATCGGTGCGGGCAGTGAGGACGGCAGCGTCGACGGGGCCGACGACGGCGCCGACGCGCTCTACGCCGAGGCCGCGCGCGTGTTCTCGGTCGGCATCCCGGTCGTCGCCGCCGTGCACGGCACCGCGATCGGCGGCGGGTTCGGGCTCGCGGTGTCCGCCGACTTCCGGGTCGCCGCGCCCGGCACCCGGTTCTGCGCGAACTTCGCCCGGCTCGGCATCCACCACGGGTTCGGTCTGACCGTCTCCCTTCCCCGCGTGATCGGTGAGCAGCACGCACTGGACATGCTGCTGACCGGCCGTCGGGTGCACGGGATCGAGGCGCACCGGATCGGGCTGGCCGACCGGCTCGTCGACGACCCGGAGCCCGGCGGCGACCCCGCGGAGGCGGTGCGGGCAGGCGCGCTGTCGCTGGCCGCGGAGCTCGCCGAGGCCGCCCCGCTCGCCGTCCGCAGCATCAGGGCGACGCAGCGAGCCGGGCTGGCCGAGGCCGTCGCGGCGGCGACCCCGCGGGAGGCGTCCGAACAACGGGTCCTGCGCCGGACCGCCGACTTCGCCGAGGGGGTGGCCGCGACCGCCGAGCGCCGCACCCCCCGGTTCACCGGGTCGTGAGCACGACGGACCCGGCGCACCTCCGCGACGCCGGGCGCACGCGGCAGGCTCTGCTCGACGCGGCGGGCGAGCTGTTCACGTCCGAGGGCTACGACCGGACGACGGTCCGCGCGATCGCCGAGCGGGCCGGGGTGAACCAGGCGCTGCTGTTCCGGTACTTCGGGAACAAGGAGGCGCTGTTCGCGAGGGTGCTCGCCGCCCAGGCGATGGACGTGCTGCACGGGGGCCCGCCGGAGGAGCTGCTGGAGCGGACGCTGCGCTCGATCCTCGTGCCGGCCGACGCCGATGCGGCGGCGCGCAGCGGGCTGTTCGACTCGGCGCTGCGCTCGGCGGGCAACTCCGAGGTGGTGGACGCGCTGCGCGACGAGCTCGGCACGGCGTACACGACCGAGTTCGCCGCGATCGCCGGTGGCACGGGGTCCGACGATCCGGACGCGCGGTTGCGCGCGGAGCTCCTGCTCGGCTGGCTGCTGGGCGTGAACTTCCTGCGCAACGTCCTGCACAGCGAGACGATCCGGGACGCCGACCCGGACGTCGTCGTCGGGCACGTGGTGCGGGCCGCGGCCACGATGCTGCACGGAGTGCGCCCCACCGGGGCCGACCCCGCGGTTGACAGTTGATCGTTCGCGTTCCTAACGTCAGACCGGTAAGCGCTTGCTGACACTGGGGGCAACGAGATGACGACCGACGTCGAGACCGGCCGGACCGTCCGCCGGTACCCGTTCAGCCAGGCCCACGCGCTGGACATGGACGGGACCTACCAGGGCCTGCGCGAGGACGAGCCGCTGAGCCGCATCCAGGCCCCCTACGGCGGTGAGTGCTGGCTGGCCGTCCGGCACGCCGACGTGCGGACCGTGCTGGCCGATCCCCGGTTCAGCCGGTCCGCGACCGTCGGGCAGGACGTCCCTCGCCCGCGGCCCGAGGTCGACCACCAGACGAGCTCCATCCTCAACATGGACCCGCCGGAGCACACCCGGCTGCGCAAGCTCGTCGCCCGCGCGTTCACCACACGACGGGTCGCCGACCTGCGGCCGCGCACGATCGAGCTGACGAGGGGCCTGCTCGACGACCTGCGCGCCGCCGGATCGCCCGCCGACCTCGTCGAGCACGTGTCGATGCCGCTGCCGGTGACGATCATCTGCGAGATGCTCGGCGTACCGGTGTCCGAACGCTCGGTGTTCCGCGCGGGCGCCGACGCGGCGCTGTCCACGACGTCGATGACGCCGGAGCAGCGCGCGTCGGCCCGCGACGAGATGCTCGGCTTCATGGCGCGGCTGATCGCCGAGCGCCGCGCGAACCCCGCCGACGACCTGCTCACCGCGCTGGTGCAGGCCCGCGACTCCGAGGACCGGCTCAGCGAGGAGGAGCTCGTCGCGATGGGCGTCGGCATCCTGATCGCCGGTCACGAGACGACGATGAACCACCTGGCGAACTTCGTGTTCACCGTCCTCACCACGCCGGGCATGGCGGACGGGCTGCGCGCCGACCCGGACGCCGTCGGACCGGCGATCGAGGAACTGCTGCGGATCGTGCCGCTGGGCGCCGGGTCCGGGTTCCCGCGTGTCGCGCTGGAGGACGTCGAGCTGGGCGGCGTGACGGTCCGCGAGGGCGAGTCGGTGATGGTCGCGATCCACTCCGCGAACCGCGACGCGTCCGTGTTCGACGACCCGGAGACGCTGCACGCCGACCGCGCCGACAACCCGCACGTCGCGTTCGGACACGGGCCGCACCACTGCCTGGGCGCGCAGCTGGCCCGGATGGAGATGCAGGTCGCGCTCGGCGAACTGCTCCGCGCCTTCCCGGACCTGCGCCTCGCCGTGGCGCCGGAGGACGTGCCGTGGCGGACCGGCGCGCTCGTCCGCGGCCCGAAGGAGCTGCTGCTCGCCTGGGGCAGGTGATCTGCGTTGTCGTGTCAACGTCGTCGTCCTACAGTGACCGCATGGACGAGCCCCGTGCGCAGCAGCTGACGCCGGACGAGCTGCGGCTGTGGCACGCCTGGAAGCACGCCTCGGAACGGCTACGAGCGCGCATCGGTGAGGACATCGCCCGGGACGCAGGCCTGTCCGATCCCGACTACGCCATCCTGACCCGCCTGATCGATCTCGGTTCCGGGGTGCTGCGGCAGAACGAGCTCGCGGCCTCCATGGCCTGGCACCGTAGCCGCCTGTCCCACCAGCTCACGCGCATGGAGGGACGGGAACTCGTACAGCGAGCCACGGTCGACGGCGGGGTCGAGGTGCACGTCACGAGCACCGGCCGCGAGGCGGCGGAGGTGGCCCGGCCGGTCGCGGCCGCGGCCATCCGCAGGCACCTGGTCGACCGGATCCCGGACCGGGACCTCCAGCGGACCGTCGCGCTGTTCGAGGAGCTGGCCGACGCACCCGACGCGCCGACCCGGCCCGGGGCAGGGCGGCTGCCGTCCGCGGATGGTCACCAGGTGGTGGGGCCCTCGTCTCCGTAGAACCCGCCGTTGGGTGCGTCGTCACCCGCCAGTGCCAGTGCGGAGATGATCCGCGCGCCCTGCCCTGGGGTGCGGTAGCCGGTGAAGTTGTTGAACGCCGTGGCGCAGTGCCCCGGTGCGGCCGCGTTGACCCGTATCCGGCCACCGGTCCGCTCGAACTGGTAGGCGAAGTGCTGGGTGACGGCGTTGAGTGCGGCCTTCGAGGTGGAGTAGGCCATGTTGGGCTGGGTGACGAACGCCACCCGATAGGCCATGGACTCCGGAGGCGCTTCGACCCCGGCCCAGGAGCGCATGCCGTCGGCGATGACGCCCTCGCCCACGCCGAGCGAGCCGCGCTCCGAGGAGACGTTCACGATGCGCCCGTTCGGCGATCTCCCGAGCAGGGGCAGGAACGCCTCGATGAGCGAGACGACCGCGAAGACGTTGATGTCGTAGACCGTGCGCATCTCGGCGGCCGTGACCTCGAACGCCGGCTTCGGTGGAATCGCCGTGGCGGCGTTGTTGACCAGGACGTCGAGACGCCCCAGCCGGTTCTCGATGTCGGCGGCGGCCGCCGCGACCGAGTCGGGATCCGCGAGGTCGAGGCCGAGGAACATCGCTCGGCCCGATCCCGCGCCCTCGGCGCTGAGCTCCTCGGCCGCCTGCCTGCCCTCCGTCTCGCCACGAGCCGCCAGCACGACGGTCATTCCCGCCCGCACGAGGTTGCGGGCGGCCTCCTTGCCGATGCCCCGGGTCCCGCCGGTGACCAGTCCGACCTCCCCGGCCGCGTCGCGGGGGACGAGGTGGCGGCTCAGGAACTCCGTCTGCGTTGTCACAACAACACCGTAGCTCTGCAGTGTTGTCACGTCAACGCGACTGGAGAACGTGGCGCGGGACCCCGACGACGTCGCCTCCCGGCCGCTGCGGGGCTCCGCACGGGCGTCGTCACCACCCGCGACGGCGGCTCCGGGATCAGCGGGATCAGGAGGTGCCGACCGGCGCGAGCGCGTTCACGTCCTCCCAGAACTTCTCCTGGTCGGCGCCGGTCTCCTTGGTCCAGGGGAAGTAATGCGCCGGACGCGGTTCGCGGTCGTGCCAGAACCGCCCGGTCCGGACGGCGCGCGACGGGGCGGCGGCCAGCCACACGGCCGTGTCCGCGCCCTGGTCGACGGTGCGCAGGATCGGGCCGACGACCCGGTTGAACGCCGGGATCGAGTCGACGACGCCGGGCGTCGCCGCCCAGCCGGGGTGCATGGCGTGCACGGTCACGCCGGTGCCGGACAGCTCGCGCGCCCACAGGCCGGTCAGCACGATCTGCATCCGCTTCGTGCGCGCGTACGCGGCCGTGCCGCCGTACTCGCCCTCCCGGTACTGCATGTCGTCGACCTTCAACGGCTGCGCGTACATGCCGCCGGACGACATGATGATCACCCGCGAGTCGGTCCCGGAGCGCGTCGCCCCGGCCTTCAACGAGTCCGCCAGCAGACCGGTGAGCAGGTGCGGGCCGAGCACGTGGACGGCCAGCGTCAGCTCGTTGCCGTCCGAGGTCTCCGAGCGCTCCGACGGCAGCAGCCCCGCGTTGTGCACCACCAGGTCCAGCTCCGGGACCCGCGCCGTGAAGTCGGCGGCGAACCGGCGGACGTCGGGCAGCTCGCCGATGTCGCAGACCTCGACCGTGAGGTCGGCGCCGGGCACCTCGTCCGCGATCCGCACGCGGGACTGCTCACCCTTGTCCTTGTCGCGCACCAGCAGGTGCACGCTCGCACCGAGCCGCGCCAGCCCGACGGCGATCGCCTCGCCCAGCCCTGAGCTGGCGCCGGTGACCAGGGCGACCCGGCCGGCGAGGGCACCGGGCACCGGGTCGGCCCGGTCATCGGTCCACGAGTTGCGCCGGGCCAGGTAACCGAGCCTCGAGTAGCCGAGGACGAGCGTGCGGTCGAGCAGGGTGTCCAGTCCGGGCAGCATGTCCCGATCGCAGCACAGGCCCCGCCGCCGCGCCCGTCGATCAGCCGTGCTCCACGGCCGATCGGACGGCGTCGAGGTTGCGCTCCATGCCGGCACGCCACTCGTCGAGCCGCGCCGCGACGATCCGTTCCTCCTTGTCCGGCCGGCGCTCGATCGCCGGGGTCAACCCGGAGGGTCCGGGACCGAGCTTGGCCCACTGCCGGACGCGGGTCCCGCCGTCGACCGGGTCCAGGTCGAAGCCCCACTGCGCGGGCGACCCGTCCGGCGCGTCCACCTCGACCGTCCACCGGACGCTGCGCTCCGGCTCCCACGTCGTCACCGTGGAGACGGTGCTCCACTCCCCGATCGCCGGGTGCGAGTTGTGCCCGCGGAACCGAACCCCCGGACCGGCGCCCGTCGCACCGTCGAGCCATTCCACGCGCTGGAGCTCCTCGGAGACGCCGGCCAGCCACGCCTGGTCGGTGACCAGCGGCCAGATGTCCTCGGCGGGCGCGTTCACGACGGCCTCGCTCTCGGTGGTCGGGCCGTCGGCGTAGCGCATCGTCGCTCCTACGGGAAGCTCACCAGCGGACGGGGAGATTGTCCATCCCGAACACGATCGAGAACGACCGCAGCTCCAGATCGTCCTCGTCCACCGCGGGGGCCAGCGCGGGGAACCGCGCGAACAGTGCGGGCAGTGCCGCCCGCAGCTCCATCCGCCCGAGCTCGGCGCCGACGCACCGGTGGATGCCGTAGCCGAACGCCAGGTGCCCGGCACCGTGGGCGGCCGGGTCGGTGTTCGCCGCGGACAGCGAGCAGATCATCGCGTCGCCCTTGGCGATCTCCCGGCCGCCGACGACGGTGTCGTCGCGCGCGAAACGCGGGAACGCGACCTGCACCACCGACATCCGGCGCAGCAGGTCCTCCACGACCCCGTGCGCGTCGGTCGCGAGACGGGAGCGCAACGGCTCGTCGGACATCAGCTCGTACGCCGAGAGCGCGATCATGCTGGCGGTCGTCTCGTGCCCTCCGGTGAGCACGCCGTCGGCCAGCTGGGCGAGATCCTCGTCGGAGACGTTGTCGCCGTGCTCGCGCACGAGCGCGCCGAGCAGCCCCTCCCCCGGGTTCGCCCGCTCCCGTGCCGCGAGACCGCGCAGGTAGTCCATCGACTCGTTGACGACGTCCAGCGAGTTGTCGAACTGGGCGATCATGTCGAACCGGGCGGTGCTGCGGCGCTCGAACTCGCTGCGGTCGGCGTCCGGGACCCCCAGCAGCTCGCAGATCACCTGCGACGGCAGCGGCACGGCGAACCGCTCGACCAGGTCGACGCCGGGCCCCTCGGCCTGCATCGCGTCCAGCAGCTCCGTGGTCAGCGCGTCGATCCGCGGGCCGAGCCGCGCCAGGCGCCGGACGGTGAACTCGCGGGTCAGCAGGCGTCGCAGACGGGTGTGCTCCGGCGGGTCACGGAAACCGAGACCGCCGGGATCCTGCTCGGCGAGCTGCTCGATCCCCGTCCCGGCCAGGTGCGACAGCTCGTTGGAGAACCGGACGGTGTCCCCCAGCACCTCGCGCACCTGGGCGTAGCCGGTCACGAGCCACCCCCGCGCACCGATCTCGTCCGGCACCGCGATCGAGGCGACCGGGAGCCTGCCCCTCAGCTCGGTGAGCTCCGCCGACGGCGCCAGACGGTCGCGCAGCAGGGGCAGCATCATGGACGCCTCACCCATGACCCACGTCTCCTTCCGACGCCCGCGCCGCGGATGCCGTCATTGTCCCAGAAGTCCGGTTCACCGTTCCCCCGCATTCCTGCGCAGCAGGTACGTGTCCATGATCCAGCCCTTGCGCTCCCGCGCCTCGTCCCGCGCGGCGACGATCTGCTCACACACCTGGTCGAGTGGTCCCGACACGAGCAGCTCGTCCGTCGTGCCGAGGTACGCGCCCCAGTAGACGTGCAGCGCGGCGCTCTGCTCCGGCGGCAGTGTCGAGAACGCGGCCCGCCCGTCCAGCATCACGACGACGTCGTCGACGTCGTCCGGCAGCCCGCCCTCGATCCGGCGGCCGGTGGTGATCAGCACCGGACGGCCGACCCGGTTCAGGATCAGCCGGTGCGCCGCGGCCAGCGCCGCGACGCTGGAGATCCCGGGGACCGACTCGACCCGCCACCCGTCCGGGTCGGGCATCCGGGAGAACACGCCGTCGAGCAGTCGCAACGTCCCGTCGTAGAGCGAGGGGTCGCCCCACACCAGGAACGCGCCGCACTCGTCGTCGGCCAGGTTCGCGGTCAGCAGGTCGCGGTACAGCGCGGCGCGCCGGTCCTGCCAGTCCACGACGACGTCGCGGTAGGCGTCGGCGTCGGCGCTGACCGGCCCGCTCCGCTCCCGCGGCAGGTCGGCCGCCTCGACGAGCCGGTAGCCGCCGTCGGGGCGGTGACGTCGCAGGATCTCCTCGCGCAGGGCGCGGAGGTCGTCCTTCTCGTCGCCCTTGTCGATGACGAAGACCACGTCGGTCCGGCCGAGCGCCTCCACGGCCTGCAACGTGAGATGGTCCGGGTCCCCTGCCCCGATACCGATCGCCAGCACGGTGCGCACCCCCCGGACGGTAGTGGACCTGACCGCACGCTCCGGCGGCGACCCGGCCGGTTCGGTCACCGGAGCGGACCAGCGGTTACGACGGTCGGAGTCGCCCGATCCGCCCAGTGTCCGAGTGCGTCCCGGACGGGTGTCCCTCGGTAGGGTCGGGGGTCCCTGATCGTCGTCGGAGGGCGGACCGAGGTGAGGATCGGACATCTCGTCGAGTCGCTGAACCCGTACGGCACGGCCGCCGGACTGGTGGACCTCGCCGAGGCGGGGCGGGACGCGGGCATGGAGCTCGTCGTCGTCTCGTTCACCCCGACCGGGAACCCGCAGGTCCCGGCCGCGTTGCGCAAGGCGGGTGCCGTCCCGGTCGCGCTGAACCTCGCCCCGTGGGACCCCCGGGCGGTCCCGCGGGTCGTCGAGCTGTTCCGCGAGCACGGGGTGGACGTCGTGCACAGCCACGGCACGCGCCCCGACGTCGTCGGACCCGCGGCCGCGAGCCGCCTCAAGGTCCCCGCCGTGTCGACGCTGCACCACATCCACGCGGAGGCCGCAGACCGTGGCGACCGGGTCCGGCGCACGGCCAAGGTGCTCGCGCGGAAGCGGTTCATGACCCGCACGATCGCCACCTCGCACCTGCAACGGGACTGGTACCGGCGGATCGCGGGCTCCACGGCGGGCCTGTCGGTCCTCCCGGACGGCGCCTGCGACCCCGGCGTCGGCACGGCGGAGGAGCGGCTGGCGCTGCGGCGCAGCCTCGGCGTCGACGACGACGAGGTGGTGGCCGTCTCGGTCAACCCGATGCGGCGCGGTCAGGGGCAGGACATGCTGCTGGACGCGCTGGCCGAGCTGCCGGACGGCGAGCCGGTGACCGTCGTGCTGGGCGGCGACGGACCGCTGCGCCCATGGCTCGAGTCCCGGGTCGCCGCCGACGAGTCGCTGGCCGGACGGGTCGGCTTCCGCCGCGACGCCGACCCGGTCGAGCTGCTGCGCGCCGCGGACGTCCAGCTCCACCTGACCCGCGCGGACACGATGCCCCGCGCCCTCGTTCTCGGGCAGGGCACCGGCACCCCGGCCGTCGCCACCCGGGTGGGCGGGATACCGGAGATCGTGACCCGCGACACCGGGGCGCTCGTGCCGATGTCGGCGTCCCGGGTGGCCGACGAGCTCGTGCGGCTCGTCCGCGACCCGGAGCGGCGCCGCCGACAGGGCGACGCGGCGCGGGCCCGGTTCCTGGAGCGGTTCGAGGCCGGGGTCTGGGTCGGACAGCTGACCGAGATCTACCGCAGCGCGCTCGGGTGGAGCGGCGCGCCCGCACCCGAGCAGCTGGACGCGCCGGAGCCGACCCGGCCCTGAACTCCGGTCAGCCCGGCGGCTCGCCGTCCGGACGGGTGAGCGGGGGCGCGACGCCGCCGTCCTCGCGCACCCGGCGGCGGGACCGCAGGTAGAGCAGCGGGCCGGAGACCAGGCCGCGCAGCGTGCGCGCCCCGGCACCGTCCGGGAGTGCGCCCGCGGCGGCCGCACCGCTGTCCCCGCCGTTCCCGCCGGTCACGACGTGCACGCCCGGCGTCCCGGTCGCGACGTCGCCGGACTCGCGGCGGACGATGTGCCGCAGCCGCGCCGCGGCGGCCGGGAGCCGTCGCACGGCCGCCGCGCGGGCACGCGGGTCCAGCGCCACCTTGCCGAGGAACGCCCCGAGCCCGAGCGCGTACCCGCGCATCTGGGACCGCAGCTCGCCGTCGGACGGCCGGTGGTGGTGCCAGACGAACGCCGACGGCACGTAGCCGAGCACCCGGCCGTCGAGCACGATCCGGACGAGCAGCTCGATGTCCTCGCCGCCCGCCGTCCGCGCACCGGGGCCGAGCGCCTCGTCGAACCCGCCGAGCGCGCGCACCGCGTCCACCCGCACCGCCATGTTCGCGCCGATGCCGAACAGGCCGGGCGAGAACGGGAACACCGCCGAGTCGTCCGGTGGCTCCGCGAGCGAGAACCGCCGCGGCGCGAAGCCCTTGTTCCAGGCCAGCGCCAGGTCGGCGGCCCGCTCCTGGGGCGTCTCCAGACGTGCCGCGAGCACGGGCCCGCTGACGCCCGCCAGCTCCGGATCCGCCGCGAACGCGCCCGCGATCCGGGAGGCCCACGCCGTGTCCGGCTCGGTGTCGTCGTCGGTGAACGCGACGATCGGCGTCCGCGCCTCGGACAGACCCCGGTTGCGGCCTGCCGACGCTCCGCGGCGCGGCTCGGAGACGTAGCGCACCCGCTCGTCGGAGAACGCCGTGACGACCCGCTCGGTCCGGTCGTCCGGCGGGTCGTTGTCCACGACAAGCACGGTCATCGCGGGGTGGTCCCCCGCCAGCACGGCCTGCACGCAGCGCCGCACGCTGTCCGGCCGCCCGCGCGTCGCGACGACGACGGTGACCGGCTCGGCGGACACCGGCGGCGGCTGCGGAACGTGACCGGCGGCGGCCGACGCCGCGCGGGCGACCTCCGCCGCGGACGCCCTGCCGCGCGCCAGCGGCAGCTCGACCTGCGCGACCGGCACCGTGCCCGCCGGGGTGGGGTGGCAGACCAGCAGGCGCGCCGAGGTGAACCGCGCGGGAGCCGCCACGTCCTCGGCGTGCCCGATCTCGGTCCGGCCGACCCAGGTCGGGCCGGTCGGGTCATCCGGGACGTCGGTCCGTGAATCCGGCACCGGGCGCCTCCGTTCGCGTGTCGGACACGGCCTGCGCTCGTGCCTCGGCATCCGATGCTCACAGACCGGACATCGGACCGTGGTGGGCGGGGTCGAGCGGGATCCGGTCACGGTCGGTACACCGTTCGTCGTGTCACCGATCTCGTCCGGCGCAACCGGGCGCCTCCCGATCAACCTGCGAACGGTCCGTTCGCGCGCGGATCGCGCATCAGACACCGCTCGTCGTATCCACGGCGGGTCGGTCGGGCAGGTGCGTCACGGACCGGTTACGGTCACTCGTGCTGGTCGGCGAAATGTCGATCGGTGCGCCCGGTCGGCCGTCCGCTCCCCGCCCGCCGACACTCCCCCAGGCGCCCCTGTGAGTACGTGGCGGGAGCAGTACGCCGGAAGCCAGGCGTCGCTGTTGCGGTCGAGGACGAACGCATGACCATTGCTCCCGAGGTCGCCACCCGTGCCCGCCATAGCACCGACGGCGAGGGCATCTCCGCCGCCGACCTGCTGGCGCGCTTCGCGGACGCCGGTTTCGACCGGCCGACCCGCTCCGGCCGCCGGTCCGCCGAGCGCGCCCACGAGGCCGTCGCCGAGCCGTACGGCGCCGCGGACACGGTCGTCACCCGAGACGTCCCCGCAGGTCTGAGCGGCGATGTCCCGTCGGCCGGCCTGATCCGCGGCCGCACGTCCGAGACCGGCGCGTTCGGCCGCAACCCGCGGGCCGTCGCCGCCACGATGGGCGCCACGCTCGTCGGCGCGACCGCCGTGATGGGCGTCGTGACCGCTCTGGACTCGCCCGACGAGGCCGCCGCCGACCTGCAGACCCGCCCGGTCGACCTGGCCGGCTCCGAGCAGGCGACGATGAAGCTGCAGTCGGTGCCGAGCGCCGCGAGCAAGCTCGGTGGCGCCACTGCGGGCACGCCTGCCGGGTTCGACCAGGCCGACGCCGCGAAGATCGCGTCCAACAACCTGGCCGCGGCGAAGAAGGCCGCGGACGCCAAGTCGGCCGCGGACCGCAAGGCCGCCGCCCCGGCGGCGTCCGGCGGCGGCGACCAGAAGGCCGACCTGTCGGGCCTCGGCTCGCTGGGCATGAAGGCCCTCGAGATGGCGAAGTCGAAGCTCGGCAAGCCGTACGTCTGGGGTGCCGACGGCCCGAACGCGTTCGACTGCTCCGGCCTGATGAAGTGGGCCTTCGAGCAGGTCGGCAAGGACCTGCCGCGCTCGTCCTCGGCGCAGTCGCAGGTCGGGACGCCGGTCAGCAAGTCGGACCTGCAGCCCGGCGACGTCGTGTTCTTCTACTCCCCGGTCAGCCACGTCGGGATCTACGCCGGTAACGGCAAGATCCTGCACGCCAGCGAGCCGGGCGAGCCGGTGAAGTACTCGGACATGGACCGGATGCCGTTCCACAACGCCGTCCGCCTCTGAGCGACCCGCTCTACGACATACGGAACCGCCGTCGGCGTCAGCCGGCGGCGGTCTCGTATGCGGAGGCGATCTCCAGCACGCGCCGGTCCGCACGCGGCGGCCCGACGATCTGCAGCCCGACCGGCAGGCCGTCGTCGGTGTACCCGGCCGGGACCGAGATCGCCGGAGCGCCGGCGGCGCTGATCAGCGTGCAGGAACGCATCCAGCCCAGGTAGTCCGGCTGCGGCACGCCCGCGACCTCGGCGGGGTACTCGAGCTCCACGTCGAACGGCAGGACCTGCACCGTCGGGCAGACCAGCACGTCGTAGCGGTCGAAGAACTCCACGACGGTCTCGTGCAGCGCGCCATGGCGCTGGAATGCCCGGCTCAGGTCGTCGACGGTCAGCCGGCGCCCGACCTCGACGTTCCAGCGGACGGTCTCCTTGACCTGCTCCGGCTGCTGCTCGGTCATCGGCCCGAACGCCTCCAGGAACTGCCAGGCGCGCAACGTGGAGAACACGTCGTCGGCGGCGTCCAGGTCCGGGCACGCGTCCTCGACGAACGCGCCGGCGCCCTCCCAGACCGGCCTCGCGGCGTCCACCACGGCAGCCACCCGCGGATCGACCGGGATCCGCCCGCCGAGGTCCGGCGCCCACGCCACCCGCAGTCCGCGCAGGTCGGCGTCCAGCGGCGGGGCGAACGCGGATCCGGGGTCGCCGAGCGACAGCGGCGCCCGCGGGTCCGGACCGGCCAGCACGGACAGCAGCAGCGCGACGTCCGCGACGGTCCGGCCGAGCGGTCCCTGCACGGCCAGCGTCTGGTACGGCAGCAGCGACGGGTGCGACGGGACGCGCCCCGGCGTCGGCCGGAACCCGACGACGCCGGCGAACGCGGCCGGGTTGCGCAGCGAGCCGCCCATGTCACTGCCCTCGGCCAGTGGCACCATGCCGCACGCCAGCGCGACGGCCGCTCCGCCACTCGACCCACCCGCCGACAACCCCTGCCGGTGAGCGTTGTGCGTCGGGCCGAACACCGGGTTCGTCGTGTGCGACCCGGCCGCCCACTCCGGCACGTTCGACTTGCCGAGCCGCACGGCACCGGCGGCCGCGATCCGGGCGACGGCGAGCTCGTCGCCGTCCGGGACGTGGTCGGCCATCAGCGGGGAACCCCACGTGGTTCGCATGCCGCCGGTGACGTGGGTGTCCTTGTGCACCACCGGGAGTCCGTGCAACACGCCGTCGGTGCGGTCGGGTCCGTGGCGCTGCGCGAACCGCTCGTCGGCGGCCGCGGCGGCGGCCGTCGCACCCTCGGCGTCCAGCGTCACGATCGCGTTCTTCGACGGGTTCGTGGCCGCGATCCGCTCCAGGCAGGCGTCCAGCAGCTCCCGGGCGGACAGCTCGCCGGCGTGCAGGAGCCGCGCCAGCTCGACGGCCGGGCGGTCCGGCAGCCCGGCCCCGATCGGCCCCGTCACGCCCCACCCCACAGCGGCGACGGGTGGTCGGACAGGTTCCGGAGGCGCTCGACGACGAGCGGGCGGTCGTCCGGATGCGTCACGCCGAACCACCGGTCGTCGGTGTGCAGGACGGTCACGTCCAGCTCGCCCCGGCCGATCATGTCCGTGACCGCGGGCGGGATCGTCAGCTCCGCGGTGTCGCTGTCCCCGTGGGTCCCGAGGAACTCCTCCCACCGGCCGCGCAGGGGCTCGAACACCGAGTGCCGGAAGCCCCACATGTTCATCGAGACGACCGCGTCGCCGGGCAGGTGCCCGTTCGAGCCGGTCGCGCCACCGTCGCCGTCGGGGACGATCTGATAGGTCTCGTCCACCGTGACCAGTGACCGGTCCGGTCCGAACCGGCAGATCCCGCGCGTCACACCGCCGGACTCGGACAGCGTGTTGCGCAGGGCGAACCCGACGAGCGCCGCGCTCGGCCGGTCGGACGCCATGTGTCCGGCCAGCACCCGGTGCGACCCCGGGCCGTAGAAGTCGTCCGCGTTCACCACGCCGAACGGCCCGTCGATCACGTCCTGCGCCGCCAGCAGCGCGTGCACCGTGCCCCACGGCTTCTCGCGCTCCGGCCCGAGGCGGTCCTGGAACGCGTAACGCACGTCGGCCTGCCGCTCGATCCGCCGCCCGACGGTCTCGCGGAACTCCTGCTCGATGTCGGTGCGCAGCACGAAGACGACCCGGGAGAACCCGGCCCGCAGCGCGTCGAACACCGAGTAGTCGACGATCGTCTCGCCCGACGGGCCCACCGGGTCGGTCTGCTTGAGCCGCCCGTACCGGGTGCTCCGCCCGGCCGCCAGCACCAGCAACGTCAGGTCGTCCACCGTCGTCCTCTCACTCGTCCGGCACCTCCGGCACCGCCGCCACGATCAACCGGTCCACCTCGCCGGACAGCACGGCCTGCTCGTCCGGCCCCAACCCGTCGTCGGTGACCAGGACGTCGGCCTCGGCCAGCTCGGCGATCGTCGATATCCCGACGATGCCCCACTTCGTGTGGTCGGCGAGGACGACGAGCTTCTGCCCCGCTTCGACGAGCGCCCTGTCGGTCTCGCGTTCGGTCAGGTTCGGGGTGGTGAACCCGGTGGCCGCGGACATGCCGTGCACGCCGAGGAACACCACGTCCAGGTTCAACGACCGCAGCGCCGCCACCGCGACGGGACCGACCAGGGCCTCCGAGGGCGTGCGCGAACCGCCGGTGAGGATCACCGTGGTGCCCGGGTCGCCGTCGGTGTGCAGCACGTCGGCGACGGCCAGCGAGTTCGTGACGACGGTGAGCCGCGGCACCGAGGTCAGCCGGTGGGCCAGCCGCCACGTCGTCGTCCCTGCGGACAGGCCGACGGCCGCGCCCGGCTTGACCAGGTCGACGGCCGCCGCGGCGATCGCGTCCTTCTCGGCCAGCTCGCGCGTGACCTTCGCGCTGAACCCCGGCTCCTCGGTGCTGCGCTCCTCCGGCTCACCGACGGCCGTCGCGCCGCCGTGCACCTTGTCGATCAGGCGGCGGCGGGCGAGCACGTCGAGATCCCGACGGACGGTCATCTCGGAGACGCCAAGGCCTTCGGCCAGCTCGGAGACCCGTACCGCTCCCCTGGACCGGACCGTCTCGACGATCATGTCGCGCCGTTGCTCGGCGAGCAGGCTCACGTCGGCCACCCCTCGGGCAGCCGGACCACGCCGCCCGAGCTCGTCACGCACACAGGATGCAACAAAAACGCACGTGTGGCAATCGGCCCGCTCGGACGCCCGGATCTGCCCGTTTCCGCTGCTCCAGTTGCCTGTGCCGTCGATGGATTAGGTCACCGTCCCGCATCGAATTTCGCGGCGCATGTTCACTTCTGTCCGAGCGCGGGTTACGTTGTTCGACACTGTGGCCAGTTGTGGCCTGGGCCACAGTTGACAGCAGGACGGCCACACTCAACGCCGAGGAGTCGCGATGAAGCCTGGAGAGCCGCGTCCCGAGTCAGGAGGACGCGCGACATGACACTCGCCCAGGGCGCCGACGCGGCACTGCGGCTGAGCCCGAACCTGATCGACTACCTGCTCGTCGCGTTCTACTTCGTGCTGGTGCTCGGCATCGGGTTCGCGGCCCGCCGCTCGGTCTCCTCCAGCCTCGACTTCCTGCTGTCCGGCCGCTCGATGCCGGCCTGGATCACCGGCCTGGCGTTCATCTCCGCCAACCTGGGCGCGATCGAGCTGATCGGCATGATCGCCAACGGCGCCCAGTACGGCGTGCCGATGGTCCACTACTACTGGCTCGGCGCCATCCCGGCGATGGTGTTCCTCGGCATCGTGATGATGCCGTTCTACTACGGCTCGAAGGCCCGCAGCGTCCCGGAGTTCCTGCTCAAGCGGTTCAACCGGACCACGCAGCGGGTCCAGGCCGTGGTGTTCGCCGTCGCGTCGATCCTGATCGCGGGCGTCAACCTGTTCTCGCTCGGCCTGGTGCTCGAGGCGCTGCTCGGCTGGCCGCTGCCGGTCGCGATCCCGGTCGCCGCCGTCATCGTGCTCGGCTACATCACGCTCGGCGGCCTGTCCGCGGCGATCTACACCGAGGTCCTGCAGTTCTTCGTGATCCTCGCGCTGCTGATCCCGCTGACGATCGCCGGCCTGAACCGGGTCGGCGGCTACGACGGCCTGCGCGAGGCCGTGACCGCGGGTCCGGGCGGCACGGGCGACCTCTCCGCATGGCCCGGCACGACCCTGACCGAGATCCAGAACCCGTTCCTGTCGATTCTGGGCATCGTGTTCGGTCTCGGCTTCGTGCTGTCCTTCGGCTACTGGACGACGAACTTCGCCGAGGTCCAGCGCGCGCTGTCGGCCAAGAGCATGTCCGCCGCGCGGCGCACGCCGATCATCGGTGCGTTCCCGAAGGCGCTCGTCGTGCTCGTCATCCTGATCCCCGGCATGGTCTCGGCGATCATCATCCCGCAGATCACCCAGATCAAGGCGACCGGCGCGGACAGCGTGGACGGCATCACCTACAACAACGCGCTGTCGCTGATGATGAAGGAGCTGCTGCCGAACGGCATCCTCGGCGTCGCGATCGCCGGCCTGCTGGCCGCGTTCATGGCCGGCATGGCGGCGAACATCAGCTCGTTCAACACGGTGTTCACGTACGACATCTGGCAGGACTGGGTCAAGCCGGGGCTGACCGACCGGTACTACCTGCAGGTCGGCCGCATCGTCACGATCGTCGGCTGCGTGCTGGCGATCGGTACGGCGTTCATCGCGTCCGGCTCGTCGAACCTGATGGACTACATCCAGTCGCTGTTCAGCTTCTTCAACGCGCCGCTGTTCGCGATCTTCATCCTCGGACTGTTCTGGAAGCGGATGACGGGCACGTCGGCCTGGATCGGCCTGCTGTCCGGTACCGCGGCGGCGATCCTGGTCAACATCCTGGTGTCGACCGAGGTGCTCGCCCTGTCCGACCAGGCCGGCAGCTTCGTCGGCGCGATCGCGGCGTTCGTGGTCGGTGTGCTGGTGGCGTTCGTCGTCTCCCAGTTCACGACGCCGAAGCCGGACGCGGAACTGGTCGGGCTCGTCTGGAGCCTCACGCCGAAGGAGAGCCGCACGCACGGCTCGTCCGGTGAGGACTCCGGCTGGTACCGCTCGCCGGGCCTGCTCGGCGGTCTGGTGCTGGCACTGACCGTCGTGCTCTACGTGGTGTTCGGGTGACCGGACGGACAGGGAAGGAGAACGAGCATGTCTGACTCACCCGAGGCACGCCCCGGCGCCCAGTCGCCGGACCATCTACCGACGGGCGGCACGGACGCTCCGGTGTCGACGAGTGCCAGCAGCCTGTTCGACCTGCGCTCGGTGATCGCGGCGCTGTTCGGCGTCTACGGCATCGTGCTGCTGATCATGGGCCTGGTGTCCGGCAACGACCCGGCGAACATGGCCAAGACCGGCGGGTCCAACCTCAACCTGGAGACCGGCATCGGGATGCTGGTCATCGGGGCGCTGTTCGTGGTCTGGACGCTGACCCGGCCGCTGAAGCTCCCCACCGCGGAGGAGCTCGAGGAGATGAAGGACGCGGGACCGGGCGGCCACTGAGCCGATCCTCCGGTCACGGCGCGGGCCGCACCCCGGTTCTCCAGGGTGCGGCGCGCGCCGCACTCCGGTCGCCGGTCGCCGGTCGCCGGTCGCCGGTCGCCGGTCGCCGGTCGCCGATCCAGGGAGCGCCACACGCCGCACTCCTGTCGCCAGCCCCGGGGCGCCACGCGCCGCACTCCTGTCGCCGGCTCAGGGGCGCCACGCGCCACACGCCGGTCGCCGATCCAGGGGGCCGCCACGCGTCGGTCACCGGCCCAGGGGGCGCCACGCGCCACACGTCGGTCACCGGCCCAGGGCGTCACGCGCCACACGCCGGTCGCCGGTCCGGAGAGCGGCGCGTCCCGCCCGCGCAGGCCCGGGACATGCCGGTCAGCGACGGTCGGCGGGCGTCGGGTAGACCGGGTTGAACGCCTGCAGCGTGAAGTCGTCGACGCGGCGGGCGAAGCGGACGAGACCGTCCCACAGGACGCGGGTGGTGTCGGGCATGGTGCTCCTCTTCCTCTCTCCAGACTCGGGGTGAGCCCTTTCGTATGCGACAACACCATCTTCCGCCTCTCGTATGCCGAAGTGCCCGCGATCGCGACCGGGATCACGTGCCGTCGTGCGGATGATCGCGGCCGACACCGTCCACGAGATCGAGATCGCCCGGTCCCGTTTCCGCTGCGCGCTCGTCCGGGTCGGCGACGTCGACGCCGCGACCGCGGTGATCGAGGCGATCCGCCGCGAGCACTGGACGGCCACGCACCACTGCACGGCCCTGCGCATCGGCAGCGACGGCGGCAGGACCCAGCGCTCGAACGACGACGGCGAACCGGCGGGCACCGCGGGCGTCCCGATGCTGGAGGTGCTGTCCCGCAGGGAGATCACCGACGTCGTCGCCGTCGTGTCGCGGTGGTTCGGCGGGACGAAACTCGGCGCGGGCGGCTTGGTCCGCGCCTACGGCCAGGCCGTGTCCGAGAGCCTGGACGCGGCCGGGACGCTGCGACGGGTGCGGCACCGGCAACTGCTCGTCGCCGTCGGGCACGAGGAGGCGGGACGACTGGAGAACGCCCTGCGCACCGACGGCCACCGCGTCGCCGACGTGCACCACGGCCCGGACGTGACGATCACCGTCGACGTTCCGGAGGACGGCACCGACGCGTTCGCCCACTGGCTCGCCGAGCGCACCGCCGGAACGATCGAGGCCGTCGACGCCGGCCCGCGGGACCTCTACCTGCCGTGACCGGTGCCGCGGCCCCGACTGCGGACCGCCGGCCACGCCCAGTCGCGCCATTAGGCCCGCTGGCCGCTCGACGAACGCCTGCCCTCCGGTCCGACCTGGCTGTCCTCCCCCGATCCGACCTGGCTGTCCCGCCCCGGTCCGACCTGGCTGTCCCGCCCCCGTCCGACCTGGCTGCCCTACCCCGGTCCGACCGACCTGGCCGTCCTACCCCGGTCCGACCTGGCTGTCCCACCCAGGTCCGCCGACGTGGCTCACCCCGATCCGACCCGGCCCCGCTGGCCCGGCTCGCCCCGATCCGACCCGGCCCGCCGGCCCGGCTCGGCCCTGGCTCGGCCCGGCCCTGGCCCGGCCCGCCGACCCGGCTCGGCCCCGGCCCCGCCGACCCAGGTCGACCCCGGCCCCGCCCGAGCCAGAGATCGACGGTCGGGTCCGGATCGAGGCCGGATCTGACCCTCATCCGGACGAACGCTCCGATCATGGCGCGCATCGACCGGTCGCGGCCGCCCACGGTCTCCAATCCCTCCATTCCCTTCGCTCCATCCACCCCTCCACTCCATCCACCCTCCAGCCCTCCAGTCCATCCACTCCTCCACCCCTCGACCCCCATCCAGCCCTCCGGCCCTCCAGCCCTCCACTCATGATCGGGAGATGGGTCCGGATCGAGGCCGGATGTCGCCCGCAACCGGACCCATCCGCCGATCATGGCGATCTGAGGACCCGACCACGGTCCAGGCGCCGCCCCATGATCAGCCGATTCGTCCAGATCCAGGCCGGAACCGGCCCTCATCCGGACGGGCTCGTCGATCACGTTCGACGCGAGTCCGACCGGAAGCCGTCCGGGCGCCGGGCCCAACTGCAGGATGGACACGTGACCGACCTCCACATCCGCACCGCCACCGACGACGACTGGCCGGCGATCTGGCCGTTCCTGCGGACGATCTTCGCGGCCGGCGAGACGTACGCCGTGCCCGTCGACGTCGACGAGGCACCCGCCCGGGCGATGTGGATGCTCGCACCGCCGGGACACACGGTCGTCGCCGAGCGGGACGGCCGGATCGTGGGCAGCGCGAAGACCGGGCCGAACCGCGAGGGTCCGGGCGCGCACGTCGCGACGGCGAGCTTCGCCGTCGACCCGTCGGCGTCCGGGCGCGGCACCGGACGGGCGCTCGGCGAGCACGTACTGAGGTGGGCGCGGGCGGAGGGCTTCCGATCGATGCAGTTCAACGCCGTCGTCGAGACGAACGTCCGCGCCGTCGCACTCTGGCGGTCGCTGGGCTTCACGGTGATCGGAACCGCGCCGGAGGCGTTCGCTCTCCCGGCCGGCTCGTACACCGGTCTGCACGTGATGTACCGGCACCTCTGAGGGCCTCTTCACTTTTGATGTAGGCATGCCTACAGTCTTTGTTCGTGAGCACGCTGTCCGCGTCGAACGAGAACTACCTCAAGGCCATCTTCGACCTGACCCACCGCGGGACGCCGGTGACCACCGGGGCGCTGGCCACCGAGCTCGGCGTCTCGTCCCCGTCGGCGACGGCGATGCTCAAGCGGCTCGAGCAGACCGAGCTGGTGGAGCGACCGGATGCCCGACGGGTGCGGCTCACCGACCGCGGCGAGCGCGCCGCCCTGCAGGTCGTCCGGCGGCACCGGCTCCTCGAGACATTCCTGACCGAGGTCGTCGGACTCGCCTGGGACGAGGTGCACGCCGAGGCCGAGCAGCTCGAGCACGCGCTGAGCGACCGGCTCGAGCGGCGCATCGACGAGTTGCTCGGGCACCCCACGCACGACCCGCACGGCGACCCGATCCCCGGTCGCGACGGCGCGCACCGGGAGGACTGGGGCGAGTCGCTGGCCGCGGCCGCCGTCGGCGACCGGTTCCGGGTGGACCGGGTCAGCGACCGCGACTCCAGTGCACTGCGCTACCTCGGCGAGCTCGGGGTACGTCCGGGCACCGAGCTCGTCGTCGACGACGTGGCGCCGTTCGGCGGTCCGGTGTGGGTCGTGATCGACGGTGCACGGCACGGGCTCGGCACCCCGCTCACCCATCTCGTGCACGGGCGGATCATCGAGAACGACGGGAGCACCGGATGAGCACGACCGAGGGCACGGACAACGAGGTCCGCGTCTCCGACCTGCGACGCCGCGGACTGCGCGGCCGCCTGCTGGTGCTCGGCCCGGCGTTCGTCGCCGCGATCGCGTACGTCGACCCTGGCAACTTCGCGACGAACTTCGCCGCCGGCGCGCAGTTCGGCTACCTGCTGCTCTGGGTGATCGTCGTGGCCAACGTGATGGCCATGCTGATCCAGTCGTTGTCCGCCAAGCTCGGCGTGGCGACGGGTGCGAACCTGCCGGAGCTGTGCCGGGAGCGGATGCCGCGCGCGGCGAACCTCGGGATGTGGGCGCAGGCCGAGCTCGTCGCGATCGCCACCGATCTGGCCGAGGTCGTCGGTGGCGCGATCGCGCTGAACCTGCTGTTCGGCATCCCGCTGTTCGCCGGTGGCGTGATCACCGGCGTGATCGCGTTCGGGCTGCTGGCGCTGCAGAGCCGCGGGCACCGGCCGTTCGAGCGCGCGATCGTGCTGCTGCTCGCCGTGATCCTGGTCGGCCTGGTCAGCACGCTGTTCCGGGTCGACGTCGAGCCGGCCGCCGCGCTGGCCGGCCTCACCCCGCAGTTCGACGGCGTGGACAGCCTCCTGCTCGCCACCGGCATCCTCGGCGCCACCGTCATGCCGCACGTGATCTACCTGCACTCCGCGTTGACCCAGCGCCGGCTGCGTGTGGACTCCGTCGACGACCGGAACTTCCTGCTCCGCATCGGACGGTTCGACATCGTGCTCGGGCTCGGCCTGGCCGGCCTGGTCAACCTGTCCATGCTGCTGATCGCCGCGGCCCTGTTCGCCGGCACCGGGATGCCGGACACGGACACGCTGGCCGGCATCTTCACCGGCCTGCAGGTGCAGCTCGACGACGTCGCGGCCGTCGCGTTCGCGATCGCGCTGCTCGCGTCCGGGTTCGCCTCGTCCGGCGTCGGGACCTACGCCGGCCAGGTGATCATGGCCGGGTTCCTGCGCCGTCGGATCCCGCTGCTCCTGCGCCGTACGCTCACGCTCGCGCCGGCCCTGCTCGTCCTCGGTCTCGGCGCGGACCCGACGCAGGCCCTGGTCATCTCGCAGGTCGTGCTGTCGTTCGGGATCCCGTTCGCGCTCGCCCCCCTGGTCTGGCTGACCAGCCGCCGCGCCGTGATGGGTCCGCTGGTGAACCACCCGGTGACCACGGTCGTCGCGACCGTCGTGACCGGTCTGGTGATCGCCCTCAACGCCGTGCTCCTGTGGCAGACGTTCCTGGGCTGACCGCATGATCGGCGGTCCTGGAGCGGATCGTTCGCCCGCCGAACGCTCTGCTCCACGACGGTGGATCAACGTCCGGCCGGCGCACCGGGTCCGTCGAGATCGCACCGGTTGCGGTGGCGCGCGCCGGGCGACCGCGGCTGCCGGCGCCCATCCCATGATCGGCGCGAGTGGACGCAGCGCGCCACCAGCGGCGCGACCCGACCGGTCCCGCCGATCACGCCCCCGCCCGCGGGTAGAGCTGGACACCATGATCGGCGCGAGTGGCAGCGCGCCACCAGCGGCGCGACCCGACCGGTCCCGCCGATCACGCCCCCGCCCGCGGGTGGAGCTGGACACCATGATCGGCGCGAGTGGCAGCAGCGCGCCACCAGCGGCGCGTCTCGACCAGTCCCGCCGATCATGCTCGGCCGGCGGGTGGCGGCGGGCCCCCGCCCCGGCAGGCCCGCCGGGGCCCAGCAGGTCAGCTCAGCCGGTCGATCTTCGTCGTCACCTCGGTGTCGTGTTCGCGCAGGTACGGCTTGGGGGCCCGCTCCGGCTCGGCCGAGGCGCCGGACTCCTCCGGCATGGTCGAGCGTCCGATGCCGGAGTAGATCATCGGCCGGGTGCGGCGCAGCACCGTCGCCCATACCACCCCGCCGAGGGCGGCGAGGAGCACCAGCACGGGCAGGATCCACCGCAGCGGCGACGACGGGTCGGTGCCCAGCAACGCGTCGAAGTTCCCGACGAGCACCACCAGCAGCACGAACAGCAGCACCGACGCGATCGCCGGCGCGATCGCCCTGGCCCACAACGACGCCTCGGTGCGCTTGGCCCGCTCACGCGCGAAGTAGCCGACGACCGCTGCCGACGTCGACGCCATCAGCAGCACGACGCCGATGGCCGACATGCCGCTGAACCACGTGAACAGCGTCAGCACCGGGTCGAGGCCGAGCACCACGAACACCAGCACGACGATCACCGCGACCACGGACTGCGTGATCGACCCGGCCACCGGCCCGCCGGACCGGGTACCGACGGCGGACAGCCCGGACGGCAGCACCCTCTCCCGGCCGAGCGCGAACAGGTAGCGCGCGACGCCGTTGTGGAAGCTCAACAGGGCGGCGAACACGCTGGTCAGGAACAGGACCGTGGCGACGTCGGAGACGATCACGCCGTAGTGGTCGGCGAGCGGCCCGAACACGAGGCCGGGCCCGTTCTCGGTGGCCGCCTGCTGCAGGTTCTCCGTGCCGACCTGGGCCACCATCGCCCAGGAGGACAGCGCGTAGAACAGGCCGGTGAACGCGACCGCGACGAACGTCGCGCGGGCGACCGTACGCCCCGGGTTGCGGGTCTCCTCGGAGTAGATCGCACCGGACTCGAACCCGGTGAACGCGGCGATGTTGAACGCGATCACCGCCCCGACCCCCGGCACGAGCAACGTGGACGGGGTCAGCGGCGCGAACGTGACCGCCCCGCCGGCCGGCTCCCGGAACGCGGCGACGTCGTAGGCGATCACGACGATCACCTCGATGATCAGCAGGACGGCGAGCACGCGGGCGTTCAGGTCGACGCGCAGCAGGCCGAGCGCCCCGACCACGATCAGCGCCAGGAACGCCCAGGTCCACCACGGCAGGCGCAGGCCGACGGCCTCGGCGACGAAGTCGCTCGCGGTGGCGCCGAACAGCCCGTAGAGCCCGATCTGGATCGCGTTGTAGGAGATCAGCGCGACGAACGAGCCGCCGACCCCGGCACCGCGGCCGAGCCCCAGTGAGAGGTACGAGTAGAACGCGCCGGCGTTGGCGACGAAGCGGCTCATCGCGCCGTAGCCGATCGCGAACAGGCCCAGCACCACGGCCAGCCCCAGGAACGCCAGCGGCACACCGGCGTTGCCGCTGACCGCGTACGTCGTCGTCACGCCGCCGGCCAGAACGGTCAGCGGGGCGGACGCCGCGACCGTGAAGAAGACGAGGTGCACCACACCGAGTCGGCGCCTGCGCAGCTGGGGGGCCTGCGTGCGGGCGGACGGGACGGACGCCATGCGCGAACTCCTGCTCACTGAGCGTGTCGAAGGACCGCGGCCGAACGGGGCACACCGTGCCACGGATACGGATTGCGCTGCGACACTCCACCACCGCGAGCCGTGAGTCACGGGGCTGACCGGGTGATCTCGGTGCCGGTAAGGTACGACGTCGGGGGATGACGACGGGCACGGGGGGCGTCGGAACATGGAACGTGGTCAGATGGCCACCGGCTTCTTCCTCGTCGTGCACGACGAGTTCACCGGCAAGCCCCGGATCAGCTCCGATCTGCTCCTGTGCGGCCTGGTTGGCGCGCAGATCGCCGACCTGGTGGTGGGCGGGCGCCTCACGATGTCCGGTGACCGGGTCGCCCTCGTGCGTCCCGAGGTCTCCGGGCTCGACGAGCTGGGCACGTTCGTGCTGGACAGCGTCTCCCACGAGCCGGAGGCGCACACCGTCCGCTCCTGGAACGACGCGCTCGGCGAGATCCTGCACGACCTCACGGTCGGGCGGCTGACCGCGGACCAGGTGCTGCGCAAGGAGACCAGCCGCGGCCTGCTCGGAAAGCGCAAGGCCCGCTATCCGGCCGTCGACCTGGTGCGGGCGCGACGGCCGACGGTGGAGCTGCGCGAGATGTTCGACGACCCGCGCCGGTTCAACCTGCCCGGCGCGTTCATCGCGTCGATGCTGTCCACTCTCGAGGTGGAGGCCGTGCTGGAGCCGGAGATCGACCGCGGCACGGTGCGGACGATCGCGGCGCAGGCCGCCGAGCACCTGCCCGGCTCGCTGTCGCAGCTGCGAGCCGGGCTGGCCGACACCGTCGCGGCGATCTCGTTGACGGTGCGGCGGTAGCTCAGCTGCCCGGAGGCACGTCCAGCGTCGGGTTGCGGTCGAAGAAGCCCTGCGGCGTCATCCGGAACCCGCACACGTCGACGGGCATGACCGGCCAGTCCTCCGGGCGCGGGAAGTGCGACGTGCCGAACGTGTGCCAGAGCGTCAGCTCCTGACCGTCCAGGTCGCGGTCCGCGGCCACCCACTCCGGGATCCCTGCGCCGCCGCCGTGCTGGTTGACCAGCTCACCGGCCGGGTAGCGCTGCTCCGGGTCGTAGCGGGTGACCCACAGGTGCTTCGTGGCGAACCCGGCGCGCCGCGCGATCGACGACGAGTCGTCGGCCAGCAGCGCCGGCTGTCCCTCCGGGTGCAGCACGTACGCCGTCGGGTCGCCGAACCGGTTCGTCGCCTCGGCCGAGGCCACCCGCCAGCGACGTCCGGTGTTCGCGTCCGCCTCGCGTCCGGACTCCGCCTCGGAGCGGATCCGGGTGATCGCGCGTCCGAACGCGTTGCCGTGCTCGTTGCCATCGCCGCGCGGCACCCGTCGCACATCGAGCTCTTCGACGGCCGTGCGCGGCCCGTCGACCTCGACATCCAGCCGGGCGCAGAACAGGTGCTGGTGGAACGGCGCCGCCAGACCCGGGGCGACCTGCGTCGACCAGGGCGCCGACCGCTCGTCGTAGACGCCGGTGAACAGCACGCCGGTCGCCTTGACCTCGAGCTGGATCGTGCCGTCCTGATAGAGCGACCAGTAGAAGCCGTAGTCGTAGTTGCCGATCGTGGCGAAGAACGAGATCACCAGGCGGCGCTTGCGGCGCACGTTCGCCGACCCGGTGAACAGGTCGGCGTGCTTCCACAGCACGCCGGCGTCCTCCTCGTGCAGGCAGACCGCGTTCGGCACGGTCCGCGGCGCGAGATCGGAGTCGGCCATCACGGCGTCGAAGTAGTGGATGTGGCCCAGGCAGTCGCAGCCCACCTCCAGCGAGTTCACCTGCGCGCCAAGCAGGTACTCCCCGGCGTCGAAGTAGTTCTGCCAGAACCGCACCGGACCGGGGTCGGCGTACGGCACGACCATCTCCGCGACGGACGCGCGGTGCAGCACCGGGCGGCCGTCGATCGCGAGCTGGTACAGCACCAGGCCCTCGCGCGGGTCGAACCCGACGCGGAACCGCCAGCCCTCCCACTCGACGACGTCGCCGCCGAGGGTGAAGCTCGGGCCCTCCGGCTGGGTGATCTCCAGCGGGCGTCGCGACGTGCGGGGCGGGCCGGTGAACACCGGGTCGTCGAAGTTGCCCTCCTCCTCGGGGATCGGCACCACGCCGGTGTCGACGAGCTCGACCACGCGCCGCTCGATCAGGTCGACGTAGGCGACGACGCCGTCGACCGGGTGCGCCCACGGGTGGTCGGCCGGTCGGTGCTGCAGGAACGACAGCACCCGCAGCATCCGTCGGCCGCGCTCGCCGGGCAGGTCGAACGAGCCGGCGGACAGCGGGCACGCCGCGACCAGCGACAGGTCCGTGATGCCGCGCCTGCCCATCGCCTCGACCCAGCCCGGGTCGGCCTTGACGATCTCGTCGACGGCGACGAACTCCTCGAGCATGATCGGCGGCTGGCCGTCGGTCTCCGGGTCGTGGTCGACGACGCGTTCGACCCCGCCGCCGGTCAGCGACACGATCACGGTGCGGGACCGCCCCGTGGCGTTGTCCAGCAGCACGGCCCGCACGCGGCGGTCCACGGCGTCGCCGTCGCGGTGCGCGCGCACGACGTCGCGGGACGGTTCCTCCAGGGCGAGCAGGGCCGCGCGCACGGTCTCGCCACGCAGCCCGGCGGCGTCCAGGATCTCCCTGGCGCGGTCGATCTCGGGCGCGGTCAGACGGTCGAGCGGGTGGGTCACGTCCGGCCGGACGGTGGGAGCCGTGGTCACACCGGCCACCCTGGCACGACCGGAGCTCTTCCGGCCAACCCCTCGGGCATTGCTCAAATAGCCCACATGTGAATGCCGAAAGTAACCATTATTGGTCCGTCCGGGGGGTAATGTCTACCTCACCATCCATCATCTGCTTACCATTGCCTCACGTTCCGTGTCGTGCACGACGCGCTCCCCCGGTTCATCAGCAAGGAGCAGGATGGTCGCCGCCCCCACGTCCCCGCCCGACGGCGCGGGCGGGATCTTCGCCGGCTCGCTGTTCATGCTGGAGAGCGCCGTCGTCGACCAGAACCGCGCCGACGACGACCGGCCGGGCCTCCGCTCGCGTACCGCGCTCGCCGCCGCCTACCTGGGTTCCGGCAAGGTCGCGGCTGCCGTGCCGCTGTTCGAGACGGCGCTCACCGACGCCCGGCGGCTGCTCGGGCCGACCGACCCGGACACGCTGATCGTCGAGGGCAACCTGGCGGCCGCGTACATCATGGCCGACCAGGACAACACCGGCCTGGAGCTGATGACCCGCAACGTCGCGTTGCGGGAACAGGCGCTGGGCCGCGACCATCCGGCCACGCTGACGGCCTCCGACGCGCTGGCCACGGCGCACCGCATGGCCGGGCGGTTCCGCGAGGCGGCCGACCGGCACGCCGACGTCGCCGAACGCCGCACGCGGGCACTCGGCCCCGGGCACCCGGACGTGCTCACCTCGCGCGCCGGCCTGGCGCTGACCAGGGCCGATGCGGGCGACCTGACCGGTGCCGCCGACCTGCTCGCCACGACCGTCGCCACGGCGGAGCAGTTCCTCGGCCGCTCGCACACGATGACCGTCACGCTGCGCGGCCACCTCGCCGAGTGCCTGGTCGGCCTCGGCCGGGTCGGCCCGGCCCGCGACGAGTTCGAGCGGGCCGCCGTCGACGCCGAGCAGCTGTGGGGTGCCAAGGCGCCGGAGACCGTGCGCCTGCGCGACGAGCTGCTGTCGCTGGCCCGCACGGCACGCCCGGCCCTCTAGTGCCTCGTCCAGAAACGTTCGGCACGGAACTCGGCGGCCCAGGCGCCCGCCGGCGGCGTTGCCGACCGGGCCGAGTACGCCCGGTACGAGGCCCGGCCGGCGCCTTGCCGACAGACCCCTGGATCCGCCGATCTCGGCACCGACGTTCCTCGACGGGGCACTAGACGGCTCAGCTCCCGGCCAGCTCCGCCACGGCAGGGGCGAGCGTGGCGGCGAACGTCTCCGGCACCAGGACGTAGGAGATCCCGACGTCGGCGCGCCTGCGGCGGATCTCGTCGGCCGCGCGCCGCGGGTCACCCGGCAGGATCGTCAGCGCGTCCCGCTCGGCGAGCCGCGCCGGGTCGACGCCGGTCCAGCGCGCCATCTCCGGAGGCACGTCGTCACCGACGACGAACGTGTTCGCCGCGAACTCGATGTCCGCGCCGCGCGCACCCGCCCGTTCCCGCACGTCGGCGACGAGCGTCGCGACCTCGGATGCCGGCGTGTCCGGCGCGGTGGCCAGAGTGACCGTGTCGGCCTCCCGCGCGGCGAGCGCGCGCGAGCGCGGCCCGCCGGCCGCGATCAGCACCGGGGTGCGCGTGCCGGACCGTTGCTCCTCCCGCTCGCGCAGCGCGCCCAGCGTCTCCTCCACGCGCCCGAGACGCTGCCGGGCGGTCAGCTCGTCGCCGCCGAGCAGCGCCGCTCCCTGCCCGACCGACTGCGGGATGCCGGTGCCGATGCCCAGCTCGAACCGGCCGTCGGTGAGCGCGGTCAGCGACCAGGCCTCCCAGGCTGCCGTCGGCCCCGATCGCAACGGCGTGGCGGCGACGAACGTCCCGACGCGCAGACCCTCGTCCACGGTCGCGGCCATCGCCAGCGCCGGGAACGGCGACGGGAGCCCGACGCCGTCCGGCATCAGCACGCTGCCGTACCCGAGGCCGGCGAGCCGCCGGACCGTCTCCCGCCATGCCCTGCCCCCGGCACGGGGCGTCGCGACGACGCCGAACCGGAATGCCCGCTCTCCGCCCATGACCGATCCCCTCGTGTGTAATCGTTACAGATCAGAACGATTACACACGGGGACGGAATGGGCAAGGCTACGGCGTCAGGCCCCCGCGATCGGCTGCGGGGAGGTGCCCTTCTCCGGGCGGAACGTGCCGTGCGCGATCTGCTCGGGGGCGAGCGGCGCCCGGCCGAGAATCATGTCCGACGCCCGCTCGGCGATCATCATCGTCGGGACGTGGGTCGCCCCGTTCGGGCAGTACGGCATGACCGACGCGTCGACCACGCGCAGGTTGTCCACCCCGTGCACGAGCATCGACGACGGGTCGACGACCGACATCGGGTCCGTGCCCATCCGGCAGGTCGACGTCGGGTGCAGCCCGGTCTGGCCGCGCGCGGCCATCCAGCGCAGCACGTCGTCGTCGCTGGACACCCGGTCCCCCGGGTAGTTCTCGCCCGCGTCGAACTCGTCGAATGCGGGCTGACCGAGCACCTCGCGCGCGATCCGGAACGCGTGGATCCAGAACTGCCGGTCGGCCTCTGTGGACAGGAAGTTGAACAGCAGCGACGGCGGCTGGGTCGGGTCGGCGCTCGCGATCCGGACGTGCCCGCGGGCCTCGAGCCGCATCGCCCCGATGTGCAGCTGGTAGCCGTGCTGCTCCACCGGCCGGTCGGTCTCGAACTGCATCGCCACCGGCGCGAACCCGAACATCAGGTCCGGGATCGGCTGGTCGGGCGTGGTCCGCAGGAACGCGCCCGCCTCCAGCAGGTTCGTCGTGGCCGGTCCACTGTGGCCGAACAGCCACCGTGCCCCGATCGACGGCCAGTTCCGCTTCGACCGCAGCACGCCGAGCGTGATCGGACGGGTGCAGCGGTGCTGCACGTGGGCGGCCAGGTGGTCCTGCAGGTCCTCGCCGACGCCGGGCAGGTCCGCGACGACGTCGATGCCCAGCGCGGAGAGCCGCTCGGCGTTCCCGATCCCGGACAGCTGCAGCAGCTGCGGTGAGTTGATCGCGCCGCCGGCCAGGATCACCTCGCCGGCGTGGACCGTCCGCTCCCCGCCGAACGGCAGCACGTACCGCACCCCGGTCGCGCGCCCGCCCTCGGTGACGACGGCGGTGGCCAGCGCGTGGCAGCGCACCTCCAGGTTCCGGCGGTGCCGGATCGGGTGCAGGTAGGTGCGGGCGGCCGACATCCGCCGTCCCCGCCTGATCGTCCGCTCGTAGGGCGCGAACCCCTCGGCGTCCGGACCGTTCATGTCGGCACCGACCGGGTAGCCGGCCTGCCGCGCCGCCTCGAAGAACGCGTCGAACAGCGGCCCGTCGACCGGGCCGCGCTCGACGGTCTGCGGGCCGTCGTAGCCGCGCCAGGACTCGCGGGGCTCCCGGTCGCTGGACTCGATCCGCTTGAAGTACGGCAGGCAGTGCGCGTAGTCCCAGTCCTTCGCGCCGCCGTCGACGGCCCAGCGGTCGAAGTCCAGCGGGTTGCCCCGCTGGTAGTTCATCGCGTTGATGCTCGACGAACCGCCGAGCATCCGACCCCGCGGGTGGTACATCCGGCGGCCGTTCATGTGCGGCTCGGGCTCGGACTCGTAGCACCAGTCGAAGCGCGGGTTGCCGACGAGGAACGAGTACGCCGCGGGCATGTGCACCCGCGGGTCCCACGCATGGTCGGGCCCGCCCGCCTCGAGAACCAGTACCCGGGTCGAGGGATCGGCGCTCAGCCGGTTGGCGAGCACGCAGCCGGCCGAGCCGGATCCGACGATGACGACGTCGACGCTGTCGTGGGGCATGGAGCGTCCCTCCTCGAACGGGGGTCGGCCGCCGTCGAGAGCGATCGTCGCGAGCGGCTTCACCGTCCGGCGGCCGGAGGGATCCGGCCGTCGTGGAGCCCGAGAGTAATCAGACCGCCCGACCGCCCGTCATGGGGGCCGGGTAATCGAAAGTCCCGTTTACCCAGCTCAGAGCGTCGATTACGCAATGCGATCCACTTTATCCGGACATCACGGGACGATCGATGCCGAACCCCTCAATCACAGTCCGTACGGCCTGCTCGGACACGATCAGGACCATCCCGGCCGGTGTCCCCCGCACGGGACCCGACCGTCATCGGCGTCGAGTGCTCCCAGTCGGCCAGCATGGCGCGCAGTCCGGTCACGAGCGCCAGCGGCTGGTCGACCATCATGTGGTGCCCGGCGCCGGGGATCTCCACCAGCGGCGCGACCCGGCCCAACCGGTCGACGATCATCTCGCCCATGTCGGCCGGCATCAGGCCGTACTGGGCGCGGAACAGCGCCACCCGGCACGCCGCGACCCCGAGCTGGCCCGGGGTGAGGCCCATGCCGGCGAACATGCGGCGGTCGAACTTCCAGCGCCACCCGTCGTCGGTCTCCCGGATGCTCTGCTCGGCGATGTGCGCGTGCACGAACGGCAGGTTGCCCGGCTGCTCGGGCACCAGCCGGAAGTGCGCGAGCGCGGAGTCCCGGTCCGGGTAGGTGCGCGCCGGCCCGAACGCCATCCGGCGGCGCGCGGCCTGCTCCTCCGGCGAGCGGTCCCGGATCGGGGAGTCGATCACGATCGAGCCGGTGAGCCGCTCGCCGTGGGCCAACGCCGCGGCGAGCGCGACCCAGCCGCCCATGCTGTGGCCGATCACCACCGGGAGGTCGCCCGCGCCGCCGTGCTCGGCGACGGCCATGACCTGCGCCGCCCACGACGGCAGCCCGTACTCGTCGGTCGCGCCGGAGTCGCCGTGGCCGGCCAGGTCCAGCGCCAGCACCCGGCGGCGCCCCTGGGTGAGCAGCGGCGCGACGTGGTCCCACCAGCGCGCGTGCGCCGCTCCGCCGTGCACGAGCACGATCCCGGCGCCGTCCCCCGGCTCGCCCCAGCTGCGGTAGCGGATCGGGACGCCGTCGACGTCGACCTCTCCGACGATCACCGGGGCGGCGAGGGCGTCGGTGAACCAGGCGGGCGGGTCGTCGGACACGCGTCCGATTTTAGGCGCCCCACATCCGTCCGACCCGCTCGGCCACGCGGGCGTGCGCGGCGCGGGCGTCCGCGGCGTCGGTGCGGATCCCGGCGAGGACGTGCAGCAGGTCGCCGTCCGGGCCAGGGTCGATGTCCAGCACGCCGTGCAGGCGGGCGAGCGCGGCGACGAGTTCCTGCGGCCGTCCCCCGGTCGCGTCCCGCAGCGACGAGGCGTCCCGGCCAGGGAGCAGCGCGGCGCCGAGCTCGCGGGCGCACCGCCCGAGCGCGTCCACGTCGGAGGGGTGGACGGTCACCAGGCAGAGCGACGGGCAGGGGCCGCCGGGATGCGCGGGACGTTCCTGCTCGGCACGGACGGCGGCGCTGACCCGCCACCAGGCCGGGAGCGCGTCGGAGTCGAGCCGGACCAGCGCGACCGAGATGTCGAGCTCGACGGCGTCCCACGATCCGCCCAGGCGCGGCACCGCACGCAGCACCGTGTCGGTGACGATCCGCGACATCCGTCGACCTCCCCCGCTGTGCGTTCCTCCACGAGGTCGCCGTGACTACCCGCTCCATTACGGTGGGTAGTCAGAACTGATGACCACTTCCGCCCTGTTGACAGATTTTCTACGATGACGCGGTGTCTCACAGTGAGGTGACCGCCCCCGACGGGATCCGGCTCGCGGTGCAGGAGCACGACTCTCCGGCCGATCCGGGCGCCCCGGTCGTGATCGCGGTGCACGGCTACCCGGACGACCACACGGTCTGGGACGGCGTCGCCGCCGCTCTGGGCGACAGCCACCGCGTCGTCACCTACGACGTGCGTGGCGCCGGCGGGTCCGGCACCCCCACCGGCGCCGACGGCTACGACCTGGAGCGGCTGGCCGCCGACCTGCGCGCCGTCGCGGACGCGGTCTCCCCGGACGCTCCGGTCCACCTGCTCGCGCACGACTGGGGCGCGATCCAGACCTGGCACGCCGTCACCGGTCCGGCGATGGAGGGACGGGTCGCGTCGTTCACGTCGATCTCCGGCCCGTGCCTGGACCACGTCGGGCTGTTCCTGCGGGACCGCTCGCCCCGCCGTCTCGGGCGGGTACTCCGCCAGGGGCTGCACTCCTGGTACACGATGCTGTTCCGGGTACCGGTGCTGCCGGAGCTGTTGTGGCGCAGCGGTCTCGCCGGACGTCTGGTGTCCACGGTGGAGGGCACGCCACGGCCGGTGGTGCGGGACGCGGTGAACGGGCTCGAGCTCTACCGCCGCAACCTGCCGCGCCGGCTGGCCGACCCGCAGTCGCGCACGACGGCGGTCCCGGTGCAGGTCCTCGCTCCGCGCGGGGACCGCTACGTCACCCCCGCGCTGGCCACCGACATCGCCGCCTACGCCCCTGACCTGCGGGTGCGACGGCTGCCGGGCGGGCACTGGGTGGTGCGGACCCGACCGGAGGTGATCGCCCGCTGCGTCGCGGAGCACGTCGCGCACGCCGGCGGAGCGGCCGAGGCGCCCGCGCTGGCCCGCGCCCGCCGCGCCGCCCGGCCGGACACCGGGCGCTGGGACGGCGCACTCGTCGTCGTGACCGGTGCGGGGAGCGGTATCGGACGTGCCACGGCGCATGCGTTCGCCGCGCGGGGGGCGCGCGTGGTGGCCGCCGACTTGTCCGCGATCGCCGCGGCCGAGACGGCGTCGGCGATCGGGGACGCCGCCGTCGCGGCCACGGTGGACGTCGGGGACTCCGACGCCGTCGCGGCCCTCGCGAAGCAGGTGGCCTCCGAGCACGGCGTGCCGGACGTCGTCGTGAACAACGCCGGGATCGCCGTCGCGGGCCGGTTCGCGGACACCACCGAGGACGAGTGGCGCCGGATCGTCGACGTGAACCTGTGGGGTGTGGTGCACGGCTGCCGGAACTTCGGCGCGCTGATGCAGCGGCACGGCGAGGGCGGGCACATCGTGAACGTCGCCTCCGCGGCCGCGTACCTGCCGTCGCGGGTGCTGCCGGCGTACGCGACGACGAAGGCGGCCGTGCTGATGCTCTCCGAGTGCCTGCGCGCCGAGCTCGTCGACGACGGCATCGGCGTCACGGCACTGTGTCCGGGGTTCGTGAACACGGCGATCACGCGGAACGCGCGCTTCGCCGGGCTGGATCCCGCCGCGCAGGACCGCAAGCGGGAGGAGACGACCGCGCGGTACGTGCAGCGCGGATACGCGCCGGAGCGGGTGGCCACCCAGGTGGTGCGGGCCGCGGAGCGCAACCTCGCGATCGCGCCGGTCACCGCCGAGGCGCGGGCCGGGCTGCTCGCGTCCCGCCTGTCCCCCGGTCTCGTCAGGGCCCTTGCCCGTGTGGAGGTCTGAGATGTCCGCTGCCGACGACCACCTCTCCCTGCACGCCAGGGACGTCCGGTTCGACTGGTCGTCGCTGCCGGTGTGCTGGATCCCCGGCGAGCCGGTCGCGACGCACCTGCTCGACGTGCTGCACCTGCTGCTGCCCGAGGGCGAGCGCTGGTTCGTGCGCGTGTTCACCGCGGCGCTGCCGCTGGTGCGCGACGACCGGCTCGCCGAGGACGTGCGCGGGTTCGTCGGGCAGGAGATGGTGCACGCGTCGTCGCACGAGGGCGCGCTGGAGCACCTGACCGCGGCCGGGCTGGACACCGCGTCCTATGTGGAGCGGATCCGGCACCTGTTCGGAGACCTGCTCGGCGACCGCGACCTCGACGGCGACGACGCCCGCGAGTGGCTCGTCGAGCGCGTCGCGTTCGTGGCGGCCGTCGAGCACCTGACGGCCGTGCTGGGCGCCTGGATCCTGGACTCGCCGTCGCTGGACGCGGCGGGCGCGGACCCGACGATGCTCGACATGCTGCGCTGGCACGGCGCGGAGGAGGTCGAGCACCGGGCCGTCGCGCACGACCTCTACATGCACCTCGACGGCCGCTACCTGCGCCGGGTCCGCGCGTTGGCGATCACAGCGCCGGTGATGCTCCGGCTCTGGGGGGTCGGCGTGATCACGCTGTGCCGCAGCGATCCGGCATTCTCCGGGCGGGTTCGCCCGCGGGACTACCTCCGTGCCGCCCGCCGTGGGTTCTGCCCCGGGCCGTGGCGCCTCGCCCGCTGGCTCGTCGGCTATCTGCGGCCGGGCTACCACCCGTCGCGCCACGGGGACACCGACGCCGCCATCGCCTACCTGGCCACCTCCCCCGCCGCCCGGGCCGCGGAGCAGCGGTGAGCGGCGCCGCCACCGCGCAACCGACACCGGTCCGACGCATGATCGGCCGTCCGGCACGGATCGGTGCCGCCGGCGGCACGATTGCGCGCCGGACCGGCGATCACGCCGGAGGTCGGACCGGCCCGGCGGACACGGCCACCGCGCTCCTGCGGGGGACACGATGACCACGGCGATGCGCGGAGTCGCGCGGGTGACCGATCTGTCGGTGCGGCTCGCCGTGCGGGCCGGGCGGCGGCGCACGCCGGCGCCCGGCGTCGACCGGGACCTGGCCGTGCGCATCGCCGCGGTCCGGTACCCGTGCGCCGACGTGGCGCTGGTCGACCTGGCCGGGGACGCCCTGCCCGCGTGGCGACCGGGGTCGCACGTGGACGTCGTGCTGCCGTCCGGGCGGGTGCGCCAGTACTCGCTCTGCGACGGCGGCCGCGACGTCTACCGGATCGCCGTCCGGCTCGTCGGCGACGGCTCGCGGGAGGTGCACTCGCTCGTCGCGGGCACCCCGCTGACGCTCCGCGGGCCGCGCAACGCCTTCCCGCTGGCCGCGGCGCCGTCGTTCCTGTTCCTGGCCGGCGGCATCGGGATCACCCCGATCGCGCCGATGGTCCGCGCGGCGGCAGCGGCCGGGACGGACTGGCGATTGGTCCACACCGGACGGACGCTGGACTCGATGCCGCTGTCCGCCTCGCTGGCCGACCTCGATCCGTCCCGCGTCACCCGCGTCTCCGACGGCGGCTCCCCGACCCCGGCCGCCGAGCTGCTGGGCGACCTCCCCGCCGGATGCGCCGTGTACTGCTGCGGACCGCCCGCGATGATCGACGCCGTCCGGGTGGCGACGCCCGCGGGCCACCGGTTCCACTCCGAGCGGTTCTCCCCGCCCCCGATCCGGAACGGGCGGCCGTTCACCGTGGGGATCGCGGGCGGCCCGGACGTCGCGGTGCCCGCCGACCGGTCGGCTCTGGACGTCGTCCGGGAGGTCCGCCCGGACGTCGCATGGTCCTGCCGGCAGGGCTTCTGCGGGACCTGTCACGTGCCGCTGGTCGAGGGCACGACGACCGGGGACACCGCGGGGCCGGGCCGGACGGCGTTGTGCGTCGCGCGCGCTTCCGCCGACCGGATCGTGGTCGACCTGCGATGAGCCCGGCCGATCCGGGCCCCCGCCGCCCGGCGCGACGGATGAGCCCGGAGGCCCGCCGTGACCACCTCGTCGACACGGCGCTGGAGCTCTACCAGCGGCTGCAGCCGGAGGACGTGGCCGTCGAGGACGTGACGGGCGCGGCCGAGGTGTCGCGGGCGCTGTTCTACCGCTACTTCCCGAACGTCGACGCGCTGCACGTGGCCGCGCTCGGAACGGTCGTCGACGAGCTGGTCTCCCGGGTCGCGCTTCCCGCGGACGGGTCGCTGGCCGAGCAGCTCGCCGTGGCGGTCGAGGCGTTCCTGGACGTCGCGCAGCAGCACGCGCGGGCCTACGTCGCGCTCCTGCGCAGCGGCTCGGTGATCTCGACGGGCGAGACCGACGCCCTGGTCGACGGCGTGCGCGACCACATCGTCGCGCTGCTCGTCGAGCGCGGTGGCGTGCCCGACCCGAGCCCGTGGCAGCTGATGACGTTGCGCGGGTGGGTCGCGCTCGTCGAGGGGGCGACGCTGACCTGGCTGCGTGACGCCGGGACCGGTATCGGTCGCGACGAGCTGCGCGACTGGCTCGTGGCGCAACTGTTCGGCCTGCTGGAGGTCACGGCGCGCCGCGACCCGGCGTGACGCGGCCCGAGGCGCGACGCTTCGCCAGCAAGATCGACAGTTGAGGAGCCGGGCGTTCGCGGTGCGACTCCCCCGCTCCACAACCGCGGATCATGCAGTGGACCCGGGCTGCGCACCGCCCGGCTGATCCACGGTCGTGGAGCCACGCGGTCGATACGCGAACGGTCCGCTCCTGAACCGCGGATCAAGCGCGCAGCACGTTCCTCGACGAGCTCGGCGACGGTGTGCTGGACCGGGCGGCCGCCCTGGGGCGCGTCGTCGGTGCCGAGGACGGCGCCGCCGGGTCCTCGCGGTTCTCGACGGTGCCACCGGCGACGCGGGGTGAAGGCCGGGTGTCCGACCGGTCCGCAGCGCGCACACGCCTTTCCTGGCGCGCGTCGCAGCGTGCGCTGCGCTCAGGGACGGCGCGTTGCGAGCCGCCGCGCCGGGCCGCGCCGGGGCTGCGGCGTGAACACCCCGAGGGCGTTCGGGACCAGGCGCGTCGCGTCCTGGGCCGGCGCGTTGACCACCGACACACGCCGAGCGTCCGGAGGGCGGGCGACCATGGTGGACGACCCGCCGCCGTCGAGGTTCACGGCGTCCCTGGCGCCCAACGACGTCAGCATCCCGGCGAGCCCGGCGAGCGTGGCTCCCGAGTGCGCCGTCTCGTGCCCGTCGACGGTGACCAGGAGCAGGCGTCGGCCACCGTCGGCGATGCCGGCCGCCGTGCGCGGAGCCCGCTCGCGGTCGTCGAGCGGGCCGGGTCGCGCGCCGTCGACGACGATCGGGCTGCCGCCGACGGCGGTGACCGGTGGCGATCCTTCCGCCAGGGCGCGGTGCGGCAGCACGGTGACCGGGTCACCCGGCCGCACGGCGCGCAGCGCGTCCGCTCCCCCGTCCCGCCCGAGCAGCGCGGTCTCACCGGGCGCGAGGCGACCCGCGCCAGGGGGCCGGACGGCGGCCACGGCGCCGTCGCGCACCGACACCTCGATCCGGTCCGCCGAGCACCCGGCGTTCCGGTCGGTGTCCGAGCCGCACAGCATGCGAGCCCGGTCCGCGCCGCCCCACTCCGGCGTCACGAGCCCGACGCCGCCGGGCGGCACCGCGTACTGGTTGATCCCCTCCACCGGGATCGTCGACGCTCCGACCTGCACCGACGCGCCGAACCGCACCCGGTCGACCCGGGCGCGCCCGTCGGCCCCGAACGCGAGCACGGAGTCCGGGGTGGCGCCGTCCACGGCAGGTGCGAGCCGGCGACCGGCCGGGACGGCGGACGAGATCGTCCGACCGTCGCGCACCTGCGGGCCGGCCGGGGCGTTGCTGCGGCCGAGGTCGAAGAAGTCGCCGTTGACGGCGGCGCGGGCACCCGCCCGGTCCGCCATCGCGGCCACCGACGCACGGTCGGACACGTCCCCGGCGGTGAGCAGCCCGACCCGGACGCCGGGCGCGGTCAGGTCGACGTCGAGGACGTCGGCCGACGACCCGCCCGGCGCGGTGATCTCGCGGTGCACGACGGCGGGGCGGGACGGCCGGGGTGCCGAGGGACCGGTTCGTGCGCCACCGTCGGGCGGGGCGCCCGCCGCGCCGCCGGACGCGACACCGGCACCCGCGTCGACACCGCGATGCAGCGCGGCACCGCGATCCGGCGCAGCCCCGGCACCCGTGCCGGCTGCGGTTCCCGGCGCGACGGTGGGCCGATCCGGGCCCGACCCGGCGATCGTCGCGTCGGCGCGGGTCACGTCCGCCGGCGCCACGGCCGGCAGTCCGGCCAGCATGGCGCACACCGCAACGAGCACGCCCACGCGCACCACGGCCGCGCTCCACATCGGACACCTCCACGTCGGGACGTGTCGAGGTGATCATGCGGATCGCGGGAGGTCTCGCCGGCCGGGGACGTGATCACTCCGCTGTGCCACAAGGCCATCCGGCCGGATGACACGCGCCAGGGCCGATCGGCGACCCGGGTCACACCCCAGGGTCAGTCCATCCCGTCCGGACGCGACGGCCACGGCGGGACGATGTCCGGGTAGTCGGCCGACACGGTGTCCGGGAACGACGGCGGGCGCTTCTCCAGGAACGCCGTCACGCCCTCGGCCACGTCGCGGCCCTGCCCGAGGTGCGTGATCGCCTGCGAGTCCAGCTTGTGCGCCTCCCACGGCGAGGACGCGCCGAGCATCGACCACAGCAGCTGCCGCGACACCGCGACGGACACGGCCGACGTGGTGTCCGCGATCTCCCGTGCCAGTGCGACGGCCGCCGGGTACAGCTCGTCGTCGGGCACGACCCTCGAGACGAGACGTCCGGCGAGCGCCTCCTGCGCGTCGAACACCCGTCCGGTCATCGCCCACTCCATGGCCTGCGAGATCCCGACGGCCCGCGGCAGGAACCAGCTCGACGCGGCTTCCGGGACGAGCCCGCGGCGGGCGAACACGAACCCGAATCGCGCCGACGACGCGGCCAGTCGCACGTCCATCGGCAGCGTCATCGTCGCGCCGACGCCGACGGCCGGCCCGTTGATCGCGGCGATCACCGGCTTGCGCGAGGCGGCGATCCGCAGCGACACGGTGCCGCCGCCGTCGCGCTTCACGCCGCCGATCTCACCGACCCACTCCCGCTCCGCGACGCGCGTCTCGTCGGTCGCGTCGAACGTGGACCCACCGCGCCCCAGGTCGGCGCCGGCACAGAACCCGCGGCCCCGGCCGGTGACGATCACGGCCCGCACGGCGTCGTCGGCGTCCGAGGTGTCGAACGCCTCGATCAGCTCGCGCGCCATCGTCGCGGTGAACGCGTTCAGCCGGTCCGGGCGGTCCAGGGTGATCGTGGCGACGCCGTCGTCCACGATGTAGTCGATCTCGGTGAACGGCATGATGGACGTTCTACAGGGTGGCCAGCCGCCGTGTCCGCACCGTCACGCCGCCGTCCGGGTGCCCTCCGGCGATCCGTGCGGCCCGGATGCACGCGTGCGTCCACATGTTGAGCTGCACCTCCTTCGCCACGCGCAGCCGGTTGTAGAGCACGTGCGAGAGCCGGTCACCGGGGCGGGCCCATGACTCGATGTCGAACCGCAGGCTCCCCGAGGCCTCCGTGGACGCGCGGAACTCGATCCGGCCGGCCTCCAGGTGCCCCTTCAGCGTCGCGAACACGAACCCGCGCGGGTCCGCGTCGACGACCCGCACCGGCCCGTCCCACGGCCCCGGCATCCGGATCAGGAACTCGTCGCCCGTCTCCATCGCGCCGTCGCGACCGTGGGTCCTGCGGAACACGGCGAACTCCGGCGACCACCGGTCCGGGTCGGCGACCAGCCGCGACATCAGCTGCTCCGGGGTGAGCCGGGTACCGCGGATCCGCACGCCGTAGCGCCGGTGCAGCAGCGGGCCGACGCCGTCGCGGACGGGCTGGATGCGGTCGTCGTCGCCCGCACCGGGCGGCAGCTCCGGCGGCAGGTCCGACGCGTCACCGTCGACGTCGCTGCGGTGGATCGGTGTGGTCCGCCAGAAGTAGCGCCAGGACACGAGCGCGACGCCGGGCGGCCACCGCAGCAGAGCGCCCACGCGACGCGACCGGGCGTCACCGGTGACGTGGGAAGTGGCCATACCGGGATCCCAGCACGTGTGTACCGGGCCCGCGCGGGGGAAGAGAGAGGTATGACCGTCGGAAGCGTGGTGCGCAGGACCGGGATCCGTGGTCCCGCGCTGCAGTGGGTGTCCCTCGGGTCGGTCGGGCTGTCGATCGGGCTGTGGTTGCGCGCCAAGACCGTCGACCAGGACGAGCGGGGCAACGCGGAGCGCCGGGCGATCTTCGTGGGCCTGTGGCCGTCGATGATCTGGCTGATCGCCGAGTCGATGCGGCGCGAGGAGCGGTCCTGAGCCGCCTCACGGTCCGTCGTACCGAGATCGGGCCCGGACCGGACCGGGATCCGACCGAGCTGGCCGGCCTGCTCGACGGGCTGGCCGAGCTGCCGGTCAACTACGACCCGGCCGACGGGCCCGTCGACCGCGACGACCACCGCTGGCACGTCGACGACGGACGCGCCGTGATCGGCCACGAGCGTCCCGGCCCGCCGGAACCGGACGGGCCGTGGGAGCGCGCGGGCTCGATCGTGCGCGACTACGGCTTCACCGACCACCGGCGGCTGCGCGGCGCCTACCGCGCGTCGGCGCCGCTGCTCGGGCGGGACATGCTGCTGGAGGGCCGGTTCGCGATCCTGCGCTTCCACCTCGGCGTCCGGGTCACCGACATCGTGGACACCGAGCGCGACGGCCACCGCATCTGGGGCTGGAGCTACGAGACGCTCGCCGGGCACCTGGAACAGGGGCGGCTCACCTACGAGGTGGACAAGGACATGGCCACCGGCGAGGTGACGTTCTGGATCAGGGCGTTCTCCCGCCGCTCCCGGGTGCCGAACCCGTTCTACCGGCTCGGGTTCGCGCTGTTCGGACGCGCGGTGCAGCTCGGCTTCTACCGGTCGGCGGGCCGGCGGGTCCGGGAGCTCGTCCGCAGCCGTCCGCCCGCGCCGGAGACCGGCACCGACGTCGTCGTCGCGCCCCGTGACAGCCCCCGTCACCGGTGGGACCGCTGGGCGGTGCACGTGTACCGCCCGGGAGCGTGACGGGGCCGGAGCGGGTACTCCGTTACGCTCGGTGCCCATGACCGACGGCCCGGACGTCCGCGAGGGCGGCGAGCCCCCGGACCTGCAACGCCCCAGCATCGCGCGCGTGTACGACTACATGCTCGGTGGCAACCACAACTTCGCCGTCGACCGCGAGTTCGCCGCCAGGATGCTGGAACGGCTACCGGGAGTGGCCGGGACGTTCGCGAACAACCGGGCGTTCCTGCGACGGGCCGTGCGGTACTGCGTCCGTGCGGGCGTCGACCAGTTCCTCGACCTCGGCTCCGGCATCCCGACCATGGGCAGCGTGCACGAGGTCGCCCGCGCGATCGACCCGGACACGCGCGTCGCCTACGTCGACAACGAGCCGGTGGCCGTGGCGCACAGCGAGCAGATCCTGGCCGGGCTCGACGGCGTCAGCATCAGCTCGGCCGACATGCGCGACCCGGAGTCCGTGTGGTCTGCCCCCGGTGTGCGGGACGTGCTCGACCTCGAGCGCCCGGTGGCCGTCCTGATGGTCGCGGTACTGCACTTCGCCGGACCCGCGGACGACCCGAGGAGCATCCTCGACGGCTACCGGTCGCGGCTCGTCCCCGGCAGCCTGTTCGCGGTCTCGCACGCGACGACCGACCTGCGCGACCCGGCCGACCGCGCAGCGATGGAGGAGGGCGAGCGGCTCTACCGGGAGAGCAGCACGCCGCTGCACCTGCGCGACCGGTCGCAGCTCGCCGATCTGCTGTCCGCGCTGACGCTCGTCGACCCGGGCGTCGTCGAGATGCGGGACTGGCACCGCGACCCGGAGGAGCCGGAGGCACGCGGCGTCGGCGAGGCGCTCGCCGTCGTCGGCCGGGTCGACTAACCCGCGAGCACGAGCTGTCCGGTGCCGGTCCGCACCTCGAGGCCGGCGACGGCGGCCGGGTCGAGGTTCGTCGCCGCCTGCACGTCGACGTCCTGACCGGGCGGCGGGGACCAGCGCGCCACCTGCTGCACCGAGCCGTCCGGGCCGCGGACGGTCAGCACGTACACCGACCGCGGAGCGTCCCGCGCCGGGGCGGGGCGGCCCGCCATGGTCCGGCAGCGCAGCGTGATCGCCGTACCCCACGGCTCGCCGGCCAACCCCGCCTCGCCGTAGACCGGCGCGTCCGCCGCCGCGGACTGCAGCTCCACCGTGCGGACCGGGACGGCGACCGTCTCCCGCGGCGCCAGCGACCAGCCGGCCAGCACCCCGACCCCGAGCACGACGACGGCGCCCGCGGCGACCAGCAGCCGTCGCGACCTCCGTCGCCTGCGCATCCGGCCGGCGACCCCGTCCAGGATCCCGGGGGGCGGCTCGTCCGGGCCGGCCCCCTCGACCGGCCCGGACCGGCCCGCCCTGGCGAGCAGGCCGGGCAGCCCGCCGAGCCTGCGCAGCTCGGCGGTGCACTCGTCGCAGCCGCCGAGGTGGTCCTCGAACGGGGCGCGCTCGCCCGCGTCCAGCGCCCCGAGCACGTAGACGCCGACGTCGAAGCGGTGCGGACAACTCATGTCCCCACCCCCATCTCGTCCAGGGTCAGCCGCAACGCCCGCAGCGCGTAGTGCGTGCGGGACTTGACGGTTCCGGGCGGCACCCCGATCCGGCGGGCCGCCTCGGCCACGCTGTGGCCGCGGTAGAAGCACTCGACGAGCACCTCGCGATGCTCCGCGGACAGCCGGTCCAGCGCGTCGGAGACCAGCAGTGACTGCAGGGCGGCGTCCACGTCGTCGTCGACGCCGCGTTCCGGCGGCTCCCCGGTGAGCGACTCGTCCGGGCGAGCGGACCGGGCCCTCCAGTCGTCGATCAGGATGTTGCGCAGCGTCCGCAGCAGCCAGGCTCGGGGGTCGCCGCGGCGCTCGTCGAAGACCTCCGGGTGCCGCCAGGCGCGGAGCAACACCTCCTGCACCGCGTCGTGGGCGCGCCCGTGGTCACCGGTCGTGCGCAGCGCGACCTGCCACAGGACAGCGGCGTGCCGGTCGTGCAGCGCCCGCATCGCGTCCGTGTCCACCGGTCCTCCGCTCGTGTCCCACCGGTGTACACGGACGCCGGACCGATCCGGTTCGAAGCGGTTCTTCGAGCCGGTGAACCGCGTGATGTCCGTTTCCGTGTACTCCATCGAGCCGGGCATCGGCTCGACCGACGGCGGAGGAGGCCGGAATGTCCGGAACGCGAGCGGAGAACACGGGCCTGCGGGTCCTCGGGGCGATCGGGCTGGCGATCGCGACCGTGATCCACGTGATGGTCGGCGGTGTGGGCGGCGTGATGCCGATCCTGTTCTGGCTGTCCGGCCTGGGCACGCTCGTCGGTCTGGTGCTGCTGTTCGTCCGGCCCCGGCTGGGTTGGATCGTCGGTGGCGGCGTGTCGGCGCTGACCGCGATCGGCTACGTCCTGCGCAGCACGGTCGGGCTCCCGCCGCTGGTCCCGAACGCGGTCGGGTTCTGGATGCCGGTGTCCGGCGGGATCTGCACGATCGCCGAGATCGTCGTGGCGGTCCTGGCCGTGTACGCGCTCGCCGACCGCGCGTCGGTCCGCGCCGCGGGCGCCCGCGCGTAACCGGCCCCGGCCGAACGAACGGCACCTTCGGGCAGTGTCATTGCCCGAAGGTGCCGTTCGTTGCGGAGGAAGGCGGGATCAGGGGATGACGAGCGGCGCCAGCGACGGGGCCGGGTCGGCCGCCCAGGCGTGTCCGGTCTCGCGCGGGGTGACGCCCTCCTCGGCCCAGCGGCCGAGCAGCGTCGCGACCTTGGCGTGCATCACGGTGCGCAGGCGGTCGAACGAGTTGTCCGGCCGGTCGTCGACCTCACCGAGCAGGAGCCACCAGGCCCAGACGGCGGCACCGGCGTTGGCGACGAAGTCCGGCAGCACCGGCACGCCTCGGGCGGCCAGCATGGCCTCGGCCTCCGGCGTCGTGGCGGCGTTCGCGGCCTCCACGACGACGCGGGCGCGGACGTCGAAGCTGTTGTCCGGCGTGATCGCGTAGGAGATCGCGGCCGGCACGAGGATGTCCACCTCGGTCGCCATCACGTCGTTGCGGTGCAGCTGCTGCACACCCTCCGGCAGGCGGGAGCGGTCCACCTCGCCGTAGCCGTCGCGCAGGTCGAGGATCGCCGGCACGTCGAGGCCGTTCGGGTCGTAGAGGGTGCCCGCCGCGTCCGCGACCGCGACCACCGTCATCCCGGCCTCGTGCAGGTACCAGGCCGCGCCGCCACCCATCGTGCCGATGCCCTGGATCGCGACGGTCGTCTCCGCGGGCGTCTGTCCCCAGTGCACGGCCGCGGCCAGGCAGGCGTGCGCGACGCCGTAGCCGCCGATCACGTCACCGAGCAGGAAGCCGTGGTCGACCTCGGCGTTCAGGCCGCGGCGGACACGCTCCAGCGTGGCCACCGGGTCGTCCGCGCGACGGATGGCCGCGTGGTAGCTCTGCCCCATGCCGAGGCGCTCGAACACCTCGTCGATCAGGTGCTGCGGGACGCCGAGGTCCTCGGCGGTGACCCAATGCGCGTCGATCCACGGCCGCATGGCCTCGCAGAACCGCTCCAGCACACCGGCGGCCGCCGGGTCCTTCGGGTCGAAGTCGATGCCGCCCTTGGCCCCGCCGATCGGCAGGTCGAACGTGGCGGTCTTGTTGGCCATGCCGCGCGCGAGGTCCTCGACCTCGGTCATCGTGCAGCCGGCGCGCATGCGGGTGCCGCCGGTCGCGATGCCGGCGCGCAGCGTGTGCACGACGAGGTAGCCGGTGGCCCCCGTGACCGGGTCCGTCCACTGCAGGCGCATGTACGGCTGGACGCGGGGCGCGTCCACGACCGTCGGGCGGGTCGGGACGCTGCTGATCGCGGCTCCCGTGTGCTCCATCGGGTCCTGCATCGTGGTCATCCGAGCCACCTCCGTTCCTCGTTCGTACGTTCGTTGGCCACCCCTTCGTCCGGTGGGCCCACCGTGTAACAGCCCGTTCGGGGAAGTCGGGGTGGACGACGATGTCCCCGGCGCGACGGTGCCCCGCCGGTGATGCCAGAGTGCGGTCCGCGCTCCCCGGGCGTCCATTAACGGATCATTGATGGTCGTGTTCAGCGTTCCTGCACAACACACCTACGCTGCAGCTCATGGACCTGTCGTTGCCCCGGTTGCGGATGCTGCGTGAGCTACATCGCCGCGGAACCGTGACGGCGGCGGCGAACGCGTTGCACTACACGGCGTCCGCGGTGTCCCAGCAGCTCGCCCAGCTGGAGCGCGACGTCGGGGCGAAACTGTTCGAGCGTCTCGGCCGCCGCGTCCGGCTGACCGACCTCGGCACCCTGCTCGCCGAGCACGCGGAGGAGATCCTCGGGTCGGTGGAGCGGGCCACGCTCGCGCTCGAGGAGGCCCAGGAGTCGATCTCGGTCAGGCTCACCGCAGGCGTGTGGGCGTCGGTCGCGTCCGGCCTGCTCCCGGCCGCGTTGACGATCCTCGCGGACTCGCACCCCGGCATCGAGGTGCGGACGAAGGAGCTGGCCCCGGAGGACACAGCGGGTGCCGTACGCGACGGCGCGCTCGACCTGTCGTTCGTGATCGACTACTCGAACTACCCGATGGACTGGGACCCGTCGCTGGAGCGGGCGGTGATCGCCGTCGAGCGGATCTACGCCGCCGTCCCGTCCGGCGCGGTGCCGTCGGCCAGCGTGACGCTCACCGAGCTGGCCGACCACCCGTGGATCCTGGCCGGCCCGCGCTCGCACCTCGGCACCGCCGGCCGGCTCGCCTGCCAGGCCAGCGGCTTCGAGCCACGGATCAACCACGAGGTCGAGGAGCAGGCCACGGCGCTGGCCATGGTCGCGGCCGGGCTCGGCGTCACGCTCGTCTCCGACCTCGGACTGGCGCTGCGCCCTCCGGGTGTCGACGTCGTCGCGCTCGGTGACGCGCTGACCCGCACCGTCTCGGTCGCCTACCGGACCCGCTCGGCCCGGCGGCCCGCTCTGCTCCTCGTGATCGACGCCGTGCGCACCGCGGCCGCGGAGCAGGGTCTCGGTGCCAGCGCACCGGTCACACTCCCGGACGGTGCGTGAACGGGTGACGGGCCGAACCCGTGGGGTGTCCACGACCGAACGCCTGTCATGACGACGACCGCTCCCACCCCGCCCCGGAGCGAGACCGGCGATCCGGTGATCGCGCGCCCGTGGGCCGCAGGGGCGGGGCTGCTCGGCGTCGCGTCGGCGCTGGCCGCCGGTGACCTGGTCGCCGGACTGCTGGATCCGCCGTCGTCGCCGTTCCTGGCCGTCGGCAACCAGTTCATCCGGATGACCCCGGAGTGGCTCAAGCAGTTCGCGATCGCGACGTTCGGGACCTACGACAAGGTCGCCCTTCTCGGTGGCATGGCGGTCGTGATCGCGCTGGCCGGTGTCGTGGCCGGGCTGGCGAGCCGCCGCACGCCGACGCCCGGCCAGGGCGTGATCATCGCGATGGGTGTGCTGGCCGCCGTCGCGGCGACGCTGGCCCCGACGTTCGGCGTGCTCGACCTCGTGCCGGCGGTCGCGGCGCCGGCCGTCGGGTACGGCGTGTTCACGGTGCTGCACCGCGCCCTGCTCGCGTGGGCGGCCGCGCCGGGCCAGCACGCCGCGCCGGAAGGCACCGGGCTCGCCCGACGCCGTGCGTTGACGCTGGCGGGCGTCGCGCTCGCCGGGACGGCGCTGGCCGGGGCCCTCGGGCGCCTGCTCGCCGGGAGCGGGACCGACGCGGTCCCGGACACGGTCGTCCCACCGGCCGCCGCTCCGCCGCCGCCGCGGATCCCGGCCGGCGCCGACTTCGCGGCGTCCGGCACGCCGTCGTTCCTCACGCCGAACGACAGCTTCTACCGGATCGACACCGCCCTGCAGGTGCCGCGGGTCGGTGCGGCGAGCTGGTCGGTACGCATCCACGGGATGGTCGAGCGCGAGGTCACGCTGACGTTCGACCAGCTCCGCTCGCGGCGCCTGATCGAGAAGCCGATCACCATGACCTGCGTGTCCAACCCGGTCGGCGGCGACCTGGCCTCGACGGCCCTGTTCCTCGGGGTCCCGCTCGTCGACCTGCTGATGGAGGCCGGTGTGCAGCCGGGCGCCGAGCAGGTGTTCTCCACCAGCGTGGACGGGTTCACCACCGGCACACCGGTCACCGCGCTCACCGACACGGGGCGCGACGCGATGCTCGCGATCGGCATGAACGGGAAGGCCCTCCCCGTCGAGCACGGGTTCCCGGTGCGGATGGTGGTGCCGGGGCTCTACGGCTACGTCTCCGGCTGCAAGTGGATCACCGACATGGAGGTCACCACCTGGGACGCGAACCCGTCGTTCTGGGAGCTGCGCGGCTGGTCCCGGGAGGCGCCGATCAAGACCCAGTCCCGGATCGACGTGCCGCGCTCCGAGGCGACCGTGCCGGCCGGCCGGGTGGTCGTCGCCGGGACGGCCTGGGCCCAGCACACCGGCATCACGAGGGTCGAGGTGAGGGCCGACGGCGGGCGCTGGCAGTCTGCGGAGCTGGCGACGGAGGTCGGGATCGACACCTGGCGCATGTGGCAGGCGCCGGTCGACCTGGCACCGGGGCGTCACCAGCTGCAGGTCCGTGCGACCGACCGGTCGGGCTACCTGCAGACCGCCCAGCTCCAGGACGTGATCCCGGACGGGGCGACCGGCTGGCACACGATCTCCGTCACCGCGGCCTGATCCTCCGAGCAGCACCGACCCGACCCGGACGCCCATGACGACGGACGCGCGCTCCCCCGCGACCGAGTCCCCGGCAGAGACGCCGGAGACGCCGGACGGGTCCGACGCGCCCGCCGCCGCTGCGGAGGGCACGGTCCGCGACCGGACGTGGGTGCTGCCGGGCGCCACGCTCGTCGTCGGCCTGCTCGGGCTCGTCGCGGCGCTGCTGATGCCGTTCGCCCCGGTCGTCGACCACGACACGACCGTCACGTGGCCCCGGGCGGGCAAGGACGTCACGTCGACGACGGCGTTCTTCGTCCCGTACGCACCGGAGTCCGTCCGCCTCGACGTGCCGTGCCCGGTCGTGCGCGCCGCGCTCGGCCGCGACGGGCCCACGACGATCGTGTCCTCGGACAGGCCGGGGGCGGACACGACCGGGTTCACCGTCACCACCGTCGATCAGAACCTGCTCGTGCTCGTCGGCGGGAGGCAGCTCTACCGCGAACCCGTCGCCGACGGCGACGCGTGCGGGATCGGCCTGCGCACCGACGGCGCGGGCAGCACGGTCACCCCGGCGGGCCAGGCACCGCGCACCTACCCCGGCGACCGCGTCCGAACCGTCCGCGTGTTCGCCACCGACCTCGCCCCGCCGGACGCGGCCGGCCTGCGCGTCGTGGCCCGCACGGCGGACTGGTTCACCGCCGACTCCACCGGCACGAAGGACGCCCTCGTCGTCGTCCAGCTCCTGCTGGCAGCCGCGTCCCTGGCGCTGCTCGCGCTCGCCGACCGGCAGCGACGCCGTCGTCGCAGCCTCGCCGGCACGCGACGGATCTGGCGCGCCACGGCGCTCGAGTCGTGGGCCACGGTGCGCGGGCTCGGGCGGAAGGCCGTGGACCTGGCCGTTCTCGGCGTGCTGGGCGTGTGGACGGTGATCGGCCCGCTGAGCCCGGACGACGGGTTCACCGAGGGCATCGTCCGCAACGCGGCGGGCACCGACCAGTTCGGCAACTTCTACCGCTGGGGCAACGCCTCCGAGGCGCCGTTCACGCTGGTGTTGCGGCTCGTCCAACCGATGGTCGACGACGGCGCGTCACCGCTCGCGCTGCGCACGCTGTCCACGATCGCCGGGGTCGCGGTGTGGCTGCTCGTGTCCCGGGTGGCCCTTCCGGTGCTGCTCGGCCGCCTGTCCCGCCGGGTGTGGGTGCGGCTGCTGCTCGCCGTCTGCCTGCTCGTCTGGTGGATGCCGCTGAACCTGGGCGTGCGCCCGGAGCCGTTCGCCGCGCTCGCCGTGACCGCGACCGTCGCGTTCGGGCTGCGCGCGGCCGCCCGCCCGCGGCACGGCGGCGTCTGGCTCGGGCTCGCCGCGCTCGCGTTCGGCACGTCGGTGGCGGTCACGCCGTCGTCGGTGATGGTGCTCGGCCCGGTCCTGGTGCTGCTCCCGGCCCTGCTGCGACGGGTGCGTGGCACCGCGACCGGCCTGCGCGGGCTGTTCGCACAGGCGGGTGCGACGGCCGCGGCGGCGGCGATCGGCGGCGTCGGGCTGGTACTGATCTTCACCGGCCAGAGCTGGTACACGGTGTCCCGGGCGACCGAGATGCACACCTACTTCGGGCCGAACGTCGCCTGGTTCGACGAGATCCGCCGCTGGACGCTGCTGTTCGGGTTCGACGGCGAGCAGGGCGGCCTCGGCCGCCGGATCCCGGTCCTGCTCACGATCGCGCTGCTGGTCGCCGTGCTCCCGCTGCTCGCCCGCGGGGTGCACCGGACGGCCGGCCTGCGGTGGGTGCCGGTCGTGACGGTGGGCGCGGCGCTCGGGCTGGTCGCGCTCGGCCTGACGCCGTCGAAGTGGACGCACTACTTCGGCACGCTCGCCGGCGTCGGCGCGCTGGGTCTCACGTGCGGCGTCGTCCTGCTGGTGCTGGCCGCCCGGCGGCGCGCCGACGAGACGGCGGTGCGGGCGGCGGCGGGCGCCGGGACGCTCGCGCTGGTGATCGCCGCGGCGGTCGCGTTCTCCGGCAGGAACGACTGGTTCCTGTACTCGCACTGGGGCGTCCCGCACGACGACGGCCCGTTCCGCCCGTGGAACTCCCCCGTGCCGTGGGTGGCGGTCGTCGTCGCCGTGCTCCTGCTCGGCGCCGTCGTCGCGGCCGTGCGGACCGGCGACAACCGCGCGGGCGCGCGGGACGGCCTGCGCCGCGGGATGGTCCGGGCTCCGGCCGTGCTGACCGCCTCCGTCGCGCTCGTCGGCGTCGCGGCCATGCTGTGGTCGTTCGCCGTCGCGCCGGGCCGTCAGGAGGGCAGCTACTCGGTCGGCGCGCAGATGATCGCCCAGTTCGACGGGACGCCGACCTGCGGGATCCTCGACGACGTCGACGTCGTCACGAACACCCCCGGCGGCGTGCTCGCGGCCGGGCCGGGCACCGCCCGGACGACCGGGTTCACGCAGAACGGCGGCTACCGCGGCACGCCCCCGGCGCCACCCGGGACCGGGAGCTCGCAGTTCCTGTGGGGCTCCGCCGACCGTGGTGCGTCCTCCACCGGGTCGCTGACCAGCCAGTGGTTCGTGCTCCCGGCGCTGGCCGACGACCAGGAGCTGGCGCTCGACGTGAACGGCCGGACCGGGCAGGGCAACTCGTTGAGCCTGGAGTTCGCCCCGCCGGGCGACGGGTCCGCGCCGCCGCTCGGGACCCGCGTGATCGACGACGCGGCCACCGACCCGGCGTCGCGCGCCGACTACCCGGCCGACCACGTCGAGCAGCAGACCCCGCTGTTCCGCTCGGACTGGCGCGACGTGCACCTGTCCCGCGACCAGATCCCGGCGGGCGCCGGGCTGGTCCGCATCCGGGCCACCGACGCGACCACCGACCCGGGCGGCTTCCTCGCGGTCACCGGCCCGCGTCTGCGTGACGTGAGGCCGGCCCGCGACGAGATCACCGCAGGCGACACGACGTACGTGGACTGGTCGCTGCTGTGGGCGGCGCCGTGCGTCCGGAAGTCCCCGCGCGTCGCGGACGGGCTGGCAGGAGCACCGACCGTGCTGCTGCGCGGGCCTGCCGACCTCGACTTCGCCGGGGACGCGTCGTTCGCCGCGTCGGTCGGCGGGGCGTTCGCGCCGATGACCGTGTACGACACCGAGAGCAGACTGCCGACGCGTCTGCGGGGCACCGACACCCGCCCGCGGTACGACGACTGGGGCTCGATCACGAGGGTCACCTACCCCTACCCGACCGACGCCTACGACAGGGCGACCACGCCCGTCGAACGCTGGGGGTGGGAGGGCGACCGCACCCCGCTCGGGTACCCGGAGATCCCCGCCCCCTGACCCCGCCCGTTCGTAGGGGTCCGGCCGTCGCGTCGGCTGATAGACAGGCAGCGATAGCCGCATCGGTGCGCGTCGCCGGTGCCCGCAAGAGCAAAGGAGCCCCTGCCGTGGCCTTCCCCGGTCTCCAGCACGTCGCGATCACCGTGTCCGACCTGAAGCGCAGCACCGACTGGTACGCGACGCTGTTCGGCGCCGACCCGGTCCTGGACGAGGACGAGGAGGGCGGCGAGTTCCACCACACCGTCTTCGCGCTCGACGGCGGCCTGCTGTTCGGCCTGCACACGCACCGGGGCAAGGAGACCGGCGAGCGCTTCGACGAGCACCGCACCGGCCTGGACCACGTCGGTTTCGCCGTCGGGTCGCACGCCGAGCTGGAGCAGTGGGCCGCCAAGCTCGACGAGCTGGGGATCTCGCACGGCGGTGTGAAGCGCGCCCACTACGGCAGCGGCGTGTCGTTCCGCGACCCCGACAACATCGCGCTGGAGTTCTTCACCGCCCCGGAGTGAGCCGGCGCCGCGGCGGGAGCGGGCGCACCCGTTCCCGCCGCGGACGTCCCTCAGCTCAGCGCGTCCACGCCGGTGAGCTCCGCGGACAGCGTCCACAGCCGGGCCGCCTCCGACGGGTCGACCGCGTACGGCCGCACCCCGGACGCCCCCGCCTGCTCGGCGGGCAGCGCCACCTCGCAGTCCTCGAGGTAGAGCCCGCCGCGGCCGTCGAGCTGCGGTGACGTCGCCGCCCACACGGCCGTCGCGGCTCCCTGCTCGGGAGTCTTGAACGACGGGTTGATCGGCGTGCCGTTCTCGTCGATCCACCCGGCCTCGACCATCTCGGCACGCGCCAGGTGCCGCTGCAGCGGGGTCATGATCCCGCCGGGGTGCAGGCCGAACGCCCGCACGCCACGGTCGCGGCCCAGCGCGTCCAGGTGCACGGCGAACAGCACGTTCGCCGTCTTCGCCTGGCCGTAGGCCTCCCACTTGTCGTAGCCGCGGGTGAAGTGGACGTCGTCCCAGCGGATCGACGAGCGGTGGTGGCCGCGGGAGGACACCGACACCACCCGGGCGCCGTCGGCCAGCGCCGGCCAGAGCCGGTTCGCCAGCGCGTAGTGCCCGAGGTGGTTCGTGGCGAACTGGGCCTCCCAGCCGGGCCCGACCCTGGTCTCCGGGCAGGCCATGATCCCGGCGTTGCCGATCAGCATGTCGATCCGGCGCCCGCCGGCCAGGAACCGGTCGGCGAACGCGTGGACGCTGTCCAGGTCACCGAGGTCGAGCGCGTCCACCTCGACGCCCCGGACGCCGGCGAGCTCCGAGGCCGCCGCGTCCGGGCGCCGGGCGGGCACGACGACCTGCGCGCCCGCCGCCGTCATCGCCCTGCTGATCTCGAGCCCGAGGCCCGAGTAGCCGCCGGTGACGACGGCCAGCTTCCCGGTCAGGTCGATCCCGGCCAGCACGTCGGCCGCGGTGCTGGAGGCGCCGAACCCGGAGCCGATCGGTGCCTGGGTCCCGGCGATGTCGCGCGCCGTCGTCATGCGGACACCAGCTTGCTCAGCGTCCGGCCGGCCAGCTCGACCGCGCCCTCCTGGTGGCCGCTGACCGGCAGGTTGATCACCAGACCGTCCACGCCCGCGTCGAGCACGCGGGTCTTCAGATCCGCGGCGACGTCGTCCGGGTCGCCGGCGAACACCCGGCCGGTGGCCGCCGCCCGCTCCTCGTCGGAGAGCGTGTCCGGGTCGACGCCGATCCCGCGCAGGTACGTCGTGACCTGGTCGCGGGCCTTGTCGCCGTCCTCGTCGATCATCACGAACGCCAGGAAGCTGGTCTCCAGGCTCGACCGGTCGCGGCCGGCCTCCTGGCAGCGCTGCGCCAGCGCGTCCAGCTTGCGGGGCAGCTCAGAGGGCTGGCAGATGATGTTGAGGTGGTCGGCGTCGCGGGCGGCGAGCGCGAACGTCTTCTTCTCGCCACCGCCGCCGAGCATGATCGGGAGGTCGTTCCGGATCCGCGGCTCGTTCATCGCCGTCTCGGTCCGGTACCACGTGCCGGAGAACGTCGGGCGGTCCCCGCGCAGCATCGGCTTGATGATCTGCAGGGCCTCGTCGAGCCGCTCGAAGCGGTCGGTGAACGTGCCGAACTCGAACCCGAGCTGGCGGTGCTCCAGCTCGAACCATCCGGCGCCGATCCCGAGCACGGCCCGCCCGCCGCTGACCACGTCCAACGTCGACACGGCCTTGGCCAGCAGCGTCGGGTTCCGGTAGGTGTTGCCGGTGACCAGCGTGGACAGCTGGATCGACGACGTGGCGGTGGCCAGTCCGCCGAGCGCCGTGTACGCCTCGAGCATCGGCTCGTCGGGTGAGCCGAGGCCGGGCAGCTGGTAGAAGTGGTCCATCACGAATGCGGTGTCGAACCCGGCGGCCTCGGCGTCGCGGGTCTGGCGGATGACCGTCGGAAACAGGTCGGAGACCGGAGCGCCGTAGCTGAAGTTCGGCATCTGGTAGCCGAGTCGAATACCCATGACGCAAACGCTAGGACTTCGAGCGCGCTCGAACGCAAGTGCGGAGGTGGTGTGACATGGACCGGCTCGCCGACGCGTGGCGTGACCACCGTGCGCCGCATCTCGTGACCGTGCTCGACGGGCGGGCGCACGTCGTGCCGGTCGGTGTCGACGTGGCAGGCGGTGCGTTCCGCATCGACGCTCCGGGACGCCGGGCCCGCGCGGGTCTCGCACGGAACCCGCAGGTCACGCTCGTCTGGTCACCGTACGACGACGGCGGCTACAGCCTGATCGTCGACGGCACCGCCGAGCTCGACGGGGACGTGCTGCTCGTGTCCCCGACGCGCGCGGTGCTGCACCGCCCCGGCGCGCCGTCGGCTCCCGGCGGGAGCTGCGGTGCGGACTGCGTGGAGCTGGACCCGACGCTGCCGTAGGTCGGTGCGGCTCAGAGCGCGCGGAGGAGACCCGTCCGGTCGTGGCAGCGGGCGTACTCGAACAGGCACTCGTCGGGGTGGGCGACGGACACCTCGTGGTAGAGCCGGATCGTCGTCCCGCGCTGCTCGGCGACCAGCTTCACGAACGAGTCGAAGATCGCCAGGTGGCTGGGGTGGCTCTCCGACCAGCGCTCCAGGTCGGCCATGGTGCGCCACCACCCGAGTCCGAACGTGCGCTCGACGGGCGCGCCGTCGTCGTCGAGGACGGTGAGGTAGCGGTTGCTCCAGCAGCCGACGTCCGGTCCCTCCTCGTGCAGGAAGTCCATGCCCTCGCGCAGGCGCGGCTCGATGTCGGTCAGGTAGCGCTCGCGCTCGTCGCCCGCGGTGTCCGACCAGTCCTGGCCGGAGCGGATCAGGCAGACGCTGCCGGTCGGCCGGACGCGGACGACGTCGCCGTCGCGCTCGACCTCCAGGTGTCCCGGATCGTCCAGGTCCTCGTCCTGGGACGCCGGCATCCGGTCGCGCATGCTCCCCCAGTACGCGTGTTCGAGGACCTGGTCGGAGTACCCCTGCGCGAGGTGCGCGACGCCCTCGGGCCTGCTGCGACGGCCGGTGATCGTCTCGTAGCGCTCGACCCGCGGCCGGATCACCTCGAGCCAGCGTCCGCCCGGCCCGTCGAGCCAGGCACGGCGGTGCGTGGCGAGCCAGTGGTCGAACGCCTCCGGGTCGTCCCAGTAGGCGACGACGACGGCGTCCCCCGGCGCCCGGCCCGGGTCGTCCGACGGGACGAGGGCGCGGTCGACGTGGCGCGGGGCTGCATCACCGGCGAGCGCCTCCGGCGGCAGCTCCGCGACCGGGTCCTCAGCCTGGACGCCGAGGTACGCCATCACGACCTGGCGCTGGTCGAGCGGCGGGCGCGCGACGAACGACGGCGACGGCGGCGTGAACCCGTCGGGCGTCCGGACGGGCCGCGTCCGCTCGACGGTCAGGTGCTCCGGGATCGCGGACTCGGTCATGCGCCCGATCCTAGGTCGAGGGGACGCCCGTCACAGAACGCTGAGCCCGGACCGGAGCGCGCGGTCCGGGTCGTCGCCGAGGCCGACGAGCAGGTGCACGCCCATCGGGACCAGCACGTGCCGCACCGGCTCCTCGATGTCCCGGAAGTGCCCGGCCAGCTCCAGCGACACGAACCCGTGGATCATGCTCGTGAGCTGGGCCGCGACGAGCGCGGCGTTCTCCTCCGGCCGCAGCCTGCCCTGCTCGATCGCCCGGAACACGGCACCGACGACGTGGATCACCGCCTCCTGAGCGGGCCCGGCCGCGACCGCCGTCGCCGCGGGCTCCGGACGGTGCCCGCCCGGCGCGCCGAGGCCGAACATCAGGTCGTAGAGGTGCGGGTTCGCACACGCCACCTCGCGGTAGGCCAGCGCCAGCGCGCAGATGTCGGCGACCGGATCGTCGCCCGCCTCGACGGCGGACATGCGTGCCCCGAGCCGCGAGAACCCCTCGTCGACGACGGCACGCAGCAGCGCGGGCATCGAGCCGAAGTGGTGGTAGAGCGCGGTGGTCGACGCGCCGATCTCCCGGGTGAGCCTGCGGGCCTGCACGGCGTCCGGCCCCTCGCGCTCCAGCAGGCCGATCGCGGCGGTCACGAGGAGGCGGCGGACATCGCGGGGTACGTCACGTCTCGCCACGTTGCCTCCCCTCCCGGCCACGGTTACCGTCGACTGTGTAACGCTGTTACCCCACCGGCGACAGCAGGACACGGTCCCATCCGTGCCCGCCCACCACGCAGCAGGGAGGCCTGGTGACGACCGCGCGGGAGATCGACACCCACCACGATCTCTACCTGGAGCGCACCGTGCTGTGCCCGGGTGAGCCGCTCGACGTCGTCCGCCGCCTCGCCTCCTCCGCCGCCGGTGAGGACCACATGGTCTACGAGAACGGCCGCGAGTGGTCGTTCGCGACCGGTGTCGTCGCAGCGCTCTGGGTGGACACCGACGGGGTGCACCTGCGGACCGAGGGCAACGACGCCGACGTTGCCTGGTCCTCCCTCCCGGCGAACGACCCGCTCCCGGTCCTGCGCTCGCTGCTCGACACGCTGCCGTTCCGCGACTGGCGGGCCTACGGCTGGATCGCATTCGAGCTGGCCGGCGCCCGCGCGCACGGCCGTCCCGCCGGTGCCGACCGGCTGGTCCACCTCGTCGTCCCGCACACCGAGGTCCGGCTCTGCGACGGCGTCGCCCGCGTGCGCTCCGCCGACCGGGCCGGACTCGACAGCGCCGCGGCGGCACTGGCCTCCCGTTACCGCGTCCCGGCGCAGACGCACGCCGTGACCGTCGACTCGCACGGGCACGGCGCCGCGGAGCACGAGGCCCGCGTCGCCCGCGCGGTGGCCGCGATCCGCCGCGGCGAGCTGGACAAGGTCGTGATGTCCCGGGTGGTGCCGGTCCCCGAGGAGATCGACCTGGTCGAGACGTTCGTCGCCGGGCGCCGCGCGAACGCCCCCGCCCGCTCGTTCCTGTTCTCGCTCGGCGGGCTGGACGCCGCGGGCTACAGCCCGGAGGTGCTCGTCGCCACCGATCCGGCGGGGCGGGTCGTGAGCCAGCCGCTGGCCGGGACGCGCGCCCGTACCGGCGACCCGGACACCGACGCGCGCCTGCGCGACGAGCTGCGTCGCGACCCGAAGGAGGTCGTCGAGCACGCGGTGTCCGTCCGCGCCGTCGTCGAGGACCTGCGCGAGGTCTGCGAGGACGTGTGCGTGCACGACTACATGGACGTCGTCGAGCGGGGTTCGGTGCAGCACCTGGCCTCCCAGGTCGGCGGCCGTCTCTCGGCGGGCCGCGACGGTTGGGACGCGCTCGGCGCGATCTTCCCGACGGCCACCGCGTCCGGCGTCCCGAAGCAGGCGGCCTGCGACCTGATCGCCTCCGACGAGTCCGAGCCCCGCGGCCTCTACGCCGGCGCCGTGCTCACCGCCGACGCGGGCGGCGCCCTGGACGCCGGGCTCGTGCTGCGCACCGTGCAGCGCCGCGACGGCCGCACCTGGCTCCGTGCGGGCGGTGGGATCATCGAGGCGTCCCGCCCGGAGCGCGAGCTGGAGGAGACCCGGGAGAAGCTGGGCAGCGTCGCCGGGTTCCTGGTCCCCGCCGCGCCCCGCCCGTAACGCCCGTCGCGCCGGTCCGCACGGTGATCCGCAGCCCGCTCGGTGATCCGCCGTACGCACGGTGATCCGCCGTACGCGCACGTCCGCGGACAACGCACCCGGCCGGACACACGCGTCCACCGAACCAGCCCGCGCCCACCGGATCAGCGCGCACTCCACGGATCATGACCACCCGACAGCGCCCTCACCACCGGCGACACCATCCGCACGGTGATCCGCAGCCCGCACGCCTCCACGGAGAACGCACCCGCCCGGACACACGCGTCCACCGAACCAGCCCGCGCCCACCGGATCAGAACGCGTTTCCCAATTCATGTCCCCACCCGCGGCAGCACCCACCACCGGCGACACCACCACCCGCACGGTGATCCGCAGGACGCGCACGTCCGCGGACAATGCACGCGACCGGCCACGCGCACCCACCGAACCAGCGCGCGTCGCTCGGATCAGCGCGCATTCTTCTGGATCACCGCGCGTTCTCCGGATCACCGCGCACCGACCGGATCAGCCCGCAACCCGTGGATCACACCCAGGAACGGCACCCCACCGTCGGCGACACCGCCATCCGCACGGTGATCCGCCGTACGCGCACGTCCGCGGACAATGCACGCGACCGGCCACGCGCACCCACCGAACCAGCGCGCGTCGCTCGGATCAGCGTGCGTTCTTCCGGAGCACCGTGCGTTCCCTGGATCACCGCGCACCGACCGGATCAGCGCGCAACTCGTGGATCACGCCGAGGGACGGCGCCCCACCGTTGGCGACACCACCACCCGCACGGTGATCCGCCGTACGCGCACGTCCGCGGACAATGCACGCGACCGGCCACGCGCACCCACCGAACCAGCGCGCGTCGCTCGGATCAGCGTGCGTTCTTCCGGAGCACCGTGCGTTCCCCGGAGCACCGCGTACCGAGCGGAGCAGCGCGCGTTCCCCGGACCACGCCCCCAGGGACGGCACCCCACCGTCAGCGACCATCCGCACGGTGATCCGCAGTTCGCGCACCTCCACGGAGAATGCGCGCGCCCGGCCGCACGCATCCACCGGATCACGACGCGTCCTCCGGATCAGCGCGCGTTATCTGGATCAGCGTGGGCCACTCGGATCAGCGTGCGTCCCCCGAATCACGACGCATTCTCCGGATCAACGAGCGTCCCCCGGATCAACGCGCGCTCCCCGAATCATGTCCCCACCCGCGGCAGCACCCGCCACCGGCGACACCACCATCCGCACGGTGATCCGCAGTACGCGCACCTCCACGGACAACGCACCCGCCCGAACACGCGCACCTACCGAACCAGCGCGCGTCCTTCGGATCAGCGCACGTTCTTCCGGACCACCGTGCGTTCTTCCGGACCACCGTGCGTTCCCCGGATCACCGCGCACCGACCGATCAGCCCGCAACCCGTGGATCACGCCCAGGGACGGCGCCCCACCACCGGCGACACCGCCATCCGCACGGTGATCCGCAGTACGCGCACCTCCAGGGACGATGCGCGCGCCCGGCAGCACGCATCCCTCGGATCACGACGCGTCGTCCGGATCAGCGCGCGGTCGGCGGGAGTCGGGTTCGCAGGTGCGGAACACCCCGGTTCCGCCGCGGGTCGAGGGACGGGAGGCTCGCGCCCATGGAGACGTTCGGTCACGTCATCGACGGCCAGGAGACCAGCGACGGCGCGACGTTCGCCTCGGTCGACCCGTGGACGCGCCAGCCGTGGTCGGACGTCGCGCTGGGCGGGGCGGCCGAGGCCGACCGGGCGGTGACCTCGGCGCGGCGGGCGTTCGACGAGGGCCCGTGGTCGCGGATGGGGTACGGCGAGCGCGGGGCGCTGCTGCACAAGCTGGCCGACCTGATCGAGTCGCACGCCGACGAGCTGGCTGCGGCCGACTCGCACGACATGGGCAAGCCGGTCGCGGACGCCAAGGGCAAGGACGTCCCGCGCACGGCGCAGAACTTCCGCTTCTTCGCCGACCACGCCCGCCTGGCGACGGCCGAGACGCTGCCGATGGACACCGGCCACCACACGTACACGCGTTACGAGCCGGCCGGCGTCGTCGCCGCGATCGCGCCGTGGAACTTCCCGCTGATGCTGGAGTCGTGGAAGGTCGCGCCCGCGCTGGCGTGGGGGAACACGGTCGTGCTCAAGCCGGCCGAGGACTCCCCCGCGTCGGCGACGATCCTGGCCCGGCTCGCGCTGGAGGCCGGCATCCCGCCGGGCGTGCTGAACGTGCTGCACGGCTATGGGCCGGGCTCCGCGGGCGAAGCGCTGACCAGGGACAAGCGGGTCGACCGGATCACGTTCACCGGCGAGTCCGCGACCGGCCGCGTGATCACCGAGGCGGCCGCGCGCAACCTCACGCCGGTCAGCCTGGAGCTCGGAGGGAAGGGCGCGAACCTGGTGTTCGACGACGCCGACCTGGACGCGTCCGTCGACTGGTCGATCCGCGCGATCTTCACCAACGCCGGGCAGGTCTGCCTGGCCGGGTCCCGCCTCTACGTCCAGCGCGGGATCCTCGACGAGTTCCTGGACCGTTTCGTCGCCGCCGCGGAGGCGATGGTGATCGGCGACCCGCGCGAGGCGTCGACGCAGATCGGGCCGCTGGCGTCGGAGACGCACTGGCGCAAGGTGACCGGCTACCTCTCGGAGCCGGCGGGCAAGGTCCTGACCGGCGGCACCGGCGACGGCTGGGTCGTCCGCCCGACGGTGATCGTGGACGCACCGGCGGACTCGGCGATCCAGCGCGAGGAGGTGTTCGGGCCGGTCGTCACGGTGACGCCGTTCGACACCGAGGACGAGGCCGTGTCGGCCGCGAACGACTCGCCGTACGGGCTGAACGCGATGGTGTTCACGGAGAACCTGTCGCGGGCACACCGGGTCGCGGCGCGGCTGCGGGCCGGCACGATCTGGACGAACTGCTTCTTCATCCGGGACCTGAGGGCGCCGTTCGGCGGGTTCGCCGACTCCGGGTGGGGCCGCGAGGGCGGCAACTTCAGCCGCGAGTTCTTCACCGAGCCGAAGGCCGTGGTGATGGCCATCAGGCAGTGATCCATCGAGCAGTGAACCGCGACGGGCCGGATGGCAGTATCCGGACGTGACGGTACTGCTGAGCTCCCCGGACGACCTGACTCTGGACGCGGTGCGCCGGATCGCACGCGGCGGTGAGGACGCGGAGCTCGCACCCGCGGCGCTGGACGCGATCGGGCGGCGGCGCGACGAGTTCCTCGCGTTCGTCGACGCGAACCTCGACCGGTACCTCTACGGCATCACCACACGCCACGACACGGCCGCCAAGCAGTTGCTCGACGAGCCGGGGCGGCGCGAGTACGGCGCCGTCATGCCGCCGACGCCCCCGACCGTCGGCCCGCCGCTGCCGGACCGCGTGCTGCGGACGGTCCTGGTCGCCCGCCTGGCCGACGTGCTGCACGGGACGGCGCCGGTCCGCCCCGGGACCGCGGGCCGCCTCGTCGACCTGTTGCGCAGGCCCGATCTCCCCACGGTCCCGGCGGCCGGGCACGGCGAGCCGGGCGACATCATCGCGCTCGGTGCGCTGCTGCGGCCCGAGTTCGAGCACACCCTCGAGATCGGCGAGGGCATGTTCCTGGTCAACGGCTCGTCCGTGGCCGCGGCCGTGCTCGCCGACGCCGTGCTCGACGCCGGCGACCGCCTCGACCGGGCCGAGCGGGTGCTGGCCCTGTCCGCCGTCGCCGGGTCCAGCCCGGACATGCACTACGACGAGGCGCTCGGCCGCATCTGGCGGGACCCGCACCAGGCCGAGGTGCTCGCCCGGTTCCGCGAGCTGCTCTCCGGCGCCGCCCGCCCGCAGCTCCCCTACCAGGCGCCGGTGTCGTTCCGCAGCGCGCCGCGCGTGCTCGGGTCGGTGCGCCGGGCGCTCGCGCACGCCGAACAGGCCGCGGCGATCGGGCTGTCCGCCGCGTCGAACAACCCGGTGTTCACCGGCACCGACATCCTGTCCAACGGCGGGTACCACAACCCGCTGGCGTCCCCGGCCCTCGACGCGCTCACCCACGGCTGGGCCGACCTGACCCACCTGGTGACCGCGCAGATCAACCGGCTGGTCGAGGTGCCGGACGGGGTCCGGGCCCACGAGAGCGAGCCACGGGTGAGCGGGTTCGGAATGCCCGCCAACGGCTGGGCCGACCAGGCACGGGCGGCGGCCCAGCCGTCGCTGGTCGGGGTCGGGCGCAGCGGCCCGACGGACACGAGCACCCCGGACGTGCTCGCCTGGCGCCAGTGCGGCGACGCCGGCTACGCGCTGGACGCGAACCTGTCGCTGCTCGCCGTCCTCGCCTCGCACACGCTCGCCTACCGGAAGGACGTCGTACCGCCCGGCCTGGCCGACCTGCACGCGTCGGTGCTCGGACACTACGGCCTGGACACGACCCCGCTCGGGGCGATGGACGCGATGGCCGACGTGTTCGCGGTGCTCACCGGCCGGTGACCGGGCCTCGGCGGAGCACCGTGAACTCCACCGGCAGCGTCGTGATCGCCCACGTCGTGCCGACCTGTTCGACGACGGCGTCCGGGTCGGCGACCCGGATGTCGCCCATCGCGGCCAGCACCTCCTCGAACGCGATCCGCATCTCGGTGCGCGCCATGTGCACCCCGACGCACAGGTGCGCACCGAACCCGTAGGCCATGTGCCGGTTCGGACGACGGTCCGGGACGATCTCGTCGGGCCGGTCGAACACGGCCGGGTCGTGGTTGGCGCCCGCCCAGTTCAGGTAGATCCGGTCCCCGACGGCGAAGTCGTGCGCGCCCAGCGAGAACGGAGCGGTGACCGTGCGGGTGTGCGAGCGGGTCGGCGTCACGTAGCGCATCAGCTCGTCGAGCGCCGTCGGGATCGACGACGGGTCGTCGCGCAGCGAGCGTTGCAGCTCCGGCTCCTCGGCCAGGACCAGGAACATCATGCTCATCGAGCTGGCCGTGGTCTCGAACCCGGCGGGCAGCAGGATCATGCAGTAGTCGAGGATCTCGGTCTCGGTCAGCGGGCGACCGTCCACGGTGGCCGAGCAGAGCCGGGACACGATGTCGTCGGCCGGGTCGCGGCGCTTCTTGGCCGACAGCCCGTCGAAGTAGGCGTAGATCTCCTCGGCCGCGCGCCCGTCGCCCGCGCGTCCACGGACGAGCGAGACGGCCAGCTCGGCCAGCCGGTCGCGGTCCGGGCCGGGGACGCCGAGCGCGTCCATCAGCGCGTGCACGGCGAGCGGGTTGCAGATCTCGGTGAACAGGTCGCAGGACCCACGCTCCAGCACCGGGGCCAGCAGGTCGCGCACGATCTCCCGGTAGTACGGCTCCTTCTCCTTCTGCGCGGCCCGGGACAGCGGCTCGGCGATGATCTGCTTGTACTGGCGGTGCAACGGCGGGTCGGACTCCATCGGGATGACCGGCCGCACGTTGCCGAAGTTCTGCAGCAGCACCGGGAAGTTGGACAGCTCGGTGCCCTCCCGTTTGTGCACCTCCAGCAGGGCGTCGTAACCGGAGACGGTCCAGATGCCGCTCTCGAACCCGTCGGTACGGGTGATCGGGCACTCCTGCGCCATCCGGCCGGCGACCCGTCCGTAGCGGCCGCGGGTCAGGCCGGGGCAGACCGGGTCGAAGTGGTCACGCAGGTGGTCGAGGTCCTCGTGCTCCGCGGCGTCGGCGGACGGGTCCCAGTAGCGCTCGGTCATCGTCGACTCCCCCTCTCGCGCAACCGGACCGTAGCCCGGATCGGGGGCCGGCGGGGAGTGCGCTCCGCCGAGGACGGGCCGAACGCCCTCCCCAGCGCGACGGTCGCCGGCCACAGCGTCTGTGCGACGACGAGCGCGCGTTCGGCCAGCCCGAGCTGCCGTCCCCCGCCGACCAGCTCGACCGTGAACCAGGCCAGCAGCACGACCAGGACGGACGTCACGACGACGGCGGGCGCGCGCCTGCTCCACCGGTCCACCGCCGGGTCGTCACGCGAGCGGGACGCGGCCAGCGGCCAGAGCGCGAACGCCGCCCAGCCCACGCCGGCCGCGACCATGTGCACGGTCGAGCTGCCCTGCGCGGGCTGGGGCATCAGCCCGGCGAGCGTCACGGCCACGCCGCCGACCGCGAGCACCATCCGTCCACGGGCCCGCATCCCGGGCAGCGCCGCCGCGACCACCACGTAGCCGACGCCGAGCGCGAGCAGCGTGGTCGTCATGATCCAGCGGTCGGTCGCGCCACGGTTGGCGAGCGCGCTGAACGTCTGCCGCACCGGGTCGTACCCCGGCGCCTGCGCGGCCGCGGCGAACCCGGCACCGACGAGCACCAGGACCGGCGCCGCGACGGCGAACGCGGACGCCGTCCACCCCGCACCCGAACGGATCCCCGGCGCCGACGTGGTCATCTCCCGAGTGTGCTCCCGGTGGGCGCGTGATCCGCAGCCGTGGAGCGAACCGTGCGCAGGCCGACCGTTGCGCTCCCCGAACAGCGATCAGCCCCGCCCGAACCACTCCGTCGCCAGCAGCTCGTGGCTGCGCACCCGGTCGGCGTGGTCGGTCGTGATCGTCGTGACGATCACCTCGTCGGCCCCGGTCGCGCGGGCGAGCACGTCCAGGCCCTCGCACACCGTGGTGGGCGACCCGACGATCTGGGTGCTCACGCGATCCGCCACACCGGCCCGCTCCGCGTCCGTCCACTCGCGAGCGCGGGCCTCGGCCGGTGTCACGTACGCCTGGGCGCCCCGCCCGGCACGGATGTCGAGCACCCACTGGCCGTAGGGCGCCGCGAGCTCGCGGGCGGTGTCGTCGTCCGGCCCGACGACGACGTCCGCGGACACGATCACGTACGGCTCGTCGATCCGGCCCGGCCGGAACGCGGAACGGTAGGCGGACACCGCGTCCAGCACACCGTGCGGCGCGACGTGGTACCCGGCCGCGAGCGCGAGGCCCCGCTCCCCGGCCGTCGTCGCGCTGTCCCCGCCGCTGGTGGCCAGCACGAGCACCTGCAGGTCGGCGCCGAGCGCGGGCAGCACCGGCATCTCGGCGCCGTCCGGTCGCCGGGCTGTGCCGTCCACGTAGGACAGCACCTCGTCGACGAGCGGGCCGTACTCCGGCGACGGCTGGTCGGACCGGAAGCCCATGATCTCGGCGAGCGCGCGGAACTGGGACAGGTCACCGGCGAACCGCGCGGGCGCCGGGACCAGCAGCCCCTCGACCACCCGGTCGGCCGGTCGCGCGCCGTTCCCGTCCGGGGCTCCGGCCCGTCCGGCCTCGATCGCGCGGAGGATCTTGTGCAGGTCGAACCGGCCGAGCCCGACGTCGACCCGGCCCGGGTACAGCGCGGCGACCGTCCCGAACTGCTCGGCCACCTGCAACGGCCGGGTGCCCGGCATCTGCACGGCGCCGGAGCCGACCCGGATCGTCGACGTCGCCGCGGCGATCTGCCCGACCAGCACCGGCGTCGACGACGACGCCACACCCGGGACCAGGTGGTGCTCGGCCACCCAGTAGCGGTGGTACCCGGCGGACTCGGCGACGCGTGCCAGGTCGATCGTGCTGCGCAGGGCGTCGGAGGCCGTGCCGCCGGACGGCACCGGCGACAGGTCGAGGACCGACAGCGGGAGCGGGCTCATCCGGCGTCGAGCCATCCCGAGGTCAGCAGCACCAGCCCGAGCGAGCACGCGGCCACCACGACGAGCCCCAGCGCGGCGACGATCAGCGGTCGCCATCCGCTGCGCGCCATCTCCCGGATGTCGAAGTTCAGCCCGACCCCGGCGAAGCACAGCAGGAACGCCCACTTGGACAGGTTCCCGAGGCTGCTGACCTCCGGCTTGGACAGCAGACCCGCCGTCGCCACCGCGGACACCACGACGAAGCCGAGCACGAACTTCGGGAACGTCCGCCACACGAACGCCGTCCGCGCCCGCAGGCCGGGCGCGACCGCGACACCGCCGCGGGTCGACCAGTAGATCGCGTAGACGAGCACGACGACGCCGATCAGCGCGTTGCGCGTGTTCTTCACCGCGACGGCCGTCTGCTGCGCCTCCGCGGAGTACGCCGCGCCCGTCGCGGCCGTCTCCGCGGTGTTGTCCACGGCGAGCCCGGCCCACAGCCCGAACTGCGTGTCGGTCAGCTGCAGCAGGTGCCCGATCGCCGGGAACGAGAACAGCGCGACGGCGCCGAGCGCGAGGATCGCGGCGATCGCGTAGCCGGAGTCCTCGTCGTCGGCGTCGATCGCCCCGCGCGACGCGACGATCGCCGACACACCGCAGATCGACGTGCCGACGGCGAGCAGTGTGGACAGCTTGCCGCCGAGCCCGAACAGTCTGCCCACCAGCAGGATCACCGCAGTGGCGATCGCCATGTCGACGAGGATCAGGCCGAGGCTGAACCCGCCGAGCTTCGCCAGGTCGCCGAGCAGGAACCGGGCGCCGAGCAGCACGATGCCGATCTTCAGCCAGAACTCGTAGGTCCCGACGCCGGGCCGGAAGATCTCCGGCACGCCGACCGTGTTCCGGATGACGAGTCCGATCAGGATCGCCCACAGCACGTACTCGACGTCCGGGAGCGCCGTGCCGGTCGCCGTGCCGACGGCGCGCAGGCCGAGCTGCAGGTACGCGGCCACGATCCCGATCACGGCGAGCAGCAGCAGGCCCGGCAGGTAGCGGGGCAGCTCGCGGGCGCCGCCACGGGTGGCGGGCGCGGTGCCGGTCGGGGCGGTCACTTGACCAGGAACGGGATCGACGGGAGCAGGCCGAGCAGGGCCAGCAGGACGACGACGGCGGCCACGATCACGGCCGCCCAGTCGGCGCCGATGCGGGCACCGAGGCCGGGGCGCTGCGCCGGGTCGGACACGGGCTCTGGCGAGGAATCGGTACTCACGGGGTGCCTCCCATGGCTGTGCGCAACCGATCACCGGAGCGCAGAGGACGGCGGCGCGCCACGCGCTCCGCCGAAAGACGGGTCAGACCCGGCGACAGCCACTGGCCGTGACGAAGCAGCAGTCGATCCATCGACGCTGCGTCAGCGGTCCGTGGGGCACGGACGGAGACGTTACGGTGCGCAACGGGCTCTCCGCACCCCCGAACCGGGAGATCGGTTTCTCCGGTGGTCCCGCGAGGGCCGGGCGACCCACCCGTCCTACTCTCGCCGCCATGCGGCTTGGCTACCTCACCCACGTGACCGGTGACGATCCGGCGCGCGCGTACCGGGAGACCATCGAGCTGGCGATCGAGGCGGAGCGGCTCGGGTTCGACTCGTTCTGGGTCGCCCAGCACCACGACGGGCATCTGGGTGGCCTGCTCGGGTCCCCGCTCGTGCTGCTCGGGGCCATCGCCCAGTACACCGAACGGATGCGGCTGGGCACCGGTGTGATCGCCCTGCCGTTGGAGGACCCGCTCCGCCTGGCCGAGGACGCGGCCGTCGCCGACGCGCTGTCCGGCGGGCGGCTCGAGCTCGGCATCGGTGCCGGGGCCGACGCGGACGCCTCGGACCGCTTCGGGCGCGACCACGACGAGCGCCACGAGGACTGCCTCGCGGCGCTGGACCGGCTGCTCGAGCTGCTCCCCGGGGACGAGCCGCAGTCGCGGATCTGGTGGGCGACCGGCCGACCCGAGACCGTCGACGCGGCGGCCGACCGCGGCGTCGGACTGCTGTCCGGGCGGCGCGGTGAGGCGCACCCCGAGGTGGCAGGCGACCTCGCGCGGTACTGGACCTACTGCCATGGCACGCCACGGGTCGCGCTGTCCCGGCCGCTGATCGAGGACGAGAGCAGTACCGAGACGCTGGTGCGCTGGGCCGAGGACCCGGCGTTGCCGTGGGCGGGCGAGATCGTCGTCCAGGCCCAGCCGGCGACCGCGCCCACCGCACGGCACCGCGAGGTGCTGCGCCGGGTCGCCGACGAGATCGCGCCCCGGCTCGAGGAGCCGAACGGGATCCGCCCCGGCCGCGAGCGGTTGTCGGCGACGAGGTCCGCGACCTGACGGATCTCCGGAAGCGACCCCGCGCGGACGCCTCGACCGGCCCGGTCCGGGCTCGGCGACCCGTGCCGAGGGGCTTGCCGAACGCGGTCCGCGGGGCCGACCCTTGTCCCAGGGCGGGCGAGAGGGCGCGAAGCGATGCAGCCGGACCACGTGTGGACCCACGTCACCGACGAGCAGGCCGCCGGCCGGGCGTGCGTGATGTGCGGACGACCCACCGATCAGCCCGGCTGGGCCGGTGTCGTGGTCGGACTGTCGGACTCCGGAGACCCGGTCTACGCCTGCTCCGGCGGGGAGGGTCAGATCCTCGGCGGCGACCCACGACCCGCCGCCCGCACGTGCGCGGACCAGGCGGCGCTCGTCGTCCCGGACTCGCCGGAGGGGCTCGGACTGTGACCTGATCTGAGTTGCTCTGAACAACTCAGCCCGGATACGCTCCGGTCGTCGGTCGACGATCCGGGAGGTCCACATGGGAGAGGCCACGTCCGTGCACGGCACGGACGATCCCCGGCCGGCCCCGCGGCCCGGCACCGTCCTGCTCGTCGTCTCCGCCGCGGCGTTCCTGGCGAGCCTCGACCTGTTCGTCGTCGCGATCGCGTTCCCGGCGATCCGCGCCGACTTCCCCGGCACCGACCTGGCAGGCATGTCGTGGGTGCTCAACGGCTACACGGTCGTGTTCGCCGCGTTCCTGGCGCTGGCCGGACGGCTCGGCGACCGCTACGGCCACCGGCGCGTGTTCCGGGCCGGCCTGGTGGTGTTCACGCTCGCGTCCGCGGCGTGCGCGGTCTCCCCGTCGGTGGGGGTGCTGGTCGCCGCCAGGGCCGTGCAGGCGCTCGGTGCGGCGCTGCTGACCCCGGCGTCGCTGGCGCTGCTGCTGGCCGCGTACCCGGCCGAGCGGCGTGCGCGGGCGGTCGGCACGTGGGCGTCGATCGGGGCGGTCGCCGCGGCACTCGGCCCGCCCGTCGGCGGCCTGCTCGTCGAGCTGTCGTGGCACTGGGTCTTCCTGATCAACCTGCCGGTCGGGCTCGCCGCGCTGGTCGCGGCCGGTCGCGTGCTCCCCGCGGTCCGTCCGGCCGGGACCGGACGCCCGGACGTCGCGGGCGCGGTCGCGCTCGTCGCGGCCGTCGGTGCGCTGGCCTGGGCCCTGGTGCGGGCCGCCGACGCCGGCTGGACCGATCCGTGGGTGGCGGCCGGGTTCGTGGTGAGCGCACTCGGGCTGGGCATGGTCGTGGCCCGGTCGGTCCGGCATCCCGTCCCCGCGCTCGACCTCGCCGTGCTGCGCTCGGTCCCGCTGCGCCTCGCGAGCACCGCGATGCTGCTGTTCACCACCGGCTTCTCGGCGATGTTGCTGGTCAACGTGCTGTTCCTGACCGGGACGTGGGGGTGGTCGGCTCGTCTGGCCGGGCTGGCGCTGGCGCCGGGGCCGCTCGTCGTGGTCGTCGTGGCGCGGTTCGCGGGTGGCTGGGCGGCCCGGTTCGGACCCGGCCCGGTCGCCGCGGCGGGCGGCCTGTCCTTCGCGCTCGGGCCGGTGTGGTGGCTGGCCTCGCTCGGGCCGGAGCCTGCCTACCTCACCGGTGTGCTGCCCGGACAGCTCCTCACCGGCCTGGGTGTCGGGCTGATCCTGCCGTCGCTGTCGTCCGTCGTCGGCTCGGCGCTGCCCGCCCCGCGCTGGGGCGCAGGGTCCTCGCTGCTGAACACGGCGCGCCAGATCGGCGCGGTGCTCGGCACGGCGCTGGCGGTGACGGTCGTCGGTGCGACGACGACGGGGCGCGGCGAGCTCGCGCTCCTGCGGCACGGGTGGATCATGCTGGTCGTCTGCGGCGCGGCCGCGTCCCTGACCGGAGCCGTGCTCTGGGCCGTCGGGACCGCCGAGCGCCGCCCGGCCCTGGAGGGAGCGACGTGACCACCGGATTCACCTACACCGACTTCGACTCGGAGAGCTGCTCGATCGCCCGCACCGCACATCTGCTGGGCGACCCGTGGACCGTGTTGCTCGTCCGCGACCTGCGCAACGGCGTCCACCGCTTCGACGAGCTCGCCCGCCACCTCGGCATCGCGCGCAACGTGCTGACGCGGCGGCTGTCCGCGCTGGTCGACCGCGGTGTGGTGGAGAAGGTCGAGTACCGCGAGCCGGGGCGACGGGCGCGGGCCGAGTACCGGCTCACCGCGCTCGGACGCGACCTCGGTGTCGTGCTGTCCGCGCTCATGCAGTTCGGCGACCGCCACCTCGACGGCGGCGCCGGACCCCCGGTCGTCCCGCGGCACGTCGGGTGCGGGGCACCGATCCGCCTGGTCAGCGAATGCGCCGCCGGGCACCGGATCACCGGCTCCGACGCCATCGAGATCGAACCCGGCCCGGGCGCCCGCCCGCGGCCGGGCCGTACTGGTGCGTAGCTCAGCAGGCTTCGTACTCAGACCCCGGAGAGGACGAGACATGACCATCGCCGACAGAGCGACCGACCGTCGTCGCGAGTACACGTGGTCGGACCCGCGCGAGCTGGCCGCCGCCGCGACCGGCGTGGACGGCCTGACGTTCCTGCAGCAGCTCGCGGACGGCACGCTGACGCCGCCGCCGATCCTGCACACCATCGGCGGCCGGCTGGTCGCCGTCGCACCCGGCGAGGTGACGTTCTCACTCGAGCCGCAGGAGTACCACTACAACCCGATCGGCTCGGTGCACGGCGGCGTCTACGCCACGCTGCTCGACTCGGCGTGCGGCTGCGCCGTGCAGTCCACGCTGCCCGCGGGTGTGGCGTACACGAGCCTGGACCTGACCGTGAAGTTCGTCCGCGGGATCACCGTGGACACCGGCCCGGTCACGTGCACCGGCCGGGTCGTCCACGGTGGTCGGCGGACCGCCCTGGCCCGCGCCGAGATCCACGACGCGGGCGGGCGGCTGCTCGGCGAGGCGTCGTCGAGCTGCCTGATCCTGCGCTGAGGATCGGGAGGATCAGCCGGCGGCCTCGGCCCGCTTCGGGAGCACCCAGCCCGGACGGACGAAGTGGCACGTGTAGCCGTACGGGTAGTTCTGCAGGTAGTCCTGGTGCTCCGGCTCCGCCTCCCAGAACGCGCCGGCGGGCTCCACGTCCGTGGTGACCTTGCCGGGCCAGAGCCCGGACGCGTCGACGTCGGCGATCGTGTCCAGTGCGACGGCCCGCTGCTCGTCGGACGTGTAGAAGATCGCCGAGCGGTAGCTGCGGCCGATGTCGTTGCCCTGCCGGTCCTTCGTCGACGGGTCGTGGATCTGGAAGAAGAACTCCAGGATCTCCCGGAACGAGATCGTGTCCGGGTCGAACACGACCTCCACGGCCTCGGCGTGGTCGCCGTGGCGGCGGTAGGTGGCGTTCGGCGTGTTCTCGTCGCCGGAGTACCCGACGCGCGTGGACAGCACGCCCGGACGGTGCCGCAACAGCTCCTGCGCACCCCAGAAACAGCCGCCGGCGAGGATCGCGGTCTCGGTCATCGAGGGACCTCCTTCGTGGTCGGACTCGGTCGGATCAACACGTGACCGGTCGGCGATGTTCCGCCCGGCGTGTCGGCGATGCCCACTCCCCGTTCGTCGCCGACGGCTGACCCCGGCCTTCCGTATACGGTAGCGTCGTTCCTTCGCGCGACTCGGGGGACGACATGGGCGACGACGCAACACCGCCGGACGGCGGAGCGGCGGGACACGAGCTGCCGCCGGGCGGACCGCAGGCCACCGCCAGGGGCTGCCTCTGCTCGGTGCTGGCCAACGCGGCGTACCGGTCCGGAGCGGACGAGAACCCGTGCATCGACCCCCTGTGTCCGCTGCACGCCGAGGCGGCGGCGCAGAACTGACGCCGGCCGGTGCCGGTCAGCGGGCGCGCAGCAGGTGCCCGCGTACGACGCCGTCGGACATCAGCGCGCCGAGCCGCCCGCTCTGCTCCTCCGCCTCGGCGAACCGCGGATCGTCGCCGTGCCGGCGGGCGAGCAGGTCGTCGACGCGGTCGGCGCGCTCCCGCCACGACGGCGGCGCAGGCGGCAGGTCGTCCGGCGCCACCTCGTCGTCGACGACGAAGCCGTGGTCGGTCAGCAGCTCTCGTACCCGACCGAGTGTCGGGAAGCGGTTGCCGTCCGGGGCGCCCGCAGGGCGCGGCTCGTCGGCGGTGAACACGAGCAGTCCGAGCGGGCCGCCGGGTGCCAGCACCCGGCGCAGCTCCCTCACGAGCCGGGCCTTGTCGTTGTCGTCCAGCGTGCACAGCACGCCGAGGCACCAGCACGCGTCCAGCGACCCGGTGGCCAGCGGCACCCGCTCCCCGCCGCCGACGACGGCGTCCATCCCGAACATCCGCGCCGCGGCCCGGCAGGCACCGGGCATCGGGTCGACGACGACCGGTACGACGCCCGCCTGCTCGCGCGCATACGCGGCCGGGCCCCCGGTGCCGCCGCCGACGTCGCCGAGCCGCATGCCGGGCCGCAGGTCGCGGCACAGCCGGTCCAGCCCGGCCGGGCTCGCGCTTCCCCGGCAGGCGGCCGGGATCGCGTGGTCCGGACCGAGCTCGGCGACGGCGTCGGTGGTCCAGCGGGCGACCGTGTCGAACTCGATCTCCATCGGCGAGGTCTCTGGCATCCGTGGAGCTACCCGGCACGCGGCGGTCTACGCGGCCAGCAGCCCGCGGATCCTCCGCCCGACCTCCGCCTTGATCTCCGCGGCACGCTCCGACCCGCCGGACGTGCCCCGCCCGGACAGATTCACCCCGGCCACCCCCGGCACGGCCAGCAGTTCGGCGGCCTCGGCGACGGCCGCCTCGATCCCGGCCTCGACCGGGTCCGGCGCGGCGAGCACGGCCTCGACCCGCTCCGGGTCGAGCGCCAGCCCGGGGAACGCCTGCAACGTGCGCGCGCCCGGCTCGTCGGTGTAGACGGCGACGCCCGCCACCACCGGCAGGTCGGCGCCCGACGCCCGGGCCGCCGACGTGAACGCGGCGAGCCGGTCGGCGGAGCCGACGTGGTTCAGCACGGCCGCACCGGCGCCGGCCCGCCGCTTCTCGGCCAGGCGGGCCGCCCGCTCCTCCCGCGGCGGCGCGTCCGGCGACTCGGGCACGGCGACCGGCAGCCCGGCGGCGGCCGCGAGACCGGCCAGGCGGGGACCGTCGAGGTCGAACACCTGCGTCACGTCGGCGCGCACGCCCGGTGCGCGCGCGTCACCGGTCACGCAGAACACCGCGTCCACGCCCACGGCGGCGAGCCCGGCCAGGTCCTGCTCGAGCACGACCCGGTTGCGGTCGCGGCAGGACAGCGTCACCCACGGGTGCCCGCCCGCCTCCCCGATGAGCGCGGCGAGCAGCGTGGGCGGGAAGTCCGGCTGGTCGTGGTACTGGCCGACGAGCAGCGCGTCGCAGGACCCGGCGAGCATGGTCGTGCACCGGGCCAGCGACCCGGCGTCGTAGGGCGGGACGGTGAGATCGGCCAGCACGATCGGGCGCCCGCCGGAGCGCTCGAACGCTCCGGGCACCGGATGCGACGACGGCACCGGGCCACCCCACGCGACGGCCGGTCCGTCGACGAACGGACAGGTCACGGACCCCAGCTCGCAGGTCAGGTCGTCGCGCACTCCCCCGCACGGCCCGTAGACCATCCGCTTCGGACAGGACGACACCGCGGCGACGGTACCGACGCGTCAACTGTCGCGCAGGAAGCGCCGCGGGATCGCCGGACCGTCCGCGCCGTAGAGCGTGCGCGGCATCCGCGACGCGAACTCCACCAGCGTCCCGGCCAGCTGCCGGGTGCGGTGGACGATGCCCTCGTCGGAGATCTCCCCGCCGGCGAAGTGCCCGTCGTGCGCGTACACGGCGCCGGGCACCGGGTAGGCACGGAAGAAGCCGACGAGCGGCTTGAGCTCGTGCTCGATCGCCAGGAAGTGGTGGTCGGAGCCCCCGGTCGCGACGATCCCGACCGGCTTTCCCTCCAGCGCGTCGTTGGGCAGCACGTCGAACAGGTTCTTCAGCCGTCCGGTGTATCCGCCCCGGTACATCGGGGTGCCGACGACGAGCGCGTCCGCGGCGACCACCTCGTCGATCACCGCGCGGGTGTCGCCCTCGTAGTCCGCGGGGTCCCGCCCGTCGGAGAGGATCACGTCGCGGTCCCGCAGGTTGACCACCGAGGCGTCGACGTTCGGCTCCGACGACCGCGCGTGCCCGACCACCGCCTCGACGAGCAGCAGGGTCTTCGACGGCGTGGACGGGCTCCCGGAGATCCCCAACAGCTTCATCCGGCGGACCCTAACCGCTCGGCTCAGGGGATGATCCCCAGGCTGCGGCTGCGGACGACGGCCTCGTGGCGGCTGTGCGCCTCCAGCTTGCGCATCGCGCTGCGCAGGTAGGCCTTCACCGTCTCCGGCTTGATCGACAGCCGGGTCGCGGTCTCCGCGTTCGTGCAGCCGAGCGCGACCTGCGAGACGACGTCGACCTCGCGGACCGACAGCGCGGGCCGATCGGACGGCACCGCCCTCGGCACGCCCCGGACGGCGCCGGCGCTGCCGACGTCGGCGAGGCGCCGCGACACCGCGGCGACGCGGTCGGCCAGGCCGTCGTCGTCGATCAGCTGGGCGACGGCACGCAGCTCGGCGTGCAGCTCGCGCAGCTCCTCGAGATCCATCACGTCGCGCAGGTTGCCGGGGGACGCGGTCGCGACGCACTCGGCGTCGCGCAGGCGGCGGACCACCTCGTCCTGCACGGTGAGCTCGATGCTCAGCCGCCGCGCCCCGGACAGGATCGCGGCCTTGCCGCGGTCGCCGAAGCCGGCCTTCGTCCGGGTCGCGATGTAGATCAGGGCCACCGCGCGGTCCCGCACCATGATCGGGGCGGCGGCCACGGAGGCCAGACCCTCGCCGAGCACCCACTCGTCGTACTCGTGGGTGATCGTGTCGGCGGTCCGGTAGTCGTTCACCGCGACGGGCCTGCCCTCGGCGATCACCCGGCCGCCGATCCCCTCGCCCGCCCTGACCTCGAGGCGGTGCAGTTTGCGCGTGCGCGTGCCGCGGAACTCGCTGAGCACCGCGGTCGATCCGTTGTCGGTGAACGCACCGAACGAGACCGGGACGCCGGTGTCGCTCTGGACGGTGCGGACCGCGGCGCGCAGGGCGGCCGGGCGGTCGAACGCGCGCGGGCGTTCTGGTCGACTGCTCATCGGAACCACCTTTGGTTCTGCGAGCGCACTGGGTCGCTGTGTCGCTGTGAGTATGGCTGAGTGGTGGTGGTGCTGTCTCGCGCGTCGTTCCGGAGGGAGATGACGCGCCGGGCCCCCGGAGAGGAGGCGGGGCCCGGCGCGTCGCTGGTCGGGGGCCTGGCTCCCTAGTCCATCAGGCCGCCTACCAGCAGCTTCCCTACTGGAAGGGGCCGTTGGTCAGCAGACCTCCGACCGGTCCCTCGACGTAGCGGTAGTCCAGTGGCGGGAACTCGGTCTCGACACCGTTCGCACCGTCCGGGCGGTCGTCGCCGTTCAGGGCGTCCAGAAGCCCGTGGTTCGCCTCGCCCAGCGTCGCGCCGACGCCGCTGACCGCCTGGAGCGGGCTCTGGGTGCTCGGGTAGCCCTCGGCCGGGTTCTCCTCGTCCGCCTGCGCGGTGCCCACGGCCGCGAGCGGCAGCACCAGGCCGGCCAGCCCCAGCGAGGCGGTCATCAATCTCTTGCGTGCGTTCATCGTCGTGCGTCCTTCCGTAGCCGTACCGGGGTCACATGTTCTCCGCGCCGGCCTTCGCGGCCTCGCGGATCCGCTGGTACGTGCCGCACCGGCAGATGTTGCGGATCTCGGAGAAGGCGTCGTCGTCCAGCTCCCGGCCCTCGGCCTTGACCTGGTTGACCTTCGCCACCGCGGCCATGATCTGGCCGGGCTGGCAGTAGCCGCACTGCGCGACGTCGTGCTCGATCCATGCCTGCTGCATCGGGTGCAGGGTGTCGCCGTCGGCGAGGCCCTCGATCGTCGTGATCTCGTCCTCCGGCCCGATCGCGGAGACCGGGACGGAGCAGGGGTTGAAGGCCTTGCCGTTGTAGTGGCTGGTGCAGGCCTTGCAGACGTTGATCCCGCAGCCGTACTTGGGTCCGGTGACGCCGAGGACGTCGCGGATCACCCAGAGCAGGCGGACGTCGTCCTCGACGTCGACCGAGACCTGCTCCCCGTTGAGCGTGAACGTGTGGGTGGGCATGTCGGTTGTCTCCTACTCAGCCGTACGTGTACTCGAGGCCGTCGGTGGGCGACTCCGGGATCGGCGGCGACGTCGGGTACTCGGTGAAGCCCTCGGGGAACGGCTCCTCGTGCAGGAGCGGGGTGTACTCCGGCTCCTTCCCGGTCGCCTTGCGCCATGCGCACACGACGGCCGCCATCGTGGCGGGCACGCCGGCCTCGCCGGCACCGCCCGGATCCGGGAAGTCCGAGTCGTCCACGACGACGATGTTCATCTCGGGCGGGGTGTTCCACTGCCGGGTGTAGAAGAAGTTGTCCCAGCTGGCCTCGACGAAGTGCCCGTCCTTGAGGTGCAGCCCGCCGGTCAGGGCCCAGCCGATCCCGTCGTTGATGCCGCCCATCATCTGCGCCTCGTAGCCCAGCGGGTTGAGCAGCAGACCGGGGTCGACGACGAAGGTGACCTTGGTGACCCTCGGCCCCGTGCGACCGGAACGGACCTTCCGGTTCACCGTCTCCGGCCGGCAGTCGAGCTCGACCACGCAGGCCATGGCGGCCTTGTACTCCTGGTGGACGGCGATGCCCTGGGCCGTGCCGGGCTCCATCGACTTGCCCCAGTCGGCCTCCTCGGCCGCCCGGTCGAGCACCTTCTTCAGACGGGCGTTCTTGATGAACTCGGCCCGGAACTCGTAGGGGTCCTTACCCAGCTGGTCGGCGATCCGGTCCACCATGACCTCGCGGGCGGTGCAGGTGTCCGGGCCGTACACGTTGCGGGTCGAGCCGGTGTTGAAGCCGGACTCGACCTCGTTCATCACGGCGGTGTTGACGCCGAAGTTGTACGGCGTGGTCACCGAGATGTTCCAGAAGGCCTCGGAGATGCCCAGGTTCCCGCCCGGAGCCTTGATCGCCTGCGAGGTGATCATCTCGGCGAAGCCCTCGTCGACCTCCATGTTGGTGCCGGTGTAGCGGAGCTCGAAGCTCGCCACCGCGTCCTTGGTGACGACGGCCCGGATCCGGGTGGTGCACAGCGGCTTCACCCGGCCCTGCCGGCAGTCGTTGGCGCGGTCCCACATCAGCTTCACCGGGCGGCCGAACGCCTTGGCGGCCTCGGAGGCCTCCTGGACGTGGTCGTTGAACAGCCTGCGACCGAACGAGCCACCGCCGGGCACGACGTGGAACGTGACCGCGTTCATCGGGATCCCGAGCTTCTGGGCCACGATCTTCTGGCCGGCGATCGGGCTCTTGGCCGGGGCCCAGACCTCGGCCTTGCCGTCCTTGAAGTCGACGATCGCGCAGTTCGTCTCCAGCGCTGAGCCGTTGCGGGCGTGGTGGACGAAGGACTGCTCGAGCGTCGTGCCGACCACCGACGGCACGGCCAGCGGAAGCTCGGCGGCGCGCAGCTCGCTCACGACGTCGGCATCGGACTTGCCGGCCAACGTGCCGGGGGCCCAGTCGACCTGCAGCGCGTTCACGGCGTCGAACGCCTGGCCGGTCGTCCTGGCCCCGACGGCGATGCCGTTGCCGATCATCTCGACCGCCTCGACGCCGGGCATCCCGCGGACCTCGTCGATGTTCGCCGGGGTGCCGTTCGGGAAGCCATTCAGGTCGGGCGCCCTGCAGATCACCGTGTGCAGCGCGTCCGGGACCTGGATGTCCATCGTGAACTGCTTCTTGCCGGTCACCATGGCGCGCGCGTCGTCCTTGCCCCGCGACTTGCCGAGGATCGTGAAGTCGTTCTTCTCCTTCAGGACGACCTCGACCGCCTTGGTGACGGGGCTGGCGGCCTTCTCGGCCAGCTCGCCGAACGGCAGCGCCCGGCCCGCGGTGTCCACGACCGTGAGGCCCGCGGTCTGCAGCGTCCGCTTGTCCTGACCCAGCTGGGCCGCGGCGGCGTCGAGCAGCGCGCCCTTCGCGATCGCGGCAGCGACCCGGACCGGCGAGTAGATGGAGTAGGTCGCGCTGGAGCCGCCGGTGAGCTGGTTGAAGACCAGCTCGGGGCGGGCATCCGCGAGCGTGACGTTGACCTGCTCCGGCTCGATGCCCATCTCCTCGGCGATGATCATCGCGAAGGAGGTCATGATGCCCTGGCCGTTGTCCGAGCGCGGCAGCGCGAACGAGACCGTGCCGTCCCTCTCGACGACGACCTTGAGCAGGCCGTTGGTCGGGCGGCAGGCGTCGCGGTAGCTGTCCACGAACTCGTAGAGCTCCGCGGGCTGCGGCGGCGACGGGATCGCCGCGGCGGACGCGTTCGGGGCGCCGAAGGCACTCCCGGCGTCGAACAGGCTCTGTCGACCGATCTCGGCAGCGACGACCAGCGTCGGTGCGGCGATGATGTAGCCGAGGAACTTCCTGCGGCTGACGTCCTTGTGGTGGGGAGCTTCGTCCTCGGAGCGGGGGCGGGGACGAAGCAGTGGCGCGCGATGAGCGGGCATCGTTGTCCTCTCTGTACGACTCCGGTTCCGAACCCAGTTGGGGAGCTGGTTCGGACGTCCGGCCTGCTTGGAGCGGACAACGACGTTCCGGTGGGGGCAGACACGCTCCGGATGTGCAGGATTCGACCATCTGGGCCCTTTTCGACGCCTGCTTCACGCCGCACGGATCAACGATTACCGGGGTTTGATCACGCGCAGAAGGGGCACCCGGCGGAATCGGTCCGCAGATGCGGATTACCGGAGGAGCTCCCGCCCACCCACATGCGGGGGTGGCGCCTGAACGCCGGACTGTGGTGAGGCTATCCAAACGAAAGCTTGGGTGCCGATGGCGTCTGCCGCTCCTGGGTCAGATCGGCTCGCGACGGTGCGGCGTTACGCCCACCGGATCCGCCATCATGCGCCGGACAGCGCGAGACCCGGGGCCGGGCTACCTCGGCCATGCACTCGGCGTCGCCGACGTGCTCGGGGTCCTGTTCGGCGAGTCCGGCTACATCACCGGCGCGACGTACGGCGCGAACGGCGGCTCGCACATCCACCGAGCCGCCGCTCCCGCCCTACGTGCGGCTCTTGCGCTCCTCGGCGTAGCGGTCGGTGGCCGCCTGCAACGCGTCCGCCTGCTTGGAGTTGAGCTCGTCCCAGCGGGAGCGGGCGTAGCGCTCGGCCGCCAGCGTGCGGTCGGCCGAACGCTGGAACTTCGGCATGACCTGGTCGGCGAACAGCTCGTAGTGCCGCCGCACCGCGTCCGGACGCGCCCATTCGTGCGCCATCATCAGATAGGCACCGAAGCCGCCGTTGGACTGCTTGTACATCGTGTCGATCATCGCGACGGCGTCGTCCGGCGTACCGATCAGGCCGACCCCGGACTCGTTGACCCAGGCGATCCGCTCCTCGAGCGTGTCGCCGAGCGGGTGGAACTGCGGCGCCGCCGCCGTCTTCTGCAGGTAGTCGAACCAGTCCTCGATGCCGTACTCGACGTCGCGCAGGGCCTGTTCCCTCGTCTCCGCGATGTGCATCGGGCCGACCAGGCGCCAGCCGGAACGGTCGCACGGCTTGCCGTGGCGCGCGGCCTCCTCCTCGACGACGTCCCAGTGCAGGGCGAGCAGGTCCAGGTCCCCGACCAGCGTGGCGCCGACCGACAGGAGCGACAGGCCGTGCTTGCCCGCGATCCGCGGCCCGGACGGCGACGCGATGGCCGCGACGCCGATCTCGAAGCACGGGTCGGAGTACGGCATGAGCTGGCACCGGGCGTCGACGAGGTTGTACCGGGCCGTCTTGTGCGTGACCGGCTCGTCGGTGGTCAGCAGCTGCATGAGGACGTCGGTGTCCTCCTCGAGCGCGGGACGCTGCTCCGACGGGTCGATGCCGATCATCGCCGCATCGGTCGGGAGCGCGCCAGGGCCGAGGCCGAGCATGAACCGGCCACGGGTCAGGTGGTCGAGCAGCAGCGCACGGTCGGCCACCCACAGCGGGTTGTGGTACGGCAGCGAGAGCACCCCGGTGCCGAGCCTGATGTGCTCGGTCTTCGCGGCCACGTGTCCGATGAAGATCTCCGGCGACGCGATCAGCTCGGCACCGCACGAGTGGTGCTCGCCCAGCCACGCCTCGTCGTACCCGAGCCGGTCCAGGAGCTGGATCGTCTCGATGTCCCGCTGGAAGGCCGTCGTCGGGTTCTGCCCGACCTTCGCGTGGAACGGGGCCATGAAGATGCCGAAGCGCAGACGCGACATGGGATGCCTTCCGGGAGCGACGATGCTCGGACCGAGCCAGCGTCACCGGACCCGACGGCATGTGTCAAGGATCACATACGGCCCGAACTTCCCTTGTCCACCTGGGCGTTCGGCCGGATCGCCGAGCGCAAACCCGCACCTGCCGCAACGGGCGAGCGCGCGCCGTCGTCGGACTCCACGTCGTGCGCCCTGACGACCCGCATGATCAGCGCGGTCGCGGCCTCGGGAGCGGCGTCGGCGCGCGCAATCGTCAGGAACGCGCCGGACAGCGGCACGGAGCGGAACCACGTGTGCCCGCGCAGCCGGTGCTCGCCCCCGCCCCACCGGTGTGGCCACAGTGGACGCCCGCCGGAGGCCGGAGCCCGACTGCTTCTCGGTGGCCGCGATCGCGATCACCGCGCCGCGCCTGCCGTCCACCGGGATCGACATCGGGTCTGGCTCGGTCGACGGCACGGCGCGCTCCCACCGTCCGATCACCTCGCGGTCCACGCCGTCCCGCCACGCGATCGTCCCGACCTCGTGCACGGTGGCCCCGCGGCCCCCGGCACGAGGACGCGGTGATCGGCTTCCCGGCAGCGTCGACGGACAGACTTGTCCGCCGGGACTGCCGGGGACCCGATCACGCCGCGACCGGCCGTGCGCCCGCGCAGCAGATCGCGCCGCTCAGCTCGTTCCGGTCGGTCACGCAGTCCACGACGGACGACGTCGTCGGGCGGATCTCCGGGCAGCTCGCCCCGACCAGGGCGGCCGGGGCGATGGCGATCCGCACGTCGGTTGCCGGACCGCACGGCACGAACGGTCCCCGGGGCGACGCCGCCGGCCGGACCCGTCGGTGCCGTCCGTGTCGTGCCGTCCCCCAGTGCCGCAGACCGGCCTCGCGCATGAGCGGCACGACGGCCTCGCCGACGGAGCGTCACGGTCGCAGGGCGACCATCCCGTCGACCACGACCACGTCGTGCTCCGGCAGTCCGGACGGCGACGGGCCGCCCGCCACCGAGCCGTCGGTGATCCGGAAGCGGCTGCCGTGGCAGAGGCAGTTGACCGTCCCGGCCGCGATCGAGCGCACGACGCACTCGCGGTGCGGGCAGACGGCACCGAACGCGCGGAACTCACCCTCGGCGGGCTGCGTCACGACGACGCCCCTGTCCCGCAGGATCACACCACCGCCGACCGGCACGTCCGCGACGGCCACCATCGGCTCGGGTTCCACCGCGACAGGGTCCCGCCGCGGACCGCCCCGGGCAACGTCAGACGTCCGCGTCCTCGTGCAGGTCGAGGAGATCGTCCAGGTCCGCCGCGGTGTCCAGGTCGATCGGCCCCACGGACGGATCGTCGTCGACGACAGCGTCGGGCACTGCGGACATCGGGACCTCCGAGGGTCGACGTGTGTCCACGGTCCACCGCCGGTGCCCCGACGTCATCGGCAGAAGTGCGTAGTGCGATGCCTGCCCCGGCATGCTGAGCCGATGAACCACCCGGAGCCCGTGCGCGCCGTCGCACCCGGCGTGCCACCGCCGCTGCTGTCCCGGCAGAGCTGGCGGGACGTGACGTTCCTGCACTGGGCGGTGGAACCGTCGCGCGTCGCACCGCTGCTCCCGGCCGGTGTGCGCCCGGACGTCCACGACGGACGGACGTGGGTCGGGCTGGTGCCGTTCCGGATGGTCGGCGCCGGCTTCGGGCGCGGTCCGGCCGTGCCGTGGGCGGGCACGTTCTGCGAGACGAACGTGCGCCTGTACTCGGTGGACCGCGACGGGACGCGCGGCGTCGTGTTCCTCGGCCTCGACGCGGAACGCCTCGCCGTCGTGCTCGGTGCGCGTGCCGTGTTCGGGCTCCCCTACCGCTGGGCGCGGATGCGCATCGACACCGACGGCGGCGACCGCACGTACACCGCGTCGAGCCGGTGGCCGGGCACGCGTTTCCGCGGCCGGATCCGCATCCGCCCCCGCGACGGCGTGCTGGACGGCCCGCTCGACCGGTTCCTCACCGCGCGCTGGGGTCTGCACGTCGCCCACCTCGGGCGCACCTGGTACGTGCCGAACGAGCACGAGCCGTGGCCGCTGCGCGCGGCGACGGTCCTCGAACTCGACGGCGGCCCGCTCGCGTCGGTGGGCTTCGGTGACCTGACCGACCGCCCACCGGAGCACGTCGCGTTCGCCGACGGCGTCGACGTCCGGTTCGGCATGCCACGTCGGGTCTGACGCGCCGCGCGGCACGTCGACCCGGACGCGCGCCGCGCTGAAACAGCTCGTGCCGGGCCCGGCGCACGCTGATCCGGCTCGTGCCGGGCCCGGCGCGCTGACCCGGCCGACACGCACCGGCCGGGGGAACGCGCACGCCCAGACGCACGCGTTCCCCGGACCAGCGCGCGATCGCCGACCCAGCGCGCGTCCCCCGAACCCGGGCGCACTCCGCCGATCAGCGGGCGTCCCCCGAACCCGAGCGCGCTCCCCGGATCAGCGCGCGGGCCGCACCACGACGCTCGGCGGACCCGCCAGACGCTCACCGGCCGGGAGAACGCGCACGCCCCGACGCACGCGTCCCCCGAACCCGAGCGCGATCGCCGGATCAGCGCGCGTTCGACCGGGTCAGGCCGGCTCGACCGGACCGATCTGCGTGCCCCCGTCGACGCCGAGCGGACCGTTCGCGCCGGCGACGCCGGGGATCTCCCCGTCCGGGGCCTGCAGCGTGAAGGTCACCTCGTTCGCGCTCGCCGGGCCGGGGCTCGACGGCACCTGGATGTCGAACGCGACCGGTGCGCCCGGCCCGAACGCGACCGGCGTCGACTGGTCGCCGTACGACGTGGCGTCGACGGCGCGCGGCGAGCCGTTCAGGCTGAAGCCGACGCCGGTCGGCGAGCCCTGCAGCAGGCACGGTGACGTGCCGGGCGCCGCGGTGAGCACGACCCGGTAGTGGGCGTGCCCCGCACTCGACGGTGCGGGCGTGACCACGCCGGTCTGGTTGGCCGGTCGACAGGCCGACGGCGCCGGATCGGTGTCCGATGTGGCCGGAGCCGCGACGGCCGCCCCGGCCGTTCCGACGGCGCAGGCCGCCGCTACCGTCACGGCGGCGATCGTGCGTGCAGTGGTGCGGGCGAGTCGGGTGCGCATGGGCTGTACCTCTCTCGTTCCTCACGTCCGTCCCCCGAGCTCCCCAGCCGGAGGACGCTGACACCGGGAAAGACGCCTGCACCGCGGAACGGTTCGGCACGGGTGGGGTTGCTCTCTTCGGAGCAACCTGGACGACGCTCGCCCCTCCCCACCTGCTGCAATCTCCAAACATCGCATCCCGCGATGAGTTCTGCGGCCAGGTCGGGTCTCCCCTCCCAGCACCGGAATCCGACCTCTGTGAGGACGCCATGAGCACTCCGACCACCGCCGCGCTCCCGCCCGTCGTCGACGCCGCCGCCTGGCAGAAGGAGCTCGACGCACTGCGCGCCAGGGAGAAGGCCGCGACCCGGGAGCTGGACGCGATCGCCGCACAGCGCAGGCGACTGCCGATGGTCGAGATGCCGGACTACGTGCTCGAGGGTCGGAACGGCCCGGTCCGGCTCGTCGACGCGTTCGAGGGCGCGTCCCAGCTGATCGTCTACAGCCACATGTGGCACGACGGCGCCGAGTGGCAGTGCGGCGGCTGCACCGGTTTCACGTCGCAGTTCACGCGCACCGAGTTCCTGCAGAACTACGACGCCCGCTTCGTCGTCGTCACGCAGGGCCCGATCGACGAGGCGCTGGCCTACCGCCGTCGCGTCGGAAACACGATGACCTGGTACTCCACGGCGAACAGCGAGTTCGGCAGCGACGTCGGCGCCCCTCCCGGCGGCGGGTTCGCCGTCAACGTGTTCCTGCGTGACGGCGACACCGTGTACCGCACGTGGCACTCGAACGGCCGGGGCACCGAGCAGCTGAGCCACTCGTTCGCGCTGATCGACATCCTGCCGTACGGCCGGCAGGAGGTCTGGCAGGACTCGCCGGAGGGGTGGCCGCAGAGCCCGACGTACAGCCGGTGGTCCGGTCCGGAGGAGATCGCCGCCGCCTACGGCGAGGGGTGAGCGCCGGCACCCGGTGACCGCGGCCAACAGTCGGGCGGGAGCTTCTCTCGTGGTCCGTGGCTGCACCGGAGCAGCTCCCGCCCAGGCCGGGTGGCGCGCCGGCGGAGCTGGGTGGGTTGAACGAGAGCTCCGCACGCGCGCGCCGGCCGGACGGCAGCAGCTCTCGCACGACGAGTCGGCGCATGGCAGAGAGTCGGGGCGTGGCCGAGCAGGGTCGCGCCCGGCCGAGCAGAGCCGCGCCCGGCGAGCAGAGCCGCGCCCGGCCGGGCGCTCAACCGATGGCGCGGGTCTCCGGGGGGTGGCCCGCGTCGTCGTGCATCCGGCCGAGGTCGCGTTCGATCGCGACGGCCGACGCGCGGGCGGCGGTCAGCAGGCGCGACTCCTCGTCGCCGGTCATCTGGCTCCCGAGGGCCGAGACGTGGATCGCCGCCACGACCGCGCCGATGCCGTCGCGCACCGGCACGGCGAGCCCGACGACGCCGGCGATCGCCTCCTCGCGGCTGATCGCGTGGTCCTGCTCGACGATCCGCGCGAGCTCGCGCTCCAGCTCCTCGCGGCCGGTGAGCGTGTGCCCGGTGAGCTCCGGCCGTTCCTGGGCGAACAGCTTGCGCCGCAACGACGGGTCGTGCGCGGCGAACAGCTTCCCGACCGACGTCGCGTGCAGGTGCAGCGACTGCCCGAGGCGGATGTCCACCGAGACCGGTCGTGACCCGGGGAACCGGTCGACGTAGGCGACCCGGCGGCTGAACGGGACGGCGAGGTAGATGTCGTCGCCGGTCTCGCGCGCCAGCTCCTGCAGGTGGCGACGGCTCAGCGCCCGCACCTCCAGCCCGTCGACGATCCGGATCCCGAGCCGCACGGCGCGCGGCCCGAGCGAGTACCGCAGGTCGTCGGTCACCGTGACGACGTCGGCGGTGACCATGCGCTGCAACAGGTTGTGACTGCTGGACAGCGGCAGGCCGAGCCGCTTGCTGATGTCGCTCACGGTCATCCCGTCCGGGCGCCCGACGAGCAGTTCGAGGACGTCGAACGTCCGCGCATATCGGTCCGTGCTGCTCACGTCCGCCAGCTTTCCAGATTTCGAAGGATCCTTCCAGTTCTTGACGCCGCCGGTATGGCGACCTAGGTTTCCGGAACACGAAGGCCTCTTCGATTTCTGGAGAGGTCGCGCCGCACGAGGAGGCCCACCGAGGTGCCCGTTCAGGACGGAACCGAACCCCCACCGGAGACCACGGTCCCGCAGCTGGTCGACGCCGTCGCCGCCCGCACACCGGAGCGCGAGGCGATCGTGGCGGGACCGGGCCGGCTCACCTACTCCGCGCTGGCCGACCGTTCCCAGGCCGTCGCCAGGGGGCTCGCGTCGCTGGGCACTGGGACCGGGACCGTCGTGGGGCTCCTCGCCCCGAACCTCGCCGACTGGGTCCCGGCCGCCGTCGGCGCGATGCGCACCGGCGCCCGGGTCGACGCGTTCAACACCTGGGCCAAGGCGTACGACCTGGAGTTCCTGCTGCGGTCCTCGACCGCGTCGGTGCTCGTCGTCGCCACCCGGGTGCGCGGCACCGACCTGCTCGCGGAACTCCGCACGCTCGTCCCGGAGATCGACCGGTCGGAGCCGGTGCGCAGCAGCCGGTTCCCGCACCTGCGGCACGTCGTCGTGATCGGCGACGAGGTCCCGGCCGCGGCACTGTCCTGGTCCACGCTCGTCGACGGGCACGCCGAGGGGGCGCCCGTCGGCGAGCCCGCGGAGCGCACCGGTGACGACCCGGCGTTCGTGCTCTACACGTCCGGGTCCACGACCACCCCGAAGGCGGTGCCGCTCTGCCACCGCGACCTCGTCCTGAACGGGTTCCACATCGGCGAGCGGATGGGCCTCGGCGAGACCGACCGGGTGTGGCTCGGCTCGCCACTGTTCTGGAGCTACGGCTGCGCGAACGCGCTGATGGCGACGATGAGCCACGGCGCGACGCTCGTGCTGGAGGAGCACTTCACCGCCGCCGCGGCCGCCGCGACGTTCGCGCGCGAGCAGGTCACGGCCGCCTACCTGCTGCCGCCGATGATCGACGCGCTGGCCACCGACGCCGCCGCCGACGTCCGTGCCGTCGCGTCGCTGCGCACCGGGCTCACGATCGGCCGGCCGGACGTGATCGACCGCGCCGTCGACGACCTCGGCATCGACGGGATCTGCAACATCTACGGCTCCACCGAGACGTACGGGAACTGCTGCGTCACCGACCACCGTGCACCGCTGGAGCGCCGCCGTGTCACGCAGGGCAGGCCGTTGCCGGGCGTCGAGGTCCGGATCGTCGACGACGACGGCGCGCTCCTGCCGCCCGGTGAGCCCGGCGAGGCACAGGTCAGGGGCCGGCTGACGCCCGGCTACCTCGGCGACGGCGCCGCAGCCGATGCCGCGAACGCGGCCGCGTTCACCCCGGACGGCTGGTACCGCACCGGCGACCGACTGATGCTCGACGACGACGGCGCCGTCGCGTTCGTCGACCGGACCGGCGACATGATCAAGACCTCCGGGATCAACGTCTCCCCGGCCGAGGTCGAGGGCTTCCTCGCCGACCACCCCGGCGTGCGGGAGGTGCTCGTCGTCGGTGCGCCGCACCCGTCGCGCGACGAGGTGGTGATCGCGTTCGTGGTTCCGGCCGACCCGGCCCTGACGCCCGCCGATCTCGTCGCGCACGCGAAGCGCAACATCGCGGGCTTCAAGGTGCCGTGGCTGGTCACGCTCGTGGAGGACCTGCCGCGCACCGGGACCGGCAAGCTCACCCGGCGCGCCCTGCGGGACCGGGCGGCCGAGCTCGTCGCGGCCGAGCTGGCGGTGTCCCGATGACCGGCAGTGCGACCGGCAACTGGGGGCGCTGGGGCGACGACGACCAGGCCGGCGCGCTCAACCTCGTCACCCCCGAGGTCACGCTCCGCGCAGCAGGCCTGGTCCGGGAGGGCCGCACGCTCTCGCTGGCCCAGCCGCTCGGACCGTCCAGCCCGACGCCGGGGCACCGGCCCCGCCCGGCGCGGTTCATGAACCGCGACGCCGGCGACTACGCGCTCGGCGCCCGCACGCCGGGCGGGTTCAAGTTCGCCGAGGACACGGTGCAGTTCCCGTCGCACAGCGGCACCCACGTGGACGCGCTGTCCCACGCCTGGGCCGGCGAGCACCTCTACAACGGGCACCCCGAGTCTGGCACCCGCAGCACCCGCGGCGCGCGGCGCTGCGGCGCGGAGAGCCTGGTCCCGGTCGTCACCCGCGGGATCCTCGTCGACCTGGTCACCGCCGCCGGTGGCCCGCTGCCGCGGCAGACGCCGGTGGGGACGGCCGGCCTGGAGCGCGGCATCGCCGAGGCGGGCGTGACCCCGGAGCCCGGGGACGCCGTGCTGATCCGGACCGGGTGGTGGGAGGCGCACGCGAGCGACGGGAACTACTTCGACGGCGAGCCCGGCATCACGGGGGAGGCGGCCGAGTGGCTGGCCGCCCGTGACGTCGCACTCGTCGGGGCGGACAACTACGCCGTCGAGCAGCAGACCGACGAGCCCGGCTTCCCGGCGCACCTCGTGCTGCTCCACCGGCACGGTGTCCCGCTGATCGAGAACCTCGACCTGTCCACACTGGCTGCCGCACTCATCGACAGTGGACGGTCGACGTTCATGCTGTCGTTCGCACCGCTGCCGCTCGTCGGCTCGACCGGGAGCCCGGTGACGCCGGTGGCCGTCCTGTGACGGGCTGGCTGTCGCTGGTCCGGCCGGGCGACCTCGTCGTCGTCGCGCAGGGCGTCGGCGAGCCGACCCCGCTGCTGACCGACCTGCTGGACGCGGCACCCGCGGACGTCGAGGTGTTCGTCGGCCTGTCGCACAGCGACGCGCTGACCGGTCCGACGTCGATGCCGCTCGTGTCGTTCGGGGCGCTCGGCCCGCTGGGCAGGCCGCCGCACCGCGGCACGGTCGAGATCGTCCCGGCGCACTTCGACGACCTGGCGCGTGTGCTGCCGCACCGTGGGCGGGACCTCGTGCTCCTGATGCAGGTCGCCGAGGCGGACGCGAGCGGACGGCACAGTCTCGGCGTGGCCGTCGACCACACCTACGAGCTGGTCGGGCGGGCGCGCACGGTCGTCGCCGAGGTCAACGCGCAGCTGCCCGTGACGTCGGCCCCTCGGCTGCCCGCCTCCACGTTCGACGCGTGCGTCCCGACGTCGCGGCCGCTCCCGGTCGTCGCGGTGCCGGAGGTCGGGGAGCCGCAGCGCCGGATCGCCGAGCACGTCGCCGGGCTCGTCCCGGACGGTGCGACCGTCCAACTCGGACTCGGAGCACTGTCCACGGCGATCGGTTGCGCGCTGTCCGGGCACCGGGACCTCGCCGTCCGGTCCACGCTGGCCGCCGACTGGCTGCTGGATCTCGTGTCGTCCGGTGCGGTGCGCCCGGAGCGCGCGACGATCTGCGAGGCCGCCGGGTCGCCGGAGCTGTACAAGCTCGTCGGCGCGTCCGACGTCGCGATCCGCCCCGTCCGCGAGGTCGCGGCCGTCGACTCCGAGCGGTTCGTGGCCGTCAACTCCGCGCTGCAGGTCGACCTGTCCGGGCAGGTCAACGCGGAGGAGCTCCCGGCAGGGTACGTCGGTGCGATCGGCGGGCAGGCCGAGTACCTGCGCGCGGCGCAGCGCTCACCCGGCGGGTGCGCCGTCGTCGCGCTCCCGGCGACGGCGGGACGGCACTCGCGGATCGTGCCCCACCTGACGACCGTGACGACGCCGCGGTCCGGAGTGGACGTCGTCGTCACCGAGCACGGGGTCGCCGACCTGCGTGGCCGCGGCCTGCGCGAGCGGGCCGACGCACTGATCGCCGTCGCGGCGCCGGAGCACCGCGACGCGCTCCGGGAAGGGACCGACCGATGACGACGACCGCGCCGGACACCGAGGCGGGCCGCGTCGCCGCGCTGCTGCGGGCGTTCCTCGCCGGCCAGGACGCCACCGGCACCGTCGACGCCGTGCGCCGCGCCGGGAGCGGACGCTCGCGGGACAACTGGCTGTTCGACCTCGTCGACGACGGCGCGCGTGAGCCGTTGATCCTGCGCACCGACCCCGATGGCGGGCTGATCGACACCGACCGTTCCGTCGAGTTCGCCGTCCTCAAGGGACTCGAGGGCAGCGGCCTGCCGACCCCGGTGGCGCGCTGGCTGGACGCCGACGGGAGTGAGCTCGGCCGCCCGTCGCTGATCATGCGGCGCCTCGGCGGCGTCTGCGACTACCGGGTGCTGCGCGACGACAACCGGCCGCTCGGCGAGCGCATCGGGCTGGCCAGGACGTTCTGCGAGCTGCTGGCCGGCGTGCACGCCGTCGACCGGCGCGCGGGCGCTCTGGACGCGACGCTGACCGATCCCGGACCGGAGGCCGCCCGCGCCGAGCTGGACCGGTGGGCAGGGATCCTGCGCGCCGACCAGCTGGAGCCGTGGCCGGAGCTGGAGTACGCGGCCGTCGTGCTCGGTGAACGGGCCCCGCGCAGCACCGGCACCGTGCTCGTCCACGCGGACTTCAAGCCGGGCAACATCCTGCTCGACGGCGACCGGGTGACCGCGCTGCTGGACTGGGAGCTCGCGCACCTCGGCGACCCACTGGAGGACCTCGGCTGGGTCACCCAGCCGCTGCGCGCGGGCGAGCACACGATCCCCGGGGCGTGGGAGGCGGCCGACCTCGTCGCGCACTACGAGCACACCACCGGGTCCACGGTGGACCGCGCGGCGCTCGCGTGGTGGGTCGCGTTCTCCTCGTTCAAGACGGCCGTCATGCAGGTCAGCGGCCTGCGCGCGTTCCTGGAGGGCCGCGCCGACGAGCCGTACCGGCCGACCCGCCGCGTGCTGGCCGAAGTGCTCGACGCCGTGCTGGAGGACTCGTGAGACCGACGATCGACGAGCAGCTCGGCGGCGCCGCCCGCCTGCTCCGGCTGGCCGAGGACGACCCGGAGATCACCCCGGAGATCGCAGAGCTGGTCCGCAACGCGCGACGGCTCGTGCAGCGCGTCGAGGGCTCGTGGTCGCAGGCGCTGCCGTTCCTGGTGCAGGACAACGCGAGCACCGCAGCGCTCCTCGGCGAGGACGAGCCAGGTGAGGAGACCGGCCTCGCCGGCGCCGCGGCGCGCAACGAGGACCTCCGCGCGTCGCTGACCTCCCGGATCCACGAGCTCCCCGACGGACCCGACCGGGCCGCGATCGGCGCGCACCTGCGCGCCCGCGTCGCGGCCGACCCGACGTAAGGACGGCGCCATGAGCGACCACCCCGGCCTCACCGCCGACGACGAGCACGTCGCCGAGCAGTTCCCGCTCTCCCCGCTCGACGACTACATGGTCCACCAGACGCCGGACCCCGTCCGTGTCATGTGGACCGGTGACCCGCGCGCCTACGAGCGCTACTGGATGGTCTCGCACGACGCGTCCGGTGACGTCGTGATCGCCACCGGCGGCAGCCTGTACCCGAACCTGGACCGGGCAGAGGCCTACGCGATCGTGACGGTTCGCGGGCGGCAGACGGCCGTCCGCAGCTTCCGGTCCATCGGCGCCGACCGCGCCGACCTGCGGATCGGCCCGATCGCCCCGCGGATCGTGCGCGGGCTGCGCGAGTGGCGCTACGTGTTGGAGCCCAACGAGTGGGGCGTCGCCTACGACCTGACGTTCACCGACACCACCCGCCAGGTGTTCCGGGAGCCGCTGTCGAACTCCGCCACCGGGACACCCCCGGGCCGCAGGGGCGACGTGACCAGCGGTTTCGAGTGCTTCGGCACGGTATCCGGGTGGGTCGAGGTGGACGGCGAGCGGATCACGCTCTCCCCCGGCTCGGCCGGCACGCGCGACCGGCACTGGGGCACCGGACGTGGCGTCGGCGGGCCCACGATGTCGCTCGGCGGGCGCCTGCACGTCGGCACGAACGGCAACGCCTTCGTCGACTTCGGTGACTGGACGATCTGGGGCGACCGCGTGTTCTACCCGTTCGGCGACGACCGTCCCGGCCACGGGACGGTCGGCAAGCCGACGCGGCGGCTGCGCTTCGAGCCGGACACCCAGGTGTTCGCCGAGGGGATCGTCGACTACACGTTTGGTGACGGCACGACGGCGCAGCTGCACTACGAGAAGATCGGCCAGCAGACCGCGTTCCTGCGCTGCGGCATGTACGGCGGGACGCCCGGGGGCGACATCCACCAGGGCGGCTACGACGGCCCCGACATGACCGAGGGCGAGACGTTCGACCTCACGCGCCCGGAGACCCGGATCGGGATCCGCGGGCTCGACGAGCACCTCTGCCGGGTCACCCGCGACGACGGGCGTTCCGTACTCGGCATCTACCAGGCGATCGACCCGGTGGCCTACGAGGCCTGCACGTCCGGTCGGCGTGGCTGGGACTTCCTCTGACAGGGTCAGGAGACTCCGTTGTCCACTGCAGATTCCACCGCACTCCCCCCAGCTCTCCCCTCCCGCGCCGAGCAACGACGCATCGCGTTCGCCTGCATCATCGGCAACTTCCTCGAGTACTTCGAGTTCGCGCTCTACGGCTTCTTCGCCGTCGCGATCGGGGCGACGTTCTTCCCGTCCGACGACCCGACGACCGAGCTGCTCCAGTCGCTGGCCGTGTTCGGCGTGGCGTTCCTGCTGCGCCCGGTCGGCGGTGTCGTGTTCGGACTGATCGGCGACCGGATCGGGCGGCGGGCGTCGTTGTCGTTGTCCATCACCATGATGGGCGCCGCCACGACCGTGATCGGCCTGCTCCCCGGCTACGACACGATCGGGATCGCCGCGCCGATCCTGCTGGTGCTCGTACGCTGCGTGCAGGGCCTCTCGGTCGGCGGTGAGTGGGGCGCCAGCTCCGCGTTCCTGATCGAGACCGCCGGACCGGGGCTGCGCGGCCAGCGCGGCAGCTACCCGTCGATGGCGGCGGCGTTCGGCTTCATCGGCGGCTCCGCGCTCGCCCTCGGGTTCGGGCTCGCGTTCACCGCGGACCAGATGGCCGACTGGGCATGGCGGATCCCGTTCCTGATCGCCGCGCCGCTGTCCCTGCTCGGGCTCTACATCCGGCGCAGGCTCGAGGACACGCCCGTGTTCAAGGAGATCGAGCAGGCCTCCGACCGGCCGCGGGCGAAGCTGCGCGACGCGGTGAACCCGAAGCTCTGGCGCCCGCTGCTGATCACGTTCGCGTTCTCCTGGATCTGCGGCGTCGGCCTGTTCTACCTGACGTCCTATGTGGTCAACTTCCTGTCCGCGACGGTGAAGATGGAACGCACCCAGTCCGCGCTGCTGGTCGCGATCGGTCTGGCCGTCTACGCGGCGCTCTGCCCGATCGCCGGACGCCTGTCCGACCGGTTCGGACGACGCCGGACGATCCTGTTCGGCTGCATCGGTCACGTCGTGCTCGCCGTGCCGGTGTTCATGCTGCTGTCCACCGGGAACGCCGCGCTGGTGCTGCTGGCGCTCGTGATCTACGGCGTCGTGCAGGCGCCGATCAACGCGAACACGTCCCTGGTCATGATCGAGCTGTTCCCGGCGTCGACGCGCCTGACCAGCGGTTCGCTCGGGTTCAACCTGGGCGTCGGCCCGCCGTCGGGGTTCGGCCCGTTCCTGGCCGCCGCGCTCGTCGCGGGTACCGGGCTGTCCTACTCGCCCGGGTTCTTCCTGGCCGGGGTCGCGCTGTTCAGCCTCGTGGTCCTGTTCCTGATGATGCCGGAGACGGCCGGGCGCGACCTGCTGCTCGAGCACGACGCCGTCCAGGACACGGCCGCGGCCACGGACGACGCACCGCCCGCCCGGACGGCACCGTGACCGGCGACATGCGCTGCGTCGCGCTCGACGGCACGGGCGGGCCCGACGTGCTCGTCCCCGGCACCTGCTCGATGCCAGAGCCTGGCCACGGCGACCTGCTGGTCCGTGTCCGCGCCTGCGGGGTGTGCGGACACGACCTGCTGGCCCGCAGCGGGGCGCTCGCCGCGGGGCACGGTGCCGTGCTCGGGCACGAGATCGCCGGCGAGGTTGTCGCGGCCGGGTCCGATGTGGAGGTGGACCTGGTCGGCCGCCGGGTGGCGCTCGTGCAGCGGATCCCCTGTGGACGGTGCGACGAGTGCGCGGCCGGCCTCACGACGCTGTGCCGGCAGGGACCCGGGTTCTACGGCGAGGACGTGCCCGGCGGGTACGCCGAGTACGTGCTGGCCTCGCCGCGCAACGTCGTGCCGGTGCCGGACACCATCCCGGACGCGGCCGCGGCGATCCTGTCCTGCGCCGTCGGGACCGGGTGGCGGGCACTGCGCCGCGCGGGCACCGCGCCGGGTGACGTCGTGCTCGTCACCGGCGCGGGCGGCGGGGTCGGCGTGCACGCCGTCGAGCTGGCCAAGCACCTCGGCGCGACGGTCGTCGCGCTCACCGGGACGGCGGCGAAGGAGAAGCGGCTGCTGGAGCTCGGCGCGGACGCCGTGCTCGTCTCGCCGGACACGCGAGCGGTGCGCGACTGCGTCCGCGACCTCGGCGGGCGACGCGGCGCGGACGTCGCGCTGGAGCTGACCGGCGGTCCGACGTTCCGGACGGCACTGCGCGCGCTCGGACCGCGCGGGCGGCTGGTGCTGATCGGCAACACCGAACCGGGCACGCTGCCGTTGGAGCCGGGGCTGGCGATACTCAAGGAGCTCACCGTGTACGGCTCCGCGCACGCGGACGCGACGGACCTCGCCGACGTCGTCGGGCTCGTCGCGTCCGGTGCGGTGATGCCGGTGCCTGCGCGGACGTGGGCGCTGGAGGACGCGTCGGCGGCCCATGCGGCCGTCGAGCGGCGCGAGGTCACCGGGCGGGCGGTGCTGGTGCCGTGACCGGCCCGCTGCGCGGCATGCGCGTGCTGGATCTCTCCCAGCAGCTCCCCGGCCCGTACGCGACGTTCCTGCTCGCCGGGCTCGGCGCGACCGTCACGAAGGTCGAGCCGCCGTCCGGCGATGCCGCCCGCCATCTCGACCCGGAGCTGTTTGCGAACGTCAACGCGGGCAAGGCGAGCGTCGTGCTGGACCTCAAGTCCGACGACGGCCGCGCGCGGCTGCTCGAGCTCGCCCGCGAGTCCGATGTGGTCGTCGAGGGCTTCCGGCCCGGCGTGACGGCCCGGCTCGGGTGCGACGCCGCGACGCTGCACGCGATCCGGCCGGAGCTCGTGTACTGCTCGGTCAGCGGGGCCGGGCAGACCGGTCCGCTGGCCGGGCACCCGACGCACGACCTGTCGTTGCAGGCGATGGCCGGCGCGATCTCCGGGGACGTCACCCGCATCGGCGTGCCGTGGGTGGACCTGGCGACCGGCACGTCCGCGGCGCTCGCCATCACGGCGGCCTGGCACGCCGGCGGGGGCGCGTACCTGGACATGAGCATGCTCGACGCCGCCGTGGCCTGGACGCGGATCAAGCCGGCCGGTCTGGAACCGGGCCCGGAACCCACCTACGGGACGCTGGTGACCTCCGACGGCGAGCGCGTCGTCGTCGCGCTGCTGGAGGATGCGATGTGGCGGCGCCTGTGCGCGGCGCTCGGCTGGACGGACTGGGTCGACGACGAACGGCTGGCCCGCTACGTCGACCGCCGGACCCACGGCGCCGAGATCCGGCAACGGCTGGAACGCGACGTCGCGACGATGACGCTCGACGAGGTCGTCGCGCTCGCCGAACAGCGCGACCTCCCGCTCGGACCGGCCGACGCGACGGCGGATCCCGTTGCCCGCGAGCAGATCGCGACCCGCTTCCCGTCCGACGGCGACCTGTCCCCGCTGCCCGCCGTCCTGCTGGACCGGCTCGGTCCCGCGCCGCGACTCGACTCCTGAGAGGACTCCCCCGGTGCTCGCCTCCTTCCGCCCCGACGACGCCCGACGCTGGACGATCGGCGTCATCGACGGCCCCAACATGCCCAACCTCGGCAACCGCAGCGAGAAGATCTACGGACCGATCAGGTCGCTCGCCGACCTGCAGGCGCTCGTCCGGTCCACGGCCGAGGACCTCGGCGTGGAGGTCGTCCCGTTCGCGTCGAACCACGAGGGCGAGATCCTCGAGTTCGTGCACCGCACGCAGCACGAGGTGCACGGCTACGTGATCAACCCGGCCGGCCTGACGACGTACGGCGAGGCCACCCGGCACGCGCTGGACGACTCGACGAAACCGGTGGTCGAGGTGCACTTCGCGAACACCGCGCGCCACTTCGCCGAGGTCGCGCCGCACTTCCAGCAGCAGACGAGCCGGTTCACCTACACCGCGACCGGGCTGGTGATGGGGCTGCGGCAGTACAGCTACCTCGGTGCGCTGCTGGCCCTGACGCTCGCGCTGGACGACGAGTCGTTCCTGGACGGAGGCGCGCGCCGGCACTGAGCGGCCTTGAGCAGCCTCGAGCGGCACTGACACGGCATACTCGTCGGCCGTGGCTCCCCGACCCTGCCCGTGCGGCCTTCCCGAACCGTTCGAGTCCTGCTGTGGGCGCTACCTCGGCCCGGACGGTGCCGCGCCGCCCACGGCGGAGGCGCTGATGCGCTCGCGGTTCACGGCGTTCGCCCGGGGCGACGTCGAGCACCTGCGGCGCACGTGGCACCCGGACACGCGGCCGTCGGAGATCACCCTGGACCCGTCGATGCGGTGGCTCCGGCTGGAGGTCCTGGACCGCTCCGGCGGGAGCCTGTTCGACACCGAGGGCGTCGTCGAGTTCCGCGCCCATCACAAGGAGGGACCGCGGACCGGCGTGCTGCACGAGCGCAGCCGGTTCGTGAAGGAGTCCGGACGGTGGGTCTACCGCGACGGGGACACGACCTGGATGTGAGGCGATCCGGTCGAGATGGCGCTCATGGCTGCTCGACCAGTGCCGGAGCAGCCATGAGCGCCATGTCAACCGGTGTCGATCACGGCTGACGGCGGGTCAGCGGGTGAGCCGGTCCAGGAACGCGATCAGCAGCGCCTCGCGCAGGCGCGGTGGGGCGACGTCGAGCAGCGCGTTCACCGGGGCCATCCGCTTCGGCACCGAGACCGTGCCACCCGCCGACGTGCTTCCTCCCGCGGAGGCGGGATCGACACTGCCGCCCAGGCCGGCGAGCGCGAGCAGGCCGTCGAACGCGGCGTCGTCCAGTGTGGACGGGTCGAGCGCCGCTGCGGCCGCGCGCAGGTCGGGGTCGACGGTCACCGGGCCGGCCGCGACGGCCGCGTCCACCGACTCGCGCAGCGCGACCACGAAGTCGTCGACGCCGCCCGCCGTCGCCGCGCACACGGTGAGGTGCAGCGTCGCGGGCAGCCCGCGGAACGCCATCTGCGGCTGGACGAACCAGCCGCGCTCGCCCATCTCGTCGGACAGGGTGAACACGTCGAGCGCGTCGTCGCAGGCCACGGCCAGCAGCGACGCGTCCGGCTCGGCGGCCAGGCGCAGATGCTCCGTCCCGCGCACCGCGTCGGCGAGTACCCGCGTCGCGTCCACGGTGGTCGCCACGAGCGCGCGGTAGCCGTCGGCGCCGATGTGCGCCACGACCGCCCATGCCGCGGCGAGCGGACCGCCGGAGCGTGTGGACTGCATCGTCGCGTTCAGCATCGTGTAGCCGGGCCAGTCGGCGCTGGCGAAGAACTGCGGCCGGCGCAGGGCCGGGTCGCGGTACAGCAGCAGCGAGACGCCCTTCGGTGTGTAGGCGTACTTGTGCAGGTCCGCGGACAGGCTGGTCACGCCCGGGACGACGAAGTCCCACGGGTCGGGGTGCGCCATCCAGGGCAGCACCCAGCCACCGATGCACGCGTCGACGTGGCAGCGCACGCCGCGCCCGGCCGCGTCGGCGGCGACCACGGCGACCGGGTCGACGACGCCGTGCGCGTAGGACGGCGCGGACACGGCCACCAGCACCAGCCGCTCCCCTGCCGCGTCCATCGCGTCGGCCATCGCTCCCGGGTCCGCGCGCATCGTGTCCGGGTCGACGTCGACGGTCACCAGCTCGACGCCGAAGTAGTGCGCCGCCTTGTGGAACGCACCGTGCACCGTGGACGGAGCCACCATCACCGGGGACTCCACATCGGACCGTGCGTCGCGCGCGGTTTGGACGGCGAGCAGGATCGACTCGGTCCCGCCGGAGGTGACCGTGCCGACGGCGCCCTCCGGTGCGTGGAACAGCGGCCGGGCGAACGCGACGAGATCGCGCTCCATCGCGGCCAGGCTGGGGAACGCCGTCGGGTCCAGCCCGTTCGTCGACCCGAAGCTCGCCAGCGCCTCCCGTCCGACGCGGTCCGCCTCGGCGAGCCCGGAGTCGTAGACGTAGGCGAGCGTGCGCCCGCCGTGCGTGGGCAGGTCGCCGCCGCGCAGCGCCTCCAGGCGGGCCAGGACCGTGTCGCCGGGCTCAGGCATGCGCCGTCCTCTCGTCGAGCGAGTACCTCCGCAGCGGCAGCAGGCTGAGTGCCACCAGCACCGCAGGGACGATCGTGAAGCCGACCGCGATCGCGGTCAGCGCCGACGGGGACTGTGCCGTCCCTCCCGTCGACTCGGCGTACCCGCCGACGGCCAGGACCAGCCCGTACAGGCCGGGGCCGAGCGCGAGCCCGAGCGTCTCCCCCGCCGTCCAGAGCCCGGTGAAGATCCCGATGCGGTTGGCGCCCGACGCCCGGGTCGCGGCGGCGGCGACGTCGGGCAGCATCGCGAGCGGGCAGACCTGCGTGCCCGCGTACCCGATGCCGGCGATCCCGGCGGCGACGTAGGACGGCCACGCCACGTCGCTCGTCACCGTCCACAGTGCCACCGCCCCGACGACGAGCACGACGGTCGACGCGAGGTAGCCGGCCTTCTTCCCCCGGTGCCGGCACCAGCGCTCCCACAGCGGGCTGACCAGCAGCGCCGGACCGACGAACGCCGCGAACAGCACGGACGAGGCCGCCGGGTCGGCGAGCAGGTACCGGGCGACGTAGGAGACGCCGGCCAGCAGCGCCCCGACACCGAGCGCCTGGGCGACGAACGCGACCAGCAGCCGTCGGAAATCGGGCTCGGAGACGACCACCCGCAGCTGCTCGCGCAGCGGGCCTCTCGGCGCCTCGGTCGCGTCCTCCGTGACGCCTGCCGTCGCCACGTAGGCGCCTACCGTGCCGATCAGCAGCAGCACGCCGACGTAGGCACCCATCGCCGTGTAGCCGAACGTGTCGACGATCAGTGGCGCCGTCGCCCCGGACAGCAGGATCGCGATGGCGATCACCGCGACCCGCCACGTCATCATCCGCGTCCGCTCCCCCGCGTCCGAGGTGATCTCCGCGGGCATCGCGTTGAACGGCACCTGGAAGAAAGCGTAGGCCGTGGCACACACCAGGAACGCCACGAGCACCCAGACCGCCGCGAGCGCCGGCGGCCCGGACGGTCCGGCGAAGATCAGCGCGAACGTGACCGCCAGCGCGATGCCGGCCCTCAGCAGGAACGGCCTGCGACGACCGCGCGGCGATTGGCTGCGGTCGCTGATCCGCCCGGCGATCGGGTTCAGCACCACGTCCCACGCCTTCGGCACGAACACGATCAGGCCGGCGACGATCGCGGCCACGCCGAGCGTGTCGGTGAGGTATGGGAGCAGCAACAGGCCCGGAACGGTGCCGAACGTGCCGGTCGCGACGCTGCCCATCGCGTAGCCGCGACGCACCCGGGCGGGGAGGGCCATGAGGCGCAACGCTAGCGACCGCCGATCCGCGCGGACAGGGCAGCGGGTGATCGGCGCCATGGACCTCGAGCTTGACCCTGCCGCAACGGCACGGTCTGAACTGGACCTCGACACCGACCGGAGACCACGCAGAGAGGTCCACCATGGACTCGTTCGTCCCCCAGCTCGTCGAGTTCGTCGGCGGCCTGCACCCCGTGCTGCAGTTCCTGGCCGTGTTCGTGATCGGACTCGTCCCGTTCCTGGAGTCGCACTTCGGCGCGTTCGTGGGCACGCTGACCGGCGTCCCGGTGGTGCTCGCGGCGCTCGCCGCGATCGTCGGGAACCTGCTGGCCGTCGCGCTCGCCGTCCGGGCGGGGAGCGCCGTGCAGCGCAAGGTCGCGAGCCGCCGCGGCGAGCCGAGCAGGCGGGCCAGGAAGGTCCTGACCAACGTGGACAGGTTCGGCGTCCCGGTGGCCAGCCTGCTCGGCCCGTTCGTGATGGCGACCGCCATCTCGACGTTCGCCATGATCGGCGCCGGTCTGGACCGGCGGACCGTGATCATCTGGCAGGCGATCGCCGTCACCGTGTGGGGCGTCGTGTTCGCGGCGCTGGCGACCGGCGTGATCGCGTTCGTCGCGTGACACCGGCCATGGCGGCGACCGCCACCAGCGTCAGCGAGCGGTAACGCACGGTCAGCTCCCGCCGAGTCCGCACCCGTGCGCAGCCTGGCGGAGTTCACCGGTGAGGTCTCGTCCATCCCGCAGGTCGTGACGGCGCTGAGCGCCATCCGCGACGCGTCGGCCGAGGACCTCTTCCAGCCGGAGATCGACGGGATCTCGGCGTTCACCCGGCTCTACACGATCATCACGCAGAACGTGCTGGACACCGTCGACCGCAAGAAGACGCGCCGGTTCAACGACCCGGACTTCCTGACCCGCCTCGACCTGGAGTTCGCCCGCCGGTACCTCGCGGCGATCAAGGCCTACCAGTCCGGGTCGCCGGACACCCCGGCCTCCTGGTCGGTGCTGTTCGACCGGCGGCGCGACCAGGACATCCGGCACGTGAACTTCGCCGCCTGCGGGGTGAACGCCCACGTCAACTTCGACCTGACGTTCGCCCTGATCGAGACGTGGCGGGACTTCCCGCCGAACGACGCCCGCCGCGAGGACTACGACCAGGTCAACGACATCTTCGCCGAGGAGATGGACGAGCTCCGCGAGGACTTCGGCGCGTTCCTCGCCGAGACCCGCGACGGCGGGATCCTGGACCGGTTCGGGAACTTCGCGTCCGACCTGGTCGTGCGCGTCACCCGCAGCTGGGCGTGGGACTCGGCCGTCGACGTGTGGGACACCTACGACCCCGACCAGGACGGCGGAGGGCAGAGGTTCCAGAACGCGTACGCCCGCGAGCTCGGCGCCCAGGACCGGGCCGCGTCGCTCGCGGGCCGGATGCTGCTGGGCGCGCCGACGCTGCCCTGACCGTCCGGACCACCTGGTCCGGCACTCAGCCGGCCGGCGCGCCGCAGTTCTGGCAGAACGCCGTACCGCGCTGCGGCGAGCCGCACCCGACGCACGGCGGCGCGTCGTAGGACGTGCCGCACGACCCGCAGAACCGGCCCGATCCCTGGGCCCCGCAGTGCCCGCAGAAGCGGACGTCGCCCGGCACGGTGCCGTAGGAGGGCCCCGGCACCGGAGTCGTCACCGCACAGTTGCGGCAACGGCCGACGCGCTCGTCCCAGCAACCGCCGCTGCAGACCCAGTCGCTGCACGTGCCGCACTGCCGGAACTCGTGCGCGACGTCCGCGGCGGCCTCGACCATGTGCTGGTCGCTCATGGTGCCGCGGGTGCTGGGCCGGTTCCACTGCGCCATCAGCCCGATCTGCTGGATCCGGCTGCCGATCTCACCGCCGAGGATCGTGCCGCCCAGTGCGGCCAGACGGCCGCCGAACCCGGTCACGGAGTGACGGAACGTCGAGCGGTAGCCGTTGCCGCATCGCTGGCAATGGAACTCGAACTGGTAGCCGTCGCTGGTACTGCAGTCCGTCACGTTGCTGGTGAAGCGGATCACCTCGGGCATCGTCGGATCCCGTCCCTTCTCGACTGTCGGGGTAGTCGTCGAGAGGGCCGGGAGTGCTACACGCTCCGGCCATGGCGTGATCGGGGCTCCGGTGGTTACGTTCCCTGCCATGAGCGCCAAGTCCGACTCCCGGCTCGCCGAGTTCCTGCGACGGGTACGGGCCGGCGACGGCGACGCCTCACCGGTCGAGATCGTCTTCGGGCAGCCGTCGATGTCGGAGGTCCAGGAGTCGATCGCGCTGCAGTTCGCCGCGTCGGTCCGCGAGATGGGCTACATCGAGCCGGCAAGTGGCCCGGACGGTGAGCTCCGCAGCGTGCGGGTGACCCCGGAAGGCGGGGAGTGGCTCGACGAGTACGACCGGCGCGACCGGACCCTGCACCCGCGGTACTCGTCGTGACCCCATGCTGATCACGTTCAGCTTCACCCGGATCGCGATCTCCGTCCGGCGCTGGTTCGAGGTGGCCGCCGACGCCACGACGGAGACCGGCGCGCGCGTCGAGATCGCGCTGCTCGAGCCCCAGGAGCACCGCGGCAGCGAGTCCGCGGCCCAACGGCTCGTCGTGGACCGGACGTTCTGGCGCGCCGACATCTTCGGTCGTACGGACGTCCCCGACGACCCGTACTCGGCGGCGCACTTCCATCCCGTGTTCAGCGGGCCGGAACCGTCGGACCGGGTGTGGTCCGACGAGCTCACGCAGGACGCGTGGGGCTGGCTCCGCGGGCACCTCCTGGACATCGAGAGGACGGCCGTCGACGCAGGCGTCGAACCGGGGATGGCCGCCGACGACGCCGGGGCCGTCCGCGCCGCCACCGATCGGATCGTCGCCACGGCGCAGGACCTCGGACCCGAACACGTGCTCGGCCGGGACGAGACGTTCCGCCTCACCCGTGACGCGGCTCTGCGCGTCCGGATGCTGATCGGCCTGGTCGAGGACCCGGCCGCGCTGGACGAGGACTACCTCCGGCCGTGGATGGACGCGTAGCGGAGCCCTCCCCGGGGGAGGGCACGAGCATCGAACCCGGCGACTTCGTGCTCGGCGTCGCGCGCGGCCACCGCAAGCACCAGCTGATCAAGCTGGTTCAGGGTGCCCGCCTCGCCCCCGAACACCGCCGGTACGCCGGCTACACGCACGCCGCACTCGTCGTCAGCGCGGACGGTGACCTGCTCGAGGCGTTCGGCCAGGGGATGCGGCTCTCGCATCTCGACGATCTCGCGATGCGACCCCACCAGGTCGTGCACGTCACCGCGTCGCCGGAGGTCCGCGAGCGTGTCGTCGCGATCGGGTTGCACGCGTTCGCCGGGCGGGCCCGGTACAACGCGCTGGCGATCGTGAGCACGGCGCTGACGTCCGCCACCGGGCGCCCGGTGAGCCTGAGCGTCGCCGGGACGCACACCTGCTCGGGACTCGTCGCGCATGCCCTGCTCGCGGCCGGGGCGGTCTACGACGTCGACGCGGCACTGGTCACGCCCGCCCAGCTCGCGATCCACTTCGGCGCTCCGCAGCCTCCTCCGGAGGACCCGTCGCCGGCCTGTCGGACCCGACGATCGGTCGGTCGGCCCGCCGTCACGGCGCCCTGATCCCGGCCCGCCGGAAAACCCCGTCGTCTCTCGACGATCTTGGCTCGTAACCTCACACGCATGTGCGACGACGCGGGTGGCCCGTGCTAGCGGTCGGGCTCGCCCTGGTCTCGGCGCTGGCCTACGGCACGTCGGACTACATCGGCGGGGTCCTGAGCAAGACGCGGTCCAGCTGGACGGTCGCGCTCGTCGCGCAGCTCGTGTCCGCGCTGGTGACCGCCGCGCTGGCCCTGGTGTTCGCCGGGAGTCCGACGGGCGCCGACTTCGGCTGGGCCGCGGCGGGTGGCGTCGGTGAGGCGGTCGGCATCGCGGCCCTCTACCGCGGCCTCGCGCGCGGCCGGATGGGGATCGTCGCCCCGATCTCGGGCATCGGTGCGACGCTCGTGCCGGTGGTCGTGGGTGTCGCGACCGGCGACCAGCCGTCGGTGACGGCGTGGATCGGCATCGCGCTGGCGTTCCCGGCCGTCTACCTCATCCCCCGCGCACCCGGCTCGGCCTCGGACGGATCCACGTCGGACGGAGTGGTCACCGGGACGGTCGCCGGGCTGGGCTTCGGCGCCCAGTTCGCGTTCGTCGGCCAGATCGGCGACGGATCGGGGTTCCTCCCGCTCGCCCTGCTCTGGCTCGTCTCGGCCGCGACGATCGCCGTCGTCGCGACCCTGCTGCGGCAGCCGTGGATCCCGCGCCGGGACGGCCGGCTGGGGCCGGTGCTCGCGTTCGGTCCGATCAGCGCGGTCGCGGTCGCGTCGTTCCTGCTGGCGACGCGCGAGGGGCTGTTCACCGTGGTCTCGGTGATCGCCGCGCTGTACCCGGCGGTCACGGTCGCGATGGCCGCCGCCGTGTTGCGCGAGCGGATCGGCAGGCTGCAGGCCGTCGGGCTGCTCCTCGCCGCCGCGACCGTCGTCCTGGTGACGGTCGGCAGGTGACCCGCCGCGCGGCCGGCGGGTGGACGCGGTAGGAAATCGGACGTGGCGGAACGGAAGAACGGCACGCTGACCCCGACGTCCGGCGACGGGCCGCGCGGCCTGCGCGGGTGGGTGCTGCGGCAGGGGGTGGAACGGGCACTCAAGGCGCAGCAGCCGCTGGTGACCGCACGGATCGCGGCGATCCGGCGCAAGAAGCCGAACGCGACCCCGGCCGAGGTGATCACGACCCTGGGCAGGCAGTACCGGACCGCGGTCGCCCTGACCGGCGCCGGAGGCGGTGCGCTGGCCATCGTCCCCGCGCTCGGCACCGTCGCGTCCCTGGCCACCGCGACCACCGAGGCCGTCGCCACCCTGGACGCCGCCGTGCTCTACACGCTGGCCGTCGCCGAGGTACACGCACTGCCGACCGACGAACCGCAACGCCGGCAGGCGATCGTGCTCGGCGTCGTCGTCGGGCAGGGTGCGCAGGAGGCCCTGCAGAAGCTGGCCGGACGCTCGCGCGGCTGGGCCGAGGACGTGACCGACCGCCTGCCGATCGGACGGCTCGGCGCCCTGAACGCGTTCCTGGTGCGCTGGTTCGCGAAGCGGTTCCTGATCCGCCAGGGCACCCTGGCGCTGGGACGGGCGTTGCCGCTGGGCATCGGGGTGGCCATCGGGGTCACCGGGAACCTGGCCATCGCCCGTGCGGTGATCCGTTCGGCCGAGCAGGCGTTCGGGCCGCCGCCGGCGACGTGGCCGGGTCACGGCTGAGCCGGTGGTGCTGCCGCGGGAACCGGGGTTGTGACGGTTCGCGCATGTCGGGGCCACCCGCGCTGTTATGCCGGCGGCGAACACCGGCCGGACCGGGCCTGACGGTCCCTACCGTTCAGTCTCATGACGATGGCGACGCGTCCGGTCGAGTACACGGCCGACGGTCTGACGATGATCGGGCATCTCGCGCTCCCGGGCGGTACCGACCGGCGGCCCGCGGTGCTGCTCGGGCCGGAGGGCGTGGGGCTCAGCGACGTCGAACGCCGCCGGGCCGATGCCCTCGCCGAGATGGGGTACGTGGTGCTGGCCTTCGACCTCCACGGCGGGCGCTATCTGGCTGACCCCGAGGAGATGCTGGCCCGGTGCATGCCGCTGCTCGGTGATCCCGACCGGATGCGGGGAATCGGCCGTGCGGCCCTCGACGTGTTGCGCGCCGAACCGCGGACCGACCCCGACCGGATCGCCGCCCTCGGTTACGGCACCGGGGGCGCCATCGGGCTGGAACTCGGGCGCGACGGCGTCGACCTGCGCGCGATCGGGACGGTCAACGCAGTGACCACGGGGCGACCGGGAGAAGCGGCGCGCATCCGCTGCCCGGTGTGGGCGGGGGTCGGGTCGGAAGACCCGATCATGCCGCCTGCGCAACGGAACGCGTTCACCGCGGAGATGCAGGGCGCCGGCGTCGACTGGCGCCTCACCGTCTACGGCGGCGCCCTGCACGCCTTCCACCACCCGCCGGTCGGCCACGCGACGGTCCCCGGCGTCGACTACCACCCGCGGCACGCACAACGAGCCTGGCGCGACGTCGTCGACCTGCTCACCGAGTGCCTGCCCGTGACCCAGTGATCCGGTCATGACGTTGCCGGTCAGATGCGTGGGCGCGGCAGGGCTCGAACCTGCGACCACTCGGGTGTGAGGAGCGCCGACGACGTCCCTCCTGGCCACGACCTGCGACTACTGTGCGCGCTCCACCCCCAATCGAACGGCGGAGACCACGCCACGCGACGAGAGTTCGTGTCACGAGTGGTGTCACGCCCGAAGGCGGGTGGACCGTGCGCGGAGGTAGGTCTCGTCAGGTCAGCCGGCGTCGCGCAGATACCTCTCCAACGCGTCCCGCGCGATCTCCGACACCGATCGACCCTCGGTCACCGCACGCTGCTCGGCCTGACGCCGAACCTGCTCCGGTACCCGGAACGACACCCGCGGCGAATGCCGCCCCACCTCGCCGAGCGCGGGGCGACCCGGCCGCACGAGCCGCAACGCCTCCGCCGCGGCCTGCTCCGCGTACGCCTCGGTCACCCGCCGGCCCTGTCGGTCCCGAACCTCCTCGGTATCCAGATCGACGTCCGGACCGACCTCGTGACCCTCGCTCATCGGTCCTCCTCAAGGCCGTCGGCACGACATGGACGACCAACCATTCGTCCGGCAGGTCGAGCGCGACGATCTCCAACTCGACACCGGGATCGTCGGGCCCGATCCACACGAGCCGAACGTCTGCGGTTTCCGTCGCCGGCACTGCGACCGGCGAGACCGAGTTGATGACGTGCATTGCGTGCGCCTTGCCGACGCGGTGCCGGCGGGCAGGACACGTGAACCTGACCCGCACCCGGACAAGTTTTGTCAGACATAACCCGTCGAGAGCAAGACCGATGGCGACCTGCAGCCCTCTGTCGTATACGCCGTCTCCCGGGACATCAGGGCGTCGCGGTCCCCAGCGAGGTCGTCGGCATGGAAGGCGACCGCGACCGAGACCACGACGCGCACCCACCCGACGACGATCAGCTCCACCGCCGTCGCGATCCGGACGCCGTCGGTCGGGCTGCGGCCACCCGCGTCCCCGACCTCACGGGACGGAACACTCGTCGCAGTCCCGCCATGTCGGCTGCACGCTCACCCCACAGACGACGCCGGCCGACGCTCGCTCGTCCGGTCCAGCTCGTTCAGGACGTCCTCGGCGGTGACCCGGCCGGAGCGGACGGCGCCCTCCATGTAGCCGCTCCAGTCGACGGCGTACTCCGCGCCGGCCCAGTGGATGCGTCCCACCGGTTCCCGCAGGGCGGGGCCGTAGCTGGTCCAGGTGCCGGGGGCGAAGTGGGCGCCGTAGCAGCCGCGCGTGAACTCCTCCGCGCTCCAGTCCTTCTCGACGTAGGAAACGGGATCCGCCGCGTCGGGGCCGAAGTAGCGCACGAAGCGGTCGAGCACGGCCGTGCGGCGCTGCTCGTCGGGGAGCCGTTGCCAGCGACGGGCGTCGCCGCCCTCGACGAAGCCGAGCAGGACACCGACCTCGGCGCCGGGCGGGGAGACGTCGAAGGTCACCTTGACCGGGCCGGTGTCGGAGATCGCCTGCCCGTTGAGGCCGGTGTCGCGCCAGAACGGCGTCCGGTACGCCGCGAAGCACTTCGCCACGGTGCCGGCCGGTACCCGTTGGGTCAGCTGGTCGCGCCAGGCCGGCAGGACCGGGGAGTAGTCCAGCCGCCCCGACAGCGTCGGGGGGAGTGCCACGATCACTCGCGACGCGTGCAGGTGCTCGCCGGTCCTCGTCGTGACGGTGACTCCCCCGTCGTCCTGGACGATGCCGGAGACGACCGCTCCCAGCCGCACGTCGAGGTCCTCGGCGAGTCGTTGCGCGACCCGGACCGAGCCGCCGACCACGCGGTCCCTCTGCGCGCCCCGGTCCACCGAGATCAGCGTCTCGATGTCGCCGTTGCTGGCCGTGTAGAACAGCGTGTGCAGCAAGGACAGGTCCGTGGAGTCCGCCGAGTAGATCGCCTCGGCGAGCACCCGGAAGTAGGCACGCCCGGTCGGCGTCCGCAGGTTGCGACGGAGCCAGGACTCGTAGGTCTGCCCGTCGAGCAGCGCCGCGCGCGGGTGCGCCCACGGAGCGGCCGGATCGACACTGCGGGCCAGTCTCCCGAACCGGGCCAAACCCTGGGCGAGATCGGCGAGCGCAATCGGGTTCAGCTTCGGCGTCGCCCCCTTGTGCGACGGCATCCGGGACCGTCTGCCGCCGAGGTCCAGGACCAGGGTTCCGGCGTCGTTCCACGTGGGGAAGGTCTCGAGACCCAGCTCGGCGACCAACCGGTACATCTCGGTGTGGCCCTCCCCCAGCCAGGTGCCACCGAGCTCGATCGGCTGCCCCTCGAGCACGCCACCCTCGGTGCGCCCGCCGACCCGGTCACGCGCCTCCAGCACGGTCACCGACCGCCCGGACCGCGCGATGGTCCGCGCCGCGCTCAGCCCGGCCAGCCCCGCTCCGACGACCACCACGTCCAGGTCCGACATCGACGCCTCCACGCCTCACCAATCAAGTCAGTCGTATGACTGATTCACGGAACATACGAGTCGACCTCGGCACGACGCAAGGTCCGGTACCTGCCGCGCCTACGTTCGGCCGGGGCCCGCGAGCGCGACGACCATGTCGACCATCGCCTCGACGTCCTCGCGAGAGCGGGACTCGTCGGGGTCGCAGACGTACTGCAGGATCAGCCCGTCGAGGCCGGCGACGATGACGCGGGCGAGCCGGCCGAACGGAACAGCGCACGTCTCCCCCGCCCGGTGCGCGGCAGCCTGGCACCACTCGGCGACGACACGGCAGTAGCGCTCGTACTGCCACCGGGCCAGGTGCTCCTGCCCTCCAGCCCGCAGGGCATACGTTGTCAGCTCGTACTGCATGAGCTGCAGGCCGCGGTGGCCTGCGACGAGGCTCGACCAGAATCTCCGCACACCCTCGCGGATCGCGTGCGCCAGTCCCCGGTCGAGCTCGGCCGAGTCCTGCAGCACCTCCGCGATCTCCTCGACCACGTCCTCGATGACCGCCTGCAGGAGCTTCTCCTTCGACGGGAAGACGTACTGCATCGTCCCCAGCGGGACGCCGGCCTGCGCGGCGACCGCCCGCAGCGACGTGCCCGCGACGCCGTCGCGTGCCAGTGCGGTCCGCGCGGCGCCGATCAGCTGCGCGCGACGGACGGATGCTTCGACGTAGGGCACGGCGCCACCTTCCCGGTCAGACGACTGAGATGGTGCCATGTCGGCAGGCGTCGACGATCCGAGCGGGCGGGCCGCTTCCTCCACGAACCGCGCGCTCAAGCCTGCCCAGGGCCAGGAACGTCGCAGTGCTCAGTTCGGCGGAGTGCGGTCACGACCACATGAACGAGGACGACTCACCGGCGACGCAACCGACGCGAAGCAGAGAGACCGCAGGCGACATCGGAGAGTGGGCGCGGCAGGGTTCGAACCTGCGACCGCTCGGGTGTAAAGAGCGCCGACGACATCGACTACCGCCACAACCTGCGACAACTGCAGCCAGGTACACCGCGCCAAACAGCCAGAACCACACTAGACCCCCAACGTTCGTGTCACGGATGGTGTCACGCGACGCTCCTATGTGGCGGCTCGTACGTGGTAGAGGAGCCTCGGGGCCGATCACCGCGGAGCAGCTTAAATCGGCAACCTCAACCTGTACGGCTGGAAGCTGCGGTCGCTTGAGCTCCCGCAAAGGGCAGTGCAGGTCGGAAGGCGCAGATCGTCTACCCTCGCGCATGTGTTGTTTGACTTGACCAGGCTGGGCAGTCAACGGTTCGAGCACATGGTTCAGGCGTTGGCCCTCGACTGCATTGGCCCCGGAATACAAGTCTTTGGTAGGGGCCCCGATGGCGGCCGGGAGGCGACCTTCGACGGAGAGGTCCACCTCGATGGCAAGGCGAAGTGGGACGGCTATGGAGTCATCCAAGCCAAGTACCGTGACCGACTAACTGGAACGAGTGAAGACCAGAAGTGGTTCTTTGAGCAAGTTACGGCGGAGCTGGACGCGTGGATCAAACCCACAAGTAGACGCAAACTGAACCCGCCGAAGTATCTTATCATTGCAACAAATGTGCCGTTGACCGCAGTGGCAGAGTCCGGGGGGATCGATCGCCTGGACAAGCTTGTTACCGTATATCGAGACATGCAAGATAAGGATGGGAATAGAATTGGCTTACCCGACCTTCTCGACCATGCGCTCTGGCACGCCGAATATCTGGATCGACTCCTAGAAGGCAGCGAAGATATTCGGCATGCGTACGCCGACTTAGTCCTTCCTGGAGATGTACTAAGTCGACTCTTTGGAGTTCTGGACGGGCACGAGCGTCGAATCGCGGAGAGCTGGATTGGACATTTAAGCCGCGCCATTGCCGATGACTCCAGTGTCGAGCTTGGCGAATCAGGCGACATGGCCAACACACCATTGAAGCTAGCCGATGTAGCTGTTGACCTTCCGGCCCAGACTGACTCAGCGTCACTAACTACTGCGATTTCGGCAGTCATCGCACGATCGGATCACATTCTTCACCCGGCGCTCCACCCCGCGGCAAACGATCGCATGATAATGCTCGGAGGACCAGGTTCCGGAAAATCGACTCTATCGAGAATAATATGCCAAATCTACCGTAGTTCAATGCTTGCTTCTTATGCCCCGGGTCACATAACTCGACAAACCAGCCGCCTCGCTGGCGACGTGCAACAAATGCTGCTAGCCGGTGGTCTATCCCAACCGACTTTGCACCGCCTGCCAGTGCGGGTAGTGCTAGGTAAGTACGCTGACGCCGTAAGCAAGTTTCGACAGTTGACGCTCCTGCAGCATGTGACGGATCTAATTAATCAGCGCGCTTCGGAAGACGTCTCTGTTGCGGACGTTAAAGCATTGATGCGGAAGTGGCCAACTCTCGTGGCCCTCGACGGGCTCGACGAAGTTTCATCCGCGAGCGTCCGGGCCGACGTCTCTATCAAGATTGCAGACTTTCTAGAAGAGATGGCAGCGGCTCAAATAGACATTATGATGCTATGCACGTCGCGGCCAATTGGCTATGAGGACGATCCCCGCGTCGACTTTGAACACCTAAATTTAGTCCCCCTTTCTACTCAAGATGCCATCAGATATGCGCGTCGCCTGCTAGAGAAACGGTTCGAAGCCAGCCCCGAACGCCAAGAGCAGACGCTGCAGCGGCTGTCGCATGCTGCAAAGAGCGATGACACAGCGAAAGTAATGACCACGCCGCTACAGGTCACGATTCTGGCGCTTATCCTCGAGCAACGAACGCGCGCGCCAGCAAGCCGATGGGCGCTCTTCAGTGCCTACTACGATACAATCTTCGCACGCGAATGCAATAAGGCTGGCGAGCTAGGCGTACTTCTTGAAAGGTACCGCAGCCAGGTTAATGGTCTTCATGAGCAGTGCGCCTTAACTATTCACTGTAGGGCCGAGCGAGAGGGTCAAGCCGAGTCGATTCTTCCTATTGACGCTGTTGAACGTATCGCTCGCGATATCCTAGTCGAGGATGGCTACACCTCCACGGACATCGACCCGCTAATCGGCCAGCTTCTACGCCTAGCGCGCGAACGTCTCGTATTAATGGTGCCCCGGCAGAGCGGTGTGGCGTTCGAGGTTCGCAGCCTGACCGAGTTCTTTGCTGCCCGCGCGCTCATGGCGGGCGAAGACGCAGCTGACAGATTGCAGACCTTGATCACGTCAGCACACTGGAGCAACACCTGGCTCCTGGCTTCCGGCTACATCTTTAACGATCGCCGCGGCATGCGCGATGCGGTAGTGGCGAGGCTAGACAGGATCGACCAACTATTGTGGGCGCACCGCTTAGTCATGCCGGGAGCCGCACTAGCCATCGATGCGCTTGCGGATGGATTTGCTGCGCACGCACCGGGATATGAGTTGCAACTTACACAATCTGCAATGCGCCTGTTGAATGGGCCGATCGGTGAACATATTACCCGGCTGGCCCGGACATTGGCGCCACTGATGGCCGAGTCGAGGGATATTCGGTCTGCTGTAAACCAGGAGGTTGACGCGCGCATCGCACAGGGCACACCAGGCTCGCTCCGTGCCTTCCTTTCGGGTCTCGTCGACTCTGACACTGACGCGATAGCGGCAGCTGCGACCAGTAAACTGGCAGACTATGATGAAGAGCGTGGTCCGGAGCTTCATCCCGACTACACTTCTGATGCAACTGACGAATTCTGCATAGGTGAGGATCTCAATAGCAGATTGGTTAGTGTTGGCACCCCTAAACGACGCCTAACGGCGAGTTCTGATCCATCAAGAATATTGACGATCAGTTACGATGGAACGCCCGCAACGGCTTGGGTAATACCCGCCCGCGAAATCTTAATCGAGTACGTTATGAGCATATCCGATAAACGTTCTCAGATCCGAAAGATTCTCAGCGACGCCATGCAACGCGACGATGTCAGCTACTCGCTACTTGAGGACGGTTAAAAGATCCGTCGAAACGGCGTCAGGCTAAGTTTCCTGGATAAGCCGGTTACGCGACCGCGCCGCAACTCCAGCTAAGCAGCATCGTCCTCGGTCTCCTCGCTAATCTGCTCCTGAGCCTCACGGACCAGCGAGGTCGCCAGTGTCACAGCAATGAGCGCGTTGGCTGGACTGTATTGCACACGTCCGACAGCGTGTGCGCTGGCGTGGCGGTTGAACCGATCGGGGACTGGGTCACCGGCAGGAGCGTTGAACATCTTCAGAGCTGCCACGGCAGGAATGTGCACGAGTCCCCACCGCAGCTCAGACAGCGAAGCGTTTTCCTTGTGATCCTCGATCTCGGCCTTGACCTTTGCGTAGTAGCCACTAATGCGCTCAGGCTCGATTGTGAAGCGCAACGTCGTGTCGAAGATCGACGCAGCAAGGGCCTGCGCAGCAACCAGGTGGCCACCCTCAGCCACAGTCAGCATCTCCTCGAGCATCTCGGCCAGCTCGACAAGATCCTCGTCGACAACGTCGGCAATGACGGTCCGACAGTCCTCGATGATCTCGGCTTGGTGGCCCGCGAAGATCTGGCCACGCTCGTCGTCCGTCTCAGCCTGGATCAGCTGGTTCAGGATCGATGCTCGAGGCACCCATGCGGTCGGGTAGCCGGCCTCGGTGATGTCGAAGAGCTCGCTGATGCGAACCATGTCATTGAGCTCCTGCCAGTTCGGCGGAAGTCCCCGATGTATGGCGTCAGCGATCTTGCCGAAGTCGATCCGGGAAAGGACGCCGGCGAGCTGTTCACGTAAGCCTTCGAGCCAGACGAAGTCGATCTGCTGCAGATGCTCCGCCACGGCCTGCGCTGCCTCGGTCTGGATCTTGATCAGCTGTTGGTTGCGGGCGACCACCGCAGAGATGGCGTCGGTCTGACGCTTCACCACCGGTAGCTCGGCGATCCGGCCAGCCAGTGGCTGCATGATCCTCCTGATCCGCTCGACGTGAGCGTCCAGACCTCGGGCGAGGCTGTTCATGGCTTCCTCGGACGGCTGCCAGACATTGCTGGCGTCATTGGTTGCTTCCTCGTCCCCGTGCCCGTCCGCGGGTTCGTATGGCGGCCGCCGGTCGTCGGACACTGCTGGCCTCCTTCGTCGTGTCGAGGAGGCGAGCGTAGAGGTGAGCACCGATGACCACGGGCTGTCACACCCCCGCGCCACCGTCGAGTTGTGACGGGGATGCAGCTCGGCTCTTGCCAGTCCTCCGCGAGCGGCAAGATCGGTGTCTCCAGCTCGCCGAATCTGCGGTACAGATCGATCCGACACGCCACCGCCGGCCGCGGGTGGTGCAAGCGGCGTACTTGGTTCGTGGACGTTGTCCACAGCCTTGTCTTGCCGTACGGACGTGCTCGGTCACTCTTCGTCGCCCGACAACAGCTTGGACTCAACCGCTGAGGTGCTCCGACCCCAGAAGTAACGGATGCGTTCTACCGAACGAAGGTCGAGCAGGGACTCAAGCGGAGGGTGCTGCATGCAGCTCAACTTGCGGGTCGTCGACGGTGAGAATCCGATCGATGAACTGCACCACCTAGAAAGATGGCTGTCTAATGAGCAAGACCTTCGAGGCCGTCTGACGTATCCGGTCGCTGACATTACCCCTAAAGGCGAGATGGGCGGGCTTAGCGACGTACTTGTCGCGAGCCTCGCTAGCGGCGGAGCAGTAACAGTACTGGTCCAATCAATTCAATCCTGGATCGCTGCCCAGCGGCCAAAGGTATCGGTTGAGATCAAGACCAGGAAAGGAGACTCCATTCGAGTCGACGCTGAGGGGTTTTCCCCGGATGACTTGACGCGACTCCTTAAGGAGATCGATTGAAATTCTTTCGATGGCCGTGGACTGATTCAGCGTGACTGATGAAGCTGCGTTCGGCCGCCTCCCCGACCCGTCGGCTTCGCGCGTTGTCCTAATTGGCGCCAGCGAATTTAGCCATCTCAGTAGCTTGCCATCTGTTTCGCGTAACGTGGCCGCGCTTTCGGCGGCCTTCCGCAATCTCGATCTATGGGGCCTGCCGCAGCAGCATTGTGTCACCGTGCAGAATCCGGACTCGCTGACGGAACTGGTCACGCCGGTTGATGAAGCTGCTTCGTGCGCGGAAGACACGCTCATCGTCTACTACTCAGGCCATGGACTGGTCGATCGCGAAACCGGCGAGCTGCATCTTGCACTTCGCGGATCCATTGCCGATCGATCCTATACCGCTGTTCGGTATGACCTCGTACGACAGCAAGTCCTCCGAAGTCCGGCTCGACGCAAACTCATCATTCTCGACTGCTGCTATAGCGGCCGCGCACTCGGTTTAATGGGAGACGCCGCCACCGCTCTTGCAGAAGAAGCCGCTGCGGAGGGCACGCTAGTTATTGCCTCCGCGCCTGAAAATAGCGCGGCTTTGGCACCAGAAGGAGAGAACTTCACCGCGTTCACAGGAGAACTCCTAGATGTCCTTGATCGCGGCGTGAACTCTGAGGCCGAATACCTTGACGTAGATCTAGTTTATCGGAGAGTGTTCAGCGCACTCAAGGCTAAAATCGAGACCACTCCCGCAGAAGCGCGAGAGAAATACTGCTGGACGACTAGTGATTGCCCGCAATAGGGCACACCTGCGCTCAGATCTAATTCGACGTCTGCCCTCAGGTGACATTTTGCGAGCGGCGGAGGCTTTTGGCAATCGTTTCGATTTTCGTGAGACTCTCCATCGTTCCCGAAACACTGAGGTAGCGAGGTACTTCGACCAAGATTTCGGGAGGCAGGTTGTCGTTCGGTTCACCTTCGCAGAAGCCGACCAAGAGATCACGCCCGCTGTCTTGCGCAGCTTTAGGGCGACCACACGGATTCTGGCTGCTGCCGCTCATCCAGCAATTGTCTCAGTATATGAATCAGGTCTGACTTTTCGTGAATCGACCGAAGCACTCTTCGTGATCTTGGAAGACATGGACGCTGGATCGCTCCGAGAAAGGTTGCCAATCACCGAATCCGAGGCGGCAGATACTATAAGTATCGTACAGCGCTGGTTCGGACCACTTATGGCCGCGCTAGATCGACTTCATAGGTTGGAGATCGTTCACCGCAACCTCCGGCCCGAGACATTACTAATCGATACATTCGACCGGGTTAAACTAGGCGGCTTTCGATTTGCATCCTATTTATCCGACCTAGAGGCAAGAGCGAACTCCTCACCTCCGCAGGGCCTGCCAGCCGCTTACACGGCCCCAGAGGTAACGGCCGGGCAGGCTGTTACCGTGCGCTCCGATATCTACTCAATCGGCTGCATTCTCTATGAGGTACTGGCTCGGCGGCCAGTCTTCGTTGGAGAGTCAGACGTAGAACAAGCTTACATGCACCTTCGCGAGAAGCCTGATCCGCCGTCGGCATTAACGTCGTCCTCAGCAATTCAGCCGCTTGACAAGATCGCGCTGCGGGCACTTGCGAAAGACCCGAGCGATCGCTATGAATCTGTTTCCGATATGCAGCTGGAACTGGACCAGGCAGTCGCTAGCGCCGTAGCAGCTCTCGTCGGCGCCGGATATCCTCAGGCGGAAGTGGGAGAAGATGTTGCCGAGCCCGACGGCGAAGCCGAGCAGGCCAATAAAGTCGTAGTCGAGCAGCCGATACAGCGAATGGCTGAACCGGCACGAAGCGCCGGGGGTTCACTGAGCTCTGAACGACAGGACGCAAGGAAGTCGAGCGGCAGCGGAGGGTTGTTTCTTCTCGTTGCGCTACTTGTGCTGATGATTGTGATTGCCGCCTTGGTCGGAGTTCGGTGACCGCGTAGGAGGATCTGGGGCGTACCACGCCCGCAGCATGTGATCTGGCGTTCATCTGGGTGGGACCAACTCGATCCCTTGCCGGGTTAGGACGGTCAAGTCCAGAAACCATTCTCGAAGACTCCGGGCGTGCCACAGGTCGACTGCGTCGGAGATATGGCTTTTCGCTTGCGCAGCGCTGAGGCCGTTCACAGCCATCAGGTGATGGAACGCCTGGTCCGCCGTTCCATGTATTTCAGCGAGGCCGTAATGGGTGGTGCGGTGGCAGTCGGTGCACAGGCAGACGAGCCGGCGCAGCGACTGGACGCTGTGCTTGGCGTCGTAGGCCCACCGCTCGTGTGCTTCGAGCCATCGTTGTTCGGCGCGGTTCTCGGCCGCTCCACATGCCTCGCAGGTGCGGCCGGCTCGGCGGGTGACCATCCAGCGGACGCGATCCCAGTCGCGGGGTGCGACGCAGCTGCGGACGTTCGTGAACCACGACGTCGTCGGAATGAGGTCGACGAACAGGCCCGGCTTGTAGGTGCGGTCCTCGCCCGGTAGCAGGTCGGGAAGCTCTGGGCGCGCAGCCCACTGCTGCAGCTCGGGCGTGGCCGGTCGCGGGTCGTACCAGCGGCGGGCGTGCGGGTCCCAGCGCGCGCCGACTGCCTTCGCGGCATCCTTCTCCGCGTAGGGGACGTCGAGCCAGATGCGATCCGCCCGCGTGGTGGCCGTGCTGCTGGACGGCTGGCCCATGGTCGTCGCCTCCCTCGTCGTCTCAACGACCGAGGGTCTCACCGACCACCGACATTAATCGAGCACGAAGGCTGCGTCGGCGGCCGTTCAGCGGGGTCGGAGGGCATGTGAAGGTACGAGCTGGCGGTCGGCGATGTAGCGCTCGGTGCGGCCGTCGCGGTACGGAATGTGCAGCGTGACGACCCCGAACCACCGCCCGTCGCTGCCTCGTACCCACTCCCAGAACCCGCCCGGGATCTCCTGATCGAGATCGAGGCCGGCCGGCAACGCGTCGACGTTCCCGGCGCCCGGGTAGGCCCGTCGTAGGTCGACCCACACCGCCCGCGCGCGTGGCCCCGCCAGGCCATATCTATCGGCTCGGCCTCGACTCGAACGCACGGTCGAATGATGACCGACCGGCGGCGGATCCGCCACGACGGCCCGCTCACATCGGACGTCAGCGGTGGAGGACGTCCACGTCGCCGTCCGTGTCGGCGTCATCGTGCCCGGTGCCGTCGGCTCGATCGTCGGCGTCCCAGGCAGCGAGGTCGTCAGCGTGGTCGGCCTCGACCGTCTGCTCGTAGCGGCGGCGCTGCTCGATCTCTTGCAGCGCGACTTGTGCTCGCGCGACGTCCTCGGCGGTCTCGTCGAGCGTCGGGATCCCGGCTCGGGTACTGGTGTCCGCTCGTTCGTCGGCCTGGGGGGCGCTGAGTTCGCGGATGCCCGGGACGTCGGTCTCGGCCACCTGCTCGGCGACATCGTCCGCCTCCTCCACGTCGGCGGCACGCTGGTTGGTCGGGTGGTCGCTGAGCTCGTAGTCCTCGGTGATCTCGCGGTGGCGGTCGGTCTCGGCCTGTTCGGCGCGGTGGGCTTCGATCCACTCGTCGGCGGTGACCCGGTCGGGCGCTTCGGGGTCGACTCCGCGAGCGCGGAGCTCGGCTCCCGCGCGGTGCGCGTTGTCCCGCGTGACAGCGGTTTCGGCGAACCAATGCGACCGTGCTTCGTCGACCTCTCCCAGTTCGCGGGACACCTGCTGCGCGTCGGCGGCGTCGGCGGAGGCGTTCTCGGACGCGTCGCGGAGGGTCTCGATCTGGTCGTCGTCTCGGCCCGGGCTCTTCGCACGGGCGGCCCAGACGGCGGCGTCGGTGCGCGAGCGCGCGGCGTGCTGGTGGGCGGCGGCCAGATCGTCGTCGACGTGCCGTGGCGCCCAGGTCTCCTCGCGCTTGAGAGCGTGGTAGCGGGCCCGGAGCTGGCCGTCGCTCATTCCGGCCTCCTCGGCGCCGGCGTCGACCAGGCCGAGCGCCTTCGTGGGCGGTGCGGAACACGGCGGCCTTCTCGACCATGCCGGGCGCCGGGGCGGCGCCGAGCAGGTCGGTCTCGTCGCCCTGGTGGGCGGCGAGCTCCCGGTGGGCGCCTGCCCACCCGGCGCGCTGCTCCCATTCCTGGCGAGCCAGTGGGTCCTCGGCGCTGTCCGGGACCGGTCCGAGGGAGTCGAGCGCCCACCCGGGCGGGTCGTTCGCCAGCTCGGCGCCCAGCTCGTGGCGGCGGGTGTCCGCGGCGTCGGCGCGGTCCTGCAGGAACTGGCGGTCCTTCTCGTCGGTGACCGTGGCGGGGATGAGATCGGCGGCGCTGTCCAGGTGCGGGGTGAGGCGGCCCAGCAGGCTGCTGGTGATGCGGTGGTGCAGCACCTGGGCCGGGGACTTGGCGTCGGTGAGGCCGCGGTCGTCGCGGGCGGCGTCGGCGAGGACCTGGTCCGGGTCGTGGCCGGCCAGCTCGGCGGTGCGCAGCAGCCGCTCCAGCGTCGGCATCGCCTCGTCGGCGGCAAGCCGCGTCCGCTCGTGGGCGGTTAGGGTGCCGTCGGCGGCCAGGGCGTCGAGGGTGCTGTGGGTGCGCTCGGCGGTGACGCGTTGCGCGACGTGGATGAGCTTGTCGAGGTGGGTCATGGTCGAGGCGGCCTGCTGCTGGGCACGTTCCTGCTCGGAGAGGGAAGAGCGTTGCTGCTCGGCGGCGTCGAGGAGGTCCTCGATCACGGCGCGGGCGGTGCGGGGTTCGAGCTCGAACGTGCGCCCGGTCTCAGAGTCCTCGGCCAGGCGGCGGGTGGCGGTCCAGGCTGTGTTGTCGTCGCGGCCGCGGGTCATCGCGACGTAGACCGCGGCCGCGTCCATGCCGGTGCCGACGACTGAGTGGGTGGTGTCGACGGTGCGTCCCTGGGCGGCGTGCACGGTGGAGGCGTAGGCGAGCGTGACGTGCTCGGCGACGTAGCCGGCGGGCAACTGCAGGGTCTCCCCCGCGGCCGGACCGGTGGCGCGTTCGACGGTGAGTCCGCCGTCCTCGCGAATGGCGGTGACGCTGAAGGTCTGCCGGTTCAGCGGGACGCCGTCGTTGCCCTCGAACCCGGCCAGGTGCCAGGCGTTCGCGCGGGCCTGGATGACGTCGCCGACCCCGGCGACACAGCCCTGCGCGCCGTCAGCGCCGAGCGCCACACCCGCCTCGTCGACGAGGCCGAGTCGGACGAGGTCGGCGCGCAGGGCGGCGCCGACGCGGGCGGCGTCCTCGTTCGAGGCGACCAGCAGCAGTGACTCCTGCCCGGTGACGGTGTCGCCGAGCCAGGCGCGGGCGGCGTCGGACTCGGCCTGGTCTGCGGTGCCGGCGTCGAAGAGCCGGCCGTGCTTGGCGTACTCGTCGAGCGCGCCGCGGTCGCCGTCGCGCAGTCGCAGCGATGCAGGGCCTTCCCAGTCGGCGGTGAAGCGGCGGACGTCGGTGAGTTCGTAGTGGATCCCGCACTCGGCGAGGTCGGCGAGGGTGCCGCCGGGGCCGACGGCGGCGAGCTAGTGGGGGTCGCCGACGAGTAGCAGCTTGGCGCCCGCGGCCTGGCAGCGCTGGTGGATCTCGCCCAGCTCCGTGGTGCCGGCCATCCCGGCCTCGTCCACGACGACCAAGTCTCCGGCGCGCAGACGAAGGGCGTCGTCGCCGAACCGGTCGGGTGCGCCCAGGCGGGCGGTGTCGAGGCGTCGCTGGGCGCCGAGCCACCGGTGGGTGTTGGCGGTCGTGAGGCCGTCCTCGGCGAGCACCTGCGCGGCGATCTCGGAGGGCGCCAGCCCGAACACCCGCCGCTCCCCCAGCTCCCGCGGGCCCTCGCCCGGTGCGCCCGGCTGGTCGCCCGAACCGGGTGTGGCGCGCCCGGTCCAGGCGTCAGCGAGCGCGCCGACGGTGAACGACTTCCCGGTCCCGGCGGCGGCGACCATCACCTCGAGTTGCGCGCCGGACGTGAGGATCCCGCGCAGGGCGGCGGCCTGGTCGTCGCCGAGCTCGCGCCCGGACGCGGCCATCTGCGCCACCAGCGCGTCGGCCTGCTCGGTGGTCAGGGCGGGTGCGCCGCGGTCGACGGCGGCGTCGCGCAGGGCCTGGTCGGCGGCCAGTTGCCCGACGGTCGAGAACCGGGCGGACCCGGGTCCTTCGAACACTGACGCTCCGTTCTGCAGTCGCAGGTCCTCGGGCCACGCGCTGGTATCGGTCTCGGGGACGTGCCGGAGACCGGCCTGCAGGGCTTCATCGGTCAGACCGTCGAGCAGCTCCCGCACCCGCTCCGGAGACAGGCCGAGGTTGCCGGGTAGCTCGTCAGACACAGCGCGGATCAGGTCGGAGCGGGTGAAGGAGCCGCCCTGCTCGGCGACCCGGGCGAGTGCACGGTCCAGGACGTCGCGTACCGAGAACTCGGCCGCTGGGTCGGATTGCTGGGCACGGTCGAGCACGTCGGTGGCGACTGCGGTGAGGCCGGCGCCGACTTCGGCGCGCAGTTCGGCGTCCCACCGGTCCAGGCGTTGCTCGGTGGTCTCCCCTTCGTGTGCCTTCGCGGCGCGGGTGGCGAGGGTGGCTTCCTGGGCGAGGCGGGTGCGCTGCAGGGCGTTGGGCTCGTGGCCGTACCGCTCCTTGTAGGCGTCGACGAGTTCCTGGGTTTTGGCGGTGATCGCTCGGTGGCGGGAGGAGAACAGGTCGATGACGTCCTGGCGGACGCCGATCACCTCGCGGGCCTTGCCGTCGGGGCGGGTGCGGAGTAATAGCGCAGGTTGTGCAGGTGCGTGTCCAGTCCGAGGCGCGCGGCCATCCGGGCGTACCGCTGCGTTACCGACGATGGCACGAGGTGCGAACTACCATCCGGCTCCAGCGAGAACACGAATGCGTTATCTGAGAACCCGATCCCAAGGACATCGGCCCGCTCCTCGCACCGTGTGCGGTGCTCACGAAGGATCGCCACCGTCTCGGAATCGAGCACGATCCGTCGCTGCTGGTGAGTCTTGGTGTCCTTATCTCGCCGGACCCGACCATCCTGCGCGATCGCGCGGCGCAGCATCAGTGTCCTACCGTCGAGGTTCACATGAGCCACCGCAGCGCGCACAGCTCCCCGCGGCGGCAGCCCGTCGTCATCGCCAGCCAGACCAGCGCGCCCCAGTCCGGATCGCGCCACGCCTCGGCGACGATCCGCGCCGCCTGGGCGGCATTCGGCGGCGTTGGGTCCGGCGGCGGCTTCGCAGGCGGGTCGACGAACTCGACCGGGTTCACCGATACCCATCGCCAGCGCACACCGCGGGTGTACGCGCCGTTCAGCACGAAATGGATGTGTCGCACGGTCGCAGGCGCCAGCGGGCGGCACGTGTGTGAACGGCACCGGTCGTCGCACACGTGCTCGCGCGGAGTCCGGTGGTCGACTCCGCATTGCCCCGAGCAGTGCGCCCGGCACCGCCTGAGCTCGGCGTAGAGCGAGTCCAGGGCCTCGGCGCCGACGGCGCCAGCCTTCGTCTCTCCGATGAACGGCCGGACGTGCTTCTCCAAGTACCGCCTGTATGCCTTATGCGTAGTCGGCCCGACATCGAGCGTCTCCAGGTACCGATCGAGGAGCTGGTCGAGGGTCGCACTCATGCGCGGGCTCCGCTGCTCGTCGACCTGGTTCAGGAGCCGCGTGCGCGGCCTCCGCCCGAGCGGCCTGCTTTGGCCCGGGCTCGACGATCTCGACGAGCGTGTTCCGCTTCCCTGACACCGGGTCCTTGCCGCCGTAGACACGGACGCGCAGCGCTCCGCTGGGCAGCTCGTCGATCGCGCCGCGCTGTCGCTGGCGACCGGCCTTCGCCCGTGTCATGACACGAGGGTACGACCGCTTCGTGTCACGAATGGTGTCATGCGCGACTGGGATCGATCATGAAGATCAGATATTGGCTGGTCAAAGAGGTGGGCGCGGCAGGGTTCGAACCTGCGACCGCTCGGGTGTAAACCGAGTGCTCTCCCGCTGAGCTACGCGCCCCGGAGCCGGGGATCCGGCCCGCAGGTTCTACAGGGCCGAGAGGGCTTTGCGCCACCCGTCCTGGTCACGGGCCTCCCCCGGGCCGTTCACCTCGGTGAAGGCGAGCGTCCCGTCCGTGCGGACGAGGAACGTGCCGCGCAGGGCGAAGCCGGCCCTGTCGTTGAACACGCCGTACCGCTGGGCGACCGCGCCGTGCGGCCAGAAGTCCGACAGCAACGGGAACCGGTAGTCCCGCGCCTCGGCCCAGGCCTTCAGCGTGAACGGGTGGTCCACCGAGACCGGGAGGACCTGGACGCGGTCGTTCTGGAACGTGCCGAGGTCCTCGCGGAGCTCGTTGAGCTCGCCCGTGCAGACCCCGGAGAACGCGAACGGGTAGAACACGACCAGCACGGCCTTGTCGCCGCGGAACGACGAGAGCGTGACCGGCTGCTTGTTCTGGTCCTGCAGGGTGAAGTCGGGAGCCTCGGAGCCCACCTCGAGTGCCATGCCCCGAGCCTAGCGGCCGCGCCGCAGCCCCGGACCGACCGTCGTGCGGGCCTCCTCGATCAAGGCGCGGAGGTCGTCGTCGAACTGCTCGGGGTCGCGCAGCGTGATCCGGTGCATGATCACGGTCTTCGACGTCGGGAAGGCCGTCCGGAGCCTCGGGTGCGACGCCTCACGCATCAGCTCGAGGCCGATCTCCAGATAGTGGCTCTTGACGTAGCCGGAGGTGAAGATCCGCGTCCGCCGGTACTGCACCTGACTCGTGTGGACCTGCTCCTCGACGTCGGGCAGGCCCCGGCAGAACGTCCGGTACAGCGTGAACAACGCCAGGTCGTCGGCGTCGAGGGGCGCCGTCAGTTCGTCCCACGTGGACTCCACGAGCGACAGCATGCCAGCACCCGGACGACCGTTCGGCGATGTGGCGACCGATACTCCCGGAAACGGTCGAACTCGATTGACTCGGAAGGTACGTAAAGGCAGTGTTTACGGCAGCGGACCAGCAGATCCGCTAGCCCAACGAGTTTTTCGGCAGCCCCTCATGTTCTTGTTCTCGGCCGCCTTGCGGAGCGCCCGCGCGGCCCGCGCCCGTATCTCGACCGATCCGTACCTTCTCCTTGCCCACAGTGCCCGTCGCGACGCGAACGTCCTGACGGACGAGACCGACGGGCCCACGCTCGGCGGACCGTTCCTGCACTGGGTCCCGGACCATCCCGACGGTGACCGCCTCGCGGGTGAGTTCCTCCCGATCCCGGTGGACGACGCGAAGGCGGTCGCGGCCGGGCGGCCGCGTCGCCGTCGCTGAACCTGATCACACCGAGATCGGCGGCAGGGTCCGGTTCTGGCGAGATCGTGTCCTGAACCGGATGTGACTCCTTGCGACCGCGCCCGCCGAAGATCAGCGGTTCGGTTCTGATCGTGGCCAACTACGGCACCGATCAGGACCCGACTGACGATCATCGTCGAGGCCGAAGGCCTGGGAGCGCCGCCCTGACCCGCCCCGGTGGACCGGCCGGCCCGGTGGTGGGTCGGTGAGCCCGGTGGTGGGTCGGTGAGCCCGGTGGCGGGTCGGTGAGCCCGCTGGTGGGTCGGTGAGCCGGTAGGCCGTCACGCCCGCAGCCACGTCCGCTCATGATCAGTCGTCGCGTCCGGATCAGAGCCGAATCCGGCCATCATCCGTACGCATCCGATGATCACTGGTCGGCAGCGGCTCAGGAAAGGCGCTCCCGGAACGCGGCGCTGATGCGGGACCAAGTGGGGCCAGACCCCACGCCGGCCGGCGGGCGCCAGGCCACGCCCGGCCGCGCCGGACCCCACACCGGGCCGCGCCAGACCCACGCCGGACGATGCGGACCTCACGCCGGACGTCGGGCACCCAACCATGCGCTCGTCACGGCCGAGGCCAGGGCAAGCACGCCCAACGGGATCGCGAGCTCCGTCACGTCCACGAAGGACGTCGCGAGCCACGGGGCGGCGAATCCGACGTAGGCGGCGGTGTAGAACAGCCCGTTGACCGCGCCACGACGTTCCGGTGCGGCCAGACGACCGACCAGCGTGAGGCCGGCGTTCAAGCACAGACCACCGCCCGCGCCGAGCAGGAATCCTGCCACGCCGACGAGCACGACCGACCCGGTGAACGCCGCGGCGACGCCGCAGCCGTAGCCGAGCGCTCCGAGCGCCGCTCCGGTCGGTCCGACGAAGCGACCGAGCCGGTGCGCGAACGGCTGCACGAGCGTGCCGGTGCCGAGCGTCAGGGCGGCGAGCAGGCCGGTGAACGCGACCAGGCCGGAACGCCCGGGCAACAGCAGCGGCAGAACGGTCACCGACACCGACGGGAACGCGTACACGCACACTGCCGTCGGGACGACGATCCGTCCGAACGTCCGCCGGGACGGGCGGTCGAGCCCGGGGCGCGGGAGCAGGCTCGTACCGGCGGCGACGACCGGGCGGGGTCCGAGACCGACGACCGCGACCATGAGAGCGACCGCGACGATCATGATCGCGACGTGCACGAGGTACGGCAGCGTCAGCGGCAGCGGCCCGTACGCGGCCAGCAGGCCGGACGCGAGCGGGCCCAGGCAGAACCCGGCGGTCTGGGCGACGGAAGCGGCTCGGGCGGCCCGGGAAGGCGAACCGGGGTACAACTCCTGCAGCCACGCGCTGCCCACGCTGAACACGGCGCCGGACGCGAGGCCCTGCAGGAACCGCGCCGCGAACAACAGCGCCAGCGCCTGCGATCCGGCCAGGAACACCAGCGACGCGAGCGTCACGACGACGGCCGCGGGCAGCAGCACCCGCACGCGCCCGTACCGGTCCGACGCCGGGCCACCGAGCAGCAGTGACGGCGCCAGACCGAGCGCGTACACACCGAAGATCGCCGCGAGGGTGCTCGCCGAGAGATCGAGCTCCGACCGGTAGACGAGCAGCAACGGGGTCGGCACGTTCGTGCCGAACGCGACGGCGAACAGCAGACCCCGCGCGACCCACCGCACGCGGTGGCTCAGCGCTGTTTGCCCTTGCCCGCCTTGGGGGACGCCAGTCGCGCGCCGGCCCAGTCGTCGCCGACGCTCTGGTTCGACGTCTGGGACAGGCCCGCCGTCCCGGCCGCCTCGGCGATCTCGGACGGCTCCAGGTGACCGTCGCGACCGGTCTTCGGCGTCAGCACCCAGACCACGCCCTCTTCGGCGAGCGGTCCGCGGGCGTCGACGAGGTTGTCGGTCAGGTCGCCGTCGCCCTCCCGGAACCAGAGCAGGACGACGTCGATGACCTCCTGCGCATCCTCGTCGAGCATCTCCTCGCCGGTGACGTCCTCCACCGCTTCGCGGATGGCCTCGTCGACGTCGGAGTCGTACCCCAGTTCCTGGACGACCATGCCCGGCTCGATGCCGAGCTTGCCCGCGATGTCGGACTGCTGTCCGGCACCCTCCGCGGCCACCACTCGTTCCCCTCTCACGCAGTCTTCGCTACCTCATCCGGGCACGGGGCGCTGAAGGCCGTCGGGGCCGGATGCGGAATCCGAACACGTGGGCCGTACCCCGCGCAACCGCCACCCATCCCCGTCGTGCCTCAGGACACGAACGGTTCAGTTACGCACCGGTAGTACATAACCTCGGACAGGCCTGTGACCGTCCGGTTTCGACCACCTGACGGAAGGGGCAGGATGGTCATCGGGTCATCACCCACCCGGCCATCCATCGACGACGATCACGCCCACGCGAGGAGATCCCTTGACCGCGCAGAGCAGCCAGACGGGCAGCACCGACGGCGGGGAGCCACGCCGTGTGAACATCATCCGGGACGGCCTCGCCGCCCACCTTCCGGACATCGATCCGGACGAGACCGCGGAGTGGCTGGAGTCGTTCGACGCGGCGCTCGAGCAGGGCGGCCAGGCCCGCGCCCGCTACCTGATGTTGACGCTGTTGCAGCGCGCACGGGAGAAGCACGTCGGCGTACCGGCGCTGACCAGCACGGACTACGTGAACACGATCCCGACCGACCGTGAGCCGTGGTTCCCGGGCGACGAGGACGCCGAGCGCTCCTACCGCCGCTGGATCCGCTGGAACGCCGCGATGACCGTGCACCGCGCGCAGCGGCCGGGGATCGGCGTCGGCGGGCACATCTCGTCGTACGCGTCGTCGGCGAGCCTCTACGAGGTCGGCTTCAACCACTTCTTCCGCGGCAAGGAGCACCCGGGCGGCGGCGACCAGGTCTACATCCAGGGCCACGCCTCCCCCGGCATCTACGCCCGCGCCTACCTCGAGGGCCGGCTGTCCGAGGACCGCCTCGACGGCTTCCGCCAGGAGCTCTCGCACGGGGGCAAGGGCGCCGGTCTGCCGTCGTACCCGCACCCCCGGCTGATGCCGGACTTCTGGGAGTTCCCGACGGTCTCGATGGGCCTCGGTCCGATGAACGCGATCATGCAGGCGCGGTTCAACCGCTACCTCGGCGACCGCGGCATCTCGGACACGTCCGACCAGCACGTGTGGGCGTTCCTCGGCGACGGCGAGATGGACGAGCCGGAGTCGCGCGGGCTGATCCACGTGGCGGCGACCGAGGGGCTGGACAACCTCACGTTCGTCGTCAACTGCAACCTGCAGCGTCTCGACGGCCCGGTGCGCGGCAACGGGAAGATCATCCAGGAGCTGGAGGCCTTCTTCCGCGGCGCCGGCTGGAACGTGATCAAGGTGATCTGGGGCCGCGAGTGGGACGCCCTGCTGCACGCCGACCGCGACGGCGCCCTGATCAACCTGATGAACCAGACCCCGGACGGCGACTACCAGACCTACAAGGCCAACGACGGCGCCTACGTCCGTGACCACTTCTTCGGCCGCGACCCGCGCACGAAGTCGCTGGTCGAGCCGATGTCCGACGCGGAGATCTGGAACCTCAAGCGCGGCGGCCACGACTACCGCAAGGTGCACGCCGCCTACGCCGCGGCGATGTCGCACCACGGCCAGCCGACCGTGATCCTGGCGAAGACGATCAAGGGATACGGCCTGGGCTCGCACTTCGCCGGCCGCAACGCCACGCACCAGATGAAGAAGCTCAGCCTCGACGACCTCAAGCAGTTCCGCGACGAGCAGCGGATCCCGATCTCGGACGCGCAGCTGGAGCGCGACCCGTACCTGCCGCCGTACTACCACCCGGGCGAGGACGCCCCGGAGATCCAGTACATGGCCGAGCGCAGGCGGGCGCTGGGCGGTCCGCTGCCGTCGCGGCGGACGACGTCGACGCCGCTCGTGCTGCCCGGGGACAAGGTCTACGACTTCATCCGGAAGGGCTCCGGGAAGCAGGAGGTCGCCACCACGATGGCGTTCGTCCGGCTGCTCCGGGAGCTGATCAAGGACAAGGACATGGGCGGCCGGTTCGTGCCGATCATCCCGGACGAGGCCCGGACGTTCGGCATGGACTCGATGTTCCCGACCCAGAAGATCTACAACCCGCACGGGCAGCAGTACACGTCCGTCGACGCCGAGCTGATGCTCGCGTACAAGGAGTCCGAGCAGGGCCAGATCCTGCACGAGGGGATCAACGAGGCCGGGTCGGTCGGGTCGTTCACGGCGGCGGGCACGTCGTACGCCACGCACGGCGAGGCGATGATCCCGGTCTACATCTTCTACTCGATGTTCGGCTTCCAGCGCACCGGCGACTCGATCTGGGCCGCGGCCGACCAGATGGCCCGCGGGTTCCTGGTCGGCGCCACCGCGGGGCGCACGACGCTGACCGGTGAGGGCCTGCAGCACAACGACGGCCACTCGCTGCTGCTCGCCTCGACGAACACCGCCGTCGTCGCGTACGACCCGGCGTTCTCCTACGAGATCGCGCACATCGTCAAGGACGGCCTTCGCCGGATGGTGGGTGACGACCCGGAGAACGTCATCTACTACCTGACCGTCTACAACGAGCCGTACCAGCAGCCGGCCGAGCCCGAGGGCGTCGACCTCGAGGGCGTGCTGCGCGGCATGTACCGCTACGCCGATGCGCCGTCGGCGTCCGGTCCGAGGGTGCGCCTGCTCGCGTCCGGCGTCGCGATGCCGTGGGCACTCAAGGCCCAGCAGATGCTCGCCGACGAGTGGGACGTCGGTGCCGAGGTCTGGTCCGTGACGTCGTGGGGCGAGCTGCGCCGCGACGGCGTGGAGGCCGAGCACCACAACCTGATCCACCCGGGCGACGAGCCGGTCGAGTCCTATGTGGCCCAGGTGCTGGGCGCCGGTGACCACGCCGACGCACCGGTGGTCGCCGTGTCCGACTGGATGCGGGCCGTCCCGGACCAGATCCGGCAGTGGTCGCCGGCCCCGTTCAGCTCGCTGGGCACCGACGGGTTCGGCCTGTCCGACACCCGGCCCGCCGTGCGGCGGCACTTCGCCGTCGACGCCGAGTCGATCACCGTCGCGGCGCTGGCCGCGCTCGGGAAGCAGGGGGCGGTCAAGCCGGAGCTCGCCGCCGAGGCGGCGTCCGGCTACAAGATCGACGACCCGCAGGCGGCCGGGCCGCAGGAGGGCGACGGCGGGGTCGCCTGACGCCCCGCTCGCCGGGAGCCTCGCCCCGAGACTCACCCGGACGAACGAACGGCACCATCGGGCAATCGGACTGCTCGAGGGTGCCGTTCGTTCGCGATCGGGCTGGCCGCGCGACGAGATGGATGTCCGGATCGGTGGGAATCAGTCCAGCTCAGACTCTCGTCGGGCGACGCAGATCACGATAGGCTCCCTCCGATCGTCGGGTACGGAGTCCGTGTGCGGCGTTCCCGGCCGGGTCGTGGACCGTTGCACCCCGCCGGCGTGGCCCCCGACGCGTAGTCGGGCCAGGTACGAGGAGCAGGAATGGCAGAAGGCACCGTCAAGTGGTTCAACAGCGAGAAGGGCTACGGCTTCCTCGCTCCCGACGGTGGTGGCGCGGACGTGTTCGTGCACTACTCGGCGATTGAGATCCAGGGCTACAAGACGCTCGACGAGGGCCAGCGCGTCTCGTTCGACATCGAGCAGGGCCAGAAAGGCCCCCAGGCCAGCAAGGTCTCGCCGCTCGGCTGACCTGCGGTAACACGCCCGCTGAGCGGCCGCGAGCGACTCAGCCCAGCGAGGCGTCCATCTCCCAGACCAGGATCTCGGCTCCGTCCGCACCCGCGGTCACCCGCTGACCGTCGCTTCCGGACACGCGGGCCGAGTCCCCTGTGTACAACGCCCCGGCACCTTCCAGGTCCACCGTTCCGCGGGGGACGAACAGGTGCGCCATCGGGGCGTCGGGAAGCGTGCTGACCGCCCCCGGCCGGAGCCTGACGGCGTGCAGCGCGGCGTTCCGCTGCGCGATCGGGATCGCGCGGTCCGCAGCGTGGCGGGCCATTCCGGACGCGACGACGACCGGATCGCCCGCCTCGAGCGGCGCGGACACGTCGTGCTGCGCGTACCCCGGCGCGACGTCGTCGGGCCCGGGCAGCACCCACATCTGGACGTAGTGCACGCCCTGGAGCTCCGCCCCGTTGCGCTCGGAGTGCCGGATCCCGGTGCCCGCACTCATCCGTTGCGCGAGCCCGGGACCGATCACCCCGCGGTGGCCCTCGGAGTCCTCGTGCGCGAGTGATCCGGACAGCACCCACGTGACGATCTCCATGTCCTTGTGGGCGTGCATGTCGAACCCGGCCCCGGGGCCCAGGCGGTCCTCGTTGTTGACCATCAGCAGCCCGAAGTGCGTGTTCGACGGGTCGTAGTGCGGTCCGTAGGAGAAGCTGTGCCGGGAGTCCAGCCAGTCGGTCCGGGTGGTCATCCGGTCCGACGACCGGCGCACGTCCACGTCGTGGCGTTCCTGCATCCCGCTCCTCGTCCGCCGGTGCCGCTGTCGGTGCCGCTGTCGGGGCCCCGTGCCATGCTGCCGCACGTGGCCACCGAGGACCTGCCGGTCGCAGCGACGACGCTGCGCAGGCTGGAGCGCGCCGCGGGCCGTCTCGCCGGTGACTGCCTGGCCGCGATGGAGGAACGCCAGCCGTGGTTCGCCCGGCTGCCGGCGGACGAGCGGGCGTCGGTCGCACTGGTCACGCAGACCGGGGTGGCGAACTTCGTGTCCTGGCTCGCCGAGCCGGCCGCGACCATCCGGCTGACGGCGGAGGCGTTCCGGATCGCTCCTCGGGATCTGGCGCGCCGGATCAGCCTGCGCCGCACCGTCGAGCTCGTCCGGATCGCGACCGAGGTGTTCGAGCACCAGCTGCCACCGCTGGCCGCCGACGACCGGGAGCGGCGGGTGCTCACCGAAGCGGTCCTCCGGTTCGGGCGGGAGATCGCGTTCGCCGCGGCCACCGTGTACGCGGGCGCCGCCGAGTCGCGCGGTGCGTGGGACGCGCGGCTGGAGGCGCTCGTCGTCGACGGCGTCGTGCGCGGGGACACCGACGGCGCGCTGGTCTCCCGCGCGGCGGCGCTCGGCTGGGACCCGGACGCCCCGGTCCGGTGCCTGGTCGGCAGTCCACCGACGCCGGGCTCGAACGCCGGGCCGGAGTCCCCGGAGCTGCTCACCGAGCTCCGCAGGCAGGCCGCCCGGCGCGGGCACGAGGTGCTCGTCGGGGTGCAGGGACGGCGGCTGGTGATGCTGCTGCACCCGGTGCGGGGCAGCGGGGAGGACCCGGACGCGCTGCCGGACATCGCGGACGGCTTCGGGCCGGGACCGGTCGTCGCGGGCCCGGTCAGCCCCGGCCTGCTGCGCAGCAGCGCGGCCGTGGCGGAGGCGCTCGCCGGGCTGCGCGCGGCACCGGGGTGGCCGTCCGCGCCGCGTCCGGTGGACAGCGACGACCTGCTGCCGGAACGCGCGCTCTGCGGCGATCCGTCCGCCCCGGCCCGGCTGCGCACCGCACTCGTCGAACCGCTGCGGGCGGCGGGCGGGGAGCTGCTGCACACGCTGGCCGCCTACCTCGAGGGCGGCGGCGTGCTGGAGGCCTGTGCCCGTGCGCTGTTCGTGCACCCGAACACCGTGCGCTACCGGCTGCGGCGGATCGCCGACATCACCGGGTACGCCCCGGCCGACGCCCGCGGCGCGTTCGTGCTGCGCGTCGCGCTCGTCGCGGACCGCACGGCGGAGCCCGCCGCGACGTCGCCGCCACCGGCACCGCACGGCACGAACGGCGTGCCCCGGCACGACACGCCCGGCCCGCCCGACGTGCGGTCCTCGCCGGAGGCGGCGACGATCGGCCGATCCCTACAACCTGACGGTGGTTGAGCCCGCATTGTCAGCCCCGTCACACGCTCGCTGTTGGAGGATCCCTCCAACCACGACGACCAGAGTTCGTGGATACCGACATCCCACGACGACCGCCGAGAGGTGTGTGATGAACCGGTGATCGCCCTGCTCGCGCCCGGCCAGGGGGCACAGTCCCCCGGCATGCTCACGCCGTGGCTGGAGGACCCCTCCTCGAAGGAGTCGCTCGAGCGGTGGTCCGAGGCCGTCGGACTGGACCTCGTCCGGCTCGGGACCACAGCGGACGCCGAGGAGATCACCGACACCGCGGTCACCCAGCCGCTGATCGTCGCGTCCGGCCTGCTGGCCGCACGCCGGCTGCTCGCCGACGTCACACTGTCCGCCGACACCGTCGTGGCCGGCCACTCGATCGGTGAGCTCACCGCCTGCGCGATCGCCGGTGTGCTCTCCGACGACGACGCCGTCGCGCTGGCCGGCGTGCGCGGCCGGGAGATGGCCGCGGCGTGCGCGGCCGCGCCGACGTCGATGGCCGCCGTCCTGGGCGGCGACGAGGAGACCGTGCTCGCCCGGCTGTCCGAGCTCGGGCTGGACCCGGCGAACCGCAACGGTGCCGGGCAGATCGTCGCGGCCGGGCCGAAGGACGCGATCGAGACGCTCGTCGCCGAGCCCCCGGACGGCTCGAAGGTGCGGGCGCTGGCCGTCGCGGGCGCGTTCCACACCCGGTTCATGGACCCGGCCCGCGAGGCGCTCGCCGGGTACGCGGGGTCGGTCTCGACCGGGGATCCGCAGCTCACACTGCTGTCCAACGCGGACGGCGCCGTCGTCACGAGCGGCGCCGACGCGCTCACCCGGCTCGTCGAGCAGGTGACCCGGACGGTCCGCTGGGACACCTGCATGGAGACGCTCGCGTCCCGGGGCGTCACCGCGTCGGTCGAGCTGCCGCCGGGCGCGACGCTGACCGGGCTCGTCAAGCGGGCCGTCAAGGGCACCGCCACACTGGCGGTGAAGACACCCGACAAGCTCGGCGACGCGGCCGCGCTCGTCGCGGAGCACGGAGGTGCCGGATGACCGGGCTGCAGCTGCCGACCACGGTGCCCGGAGCACGGATCCTGGGCATCGGCAGCTTCCAGCCGGAGCGTGTGGTCACCAACCAGGACCTCGAGAAGATCGTCGAGACCGACGACGCGTGGATCCGTTCGCGCGTCGGCATCGCCGAGCGCCGGGTCGCGGGCCCCGACGAGTCGCTGCCGTGGATGGCGGTCACCGCGGGCCGTGCCGCGATCACCGACGCGGGTGTGGACCCGTCGGACCTGGACGCCGTCGTCGTCGCGAACTGCACGATGCCGAACCCGATCCCGAACGCCGCCGCCCAGGTGGCCACCGGCGTCGGCGCGAACGGGATCGCCGCGTTCGACCTGAACGCCGCCTGCGCCGGCTTCTCCTACGGCCTCGCGGTCGCCTCGGACATGGTCCGCGCGGGCACCGCCCGGACGGTCCTCGTGGTCGGCGCCGAGAAGCTCTCCGACTGGATCGACTGGCAGGACCGCTCGACCTGCATCATCTTCGCCGACGCGGCGGGCGCGGCCGTGGTCGGTGTGGCCGACGATGCCTCGGTCGGGATCGGACCTGTCTCCTGGGGCAGTGCGGGCGATGTGGCGTCGACCATCCGCATCCTCGGCGAGACGACGAACAAGCTGCACCAGGAGGGCCAGGCGGTGTTCCGCTGGGCGACCAGCCAGATCGCGCCGGTGGCGCTGGACGCGATCGCGCGGGCCGGGCTGGAGCCTTCCGACATCGACGTCCTGATCCCGCACCAGGCGAACCTGCGCATCGTCGAGGCGATCGCCAAGAAACTGCGGGCCAAGGGCGCGCGCGAGGACATGGTCGTCGCCGACGACATCGTCACGTCCGGCAACACGTCGTCGGCCTCGATCCCGATGGCGCTGGACCACATGCGTGCCGCCGGACGGGTACGGTCCGGCGACACACTGCTGCTCGTAGGCTTCGGCGCAGGCCTGTCCTACGCCGGGCAGGTCGTCGTCTGTCCATAACAGACGACCTGCAAGCACCACCACAACCCGAGGGAGACACCGACCGTGGCTGACAACGCTGAGATCCTCTCCGGCCTCGCCGAGATCGTCGAGGAGGTCGCCGGCATCGACACCGCCGAGGTGACGCCGGAGAAGTCGTTCGTCGACGACCTGGACATCGACTCGCTGTCCATGGTGGAGATCGCCGTCCAGGCCGAGGACAAGTTCGGCGCGAAGATCCCGGACGACCAGCTGGCCGAGCTCAAGACCGTCGGCGACGCCGTCGACTTCATCGCCAAGCACCAGTGAGCCCGGCCGGCTGAGCCGGTCGCTAGGAGGAGACGTAGATGACCGACGGAGTCGTCGTCACCGGGTACGGCGCGACCACCCCGCTCGGTGGTGACGCCGCATCCACCTGGGAGGCGCTGCTCGCAGGCCGGTCCGGAGTCGGCACCACGAAGGCCGAGTGGACCGAGCGGTTCGACCTGCCGGTGCACATCTCGGCGCAGCTCGCGGTGGAGCCCACCGACGTGCTGGCCCGGGTGCAGGCACGGCGGATGGACCGCTGCGAGCAGGTCGCGGTCGTCGCGGCGCGTGAGGCGTGGGCGCACGCCGGCCTCGGCGAGCCGGGGCAGCCCGGTGACGTCGTCGAGCCCGAGCGGCTCGCCGTGGTCATCGGCGCCGGGATCGGCGGGGCCCCGACCCTGCTGGCCCAGGACGACCTCCTCGAGGAGCACGGCCTGCGGAAGGTCTCGCCGCTCACCGTCCCGATGCTGATGCCGAACGGGCCGGCCGCCATGGTCAGCCTGGAGTACGCCGCCCGCGGCGGGGTCCACTCCCCCGCGTCGGCGTGCGCGACCGGCGCCGAGGCGATCGCGTGGGCCTACCGGCTGCTCAAGGCCGGGGAGGTCGACGTCGTGCTGGCCGGCGGTGCGGAGTCCTGCATCGTGCCGATCACCGTGGCCGGGTTCGTGCAGGCCCGCACGCTGTCCCAGCGCAACGACGAGCCGGAGAAGGCCTCCCGGCCGTTCGACACCGGGCGCGACGGGTTCGTGCTCGGCGAGGGCGCCGGCGTCGTCGCGCTGGAGCGCGAGGAGTTCGCGAAGGCCCGCGGCGCGACGGTGCACGGCAGGCTCGCCGGCATCGGGCTGACCTCGGACGCCTACCACATCACCGGCCCCGAGCCGGAGGGCGTGGGCCAGTCCCGGGCGATGCGCAAGGCCGTCGAGACCGCCGGTCTGGAGCCGTCCGACGTCACGCACGTGAACTGCCACGCCACGTCGACCGTCGTCGGCGACGTCGGCGAGACGAAGGCGATCCGCAAGGCGCTCGGGGACCACCCGGTCCTCACCGCGCCGAAGGGCGCGCTGGGCCACCTGGTGGGCGGTGCGGGCGCCGTCGAGGGGATCATCACGATGCTCTCGGTGCAGCGGGACGTGATCCCTCCGACGATCAACCTCGAGGACAAGGACCCGGGCGTCGAGCTCGACGTCGTCTCCGGGGAGCCGCGCGAGACCACCGTGGACGCGGCGGTGAACAACTCGTTCGGGTTCGGCGGGCACAACGCCTCGCTGCTGTTCACGAAGGCCTGAGCCCCGGCGGTCGAGGGGCGAAGCAGCGGCACCGACCGGACCCCGTCCCGGTTCTAGCAGGGGGCGCCGAGCGTGTTCTCGGCCTCTCCGACCTCGAGCCGGGGCGGGGATCCGGCCATCGGCATCGACGCCCGCCAGCAGATCCGGCCGACCTTCAGTCCGGCCGGGCCGTCGTCGGGGTTCTGCACGCTCACGAACCGGACGAGGGCGAGCACCCGTCCCTGGTCCAGGTCGACGATGCGGTCCACGCGGATCGTGCCGTCGGTCGTGGACCCGATGCCGCGCAGCCACTCGTCGCGCGGCTGCTGCGACGCGCGCTCGTCGGTCACGACCTGGCTCCACGTCGCGTAGTCGCGGTTGTTTATCGCGTTGAAGTAGAGCTGGATCTGCTCGAGGACCAACTGCGCCGCGGGATGTGTCGCGGCGTCCGCGCTGAGCGCGACCGTGTCCGCGCCCGCACCGGAGTCCGGCAACGACGACGGTGCCGATCCCGGCGGGACGCCCTCGGCCGAGCGTCCGGCAGTGAACCACGCGGCTCCGCCGAGCAAGACGAGGACGACGACCAGGATCACGACCGTCACGACGGTCCATCGCCCGCCCGTCCTCGTCGCCACGCCCCCCAGTTTGCCGAACGGCCGCCCGCGGCCGCGCAGGGACCCTCGGTCGGCCGGGAGATCGCCGGGCTCAGCCGACCTGGTGCAGCCAGGTCACCGGCGCGCCGTCGCCGGCGAAGCGGAACGTCTCCAGCTCGTCGTCCCACGCCGTGCCCAGCAACTGGTCCAGCCTGCGGTGCAGCTGTCCGCCCGACGCCTCCGCCATCACGGCGCGGACCTGGTCCTCGGGCAGCACGACGTCGCCGTTCGCGCTGGTCCGGCCCCGCCACATGCCGAGGCCCGGCACGTGCGAGAACCGCTCGCCGTCGACACCGGTCGTCGGGTCCTCGGTGACCTCGAAACGCAGCATCGACCACGCCCGCAGGGCACCGGCGATCGCGCCGCCGCTCCCGGCCGGACCGGTCCACGAGCACTCGGCCCGCATCTGCCCCGTCGCGGCCGGTTGGGGCGACCACTCCAGGGAAACCCGGGTGCCCAGGACACCCGAGATCGCCCACTCGACGTGCGGACAGACCGCGGTCGGCGACGAGTGGACGAAAACCACTCCACGTGTGTTCAACCTGACCTCCGGTGTGCCACTGCAGACGAGGATCGTCTTCCCCTACGTCCTCGGTGCGCGGTCCGCCGGCGGCGCGTTCACACGGGTGCAAGTGTCGTGCTTCTCCAGGCGCCTCCTGAGGGCGGGCGTACGTCGGAGATCACTGTGCCGCATCCGGCCCGGCGAGGCCAGGCCCCGCGCCGGTGTGTCGGCGGGTCAGGCGAGTTGGTAGCGCGCGACGCCGTCGATCTCGGCGACGCCCAGCGCCCCGCGCTCGACGAGCACGTCGAGGTGCGCCGTCGTCTCCATCACGGCGAGCATCTTGTTGAACAGGTCCAGGTCGTCGAGCCGGTGCTCGCGACGGGTCCAGCGCAGCCGCTCGGCCACCTCGCGGCCGGACGTCGCGCCGGCGGCCACCGCCGCCAGGCTCGCGTCCAGACGCGTCGCGTGGTGGGCCAGCAGCTCGTCGACGCGCTCGTGCACCCGGCGCCCGAGCGGACCGTGCGCGGGCAGCAGCTGCGCGTCCGGGCGCGTGCGCAGCAGCTCCAGCGACGTGAGGAACTGGGCCAGCGGGCTCGTCACCGGCGCGGGCTGCAGGCCGATCGACGGCGTGATCCGCGGCAGCACGTGGTCACCGGCGAACAGGAGGTCCGACGCGTCGTCGGCGAACACGAGGTGCCCGCGCGTGTGGCCCGGCGTCTCGACGGCCTCGAGCCGCCGGACGGGCTCCTCCCCCGGCTCGCCGAGCTCGATCACGGCGCGGTCGGCGACCCACTCGTCGGGGTCCTCCCACTCCCGCGGGTCCGGCTGCGGCCACGGGTGGTCGAGGATGAAGTCGGCGATGTCGTCCGCGCCGGCGCGGCGCAGGCGGGTGGCATCCGTGCTGCCGGGCCGGTGGTCCGCCGCGTGCATCGCGTCGAAGTTCGGGCGCTCACCGGCCCCGACCATCACCCGCGCCCCGAACTCGCGGCGCAACATCGAGGCCAGCGTGTAGTGGTCGCGGTGGGCGTGCGTGACCAGGAAGCGGCGGACGTCGCCGAAGTCGGATCCGAGCGCCTTGAGCGCGCCCTCGAGCAGCTCCCGCGCCTCGTCGATGGCCCAGCCGGAGTCGATCAGGGTCCAGCCGTCGGCGTCGGCGACCGCGAACACGTTGACCGCGCGCAGGCCGTCCTGGGGCAGCGGCAGCGGGATGCGGTAGACGTCCGGCGCGCACCGGAACACCCCCGATGCCGTCCAGTCGCCGTCCGGGTCGTCGTCGGTCACGGATGCTGCGGTCACCATCGCACCCTAGGTCAACGGGTGAACGTGTCCGACCCTGCGTCCGCTGTGAACATGCCCTCACCGTAGTACTCGCGGAACGTGGCCATCAGCGCGTCGAACGGGAGATCGGCGTGCAGGCCCCGGTCGCGCACGTACTCCATGTACTGGTCGCCGTTGCCGTCGTAGGGGTGCATCAGCGCGTCGGTGCGGCCGTCGAAGGAGATCGGGTCGACGCCGAAGCGGGCGCACAGCTCGGCGTTGAACGCCGGCGTGGCCTTGACCCAGCGGCCGTCCAGGTACAGCGCCGTGTAGCCGTGGTAGACGAACAGGTCCGCGCCGTTCATCCGGGCGCGCAGCCGGGGCGTGTTCAGGTGGTTGCGGACGTCGGCGAACCCGGCGCGGGCCGGGATCCCGGCGGCCCGGGCCGCGGCGGTGAGCAGCACGGCCTTCGGGACGCACCAGTTGTGGTCCTGCTCGACGATCCGGCTCGCCCGGTAGGCCTCCGGATCGGTGGTGAGGCAGAACGGGTCGTACCAGAACTCGTCGCGGACGGCGTCGAACAGCGCGATCGCCCTCTCCGTCCGGGTCTCGCGGCCGGCCGTGACCCGCTCGGCGAACGCGCGCACGTTCGGGGCGTCGGAGTCCACGAACCACGCCGGAGCGAGGTCCGCGTCTACGGGCACGTCCGTCTCGACGGTCACACGACCACTCCCCCGGTCACGGCGACGTTGCACCACGCACCTTACGCCACGACAGACGCAACTCTTCGTGATCGTGCACGCACCCACCGTCGATCAGCGGGGGCGGTCCCACCCGGTCGGGTGGGGTGATCAACCCCGGAGTGTCAGGCATTCCGGGCTATCGTCTCGGGACGCAATACCAGGGATCATGAGGGGCGCGAACGACATGGATGGACGGATCCCCGACCAGCGGGGGACTCAGGAGGCACCGTTCCTGACGGTGGCCGAAGTGGCGGAACGGATGCGGGTGTCCCGGATGACCGTCTACCGCCTCGTCCACAGTGGCGAGTTGCCCGCCGTCCGATTCGGACGGTCGTTCCGCGTGCCGCCGGAGGCCGTCGACGAGTTGATCGAGTCGGCCCGCTATCCCGGCCAGTAGCCCCATGCTCCCGTTCGACGACGGCGACAGCGCGCGACGGCTCGCGGCGACCTACGCGACGCCGGACGTCGTCGGGCAACGGCGTCGCACGCTGGAGCTGCTGGACGTGCGGCCCGGCGAGCGGGTGCTCGACGTCGGGACCGGGCCGGGGCAGCTGCTCGCATCGCTCGCGGCGGCGGTCGGGCCGACCGGCGCCGCGGCCGGTCTGGACCCGAGCCCGGCGATGGCCGCGATGGCCCGGGAGCGCTGCGGAGACCTGGCCACGGTGTCCGACGGCGGCGTCGACGGCGCCGGATCGCTCCCGGACGGGCCGTTCGACGCGCTCGTCTGCACCCAGGTCATGGAGTACGTCCCGGACGTGCCGGCCGCACTGCGCGAGTTCGCCCGCGTGCTGCGCCCCGGTGGGCGGGTGCTCGTGCTGGACACGGACTGGGACTCCGCCGTCTGGCACGTCGACGACCGGGACCGGCACCGGCGGGTCATGGACGCCTGGGACGACCACCTCGCGCACCCGCGCCTGCCCTCCACGCTCGGTCCGCTGCTGCGCGGGGCCGGTTTCGACGACGTCCGGGTCGACGTCATCCCGCTGCTGAACCCGGTGTGGGACACCGACACGTTCAGCGCAGGGATGAGCCGCATGATCGCCCGGTACGTGCCGGGTCATCAGGGGGTGACCGACGACGAGGCGCGGGCCTGGCTCGCCGACGTCACCGACCGCGACGACTACTTCTTCTCGCTCAACCGCTACTGCTTCCGCGCGGCGCTGCCCTGATCCGTGGCCGGGTTCCGTTCCGGGAGCCCACCGGCGAGAATCCGCGGATGCCTCCCCAGCACGACGGTCTCGTCCCGGCGCTGGTCCGGGTCGGCAACCAGCTCGGCCAGGTCCGGTGGTTCCGGGTCATCCCGCGGGCCGGCGAGTGGGTCAACCACGCACCGGTCGGGTGGCCGCGCGACGACTACGAGGTCGAGTGGGTCCTGCACTGGGCCTGGGACCCCGACGGCGACGAGGAGCGTCCGGACGTCAGCGTGGAGATCTGCCTCGTCGACCCGGAGTGATCCTCAGCGGCGGTCCTCGACGCGACCGCGGGGGCGCAGCCGGCCTGCGGCCGGGAGCGCCGGCGCCGGGAGCGGGTCGCCATCGAAGCCGGGCACCGTGCCGAACCGGTCGCCTGCCGCGGATCCCGCGATCCCGGCCTGCCACTCGTCGCGGAACCCGGCGATCTCCCGCGCGCTGCGGCCGACGAAGTTCCAGAACATGACGATCTTCTCGTCGAACGGCTCGCCGCCGATCAGCAGCATCCGGTCGTCCGGACCGTTCGCCCGCAGGCGCAGGTCCGGCCGCCCGCAACCCAGGTAGAGCAGCTCGTCGCCGGCCAGCGCGCCGCCGTCGACGTCCGGGTGACCGGAGACCGGCAGGACGGCGTACTCCCAGCTCGGGTCCAGCGGCACCAGCACGTCGGCGCCGCGGCCCAGCGTCAGGTCCACGCCGGCCAACGGGCTGTGCACCCGGCCCGGCGAGCGCGCGCCGGCGAACTCGCCGAGCAGGACGGTCGCGGACAGCCCGCGGTCGGTGACCACCGGCAGGTCGGCGTGGTGCTCGAAGCGCGGTTCGACGTCCCGGTCGGCCTCCGGCAGCGCCACCCACAGCTGGGCGCCCTTCAGCACGGGCGAGTGCGGGTCCGGCGACTGCTCGGAGTGCGCGATGCCGTGCCCGGCCGTCATCAGCCCGAGCTCGCCGGCGCGTACGACCCGGTCGCTGCCCAGCGAATCGCGGTGGTGCACCTCACCGTCGAGGAGCCAGCTCACGGTCTGCAGGCCGGTGTGCGGGTGCGGGGCGACCTGCATGCCGGGCTCGTCGGCGATGTCGTCCGGGCCGTAGGCGTCGACGAAGCACCACGCACCGACCATCCGCCTGCCCATCCGGGGCAGCAGCCGTCGGACCTCGGTGCTCTCGCCGAGCCGGACCGTCTTCGCCTCGATCCGCTCCCGCACCGGCACGGCGGCCGGGTCACCGGCGCAGATCTGCACCGACGGGTCGGGCGCGAGGTCACTCATCCGAGCAGGCTATCCCCCGGCGCGGCGAACCCGTGCGTCGCGATCGGCGGCACGGAACCGCTGCGCACGGCGTCCAGGACCTGCAGCTCGTGCGGGACGACCGGGTCCGGCAGCGCGTCGAGGGCGAACCAGCGCAGGTCGGCGCTCTTGTCCGGCTCGCTCCGCCGGGGCTCGCCGGTCCAGCGGCGGCAGGTGAAGAAGAAGTCGACGCGCTCGTCGACCGGATCGCCGGTGTTCTGCGTGCGGTGCAGTGTGATCAGCGGCACCAGATCGTCCGGGACGACGGTCACGCCCAGCTCCTCGAGCGCCTCCCGGCACGCGGCCACCGGGGCAGGCTCTCCCTGCTCGACGTGACCGGCCGCGGCGGCCGCCCAGTACCCGTCACGGAACCCGGTGTTGGAGCGCAGCTGGAGCAGCACCTCGGTGCCGGCCTCCGTGTCGCGGAGCAGGAGTACGTAGGCGGCCGGGACCACGCGGAAGCGACTCGTCACGGCTCGACTCTAGGCCGGGCCCATGTCGGTGATCGTGAGCGTCCGTGGCCGGGCAGGGCGCTCGGGTAGGGGTCGTCGTCGCGGCGGCGGTCGTCCGGGACGCGGTCGGTGGACCGCAGCGGGTCGTGCCGGATCAGGCCGGCGGGTGACGGCGACGCCCCACGGTGCCGGCGAGATGGTCGTCGCAGCTGCGGGCGCCCGCGCCCGAGGACACGTCGGGGCAACACGGGGGTAATGCGGCGGGCCTACCGTCCACGCGCATGGCCGTCCGGAACTCCCCCCGCGTGGGGGCGGACCGGCTCGGCGTCGTCCCGCCGCGAGGCTCCGAGCTCCGCTACCGGACGGTGCACGGCTACCGGCGGGCGTTCCGTGTGGCCGGGTCCGGCTCGCCGCTGGTGCTCGTGCACGGCATCGGGGACAGCTCCGCGACCTGGGAGAGCGTGCTGCCCGCGCTGGCCAGGCGACACCTCGTCGTCGCACCGGACCTGCTCGGGCACGGGCACTCGGACAAGCCGCGGGCCGACTACTCGGTCGCCGCGTACGCGAACGGCGTCCGCGACCTGCTCGGCGTCCTCGGGCTGGAACGGGTGACCCTGGTCGGGCACTCGCTGGGCGGCGGGGTGGCGATGCAGTTCGCGTACCAGTACCCGGACCGGGTGGAGCGGCTCGTGCTGGTCGGCAGCGGCGGGGCCGGGCCGGAGGTGACGCCGCTGTTGCGGGCCGCGAGCCTGCCGGGCGCGCAGCTCGCGATGGCGGCGCTGCGCCTGCCAGGGGTGCGGCTGCAGATCGGCGCGCTGGCCGAGGCGCTGCGCCTGGCCGGCGGCGACCTCGGCGTCGACGCCAGGGAGCTGCTGCGCGTGGTCGACGCGCTGCCGGACGCGACGGCCAGGGCGGCGTTCCTGCGCACGTTGCGGGCGGTGGTGGACTGGCGCGGGCAGGTCGTGACGATGCTGGACCGCTGCTACCTGACGCGTGGCATGCCGACGCTGCTGGTGTGGGGCGGGCGGGACGCCGTCGTGCCGGTCGCGCACGCGCACCGCGCCCACGCGGCGATGCCGGGCAGCCGACTGGAGATCGTCGAGGGGGCCGGGCACTTCCCGTTCCACACCGACCCGGCCCGCTTCGTCGCGCTGGTCGACGAGTTCGTGGCGTCCACCCGGCCCGCGCAGTGGAACCGGGAGCAGTGGCGACAGTTGTTGCGCAGCAGGCCGCCCGGGCCAGGGCCGGGCGACAACGGTGCCGAGCGGTCGGCGACGTGAGTGCCGGGCACCCGGCTCACCGGACGATGAGGGCGACGACCAGTCCCGCGATCGCGGTGTTGTACACGAAGGACAGCACCGCATGCCACAGCACGGTCGCCCGCACCAACGACGAGCGGATCTCGGCGTCCGAGGTGGCGAACGCCAGCCCGATCGTGAACGAGAAGTAGGCGAAGTCGCGCAGCCGGGGCGTGGACGTACCCGGGAACGTGATCGGTTCGCTGCCGGTCCGCTCGGCCTCCTGCCGCCAGATGCGGGCGTAGCGCTCCGCGTAGCTCAGGTGCAGCACCGACCAGGCCACGACGACGGTCGCGACGGACAGGCCGACCACGGCCCGCTCGAACTCCGGTCCGTACGCGAGCCCGACGAGCGGTCGGCCCGCCAGCACGCTGCCCGCGCCCAGTACCTCGGCGGCCGTCGCCACGGTGACGAGGCGGCCGGTCCGGCGGCCGGCCAGCAGCCGTTCCCACCCTGGCGCGTCACGGCGGGACGGTCGCAACCGGACCAGCCGGACGATGATGTAGACCGCCCCGAGCCCGAGCCACACCGCGCCGTACACCACCAGCACGAACGGATCCCGGTACATCCGGACATCGACGAAGGGCAGCACGGCCGCCGCGACGAGCAGGGCGTCGACCGTCCGGCTGAGCCAGAAGCCCACCCCTCGGCGCACCGTGGCCGGACCGGGTTCCACGACGGAGCCGGTCACGTCACGAGCCCGATCACGATGCCCAGGATCACGCTGCTGTAGACGAACGACAGCACGGCGTGCCGCGTGACGACGCCCCGGACGTGATCCGACCGGATCACGCAGTCCGACGTGGACACGGCCACGCCGACGGTGAACGAGAAGTACACGAAGTCCAGCAGGGTCGGCGCGGTCGTTCCGGGGAACACGATCGGAGGGTCACCGCGCGAACGCAGCCAGATCCGGGCGTAGCGCTCCGCGTAGCCGGCGTGCAGCATCGCCCACGCCACGAACACGACCGGCAGCGCCACGATCGCGGAGAGGTTCGCGGCGTTCGTCAGCTGCGACCGGAGGACCGCGTCCGGAAGGCTCCGCGCCAGATCCAGCAGCGCCGGGCGCAGGGCGATCGCCAGCGCCGACGAGACGATCATCACGACGGTCGCGAGCTGGACGAGGTAGCCGGTGACGCGACCGTTGAGCCGGTAGGGCCACATCGGGTCGCCGAGCCGGGCCCGGCGCGCCCGCGTGATCCGGACGATCAGGTGGATCATCCCGAGCAACACCCAGAGCACTGTCCACTGCAAGGTCGCCACGGCAGCGGTGGCCGCGACGTAGAACCGCGGATCGAACATCACCGCGACCACGATCGCGACCAGTGCGAGGTCGACGACCTGGGACAGCACGAACACCGGGCCCCGCCGGACGCGGCGGGCGAGAACCTCGTCCTCGCCCGCCGCGGCCTGATCGTCGGTCACCGACGCGCCGTCCCCCATGGGCGGCATTCTGGGGTGGTTGCCCCGCTCTGTCGACTTCGCCGGTCGGCACGCGAGCACCGCTCGAGCGATCCGGGCTCGCGGCGCCGCCCCGCGGGGTCGGACTCAGCTGCAGCCGCTGGTGGAGCCGCAGCCCTCACAGAGGTAGCAGGAGCCGGCCGGACGCATCTTCGTCCCGCAGGTCATGCACAGCGGTGCGTCGGCGGCCTTGCCCAGACGCAGCTCCAGCAGCTCCGTCGAGCTACCCACCTCGGCGGGGGCCGGGTCCACCCCGGCCGGCTCGTCCTGCTTGGCCGTGACCGCCGGGACGGAGGACCGGATCTCGTCCATGTCCACGTCACCGTCGGTGCCGTAGGACTCGGAGACCTGGGCGGTCCGCTCGTCGGCCGAGAAGATGCCCAGCTGGACCCGCTTCTCGTACGGCAGGTGGTCCAGCGCGAGCCTGCGGAACAGGTAGTCCAGCACGCTGGTGGCGATCCGGACGTCCGGGTCGTCGGTCATGCCGGCCGGCTCGAAGCGCAGGTTGGAGAACTTCGAGACGTAGAACTCCAGCGGGATGCCGTACTGCAGACCCACCGAGATGGACATGGAGAACGCGTCCATCACGCCGGCCAGCGTCGAGCCCTGCTTGCCGAGCTTGACGAAGATCTCGCCGAGACCGTCGTCCGGGTAGCTGCCGGCGGTCAGGTAGCCCTCGGCGCCGCCGACCGTGAACGACACCGTCTCGCTCGGCCGCTTCTTCGGCAGCCGCTTGCGGACCGGCCGCTGCTCGACGATGACCTTCGGCGCCGCCTCGACCTCCGCGGCCTTCTTGTCGCCCTTGCCGGCGGACAGCGGCTGGCCGACCTTGCAGTTGTCGCGGTAGATCGCGAGCGCCTTCAGGCCGAGCCGCCAGCCCTCGAGGTAGATCCGCTCGACGTCCTCGACGGTCGCCCGCTCGGGCATGTTCACCGTCTTGGAGATCGCGCCGGACAGGAACGGCTGCGCCGCGGCCATCATCCGGACGTGCCCCATCGGGGCGATCGTCCGGTCCCCCATCGCGCAGTCGAACACCTCGTAGTGCTCGGGCTTCATCCCGGGAGCGTCGACGACGTGGCCGTGCTCGGCGACGTACTCGACGATCGCCTCGGCCTGCTCGGGCTGGTAGCCGAGGTTGTCCAGCGCGCGGCGGACGGTCTGGTTGACGATCTGCATCGAGCCGCCGCCGACCAGCTTCTTGAACTTGACCAGCGCCAGGTCCGGCTCGATGCCGGTCGTGTCGCAGTCCATCATCAGGCCGATCGTGCCGGTCGGGGCCAGCACCGAGGCCTGTGCGTTGCGCCAGCCGTTCGTCTCGCCGATGTCCTGGCACTGCTTCCAGGTGATCGTCGCGAGCTTCTGGATCGGGCTGCTCGCCGGGTACGTGCGGATCCGGTCGTTCTCCGAGGCGTGCTTGCGGATCACCCGCTGGTGCGCCTCCGCGTTGCGGGCGTAGCCCTCGTACGGGCCGACGATGCCGGCGAGCTCCGCGGAGCGCTTGTAGGCGGCGCCGGTCATCAGCGACGTGATGGACCCGGCCAGCGCCCGGCCGCCCTCGGAGTCGTACGCGTGCCCGGTCGCCATCAGCAGCGCGCCCAGGTTGGCGTAGCCGATGCCCAGCTGCCGGTAGGCGCGGGTGGTCTCGGCGATCGGCTCGGTCGGGAAGTCCGCGAACTGGATCGAGATGTCCATCGCCGTGATGATCAGCTCGACGGACTTCGCGAACGTCTCGGCGTCGAACCGGTCGTTCTCGTCGAGGAACTTCATGAGGTTCAGCGACGCCAGGTTGCAGCTGGAGTTGTCCAGGTGCATGTACTCCGAGCACGGGTTCGACGCGGTGATCCGGCCCGACTCGGGGCAGGTGTGCCAGTCGTTGATCGTGCTGTCGTACTGGACGCCGGGGTCGGCGCAGTTCCACGCCGCGTCGGCGATGCCGTGGAAGAGCTTCCGCGCGTCGACGGTGTCGATCACCTCGCCGGTCGTGCGGGAGCGCAGACCGAAGTCGCCGTTCTCCTCGACCGCGCGCATGAACTCGTCGGAGACCCGGACGGAGTTGTTCGCGTTCTGGTATTGCACCGACGTGATGTCGGCACCACCGAGGTCCATGTCGAACCCGGCGTCGCGCAGCACGCGGACCTTGGCCTCCTCCTTGGCCTTGGTCTCGACGAACTCCTCGATGTCCGGGTGGTCGACGTCCAGGACGACCATCTTCGCCGCCCGGCGGGTCGCGCCACCGGACTTGATCGTCCCGGCGCTCGCGTCGGCACCGCGCATGAACGACACCGGGCCGGACGCGGTGCCTCCGGAGTGCAGCAGCTCCTTCGACGACCGGATGCGGGACAGGTTCAGGCCCGCGCCGGAACCGCCCTTGAAGATCAGTCCCTCCTCGCGGTACCAGTTCAGGATCGACTCCATGGTGTCGTCGACCGAGAGGATGAAGCAGGCGCTGACCTGCTGGGGGCTCGTGGTGCCGACGTTGAACCAGACCGGCGAGTTGAAGCTGAACACCTGGTGCAGCAGCATCCAGGTCAGCTCGTGGGCGAACACCTCGGCGTCCGCGTCGGAGGCGAAGTACCCGCCGTCGACACCGGCGCGGTGGTAGGCACCGACGACCCGGTCGATCAGCTGGCGCAGGCTCGACTCGCGCTCGGCGGTACCGACGGCGCCGCGGAAGTACTTGCTGGTGACGATGTTCGTGGCGTTCACCGACCAGTGCGCCGGGAACTCCACGCCGCGCTGCTCGAAGTTGATCGAGCCGTCGCGCCAGTTCGTCATGACGACGTCGCGGCGCTCCCACTCCACCTCGTCGTAGGGGTGAGTCCCCGCCGTGGTGAATACGCGCTGCACCACGAGACCGGCCGGGGTCCTGCCGGCCGCCGCCTTCCCCGTGCGGCGGCCGGACTTCCCGGTCGTGTCGGCCGGCTTGCCGGCCTCCTGCTCAGTCGTCGGACCCCCGACGGTCTCGGTCATATCGTGCGTCCCTCCGCATCCGCGTCCGTGGATCCGCGCGCTGGGGCCGCGCGGATCTCCGTCTCCCGTCGCGAGTACGCGCGACGGGCGGCGGTCATGCGTCGCCGGCCTGCGCCGGCGGCGCGCCGACCTGGTCGACGGTTGCTTCCCCGGCAACCCTCGACCGCAGGTCGGCGATCTCCTTCTCGAAATCGTCGATCGACGAGAACGACCGGTACACGCTCGCGAAGCGCAGGTACGCGACTTCGTCGAGCTCGCGCAGCGGTCCGAGAATGGCCAGCCCCACCTCGTGGCTGGGCACCTCGGCCACACCGCCCGCCCGGACGTTCTCCTCGACCTTGTGGGCGAGCTGCTGCAGGTCGTCCTCGTCGACCGGACGACCCTGGCACGCCCTCCGAACCCCGCCGACGACCTTCTGCCGGCTGAACGGTTCGGTCACCCCGCTGCGCTTGACGACGGCGAGCACGGCCTCCTCGACCGTGGTGAACCGCTTCGCGCACGAGGCACAGGACCGGCGACGACGCGTTGCGGTGCCGTCGTCGGCGGTCCGGGAGTCGATCACCCGCGAATCCGGGTGCCGACAGAACGGGCAGCGCATGACACTTCCTCCCGTTCCCGGCCCCCAACTTCTGGGAGAACGACATCAATGTAACCCCAATATGTAGGGGTACGCCAGCAACTGACGCGCGTCGCGCCTCACTTCAGCCGATCGTGCTCGGAGCGTCGCACAGGGCTACCGACGCTCCCGCGGTGCCCGGCGCCGAGACGGTCGACGTCCGCCCTGCTCGCGTACCTGGTCAACCGATCGCCGTGCCACCACGACACGGGCCAGGGCTCCGCCGTCGGGGACACGCCGGGGACACGCGCCGGGCGGGCGCGCCGTCGCGCCGAGACCTGCGGTCCGGCGTCAGCGGGCAGCACCGCCCCACCGTCGACGGGCCGCACGGTCGGCCAGCCGCACCGTCGACGAGCCGCGCCGCCCGTCAGCGGACCCCACCGCCCACGCCGTCGACGGGTCACGCGACGGGTCATGCGACGGGCCGCGCGACGGGTCACGCGACGGGTCACGCGACGGGTCACGCGACGGGTCACGCGACGGGCCGTGCGACGGAAGGCAGCATCGGCGATGCCTCACCGCCGACGGGCGGCTCCGCCGACGAGCCGCGCGTCAACGCGAGATCGACGTCGACACCGCCGGCGGCGCGCTGTGCGCGTCGGCCGAGAGATCGGCGACGAGGCCCAGCACCACGACGACGGTCGCCGAGCACAGCGTGACCGCCACCCCGACCAGAGCGCGCTCGGCGCGCGTCGGCTGCGCCCGCCGACGGGCGCGCGTACGGAGACCCGGCGTACCGAGACACGCACGCCGCCGCGTCACCGGGGCCCGCCCCGGCCGGGACACGCCGGCTCCGTGAGCCACGGCGGACCAGCCTCCCGTCACGCGCCCGGCCGTCCCCCACCCGCCGTCGGCGGGCGCACCGCCGCTGCGCTCGGTGTCGGCGGACGATCCGTCGACCGCCCGCGCGACGGGCCTCACCGGCCGCGCAACGGGCCTCGACGGCCGCGCATCGCCCGCACAGGCGCGCACGGTCCGCGCCGGAACCGCCCGCGACGCGGACGCGACCGGCGCGTCCCCTCGCCCGGGGCCCCGCGCCCCCGAGCGCGACGACCGGACCCGTGCCGCCAGACCACTTCTCACCGAACCTGCTGCTCTCATCGGTCCCTCCGCCCTCGTGGACCCGACCTGCCCGGACCGGGTCGAACGTGCGTGCGAGAGGTGTAGCACCGACCCCCGACAAGAACGGCGGCCTCGCACCGGGTACCTCCCTGGACGTCGACACCCGCACGGGAGTTGGCCGCCGTGGGCAGGACCGCGTCGAGCGAGTCCATTCGGTCGACGAGCGGGTAACACCTGCCGCCCGACACGTCGCGGCGCTCCCCCGCCTGCGGCCCGACACGTCGCGGCGCTGCCCCGCCTGCTCCCCGCGGGAGCTGCTCTCGGCCGGCCATCCGGCACGAGAGGAGCTCCCGTCCATCGGGGGCGGGTGGCGCCGGTCGTCGGCCACGGTCGGCGAGGACAGCGGCGGGACTGTCACTCGTGGCGCGACATCACCGTTCCTGCTGATCACCAGCCGGCACGCGGCGCGCCACCGACCATGATCGGCGGGAGTGGCGCGAGAGCGCCACCGGTGGCGCGATCCGACCGGTCGCGCCGATCATGCGGAGGCGCGACCGCCACGCCGGTCGCAGCGCGGGTCACAGCGCGGGTCACAGCGCGGGTCACAGCGCGGGTCACAGCGCGGGTCACAGCCCGCCGTCACGGATCACAGCCCGCCGTCACGATGCGGGGCACGTGCCGCGGACGACGCCGCGTACCCCCACTACGCGCTGCGCGAGGAGGACGGTGTTCTCCGGTCGAGATCGCACCACCGGCGCCGACGACGGTTCGCGAACAGCTATGCGTGCGATCTCGACCGACGGCCGGCGAGGAGCGAGCGCGCCGCCGGCATCCCGTCGAGTGCGCGCATCCACGCGCGCCAGGCACGGGGCGTTTGCCGGTTCGAATGTGGTCGACAGCAGCTGCCCCTCACGACCGTGAGGGCGCGACGCGTTCCATGACGCGGCCACCGCGGTCCGGCTCCGGGGTGGTGCGGGGTCGCCGCGCGTGACCCGCCCCGGCGCCCCGGCCGCCGGACTACGGGTGCGCGACGGACGAGACCGGAGCACCGGCCGGGGCCGACGAGGCGCTCGCGACGTCGGCCAGCAGCCCCAGGCCGAACACGGCGGCCGCCGAGGCGACGACCAGACCGACGCCGGCGGTGACCCGCCGAAGGAGACCGGCCACGTGCTCAGCCGGCTGCGGCGGGACGACCGGAGACGGGCACATCGCCCCACCCCGGACGCGCACCGAGGCCGGGCGAGCCGGCCCCCGGCGGTCCCGCGTGACCGGACGCCGTTGCGGGACACGCCGCACGGACAGGTCCTTCCGCGACGGGACCTCGACGTGCCGGGCCCCGGCCCGCTCCATGGTGATCATGGTCCCTGCCTCTCCGGATCCGGCCACCCGGACCCACGATCGCACTGATGTTCGATCGAACGCTCGTGCGACGTTGTACCACCCACCACCGACAAGAATCCACGACACACCGGCGTGTCGTTCGAACACGTGTTTGGCGGTGTCGGTGGTGGGCGCTACCGTTCGTGCCGACGAACACGAGGAGGCGAAACGCGATGACGGCGTCTGATGCTGACGGCGCGGACGAGTCGGGCAGGGGCGCGGCCACCGACGGAGCGGGGCAGGTGCGTGACTTCCCCGATCCCGCGGCGGACACGCGCGGCCTCACACCCCGGCAGCGCAAGGTGCTCGAGGTCATCCGGGACTGGGTGGAGCGGTTCGGCTACCCGCCGAGCGTGCGGGAGATCGGGGACGCGGTCGGGCTGACGTCGACCTCGTCGGTGCACCACCAGCTGCGGGCCCTGGAGCGCAAGGGGTTCCTGCGGAGGGACCCGAACCGGACCCGTGCGGTGGACGTCCGCGGCCCGGAGGCGGAGGACGAGGGCGGCGGCGAGAGCACGGAGGCCGTCCGCGCGGAGCGGCCCGCCCCGGCGTTCGTGCCGTTGATCGGTGACATCGCCGCGGGTGGTCCGATCCTGGCCGAGCAGGCCGTGCAGAGCGTGTTCCCGCTCCCCCGCGAGATCGTCGGCGAGGGCACGCTGTTCCTGCTCAACGTCAAGGGTGACTCGATGCTGAACGCCGCGATCACCGACGGGGACTGGGTCGTCGTCCGGCAGCAGCCGGTGGCCGAGCAGGGCGAGATGGTCGCCGCGATGCTGGACGGCGAGGCCACGGTCAAGACGTTCAAGCGCAAGGACGGGCACATCTGGCTGATGCCGGAGAACGAGGCCTACCAGCCGATCCCGGGGGACGACGCGACGATCCTCGGCCGGGTCGTCGCGGTGCTGCGCCGGGTCTGACGGGGTGCGGTGTGCGCTGCGCCGCCCGGTGCGCACGGCGGCGGATGCTCACCGCCTGCGCCGGGCGTGCAGCGTCATCGCCACGGCCAGTCCGCAGAGCAGGACCGCGACCGTGCCGGCGCCGATGATCGCGGGCAACGCCGCGGGCGTCGACGGTCCCGGTGGGGCGTCGGGCTGGGCGGCCACGGGTGCGTCCGGTGCGACGGCCTCGCCGACGGCGCCGGGGACCGTCCGGATCGTCGCCGGTCGCCCGCCCCGGGCCTCGCCTCCCGACACCAGCGTCCCGTCCGCGGTGAGTGCGACGGCCTCGCCCTGCGCCTCGTCCGGCAGCGCGACCTGCACCGGCGGGCCGGCCAGAGCTTCCACCAGCCCGGATGCGGTGGCGCCCGACGGGAGACGGAACAGCCAGGCGTCGGTGTAGGTCCGCACCGCGACGACACGGCCCGGCCCGGCTGCACCGGCCGGGGACAGTCCGGCCCCGGTGATCGTCCGCGACCCGGCGGATCCCAGCGGGCCACCCGGCGTCGTGGACTCCGGCAGCACGATCTGCCCGACCCGTCGCAGGGGCGTGGTCCCGGCACCCGGCGCTCCGTCCGGACGGTAGATCCCCGCCGCCCCGACCGTCTTCGTGACGATCAGCGGCACGCCGTCGTCCGCGACGACGAGCGCCTCGGCGTCGTGCGGCCCGTCCGGATAGGCGAACCGGTGCAACCGGGCCGGCCCCGCGGACGGCAGCACGATCGCCGCCACCGTGTCCCGCTCGCCGGTGTTGTCACCGATGTCGGCGAGCCAGAGCGCACCGTCCGGACCGATCCCGACGTCCTCGACGTCCACCGGGTCGATCGGCGCCGAGCGCTCGCCCGTCGTCGCACATCCGCCGGGGTCGAGCGAGATCGCCCGGGAGACCCGGCCGCCGTCCGCGATCGCCCACCACCGCGCCCCGTCCGCGACGAGCCCGGACAGCTCGGTGAGCCGCTGGTCGGGGACGGCGCAGGTCACCCCCGTCGCGGCCATGGCGGAGGGCGCAGCCATCACGGAGGGCACGGCCATCGCGGAGGAGGCGACCAGCCCCGCGACCAGCACGAGGAGCGGGACGAGCAGGCGTAGGGCGGTCAGCGCCCGGTGCCGTCGGCGGCGGGCGGCGCGCCGGACCCCGACGGCCCCGATTCGGACGACCCCGAGCCGGACGACCCCGAGCCGGACGACCCCGCAGCAACGGACGAGCACGCGAACGACAGCACCGCGGTGCCCAGCTCCGGACCGACCCTTGCCCGCAGCCACGTGCCGTCCGGCGTGTGGTCCTCGGCCAGGACCTCGCCCTCGGAGTGGACCCGGGCGACGAGCCCGCCCTCCGTGTACGGCAGCAGCAGCTCGACCTCGTACTCCGGCCGTGGCAACAGCTCCGCGATCCGCTCGCGCAGCTTGGCCACGCCGTCGCCACGGCGGGCGGAGACGAACACAGCGCCGAGCTGGGCGTGTCGCAGGCGGGCCAGCTGCAGGTCACCGGCGGCGTCGGTCTTGTTGACGACGAGCAGCTCCGGCGGCATCCGCCCCTCCTGCTCCTCGCCGATCTCGACGAGCACCTGCCGCACCGCGGCGATCTGGTCGTCCGGCAGCGGATCGGACGCGTCCACGACGTGCACCAGCAGATCGGCCTGCGCGGCCTCCTCCAGTGTGGAGCGGAACGCCTCGACCAGCTGGTGCGGCAGGTGCCGGACGAACCCGACCGTGTCGGTGAGCGTGTACGCCCGGCCGTCCGGTGTCTCGGCCTTGCGGGTCGTCGGGTCCAGCGTGGCGAACAGCGCGTCCTCGACCAGCACTCCGGCGTCCGTCAACACGTTGAGCAGCGACGACTTGCCGGCGTTCGTGTACCCGACGATCGCGACGGACGGGACGGCGTTGCGCCGCCGACCGCTCCGCTGGGTGTCCCGCACGCGGCGCATCGCACCGATCTCGCGGCGGAGCTTGGACATCCGCGCGCGGATCCGGCGCCGGTCCAGCTCGATCTTCGTCTCACCGGGGCCACGGCCACCGATACCGACACCGCCCGCGGCGCGACCACCGACCTGCCGGGACAGCGCCTCACCCCAACCACGCAGCCGCGGCAGCAGGTAGGACAGCTGGGCGAGCTCGACCTGCGCCTTGCCGTCCCGCGAGCGGGCGTGCTGGGCGAAGATGTCGAGGATCAGCGCCGTCCGGTCGATGACCTTGACCTTGAGTTTCTCCTCGAGCTGGCGGAGCTGGCCGGGCGAGAGCTCGCCGTCGCAGATCACGGTGTCCGCGCCCGTGGCCTGCACGGCCGAGCCGAGCTCGTCGACCTTTCCGGCGCCGATGAACGTCGCCGGATCCGGTGAGGTGCGGCGCTGCACGAGCCCGTCCATCACCTCGGAGCCGGCCGTCTCGGCCAGCCGTGCGAGCTCCGCGAGCGAGGCCTCCGCCTGCTGGGACGTGCCCTCGGTCCAGACCCCGACGAGCACGACGCGCTCCAGGCGCAGCTGCCGGTACTCGACCTCGGTGACGTCGGTGAGCTCGGTGGACAGTCCGGCGACCCGGCGCAGTGAGGAGCGTTCTTCGAGCTCGAGGTCTCCGCTGGACGGCGCGGTCGGCGTGAGGGCATCAGTCATCGTGTGTCCATCGTCCCACGATCACGGTCACGCTGTCGGCACCGTTTTCAGCCCGGGCGGGAGCACGCGGTGACGTGGGCCAGTGCCCGGTCGAGAAGGGACGGGTCGGCGCCGTCGAGCCAGTGGATGCGCTTGTCCCGCCGGAACCACGACCTCTGGCGGCGGACGAACTTCCGGGTCGCGCGCACCGTCTCCTCCCGGACCCACGCCAGGTCCGGCGGATCGGCCGCGTCCAGCGCGTCGAGGACCTGGCGGTAGCCGAGCGCGCGCGACGCCGTCCGGCCGTCGCGCAGTCCGAGCGGCAGCAGCGCCCGCGTCTCCGCGAGCAGGCCGGAGGAGAGCATCCGGTCGACCCGGACCGCGACCCGGTCGTCCAGCGACGCGACGTCCCGGTCCACGCCGAGCAGCACGGCGTCGTAGAGCGGTTCGGTCGCCCGCGGCAGCGTCGCGCGGAACGGGCCACCGGTCAGCGCGATCACCTCCAGCGCCCGCACGATCCGCCGGCCGTTCGACGGCAGCACCTCGGCCGCCGCGGCCGGGTCCTGTCCGGCGAGCCGTCGGTGCAGGGCATGCGGCCCGTCGGCGGCCAGCTCGGCCTCCAGTGACGCGCGCAGTTCCGGGTCGGTGCCGGGGAACTCCAGCGGGTCGAGCACGGCCTGCACGTACAGACCGGAACCACCGACCAGCACCGGGGTGCGCCCGGCGGCCCGCAGCGCCTCGATGTCGGCGCGCGCGTGCCGCTGGTAGGCGGCCACCGACGCCGTCTCGGTGACGTCGAGGACGTCGATCTGGTGGTGCGGCACCCCGCGGCGCTCGCCGGGCGGCAGCTTCGCGGTACCGACGTCGAGGCCGCGGTAGAGCTGCATCGCGTCCGCGTTGACCACCTCGCCGCCCAGGTGCATGGCGAGCTCGAGGCCGAGGTCGGACTTGCCGGTCGCGGTCGGACCGACGACGGCGACCAGCGGCGGAGCGTTCACGCCCGGCGCGTCCAGGCGGCGACGTGGTACGCCACGCCGTACGGGACCGACGTGTGCCGCACCGCCGGTCCCCACTCCCCGCCCGCCAGCGCGGCCCCGGCGAGCACCTGCCACGGCGCGCGCCCGACCGCACCCAGCTCGGCAGCCAGGTGCGGGTCCAGCCCGGCGAGCGCGTCCGGGTCCGGCTCGTCCAGTGCGGCGGCGACGACGGCGTCGAACGCCTCGGCGCGCTCGTCGAAGCCTCCGGGAGCGGTCGGCGTGTGCCGGGCCGACCCGTCGCCGACGACGAGCAGCCCGGCGTCGTCCGATCCGGCCAGCTCGGCGCCGAGCGCCAGACACTCGTCGGTCCCGCTGTCCGGCGCGACGAGCTCGCCGCGCATCCGGTCGGCCCGCTCGCCGGCCGCCCACGCGGCGACCAGCAGCGGCAGCGGCAGGCCGGGGCCCTCGTCGGCGGTGCCCGTCCCGGCCAGCGCGACCGGCACGTCCCGGCCGTACCCGGCGAACGACCCGCGGGTGCCCGGGTCGACCGTGCGTCGGCCACCCGGGTCGGCGCCGACCACGACCCAGTCGCGCGCGGCGTCCGCGACCGCGCCGACGGCGGCGAGGCAGGCCGCGCGCAGGGCCTCCGTCTCCACCGCGGCACCGGCGGCCAGCTCCGGGACGAGCAGCGGCGGCTGGGGCAGGACGGCGATCGCGGCGAGCACGGTCGCCGAGCGTAGGCGACGAGCGGTCGCCAGCGGCCGGGGCGGGCGACCACCCGATCGGGGGACGGCTCACCGCCCGTCGCCCGCCGCCCGCGGCGCGGAACCTCCCCGGTACGCCGCCAGCGGTTCCGCGCAGGCCCTGGAACTGCTTGAATCGCCGATCCGACGGTCCGACGGCAACCTGACGGCCGATCGACGTGTGCACGGCTCCGCCTCTCGGCGGAGCGCCCGTGGCGAGGTCGCCACGGGCCGGACGAGGAGGACTCGGTGGCCGAGACAGACCCGAACCGGACCGCGCAGGACGACCAGGGAGCCGCAGCGGCCCCGCCCCGCCCGGTCCCCGGCCCCCGGGGTCCCGTACCCGGCCCTCCCCCGAACCGCCCGGTGCCCGGCCCGCCGCCCGCGCCCGCGCCGACCGCGACCTCGGTCGCGTCCGTGCCGGCCGTCTCGTCGCCGGTCCCGTCGGCCTCCGCCGACCCCACGCGCTGGGGCCGCGCCGACGACGACGGCACGATCCACCTGGTCACCTCCGAGGGCGAGCGGGTGATCGGCTCGTTCCAGGCGGGTACGCCCGCAGAGGGCCTGGAGCACTTCGCCCGCCGGTTCGACGACCTGGTGACCGAGGCCGAGGTCGTCGCGTCCCGGATCGAGGCGGGCGGCGACACGAAGGCCGCGCTGTCCAGCGCGAAGACGCTGCGCGACGGCCTGGACGAGGCGCACGTCGTGGGCGACGTGCCCGCCCTGCGGGCGCGGCTCGACGACCTGATGGGCCAGGCGGAGGCCGGGGTGGCGGCGGCGCGGGCCGACCGGGACCGGCAGCGGGCCGACGCCGTCGCGCGCAAGGAGGCCCTCGCCGTCGAAGCCGAGAAGATGGCCGAGGACTCCACCCAGTGGAAGCAGGCCGGGGACCGCTACAAGCAGATCCTCGACGAGTGGCGCGCGATCAAGGGCGTCGACCGCAAGACCGACGAGGCGCTCTGGAAGCGCTTCTCCCGCGCCAGGGAGGCGTTCAACCGCCGCCGCGGGTCGCACTTCGCGGACCTGGACCGCCAGCGTCTGACGGCGAAGTCGCGCAAGGAGGAGCTGGTCGTGGAGGCGGAGTCGCTGACGGAGTCCGACGAGTGGTCGGCGACCGCGCAGCGCTACCGCGACCTGATGACGGAGTGGAAGGCCGCCGGGCGCGCGCACCGGGACGCCGACGACGCGCTGTGGGCCCGCTTCCGCGGCGCGCAGGACGCGTTCTTCGCCCGCCGCAACGCCGTGTTCGCCGAGCGGGACGCCGAGTTCGCCGCGAACGGCGAGGCCAAGCGGAACCTGCTGGCCGAGGCCGAGAAGATCGACCTGTCCGACCCGGACGGCGCCCGTGCCGCGCTGCGCGGCATCCAGGCCCGCTGGGAGGAGATCGGCAAGGTCCCGCGCGACGACGTCCGCGCGCTGGAGGGGCGTCTGCGCACGGTGGAGACCCAGGTCGCCAACGCCGCCCAGGCGCAGTGGCGACGCACCGACCCGGAGGCGCAGGCACGCGTCGAGCAGTTCCGCGCCAAGGTCACGCAGTTCGAGGAGCAGGCCGCCAAGGCGGAGGCGGCCGGGGACGCCCGCCGCGCCGAGAAGGCACGCGCGCAGGCCGCCCAGTGGCGCGAGTGGTCGGAGACCGCCGAGCAGGCCGTCGACCAGCGGTAGGGCGGCCCCGCGGTGACGCTCAGCCCCGCAGCGCGATCCCCGCCCAGGTGAACGTCAGCAGCAGCACGCCGACCACGCCGAGGACCATCCCGGCCTCCGGGCCGGGCAGGCCGGTGTCGGAGCCGATCTGGCGCGACCAGATCGCCCACAGCCCGTTGACCGTCGAGATCCCGCAGCCGACCGCGCACAGCCACGCCAGCGGCCACCAGCGGGTCGTCAGGGCGAGCACGGAGCCGGCCACGCCGAACCCGAGCAGCGTGAACGTGAACAACCGCGGCAGCGGGCCGTAGCCCGCCTCGCCGCCCGCGATCTGCCAGCCGGGCGCGCCCGCGACCCACGGCAGCAGCACGGCTGCCACCAGCACCATCACACCGACGGCGACGACGACGGCGCGCACGCCGGGGTCGAAGCGTCGCTCGACCAGCTTGGGCAGGCCCGCGATCTCCTCGTCGAGGGCCCGCAGCTCCTCGGGAACGGGCGACCGCTCGTCGGCGTTCATCGGACGACCTCCGGGGTGGAGCAGGCGGACACGACCGGTTCGGACGCCGGCGGCGCACCGATCGACGGCAGACCGAGCGCGGTGGGCGCGCCGCCGGGACGCAGCCCGATCTCGTGCGCGTCGCCCGCCCGGGTGCGGCGGTGGGACAGCACCCCGTCGGCGGCGAGCAGGTGGTGCGGGGCGCCGTAGTCGATGCGCACCGTCACCACGTCGCCCGGGCGGACACCGTCGGAGCCCGGGGCGAAGTGCACGAGCCGCCCGTCGCGCGCGCGGCCGGACAGCCGCCGCGTCGCACCGTCCTTGCGGCCCTCGCCGGTGGACACGAGCACCTCGAGCTCGCGGCCTTCCTGCGCCCGGTTGCCCGCCCAGGAGATCTCCTCCTGCAGCGCGACGAGCCGCTCGTAGCGCTCCTGGACGACGTGCTTCGGCAGTTGCCCGTCCAACGAGGCGGCCGGGGTGCCGGGGCGGGGCGAGTACTGGAACGTGAACGCCTGCGCGAACCGTGCCTCACGCACCACGTCCAGCGTCGCCTCGAAGTCGGCGTCGGTCTCGCCCGGGAACCCGACGATGATGTCGGTGGAGATCGCGGCGTCCGGGATCGACGCGCGGACGTCGGAGAGGATGCCCAGGAACCGCGCCGAGCGGTAGGAGCGGCGCATCCGGCGCAGCACGTCGTCGGAACCGGACTGCAGCGGCATGTGCAGCTGCGGGCACACGTTCGGCGTCTCGGCCATCGCGGCGATCACGTCCGAGGTGAAGTCGCGCGGGTGCGGCGAGGTGAACCGGACGCGCTCCAGGCCGTCGATGCCGCCACACGCCCGGAGCAGCTTGGAGAACGCCTGACGGTCGCCGAAGTCGACGCCGTAGGCGTTCACGTTCTGCCCGAGCAGCGTCACCTCCAGCACGCCGTCCGCGACGAGCGCCTGGACCTCGGCGAGCACGTCGCCGGGACGACGGTCGCGCTCGGCGCCGCGCAGCGACGGGACGATGCAGAACGTGCAGGTGTTGTTGCAGCCCACCGAGATCGACACCCAGCCCGCGTAGGCGGACTCGCGCCGCGCCGGCAACGTCGACGGGAACACCTCGAGCGACTCGGCGATCTCCACCTCGGCGCGGGCGTTGTGCCGGGCCCTGTCGAGCAGCGTCGGCAGCGCGTGCACGTTGTGCGTACCGAACACGACGTCCACCCACGGCGCCCGCTTCACGATGGTGTCGCGGTCCTTCTGCGCGAGGCAGCCGCCGACGGCGATCTGCATGTCCGGGTTCGCCTGCTTGGCCGGGCGGAGGTGCCCGAGGTTGCCGTAGAGCTTGTTGTCCGCGTTCTCGCGCACGGCGCACGTGTTGAACACGACGACGTCGGCGGCGTCCGGATCGGCGGCACGGTCGTACCCGGCCTGTTCCAGGAGTCCGGCCATCCGCTCCGAGTCGTGCACGTTCATCTGGCACCCGTAGGTGCGCACGGCGTAGGTGCGGCTCACGCCCCGAGGGTAGGCGTCACGGCCCGGGCGTGCCGCACCGCCCGGGCCGGGTGAAGAATGCCCGGAGTGCGGGCGCGACGGGTGCGGGTGGGGCGGCGCACCGTGCTGCGCGCGGCCGCGGGCACCGGCCTCCTGGCCGCGACGTCCCCTGTCGCCGGCTGCGGGCGCAGCGGTCCCGACCCGAGGCTCACGATCGGCAGCGGCACCCGGCCGGGGGTCTACATCCGGATGGCGGAGGTGCTGGCCGACGCGTGGACCGAGCGGCTCGACCTCACCGTCCGACCGGAGGTGCTGTCCACGGCGGGCTCGGTCGCGAACATGGCGCTGCTGCGCTCCGGTCGGGCCCAGCTCGCGATCAGCCAGGTGGACTCCACGGCGGACTACCTCGCGACGCTCTCACCGGACGCCCCGGTCGCACCCCGGGCACTCGCCCGACTGTACGACGACGTCACGCACGTCGTCGTGTCCCAGGACGCGCCGTACCGCCGGCTCGCCGACCTGCGCGGGGCACGGGTGTCGATCGGCCCGGCGGGCAGCGGCTACAACACGATCGCCCGCCGCCTGTTCGACGCGGCCGGGATCGGCGTGCAGGGCCTCGGGAAGATCATCGAGCTCGGTCTCGACGAGGCGCCGTCGGCACTGGCCGTCGGCGACCTCGACGCGTTCTTCTGGTCCGGCGGCGTTCCCACCGACGGCATCGTCGAGCTGGCCGGGGTGCACCCGATCCGGCTGATCGACCTCAGCGACGTGCTGTCCCGCGTCCGGGCCAACTCGGACGTCTACACGATCAGCACGGTGCCCGCCGCGACGTACCGGCTCCCGGCGCCGGTGAGCACGCTGTCCGTGCGCAACGTGCTGGTCGCGACCGCCGCGATGCCCGACGACGTGGCGCAGATGCTGGTGCGCACCGTGTTCGACGAGCAGCCCCGCCTGTCGGCGGCCAACCCGGCCGCCGTGACGATCGACTCGCGCTCGGCGATCGGGACCCAACCGATCCCGCTGCACCCCGGCGCGCAGGCGTTCTACCGCGCCACGAAGGGCTACTCCGGCTGAACCGACGCCGCGACCGGTGCCGTCCCCAGCAGCGCCGTCACGCACAGCCCGGTCCCGGCCGGGCTGGCCAGGCGGAACTCGCCGCCCGCGAGCTGCACCGTGCGCTCCGCGATGGCCAGGCCCAGACCGCTTCCCTCCACGTTGCTCTGCCCCGGGGCGCGCCAGAACCGGTCGGTGGCGCGGGCGAGCTGCTCGTCGCTCATGCCGGGGCCGCCGTCGGTCACCTCGACGCCGACCCGGTCGCCGCGCCGCAGTGTCCGGACCTCGATCCGGCCGCCGTCCGGTGTGTACTTGAGCGCGTTGTCCAGCACGGCGTCGAGGACGGCCTCGATCCCGCCGCCGGCGATCCGGGCCCGCAGGCCGCGCGGCCCGGAGCGCACCAGCTCGACGCCGCCGTGCTCGGCCAGCGGCCGCCAGGCCTCCAGCCGGTCGTCCACGCACGCGTCCACGTCGGACACCGCATCCCCCGCGTCGCCGTCCGGGGCGCCCTCGGCGCGGGCCAGCGCGAGCAGCCCGTCGAGCACCGACGAGAGCCGCTCGGCCTCCTCGAGCGCCGCGGCGTGGTCGTCGGCGCCGTCGTGGTCGACGTGCTCGGACAGATTGGACAGGCGCAGGCGCAGTGCGGTCAGCGGGTTGCGCAGCTGGTGGCTGGCGTCCGCGACGAACGCGCGCTGGGCGGACATCGCCTGCGTGACCGACGCGGCCATCCGGTCGAAGGACACCGACAGCTGTCGGAGCTCCGGCGGACCGGCGTTGCGCGCCACCGGGTCCGGCTTCCCGCCGGCCCGCACGGACGCCTCCACCCGGCCGGTGCCCTCGTCCAGGCGGCGCACCGGTCCGAGGATCCAGCGCACCAGCGGGAGCGCGACGAGCACGCCCAGCAGCAGCGCCGCGAGGACCAGTCCGGCGAGCAGCGCCCACGTCCGCAGCTCGGCGGCGCCCAGCGCGTCGGTCGGCGAGACCGTCACCGCGGCGCCGACCACCTCGCCGTCGACGAGCACCGGCTCGGCCAGCACCATCGGCGCGTCGTCCCACGGCAGCAGCAGCGGGTACTGCGCCGAGCGCCTGCCCGCCAGCGCGAGCTGCACCCGTTGCAGCTCGTCGGTGGTCAGCACCGGCGGCTGCGGGCGGCTGGTGACCACCGGACGTTGGGAGCGGTCGAAGACCAGCACCGCGACGCCGTACACCTGGTCGTAGCGCTCGACCTCGGCGGTGAACGCGCGCGTGCCGCCGGTGTCCCCACCGGACTCGATCAGCGGACGCTGGGCGCCCGCGGCGAACGAGATCGTGTCCGTGAGCCGGTCGGCGAACACCTCGTCCTGGGTGCCGCGCGCGTCGGTCAGCGCCAGCGGCACGGCCAGGCCCAGCGCCAGCAGCCCGACCAGCACCAGCACGATCACCAGCAGCCGGCTGCGCATGGCTATTCGCCCGCGTCGGCGAAGCGGTAGCCCACGCCGCGCACGGTCTGCACCAGCTCCGGGCGGCCGAGCTTCGTGCGCAGCGTCGCGACGTGCACGTCCAGCGTCCGGTTCGCGCCGGGCCAGGTCCTGCCCCACACCTCGGCGACGATCTGGTTGCGGGTGCAGACCGCGCCGTCGGCCCGCGCCAGCATCGCGAGCACCTGGAACTCCTTGCGCGTCAACGCGACCTGCTCGCCGTCGACGGTCACCTGGTGGCGGTCCAGATCGACGTGCACGTCGCGGACCTCGACGACGCCGTCCCCGGAGGCCCCCTCGGACGCGGGCACCCGGCGCCGCCGGTGCACGGCGTGGATGCGCGCGACGAGCTCGCCGACGTCGTACGGCTTGACCAGGTAGTCGTCGGCGCCGGAGTGCAGGCCCAGGATCCGGTCGTCGATCTCGCCGCGGGCGGTCACCACGAGCACCGGGACCTCGCTGACCTCGCGGATGTCCCGGCAGACGTCCATCCCGTCGCGGTCCGGGAGCCCGAGGTCGAGGAGCACGACGTCGGCGCCCTCGAGGTGGTCCAGGACGTCGCGGCCACGGTCCAGGCGTGTGGTGCTCATGCCGTGCCGGTGCAGCGCGGGACGCAGCGCCGCGCAGATCCGGTCGTCGTCCTCGACCAGCAGGATGTGCACGCCGCGCCTCCCCTCCTCCACCTGTAATCCGAGCGCAACCCTAAGGCTTGCTCAAGGTGATGGACTCGCTTGTCCGTTTCGCACCACGATCCGAGCTTCCGTCCCGTCCTACCGGAGGTACCGATGGCCACCGAGCCTCCCATGATCCGCATGGCGGGCGTGGACAAGCACTTCGGTGATCTCCACGTGCTGCGCGACATCGACCTCGAGGTGGCCCGCGGCCAGGTCGTCGTCGTGCTCGGCCCGTCGGGGTCCGGCAAGTCGACGCTGTGCCGCACGATCAACCGCCTGGAGCCGGTCGACTCCGGCACGATCGAGGTCGACGGCGTCGCGCTGCCCGCGGAGGGCAGGGACCTGGCCGCCCTCCGGGCCGACGTCGGGATGGTCTTCCAGGCCTTCAACCTGTTCGGGCACAAGACGATCCTCGAGAACGTGACGCTCGCGCCGCAGAAGGTGCGACGGGCCGGACGCGCGGACGCCGAGAAGGAGGCCATGGCGCTGCTGGAGCGCGTCGGCATCGCGAACCAGCGCGACAAGTACCCGTCGCAGCTCTCCGGCGGACAGCAGCAGCGTGCCGCCATCGCACGTGCGCTGGCCATGCGCCCCAAGGTGATGCTGTTCGACGAGCCGACGTCCGCATTGGACCCGGAGATGGTCCAGGAGGTGCTGGACACGATGTCCGGCCTCGCCAAGGACGGCATGACCATGCTCGTGGTCACGCACGAGATGGGCTTCGCGCGACGTGCCGCGCACCGCGTGGTGTTCATGAGCGACGGCGAGATCGTCGAGGACTCCACACCGGAGGCGTTCTTCACGTCGCCGACCAGCGACCGCGCCCGGGACTTCCTGGGCAAGATCCTCACCCACTGATCCCCCGGAGACGATCATGAGATTGCGTGCGTTGGCGGCCGGCCTGCTGGTCGGTTCCCTGGTTCTCGCCGGCTGCGGCCGCGAGGGCTCCCCGAGCGGCGAGGCTTCGTCGTTCCAACCCCAGGTGGCCGAGAACGTCCAGGTGGCGGGCTCACCCACGTTCGCGGCGGCGCAGCAGCGCGGCCGCGTCGTCGTCGGCGTCAAGGACGACCAGCCGAACCTCGGCTTCCGGGACGCGACGACCGGCCAGTTCGCGGGCTTCGACGTCGACACGGCCCGCCAGATCGCCGGCCAGCTCGGCTTCGGCCCTGACAAGATCGAGTTCAAGACGATCCCCTCCGCGGCGCGCGAGAGCGCGATCGCCCGCGGCGACGTGGACTACTACGTCGGCACGTACTCGATCACCGACAAGCGCAAGCAGCAGATCTCGTTCGCCGGGCCGTATTACGTGACCGGTCAGAGCCTGCTCGTGCGCTCCGACGAGTCGGCGATCACGAGCAAGGACACGCTCAAGGGCAAGAAGGTCTGCTCCGCGACCGGCTCCACGCCGATCCAGCGCGTCCGCGACCAGAGCCTGACCGAGCCGGGCAACATCGTCGAGTTCCAGACCTACACCCAGTGCGTTGACCAGCTGCGCAACCGCCAGGTCGACGCCGTCACCACGGACGAGGCGATCCTCAAGGGCTACGCGGCGCAGGCACCGGACCAGCTCAAGATCGTCGGCGAGCCGTTCCCGACGCCGGACACCGAGAAGTACGGCGTCGGCCTGAAGAAGGACGACACGGCGCTGCGCGGCAAGATCAACGACGTGCTGCAGGCCTCGTTCACCGACGGCACCTGGCAGACGATCTACGACGGCACGCTGGGCAAGTCGGGCACGGCCGCGCAGCCGCCGACGCTCGACCGGTACTGAGTCACACCACGACGGCTGCGGAGGCGACGACGCATGGACGTCCTGTTCGACAACCTCGACCTCTACGGCCGGGCGTTCCTCGGGACGATCATGCTGTTCGTCGTCTCCGCGGTCGGCTCGCTCGTGCTCGGCACCGTGATCGCCGGGATGCGGGTGAGCCCGGTGCCCGCGCTGCGCGCGTTCGGCACGCTGTACGTGAACATCCTGCGGAACACCCCGCTCACGCTGGTGCTGTTCTTCATGGCGTTCGCCTACCCGCGCCTCGAACTGGTGGAGCTGTCGTTCTTCGCGCTGGCCTGCACCGGGCTGACGCTCTACACGGCCGCGTTCGTGTGCGAGGTGATCCGGTCCGGGATCAACACCGTCCCGGTCGGGCAGGCCGAGGCCTCCCGGGCGCTGGGCATGACGTTCACCCGCACGCTGTCGTCGGTGGTGCTGCCGCAGGCCGTGCGCGCCACCGTGCCGCCGATGACGAACATCCAGATCGCGCTGTTGAAGAACACGACGATCGCCGCCGGGTTCTCCGTGTTCGAGGCGGGCGGGATCTACGCGAACCTCTCCGAACGGGGCTACGACGTGCTGACCGGCCTGCTCTGGGTGGCGCTGTTCTTCGTGATCCTGGTGGTGCCGCTGACGATCCTGCAGCGGCGTCTCGACGCGCGGTGGAGCGTTGCCCGGTGAGCGCCGCGTCGGTTCTCTACGACGTCCCGGGGCCCGCCGCCCGCCGTCGCAACCTCCTGATCGGGGTCGTCGGCACGCTCGTGGTGCTCGGGATCGTCGGGTTCGTGATCGTCCAGTTCGCCGCGACCGGCCAGTTCGACGCCCGGCTCTGGGAGTGGATCACCTACGTCAACATCCAGTACCTGCTGCTGGACTCCCTGCTGAACACGGTCAGCGCGTTCGCCGTGGCGGCCGTGCTGTCGCTCGCGTTCGGCGCCGTGTTCGCGGCCGGGCGGCTGTCCGACCACCGGTGGGTGCGCGGGCCGTCGACGTTCGTCGTCGAGCTGTTCCGCGCCGTCCCGCTGCTCGTGATGATCTTCATCCTCTACTTCGGGCTGTCCAGGAGCCTGGGGCTGGACGTGCCGGCGTTCTGGGCCGTCGTGATCGGCCTGATGCTCTACAACGGCTCGGTGCTGGCCGAGGTGTTCCGCGCCGGCGTACTGGCGCTCCCGCGCGGGCAGTCCGAGGCCGCCTACGCGCTGGGCCTGCGCAAGACGCAGGTGATGACGTCGGTCCTGCTGCCGCAGGCACTGCGGGCCATGCTGCCGACCGTGCTCAGCCAGCTCGTCGTGGTGCTCAAGGACACCGCGCTCGGGTTCATCATCCTGTACCCGGAGCTGCTCTACCAGGCGCGCTTCCTGGGCAGCCAGCTGCAGCTGGGCGCGCCGATCCTGCAGGTCGCGCTCGTGATCGCGGTCATCTACATCGCGATGTGCCTGCTGCTGTCGGGGCTGGCGAAGCTGCTGGAACGACGGCTGTCGCGCACGCCGAAGGCCGGTGCCGCCGCTGCGGCACCGCGCCAGGACGTCGCGCTCAGCGGCTTCGCCGGCGGCGCCGCCTGAGCCTCACCCGAGGTTCTCCACGTCGACCGGCTCGATGCCCTCGTCGGCGGGCAGCTCGAACCCGAACACCTGGGCGTAGAAGGAGAGCTCCGCGTCGAGGGCGCGGCGGATGTTCTCCGCCTTGCGGAAGCCGTGCTGCTCGCCGGCGAAGAGCAGGTAGGCCACCGGCAGCTTCTGCGCCCGCAGCGCGTTCACGATCATCTCCGACTGGTTCGGCGGGACGATCGCGTCCTCGTCGCCCTGCAGGACGATGAGCGGCGTGGAGAACGCGTCGACGTGCGTGATCGGCGAGCGCTCCCGGTAGACGTCGGCGGCCTCCGGGTACGGGCCGACGAGGCCGTCCAGGTAGCGGGACTCGAACTTGTGCGTGTCCGCGGCGAGCGCGCCCAGGTCGGCGACGCCGAAGTGGTCCGCCCCGGCCGCGAACGGGGTGTCGGCCCTGGCCAGCGCGGCGAGCGTCGTGTACCCGCCCGCGCTGCCGCCCCGGATCGCCAGGCGCTCCGGGTCGACGCGTCCCTGGCCGGCGAGCGCCCGCGCGGCGGCCAGGCAGTCCGCGACGTCGACGATCCCCCACGCGCCCTTGAGCTGCTCGCGGTACTCGCGGCCGTAGCCGGTGGAGCCGCCGTAGTTCACGTCGACGACGCCGAACCCGCGGCTCGTCCAGTACTGCACGCCCGTGCTGAACACGGGCGACGCCGCACCCGTCGGTCCACCGTGGATCACGACGAGCAGTGGCGGGAGCTCCCCCTCCGGCGCCTCGCCCGCGCTCGACGGCGGGTAGTACAGCGCGTGCCCGGTGCGCGCGTTCCCGTCGCCGTCGACGGACGGGAACGCGATCGCCTCCGGCACCGAGATCGCGTCCTCGTCGAGGCCGAGGTCGCGTGGCGGGCAGAGCGTCGTCAGCCGCGGGCCGTCGAGATCGACGGTCACCCGGTGCACGGCCGGCTCGGCCAGCGGGCTGCCCGCCACGCACACCACGTCGTCCGGGCCCACCGCACGCACGGAGCCGATCAGCGTGAACGGCAGGTCCAGCACGGACAGCGCGCCGTCGGTGTCCCGCACGCACAGCGCGTCGAACCCGTCGCGGGAGCGCGCGAACACGACCCGGCCGTCGTCGAGCAGTGCGTAGCGGGAGCCGCCGAGCGCCCATCCGGGGACGCCGATCTCGGCGTCGACCCGGACCAGCGGCTCGATGTCGCTGCCCGGCAGCCAGCGGTAGAGGTTCCACCAGCCGGTGCGGTCGGACAGGAACGTCAGCGACCCGTCGGCCTGCCAGCACGGCTCGGTGACCGACTCCCCCGGCCCGCCCGCGACGACCGCCTCCATGCCGCTGTCCAGCGCGCGGACGTTGAGCACGACGTCGTCCCACGGCATCGACGGGTGGTCCCAGGACAGCCACGCCAGTACGTTCCCGTCCGGGGAGATCCGCGGTGCCGCGACGAAGTCCGGCCCGGTGACCAGCACCTCCGGTTCGGACGGCTCCCGGGCGTCCAGGCGGACGATCTCGTTCACGACGTCGGTGGCCGGAGCGTGCTCCGACGGGTGGTGCTCACGGATCGCGACCATCCACGTGCCGTCCGGGGAGACGTCGCCGTCGGCGTAGCGGTCGCCGCGCGGGACGGCCGGGTCCGGCGTCAGCACGGTCGTCCGGCCGCTGTCGGGATCGAGCCTCCGCACGCGCTGGTCGGTCCACTCGACGTACCAGAGCGGGCCCGCCCCGGGGCCGTCGTGCGCGGTGTGCGTCCACCACGCGCCGCCGCCGTACTCGTGCACGGCCGTCCGCACGTTCACGTCGTCGCCGAGCAGGTCGACCGGCTCTCCCCCGGCCACCCGGCGCACCAGCTGGGTACGGCCGCCCTCCTGGGGACGGCTCTCCGCCCAGACGACGCCGTCACCGTCCGGCCGTACCCCCGACGGGCGCGCACCGGCGGACACCACCAGCTCGGACGTGACCGGAGTCGGCCACGAGCCGTATCCCGAGATCGTCACGGCCTCCACGCTAGGTCACCCGCCCGGGCGTCGGCGCGGCACCCGCCGAGATGCGTGTCATTGCTGTGCGGAGATCTCTGCGCAGCAATGGTGCGCATCTCGGCGGGAGTCGATCAGGCGCGAGACGGGTACTCGTCGCGCTTGCGGGGCCAGGTGGAGAAGTCCTCGCCGCGGCCGGCGGGCGCTCGGTCGAGCAGCTGCCAGGTGGCGTTCAGCGCCTCCGTGCCGCGGTCGTAGGTCGAGTACGTGTGGTGGACGACGCCGTCGGCCAGTGCGAAGCAGCTCAGCGCCATCAGCTCCATCACGTCGAGCATGCTGCCGCTGCCCGACCCGTAGTCCCGGTTCGTCGTCGGGACGTGCATGGTCGCGAACATGTCCGCGTCGAAGTCGGATCCACCGGACGAGACCCACTCGACGTCCCAGCCCATCCGCCGCCTGTAGGCCTCGAGGACCGGCAGCGGCGAGCGCGAGGACAGCAGGAACGTCACGTCGCGTTGCGCGAGGTGCGGGACGGCCCCGACCAGGTTGTCGGTCTCGAACGTGCACCCGGGGCACCCCTCCGGCGTGTTCGGCCCGTGCATGAAGTGCCGCACGATCAGCTGCGAGCGCCCGTCGAAGAGCTCGGCGAGCGTGCGCCTCCCGGCCGAGGTCTCGAAGCGGTACTCCTTCTCGACCGGCACCCAGGGCAGGGCCCGGCGCTGCTCGGCCAGCTCGGTGCTGCGCCGGGTCAGCTCCTTCTCCCTCGCCAGCAGCTCGCGGTGCGCGGCCTGCCACTCGTCACGTGTTCCGACGGTGTGCGTCATCGTCGTCCTCCCCACGGTCGTCCGTACCCCTGGGCCGACTCCCGCGAGGCGGGCGACTCATCGGTCAGGGCGATCGCAGAGCCGTGCGCAGCAACGACACGGCCCGCGGCAGCGCCCCGGGCCGCAGGACCGGCATGATCCCGACGATCCCGCGCAGCCCCGTCCACCAGCGCACCGAGCCGTCCGCGCGGACCACGCCGATCGCCGGCCGCGCGCAGCCGGACACCGTCGCGGGCAGGTTCGGGTAGATGTCCGCGAGCCGCGGTTCGCGGCAGGAACGGGACCGCACGCGGACAGTGACGCACTCCGGGAGCTCACGCGCGATCGTCGAACACCGGGGGCAGGCGGCGTCGAAGACGACGACCAGCTCGCGAACCCGGCTCACGAGGCCAGTATCCGGCTAGCCTCGGACCCATGAGCGACACCACGCCGGAGCCCCCGGCCCCGGACTACGACGAACACGGCGTCCCGAGCCTCGACTACGTGCGGGACAAGATCGAGGGCCGGTACGCGACGGCGCTCGGCGCCACCGAGCTGGCCGGCGGCGACGAGCGCGCGCAGGAACAGGCCGACCAGCAGGCCGAGCGGGACAAGAAGGCCGCCGACAGGCTGGCCGAGATCCGCAAGTCCCTGGGCTGACCTCCCCGGACGAACGAACGGCACCGTCGAGCAGTGTCACTGCTCGACGGTGCCGTTCGTTGCCTCAGATCAGGCGCCGGAGCGCTTGAAGATCTTGCTGCCCAGCCAGACCAGCGGGTCGTACTTGCGGTCGACGGCGCGCTCCTTCATCGGGATCAGAGCGTTGTCGGTGATCTTGATGTGCTCGGGGCAGACCTCGGTGCAGCACTTCGTGATGTTGCACATGCCGAGGCCGTGCTCCTCCTGGGCGTCCACGGCGCGGTTGCCGTGCGCGTCCAGCGGGTGCATGTCCAGCTCCGCCATCCGCATCAGGTAGCGCGGACCGGCGAAGGCCTCCTTGTTCTCCTCGTGGTCGCGGACCACGTGGCAGGTGTTCTGGCACAGGTAGCACTCGATGCACTTGCGGAACTCCTGGCTCCGCTCCACGTCGACCTGCTGCATCCGGTACTCGCCCGGCTCCACGCCCTCCGGCGGCTGGAACGACGGGATCTCCCGCGCCTTCGTGTAGTTGAACGACACGTCGGTCACCAGGTCCCGGATCACCGGGAACGTGCGCAGCGGCGTCACCGTGACGACCTCGTCCTCGGCGAACGTGTTCATCCGCGTCATGCACATCAGGCGCGGCCTGCCGTTGATCTCCGCCGAGCACGACCCGCACTTGCCTGCCTTGCAGTTCCAGCGCACGGCGAGGTCGTTGGCCTCGGTGGCCTGCAGGCGGTGGATGATGTCGAGGACGACCTCGCCCTCGTTCACCTCCACCGGGTAGTCGACGAGATCGCCCTTCTCGTCGTCGCCGCGCCACACCCGGAAGTGGTGCAGGTGGGACTTCGACTCAGCCATGCTCAGGCACCTTCCACGGAACCGGCGCGGTGCTCGCCCAGCTCCTCGCCGGTGTAGTACTTCTTCAGCTCGTCCATCTCGAACAGGTCGAACAGGTCCGACCGCATCGGGATCTGCTCCTTGCGGGTCAGCTCCACGTTGTCCTCGCCCAGCGCGGAGCAGACCAGCAGCAGGTGCCGCCAGTCGGAGTCCATCACCGGGTAGTCGTCGCGCGTGTGCCCGCCGCGGCTCTCCTGGCGCTCCAGCGCGGCCTTCCCGACGCAGAGCGAGACGAGCAGCATGTTCCGCAGGTCCAGCGCGATGTGCCAGCCGGGGTTGAACTCCCGGTGCCCCTCAACCGTCACGGTCCGGGTGCGGGCGGCGATGTCCTCGAGCTTCTTGAGGGCCATCTCCATCTCGTCTTCCTTGCGGATGATGCCGACGAGCTCGTGCATCGTCTTCTGCAGCTCCTGCTGCACCGCGAACGGGTTCTCCCCGCCGTCGGTGGCCGTGGAGAACGGCAGCAGCGCGCGGTCGAGCGCGTCGCTCACGTCGGAGTCCGCGACGGCAGGGGTGGCGCCCAGCCCGTCGACGTACTCCGCCGCGGACAGACCGGAGCGGCGGCCGAACACCAGCAGGTCGGACAGCGAGTTGCCGCCGAGCCGGTTCGAGCCGTGCATGCCGCCCGCCACCTCACCGGCGGCGAACAGGCCCGGCACGATCGACATCGCGGTGTCCGGGTCGACCTCGACGCCGCCCATCACGTAGTGGCAGGTCGGGCCCACCTCCATCGGCTCCTGCGTGATGTCGACGTCGGCCAGCTCCTTGAACTGGTGGTGCATCGACGGCAGGCGCTTGAGGATCTGCTCGGGCTTCAGGCGGGACGCGATGTCCAGGTACACGCCGCCGTGCGGGGTGCCGCGGCCGGCCTTCACCTCGGAGTTGATCGCGCGGGCGACCTCGTCACGCGGGAGCAGCTCCGGGGGACGGCGGTTGTTGTCCGCGTCCTCGTACCAGCGGTCGCCCTCCTCCTCGGTGGTCGCGTACTGCTCCTTGAACACGTCCGGGATGTAGTCGAACATGAACCGCTTGCCGTCGGAGTTCTTCAGAACGCCGCCGTCACCGCGGACCGACTCGGTGACCAGGATCCCGCGCACCGACGGCGGCCAGACCATGCCCGTCGGGTGGAACTGCAGGAACTCCATGTTGATCAGCGTCGCGCCCGCGCGCAGGGCCAGCGCGTGCCCGTCGCCGGTGTACTCCCAGGAGTTCGACGTGACGGAGTAGCTCTTCCCGACGCCGCCGGTCGCCAGCACGATCGCCGGGGTGTCGAAGCGGAGGAACTGCCCGCTGCCGCGGTAGTAGCCGAAGCAGCCGGAGATCTTCCCGTCCGTCTTGAACAGCTCGGTGATCGTCGTCTCGTGGAAGACCTTGATCTTCGACTCGTAGTCGCCGGTCTCGCGGAAGTCCTCCTGCTGCAGCGACACGACCTTCTGCTGCAGCGTGCGGATCAGTTCCAGGCCGGTGCGGTCACCGACGTGGGCCAGGCGCGGGTAGGTGTGCCCGCCGAAGTTGCGCTGGCTGATCGTGCCGTCCGGCAGCCGGTCGAACAGCGCGCCGTAGGTCTCCAGCTCCCAGACGCGGTCCGGGGCCTCCTTGGCGTGCAGCTCGGCCATCCGCCAGTTGTTCAGGAACTTCCCGCCGCGCATGGTGTCGCGGTAGTGGACCTGCCAGTTGTCGTTGTGGTTGGCGTTGCCCATCGACGCGGCGCAGCCACCCTCGGCCATCACCGTGTGGGCCTTGCCGAACAGCGACTTCGAGATGATCGCCGTCTTCTTGCCCTGCAGCCGCGCCTCGATCGCCGCGCGCAGCCCGGCACCTCCGGCGCCGATGACGACGACGTCGTACTCGTGGTGCTCGATCTTCTCGTCGGTCATTTCCGTCACCCCACGATCCGCAGGTCGGAGATCCATCCGGCCGAGACGGCCATGATGTAGAAGTCGGTGATCGCCAGGCTGGCCAGCGTCGCCCAGGCGTACTGCATGTGCCGCGTGTTCAGCTTCGTGACGAAGGTCCACATCTTGTAGCGCATCGGGTGCTTCGAGAAGTTGTTGATCCGGCCGCCGACGCCGCTGCGGCACGAGTGGCAGGACGCCGTGTAGATGAACAGCAGCACCACGTTCGCCACCAGGATGATGTTCCCGAGGCCGAGCCCGAACGAGCCGTCCGGCTTGACGAACGCGATCACCGCGTCGTAGGCGTTGATCAGTGTGATGAGCGCCGCCAGGTAGAAGAAGTACCGGTGCGCGTTCTGCAGGATCAGCGGGAAGCGCGTCTCGCCGGAGTACTTCCGGTGCGGCTCGGCCACGGCGCAGGCCGGCGGCGACAGCCAGAACGCCCGGTAGTAGGCCTTGCGGTAGTAGTAGCAGGTCAGCCGGAACAGCAGCAGGAACGGCAACGTCAGCGCTGCGTACGGGATGAACCACACGTCCGGCAGGAACTGCCCGAAGTGCGACGCCTCCGGCACGCAGCCGGTCGAGAAGCACGGCGAGTAGAACGGCGTCAGGTAGCCGTAGTCGGCCACCCAGTAGTCGCTCTGCATGAAGACCCGCACCGTGGCGTAGATGACCCACGCCGCCAGTCCCACGAAGTTCGCCAGCGGCGGGAGCCACCAGCGGTCCGTGCGCAGCGTCCGTGCCGCGATCTGCGCCCGCCCGGCGGCCGCGTCAGTGGTGGATGACACGCGGTGGAGCTCCTCTGTGTTCGCCGACGTCGGGTCGCCCCGGACACGACGTCGTGTCCTGATCTGTCGCGTTCTCGCATCGCAGCTTCAAGGTGCGGCAAGTTCGGGCAGCGTACGACGGCGGCGTCCGGTCAGCCGTGTCAGGTTCGCCTATGACGCCCAGGCAGAGACGCGTGTCACACGGCCGTGGATGATCAACTGGACTCGAGGCCGGACTCGCGGAGCGTGATGTTCAGACGACCGCTGGTCAGCCCGATGTCCGGCACGTCCGCGTCGGGGAGCAGGCGCGGCACCCCGTGGTAGGCGAAACGGCTCGGTCCGCCGAACACGACGAGGTCACCGGACAGCAGGTCGACGTCGGTGTACGGCTTCCCGCGGTTCTCGGTGTTGCCGAACCGGAACACGCACCCCGCGCCCAGTGACAGGGACACGACCGGGGCGTCCGTGCGCTCGTCGACGTCGCGGTGCTGGCCCATGCGGGCGTCGCCGTCGTAGAAGTTGATCAGGGCGACGTCCGGGCGGTAGTCCCCCGGCATCCCGGCCGCCGCCACCGCGTCCCTGCCCAGCTCTCCCAGCCGGTCCGGGAACGGCGCGACCGGGGAGCCGTCCTGGTCGTCGCGGGTGCGCGAGTAGCGGTACGGGATCCAGTGCCAGCCCAGGCAGACCATCCGCACGGACATCTGATGCCCGCTCGGCAGCGTCGCGGCACGGATGCCGGGGCCCTCGGACGCCCAAGCCCGGCAGGCCACGACGAGCTCGCGTTGGCGCTCGACGCTCAGCCAGCCGGGCACGTGGACGGCCCCGGACGCCAACTCGCGCCGCGGTCGCGCGAACAGCTCCGGCACGACACCTCCTCACCACGTCCTCGCCCGTGTGCGCTCCCCAGCCCGAACGAACGGCACCTTCGAGCAATCACATTGCCCCAACGGCACCCTCGTTCGGCGGCCGGCCACCCGCCGCCCCCGATCCCGCCATCACGAACGAACGGCACCTTCGAGCAATGTCACTGCCCCAACGGCACCCTCGTTCGGTCCGGTCACGGCATGGCGAGCGAGCGAGTCACGGCACGACCGTGGCGCGGTCACGCCACCGCTGCCGGGCGGCAGTCCCGGCACGGGCGATACCCGGCGGCCCGCGCGGCGTCGACCTTCCGGAACGGACGCCGGTGCGGCCCGGTGATCCGCCGCGCGTGGTGGCAGCTCGGGAAGCAGACGATGCCGGTCGTGTCGCTGGCCACGAACAGCTCGCCGCGGGCGGTGGCCGCGTCGGCGCCGTCGACGTCGAGGCCCTCGGCGCTCAGCAGCTCCCGCTTGCGCTCGGCGCCGTACATGTAGTCCCCGAGCACGCCGGTCCCCCGAACCACGCGGTGGCACGGCACCAGCAGCGGCACCGGGTTGCGGGCCAGCACCGACGCGGCCGCCCGGACGGCTGCCGGACGCCCGGCCTCGCGCGCCACCCAGCCGTACGGGCGCACCTGCCCGGCCGGGATCCGGCTGGTCACGTCCAGCACCGACCGCTCGAACTCGGACAAGCCGCCGACGTCCAGGTCGGGCCCCTGCCCCTTCGACCCCTTCAACGCGGGCAACAACCCGCGCGGCGCCTTCGACAGCTGTCGCAACGGTCGTCCGAACCGCTCGCGGTAGGTCTCGGCGAACGACTCGCCCGGCGTCCCGTCGGCGGAGCGCAAATACTGCACCCCGGCGCCGGTGACGGCCACGTGGACGTCACCCAACCTGCTCGGCGCGGTCAGCCATCCGGCGAACACGCGCGCCTCCAGGTCCGGGCCGTTCTGCTCGGCCAGCCCGGCCAGGCTCTCCTCGATACTCATCGCGTTGCCTCCTCGCGCAGGTTCTCCACCAACGGCCGCAGGCGCGCCAGACCGCGGGAGATGTGCGACTTCGCCGTCCCCTCGGCCACGCCGAGCACCTCGGCCACCTCACCCGTTCCCAGGCCGACGACGTGCCGCAGCACGACCGCCGTCCGCTGCACCTCGGACAGCTGCGCGAGCGCGGCGCCCAGCTCGCGCTGCAGCTCGCCCGACTCGGCGTGCTGCTCGACCCCATGGCCCGTCCCCGGCTCGTCGGCCGCCGTCTCGTACGACGGCGGCGGCGCCGGTCTCCGCGACCGGTCCCGTGCCGCGTTGCGGGCGGTGTTGCGCAGGATCGTCAGGAGCCACGGCCGGATCCGCAGCGTCTGCAAGCGGGCCGCGTCGTACGAGCGCAACGCGCGGTAAGCGCGCAGGAACGCGTCCGCGGCGAGGTCCTCGGCATCGGCCGGATCCCGGACGAACTGCCTCGCCACCGACCAGACGACACCGCGGTGCCGCCGCATCAGCACCGCAAACCCGCCGTCGAGGTCGGCCGCCAGGTGCGCGGCCAGCGCGGCGTCCGGCTCGTCGGCTCTGTCGTCGTCCGGCGGGCTCGGCACGTCCGTGGCCCTCACGTCGTCGACGATCCCACTGCCCATGTGAGTACCGAACACCGCGATCGCCCGCGTGGTTGCAGCGCCTCGGCATGATCAGCGGAACCGGCCGGATCGCGCCATCCGTGACGTGGTTCCTACCACTCCCGCCGATCATGAGCGGCCGGCGAGCCGGCGCCGAACTCGTGATCGCCGCAACCGGTTGGAACGCGCCATCCGTGACGCGGGGCCGACCACTCCCGCCGATCTTGTGCGCTCATCGGCCGGCACCAAGCTCATGATCGGCGCAACCGGTTGCAACGCGCCATTAGTGACGCGAAGCCGACCACTTCCGCCGATCATGCGTGCCGCGGGGCGCCGGGGGTCAGGCGCTGCGGCGCTTCCCGGCCACCGTCGCGGCGAGATAGTCCCGGTTGAGCTGGGAGATCACGTCGAGAGGGATCTCCTTCGGGCAGGCGCTGGTGCAGGCGCCGGTGTTCGTGCAGCCGCCGAAACCGGCGTCGTCGTGGGCCTCGACCATGGCGACGACGCGCTCGTAGCGCTCCGGCTGCCCCTGCGGGAGCTCGCCGAGGTGGGTCAGCTTGGCCCCCAGGAACAACGACGCGGATCCGTTCGGGCACGCCGCGACGCACGCGCCGCAGCCGATGCAGTTCGCCGCCTCGAACGAGCGGTCCGCGGCGGCCTTGCGCACCGGGGTGGCGTGCGCGTCCGGGGCCGAGCCGGTGTTCACCGACACGTACCCGCCCGCCTGAATGATCTTGTCGAACGCGCCGCGGTCGACGACCAGGTCCTTGATCACGCCGAACGACCCGGAACGGAACGGCTCGATGACGACCGTGTCGCCGTCGTCGTAGTGACGCATGTGCAGCTGGCAGGCGGTGGTGGCGCGCTGCGGGCCGTGCGGGCGGCCGTCGATGACCATGCTGCAGGAGCCGCAGATGCCCTCGCGGCAGTCGTGGTCGAACGCGACCGGCTCCTCGCCGGACAGGATCAGCTTCTCGTTCAGGACGTCGAGCATCTCCAGGAACGACATGTCGTCGTCGACGTCGTCCAGTGTGTACGGCTCGAGATGTCCCTTGTCGACGGAGTCACGCTGGCGCCAGATCTTCAGGGTGAGTCTCACTTGTAGCTCCGCTGGGTGGGATGGACGTAGTCGAAGACCAGGTCCTCGCGGTGCAGGACGGGGGCCTGTCCACGGCCTGTGAACTCCCAGGCCGCGGTGTAGGCGAAGTGCTCGTCGTCGCGCAGTGCCTCGCCGTCGTCGGTCTGGCTCTCCGCGCGGAAGTGGCCGCCGCAGGACTCGTTGCGGTGCAACGCGTCCAGGCACATGAGCTCGGCGAGCTCGAGGAAGTCGGCGACGCGGCCGGCCTTCTCCAGGCTCTGGTTCAGCTCCGCGCCGGTGCCGGGGACCATCACGTTGGACCAGAACTCCCTGCGCAGCTCCGGGATCCGGTCGAGCGCCTTGCGCAGGCCCTCGTCGGAGCGCTCCATGCCGCAGTAGTCCCACATGATGTGCCCGAGCTCGCGGTGGAACGAGTCGACCGTGCGGTTGCCCTTGATCGAGAGCAGCGTCCGGACCCGGTCGGTCACCGCGTTCCGTGCGTCGACGACCTCGGGCGACTCCTCGGTGACCGGCTCCAATGTGGTCGTCGCGAGATAGTCGCCGATCGTGACCGGGAGGACGAAGTAGCCGTCGGCCAGGCCCTGCATCAGCGCCGAGGCGCCGAGCCGGTTAGCTCCGTGGTCGGAGAAGTTCGCCTCCCCCGTGACGTACAGGCCGGGGATCGTGGACTGCAGGTCGTAGTCCACCCACAGGCCGCCCATCGTGTAGTGCACGGCGGGGTAGATCCGCATCGGGACCTCGTACGGGTTCTCCCCGGTGATCCGCTCGTACATCTCGAAGAGGTTGCCGTACTTGGCCTCGACGGCCTTGCGGCCGAGCCGCTGGATGGCGTCGTCGAAGTCGAGGTACACGCCGAGCCCGCCCGGGCCGACGCCCCGCTTCTCGTCGCACACCTCCTTGGCCGCCCTGGACGCGATGTCGCGGGGTACCAGGTTGCCGAAGGCGGGGTACTTGCGCTCCAGGAAGTAGTCGCGCTCGGCGTGCGGGATGTCGTTCGGCTTGCGGTCGTCGCCGATGCGCTGCGGGACCCAGACGCGGCCGTCGTTGCGCAGCGACTCGGACATCAGCGTCAGCTTCGACTGGTGGTCGCCGGACACCGGGATGCACGTCGGGTGGATCTGGGTGAAGCACGGGTTCGCGAACAGCGCACCCTTGCGGTGTGCGCGCCACGACGCGGTCACGTTGCAGCCCTTGGCGTTCGTCGACAGGTAGAACACGTTCCCGTAGCCGCCGGAGGCGAGCACGACGGCGTCCGCGAGATGGGTCTCGATCTCGCCGGTGACCATGTCGCGCGCGACGATGCCGCGCGCCCGCCCGTCGACGACGATCAGCTCGAGCATCTCGTGACGCGTGTGCATGGTGACCGTGCCGGCCTGTACCTGCCGCTCCAGGGCCTGGTACGCGCCGAGGAGCAGCTGCTGGCCGGTCTGGCCACGCGCGTAGAACGTGCGGCTGACCTGGACGCCGCCGAAGCTGCGGGTGTCGAGCAGGCCGCCGTACTCGCGGGCGAACGGGACACCCTGTGCGACGCACTGGTCGATGATCTGGCGGCTGATCTCCGCGAGACGGTGCACATTGGACTCGCGGGCGCGGAAGTCGCCGCCCTTCACGGTGTCGTAGAACAGCCGGTAGACGCTGTCGCCGTCGTTGCGGTAGTTCTTCGCCGCGTTGATCCCGCCCTGCGCGGCGATGGAGTGCGCCCGGCGTGGGCTGTCCTGGTAGCAGAACGTGTCGACCTGGTAGCCGGCCTCGCCGAGCGTGGCGCTGGCCGATCCACCGGCCAGGCCGGACCCGACGACGACGATCTTCTTGGACCGCTTGTTTGCCGGGTTGACCAGCTTCACGCCGAACCGGCGGCGCTCCCAGCGGGTCTCGATCGGGCCCTCGGGGGCCGCGCCGTCGGCGACCGGCTCGCCGGTCTCGTACTCGCTGTACGGGCTCATCACACCACTCCGAACGTGACGGCGATCGGGACCGCGAGGAACCCGACGGTCAGCAGGACGGCGAACACCGTCGAGACGATCTGCAGGGGCCGCTGCCGGCGGCCGTTCGAGACGCCGAGCGTCTGCAGGGCCGACCACAGGCCGTGCCGGACATGGAGCCCGACGGCGACGACGGCCAGGACGTAGAACAGCGTCACGTACCAGCGGCTCGGGGCGAAGTCGGCGACGACGTTCGCGTAGACCTGCAGGTGCTCACCGTTCGGGTTCAGCGTGCCGGTCGTCAGGTCGAGCAGGTGGTAGACGACGAACAACACGATGATCACGCCGCCCCACCGCATGGTGCGGGCGGCGTAGCTCCCGGGCAGCTTGTGGTTGCCCCCTGCGTAACGGATCGGCCGGGCACGACGGGCCCGCAGCGCGAGCACGGTCGCCGACCAGATGTGCGCCAGCACCGACACGGTCAGCACGACCCGGACGATCCAGAGCATGCCCTCGTAGGGCAGGGCCGGCTCGAGGATCTCCCGCAACCAACGGGCGTACCCGTCCAGCTCGGCGCCCCCGAAGAAGATCTTCAGGTTCCCGATCATGTGCAGGACGAGGTACAGCAGCAGGAACGCGCCGCTGACCGCCATCACGAACTTCAGCAGCACACCCGGGATGCGGGGGCGCCGCGGCTTGCGCGCAGCTGCCCCCTTCGCCGGGGTGGACGTCGACACGGTGACCACGTCGATCAGTGGAACGGTCGAGACCACGGAAGGTCCAATGCATCGGGAGAACGGAATCGATAGCTCTACGCTATGGCGGTGACACTTCAGCAGCTCCTGTACTTCGTCGCGGTCGCGGACGTGCGGAGCTTCACCCGCGCCGCCGACGTGTCCGGCGTCGCACAGCCCACGTTGAGCCGGGCATTACGGACACTGGAGACGGAGCTGGGCGCACCGCTGTTCGACCGCGGCGCGACCGTCACGCTCACGCCGGCCGGGGAGGCGGTGCTCCCCCTGGCACGCCGGATGCTCGCCGACGCGGACACGGCGCGGAGCACGGTCGCCGAGATCGCCGGGGTGCGACGGGGGCGGGTCCGGATCGGTGCGACACCGTCGCTGTGCATCGGCGTGCTGGCCGATGTGCTGCGCGTGTTCCACCAGCAACACCCGGGGATCCACGTCGAGCTGACCGAGGCCGGGTCCCAGCCGCTGGTCGACGGCCTGGTGCGCGGGTCGCTCGACATCGCTCTCGTGATCGTGCCGCCGGACGGCGTGGATCCCGCCCTGCACACCGCGCCGCTGCTGCGGGAGCGGTTGTCGGTCGCGTCGCCGTCGTCGCGCCGCCCGCTCGCGACGCGCGGCTCGATCACCGTCGGCGAGCTGGCCCGCCACCATCTCGTGATGCCGGCGCGGGGTTACGACCTGCGCGAGGTGACGCTGCGCGCGTACGCGGCCGCCGGGGTGGAGCCGCGGATCGCGGTCGAGGGTGCGCAGATGGACGCGGTGCTCCGGCTGGTGGAGGCCGGCACCGGCATGGCCGTCGTGCCGGACCTCGTGTTCGCCGGGCGCCCCCGGCTGCGACGGACGGTGCTCAACCCGGCGCTGTACCGGACGGTCGCGGTGGCGCGACGGACGGACATCGCCCCACCGCCCGCCGTGATCGCGTTCGCGGACACGCTGGTCGGGCACCTGGCGGACGACCCGGTCCAGTCCGCAGGAGACGTCCAGGTCCTGCACCGGAGGCGGACCGGGCGGGAGCTGCTCGGCTGAGGCCTACGCTCTGCCCGTGGCCGACCTGCATTTCTACTTCGATCCGGTGTGCCCCTTCGCGTGGATGACCAGCAAGTGGGTGCGAATGGTCGCCGAGCAGCGTGACTACACCGTGGACTGGCGGTTCATCTCGCTGCGGCTGCTGAACGCACACGTCGACTACGACGCCCACTTCCCGCCGGAATACGAGGCGGGCCACACGGCCGGGCTGCGGCTGCTGCGCGTCTGCGCGGCAGCCCGGGAGTCACACGGCACGGAGGCGATCGCCGGGCTCTACCGCGAGCTGGGCACCGCGATCTTCGACCGGGAGCGTGTGCCCGACGAGGCCGGCGCACACGAGCGGCGCGGCACGCGCGGGTTCGCCGAGCCGGTCCTGAGCGCGGCCGGGCTTCCCGTCACGCTGGCCGAGGCCCTCGAGGACACCTCCTACGACTCCGTCGTGCAGGCCGAGACGGACGAAGCGCTCGGCCTGACCGGCAAGGACGTCGGGACACCGATCCTGCACTTCGAGCCACCCGCCGGAGTCGCGTTCTTCGGTCCGGTGATCAGCCGCCTGCCGTCGGCGGACGAGGCGGCCGAGCTGTGGGACCACGTCGTCGGGCTCGCCCGCTTCGGCGGGTTCGCCGAGCTGAAGCGGAGCCTGCGCGAACGCCCCCAGCTCCGCGCGCTCGGCGTCGACACCGACCAGGTCGGTCTGACCGAGGACTGGCACGGCGGGAGCAGACGGCTGAAGAAGTGACCGGGCCCGGCTCGCGAGCAGTTCGACTCCGGACGGTCAGACCGCGTCCCGCACGGTCGCGATCTTGTCCCGGTTGCTCGCGAACCGGACGCGGTCCGGGTCGAGCCGGTCGATCAGGTCGATCAGCGCGTGCTGGACCTCGACGAGCCGGGCGAGGTCCGGTCCGGTCAGGTCGGCGATGCGGTCACGTGGCCGGGCGAGCCACCGGACGAACGCCGGCGAGTCGAGCCGGTCGACGAACGCGGCGTAGCCGAGGCAGGTGGAACGCACACCGGTCGGCCGGGGTTCGGCCAGTTCGACGATCATCAGCTCGCCGATCGCCCGCTGCTGGCCGCGGTAGACGTAGAAGTCGTCGCGGCGGCGCCGGGACGTCGACGCGAACGTGCCCTGGATCCGGTCGAGCTCGGCCTTGAGCGCGCCGGTCTCCTGCTCGTCGGCCAGGTCCAGGAACTGCAGCTCACGGCGGACGATCTCCAGCCAGCCGAAGAACTCGGCGATCACGTACAGCGTGTTCGTGACGAAATAGTCGTGCTCGGTGTCGCCGCGGCCGCGGAAGCCGCCGTGCATGTTCCAGATCCGGCTCTGCAGGTCGTAGGCCGCCCGGAGCAGTGGGTTGCGGTAGGCACGGACGAGCTCGGCGGTCTGCGCGCGACGGTCGTTCGCGGCGCGCTGCTCGGCCAGCTCGTGCTTCACGACCTCGAGCTCACGGTTCGCCCGCCGGCGCAGGACCTCGACACCGATCGCCGACGTCAACGCGATCACCGCGGAGATCACGGCGACGACGATCGCAACGGTGGCGGGGCTCATCGGTCTCCTCGGTCGACGGTCCGGACGCGCAGCGACCCTAGCGACGATCTACCGGGGCCTGGCGTCAGTCCTCCGGCGGCTCCTCGCCCATCTCGTCCTCCTCGGCGCCGCGGGCAGCGATCGCGTCCCGGACGACGGAGTAGGCGACGCCCGCGCCGTAGCCCTTGCGCGCGAGCATCCCGACCAGGCGACGGGACGCCGACGCGCGTTCCTCGCGGGTGCCGACCTTCACGGTGCGGATCTTCTTCTCGACCAGCTCGCGAGCCCGCGCCTCCTCGGACTCGGCGTCGATCTCGGTCAGTGCCTCGTCCGCGATCTCCTTCGCGACACCCTTGCGGCGCAGCTCCTGCGCGATCGCCCGCTTGCCCAGGCCACGGTGACGGTGGCGCGACCGGACCCACTGACCGGCGAACGCCTCGTCGTCGACGAGCCCGACCTCGTCGAACCGCTCCAGCACCCGATCCGCGACGTCCTCCGGGATCTCCTTGCGCACCAGCGCATCCCGGAGCTCCTGGACCGTGCGCGCGCGGTCGGTGAGCAGACGCAGGCAGATCTCCTTCGCCCGGGACTCGTCGTCCTGTGGAGATCCGGCGTCCGCGCGGGCGACGCCGCGACCGCCTCGGGCCCCTCGTCGGCCGCCGGTCGTGCTGCGCCCTCGCGTCGTACCGTCAGCCTCGTCGTCGTCCGCTCCCGGCTCGGGCGGCCCAGAGCCGTTCGTCGCAGCCGTCGAGTCCGCGTCGCCGCGGAGCACATCGGACACCGGGCGACCGAACGCCGGGCGCGCCCGCGTCACGTCACGGCCGGAACCACCGCCGTCGGCCGGTCCGGCCCGGTCACCGCGGGACCGGCCACCACGGTCCGACCGATCCGAGCCACCGCGCCGCCCTGCTCCGCTCCCCCGACGGTCGGTGGGCGCCGTCCCGCCGAACCTGGCTCGGCGGGGGGTGCCGCCGGATCCGGAGTCGGCGGGAGGGTCGTCGAACGACGCCACCCTGGCTTCGTCGTCGGATGCGTCCTCGTCGTCCAGATCGAACGACGCCACACGCATCGTCGGGCTCGACCCGTCGGCCTCGTCGAGCGCGTCGAAGTCGGCGACCCGGACCGGACCGGACGATCCGTCGTCGAACCGGCCGTCCTCGGTGGACACGCTCAGAAGTCGACCGGCGCGGGCAGCGGCTCGACCGCACCACCGGCGGCCTCGATCTCGGCGTCGAGCACGGCGCCGATCCCCAGCTTCTCCTTGATCCGCTTCTCGACCTCGGCCGCGACGTCCGGGTTCTCCTTCAGGAACTTGCGGGCGTTCTCCTTGCCCTGTCCCATCTGGTCGCCCTCGTACGTGTACCAGGCGCCCGACTTGCGGATGATCCCCTGCTCGACGCCGACGTCGATGAGTGAACCCTCGCGGCTGATGCCGACGCCGTACAGCACGTCGAACTCGGCCTGCTTGAACGGCGGGGCGACCTTGTTCTTCACGACCTTGACGCGGGTCCGGCTACCGACCATGTCGGCGCCGTCCTTCAGCGTCTCGATCCGGCGGATGTCCATCCGGACCGACGCGTAGAACTTCAGCGCCTTGCCTCCGGTCGTCGTCTCCGGCGAGCCGAACATGACGCCGATCTTCTCGCGCAGCTGGTTGATGAAGATCGCCGTGGTGCCGGACGTGCTCAGCGCGCCGGTGATCTTCCGCAGCGCCTGGCTCATCAGGCGCGCCTGCAGACCGACGTGGCTGTCACCCATCTCGCCCTCGATCTCGGCGCGCGGCACGAGCGCGGCCACCGAGTCGATCACGATGATGTCCAGCGCGCCGGAGCGGATCAGCATGTCCGTGATCTCGAGCGCCTGCTCACCGGTGTCCGGCTGGGAGACCAGCAGGTCGTCCGTGTTCACCCCGAGCGCCTTGGCGTACTCCGGGTCGAGCGCGTGCTCGGCGTCGACGAACGCCGCGACGCCGCCCGCCGCCTGTGCGTTCGCCACCGCGTGCAGCGCGAGCGTGGTCTTACCGCTGGACTCGGGGCCGTAGATCTCGACCACGCGGCCCCGGGGGATCCCGCCGATGCCGAGCGCGACGTCGAGCGCGATGGAGCCGGTGGAGATGGCGCTGATCGGCGTGCGGGTCTGGTCGCCCAGGCGCATCACCGAGCCCTTGCCGTGGTTCTTCTCGATCTGCGCGAGTGCGAGCTCGAGAGCCTTCTCGCGGTCCGGAGCGGTCATCTGTTGCCTCGCTGATCTGCGATCGGATGATGTCTGTGCTGTCTGCGTTGTCGCCGGGGAGGTCTGCGGAGACTTCGGGGCGGTCTTGCGGGGAGCCACGGGACAAATGTATGGGGTCCCCCCGACAATTCCGCCGCCCGGATCACCGTCTGTGGACGGCGCCGTCACGTTGTGGACAACACCATAGGCGAACACCCGTTCGATGCGGGCACCGACACGCCGACCGTGTATCCGCCCGCGCCGAGCGGCGAGTGCGCGTCAGCGTCGGGCCGGCGGCACCTCGTACGCCTCGCACACCGCGCGCCAGATCCGGCGCAGGTCGACGCCGGACTCGACGGCCTGCTCGACGGTCTGCCCGTCGAGCTCGGCGAACACGTGGTCCCGGGACAGGGATCCGGCCCGGACGGCCCCGAACTCGCCCTCCATCAGCTCGCGGAAGTGGCTCAGTCGCACCGGGCGAGCGTATCGCGTCCGGACGGCGGCGCCGGATCACCACCCGCCGGTACCGTGGGCGATATGTCCGTCCTCGCGCAGGCCATGACCGATATCGGCTCGCCGCTGGCCTGGCAGATCGTGTCGGTGCTCGCGCTGCTGGGCGCGCTGGTCGTCCTGCTCCGGTGGTGGTTCGCGAACCGCAGACGCTGACCGTCCGGCCCGGCGCAGGACGCGGCGGTTAGGCTCGCCCGCCGACACGACGAGCGGGAGGCACGCATGGCGAGGTCGACACCGGCGGGGCAGGGCGACGGCGGCATCGAGCAGGCGTACGGGCTCGTCGCGGAGACGCTGTCCGGCGCCGTGCGGGAGACGATCGAGCAGAACGACCCGCAGCCGGCCAGGGACGCCGTCCGCCGCGTCACCGCCGTCGACGACCGGGTGCCCTCCGGCGACGAGCCGCCTCCCGGATGGTCGCTGGCGTTCCTCGTGCTCGCGGACTGGTTCGACGTCGCGCGCACCCGTCTCGCCGACCATCCGGACCGCACCGACCGCGCGCTGGACTGGATCGAGGAGCACCTCGGGCGGCGCTACCGCTCCAGGGCGAGCTACACGATCGCGCCGCTGACCAGCATCGAGAAGGCGCGCGAGACGTCGCACTACGTCGAGGCGCTCGGGAACGACTTCCTGGCCAGCATGGTCTGGGCCGCTGCCGCGGTCACCGACCTCTACCCCGACGAGACCGGCGGGAAGGACTGGCTCCGCCGCGAGTCGGACGCCGCGCGCTGACCGGTCTTGTACTCAACCGATGAGTTGAGAACGATGGGGGAGTCGGAGCCCTCGTAGGTCACGGCGAACAGGTCGCCGGACACCGAGAGCCGGAGGACGGACCCGTGAGCATCCCCAGCACCCCCGCCGACGAGCACCGTGAGATGGCCGCGCCGTTCACCCGCCTGGTCGGCGCCGTCCCGGACGATGCCTGGTCCGCGCCGTCCCCGGTCGACGGCTGGAGCGCCCGTGACGTCGTACGCCACCTCTGCGAGTGGTTCCCGGCGTTCCTGAGCGCGTACGCGGGCGTCGATCTGAAGGCCGGCCCGTCGGTGGACGAGGACCCGGTCGGCGCGTGGCAGTCCCTCGACGACCAGGTCCAGAGCCTGCTGGAGGAGCCCGCGAGCGGGGAGCGGACGCTCGCGATCCCGTACGCGGACCCGATGCCGTTGCCACGCGGAATCGTGCAGTTCTTCAGCGGCGACGTGTTCATGCACGCCTGGGACCTGGCCCGCGCCACCGGGCAGGACGTCGCGCTGGAACCGGACCGCTGCGCGGAGATGGTCGCCGGGATGGAGCCGATCGAGGAGCTGATGCGCTCCAGCGGGCAGTTCGGTCCCCGCGTCGAGGTCGCCGCGAACGCCGACCCACAGACGCGGTTGCTCGGCTTCATCGGCCGCGATCCGGCATGGCGGGCGCCCGCAGGATCCTGACGGGCGCGCGGTCGCCGCGAAACTGTCGGTGGTCGCGCGCATAGTGGGTCCCGTGAGTGCACTCGAGGGCTTCTCCCCCGCCACCCGGCAGTGGTTCGAGGGCGCGTTCGCCGCGCCCACGGCCGCTCAGGAGGGTGCGTGGTCGGCCGCGCAGGCGGGTCGGAACGCCCTGGTCGTCGCACCCACCGGGTCCGGCAAGACGCTGGCCGCATTCCTCTGGGCGCTGGACCGGCTGGCCGCGGAACCGGTGCCGGACGAGCCGAAGCACCGCTGCCGGGTGCTCTACGTGTCGCCGCTCAAGGCACTGGCCGTGGACGTGCAGCGGAACCTGCGCTCCCCGCTCACCGGCATCCGCCAGGCCGCGCAGCGCCTCGGTGAGCCGGTCCCGGACGTCACGGTCGGCATGCGCACCGGCGACACGCCGGCCGACGAGCGCCGCCAGTTCGCCCGCACCCCTCCGGACGTGCTGGTTACGACGCCCGAGTCGCTGTTCCTGCTGCTGACGTCCGCGGCGCGGGAGTCGCTGCGCGGCGTGCGCACGGTGATCGTGGACGAGGTGCACGCCGTCGCGGGCACGAAGCGCGGCGCGCATCTCGCGTTGTCCCTGGAACGGCTCGAGGAGATCGTCGAGCGGAGCCCCCAGCGGATCGGGCTCTCGGCAACCGTGCGCCCGGTGGACGAGGTGTCCACGTACCTGTCCGGTGCCCGGCCGGTCGACGTCGTGCAGCCCGCGACGGCGAAGACGATCCGGGTCGAGGTGCAGGTCCCGGTGCCGGACCTGGCGGCGCTCGACGAACGGCCCGCTCCCGGCAGCACCGACGAGGAGGTCGTCGGCTCGGCGGCGGGCACGGCGCAGAAGCCGTCGATCTGGCCCGCGGTCGAGGAGCGGCTGCTCGGGCTCGTCCGCGAGCACCGGTCGACGATCGTGTTCTCGAACTCGCGGCGGCTGGCCGAACGGCTGACGTCCCGGTTGAACGAGCTGGCGGCCGAGCAGGCCGAGGAGGCCGTCGATCTCGACGGTGACGGCGGAGCCGGTCCGCAGTCGGCGTTCCCGGCCGAGGCCGTCGGCCAGTCGGGGGTCGGCGGTGGTGCCGCGCCGAGCGTGGCGAAGGCGCACCACGGATCGATGTCACGTGATCAGCGGACGCTGGTCGAGGAGGAGCTCAAGTCCGGCGTGCTGCCCTGCGTGGTCGCGACGTCCAGCCTCGAGCTGGGCATCGACATGGGAGCCGTGGACCTCGTGGTCCAGGTGGAGGCGCCGCCGTCGGTGGCCTCCGGGCTGCAACGGGTCGGTCGGGCCGGGCACCAGGTCGGCGCCGTGTCCGAGGGCGTCGTGTTCCCGAAGTACCGGGGAGATCTCGTGTCCTGCGCCGTCGTGGCCGAGCGGATGGGGTCCGGGAAGATCGAGTCACTGCGTTACCCGCGCAACCCGCTCGACGTACTGGCCCAGCAGATCGTCGCCATGGTGGCGCTGGAACCGTGGTCGCTGTCCGAGCTCGCGGCCGTCGTGCGGCGGTCGGCCCCGTTCGCGGCGCTGCCGGACTCGGCACTGCACTCGGTGCTGGACATGCTCGCCGGCCGCTACCCGTCCGAGGAGTTCGGCGAGCTCCGCGCACGGATCACGTGGGACCGGGTCACCGACGAGCTGCGCGCCCGCCCCGGTGCCCAGCGGCTCGCGGTCACCTCCGGCGGCACGATCCCGGACCGGGGATTGTTCACCGTGATGACCCCGGGCGGCGCCGACGGGTCCGGATCGCGGGTCGGTGAGCTCGACGAGGAGATGGTCTACGAGTCCCGCGTCGGGGACACGTTCCTGCTGGGCACCTCGTCCTGGCGGGTCGAGGACATCACGCACGACCGCGTGATCGTCACCCCGGCGCCGGGCGTGCCGGCCCGGATGCCGTTCTGGAAGGGCGAGTCGATCGGACGGCCGCTCGAGCTGGGCCGGGCGGTGGGGGCGTTCGTCCGGGAGATGTCCTCTCTGGACGACGCGTCGGCACGCGCCAGGGCCGCCGAGGCCGGGCTCGACGAGTGGGCCCGTGACAACCTGCTGTCCTACCTGCGCGAGCAGCGGGAGTCGACCCGGCACGTGCCGAGCGACCGGACGATCCTGGTCGAGCGGTTCCGCGACGAGCTCGGCGACTGGCGTCTGGTCGTGCACTCGCCGTTCGGGGCCCAGGTCAACGGCCCGTGGGCGCTCGCGATCGCGGCGCGGATGCGCGAGCGGCGCGGGGTCGAGGTGAGCGCGTCCGGTGCGGACGACGGGATCGTGCTCCGGCTGCCGGACGCGATGGACGACGCCGGTGCCGAGGTCGTCCCCTCGGCCGAGGACGTGCTGCTCGAGCCCGGTGAGATCGAGCAGATCGTCGTCAACGAGCTCGGCTCGTCGGCGCTGTTCGCGTCCCGGTTCCGGGAGTGCGCGGCACGGGCCCTCCTGCTGCCGCGACGAGATCCCAAGCGGCGCAGCCCACTGTGGCAACAGCGGCAGCGCTCCGCGCAGCTGCTCTCGGTGGCCGGGAAGTTCGAGCAGTTCCCGATCACGCTCGAGGCGATGCGCGAGTGTGTGCAGGACGTGTACGACCTGCCCGGTCTGCGCGAGCTGATGAACGACGTCGGCGGGCGGAAGGTGAAGGTGGCCGAGGTCGAGACGTCCTCGCCGTCGCCGTTCGCGCGCAGCCTGCTGTTCGGCTACGTCGGGATGTTCCTTTACGAGGCGGACGCGCCACTGGCCGAGCGGCGGGCGGCGGCGCTGTCGCTGGACTCGACGCTGCTCTCCGAACTGCTCGGGTCGGAGGCGATCCGGGAGCTGCTCGACCCGGACGTGCTCGCCGAGATCGAGGGGCAGCTGCAGCGCACCGATCCGGACCGGCACGCGCGGGACGCGGAGGGTGCGGCCGACCTGCTGCGTTTCGTCGGCGACCTGTCCGACGACGAGGGCCGCGCCCGCGGGGTCGACCCGGCGTGGTTCGTCGAGCTGGAGACGGCGCGGCGCGCGCTGCGGGTGCGCATCGCGGGTGAGCGGCGCTGGATCGCGATCGAGGACGCCGGGAAGATCCGCGACGCGCTCGGGGCGGCGTTGCCGGTCGGCGTGCCGGAGGCGTTCACCGAGCCGGTGCCGGATCCGCTCGGGGACCTGATCGTGCGCTACGCCCGCACGCACGGGCCGTTCGCCGCCCGCGAGTGTGCGGAGCGGTTCGGTCTCGGGGTGGCCGTGGTCGCCGGGGTGCTGGACCGGCTCACCGGGACCGGGCGGCTCGTCCGCGGTGAGCTGCGTCCGCAGGCCGCCGTCCCGGCCGGGACGACGTCGGAGATCGAGTTCTGCGACGCCGAGGTGCTCCGGCGGCTGCGACGCGCGTCGCTGGCGCGGCTGCGCCACGAGGTGGAGCCGGTCGAACAGCGTGCCCTGGGCCGGTTCCTGCCCGTGTGGCAGGGCGTGCAGGTCCGCTCCGGCGGTGAGCGTCGCGGGCGGGTCCGGCGGGCGCCCGGCGCCGAGGACGTGCTGGGCGTCGTGGAGCAGCTCGCCGGGGCGCCGCTGCCGGCGAGTGCGGTGGAGTCGCTGATCCTGCCCGCACGGCTGCCCGGCTACACGCCCGCGCTGCTCGACGAGCTGACCGCGGCGGGCGAGGTGACGTGGGCCGGGTGCGGGTCACTCGCCGGGCAGGACGGCTGGCTGGCTCTGGCTCCGGCCGACGTCGCCGACCTTCTGCTGCCGGAACCGGACCTGGACACCGCGGGCACTCCCCTGCACACCGCGGTGCTCGCGGCGCTCGGGGTGACGGACCCCGCGCAGCTGTCCGATCCGGACGGTTCCGGGGGCGGGGCGCTGTTCTTCCGGGAGCTCGCCACCCGCGCCGGACAGTTGTTGCGGGACCGGGGGTCGGCAGCCGGCGAAGCCGGCGGGGAGGGGACGACACAGCACGAACCGGCCCCCGGCGACGACGACGTGGTGGCCGCGATCTGGGACCTCGTCTGGGCCGGAGCGCTGACGAACGACACGCTCGGCCCCCTTCGCGCCCGGCTCGGCGGCAGCGGCAACCGGCGTGGCGGGGCCGGCAGGCAGGGCGGCGCGCACCGGACGGCGCGGCGTGCCCCGCGCGGGCGGTACGCGCAGCTGCGGGCGGGGCGGCCGTCGATGCCGAGCCGGACCGGGCCGCCGTCGGTCGGCGGGCGCTGGTCGGTGGCGGTCGCGCGGGAGCCGGACCCGACCCGTCGTGCCCATGCGGCCGCCGAGGCGTTCCTGGAGCGGCACGGCGTGCTGACCCGGGGTGCGCTCGGGACCGAGCGGGTCTCCGGCGGGTTCGCCGGCGTCTACAAGGTGCTCCGTGCGATGGAGGAGTCCGGTCGGTGCCGGCGCGGGTACATCGTGGAGGGCCTCGGCGCCGCGCAGTTCGCCGTGCCCGGCGCGATCGACCGGGTGCGGGCACTGGCCGGTGACGGCGCCGCGCCGTCCGCCGCCGGGTCGGCACCCTCGACCGGGTCGGTGGCAGGCACCGGATTGGCGCGCGACGCCGGACCGGGCCACGGCGCCGCATCCGAGCCGACGACGGCCGGAACGGGTCCGATCGACGCCGTCCCGGCCGGCCACGCTCGAGACGGCGGCGCACCCGAGTACAGCGCACCCGACGATGCCGGGGACCCGGACGAGGTCGGGCCAGGGACCGGCGTTCCGGCGGACCTCGTGCGGCAGAGTGTCTTCCCCGGCGCCGGTGCCGGCCGCTTCGACGAGTTCGACGACGGCGCGGGCTTCGGGGTCCGTGCCCGCAGCCCGCAGGAGGCGTGGCGGGAACGCACGCGGGTGGTGCTCGCCGCCGCCGACCCGGCACAGCCGCACGGTGCTGCGCTGCCCTGGCCGGACACGGTCGGCGAGACCAAGCACCGGCCGGGACGGAAGGCGGGTGCGCTCGTCGTGCTCGTCGACGGCGGACCGGCGCTCTACGTGGAACGCGGCGGCAAGTCACTGCTGTCGTTCACCACCGAGCGCGACGAGCTCCGCGCCGCCGCGGACGCACTGGCCGGGGCCGTGCACGAGGGATGGCTCGGCTCGCTGGCCGTCGAACGCGCCGACGGTGTCGACTCGCTCGGGTCGGAGATGGCGGAGGTGCTGACCGAGGCCGGATTCCGGGTCACGCCGAAGGGGTTGCGCCTGCGCGCGTAGCCGGTCGGGCGCTCCCGCCGCGACGGCCCGCCGGACCTGCGCGGTGCGACGAGCTCGCGGTGCCAGCGACGTCAGGCGGACAGTTCGTCGACGGTCCGGGCCCCGCGGCCGCGGAGCAGCGCCACGAGGTCCCCGGCCTGCTCGCGCTCCGCGGCGTCGAGCGGCGTGAGCCGTGCCCACGGCGGCACCTAGTCCAGGTCGGCGCCACGGCCGAGCAGGAAGTCGGCGGTCTCGGTCCGGCCGCCGTGGCACGCTCCCCAGAACGCGGCGTCGACGTCGTCCTGCCCGGGCGGCTCGCCGTTCGCGAACGCACGCTCCACACGATCGAGCAGGCCGAGCGTCGCGGCGTCGACGAGCGTCGTCGTCGCACCCCGTTCGACCAGGCGGAACGCGGCTCGCCACTGCTTGTAGCTCCGAGCGTCGGCCAGCGGTGTCCCGCCGCCGATCACCGCGCCGCGCGCCTCGATGTCGGCCCCGGCATCGAGCAGCGCGTCGAGCACATCGACGTCGTCGCTGCTCGCCGCCCAGTGCAGCGGCGTCTCCTCGTGCTCCCCGCGGAACCGGGCGTTCACGTTCGCACCGGCCTCGACGAGCAACCCGACACTGACCGGGCCGTCCTGGAAGTGCCCGGGCCACCCGGTCACCACGTGGAGCAGCGACCACGAGACGTTCGACAACGGGTCGGCGTCGCGCAACCAGGCCAGCGCCAGCCACGGCTCCTCGTCGAGCAGGAGCCTCAGCTCGTCGCACATCCCTTCCTGAATGGCCCACACGGCGGCCTGCGACAGCTCGTCGTCCTCGTTGATCGTGACCAACGCGACCTCCCGCGAATGCTCGAACCGTCATCGTCGGCGACGCCCGGTCGGCCCGCAACAACGAGATCACCCGAGCGCGGGCAGCACCAGGCACGAGTCGCCGAACTCGTGCCACAGGTAGCCGCGGCCGAGTGCGGACCGGTAGGCGCGGCCGACCAGACGGGGCCCGGCGACGGCCTCGAGCAGCAGCAGGTGCGACGCCTCCGGCTCGTGCCAGCCGGTGACCAGCCCGGTCACGGTGCGCACCGGCCGGTCCGGCCCCAGCACCAGGTCGGTCCACCCCTCTCCGGAGCGGACCGTCCCGTCCGGCGACGCGACCGTCTCCAGCGCGCGGGTGACGGTCGTCCCGACGGCGACCACGCGCCGCCCGGCCGCACGGGTCGCGTTCACGGCGGCGGCCGTCCCGGCGGGGACGCGGTAGCGCTCCGGCAGCGGCACCTCGTCGGCCTCCGGAGAGGACACCCCGGCGTGGAGCGTGATCGTCGCGAGGCCGACGCCCCTGGCGCGCAGCCCGTCCAGCACCCGACCGGACAACGGACGCGCCGCGCTGGGCATCTCGGCTCCGGCGAGCTCGCCGGGGGTCCGGGACGCGACGACGGTCCGGTAGTCCTGCAGCGGTCGCGGCGCGCGCAGGTAGCCGTAGCGGATGGGGCGCCCGACGGCGGCGAGGTACCCGGGCAGGCCGCCCTCGACCGGCAGGGTCGCACGCCACAGGCGGTTCCCGGACGTCGTCGAACGATCCGGGTAGCCGGCGACCAGCCGCAGCACGGCCCCGGCGGGCAGGGTGACCGTCTCCCCCGCCCGACCGTCGCCGACCCGCTCCCCGTCCGGCGACCGCAGTTCCACGACGATGCTGCCGGCACGGTCGGCGCGACCGGGCCCGTCGCTGCCGGCGATCCCGCTGCGGTCGCCCCCGATGGCGTCACCGCCGTCCGGATCCGGTCCGGACACGTGGACGACGACCGGGCGGCCGTCCTCGCGCACGCCGTCCAGCGCGGCGGGTTCGGTGTCCGACGTGTTCACCACGATCAGGTCCCCCGGCCGCAGCGCAGCGGGGAGGCCGGTGAACCGCGTGTGCCGGATCGGCCGGTGTGCCGCCGCGACGAGCAGCCGCACCTCGTCGCGGGCCAGACCACGTGCCTCCGGCGGACGGTCCGCGGACAGCTGCGGCGGCACCGTGAACCGGGTCGCGGCCTGCGCGCGTCGCCAGGGCTCGGCGCGGGCGGCGCTCGCAGCCGTGCGTCCGGGCTGCTCGCCACCCGCCGGACCGGCGCCCGCCCACCCCTCGGTCGGGCGGTTCGCGGCGCGTCCGGCGCCGGCCCCGCGGCCGGGATCGCCGCGCCTCACGCCGGACTCCCGGCCAGGTCGGACGCCCGGTACCGACCGCTCGGCGGGCGTTCGTCGAGCAGTCGCAGCAGAGCGGGCACGACCGTCTCCGGCTCAGGGCGGTCCGAGATGTCCTCCCCCGGGAACGCGGCCTGGTGCATGGCCGTGCGCATGTCGCCGGGATCGAACGCGTGCACGCGGATCCCGGGCTCCTCGACCCCGAGCTGGGTCGCGAGACGATCCAGCGCCGCCTTCGCCGCGCCGTACCCGCCCCACCCCGGGTACGCCTCGACGGCGACGTCGGAGCTGAGCGTCACGACGGCGGGCGCGGGCGACCGCCGCAGCGCAGGGAGCAGCAGCCTGGTGAGACCCAGCGGCGCGACGACCGTCGTCTCCAGGACGGCGCGCAGCGCATCGAGCGGGTAGTCGGCCAGTGGCGGAAGCGGGGACGGGCCGAGCTCACCAGCGTTGTGCACGAGCAGGTCCAACCGCTCCCCGAGCCGGTCGGCGACGGCGGCGCGGAACGTCGGGTCGGTGATGTCGCCCGGGGCGACGGTGACGCCGGGCAGCCCGGAGACAGCGGCCGCGAGCCGGTCGGCGTCCCGCGCGACGGTCGTGACCCGCGTGCCGCGGCGGGCCAGTGCGGTGGTGAGGGCGAGACCGAACCCGGTCCCGGCCCCGGTGACGAGGGCTGTGTCGTATGCCATGCCACCACCGTGCAAGCTACACCTGACTTCAGGTCAATAAGCCGGGCAGGAGGCCCGCACCGCGGCGGGACCGCCACACAGCACGGCAAGGAACAACGAAAGTTGCTCCGGGAGCCCTCCCCCGGCCGCAGCGGACGATCGGCTTCTGCGATCGACTGGGCCGGTAGGAGCCGGAGAGCAGGAGGGATCCCCGTGCAGACCGTCCCGACCACCCGAGAAGCGGCGTCACCGTCGGTGCCCACGTTCGCCCGCGCACCGGTGTTCGTGATCGCCGCGCTGACCGCGCTGGCCCATCTCGGGTTCGCGATCGCCGGGCGCGGCTACTGGCTCGACGAGGTCCTCATGCTGGCCGTCGGCCGGCACCACCTCGACTGGGGCTCAGCCGACCAGCCACCCGTCGTGCCCCTGCTCGCGGCTGCGGCCGACGCGATCGCGCCCGGCTCGATGGTCGCGCTGCGGGTGCCGGCGATCCTCGCCACCGCGGCGGCCGTTGTCGTCGCGGCGCTGCTGGCCCGCGAGCTCGGCGGGGACCGCAGGGCCCAGCTGATCACGGCAGGTGCGCAGGCGACGGCGGCGTGGCTGTCGTTCTCCGGGCACTGGCTGACGCCGTACGCGCTGGAGCCACTGCAGTGGCTGCTGATCGCGTGGTTGCTGGCCCGCTGGACGAACCGCCGCGACGACCGGTTGCTGCTCGTGCTCGGCGTCGTCGTCGGGATCGCGATCGAGACGAAGTTCCAGGTGCTGGGACTCTGCGCGGTGCTGGTGCTCGCCGTCGCCGTCGTCGGCCCGCGCGAGCTGTTCCGGCGTCCGGCGCTGTGGGCGGGCGCGGTGGTCGCCGCCCTGGTCGCGGCGCCGACGATGATCTGGCAGGCCGTGCACGGCTGGCCGCAGCTGGGGATGGCGACGGTTGCCGCGGACGAGGCCCAGTACCTCTACGGCGGGCGCCCCGGCGTCGCCGTGCTGCTCGTCGTGATCGCCGGGTTCCCGGGGACCGTGCTCGCCGTCTACGGGCTGGTCCGGTTCCTGCGCGGCCCCGACCTGCGGCCGTACCGCTTCCTCGGCGTCTCCGCGCTGGTGCTCTACGTCGTGTTCGTCGTGACCGAGGGCCGGTTCTACTACCTGGCCGGCATGCTCGGCGTGCTGATCGCGGCCGGTGCCGTCGGCCTGCAGCGGCGCCGGGAGGCCCGCGGGGCGCCGCGACGGGTGTGGCCGTGGTTCGGGATCGGGATCGTCGTGGCCGCGGCGGCGCTGTGGGTGTCCGGACCGTCCGCCGACCCGGCGACGCCGGAGCGCTTCACCCAGCAGGCCGCCGAGGCCTACCGCTCGCTGCCGCCCGAGCAGAGGGAGCACACGGCCGTCGTCGGCGGGTCCTACATCTACGCGTCCTATCTGGACGCGTACTCCGACGAGGTCGGGCTCCCGGAGGCGTACAGCGGCAACCGCAGCTACGGCTACTTCCCGCCGCCCAGCGAGGACAAGGACACCGTGCTGTACCTCGGTGAGCAGCCGGAGTCGTTGCGCCCCTGGTTCTCCGACGTGCGACCGGTCGGCGAGCCCGGCGCGAACCTCTCCCTGGCCACCGGCCGCACGGCACCGTGGTCGGTGATCTCCGAGCAGTGGCGGACCCTGACGGTCTCGTGAGCGAGGCTCGCCGAGCGAACAGACAGTGCTGACCGGTCACCGGCCGACGGCCGCGACCATCGTGCGCAGGTCCTGTTGCACCGCGGCCAGGGCCGGACCGCAGGTCGCCGGGTCGCCGGCCGGTCCGGCATTCGGCGCGGCCACGCAGCCGTCGCCGGTGAACGTGGAGACCCCGCGCTGCACGGCATCGGCGGCACCGCTTGCCCGCGGGGCACGGTCGCGGACGGCGGGCAGCGCCGCCTCGACCTCGCCGATGAACCGCCCGCACCCCTTGTAGACGCCGGCCGGGTCCTCGCGGGCGCACTCGTCCTGGCTGATCGACGCGAGCTTCGTGCGCAGGTCGTCCAGCGTCGCGCTGGGCACGACGCCGTTCGGAAGAGTGGGCTCCGGGCCGGTCACCGTGACGGCGTTGCTGCTGCCACAGGCGGCCGCCACGAGCAGGACGGCCAGCACGACGAGCACCCGGTACAGCACCGCCCGACCCTAACCGCACGGGCTCGCGCGTACCGCTTTCCCCCCTGACGGCGAACCTGCATCATCTCGACCATGAGCGACGACGCCGTCCCCCCGCCCGGAAGAGTCCTCCGCGAACCGGGATCTCCCGAGGGCACCGGGCTCGGTTCGTACCGGGACTGGCTGGCCGCGAACGGCGGCCCGGACGTCGGCTCCTACGACGAGTTGTTGCGCTGGTCGCTCTACCGGCCGGAGGCGTTCTGGGCCTCGATCTGGGACCACTTCGGCGTGCGCGGTGAGCGTGGTGACCAGGTGCTCGGCCGCACGGAGATGCCGGGGGCCGAGTGGTTCCCGGGCGCCCGCCTGAACTACGCCGAGCACATGGTGGGCGCGCTGGACGACCCGGCCTCCGACGAGAACGACCTCGCGATCATCGCCCGCTCGCAGACCCGCGACCCGCTCGAGATGACCTACGGAGAGCTGCGCGACCAGGTCGGACGGGCCCGCGCGGGCCTGATCCGGCTCGGCGTCGGCCACGGCGACCGGGTCGCCGCGTACGTGCCGCACGTGCCGGAGGCGATCGTCGTGTTCCTGGCCGCGGCCAGCCTGGGCGCGATCTGGGCGGCCTGCGCGCCGGAGTTCGGCGCCCGCAGCGTCGTGGACCGGCTCGGCCAGGTGGAGCCGACGGTGCTGATCGCGGTCTCGTCGTACCGCTACGGGGAGAAGGTCATCGACCACCGCGACGAGCTCGAGACCATCCGCGCGGGCCTGCCGACGGTGCAGCACGTCGTCGCACTCGACTACGGCGACCACCCGGTACCGGACGCGCTGTCCTGGACCGACTTCCTGTCCGAGGCGGCGGCACCGGAGTTCGACCGGGTCGCGTTCGACCACCCGCTCTACGTCCTGTTCTCCTCCGGCACCACCGGCCTGCCGAAGGCGATCGTGCACGGCCACGGCGGCATCCTGATGGAGCACCTCAAGCTGTTCGGCCTGCTGATGGAGGTCCGTCCCGGCGAGCGGATGTTCTGGTTCACGACGACGGCGTGGGCGATGTGGAACATCACGATCTCCGGTCTGCTCCGGCACGGGACGCTCGTGCTGCTCGACGGCAACCCGCTCTGGCCGGACCTCGGGGCGCAGTGGAAGCTCGCGGCGGAGGCCGGCGTGTCGCTGCTCGGCCTGAGCCCCGGCTACATCATGTCCTGCCGCAAGGAGGGCATCACGCCACCGACGTGGCCGGAGCTGCGCATGATCGGCACGACCGGCGCGCCGCTGCCTGCGGAGGCGTTCGACTGGCTCTACGAGAAGCTCGGGCCGGAGCTGATCGTCAACCCGTTCAGCGGCGGCACGGACGTGTGCAGCGGGTTCGTCGGTGGCAGTCCGTGGCAGCCGGTCTACCGCGGCGAGATGGCGGGCGTGGCCCTCGGCTGCGACGTGACGGCGTTCGACGAGGCCGGGAACCCGGTCGTCGGGCAGCTGGGAGAGCTCGTGCTGCGGGCGCCGATGCCGTCGATGCCGGTGTCGTTCTGGAACGACGAGGACGGCTCGCGCTACCGCGACGCCTACTTCGACACCTACGACGGCATCTGGCGTCACGGGGACTGGGTGTACTTCACCGAGCGCGGCAGCTGCGTGATCACCGGCCGCTCGGACGCCACGCTGAACCGGGGCGGGGTGCGCCTGGGCACGGCCGAGTTCTACACCGTCGTCGAGGAGCTGCCGGAGGTGGCGGACTCGCTCGTCGTGCACCTGGAGGACAGCGAGGGCGGGTCCGGCGAGCTGATGCTGTTCGTCGCGCTGGTCGACGGCGCCGAGCTCGACGACGACCTGCGCACGCGGATCGCGGGCGCGCTGCGGCGGGAACTGTCCCCACGGCACGTACCGGACCTGGTCGCCGCGGTGCCGGCGGTGCCGCGCACGCTGACCGGCAAGAAGCTGGAGAAGCCGATCAAACAGGTGCTGCGCGGGCGCTCCGTCGACGAGGTGATCAGCGCGGACGCGGTGTCCGGCGCCGATGCCGTCCCCGCGTTCGTGGCGGCGGCGGGCCGGAGCTGACCCGCTTCCGGCAGCACACGAGCCGGACTGCCGCACCCCGTCTCGGCGTGTCGCATCCGCCGCAACGGGTGCGACACGCCGGCGCGGGGTGCGACACCGGGCTCCGGGGTGCGGCACCGGGCTCCGGGGTGCGGCACCGAGCTCCGGGGTGCGACACCGAGCTCCGGGGTGCGACACCGAGCTCCGGGGTGCGACACCGAGCTCCGGGGTGCGACACCGAGCTCCGGGGTGCGACACCGAGCTCCGGGGTGCGACACCGAGCTCCGGGGTGCGACACCGAGCTCCGGAGTGCGGCAGGCGCGCGACGGCGCCCGGCGAGCAGTACCGTCGCGGGGTGCCCGAGGGTGACACCGTCTACCTGGCCGGGAAGCGCCTGCACGTGGCGCTCACCGGGCATCGGCTACTGCGCGGCGAGCTGCGCCACCCCGCACTCGTCGACCACGATCTGGCCGGTCTGACCGTCACCGGCGTCGCGTCCGTCGGGAAGCACCTGTTCACGCGCTTCGACGACGGCCGCAGCCTGCACAGCCACTTCCGGATGGACGGCTCGTGGCACCTGTACCGGCCGGGCGACCGGTGGAAGCGGGTCGCGCACGAGGCGCGGGCGGTGCTGGAGACGTCCGAGCGGGTCGCGGTCGGGTTCGCGCTGCACGACATGGAGCTGCTGCCGACCGACGACGAGGACCGGCTCGTCGGGCACCTCGGCCCGGACCTGCTCGACCCGGACTGGGGCGACGAGCACGCCGCCGAGGCGCTGCGCCGGCTCACCGCCCGCGGGGAGCACGAGCTGGGGCTGGCGCTGCTGGAGCAGCGGGTGATGGCGGGCGTCGGGAACCTCTACCGCAACGACGTGTGCTTCCTGCTGGGGCTGACGCCCTGGGTGCTGGTGCGCGACACACCGGACCTGCCGGGCGTGATCGCGTTGTGCCGCAAGCTCCTGCTGTCCAATGCGGACCGTCCTGAGCAGACGACGACGGGCTCGCTGGCCCGTGGCGAGGCACACTGGGTGTTCGAGCGGGGCGGCAGGCCGTGCCGCCGGTGCGGGACACGCGTCCTGGTCGCCGACCAGGGCCGCGCACCGTACGCACGCGTCACGTACTGGTGCCCACACTGCCAGTCCGGACCCGCCCCGCGACCGCAACGCCCGGCCCGTCGCGGAGCCGTCCGCCGCTAGAGACCGCCCAGCGCACCTCCCCGAAGCGAACGAAGGTGCCGTTCGAGCAATGTGATTGCTCGAACGGCACCTTCGTTCGGGAGGAAAGGGGGGTCAGGCGGTACCCGGCTGCTGCTGGGTCTGCTGCGGGTTCTGCGCCGGCGCCGGGTTGGACTGCGGCGCGGCCGGGATCTGCTGGGTCGTGCCCTGCCCGACCTCGCCAGCGACCGGACGGCCCTCCATCGACGCGCGGATCTGCTCCAGGCGGCTGGCGCCCGCCATGTCCGTGGTCGCCTGCTGGACCTCCAGCATCCGGCCCTGGACCGAGTTCTGCGCCAGGTCGGCCGCGCCGAGCGCGTTCGCGTAGCGCTTCTCGATCTTGTCCCGGACCTCGTCCAGCGAGGGCGCGTTGCCCGGGGCGGACAGCTCGCTCATGCTCTGCAGCGACTTGGCGGCCTGCTCCTGCATCTTGGCCTGCTCGAGCTGGCTGAGCAGCTTCGTCCGCTCGCCGATCTTCTGCTGCAGCATCATCGAGTTGCGCTCGACGGCCTGCTTGGCCTGCTCGGCCGCGCCGATCGACTGGTCGTGCAGCGTCTTGAGGTCCTCGACGTTCTGCTCGGCCGTGACCAGCTGCGTCGCGGTGGACTGGGCGGCCTGCTCGTACTGCTGGGCCTTCTGCTCGTCACCCTGTGCACGGGCCTGGTCGGCCAGCACCAGAGCCTGGCGCGCCGAGGACTGCAGCTTCTCGATCTCGCCGAGCTGGCGGTTCAGCTTCATCTCGAGCTGTCGCTGGTTGCCGATCACCGACGCGGCCTGCTGGGAGAGCTGCTGATGCTGCTTCTGCGCGTCCTCGATGGCCTGCTGGATCTGGACCTTCGGGTCCGCGTGCTCGTCCACCTTCGACGAGAACAGTGCCGACAGATAGCTGAAGAACTTCGTGAATCCGTTGGCCATCTGACCCGACTACCTCCGCGTGCGACATCGCTGACAGTGCCCGTTCTCGGGCTGCACCGATCCGGACGACCCCGCGTTCCCCCTGCGACAGCCGTGTTCGGCCCCACCCATCCTGTCACCGGGTCGACACCTGGTGCCAGTGCGACCGGACACTATCGCCGTGTCGTTACCCGGCGACCCGCGGGTCCACCTGCGGAACAGGCGCCTGAGGAGATCTCAAGCGGCCGACGCGACGGGGGTGCCGGACTTCGCGCCGGACCCCATGCCGGCCGGTCGGCCGGCCAGCCGCAGCTCGGCGTGGCGCTGCCCGATCGGGACGAGCACCTCGTCGGTCCGCGCGCCGGCACCGACGGCGGGGCCGGAGACGGCCATCTCCGCGGCGACCTCGACGAGCAGGTCCGCGACGGTGATGTCGAGTGCCTCGCAGATCGCGGCGAGCAGCTCGCTGGACGGTTCCTTGCGCCCGCGCTCGACCTCGGAGAGGTAGCCGAGGCTCACCCGTGCCGCCCGCGAGATGTCCCGCAGCGTGCGACGGCGCAGGGTCCGAGCGCGTCGCAGGCCACTGCCGATGGCCTCCCGCAACAGCATGAGCCCTCCTCCGTCCGTCCGGACCGGACACCACGTGCGTGACCGCCCGGTCCGACCCACCGTACCGACTCGCCCCCGCCGCCGTCGCCGCCGACACCGGCCGACCGTGTCCGCTGACGGCGAACACGACCCCCGGCTCAGCCGTCGACGGGTGATCCGGACGCCGCGGGCGCCCGCAGCGCGCGCACGACGTAGTCGACGCCGGTCACGACCGTGAGCACGAGCGCGACCAGCAGCGCGACCCACTGGACGGCGACCATCGCCGTCGCGATCGACGGGAGCACCGGCAGGAGCAGCAGGCCGATCGCGAGCGTCTGCGCGGCCGTCTTCGCCTTCCCGCCCCGGCTGGCCGGGATCACCGTGCCGCGGCGCACCACCCACAGCCGCATGACGGTGATGCCGATCTCCCGGCCCATGATCACCACGGTGATCCACCACGGCACCTGGCCGAGTATCGAGAGCCCGATGAACGCGGCCCCGGTCAGTGCCTTGTCCGCGATCGGGTCGGCGAGCGCCCCGAACCAGGTGACCAGTCCGCGGCGGCGGGCCAGCTGCCCGTCGAGCCGGTCGGTGAACGCGGCGACGGCGAACACGGCGAACGCGGCCAGCCGCCAGCGCGTGTCGGTGCCGCCGTCGGTGAACAGCACGACCACGAACACCGGGACCAGCAGCAGGCGCAGGCAGGTCAGCGCGTTCGCGATGTTCAGCAGCGGCGCGGCCCCGCGGACCGGCAGCGACGAGCCGGGCGTCCGTTCCGACGGCGCGCTCACGAGTCCTCCCCGCCGGCGCTCGGCGACCGCGTTCGCGGCGCTGCTCTGCTCGATGACGAGCTCGCACGCTCGCTCATGGGGCGACCGCCGCCTCCAGCCGGTCGGCGCGCGGCAGCACCTCGACGGCCTCGACGAGCAGGTCGACGCCCTCGCTGCCGACCACCCGGGCACGCACGAGGTCGCCGGGAGCCAGGTCGGTGTCGTCGAGGAACGCGTCGGGGAACACGCACTCGCCGTCCGCGTCCGGCCCCTGGTGCAGGGCGCGGCCCGCGCAGTCGTCCTCCTCGGACTCCGCGCGCTCGACGAGCACGACGACCTCGGTGCCGATCCGGTCCTCGGCACGCTGGGTCATCAGCTCGTCGGCCAGCTCGGAGATCCGCGCGACGCGCGCGGCGACCTCGGACGGGTCCAGCTTGCCGTCGAAACCCTCGGCCTCGGTGCCGTCCTCGTCGGAGTAGCCGAACACGCCGACGGCGTCCAGCCGGGCGCCGGTGAGGAACGCCTCCAGCTCGGCCAGGTCCTCCTCGGTCTCGCCGGGGAAGCCGACGATCACGTTCGACCGGATCCCGGCCTCGGGGGCCAGCTCGCGGATGCGCGCGCACAGGTCGAGGAAGTCGGTCCGGGACCCGAACCGGCGCATCCGGCGCAGCAGCGGGCCGCTGGCGTGCTGGAACGACAGGTCGAAGTACGGTGCGACGCCCTCGGTGCCGGCGATCGTCGCGAGCAGGTCGGGGCGCAGCTCGGCGGGCTGCAGGTAGGCGACCCGCACCCGCTCGATCCCGGGCAGCGCGCCGATCCGGGGCAGCAGGTCGACGAGCGCGCGCGTCCCGCCGGGCAGGTCCTTGCCGTAGGACGTCGAGTTCTCGCTGACCAGCACGAGCTCGCGGACGCCCTGCTCGGCCAGCCACGCCGCCTCGCCGAGCACGTCGGCGGGCGGGCGGGACACGAAGCTGCCGCGGAACGACGGGATCGCGCAGAACGAGCAGCGACGGTCGCAGCCCGAGGCCAGCTTCAGCGAGGCGACCGGGCCGTCGGCCAGGCGGCGCCGACGGCCGTCCCGCCGGGGCTCCTCTCCCACGCGCCCCAGGTCCGGCACCCACTCGTGGCCGGGCACCGACACGTCGGCGGTGGCGGCGGGGCGCTGCACCGGGCTGATCGGCAGCAGCGTGCGGCGGTCGACCGGGACGTGCGGGGCCGGGGCGTGCCCGCCGAGCACGTCGGACAGGCGTTCGCCGAGCTCCGGGTAGTCGTCGAAACCGAGCACGGCGTCCGCCTCGGGGAGATCGCGGGCCAGCTCGGCGCCGTAGCGCTCGGCCAGGCACCCGACGGCGACGACCTTCGCACCCGCCGGGCGCGCCACGTCGGACGCGGCCAGCACGGTGTCGATCGAGTCCTTCTTCGCCTGTTCGACGAACCCGCAGGTGTTGACGACGATGACGTCCGGCTCACCGGACTCGGCGTCCACCAGCTCCCACCCGCTGCCGGCGAGGCGACCGGCCAGCTCCTCGGAGTCGACCTCGTTGCGGGCGCAGCCGAGCGTGAGCAGGGCGGCACGACGGGGTTCTGCAGGGGACACGACCCAAGGGTAGACGCCGCGACGCGGCCGCTCTGCGTGCCCGTCTACGGTTCGACCCGTGTCCGGCCTGACCGTCCGCCGAGCCCGCACGCCCGACGTGCGCGCGATCCGCGACCTCGTCGACTCCTACGCCGGGCGGGTGCTCCTGGACAAGGAGACGGTCACGCTCTACGAGACGGTGCCGGAGTTCCTCGTCGCCGAGCTCGACGGGCGTGTGGTCGGCTGCGGTGCGCTGCACGTGCTGTGGGAGGACCTCGGCGAGGTCCGCACGGTCGCCGTGCATCCCGAGGTCACCGGGCACGGGGTGGGGCACGCGCTCGTCGACGCGCTGATCGCGGGGGCGCGCGAGCTCGGCCTGTCCCGGGTGTTCGTGCTGACGTTCGAGAAGCAGTTCTTCGCCCGGCACGGGTTCGCCGAGATCGACGGGACCCCGGTGTCGGCGGACGTGTTCGCCGCGATGCTGCGGTCCTACGACGCGGGCGTCGCCGAGTTCCTGGACCTCGCGCACGTCAAGCCGAACACGCTGGGCAACGTCCGGATGCTGCTGACCCTCTAACCTGGTCGCCATGGCGGGACCGGCGATCCCGACGGTGGAGACCGACGGCACCCACCGCTGGCGGACCTCGGCCCGGCTGCGCGAGCACGTGCGGGAGATCTGGGCGTGGCGGCAGGGTGCGGGTCCTCCCGGGACGCACCAGGGCGTGCCCGGCGGGCACCTGACCGTCGTGCTCTGTCTCGACGGCGACGTCGAGGTCCTGAAGGCTCCGGACCCCGCGCGCGGTCCCGGACGGTTCGTCAGCTCCGTCGCCGGGCTGCACGACGCGCCCGCGGTGCTCGCCACCGGTCCGGCGCAGACCGGCATGCAGCTGGAGCTGACGTGGCGCGGTGCCCGCGCGCTGCTCGGACTGCCCGCCGGGGAGCTGGCCGGCGACGTCGTCGACCTCGCCGTGCTGCTTCCCGGGCTGGACGCGCTGCTCGACCGGTTGCACGGGACCCCGACATGGCCGGCCCGGTTCGCCCTGCTCGACGCGTGGCTCTGCGACCTGCTGGACACCCGCGAGCGGCCGTCGGTCCCGGCTCCGGAGCTCGCACGGGCCTGGGACCGGCTGATGAGCACCGGCGGCACGGCGAGGGTCGAGGACCTGGCCGCCGACGTCGGCTGGAGCAGGCGCCACCTGGGCGCGCGCTTCCGGGCCGAGACCGGGCTGGGCACCAAGACGGCGGCCCGGCTGATCCGCTTCGAGCGCGCTCTGGGCCTGCTGCGCTCGCCGGCGCGCCCCGGCCTGGCCGAGGTGGCCGCCGTCTGCGGCTACGCGGACCAGCCGCACCTGGCTCGGGACTTCCGGGATCTGGCGGGCCTCACCGCGACGGAGTGGCTGGCCGAGCGTTCGCTCTGAGCCGTCCGACGGGTGCCCGCGCGAGCGGCCGACCGAGCGGCCGCCCTGGGGTGGGCGCCGGGGCGCTCACTCCGAGCCACCTACCGGGTGTCTGCTCGGGTGGCGTCAGGCCGCCGACCGCACCGCCGCCACGACGGCCCACACGAGCAGGGCCACGACCAGCACCACCAGCGCGACGAGCAGCAGCACCGGCGAGAGCGCCAGCACGACCCCGACCAGCACCTTCGCCCACGCCGCGAGCGCGGCGAACCCGCCCTTGATCGCGCCCCACACGGCGTTGCGGCCCTGCGCCATCGCCCTGGCCGCCCCGATCGCGGCACCGACGCCCGGTCCACCCTCCTGCGCCATCCGCTCCAGGGATCCGGCCAGGTCGTCGACCTTCTCCAGGGCCATCGCGGACAGCCGGTCGAGGAGCGCGACGAGCACCCGCTCCCCCGCCGCCCGCAGTCTCTCGCCGGGCGTCGGCCAGAGATCGGGGACGGCGGCATCGGGAACCGCAGCATCAGGAACCGCGGCATCAGGAACCGCTCTCAGGTGCCGCGCGCCCGCGCCCCGCACCGCCATCGCACTCGTCATCGCGACTCCTCCTTCTGCGACCGGCGTTCCTCGCGCAGCTCCTGCAGCCACTCTTTGCCGCCCTCGAGCACGCCGGCGGCGATCTCGCGCTTGCGGCCGGGCTTCTTCTGCCCCGAGCCGGAGCCGCCGCCTCCGCCGAGGAGCTTCTCGATCCCGGAGTCCCCCGAGGACTGCTCGAGCCGTCCGACGGCCTCCGCGTAGCGCAGGTAGGTGTCCACGCTGGCGACGACGATCCGGGCCTGGATCGTGATCAGCTCCAGACCGATGATCGAGATCTTCGCCCACACGTCGATGACGAGGCCCTTGTCCAGGATGAGCTCGACGACCTGGGCGAGATCACCCTGCGCGCGCCGCTCGACCCGACCCCCTCCCGCGGTGGCCACCCCGTTCACCCGGTCCGCCCTCCCCGCCGGTGCCCGCGCGTCACCCGGTCGAGTCGCACTGTGGCACAACCGGAGACGACCCGCCGCGCTGCTCGGCCGTCCGGCGGATCCGGTTCGTCCAAGACTCCGGCGGCGCCGCAGCGCCAGGATCTCGTCCCATGAGCGACGTTCCCAGCGTGTGGGCGAGCCTGGCCTGCACCGACCCCCGCGTGATGATCCGCTTCCTGGTCGAGGCGTTCGGGTTCACCGAGCGCGTCGTCTACGCCGACGGGCAGACCGTCCACCACGCCGAGCTGACCTGGACCGGCCCGTCCGGGCAGGCCGGAGGCGTCATGCTCGGCCCGGCGGCCGAGTGCGGCGAGATGCCGCCCCCCGGCTCCGGGGCGATCCACGTCGTCACCGACGACCCGGACGGCCGCTTCGCCGCCGCCGTCGCGGCCGGGGCGACCGTCGTGCACGAGCCGACGGACGTCGACTACGGCAGCCGCATCTGCGAGCTCCGCGACCCGGAGGGCAACCTGTGGAGCTTCGGCACCTGGTACGAGTGACAGGCTCTGCCGCGTGTTCCGCATCGCGCTGCACGCCCCGGAGATCCCGCCGAACACCGGCAACGTGATCCGGCTGGCGGCCAACACCGGGGCCGAGCTGCACCTCGTCGGTCCGCTCGGGTTCTCGCTGGCCGAACGGCAGGTCCGGCGGGCCGGGCTGGACTATCACGAGCTGGCCGACGTCCGGGTGCACACCGACTCCGACGCGTTCCGCGCCCACCTCGACGGCATCGCTCCCGCGCCGTCGGTGTGGGCGTTCACGACGGCGGCGGACCGGTCGTACACCGACGTCGCCTACGCCGCGGGCGATGTGCTGCTGTTCGGGCGCGAGTCGGACGGGCTACCGGACGCCGAGGCGGACCGTGCCACCGCACGGGTCGGTCTGCCGATGGTGGGCGGCTCGCGGTCGCTGAACCTCGCGAACGCGGTCGGGATCGCCGTCTACGAGGCGTGGCGGCAGCACGGCTTCGCCGGTGGCATCACTGCCGGACCGCCTGCACGTCGAGCGTGATGTCGATCGTGGACCCGACGACCGGGAGTCCCTTCGCGATCGTCTGCTGCCAGTTGAGCGTGAAGTGCTCGCGGTGCAGCGACGTGGTCGCGACGGCGCCGATCCGCTCCCCGTTCCACTCCGCGTTGCCCAGGAACGTCGTGTCCAGCGCGACGTCGCTGGTCAGCCCGTGCAGCGTGAGATCACCGTCGACGGTCCAGTGGTTCCCACCGTGCTGGACGACCCGCACGCTCGCGAAGCGCAGCTCCGGGAACCGCTCGACGTCCAGGAAGTCGGCCGAACGCAGGTGTGTGTCCCGGGCCTCGACGTTCGTGTCCACACTGGCCGACTCGATGACGACGTCCACGGAGGACTCCTCGAACGGCTCGGTGATCCGGAGCTGCCCGGAGAACCTGTTGAACCGCCCGTACACCTTGGACATCCCGATGTGGCGGGCGACGAACCGGACCGACGAGTGGTCCGGGTCGATCACGTAGATGCCCGGTCGCGGCGGGCGCAGCTCCGGGTCCTCGGTCAGGCCGAACGAACCCATCTCCGAGTGCGTGCCCCACTGGACCTCGACGCTCTCGGTCTCCGCCCGGTAGCCACCGGCCTCGGCGCGCACCCGGTAGCGGCCCGGCATCAGCGCAGACGTGAACTGCCCGTACGGGTCGGCCTCGACGCGCACGATCTCGCGGTCGGCCGCGTCCAGCACGGTGACCGCGCTGCCCGGCAGCGGAGCGCCCGCCGTGTCCCGAACCTGGCCGCTCAGCACGCCTCCGGTCAGCGGGATCGGCAGCAGGGCGTGCCGGTCGGTCGTCCCGCGACCGCCACCGCGGCGGCGCTTGCTCCAGAACACGTCGTGCGACCTCCTGCGTCGAAACGGGCGTACCACTCTCGCACGTCCGTAACGGTCCGGTTAACCCGAGACCGCAGGAAAGGCCGGTCGAGCGACCCACCTCACGTCAGCGGTCGTCGTCCTCGTCCTGCTCGTCGTCCTCGTCCACCGGAGAGCCGTCGGCCGTCCCTCCCCCGCGGATCAGGTAGAGCGCGTTCTCCAGCTCGTCCGGCTTGACGAGAACGTCGCGCGCCTTCGAGCCCTCGGACGGTCCGACGATGTGCCGCGTCTCGAGCAGGTCCATCAGGCGTCCGGCCTTGGCGAAGCCGACGCGCAGCTTGCGCTGCAGCATCGACGTCGACCCGAACTGCGAGGTCACGATCAGCTCGGCGGCCTGCAGCAGCACGTCGAGGTCGTCGCCGATGTCGGCGTCGATCTCCTTCTTCTCGCCGGCCTTCTGCGCCGTGACGCCCTCGGTGTAGCTGGGCTCGGCCTGCTCCTTGGTGAACGCGACGACCCGGGCGATCTCGTCGTCGTCGATGAACGCGCCCTGCATGCGGGTCGGCTTACCCGCCCCCATCGGCAGGTAGAGCGCGTCGCCCATACCGATCAGCTTCTCGGCGCCCGGCTGGTCCAGGATGACCCGGGAGTCGGTCAGCGACGACGTCGCGAACGCCAGCCGGCTCGGGACGTTCGTCTTGATCAGGCCGGTGACGACGTCCACGGACGGCCGCTGGGTCGCCAGGATCAGGTGGATGCCGGCCGCACGGGCCTTCTGGGTGATCCGGACGATCGCGTCCTCGACGTCCCGGGGTGCGGTCATCATCAGGTCGGCGAGCTCGTCGACGATCGTCATGATGTACGGGTACGGCCGGTACACCCGCTCGCTGCCCGGCGGCGCGACGATCTCGCCGGAGCGGACCTTGCGGTTGAAGTCGTCGATGTGCCGGACCCGGTTGGCCTGCATGTCCTGGTAGCGCTGCTCCATCTCCTCCACCAGCCAGGCCAGCGCCGCGGCGGCCTTCTTCGGCTGGGTGATGATGGGCGTGATCAGGTGCGGGATGCCTTCGTACGGCGTCAGCTCGACCATCTTCGGGTCGATCAGGATCATCCGGACCTCGTCCGGCGTGGCCCGGGACAGCAGGCTCACCAGCATCGAGTTCACGAAGCTCGACTTACCCGACCCGGTGGAGCCCGCGACCAGCAGGTGCGGCATCTTCGCCAGGTTCGCGACGAGGTAGTGCCCCTCGATGTCCTTGCCCAGCCCGATGCCCATCGGGTGCTGCTCGGTACGCGCGCTCGCGGAGCGCAGGACGTCGCCGAGGCGGACCATCTCGCGGTCGGTGTTCGGCACCTCGATGCCGACGGCGGACTTGCCGGGGATCGGGGCGAGCAGGCGGATGTTGTCGTTCGCCACGGCGTAGGCCATGTTCCGCTGCAGCTGCGTGATCTTCTCGACCTTCACGGCGGGGCCGAGCTCGATCTCGTAGCGGGTGACCGTCGGGCCGCGGGTGAAGCCGGTGACCTGGGCATCCACGTTGAACTGGTCCAGCACGCCGGTGATCGCCTCGATCATGGCGTCGTTCGCCGTGGACCGGGCCTTGGCGACGGGTCCGACCTCGAGCATGTCGGCGGGCGGGAGCGTGTACTCGGTCTCCACGATCGGCTCGCGGATGGCCATCGACAGCTGCTCGCCGTCCGACGGGGGCGTGTCCTCGGCGGGCGGGGTCTCGACGACGGGCTTCGCCGGCCGCTTGGGCTTGGGCGCCTGCTCGCCCCGTGTCTCCTCGGGAGCGGGCGCGTGCTCGCCCTCCTCGGTGCGGAACGCGTCGGCCTCGCTGGCCTGCTGGCGCCGACGGCTCGGGCGCCTCCGCGCCGGCGGAGCGTCCTCGCCCGCCTCCTTCTCGGCGACGGCGTCGGCCACCGTCTTCGGGGCGTCGGCGTCCGCGCTCTCGTCCTCGGGGACCTCGCCCATCAGGCGGCGGAACCGGGCCGGGACCTCGCGCACCGGCGTGCCGGTGAGCAGCAGCAGCGCGTACGCGGTCAGCAGCACGAGCACCGGGACGGCGACCCAGGCCGTCAACCCGGTGGTCAACGGCGTGGCGGCGACGTAGCCGAGCGCCCCGCCGCCGGTGCGCCACTGCGCGGGGTCCGACGGCGCGCCGGTGGCCAGATGCACCAGCCCGAGCACGCCGAGCGCGAGCAGCAGCGCGCCCGCCACGATCCTCGGCCGGGCCTCCGGGTGTGACGGCGTGGTCACCAGCACGACGCCGACGAGCAGCAGCAGCACCGGCAGGAGCACGCCCGCCACGCCCATCACGGCGCCCACCCCGTAGGTGAACCAGTGGGCGACCACTCCCCCGGCCTCGAACCAGATCCCCGCGGCGGCGATCACGGCCAGCACCAGGAACCCGAACCCGAGGCCGTCCCGTCGGTGCGCCGGGTCGATGTCCCTGGTCCGGCCGATCGCGCGGCCGCCCGCCCTTCCGATCCGCACGATCCCGCGGCCGACCGCGTCGATCGACCGGTCGATCAGGTCGGGGCCCTGGCGACGCGGCGGCCTGCGCTGGGGCTGCCTGCCCTTCCCGCCCGCGGGACGACGCGACCCGCCACGGCCGCTTCCCGACCGGCCGCCCCCCGAACGACCCCGTCCGGTGGCGGCGGCCCGCGCCGTGGTCCTGGACGTGCCCCCGCGAGTTGCCATTGCCTCACGGTAGCGCCGAGGACCGACAGAACCGGGCACCGACGCGGACCCGGCCGCCGCCGGAAACGTCACGCCCGGCCGGACCGCGGTCCGGCCGACACCGACCGCAGAAACGCCGCGCTCCCGTCGCAGCCCGTCCGGCAGAACGCACGGTGATCCGGAGAGCGCGCGGTGATCCGGAGAACGCGCGGTGATCCGGAGAACGCGCGGTGATCCGGAGAACGCGCCTGACCGGGCGCGTGCGTTCGCCCGGCCCGAGCGCGAACTCCGGATCAGCGCGCGCCGGACGTCAGCAGGCGAGGCGACTCCGCCCAGGGCCGGGCCATCCCCCGCCGAGATGGACGTGACGGTCGAACGATCTCCGCCGGAGAGCGTTGACGTTCATGTCGAGGCTGGAGGCTCCGGGCCGAAGGCGGCGTCCAGGCCGGCGTCCAGGGCACGCAGTGCGTCCTGCGGGTCGAGCCCGGCTCCGAGGACGTGGACGGTGAGCCCGTCCGCGAGACCGAGCAGGACGGTCGTCGCCAGCGCAGGGTCGTCGACGGCGCCCGCCGCGGCGATCTCCGACGCGACGTGCCCGCGGAGCTGCCCGACGCCGTCGCGGACCGAGCGGGTGATCACGTCGTCCCGCCCGGAGACCAGGTGGGCGAGGAGCGCCCTGGCCTCACGGAGACGGCGCTCGTCGATCGGGAGCCACTGCGTGAGCAGCACCCGGACGCGATCCCGCGGGCCGGGGTCGTCCATCTCGGACAGCAGTCGCCCGCACTCCTCGGCGACCCGTTCCCCGACGATCTCGAACGCGAACAGCAGCATCTCGTCGCGGGTGTGGAAGTAGTGCTGGACCAGGCCCATCGACACGCCCGCCTCGCCCGCCACCCGGCGGAGGCTGACGGCGTCGACGCCCTGGTCGGCGACGACCCGCCACAGCGCGTCCGCGATCTCGCGGCGGCGCTGCGCGTGATCGACCTGACGGGGCACCGGGCCATCATGCCCCTCCCGGAGCCGGCACCCGGGGACCTCCCGCCAGCATGGCAATGCGGATGCATGGCGAACGACAGCCGGATACCATGCAGGTGCATTGCCACGCTGACGAGGAGGACCGATGGCCGACTACCCGTTCACCGGTGGCTCGCCGATGGACCCACCACCGCGGCTGGCCGAGCTCAGGGCGTCCGAACCGGTCAGCAGGGTGATGCTCGCGAGCGGGCCGGCCTGGCTGCTCACCCGGCACGCGGACATCCGGGAGGCGATCGCCGAACCGGCGCTGGCCGGGTTCGTGCCGGGCATCGTCGAGGGCTCCGACGACGAGCGGGAGCAGGCCGCACAGGCGGGCTTCCTGATGATGATGGACGGGCCGGCACACCAGCGTCTGCGACGACCGCTGGCCGGCGCGATGAGCGCGCGCCGGATCGCGGACCTGCGGCCGAGGATCGAGAGCAGGGCCCGCGAGCTCGTCGACGGCCTGGCCGTGGCGGGTGGCGGGGAGGTCGTCCGGGCTCTCGCCGCCCCGCTCGCCATCGACGCGATCGGCGCGCTGATCGGCGTGGACGTCACCGCGCGCCCGGACTTCGCGCAGTGGTCCGACGACTCGGCCGCGATGTTCGGCGGGAGCGACCCACAGGCGATGGCCGAGAGCGGCGCAACACTGTTCGCGTTCATCGGAGAGCTGGTGGTCGGCGAGCGGGACTCGGACGGCCTGGTCGGCGACCTGTTCCGGCTCGTTCCCGACGACGGCCTCGCGCTCACCGACGCGGAGGTGACCGGTCTGGTCGGTCAGCTGCTGATGGCCGGCTACCTGCCGACGGCGATGGTCACCGGCCTCGGCGTGCACCGCGTGCTGCGCGACCCGGAACTCGTCGCGTCACTGCGCGCGGACCCGGACTCGCTGCCCGGTCTGGTGGACGAGCTGCTGCGTCTCGATCCGGGCGCAGCGGGCACGGTGGACCGGCTCGTGCGGGCGCGGGGCGAGGTCGAGCTGGGCGGACACACGTTCGCCGACGGCGACGTGCTGGTCCTGCCTCTCGGCGCCGCGAACCGCGACCCGGACGTGTTCGCCGACCCGGACCGGATCGACCCGTCGCGCCGGCCGAACCCGCACGTGTCGTTCTTCCCCGGCCCGCATCACTGCGTCGGCGCGGCGCTGGCGCGGACGGTGCTCGGCGCGATGCTCGGCGCGCTCGTCGAACACCCGGCGGTGGCGCTCGGCGGGGAGCCGACGTGGATCACCGGCCTGCTGGGCGAGACGCAGATGGCCGCGCTGCCGATCCACGTCGGCGCGCCGGCAGCGGCGCGCTGAGCTCTCCCACCCCGAACGAACGGCACCTTCGAGCAATCACGTTGCCCGAAGGTGCCGTTCGTTCGGGAAGGCGGGGGCGGGAGGGAGGGGAAGGGAGAGAGCGGGTCAGACCGCGATGACCGTCGGGACGATCATCGGGCGGCGGCGGTAGTGGTCCGCCACCCAGCGGCCGACCACACGTCGCACACCCTGGGCGATGCGGTGCGTGTCGGTCACACCCTCGTTCTCCAGCCTGGAGAGCTCGTCCTCGACGAGCGGCTGGACCGCGTCGAGCGCCTTCGGGTCGTCGGAGAACCCGCGGCCGGCCAGCGTCGGGCGCGAGACGGCACGTCCGGTCCTGGTGTCCACCGCGACCGTGATCGCGATGAAGCCGCCCTCGCCGAGCGTGAGCCGGTCACCGAGCGTCGTCTCGCCGATGTCGCCGACGGCCAGGCCGTCCACGTACACCCGGCCGACCTCGACCCGGCCGGTGATCGCCGCGCGCCCGTCGACGAGATCCACGACGACGCCGTCCTCGGCGATCACCACCGACTCCTCCGGCACGCCGGTCGCGGTGGCCAGCGCGGCGTTCGCCCGCAGGTGGCGCCACTCGCCGTGCACCGGCATGACGTTCGACGGGCGCACCGCGTTGTAGAGGAACAGCAGCTCGCCGGCCGGAGCGTGCCCGGAGACGTGCACCTTCGCGTTGCCCTGGTGGACGACCGTCGCGCCGAGCCGGGTCAGGCCGTTGATCACGGCGAACACGGACGTCTCGTTGCCCGGGATCAGCGAGCTGGCCAGGATGATCGTGTCGTCCGGGTGGATCGTGATGCTGCGGTGCTCGCCGCGGGCCATCCGGGACAGGGCCGCCAGCGGCTCGCCCTGGGAGCCGGTGGAGACCAGAACCAGCTTCTCGTCCGGCAGCCGCATCGCCTCGTCGATGTCGACGAGCAGGCCGTCCGGGATCCGCAGCAGGGAGTGCTCGTCCGCCAGACCCATGTTGCGGACCATCGAGCGGCCGGTCAGGCAGACCTTGCGGCCGTGCTCCACAGCGGCGTCGAGCACCTGCTGGACGCGGTGCACGTGGCTGGCGAAGCAGGCCACGATGATCCGCGAGCGGGACTTGCCGAACATGTTCGAGATCACCGGCCCGATCTCGCGCTCCGGCGTGACGAAGCCAGGGACCTCGGCGTTCGTGGAGTCGACGAGGAACAGGTCCACGCCCTCCTCGCCGAGGCGCGAGAACCCGCCCAGGTCGGTCAACCGGCCGTCGAGCGGGAGCTGGTCGAGCTTGATGTCGCCGGTGTGCAGGACGACGCCCGCCGGGGTGCGGATCGCGACGGCGAGCGCATCCGGGATCGAGTGGTTGACCGCGAAGTACTCGCAGTCCCACGTGCCGTGACGCTCGCGGTCACCGGCGGCGACCTCCTGCAGGCGCGGGGTCAGCCGGTGCTCCTTGCACTTCGCGGCCACCAGGGCGAGCGTGAAGCGGCTGCCGACGACCGGGATCTCCGGGCGCATCCGCAGCAGCCACGGCACGGCGCCGATGTGGTCCTCGTGACCGTGCGTGAGCACGATCGCGTCGATGTCGTCGAGCCGCTCCTCGATCGCCCGGAAGTCGGGGAGGATCAGGTCGACGCCGGGCGAGTCCTCGGCCGGGAACAGCACCCCGCAGTCGACGACGAGCAGGCGCCCGTCGAACTCGAAGACGGTCATGTTGCGGCCGACCTCGCCGATGCCGCCGAGCGCGAACACCCGCAGACCGCCCTTGGCCAGGGCGGGCGGCGGGCCGTCGGGGAGCTCGGCGCTGCTGGTGACCGGTTCCTGGTCGCGGCCCTTGTCGGGGCGGGAGCGTCGGTCGGAACGCTGGGAACTACGACTCACTGGGTTCGTTGCCTCTTGTCTGTCGAATGGTCACGGGCGTGCGCCCGTGCGGAACATGTCTTCGGTGAGCCCGGCGGGCTCAGCGGTACGCGACCTCGGCGCCGAGGTCGGTGTGCGTGCGGGAGCCGAGGGCGCCGTGGCCGTACGGCTCGGGGGAACCGTCCGGCCGCGAGGCCGGGTCGAGCGCGACGCCCGCGACGGCGAGGTCCCCGGCGATGGCCGTGACCTGCTCCTCGGTGGCGGGTGGGAGCGGCAACCGGGTGTCACCGACGTCGATGCCGCGCAGCCGCAGCGCCGTCTTCGCGAACACGGCACCGCCGACGCGCCCCATCGCGCGGATCACCGGCAGCATCGCGTAGTGCAGGGCGCGGGCGCGGTCGTGCTCACCCGCCTCGAACGCGTCCAGCATCGCACGGAGCCGGTCGGCGACGACGTGCCCGATCACGCTGACGAACCCGACGGCCCCGACCGACAGCCACGGCAGGTTCACCGGGTCGTCGCCGGAGTAGTAGGCCAACGTCGTCGTGGCCAGCACCTCGGTGCCGACCCGCAGGTCGTTGCGCGCGTCCTTGACGCCGACGATCCGCGGGTGCTGCGCGAGCCGCTGCAGCGTCTCGAGCTCGATCGGGATAACACTGCGCGGCGGGATGTCGTAGAGCATCACCGGCAGCTCGGTCGCGTCCGCGACGGCCGTGAAGTGCGCGACCAGGCCGGACTGCGGCGGCCGCGAGTAGTACGGCGTCACGACGAGCAGGCCGTGCGCACCGGAGCGCTCCGCGGAGCGGGCCAGCTCGATGGAGTGCGCCGTGTCGTAGGTCCCGGCGCCCGCGACGACCGTCGCCCGGTCCCCCACCGCGGACACGACGGCGCGCACGAGCTCGGCCTTCTCCTTGTCGCTGGTGGTCGGCCCCTCACCGGTGGTGCCGTTCACGACGAGCCCGTCGTTGCCCAGGTCCACCAGGTGCGTCGCGAGCTCCTCGGCCTTCGCCAGGTCCAGCTCGCCGTCCCGGTCGAACGGCGTGACCATCGCCGTCAGGACCTCGCCGAACGGCCGGCGGGGCGGGTGGGCGTCGGGGCCGGTGCTCATGGTCCCCGACGGTACCGCCCCGCCCGCGCGACGGAACGCGGCGACGCGTGTGACATGCCGTCACGCTGCGCCACCCGGTCGGGCGGGAGGTCAGAGCCCCTTGGGCGCGGCCCGGTAGCTCTCGACGTCGGCAGGCAGCCCGGTGATCTCGACGCGGGCGGCGTCCCGGCCGAACGCGTGCAACACGATCTCGCCGGGTTCACCGACGACCGTGACGAGACCCTGCCCGGTCGCGACGACCTGCTGGGCGCCCTCCGGTCGTTGCAGCACGAGGCCCACGGGGCTGCGCCGGAACAGGATCCGCGCCATCGACCCGAGCATCCCCCACAGCTGGGCGTCGCGCTCCAGGTCCGACGACCGCGGCTCCCATCCGGCCTCGCCGCGCCGCAGGTCCTCGTGGTGGACGAAGAACTCGGCACCGTTGGCGACCTCGTCGACCTTGCCGATGCGGAACGGCGACCAGGGCGGAGGGCCCTTGCGCAGCTCGTCGATCATGTTCGGCCATGCGGTCGTCGCGTACCCGGCCATCGCGTTGTCGGTGATCGACGAGAGCGCGGAGACGACGATGCCCGGCGAGGCCCACGGCTGGCGCTCGCGCACGAGCAGGTGCGCCAGCAGGTCCCGACTGGTCCAGCCCTCACAGAGGGTGGGCCGGTCGGGACCGGCCCGCTCGAACTCGTCACAGATGGCGGCACGTTCGTCCACGGCGAGGCTCACGGCGCCCAACGTAGTGGCGGCGCCCGGAGCGCGCTCACGCTCGACAGAAAAGTCATGCTGCGTGGCCGTTCTGTAGTGCGTGATACAGATCGCACCCACCCTCGTCCCGATACTCCCCCGAGCCCGGCGAAACGGACGTCGAGGCACGACCACCACATCGGGGAGGATCCGTGACACACGCCGCCGCCGGGTCACCGGCGCAGCCGAGGTCGATGCGACGCATCGCGATGGCCAGCATGACCGGCACCGTGATCGAGTTCTACGACTTCTTCATCTACGGCACCGCCGCCGCGCTCGTGTTCAACAAGGTTTTCTTCCCGGAGCTCGGTGCGGCGGCCGGCACGGCGCTGGCACTGGCCACGTTCGGCGTCGCGTTCGTCGCCCGGCCGTTCGGGTCGATCCTGTTCGGACACTTCGGCGACCGCCTCGGCCGCAAGGGCACGCTGGTCACGACGCTGATGCTGATGGGCTTCTCGACGCTGGCGATCGGCCTGATGCCGACGACCGCGACCATCGGCGTGGCGGCCCCGATCATCCTGGTGGTCCTGCGGATCCTGCAGGGCCTCGCCGTCGGTGGTGAGTGGGCCGGCGCGACGCTGCTGACCGCGGAGAACTCGCCCGCCACGGCGCGCGGCAAGTACGCGCTCTACCCGCAGCTCGGCCCGTCCGTGGCGTTCGCGCTGGCCAGCGCCACGTTCCTGGTCACAGCGCTGACCATGAGCACCGAGGCGTTCGCGGCGTGGGGCTGGCGGGTGCCGTTCATCGCGTCGATCCTGCTGGTCGGCGTCGGCCTGTTCGTCCGGCTGAAGCTGGAGGAGACGGCCGCGTTCCAGGACAAGAAGGTCACGACCGGGTCGACGAGGCTGCCGATCGCGGAGGTGTTCACCGCCCGTCCACTGGCCGTGTTCCTCGGCGCCGGCTCGACGACGGCCGTGTTCGCGTTCTTCTACATCGGCGTCACCTACCTGACCACGTACGGCACGGCGCAGCTCGGCCTGGAGCGCACGACCGTGCTCGCGCTCGGCATCGTCGGCGGTCTCGTGTTCGCGGCGACGACGATCGCGTCGGCGATCCTGTCCGACCGGCTCGGCCGCCGTCGTCTGGTGGTGTGGGGCAACGTCGCGTCCGTCGTCGCGGGCGTGATCGCGTTCCCGATCATCGACATCGGGACGGCATGGTCGTTCGGTCTCGGGCTGTCGATCGTGCTCGGCGTCGTCGGCATCGCGTACGGGCCGATCGGTGCGCAGCTGCCCGAGCTGTTCCCGACCCGCTTCCGCTACACCGGAGCCGGTATCTCCTACAACCTCGCCGGCGTGCTCGGTGGCGGCGTGGTGCCGCTCATCTCGGCGGCGCTGGTGCCGGTCTACGGCAGCCTGGCGATCGGTCTGCTGCTGGCGGCCGTGTCCCTGCTGAGCCTCGCGTGCACGCTCGCGATGCCCCGCACGGACGCCGGATCGCTCGACGAGCAGGACCAGCTGGCGGCCGCCACGGTCTGATCACGCTGGCGCACACGGGCGTGCACCACCACGGGGCGTGTCCGGATCGGGTTCCGGACACGCCCCGTACTCGTCTACCGTCGGCCGGATGGGTGAGCCGCACAGGGACGAGCAGCCGGTCTCGCCGTTCCTGCTGGCCGGGCCGAACCCCATGAGCGACCGCTTCGTCGCGCTCGGCACCGCCCGCCGTTACCGGACCGGGGAGCACGTCTACCGCCAGGGCGAGGAGTCGTCGCGGTTCCACGTCGTCGTGTCCGGGCGGGTGCGGATCTCCCTGCACCGGCCGGACGGCACCGAGCGCGTGCTCGCCTACGCCGAGCCGGGCTCCACCGTCGGAGAGGCGGCGTGCTTCGACGGCAGGCCGCGCCATCTCGGCTCGGTGACCACGCAGCCGTCGGAGATCGTGTCGGTGACCCGGGACGCGCTGCTGGAGGCCTCCCGCGCCGACCCGGAGCTGCTGCTCGAGATCACCCGCCGGATCGCCTACAAGCAGCGCGTGCTCCAGCTGCACGTGATGATCGACGGCCTGCCCGCCAGCGAGCGGGTCACGCTGCTGCTCGGGCACCTGGTCGAGGCGTACGGCGAGGTCACCCTGGACACGTCGGCGCGGCTGTCCATCCGGCCCGCCGTCGACGAGCTGGCCCTCATGGTCGGACTGACCCGGGTCACGATGAGCCGCGAGCTCTCCCGGCTGGTCGCCGAGGGCGTGCTGATCAAGGAGGGCCGGGCGATCGTCGTGCGCGATCTCCCCGCTCTTCGACGACGGGTGCACGCCGTCGCCGTCTGAGCGTCAGGTGTTCCGCGGGAACCCCAGGTTCAGGCCGGCGTGGCTCGGGTCCGGCCAGCGCGTGGTGACGACCTTCCCGCGGGTGAAGAAGTGCACGCCCTCGACGCCGTGCGCGTGCGTGTCCCCGAACAGCGAGTTCTTCCAGCCGCCGAAGCTGTAGTACGCCATCGGGACCGGTACCGGCACGTTCACGCCGATCATCCCGACCTCGACCTCGTTCTGGAACCGGCGGGCGGCGCCGCCGTCGTGGGTGAAGATCGCGGTGCCGTTTCCGTACGGGTTCGCGTTGACCAGGTCGACGGCCTGTTCGTAGGTGTCCACGCGCAGCACGGACAGGACCGGGCCGAAGATCTCGTCGGTGTAGACGGACATGTCGGTGGTCACGTGGTCGAGCAGCGTCGGGCCGACGAAGAAGCCGTCCCCGTCGGCGTCGAACTCGCCGGTGCGACCGTCGACGACGACCGTGGCGCCCTCGGTCTCGCCGGCACCGACGTAGCCGGTCACCCGCTCCTGCGCTGCCCGCGTGACGAGCGGGCCCATGTCGGTGCCGCGGCGGCCGTCGCCGGTGCGCAGCCCGCGTGCCCGCTCGGCGATGCGGCCCACCAGGTCGTCGGCGCAGCTCCCGACGGCGACCACCGCGGAGATCGCCATGCACCGCTCCCCCGCCGACCCGAACCCGGCGTTGACGGCCTGGTCGGCGGCCAGGTCGAGGTCCGCGTCGGGCAGCACGACCATGTGGTTCTTGGCGCCGCCGAGGGCCTGGACGCGCTTGCCGTGCGCGGTGGCCGTCTCGTAGACGTAGCGGGCGATCGGCGTCGACCCGACGAAGCTCACCGACCTGACGTCCGGATGGGTCAGCAGGCCGTCGACGGCCGTCTTGTCCCCGTGCACGACCGAGAACACGCCGTCCGGCAGCCCGGCCTCGCGCCACAGCTCGGCCATCCAGAGCGCGGCGCTCGGCACCTTCTCCGACGGCTTGAGCACGACCGTGTTCCCGGCCGCGATCGCGATCGGGAAGAACCACATCGGCACCATGGCCGGGAAGTTGAACGGGCTGATGATCCCGACGACGCCGAGCGGCTGGCGTACCGAGTGGACGTCCACACCGGACGACGCGTTCTCGGTGGCGGAGCCCTTCAGCAGGTGCGGCATGCCGCAGGCGAACTCCACGACCTCCTGGCCGCGCGCGACCTCGCCCGCCGCGTCGGATGCGACCTTGCCGTGCTCCGCGGTGATGATCTCCGCCAGCTCGCTTGCGCGGGCGTTGAGCAGCTCGCGGAACCGGAACAGGATCTGCGTGCGCCGGGCCAGCGACGTGTCCCGCCACTCCGGGAACGCCGCCTTGGCAGCGGCGACGGCGGCGCCCACCTCGTCGGCGGAGGCGAACGGGACGCGGGCGGTCACCGCGCCGGTCGCCGGGTCCGTGACGTCACCGAACGCGCCGCTGACGCCGGGCCGCGCCGCCCCGCCGATCCAGTGCGTCAGTTCGGGGGCTCCGCCGTCGCCCGCCTCGCGGGTGGTGCTCTCCAGCGTGCTGGTCATCGGCCGTCCCCTCTCGTCCGTCTCGTTCTGCCTCCACACTCGTCGGCGGGCGGCGCGACCGCACGCCGGAGTCGCCCGGCCCGCTCAGCCCTCGGTGACGAACGGGCTCGACGCGATCACCGAGCCGTCGTCGAGCGTCTGGACCTCGAAGTCGGCGAACACGTTCGGGACCTCACGCTGCAGCTGGCGCAGGCACTCCACGGCCAGGGCACGGATCTCGACGTCCGCGTGCTCGGACGCGCGCATCGCGATGAAGTGCCGCCACGCCCGGTAGTTGCCGGTGACGACGATCCGCGTCTCGATGGCGTTCGGCAGCACCGCGCGGGCCGCCTGGCGGGCCTGCTTGCGGCGCAACGTCGTGTTCGGCACGTCCGCGAACCGGCGCTCCAGCCCGGCGAGCAGCTCCTCGTAGGCCTTCACCGACGCGGCGGCGGCCTCGGTGAACAGCGCGTGCAGCTCCGGGTCCTCCGCGATGACATCCGGCTCGACCATCGCCGCGTCCTTCTCCGGGACGTAGCGCTGGGACAGCTGGGAGTACGAGAAGTGGCGGTGCCGGATCAGCTCGTGGGTCAGCGACCGGGAGATCCCCGTGAGGTAGAAGCTGACCGTGCCGTGCTCCAGCACCGACAGGTGCCCGACCTCGAGGATGTGCTGCAGGTAGCCCGCGTTCGTGGCGGTCCTCGGGTTCGGCTTGGACCACGACTGGTAGCACGCCCGACCGGCGAACTCGGCCAGCGCCTGTCCACCCTCGGCGTCGGTCTCCCACGGCACGTCGGCCGGCGGGAAGAACTCGGTCTTCCCGACGAGCTGCACGGTCAGAGGCACGGTCTCCGGCATGCTGGCGAGAGTAACGGGGACCCCCGACAGTCCCGGCCGCCGCCAGGGATGACGCCAGATCGACATTGCGCGACGGCACGAGTGACGCCACTATGGCGTCATGGACCTCACTCCGTACGTCGCGCAGTTGCGCGACGACCTCGCCACCGCCGCCTCGGCGGGCGACGAGCAGACCCGCCGGACGGCGGCCCTGCTCGGGTCCGCCATCGAACCCGCGGCGCGCCTCGCGCTGATGAACGCCCTGTCCGACCTCGCCGCCGAGGTCACCGCCTCGCTCGGGGACCGCACCGTCGACCTGCGGCTGGACGGCCGTGACGTGCAGGTGTCCGTCGGCGGCGCCCCGACGTCGGCGCAGGAGGAGCCGCGGCGCTCGACCGAGCAGACCCAGCAGACCGGGCCGTTCGGTCCGGACGCCGGTGACATCAGCCGCGTCACGCTCCGGATCGTCGAACAGATCAAGGGCCAGGCCGAGCAGGCCGCGCAGCAGCAGGGGGTCTCGTTGAACACCTGGGTCGCGCAGGCGGTGCAGGGTGCACTGTCCGGCGCCGCGCAGCAGCGTGGTCAGGGCAGGCCCGGCCGTCCCGGTCAGGGTCCCGACGACGATGGCCGCCTCCGCGGCTGGGTGCAGGGATGAGCGCCCCGGAGTCCCCCGGCGAGGACGTCACGCCGGGTGCGCCGCAGGACGCTACCGACAACCAGGCCGGGCCTACCGGCAGGTGGGACGTCTCGACCGCCGATGCCGGTGGGAGCACGGGCCCTGGTGGGAGCACCGGGACGTCCGGCGGTGGCGGTGGCAGCGGGCCGGATGACCCCGGAGCGGCCGGCGGTGGGCCCGGCGTACCCGGCGGTGAGTCCGGCGACGGTGGTTCCGGTCCAGCAGGCTCGGCGACCGGCGCCGGCTCGGCACCCGGGAACGCCCGCGAGGACGCGACCGGACCGGTGTTCGGCGAGCCGGGGACGCGTCACGAGCGGTGGGACTGCGACGGGCCGGCCGAGATCGAGGCGACGATCGGCGGCGGCCGGGTCGAGATCGACCTGACGGACCCCGGTTCCGGCGTGACCGTGCAGGTCCGCGCGGAGCCGGGTGGCGGGGCCCCGTGGCAGAACGGGCTCGGCGGGTTGCTGGACTGGCTCGGGTCGATGTCCGGAGGCGGGATGCCGCCCGGCGCCGGTGGCGCGGGCCGCGGGTTCGACCCGATCGTCGGGGCACCGTGGGAGCGGACCGGGGACCCGTCGGCCGCTGCGGTCGAGGCGACGACCGTGACCTGGTCGGAGTCGGCACGACGCCTGGTCGTCCGCGGTCCGGACTCCCAGGGCCTGGCCGGGGTGCCGCTGGTCGTGACGGTGTCCGCGCCGCGGGGATCGCGACTGGCCGCCCGGACCGGCGCCGCCGACGTCACGGTCCGGGGCCAGGCGCGGTGGGCCGCCGTGCGCACCGGTTCCGGAGCCGCACGGCTGGAGGAGGTCGACGGCGACGTGGACGTCACCACCGGCAGCGGCGGGATCGAGCTCGGCGCCGTCGCCGGCCGTGCGCGCCTGCGCGCGGGCAGCGGTGTCGTCGACGTCGCCGCGCTGGCCGGTCCGTCCCAGCTACGGACGGGCAGTGGCGACGTGCGCGTCGGCGAGATCACGGCCGACGTCGAGGTGCGGACCGGCTCCGGCGACGTCGTCCTGGCCGACGCCGTGGCCGGGTCGCTGCACCTCACGACCGGATCCGGCGCGATCCGGGCAGGCGTGCACGCTGGCGTCGCGGCCGAGCTGGACCTCTCGAGCGGCTCCGGACGCGCCCGGAGCGACCTCGACGTCGGTGGCGTCGCCCCGGAGAGCCCGGCCGTCCTGAAGATCGGCGGCCGTACGGGCAGCGGCGACATCTGGGTCACGAGGGCGACCCCGGTCCCCGCCTGAGGGCCGGCCACTCCGGCCCGCCGCCCGGAGGGGAGTCCCCGCCGGCGAACGGATGTGGCGTTCGTACGCATGATCGGTACGGGCGCCCCATCCGTTCGACGGGCGGGCGTCGGGTCGCGGGTGGCCTGTGGCGCGCCGCGGTCGACGTGAACACCAGCGTCCTCAGGTGGCGCGTCGAGGACCGTCGCGTTCATGTCGGCCGAGGCGCGCCGACAACCGAGGGCCGATACGTGCGCCGAGCGCGTCACACGGCGCCAACGCCGGTCCGCGCGCATCACTCGGTTCGCCGGTCCGGGCGCGAGGAGAGTGCCTCGATCGGCCGGCGGGCACCCGCTGCTCGGCCGCCATGACCGGCACGAACGCGACGTTCGTACCGATCATCGGCACGAACGTGGCGTTCGTTCGCTCTCAGCATGGCCGCGACGGGCGGGGCTGAATCCGTCGACTGCCCGCGGTTCCGGAGAACGCGCGGAGGACCGCCGGACGCGCGGGCCCGGTCGCGCGCGCTCTCCGGCGGCGCACGCGTTCCGGACGTGCTCCGCGCCGTCCGACGCGCCGCGAATCGTGTCGAGCCGAACGGACAGCACTCACTCGATGAGCGAGACTCTTCGCCGTCGAACAACCGGGGTACGCTGGACCACATGGACCGCACCGCCGCTCGTGAGGCGAACGCCGCCATGATCGAGAAGCTCTCCGGGGCACCGGACGAGCCGATCCCGGAGGGCGGGTTCGCGCTGCGTGTCGTCCGCACCCGCGGGCGTCGGAGCGGCGACGTGCACGCGACGCCGTTGGGTCTGCTGCGCCACGCGGGGGCGCTGCACCTCGTGTCCCCCGTGGCCGGTCGGGACTGGGTGCAGAACCTGCTGGCCGACCCGTGGTGCGAGATCGTCACCGGCGACGGGACGACGACGTACAGCGCCACGACGCCGTCGGGCACCGAGGCCGTCGCCACGATCGCGGCCTACCTGTCCGCCGTGCAGGTGCCGTGGGCCCTCGCGGCGTTCCCGGTCGACGCGGACGCCGACGAGTCCGAGATCGCCGCGCACCTGGACGAGATGGCGACCCTGCGGCTCGACCTCCGGTAGCCGTCAGCGGAGCGCGCGCTCCAGGTCCTCGCACAGATCGCCCCGGATACCGACCACCACCCCGTCGCAGCCCTGCCACTCCGCCATCTCACGCAGCTGCGCGGCCAGCGGCCCGGCGACCCGGGCCGGGTCCACGCCCGGCTCGGTGAACGCGCCCTGCACGCGCAGCACGCCGGTCGCGCGGTCGGTCTTCAGATCCACCCGGCCGACGAGCCGCCCGTCGAGCAGGAACGGGAACACGTAATAACCGAACTCGCGCTTGGGCTCCGGCACGTAGATCTCGATGCGGTAGCGGAAGCCGAAGATCCGCTCGGTACGGTCCCGCTCCCAGACGAGCGGGTCGAACGGGCAGAGCAGCGCTGCACCCTCGATCGCGCGGGGCACCCGGGCCGCCGGGTCCCGGTAGGCGGGCTTCGCCCAGCCGCGCACCGCGACCGTCTCCAGATCACCGGCGTCGACCAGCTCGGCGATCGCGGTGCGGGTGCGTTCCGGGCCGAGGCGATAGTAGTCCCGCAGGTCGGTCTCGGTGCCGACACCGAGCGCGGAGGCCGACCGGCGCACCAGCTCGCGCGCGGCGTCGGCCGGGTCCGGCGCCGGGGTGGCGAGCATCTCCGGCGAGAGGACGCGCTCCGGGAGGTCGTAGAGCCGCTCGAAGTGCCGCCGCGTGCCGACGTGCAACTCCCCGACGGCGAACAGGTACTCGCAGACGCGCTTGACCTCGGAACGCTCCCACCAGGTGGCACCCAGCGGCCTCGGGGTCGCACCCGGATGCTCCAGCTCCCTCTCGATCGCACCCGCCCCGACCGGCCCGCGCTCGGCGACCACGGCCTTGACGTCGTCGGCCAGCGTCGGGTGCCGTTCCAGCAGCTCCGCGTAGTGCCGCCACCAGCGCTGGGGCAGCACGCGATGCCCGACCAGCGGCCAGTCCTCGACCGGCACCAGGCTCGCCTCGTGCGCCCACGCCTCGACGAGCAGCCGGGGCCTCCGCGCGGACGGTGCCCACGCCGCGTCGTCCAGCACCTCGGTCGGGAACGCACCGAGGCGGCTGAACACGGGCATGTAGTGCGCGCGCACGGCCACGTTCACCGAGTCCAGCTGCAGCAGCCGCACCCGCCCCAGCACGCGTTGCAGGTGGCGCCGCGTCACCGGCCCGGACGGCCGGGGATCCGCCATCCCCTGCGCCGCCAGCGCCGTCCGCCGGGCCACGTCCGCCGAGATCGTCCGCACGCCCAGGATGCTGTCACGACCCCCCGACAGAAACGGGCCGGTAGGCCCGCAGCACCATGTCCGCAGCCCGGTCGGCGATGTCGCGGCGCTCGTCGGGGCCCAGCTCACGCACGCCGTAGAGCGATCGCATGTTCGCCTCGTGGGACAGCAGCGAGATCAGCTGGTCCGCCGCGCGACCCGCGTCCGGGACCTCCAGCCGGCCGGCGCGGTCCAGCGCCGCGAACTCGTCGGCGAGCCGGGCGGTCAGCTCGGCAGGGCCCCCCTCGTTCCACATCGCCCGCAGGTCCGGGCGCCGGTCCAGCTCACCGATGATCAGCCGTCGCAACGCCGCCACCCGCGGGCTCATGGTCAGCGACAGGTGGTTCGCGCCGAACGCGACGAGCGCCTCCCGCAGGTCGGACGCCTCGGTGAGGCCGAGCGACGGCGGATGCTCCGTCCCGGGCCGGCCCGCTGTACGGGCGGCGTGCACGACGGCCTTGAACAGCGACTCCTTGTCCCCGAAGTGGCTGTAGACGGTCTGCTTCGCCACGCCCGCCTCGGCCGCGACCGTGTCCATCCCGGTCCCGGCGAACCCCTCGCGCAGGAACACCGCGGTCGCCGCGTCGAGCACGGCGGCCCGTTTGCGCGGCGACGGCGGACGCCCGCGGCGAGGCGCGGAACCCGCACTTGACACGGCATCGGCCACAGGAGCACTTTATCAGACTAGACAGTCTAGTCTAGTAAATGGGGGAAGCGATGACCGTGATCGAGAACGAACGGGTCGAGGAGCAACGGGTCGGATCCGGCCGCTCGCCGCTGTGGCGGTCGCTCGGCGTGCTGGCGCTCGACGTCGCGGTGCCGGTGGTGGGCTTCTACGCCCTGCAGGCCGCCGGGGTCGGGCTGGTGGCGTCGCTGGCGATCAGCAGCGCCGCCGCGGGTGTCCGGGTGATCTGGAGCCTGGTCCGGGACCGGCGGACCGATGCCGTCGCGCTGTTCGTGCTGGTCGTGACGGCGATCAGCATCCCGGTGTCGTTCATCGTGGGCTCGCCGCGGCTGATGCTGGCCAAGGAGGAGCTCGGGGTCCCGCCGATGGGCCTCTACCTGCTGGTCACCGGTCTACGCGGGCGCACGGCGATGACCGAGATGTTCCGTCCGTGGCTGGCCCGCACGGCCGCCGCCGACGGGGCGTTCGCCCGGCTGCTGGCCGTGCCCGGCGGCGTGCTCGGCCGGCAGCTGTGCCGCGCCCAGATCGTCTACGGGCTGGCGTTCCTGCTCACCTCGGCGGTGCGGCTGACGCTGATCTTCACCCTCCCGGTCACGACGGCGGTGTGGGCGTCCGGGCTGGCGTTGCCGGTCGGCATCGTGGTCGCGATCGCCGCCGCGACGCCGTTCACCGCCCGGGCCGCCGCGGCCGTGGACGCGGAGGTGGCGCGATGACGGACACGGAGGTGGTGGTCGTCGGGGGCGGCATCGTCGGCCTGACCGCGACGCTCGCGCTGGCCCGCCACGGGATCGCGACGACGCTGCTGGAGGCGCACCCCGGGACGTCGGTGCTCCCCCGGGCGCGCGGCGTGAACGCCCGCGCCATGGAGGTCTTCCGCGAGCTCGGCGTCGAGGACGCGATCCGCGACGCGGGCGCACCGCTGGCGCGCAGCGACGGGATCCTCGTCGGCCACGACCTGATCTCGTTGGTCACCCCGCTCCCCCGCCGCGACGGGCCGCCGCCGCTCCGGCCGGCGACCGCCTGGTCCCCGGTGACCGGATCTCGGGGCACGCTCGACGTGGTCGAACCCGTCGTGCTGCGGGCGGCGCTGGACGTGGGCGCGACCGTGCGGTTCGGCACCCGGGTCACCGCGCTGGAGCAGGACGACGGCGGCGTCGTCGCCCGCCGGGACGGCGGCGCCGTGCACGCCCGGTACGCCGTGCTGGCCGACGGCGCGTCCGGCCCGGTGCGGCACGCGCTCGGCATCGGTTCGACGCGCGGGCGCAGCCACGGCCATCAGGTGAACGTGCTGTTCGAGTGCGACCTCGCCGAGCTCGTCCGGGACCGCGAGTTCAGCCTCGCGATGATCGGCCAGCCCGGTCTGGGCGGGATGCTGACCGCGCTGGACAACCGGTCGCGCTGGGCGTTCCACGTCCACTACGACCCGGCCGTCGAGTCCGGAGAGGACTTCACCCCTGACCGGTGCGCCGAGCTGGTGGCGCGGGCGATCGGGCCGGGCGCGCCGCCGGTGCGGGTGCTCGCCACGCAGCCGTGGGAGGCCGCCGAGCGGGTCGCCGACCGGATGCGCCTCGACCGCGTGTTCCTGGCCGGGGACACCGCGCACCAGATGCCGCCGGCCGGTGGGCGCGGGGCGAGCACCGGCGTCGCGGACGTGCACAACCTCGCGTGGAAGCTGGCGGAGGTGCTGCGCGGCAGCGCGTCCGAGACCCTGCTCGACTCCTATGAGGACGAACGGTGGCCGGCCGGGGCGCGGGCGGTGTGGGTGTCCGGCGAGATGGTCCCGGTGATCGCCGGCGGCGCGGCGGCCGGATCGGGGCGGCTCGGCGGCCTGGACATGCACGGCGCGGCCGACCGGTACTCCTCGCGCGCGATCGTGTCCGACGGGCCGGCCGAACCGGTGCTCGACCGTCTCGACGGCAGCCCCGGCAGCCGCGTCCCACATCTCTGGCTCCCGGATGGACGGTCCACCGTGGACCTCGCCGGGGACTGGTGCGTGCTCGCCGGGCCGGACCGTCCCGGCGGCGGCGACGTCACCGTGCCCGACGTCGACGCGCTCGGGATCGGCCCGGAGGGCGCGGTACTGCTGCGTCCGGACTCCTACGTCGCGTGGCGGGAGCCGGGACCGGACGGTGACCCCGCGGCCGTGCGCGCCGCGATCCGGCGGGCCGGCACGACGGTGCCGACGGCGCGACGCTGAGCGGGCACCAGCGGGCACCGGGCCGGGTGGGCGACCCGGCGGGCCCGGCGCCCGCGGACCAGTACGCGCCCGGCGACGTCGCCGCCCCGCACTCCGTCGGCGTCCCCGCGCCGACCGGCGTGGCCTCCCCGTCGCCCGCCACCGGGTCGGGCGCATCCCGCACCTCGGGCCGCCCCGCACTCCACTCGATGTGCCGCACGGCTCCCCCTCGTCGACGGGCCGTGTGCCGCGTCGGGTATCCATGCCCGCATGGCCACCGCGAGCGTCCGCCCCGCCACCGACGACGACGTCGACGCCATCGTCGAGGTCCAGGCGACGACCTGGCGCACCGCGTACGCGGGGATCGTGCCGGACGCCGCGCTGGAGGGACTCACCGGCGACGCCGCGCGCGCCGCGTGGACCGACGCCGTGCACGCGGGCGGCGGCTTCCACCTGTTCGTCGCCGTCGAGGGCGCGCACACGGTCGGCTTCTGCGCGGCCGCGTACTACGACGGCGCCGACGGGCTGTCCATCGCCGAGGTCAGCACGCTGCTCGTCGAACCGCGGTTCGGACGGCGCGGCCACGGCGGGCGCCTGCTGGCCGCAGCGGCACAGGCGCTGCGCGAGCACGGCAGCGAGCAGGGCCGGGCCTGGGTGCCGGAGGCGGACACGGCGTCCCGCGCGTTCTACGCCCGCGCCGGCTGGGAGCCGGACGGCGCCGTCCGCACGCTGGACACCGGCGACGGGACGCTGCGCGAGGTCCGCATGTCCGGCACGCTCGACCTGCGGCTGATCGACTAGCTCAGTCCGAGCAGGGGCTCCAGCCCGATCGTCAGGCCGGGACGCTCCCGCACGGCGCGGACGGCCATCAGCACGCCGGGCATGAACGACGACCGGTTCATCGAGTCGTGCCGGATCGTCAGCACCTCGCCGTCGGCGCTGCCCAGGATGACCTCCTGGTGCGCGACGAGCCCCGGCATCCGCACGGCGTGCACGTGCACCCCGTCGACGTCCGCACCGCGGGCGCCGCCCGGGTCCTGGGTGGTCGCGTCCGGCACCGCGCCGAGCCCGGCGTCCGCGCGGGCGGCCGCGACCAGCGACGCCGTCCGCGACGCCGTGCCGGACGGCGCGTCCACCTTGCCGGCGTGGTGCAGCTCGACGACCTCGACCGACTCGAAGAACCTCGCCGCCTGCGCCGCGAAGTGCATGGACAGCACGGCGCCGACACCGAAGTTCGGCGCGACGAGCACGGAGCCGGAGCCATGGGCGTCGAGGACGTCCCGGACGAGGTCGAACTTCGTGGCGTCGAAACCGCTGGTCCCGACGACGGCCGCGACGCCGTGCTCGACGCAGTACCGGACGTTGTCCACCGCGGAGTCGGGGTGCGTGAAGTCGACGGCGACGTCGGCCCCGTCCAGTCCGGACAGATCCGAGCCGAGGTCCAGCTCGGCGACCAGCTCGGTGTCCGGTGCCTCGCGCACGGCCCGGCAGACCTCGCCGCCCATGCGTCCCTTCGCCCCGAGCACCGCCACGCGGATCGCCACCGCACACCTCCCGTTCGTGGACCTCGCCGGGCAGCCTAATCAGCGCAGGATCTCGACCAGCAGCACCCACGTCGTCAGCAGCGCCCCCAGGAACGCCGCGATCGCGGCGACCACGACGCCGTAGAGCCCCGCCTCGTGCCCGGCGACCAGCAGGACGCCGCCCACGAGCACACTCGCCGACGCGAGCACGACCGGCCCGATCGTCCCGACGAGCCGTGCCCTGGCCGTCTGCCCGGCCTCGCGCGCGCCCGGCCGGGTCAGGTAGAGCAGCCACGACCCCAGCACCACACCGAGAACCACCAGCTCGACGCCGTAGGCGACGTCCGGCTGCGGCACCAGCAGCAGCATCGCCGACAGCAACGGGAGGCTCAGCAGGACCAGCGCGACCATCGCCCGTCCGGGCAGCGTCGGCGAGTCGACGATCTGCCGCAGGTTGATCGACAGCGCGACGAACAGCAGCCCGATCAGCGCGCCGCTCACGCCGGTGACGGCCACGCCGAAGTCCGTCCACTCGTCGGTCATGCGGGCCGCTCCCGGTCGTCGAACATGTAGTTGCGCGGGCCGGAGTCGCGGATCGCGGCCGCCCAGGGTTCCACCGAGTCCGACGTCCAGTCCGGCAGCTCCTCGACCATCCCGCGCCCGAGCCGCCGCCCGGCGTCGACCGTCGAGGCACCCGCGGTGCGGCGCGCGGCGTCGTAGGCGGTCAGTGCCGCGGCCAGGTCGTCGCACGAGTCCAGCACCGTGCCCAGTGTGAACGCGTCCTCCGCGGCCTTCGCCACGCCGCTGCCGGTGTGCGGGCGGGCGACGGCGGCGGCGTCCCCGGCGAGCACGACGCCGGGCCCGGCGTACGTCGACGGCGTGTGGTCGTAGATCGGCTGCACGAGCCGGCCGTCCGGCGGCGCGATCCGCATGACCTCTGCCCAGAGCGGCGGGACGTGGTCGAGCACGCGCTCCAGCTCGGTCCCGAACGTCTCGTCCAGCGCCCCGAACGGGACGGCGTCCGGATCGTCCAGCGCGACCTCGGACGGCAGCCTGCCGTACATCGCCCAGTTCATCCGCAGCGTGCCCGGGTCGTGGCCGGGCACCAGGTAGACGACGGCGTGCCCGCCCGGGTGCACCGGCGATGCGAGCACGCCGCGTTCCAGCAGGTCGACGGCCGCGGACGGGGCGAGCGCGGCGTCGTAGGTCCCCCGCCAGAGCACGTACCCGGCGTACGACGGCGTGTCGCAGGGCGCCAGGGAGGTCCGCACGGCGGAGCGGTACCCGTCGGCCCCGACGACGAGGTCCGGCCGGTCGGTGCCGTCGTCGGACTCCACGAGCGGCGGGTCCCCCGGCACGACCCGGGAGACGGGCGAGCCCCGGCGGTGGTCGAGCGCCGGCAGCCGGGCGGTCAGCGACCGCCAGAGCACGCCCCAGTTGTTCGTCATGCCGAACAGCGGGTGCGCGTAGCAGACCCGTCCGGCGGGATCGGGGCCGGTCGTGAACCACTCCCGGCGCGTGATCGGGACGGCACCGGTGTCCGGGCCGACGAACCCGCCGTCGACGAGCTGCTCGTGCACGCCGACCGGGAGGATCACGCCGGCCCCTCGTTCCTGCAGCGCGCCCGTGGTGCGCTCGCGCACGGTCACGCCCCAGCCGCGCCGCAGCAACGTCCCGGCGGACAGCAGGCCCGCAACACTGCCCCCGACGACCACCGCTCGTCCCGGCCGCACCGCCACGCGAGCACCGTAACCCGTCGGGGCGGACCCGACGCCATGACCAGGGAACCGGCTGGGCTAGCGTGCTGGTGCGCCGCGACGGGGTCCGGGACTCACAAAGCCCGGCCGGCGAGCAGCGCGCTCCCCACCCGTCGTCCGAGGAGACGATCCGTGACGCTGCTCGAGGAGACTCCCCCGGACGCGCCCGCCGTCGAGCACCGGCCTCGCGGCCCCCGGTTCCGCGTCCGCCGTCCGGATCCTCTGCTCCTGGCCGTGATCGCGCTGGCCGCGCTGACGTCCGTCGCGACGATCGCGGTGAACGCCGGCTACAACGACGGCCGCTTCGCGCCGCCGCTGGACGACGTCTACATCCACCTGCAGTACGCGTCCCGGATCGGCCACGGCGAGTTCCTGCGGTACATGCCCGGCGACTCCCCCACCACGGGCGCGAGCAGCCTGCTCTACGTGCTGCTGCTCGGCGCCGTGGCCGCGGTGGGCGTCGGAGGGTCGCTGCTGCTCTACGCGGCGGTCGCGTTCGGGGTGGTCTGCTTCGTCGCCACGGTGGCCGGCGTGTACCTGCTCGGCCGGGCGCTGGCGTCGCGGACCGTCGGGACGGCCGCGGCGGCGCTGACCGCGCTGTCCGGCGCGCTGCTGTGGGGTGCGACGAGCGGCATGGAGGTCGGGCTGGTCTCGGCGCTGGTGGTCGCGACGCTGCTGGCGTTCGTCGTCGAGCAGCCGCGGGCCCGGTTCGTCGCGACGCCGGTCGCCGGGACGCTGCTGGCGATCACCCGTCCCGAGGGGCTCGTGGTGGTCGTCGCAGTTCTGCTGGGAGTCGCCGTCGTGCTCGGGTCCTGGTGGCGGGCCCGGCGCGCGCCGCACCGCCGCCTGCTGGCGACGGCCGCGCTCTGCCTGCTCCCGCTCGTCGCGGCCGGGACGCAGAGCCTGGTCTACGACGCGATGACCGGCACCGCGGAGAACAACGGCATCGCGGCCAAGTCCTGGCTGTCGATGCCGCTGACGTACCCGCTGGAGGTGGCCGACAAGGTCACCGGGACCGTCCAGGACCTGCTCGGCGTGTTCGGCGGCACGACCTCGACGGGCGTCGTCGGGCCGGCGACGCTGGTGCTCGCGGCCGTCGGGCTCGCGGCGCTCGTCCTCGGCCGCCCGCCGCGACGGGTGCTGGCCGGCGTGCTCGCCGTCGCGCTCGGCGGCGTGCTCGTCGCGGTCTCGACGCTGATGACCGCGAACCTGCACAACGGCCGCTACCTGCAGCCGCTGATCCCGGTCGTGCTGCTGCTGACCGTGCTGGGCATCCGTGCGGTGGCCGCCGCGGTCCCGGATCCGCGACGGGCGCGGGTGCTGGGAGCGGGCCTGCTCGGTGTCGCGCTGCTGCTCACCGCCGTCGAGGCACCGACGTGGGCGCTGCGCAGCGGGCAGCAGGGCGCGGCGATCCGCGAGTCGGCCGTGTCGGTGGCCGCCTGGCTGCGCGGCCACACGCCGCCGGACTCGCGGATCGCGGTCAACGACGTCGGCGCCGTCGCCTACCTGTCCGGCAGGCGGACCGTCGACCTGATCGGCCTGACCACGAACGGCTTCGCGGAGGCCGCCAACGAGGGCCCCGGCGCGCTCTACGAGACGCTCGCCCGGATGCCGGCCGACCGGCGGCCCACCCACTTCTCGATCTTCCGGACGTGGGGCGGCGCGAACGTCGCCGCCCTGGGCGACGGGAAGGTGTTCTCCGACGAGCCGCTGATCGCGTTCCTGGTCAAGTCCCCGCAGCGGGGCGGGCTGCCGTTCCCGGCGATCTGCCAGACCGGCGGCGAGTGCCCCGAGATCGACGTGTGGGCGGCCGACTGGAGCCACCTCGGCTCCGGCGACCTGCCGGACGCGCCGGTGCCGGGGCGGATCGTGGACCGGGTGAACGTCGGCGACCCGGTCGACGAGGCCGCGCACGGGTACTCGGTGCAGCCGGCGCTCGTCGGGCTGCAGCCGATGACCACGCTGCGCCACGAGACCGGCCAGGGCGGGCGGGTCGTGGTGGACAGCGGGCGGCACGTCGTCGGCGGGGAGACGTTCACGCTGCGCGGGCTCACGCCGGGGCGCCCGGTCACGCTCACCGGGCGGGTGGACGCCCTGGAGCCCGCCGGACCGAACTCGCAGGCCGGCGTCGTCGCCGTGACCGCGGGCGGACAGCGTCTCGGCGAGTGGGAGTTCGCCACGTCGAGGACGACGCACTGGGCCACGTCGTCGTTCACCGTGCCGGCGGACGCCGTCACCGGACCCGAGCTGACGGTCACGCTCGGCCCGCGCACGCCCTACCTGGCGCCGTACCCGGACTACACGCCGTACTCGTACTGGGCGAGCCAGGAATAGGTCGGCCGGCTCAGCCGACCACCATCCCGGTCACCCACGCCGCCGTCGCCAGCAGCCCGGCGAACAGCTCGATCAGGATGCTGGCACCGACGGCGCCGAGCGCGGCCCGCGTCGACGTCCACGCCTGCGAGCGGTCCGGCAGCCGCACCAGCTCGGCCAGCCAGACGCCGAGCACGAACCCGAGGAACAGCCCGACCACCGGCACGACGAAGAACCCGACGATGCCGAGCACCCCGCCCGCGACCAGCGTCGACGTCGGCACCCCTGACGCCTTCAGCCGCTTTCCGGGCAGCACGTACTTCACGACCTGCCCGACCGCCGTGATCGCGACGGCGACGCCCAGCACGGTCCACCCGACCGCGTCGCCGCGCGGGACCGCCCACACCGCGACGCCGGCCACGATCAGGATCGGGCCGGGCAGTACCGGCAGCACGATCCCGAGCAGGCCGACGCCGATCAGGACACCGGCGACGATCGCGAGCCAGACCACGCGCGGAACCTACTGCACGAGCACCCGCGGGCGGATCACGTCGCCCTGGCGCGCCACCACCGCCCCGGCCGGCAGCGTGGCCGCGATCGCGTCGAGCCGGTCGTCGGTGCGCGACGGGTCGTGGTGGAACAGCACCAGACGCCCGGCGCCGGCCGCGTCGGCCAGCCCGAGTGCGTAGTCGACCGACGAGTGCCCGAACGCGCGGCAGGCGTCGAACTCGCCGGCCGTGTACTGCGCGTCGTGGATCAGCACGTCGACGTCGCGGGCCAGGGCCAGCGCTGCGTCGTGGTACGGGCCGAACCCGTCCGGGCCCGGGCCGAGCGCGACCGGGCCGTGGTCGGTGAGGTACGCGACGGAGCTGTGGCCGTCGGAGACCCGGAAGCCGAGCGTGCGCCCGCCGGGGTGCGGGATCTCGCGGGCGTGCACGACGAAGCCCTCTGTCTCGTGGCGGCCCTCGGCCAGGTCGTCGAACGTCCAGCGGCCGCGCAGCCCGGCCGGCGTGATCGGGAAGTGCGGCGGGGACAGTACCCGCGCGAGCGTCTTCTCGGCCGTCAGACCCTCCGCGGCCGGCAGCCGGAGGCGGACGGTCGCGTCGTCCCGGTCACCCGCGCGGAAGAACGGCAGGCCGTGCGTGTGGTCCCAGTGCAGGTGCCCGAGCAGGATCGTCCCCCGGAACGGGCCGTCCAGCAGGGCCGTCACCCGGGCCAACCCGGTACCGGCGTCGAGGACGAGTACGGGGTCGGCGCCGTCGTGGGCGATCGCCACGCAGGACGTGTCGCCGCCGTACCGGGCGAACGCGGCACCGGTCGCCGGGGTGGAGCCGCGCACGCCGGCGAGGTGGACCCTCACGGCGCGGCCCGCTCCTCACGACGGTGCCCGCCGGCCAGCTCGGCCAGCGCGGCGCGGTCGATCTGCGCGGCGCCCGCGACGGCGACCCGGACCGGCGTGCGTGCCCGCAACGTCGACGTCCGGCGGCCGTCCTCGAGCAGCGCCCGCTCGCCGCCGACGGCGCCAGGACCCAGCTCGGCGACCGGACGGCCGTCCACCAGGACGTCCAGCACGCCGTCGAGCAGCAGGAACAGCTCGTCGCCGCGCTCGCCCTGGCGGAACAGCTCGTCGCCCTCGGGCAGCGTCCGCACCCACGGCTTCTCGCCGCCGCGCATCAGCGTCGCGGACAGCGTCCGCTCCAGCTCGGTCTCGACGGCGGTGACCAGGGCCGGGCTGTCCACGTCACCCCACGGGCTGTGGTCACCGAAGCACACCGCCGACCAGCCGGCGAAGTCGGTGATCCCGCTCTTCGCGACGAGCGCGCCGCCGTCGTCGTAGACCCAGTGGCGCGGGAACGGGCTGGCGCCGGCCATCCGGGCATCGGCGCGGCCGTCGGTGTGCAGGACGAGCTCCAGCGTCGTCCACACGGTCGGGGCGCTGAGCTGCACGAACGGCGCGCGGCTCACCGGGCGCGGCATCGGCGCGCCGGTCCGGCCGCCGACCGTCTGCCGGAACCGCACCCAGCCGTCCCCGACCTCGGGGTCCGGCCGCAGGTCCGGGTAGGAGACGGCCGCGAACGTCGCCGCCGACCGGCCGAGCCGCAGCGTCGTCGACCCGATCAGACCTCCGCCGGTGTGCCCGTACCCGGTGATCGCGCCGCCGTCGTCGACGTCGATCCAGGCGGCAAGCCGGTTCGCGAACCGGAACCGGTCCGCGTCGCGCCAGTCCTGCAGGTCCCCGAGCTCCGACGGCGGCGGGTCGTCGTAGTGCGACACCCCCAGCGAGAACGGCAGCCGCATCGGCCCCGGCACGGCCTCCGACGGGATCCAGGACACGGACGTGACCGACGACGTGCGACGCATCTCGGGGCTCCTGACCGCAGGTGGCTGGTGCCGATCCAGAGTGCCGTCCGCGGGCCGGGAGGGACACGGATGCCGACCAGCGGACCCGCGGGGAGGCAGGCACCCCCTCCGGTCGCGGGGGCCGCACCCTGCCGCCGCCCGCCCCGGTGCCCGACGCTCGACGAAACGCCTCCGCACCCGAGGACGAGGAGCACCCATGCCCCACCGGATCGGGCTGTTCCTCGCCGACGACAACCTCATCGTCCGCGAGGGGGTGCGTGCGCTCCTCGAGCTGGAGGACGACTTCGAGGTGCTCGGCACCGCCGCCGACTACGACGGTCTGGTCGCCGGCGCCGAGGCCACGTCGCCCGCCGTGGTGGTCACCGACATCCGGATGCCGCCCGCGTTCGGGCGCGAGGGCATCGACGCCGCGCAGCAGGTACGCAAGCGGCATCCCGGCACCGGCGTCGTCGTGCTCAGCCAGTTCGACGACCCGGACTACGCCGTGGCGCTGCTCGCCGACGGCGCCGCGGGCTACGCCTACCTGCTCAAGGACCGCGTCGCCGAGGGCGACCAGCTCGCCAGGGCCGTCCGGGAGGTCGCCGCGGGTGGGTCGATGCTGGACCCGGCGATCGTCGCGGCGCTGACCCGGCCGGTGCGCCGCGGCGACCTGACCGACGACGAGGAGGACCTGCTCCAGCGGGTCGGCGCCGGGATGCCGATCAAGGCGATCGCGGCCGCGCGGAGGACGACCCCGGCCGACGTCGCGACGGCGGTGGAGCGGCTGTTCGTCCGGCTCGCCGAGGGCCTCGGCGCGGGCGACCGGCAGTGCCTGACCCGGCTGAAGACGCTGCAGCAGGCGATCGTGGACCGCGAGGAGCAGGGCGAGGCGCTGTCCCGGCTGCTCCCGGACGGGATCGCCGACCGGCTGCGGGCCGGAGGACACGCCGTCGGGGACACCGAGCGGCTGCAGGTCACGGTGCTGATGTCGGACATCCGCGGGTACTCCGCGATCGCCGAGCGCACCGACCCCGGCGCGCTGGCCGGCCAGCTCGGCACCCACCGGGCCGCGATGAACGGCGCGATCCACGCCGAGCACGGCACCGTGATGCAGTTCGTCGGCGACGCCGTGATGGCCGTGTTCGGCGCGCCGGAGCCGAGCACCGACCACGCCGACCGCGCGGTCGCCGCGGCCTCGGCGATGCACCGGGCGCAGGCCGACGTGAACGCGGAGTTCGCCCGGCGCGGCCTGGAGCCGTTCGGGCTCGGGATCGGGCTGTCCACCGGGGAGGTGGCCGCCGCGCTGCTCGGCTCCGCGGAGCGGGTGGAGTACTCGCTGGTCGGCGCCACCGTGAACCTCACCCAGCGGCTGCAGCAGTGGGCCGCCGCGGGCGAGACCGTGCTCAGCGTGCCGACGCACGCGGCACTGACGACGCCGGTGACCGCCCTCGAGCTGGAACCGGCGCCGGTCAAGGGCAGCGCGGCTCCGGTGCGGGCCTGGCGGATCGGGGCGTCGGCGTGAGCACCGCGGAGCGCCCCGACGCGACCCTGCCCCTGCCCAACGCGCTCGGCTACGGCGTCGCGGTCGTCGCCGTGGCCGGCGTCGTGGTGCAGGGCGTCGCCGTCGCGGCCGGCCGGGCGTCGCTGGCCGGGGCGCTGGCCTCGTTCGACCTGTACACCATGGCGTTCGCGGCCGTCCTGGGCGCGCTGATCCTCCGGCAGCGGCCCGGTCACGTGATCGGCTGGACTCTCGTCGGGATCGGCGGCGTGGACGCCGTGTTCGGGTTCGGCCGCCTCTACCGGCTGTACACCGGCCTCGGGTTCGACGACGACCCGGTCCACTTCCTATGGGTCTTGATCGGAGCCGGGGTCCTGATCGCGCTGCCGCAGCTGTTCCCGGACGGGCGCCTCCTCTCCCGGCGCTGGTGGCCGGTGGCGGCCTACGGCGTGGCGACGACCGTGCTGCTGGCCGTCGGGATCGCGCTCGACCCGGCGGAGGACGACGGCACGGCCCTGATCGCGGTGGCGAGCCCGCTCTACGCGTCCGCGATCCTGGCCGGCCTGGTGCCGCTGGTGGTGCGGTTCCGGCGGTCGACGGGGGCGCGGCGCCAGCAGTTCAAGTGGGTGTTCTACGGCTTCGCCGTCGGCGGTCCCCCGTTCGCGGTGGCGATCGCGGCCGGATTGTCCGAGGCGGCCGTCGCCGTCACGGTCCTGCTGCTCATGGTCGCCGTCCCGGGCGCCATGACGGTCGCCGTGCTGCGCTACCGCCTCTACGACATCGACGTCGTGATCAGCCGGACGCTGCTGGTCGCCGGCCTGGCCGCGTTCATCACGGTCGCGTACGTCGCGATCGTCGTCGGCATCGGGTCGTTGATCGGGCGGACCGGGGCGGAGCCGGACCTGACGCTGTCGCTGGTCGCCACGGCGGCCGTCGCGGTCGCGTTCGCGCCGGTCCGGCTCGCGCTGCAGCGGATCGCGAACCGGCTGGTCTACGGCAGGCGCGCCACCCCGTACGACGTGCTCAGTGGCTTCGCCACCCGGATCGGCGCGGCGGAGCCGTCACCGGACACGCTGGCGCGCCTGGCCGGGCTGATGGCCGGCGGGACGGGCGCCCACCCGGCCCGGGTGTGGCTGCGGGTGGGACGCCAGCTCCGACCGGCCGCGACGTGGCCGGACCGCGACCCCGTCGACGACGCCCCCGCACCCGTCGACACGGCGGCGTCCACCAGGCTGCCGGACGCCGATCTCGCCGTGCCGGTGCACGACCGCGGCGAGCTGCTCGGCGTGCTGACCATCGCCAAGCCCCGCGGCGAGCGGGTCACCGACGCGGACACCGACCTCGTCGGACGGCTCGCCGCGGCGGCCGGGGTGGTGCTGCGCAACCTGCGCCTCGACGCCGAGCTCGCCGAACGCCTGAGCGACATCGAGGCGTCCCGGCGACGGCTCGTCGTCGCGCAGGACGAGGCACGACGGCGCATCGAGGCCGACCTCGCGGGCGGTGCTCGCGCCCACCTGGCCGGGCTGCGCGACGAGCTCGCGGATCTCGCCCGGCACGCGGACCCGGCCGCGGCACCGAAGACCGCCGGGCTGCTCACCGGGCTCGTCGGCCAGGCGGGCGGGGCGCTCGCCACGCTCGACGGGCTCGCCGCCGGCATCTACCCACCCCGGCTGGCCGCCGACGGCCCGGCCGCAGCGCTGGCCGAGCAGGCCCGTCGGGCCGGGCTCCCGGTCGTCGTGGACGCCGACGGGGTCGGCCGCTACCCGCCGGACGTCGAGGCCGCCGCCTACTTCTGCGTGCTGGAGGCCCTGCAGAACGTCGCCAAGTACGCCGGGGCGTCGTCGGCCCGGGTCCGGCTGTCCGACGACGGGACCTCGTTCCGGTTCGCGGTCGTCGACGACGGCGCCGGGTTCGACGCGGCGACCACCGCCCGCGGGACCGGGCTGCAGGGCATGGCCGACCGCCTGGACACCGTCGGCGGTGCGCTGACCGTGTCGTCGGTCCCCGGCTCCGGCACGACGGTCACCGGAGAGATCCCGGTCGAGGGCAGCGCGACACCGGCACCGCAGCGCACACCGGCCGGGGCACGCGCATGACCACCGGGAGCGACGAGCGCCCGGCCGCGACCCTCCCGCTGCCGAACGGGCTCGCCTACGCGGTCACGGCGCTCTACGTCGCCTCCGCGCTCGCGCTGCTCGGCTCGATCGCCTGGTCCGGGGCGTCGTGGGGCGACGCGCTCACCGCCCACCAGCTGCACAACGTCGACCTCGCCGCCGTCCTGGGCGTGGTGATCCTGCGCCGGCAGCCGGGACACGTGATCGGGTGGTTGCTCGTCGCGGTCGGTGCCTTCGAGTGGCCGCTGCTGCTCTCGCGGGCCTATCACTTCCTCGACCTGCCGGGCGGGGCCGCCGTCGAGGACCGGCTCTCCGGGTTGTTCGTGCCCGCCACCGCGTGCCTGCTGATCGGCATCCCGCAGCTGTTCCCGGACGGCCGGTTGCTCTCCCGGCGGTGGCGTCCGCTCGCCGCGTTCGGCCTCCTCGCCTCCGCCTACCTGACCGTGCTGTTCCTGGTCGTTCCACCGGACCTGCAGCTCGGTGACCAGCCGTGGCCGATCGAGCTCGGCTTCCCGCTGATCGGCGTGACGGCGCTGGCCAGCCTGGTGCCCGCGTTCCTGCGGTTCCGCCGGTCGCGCGGTGGGGAACGTCAGCAGTTCAAGTGGGTGATCTACGGGCTGGCGTTCAGCGGGGTTCTGCTGGCCGTCGGTTCCGCCCAGATCTCCGACGTCGGCGAGTCCCTCTCCAACTCGGTGCTGACGCTCGTGGCGCAGGGGATCATCCCGATCGCGTTCGCCGTGGCCGTCCTGCGCTACCGCCTCTACGACATCGACGTCGTGATCAACAAGACGGTCGTGTTCGTGGCGCTGGCCGCGTTCATCACGGCCGTCTACGCCGGGATCGTCGTCGGGCTGGGGCGTCTGCTGCCGATCGACTCGGGCGACCTCGGACTGTCGATCGCCGCGACGGCGGTGGTCGCCGTCGCGTTCGAGCCGGTCCGGGCGCGCGTGCAGCACGCCGCGAACCGGCTCGTCTACGGCCGCCGGGCCACGCCGTACGAGGCGCTGGCGGCGATGACCGCGCACCTCGGGCGGGCCGCGGACCCGGACACCGCGCTGGCCGAGGCCGCCCGGCTGCTGGCCGAGGGCACCGGCGCGGCCCGCGCCGCGGTGTGGGTGGCGCGCGACGGGCGGCTCGAACCGGTCGGGACGGCGGGCGGTCCCGGTGCCGGGTCCGTGCCACTGGACGGGAGCGCGCTGCCCCGCCTGCCGGGCGCCGACCTGGTGGCTCCGGTGCACGACGAGGGACGGCTCGTCGGGGCACTGAGCCTCGCCAAGCGCCCGGGCGAGGGGGTCAGCACGGCCGACCGCAAGCTCGTCGGAGAGCTGGCCGGGCAGGCGCGGCTGCTGCTGACCAACACCCGGCTGCGGACGCGGTTGCGGGAACGCCTCGACGAGCTGCGCGCGTCCCGGCGGCGGCTGCTCGCGGCCCAGGACGGCGCCCGGCACACGCTCGAACGCGACCTGCACGACGGCGCCCAGCAGGAGGTGGTCGCCTGCAAGATCAGGATCGGGCTGGCGCGGACGATCGCCGCCCGGGAGGGCGCGACCGAGCTGGCCGAACGGCTGGAACGGACCGCCGTCGTCGCGGACCGGGTCGTCGACACGCTGCGCGACGTGGCCCGCGGCATCTACCCGCCGCTGCTCGAGGCCGAGGGGCTCGGCGCCGCGCTGCGGGCCCAGACCCGGCGGGCCGACCTGGCCGTGACCGTGCTGGACCGCGGCACCGGCCGCGCGTCCCGCGAGATCGAGTCGACGGCGTACTTCTGCGCGCTCGAGGCGCTGCAGAACACGGCGCGGCACTCCGGTGCGGCGCACGCCCACGTCGAGCTCGACGGTGGCGACGCGACGCTCACGCTCACCGCCACCGACGACGGCGCGGGCTTCGACCCCGACCGCACGCCGCGCGGCGACGGACTGACGACCATGCTCGACCGGGCCGACGCGGCCGGCGGCACGCTGGCCGTCGAGTCCCGGCCCGGCCACGGCACGACGATCACGCTGGTGCTCCCGACCGCGGGATGACCGCTCAGGCCGCCGCCCAGGCGTCCTCCAGCACGAACGGGTCGAACGCCGACTTCGCGAGGAAGTCGAGCGCGCCCGCCGCCAGCGCGCGGGGCCGGAAGTCGGCCGGGTCGTGGGTGGACAGCATCAGCACCCGCGTCGCCGGACACGCGGCCCGGATCCGCCGGGTGGCCTCGAACCCGTCGAGATCGGGCATGTTCATGTCCATCAGCACCAGCTCGGGGGTCAGCCGCGCGGCCGCGTCCACGCCGTCCGCACCACCGCAGGCCTCGCCGACGACCGTGAACCCGTCGGCCATCTCCACGACCATCCGGGCCACGTCACGGAACGCGGCCTGGTCGTCGACGATCAGCACGCCCACCGGCACGGCGTCGATGATCCCCGGAACGGGCCGCGGCCGGAACCGTGCGCACCCGTACCGGCCGGGGGTGCAGGCACCCCCTCAGGCGCCGTCGGTCGCGGCCAGGTACAGCAGGACGGCCCGGACCCGGTGATGGCTGTCCGGCTCCTCGGCCAGCCCGAGCTTCGCGAAGATCGAGTTGATGTGCTTCTCCACCGCCCGTGACGACAGCGAGAGCCGTTCGCCGAGCGCACGGTTGTTGGCCCCGCGGGCGATCTGCGCGAGCACCTCGCGCTCGCGGGCGGTGAGGTCGTCGACCGGTGACCGCCGGGTCCGCGCGCTGATCAGGGCGTCGACGACGGCGCGGTCCACGACCGACCCGCCGCCGTGGACCTCGCGGATCGCGTGGACCAGGTCGTCGACGTCCCCGATCCGCTCCTTGAGCAGGTACGCGCGCCGGGCCGAGCCGTCGGAGAACAGGCGGACGGCGTAGCCCTCCTCGACGTACTGGGACAGCACGACGACGCCGATGCCGGGATGCTCGCGACGCAGCTGCTGCGCGGCCCGCACACCCTCGTCGGTCTGTGTCGGGGGCATCCGGATGTCGGTCAGCACGACGTCCGGGACGGTGTCCCCGACGGCCGCGAGCAGCTCCGGCAGGTCGCCGCACGTCCCCACCAGCTCGAGATCGTCCTGGGTCTCGACGATCGCCCGGACGCCCTCGCGGACGACGAAGTTGTCCTCGGCGAGCAGCACGCGGATCGGCGCCGCCCGTCCGGTCGTCACGGCTCAGCCCAGGTCGCGCAGCGGTGCGGGGAGGTCGTCCACGCCGTCGTACGGCCCGACGACGGCCGCCGTGAGCGGCTGCGAGAGCAGCTCGGCTGCCGCGACGGCCACGTCGTCGGTGGTGACCGCCTCGATCCGGCCGAGCGTCTCGGCCAGCGAGCGCTGGCGCCCGTGGTCGAGCTCGGAGCGTCCGATCCGGTTCATCCGCGACGCCGTGTCCTCGCACCCGAGCACCAGCCCGCCGCGCAGCGAGCCCTGGGCCCGCTTCACCTCGGCGTCGGTGAGCCCGTGCGCGGCGACCTCGCCCAGCACGTCGCGCACGACGGCGACGACCTCGCCGAGCCGCTCCGGCGCGCACCCCGCGTACACCGACAGCGAGCCGGCGTCGGCGTAGCGGACCTGCGACGAGAACACCTGGTAGGCCAGTCCGCGCTGCTCGCGGACCTGCTGGAACAGCCGGGAGCTCAGACCGCCACCGAGCGCGGTGTTGAGCACCGCCAGCGTCGCGCGGCCGGGGACGTGCCGCCCGGGCCCTGGGACGCCGAGCATGACGTGGGCCTGCTCGGACTCGTCGAACTCGCACGCCAGGGCGCTCTCGCGGACCGGCTGGATGCCCCGCGCGGCACGCGGCGGCTCGCTGCGGTGCCCGGCGTGCGCGGCGGACGCACCGGCCAGGGCGGTGCCGACGAGCTCCGCGATCCGGTCGTGCTCGAGGTTCCCGGCGGCCGCGACCACCATCCGCGGCGTCGTGTACTCGCCGCGCCAGAACGCGTGCAGCGTGTCCCGGCTCATGCTCTTGATCGACTCCTCGGAGCCGATCACCGGGAGGCCCAGCGGGTGGTCGCCGAACAGCGTGCGGTCGAACAGCTCGCCGAGGAGGTCCTCCGGGTCGTCGTCGCGCATCGAGATCTCCTCGAGCACGACGCCGCGTTCCAGCTCGACGTCGGTGTGCGCCAGTTCCGCGTTCGTCACCACGTCGGCGAGCACGTCCACGGCCAGCGCGACGTCGGAGTCCAGGACGTGCGCGTAGTAGCAGGTGTGCTCCTTGGCGGTGAACGCGTTCACCTCGCCGCCGACCGCGTCCATCTCCTCGGCGATGTCGGACGCCGTCCGCCGCCCGGTGCCCTTGAACAGCAGGTGCTCCAGGTAGTGCGCGGCGCCGGCCTGGTCCGGGCCCTCGTCGACGGAGCCGATGCCGATCCAGATGCCCAGCGCCACCGACCGCACCGACGGCACGGTCTCGGTGACCAGCCGGGCCCCGCCGGGAAGCTCGCTCCGCACGACGCCGGCGGCGCCGGAGACCCGGGAGTCCGGGTCCGGCGCCGCCGGTGTGTCGTTCGCGTCGATCACTCTCAGCTCGGGTTCGACGCCGTCGCCTCGGCGCCCTCCGTGGCGAGCGGAGCGTCCGGGTCGGCACCGTCGCCGGCACCGTCCTCCTCCACCACCGGGATCAGGCTGATCTTGCCCCGGTTGTCGATGTCGGTGACCTCGACGCGGAGCTTGTCACCGACCTTGGCGACGTCCTCGACCTTGCCGATGCGCTTGCCGTTGCCCAGCTTCGAGATGTGCACGAGGCCGTCCTTGCCGGGCACCAGCGAGACGAACGCGCCGAACGCGGCCGTCTTCACGACCGTGCCGAGGAACCGCTCGCCGATCTTCGGCAGCTGCGGGTTCGCGATCGCGTTGATCATGCCGATCGCCTGCTCGGCCGACGGGCCGTCGTTGGCGCCGACGTAGATCGTGCCGTCGTCCTCGATCGAGATGTCGGCACCGGTCTGCTCGGTGATCGAGTTGATCATCTTGCCCTTCGGGCCGATCACCTCGCCGATCTTGTCGACCGGGACCTTCACCGCGGTGACCCGCGGCGCGTACTTCGACATCTCGTCCGGGCCGTCGATCGCCTCGCCGATCACCTCGAGGATGGTCAGGCGGGCGTCCTTGGCCTGGTTCAGCGCGGCGGCCAGTACCTCGGACGGGATGCCGTCGAGCTTCGTGTCCAGCTGCAGCGCGGTGACGAAGTCCTTCGTGCCGGCCACCTTGAAGTCCATGTCGCCGAACGCGTCCTCGGCGCCGAGGATGTCGGTCAGCGCGACGTAGGACGTCTGGCCGTCGACCTCGTCGGACACCAGGCCCATCGCGATGCCCGCGACCGGGGCCTTCAGCGGCACTCCGGCGTTGAGCAGCGACATCGTGGACGCGCAGACCGAGCCCATCGACGTCGAGCCGTTCGAGCCCAGGGCCTCGGAGACCTGGCGGATCGCGTACGGGAACTCGTCGCGGTTCGGCAGGACCGGGATCAGCGCACGCTCGGCGAGCGCGCCGTGGCCGATCTCGCGCCGCTTCGGCGAGCCGACGCGGCCGGTCTCGCCGGTCGAGAACGGCGGGAAGTTGTAGTGGTGCAGGTAGCGCTTGGAGGTCTCCGGACCGAGCGAGTCGATCGTCTGCTCCATGCGCAGCATGTTCAGCGTGGTGACACCCAGGATCTGGGTCTCGCCGCGCTCGAACAGCGCCGAGCCGTGCGCCCGCGGGACGACCTCGACCTCGGCCGACAGCGGCCGGATGTCGGTGATGCCGCGGCCGTCGATGCGGACCTGGTCGCGCAGGATGCGCTGGCGGACGAGCTTCTTGTTGAGCGACTTGAACGCCGCCCCCAGCTCGCTCTCGCGGCCCTCGAAGCGCTCGCCGAGCTTCTCGAGCACCGACGCCTTGATCTCGTCGGTCCGGTTGTCCCGGTCCTGCTTGCCGTGGATCTGCAGGGCCTGGGCCAGCTCCTGCTCGGCGGCCTCGGTGACGGCCTCCAGCGTGTCCGGCTGGTAGGCCGGGAACAGCGGGTAGTCCGCGGTCGGCTTCGCCGCGACGTCGGCCAGCTGCTGCTGGGCGACGCACAGGCTGCGGATGAACGGCTTGGCCGCCTCCAGCCCGTCGGCGACGACCTGCTCGGTCGGGGCGGTGGCGCCCTCGGCGATCAGCGCGATGGTCTGCTCGGCCGCCTCGGCCTCGACCATCATGATCGCGACGTCGTCACCGACGACGCGGCCGGCCACGACCATGTCGAACACGGCGCGCTCGAGCTGGTCGTGCGTCGGGAACGCGACCCACTGGGTGTCGGTCCCGGCGTCGTTCGCGATCAGCGCGACGCGCACGCCGCCGACCGGGCCGGAGAACGGCAGGCCGGCGAGCTGGGTGGACGCCGACGCGGCGTTGATCGCCACGACGTCGTACGGGTCCTTCGGGTCCAGCGACATCACCGTGATGACGACCTGGACCTCGTTGCGGACGCCGTCGGCGAACGACGGGCGCAGCGGGCGGTCGATCAGGCGGCAGGTCAGGATCGCGTCGGTGCCGGGGCGGCCCTCGCGGCGGAAGAACGAGCCGGGGATGCGGCCCGCGGCGTACATCCGCTCCTCGACGTCCACGGTGAGCGGGAAGAAGTCGAACTGGTCCTTCGGCCGCTTCGAGGCGGTCGTCGCGGACAGCAGCATCGTCTCGTCGTCCAGGTAGGCGACGACGGAGCCGGCGGCCTGGCGGGCCAGCCGGCCGGTCTCGAAGCGGACCGTGCGGGTGCCGTAGGCACCGTTGTCGATGACGGCGGTGCTCTCGTGCACGCCGTCCTCGGGGTCCACGGTGATCGGATCTGTCATGTGTGGAGTGCTCTCCGTCTTCTACGGTGCACCACCGCGCCCGTCCGGGAGATCCTCGTCGGGCCGGTCTTCGATCGAAGCCCTCGGGAACCCGTGGTTCCCGGGAGCCACTACCGAGGACCGGCGGATGCTCGGGCCGGCACGGCGATGCAGTTGTCTCGTGGTGCTGCGGTGCTCTGCGTCGCGACCCGGCACCGGGGGCGCCGGTACCGGGTCGCGGGAGGGTCAGCGGCGGATGCCGAGCCGCTCGATCAGCGAGCGGTAGCGCATGACGTCCACCTCGCGCAGGTAGGACAGCAGCCTCTTGCGGCGCCCGACCAGCAGGAGCAGGCCGCGTCGCGAGTGGTGGTCGTGCTTGTGGTGCTTCAGGTGCTCGGTCAGGCCGGTGATGCGCTGGGTCAGCAGCGCGATCTGCGCCTCCGGCGAGCCGGTGTCGGTCGCGTGGGTCCCGTAGGTCTCCAGCGTGGACTTCTTCTGCTCCGTGGTCAGTGCCACAGGTCGTACTCCTTCGTGATCAGACGGTCCGTGGGGCCTCCCGTTCGCGTGCGGCGCTCTCGACTCTCCTGCGCCTGCCGCCCTCGGGCCGGTAGACGGTCTCGGCCACCACGGACTGCAGCCGGACCCAGACCGAAACGTTACCAGCGGGCCCCGACGGACCGACCGGCGACCCGCCTGACCACCACCGACGCGGTCCGGGCCGGCGGTCCGGCGTGAGATGCGCGTGATGGTCGTTCCGGGCGCTCGCTGGAACCACCACCATCATCTCACGCGGGAGAGCCGATCCGTGGATGGTGACCCGGCACGAACCCGACGTGGGTCAGCGCACCGGGCGGCTCGCGGCCCGTCGCAGCACCTCGGCGATCTCCGGGAACGACGTCGCCAGCGCCGCAGCGGCCGCGACCAGCCGGGCCGGCGGGGAGACGCCGCGCAACGCGTCGTCGGCGGTCGGCGTCGGGCGCCGCGGGCCGGGGACCATCGGTGTCACGATCCGCGACGTCCCGGTGACCTCGGCCGACGACCAGCGCAGCTTCGCCGCGTGCACGTGCTGGAGCAGGGCGGGCACGTCGTCCGGCGGCACCGGGCCGCGCGCGCAGCGCTCGTCGAGCGCGATCAGGCGGGACAGCACGGCCGGGTCGCCGATCTTCACCCGCCGTCCGCTGACCAGCTGGCTGAGCATGGCCGGGCTCAGCCCGAGCGTGGCCGCGAGCCGCGCCTGGGTGACCCCGAGCGCGGCGGTGAGCCGGTGCACCCGCTCGGCCAGCGGCGCGCCGTAGAGCTCACGCTGCCGCTCCCGGTTCGCGGTCGTGTCGGACTGGTCGCTGGCCATGCCGCCGATCCTGCTCCGCGGCGCCGCTCGCCACGGCGGAACCACGAAACCGAGTGCTTCCACTCAATCCGCCGGTTTCGGCTCCGCGTCCAGCAGCTCCCTGGTCCGCTCGACATCGAGCCGCATCTGGGCGATCAGCGGCTCCAGCCCGTCGTAGGTCTCCTGGCCCCGCAGGCGCTCGACGAACTCGACACCGACCTCGTGGCCGTAGAAGTCCTCGTCGACGTCCAGCACGTACGCCTCCACGGTGCGGACCCGGCCGGAGAACGTCGGGTTGCTGCCGACCGAGATCGCCGCGGGCAGCCTGCGGTCACCGATCCGGAACCACCCGGCGTAGACGCCGTCGGCCGGGATCGCCGTGTACGGGGGGCAGGCGATGTTCGCGGTAGGGAATCCGAGGTCGCGACCGCGCTTGTGCCCGTGCACGACGACGCCGTCGATCCGGTGCCAGCGACCGAGCGCGGCCGCGGCGGCGGCCACCGCACCGGCGTCGATGCAGGAGCGGATGTAGGTCGAGGAGAACGTGACCTCGTGGTCGCTGATCAGCTCCAGCGCCTCGCTGGTGAACCCGAACCGCCCGCCGAGCCGCTCCAGCTCGCGGACGTCGCCCTCGGCGCGGTAGCCGAACGTGAAGTTGCTGCCGACCACGACGACGGCCGCGTGCAGCCGGTCCACGAGCACCGAGTGCACGAACTCGTCCGGCGGCATCCGCAGCAGCTCGGGCGTGAACGGGATGACGCAGAAGACGTCGGCCCCGCACGCCGCGACGAGCTCGGCCCGTCGATCCAGTGTGGACAGCCGCGCCGGGTGGGTGCCCGGCCGGACCAGCTCGGTGGGGTGCGGGTCGAACGTCACGACGACGACCGGCAGAGCCCGTTCGATGCCCCGCTGCACGGCGCGTTCGATCAGCTGCCGGTGGCCGCGGTGCACGCCGTCGAACACGCCGACGGTCACGACGGACCGACCCCACCCCGGTGGAACGGACTCCAGTCCCCGCCAGCGCTGCACGCCCACCAGCCTACGAACCCGCCTGCTCAGCTTCCGGCGGGGGCGAGCACGACGACCGGCCGGGCCGTCCGCCCCCGGTCGGCCATCAGCGCCAGCGCGCGGCCGTCCGGGGCGAACACGCCGTACGTGCCGTCGATCCCGGCCGCGGGAAGCGACTTCCCGTGACCGACGTCGACGGCGCCGGCGTCGTCGACGTCGTGGCGCGGAAACGCGGCGGCGACGGCGCCGGCCAGGTCGAGCGAGAGCCCGGGCGCCTCGGCGAGCTGTTCGACGGTCCGGGCGTGCTCCAGCGTGAACGGACCGACCCGGGTGCGGCGCAGCGCCGTCAGATGACCGCCGACGCCGAGCGCCTCCCCCAGGTCGCGGGCGAGCGCGCGCACGTAGGTGCCGGAGGAGCACTCCACGACGACGTCGAGGTCGGTCACCCCCTCACCCCGGCGCACGTCGGCGAGGAAGAACGCCGACACGGTCACCCGGCGGGCCGGGATCTCAACGGTCTCGCCGTCGCGCACCCGCTGGTAGGCGCGCTTGCCGTCGATCTTCACGGCGCTCACCGCACTGGGGACCTGGTCGATGTCCCCGCTCAGGGCGGCCATCCCGGCCCGGACCGCGTCCTCGGCGACGTCCGCGGCGTCGGCTGTGGACACGGTGTCGCCCTGGGCGTCGTCGGTCGTGGTGGCGGCGCCGAGCCGGATCGTCGCGTGGTACGCCTTCGTGTCCAGCGTGAGGTGCCCGAGCAGCTTCGTCGCGCGCTCGATCCCGATCACCAGCACGCCGGTCGCCATCGGGTCCAGGGTCCCGGCGTGCCCGACCTTGCGGGTGCCCATGATCCGCCGGAGCGCGCCGACGACGTCGTGCGACGTGGGGCCGGACGCCTTGTCGACGATCACGAGACCGGGTGGGGGTGGCACGGCTAGATCCTCCCAGCGCGCCTCAGCGGGCCAGGCGGTACCCGACACCACGCACCGTGCTGACCACCTCGCGCGCCCCGAGCTTGGAGCGCAGCGACGCGACGTGCGCCTCCAGCGTGCGGGCCGCGGACGCGTCGGTCGTGCCCCACACCTGCTCCAGCAGCTCCGCGCGTTCGACGACGGCACCCTCCCGTCGGGCGAGCGCGGCGAGCAGGTCGAACTCCTTGCGGGTCACCGCGATCTCCGCGCCCGCGGCGGTGACGACGCGACGGTCCAGGTGCACCGTCACGTCGCCGACGTGCACGTCGGCGGCGACGGCGGCACCGGTGCTGCGGCGCAGCACGGCCTCGATCCGGGCCAGCAGCTCGTCGGTGGACACGGGCTTGACCAGGTAGTCGTCGGCTCCGCTGCGCAGCCCCTGCACGCGGGCGTCGACGTCGCCGCGGCCGGTGATCGCCAGGATCGGCACCCGGGAGCGCCCGCGGATCTCGCGGCAGACGCCGAGCCCGTCGCGGTCCGGCAGGCCCATGTCGAGCAGCACGACGTCCGGCTCCGCCTCGTCGAGCACGGCGAGACACTCTCCCCCGCTGCCGACCAGCCGCGTCGTGTAGCCGGCCCTGGTCAGGGTGCGCCGCAACGCGTCGCCGAGCACGGCGTCGTCCTCGACCAGCAGCACCCGCACGGGGACACCGTAGTGGCCCGCTTCCTCAAGAGTCCCTCAAAGCTCGGTGACGCGGCGTTGACCGGATTGTCGGTGGCCCGCCTTACTGTGCGCACCGTTACAGCCGTCGAGGAGGACGTCATGGCCGAGGCCACCACAGCGGAGAGGGCGCCGACACCGCGGAAGCGGCGCTACTACCAGCAGCTCTGGTTCTGGGTGCTGATCGGCATCGCCGCGGGCATCGTGCTCGGCCTGGTGGCCCCCGGTGTCGCCAAGGAGACCAAGTGGCTGGCCGACGCGTTCGTCCAGATGATCAAGGTCATCATCGGCCCGGTCATCTTCTGCACTGTGATCGTCGGTATCGCGTCGCTGGGCAACCTGGCCAGGGCCGGTGGGCTGGCGCTGCGCGCGCTGGCCTACTTCCTGCTGATGACCGTGCTGGCACTGTCGCTGGGGCTGATCGCGGCGAACGTGTTCCAGCCCGGTGCGGGCTTCGAGGGCGTGCCGTCCGCGTCGGACGTCGCGAAGGCCACCGAGCAGGCCGGTGAGGGCGGCCAGGAGTCGGGCGTGATCCCGTTCATCCAGGACAGCCTGCTCCCGAAGAGCTTCCTCGGCCCGTTCGTGGACAACTCGGTCCTGCAGGTGCTGGTGCTCGCCATCCTGACCGCCTGCGCGATCAGCGCGCTGTCGCCGAGCCTGCGCGGGCGGCTGGTGAGCGGCATCGAGTCCATCTCGAAGGTGATCTTCGGGATCATCAAGCTGATCATGTGGGCGGCGCCGGTGGCCGCGTTCGGCGGCATGGCGTACACGGTCGGCCAGTTCGGGACGGCCTCGCTGGGCAACCTGGTCTTCCTGATGGCCGTGTTCTGGGGCACCTGCGCGGTGTTCATCCTGGTCGTGCTCGGCGCCGTGTCCGCGTTCTGCGGGTTCAACATCCTCAAGGTGATCCGGCTCGTGAAGGACGAGCTCCTGATCATCGTCGGCACGTCGTCGTCGGAGTCGGTGCTCCCGCGGCTGCTGACGAAGCTGGAGTCGGCGGGTGCGTCCAAGCAGACCGTCGGCATGGTGATCCCGACCGGGTACTCGTTCAACCTGGACGGCACCTGCATCTACCTGACGCTGGGCGCGCTGTTCATCATCCAGGCCGGTGGCGAGACCCTGCCGATCGGCGTCCAGATCGGACTGGCCGTGCTGATGGTGCTCACCTCGAAGGGTGCCGCGGGAGTCACCGGCGCCGGGCTGGTCACGCTGGCCGCGTCGCTGCAGGCGTTCGGCGGCGAGTTCTTCACGCCGGAGGCGATCGTCGTCGGCCTGGCGCTGATCGTCGGCATCGACCGCGTGATGAGCGAGGGACGCGCGCTGACGAACATGATCGGCAACGTGGTCGCGACGTTCGTGGTCGCCCGCTGGAACGGTGAGCTCGACCAGGACCGGCTGCGCGCCGTGCTGGACGACCCGAGGCTCGTCGAGGCCGACATGGAGGCCGAGCACGGCGCGGCGGCCGACGACGAGCACGACGACGCCTCCCCCGGCGAGGACGGCGGCAGGACCGCCGAGCGGCAGCCGGCCGGGACGCCGGGCTGACGGCCCGCGAGGCCGTAGGGGTGGTCCGGGCCGGGGCGGGGGCGCACGATGTCCCCGTGCCCCGGCCCGGACGCGTTCCCCAGCGGCGATCCCGCCTGGTCCGGCGGCTGCTCGCGCTCCAGGTCGTGACCGTCCTGCTGACCGTCGGCGGCCTGGCCGCACTCGCCGTGTGGGGTGCCCAGCAGATCCAGGAGGAGGCGGCCGGACGGCTGACCCGCGCGACGGCCGCCGCGCTCGCCGGGGACCCGGCCGTGGTGGACGCGCTCACCCGCGGCGGCGACGTCGCCGCGCTTTCCGCCCGGATGCAGCCGCTCGCCGAGCGGGTGCGGGCCGCGTCGAACACCGGGTTCGTCGTCGTGATGGCTCCCGACGGCACCCGCTACAGCCACGCCGAGCCGGACCGGATCGGCGGCGTCTACCAGGGCACCCTCGCCCCGGCGCTGGCCGGGCGGACGCTCACCGAGGTGTTCCCGGGCACGCTCGGGCCGAGCGTGCGGACGGTCGTGCCGGTGCTCTCCGGGGATCGCGTCGTCGGTGCCGTCTCCGTTGGCGTGCTGCAGACCCGGGTCAGCGACCTCGCCCTGCTGTATCTGCCGTGGATCGCGGTCTCGGCGGGCGTCGCGCTGCTGCTCGGCGTGGGACTGGCCGTGCTGGTGGCGCGACGCCTGCGACGCCAGACGCTCGGGCTGGAGCCCGAGGAGATCACCGCGGCGTACACGCACCACGACGCGGTACTGCACGCCGTCGGTGAGGGGCTGCTGGTCGTCGACGGCGACGGGCACCTCGTCGTGGTGAACGCCGAGGCCAGACGGTTGCTGGCACTCGGTCCCGACGGCAGCGACCCGACCTTGCGCGATGCCACGACGAGCGGCCCGACCCCGCGCAACGCCGGGATCGGCAGCGATGCGGCCTTGCACAACGGCGGCACGGACGGCAGCCCGACCACGCCCGATGCTCGGACGGGCGACAACGCCACCTCGGGCCGGCCGGCGATCGAAGCGGACCCCGCGGCTCCGGGCACACGTGTGGACGGGCTGGCCGCGGATCCCGCCGTGCTCGCCGTCCTGGACCGCGGCCTGCGCGAGGACCTCCGCGACGAGCCGGCGCTGGCCGGGGAGCGGGTGCTGCTGGTCAACAGCCGAACCGCGGGCCCCGCGGCGGGACCGGGCACGCGGGTGTTCACCCTGCGCGACCGCACCGAGCTGGCCGGGGCCCTGCGCGAACGCGACGACGCCCGGGACAAGGTCGCCGCGCTGTCCGCCCAGGCGCACGAGTTCGGCAACCGGCTGCAGACCGTGCTCACGCTGATGGAGCTCGGCGACACCGCGGACGCGACCCGCGCCGGCGTCGCGGCACTGGACCGGTCCCGCGGTCCCGGGGCCGCCGTCGCCGCCGAGGTGGTCGACCCGGTACTGGCCGCTCTGCTCGCGGACAAGGCGTGGACGGCCACCGACGGCGGCGTGACACTCGTGGTGACCGACCGGCACCGTCCGGGCGACCTGCCCGGCGACCGCCTCCCCTACTCCGCCGACGACCTGCTCTCGCTCGTCGGGAACCTGGTGGACAACGCGCTCGAGGCCGTCGCCGCCGTCCCGCACGGCAGTCCCCGCGAGGTGCGGGTGACGCTCGGCCCCGACCCCGACCCCGACCACGGCACAGGCGGCCTGGAGCTGGAGATCGCCGACACCGGGCCGGGCATCCCGGACGACGTGGTCGCCGAGCTGTTCACGTACGGCTTCAGCACCCGGGCGGAGGGCGCCGACCGCCCCCGCGGCATCGGCCTGGCGCTGGTGGACCGGATCACCCGCCGGCTCGGTGGAACGGTGGAGGTGGTGTCCGCCGGTCAGGACGGAGGAACGGTGTTCACGGTGCGCCTGCCGGCACCCGACACCGGCGCAGCCACAACGGCGGACGAGCCCGCCGGAGCCGCTCCGGGAGATCTCGCGTCCGACGCGCCCGGTCCGGACCTGCCCGCCGACGCACGTCGCTGACCGATACTCCCGCCGGAACCGATGCGGGGCCGGTCGCGTCCACTAGCGCCCGCGGCCGGCGGCCACCCAGCCGCGCCCGTGCAACACCACCGGCCGACGCGCCGGTCGGCCGTCCGGGGCGGATCCGCGCCACAGGTGGCAGCGATTCCACCGGCCAGCGCCACGACGGCCAGCGCGGCGGCCCGGACGAACGATCACCCGGACGGATCGGCTCCGCCACACCTCGCACCGTCGCACCCTGCGTCGCCGCCATGATCCGCAGGACGCGCGCGGAACGGGTGCACGCACGCGTCCCGGCACGCGCGTTCTCCAGGCACGCGAGCGTTCTCCGGACCAGCGCGCGGACCGGGCGGATCATGGAGGCGAGGCGTGATCCCGACCGGTCTCAACCGCGGACGGCGCCGGGGACCGCCCAGGCGCCGGAGCGGGCTCTCCACCCCACGGCGACGAGGCGCACCAGCATGAACGCTGCCAGGCCGGCCCAGATGCCGGCCAGGCCCCATCCGAAGCCCAGCGACGCCCAGATCAACGGCAGGAACCCGGCCAGGGCGGCGACGAGCGTCGTCGTACGCAGGAACGCGGCGTCCCCGGCACCGAGCAGGACGCCGTCGAGCGCGAACACCACACCGGCGATCGGTTGCAGCGCGGCGAAGAACCACCACGGCACGCCGACCGCGTCAAGCACGGCCGGGTCGGCGGTGAACACGCCCGGCAGTACCGCGTAGAGCGCGGCGAACAGCACGCCGAACCCGACGCCCAGCACGGCGCCGTAGCGGGTCACCCGGGCGGCGAGCGCGCGAGCCCGCGAGGTGCCGTCCGGGTCGCGTCCCGCCGAGCCGAGCGCGGCGCCGACGAGCGACTGCGCGGCGATCGCGACGGCGTCCAGCACGAGCGCCTGGAACACCCACAGCTGCAGCACGATCTGGTGCGCCGCAACGGAGGCGGCGCCGAAGCGGGCGGCGACGGCCGTCGCGGACAGGAAGCAGGCCTGGAATCCGAGCGAGCGCAGGAGCAGGTCGCGTCCCATCGTGGACTGCGCGCGGAGCACGGCGGGCACCGGCCGCAGCCGGACCGGGTCGGACGCCCGCGCGACGGCCCGCTCGGCGAGCAGCGCCCGGAGGAACAGCGCGGCCGACACGCTCTGGGCGACGACGTTCGCGACGGCGGAGCCCTCCAGCCCCCACCCGTCCCAGGACCCGATGCCGTGCACCAGGAACGGGCACAGCACGGCGGACAGACCGTTGCCGGCCAGCACGTAGCGCATCGGGCGGACCGTGTCCTGCACGCCGCGCATCCAGCCGTTGCCGGCGAGCGTGACCAGCACCATCGGGGCGCCGAGCAGCGCGATCCGCAGCCAGGACGTCGCGCCGTCGGCCACCGCGGCGCCGTCCGGGCCGCTCCCGGCCAGTGCGCCGGTCACCGGTCCGGCCACCAGCTGCCCGACACCGAGCACGAGCAGGCCGACGGCCAGTGCGAGCCACGTCGCCTGCACGCCCTCGACCACGGCCGACCCGCGCCGCCCGGCACCGTGCAGGCGCGCCGCACGCGCCGTCGTGCCGTAGGACAGGAAGTTCAGCTGCGTGGTGACCTGTCCGAACAGGACGCCCGCCACGGCGAGGCCGGCCAGCGGGACGGCCCCGAGGCGTCCGACGACGGCCGTGTCGACCAGGACGTAGAGCGGCTCGGCGGCCAGCACCGGCAGCGCGGGGACCGCCAGCCGAAGGATCTCGCGGGCGCCGCCGCCGTCGGGACGATCGGTACGGATGGCCTCAGTCCGCGGTGCGGGCGGCGCCGCGCGGACGGCGGCACAGGTAGCAGAACGCGGGCGGCAGGTTGCGCCATACCGTGCGGGTCACGATGACCTCGTCGAACGTGTCGTGCAGCGTCGCGCGGAACCGGCGCGCGGACGGCAGCGGCATCCCGAACGAGTAGGCGAACGTCGCGAACACGCCCGTGTCACCGATCGCCGAGACGACCTGGTCCAGGATGGACCGCTGGGTGTCGTTGCCGAACAACGACCACGGGAGTCCGCTTATCACGGCGTCCACCCGCTTCAGGTCGCGCTCGGCGAGCAGCGACATCAGCTCGGCGGCATCACCGGTCACGACCTCGACGCCCGGGTGCGCCCGCGACAGGTACCCGGCCATCGCCGGGTCCAGCTCGACGGCGAGGTGCCGGGCGGTCTCCGGGAGCCGCCGCGACACCGCGGCCGTCACCGCGCCCGTGCCGGGCCCGAGCTCGACCACCACCGGGCTGCCCTGGCTCGGCGCCACGAGCGCCAGCTTCGCGGACAGCACCGGTGAGCTCGGCGCCACCGCACCGATCCGGCCCGGGTTGCGGACCCAGGCCCCCAGGAACTCGCGCCACGCGGGCTCGGCTCCGACGGCCGGTGCGGGCTCGGGCGTCACGTCGTCCTCCTTCAGGGGTCGTCGCCGAGCACGCTACGGCCCCGGCAGCGGCGACGCTCGACCCGGTCCGGCGTCACGTCCCCTGCCCGACCGTCTCCGCCACCAGCGCCTCACGCAGCGCCTCCAGCACACCGTCGGCCGTCCCGCCCAGCTCAGCGCCCGCGGCGCCGCGGTGCCCGCCCCCGCCCAGCCGCCGCGCGACCGCGGAGAGATCGGGGCGGCCGGTACCGCGCAGTGAGACCGACCACGTCCCGTCCTGGCACTCGGTGAGCAGTGCCGCGACGCCATGGCCGGCCGTGGCCGCCAGCTGGCCCATCACGGAGCCGACCTGCTCACCGAACCGGCCCGCCGTCGCGGCGTCCACCCTGGCCCAGACGAGCCCGGCGCCTGCGACCGCGTCCGGCTCGCGGTGCGCGCCGGCCAGGATCGTCGCGAGCGCGGCGAGCCACCCGAACGGCCGGTCGCCGTTCAGGCCCCGCATCAGCGACGCCGGCTCGGCCCCCGCCTCGACGAGCTCGGCCGCGAGCCGCAACGTCGGGGCGCCGCCTGCCCGCAACCCGCCGGTGTCGGTGTACAGGCCGGCGAACAGGGCGCTGGCCTGGTTGGCGTCCAGCGGCTCCCCGAGCTCGGCCAGCACCTGCCGGACGAGCGTGACGGTCGCCGGCGCCGTCGGGTCGACGAACTGGTGGGTGCCGAACGGGACGAACGAGACATGGTGGTCGATGACGAGCGACGCGCCCGCCGTGTCCAGGCGGTCGGCCAGCGATCCGAGGCGGCGGCGCTCCGACGCGTCGCAGCAGACCAGGAGGTCCGGCGAGGGCGGGGCGTCAGCCGCGTGTACGACGATCCCGTCCGGGTCGAGCGTGCGCAGCCGGTCCGCGATCGGCCCCGGGTCCCCGACCGCGACCACCGCGGGAACGCCGCGCCTGCGCATCGCCGTCGCGACCGATACCGCGCAGCCGAGCGTGTCCGGGTCCGGCCCGACATGGCCGAGGACGAGCACGTCCGACGCGTCTCGCAGCAGCGCGGCGGCGCCGCCCGCGTCCACCGCTCCCGGATCCGGGCGCATCTCGGACCAACCCCCGTCAGTCGCGACCGGTGCTCCCGGCCACCAGGGCTCACCCCGCCCTGCGGCGGCCGCATCCGGTTCCGGCGAGGATAGCGCCTCCGGCGTGGTCGCACCGGCCATGTGACGCAGCCCCTGTTCAGTCCAGGTCGGCTGCGTCCTCACGCGGGGCGCGGTACGGGTCGGCGTCGCCCGCGGGCGTTGCGCCCGCCGCCAGACGCGCGACCTCGGCGTCGGACTCCCTGGTACGGGCCAGCAGCTCCTCCATCCGGCGGGCCTCGTCCGGCACCTCGTCGGCGACGAACGCGAGGCTCGGCGTGTGCCGGATGCCGGTCTGCTGACCGACCCGGCTGCGCAGGACGCCGGTGGCGCTGGCCAACGCCGCGGCCGCGCCGGCCGCGTCCGGCGCGGCGTCCACCGAGGACCCGAGCACCGTGTAGAACACGGTGGCCTCACGGAGGTCACCGGTCACGCGGGCGTCGGTGATCGTCACCATGGACAGCCGCGGATCCTTGACCTCGTGCTCGAGTGCCTCCGCGACGATCTGCGAGATCCGCTTCGCCAGCTTGCGGGCGCGCGCGTGGTCGACCATGTAGTTCCCTCCTCAGTACCGATGCGCAGCTCCGGCAGGCTCCGTGCTCAGTCCTCCGGCCCGAGCATCCGGTGCCGCACCGACAGCAGCTCCAGCTCGGGGCGGGCGGCGACCAGCCGCTCGCACCGTTCCAGCAACGCCGTCACGTGCCCGGCGTCGGCGGCGACGCAGCTGACACCGAGCAGCGCCCTGCGGTGCAGGTCGAGGTGTCCGGCCTCGGCGGCGGCCACCTCGAAGCGACGAAGGTCGGCCAGCACCGGCCGGACGACCGCCCTCTTCTGCTTCAACGACCGCACGTCGCCGAGCAGGACGTCACACTCCAGCGCGCCCACGAACACGCACCCAGCCTGACACGCCCCGGCTCCGGGCCACCACCAGGTCGGCGGTACCTCCGGAGCCGGGACGCTCGGACGGATCAGGCGCGCGGCTTCTCGCGCATCTCGAACGTCTCGATCACGTCTCCGACCTTGATGTCGGAGTAGCTCCCGAGCGTCAGACCGCACTCGTAGCCCTCGCGGACCTCGACCACGTCGTCCTTGAACCGCCGTAGCGAGCTGACCGGCAGGTTCTCGTGGATCACCGTCGAGTCCCGCATGAGACGGGCGCGGGCGTTGCGGCGGATCTCGCCACCCATGACCAGGCAGCCGGCGATCGTGCCGAACTTGGAGGACTTGAAGACCTCGCGGACCTCCGCCCGTCCGAGCTCGACCTCCTCGTACTCCGGCTTGAGCATGCCCTTCAGGGCCTGCTCGATCTCCTCGATCGCCTGGTAGATCACCGAGTAGTAGCGGATCTCCACGCCCTCGCGGTTGGCCAGCTCCGTGGCCTTGCCCTCGGCACGGACGTTGAAGCCCATGACGATGACGTTGTCCGCGATGGCGAGGTTGATGTCGCCCTCGGTGATGCCGCCGACGCCGCGGTGGATCACCCGGAGCTCGACGTCCTCGCCCACGTCCAGCTTCATCAGGGCGTCCTCGAGTGCCTCGACGGTACCCGAGTTGTCACCCTTGATGATCAGGTTGAGGGTGTTCGTCTCCTTCAGCGCGGCGTCCAGATCCTCCAGGCTGACGCGCTTGCGACGGCTCGCCAGCTCGGCGTTGCGCTCACGCGCGCGCCGACGGTCGGCGATCTGGCGGGCCACCCGGTCCTCGTCGACGACGAGGAACGTGTCGCCCGCACCCGGCACCGACGTCAGGCCGATGACCTGCACGGGCCGCGACGGGAGGGCCTCCTCCACGTCGTTGCCGAGCTCGTCGATCATCCGCCGGACACGGCCGGACGCGTCGCCCGCGACGACCGAGTCCCCGACGCGGAGCGTGCCGCGCTGGACCAGGACCGTCGCGACCGGGCCGCGGCCGCGGTCCAGGTGACCCTCGATCGTGACGCCCTGGGCGTCCATGTCGGGGTTCGCCCGCAGATCCAGCGACGCGTCCGCGGTCAGGACGATCGCCTCGAGCAGCTGCTCGATGTTGGTCCCCTGGCGTGCCGAGATGTCGACGAACATCGTCTCGCCGCCGTACTCCTCGGCCACCAGGTTGTACTCGGTCAGCTGCTGGCGGACCTTCTGCGGGTTGGCGCCCTCGACATCGATCTTGTTCACCGCGACCACGATCGGCAGGTCGGCCGCCTGGGCGTGGTTGATCGACTCCACGGTCTGGGGCATCACGCCGTCGTCCGCCGCCACCACGATGACCGCGATGTCGGTGGCCTTCGCACCGCGGGCACGCATGGCGGTGAACGCCTCGTGACCCGGGGTGTCGATGAACGTGATCTCCCGCTCGTTGCCGTCGACCTCGGTCTCGACCTGGTAGGCGCCGATGTGCTGGGTGATGCCGCCGGCCTCGCCCTCGCGGACGTTGGTCTTGCGGATCGTGTCCAGCAGTCGCGTCTTACCGTGGTCGACGTGACCCATGATGGTCACCACCGGCGGACGGGCCGCCAGGGCGTCCTCGTCACCCGGATCACCGAAGTCGATGTCGAAGGACTCGAGCAGCGCCCGGTCCTCCTCCTCCGGGCTGACGACCTGGATGTTGTAGTTCATCTCCTGGCCGAGCAGCTCGAGGATCTCGTCCGAGACCGACGCCGTCGCCGTGATCATCTCGCCCAGGTGGAACAGCACCTGGACCAGCGACGCCGGGTTGGCGTTGATCTTCTCGGCGAAGTCGGTGAGCGACGAACCGCGCGGGAGCCGGATCGTCTCGCCGCCGCCCTTGGGCAGACGGACGCCGCCGACCGACGGCGCCTGCATGGCGTCGTACTCCTGCCGCTTCTGCCGCTTCGACTTGCGACCCCGCCGCGCCGGACCGCCGGGACGGCCGAACGCACCCGCGGCACCGCCGCGGCCACGCGCGCCGCCACCACCCGGGCGACCGCGGAAGCCACCGCCTGCGGGCGGAGCACCGCCGCCACCGGGACCACCGCCGCCACCGGGGCGGAAGCCACCGCCGCCGCCACCGGGACCACCGCGACCGCCACCGGGACCACCGCGACCGCCACCGGGACCGCCACGGCCGCCACCGGGACCACCGCGACCGCCGCCGGGGCCACCGCCGCCGGGACGTCCCGCGGCCGGACGCGCGGGCATCATGCCCGGGTTCGGACGCGGAGGCATGTTGCCGGGCGACGGACGCGGACCACCGCGGCCGGCCTCACCGCCGGGACGCTGGGCGGGACGCGGAGGCGCCTGACCACCCTGCGCCGCCGGAGCGGCCGGCTGACCACCCTGACCGCCCTGACCACCCTGACCACCCTGGCCGCCGCCCTGGTTGCCGCCGCCCTGCTGGGCGGGCGGACCGGGGCGGGGCGCGGACGGCCGCGGCGGGGCGCCCTGGCCGACACCGAACGGGTTGTTGCCGACGCGCGGCTGGCGCGGGCCGGGCTTGGGTCCGGCCGGACGCGTGGCCGACGAGTCGGACCCACCGCCGGACGGCCGCTGACGGTCGCCGTCCTGACCCGGACGGGCCTGACCACGGTCGCCGGACGGCTCCTGCTCGTTCGAACCGGGGCGCGGGCCGGGCTTCGGCGCGCCGGGACGCTCCTGGCCCGGAGCCGGAGCGGCCGGACGCTGCTGCTCCGGCGCGGGGGCCGGAGCGGCACTGGCCGCCGGGGCGGCCGGGGTCTCCGGAGCCGCGGGCGCCGGGGCCTGCGGACGCGGACCGGGCTTCGGCGCTCCGCCGGGGCCGGGCTTCGGCGCGCCGGGCGTCGGGCCGGGCTTGGGCGCGCCGCCGGACGGACCGGGCTTCGGCGTCGGACGGGACGGCGACGGCGCGCCGCTCCCGCCGGTGCGACGCGGGGCCGGGCCGCCGCCACGGGGGCGCTCGCCACCCGGGACGCCACGGCGCTGACCGTTGCCGTTGCCGGACGAGGAACCGCCGCCTGCCATCGCGTCGCGCAGCTTGCGCGCGACGGGGGCCTCGACGGTGGAGGACGGGGACTTCACGAACTCCCCGAGGTCCTGGAGCTTGCTCAGGACCTGCTTGCTGCTGACGCCGAGCTCCTTGGCGAGCTCATGGACGCGGGCCTTGCCTGCCACTGATCTCCTTGTTCGTACTCGGAGGTCGGGCGGCGGACCCGCACGACCTCTGGCCTAGTGACGAAGCACGTTCATGGTGCGATCTTCACTGCTGGCTCATGACTGGTCGACCGTGCTCTCTTCCGGTGTCGGACCCGGGGTTCCCCGGCTCCGGGTGATGCTGTGGCCCCCATCCTGCCGGGGGCCTTCTCCGTCCTGCAGCCGGGCCCGCACCTCGGTGGCGTCCAACGGTCCCGGCACGCGCAGCGCGCGGGTGAACGCCGAGCGACGCTCGGCCCGATCGAGGCACCGCCGCACCGGGTGCAACCAGGCACCCCGTCCGGGGAGGCGTCGGCGCGGATCCGGGACCAGGCGCCCCTTCACCGCGACCACACGCAACAGATCGGTGGCCAGCTCCCGGCTCCGGCATCCCACACATGTCCGGACGGGAGCCGTTCGGGTGTACGGGAGTTCCGGCCGCCGACGGCGGACCTTCACCGAGTGTAGCGCAGAAGGGTCGCTTCCCACTCAGGCGACCGGCTCCGTCGGGGAGCTGTCGTCCGGCGACGGCGCGGTCTGCGACGTGCGCGGGTCGGCGTCGCTGCGGATGTCGATCTTCCAGCCGGTCAGCCGGGCGGCGAGACGGGCGTTCTGCCCCTCCTTGCCGATGGCCAGCGACAGCTGGAAGTCCGGGACGACGACGCGGGCGATCCGCGCGCGCTCGTCGAGCACCGTCACCGACACGACCTTGGACGGCGACAGTGCATTGCCGACGAACTCGGCCGGGTCGTCGGACCAGTCGATGATGTCGATCTTCTCGCCGAGCAGCTCGCTCATCACGCCGCGCACCCGCGCTCCCATCGGGCCGATGCACGCGCCCTTCGCGTTCAGGCCGGACCGGGTCGAGCGCACCGCGATCTTGGAGCGGAACCCGGCCTCGCGCGCGACCGACACGATCTCGACCGACCCGTCGTTCAGCTCGGGCACCTCGAGCGCGAACAGCTTGCGCACCAGGTTCGGGTGCGTGCGGGACAGCGTGATCTGCGTCCCGCGCGAGCCGCGGTTGACACCGATCACGTAGCAGCGCAGGCGTTCCCCGTGCCGGTAGGTCTCACCGGGCACCTGCTCGGCCGCGGGCAGCACGCCCTCGGTCTGGCCGCCCAGCGAGACGACGACGGTGCCTCTCGCGTTCGCCCTGGCGTCGCGCTGGACCATGCCGGCGACGATCTCGCCCTCCTTCGTGGCGAACTCGCCGTAGGTGCGCTCGTGCTCGGCGTCGCGCAGGCGCTGCAGGATCACCTGACGGGCGGTGGTCGCGGCGATCCGGCCGAAGCCCTCCGGGGTGTCGTCGAACTCCGGCCCGGGGGTGCCGTCCTCGGACGCGTCGGAGGAGTCACGGGCCATCACGCGCACGACGCCGGTCTTGCGGTCGATGTCGATCCGCGCGTCGTCGTGGTGGCCGTCGGAGTGCTTGTACGCGGTGAGCAGGGCGGTCTCGATCGCCTCGATGACCGTCTCGAACGGGATGTCCTTGTCCTGCTCGATCGCCCGCAGCGCCGGGATGTCGACGTTCATCGGTCCTCCTCCCCGTTCGCCGAGGTCCCGGAGCTCGGGTCGAGCAGGGCGACCTCGGCCTTCGGGGGGTCCCGGAACTCCACCTCGACGCGGGCGCCCGCGATCTCGCCGTAGCCGAGGTCGCGCAGCTCCGGCCGCTTGCCGGTGGTCGCGACCCGGACACCGTCGTCGTCCGCGCGCCCGACCCGGGCGGTCAGCTCGGAGCCGTCGGTCAGGCGGATCGAGGCCAGCCGCAGCCAGGCGCGCCGCCAGTGCCGCGGCCGGGTCAGCGGCCGGTCGACGCCCGGCGAGGTGACCTCGAGCGTGTACGAGCCGCCGATCAGGTGCTCGTGGCCGTCCAGCTCGGCGGCGGCCGAGCGGCTCAGCTGCGCGACGTCGTCGAGCCCGACGTTCTCCGTCGGCGCGTCGTCCGGGCGGTCCACCACCACGGTCACCGCGTGCCGTCGCCCGGCGGCGCGGACCTCGACCGCGTCCAGCTCGAAACCGGCGGCCGTGACGACCGGTTCCAGTACGCCGCGCAGCTGCCCGGTGAGCCGCTCGGTGTCCGGGCTCGGCATCGGATTCTCCTCGTCTTTCTGGCCCGTCAGGGGATCGCCGGTGCCGCGCGGACACGCAGGACGACCGGCCGGTCAGCGTAGCGCGTCGGCCCGCGGGTGATCCGGGTGCTCCGGCGTGGAGGAGGTCCGGCTCCCGGGCCGCGGGGCGGCTGGCAGGATGACCGGACGTGAGGGACCGGATGCGCCATGTATCGGGCACCGCGCTGTCCCGGCGCAGGATGCTCGCGGCCTGCGCCGGCGTCGTCGCACTCCCCCCGGTGCTGGCCTCCTGCACGTCCGGCACCGGCTCCGACGACGGCGACCCGGCCGCCCTGCTCGCACTCGCCGACCAGGCACGTGCGGACGCGGCGCTCGTCGTCGCCGCGGTGACCGCCGACCCGGGACTGTCCGGGCGCCTCGAGCCGCTGCGTGCCGCGCGGATCGCCCACGCGGGCGCGCTGGACACCGCAGGCGGGCGCACCACGCCACCGCCGGAGACGGTGTCCGGGGCGGCGCCGCAGAACGTCGACCTGGGGCGGATCCGGGACGCGGTGACCGCGTCGGCCCGCTCCGCCGCGCAGGCCGTCGCCGGCACGTCGGTGTCCCGGGTGGGGCTGGTGGCCGAGGTCGCGGCGTGCTGCGCCGCCTATGCGACGGTGCTGACATGACGACGGTGCTGACATGACGATGGTGCTGACATGAACCCGGCTCAGGACCAGGGTGACGACTCGGGGATCACCGACGTCGCGGCGGAGGCGCTGCAACGGGCGCTCGCGAGCGAGCACGCCGCGATCTGGGCGTTCTCGTTGGCGACGGCGTTCGTGCCGCCGGACCAGGAGCCGCGCGTCCGCAGCGATCTCGAGGGGCACAAGCAACTGCGCAGCTTCGCGACCGCGCAGCTGTCCCAGATCGGCAAGCGGCCGGTCTCCGCGCAGCCGGCGTACTCGCCGCCGCAGCCGGTCGTCGACGCCGTGAGCGCCGGTGCACTGCTGGTGGCGGCGGAGACGGACACGGTCGCGGCGTGGCGCTCGCTGCTGGAGCGGTCGACCTCGACCCAGCTGCGCGCGATCGGGCTGCGGGCGATGGTCGACTCGACCGGGCGCCTGACGTTCTGGCGCGGCGTGACCGACCGGTCCCCCGCCGTGCCGGTGTTCCCCGGCCGCGGCTGAGCGCTACCGGTCCTCGATCGCACGCGCGGCGCGGTCGACGTCGTCGCCGGTGTTGGCGAGGTGGAACGACACCCGCGCCGCACCCGCCCGCGAGGCCACGACGAGCCCGGCGCCGGTCAGGCGTTCGGCCGCGCCCGGACGGTCCACGGCCACGATCGCCGACCCGGCGGGCGCCATGCCGAGCCGCTCGCGCAACGAGTCCGCCAGGCCCACGCAGTGCGCCCGCACCTGTTCCGCGTCCAGCCCGGCCAGCCACGGGAGCGTCACCGCGGCGCCGACCTGGCTGAGCCAGTCCGGGGACGTGTCCAGCCCGGCCGGACCGTCCGCGCGCGGCGGGCCGAGCGTGTACAGGTCGCCCCAGCGGTCCCGGTTGCCGTACCAGCCCGCGGCGTGCGGCACCGGCGTCCACGTCGGATCGGAGGTCCACGACGGGTGCAGTGCCAGCCAGGAGGAACCGCGCGGGCAGAGCAGCCACTTGTAGCCGGCGCCGACCACGGCGTCCGCCCAGTCCAGCCGCAGCGGCAGCCAGCCGGCCGCCTGCGTGACGTCGAGCAGCACGCGGGTGCCGCCGTCGTGGGCCGCCCGGAGCGCGTCGAGGTCCGCGATCCGCCCGTCGGCCGACTGCACGACCGACACAGCCACCAGGTCGTACGCCGGCGCGAGCTCGCCCAGCCGGTCCGGCGGGACCTCGGTCACGGTCACACCGCGGACCTGCACCGCGAACGGGTGCGTGACGCTCCCGAACTCGCCCGCCACGACGAGGACGCGGGTGCCGTCCGGGACGCTCGCGGCGAGGAGCCCGACGAGCGCCGAGACCGTCGACCCGCAGGCCACGCGGTCGGCCGCGACACCGATGAGCGCGGCGAACCCGGCCCTGGCGGTCTCCACGGCGCCGTCGAACGACGGAGGACGGGCCCGGCCGGTCGCCCAGTCCGCGACGGCGTCGGCGACGGCCTCCGCCGCGACGGCGGGCGGGAGACCGATGCTGGCGGTGTTCAGATACCCGGGGCCTGCCCGGAAGTCCTGGCCGAACGCGCGCACGGCCTCGACGCTAGCCTCGGACGCCGTGTACAGCGAGCTGATCGAGGTCCGGACCGGGTCGTCGGAGACGGTGGTCGACCTGACGCGTGAGATCCAGGAGTACCTGCAGGACAAGGGTTCCTCGGTGAACGGCCTGCTCAACGTGTTCGTGCCGCACGCCACGGCCGGCGTCGCCGTGATCGAGACGGGGGCAGGCAGCGACACCGACCTCCTGGCCGCACTGCGCGACCTGCTGCCGGCCGACGACCGCTGGGGGCACCGGCACGGCAGCCCCGGGCACGGACGCGATCACGTGCTGCCGGCGATCGTCGCGCCATCGATGTCGATCCCGGTGATCGACGGGAGGCCCGCGCTGGGCACGTGGCAGTCGATCTGCCTGGTCGACACGAACGGCGACAACCCGACGCGCTCCGTGCGGTTGTCGCTCCTCACCGACGCACACTGAACGCGGACGACACGTCGCTGAGAAAGCGTCCGGACCCCCCGTTTACTCTGTGGACCGTGACAGTGGGCAACCAGCGGCCCCCGGGTGGAGCATCCGATGTTCCGGTCGGACCAGGGCAGGCGCCGGAAAGCTCCGCCCGGATGGACGACGGCGGATCGACCGACGCGCCGCGGGCACCGATCCCGCCGGTGGTCCCGGCCCGGGTGACGATGGTGTCGCGCACGTCCCCGCCTGCCGTGCCGCCGAACAGCATGCCCCCGGGACGGGGCGAGCAGGCTTCCTCAGGGGCCGCCCCACCTGCGTCGGGGTACGGCCCCCCGTCCCGGATGTTCGACCCGGCCCGCCCCGCGGGGCCGGCGCGGACGCCGGAGCCGGCGGACCGGTTCACGTCGTCGCAGTTGTTCGAGCCGGTCACCCCCGTCGGCCGGCCGTCGGACCCAGCGCCGTCCACCTCGACACCGCCACCGACCGCACCGTGGATGCCGACGACCGCGACGGGGTCGTCGCCCGACGACCGTGTCGCGCCGGACCCCACTCCCCGCACACCGGTGACCGGGCGGAGCCGTCCCTCCCGGCCGGACGCCGGGCCCGGCCGCACCCCCTCCGAGGCCGGCGTCGCACCCGAGCCCTCTCGGCCCGACGCCGCGCCCGCCCACCCGCCGGCGGGCGCGGTCTCCGCGACCGGACCAGCCCGTCCCGTGATGCCGTCGACGGGCCCGCCGTCTCGCATGCAGGGTGGCGAGCCGGGCGCATCGACCGGTGCCTCGGGGCGAGCCGAGGACTCCGCGGAGGCTGACACTGCAGCCGCCGACGCCCCGGCCACCGCCGACGCTCCGGCCACTGCCCACACCTCGGCCGCCGCCGACGCTCCGGCCACCGCCGACACAGCGGCCACTGCCCACGCCCCGGCCACTGCCCACGCGGCCGGCGACGACGACGCGACATCCCGGCCCGGGCATGCCGACGACCCCGCCACGACGGTCGGCCCGGACGGCACGGGCACCACGCCCGGCACCGGCGACACATCGGCCGCGGACGACGCGAGTCGTCCGCCCGGCGTCGGCGAGCCGACGGCCGACGATGGCGCGACGGCACGCCCGCTCCAGGCCGCACCGGTCAGCGGCGGCACTCCACGGGACGTCTCCGCCGAGCCGGCGGGGACGGTGACACCGGACAGATCCGGTACGAACACGATCGACGACACGACCGGCCCGAGCGAGTCCACGTCCGATGTGGACCGTCCGGACGCCACGTCCGCCGGTGTGGCCGCGAACCCCTCCGCGGCCCCCTCCGCGGCCGACGACACCGCCGCCGGACCCCAGGGCACCGCGCCGCGGCACGAGGACCGGCCGAGCGCGAGTACCGACGGCATGTCCCCCACGACCGGCACCGCCACCGCCGGGCCGCCGACCGGCGCGCCGTCGCACACCGCGAACGACCCGGCCGCGTCCACTGCGGTCGACTCCGCGCCGCCGCTCGCACCGGGACGGACCCCGAGCGCGGATCCACGCCGGGGCACACCGCCTCCGGGATGGACACCGCCGCTCGGCGACCCGGCGACGACTCCTCCGAGCACCCCGCCCCCGGGCGGCGTCCCGTCCGCCCGGCCTCCCGGTCGCGGCGGACCACCGCCCGGACGGCCCCTGCCGCCCCGGGTTCCGGCCCGGGTGTCGATGCGGTCCGACTCCCGGGCGACCGCTCCTCCCCGGCGGCCGGAGGCCTCCACGGCGACCGGGCGGCTACGACGGCTGCCCGTCGTCCTGCTCGTGGTGGCGGTCCTCGTCGCCGGGCTCGGCTACGTCGGATACCGGCAGCTCACCGGCGGCCCGCCGGAAGGGTTCCGGACCGCGGCATCGCCGGGCTACGAGCTCGCCGTGCCCGACAGCTGGACCCCACCTGCGCCGGGAGCGCCCCCGCTGACGGTGTTCGGTGTCCCGTTCGGCACAGCGGGACAGTTCGGCGAGTACTCGTGCAAGGACGGACGGTTCCCCCGGGCGGTCGCGGCGTCCGCGCTGATCGCGGTCCCGGCGAACGTCGGACTGGACCAGGCTGCGACGGCATTCGCCCGCGGCTCCGGAGAGGCGCTCTACCCCGACGCGGGGCCGCAGGTGGCGGTCGGGACGCCGAGCGAGCGCGAGCTGTCCACCGTGACCGGCAGCCGCGTCGAGGCGACCGTCCGCACCGACGGCTCGGGTGGCTGCCGCGCCACGGACGCGACGGTGCAGGTGCTCGTCGTGCCCCGCACGACCGCCCCCGACGGCTCGATCGGGGCTGCGGTCCTGATCGTGTCCGGTGACCTGCGCGGTGGACCGCCGCAACCTGCTCCGGTCACCCGCGACGAGCTCGTCCGTGTCATGGACACCGCGGCCCTCTCGACGGGGTGATCTGACGGGCGACCGTCGGCGAGGGAACAGATACCGCGGGTTCTCACTCTCAGCAGCGACGCGCTCGTAACTCGCACGTCGAAGGCCGGTTTCGACGGCGGCGTGTGCGATCGGTGAGGCATCCGCCGGGCACGCAACCGCGGGCGCCGACTACATGCCGGGGCGGCAAGGCACGCAGACGGGACGGCTGTGGCCACTACGGCGGCCGGGATCGACTCGCACTACACCGCGAGGTCACGGTCGCGGCCACAGCGACGCAGCTCAACCGCGCAGTAGCTCGGCGGCTCGGCGGCTCGGCGGCTCGGCGGCTCGGCGGCTCGGCGGCTCGGCGGCTCGACGGCTCGACGGCTCGACGGCTCGACGGCTCGGCGGCTCGGCGGCTCGGCGGCTCGGCGGCTCGGCGGCTCGGACCAGTCGAGCCGATCCGGGGCTACGGAGTGCGCATGCGACACGGCCACGGAGCCGGGACCGGGCTGCGGTGGCGCGCCGCCGCTTGCGCACCCCGATGCGCAAGCCCTAGGGGGTTGGTGCGCAGCTCAAGGCCTTGTTTTCGAACATACGTTCTAGTATCGTCGGAGTATGACCGCAGTCGCCGACCACGACAGCTCGGGTCCCACCCCGAGCATCGGCGCCCGCGCCCAGTCCGCTCTGGCGACCATCCGAGCCGGGATCGACGAGCTCGTCCGGTCCTGCACGGCACCCGAGCCGACCAGCCGAGCTGCACTGATCGACGAGATCGGCGCACTCGAAGCACTCAAGAGCAGCCTCGACGCCGTCCAGGCCGAGAAGACACTGCTGTTCGCCCGCGCCGAGGCCGCACACCAGATCCACCGCGGACTGACCGAGCCGGAGAAGATCCAGCGCACGATCGCCGCTCAGGTGGGGCTCGTCTGCCGCGTGTCACCGACCGAGGGACGGACAAGAGTGCGGGTCGCCCGCGATCTGCACGAGGGCCTCGACCACATCCGCAGCCTCGGTCACGCCGGTGACCTGTCCGCGCACAAGATCCGCGCCATCGTTGCCGAGACCTCCCACCTCGACCGCACCGAACGCTCCGAAGTGGATCGGCTCCTGCGCGCCGACGGCGTCAACGGCCGCGACGGGCGCGGCGTCGGGAAACTACGCGAACTCGCGAAACGGCTCGCCACGCAGGTCGCGCCCGGGAAGTTCCGGGCCCGCTGCGCCGCCGCCCGCACCGGACGACGGGTCACCCTGCGCCCCGCCGCCGACGGCATGACCGACCTGACCGCCCACCTGCCCGCAGAACAGGGCGCCGCCTGCCTGGCCGCCCTGCAGAAGGCGTTCACCGAGATCTCCGTCGACCCGGCACCACTGACGCGCTCGCGTGGGCAGGTCATGGCGGACACTCTCGTCGAACGCCTCACCGGCCAAACCCACGCCGACGACGTCAACATCGAGATCCAGATCGTCGTACCGATCCAGGCGCTGATCGACCCCGACAGCCCACTCCCGGCCGAGATCCCCGGATGCGGACCCGTCCCAGCCGATCTCATCACCACCACGACAGGCAAGAAGGCCTGGCGCAGGCTCCTCACGACGGCCGGGATCGTGATCGGCGGCGACTCCCGACGCCGGCAGTTCACCGGATTCCTCGCCGAACTCATCCGAGCCCGGGACCGATGGCGCTGCACCGAGGCCTACTGCGACGCACCCGCCCGCGAGATCGACCACATCATCCGGTCCGCCGACGGCGGACCCACCACGTTCGACCTCGGCCGCGGCACCTGCCAGTTCCACAACCTGCTGCGCGAGCTGCCGGACTGGCAGGTGGAGCGGGTCGAGGAGGGCGTGCTGACCACCACCCCGACCGGACACACCCACCTCTACCGCATCCCACGGGCAGAAGCCGGCCCGACTACAGCGGCACCGCCAGGGACGCCGTGTAGCCGGCGGAGACGGTGCCGGTGACGGTCGCGACCTGGAGATCGTGGCCGTCGGAGAACACCATGTCCGAGTCAAGGCTGACGCGGGACAGATTGCGGACGCTCTGCTCGTACCCGGGCGTGGCGTACACGGTGTCGCACATGTCCTTCGGCAGGGCGAGTTGCGTCGTGCGGACGGCGTTGCCCGAGCTCGTCGCGTCCGCCGGGGACGAGTAGACCTCGACGTGCACGTGTGGCCACCGGCCGTCGTAGCAGGCCGGCACGATGCTCTGGAACTCCAGCTTCCCTGCGGAGTCCGCGACCTGCACGCCGCGCAGGTAGTTCACGTCCTCCAGCCCGTCGGCGTAGAGCGAGTAGTTGCCGTCGCGGTCGCACTGCCACGCGTAGACGGCCGCGCCGGCCATCGGCGCGCCGCCGCGGGTCAGCGTGAGCGCGATCGTCATCGGCACGCCCTCGGCCGTCGCCGCCGTCCCGCCGAAGCTCGACCGGATGTCGCGGCGGACGACACCGGCGTCGTCGAGCACGTTGGGCCCGTTCGAGCCGTCCCCGGGGTAGGGGCCGGCCGTCTCGGACGGGATCGTCCCGGCGGCGACCTGTTCGCCGCCGCCGGCTCCCCCACCGCCGGGCGGCTGTCCGGGACCGGAGCACCCGGCCACGGCGACCGCGCCGGCTCCGCCCAGCAGGGCGAGGAACCGGCGCCGCCCGAGCAGGCGCGGCAGGTCCCGGGAGATGCCGCCGAAGTCGTCGTGCGGGTGTCGGGTGCTCATGTCACCCAGCGTCCCGGGCGTCCCGCGGCGACCGCTGTGCCCGGTCTGTGCGGATCCTGTGAACGCTCAGCCGCGGACCAGCCCGGCCAGATGCGCCGCGGCGCCCTCGCGCGGGATCTCGGTCCGCTCGCCGGAGGCACGGTCCTTGACCTCGATCGTCCCGGATGCGAGCCCGCGACCGACCACGACGATCGTCGGGACCCCGACGAGCTCGGCGTCGGCGAACTTGACGCCCGGAGACGCCTTGCGGTCGTCGAGCAGCACCGACAGGCCCTGTGCGTCCAGCTCGGCGGCCAGCTCCTCGCCGCCCGCGATCAGCTCGTCGTTCTTCCCCGCGACGACGACGTGCAGGTCGAACGGCGACACCGTGCGCGGCCAGACCAGCCCGGAGTCGTCGTGGGTCTGCTCGGCGATGGCGGCGACCAGCCGGGACACGCCGATCCCGTAGGAGCCCATCGTGATCCGGATCGGCTTCGAGTCCGGCCCCAGCGCGTCGAGCGAGAACGCGTCCGCGTACTTGCGGCCGAGCTGGAAGATGTGCCCGATCTCCATGCCACGGGCGGCCTCGAGCACACCGCTTCCGTCCGGCGACGGGTCGCCCGCGCGCACCTCGGCGGCCTCGATCGTGCCGTCCGGAGTGAAGTCCCGGCCCGCGACGAGGTCGACGACGTGGTGGTCGGCCTTGTCCGCACCGGTCACCCACGCCGTGCCGGTCACGATCCGCGGGTCGACGAGGAACCGGACGCCGTTGGCGGCCAGCGCACCGGGTCCGATGTAGCCCTTGGTGAGGAACGCGTTGCGGGCGAAGTCGGACTCCTCCAGCAGCGCGACCTCGGCCGGGTCCAGCGACGCCTCGAGCCGCTTCATGTCGACCTCGCGGTCGCCGGGCACGCCGACGCCGAGCAGCTCCCAGTCCTTCTGACCGGGCTGCCGGATCTTGACCATGACGTTCTTCAGCGTGTCCGCCGCGGTGAACGTCCGGTCGGCGGTGTGCGCGTTGAGGAAGTCGACGAGCGTCTCGATCGTCGGTGTGTCCGGCGTGTGGTGGACCTGCGCGGCCGGGAGCCCGTCCAGCGGCAGGGCGGGCGGCGCCGGCGTCGTGACCGCCTCGACGTTCGCCGCGTACCCGCCGGGCGCGCGCACGTAGGTGTCCTCGCCCGTGTCGGACACGGCGAGGAACTCCTCGGACGCCGACCCGCCCATCGCGCCGGACGTCGCCTTCACGATCACGTACTCGAGGTCGAGCCGGTCGAAGATCCGCACATAGGTGGCGCGGTGGTTCGCGTAGGACTCGGACAGGCCCTCGTCGGTGAGGTCGAACGAGTACGAGTCCTTCATCACGAACTCGCGTCCGCGCAGGATGCCGGCGCGGGGCCGCTCCTCGTCCCGGTACTTCGTCTGGATCTGGTACAGCGTGACCGGGAAGTCCTTGTACGACGAGTACTCGCCCTTCACCGCGAGCGTGAACAGCTCCTCGTGGGTGGGGCCGAGCAGGTAGTCGTTGCCCTTGCGGTCCTTCATCCGGAAGATCGCCGGGCCGTACTCGGTCCACCGGTTCGTCGCCTCGTACGGCTCGCGGGGCAGCAGCGCCGGGAAGAGGATCTCCTGGCCGCCCATGGCGTCCATCTCCTCGCGCACCACGTTCTCGACCCGTCGGAGCACCTTCAGGCCCAGCGGCAGCCAGGAGTAGACGCCCGGGGCGACGCGACGGACGTAGCCGGCGCGGACCAGCAGCTTGTGGCTGGGCACCTCCGCGTCGGCCGGGTCCTCGCGCAGGGTGCGAAGGAACAGCGACGACATCCGGGTGAACACGCTCGGAAGGGTAGCGAGCACACTGCGCGCGACACCTCCGGGTTCTCGGAATGCGTGCACGCGTCGCCGGGGTTCGTGTCGACATGAGCTTCGATCCGCACGATCTGCTGGCCGAGTCCCGTCTCGGCGTTCTCGCGACGCTCAAGTCCGACGGACGGCCGCAGCTGTCCCCGGTCACCCCGTTCTACGACCGCGACGCCGGCACGATCCAGGTCTCGATGACCGAGGGCCGCGCGAAGACCGCGAACCTGCGCCGCGACCCGCGCACCGCGCTCGAGGTCACGAGCTCCGACGGGTGGGGCTGGGCCACCGCCGAGGGCACGGCCGAGCTCGTCGGACCAGGCGACTCGCCGGACTCGCCGGAGGTCGACGCGCTCGTCGCGTACTACCGGGCCGCGGCGGGCGAGCACCCCGACTGGGACGAGTACCGGGCCACCATGGTCGCCGACCGCCGCGTGCTGATGACGCTGCGGGTGTCCCGGGTGTACGGCGAGCGGGTCCGCTGAGGCGCGACCGGTACCGCCTCAGCCCCGGACCGGCTTCATCAGGACGGTCGGGCGCGCGCTGGCCGTCCAGTCGTCGGTGTCCCAGAACGCACTGCGCCCGTCCCGGAACGCGTCGCGACGCGCCTGCCAGCGTCCGGGGATCCTGTCCGGGACGACCGGACCGGTCGGCGGCCCGGCGAGGTCGGTGCCCACTCCGGAGAGCACGGGCTCCGGCGGCATCCGGCCCGCCGCTTGCAGCCGGTGCCGCCCGGTCTCCGTCGTGGGCAGCACCGCGGGCGTCCACACCGGGGAAGGCTCGGGCGCCGGAGCCGGCGTCGGGGCGGGCCGGTGGGCGAGGAAGCGGGGCAGCGCGAACAGCCACGACGCTCCGGCCCATCGCAGCGCCTCGGTGCCCAGCAGCGTGAAGCCGGTGACCAGCACGGCGAGGATCGGCGGCACGACCCAGCCGACCGTCTGCGGCAGCGGGAGGTGCCGGGTCACGGCCACCACGGCGGACACGACGAGCACGTTCGTCAGGTAGACCGGCAGCGTGTTGCGCCCGAGCACGACCAGTGGCATGAACAGCCGGAAGCGGCTGAGGTGGCCGGCGAGCAGCACGCCGAACGTCACGGCGACGACGTTGAGCAGGAACGCCACGCCGAACACCTCGCGCAGGCCCAGGGCCACCGATGCGCCCGCCGTCAGCCCGCACAGGGCGCCGCCGCCGACGCACAGCAGCAGCGAGCTCCGCTCGGCCACGGTCTCCACGACCGTCCGGACGTGCACGCCGAGCAGGAAGAAGAACAGGTACCGGGCCATGAACGTCCAGGCGAAGCTCTCGAACGTGAGCATCCCGGCCCCGACCGCGGCGCACAGCACGCCGGACACGACGAGCTGCGCCCACGCCGGGGTACGGCGGACGAGCTTCCCGACGATCGAGAACACGGCCAGCGCGTAGAGGAACCACATCGCCGGTCCGGGCAGCAGTGCCTCCCAGGCGACGTCGACCCAGGTCAGCGGCGAGTCCGGCGGCAGAACGTCGGCGGGCAGGACCCACATGAAGACGATCGACTGCAGGATCGTCCACAGCACGAACAGGTACAGGAAGAACGCGACGCGCTTGTGCAGCAGCGTCCGCCACGACGCGGCCAGCGGGGCCGCGGCGAACAGGCCCGACGCCAGGAAGAACAGCGGCATCCGCAGCGAGGCCATCGCGGAGTTCACGGCCGACACCGGCCCGGGGATCAACCCGTGTGGCTCCATGAGGATCACCACGTGGTGCAGGACCACCAGCAGGATGGACATGCCTTTCGCGGCGTCCACCCAGTCGATCCGAGATTTCATGTGGGGAGCGTCCAAACGGTGGCAACTAGGACCGGCTGAACGTACGAGAGCGACTCTGTGATTTCCCTGAGAAAGCGTGACACGCGAGCTCAGGGCGTCGCTGCTCCCGGTGCCGCGGGCCGCGGGAACGGCGACGGGCGGAGCGCGTGGGAGTGATCCGGCACCGGCCGGTACGCCAGCCGGGCCGGCAGGCCGAACAGCACTCGCGCCCCGGCGGCGTTCAACAGCCGGTGCAGCAGCAGAGCCGTACCGGTGACCAGCACCGCGAGCACGACGGGCGCGGCGTACTGGGCGGCAGCCGGGAGGTGCACGCCGCGCAGGGCGAGGACGGCCAGCGAGACCAGGAAGACGTTGAGCAGGTAGACCGGCAGCGTGTGCTGCCCGAGCGCGACCAGTGGGCGGGCGAGCCGGTAGCGGGCCAGCAACGCGGCGAGCAGGACGCCGAGCGTCACGGCGGCCACGTTGAACCCGAACGCGACGCCGGGGATCCACCGCAGGCCCAGCACGTCCGCACTCGCCACGACCATGCACCCGAGCCCCGCCAGGGCGACCGTCCACCAGCGGGCCCGCGCCGCGAGGCCCTCGACGAGCGGGCGGGCGTAGCAGCCCAGCAGGAAGAAGAACAGGCACCGCGCGATCAGCGTCCAGGTCTCTCCGCCGAAGTCGACGAGCCCGGAGCTCGCGCACACGCTGATCGCCCCGCTGACGGCCAGCTGCACACCGGTCGGGACGCGGCGCACGAGCTTGGCGAGCACCGAGAACAGCGCCAGCGCGTACAGGAACCAGCTCGACGATCCGGGGACCACCAGCCGGGACACCAGCTCCCCCGGTGTCGTGGTCATCGGGGTCAGCACCTCGGCGCCGGGGACGAGCTGGAACCAGCCGTAGAGCAGCAGGGTCCACAGCACGTAGAGGTAGGCGAACAGGGCGACGCGCTTGTGCAGGATCGTCCGCCACGACCCCGCGAGCGGCTTCGCCAGGAACAGCCCGGACGCGAGGAAGAACAGCGGCATGCGCAGCGACGTGATCGCGACGTCGGCCGCCCACACCGGCTGCGGCACCAGGTCGTACGGCACCAGGAACAGGACGATGTGGTGCACGACGACGAGCAGGATCGACATGCCCTTGGCCGCGTCCACCCAGGACACCCGCGCGGCGGCGGGAGCGCTCGCGCGCACCGCGGGCAGGGGAGTTGTCGCTGGTTCGGGCGAGTGAGAGCCCAGACGGTCTCGCATGATCGTCCTTTCAGCTGGGGAGCCGTACTGAAAGGCTAATCAAGGTGACCGAGCGCACCCGGCGTGGGGCTGAACAGGTGAACTCATAACGACCAAATCGGACGAGCAGTGCTGCCGATCAGGGGGCCGGCTGGTCCAAGAGGTCGGCGAGCAGGGCCGCGACACGCCCGGTCTCGATGAGGAAGCCGTCGTGCCCGTAGGGCGAGTCGATCACCTCGAGCTCGCCAGCGTTCGGCAGCAGCTCGGCCAGCTCGGTCTGCTCGGACAGCGGGTACAGGCGGTCGGACGTCACACCCGCGACGAGGCAGCGTGCCCGCACCCTGGCCAGCCCGGCCGCGACGCCGCCTCGGCCCCGGCCGACGTCGTGCGCGTTCATCAGCTGGGTGAGCCGCACGTACGAGCCGGCGTCGAACCGGCGCACGAGCTTGTTCGCGTGATGGTCCAGATAGGACTCGACGGCATAGCGACCGCCGTCGAACGGGTCCTCGTCGCCCTGCGGCTCACGGCCGAACCGGGTGGCCAGCTCGTACCCGGACCGGTAGCTCAGGTGCGCGATCCGCCGGGCGATGCCGAGTCCGCGGTGGGGGCCCTCGGAGGCCTCGTAGTAGTCGCCGCCATGCCAGTGCGGGTCCGAGCGGATGGCCTCGATCTGCGGGTTCGCCCAGCCGATCTGGTCCGCCGACGACGCCGCGGGCCCGGCCAGCAGCGCGAGGCGCCCGACCCGGTCGGGCTCGGTGGCCGCCCACTCCAGCGACCGCATCGCGCCCATCGACCCGCCGATCACACAGGCCCACCGGTCGATGCCCAGCGCGTCCGCCAGGTGGACCTCCGCCGTGACCGTGTCCCGCGGGGTGACCAGCGGGAACCGGCTCCCCCACGCCCGCCCGTCCGGGGCCGTCGACGAGGGGCCGGTCGTGCCCTGGCAGCCGCCGACGGCGTTCGGTGCGACGACGAACCAGTGCTCCGGGTCCAGCGGCAGCCCCGGCCCGATCAGCCCCGGCCACCACCCTGCCGTCGGGTGCCCGGGGCCTGCGGGGCCGTCGAGATGCGGGTCGCCGGTGAGCGCGTGCAGCACCAGCACCGCGTTCGAGCCGTCCGGCGCGAGCGAGCCCCACGTCTCGTAGGACAACCGCACGTCGGGCAGCTCCCCGCCCGCCTCCAGCTTCAACGACGAGGGGAGGTCGAGGAACCGCCGTCGGCCCGGGTCGTCCCCCTCCCGCCACGCACCGGTGACGGGAGGGGGACCCTGCAGATCGTTCACCACACCCTGATCATGCGCCCTTCGACGCCCGGAACCCGGCGTCGAGGTCGGCCTTGATGTCCTCGATGTGCTCGAGGCCGACCGACAGGCGCACCAGACCGGGCGTGACGCCGCTGGCGACCTGCTCGTCGCCGGAGAGCTGGCTGTGCGTCGTCGACGCCGGGTGGATGACGAGGCTGCGCACGTCACCGATGTTGGCGAGGTGGCTGTGCAGCTCCAGCGCGTTCACGAACTTGATGCCGGCGTCGTAGCCGCCCTCCAGCTCGAACGCCACGATCGCGCCGCCGCCCTTCGGCAGGTACTTCTTCTGCAGCTCGTGCCACTGGTTGGACTCCAGGCCCGCGTAGTGGACCTTCGCCACCTCGTCGCGACCCTCCAGCCACTCGGCCACGCTCTGCGCGTTCGAGTTGTGCCGCTCGATGCGCAGGGACAGCGTCTCGATGCCCTGGATGATCAGGAACGCGTTCTGCGGGCTGATCGCGGGACCGAGGTCGCGCAGCAGCTGCACGCGGGCCTTGATGATGTACGCGATCGGGCCGACGGCGTCGGTGAAGACGGCGCCGTGGTAGCTCGGGTCCGGTGTGGTCAGGCCCGGGAACTTGTCGGAGTTCGCGACCCAGTCGAACGTCCCGGAGTCGACGATGATGCCGCCGATCGACGTGCCGTGCCCGCCCAGGAACTTCGTCAACGAGTGGACGACGATGTCGGCGCCGTGCTCGATCGGGCGCACCAGGTACGGGGTCGGGACGGTGTTGTCGACGATCAGCGGGACGCCCGCCTCGTGCGCGACACCGGCCACGCCGGCGATGTCCAGGACGTTGCCCCGCGGGTTGCCCAGCGTCTCGCCGTAGAGGGCCTTCGTGTTCGGCCGGATCGCGGCCTTCCACTCCTCGAGGTTGTCGGGGTCGTCGACGAAAGTGACCTCGATGCCCATCTTCGGGAACGTGTAGTGGAACTGGTTGTACGTGCCGCCGTAGAGCGACGCGCTGGAGACGATGTGGTCGCCCGCCTCGGCGATGTTCTGGATCGCCAGTGCCTGCGCGGCCTGCCCGGACGCGACGGCGAGCGCCGCGGCCCCGCCCTCGAGCGCGGCGACGCGCTGCTCGAGCACGTCCTGGGTCGGGTTCATGATCCGCGTGTAGATGTTGCCGAACTCGGCGAGCCCGAACAGGTTCGCGGCGTGCTCGGTGTCGCGGAACACGTACGACGTCGTCTGGTAGATCGGCGTCGCGCGGGCGTTCGTCGTCGGGTCCGGCGCCGCACCGGCGTGGACCTGCTTGGTCTCGAACGACCAGTTCGCTGCTACGTCTGGATCGGTCATCGTGGAGAGCTCCTCGACACGGGGGTGGCCGCAGGTGCTCTGCGGCCACGGAACGGGATCCGCCTCGTTCGGGCGGGTGCGGCGCGCGCTCGCCAGAGGTCGGCGCGGGCACGCGGGACGGGCGCGGGGTCTATCGACAGGGGCGACAGACGGCGCTCGTGATCCGCATGCAGTCGACGTGCAGTCGAGCGACGAGGCAGGTCACGCCGGGAACCGTAGCGAGCCCGATGATCGGGCACAACGACCCGGATAGGGTCCGGGGCGTGCTCGTGCTGTTGCCGCCGTCGGAGACGAAGCGTGCCGGGGGCGACGGACCGCCGCTGCGCCTGGAGGAGATCACCCACCACGACGAGCTGGGCGCCACCCGCGCCGCACTCGTCGACGACGTCGTGGCGCTGGCCGACGACGTGCCGGCCAGCCGCGCGGCGCTCGACATCTCGGAGCGCCAGGACGACGAGATCGAGCGCAACGCCGCCCTGCGGGTCGCCCCGACGATGCCCGCGCTGGACCGCTACACCGGCGTGCTCTACGACGCCCTGGACGCCCGCTCGTTCACCCGCGCCACACGGGCACGGGCCCGGTCGCGCCTCGCCGTCGGGTCCGCGCTGTTCGGGCTCGTGCAGGCCGACGACCCGATCCCGGCCTACCGCCTGTCCGCCGACTCCAAGATCCCGGCCCGGGACCGCACCGGGGTCGGTCGCGGGCGGAGGCCGCGGGGTGGGGACAGCGCAGCACCGACGTCGCTCACGTCGCTCTGGCGCCCGGTGCTCGACCCGCTGCTGTTCCGCATCGCGTCCGGCGAGCTCGTCGTCGACCTGCGCTCCGGGGCCTACGCCGCACTCGGCCGGATCCCGCAGGCGGTCACCGTGAACGTGCTGGCCGAACGTCCGGACGGCACCCGTTCGGTGGTCAGCCACCACAACAAGACGCACAAGGGCGCGCTGGCCCGCCTGCTCGCGACGAGCCGCGCCGAGCCGTCCGACGCCTCGTCGATCGCGCGGATCGCCCGACGGGCCGGGCACACCGTCGAGCGCGACGGCGACCATCTCGACCTGGTGCTCCCGGCCTGAGCCCGGCAGGACGAGCGCCCCGCCGACGCTCGACGTGAACATGACGGTCGTGAACGCCCGCCGGAACAGCGCTGACGTTCATGTCGAGCCACCGCGACCGTCGACGAGCCCGCCCACCGTCGCCGTCGCGTCGCGCCGACCGAGCTCGACGGCCGGCACGACCCGGACGACGGCGCACCCGACCCGGACGGCCCGCCCGATGGCGACCGCTGGTCCACCTGGACCGAGGTCGGCACCGAGGTGCCCATGGAGTTCCTCGGCGAACCGGACGGCACGGGCGCGCCACGCCTGGCCGGTCTGCGTCCGGAGCCGGACGAGCTGCGTGATCTGTGGCACCAGCTCGGCGACGCGCTCGCGGCACTGGCCGACCTCGGTCTCGCGCACGGCGACCTCTCCGCCTACAACCTGCTGGTCCACCGTGGACGGCTGATGCTCATCGACCTCCCGCAGGTCGTGGACGTCATCGGCAACCCGCAGGGGCCGGACTACCTGGCTCGCGACGCCCGCCGGATCGGCGAATGGTTCCTCGCCAGGGGCCTGTCCGGAGGCGGGAGCGCTCCGGAGGAACTGCTCGCCGAGCTGCGCGAGCGGGCCCGGCTGGGGCCATGGGCCGCGACGTACGTGGGCCGGGCGGTAGGATGATCGTGGGTGCCCGGCCCCGTACGACCGCCGGGCCGAACGCTTCACCCCACATTCGGAGTGCGCGCGGCGACGACGCCGCGCCGCACCCGGGCCCGTCCTCGTGAGCCTGCGGCCGCCGCCCCGCGGCAGGCCTCCCTCCGCGCGACGTGCCACGTCACGGAGGTCTACTTGACATCCCCTGCACCCCGCCGTGCCCGCTCGTCCGGGAACCGGCCCTCCCGCGGTGGCCGCAGACGAGGCGGCGCACCCGCCCACGCCGCACCGCGGAAGCCGGTGGCACGCCCCGAGCCGCCGCTCTGGACCGTCCCGGCGTCCGGGATGCCCACGTTCGCCGAGCTCGGGCTGCCCGAGCCGGTCGTGCGCGCGCTGGCGGCCGAGGGGTTCACCGCCCCGTTCCCGATCCAGGCGGCCACGCTGCCGGACACGCTCGCCGCCCGCGACCTGCTCGGGCGCGGCCAGACCGGCTCCGGCAAGACGCTCGCGTTCGGGCTGGCGATCCTGTCCCGGCTCGCCGGTGAGCGCGCCCGTCCGAAGGCGCCGCGCGGTCTGGTCCTGGTCCCGACACGCGAGCTCGCCACCCAGGTCGTCGACGCGCTGGCCCCGTTCGCCGCCGCACTCGGGCTCCGCACGGCCGTCGTCGTCGGTGGGTTGTCGATGACGAAGCAGGTCGCCGAGCTGCGACGCGGCGTCGACCTGCTGGTCGCCACGCCGGGCCGGCTCACCGACCACACCGGCCAGGGCACCTGCGACCTGTCCGAGGTCACGATCACGGCGCTGGACGAGGCCGACCGGATGGCCGACATGGGCTTCCTGCCCCAGGTCCGCGCGATCCTCGACCTCACCCCGCGCGACGGCCAGCGGCTGCTGTTCTCGGCCACACTGGACAACGACGTGGACGCGCTCGTCGCCCGCTACCTGACCGACCCGGTCACCCGCGCCGTCGCCTCAGCCGCGGCGCCGGTGGAGACGATGGACCACCACGTGTTCCAGGTGGACGCCGCCGACCGCCTTCAGGTCGTCTCCGAGATCGCCGCCAGGGACGGTCGGACACTGTTCTTCGTGCGCACCAAGCACGGCGCCGACCGGCTGGTGAAGACGTTGCGCCGCAGCGGCGTCGCGGCCGGTCCGCTGCACGGCGGCAAGTCGCAGAACGCCCGCAACCGGGCGCTCGACGGGTTCCGGTCCGGCGAGGCGCCGGTGCTGGTCGCGACGGACGTCGCGGCCCGCGGCATCCACATCGACGACGTCGGGCTCGTCGTGCACGTCGACCCGCCCGCCGACCACAAGGCCTACCTGCACCGCGCCGGGCGCACCGCGCGCGCGGGCGAGGACGGCGTGGTGGTCACGCTGGCCACGCCCGACCAACGTCGGGAGGTCGACGACCTGACCCGCCAGGCGGGTGTCACGGCCACGGTCACGACGGTCGCGCCGGGCTCCCCCGCGCTGGCCGAGGTGACCGGTGCGCGGGAGCCGTCGGGCGAGCCGGTGGACCCGCCGAAGGCACCGGCACAACCGGCCGCGGGCGGCCGCTCCGGTGGTGGCCGGTCGTCCGGCACCCGCCGCGGCTCCGGCGGTACCGGTCGCGCGGCCGGCGAGCGCGGCCGGGGTGGCGGCTCGGACCGTTCCGCCGGCGGACGCTCCGACGGCGCCCGGCGCGGCTCCGACGGTGGCTCCCGCGGGACATCCCCGTCGCGCGGAGGCTCCGGCGCCCGCGACTCCGGCTCCCGCGGTCGTTCCGCCGCGAGCGCGCGGCCGGCGCCCGCGTCCGGTCGCGGCGAGGGCTCCCGGTCCGGAGCCGTGCGCATGTCCGAGTCCGGCGGCGGCTCGACACCACGCGGCGGAGGCCGGCGGCGCGGTCGCTGACGGCGACGTCGGCGTCGCGCTGCTCGGTGACCTGACCCGCGTCGGCCCGTCGGCGGCGCAGCGGCATCCTGCCCGCCGTGCGCCGGGACGTCGCGGCCACGCGGGTCCGATCAGACCCGGCGCCGCGCCGCACGTCGCAGCTGCAGGATCCGCCACGTCCCCGGGATCGCGACGAGCAGGATCCCGGCGATCGCGGCGAACAGCAGCGCGATGCCGGTGGGCAACGTGCCGCTCATCCAGAGGAACGTGATCTGCACCGGCTGCGTGTTCTGCAGGATGAACACCAGCAGCAGGACGCCGACGACGGCGGACAGCACCAGCCCCGCCCACCATCCGCCGATCCGGGACCGCTGCGGTCCGACGCGGGCGGGTCGGGTCGGGCTGTCGTCACCGGGAGTCTCGGTGTCACCGGCCGGGACGGCGACGGTGGGCTGCTCGGACACCGGCACCGCGACCGTCGCCCCGTCCTCGCCGGGTACCCGCATCGCGGGGTGGGTCGCCGGATCCGCCGTCGGGTCGGCCGGGCCGACGCGTCCGTAGGCCGGCGTGCCGGACCTCTCGCGCCGCTCGTCGTTCATCGCGTCCGTTTCCTCCCGCCATCCGGCACCCGGATCCCGCTCGCGGCAGTATTCCGCAGATCCGTCCCGGCAGTCCCGGGGACACGACAGCGACGAGGGAGTTGCCATGGACCACGAGGAAGCCGTGGAGATGTTCTTCGCCCCGGCACCGGACGGGACGAAGGACCCGCGGCCGGTGACCGACGGAGCCCCGGCACGACGGCTGCGGGACGCCTACGAGCCGCTGTCCATGCACGGCATCTGGGCGAAGCGGACCCGCGAGGCCCTGCACGCGCAGGGACACTCGTTCTTCTCCGGCTACATGGCCACCCGCCTCGGCGTGCTCGGGGACTCGGCTCCTGGCTGGCTCGTCGTGTCCGCGATCGCCGTGTTCGAGCCGTCGTTCGTGATCGACACCTGGGACCAGGCCCGGTCGATCACGGACCAGGCGACCGTCCAGGAGCTGCGCGACCGCGAGACGACCGCGAACCTGCGCGCGACGCTCGACGGGTACGCCGACGAGGCCGAGGTCGCCGAGACGGCGGCGATCCTGGAGCGGGCCGTGGAGGCGGTGCCGGTCACCGGTCGGCCGCTGTTCGCGGCGCTGAAGGCCCGCCCGGCCCTCAGCGACCCGTACGGCAGGCTCTGGCGCGCCACCGACCTGATCCGCGAACACCGCGGCGACGGGCACAACGCGGTCAGCATCGCGGCCGGGCTGCACCCGATCGAGATGGGGATACTGGCCGAGCTGTGGGTGGACTACGCGCTCGGCGAGTACAGCGCCACGCGCGCCTGGCCGGAGGAGGCCGCGAACGCCGCCGCACGCGGGCTCGACGAGCGTGGACTGATCACCAGCGCCGACACCGACGCGACGCTGACCGACGAGGGCCGCCGGTTCCGCGACGGCATCGAGGCCCGCACCGACGACAGCCAGGCCGCACTCGTCGCCGCGATCGGCGACGACCTCGACACGGTGATCGAGCGCCTGAACCGCTGGTCGGCGCGGTGCGTCGAGGCCGGGGCGTTCCCGCCGGACCCGCGCAAGCGCGCGGCCGGCTGAGGGGAGCGTGCGGAACGCACGTCAGCGCAGCGGAGTCCGCGACATCGGTACGTGTCCGATGCCGTCGTCGTCGACGTACTCGGCACCCGCCGTCACGAACCCGAAGCGCTCGTAGAACCCGACCTGCCGGGACTGCGCGTCCAGAACGCAGGGCTTCGACGCGGCCTCGGCCATCGCGGCGGTCATCAGCTGCGCGCCGAGGCCTCGGCCGCGGACGTCGGCCCGGGTGCAGACCCGCCCGATCCGGTAGCCACCGTCCGGCTCCTTGAGCAGCCGCAACGTTCCCAGCACGGCTCCGTCGGCGTCGGCCAGCCAGTAGTGCCGGGTGCGTTCCTCCAGGTCACGACCGTCCAGGTCGGGATAGGCGGCGCGCTGCTCGACGACGAACACGTCGACCCGCAGCCGCAGCAGCGCGTACAACGTCGAGCCGTCCAGGTCGAGCGCCCAGCTCCGGCGGACCGTCGCGGTCCGGGTGTCCACACTCACCCGGCGACAGGTACCAGACCGCCCGACGCGACGCCAGCGGCCCGGCTAGCCTCGCACCCGTGCGTCACCACGATCTCGTCGTCATCGGCACCGGCTCCGGCAACACGTTCCTCGACGAGCGCTTCGCGGGACTGGACGTCGCGCTCGTCGAGCACGGCGTCTTCGGCGGCACGTGCCTGAACGTCGGCTGCATCCCGACGAAGATGTACGTCTACGCCTCGGACGTCGCGGAGACCGTGCGCGAGGCGCACCGCTACGGCGTCGACGCGAACATCGACAAGGTCCGCTGGACCGACATCCGGGACCGCGTGTTCGGGCGGATCGACCCGATCTCCGAGGGCGGCAAGGACTACCGGATGAACCGGAGCCCGAACATCACCGTCTACCTCGGACACGCGCGGTTCACCGGCGAGCGGGCACTGACGATCGAGAACGTCGACGGCACCGGGTCCGAGGAGATCACCGCGGACCGGGTCGTCGTGGCCGCGGGCTCCCGGCCGTTCGTGCCGCCGGTCGTCGCGGACTCCGGCGTGCCGTTCGAGACGTCGGACACCGTGATGCGGATCGACGCGCTGCCGGACCGCATGACGATCCTGGGCGGCGGCTACATCGCCTCCGAGTTCGCGCACGTGTTCTCGGCGCTCGGTGTCGAGGTCACGGTGATCGCGCGCAGCCCGAAGCTGCTGCGCCACCTCGACGAGACGATCTCCGAGCGGTTCACCGAGATCGCCGCCCGCCGCTGGGACGTCCGGCTCGGCCGGAAGATCACGTCCCTGTCCGGCACGGCCGGGGACATCCGGATCACGCTCGACGACGGCGCCGAGATCGAGGCCGGCACCCTGCTCGTCGCGGCCGGCCGGATCCCGAACGGCGACCGGATGGACCTGGACAGGGCGGGCATCGCCGTCGAGACCGACGGGCGGGTCGCCGTCGACACCTACCAGCGCAGCACGTCCGCCGACGGTGTCTGGGCGCTCGGCGACGTCAGCTCGCCGCACCAGCTCAAGCACGTCGCGAACCACGAGGCGAAGGTCGTGGGGCACAACCTGTCCCACCCGGACGCGATGCGCGAGACCGACCACGACTTCGTCCCGGCCGCCGTGTTCACCGACCCGCAGATCGCCTCCGTCGGGCTCACCGAGACCGGGGCCCGCGACGCCGGGTGGGACGTCACGGTCAAGGTGCAGAACGTCGGCGACGTCGCGTTCGGCTGGGCGATGGAGGACACCACCGGCCTGTGCAAGATCGTCGCAGAGAAGGGCACCGGGAAGCTGCTCGGCGCGCACCTGATCGGCCCGCAGGCGTCCACGCTGATCCAGCCTCTGATCCAGGCCATGCAGTTCGGGCTGGACGCGCACACGATGGCCGTCGGGCAGTACTGGATCCACCCGGCCCTGCCCGAGGTCGTCGAGAACGCCCTGCTCGGCCTGGAGATCTGAGCGCGTCAGCCGACGAGGACGACGTCGACCTCGAGCGCACGGTAGGTGCCGAGGGCGCGGCGGTCCCGGCTGACGAGCGGGACGCCGGCCTGGACGGCCGCCGCTCCGACGAGGGCGTCGTACACCGATCCGCCGGACAGTCCGGCCGCGGGGAGCCGCTCCAGCAACGACGCGGCGCGATCCGGGTCGAGGAAGACCGTGTGCGGGAAGTTCGCTCCGAGGAGGCGGGTGACCGCTGCCGCCGTACGACGACTCGGTGGCGGAAGCCGGGTGAGCACGGAGAACGTCTCGAAGGCGGCATGGCCGGCCAGTCCGATGCGTCGGCCCTCGACGACGACACGGCAGGCCGCGCGAGCGTCGTGGTCCGCCGTGCTGAGAGCGACGGCGACGCTGGTGTCGACGAGGAGCTCCGGGCCGTCAGCGCTGGTCGGCGTCACGCAGTGCCTGCACGTCGTCGTCGGTGATCGACGATCCCGACGCCGGGATCAGCAACCACCCGTCCTGCTCGTCCAGCGAGTCGTCGGCCGCCGGGCGCACCCGTAGGTCGGCTCCGTCCGCCTCGACGTCGACCTCTCCGGGAACGAGACCCAACCGGTCGCGAAGCTGCTTCGGGATGACCAGCCGTCCGGCACCGTCGATGGTTGCTTTCATGCCTGGACGATACCGGCGACGATGCCGGACGTGCGGCGCGGGCCGGTCCGTCAGCTCGCCGGGCGCTCCTCGGCAGGGGCGTCGGCGACGGTCGTGCCGGGAGACGCGCCCGTGGCCGCGTCCGGGTCGAACGGCTCGACGGGCGGCGTCTCCCCGCGCAGGTCGGCGAGCAGCGCCGTGACCTCGTCCATGATCTTCCGGGTGCAGGCGTCCATCGTCGTGCGCGTGAGCGGCTTGTCCCGGAACTCCGAGATGTCGATCTCCGGGCCGAGCACGACGCTGACCCGCTGCTTCGGCCAGAGCCTGGGCCTGCCCTCGGCGGGCAGCGCGGTCTGGCTGCCCCAGTTCGCGATCGGGTAGACCGGCGCACCGGACTTGAGTGCGATCCGGGCGACGCCGTTCTTCGGCCGCATCGGCCAGCCGGCCGGGTCCGCCGTGTAGGTGCCCTCCGGATAGACGGCGACGAGCTCGCCCGCGGACAGCGCGTCGATCGCGCCGGCGAACGACTCCCCCGCCCGCTTCGACGCCCGGTACACCGGGATGTGCCTCCCGCCCGCGAGCACCCACTTCACCACCGGCACCGACCACAGCTCGGACTTCGCCATGAACCGCGGCATCCGGCCGTGCGCGACCCCGAACGCGATGTCGAAGATCGGGTCGGAGAACGAGACGTGGTTGCCGACCAGCAGGGCCCCGCCGGTGCGCGGCAGGTGCTCGCCGCCCCGCCAGCCGAACCGGGTGCCCCACATCACGAACGGCCAGATCACCTCGATCGCCAGACCGAACCAGAACCCGGACGTCCGGCGGCGCCGGAGCAGGGTGTGCCGGATCCGCTGCCACACGGTCAACGGTTCGGGAAGGGACATCGCTGGGTTCACTCCTGCAGGGTCGGCCCGCGGACAGGTCGCCGGCATCCGTAGTCACCCCCATCTTCGCTCACCATCGGTGGTCGGATCGAGCGAGCCGGGAGAGGATCGTTCCGGCCGACCACACGCGTGTGAGCTGCGTCCCACGGCTCATCCACAGCGAGGCGGTCGACCCGAATGTCCGGGTGAGCGAGTCCCGGCGAGATCGACTGCGAGGTCCCCATGTCCGAACCCGAGCTGGACGTCGTCGGTGACGAGCACCCGGACCCCGCCGCCGTCGTCCTGGTCTGCCACGGTGGGCGCTCGCACGGCCGCGACTCCGGCTCCCGGCGCCGCCTGACGTACTGGCGGATGCGGCCGTTCGGCACCGAGCTGGAGCGGGCCGGGCGCGGCCACCGCACCGACGTCGGGCACGGAGTCGCGGTCTACCTGCTGCGCTACCGCTACCGCGGCTGGAACGGCGCGGCGATGGACGCCTACCGGGACGCGGCGTGGGCGGTCGGCGAGATCACCCGGCGGCACCCGGGGCGCCCGGTCGCGCTCGTCGGGCACTCGATGGGCGGGCGGGCCGTGCTGCGCGCCGCCGGTGAGCCGGGCGTCGTCGCGGTCTGCGCGCTCGCGCCCTGGATCGAGACCGAGCGCAGCGCGGGCGGAGCGAGAGTCAGTACCGACCCGGTCGAGCAGCTGGCCGGCCGCGCGGTGCTGATCGCGCACGGGGACCGGGAGCGGATGACCGACCCGCGCGCGTCGCTGGACTTCGCGATCCGCGCCCGGCGGGTGACCGACCGCATCGCGCGGTTCGACGTGCTCGGCGACGGGCACGCGATGCTCCGCAGGGCCGCGGACTGGTCGTCGCTGGTGCGGCGGTTCGTGCTCGGTGAGCTCGGTGTCGAACCTCTGGACCGTTCGATCACGAATGCCATGCAACGCCCCGCACCGGAGGGTCTGAGCGTCCCGCTCGCGCCGGTGCACGAGCAGAGTGGAGTGTCCTGATGAGTCGTCCGACCGTCGCCGTGATCGGGAGCGGTGTCGCCGGGCTGACTGCCGCGCACCTGCTGTCCCGTGCGTACGACGTCACGCTCTACGAGGCCGACGACCGCGTCGGCGGGCACGCGCACACCCACGAGCTGGCCGCCTCGGACGGCACGCTGTCCCAGGTGGACACCGGCTTCATCGTCCACAACGACCGCACCTACCCGAACCTGCTCCGGTTGTTCGGCGAGCTGGGCGTGCAGACCCAGGACTCGGACATGTCGATGAGCGTCCGGTGCGACGGGTGCGGGCTCGAGTACGCAGGCGCGCGGAAGATCGGCGGGCTGTTCCCCCAGGCGTCGAACCTGGCGAGGCCCGCGTACCTGACGATGCTCGGCGAGGTCGTCCGGTTCCACCGGCACGCCCGCCGGGTGCTCGACGAGCCCGAGGCCGGCGACGTCACGCTGGGCGCGTTCCTGGCGATCGGCGGCTACTCGCGCTACTTCGTCGAGCACTTCATGATCCCGGTCGTCAGCTGCGTCTGGTCGGCAGGCGCCGCGATCTCCACCAGCTACCCGGCCCGGTACCTGTTCACGTTCCTGGACCACCACGGGATGCTCGCGATCGGCGGCTCCCCGCAGTGGCGGACGGTCACCGGCGGCTCGCAGGCCTACGTGCACCGCCTCGTGAAGGGCCTGCACGCCGTCCGCACGTCCACCCCGGTCCGGGCGATCACCCGCACCCCGGCGGGCGTCGAGGTGCGCGACGAGTCCGACCGCGTCGGCGCGCACGACCGGGTCGTCGTCGCCACCCACCCGGACCAGGCGCTGCGCCTGCTCACCGACGCGACGACCGTCGAACGAGAGGTCCTCGGGGCGTTCGAGTACTCGCAGAACGACACCTGGCTGCACCACGACACGTCGCTGCTGCCCCGCCGCCGCAGGGCACGGGCGTCCTGGAACTACCTGAAACCGTCCTGTCAGGACAGCGCCGACTCTCCGGTGCTGGTCAGCTACGACATGAACCGCCTGCAGCGCCTCACCGACCCGGACGACTGGGTGGTCACGCTGAACGGCGCCGGACGGGTCGACCCGGACGCGGTGGTCGCGCGGATGCGCTACGAGCACCCGATCTACACGCCCGAGTCGGTCGCGGCGCAGCGCAGGCTGCCGGATCTGAACGACGGCGTCACGGCGTTCGCGGGCGCCTACCACGGCTGGGGCTTCCACGAGGACGGCTGCCTGTCCGGGGTCCGCGCCGCCGCCGCGCTGGGGGTGGAATGGACACGCTGACGCCCGCCCTCTACGACGGGACCGTCCGGCACGCCCGCAAGCGCGACCTGGACTACGCGTTCAGCCACCGGATCTACCTGTGGCTGGTGGACCTCGACGACATGCCCCGGCTGCCGTTCTGGTTGCGTCCGTTCGCCCGGTTCCGGTCGTCCGACCACATCGGCGACCCGGACCGCACGATCCGGCAGAACGTCGACGCGTACCTCGCCGAGCACGGCGTCGACCTGCAGGGCGGGCAGGTGCTGATGCTGGCGCACGCCCGCGTGCTCGGCTACGTGTTCAACCCGATCTCGGTCTACTGGTGCCATCGGCCGGACGGGGAGCTCGCCTGCGTGATCGCCGAGGTGCACAACACCTACGGCGGCCGCCACGCGTATCTGCTGCAGACCGACGAGCGCGGTCGGGCGAGCGCCGAGAAGGAGTTCTACGTCTCGCCGTTCCTCACCATCGAGGGCGACTACTCGATGTCGCTGCGCGAGCCGGGCGAGCGGCTCGGCATCTCGGTGACGCTGCACCAGGACGGCGCCCCGGCCCTCGTCGCCACCCTGTCCGGCACCCGCAGGCCGGCCACCGCCGCCGAGGTCCTGCGCACGGTCGCGCGCAGGCCGCTGATCACCCAGCGGACGTCCGCCCTGATCCGCCGCCACGGCATCACGCTGTGGCTCAAGCGGCTTCCCGTCGTCCCGCGTCCGAGCCACCATGTCAAGGAAGGGGTCACGCGATGACCACTCAGCACGACGTCCCCGCGGTCCCGGCACGGGTGCGCACCTCCGGCCGTTCCGTCCCCCGCCCGAACGAGGGCGTCTGGCCCGGCCTGGCCACTCCACCGCTCGCACCGGTGAAGGGCCGCGCCGCGGAGATCCTGTTCCGCAACGCCGTCCGGTCCCTGCCGGTGCGGGTCGTGTTCCCGGGCGGGGAGCGGATCGGGGCGGGTGGCCCGGACTCGCCGGTCATGCGCATCGAACGGCCGCGCGGGTTCTTCGCCCGCCTCGGCCACGACTCGAAGATCGGCTTCGGCGAGGCCTACATGGTGGGCGACTGGACCACCACCGACCTGCCCGGCCTGCTCACGCCGTTCGCGGCGAAGCTGTCCACGCTGATCCCGAAGCCGTTGCAGGCCATGGCGCGCCGGTACGTCGAGGCCCGCCAGCCGCGCGAGGAGGTGAACACGCTCGAGGGGTCCCAGGAGAACATCCACCGCCACTACGACCTCTCCAACGACATGTTCGCCCTGTTCCTGGACGACACGATGTCCTACTCGGCGGGCTGGTTCGCCGACGGCTCCGACGACCTGGTGCTCGCCCAGGAGCGCAAGATCGACGGCATCCTGGACATGGCAGGCGTCGTCGACGGCACGCACGTGTGCGAGATCGGCACCGGCTGGGGCGGCCTCGCCACGCGGGCCGCGCAGCGCGGCGCGCGGGTCACCACGCTGACCATCTCGCAGGAGCAGAAGACGCTCGCCGAACAGCGCCTGGCGGCGGCCGGTGTGGCGGACCGCGTGCAGGTGCTGCTGCGCGACTACCGCGAGGCGCAGGGGCAGTACGACGCCGTCGTCTCCGTCGAGATGATCGAGGCCGTCGGCGAGAGGTACTGGCCGACGTACTTCGGCGCGCTGGACCGGCTGCTCAAGCCGGGCGGTCGGGTCGGGCTGCAGGCGATCACCATGCCGCACGACCGGATGGTCGTGTCCAAGGGCGACTACACCTGGATCCACAAGTACGTCTTCCCCGGCGGGATCATCCCGTCCGTCGAGTCGATCGAGAACAACCTGGCCCGCGGCACCTCGCTGCACATCGCGGAGCGCCGCAGCCTCGGGTTCGACTACGCGCGCACGCTCGGCCACTGGCGCCGCCGCTTCCTCGACAACTGGGACGAGGTGTCCGGCCTCGGGTTCGACGAGACGTTCCGCCGGATGTGGGAGTTCTACCTCGGCTACTGCGAGGCCGGCTTCCGCGTCGGCTATCTCGACGTGTTCCAGCTGTCGCTGCAGCGCCGCCCGTCGTTCTGAACGGAGCGTGTGGAGCGAACATCGATACCGATCCGGGAGTCCCGAGAAGATGAGCAAGCCGACCGTCGCCGCCCAGCTGGCCAACCTGATCGAGGGCGCACTGGGCGCCCCGCCGCCCGTGCGGCTGCGGGCGTGGGACGGCACCGAAGCGGGCGCCGTCGACGACCCGACCGCGCCGGTCGTGATCGTCCGCCGCCGCCGGGCGCTGCGCCGCCTGCTGTGGAGCCCCGGAGAGCTGGGCCTGGCCCGCGCGTTCGTGTCCGGTGACCTGGACGTCGAGGGCGACATCGCCGAGGGCCTGTCCCGGTTCTGGCGCCTGGCGCGCGCCGGGGCGCGCGGCACTGCGGAGGGGCGCTCCGCAGGCTCCGCGCCTGCCCGCATGGACCGGGCGCAGAAGGTCGACGCCCTGCGCACGGCGCTGCGGCTGCGCGCCGTCGGGACCAACCCGACGCCGCCCGCGTCCGAGGCGAGGCTCGCGGGCGGCCTGCACTCCCGACGTCGCGACCGGGCCGCGATCAGCCACCACTACGACCTCTCCAACGAGTTCTACGCGTTCCTGCTGGACCCGCAGATGGCCTACTCCTGCGGGTACTGGACGCGCGAGGACGGTCCGGACTACGGGATCGAGGACGCGCAGCGCGACAAGCTGGACCTGATCTGCCGCAAGCTCGGCCTGAAGCCGGGGATGCGGCTGCTCGACGTCGGCTGCGGCTGGGCGTCGCTGCTCGTGCACGCGGCCAAGCACTACGGCGTCGAGGCGGTCGGCGTGACGCTGTCCGCCCAGCAGCGCGAGTACGGGATCGCCCGGCTCGAGCGCGAGGGCCTGTCGGACCGCGTCGAGATCCGCCTGCAGGACTACCGGGAGATCCCGGACCAGCCGTTCGACGCGATCAGCTCGATCGAGATGGGCGAGCACGTCGGCCAGGACAACTACCCGGTCTACGCCGCGCAGCTGCACAAGCTGCTGCGCCCGCACGGCAGGCTGCTGCTGCAGCAGATGTCCCGCGGCGCCGTCGGGGACAACAACCACCCCGGTGGCGGTGCGTTCATGGAGTCCTACGTGGCCCCGGACATGTACATGCGCCCGCTCGGCGAGACGCTCGGGTTCCTGGAGCGGGCCGGGCACGAGGTCGTCGACGTGCACTCGTTGCGCGAGCACTACGTCTGGACCGTACGGCCGTGGCTGGACACGTTGCAGGACAACCGTTCCGAGGCGGTCCGGCTGATCGGAGAGGAGCAGTACCGGATCTGGCTGCTCTACCTGGCCGGCGCCGCGCTCGCGTTCGAGGAGAACCGGATGGGCGTGCACCAGATCCTGATGGTGCGACCCGGCGCCGACGGCCGGTCCGGACTGCCGCGCAGCCGTGCGGCGACGCTCGGGGCGGACCCGGCGCTGGACCACCTCGCCGCGGACGTCAGCCCGCCGGAGGCGGTCTCCCCGACGCGCGCCCCGGAGTCGGCTCCGACACGATGAGCGCATGAGCGGAGCGCAGGCGGAGCGCGCATGACATCAGCCTTCCCCTGGTCGGCCCTGCTGACCAACCTCTGGGTCACCCTCGTGGCGGTGCTGGTCCTGATGGCCGTCGCGCTGGCCGTCGCCGTGTGGGTGCGCGGTGGCCGGCACGACGGGATCGACGTCGTGTGGGGCCTCGGTTTCGTCGTGATCGCCGTCGTCACGCTCGTGACGGCGGCGGGCGACGGCGACGCGTGGCGGCAGTACCTGGTCACGGCGCTCGTCGCGGTGTGGGGCCTGCGGCTGGGCTGGCACATCGAGCGGCGCAACCGCGGCAAGCCCGAGGACCAGCGCTACGTCGACATGCTGGCCCGCGCTCCCGGCAACCCGACCTGGTACGCGTTCCGCAAGGTCTACCTCACGCAGGGCGCCGTGATGTGGGTCGTGTCGCTGCCGGTGCAGTTCGCGCAGTACGGCTACGCCTCGACCGTGTGGGGCGTGCTCACGGCCGTGCTCGGCGTGCTGGTGTGGGCCGTCGGGTTCACGTTCGAGACGGTCGGCGACGCACAGCTGGCCCGGTTCGTCGCCGACCCGGCGAACAAGGGGCAGGTCATGGACAGGGGCCTGTGGCGCTACACGCGGCACCCGAACTACTTCGGCGACGCCGCCGTCTGGTGGGGGCTGGGCGCCCTCGCCCTGCACCACGTGGCCGGCCTGATCGGGCTGGTCGGCGTCGCGCTGATCACGCTGAACCTGGTGCGCGGGACCGGCGCCGCACTGCTGGAGCGCGGGATGGAGAAGCGCCGCCCCGGCTACGCCGACTACGTCCGCCGGACCAGCGGCTTCTTCCCGCTCCCGCCGAGGAAGGCGGCCACCTCCGCGTAGCGAACCGGACGGCGGGGGTCGGACGAACGTCCTGTCGAGTGTCCGCGATCATGGCGCGACCGGAGAACCGTACGAACGAAGGAGATCCCGACATGGCGATCGGCGACGAGGTCACCGACTTCGAGCTGCGCGACGAGACCGGCGCCCCGCGGAAGCTGTCCGACCTGCTCGTCGACGGCCCCGTGGTGCTGTTCTTCTACCCGATCGCGTCCTCCGGCGGGTGCACCGCGGAGGCCTGCCGCTTCCGCGACCTGTCATCGGAGTTCGCCTCCGTCGGCGCCAGGCCGGTCGGCATCTCCTCGGACAATGTCACCAAGCAGAGCATCTTCGCGACGTCGAACCAGCTCGGCTTCCCGCTGCTCTCCGACGAGAAGCACAAGGTCGCCAAGTCCCTCGGCGCGTGGCGGGCGTGGCTGCCCGGCGGGCTGCACACCCGTCGCAAGACGTTCGTGATCGGCCAGGACCGGAAGGTCGTCGCCGAGATCGGCAACGAGAAGGACATGAACGTGCACGCGGACGAGGCGCTCGAGGCCGTCCGCAAGCACCAGACCGCCTGACGGGCGCTACGGCAGGGTCAGGATCTCCGAGCCCTCGTCGGTGACCAGGATCGTGTGCTCGAACTGGGCCACCCAGGAGCGGTCCTTGGTCACGACGGTCCAGTCGTCGTCCCACGTGTCGTAGTCGATGCCGCCGAGGGTGATCATCGGCTCGATCGTGAACGTCATGCCCGGTTCCATCACGGTGTGGACCTCGGGCTGGTCGTAGTGCAGCACGACCAGCCCGGAGTGGAACTCCCTGCCGATGCCGTGCCCGGTGAAGTCGCGCACCACGCCGTAGCCGAACCGGCGGGCGTAGGACTCGATCACGCGTCCGACGACGTTCAGCTCGCGTCCTGGGCGCACCGCCTTGATCGCGCGCATGGTCGCCTCGCGGGTGCGTTCGACGAGCAGGCGCGCCTCCTCGGAGACGTCGCCGGCCAGGAACGTGGCGTTCGTGTCGCCGTGCACGCCGCCGACGAACGCGGTCACGTCGACGTTCACGACGTCGCCGTCGTCGATCACGGTGGTGTCCGGGATGCCGTGGCAGATCACCTCGTTGAGGCTCGTGCAGCACGACTTCGGGAAGCCGCGGTAGCCGAGCGTCGACGGGTACGCGTCGTGGTCGATCAGGAACTCGTGGACGACCCGGTCGATCTCGTCGGTGGTCACGCCGGGCGCGACGGCCTCCCCCGCGACGGCGAGCGCCTGGGCGCCGATCCTGCCCGCGTACCGCATCGCCTCGATCACCTCGGGCGTCTGCACGTCGGAGCCCTTGGCCCGGGCCGGCGCCTTCTTGCCCACGTACTCCGGGCGCGGGATGTGCGCCGGAACCTCCCGGATCGGGGTGGGCGTGCCGGGGACGAGCAGCGAACGGACGGGCATGGCCCCACTCTAGTCAGCGACGGGCCGAGCGTCCCGCCACGCGTGAGCGGGTCAACGCCGCCACCGCCCGCCAGCCGAGCATCAGCACGGCGAGCGACCCGATCGTCACGAGTACGAACGTCCACGGCGGCGCGTGGCCGGTGAACCCCCAGCGCAGCAGCAGGCCGAGCACGGCCGTCACCCCGACCGTCAGGAATCCCGCCCGCAGCGACACCGGCTCGGCCCGAGCCCACGGCGTCGCCCACGCCGCGAGCGCCGCCGCGAGGAACGGCGCCGCCGTCGCGACGAGGCCGGCCAGCCCGTCCTCGCCGTGGCTGGCGCGTCCGATCGCGGCGAAGACGATCACCGCGACCAGGTCGGCCACCAGTACGAGCAGCGGGAGGCGGCTACGGGACACCCGTAGACGGTAGCGGACTCACCGCGGCGCCCCGCCGAGGAACGAGGACGCGAGCTGGACGGCGGGTCCGGACGACCCGCCGTCGACGATCAGGACGGCGAACGCCATGTCACCGCGGTAGCCGACGAACCAGCCGTGCGCCCGGTTCTCCCCGCCCGGCCCGGCGAACTCGGCCGTCCCGGTCTTGCCGAACACGTCGCCCTGCCCGGCCGCCGCCGTCGCGGTGCCCTGGGTGACGACGGCGCGCATCATCGGTCGCAGCTTGTCCAGGATCGCCTGGTCCGGCGTGCCCGGAGCCTTCGTCGTCTCGGTGGGGCGGTCGGTGATCAGCGTCGGCGTGACCGGCGCGCCCTTGGCGATCGTGGCCGCGACCAGCGCCATGCCGAACGGTGAGGCCAGCACGTCGCCCTGGCCGAAGCCGTCGGAGGCGCGCTGCAGGTCGTCGGTGGCCGGCTCGATCGACCCGGTGACCGTGGTCAGGCCGGGGATCTTGTAGTCGGCGCCGAAGCCCAGCTTCGACGCGGCGTCCGGCAGCGCGTCCGGCGGCAGGCCGAGCGCGAGCCGGGAGAACGTCGTGTTGCAGGACTTCGCGAACGCCTGCAGCAGCGGCACGGTGCCGAGCGCGAACGAGTCCTCGTTCGGGATCGTCCGGCCGTTGATCACGGTGGTGCCGGGGCAGTCCTCCGGTGTGTCCGGGGTGATGCCGTTGCGCGCCATCGCCGCGTAGGCCGTGATCATCTTGAACGTCGAGCCCGGCGGGTAGCGCCCGGACAGGGCGATCGGTCCGGCGGCGTTCGCCGCGTCGTTCTGCGCAACACCGAGCACGGCCCCGGTCGACGGCCGGATCGCGACGATCGCGGTCTGCCTGCCCTGTCCGCGGACGGCGTTCTCGGCGGCCTGCTGGACCTGTTGGTCCATGCCGAGCGTGACCGGCTTGCCCGGTCCCGGCGGGACACCGGCCAGCGATGCGACGGTCGCGCCGTCCTGCCCGACCGCGTCCACCGTCCACCCGGGCGTACCGTCGGTCTGGCCCTCGACCTCGGTCCGCACCGCGGAGAGCACCTGGGGGGCGAAGTCCGGGTCCGGGGCGAGCAGGCGGGTGTCGTCGGTGAAGCGGACGCCCTGCAGGTCGTAGATGCGGTCGCGGACTCGCTGGTAGTCGTCCTCACGCAGGACGGCGACGGTGTACGCCTGCCCGGCCGGAGTGGTGCGGGCGCCGTCCGCGATCGAGGTCTGCGTGATCTGCGGGTCGATCGGGCCCAGCGCCGAGGCGAGCGTGCCTGCCGTCGCATCCAGCGCGCCGGGTGCCTTCGGGTCGAGCGTCACCGTCACGGTGCGGGACGGCGCGAGCAGCGGGGCGCCCGTGTCGTCGAGCACGGGCGCCGGGTTCGACCGGGTCGTCCGCAGCACCGGCCGCTGGCCGGCCCCGAGCCGCGGGTCGAGGATCGCGGGCGAGAAGTCGATCGCCCAGCCGGTGTCGTTCGACGTCGTGTCGTCGGCCGGGCTCATCGGCCACGACGTGCGGTAGGTCCAGTGGCGGTTCTCGCCGAGGTCCCAGTCGACGTCGACGTCCGCCGTCGCCCTGTCCCCCTCGGTCCGGACGTCCGCGACCGTCGCGCGCACCCCGACCGGCTTGAGGTCCTGACGCGCCCGGTCCAGGAACGTGGCCGCCGCGGCGCGATCGCTCGTGAGGGCGGCCGCGCCGGCCGAGTCGCCCGTCGTCCAGGCCGTGGAGAACCGTTTCGCGGTGTCGGCGGCCCCGTCCCACGGGCGGACGAGCGCGACGACGAGGCCGGCCGCCAGCATCACGACCACCGCCACGGCCAGCACGGCGGGACGGGCGGTCAGGCTCGACAGCGGGGAGCGCATCTCCGGCAGTATGCCCGTACGTCCGATCCGGTCGCCGTCCCCGCACCGGTGTCCCGGCCGACGGTGAGAGCGGCCGCGACCCGTCGACATGAACACCAGTGCTCTGTCGCCCACCGTGCAGGACCGTGGTGTTCACGTCGACGGTCGGCGCGACGCCTGGGACACGACGCCTAGAACAACACCGTCGCGAACTGCGCCACCTGCGCGAAGCCGATGCGTCGATACGCCGCGCGGGCGGGCGCGTTGAACGCGTTGACGTAGAGGCTCGACGCCCGGCCCATCGCCGCGAGGGCTTCGGTGACCGTCGCGGTTCCCGCCGCACCCAGACCACGGCCGCGCCACCCCGGGTGCACCCAGACGCCCTGGATCTGGCCGACCGAGCGGGACAGCGCCCCGATCTCGGCCTTGAACACGACCTCGCCGTCCTGGAAGCGGGCGAACGCCCGTCCGGAGCTGATCAGCTCGGCGACCCTGGCGCGGTATCCGGCGCCGCCGTCACCGGTGCGGGGATCGACCCCGACCTCCTCGGTGAACATCGCGACGGCCGCGGGCAGGTAGCGCTCGAGCTCGTCGATCCGCACGGGACGCACGAGAGGGTCGGAGGGAACGGTCGGCGGGCCGTCGAGCAGCATCAGCGGCTGGTCAGGACGGATCTCCCTGGCCGGCTGCCACACCCCGGCCAGCTCCTCCCACAACGGGAGGACGAGCTCGGCGCGCCCGACCAGCGACGAGCAGACCCGCCCTCCGCGACGGGCCCGGTCGGCGAACGCGCGGATCGCGGCGCGCTCACCACGCAGCGGGACGAGGTTGGCGCCGGAGAAGCAGAGGCCGTCCATCGCCGAGCCGACGGACCACAGCTCGCCGCCGAGGCGCCAGGGGTCCAGACCGACGGCCTCGACCCGCGCGGCCACCATGCACGACGCGACCGGATCGGAGTCAAGAGCCGTGTGCACCACGGCCCGATGACGATCGTCGAGAAGCCGCGCACCGGCCACCCTCAGCACTGACTCACCATGCCATAGATGGTCAGCCGACGGTCACCTGCGGTTCGCCCGCGTCGGACGTGTCCATGTCCTCCGCCATCCGCATGGCCTCGTCGATCAGCGTCTCGACGATCTTGTGCTCCGGCACGGTCTTGATGACCTCGCCCTTGACGAAGATCTGGCCCTTGCCGTTGCCGGACGCGACGCCCAGATCGGCCTCGCGCGCCTCCCCCGGCCCGTTGACGACGCAGCCCATGACAGCGACGCGCAGCGGGACCTCCATACCGGACAGACCGGCCGTGACCTCGTCGGCAAGCTTGTAGACGTCGACCTGTGCCCGCCCGCACGACGGGCAGGACACGATCTCCAGGCGGCGCGGCCGCAGGTTCAGCGACTCCAGGATCTGCGTGCCGACCTTGATCTCCTCGACCGGCGGCGCGGACAGCGAGACGCGGATCGTGTCGCCGATCCCCTGGCGCAGCAGCGCGCCGAACGCGACCGCGGACTTGATCGTGCCCTGGAACGCAGGGCCGGCCTCGGTGACGCCGAGGTGCAGCGGGTAGTCGCACTGCTCGGCCAGCAGCTCGTAGGCACGCACCATGACCACCGGGTCGTTGTGCTTCACCGAGATCTTGATGTCGTGGAAGTCGTGCTCGGCGAACAGGCTCGCCTCCCACAGCGCCGACTCGGCCAGCGCCTCCGGGGTGGCCTTGCCGTGCTTCTCCAGCAGGCGCTTGTCCAGCGACCCGGCGTTCACGCCGATCCGGATCGGCGTGCCGTGATCGCGGGCGGCCTGCGCGATCTCCTTGACCTGGTCGTCGAACTTCCGGATGTTGCCCGGGTTCACGCGCACACCGGCGCACCCGGCCTCGATCGCGGCGAACACGTACTTCGGCTGGAAGTGGATGTCGGCGATGACCGGGATCTGCGACTTCGCGGCGATCGCCGGCAGCGCCTCCGCGTCGTCGGCGGACGGGCACGCGACGCGCACGATGTCGCAGCCGGACGCGGTCAGCTCCGCGATCTGCTGCAGCGTCGCGTTGACGTCCGCGGTCAGGGTCGTGGTCATCGACTGGACGGAGATCGGGTGGTCCGAGCCGACACCGACGGGACCGACCTGCAGCTGCCGGGTCGTCCGGCGGGGCGCCAGGGTCGGCGCGGGCGTGGACGGCATTCCCAGTGAGACGCTCACGACCTTCAGTCTCCCACCTCGCCCGCCCGGGCGCCGTCACCCGTGTCCGGGCACACCCCGGGAGAACCGTGGAGCCCGCTTCTCCCGGAACGCCGACAACCCTTCTTCGACGTCCGGGTGGCGCGTGATGTGGTCCACCGCCACGTCGAGCTCGTGGTCCAGGGCGGTGCGACGGTCGGTCGCCAGTCCCTCGGCGTACAGCTGCTTCTGCAGCGCGAGCGCGGCCGGGCTGTGCCGCATCAGCCGCGCGACGACGTCGTCGACCGTGGCTTCGAGCGACTCCGGCGGGACGCTCCAGCCGACCAGCCCCCACGCCGCCGCCGTGTCCCCGTCGATGATCTCACCGGTGTAGAGCAGCCGACGGGCCAGCGCCGCGGGCAGCGCCCGGGGCAGCCGCACGGACCCGCCGGCACCCGGCAGCAGGCCGTACTCCATGTGCCGGTCCCCGAGCCTGGCCTGCGACGAGGCGACGACGAGGTCGCACGCCAGCATCAGCTCGCAGCCGCCGGCCAGCCCGTACCCGTCGACGACGCAGACGGACACGAACGGCGCCGCCTCCAGCGTGTCCAGCGCCCGCCCGATCCGCGCGATGTAGGCCCGCAGCTCGTCCGGGTCCGACGCGCGCAGCCCCAGCAGGTACGGCAGGTCCGCCCCGGCGGAGAGCGCGGGCCCGTTCCCGCGCACGACGGCCACCGGGCACCCGGCCGCGACGACCTCGTCGATCGCCGCGTGCAGCCCGACGAGCAGGTCCTCGGACAGGGCGTTCAGCGCGTCCGCCCGGTCCAGGGTGATCCGCGCGGACCGGTCCCCCGGGAACGCGACCTCGACGCTCACCTGCGCACCTCGATGCCTTCGGACTCGCGGTCCCACAGCTCGTCGCGACGGTCCGCCGCGTCCTTCTTCAGCTTGAACTTCTCGATCTTGAGGCTGGCCGTCTTCGGTAGCTCGTCGACGAACTCCCAGTACCGCGGCACCATGAAGTAGGCCATGTTCTCCGCGGCGTAGTGCACGAGCTCGGAGTACGACGGGTCGTGCCCGTCGGCGCGCACGACGTAGACCATCACGTCGTCCTCGGACAGGTCGGCGGGCACCGCGACGGCCGCGACCTCGTGCACGCCGGGGTGCTTGCACAGCGCCGTCTCCAGCTCGTAGGCCGAGATGTTCTCCCCGCGCCGCCGGATCGCCTCCTTGATCCGGTCGACGAAGAACAGGTAGCCCTCGTCGTCGAGATAGCCGCGGTCGCCGGTGCGGAACCACAGGTCACGGATCGCGCCGACGGTCGCCTCGGGCATCTCGTGGTAGCCGAGCATCATCATCCCGGGCCCGTTCGGGCGGACGCAGATCTCGCCGACCTCGCCGGGCGGCAGCGGCGTGCCGTCCTCGGCGGTGATCTGGACGCCGACGTCGTCGCGCACGCGGCCGGCGGACGCCGCCTTCTCCCGCGGGTCGTCCGGGCCGAGTATCGTCACGGCGCAGTTCTCGGTCATGGCGAAGACGCTGGTCACGGTGATGCCGTAGCGGTCGGCGAACCCGTCGACGAGCGCTCGGCTGGTCGGGACGACCATCGCCGTGCGGACCCGGTGGTCCCGGTCGCGCTCGGACGGCGGGATCTGCCAGACCACGTTCGCCATCGCGCCCAGCGCGTTGAACTCGGTCGCCCCGGACTCCCGGATCTCCGACCAGAACGAGCGCGCGGAGAACCGCGGGTACAGCGCGACCGACGCGTCCGCCCACAACGCCGCGTAGACGGTGAACCAGAGCGCGTTCGCGTGGAACAGCGGAAGGCAGGTGTAGAGCACGTCGTCCGGGCCGTAGCCGCAGTGCCGGGCCATCTGCTTCCCGACGGCGTGGCCCTGGGACTGCGGGGACACCGCGCCCTTCGACGGGCCGGTGGTCCCGGACGTGTACATGATCAGCATCGGGTCGGTGCGCGCGACGGGCCGGTCCAGCTCGAGCGGATCACCGGGCAGGTCGGCGAACCCGGCCAGGTCGTCGACGTCCAGCACCCCGCGCACGGCGTCCGTCCCGGACAGCGGTGCGGCCAGCACCTCCAGCGACGCGGCGTCCGCGCACACCCGGGTCGCGCCGGACTGGCGCAGGTAGTAGCCGAGTTGGTCGCCGCGGGCGGCCGTGTTCATCGGCACCGCGACGGCGCCGAGCTTGCCGAGCCCCCACACGGTCCAGAGGAACTCGGCGCGGTTCGCCATCATCACCGCGACGACGGTCCCGTGCCCGATCCCGCGGTCGGCGAAGCCGCGGGCGTAGGAGTTCGTGACCCGGTCGGCCTCGGCGTAGGTCGTCGTCCGGCCCTGCCAGAGCAGGAACGGCCGGTCCCCGACCCGCGCGGCCCGCTCGGCGAGGACCTCCCCGATCACGGCCGCGCCGCCACCAGCGCCTTCAGATCCGCTGCGCATTTACACCGTCCGTCCTGGTCACGGACGTCGAACCGGTAGGTGACGACGCCGTCGCCGTCGCTCCGGTGCGCGACGTCGAGCACCTCGGTCTCCACGTGCAGTGTGTCCCCGATGTGGGTCGGCGTCACGAAACGCAGGCGGTCCAGCCCGTAGAACGCGCGCATCGCGGGCGGCCAGAACTCGACCAGCCCGAGCGCCACGGACAGCACGAGCGCGCCGTGCGCGATGCGCTCACCGAAGCGCGGGTCGGCCTCGGCGTAGGGCGTGACGGTGTGGATCGGGTGCCAGTCGCCGGTGAACATGGCGAACGAGACGATGTCCGTCTCGGTGATCGTCCGTTGCCGGGAGATCGACGTCTGCCCGACGGCGATGTCGTCCAGGTACGTCGTGATCATGTCCGTCCCTGGTTCTCCTGCGCGTCCTGCAGCGTGGACGAGTGCGGGAGCCACGTCGCGAGCTCGATCGGCCAGCCGTCGTCGAGCAGCATCCGGTACACGGCCGGGTCGTCGTCGAGCACGAGCGCGATCTCCCTGCTGCGGGCGAGCCCGCGCAGCACCTCGCGCTTGACGTAGCGGGCCGGGCGGTGGTCGTCGTCGGAGCGCATGTAGAGGGGTCCGGTCGGCAGGTCGTGACGCGCGAGCCAGTCCTGGGTGAGCCGCCGGTTGCGCTCGGGGCGCCCGGTCAGGAACACGACGTCGTGGTCGAGCTGCGCCTGGCGGAGCCGCTCGGCGCCCTCCTCCAGCAACGGGTCCTCGTCGGCGGCGCGGAAGAACCGCTCCCAGCGGTGGAGGTCGAGGTGGTGCAGCCGGTGCGAGACGTCGGCCAGGACGCCGTCGATGTCGAAGACCGCGATCGGGCGCTCCGTCTCACCCACCCCGCCCGCTCCGCAGGCTCCGCCGGCCGCCGTCCCCAGTGTCACCCGAAGATCCGGACCGGGTTGACGATGTCCGCCACCACCAGCACGAGGCTGAACGCGACGAAGACCATCACGAACACGTAGGCGACCGGGAGCAGCTTCGCCGCGTCCACCGGCCCGGGATCGGGCCTGCCCATGACCCGCGACCCGTGCCGCTTGATCGACTCCCAGATCGCCGGGACGATCTGGCCTCCGTCCAGCGGTGGGATCGGAAGCAGGTTGAGCAGGAACAAGGACATGTTCACCGCGGCCAGCAGCTGCAGGAAGAAGAACAGCTCGAACTGCAGCGGCCGATCCTGGGACAGGATCTCGCCACCGAGCCGGGAGACGCCGACGACGCCCATCGGGCCGGTCTGGTCCCGCTCCTCACCGAGGAACGCCGCACCGAAGAGCCCCGGGAACCGGGCCGGGATCTGGGTGATCGCCTGCCCTGTACGGCCGATCGTGTCGCCGACCTGCAGGAACACGTCACCGAACGACTGCGGCGCGAACGTCTGGGTCAGTCCGACGCCGAGGAACCCGGCCCGGACGGTCTGGTTCGGGTCGTCGAACGACTGGACCTGGTTGTCGATCACCGTGACCGGCAGCGTGCGGAGCTCCCCGTTCCGCTCGACCGTGATCTCGGCCGGCCCGGACGCGACCCGGATCGCCTCGCGCAACTGCTGGCCGTCGACCTCCTGGAACGGCCTGCCGTTCAGGCCGACGATCAGGTCCCCTGCCCGTAGGCCGGCCGCGGCGGCAGGCGTCGGCGGCGCTCCGGGCGGACACACGTCGGGCTGCGCGGCAGCGGTGGCCGGGACGACGCACTCGCTGACCGAGCCGATCCGGGTGCCGTCGGTGGGCAGGCCGATCCCGATCAGCGCGACCGCGAACAGCACGACGGCCAGGATCAGGTTCATGAACGGCCCGGCGAACATGACGACGATCCGCTTCCACGGGGAGCGGGTCCAGAACTGCCGGTCGGAGTCCGCGGGCAGCACGTCGGCCTGGGACTGGCGCCGGGCGTCGTCCATCAGGCCCTGGAACGGGCCGGTCCGCCGGCTGCGCCCCAGCGTGCCGCCGCCCTTGGCCGGGGGCAGCATGCCGATCATCCGGACGTAGCCGCCGAGCGGGATCAGCTTCAGCCCGTACTCGGTCTCGCCGCGCTTGACCGACCAGACCGTCCGGCCGAACCCGACGAAGAACTCCGGGACCTTGATGCCGAACCAGCGGGCCGTCGTGAAGTGGCCGAGCTCGTGCCAGGCCACGGAGAGCAGCAGCCCGACGAAGAAGATCGCGATCCCGAGGACCGTCATCATGCGCTGCAACTCCCGGCGGTTCGTGTCTGGCCGACGTCCACGGTAGCGGCCGTCACCGGACGACCTCGCGGGCGTGCGCCCGCGCCCAGTCCTCGGCCTCCAGCACGTCCTCGACGGAGGCGGGGTCCGCGTTCCATCCGTCGGCGGCCTCCAGCACACCGGCCAGCAGATCGGTGATCGCGAGATAGCCGATCCGGCCGGCCACGAACGCCTCGACCAGCTCCTCGTTCGCGGCGTTCAGCACGGCCGGGAGGCACCCGCCGCGCTCCCCCGCCGCACGCGCGAGGCGGACGCCGGGGAACGCGTCGTCGTCGAGGGGCTCGAACGTCCAGCTCTGCGCCGCGTCCCAGGTGCAGGCGGCCGCGGCACCGGGGATCCGGTCCGGCCAGGCCAGGCCGAGCGCGATCGGCAGCCGCATGTCCGGCGGGCCGGCCTGGGCGATCGTCGAGCCGTCGGTGAACGTGACCATCGAGTGCACGATCGACTGCGGGTGGACGACGACGTCGATCCGGCCGTAGGGCACCCCGAACAGCAGGTGCGCCTCGATCAGTTCCAGGCCCTTGTTCACCAGCGTCGCCGAGTTGATCGTGACGACCGGGCCCATCGCCCACGTCGGGTGCTGCAGTGCCTCGGCCACGGTGACGCCGCCCAGGTCCGACCGCGTGCGGCCACGGAACGGGCCACCGGACGCGGTGAGCACGAGCCGGTCCACCTCGTCGGACCGCCCGCCGCGCAGGCACTGGGCCAGCGCCGAGTGCTCCGAGTCGACCGGGACGATCTGGCCGGGCGCGGCCGCGGCGAGCACCAGCGGGCCGCCGGCGACCAGCGACTCCTTGTTCGCGAGCGCCAGCCGCGACCCGGCGGCCAGCGCCGCCAGCGTCGGGCCGAGCCCGCGCGAGCCGGTGATGCCGTTCAGCACGACGTCCGCACCCGCGGCCGTGACCAGCTCGGTCGCCGCCAGCGGCCCGTCGAGGACCTCGACGCCGGGGCACGTCTCGCGCAGCACGGCCGCCGCGGTCGGGTCGGCGACGGCCACCCGGCCGACGGAGTGCGCGTGGACCTGCGACGCGAGCAGCGCGACGTCGCCGCCGCCCGCCGCGAGGCCGGTGACGGTGAACCCGCCAGCCTTCGCGACGACGTCGAGCGCCTGGGTGCCGATCGAACCGGTGGAACCGAGGACCACCAGCGAACGGGTGACGGAGTCGGACATCACCACACATCATCCCCGCTCCGCCGTCGGGATAGCATGTGACCTCGCAGGAGCATGGACGATCGGGAGGGTGCACGTGGCGAGCAACTCGAGGGAGGTCGCCATCCGCTCGGGTGTCGACCCGGACGACGAGCCCTCGGTCGACTGGGGCTGGCACGGCACGTTCCCGCACGGCACCAAGATCGCCGGCGTGGTCACGGCCATCGCCCTGTGCGTGTTCCTGATCGGCCACCCGACGAGCTGGACCGAGATCCTGTTCATGGTCGTCCCGGCCGCCGCGATCCTGCTCGGCGTCGTGTGGAGCGTCCTGCGCAAGCGCAACTCCTGGCGACGCTGACGTAGGACCGGCGTGGGGGTGGCGGGCAAGGGCGCATCCGGGGAGCCGGTCGAGCTGACCGTCGGCGACCGCACGGTCCGCCTGTCCAGCCCGGAGCGCGTCTACTTCCCGGCGCGCGGCGAGACGAAGCTCGATCTCGCCCGGTACTACCTGTCCGTCTCCGACGGGATCGTCAACGCCCTGCGCGACCGGCCCTGCATGCTGCACCGCTTCCCCACCGGTGTGTCCGGCGAGAAGGTGCACCAGAAGCGGCTGCCGCGCGGCGCCCCGGACTGGATCCGCACCGTCCGCATCCACTTCCCGCGCTGGAACCGCACGGCCGACGAGCTGTGCGTCGCGCACCCGGCCGACGTCGTGTGGGCCGTGCAGATGTCGACCGTCGAGTTCCACCCCTGGAACTCCCGCGCCGCGGACGTCGAGGTTCCCGACGAGTGGCGGATCGACCTCGACCCGATGCCTTCTGCCGAGTACTCCGACGTGCGACGGGTGGCGCACGTCGTGCACGAGGTGCTCGACGAGCTGGGCGCCACCGGGTTCCCGAAGACGTCCGGCGGCAAGGGCATGCACGTCTACGTGCGGATCCGCCCCGAGCACGGGTTCGCCGACGTCCGGCGCGCGGCGCACGCGTTCGCCCGCGAGGTCGGCCGCCGCTGCGACCGCGTGGACCTGTCCTGGTGGCGCAAGGACCGGGACGACACGAAGATCTTCGTCGACTACAACCAGAACGCCCGTGACCACACGATCGCCAGTGCCTACTCGGTGCGCGGCGTGCCGGAGGCCCGGGTGTCCGCCCCGATCCGCTGGGACGAGATCGACGACGCGGAGCCGGGCGACTTCACGATCGCCACGATGCCGGCGCGGTTCGCCGAGCTCGGGGACCTGCACGCGGGCATCGACGACGCGGTGTTCGACATCGCCCCGCTGCTGGAGTGGGCCGACCGCGACGCGCGGGACGGCGCTCCCACACCGGACCTGCAGGACCTCGACAACGCCTAGGTGCGGGCGCGCAGGCGCGCGAACTCGGCGACCATCGCCTCCCGCGACCAGTGTGCGTTGAGCCCACTGGGGTTGGGCAGCACCCAGACGCCCTGTTCCTGTTCTCCGACCACGGCTTTCGGGCGCCCGAACGCGGTGCGGTAGGCGCCGATCCCGAGGACGGCGAGCCACTGCGGACCCCGCTCGGCCACCAGTGCGCGCAGGCGCTCGCCGCCGGCGACCAGCTCGTCGTCGGAGAGCTCGTCGGCGCGGGCGGTGGCGCGCGGCGCCATGTTCGTGATGCCGAGCCCGAGCCCGGCGAGCTCGCCCTGCTCGTCGGGGCGCAGCAGCCGCGGTGTGAAACCGGACGCGTGCAGCACCGGCCAGAACCGGTTGCCGGGCCGGGCGAAGTGGTGCCCGGTCGCGGCGCTCACCAGGCCGGGGTTGATGCCGCAGAACAGCACGCGCAACGGCGGGTCGTCCGGTCCGGGCAGGACGTCCGGGATCGTCTTCTCCCGCGCCCGCTCGAGCGCGTCGGCGTCCGGAAGCCTGCCCACGCCGTCGAGCCAACCACACGGCACATTCCGGGCGGTCGCCGCGCGGATCCGCCGCGACCGGGCGAGTCTGGACAGGTGACCCGCCATGCCCTGATCTCCGGCGCCAGCGTCGCCGGCCCCGCCGTCGCCCACGAGCTCGCCGCGCACGGCTGGCGCACGACCGTCGTCGAGCGGGCGCCGCAGCTGCGCGACGAGGGCCAGAACGTCGACGTCCGCGGGGCCGCCCGCGAGGTCGTCCGCCGGATGGGCATCGACGACGCCGTCCGCGAGGCGGGTACCGGCGAGGTTGGCCTGCGGTTCGTCGACGACTCCGGTGGCGTCGTCGCCGAGTTCCCCGTGAACGAGGGCGACGCCGACGGGCCGACGGCCGAGCTGGAGATCCTGCGCGGCGAGATGTCGCGGATCCTCCACGACCGCACCCGCGACCGCACCGAGTACCGCTTCGGCGAGCAGATCACCGGGCTGACCGACCACGGCGACCACGTCACGGCCACGCTGGACAGCGGCGAGGTGATCGACGCGGACGTCGTCGTCGTGGCCGAGGGGACGCGCTCGCGGACCCGCGAGATGGTGCTGCCCGGCGCCGAGATCACCGAGCTGGGCATGCACCTCGCCTACCTGACGCTCCCCCGCACCGCCGACGACGACCGGTGGTGGCGCTGGCACAGTGCCGCGCGGTGCCGCAGCGTCAGCATCCGGCCGGACAACCGGGGCACCACCCGGGCGTTCCTGGCGTTCCTGTCCGACGTGCGCGGCCTGGACCGGCTCGACCGCGACGACCAGGTGATGATCCTGCGGCGCACGTTCGCCGACGCCGGATGGCAGGCCCCGCGCGTCCTGGACGCGCTGGACGACGCGCCGATGTACTTCGACTCCGTCGCCCAGGTCCGGCTGCCGCGCTGGAGCAACGGCGGGACCGTGCTGCTGGGCGACGCCGCGTGGTCCAGCGGCCCGTTCGGCACCGGCACCGGGATGGCCCTGATCGGCGCGCACGTGCTGGCCGGGGAGCTGGCCACGCGCGACGACCCGCGCGCGGCGCTGGCCCGCTACGAGGAGCTGATGCGGCCGTGGGTCACGAAGGCCCAGGGCATCCGGCCGTCGATGCTGCGGGTGATGAACCCGCGCACCCGGGCCGGCCGCTCGGTGCAGCGCACCGCGCTCGGCGTCGTGGGGTCGCTCTACCGCAGGGTCGGCGGCCCGCCCGCCGGCCTGGTCCGGACGCCGCTGGACACGATCGAGCTGCCCGACTACCCGGTGGCCGCCTCCGCCGGGTGACGCCCGCCCGACGAACGAGGGTGCCGTCGGAGCAGTCACGTGTGACGAACGTGCCGTTCGTTCGGGGCGCGGCGCGGCAGAGCACACTGTCGGCGTGGACCTGCCCGTCATGCCCCCGATCTCGCCGATGCTCGCGAAGCCCGCGGCGTCGATCCCGAAGGGGCAGCTCTACGAGCCCAAGTGGGACGGCTTCCGGTCGATCATCTTCCGGGACAGCGACGAGGTGGAGATCGGCTCGCGCAACGAGCGGCCGATGACGCGGTACTTCCCCGAGGTCGTCGACGCGGTGACGGCGAACTTCCCGGAGCGCGCCGTGATCGACGGCGAGATCGTCGTCGCGGACACGACCCGCAACACGTTGGACTTCGAGGCGCTCCAGCAGCGCATCCACCCCGCCGCGAGCCGGGTGACCCTGCTGTCCACCGAGACGCCCGCGTCGTTCGTCGCGTTCGACCTGCTCGCGCTCGGCGACGACGACCTGATGTCCCGCCCGCTGTCCGAGCGCCGCGCGATGCTGGAGGAGGCGCTGGGCTCGGCGAACGCCCCGGTGTACGTGACGCCGCTGACCCGGGACGTGGACCAGGCGCAGGAGTGGTTCCGGCAGTTCGAGGGCGCCGGGCTGGACGGGCTGATCGCGAAGAAGCCGGACCTGCTCTACGAGCCGGACAAGCGCACCATGACCAAGATCAAGCACGAGCGCACCGCCGACTGCGTGGTCGCCGGCTACCGGGTGCACAAGTCCGGCCCGGACGCGATCGGCTCGCTGCTGCTCGGCCTGTACGACGACCGCGACGTGCTCGTGTCCGTCGGCGTGGTCGGCGCGTTCCCGATGGCCCGGCGTCGCGAGCTGATGGAGGAGCTGCAGCCGCTCGTCACGACGTTCGACGAGCACCCGTGGGCATGGGCGAAGCAGGAGGAGGGCGAGCGCACGCCGCGCAAGTCCGAGACGAGCCGGTGGAACGCTGGCAAGGACCTGTCGTTCGTGCCACTGCGCCCGGAGCGGGTGGTCGAGGTGCGCTACGACTACATGGAGGGCATCCGGTTCCGGCACACCGCACAGTTCGTGCGGTGGCGCGACGACCGCGACCCGCACTCGTGCACCTACGATCAGCTGGAGCGCCCGGTGACGTTCGACCTCGCCGACGTGCTGTCCGGCGGCTGAACCACCTGCGGCGGCACGACGGGGCAACCGCACGACTCGCGGTGCACGAACCGGGCCGGTAGCCGGACCGTCCGGGTCTCGGCGTCCGGCTCGGCCATCCTGCGCAGCAGCAGTCGCACGGCCTCCCGGCCGATCTCGGCGAACGGCTGGGCGATCACCGTCAGCCGGGGACGGAACGCGTCGGCCCATGGGAAGTCGTCGAACGCGACGAGCGCGATGTCCTCCGGCACCCGCAGGCCGCGCTCGTGCAGCTCCTGCACCACCCCGATGGTCATCGCGTTGTTCGCGCTGATCACCGCCGTCGGCGGTCGTTCGAGACCGAGGAGCACGCCCAGCGCGCCGCGGGCCGGGACGGACTCCGAGTCGCCGTCGGCGACCAGCTCCGGGTCCACCGGGAGGCCGCACCGCGCCAGGCCGGTCCGGTACCCCTCGAGGCGCTCCGCGGTCGTCGTCAGCCCGGCGTGCCCTGCGACGAACCCGATCCGGGTGTGGCCGCGCTCCGCCAGGTGCGCGACGAGCTCCGCGACCGGTTCGACGTTCTCCGTTCCCACCTGGTCGTACTCCCCGCCGGGGAGCCGGTCCACCAGCACGGTCGGCACGCGCAGCGCGGTCAGCTCGGTGAGCGTGGCGCGGGCGTCCGCGGACGGGGCGAGCAGCACGCCGTCGACCCGGTTGCGCAGCCGTCGCACGACCGTCCCCTCGTAGGTGGGGTCCTCGTGCGGGTCGACGACGAGCAGCGTGTACCCGGCCGCTGCGGCCTCGTTCTCCACGCCGCCGAGCAGCTCGCCGAAGTACGGGTTGGAGATCGCGGAGATGGCGAGCGCGATCGACGTCGTGCGGGCGGTCGCGAGCGAGCGGGCGGCCGTGTTCGGCGTGTAGTCGACGGCGGCGACGGCGTCCAGGACGGCCGCGCGCGTCGCGGCGCTGACCGGCCGCGTGCCGTTGAGCACGTGCGACACCGTCGCGGTCGACACGCCGGCCATCCGCGCCACCTCGGCCATGGTGCTGCTCACGACACCCCCTTCCGCGACGAAGAAGTCCGGGGAATGTCCCGAACGTTACAGGCAACCGGTTGCGTAAGCGCTTAACTCCACATACCGTTCGGATTCGTCCTCCGCCGCGTGTCGTGGGTCACACCCGGTCCGCGGCCATCAAGTCCTCGAAGTAGAGGAGTGCGCCGTGGCCCCGTCCCCGCCCGCCGGCCGAGATCGACCCCCACCCCGGCGGTGGCGGTTGGGCGCTCTGATCGGCGCGGTGGCGCTGGCGGTCTCCGGGTGCGCCGGAGCCGGAGCGCTCGGCGGCGCGGAGGGCGCCCGGACGATCACGATCGCGATCGTGTCCAACCCCCAGATGGAGGACGCGATCGAGCTCTCGCCGAAGTTCGAGGCGGAGAACCCGGGTATCCGGCTGAAGTTCGTCAGCCTGTCCGAGAACGAGGCCCGCGCGAAGATCACGTCGTCGGTGGCCACCGGCGGCGACGAGTTCGACGCCGTGATGATCTCGAACTACGAGACGCCGCAGTGGGCCCGCAACGGCTGGCTGACCGACCTGGACCCGCTGATGGCGGCGACCCCTGGCTACGACGAGGACGACTTCATCCCGACCGTGCGCAAGGCCCTCTCCGGCCCGGACGGTCACATGTACTCCACGCCGTTCTACGGCGAGTCGTCGTTCCTGATGTACCGCAAGGACCTGTTCGCGCAGGCCGGTCTCACGATGCCGGCGAAGCCGACGTGGCCGCAGATCGCCGATCTCGCCGCGAAGCTGGACGACAAGGATGCCGGCCGGGCGGGCATCTGCCTGCGCGGCAAGCCCGGCTGGGGCGAGCTGATGGCCCCGCTGGACACCGTCGTGAACGCGTTCGGCGGCCGCTGGTACGACCCGCAGTGGAACGCCCAGCTGAACTCCCCGCAGTACAAGCAGGCCGTGCAGTTCTACGTCGACCTCGTGAGCAAGCACGGCGAGCCGGGTGCGGCCACCGCCGGCTTCTCCGAGTGCGGCACGCGGTTCAGCCAGGGCAACGCCGCGATGTGGTACGACGCGACCGTCGCCTCCGGCACCGTCGAGAGCAAGACCGACTCGAAGGTCGGCGGCCAGGTCGGGTACGCGCCCGCGCCGGTCGGCCTGGACGGACGGCCGTCCGGCTGGCTGTACTCGTGGTCGCTCGCGATCCCGCGCAAGACCGCCGAGAAGGGCCCCGGCGCCGTCGAGGACACCTGGAAGTTCCTGTCCTGGATGACGTCCAAGCCCTACCAGCAGATGGTCGGCCAGGAGCTGGGCTGGGACTCCGTCCCGCCGGGTGCGCGCCAGTCCACCTACACGATCCCGGAGTACGCCGCGGCGTCGAAGAACTACGCGCCGCAGACACTGGCCGCGATCTCCGCGGCCGACCAGTCCAAGCCGGGCAGCCAGCCGGTGCCGTACTCCGGCATCCAGTTCGTCGGGATCCCGGAGTTCCAGGACCTCGGCACCCGGGTGAGCCAGCAGATCTCCGCCGCGATCGCCGGGCAGCAGTCCGTCGACGAGGCGCTGGAGCAGGGGCAGCGCTACGCCGAGACCGTCGGTGAGACCTACAAGCAGGGAGGTGCCGGATGACCACCACCGCGGAGCGGACGACGGCCGGCACGAAGCCGGCGCGTCCGGCCACCGGGCCGGGGTCGGCGAGGGACGGCTGGATCCGGCGGGCGCCGCTGCTGCCCGCGCTGATCTTCGCGATCATCGTGACGCAGCTGCCGTTCCTGTTCACGATCTACTACTCGCTGCAGTCCTGGAACCTCGTCCGCCCCGGCAGCCAGCAGTTCGTCGGGCTGGACAACTACGTCACGGTGTTCACCGACTCGCAGTTCCGCGGCGTCGCGCTGAACTCCGTGCTGATCACCGTCGGCGCGGTGATCATCGCGATGGTCCTCGGCCTGCTGTTCGCGCTGCTGCTGGACCGGCAGTTCTTCGGACGCGGGTTCGTCCGGACGCTGCTGATCACGCCGTTCCTGATCACGCCGGTCGCCGCGGCACTGCTGTGGAAGACGGTGCTGTTCGACCCGACCTACGGTCTGATCAACTTCGTGCTCTCCCCGTTCGGCGTGGGCGAGCTGGACTGGGTGTCGTCGTTCCCGCGCTCGTCGGTGATCATCGCGCTGGTGTGGCAGTGGACGCCGTTCATGATGCTGCTGACGCTGGCCGGCCTGCAGTCGCAGCCGAAGGACATCCTGGAGGCCGCCCGGGTGGACGGTGCGGCCGGCTTCGCGATCTTCCGTGAGATCACGCTGCCGCACCTGCGCCGGTTCATCGAGCTGGGCCTGGTGCTCGGCGCGATCTACCTGGTCAACACGTTCGACACGATCTACATGATGACCCAGGGCGGGCCAGGGACGTCGAGCGCGAACCTGCCGTTCTACATCTACCAGCGCGCGTTCCTCGGGTTCGACATCGGACAGTCCGCCGCGATGGGCGTGGTCGTCGTCGTCGCCACGATCATCGTGTCCACGTTCGCCCTGCGGTTGATCTTCCGCAGCTTCTCCGCCGCAGAGGGGTCCTGATGGCCGACACGACGCTCGCACCCTCCGCGACGCCGGACGCCGCCGTCGCCGAGGTCGCCCCGCGCAAGCCGCGCCGGACGGGCAACATCCTGCTCGCGGTGCTCGCCTGGATCGTCGGCATCGGGTTCTTCTTCCCGGTGCTCTGGATGGTCGTCACGGCGTTCAAGCAGGAGGCGGACGCCTACACCACGCCGCCGACGTTCTTCTTCGCGCCGACGCTGGCGAACTTCGAGGAGGTGTTCGGTTCCGGCATCGGGCCGTACCTGCTCAACTCGCTGTTCGCCACGGTGATGTCGACGGTGCTGGTGATCCTCCTGGCCACGCCGGCCGCGTTCGCGGTGTCGCTGCGGCCGGTGAAGAAGACGCAGGACGTCCTGTTCTTCTTCATCTCGACGAAGATGCTGCCGGTCGTCGCGGCGATCGTGCCGATCTACGTGGTGGTCAACTACATCGGCATGCTGGACAACGTCTGGACGCTGGTCGTCCTCTACACCGCGATGAACCTGCCGATCGCGGTGTGGATGATGCGCTCGTTCTTCCAGGAGGTCCCGAAGGAGCTCCTGGAGGCGGCGCAGATGGACGGCGCGTCGCTGTTCCGCTCGCTGCGCGAGGTGGTGCTGCCGATCGTCTCCCCCGGCATGGCGGCGACGGCGCTGATCTGCGTGATCTTCGCGTGGAACGAGTTCTTCTTCGCGGTCAACCTGACCGCGTCGCAGGCCGCCACGGTGCCGGTGTTCCTCGTCGGGTTCATCACCTCCGAGGGCCTGTACTTCGCCAAGCTCTGCGCCGCGGCGACGATGGCGGCACTGCCCGTCGTCATCGCCGGGTGGATCGCTCAGAACAAGCTCGTCCAGGGTCTCTCGTTCGGGGCCGTCAAGTGATCTGCTTCACCGACTCGAGGGGAGCCCGCCGTGGCTGACGTCAGGTTCGACAAGGCGTCCCGGATCTACCAGGCCGGGCAGAAGCCTGCCGTGGACCAGCTGGAACTGGAGATCTCCGACGGCGAGTTCGTCGTGCTCGTCGGACCGTCCGGGTCCGGCAAGTCCACCGCGCTGCGGATGCTCGCCGGCCTCGAGGAGATCGACGCGGGCGACATCCTGATCAACGGCAAGAACATGGTCGGGGTGCCCTCGCGGGACCGCGACATCGCCATGGTCTTCCAGAACTACGCGCTCTACCCGAACAAGACGGTCGGCGAGAACATGGCGTTCCCGCTGAAGATGCGCGGGATGGCCAAGGACGAGCAGCAGGTCAAGGTCAAGGAGGCGGCCGAGGTGCTCGGGCTGACCGAGTACCTGGACCGCAAACCGCGCGCGCTGTCCGGCGGTCAGCGCCAGCGCGTGGCGATGGGCCGCGCGATCGTCCGTGAGCCGCAGGTGTTCCTCATGGACGAGCCGCTGTCCAACCTGGACGCGAAGATGCGGGTCGGGACGCGCACCGAGATCGCCGCGCTGCAGCGGCGCCTCGGCGTCACCACGGTCTACGTCACGCACGACCAGGTCGAGGCCATGACGATGGGCGACCGGGTCGCGCTGCTCGCGAACGGGCAGCTCCAGCAGTTCGCCACCCCGGCCGACCTCTACGACCGCCCGCAGAACGCGTTCGTGGCCGGGTTCATCGGCTCGCCCGCGATGAACCTGTTCACGCTGCCGGTCACGTCGACGGGCGTGACGCTCGGTGGCACGGACCTGCCGCTGCCGCAGGAGAAGCGCTCGGCGATCTCGACGGCCGGGACCGACACCGTCACGCTCGGCATCCGGCCGGAGCAGTGGAAGGTCGGGCCGGAGGGTGGCGACGGCGTCCCGGCGCAGGTCGACGTCGTCGAGGAGCTCGGCAGCGACGCGTTCCTCTACGGGCACCTCGTCAACGGCTCGGAAGACCCGGCGGCGGGCAACACCGTCGTCGTCCGGACCGCGGGCCGCAGCGGGGCCCGTCGCGGCGACGCGATCACGCTCTCGCCGTCGGACGACGACCTGCACCTGTTCCACCCGGAGACCGGCGAACGCCTCTGAGCCCCTGAGGGGGACGGCGCCGGAGGGACTTCCGACACCCTCCGGCGCCGCTCTGTCTCCCGGGGCTGTCTCTCCGCCGCGGGAGCCGGTCCCCCGGCGCTGCCTCTCCGCCGCGGCCGCCGCACCCCCCGCGCTGCCTCCCCGCCGCGGCCGCCGCACCCCCCGCGCTGCCTCCCCGCCGCGGCCGCCGCACCCCCCGCGCTGCCTCCCCGCCGCGTCCGCCGCACCCCCCGCGCTGCCTCCCCGCCGCGTCCGCCGCACCCCCCGCGCTGCCTCCCCGCCGCGTCCGCCGCACCCCCCGCGCTGCCTCCCCGCCGCGTCCGCCGCTCCCCCGGCGCTGCCTCCCCGGTGCCGCCGTCCGCCGCCGTCGGCCCGGGCCCCGCCGTCCCGCCGCCGTCGCCGTCCCGCCGCCGTCGCCCCAGCCCCGCCGTCCCGTCGTCGCGGGGCGCCGCCCCTCCCGACTCCGAACGAACGGCACCTTCGGGCAATGCCATTGCCCGAACGGCACCGTCGTTCGGGCTCGGCGTGGGTCCCGTGCGGTCAGGCGCGCTGGGACGCGGCGAGCTGGCCGCAGGCGGCGTCGATCTCCTGGCCGCGGGTGTCCCGCACCGTGCAGGCCACGCCCGCGGCCCGCACCCGGCGGACGAACTCCTCCTCGACGGGCTTCGGGCTCGCGTCCCACTCGCTGCCCGGCGTCGGGTTCAGCGGGATCAGGTTCACGTGCACGCGGGACGTGCCGATCCGCTGCCGCAGGAGCTTCCCGAGCAGGTCGGCCCGCCACGGCTGGTCGTTCACGTCGCGGATCAGCGCGTACTCGATCGACACGCGCCGCCCGGTCGTCGTCGCGTACCGCCGGGCCGCGTCCAGCACCTCGGCGACCTTCCAGCGGTTGTTCACCGGGACGAGCGTGTCCCGCAGCTCGTCGTCCGGCGTGTGCAGGGACACCGCCAGCGTGACCGGCAGCCCCTCCCGCGTGAGCTTCTCGATCGCCGGGACCAGCCCGACCGTGCTCACGGTGACACCACGGGCGGAGATGCCCAGGCCGCTCGGCGACGGTTCGGTGATCCGCCGGACAGCAGCCAGCACCCGCTTGTAGTTCGCCAGCGGCTCGCCCATGCCCATGAACACGACGTTGGACAGCCGCGCGGGTTCGTCCAGCACCCCGTCGCGGGCCGCGGCGGCGGCCTGGCGCACCTGGTCGACGATCTCGGCCGTGGACAGGTTGCGCTGGAGCCCTCCCTGGCCGGTGGCGCAGAACGGGCAGGCCATCCCGCAGCCGGCCTGGCTGGAGATGCAGACGGTGGCCCGGTCCGGATAGCGCATGAGGACCGACTCGGCGAGCGTGCCGTCGTGCCCGCGCCACAGCGTCTTGCGGGTGGCGCCGCCGTCGCAGGAGCGCTCGGTCACCGGGGTGACCAGGTCCGGCAGGAGGCCGGCCAGCGCCGGGCGGGCGGACGCCGGGACGTCCGTCATGGCGTCGACGTCGGCGGTCAGGCGTCCGAAGTAGTGCCGCGCGAGCTGGTCGAGGCGGAACTTCGGAACACCGAGCTCCATCGCGACGGCAGGGCGGTCGGCCGGATCGACGTCGGCCAGGTGACGGGGCGGGGCGGCACGACGGGGCGCGTCGAACACGAGCGGGAGGCTGGACATGGCCTCACCAGTGTGCCACCTGCCTCTCGACGCCTGCGGCCTCACCGACGCCTGCGGGCCGCGACCCGACGCTGTAGCTCGTCGAGCACGCCGAGGCGGCGCATGCCGGCGACGAACAGGACCGCACCGGCACCCAGGCCGATCACCGGCTGGGACGCGCCGACGCCCGGCGAGTTCAGCGCGATGAACGCCCCCACCGCGGCGATGACCAGCACGATCGCACCGACGGCGACCAACGAGCGCTCCTCGATCACGCTCGACGCCATGATCAGCAGGACCGCGACGAGCGCCGCGGTCAGCGCCGTGCCCAGCTCGCCGTAGGAGATCATGGCCAGCAGGATCGGGAACGCGACGAGCCCGACCGCACCGATGATGAGCAACCGCTGCATCCGTCGCCGCCGTTCCGGATGGAGCTGCACGACCATCCCGCTCGCTCGACGGCGCACCACCCACAGGTATCCGGCCAGCGCGACGCCGAGCGCCACGAGCAGCGTGCCCAGGCCGGTGTCCAGCCCGGCACCGCCGACGACCCAGGCCAGGATGCCGAGCGAGATCTCCAGGCTCGGTACCGGGACACCGACCACAGCCGCGCGCATCGTGTGGGCCATGTCCCCACGGTAGCGAGGTCGGTCACCGGCCCGCGTCCGCGGTCCCGCCCCACCGACCGCACGAGGATCCGGACCCGCACCCGAATCCGTCCGTCCCGCCCCGACACGCGCCGCACCGACACATCGCGCATGGCGATCCGTGGAACACGCTCCGATCCGGAGAACACGCGCTGATCCGCAACTCGCGCTCCGCCCCGGAGCTCGCGCCTGATCCGTGGAACGCGCGCTGAACCGTAGAACACGCGCCGGCCCGTAGCTCGCGCGCCGACCCGTAGAACGCGCCCTGATCCGTGGAACGCGCTCTGATCCGTGGAACGCGCCCTGATCCGGAGCTCGCGCGCGCCCGGACGGGCGCGTTCACCGAACCGGCCCGCGACGACCGGATCACAGCGCGTCCAGCCGATCCCGGCGGCGGGCGGGTGGTCGGGCGCCCGGCGTCTCCGACGGTGCGCCGACCCGCCGACCGCCCGCCGCACCGCCGCACCGCCGCACCGCCGCACCGCGCACGGTGATCGACGGAACGCGCACTGGTCCGGAGCCCGCACGTGTCCGGGCGCACGCGTTCACCGAACCGGACCGCGACAACCGGATCAGCACGCGTTCCGGCGATCACGTCGTCGGGCGGACACGCGGGGAGCCGACGTCTCCGACGTGCCGACGACGTGACCGGCTGTCGCGCTTCTCCGCACGGTTGCACGGTGATCCGCAGATTGCGCACCGATTCGGAGTTCGCGTGCGCCCAGGCGGGTGCATTCGCCGGATCACAGCGCGTTCGGCCGATCAGCACGCGTCCGCCGGATCAGCAACCGTCAGTGGATCACCGCGCGGCCGGTCGTCGTCGTTGTGGCACTCTGGCGTCACCCCGGACCACCTGCACCCCACCACGACCCGCCGCGCGGCCCGGACGGACCGGCTGCGGCGTCAGGAGCGCCCCATGACGACCGGTACGCCCACCCCCTCCCGCGACGCGGATCAGGCCGAGCCCCGGTCCGGCGGCCCCACACTCGGTCGGCGCGCCGCGATCGCCGGAGCCGGCGCGGCCGCGCTGGGTGTGGTGGCGGCATGCAGCTCCGGAGGGTCGGGTGGGTCCGGCGGTCAGTCGTCGGACCTCCCGGAGGGAGCGCCCGGCACGGTGCTCGGTCCGACGTCCGAGGTGCCGGTCGGCGGCGGAGCCGTGTTCGCGAACCAGCAGGTGGTGGTCACCCAGCCAGCGCCCGGCCGCTACCAGGGCCTGTCCGCGATCTGCCCGCACCAGGGGTGCTCGGTGAACGCCGTGCAGGACGGCGAGGTGATCTGCCCGTGCCACGGTAGCCGGTTCGGCCTGGACGGCGCCGTGCTGCAGGGCCCGGCCGCGAGCCCGCTCGCCCGACGCGCGGTCACCGTGCAGGGCACGAACATCACGCTCGCCTGACCCGAACGAGCCTGACCCCGAACGAAGGTGCCGTTCGTGCAACGACACTGCTCGACGGTGCCGTTCGTTCGGTCTGATGGGGCGGGCCGGTCCGGTGGGGTGGGGTGCGACCACTCAGGGCAGCAGGATGCCGTCCGGCTTGCGACGGGTGTGTATCCGGTAGCCGACCTTGATCGTCAGAGCGGCGACGTCGGCGATCGCGCGCTGCGCCGTCGCCTTCGAGAACTCGATGCGCAGGACGTCCTCGAGCGTGGCGCGGTCGTCGAAACGCCAGGTGGAGACGACACGGCGCTGGGCGAAGCCATGACGGTCGAAGAAGCGCTCGACGGCCGGGGCGTCGTAGCGGGGCAGGTCGGCACGCAGCCACGTGCCGTAGGGCCGCGAGTGGAAGTCCAGGTCGACGATCGCGAGCATCCCGCCGGGCCGCAACACACGGTCCGCCTCGGCGAGGCCGGGCTCGCACCCGGGGCCGAAGAAGTACGCCGTGCGGGCGTGCAGCAGGTCGGCCGACGCGTCCGGGAGCGGGAGCTTCTCGGCGCCGCCCTCGAGGACCCGGACGCGCTCGTCGGAGACCGTCCGGGCGCGCTCCACGAGCGGTGGGTGCGGCTCCACGCCGACGACGGTCGCGGCGTCGATCGCGAACCGCGGCAGGTGGTAGCCGTCGCCGCACCCGATGTCGACGACGTCGGCGCCGGACCACCCACCGGTCGCCTCGACGAGCGCGTCCCACAGCGCGCCGTCGGCGTCCTGCGCGGCGTTCTCGGCGGCGTAGACGTCCGGCCAGTTCCAGATGTTCGGGCTCGGGATGGCCGAACCCTGCGTCCGCGTCACACCGCGGGGACGATCAGGCCGAGCACCGCCCAGGCCACGAACGCGGCCGGGAGCAGGGAGTCCATCCGGTCCATCAGGCCGCCGTGACCGGGCAGCGTGGTGCCCATGTCCTTGATCCCGAGGTCACGCTTCACCAGGGACTCGACGAGGTCACCGGCGGTGGCCGTGCAGACCATCAGCGCACCGAGGAGCGCGCCGAGGAACCACGGCGTCGCCAGCATCAGCTCGGTGCAGAGCGCCCCGGCGGCCATGCCGGCCACCATCGAGCCGGAGAAGCCCTCCCACGACTTCTTCGGGCTGATCTTCGGCGCCATCGGGTGCCGGCCGGCGACCACGCCTGCCGCGTACCCGCCGACGTCCGAGGCGACCACGCAGATCATGAACGTCAGGATCCGCCCGACGCCGTCCGGCTCCAGCGTCATCAGCACCGCGAAGCCGACCAGCAACGGGACGTACGCGGCCACGAACAACGACGAGCCGATGTCCCGGACGAAGTTCGCGGCGCCCCCGCGCATCCGCCACAACAGGCTGGCCAGCACCGTCGCGGCGAACGAGATCGCCATGCCGCGCAACCCGAACGGCCACGCCAGCCACACGATCGCCTGCCCGCCGACGAGCAGGACCGGCAGCGTGACCCGGATGTCCGCGCCGCGGCGCAGAGCGCCCGCAAGCTCCCAGGTCGCGACGGCCGTACAGACCGCGAGCACCCCGACGAACGCCTCGCGGACCAGCAGCAGGCTGGTCAGGATGACCGCGCCGAGACCGAGCCCGACGGCGATCGCGGCGACGAGATTGCGACCGAGCCGGGCCCGCTTCGAACCCGTGACGGCCTTCCCCGACGCCGTGGCCGGCACCCCGGGTGGCCCCGCGCCCGGGAGGTCCGAGGTCACGGGGACGGCAGCGGCGTCGTGGGAGGAGGTCACGTGGTCAGACCTCGAGGAGTTCGGTTTCCTTGTTCTTGACCAGCTCGTCGATCTGCGCGACGTACCGGTCCACGGCCTGCTGCAGCTCCTTCTCGGCCCGCACGACCTCGTCCTCGCCCGCCTCGCCGTCGCGCTGGATCCGGTGCAGCTCGTCCATCGCCTTGCGGCGCAGGCCCCGCAGCACGACCCGGGCGTCCTCACCCTTGCCGCGCGCGACCTTGACCATCTCCTTGCGGCGCTCCTCGGAGAGCTGCGGGATGATCACCCGGATGATCTGCCCGTCGTTCGACGGGTTCACGCCCAGGTCCGAGTTGGCGATCGCCTTCTCCATCTCCTTGAGCTGGGAGGCGTCGTAGGGCTTGATCACCGCCATCCGGGCCTCCGGGATGCTCACGGAGGCCAGCTGGTTCAGCGGTGTCGGTGTGTCGTAGTAGTCGACGACGACCCGGGAGAACATCGAGGGGGTGGCGCGCCCGGTCCGGACGGACGTCAGGTCGTCCTTCGCGACCGCGACGGCCTTCTCCATCTTCTCCTCGGCGTCGAAGAGGGTTTCCTCGATCACGGTTGCTCCCAGGTCCGGATACTGCGTAGCGCCTGTCGGAACGATCCTCTCACCTCCGGCGACGCGGCGGGGTTCCGCCCGGGAACCCCGCCACGCCGCACGGGTGCGCAGGTCAGTTCTGACCGACCTCGAACCGCACGAAGTCGTTCACGGTCAGGCCCGCCTCGTCGGCGAGGTTCTTGACCGTCTTCTTCGGGTCCTGGACGGACGCCTGCTCGAGCAGGACGACGTCCTTGTAGAACCCGTTGACCCGGCCCTCGACGATCCGCGGCAGGACCTGCTCCGGCTTGCCCTCCTCGCGGGCGGTCGCCTCGGCGATCTTCTTCTCGTTGTCGATCACGTCGCTCGGGACCTGGTCGCGCGTCGTGTACTGCGGCCGGAGCGCGGCCACGTGCATCGCGACGCCACGGGCGGCCTCGTCGTCGGAGCCGTCGTAGGACACGACGACGCCGATCGCGGGCGGCAGGTCGGTGGCCCGCTTGTGCAGGTAGACCGCGACCGGCCCGTCGACATGGATGAAGCGCTTGAGCTCGAGCTTCTCGCCGATGCGGGCGGACAGCGCCTGGACGGAGTCCTCGACGGTGCCGTCCTCGAGCTTGGCGCTGCGCAGCCCGTCTAGGTCGGCGGGCTTCTGGTCGACCGCGACCTGCAGGATCTGGTCGGCGAGCGCGATGAAGTCGTCGGACTTGGCGACGAAGTCGGTCTCGCAGTCCAGCTCCACCATCGTGCCGCCGGACGCGACGACCAGGCCGTTGGAGGTGGCCCGCTCGGCGCGCTTGCCGACGTCCTTCGCACCCTTGATGCGCAGGAGCTCGACGGCCTTGTCCATGTCGCCCTCGGACTCTTCGAGGGCCTTCTTGCAGTCCATCATCCCGGAGCCGGTCAGCTCACGGAGCCGCTTCACGTCGGCGGCGGTGTAGTTCGCCATCGTCTCTTCCTCGTGGAGGGTGGCTTCAGCTGGTCTGCTGGGTGCCGTTGCTCGTGCTGGCCGGGGCGGCCGCGGCGGCGGCGTTCGGCGCGGCGGCGTCGGCACCGGCCGAGGACAGGCTCGCGCCGTCCGAGCCGACCTCGGCACCGCCGGTCACGAGCTCCTGCTCCCACTCCGGCATCGGCTCGTCGGCGGCGCCGCCCGAGGCGGCACCGTCACCCTCGCCGCGACGCCCGGAGCGCGCGACCAGACCGTCGGCCGCCGCCTTGGCGATGACCTTGGTCAGCAGCGCGGCGGAACGGATCGCGTCGTCGTTGCCGGGGATCGGGAAGTCGACCTCGTCCGGGTCGCAGTTGGTGTCCAGGATCGACACGACCGGGATGCCCAGCTTGCGGGCCTCTCCGACGGCGATGTGCTCCTTCTTGGTGTCCACGATCCACACCGCGCTGGGCACCTTGGACATGTCGCGAATACCGCCGAGGGTCTTCTCGAGCTTGTCCTTCTCACGGGTGAGCATGAGGATCTCCTTCTTGGTGCGACCCTCGAAGCCCCCCGTCTGCTCCATCGACTCCAGCTCCTTGAGGCGCTGCAGCCGCTTGTGCACGGTCTGGAAGTTCGTGAGCATGCCGCCCAGCCAGCGCTGGTTCACGTACGGCATGTTGACCCGGCCCGCCTCGTCGGCGATGACCTCCTGGGCCTGCTTCTTCGTCCCGACGAACATGATCGTCCCGCCGTGCGCGACGGTCTCGCGGACGAACTCGTAGGCGCGGTCGATGTACGACAGCGTCTGCTGCAGGTCGATGATGTAGATGCCGTTGCGCTCGGTCAGGATGTAGCGCTTCATCTTCGGGTTCCACCGACGGGTCTGGTGCCCGAAGTGCACGCCGCTGTCGAGCAGCTGCTTCATGGTGACGACGGCCATGGCCGATGCGCACCTCTCGATCGGGCGGCCCGCAGTGGGGCCGCGATGCGGTTGCCGCAGGTCCGCCGCTGGTCGGCGGCCCGCCCTGGCGCCCGCGGCGGTGCCGGACCTGTTGTCACACAGGACCGCCCGGCCGCCGCCCCCGACGATGCGGGTGTGCGAGCGCGCGAAGTCACCGCGACGGATCGCGGTGCGATGACCACTATACGCGGCGCGTCCTGCGGCTTCCCCGGCGGCGTCCGGTCGGGGGAACGGTTGTCCACAACCCGCGTCCGGCATCCACCGCCGGGACGTTCGCGACGGCGCCGGGGCGTTTCGGCCGCACGCTCACGGTGTGCCCGACACCGCCGTGACCTCGCCGAACCGCACGTCCCGCCTGCGGACGGTCCTGCGTGTCGTGGCGGTCGCGACCGCACTGGTCGTCACGGTACTGGCCGCGACGCCGCCCGAGGGGTTCGCACAGCCTCCCGGCGCCGACCCACCGCCCGGATCGGCCGTCTCTCCCCCGGTCCGGCCGCCGGGCGCGGGCGTGCGGGCACCCGGCGCGGACTACGCCTGGCCGATGGTCCCGACGCCGGACGTGGCGCAGCCGTTCCGTGCCCCGTCGTTCCGGTTCGGTCGCGGGCACCGCGGCGCCGACCTGGCCGGGGCGGCCGGACAGGCGGTTCTCGCGGCGCGGGAGGGGACGGTCGTGTTCGCCGGACGGGTCGCCGGACGGCCGGTCGTGTCCGTCGACCACCCGGACGGCCTGCGCACGACGTACGAGCCGGTCGTCGCGACCGTGAAGCCCGGGGACCGGCCGGCCGTGGGCGACCCGCTCGGCGTGCTCGTCGCCGGCCATGCCGGCTGCGCCGTCGCGTGCCTGCACTGGGGTGTCCGACGCGGGAAGGTCGACTACCTGGACCCGCTGGTCCTGGTCCGTCCGCCCCGCCTGCGGCTCCTGCCATGGGACGGCGCGTGAGAGCCCGTCGTCACCCGGCGAGCGTCGCCTCCAGCCGTCCCCGCAGGCGGGACACCATCCGGCCGTGCAGCTGGCAGACCCGCGACTCGGTCACCCCGAGCAGCCCCCCGATCTCGGCGAGGGTCCGGTTCTCCAGGTAGTACATCCGCAGCACGAGCCGGTCCCGCTCGCCGAGCTGGGCGATCGCGGCGCACAGCTCCCGGCTCGTCTCCCGGCGGGCCGCGACCACCACCGGGTCCGGCACCGACTCGTCGACGATCAGGTCCGCGACGCCGAGCCCGGTGCCCGCCGTCTGGTCGAACACCTCGGCGCTCACCACGTGCACCGGCCGGACCGCGTGCCGCAGCTCCCGCAGGCCGACCCGCAGCTCGGCGGCCAGCTCGCGGTCGGTGGGCGCGCGGCCGGTCCGTAGCGCGACCGCCTCCCGCGCCCGCTCGATCTCCCGGCTGCGCGCGCGGATCGAGCGGGGCACCCAGTCCTGCGCCCGCAGCTCGTCGAGCATCGCGCCGCGCACGCGCTGTGCGGCGTACCCGTCGAAGCGCACCGCGCGCAGGGGGTCGAAGCGGTCGACCGCCTCCATCAGACCGAACGTCCCGGACTGCACGAGATCGGCCAGCTCGACCGACGCGGGCAGCCGTACCGCCAGCTTCGCCGCGACGCCCTGGACGAGCGAGCCGTAGTGCTCGACGAGCCGTCGTCGCGTCCCGCCGCCCTGCCCGACCAGGTGGGCGCTCCACAGCGGAGCGGCGTCCTCGCCGACGACCTCGATCAGGTGACCCTCGTCGATCCCGGGCGTGTCGCGCGCCCCGCCCTCGACGAGGACCATCCGCCGCGGCCGGGCGGACCGCTCCGCGGGGACCGGCTCGCCGGCTGCGGACGAGTCGGCGGCCGCGTGCACCGAGGCGGCGGCCATCGCCATGCCACACACCGCAGGCGCGTCCCGGGACTGCTCCAGTGCGGCTGCCAGGGCCGTCGGGAACGAACGGTGCTGGCCGGAGCGGGAGGCGGGGGCCTCACGCCCGGGGGTGGGCCTGATCATGAACCACCTTCAGCCGGTCGACGGTCACGTGCGTGTAGAGCTGTGTCGTTGACAGCGTAGCGTGACCGAGTAACTCCTGTACGTAACGGAGGTCGGCCCCGCCCTCGAGGAGGTGGGTGGCGGCGGCGTGCCGCAGGCCGTGCGGCCCGGTGTCCGGGACGCCGGGAATCGCTTGCACGGCACGGTGAACGACGGAACGGGCGACACGGGGGTCCAGCCGCCCGCCACGCACCCCGAGGAGCAGCGCCGGCGGCGACGCCGCGGTGACCAGGCCGGGACGGCCGCGCTCCAGCCAGCGTCGCAGCGCACCGGCCGCCGGGACACCGAACACGACCGTCCGCTCCCGGCCGCCCTTGCCGAGCACGCGCAGCGTACGGCGGCTCTCGTCCACGTCGTCGACGTCCAGGCCGCACAGCTCGGCGACCCGGACGCCCGTCGCGTAGAGGAGCTCGAGCACCGCCAGATCCCGCAGCGCCTCCGGCTCGCCCTCGGCCGCACCGGATCCCGCCGCCTCCAGCACGGCGCCCGCCTGCGCGGCGTCCATCACGTCCGGCAGCACCGTGCCGGCCTTCGGGGAGCCCAGCCGCGCGGCCGGGTCGGTCTCCAGCAGCCCGGTCCGCACGGCCCACGCCGTGAACGTCCGCACGGCGGCGGCGCGGCGGGCCAGCGTCGCCCGGCTCGCGCCGGCCTCACGGGTGTCGGCCAGCCGGGTCCGCAGGTGGCCGAGATCCACATCGGACAGCCGGGCGGGCCCGCGCAGCACGTCGGTCAGGTCCGAGCGGTAGGCACGCACGGTGTGCCGCGACCGGCCCCGTTCGCGCTCCAGGTGCGCGGCGAAACCGTCGATCGCCTCGGCGATGTCCGCCGGCAGGTCGGCGTCCCCGGTGCGCGTCATCCCCGAACGGTGCGGCCGGACCGGACGGTGGTCAAGCATCGCGACGACGTGTCGGGCCCGGTCGTTGCCAGAGCCCGTGGTGGAACTCGGCCAGCCCGCGGCGCTCCAGCTCGGTCAGCGCGCTCCGGACGACGTCCGCCACCTGCCCGGACTCCTCGGTGAGCCGCTCCACCGACCACGCCGCCCGTGCGGGGAGGGCGCCGTGCACCGCCAGTGCCGCCGGGGTCAGGTCGTCCGTCGGCCGCCGCGGGCGACTCGGCTCGACGGCGAGGTCGATGCCGAGCCGCCCGACCGTCTCCAGCACGTGGTCGGGACGGCCGACCAGCTCCGCGCCATGGCGGATCAGCTCGTGGCTCCCGACCGACATCGCCGAGGTGATCGGGCCCGGGACGGCCATCACCGGACGTCCGAGTGCCCCGGCGTCGGACGCGGTGCGCTGCGATCCGCTCCGGGCACCCGCCTCGACCACGACGCAGCCGCTCCCGATCGCGGCCAGCAGCCGGTTGCGCACGAGGAACCGGTGCCGGGCGGGCACCGCGCCGGGTGGGTACTCGCTCACCACCAGCGCGGACGCCGCGATCCGTTCCAGCAGGGACGTGTGCGCCACCGGGTAGGGCCGGTCGACCCCGCACGCCAGGACGGCGAGGGTGGGGCCGCCCGCGGCCAGCGCACCGCGGTGTGCGGCCGCGTCGATGCCGAACGCCGCACCGGACACGACGGTCACGCCCGCCGCACCCAGCGCAGACCCCAGCTCGACGGCGGCGTGCGTCCCGTAACCGCTGGCGGCCCGTGAGCCGACGACCGCGACCGCGCGCTCGGCGAGCGCGGCAAGGCTGCCGGGGCCCCGCACCCAGAGCGCCAGGGGCGGCGCGAGGTCGGGGTGGTCGGCGGCCTCGAACGCCCCGAACGTCCAGGTCGGCCAGTCGGCGTCCTCGGGGACCAGCAGCCGCGCACCGACGCTCCGGGCGGCGTCGAGGTCGGCGTCCACGTGGTCGTACCCGCGGCGGGCGTGCACCTTCTCCCCCACCCCGCGGGGCACCTCCCCCCGGCGGATCAGCTCGGCGGCCTCGACGGGGCCGTACTGCTCGACGAACCGGACCACCTCCCACGACGGGGGCTCCACCACCCGCAGCAGGTACGCCCTGGCCCGCCGGACCGCCTCCGGCACGACGGCGTGCGCCCCGGTCCCGGGCGTCGTCACGGTGCTCACGGCATCTCCCGCAGACGGAAGTAGAGGGCGCCGTCGACCGCCTCGCGGTCGGGCCGTGTGGCGCCGTCCAGGTCGGCAATCGTCCAGGCGACCCCGAAGGTCAAGCAATAGCGCATGACTCGGCCGCGCCCCCGACGGCCGGACTGCACCCGGGCGCCGGGGACTTGATCAGCCCCAGGAGGCCGACCCGTGCCCGATCGTCCCGTACCCCGAAGCCGCCGGATCCGTCGCCCACGGCGCGAGCCGCAGACCTGGCCCCTCCCCCAGCGCCGCCGACGGCGCGGATGCCGTCGCCTGCTCGCCGCGGTCGGCCTCGGCGCCGGAGCCGCGCTCCTCGTGTTCGCCGTCCTGCTCGCCGTCGCCCCGCTCATCGGGGGCGCCTGATGGACGAGCGCACCACCGCGCGACCGGCACGGCCGACGACCCGCGACCGGCCCGACCCGCGCATCCGCCGGGCCGCGATCGCCCTGCTGCTCGTCGTCGCCGCCGGAGCGCTCGCCCTGTCGTTCACCGGCCTGACCCTGCTCGGCGCGCTTGCCGGGTTCGGTGTCCTCGCCCCCGTGTTCGCCGTCGTCGTCGACGCCGGAACCGGCGCCGCGTCCCTGTACTGGCTCACCGCGGCCCCCGGCACCCGCCGCGCCCGGTACGCCCGGCGGCTCGCCCTCGCACTGCTCGCGGTCAGCCTGGTCGGCAACGCCACCGCGCACGCGCTCGCCGCGGGCGGCCCACCCGTGCCCGGCCTGGCCGGGGCACTGGTCGTCGCGCTGCCCTGGTGGGCCGCCGGACTCGTCGGCGCGATCCCGCCCGGCACCCTCGCCGCATGTGTGCACCTGCTCGCCATGCAGGACGGCCCGACCACAGGAGACCCGGACGGCCGGGACGTCGTGGGCGCCGACGGCGGCCGCGCCGGACCGGGCGAGGGATCCGGCAGAACACCTGGCGAGCCGCCCGGTGACCTGGTGGTCCGCGCCGCCAGCCTGGTGGACGCCGGGCGGGCGGCCGGTGACCCGGTCGGCCGGACCCGCCTCGCCCGCGAGCTGGGCATCAGCGAGCACGCCGCCCGCGGGCTGCTCGACCAGGTCGCCGCCCGCGATGGCGACCAGGCAGGCGACGGCCGGTGATCACCGCGCCGGACGATCGACCGGCCGCGGGCCGTGCGCCGGGCGATCGCTGGCGCGTGGCGCGGGCATGTGGCGCGCCCGCGACGTGGCATGACCTGCACAAATACGCAAGCGCGCCACCGATCCACCCGCGCACCAGGGCGATCCGCCCGAACGCGCTGTTCCGGGGATCTGGCGGTCGCCGCCAGGACGCCAGCCCCGGCGCGGGCACAGATGATCTCCCCGGGCGGCGCGCGGGCCGTCTGACCTGCGGTTTCCGAGAGTCGGGAAGGCGGCGCGGGCCCGGCGCGGCCGGTCCGCCGCCGAGCGGCGCGGCGACCAGCAGCAGCGACGACGAGACGAGGTGACCACCATGTCCGGCTGGTGGGTGGCGGTCGGCCTGGTGGCCGTCGCCGGACCCCTGGTGGCCCACCTGGCGGCCCGCCCGTGGGCGTGGTGCCGCCCCTGCAACGGCTGCGGCACCATCCGCGACACCTGGACCGGGCGGTGGGTCCAGCACTGCCGCCGCTGCAGCGGCTACGGCCAGGTCGAGAAGCCCGCCCGACGGGCCATCCGAGACCTCACCGGCGGCGTCCTGTTCCGGCACCCACCCGAACACCCCTACGAGGGCGTGCAGCTCTACGGGCGGGCGAACCTGCCGTTCTCCGGCGGCGGCCGACGGCCCCGCCGGAAACGCCCCACCGCCGCGAGGCGATCACCGGAGCAGGCGGGGAGGTGAGCGCGATGGACCCAGCGGAGGGGACATACGGGTGCCCGATCGGGGCGGTGTGCTTCGCCTGTCGCGGCACCGAGGACCTGCGCCCGATCGTGGCTGCATCCCCGGCCGGAGACCTGTGCTGGACCGCCTGCGCGCGCTGCGCCCGCGGCGGAGTTGTACTGCGGCTGACCGGGTACGCGGCGCGCCGGATGATCCTGGAGCACCGCGAGCACGCGGCGCCGCTGTAGCGGCCGTTCCGACGGCCGCGGCGGCGAGGAGGTGCCCGCCGGTGACGGCCCGGAGCCGGACAAGGGACCCGGCGCCGGGCCGTCGGCGAGCGAGCCGACCGGAGGCTGCTCGCGCGGCTGCCCGGCCGCCGGGGCGATCACACGAGCCCCTGAGAGGCGGCGGACCAGGCATCCCCATCGTGGACCGGGTAGCCGTCGCGGCGCCGGGGGCGCGCCGGTCAGTGACCGGCGCCGTGGTCCCCGCGCTGCTCCGGGAGAACGATCACCGGGGCGGGCTGCACGATGGTCGTCGGCGGGGTGGCGTCGCGCTGCTGCTCGACCGCGTTGTTGTCCCGATCCTGCTCGTACGCCGCCACCGCGGTGTCGTACGCGGCGATCGCGTAGCCGAGCACCACCAGGTTGATCAGCGTGCCGACCAGGAACTGCACCGCCGGGTTGGACGCCGCGGCGTAGAACGCCGACCACAGCCGGTACAGCAGGTCACGCAGGTCGGCGACGTCCATCGTGTCCGGCTCGGACGTCGCGGGCACGGACAGCAGCGGCCTCGACACGGTCGTTGCCGCGCGGACCGGGCGCACGGAGAGCGGGACGCGCCCTCCGCCTGCTCCGGCAAGGCCGAATGCCGAGAAGTCGATCTGAGCCGCCATGTCGGCGAGTGCCGTGCGGGCCGCCTCGGCGGCGCGCTCGTACTCGGGCTGGGTGGACCGGATGCCCGCCGCGATGGCATTCACGGCGTCGACGTACCCGGCGGACATGGCAACGGCCTTCGGCGAGACCGCGGATGCGCTCATGGCGAGCACCTGTGGCACCAGGCCGGGCGGCACCACCCCCCGGGGTGCGACCGCCGCAGCGAGCTGCTGGACGGTCTGGTGCAGCGACGCGCGGGCCGGGGCCGTCGCCTGCTCGACCGCGGCCGCAGCAACCGCCCGGGCGGGCGCCGTGGCATCCGCGACCGCACGGTCGGCCGCCGCGCGAGCCGGGGCGGTCGCCCGCCGAATCGCCTCCCGGGCGTGTTCACCGGGATCGAACATCTGTTTCATGGCGACCATCATCCCCCCGGCCACTGACAAGTTTCACCGCCCGGCGGACGGCGACGTAAGTCTGCAGGTCAGGGCACGCAGAGCGTGTCGCGGCGCGCCCACCACCACCCGGCGGCCGTCCGGCCCACGATGGACGCCATGACCGGCACCAGGCCGCGCGGGCTGCAGGTCAAGGCCGCGCCCGCGACCCTCGAACCGCCGCCGACCCACGGTGCCCCACGCGGGCCCGTTCCCGGTGCCGCCGAGGTCGACCCGGACACCGGCGAGGTCACCGCGCTCGTCGCCGTGACCGGCGTCCCGGACGAGGTCGGCGACGTCATCCTGCCTGGCGCGTTCCGGCGCACCCTGCGCGAACGCGACCCGCGTCTGTGCGTTGGACACGACTGGGCGCGCCTGGCCGGGCGGGTCGTCGAGTCCCGGGAGTTGATGCCCGGCGACTCGCGGCTGCCGCGCACCGCCCCGGACGGCACCCCGTGGCCGGAGAAGGCCGGAGCGCTGTGGATCAAGGCGCGGTACCTGCCCACCCGCGAGGGGCACGAACAGCGCGCGATCGCCCGCGCGTTCGGGCCGTCCATGGCCTACAGCATCGGGTACAAGGTCACCGACCGCGGAGCCAAGCACCGCAACGGGATCCGCTACATCTCCGACCTCGACCTGTTCGAGGTGTCGCCCGTGCTGCACGGCGCGAACCGGCTCGCGACCCAGCTCGACGTCAAGGCCGCGACCGCCATGCGGGAGACGAAATCGACGAACACGGCGCTGCGCGGCGCCGTCCCGACCGCCACCTGCGGCGGCTGCGGCCGCCCGGCCGCCGGAGGCGTCGGGCAGGTGCCGCCCGGCCGCGTCCTGCTCTGCCCGTCGTGCGTCGACCAGGTCGGCGAGCTGGCCGAGCACCTGGCCGCCGAGCGCGCCGAGCAGGACCCGGGCGCCGACGGCGCCGACGGCTGCGACGAGGGCCAGGACGACGGCGGGGCCGGGCTACCCGACTTCGGCGACATCGGCCTCGCCGACGAGCAGGACGACGAGCAGGACGACGAGCCGGACGACGAGCCGGACGACGACGAGCCCGCAGGCGCACTGCTGCACCGCCTCCGTTGCGGCCTGTGCGGCGGGCCCGCGGGCGGCCAGGTCGGCGGCATCGCCCCCGGCGAGGACGTGATCTGCCCGGCGTGCGTCGCCGCGATCGGCGACCTCGCCGACGAGCTGGCCGACGAGGGCGCCGACGACGAGGACCGGCAGCCGACCAGCATGGAGGAGTACCGGGCCGCCCTCGCCGAGCAGGTGAGCTACGAGATCCAGCCGGACGGCACGATCGCGGTCCGCCCGGCCGACCCGCAGACGGGGCGGGCGTGGCGGACGTGATCCGGCGCGTTCAGAGCGACGCGAGGCACGCACCCGGGCCCACGGGGCAGATCATCGCATCGTAGGGCGGGAGCTTGCTCTCGATCACGGGCCGATGCTCGTCCCACTTGTAGCTCAGCCACCGGGCGACGCAGAGGACCGTCACGCGGGTTGCTCCGGCCGCCTTCAAGGTGAGCGAGGCCGACTGCGCCTTGCCGCCCGACACCCACGTGTCGTCGACCACAAGGACGTGCTTCCCGCGCACGACGGCGGCGAACTCCGGTGTCAGGGCGAAGATGTCGCGCCGGGGGTAGCGGTTGAAGTGGGCGATGTTCTCTGTCGGGGCGAGCATCACCCGGTCGACGCTGCGACCGTGCTCGAACACGTGCCGTGCCAGCTCGACGACCGGATGATCCTTGCCCGGCCGCCTCTCGGAGGGCACGAACGTCATCACGTCCCACCAGCCGACCGCTGCGGCGATGCACGGCCCGTGGATCGCGGTGGCCGCGTTGATCATGAACTGCAGGAGACCCGCCGACCACTCCGACGGCTGGACCGGCGACTTGTACCGCTGCACCATGTGCTGCGACTGGTGCTGCGGCGACATGTACCCGCGCACGTAGGTCAGCGGGATCACCAGGTCCGCGACGTCGTCGCCGAACTCGGAGCGCTGCCGGGAGCACTGTCCGCAGAGTTGCACGTGCTCGAAGCCCGTCGGACTGGTGCAGACCGAGCACCGACCCGGGCCGCGGGCGGTGTTGGTGAAGCAGTCCCCGACCTGCGAGAACAGGTAAGCGCGCGCCTGACCCGCGAACTGCTGCAGGCTGCCCGTCACCCGGCGGCGACCCGCAGTAGCGACAGCATGTCCGCCGGGCGCGCTGTGACCTGCTCGACGTAGGTCATGACCTCAGCGGTGCTCTTCGCGACGTAGACGCCGGGGCGGTCGGACAGCTCCTGCGCCCACTTGTTGACCTTGACGACCATGTCGGTGAGGATCACTGGCCGGGCGTGCGAGACCGCGCGGCGAGCCTGAATGCGGGCGCCGCTGTGTTCCCCGGCCTCGACGACGATGGTCGCCCGGCCGTAGCCGGACATGACCGTGTTGCGCATCGGGAAGGTCTGCTTCGTGGGCGGCGCGTCCGGCCAGAACTGCGACAGCAGCAGCCCCTCGGTAGCGATCTGATCCTGCAGCTCGCGGTTCTCCGCGGGGTAGTACTTCCGGATACCTGTGCCGATCACGGCGACCGTGCGCCCACCGGCCTCCAGCGCGGCGACATGAGCGGCCGTGTCGATCCCGGAGGCGAGCCCGCCCACGACCGTGATGCCGCGTTGGACCAGTCCGGCGGCAATCGAGCGCGCAGCCTCCAGCCCCTGCTGGGATGCCTTGCGGGACCCCACGACCGACACCGCGATCTCGTCCTGCAGCAGCTTCCCGCGGTGGAACAGCACCGGGGGGAGATCATGGATCTCGCGTAGCTGCGCCGGGTAGTCGTCGTCCAGGAAGGTCAGGAACCCCAGGTCACCCCAGCCTGCGATATCCGCGCGGGCGGTGGCGATCTCGGCTGCGTCGTCACCGCGGTCGAACAGGTTGGCAGGGTTCTGTTCGTTCCAAAACGCGAGGGCACTGGACCGCGAGTCGACCTCGGCGACGATCTGCGGCCACTTCATGCCGTCGGGCCGGGCGCGCAGCAGCGCGACGAGCGCCGCGCGCTCGTCGTCGTTCCACCAGGCGCCCACGCTCGGCAGCGTAGGGCCGTCACCGGCTGCGGTCAGCACCCGTCTCTCCAGACCTGATCGAGCTAACGTATCGAACACTTATTCGATTATGCGGCATGAGCTGCAAAAACTCCACACCGGACCGACTAGAGTCGCCGACCGGTGGTCGGATTGTTAACTCGCCGGACCCGGACCATCGCACGTACCCCGCCCCGTCGGCGCGACGGAGCGCTCACACTCGCTCGGCCATTCGTGCTGCGTCCTGCCCGGCGAGAACCGCCTGCACGCTCGACGTCGACCAGGTCGAGCCGCCGCGTGCCGTCGGCACACCGTCGGCGGTCAGCCCGTCGGCGATCTCACGCAGCTTCCGGCCGTCCGCCCGCTCGCGCACGACGCGCGCCACTACGTCGTCGCCCAGCACCGACGGGCGGCCGAGCCGCACCCCGGCGGCCCGCTTCGCGGCCAGCCCTTCGCGGGTGCGCTGCCCGATCAGGCGCCGCTCGTACTGTGCCGCGGACGCGATGATGTTCGCTGTCATCTCCCCGGCCGGGGTGGACGTGTCGCCCAGGTCCAGCAGCACCAGGCGCCACCCGTTGCGCTGCGCGCGGTCCAGCAGCCCGGCGAAGTCGCGCACCGAGCGGGACACACGGTCGAGCTTCGCGGCGACCAGGACGTCCGCATCGCCGCGGTCCAGGCGGGCCAGCGCGTCCGCGAGCGCGGGACGGTTCAGCGTCGCGCCGGACAGACCGGCGTCGGTGACGATCTCCATCTCGAACCCCTGCCGGGCCGCCTCCGCCTGCAGGGCGGCGCGCTGCGCGTCCAGCCCGGCGCCGGAGTCCACCTGGTCGCCGGTGCTCACCCGGGTGTAGCCGAGCGCGCGGAGCGGGGCGTCAGCGGAACGGGCGCGGCGGGCCGAGCGCGGGGCGGTCATACCTGTAGATCGGCTCGTCGCGGTCGTCCGTTACGGGAAACGACCGTTTACCGTAACGTAGCCTTGATCATCCTCGCCGTCGACCTGCCGATCTCCATGAGAACCACAGTCAGGAGCAACATCAGGGCGACAGCCGCGAGCCACACCGTGACGTCATAGACCGCCTCAGATAGCGGCTGAACGATCACGGTCGCCGAGAAAAGCCCCACGAACAGCGTCGACGCGACCATGAGCCCCGTGCGCTGTCCCTGTCGCGGCGCAACGCTCGACAAGCCGCCGCGCACCTTCCAGCGGGCAGCAACGCCCTCGAAAACAGCGGTCTCGACTTGCTGCATGACCCACAGCGGCCGATGGACAAAGGACAGCACATACAGCTCAGCAACCAACTCGCGCCGACGCGGATCGCCCTTCGGGTAGCACAGGACGACGATCCGCAGCACGAGCCCGGGCGCGAGGCCGAATACCAGTAACACCATCAACAGCGTCGGCCAGGACACGACGGCCTCGAACAACTCCGCCATCACCACGCCCAACCCGGCGCGATCCCGCGGAACCGCGGGTCGTTCGCGGCGCGGCCGAGCACGGCCCCCAGCTCGCGACGGCCGTCGTCGGTCAGCTCGTAGTAGCGGCGCGGCGGGCGGTCGCCGCCGGTGTCGGCGTCGCTCTCCCAGCCGTCGGCGAGCCAACCGGCCTTCCACAGCTTGGTGAGCAGCGGGTAGACCGCGCCGGACCGGTGTCCGGTCTCCTTCGTCAGCTCGTAGCCCCAGTGCCGGTCGTTCGGCCTGGCCATGATCGCCGCGGCGACGGCGACGAGGGCGCTCGTCATCCTCACGTGTCGAACTATACATAGGGGCTAGCCCTACGCATACATAGGGTCAGTCCGGTGTTGCGATCCCTTCCAACGATTCTGCCGCGCCCGTGAGATACGCCCGCTGCACGTCGTCCGCATCGAGCGCCCCAGATTCGACCGCGGCCAGCACAGCGCGCAGCGAGCGCGCCACCTCAGCCGGGTTCGCCGTCATGCCGTCCAACTCGCCCACCCCTCCGATCAACGCGCGCCCGTGCTTGCCGTCCTGTCTGACCGCCGACAACTCCTGCGAAGAAGTGAACAGGCTGCCCTGAGCCTCCAGAACCGCGCGAGGAACAGTCTCCATGTCCGAGCAGGACTCACGCTCGACGCTGCACGTCGTGCTCGGCGGCATCATCGCCGCACTCATCAGCAGTGGGACCACGATCGCCGTGTCTGAAACCGCCAGTACCACCGCGCTCAGGCAGGCCGAGATCAGCGCCGACGCGACCCGTGACGCCGCGCGGATCACCGGCGACGCCACCGTCCGTGCCGCCGAGATCGCCGCGCGGGCTGCTCGCGGTGATCAGATGAGTCACCGCTAGCTTCTACGCGTCCGAGCGGCCGCGCATCAGCCACCCCGGCCGGGTGTGCGGGCCGTCCACGCCCGCGATCGGCGGCGGCACCTCGCCAGGCGGGTCCGCCGCCGACCACGGCGACGACCCGTCCGCCGACTCCACGCGGCCGCGCACCGGCTCGCCCCACGCGTGCGGTGCCGACGGCACGGTCGGGTCCGGGATCGCGCTGCTGCGCTCACTGCTCATGTCGACCAGCGTGCCCGCCCGCCGGGCACGCGGCGCGGAGGCGCACGGCGGGCGGGAGCACGCGGCCCGACGGTCCTGCAGCGGCCGGCTACTCGCGTAGCCGTCCGGCGGACGGCGACCCGAGTCGGCGCCCGTCGTCATCGAACCCGCCGTTCACACCTGCGAAGCGTTCCCCCAAACCGGCCACCGGCGAGACCGCCGCGTTCCTACCGTCTGCCCCACTCGCACAGCAGACAGGGGCTCACCAATGATGCGCCGGATCCTCACGGCCGCGGTCACCGCGGCCCTCGCCGCCGGACCGACGTTCCTCGCACAGGACGAGGCGTTCCCGTTCCCGCCGACCGGCGACAACCCGCCCGCGGGCACCGTCGGCCACTGGGAGCAGAACGCCTACAACAGCTACATCCAGCTCGTCGGGATCAGCGTCAACCAGCTCAACCCCGACTACATCGCGAAGTGCGGCGTCGACTCCCCAGGGCAGAAGTGCACCATCTCCCGCACCGACACGCTCACCCGCCAGATCTCCGCCGAGTTCGGCGCCAGCTCCGACTCCGTCTCCGCCGCGATCGGGATCAGCGCCTCCCAGTCGGTCGCGATCCAGACCGGCTGCCAGTCGCCGGAGATGCAGCCGTCGCAGGAGTACATCGCGTTCCCCACCGAGACCCGCTACTTCTACCGCGTCGTCACCGACACAGCCGCCTACACCACCGACTACGGCGAGATGATCCCCTCCGGCGACCCGCCGGACGTCAGCCCGGTCGCCGTCACAGCCGCCTACGACAAGGGCTTCCGGTGCCGCGTCCAGCAGCAGCCCTGAACAGCCACGGTCGACACCGCAGGCCGATAGACTCCGCCGCGGCGCCAGCACCGGGGCTGGCGGCACACGCAGCGACGACGTCGGGGGACACATGAGCGGGATCCGCGGGGTGCGACGGACGACCGCCGCCGCGGTGATCGCGCTCGTGGCGGCCGCAGCCACCGCCTGCGGCGGCGACGAGCCTCCCCCGCGGACCCTGACGACCACCGACTTCCTCGGCCAGCCCGTCGCCCAGGTGTACGCGCAGATGGGCTACGTCCCGGGCGGGCCGCTGCCGTCCGGGTTCGGCATCACCACCTACGAGATGGGCCCCGCGATCACGAAGAAACCGGCGCTCGACGGGCCCGGGAACTCCGACATCGCATGGCTCACCGTCGCCGCCTGCTACTCGGACACCCCGAAGAGTCAGCTCACGCTCGGCGTCATCCCGATGTCGGACTCCACCCCACAGATCGTGTCGACCGCGAAGGCCCGCGGATACGACCGCTACGTGCGCGAGTGCCCCGGCACCGGCACGACGTTCACGCTGCCGCCCGCCGAGTAGCCGGTTCACGCCGGTCGCTGAGGCAGGCCGTCCAGTTCATCCGCCGCGCGCTCCGCACGCTCGGCCGCCTCCCGCAGCAGCGTCGCCCGCTCCCGCAGCGACAACCGCGGACCCGCGTGCACGTCCGGGTCCGCGTCCTCGTGACCCATCGCCCGCCGCGCGACGATCGCCGCCCGCTTCGCCGCCCGCCACGTCGGCTCGTCCCGATCGGACAGCCCCAGCTCCGCCACGAACGTCCGCAGCGCCGACGCCGTCCAGCGCGCCGAGTCCTGCTGCGCGTCCCGCGAGTCCAGCCCGAGCCGGGCGACCCGCTCGGCGAGGGTGGCCACGTTCGCCCGCTCGCGCGCCTCGGCCTCCCACAGCACCCGCGCGAACTCGCCGAGCGTGACCGGCTCCCCGTCCGCCGACAACGCCCGCGACTCCCCCACAACACCGGCGACGCCCTCCGCGGCGATCTGCTCCGCCAGCCGTGCGCCCAGCCACGCGGCACGCTCCGTGGCGAGCGCGAGCTGCGCCGGGAGCGCGATCGCCGGATGCGCCGCACCCAGCCGATCCGGCAGCGCCTCCACCGTCGGCAGCGCGGGCACGTCCCCGTCCGGCACCGCCGCCACGGCGGGCCTGGTCTCATCACCCGCCACCGTTGATCACCCCCGCATCCGCGTCGTCGATCCAGTTGGCCGCCAACCACTCCGGGTCCGACAGCAGCTCCACCGCGCCGAGCAGCGCGGCGTCGTGCACGTCGGTCGCCTCCCGCGCCGGGTACGGCAGCCGCGGCGCACCCGCTCGCTCGGCCAGCCGCCGAGCCGCCCGCAGCCGCTCCGGCGAGACCCCGCCGTCGCCGTCCACACTCTCGCCGCCGTCCACATCGGTCACCGCTCCGCCCTCCACTGCGCGTCCAACCCGGCCAGCAGACGGCCCAGCGCCGCCGCACCCGCCGGATCCGCGGCCGGGCCGTCCAGCTCCGCGCGGGCCTGCGCGTACACACGCGCCCGCCGCGCCGACGGCGCCCGCCTGCGCCGCCACCGGCGCAAGCTCTCCCCCGCCGCGTCCTGCAGGACCAGGTCCAGGCGCGCCACCTCCACCGGCGAGCACCCGGCCCGCAGCACCTCCGCGATCCGGCGCGTCGACGTCTCCGACGGCCGCCGCGCGCCGGTCTCGATCCGCTTGATGGTGATCACATCGAACCCGGCCGCCGCGGCCAGGTCGCGCTGCGTCAACCCCGCCCGCACGCGCTCCACCTGCACCAACATGCCGACATCGCGGGCCAGCCGGGCACGCTCGTCCGGTGGGGTAGCTCCGACGCGCGTGCGCGTCCGGGTCGACTCGTCGGCCGGATGGTCGCCGGTCATCCTCGCCCCCTCTGCGCAGGTCCGGGGTGCATGCACACCGGCTCGTCGCCTCGGCATTCACACCCAGGCAGCCGCGGGCCGACCGGCGGCTCGACCACGGTGACCTGGCCGCACCAGGGGCACGTCCAGCGCCCGCCCGGCGCCGGAACGCACGGCACGCGCTCCACGGCACGCGCGCACCCGGGCAGCTCGGCGAGACCGTGGCCCACCAGCGGCCGGGGCCGCGTCTGCGACGTGAACTGCTGATCGGGCAGCGGCGGCCACGGGCGGCCTGCCGCGAGCTCCGCCGCCCGCACCCGGACCGCCTCCGCCCGGCCACGCGCCAGCCGCTCCGGGTCCGGGACCAGCGCGGCCAGCACCCACGGCGGAAGGCTCCTCTGAGAGCCGCCGTGCGGGCCCCGCCCGGCCGGGGGTCCCGACGCACCGGCCCGGACCGGATCACCCGGCAGCGGCACATCAGGCGCCGTCACGCGGGCACCGCGCGCGCAGCCGACAGCACCACGGCCGGACCCGGCAGGGCGGGCACCGGCCAGCCCACCGACCCGGCCCGCATCCGCAGCAGCCGGTACCGGTGCCGCGCGCGGATCCCGGCCGCGTGCACTGGGCCGCCGGACCCCAGCGCGGCCGCCCACGCAGCGAGCGCGTCCACCGCGGCGGCGTGCGCGGCGGCCAGGCCGTCCACCCGGCGGCGGCGCTCCGCGTGCAGCACTGGCGGTCCCGGCGAGCGCGTCCAGGCGCACTCCGCGTCCGGCGGGGCGGCGCAGCGCTCGCACGGCACGGCCAGCCGGTCCGGGGCGGGACCGAGCAGGCGCAGCGCCGCGGCGTACAGGACGGCGGGAGCAACCCCGTTCTTGTGTGACGTATCCACGCAGGTCATCCCCATGATCGTGTTGGTGATCGGTCGCTATGAGCCCGTCGGGGCGGGCCGCGCGGCACGGGGATGGGTTGGAGGGTTGCCCTCCACGTTGGAGGGCAGTTGGAGGGCAGTTGGAGGGTAGATGGAGGGTCTTGGAGGGTAGAGATGGAGGGTTTGACCTGCGAAAACGCTTCGCCCCATCTCTATAGGTAGTTCGTGAGCTACACACACGCCCGCGCGCGCACACGCCCACGCACGGAAGGGACCGGACAACTACCCTCCATACCCTCCATATGCAGGTCAGACCCTCCAGGCGCCCCTCCACACAACCCTCCAACGACTCGTCGTGCCCTCCACCCAGAGCCCCACCAGCGCTCACGGCGCATCCGAGGCCAGCACGACGCCGAACAGCGCCGCACGACGCTTCGCGTCGCGGGCACGCCCGTGCTTGATGCCGAACTGCTCGGCCAGCAGGCGCGACAGGTACGTCTGCGGGACCGGGCGCTCCCCCGCGCGCTCCATCCACGACCGGTAGTCCGGGTAGACGTCGGCGACCTCCACCCACCGCTCCGGGTCGACCTCGACCAGCCGCGCTTCCCTCCACTGCGCGAGCGCGCTGCCTTGGAACAGGTGCTCGCGGGTCCCGTCGGCCACCTCGACCGGCGGAGCCAGCCCGAGCCGCTGCCAGTTCGCGCAGCCGCGCACCGCCCACGCCAGCACCCCCGGCAGCTCGTGGTCGATCACCCAGGCGGTCAGCTTCGCCAGCTCCGTCGGCTCGATGCTGTGCAGCCACGGGATGACGTGCAGCGACTTCGCCGCCTCCGGCGACTCCGAGCCGAACCCGGGCATGTGTGTGCACGTCAGGTGCAGCTTGCCGACCGGGGCGAACTCGAACCACTCGTCGCGCATGTGCCGCGCGGCGACTGGCTGGCCCTCGACGATCGCGCCGACGATCTCCTCGTCGAGGCGGGCGTTGCGGACCGGCTCGTTCGCGACCAGCAGCCGCCGACCGACCATGCGCGCCAGGTCGTTCGGCACCTTGTTGTCGTTCAGGCTCTCGACGAGCGTCCCCTTCGGCACCGACTGCGCGTAGGTGCCGAACACGGCGCGCAGCACCCCGAACACGGCACGGCGAGCGTCCTTGGCCGGACCGTGGTGCACGGCCATCGCGTGCTCGTCGGTGCAGCCGGTCAGCGAGTAGCCCACCCAGCGCTGCACGTACTCGCGCATCGCCGGGTCCGGCTGCAGCCGTTCGAGCAACCCCAGCCACTCCGGGCACTCCGTGTCCGCGTCGAACGGCACCGGCGTGTGCAGCATCATCAGCGCGGCCGGGTCCGGGCGGCCGAGCGTCGCCGCCGTCAGGTCCAGCACTCCGTTGCCGACGTTGAGCCGCATCGGCTCCCGGTCGAACTGGTCGCGCAGCACCGACAGGCGCCGCGTGCCGGTGGCCTCCATCGTCATCGCCGTGTGCGCGGCCAGCGTTCGCCGAGTGCGCACATAGGCGAGGAACCGCGCACGGTCCGACTTCTTGTCGAGCGCGTGATCGGCCGGTTCGGCAGCCGGGTCCGCCGCGAACGCGTCGTAGGACCGCGACGGCACGTCCGGGTCCGGGCTGTAGTGCCGTGCCTCCGTCTCCGGCAGCCGGTCGAGCGTCGCCCGCGCCCGGTGCAGAACCTCGGTGGCCGCGCCGTCGGTCGACCAGTGCCGCCCGGTCCAGTACGCCCACGCCCGCGCGTCGGCGATCCACCGCAGCTCGTCGCCGTAGTGGTCCACCAGCCGGTCCCCGTCGGACTGGCCGTCCCAGCTCCGCTGGCGATACTTGGTCAACATCGCGACCCGGACCCGCGGGTCCATCGGTCGTCCCTGGCCCGCGGTCATGCCCACACCCCCAGCATCCGGGCCGCCTCCGCCCGCTCGCCGGGATCGGCGATCGAGTCCAGCAGCCGAGTGATCCCCTGCTCGCACGTGCACACCCGGCGCTGCTCCGGGGTCGCCGACGCCAGGAGCAGCCCGACCGCCTCCGGTCGGCGCATCCGGTCGAACTCCCCGCCCGCCATGCCCTCGTCGGCGCGATCGGCGACCGCCCGGACGTAGACCGCCCGCAGGTGCGCGAGCGCTTCCCGCACCCCGTGGTGGCCCATCTCGCCGAGCCGCAGCAGCCCGAGCACATGCCCCCGGGCATGCTCGAACCGGGAACCACCCTCCCGGCCGCCCACAGCGCTCTCGGCGGCTGTCAGACGCCGCTGCACGGCCGTGCACGGCGGCCCCGGCTCCAACGCCCGAACCCACGCGGACCAGTCGCCCTCCGCCAGCGACAACGGCTCCGGCCGGTCCCCGCCGGACGCGGCCAGCAGCGCCAGCCACTCCGGCGGCAGCTCCGGCAGCTCCGCCGGAGACGGGACCCGGGAGGCAACCCGCCCGGCCGGGTCGATCCACTGCACCGGCCGACCGGCGTCCGCACCGTTGCGCGACGGCGCCGCCACGCTGTACCGGTGATGCGGCTGGATCACCTCGACGCCGGGCAGGGCGGTCACCAGCCGGGCGCCGTCGCCGCGGAACAGGTAGCGCCCGGACGGGTTCCCCGCACCCCGGCTCGACAGCCGCCACGTCGCCGGTAGGGCGACCCCGGCCCGCCGAGCCTGCTCGGCGATCGTGTCCGCGCCGCGCTTGTCGCCGTAGTGATCGACGTCGAGCGCGACCTGTCCGGGCGCCATCCGTAGCGCCACGTTCGCGTTCGGCCGGTCCTCCGCCCACGCCCAGAGGTCGGCGAACGAGGGCAGCGGGGCGCTGTAGCCGGTCGTCCCGCGCGGCGGCGGGAACTTCCGTCCCGGCGGCAGCGGCAGCACCCCACGCCAGCCCGCCGACCACAGCACCTCGAACGAGTCCGCGAATGGCCGCGTCTGCGTCGCCGCGCTCACCGGACACCCACCGGGGTCGGGGTGTCGTCGACGACCGCGCCGCACGGCTCGCCGTCGAACCGGAACACACGGACCAGCACGTCCCGTCCCGCGAGGCAGGCTGAACGGACCTCGACCGACCACCGACGCCGTGATCGGCGGCCCGGCGAGATCCGGTGCCCGGTCGCATCCTCGACGTCGGCGCGCTCGACGTCCGCGAGCGGGCGCACGACCGTCCAGCCGGACGGGCGCCCGGTGAGATCGGCCAGGTCCCGCTCCCGGCGGGCCCGCGACGCCTCGAAGATCGGGCAGTCGTCGGCGTGCCGCTCGACGAGGCCGAGCGGGTGCGGGCGATCAGCGCCGCAGCAGGTGAGGGATGCGTCGCCGCCCGCGGGGCGGCTATTCTGGTCGTGCACGATGAACTCCCGTTCGGAGGTCGCGCGGGCCGGGGGTCCCGGGGATCGAGCCGCAGATGTGGCCCCGCCAGCGCGATGTAAAACGCCCGCCCGGTTCGCACCCGGGCGGGCGTCGTGCTGTTCAGGACGTGGACGGCTTGCGGCGCAGCCACGTGGTGCCGGGACCGGCGTCCGGGGATGCGGCGGGCGCCGACGGCGGCAGACCCGCCAGACGGCGCAGCTCGTCCACGACGGCCCCGTAATCCGGCCGCTCGTCGTGGCTCGACAGGTAGCCGCCGAACCGCACCACCTGCTCGACGGCGGCCGCTGTGACCGGCTCCACCCCGTCCAGGCGGCCCGCGCCGCGCAACCGTCCGAACAGTCCGGCCGGGGCACGGCCGCCCGCCGGGTCCGGCTGGTCCGCGGGGCGGCCCGGACCGCCGAGCACCGGGTCCGCGGGTCGCGGCCGCCAGAAGAGGCGATCACCCTCGACCACCAGCTCGCGAGTACGGACCAGCCGCCGCGCCCACATCACCGCGGGCCGCGCCGTCGGCCAGGTCCGGCCGACGGACTGCTCGGCGCGCACCATCTCGGCGACCCGCGCGCACACCCGCTCGGCGACGTCCGGGTCGTCGGTGAGGCGCCCGGCATAGACGTCCAGCGGGTCCGTACCGAGGTTCAGGTCCCGGCCCCAGGCGATCACCAGGGCGGCCGTGAGCGGTTCACGCACCGAGCCGCTGGAATAGGCGTCCCGCCGCGCAGCGACGATCGTGTCGTCCGGCTCGATCGTCCACAGCCCGGCGCCGTGGATCTGGCCGGGCAGCAGTTCCTCGACGGTGCGAACCGGCTGCGGGCCGAGAGCCGCGCGGACGTGGCGGCCGACGTCGACCCGGCGCGGTAGATCGAATGCGGCGGTCACGACGCCACCGCCTGCACGCCGGGGCGCTGCTCGGCGGCCACGGCCGCGGGGCGCAGCAGCACCGCGAGCCGGTCGCGCTGGTCCGGTGACAACGGGGGTGCGTCGGCGACGGCCGCGGCGACGGCGGCCAGGTAAGACTCCCCGCGCCAGTTGTCGCGCGCGGCGCGGGTACGGGGATCGTTGGGGCCGTACTGGCGGACGGCGGAGGCCATCTGGCCCTGCGCCTTGCGCGCCTCCGGCGAGGATGTGGGACGAGCTGACACGGGATGCTCCGGAGCGTCACAGACCGTCCGGACACCCGGGCGCAAGCGTTGCCGCGCATGGTGTGACCAGGCGATCTATGGCTACCCGGACAGGGCCCTTACGTCCCTGCGAGGCAGATGTCTCTGGCGCGTCGCGCCAGGCCCCAGCCCGCGAGCGGCCCGCCTACGCGCGGGCCGCCACGAACAGGTGAATGCTAGCAGCGGTCAGCGGTCGGCCGGTCCGACTCGCCCGGCGCGTCGAGCATCCGCAACGTGAGGTCCCGGCCCGCGGCCGCGCACTCGTCGAGCGCGGCCATCAGCCGGTTGTGCCGCACCCGCGGCGACGCCTCGCACGTCGGGCACGTGATCGTGTAGCCGCGCCGAGTCTCGGTGATCCCGCCTCGCAGCCGCACCCGCCCGCCGTCGTCGACCAGCCGGGCCGCAGCCCGGTCGTTGCCCTCGGCCATGTTGGACACCGTGTGCTCGTGCTCGTGCTCGGCATCCAGCCCGCCAGGCGGGCGCATCACGTGCTCGGTGAGGCTCGCCCACCCGCCGGAGGTCTCACGGAACCAGCGGTCGATCACCCGCACACCGGACTCCGGGCAGTCGCAGACGATCCGCGTGACGTCGTTCATCGCGCCTTCCAGATGATCTCCACCGTCTCCGGCCGGAACGTGCGCGAGCCCCGCCCCACCGCGTGCAGCCGGACCTCGGCGAGCACGTCGAGCACCGCGCGGCGACGGTCCCGGGTCAGCTCGTCCCACGCGGCCGCGACGTCGTCGGCGCGCACCAGAGCGCCGAGCTTGTCCACCATGCCAGCGTCCGCGATCCGGCCCTCGATGCTCTCGATCTTCTCGACCAGCGGCGCCCGCATCGCGCGGTACTCCCGCGGGGGCAGGGGCTCCTCGGCGCCCCCGCCGAACTCGGCGGCCAGCGCGTCCAACCGGGCGCGCAGCACCGTTGCCTCCTCCCGCAGCGCGGGCACGTCGGCGCGCTTGTGGTCCACCAGCAGGTCCCGCGCGTCCGGGCGGGACAGCCGGGCCACCACGACGTCGCTTACGTACTGGTCCGCCGGGGCGGCCAGCCGGTTGACGTGCGTGCCCGGCACGTCCGGGCGCTGGTCGGGCAGCAGTTGCGTTGTGCGGCATCGGTAGACCGGCTTGCCGTGCGACGCGCCGCCGCCGTGGACGAGCGCGCCGCACCCGTCCAGGCCGCACAACGCGACACCGGACAGGAAGTGCTTGCCCATCGCCGTCGGACCTCCGGTCGTGCGCGCACTGTCGCTGAGCAGGGTGCGGGTCGCGCGCCATGTCGACTCGTCGACCACGCCGTCCCAGCACGCCTGACCCATGATCTCGCCCTTGTGCGCGCGCAGACCCGCGTTGCGCGGGTTGAGCAGCACCCGGCGCACCGCGTCCCCCCGCCACGGACTCCGCTCGCCCAGGTGGGCGTGCCGGTATGGCCGCTGCGCGGTCGTGAACCCGGCCCGGTTCCACTGGCGGGCTACGCCGCGAAGCGTCTCACCGGCCAGCACGGCGGCGTATGCGTCGCGCAGCGCTGCCGCCTCGTCCTCGACGATCGACAGGCCGTCGGCTGTGTAGCCGAACGCGCGCCGCCCGCCGATCCACCGGCCGTTCTCGGCCGCCTGCTGCGCGGCCGACCGCTGCCGGTCCGCCTTCTGGTCGATCTCGTGCTGCGCGACCGAACCGAGGACGTCGATCGCCAGCCGCCCGGCGGGGGTCGTCGGGTCCATGTCCGAGCCACGGCACAGCGCGATCATGACTCCGGCGTCGCGGCACGCCTCGACCAGCGCGAGCCGGTCGCGGGCGTTGCGCACCAGCCGGTCCAGGCTCCACGCCACGATGACGTCCACCCCGCCGGAGCGGACCAGGTCGAGCAGCGCGCGGAACAGCGGGCGCGGCTTCCGTCCGGCCGCGCTGGCGTCGTTCTCGCAGAACGGCGCGCGGGCCAGCGTCCAGCCGCGACCCTCGATCAGTGCGAGGCAGTCGACCCGCTGGCGCTCGACGCCCAGGCCCTCACCGCTACGGTCCGAGCTGATGCGCAGGTAGGGCACGGCACGTCCGCCGCGGTGAATCGCCACATGCGCTATCGTACGGCCCACGCGACCCGCAGCGCACGGTCGGCACCCCGCGCGGTCAGCGTGCCCCGCTTCATCCGCGAGGTCAGCGGATGCACCACCCGCTGCGGGAGCTGGAACCGCGACCGCAGCACCGGGCCCGGCACGTCGCCGTTGCACCGCCATCCGTGCTCGGACCACCGTTCGGCGGCCGCGGCCCGTGCGGCCAGCACGCGCGTGCGCACCACGTCGGTGCCCTCCGGAGGGGTCTCGGTCGCCCATGTCGAGATCGGCACCATGGGCACCCGCAGGTCGACCCGGTCCATCAACGGGCCGGACAGCCGCTCCCGGTACCTGCGACGCACCTGCCCTCGGCACTCGCAGTCCCGGTCGTCGGGCGGTGCGCACGGGCACGGGTTCGCGGCCAGCACCAGCTGGAACCGCGCCGGGTACCGGAACGTCCCGTCCGACCTGGCCACCCGGACCTCGCCCTCCTCCAGCGGCGTGCGCAGCGCGTCGAGCAGGTGCGGCGGCCACTGTGGACATTCGTCGAGGAACAGGACGCCCCGGTGCGCCAGCGACACCGCCCCGGGCCGGGCGACACCGGACCCGCCACCGAGCAGGGCCGCCTCCGACGCCGAGTGGTGCGGCGCGACGAACGGGGCGACCGTCGTCAGCGGATGCTGCTGTGTCGCGAGCCGCCCCGCCGCCGACCGGATGGAGGCCAGCTGCAGCGCCTCGGAGCGGTCCAGCTCGGGCAGCAGGCCGACGATCCGCTGGGCCAGCATCGTCTTGCCGGTGCCCGGCGGGCCGACCATCAGCAGGTGGTGGCCACCGGCGGCGGCGATCTCGACGGCGCGCCTGGCGTCGTCCTGGCCGACGACGTCGGACAGCTCGGGGAACGCCGGACGCGGGGCGGACGCCGCACCGTCGTCGGGCCGCTCCAGCGGCCGGTCACCGGCCAGCCAGGACAGCACGTCGTTCAGCGACCCGGCTCCGAACACGTCCATCCCGTCCACCAGACCGGCCTCAGGCAGCGAGCCGAGCGGGACCACCACCCGTCGCAGACCGGCCGCCCGTGCCGCCAGCAGGCAGGGCAGCACGCCCCGCACCGGCCGCAGGCGACCGTCCAGGGCCAGCTCGCCGAGCAGGACCGTCCCGTCCAGCCGGTCGGCCGGGACGGTCCCGGTGGCCGCGAGGACGCCGCACGCCAGCGCAACGTCGAACCCGCTCCCCGCCTTGCGGAGGGTCGCGGGCGAGAGCGCCAGGATGATCCGCTCGTTCGGCCACGTCCGGCCCGCCTGCACGACGGCCGACCGCACCCGGTCCTTCGACTCCTGCAGCGCCGCGTCCGGCAGCCCGACGAGATGCACGCCGGGCAGTCCGCCGCCGACCGCCGCCTCGATCTCGACCGGCACCCCGTCCACGCCGTGCAGCGCCACCGACCAGACCCGCGCCATCCCGGTCATCAGAACGCCGCCGGGTAGTACGTCACGGTCGTCGGTCCGCCGGGCGGAATCAGGACGGCGACCACGTCGTACCGCACCTCGCACCACGCGACGTGGTGGGCCGCCATCCAGAGCTTGCCCAGCCGCCGGATCCGGCGGATCTTGCTCGCGGTGACGCCCTCGGCCGGCTCCCCGAACCGCGTGCCGGATCGCGTCTTGACCTCGCACACGACGAGCCGCGCTTCGGCGTCGGTCGCGACGATGTCCAGCTCGCCCTCCTTGCACCGCCAGTTGCGGGAGAGCACGACCATCCCGTGCCGCCCGGTCAGGAAGTCGGCCGCGGTGTCCTCACCGCGCCGACCGAGCTCGTCCTTCGCTGCCATGCGTCCACGATCGGGGCGCGGGACGGTCGCGGACCGGCGAATGCGTCATCTGTGGACGCACCATGCGGGTTGGGGACGGCCGGGGCGGTTCGGTGCGTTCGCCGGCGGAAACCGTCGGTGGGGTGTGCTAGGCGGTCGGCCCGCCGAACGTGTCGTTCTCCGGCAGCCGCAGGTCCGGCGTGTCCAGCTCCTCGATGTTGACGTCCTTGAACGTCACGACCCGCACGTTCTTCACGAACCTGGCGGGCCGGTACATGTCCCACACCCACGCGTCGGACATCCGGACCTCGAAGTACACCTCGCCGTCGGCGTTGCGCGGCGCGACGTCGACGGAGTTCGCCAGGTAGAAGCGCCGTTCGGTCTCCACGACGTAGGAGAACTGGGCGACGATGTCCCGGTACTCCTTGTAGAGCGTCAGCTCCATCTCGGTCTCGTACTTCTCGAGATCCTCCGCGCTCACCGCGACGGTCCTCCCATGACGACATCCATCAGATCGGGCTCCGCCCACAGCTCGTCGTCCTCGTCCCCGGACGGCGTCGCCCCCGCGCCGGACCCCTCGTCCGGCGAGCTCCCATTGTGGACCAGACCGGACAGGGGCCCGCGTCCGGCCACCGCCGCGACGTTCGCGAACGAGAACCGGTGCTCCGGGCACGGGCCGAGGGCGTTGAGCGCCGCGTCGTGCTCCGGCGTGCAGTAGCCCTTGTGCACCGCGAACCCGTAGCCCGGCCGGACGTCGTCGAGCTCCACCATCAGGCGGTCCCTGGTCACCTTGGCCAGCACGGACGCGGCCGCCACGCACGCGGCCACCCGGTCGCCCTTCGGGACGGCGAGCGTCGGGCGTCCGAACCCGCGCACCGGGAACCCGTCGGTCAGCACGTAGCCGGGGTCCACCGAGAGCCCGGCCACCGCCCGTCGCATGCCCTCGATGTTCGCGATGTGCACGCCGCGCCGGTCGACCTCCTCCGGCGGGATCACGACGACGCAGAGGTCCAGTGCCCGACGGCGGATCTTCGTGAAGTACTCCTCACGGGACGCCGGGGAGAGCAGCTTCGAGTCGGTGAGGCCGTCGAGCGCCTTGGTGTCCGTCGGTCGGAGCACGCACGAGGCGACGACGAGCGGGCCCGCGCTGGCCCCGCGTCCGGCCTCGTCGACGCCCGCGACCGGGCCGAGACCGTGCCGTTGCAGCACCGACTGCAACGTCCAGTTCCCGGCGCTGCGCACGACGGCACGCGGCGGCCGCAACGACGGGCCGAGCACGTCGGCCGGACGGCGCGGCCTGCGGGCGGGTACACGTCGGCCACGCGAACCACGGGGTGGGGGAACCGGCACCGCTCTCCCGGTCTGGTTACGTACGCCACCGCTTCCGGCGACGCGCGACGGGCAGGAACCGCTGCTCCTCGGCACGACGCACGAGCAGGCGCCGTCGGCCGAGCGCGAACGGGAACGCCCCCATCATGCCAAGTGCGAGTGCGCCGCCCTGCGGGAGGCCGTGGTCCGCTGCGGCCTGGGCGTTCGTCTGCGGGTTCACCGCGTCGACCCAGCCGAAGCGGTCGAACGGGAGGACGATCAGCCGGACCTTGCCGATCACGTTCTCCTCGGGCACCGGGCCGTGCCCGGCCGCCCGCGAGTCCGCGGAGTTGTTCCGGCTGTCGCCCATCATCCACATCTCGCCCTGCGGGACGGTGACCGGCCCGAACGGGATCTGCCGGGCCGGACCGGCCTCCGGCAGGTAGTAGATGTAGGGCTCCTCCAGCGGCTGGCCGTCGACCATGACCTGGTTCAGCGCGTCGCAGCAGGCGACGGTCTGCCCGCCGGTCGCGATCACCCGCTTGACGAAGTCCTTCTCGTCCGGCGGCGCGAACCCGATCAGCGACCCGGCCATCTGCAGCCCACGCAGGACCGGGTTCGTCGTCTGGTCCAGCTCGTACTCCGAGCTCGACCAGCTGTCCGGCCCGCGGAACACGACGACGTCGCCGGGCTTGATGTCGGTGAAGTTGTAGGTGACCTTGTCGACGAGCACGCGGTCGTTGTCGCAGCCGGTGCAGCCGTTCAGGGTCGTCTCCATCGATCCGGACGGGATCACGAACACCTTCGCGACGAACGTCTGGATCAGGAACGTCAGCAGCAGCGCGACGCCGACCAGGAGCGGCAGCTCCTTCCAGAACGACGTCTGCTTCTTGCCGTCTCCGCCGTCGCGGGAGCGGCGGCGCGAGGTCAGGGCCGCGATCCGGCCGCCGACACCCACCGGCCCGCGGGGTTCCGCGACGCGCGCGTCCTCGTCCCGGGAGTCACGGGCGTCGATCCCGTCGTCGACGTCGTCCCGGTCGTCGACGTCGTCGTCCGCCGGGGCACGCGTCCGGGACCTCGGCGCGTCGCCCGCCACGGGACGACGGCGCGGGGTGCGGCGCTGCCGCTCGGTGGGCAGCGCCGTGGTGTCGACGTCGTCCTCGTCGGGCAGGTCGTCGTCCACGGGCTCCGGCTCGCGTCCCGGCCTCCGCGGCGGGGGGCGACGGGTGCGGCCCGGGTCCATGCCGTCCGTCTCGGGCGGGAGCGGGGTGCGTGCCGTCGCGGGAGCACCCGGTCCGCCACCCGCCGCTCCGGCACCGACGGCGCCCGCAGCACCGATGGCGCCCGGTGGGACCTCGGCGGCGGGGCGGCGGCGCACCGGCGGCGCGACACCGGTCGCCTCGGCGGACCGGTCGACCGGCCGGGCTGCGTCCGGTGCGACGTCGTCGGATACGGCGCGACGGCGGCCGGTCCCGTCCGGGCCGGGCGGCTGCCCGCTGCGACCGGGAGGCCACTGCCTGCGGTCCCCGGCGTCGACCGGGGGCCGTCCGTCGCGCCCCGCCGATCCGCGCGGAGGGTGCCTGTTCTCGACACCGGGCACCGGAGCGTCCGATGCGGGGCCACCACCGGGCGGGCCGGCCGGACCTCGTCCGGCCGGAGCCGGTCCCACTGGCGCGTGGCCGTTCTGCTCGTCGACCGGGAACCGCGGGCGTTGCATCGGACCCTCGCGGGGCGGGCCCTCGCGCCGCGGCGGACGCGCGTGACCGCTGCGTTCGTCGGCGTCCGGTCCGGGCGCGTACCCGTTGACGGGCGGCCGTGGCTCGTTCGGTGCACGACGGGCGGGACCGCGGTCGTCACCGACGGCGTCGGGCTCGTCGCGGCGGCGACGACGTCCGGTCGGCGGGTCGACGGGTGCCTGCTCCTCGGAACGGACGTGCCGGCGTGGGCCGTCCGGCCGGTCCCACAGGCGGTCCGCGTCGGCCTCGCTGTACGGGCGGGCGTCGCGCACCCGGTCGGCGGGCGACGCTGCGCCGTCACGGGGGCCGCGACTGCCGTCTCGCGGGCCGCCGCTGCCGTTGTAGGGACCGCCGTCGTGGGGACCGCCGTCGTAAGGACCGCCGCTGTGGGGACCGCCGCTGTGGGGACCGCCGTTGTGGGGACCGCCGTTGTGGGGACCGCCGTCGTAGGGACCACCGTTGCGGGGCTCGCCGCTGCGGTGGGCACCGTTCGCCGGCGCCCCGTCGGCGCGGGTGACGTCCGTGCCGGCGCCGTTCGCGCGGGCACCGTTCACCGGAGCGCCGTTCGACGGCCGCCCGTTCGGTGGAGCACCGTTGGCGCGCGGCCCGTTCGCGCCGACCCCGTGAGCGCCGGCCCCGTGAGCGCCGCTGCCGTGAGCGCCGACCCCGTGAGCTCCGGTGCCGTTGCGGCGGCGTCCGTTCCCGTCGTCAGCGGACGGCCGGTCGTCGTCCCTCAGCGCCCTGCGGCCGCGCGGAGGCCATGACGGCTCACCACGGTCGTCAGGGAGCTCCTCCTCGTCGACGCGGGCCCGTCGCCGGCCACCGGCGGCCGCCGCGCGGCCCTGAGGCCGGTCGTCGGTCCGGGCGGCCCGCCGCACTGGCGCACCGCGCCGGGCGGGGGCGTCGAGGACGCGGTCCCGGTCCTCGGGAGCGTCGTTCTCCAGCTCGTCCGGAATGCCGGGATCACCGCCCTCGGCGCTGCCTCGATACCGCCGGGGACGCGCCCGGCGGTCGTCGGGGAGCTCGGGGAACGCCACGGTACGAGGCTACGTCACCGTGGAATCACGAAGGGGTGACGGTCACGACGCGGTCGGGGTCTCTCGACGCTCCTTGATCTTCGCGGCCTTGCCGCGCAGGTCACGGAGGTAGTAGAGCTTCGCCCGCCGGACCGAGCCGCGCGTGGCGACCTCGATCTTGTCGATGTTCGGGGAGTGCACCGGGAACGTGCGCTCGACGCCGACACCGAACGAGATCTTGCGCACCGTGAAGGTCTCGCGTGCCCCGCCGCCCTGACGCTTGATCACGACACCCTGGAACACCTGGACACGCGAGCGGCTGCCCTCGATGACCTTGACGTGCACCTTGAGCGTGTCACCCGGCCGGAAAGCGGGGATGTCGGACCGCAGGGTCTGCGCGTCCAGTTCGTCCAGGGTGTTCATCGCGTAGGTCCGTCCTCGTCTGTCGTGCTGGGCTCTCGTGCTGCCGGCTCGTGGGGTCCGGCTCTGCCGCGGCCGCAGGGGCACGCCGCACCCGCACGGAAGGAGTCCCCCGCACGCGGTGAGCGCCACACCGGGCGCTGGCAACCCGTCCATAGTGCCAGATGCAAGGAGACACCTCGGCACGCAGGGGTCAGCCGTGCTCGCGCAGTGACGCGAGCAACGCCCGGTCGGCCTCGTCCAACGCCCCGTCGGGCAGCGCGTGCACGAGGTCCGGCCGCCGCTGGAGCGTACGTTCCAGCGCGCGGTCCCGGCGCCAGCGGTCGATCGCCGCGTGGTTGCCGCTGCGCAGCACGTCCGGCACGGCGAGATCGCGCCACACCTCGGGGCGAGTGTAGGCGGGCCCCTCGAGCAGCCCGTCGGAGAACGAGTCCTCTGCCGCGGAACGCGGGTTGCCGAGCACCCCGGGCAGCAGCCGGACCACGGCCTCCACCATGGCCAGCACCGCGACCTCGCCGCCGACGAGCACGTAGTCGCCGATGCTGACCTCCTCCACCGGCACCCGTCGCGCGGCGTCGTCGAGCACCCGCTGATCGATGCCCTCGTAGCGCCCGCACGCGAACACGAGCCGCCGGTCGGCCGACCACTCGCGGGCCGTCGCCTGGGTGAACGGCCGCCCGGCCGGCGTCGGGACGACGAGCCGCGCCGGATCGCCGGCCAGCACCTCGTCCAGCGCGTCGCCCCAGACCTGGGGGCGCATCACCATGCCCGGCCCGCCGCCGTACGGCGAGTCGTCGACGGCCTGGTGCACGTCGTGCGTCCAGCGCCGCAGGTCGTGCACCTCCAGCTCGAGCAGGCCGCGGCTGATCGCGCGCCCCAGCAGTGCCTCGCGCAACGGTGCGAGGTAGGACGGGAAGATGCTCACGACGTCGATCCGCACGGGCCGGATCGTCGCAGAGGAGGACGGACGAACATGCCGCCGGAGTGGTTCTCGGCATTCTGGTCGAGCGAACGGCAGTGGGAGCTGCTGCTGCCGGTCGTCGTCGCGCTGATCCTGACCACGCTGATCGGGCTGGAGCGCGAGGCCGGGGCGAAGAGCGCCGGCCTGCGCACGCACGTGCTCGTCGGCGTCGGCTCGGCCGTGTTCATGGTGGTCTCGAAGTACGGGTTCGCCGACCTGCTCGCCCAGGAGCACATCGCGCTCGACCCGTCCCGTGTCGCGGCGCAGATCGTGTCCGGCATCGGCTTCATCGGTGCCGGCCTGATCTTCGTGCGCCAGGACGCCGTCCGGGGACTGACGACCGCCGCGACGATCTGGCTTGCCGCCGCCGTCGGCTCGGCCGCGGGCGCGGGACTGCCTGCGCTCGCGGTGGCCGCCACCGCGGCCCACTTCCTCGTGACCCGCGGCCTGCAGCCGCTCGCACGGGCCACGCGCCGCCGTCGTCGTGATCCCCCGACGTTGCGCCTGCGCTACACCGACGGCCAGGGCGTGTTGCGCGGCGTCCTCGAACGCTGCACGGCCTCGGGCTACGCCGTGGCGCGGGTGGCCGTGCACCGCGAGACGGTCACCGACGACGGCGTCCGGCTCGCCGCCGTCACGCTCCGGCTGGAGGGTCGCGGCGACCTCGCCGGCCTGGCCACACAGCTCGCCGAGCTCGAGGGCGTCCGGTCGGCCGAGACCGGCGCACCCCACCCCGTCGACGCCGACGACGAGGAGGAGTACGAGGACGCGCGCTGATCACCCGCTCGCGCGGCCCCGGCCCTGCTCGGCGACCGCCGCCCGCATCCCCTCCAGCGTGACCCCGCGCGCGGCCAGGATCGTGTGCGCCGTCGAACCCGGCCAGAGCAGGCCGAGCAGCAGGTGTTCGGTGCCGATGTGCCGGTCACCGAGGCGGATCGCCTCCCGCAGCCCGAGCTCGAGCGCCTTCTTCGCCTCCCTCTCGAACGGGATGTGCCCGCCGCGCCACTGCCCCCGCGCCGCCCGGGTGCGGTCGAGCGCGCCCGGACCGAACGTCTCCTCGGCCTGGCGGCGCACCTCGTCGAGGTCGATCCCGAGCGTGGCCAGCGCCTCGGCGTGGTCCGGCCCGGCCCCGGCGAGCCCGTCCTCCACGACCTGCCGGTCCACGCCCGCCTCCGCCAGCAGGTCCGCGCCCGGTGTCCCCGGCGTGCACACGATCCCGACCAGCAGGTTTCCCGCCCGGATCCGGTCCTGCCTGCGCTCCCGCGCGTCCTCCTGGGCCAGCACGACGACCCGGCGGGCCGGGTCGGTGAACCTCTCGAACATCGCGCTCCCTCCCTAGAACCCGAAACGGCGGTACTTCTTGTGCACCGCCTGCCGGCTGACGTGCAGGGCCTCGGCGATCTGCTGCCACGACCATCCCTGGTCGCGCGCGTTGCCGACCTGCAGCTCCTCCAGCGACTCGAGCACCGTCCGCAACGACGCCACGGCCGCCAGTCCGACGCCCGGGTCCTTGCTGGAGGCCGCCGCGGCCACCGCTGTCGCATCACTCATGGATGTCAACTTACGTTGACACCAGGGCCGCTGTCAACGCAAGTTGACATACGGAACCGAACGAACGGCACCTTCGCGCAATGCCATTGCTCGACGGTGCCGTTCGTTCGGAGAGAGAGGGGAGGCGGGAGGTGGGAGGTGGGGCGGGACCGCGACGGGTCAGTCGACCGGGTCGAGGAGGCCTTCCGGCGGGTCGATGACGATCCGGCCGGTGTCCAGGTCGACGGTCGGGACGATCGCGCTCACGAACGGGACCAGGGCGTCGTCGGCGCCGGAGCGGCGCAGGACCAGGAGCTCACCGCCCGGACCGTGGACGACCTCGCGCACGGTGCCGACCGGTGAGCCGTCGGCGAGCTCGACGGGCAGTCCCTCGAGCTGGTGGACGTGGAACTCGTCCGGGTCGTCGGCCGGGGGCAGCTCGCTGGTGGCCAGGAGCAGGCGCAGGCCGCGCAGGGCCTCGGCCGCGTCGCGGTCGTCGACGCCGGCGAACGTCACGAGCAGTCGGCCGGAGTGCGGGCGCGAGGCGCGGACCTCGATCGACCCACGGGACTCGCCGCGCGTCGTGCGCGCGTCGAACACCGCGCCCGCGGCGAAGCGCTCCGACGGGGAGTCGGTGTGCGGCTCGACCACGACCTCACCGCGCAGGCCGTGCACACGCACGACGACGCCGACCAGGACCTGGTCCCGGCCGGCGTCGGCTGCGCTCATATCAGCGGTCGGTGTCGACGACGTCGACCCGCACCCCGCGCCCGCCCACGCCGCTGACGACGTTGCGCAGCGCGGTCGCGGTCCGTCCGCCGCGTCCGATCACCTTGCCGAGGTCGTCGGGATGCACCCGGACCTCGAGGATCCGGCCCCGGCGCCCGGTGACCATGTCGACGCGAACCTCTTCGGGATGGTCGACGATCCCGCGCACCAGGTGCTCCAGTGCGTCGGCGAGCAGGGTCGTCACGACTCGGCGGCAGGCGCGTCGGCATCCTTCGTGGCGTCGACGACCTCGTCGTCCTTCGTGGCTGCCTCGGCGGGCGCCGCGTCAGCGGTCGCACCGACGCGGTCGTTGCCGCCGCCGCTGCGCTTGGCGCGCGGCGTGGTCGCCTCGGTGGTCGGCTCCTGGTTCGCCTCGGCCAGCGCCTGCTGGAAGCGCTCCAGCTTGCTCTGCTTCGCCGGCTGCGTCTTCAACGTGCCCTCGGCTCCGGGCTCGCCGTGGAACTTCTGCCAGTCCCCGGTGACCTTGAGCAGCGACTCGACCGGCTCGGTCGGCAGCGCGCCGACGCCCAGCCAGTACTGCGCACGCTCCGAGTCGATCTCGATCAGGCTCGGCTCGCCCTTCGGGTGGTACTTGCCGATGGTCTCGATCGCGCGTCCGTTGCGACGCGTCCGGGAGTCGGCGACGACGACGCGGTAGTAGGGCTGACGGATCTTGCCCAGACGCATCAGCTTGATCTTGACGGCCACAGCTGTGGGTGCTCCTCGCGACTACGTGTGTTCGGCTGCGATGAGTCAGCTCGGCTCGCGTGGGGGTACAAGCGCGCTCACTCTTCAGTCCTGGCTGCGGTTGGTAGAGGGCCGACCGCAGGCCCGACGGTCTATTGTGCCAGACCCCCGCGGACGTCCCTACCCCGGTACGACGCCGGTCAGCATCAGTGCCAGCGCGACGCCCGGCAGGAAGTTGTTGATCTGGTGCGCGATGATGCTCGCGGTCAGCCGCCCGGTGAGCAGCCGGGCCAGCCCGAGCGGCAGCGCGACGACGAACAGCAGCGGCGTCCGGGTCAGCTCGAAGTGCGCGAACGCGAACAGCACGGTCGTGAGCAGGTACACGACCCACTGGTTGCTCACGTGCTTGGACACGGCGCGCCACAGCAGCCCGCGGTAGAGGATCTCCTCGCAGACCGGCGCGACGAGCACGACCACGGCCGTCACCAGCAGCGCGACCGGCCACGACGTCCGGAGCCCGCCGAACACGTCGCCGACGGCCGTGCTCATCCCCTCCGGCCCGACCACCCACGCGTAGACCAGCGCCGCGGGCACCGTGAGCAGCAGGCCGGCCAGCCCGGTGATCAGGCCGACGGCGACGTCGTCCCAGCTCCACCGCAGGCCGAGGTCGACCTTCGGTCCGTTGCCGAGCCACTGCGTCGACAACACGGCGACCACGGCGGCCGCGATCGTCGGGACGGCGATCGCCGTGACGATCCCGCCGACGCCGGCGGTGTCGATCCCGATCAGCCAACCGAGCAGCGCGGAGACGCCGAGGAACACCGCCTCGGCGATGACGAACAGGCGGATCGCCCAGCCCGTGCGGGGTGCGGGTGGGGACGGGCGCAGGCCGAACCACCCGCGGGGCGGCTCGGCCGGACCGGCCGGGCCGGTCGGCGGGGAGCCCGGCCACCCCGGCGGCGGTGGTCCCGCGTAGGGCGGCGCCCCGGGATCGGGCGGCCCGGGATACGGCGGCGCCCCGGGATACGGCGACGGCCCCGGGTGAGGCGACGCCCCCGGGTGAGGCGACGAGCCGGGCTGAGGCGACGCCCCCGCGTGAGGCGACGGGCCGGGGTACGACGCGTCGGGAGGGCGGGCGGGATCCGGCCGCGTGGGGTCGGGCCGTGCGGGATCGGACGGCGCGGGGCGCGCGGGATCCGGATGGGGCGGGCCGGGTGGTCCGGAGCTCACGCCGCACCCGCGCGCCGCGCGACCCGCCTGCCGCGCACGAGCACGGCGGAGGGGCGGCGCAGCGACGCCGGGTCGGAGCGCGGGTCGGCCCCGTAGACGACGAGGCTGGCCGGTGCCCCCGGCGTGAGCAGCGGCCGTCCGAGCCAGCGACGGGCCGCCCAGCTCGCCGCACCCAGCGCGTCCGGCACGCCGGCGTCGGCCAGTGCGGCGATCTCGTCGACGATCCGACCGTGCGCGATGCCGCCGCCCGCGTCGGTCCCGGCGTAGACGGCGACGCCGGCCTCGGCGGCCCGGCCGACGACGTCACGGGCCGACGCGTGCAGTGCGCGCATGTGCGCGGCGTACGTCGGGAACTTCTCGGCCGCGCCGTCGGCGATCCCCGGGAACGTCTCGACGTTGATCAGCGTCGGGACCAGGGCGGTGCCGCGACGGGCCATCTCGGCGATCAGCTCGTCGGTCAGCCCTGTGCCGTGCTCGATGCAGTCGATGCCCGCCCCGATCAGGCCGTGCAGCGCGTCCGTCCCGAACACGTGCGCGGTCACCCGGGCGCCCTCGTCGTGCGCGGCGGCGATCGCCTCGGCCAGCACGTCGTCCGGCCAGAGCGGGGCGAGGTCACCGGCGTCGCGGTCGATCCAGTCTCCGACCAGCTTCACCCAACCGTCGCCCGCGCGCGCCTGCGTGCGGATCTCGTCGACGAGCAGCCGCGGGTCGTCGAGCTCGACGGCGATCCCGCGGATGTAGCGCTTCGGGCGGGCCAGGTGCCGCGCGGCGCGGACGAGCTCGGGCAGGTCGTCGCGGGTCTGCAACGGCGTGGTGTCGATCGGCGAGCCGCAGTCGCGGATCAGGAGCGTCCCGGCGTCCCGGTCGGTGCGGGCCTGGTCCTCTGCCTCGTCGAGCGAGACGGGGCCCTCCGGCCCGAGGCCGACGTGGCAGTGCGCGTCGACCAGGCCGGGCACGATCCAACCGCCGTCGACGAGCGTCTCGGAACCGGTCAGCGGCTCGTCGGAGACCCGCCCGGAGCCGTCCACGTACAGGTCGGTGGGATCTCCCCCGTCGGGCAGGACGACGCCGCGCAGGTGCCACCCCGCGGCGGGCAGATCGCTCACGGGCCCACCTCGCCGGCGCTCGTCGGCCGCGTTCGCGACGCTGCTGTGCCTGACGGTGAGCTCGCAGGCTCGCTCACGTCTTCTTCTTGTTGTTGCCGAAGTTCAGCTTCGACGGGTCGAACCCGGACGGCAGCTGGTCCAGCCCGGCCAGGCCGGGCGGCAGCTCCTGCAGGCCCTTCGGCATGTTCGACAGGTCCGGCATCCCGCCACCGGCGCGCGAGGGCGTCGGCCCGCCGCGGCGGCCCTTCTTCGCCTGCTTGGCCTTGCGCGCGTTCTTCGGCTGCTTCTTCGTGGCCGACCGGCCACCGCCGCCGAAGCCGAACTGGCCGGCCATCTGCTTCATCGTCTTGCGGGCCTCGAAGAACCGGTTGACCAGGTCGTTCACGTCGGAGACGGTCACGCCGGACCCGTTCGCGATGCGCAGCCGCCGGGACGCGTTGATGATCTTCGGGTCTTCCCGCTCGCCCGGGGTCATGCCCCGGATGATCGCCTGCAGCTTGTCGATCTGCTTGTCGTCGACCTGCGCCAGCGCGTCCTTCATCTGGCCCTGGTTGGCGCCGGGCAGCATGCCGAGGATGTTGCCGATCGGCCCCATCTTGCGGATCGCCAGCATCTGCTGGAGGAAGTCCTCCAGCGTCAGCTCGCCGGACCCGAGCTTCTCGGCCGTCCGGCGGGACTCCTCCTCGTCGAAGACGTGCTCCGCCTGCTCGATCAGCGTGAGCAGGTCACCCATGCCCAGGATGCGCGAGGACATCCGGTCCGGGTGGAAGACGTCGAAGTCCTCGAGCTTCTCGCCGTTCGAGGCGAACAGGATCGGCTCGCCGGTCACCTCGCGCACGGACAGCGCGGCGCCACCGCGGGCGTCGCCGTCGAGCTTCGTGAGCACGACGCCGGTGAAGCCGACACCGTCCCGGAACGCCTCGGCCGTCACGACCGCGTCCTGACCGATCATCGCGTCGACGACGAACAGGACCTCGTCCGGCGAGACCGCGTCCCGGATGTCGGAGGCCTGCTGCATCAGTTCCTGGTCCACACCGAGGCGACCCGCGGTGTCCACGACGACCACGTCGTACTGCTTGGAGCGGGCGAACGCGATGCCGTCGCGCGCCACGCCCACCGGGTCGCCGGGGCCCTCGGGGAGCTCACCGGCACCCGTCGCACCCGGGTGCGGCGCGAACGTCGGCACGCCGGCACGCTCACCGACGATCTGGAGCTGGTTCACCGCATTCGGCCGCTGCAGGTCACAGGCCACGAGCAGCGGCGTGTGCCCCTGCCCGGCGAGCCAGCGGCCCAGCTTGCCCGCCAGCGTCGTCTTGCCGGAGCCCTGCAGGCCGGCCAGCAGGATGACGGTCGGCGGCTCCTTGGCCATGTGCAGCCGCCGGGTCTCGCCGCCGAGGATCGCGACGAGCTCCTCGTTCACGATCTTGACGACCTGCTGAGCCGGGTTCAGCGCCTGCGAGACCTCGGCACCCTTGGCGCGTTCCTTGATCTTCGCGATGAACCCGCGCACGACCGGGAGGGCGACGTCCGCCTCCAGGAGCGCGATCCGGATCTCACGCGCGGTGGCGTCGATGTCGGCGTCGGAGAGCCGGCCCTTGCCACGGAGGTCGCGCAGCGAGTTGCCGAGGCGCTCGGAGAGGGAGTCGAACACGACGACCAGCCTACTTGTCGAGTGCCAGTCCCCGGCGGGCGCAGGCACGATCGACGACGCGGGCCGACACCCAGCCCGGCGGTGGACCGGTCCGCAACGCGTCGACCACGAGCCCCGCCTTCGCTGCGTGGCCCGAGAACGCCGCGTCGCGCACCACCCGTCCGCGCACGTGCTGCCCGTCCAGTGCCTCCGACGGCTCCGCGTGCACCCACAGCAGGTGTGCTTCCCGACCGGAGAGCCGGGCCAGCGCGAGCACCCCGGAACGGATCCGGTGACCGGTGGCCGGTAGGTGCACGACGACGGTGTCCGGGCCGGTCAGCGCCACGCGGACGGCGTCGCAACGGTGCAGCAGGTGGACCAACCACCGGTAGAGGCCGTACGGCGTCCGCTCCGGGAGCCGGGCCGAGAGACGACCCCGAGCCGCGTCCGAGTCGAGCACCACGACCGTCGGGTCCGGCGCCAGCGTCCCGAGCAGCGTGGACTTCCCCGCACCGGGCAGGCCGGCCACCAGGACCAGCGATCGGGCGGGGACGTGGAGCCGCACCGGAGCCGTGTCGGCGAGGGTCATGTGGTCCCCAACGGCCGGTGCGCCCGGATCGTTCCGATCATGCCGCTCTGGCCGGATCAGGCGTCGGCATGAACGTCAGCGCTGATCCCGGCGGCGTTGCCGACTCCGACGTTCACGTCGACGGGGCTCAGAGCGCGTCCGTCCCCCGCTCCCCCGTGCGCACGCGCACGACGTTGTCGACCGGTACGACCCAGACCTTCCCGTCGCCGATCTTGCCGGTGTGCGCGGCGTCCACCACCGCCTGCACGACGCGCTCGGCCACCTCGTCGTCGACGACGACCTCGACCCGCACCTTCGGTACGAAGTCCACCGAGTACTCGGCGCCGCGGTAGACCTCGGTGTGCCCCTTCTGCCTGCCGTAGCCCTGCACCTCGGACACGGTCAGGCCGAGGACGCCGAGCGTCTCCAGCGCGTCCTTCACGTCGCCCAGCACGAACGGCTTGACGATGGCGGTGACCAGCTTCATCGGACCTCCTCGGTGTCGGCGGGGTCGGCGCGGTACTCCGGCGGCCGGGTCGCACCGAGCAGGCCGCCGCCGCTCGCCCGCCCCGCTGCCCGGACGGCGGTACTGAACTCATAGGCGGACTCGGAGTGTTCCGCCTCGTCGATGCCCTCGAACTCGACCTCGGCGCTCGCGCGGAACCCGACCGTCCGCTTCACGATCCACGCCAGCAGCGCGGACAGCACGAACGCCCAGGCCAGCGACACGACGACGGCCAGCGCCTGCTTGCCGAGCTGGCCGAGGCCGCCGCCGTAGAGCAGGCCGTCGGCGCCCGCGTCGTTCACCGAGGCGGTCGCGACGAAGCCCAGCATCAGCGTGCCGACGAGCCCGCCGACGCCGTGGATGGCGACGACGTCGAGCGAGTCGTCGTAGCCGAGGCGGTACTTCAGACGGATCGCGAGCTGGCAGATCACCCCGGCCAGCACGCCGATCGCCAGCGCGCCCCAGGTGTCGACGTAGCCGCAGGCCGGCGTGATGCCGACCAGGCCCGCGATCGCGGCGGACGCGCCGCCGAGGCTGGTCGGGCGCCCGTCGAGGCGGTGCTCGAGCGCCAGCCAGGCCATCACGCTCGCCGCGGCGGCCGTCATCGTCGTGACGAACGCGTTGGCGGCGGTGGCGCCCGCGGCGAGCGCCGACCCGGCGTTGAACCCGAACCAGCCGAACCACAGCAGCCCGGCGCCGAGCAGCACGGCGGGCAGGTTGTGCGGGCGCATCGGCTCGCGCGGCCATCCGCGACGCCGCCCGAGCACGAGGGCCAGCGCCAGCGCCGACGCGCCGGAGTTGATCTCGACGGCGGTGCCGCCCGCGAAGTCCAGCGTGCCCAGCGTGTTCGCGAGCCATCCGCCCTTCTCGGACACCGCCCCGTCGAACGCGAAGATCCAGTGCGCCAGCGGCACGTAGACGACGACCGTCCACAGCGCGACGAACAGCGTCCACGGCCAGAACCGCGCCCGGTCGGCGATCGCGCCGGACAGCAGCGCGCCGGTGATCACCGCGAACATCAGCTGGAACATGGCGAACGCCTGCACCGGGATGTCGCCGGCGACGGCCTGGGTCTGGGTCAGCCCGGTGAACTCGAACCCGCCGATCAGACCCGCGTGCGAGTTCCCGAACGCCAGCGAGAAGCCGAACGTCACCCAGACCAGCCCGATCACGCCGAGGCTGACCAGGCTCATCATCATCATGTTGAGCACGCTCTTCGCGCGGACCATGCCGCCGTAGAAGAACGCGAGACCCGGCGTCATCAGCATGACGAGCGCGGCGCATCCCAGCACGTACGCGGTGTTCCCGGCGTCGACCATCCGACCTCCCGACCTGTTCCGGCCGGTGCATGATCGTCTCGGGTTGTTACGGCAGTGCTACGTGATGTTTCCGATACGTGAACGGGCGCGCGAGCTCGTGCACGATCCGGACGGCCCGTGATCGAGGACCCGGGCCGGCGGCTCAGCCACGTCGTCGTCCACGTCGGGTCCATGGACGCCTGCCTGGCCGGCCGCCGGCGGCGTCGACGCCGGGGCGCCGACGTCACCCGACGGCTCGCCGGACTTCCGGACGACGTGGATCACCGGCCCGGACGGCAAACCGGATCGAGCTCGTCCGGTGGCCTGCGGGCCACGCCGACGGCATGACCGCCGACGCTCTGGCGGGATGGGTCCGCGTCAGGCGGGCGGCGCGGCGTCCCGACCACGCCCGGCCGCGACGGCCAGCAGCTCGCGCTCGACCCGGCGCCGGGTGTCGGTGTCCGGCGAGCCGGCCACCCCGAACGCGTCCACGACCGACGACCCCAGCGTCTCCACCCGCGCCCAGCGCAGGTCCACGTCGGAGCGCTCCAGCGCCGACGTCACGTGGTGCAGCAGCCCGATCCGGTCGGTGGCCCGCAGCTCCAGCACGACGGCGCCGGTCGCCTCGTCGTCGAACCACAGCACGCGCGGCGGCGCCGTCCGCTCCACCTCCGGCGTGCTGGGTGCGTAGTCGCGTTCCTTGCGCGCCAACGCGTCGGCCAGCTGCATGCCCCCGGACAGGACCTTGATCAGGTCGGCGCGGACCAGCGCCGGGTCCGGCAGCCTGCCGAACCGCGGGGTGACCGCGAACTCCTGCACGACGGCGTCGTGCAGCACCGCGCTCTCCGCCGTGTGCACCTGCAGCGAGTGCAGCGCCAGTACCCCGGCCGTGGCGGACAGCGCGGCCCGCGTGTCCGGCAGCGCGAGCGTGACGGACGCGACGTCGCCGTCGGAGGCGAAGCGGACCTGCGGCGAGCCGTCCGCCTCCAGCGCGGCCACCATCTCGGCGGCGGACTCCTCCGGCGGCCCCGGTTCGACGAAGGGGGCGCCGGTCAGTGCGGAACGGCACCGCGCGGACAGCTCCTGGATCAGGGTGCGCCGCCACGGGCTCCACACCCCGGGGCCGGTGCCCAGCGAGTCCGCCTCGGCGAGCGCGTCGAGCAGCTCGACCAGCAGCTCGGAGTGCCCGAGCGTCTCCAGCACGCGCGTGACGGTGGCCGGGTCGTCCAGGTCGCGACGGGTCGCGGTGTGCGGGAGCAGCAGATGGTGGCGGACCACGGCGCCGAGCAGGACCACGTCGGCCTCCCGCAGGCCGAGGCGCTCACCGACCTGGCGGGCCAGCGACTCCCCGACCTCGGAGTGGTCGCCGCCGCGGCCCTTGCCGATGTCGTGCAGCAGGGCGCCGAGCAGCAGCAGGTCCGGGCGCTTGACGCGGGTGGTCAGCCGCGCGGCCTGCGCGCAGACCTCGACGAGGTGCCGGTCGACCGTCCACACGTGACTGCGGTCGCGCGGCGGGAGGTCCCGCACCGCACCCCACTCCGGGAACAGCCGCCCCCACAGGCCGGTGCGGTCCAGCGACTCGATCACCTCGACCATGCCCTGCCCGGTACCGAGCAGGCTCAGCAGCTCGCCGAGCGCCGCGCGCGGCCACGGCGTGCGCAGCTCGGGCGCGGTGTCGGCGAGCCGGTGCAGCGTGCCCGCCGAGATCGGCATGCCGGTGCGGGCCGCGGTCGCCGCGACCCGCAGCACGAGCGCCGGGTCCTTCGACGCGGACGCGTCGCGCGCCAGCGTCACCTCTCCCCCGTGCTCGACGACGCCCGAGTCCAGCGGCCGTCGCACCGGCGCCCGCCGGAGTGCCGCGAGCCCGCGGCGTGGCAGCGCGTTGCGGGCCTGGCGCAGCCCGACCTCGGCCGAGAACGCCACCGCGCGGGCTGCGCCGGACAGGGCCCTGGCCAGGTCGAACCGGTCGCCGACGTCCATCGTGGACGCGATCTCGTCGGCGTCCTGGGCACGGAGCACGTCCCGGGCCCTTCCGGAGAGCCGGTGCAGCTCGGTGCGCACGTCGAGCAGCAGCGTGCGCCCGGACGAGACCTCCGCCGACGGGCGGTCGACGAGCTGGGCCGCGGCCAGCGCGTCGACCAGCTGGACGTCGCGCAGCCCGCCGTGGCCGTTCTTCAGATCCGGCTCGATCCGGTGCGCGACGTCCCCGTTGCGCCGCCAGCGCTCCGCGGTGGTGTCCGCGATCTCGTCGAACCGGCTGCGGATGCCGGCCCGCCACGCCTGACGGACGGCGGCGCGCACCTTGTCCGTCAGCTCGGCGTCGCCTGCGATGTGCCGCAGCTCGAGCAGCCCGAACGCGGCCTTGAGGTCGGTCGTCGCGATCTGCACGGCCTGACCGGGTGTGCGGACCGAGTGGTCGAGGCCGATGCCGGCGTCCCACATCGGGTACCAGAGCTGCTCGGCGACCGTGTCGATCTCCTTGTGCCCGTCGTGCAGCAGAACGAGGTCCAGATCGGACCAGGGACACAGCTCGCGGCGCCCGAGCGCGCCCACCGCCACGAGCGAGACGCCGCTGTCGGCGCTGATGCCGAGCGAGGCGCACCGGGACGAGAGCCAGAAGTCGTGCAGGTCCACGAGCGCCGCGCGCAGCGCCTCCGGCCCGTGCTGGAACCGGCTCCCGTTCGACTCCAGCAACACCGACTTGGCCTTGACGAGATCCGCCGCCTCGCCGGAGCCCAGCACCGTCATGCCCCACCCTTCGCGCGTCCCGACCGCACCCACCCGACCGGGCCCGTCGCGGATGCGACGGGCCCGGCCGGTACCGCTGCCTAGATGGCGTCCGTGCCGCGCTCTCCCGTGCGGACCCGGACGACGGTCTCGACCGGCACCACCCAGACCTTGCCGTCACCGATCTTGCCGGTGCGGGATGCCTCGACGATGGCGTCGACGACCTTGTCCAGCAGCGCGTCGTCCACGACGACCTCGACCCGGACCTTCGGGACGAAGTCGACCGAGTACTCGGCACCGCGGTAGACCTCGGTGTGGCCCTTCTGCCTGCCGTAGCCCTGGACCTCGGAGATCGTCAGGCCGAGCACGCCGATCTGCTCCAGCGCCCCCTTGACGTCCTCCAGGACGAACGGCTTGACGATGGCCGTGACGAGCTTCATCGGGTCAGCCCTCCTTCGTGGTGGTGGCGGTGACCTGCGGCTCGCGGTCCGTGGACCCGGTGACGATCGGGCGCTGTGTGCCCAGCCCGCCGCCGACCCGCAGGGTGGAGAAGTCGTACGCGGTCTCCGCGTGCTCCGACTCGTCGAGGCCCGCGACCTCGTTCTCCTCGGTCGAGCGGAGGCCGAAGATCGCCTTGACGATGAACGCGATGATCAGGCTGAGCACGAAGCTGTAGATCATCACCGCGAACGCGCCGACGGCCTGGCGCCACAGCTGGTCGAACCCTCCGCCGTAGAACAGGCCCGCGACGCCGGCCGGAGCGGCCTCGGTGGCGAAGAAGCCGACCAGCAGCGTGCCGATCAGACCACCGACGAGGTGGACGCCGACGACGTCGAGCGAGTCGTCGAACCCGAGGCGGAACTTCAGGCCGACCGCCAGCGCACACAGGATGCCGGCGATGGCGCCGACCGCGATCGCGCCGATCGGCGAGACCGAGGAACAGGACGGCGTGATCGCGACCAGACCGGCCACGACACCGGACGCGGCGCCCAGCGACGTCGGCTTGCCGTCACGGATCCGCTCGGTGAGCAGCCAGCCCAACATGCCGGCGCTGGTGGCGACGAGCGTGTTGACGAACGTGAGGCCCGCGACGCCGTCCGAGGCGACGGCCGAACCGGCGTTGAAACCGAACCAGCCGAACCACAGCAGACCCGAGCCGAGCATGACCAGTGTCAGGTTGTGCGGGCGCATGGGCTCACGCGGCCACCCGCGCCGCTTGCCGAGCACGAGACAGAGCGCCAGCGCCGCGGCACCGGAGTTGATGTGCACGGCGGTACCACCCGCGAAGTCGACCGCGGCCAGCTGGTTGGCGATCCAGCCGCCGGTCTCGGCGGTGACGCCGTCGAACGAGAAGACCCAGTGCGCGACCGGGAAGTACACGATGGTCGCCCAGAGGCCGGCGAACACCAGCCACGGTCCGAAGCGCAGGCGGTCGGCGGCCGCGCCGGAGATCAGGGCGACGGTGATGATCGCGAACATCGCCTGGAACGCGGCGAACACCGTGGCCGGGATCGTGTTCACGAGCGGGATGCTCACGGCCTCGCCGGCGTCGCCCTCGAGGTACTGGCCACCGAACAGGCCGCTCAGGCCGAGGTGCTCGAACGGGTTGCCGAGCAGGCCGAGCCCGACGTCGTTGCCGAACGCCATCGAGTAGCCGTACAGCACCCAGAGCACGCCGATCAGCCCGAGTGCCGACATGCTCATCATCATCATGTTCAGGACGCTCTTGCTGCGCGTCATGCCGCCGTAGAAGAACGCCAGACCTGGCGTCATCAACAGCACCAGCGCGGCGCTGGTGAGCATCCAGGCGGTATCGCCGGTGTTCGCCGCTCCCACTCTCGTTTCCCTTCCATGGGCGGTCCGCGCTCGTCGCGGTCGGATCGGAGGGAATCCTGAGAGTGGCGTATTTCGGACACGGTGCCCGTGCGTTGCACGAATGTGAACGCGCGGTCCAGGTCGGTTACTTCCGTGTTTCCCGACCCGACATATGCGCCGCGTTACGGCGCGACCACGCCCCGTCCATGACGTGCGTCACTAGTTGAGCAGCGCGTCCACGAACGCCGACGGCTCGAACGGAGCCAGGTCGTCGGCACCCTCACCGAGCCCGACGAGCTTCACCGGGACGCCGAGCTCGCGCTGCACACGGAACACGATGCCGCCCTTGGCCGTGCCGTCGAGCTTCGTCAGCGCGATGCCGGTGACGTCGACGACCTCACCGAACACGCGAGCCTGGGTCAGCCCGTTCTGCCCGGTCGTCGCATCCAGCACGAGCAGCACCTCGTCCACGCGGGCCTGCTTCTCCACGACGCGCTTGACCTTGCCCAGCTCGTCCATCAGTCCGGTCTTCGTGTGCAGACGGCCCGCGGTGTCCAGCAGCACCGCGTCGACGCCGTCCTCGGTTCCTCGCTTGACCGCGTCGAACGCGACCGACGCCGGGTCGGAGCCCTCCGGGCCGCGCACGACGCCCGCCCCGGACCGCTCGCCCCACGTGACCAGCTGTTCGGCCGCGGCCGCGCGGAACGTGTCGGCCGCACCGAGCGTCACCGTGTGACCGCCCGCGACGAGCACCCGGGCCAGCTTGCCGGTGGTGGTCGTCTTGCCGGTCCCGTTCACGCCGACGACGAGCAGGACGGCAGGCCTTCCGTCGTGCGGGAGCGCCCGCACCGACCGGTCCTGACGGGTGTCCAGCGCCTCGGTGAGCACGTCGTGCAGGACGGCGCGGGCCTGCTCGGCGGTGCGGACGGCACGGGCGGCCAGCTGCTCGCGCAGCCTGGTGGTGATCTCCTCGGTCATCTCGGGGCCGAGGTCGGCCTGCAGCAACGTCGCCTCGACGTCCTCCCAGGACTCCTCGTCCATCTGCCCGGCACCGAGCAGGCCGAGCAGGCTCTGCCCGAGCCCGGAACGGGAGCGGGACAGGCGTCCGCGCAACTTGCCGAGACGCCCCTCGGCGGGCTCGATCTCCTCCGTCGGACTCCCGGGTGCGACGGGCGCGGTGACGGTGTCCGTCGCCGTCTCCGGAGAGCCCGGGGTCGCGGTCGGGGTGGTCGGCGCTTCCGGCGCCGCCGCCGCTCCGCCCACGGCGGGCGTCGGGGTGGTCGGGGCGCCCGGCGATGCCGTGGTGGTGGCGCCGTCGGGTCGAGCAGTCGGGGTGGTCGGGGCCTCGGGCGCGGCCGTGGACGCCGTCGGCGCATCCGGCCGGGCCGTCGGAGCGGTCGGTGCCTCGGGCGTCCGCGTCGTGGGGGCTTCGGGTGCCGCCGTGGACGCCGTCGGCGCATCGGTCGGGGCCACGGTCGTCGGTGTCGCGACGGTCGGCGGGTCGGTCGCCGTCGTGCCGAGCGCGCGGGTGTCCAGGCGAGCGGTCGACGGGTCCTTGCTCGCCTCCGCCGTGTCGATCACCCGGGACTGGCCGGGCCCTGCGACGGGCGTTCCGCGCGGCGGCGTCGGGGCGTCGATGACGTGGATGCCGCCCGGCGGTGTGCGGGCCTCGGTCGCGCCGCCGGCGATGGGCGTTCCGCCGGGAGGGGTGCGCACGTCGTAGGCGGTCTCGGAGTCGTCGACGGCCGCACCGGACCCGGCGCCGCCGTCGGTCGCCGTTCCCGGAGAGCCGGGGCCTGCACCCGTCGCCGCCGGGCCCGTACCGGTCGCGGTGCCGCTCGGACTCTCGGTCGCCGTGCCGGCGTCGTCCGTGGCGGCGTGCCTGCCGGCGTCCGTGGTGGCGGGCCCGCCGGCGTCCTCGGTAGCGGCCCCGCCGGCGTCCGTGCTGGCGCCCCCGCCGGCGTCCGTCGTGGCGGGCCCGCCGGCGTCCTTGGTGGCGGCCCCGCCGGCGAGCGCCGCACCCGCGGCGGCCGCTCCCGCCGCACCGGCGACCGCTGCGCCGCCGGCACCGGTCCTCCGCTCGTCGGTCGCCGTGTCGGAGGCCCCGGTCCCACCGTCCCGCGGGCGCTCCGGGGCGGTGGCGGTGCCCGAGGAGAAGTTGAAGCCACCGCCGGCCTTGTAGGAACCGCCCTTCGGCGGCTCCTTCTCGGTGGTCTCCAGCTCCTCGTCCTCGCGGAGGCTGATCCGGCGCTTCCGGGCCACGACCAGGCCCACCACGACAGCGATCAGCAGCACCGCCACGACGACCGCGACGACGATCCACAGGGTCTCCGTGCTCACCCGACCACCCTGCCACGCCCCGGCCCACCCACTCCCCCGCCACCCCGCCCCGGCGTCACCGATCGGCTCCCGCGCGCCGATCCGGGCCCCGCGCGCACCAGGACACGCGCGGCAAGTCGGTCCGGCGCGCGGGAAGGGCTCGGGAAGCCCCCTCGCCGATGGCGGGCGCCCGTCCGGCGCGCGGGAAGCATGCGGCGGGGTGCCGCGGCCCCGGTGTCGCACCCTTCCCCGGCGTGCCGCACCCCGTGCGGGCGGTGCGCCACGCCGAGAAGGGGTGCGTGCGCCGAGCGCATCGCCCGGCAACTCATCGCCGGCAGAAAGGCGGAACGTGTGCCCGGCCGACGGTCCTCGCATGCCGGCACCGGACCTCGCAACGCCTGCACGGCCTACGAGGTCACCCGGAGGCCTGCGAGGTCACCCCGAGGCCTGCGAAGTCACCCCGAGGCCTGCGAAGTCACGGGGAGGCCTGCGAAGTCACCCCGAGGCCTGCGAGGTCACGGGGAGGCCTGCGAGGTCGCCGATCCGGCGGCCACGTCGTAGCGCCATAGCACCGGCAGACGCCGCGGACCCGGCGCCCCCACCGCTCCCGGCGCGCCACGCCGCGTCGCGACACGCCGTGCAGCCGGCGCCGCGAACGGTGCCCGCGCGCCACGCCGACGACACGCGGCGCTCTGTCGACCGCGTGCCGGTGCAGCGGGCAGCGCGCCACACGGCAGGCGCCGCGAACGCCACGCCGGCGTCGCGGGGCGCGACCACGGCGGAGCATCGGCGGCGCACTCCGGGAACGGCTCGCCGGGTGAGGCGATCCCGGCAGATGCCTCACCGGACGAGGCGTTCTCGACGGCGCTCGCCGGTCCCGGGCCCGGTCAACCGACGGTCGGCCACTCCCGGCGCGCAGGCGACCGGACCGCTCGTGCCGCCAGCCCCGCTCGACGCCCACCGGTCCCGTCTCCTGCACCGTGCGGCACCACCCCCGCCCGCTCGCCCCGAGCGGCAGCGGACGAGCACCCGTCGACCGGCGAACGTCACGCCGCGAGAAGGGGAAGGGTCAGGACGCCGGGCGCAGGCGTTGCGAGATGACCGTCGTGATCCCGTCGCCGCGCATGGAGACGCCGTACAGCGCGTCGGCGACCTCCATCGTCGGCTTCTGGTGCGTGATGACGATGAGCTGGCTGGTCGTACGCAGCTCCTCCATCAGCGCGATCAGGCGGCGGAGGTTCGCGTCGTCGAGGGCGGCCTCGATCTCGTCGAGCACGTAGAACGGTGACGGCCGCGCACGGAAGATCGCCACCAGCAGCGCCATCGCCGTCAACGACCGCTCCCCGCCGGACAGCAGCGACAGCCGCTTCACCTTCTTGCCCGGCGGGCGCGCCTCGACCTCGATGCCGGTGGTGAGCATGTCGTCCGGATCGGTGAGCACCAGCCGCCCGTCGCCGCCCGGGAACAGCGTGGAGAACACGGTCTCGAACTCGCGCGCCACGTCGTGGTACGCCGTCGTGAACACCTCGAGGATCTTGTCGTCCACCTCCTTGACGACGGTCAGCAGGTCACGGCGGGTGTTCTTCAGATCCTCCAGCTGCGTGGACAGGAACGTGTACCGCTCCTCCAGCGCCGCGAACTCCTCCAGCGCGAGCGGGTTCACCTTGCCCAGCTGAGCGAGGTCCTTCTCGGCGCGGCGCACCCGTCGTTCCTGGGTGCCGCGGTCGTACGGGACCGGCGGCGGCGCGCTGACCTGCTCGCCCCGCTCCTTCGCGGCCTCGTACTCGCCCGTCTCCACGTCCGACGGCGGCACCGGGACCTCCGGGCCGTACTCGGCCACCAGGTCCTCGACGCCGATGCCGTGGTCGGACAGGACCTTCTCGGACAGCTGCTCGAGCCGCATCCGGGACTCGGCGCGGGCGACCTCGTCGCGGTACACGGAGTCGGTCAGCTTCTCCAGCAGCGCCGTCAGCCGGTTCGCCGTGTCCCGGGCCTCGACGTGCGCGGCCTCCCGACCGGCACGCGCGGCCTGGACCTCGTCGCGCTCGGCGGCGGCGCGCTCCAGCGACGTCTCGAGGTGCGACGCGGCCGCGTGCCCTGCCTCGACGACGAGCCGCGCGATCCCGGCTCCCCGCTCGCGCTCGGCGGCCGCCGCGGCGGCGCGGGCCCTGGCCTGGCGCTCCGACGCGGCCTGCCTGCGCAGCGTGTCCGCCCGCCCGGCGATCGCCCGCGCGCGCTCCTCGGCCGTGCGCAGCGCGAGCCGCTGGTCGACCTCCTCGGACCGGACCCGGTCGACGTGCTCGGCCGCGGCGTCGCGCAACTCGGTGTCGGGCTCGTCGTCGACGGGCTCGTCCTCGGCCACGGACAGCTGCCGCTCGGCCGCCTCCAGGGCCAGCAACGACTCCGACCGGCGGGCCTCGACGGCATCACGCCGGTCCTGCAGCCGCTGCGCCTCGGCCCGCGCCGACGTCACGACCTGCTCCAGCCGCCCGATCTGCGCCCCGGCCGCGGCCCGGCGCCGGTCGGCCTCGGTGACGGCGTTCCGTGCCTGTTCGACGTCTGCGGCGCGCGCCTGCTCCTCGGCCCGGGCGCCCTCCAGCGCCGGGCCGAGATCGGCCAGTTCGGCATCGACGGCGTCCCGCGCAGCCAGCGCGTCGTCGACGGCGGCCTGGAGCTCCAGCGCGCCCTGCCCCTCACCGGACCCGCCGTGTGCACGGTGCGCGGCGAGCACGTCGCCCCCGGCGGTCACCGCGGTGAGCTCGGGCCGCGCCTCCAGCACGCGCAGGGCGGAGTCCAGGTCGTCGACGACGACGACGTCGCGCAGCAGCGTGGAGAGCGCATCGGCGAGCGGGGCGGCGGCGGAGACGGCGGCCGTGGCCCAGCGACCCGCCGGGGGCGCCGCCGGCGGGGCGGGAAGCGGCCGATGGTCCGGTGATCGCCCGTCCGGCGTCGATCCGTGCCGCTGGTGGCCCCGGTCCGCGCCGATCTGCCGATCATCGGCGGACGTCGTCGTCCCTCCGCGGCCCGACCCGAGCAGCAGAGCGGCCCGACCCGAGTCCCGCTCGCGGAGCGCCCGCAGCGCATCCGCCGCGCCGTGCACCGATCCGACCGCCACGCCGTCGGCCAGTTCCCCCAGCACGGCCGCGACCGCCGCCCGCGCGTCCGGCTCGACCGTGACCAGCTCGGACACCGCGCCGAGGACGTGGTCCTCCCCCGACTCCAGGAGCGCGCCGGACCCGTCGCGCCGCACGAGCCCGACCTCCAGGGCCTCCACCCGGGCCCGCCAATGGGCACGACGTTGCCCGGCCTCCCGCTCGGCCTCGGCCAGCTCGGTGACCCGCTCGCGCGCACTGCGCAACGCCGCGTCCGCCTGCTCGACCCGGGATGCGAGCGCATCGCGGTCCTCGGACTCCCCGACGCCGGTCTGCTCGCGCCCGGCCTCCAGCTCGGCCTCCGCCTCGCGGGTGCGGTCGGTCGCCTCGGCCAGCGCCTCGGAGAGGCGTTCGATCTCCTCGGCCGTCGCCGCGGCTCCGCTGCGCAGTGCGTCGGCCTTGCCGGCGAGCGTCGCGATCCCGGCCTTGCGGTCGGCGATCGCGCGGACGGCGGCCATGTGCTCGCGCTCGGCGGCGGCGAGCGTCCGTTCCCGCTCGGCCTTCTCGGTGACGATCTCCTCGAGCCGCCGCCGCGCCTCGGCGACGCCCTCGACGAGCTCCTGCTCCTGCTCGGCGACCTCGTCGGCCTCGGCGTCGGTCTCGTCCGGGTCCCGGCCGGGGGTGCGTTCGGACGCGGCCTCGGAGAGATGCCGGACCCGCTCCTCGGCGAGCCGGACGGTCCCACGCAGGCGCTCGGCCAGCGCGGACAGCCGGTACCAGGCGTCCTGCGCGGCGGCCAGGCGTGGCGCGTCGGCGGCCAGCGCCTCCTCCAGCCCGGCCTGCTGCTCCCGGGCGGCGGTGAGCTGGTCCTCCACCTCGCTGCGACGACGGCGGGCCGCCCGGTCGTCGGCCTCCTCCTGCGCGATCGTGTCCCGCAGCGTGACGAGGTCGTCCGCGGCGAGGCGTAGCCGCCCGTCGCGCAGGTCGGCCTGGACGACCTGGGCCCGTCGGGCGATCTCGGCCTGCCGCCCGAGCGGCTTGAGCTGGCGCCGGAGCTCCGCGGTGAGATCGGTGAGGCGGGTCAGGTTCGCCTGCATCGCGTCCAGCTTCCGCAGCGCCTTCTCCTTGCGCTTGCGGTGCTTGAGGACGCCCGCCGCCTCCTCGATGTAGGCGCGGCGGTCCTCCGGCTTGGACTGCAGCACGCCGTCGAGCTGGCCCTGCCCGACGATCACGTGCATCTCCCGGCCGATGCCGGAGTCGGAGAGCAGTTCCTGCACGTCGAGCAGGCGGGCGCGGGACCCGTTGATCTCGTACTCGCCGGCGCCGTCGCGGAACATCCGGCGGGTCACCGAGACCTCGGAGTAGTCGATCGGCAGCGCGCCGTCGGAGTTGTCGATCGTCAGCGTGACCTCGGCCCGGCCGAGCGGCGCGCGCCCGGACGTGCCGGCGAAGATGACGTCCTCCATCTTGCCGCCGCGCAGCGCCTTGGCGCCCTGCTCACCGAGCACCCAGGAGATCGCGTCGACGACGTTCGACTTGCCGGAGCCGTTCGGGCCGACGACGCACGTGATGCCCGGTTCCAGGCGCAACGTCGTCGACGAGGCGAAGGACTTGAAGCCCTTCATCGTCAGGCTCTTGAGGTGCACGGGCGTCGGTCTCCTGAACGGGACGGATGGCTCAGGCTATCGCCGGGCACCGACACTTCCGCCGCCGCCACGCCCGTGCCCGGGACCCGGCTCAGGCTTCGACGAACCCGGAGAACGTTCCGGTCGCGGCCGTCCACTGCTCGCCGATGTCGTCGACGCGTCCAGGTGTGCCACCCCCGCGGAGCAGCCCGAGCAGCTCGGAGCAGGCCGAACGGTCACCCTCCGCGACCACCGCGACTCGCCCGTCCGGGAGGTTCCGTGCCTCGCCCGTGAGACCGAGCTCCAGCGCACGCGATCGCGTCCACCATCGGAACCCGACACCCTGCACCATTCCGGTTACCCAGGCGTTGAGCCGAACGTGTGAATCGGCGTTACTGCTCACTGGTCCTCTACGTTGCGCGAGTGTGGCCGGACGACGTCGAAAACCGCAGCCCCGCGGTCCGCGGATCATCCTCGCATGCGTCGGCGTGGTGGCCGTTCTGGGCGTCACCGCGCTGGTCGGAGGGTTCTTCCGCGGCACCGACGAGATCGGCCCGTCCGGCGTACCCTCCGCCCTGATCGCCGACCAGGACACGGCGCCCGGCCCCCCGCTGGCGGGTCTGGTGGCGGCCCCCGGCTGGCCCGGCGACGTCGTGGGGGGCGCGGTGTCCGCTCTGAAGGACGCCACCCGTCAGGCCGCACCCGCCCGTCCCGCCGCACCCGCCCGGCCGTCCGGACCGCTGGCCGAGGTCGTCGGCCTGATCAACCAGAAGCGCGCGGCCGCCGGGTGCGGCCCGCTGAGCGTCGACCCCCGGATCAGCCGGGCCGCGCAGAAGCACAGCGAGGACATGCGGTCCCGCGGCTACTTCGAGCACGACACCCCGGAGGGCCGGGACTTCGAGAGCCGGCTCAGCGCGGAGGGATACCCCGACCCGGGCGGCGAGAACATCGCCAAGGGCCAGAGCGACGCACCGCAGGTGGTGCGGGAGTGGATGAACTCCCCCAGCCACCGGGACAACATCGAGGACTGCTCGTTCCGGACCACCGGCGTCGGGCTGTCCGGCGGGTACTGGACCCAGGACTTCGGGCGCTGACCCGCTCTCCGTGCCCATGATCGGCGGGAGTGGTCCGATCGCGCCACCGGTGGCGCGCCACCGCCATTTCCGCCGATCACGGGGTCCGGGGGCGGACGGTCGGCTGGTGATCGGCGGGAACGGTCGGTTCGCGCCACCGGTGGCGCGCCACCGCCACTCACGCCGATCATGCCGACGCCGAGCCGCGATGATCGGCGGAACCGGTCGGACCGCGCCACCACTGGCGCGCTGCAGCCAGTTCCACCGATCACGGCCTCGACGGAGGCGGCGCGCCGATCGGTGATCGGCGGAACCGGTCCGATCACGCCACCACTGGCGCGCTGCAGCCAGTTCCACCGATCACGGCCTCGACGGAGGCGGCGCGCCGACCGGTGATCGGCGGAACCGGTCCGATCACGCCACCACTGGCGCGCTGCAGCCACTTGCGCCGATCATGCTGCTCGGGCCAGGGCGGCTCGGATCCGGGCGACCGTGGCGTCCGGGCGTTCGGCGATGTCGTGCCAGGTGAAGCGCAGGAGCGTCCAGCCGGCCGCGACGAGATCGTTGCCCTTGCGCCGGTCGGCCCGGAACCGCTCGGGATCGGTGTGCCAGGCCCAGCTGTCGATCTCGATCGCGATCCGGGCGGCCGGGAACGCGACGTCGATCTGCCCGTTCCCGAACGCCAGGCCGACCACGAAGCCGTCGATCCCGGACCGGCGCAGGTGCCGGAGGAGCGTGCGTTCGATCGCCGAGTCGGCGCGGTCGGCGGCCGCCACGAGGACGCGGCCCGCCCTGGCCATCCCACGGGTCCCGGCCGCGCGGCAGTACGCCTCGTGCAGCTCGCAGAACGTCAGGCTCCGCTGCAGCGCACGGTCCAGGAACTCGGACGCGTTCGGCACCGCCGCGGTCGTGTCCAGCACCGTCAGTCCGAGGGCGGTCACCCCGACACCGCGGATCTCGGTGCGGTCCTCCTCGTCGACCCGCCGTCGTCGAGGTCGGATCCACGCGGGTGGCCGACGACGCCGGCCGACCGGCACCGCCAGATCGACGACGCGACCCGGCGCGTCGATCAGACCGTGCCAGAACGCCGCCCCGGGCCCGGCGACCACGGCCTCAGGGCCGCCCCACAACGCCGCGCCACGGATGCGTGCCTCGCTGCCGAAGCGGTGACCGCCGACGAGGTAGACGCGCGGAGCGACCTCCGTCCAGGCGCCGGTGGCGACCCGCCGCTGCACGGTGCGCAGCGTCATTCCGGCGTCGAGCGCCTGCACGCGGGAGAGCACACCGGCCTGGCGACGCAGGAGATCCTCGATCGGCATCGGCCCAGCGTGCGGCTCCCCGACCCCGTCCCGTGCCCGATTCGGACAACCCGTTCGCGACCGTACACACCGGCCGGCACGTGATCCGCGCAGGTGGCAGCGACGTGCCACGAGTGGCGCGTTCCGACCGGTTCCGCCGGTCGTCGGCGCCCGAGCACCGCGCCTGGGCACCTGATCAGCGGAACCGGCACCGGCGCGCCACCAGCGGCACGTTCCAGCCGATCCCGCCGATCACCACCGCCCGTAGACACCCGACACGGCCACACCATGATCGGCGGAACGGGAGGCGGCGCGCCACCAGCGGCGCCCTCCGGCCGGTTCTGCCGATCGAGCGCCGCGGCGGCGGGCCTCACCCGTCGAAGCGGTACCCCATCCCCGACTCGGTGATCAGGTACTTCGGCCTCGACGGCACGGGCTCGAGCTTCCGGCGGAGCTGGGCCAGGTAGACGCGCAGGTAGTTCGTCTCCGACCCGTACGACGGGCCCCACACCTCCCGGAGGAGCTGCCGCTGCCCGACGAGCTTCCCCCGGTTCCGGACGAGCAGTTCCAGGATGCCCCACTCGGTCGGTGTCAGATGCGCCTCGGCGCCGGACGCGAGCGAGACGGTCTTCGCCGCCAGGTCGACCGTGAAGTCCGCCGTCCGCACCACCGCCTCACCGTCCACGGACGACACGGCGGCCCGGCGCACGGCCGCGCGCAGGCGGGCCAGGAGCTCGGCCATGCCGAACGGCTTCGTGACGTAGTCGTCCGCGCCGGCGTCCAGGGCACGCACCTTGTCACCGGAGTCGGTCCGCGCGGACAGCACCAGGATCGGCACCGCCGTCCAGCCGCGTAGACCCTCGATCACCTCGGTGCCGTCCAGGTCGGGCAGGCCCAGGTCGAGCACGACGACGTCCGGGTGCCCGTCCGCCGCGACCCGCAGCGCCGACGAGCCGTCCGCCGCCACCAGCACGTCGTACCCGTGGGCCCTGAGGTTGATCCGCAGCGCACGGAGGATCTGCGGGTCGTCGTCGACGACGAGCACGCACGTCACGGTCACCACCGCATTGTCCGCTTGTCGAACGGCCGGCCGCGGAGCAGGATCCAAGCGCTCACCGGAACGGGCGGAGGGGATGGCCGGTGCAGGACGCTCACGTGCTGCAGGTACTCGTCGTGATCTTGGCAGCCGTGCTCGCACTGAGCTGGCTCGCCCGCAGGCTGGGCGCACCCGGCCCCGTCGTGCTGCTGCTGGGCGGCGTCCCGCTGGCGTGGGTGCCGTGGACGGCGGACGTGACGCTGCCTCCCGAGGTCGTGCTGCTGCTGTTCCTCCCGGCGCTGCTGTACTGGGAGTCGCTGACGACGTCGTTGCGCGAGATCCGGGCGAACCTGCGCGTCGTGTTCCTGACCTCGGTCGTCCTGGTGCTGGTCACGGCCGGTGCGGTCGCCGTCGTCGGGCACGCGCTGGGGCTGTCGTGGCCGGTGGCGTGGGTGCTGGGGGCCGTCGTCGCGCCCACCGACGCGACGGCCGTCGCCGCCGTCGCGAAGGGCATGCCGCGGCGCACGCTGACGACGCTGCGCGCGGAGTCGCTGGTCAACGACGGCACGGCGCTGGTCGTGTTCGGCATCGCGGTCGCGATCGCGACGGGTGCGGAGACGTTCAGCTGGCCGTCCGCTCTCGGGCAGTTCGGACTGTCCTATGTGGGCGGCGCGCTGGCCGGCGGTGTCGTCGCGTGGCTCGCCGCGCAGGCCCGCAAGGTGGTGCGCGAGCCGGTGCTGCAGAACACGGTCAGCGTGCTCACGCCGTTCGCGGCGTTCCTCCTGGCCGAGGAGCTCCACGCGTCCGGCGTGCTGGCCGTCGTGGTCTGCGGGCTGTGGCTGTCCCAGGTCGGTCCGCGCACCGTCACGGCGCGGACCCGGCTGCAGGCACGGGCGTTCTGGCAGGTCACGACGTTCCTGTTGAACGGAACGCTGTTCGTGCTCGTCGGGATGCAGCTGCGCGGAGCGTTCGAGTCGCTGCAGTCGTACTCGTGGGGCGAGGCGCTGTTCGACGCCGTGCTGGTCGCGCTGACCGTCATCGGCGTCCGGTTGCTCTGGAGCTACACGACGCCGTACATCATCCGCACCGTCGACCGGCGCCCGCAGCAGCGGCTGCGACGGGTCGGAGCACGCCAGCGGCTCGCGACGGCCTGGTCCGGCTTCCGCGGCGGCGTCTCGCTGGCTGCCGCGCTGGCCGTGCCGCTCGTGCTCGTGGACGGGTCGCCGTTCCCCGGCCGGGACCTGATCATCGTCGTGACGTTCGGGGTGATCCTGGTGACACTGCTGGTCCAGGCGCCGACGCTGCCCCGGGTGCTGCGTTTCGCCCGCCTGCCGGAGGACACCGCCGAGGCCGCAGAGGAGGCGCTCGCGCACCGCCGCGCGGCCGAGGCCGGGCTCGCCGCACTGCCCGCGACGGCGGCCCGTCTGGGCATCCACCCGACGGCCGCCGAGCACGTGCGCGCCGACTACGAGGAACGCCTGCACACGCTCGACGGCGACCACGAGGAGCCGGAGGACCACGTCGTCGAACGCGAGGACTACCAGCGCCTGCGGCACGCCCTGCTCGCCGAGAAGCGCGCCGCCGTCGTCGCGCTCCGGGACGCCGGGAAGATCGACGACATCGTGCTCCGACGCGTGCAGGCCGGCCTGGACGCCGAGGAGGTCCGCCTCGCCGGCGTGGTCGACGACGACTAGAGCGTGTTTATGAAGTCGATCTTTGGTTTCGGAGTCGCGTGTCGGCGACCTGAGACAGGTGAGGTCTCCGGTAGATGGATCAACGACCAAGAAGACCATCCACCCGGAGACCTCGTGGGGACCGTACCCGCGGGCGGACGCAAGGACCTCACCGACGCGCAGTGGCGGCTGCTGGAGCCGTTGTTGCCGCCGGTGAGCGCGCTCGGGCGACCCCCGATCTGGACCCGCCGCCAGCTGATCGACGGGATCTGCTGGCGGATCCGCACCGGCGCCCCATGGCGCGACGTGCCTGAACGCTACGGCTCCTGGCAGTCGGTGTACGGGCTGTTCCGTCGCTGGCAGCGCGACCAGACCTGGGCCGGGGTGTGGGCGGCGCTGCAGCGGCTCGCCGACGGTCTCGGGCTGATCACCTGGGACCTGTCGGTCGACTCCACGATCGCGCGAGCCCACCAGCACGCTGCCGGCGCCCGCCGACAACCCGAGCTCCAGCGGGAGCCGCCCGGCGGACACGGCGCCCCCGAACCCGACGATCATGGACTCGGACGCTCCCGTGGCGGCCTGTCCACGAAGATCCATCTCGCCTGTGAACAAGGCCGCAAAGCACTCTCGCTGATCGTGACGGCTGGTCAGGCCGGGGACAGCCCGCAGTTCGGCCCGGTGCTCGACCGGGTCCGGGTCGCCCGCTTCGGGCCCGGCCGTCCGCGGGTGCGCCCGGATCGGGTGCTGGCCGACAAGGCCTACAGCTCCCGGGCCAACCGGGCCTACCTACGACGACGCGGGATCGCCGCCACCATCCCCGAACCCGCCGACCAGATCGGGCACCGCCAGCGCCGCGGCAGCCGAGGAGGCCGTCCACCGATGTTCTGCGCCGAGACCTACAAGCAGCGCCACGCCGTCGAGTGCGGCATCAACCAGCTCAAACAACACCGCGCCGTCGCCAGCCGCTACGACAAACTCGCCGTCCGCTACGAAGCCACGGTCCACATCGCCACCATCAACACCTGGCTCCGCGACTTATCAAACAGGCTCTAGCTGACTAGCGCCCCCGCCGCGCCGGCCGGCCCATCTCCCGAACGAACGGCACCTTCGAGCAATGTGCCTGCCCGAACGGCCCCCTCGTTCGGGATGGCGGGGTGATGAGGCTGCGGAGCGGCCGGGCCGACGGGGCGGTGGAGCGGCCGGGCCCGGGGGCCGGCGGAGCAGCGGAGCGGCCCGACTGGCGGAGCGGCCCGGCCGGCGGAGCAGCGGAGCGGCCGGGCCGGCGGAGCAGCCGAGCGGCCGGGCCGGCGGAGCGAGCGAGACCGGGCGAGGAACCCGCGGACCGGACGAACCGGACGGGAGGACGATCCGTCCGGCCGCTCGCCGCGACCGCGCCTACCCTGACCGGCGGACGACGCGGAAGGAGTCGCACGATGTCGGTGATCGACAACGCGGTGTACGTCGGTGGCCACCGCACGGCCGATCCTCCCGCGGTGGACCAGGCGCTGGACGCGCTGCGCGACTGCCAGCACGGCTGCGCGCACCACGCGAACCAGAACGGCCACGCCGAACGGTGCTTCGCCTGGATCGGCATGCTGCGCCCGGACGAGTCGGAGATCCAGGCCGTCGCGAAGGAGTTCGGGCTGCACGAGCTGTCCGTCGAGGACACCGTCGATGCCCACCAGCGGCCGAAGATCGAGCGGTACGGCGACACCGAGTTCGTCGTGCTGCGCCCGGCCCGCTACGTCGACTCGGACGAGGTCGTCCAGATCGGCGAGGTGCACGTCTTCATCGGGCCGGACTTCGTGATCACCGTCCGGCACGCCGTCGAACCCGATCTCGGTGTGGTCCGCCAGCGCCTGGAGGACGACCCGGAACTGCTCGCGCACGGCCCGTTCGCCGTGCTGTACGCGATCATGGACAGGGTCGTCGACGACTACGTCCCGGTCCTCAACGGACTGCAGGACGACATCGACCAGATCGAGGAGCAGGTCTTCCAGGGCGACCCGAACGTCTCCCGCCGCATCTACCAGCTCACCCGCGAGGTGATCGCGTTCCAGCGCGCCGTCGAGCCGCTGGACGAGATCTTCGTCGAGCTGCGCAACCGGTTCGGCAAGAGCGGCGACCAGACCGACCTCGAGCTCAAGCGCCTGATGCGCGACGTCGTCGACAACGCCACCCGCGTCCGGGAACGCACGCAGGCGTTCCGCGAGCTGCTCGGCAACATCCTCACGGTCAACTCCACGCTCGTCGCGCAACGCCAGAACGAGGAGATGACCCGCCTGACCGAGGCCGGCTACCAGCAGAACGAACAGATGAAGCGCGTCTCCTCGTGGGCGGCGATCCTGTTCGCCCCCACGCTGATCGGCGGCGTCTACGGCATGAACTTCGACGAGATGCCGGAGCTGCACTGGCCGTTCGGCTACCCGTTCGCGATCGGCCTGATGCTGCTGCTCGGCGTCGGCCTGTACCTGGGCTTCAAGCACCGCGGCTGGCTGTAGGCCAGCAGGGGCCGAGAGCGGGCTACGCGGCGGACGTCGCGCGGGTTCTCCGCGGCCGGGGCTGGCAGCGTGGGCAGGTGTAGGAGGACCGGTTCATGAACGGGTCGCGGCGGATCGGGGTGCCGCACCGCCGGCACGCGCGCTCGGCCTGGCCGTAGACGTTCAGGGACCGGTCGAAGTAGCCGGAGGCACCGTTCACGTTGACGTACAACGCGTCGAACGACGTCCCGCCCTGGCCGAGTGCCTCGGCCATCACGGCGGTGGCGGCGTCCAGCACGGAGCGGCCCTGCGCGCGGCTCAGTGTCGACGTCGGGCGTTCGCCGTGCAGCTTCGCGCGCCAGAGCGCCTCGTCGGCGTAGATGTTGCCGATCCCGGACACGACGGTCTGGTCCAGCAGCGCCCGCTTCAGTTCCGTGCGACGACGGCGGATCGCGGCGACCGCGGCGTCCGGGTCGAACAGCGGGTCCATCGGGTCGCGGCCGATGTGCGCCACCGGTCCCGGGACCAGCCCTCCCCCGGCCGCCGGTTCCAGCGGGTGCACCGACAGCCCGCCGAACGTGCGCTGGTCGACGAACCGGAGCTCCGGGCCGTCGTCGTCGAAGGAGATCCGCACGCGCAGGTGCGTCTCGTCCGGGCGCCCGCGGTCCGCGACGAGCATCTGCCCGCTCATACCCAGATGGGCGAGCAGGGCGTCGTCACCGGCGTCACGCTCGTCGAACTCGAGCCAGAGGTACTTGCCACGGCGCGCGGCGGCGTGGATCCGGCGACCGGTCAGGCGGGACGCGAAATCGAGAGCGCCGGCGGCATGCCTGCGCACCGCTCGCGGGTGCTCGACGGAGACGGCGGCGACCGTGCGGTCCAGGACGTGGTCGGCGAGACCGCGACGGACGACCTCGACCTCGGGGAGCTCCGGCACGTCTAGTGCGACGTCGGCGGCGGCACGATGCTCGGAGCCGCACCGTCCGGCGAGAGCGAGCGCCAGGCCTCCTCGGCGGCCTTCTGCTCGGCTTCTTTCTTCGTCCGGCCCGCACCGGTCCCCAGGCTCTGACCACCGACGACGGCGGTGGCCGTGAACTCCTTGAGGTGGTCGGGGCCCTCCTCGTCGATCCGGTACTCCGGAACGCCGTGGCCCTGCGCGGCCGTCAGCTCCTGCAGGCTCGTCTTCCAGTCCAGACCGGCGCCGAGCAGCGGCGCGCTGCGCAACAGCTCGTCGAACAGGCGGTGGATCAGCTCGCGGGACGGCTCGAGACCGTGCTCGAGATACACGGCACCGAGCAGGGCCTCCGTGGCGTCGGCCAGGATGCTGGCCTTCGACCGCCCGCCGGTCAGCTCCTCGCCGCGCCCCAGGTAGAGGTAGGCACCGAGACCGGGCCCGGACAGCTCCTCGGCGACGCTCGCGAGCGCATGCATGTTGACGACGCTCGCGCGCAGCTTCGCCAGCTGGCCCTCCGGCAGGTCCGGGTGGTCCCGGTAGAGCCGCTCGGTGACGACGATGGACAGCACCGAGTCGCCGAGGAACTCCAGCCGCTCGTTGGTCGGCAGCCCGCCGTTCTCGTAGGCGTAGGAACGGTGGGTCAACGCCAGCGTCAGGATGTCCTCCGCCAGGTCGATGCCCAGCGCGGACAGCAGCGGAGCCCGGTCCTCTGCCGGACCGGTGACGCTCTTGTCACCCACCGCGTCGCGGAGCTCAGGCCGGGCGGGTGACCTGGCGGCCGTCGTACTGACCGCAGGTGGGGCAGGCGATGTGCTGCAGCTTCGGCTCGCGGCAGGCGCGGTTCGAGCAGGCGACCAGGTTCGGCGCAGTGGCCTTCCACTGCGACCGGCGAGAGCGCGTGTTCGACCGCGACATCCGGCGCTTGGGTACGGCCACGGTAGTTCTCCTCGCAAAACGTGCTGATAGGAACGGGGAAGCTACTCCCCGGAGGACAGACGCTCCCGGAGCGCCGCCCAGCGAGGGTCCAGTATCTCATGCCCGTGGTCGGCCGGGAGATCGGCCCACCGTTCGCCGCACTCGGAGCACAGGCCCCTGCAGTCGTCCCGGCACAGCGGCGCCATCGGGAGATCGGTGACGACGGCGTCGCGCACGAGCTGGGTGAGATCGATCCGCTCGTCGACCAGGCGCGGGATCTCGTCGGAGTCGGTCGTCTCCTCGGTGGTCGAGTCCGGGTACGCGAAGAGCTCGCCGATCCGGATCTCCAGCTCGTCGTGCACGGGGTCGAGGCAGCGGGAGCACTCCCCGGTCAGCGGCACGACCGCCGTCCCGGACAGGTAGACGCCCTCGGTCACCGACTCCAGGCTCAGGTCCATCTCGACCCCGGAGCCCTCCGGCACGCCGATGACGCCCTCGATGCCGATCGCCTCGTCACCACCGGGGGCGGGAGCCGTCCGCTGCAGCGTGCGCATCGTGCCGGGACGACGGGCCAGCTCCCGGGTGCTGACGATCCACGGGCTCGCGTCGTCCGGGCGGCTGTTCCTGTGCGTGCTGCGCTGTGCGTTCATGACCGGTACCAGGGTACGCGCCCCGATCAACGCCTCCTGGCCCCGGCACGCACGTCGAACGCGTCCGCGATCAGCGCTCCCAGCTCGAGGAACGCGTCCGCCGTCGACGGGCGCAGGCGGGCCAGGTCGACACGGCCGCCGGTCGCGAGGTGCGGGTCGTGCGGGACCTCGACGACGGCCCGCACCCGCCCGGCGAAGTGCTCCCGGATCCGGGCGCCGTCGACCTCGGCACTGGAGCGGTCGCAGGACAGCACGACGATCGCGTCGCGGGCGAGCCTGTCGTGCCCGTGCGCGACGAGCCAGTCGAGCGTCTTGCTCGCCCGGCTCGCGCCGTCCACCGTCGGCGCACCGACGACGACGAGGCTGTCCGCCTGGGACAGCGTGCCCTCCATCGCCGAGTGCACGAGCCCGGTGCCGGAGTCCGTGATGATGATGTTGAAGAAGCGCCCGAGCAGCGCGCAGACGCGCTCGTACTCGTCGCGGCGGAACGCCTCCCCCGCGGCCGGGTCCTGCTCGGAGGCCAGCACCTGCAGCCGTCCGGCGAGGCTCGTGTAGCGGGAGACGTCGGTCCAGGTCTGCACCTGGTCGAGGTCGTCGAGCAGCTCGCGGACGGTGACGCGCGAGTCACCGGTGAGGCGGTCGGCGAGCGTCCCGGCGTCCGGGTTCGCGTCGAGCACGACGGCGCGGTCGCCGCGGTTCTCGGCCAGGGTCAGGCCCAGGCAGGTGGCCACGGTGGTCTTGCCGACCCCGCCCTTGATCGACGTGACGGCGACCCGGTGCGCACCGGCCAGCGGGCTGCGGATCCGGCCCAGCAGTTCCTGCCGCGACTCCTCTGCCGTGCCCGGCCCGGGGTTCACCCGGCCGCCGGTCACCTCGTAGAGGATGCGCCGCCATCCGCTGCGCGGGCGAGCCGCGCGCGGCTTGAGCACCGCGTCCTCGGACAGATCGGGGAGATTGGGCTCGAACGGCCGTGCGGTCGACATCTGCTGCGGGTGCTGCCTTTCCACCGGCTCGTCGGGCTCGTCGGGCTTCTCCGGCGCAGGCGGCGGGCCCACCGGCTCGCCCTCCAGCCGGTGTCCGTAGGTCTCCCACCAGGTCGAGGGATCCGGCTCCGTCCGCCGTGCCATGCGCGCAGCGTATTACGACAGTTGCACCTGAGTCACCGTTTACGCCCTGTGCCCGACGATCACGGCGCGTCGACGGCGATCCCGGTCCACAACGGGGGCGCGTCGGCCTCCGCGGTCGCCCGGCCGGCGGTCCAGTGCGCCGGCAGCCACAGCTCCTCCGGCCGGGCCATCCCGGCCGCGTCCGCGAGCACCCGGATCGACTGGTCGGCGAGCTGCAGGAACAGGGCGAGCGCGAACCGGGCCGTCGTGGCACCGACGTCGGCGCCGTCGCTGTCGTAGGCGTCGGTGTCGACCGGCCACGCGTGGTCCCGCGGCAGGCGGCGGTGCGTCAGCCCGTGCCGGGCGTTCACCCACCAGTCCACGGCCGCGCCGAGGTCGTCGTCGGTGCCGGTCAGCCGTTCCGGGCCGAACGCGAGCGTGGTGCCGGTCCCGGACCGCGGGAACGCGATCCGCCATCCGGCGGGCAGGCGTCCACCGGACAGGCCGGCGAGGACCCCGGCGGCCGGTCCGCCGCGCAGGCAGCCGAGGCGGTCGCCGCGTGTGCCGCCGGCCAGGTCGCGGACGAACCGCTCCCATGCCCTGACCGACCCGAACGCGATCAGCCGGTTCAGGGTCGTCCGCGGGTCGGGCTCGTCGCGGTTCTGCAGGCCGTCGGCCACCACCGCCAGGTTCACGACGTCCTGGAAGCCCGCGCGTGCGCCGGCGCAGGCGGCGGCGAACTCGGGCCGACGGCCGGGGGTCAGTTCCGCGGGCACGCTCGTGGCGTCCGCGTCGATCGGTGCTGTGGTCACGCCCCCGATGGTGGCTGACTTGTGACTCGGCTCACAAGCGCTGACGGCCGAGACCGGCAAAAACCCCGGTCAGTCGATGAAGTCCATCCCGGTGCCGGACCGCCCGTGCGCGACGGCGCCGTTCTGCGGTCCGTGCCCGTTCTGCTGCATGTTCTGCATGCCCTGCCCGTGCCAGATCTGGCTGCGCCCGCGGCTGACCGTGCCGAGCGCGCCGGACAGCGCGGCCTCCAGCTCGGCCAGGGTGGAGTCGACGTACGCGTCGCACTCGCGGCGCTGCCGATCCGCCTCGGCGTGCGCGGCGTCCACGATCCGCGCCGACTCGCCGTGCGACGCACGCACCACCTCGTTCTGCGACACCAGGCGGGCCTGCTCGCTCTGCCCGTCGGCGACCAGGCGGTCGTGCGCGGCGCGTCCGGCGTGTGTCATCCGCTCGGCCTCGTCGCGGGCCCGCTCGGTCAGCTCGGTGTACTGCCTGCGGCCCTCGGCGACGGCCCGCTCGGCCTCGTGGCGCGCCTCGGCCACCGTGCGGGCGGCCTCCTCCTGCGCCTCGGCGACGAGCCGTTCGGCCTCGCTGCGCGCGTTCTGCAGCGTCTCGGAGGCCTCGGCCTCCGCGGCCGACCTCGTCTCCTCGGCCTCGCGCTCGGCCTCGCCGACGACGTCGTCGCGCCGGTCCAGCACGTCCTGCGCGTCGTCCAGCTCGCCCGGGAACGCCTCCCGGACGTCGTCGAGCAGCTCCAGCACGTCTCCGCGGGGCACGACGCAGTTCGACGTCATCGGCACGCTCCGCGCGTCCTCGACGATCGTCACCAACGCGTCCAGCGACTCGAACACCCGGTACACGCCGGTGATCCTCTCACCGGGCCGGGGCGCACCCCGTTATTACGGCCGTCCCCCGCGTGTCAAGTCCCTCTCCCGGCCCTCAGCCCTGCTCGGCCAGGCGCTTGCGGAGCCGGTCGTGCACGGTCGGGGGCAGGAACGCGGTGACGTCGCCACCGCCCTTCGCGACCTCCTTGACCAGCGAGCTCGACACGTACACCTGTCCGGGCGCGCCGGGCAGGAACAGCGTCTCGACGCCCGTCAGATGCCGGTTCATGTGCGCCATCGGCAGCTCGTAGTCGTAGTCCGTGGCCGAGCGCAGGCCCTTGACCAGCGCCGACGCTCCCCGCTCCGTGCAGTAGTCGACGACGAGGCCGGAGAACGCCTCGACCCGTGCTCCCGGCACGTCGGCGGTGATCTCCTCGAGCATCTCGACCCGCTCGTCGACCGTGAACAGGCCCTGCTTGCGGGGGTTCACCAGGATCGCGACGTACACCTCGTCGAACAACGCCGCGGTGCGACGGATGACGTCCAGATGCCCGATCGTCGGCGGGTCGTAGGAACCGGGGCACACCGCACGCCGGGGATCGACCATGCGGCGCAACCTACCCGACCCTCCCGACAGTGATCACCGCAAGGCGGGCCGGATCACTCCCGGTCGTCCGTCACGGGCCCGCCGCGGTCCTGCCGCGGGCCTCGTGCTTGCTCGCGCGCCGCCGCCCCGGCCGCCGTCCGCGCTGAGATCTACCGTCCGCGCTCAGATCCGCAGGACGCGCTCAGATCCGGCAGACGCGCTGAGATCCGGGGATCACGGTGCGATCCGGCAGACGCGCTGTGATCCGCGGGGCGCGCACGCCCAGGCGCGTGCGTTCTCCGTACGGGAGCGCGAGCACCGGATCGGCACGCGGACGGCGACGACGGTCGGGGCGCCTCGGTGTCGCTACGGCGTGACCGGCCGAGACCGCAACGGTCGTGAGGCACACGGTGATCCGCGGAACGCGCTGTGATCCGCGGGGCGCGCACGCCCGGGCGCGCGCGTTCTCCGTACGGGAGCGCGAGCACCGGATCGGCACGCGGACGGCGACGACGATCGGGCCGCCGCGGTGCCGCTACCCGGCGTGGTGGCCGGCCGAGCCCGCAACGGTCGTGGAGCACACGGTGATCCGCGGAACGCGCTGTGATCCACGGAACGCACGGTGATCCACGGGGCGCGCACGCCCGGGCGCGCGCGTTCTCCGTACGGGAGCGCGAGCACCGGATCGGCACGCGGACGGCGACGACGATCGGGCCGCCGCGGTGCCGCTACCCGGCGTGGTGGCCGGCCGAGCCCGCAACGGTCGTGAGGCGCACGGTGATCCGCGGAACGCACGGTGATCCGCGGGGCGCGCTCCGATCCGCGGGGCGCGCTGTGATCCGCGGGGCGCGCTGTGATCCGCGGGGCGCGCTGTGATCCGCGGGGCGCGCTGTGATCCGCGGGGCGCGCTGTGATCCGCGGAACGCCCGCGACGGGGCGGGTGCGTTCTCCCCGCGGGCACGCGTACACCGGATCAGCACGCGGAGCGGGCCAGTGTCGAGGCACACGCCGGCTCGCGCGGATCAGCCCGGTATGTGCGCCGTGCGCAGGACGGTGTCGCCGTAGCGGCGGTCGCGGTCCGGCTCGAACCCGTCCGGCCACGGGAACGGCGTCGTCGACTTCGCCCGTTCGACGACCACGGCCGCGCCCGGGGCCAACCATCCGCCAGCCATGGCGGACGCCAGCCAGCCGGCCACCTCGTCGTCGGGGACGGAGTAGGGCGGGTCGGCCAGCAGCACGTCGAACGCCCGCTCGGACGGCCGCGCGAGCACGGCCCCGGCCGCGCCGACGATCACCCATCCGCCGAGGCCCACCCCGGAGACGTTGCGGCGCAACACCCCCGACGCGCGTCGGTCGGACTCGACGAACACCGCATCGGCCGCGCCGCGGGACAGCGCCTCCAGCCCGAGCGCACCGGAACCGGCACAGACGTCGAGCACCACGGCGCCGTCGAGGCCCGGGTCGTGCTCGAGCGACGAGAACAACGCCTCACGCACCCTGTCCGACGTCGGCCGCGTCCCGGACGCCGGCACCTCGAGCCGCGTGCGCGCCGCCCGCCCGGCGATGATCGACGTCATGCCGGACCGGTGCCGGGACGTGCTGCGTTCACCCGCCGAGTCTCGCACCGGGCTCTCCAGGACCCACGCTGTGCTCTGCTCACCTCCACGCAACACCCCGCTCCGCCAACCGTGATGATGTTGCTCCATGCGGTGGTGCGCCCGGGTATGCAGAGCAAAGGCGCAGTTCAGCGACCTTCCCGAGGCGTCGGCCCGCTTGTCTGCGTCACTCGGTCGGCATGCCGTCACATCATCCGACGGGCGATCCGACCGCGTCACCGGACGGGGCAGGCCGACCCCGGCGGCGAACCAGCCCGGTCGGGCGACCGATCGAGCGCCGCATCGCGGTCACCGGAGGCGGGTTCCGGTGGTCGACGACCCCGCCGCACCGTCATGCCCGGTCCGTCGGTGCCGGTCGAGCGTGACGTCGTGGCGGCGCTACTCCAGCTCGACGAGCAGGTCCCCGCCCTCGACCTGCTGCACCTCGCCGATCGCCAGTCGCGCGACGCTGCCGGAGCGGTGCGCGGTGATCGACGCCTCCATCTTCATCGCCTCGATCGTCGCGACCGTCTGGCCGGACTCGACCTTGTCCCCCTCGCCGACCTGCAGCGTGACGACGCCGGCGAACGGGGCCGCGACGTGCGCGTCGTTGCCCTGCTCCGCCTTCTCCGCGGCCTTGACCTCGGTGTGCACCGACTCGTCGCGCACCGCGACCGGGCGAAGCTGCCCGTTCAGCGTGGTCAGCAGCGTGCGGTACCCGCGCTCGTCGGGCTCCGAGACGGCCTCCAGCTCGATGATCAGCGTGACGCCCGGCTCCAGCTCGACGGTGTGCTCGAGGTCCTCCTGCAGCCCGTAGAAGAAGTCCTTCGACGAGAGCACGGACGTGTCGCCGTACTGCTCGCGATGGGAGTCGAAGTCCTTCGTCGGCCCGGGGAACAGCAACGAGTTGAGCGTGCGGCGCGGGTCGTCGCGCAGCCCGCGGCGGTCGTCGATCGAGAGCTCCGCCTTCTCCGCCTCCGGGCTGCGACCCTCGAGCGCACGGGTACGGAACGGCTCCGGCCACCCGGCGGGCGGGTCCCCCAGCTCGCCGCGCAGGAACCCGATCACCGAGTCCGGCACGTCGAAGCTCGCGGGGTCCTTCTCGAACGCCTCGGCGTCCACCCCGGCGCCGACGAGATGCAGCGCCAGGTCCCCGACCACCTTCGACGACGGCGTCACCTTCACCAGTCGCCCCAGCATCCGGTCCGCGGCGGCATAGCAGTCCTCGATCAGCTCGAACCGCTCGCCGAGACCGAGCGCGATCGCCTGCTGGCGCAGGTTGGACAGCTGCCCGCCGGGGATCTCGTGGTGGTAGACGCGGCCGGTGGGCGACGCGAGCCCGGACTCGAACGGCGCGTAGACCTTCCGCACCGCCTCCCAGTACGGCTCCATGTCCCCGACGGCGGCCAGCGACAGGCCGGTCGCCCGCGGTGTGTGGTCGGTCGCCGCGACCAGCGCGGACAACGACGGCTGCGACGTCGTCCCGGCCATCGACGCGATCGCCCCGTCCACCGCGTCCACGCCGGCGTCGATCGCCGTGACGAGCGTGGCCAGCTGACCGCCCGCCGTGTCGTGGGTGTGCAGGTGCACCGGCAGGTCGAACCGCTCGCGCAGCGCCGTGACCAGCGTGCGCGCGGCTGGTGGTCGCAGCAGGCCGGCCATGTCCTTGATCGCCAGGACGTGCGCGCCCGCGTCCACGATCTGCTCGGCGAGCCGCAGGTAGTAGTCCAGCGTGTACAGATCCTCGGCCGGGTCGGCGAGGTCGGCCGTGTAACAGAGCGCGACCTCGGCCAGCGCCGTCCCGGTCTCCCGCACGGCCGCGATCGCCGGGCGCATCTGCTCGACGTCGTTGAGCGCGTCGAAGATCCGGAAGATGTCCATCCCGGTCGTCGCGGCCTCGGCGACGAACGCGTCGGTCACCTCGGTCGGGTACGGCGTGTAGCCGACCGTGTTCCGGCCCCGCAGCAACATCTGGGTGCAGAGGTTCGGTGCCGCCTCCTTGATCGCGGCGAGGCGGTCCCAGGGGTCCTCGGCGAGGAAGCGCAGCGCGACGTCGTAGGTCGCGCCGCCCCAGCACTCGATCGAGAGCAGCTCCGGCATCGTGCGCGCGACGTACGGCGCGACGGCCAGGATGTCCCGCGTCCGCACGCGGGTGGCCAGCAGCGACTGGTGCGCGTCACGGAACGTCGTGTCGGTGACCGCGACGGCGGTCTGCTCGCGGAGACGGCGAGCGAACCCCTCCGGTCCGAGCTGCCGGAGCAGCTGCGCCGATCCGTCCGGAGCCGGGACGTTCAGGTCCACACCGGACGGCAGCTTGTCGACCGGTTCGACGACCTCGGGCCGCCCGCCGTTCGGCTGGTTCACCGTGATCTCGGCGAGGTACTGCAACGCGCGCGAGCCACGGTCGGCGGACGGGCGGGCCTTGAGCAGGTGCGGGCGGTCCTCGATGAAGCTCGTGTTCACGCGGCCGGCCCGGAAGTCCTCGTCCTCGAGCACGGCGGCCAGGAACGGGAGGTTCGTCGCGACGCCGCGCAGCCGGAACTCGGCCAGCGCGCGACGGGCGCGGCGGGCGGCGTTGTGGAAGTCGTGCCCGTAGCAGGTCAGCTTGACCAGCATCGAGTCGAAGTGCGCGGACACCTCGGCGCCGACGTGCACGGTGCCGCCGTCCAGGCGCACGCCAGGACCACCCGGCGAGCGGTAGACGGAGATCGTCCCGACGTCCGGGCGGAACTCGTTCGCCGGGTCCTCGGTGGTGATCCGGGTCTGCATCGCGGCGCCGTTCAGCGTGATCTCGTCCTGGGTCAGCGCCAGGTCCGGCAGCGTGGCGCCGGACGCGATCCGCAGCTGCGCGATGACCAGGTCCCGGTCGGTGACCTGCTCGGTCACCGTGTGCTCGACCTGGATGCGCGGGTTCATCTCGATGAAGTGGTGCTGCCCCCGCTCGTCGAGCAGGAACTCGACGGTGCCCGCGTTGACGTAGCCGATCTGGCGCGCGAAGTCGACGGCGTCGGCGCAGATCCGGTCCCGGATCTCCGGGTCCAGGTTCGGCGCCGGCGCGATCTCGACGACCTTCTGGTGGCGGCGCTGCACCGAGCAGTCCCGCTCGTAGAGGTGCACGACGTTGCCGTCGGCGTCGGCGAGGATCTGCACCTCGATGTGCCGCGGATTCACCACGGCCTGCTCCAGGAACACCGTCGGATCCCCGAACGCGGACTCCGCCTCGCGCATCGCGGCCTCGATGGCGTCGCGCAGGTCGTCGGGCTCCTTGACCCGCCGCATGCCGCGCCCACCACCACCGGCGACGGCCTTGACGAAGATCGGGTAGTCGATGCCGTCGGACGCGCGCAGCAGTTCCTCGACGTCCGACGACGGGTCCGACGACTCGAGCACCGGCACACCCGCCTCGCGGGCGGCGGCGACGGCGCGGAACTTGTTGCCGGTCAGGTGCAGGACCTCGGTCGGCGGCCCGACGAACGTGATGCCGGCCTCGTCGCACGCCCGGGCGAGGTCCGGGTTCTCGGACATGAAGCCGTAGCCCGGGTAGACGGCGTCGGCGCCCGCCTTCTTCGCCGCCTTGATGACCTCCTCGACGGAGAGGTACGCCCGGACCGGGTGGCCGGGCTCGCCGATCCGGTACGACTCGTCGGCCTTGGCCCGGTGCAGCGAGTTCCGGTCCTCGTACGGGAACACCGCGACCGTCGAGACGCCCAGCTCGAACGCGGCCCGGAACGCGCGGATCGCGATCTCACCGCGGTTGGCCACCAGCACCTTGCCGAACATCGCACTCCTCGCTCCCGAACCGGACGGACGCGTGATCGTTGCACGGCAGCGGCGGGGCCGACCACCGTGCGACTCAGGGTGAGACTGGGGGCCACCCCGACGGATTCCGGGGTCGGCAGTCGTTCGGAGCCCACCGCTCGGCGTCCGATTCCGGCTAGCGTGGAGGACATGACACGCCGCCGCTCCCGGCGTCCGGCCGACCGCCGCGCCCACGGACAGTTCCCCGGATACGGGCACGGGCATGGTCACGGCTACGGCGGCGTGGCGGTGCGCGATGCGTACCGCATGGAGCGACGCGACCGGCGCCGCGAGCGGCGGATGCGCCGCAGGCACGGACGACGGGGCGGGCCGCCCGCCCTCCTGTTCGTGCTCGGTGCCCTGGTCGGTCTGGTCTTTCTCGGTGCGATCGCGGTCCGGGTCGCCATCGGGATCGTCGAGGGCCTGTTCCCGCTGATCGTGATCGGCCTCGTCGGGTGGATGATGTTCCGGCTCGTCCGCCGCGCTCGTCGCGCCGCCCCGGCACCGGACGTCCCGCAGCAGGGCCGGCCCGCTACCGGTGAGCAGGTGTGGAACCGCGCGAAGGCGGAGTTCGACCGGGTGCGCGCCGAGTACACCGCCCACGAGTGCGACCCGATGGCCGTCCTGCGCCGTCCCGCCCTGTCCGACGTGTCGGTGGCCAGCACGGCCCGGTTCGTGGACGCATTCGCCGAGGCCCAGGCGTTGGACACGGAGACCTACCCGGGCAGCCCGCACGACGCCGGCTTCGTCGCCGCCGCCGAGCATGCGTCGCGGGCCTGGCAGGCCGCGCAGGACGCGGCCGACCGGATCCGGCTCTCCGGTCTCCCGCCCGCGGAGCGCTCCTCGGTGGAGCGCGTGCTCAAGCTGCTGACGACGGCCCGCGACTCGGACTCCGAGCCGGAGCGTCTCGCCGCCTACGCCCGCGCGCGCTCCGAGCTGGACCGACTGGACCGCGCCGGGATCGTGCACCTGCCACGAACCGCCCGAGCCGCGATCGACGAGAACTCACGGCGAGCTCTTCCGGGCTGAGTCAGGCCTTGTCCAGGTAGGCCGCCCGCTCCTCGTCGCCGACGGTCTCCCCGACGAGTGCGGCGAGACCCGGGTGCCCGGCCAGGCCGGGGTCGGCGTCCACCAGGTCGATCGCGTACACCTGAGCCTTCCGGATGACCTCCTCGTGGCGCAGCAGGGACAGCAGCTTCAGACCCGAGCGGGCGCCGGACTGGGTCGCGCCGAGCACGTCACCCTCCCGGCGCAGCTCCAGGTCGTGCCGGGCCAGCTCGAACCCGTCGGTCGTGCCGGCGACGGCGTCGAGGCGCTCGCGGGCGGTCGTCGCGGCGGGCATGTCGGTCACCAGCAGGCACACGCCCGGCGCCGAGCCCCGGCCGACCCGGCCGCGCAGCTGGTGCAGCTGGGACAGGCCGAACCGGTCCGCGTCCAGGATCACCATGCCCGTCGAGTTCGGGACGTCCACGCCGACCTCGATCACGGTCGTGGCGACCAGCACGTCGGTCTCGCCGCGCTCGAACGCGCGCATCACGGCGTCCTTCTCGTCCGCCGGGAGCTTGCCGTGCAGGATCCCGATCCGCAGGCCGGACAGCGGGCCGTCCTCCAGCTTCGGCGCCACGTCCAGCACGGCCAGAGGTGGGCGTCGCTCCTCACCGTCGGGCCCGTCGTCGTCCTCCGGCGGCTCCTCGGGCTCCTCGACGGCGTCCGGCTTCGACTGGTCCCCGACGCGCGGGCAGACCACGTAGCACTGGTGCCCGCCCTCGACCTCCTCGCGCACGCGCTTCCAGATCCGGTCGAACCACGACGGGTGGTCGGCCAGCGGGACGACCGACGTCGCGATCGGCGACCGGCCGCCGGGCAGGCCGTGCAGCGCGGAGATCTCCAGGTCCCCGTACACGGTCATCGCGACCGTGCGCGGGATCGGCGTCGCGGTCATCACGAGCATGTGCGGGGCGAGCTCGCCGCGACCGCGCAGGGCGTCGCGCTGCTCGACGCCGAACCGGTGCTGCTCGTCCACCACCACGAGGCCCAGGTCGGCGAACCCGACCGTGTCCTGGATCAGCGCGTGCGTGCCGACCACGATCCCGGCGGCCCCGGACTGCGCGTCGAGCAGCGCCTGCCGTCGTGCCTTCGCACCGAGGGACCCGGTGAGCAGCGTGACCGACGTCGCCTCCTCGGCCGCGCCCAGCTCGCCGGCCTGCCCGAGCGGACCGAGCATCGCCCGCAGCGACCGCGCGTGCTGCGCGGCGAGCACCTCGGTCGGGGCGAGCATGGCGGCCTGCCGCCCGGCGTCGACGACCTGCAGCATCGCCCGCAGCGCGACGATCGTCTTGCCGGCGCCGACGTCGCCCTGGACCAACCGGTTCATCGGGTGGGAGTGCCCGAGGTCCTCTGCCACCTCGGCGCCGACGGCGTGCTGGCCGTCGGTCAGCGCGAACGGCAGCCGCGCGTCGAACGCGTCCAGCAACCCGCCCGGGCGCGGCGGGCACGGCGCCGCCGGACGCGACACCGTCGCCTGCCTGCGTAGCGCGAGCGCCAGCTGCACGCCCATCGCCTCGTCCCACACCAGCCGGTGCCGCGACGCGTGGATGTCCGCCTCGGCCTGCGGGACGTGGATCCGGCGCAGCGCCCGCCCCAGGTCGGAGAGCTTCTCCCGCTCGCGCAGCGACTCGGGCAACGGGTCCGTCGGGTCGTCCAGCAGGTCCAGCACCTGCCGTACGCAGCGGGCGACCTCCTGCGAGCTGATCTTCGACGTGGCCGGGTAGACGGACAGGAACGGCCGCAGCGAGTCCGACTCGTCGATCTCCTCGAACTGCGGGTGCGTGAGCTGCAACCGCTTGTTGAACACTCCGACCTTGCCGGAGAACACCGCGCGCAGCCCCGGCTTCACGAACCCCTTGAGCTTGTGTGCGTTGAAGAACGTGCAGTCCAGCTCGCCGCCCTTCTCGTCGCGCACGACGACGTTGAGCAGCTGCCCGCGCCGCGACCGCATCTGGCGCAGCGTCGCCTTCTCCACCTGCGCGACGACCGTGGCGTGCTCCCCGACGACGAGCCCGGCGATGTCGGTCAGGCGCCCGCGGTCCACGTAGCGGCGCGGATAGTGCCGGACGAGGTCCCCGACCGTGGCGATACCCAGCGACGACTCCAGCGCGTCCGCCGCCTTCTTGCCGATCGGGCCGATCAGCCGCGTGTCGAGGTCCGTCCCGCTCACAACCGCGATGCAACCACAGGACCCCGACAACACCGCGTCGCAGGGGCCGGTAGACTCATCCGTCGAGTCCCGGTTCTCCGGGCGTTTCGTGATAGTCCACCGTGAAGGAGTACCGACGTGGCTGCCGTCTGCGACGTCTGCGGCAAGGGTCCGGGCTTCGGCATGCGCGTCTCGCACTCGCACCGTCGGACCCACCGTCGCTGGAACCCGAACATCCAGACCGTGCGCGCGCGGACCAACGGCGGCAACCGCCGCCGGGTCAACGCCTGCACGTCCTGCCTGAAGGCCGGGAAGATCACCCGCGCCTGACGGAGTACACCCGCGCGAACGCCGGTGGTGACCAGTGGTCACCACCGGCGTTCGCGTGTCAGGTCCCGAACATCGCCTTCCACCCGGTGCGCGGGCCACGAATGGTCAGCGACCCCATCCCGGCCTTGCCGGTGACCGTCAGGTGCGGCCCACCGCCGGGGATCGACCCGACCTTCGACTTGATGTCGCCCCACGACCCGCGCACGCCGTCGACGTTCGCCGTCGCGCCCTCCGGCACGATGATCAGGATCTCGCCCATCCCGACCGACACCTCGACGTCGATCCGGTTCGGCACCGACGTCGCCTGCGTGAGGTCGAGGTGGATCGAGCCCATGCCGGAGGTCAGGCGCAGCGACGCGGGTACCCGCCAGTCGCCCTCCCGCTTGAGCGACCCCATGTCGGTACGCAGCTGCAGCGGCTCGGCTCGCTCGGCCGGGGTCGCCGAAGCCATCGGGACGACCTCACCCGCGCCGGGCAGGTCGGCCAGGGGTGGCCGCAGCTCGGAGTACGTCTTCGCCGCGTAGACGGCGTCCAGCCGCTCCTCGAGCTCGGCCAGCGTGATCCGGCCCTCGCCCATCGCCGTGTGGAGACGCTGCGCGGCGGCCTCCCGGTCGGCGTCGGATATCCGCATCTCCCCCGGGTCGCTCATGGCCCCGATTCTATGGCAGCTTCCAGTCGACGGGATCGCCGCCGATCTCCTCGAGCAGGTCGTTGGCCCGGCTGAACGGGCGCGAGCCGAAAAAGCCCCGGTCGGCCGACATCGGGCTCGGGTGGGCCGACTCGATGATCGGCACGTCCACGAGCAGAGGCGCCAGGTTGCGCGCGTCGCGGCCCCAGAGGATCGCCACCATCGGGTCCGCATCGCGTTCGACGAGGGCGCGGATCGCCTGCTCGGTGACGGCCTCCCAGCCCTTGTCCCGGTGCGAGCCGGGCGATCCCGGTTCGACGGTCAGGCACCTGTTGAGCAGCAGCACGCCCTGCTCGGTCCACGGCGTCAGGTCACCGGAGGACGGCGCGGGGTGACCGAGGTCCTCGGAGTACTCGCGGAAGATGTTGGACAGCGAGCGCGGCAGCGGCCGGGTCTGGGCCGAGACCGAGAACGACAGCCCGACGGCGTGACCGGGCGTCGGGTACGGGTCCTGTCCGACGATCAGCACCCGGACCTGGTCGAACGGCTGCTGGAACGCGCGCAGCACGTTGGCACCCGCCGGCAGGTACTTCCGCCCCGCGGCGATCTCCTGGCGCAGGAACTCGCCCATCTGCGTCACGACCGGCGCGACCGGCTCCAGCGCCTGCGCCCACCCGGCCTCGACGACCTCGTTCAACGGCTTCCCGGCCATCAGTCCTCCAGCTTCCGCAGCTCGGCCCGGAACCGCTTCCCGCGCGCGACGTACGACTCGACGGCGTAGCGCCACCGGTCGGCCGGGACCTCGTACCTGTCTCGTACCCGCGCGGGCACGCCCAACGCCATCCGGTAGGCCGGGATGTGGCTGTCCGGCGAGACGACGGCGCCCGCCGCGACGATCGCGCCCTCGTCGACGTCCGAGCCGTTCAGCACGACCGAACCGGACGAGACCAGGACCTTGTTCCCGATTGTCGCGCCCTCGATGTGCACGTTGTGCCCGACCGTGACGTCGTCGCCGATCAGCGTCGGGCGGCGCAGTGTCGTGTGCACGATCGTCCCGTCCTGGATGCTGGAGCGGGCGCCGACGGTGATGTACCCGTCGTCGCCGCGCAGCACGGCCGTCGGCCACACCGAGGCCTCCGGGCCGAGCGTCACGTTCCCGATGACGACGGCGTCCGGGTGCACGTAGGCCTCCGGATGGATGTCCGGGACGGCGTCGCCCAGCGCATAGACAGGCACGCTCCGCAGCCTAGGTACACCCCGTCCGGTGGATGACGCGGGGGCTGCCGTCAGGTGTCGCCGCGGTCGCGCTCGTCGCGCTCCATCTGCGTGGCCAGGTCGTCGACGACGAGCCGCGACCGGTCCAGGGTGCCGCTCCGGTACGCCGACCGCCCGACGATCTGGGAGACCACCGGCGCCGTCACTACCTGGAACAGCACGACCAGCACGAGCGTGATCGCGCTCTCCGGAGACACCCGGAACGCCGTCCCGAGCAGGATCAGCAGCAGGCCGAGCGTCTGCGGCTTCGTCGCCGCCTGCAGGCGGGCGGGCAGATCCGGCAGCCGGACCAGCCCGAGCGCCCCGAGCAGGCAGAACGACGCACCGGCGAGCATGAGCACGGCGCAGGCGATGTCACGGACCAGTTCCCAGGTCATGGCGCCTCCGCGGGAGCGAGTACGTCGGCCCGGCTCATCGGTGGCGCTCCCACCGCTCGAGCAGCCGCGCGGCCGTCGCCGTCCCGACGAGCACGACGAGCGACACCGCGACCAGCAGCGGGATGTTCGACCCGTCCCGGTAGAACGCGACGTACACCGCCGCCGCGGCGACGATCAGCACGACGAACACGTCGAGCGCCGCGATCCGGTCCAGCGTGCTCGGCCCGCGGAAGATCCGCAGCAGGGTCAGCCCGCCCGCGACCACGAGCAGGGCCAGCACGACCGTGAACACGACCGTCATCGCGTCACCTCCGCGGTCGTGGCCCGGCAGAGCGCGATCTCGTCGTCGTGCCCGAACGCGTCGATCACCCGCTGCTGCAGCAGCAGTACCTGGGCGCGCACCTTCCGGGCGTCCTCCGGGCCGGCCAGTCCGAGCGCGTACACGTACCAGACCCCCCGGCGCTGGTCGAGCTGCAGGACGAAGCTGCCGGGGGCCAGTGCCAGCGCCCCGGCGATCATGGTGGCGACCCGTCCGGACCGGGTCAGCATCGGCACCGCGACGATCCCGGAGCGCGCCCGCGGGCCGTAGCGCAGGATCTCCCAGCCGACCGCGAACCCGGACAGCACGAGGTCCACCAGCAGGAACCCGACGAGCCGCAGCACGGCCAGCGGCCGGAACGGCAGCCGTTCCAGCACCGGCGTCGGGAACAGCAGCGTGACGGCCAGCGCCACGACCAGTCCCCCGAGGACGATCTTGACCGAGACCACGCCCCACAGCGCGACCCACACCAGGGTCAGCCCGAGCACCTGCGGGACCCGGCTGCGCATCGTGCTCACGGCGCCGCCACCCCCGGCCCGAGCACGGCGTCCACGTAGGGCGCGCGCTCGATCAGGTCGGAGCCCGCCCGCGTGGTCACCTCGGCCAGCGGACCGGCGGCGACCGCGATCAGCACGCTGACCCCGACGAGCGCGGCGCTTGCCACGAACATCGGCGTCGACGTGCGCGCGGTGCCGACGACCAGCTCGTCACCGGGGTCGTTGTCCGGCAACGGTTCCTTCGGCTTGCCCCAGAACACCCGCACCCAGACGCGGGCCATCGCGTAGAGCGTGAGCAGGCTGGCGAACACGATCACTCCGGCCGCGAGCGACCCGGCCACCCCCGCCCCCACCCCGGCCTCCAGCAGGGCCAGCTTCGCCACGAACCCGGACGTCGGCGGGATGCCGGCCAGCGTCAGCGCCGGGATCGCGAACAGCAGCGCGAGACCGGGCGACATCTTCAGCAGCCCGCCCATGGCGTCGATCGACACCGTCCCGGTCCGCCGGGTGATCAGGCCGCTGACCAGGAACAGGGTTGCCTGCACGGTGATGTGGTGGACGACGTAGAGCGCCGTCCCCGCGACCCCGGACGCGTCGAACACGGCGAGCCCGACGAGCATGAACCCGATGTGGCTGACCAGCAGGAACGACAGCAGACGGTTGAGGTCGCTCTGTGCCAGCGCACCGAGCGCACCGACGACCATGGTCAGGCCGGCGACGACGAGCAGCAGCAGCGACGGGCGGTCGTGCGGGAACACGAGCGTCTGCGTCCGCAGCAGCGCGTAGATGCCGACCTTGGTCAGCAGGCCGGCGAACAGGGCGGTGACCGGTGCCGGGGCGTTCGGGTAGCTGTCCGGCAGCCAGAAGTGCAGCGGGAAGATCGCCGCCTTGATCCCGAACACGACGACGACCATCAGCCCGAGGACCGTTGTCAGCAGCGGCGGCAGCTGCGGGACCCGCTCGGCCAGGTCGGCGAGGTTCACCGTCCCGGTGGCCGCGTAGACGAACGCGATCGTGGTCAGGAACAGCAGCGACGACGCCAGGCTGACGATCACGTACGTCATCCCGGAGCGCACCTGCACGGCGGTCGTCCGCCGGGTGATCAGCACGTAGGACGCGGCCAGCATGATCTCGAACGCGACGAACAGGCTGAACAGGTCGCCGGTCAGGTAGGCCAGCGAGACACCCGTCGAGAGCAGCAGGAAGATCGGGTGGAACGTCGTCGACGGCGTCTCCCGCCCGTAGTCCGAGATCCGCTGGTCGATCGCGTAGACCAGTACGGCCAGCGTGACGACCGTCGAGATCAGCAGCAACAGCGCCGACAGCCGGTCGGCCACCAGCACGATCCCGACCGGCGCGGGCCAGCCGCCGAGCTCGGTGACCACCGGCCCGCCCCGGTCCGCGGCGACCAGCAGCACGGCCGCGATCGCCGACACGAGCACGAGCACGACGATGCCGATGATCCGCTGCAGCCGCGCCGATCGCGATCCGATCACCGACAGCGCGGCACCGAGGATCGGCAGCAGGACCGCGACCGCGGGCAGCGCCGTGAGCAGGGCGGAGTGCGGGGTCACGACGGGTCCGCCTTCTCGTCGCGCGCCGGCTCGTCCCGCCCGGCCGGCAGACCGGCGGGGACGGCCTCGCCGCTCTCCGGGCCGTCCGGCTGCTCGTCCGGCTCGTCGGAGGCCGCGGCCGAGCCCGGGTCCTCGTCGGCCTCCGGGTCGGTGCCCTCGGTGGCGTCCTCGCCCATCGAGCCCTCCGGCCGGGACAGCGCCGCGATCCGGCGGTCCTCGATGTCGTCCTGCACCGTGTCGTCGCCGGTGAGCACCCACGAGCGGTAGCCGAGCGCGAGCAGGTAGGTCGTCAGAGCGAACGTGATCACGATGGCGGTCAGGGCGAGCGCCTGCGGGAGCGGGTCGGTGAACTCCTCGGGGGCCGCGACGCCGAGCACCGGTGCACGTCCCGGCGGGCCGCCCGCGAGCTGCAGGAGCAGGTTCGCGCCGTGCCCGACGACCACGATGCCGATCAGGATCCGCATCAGCGACCGCTGCATGAGCAGGTAGAACCCGACCGAGTAGAGCACGGCGAGCACGAGGGCCATGGCCAGGTTGATGCCGTTCACCGGTCGTCCTCCACCCGGTCCCCGGCGTACACCGCGTCCCGCTCGATCCCGCTGCCGAGCGAGCGCAGCAGGTCCAGCACGACCCCGACGATCAGCAGGTAGACGCCGACGTCCAGCGCCAGGTTCGTGTTCAGGTCCACCTGGCCGACCAGCGGCACGCCGAACGTGGTCTTCGCGCTGGCCAGCACGGGCTCGCCGAACGCGACCGGCAGCAGCGCGGTCAGCACGGCCAGGGTCAGCCCGAGCCCGATCAGCATCGGCGGCCGGATCCGGATCCGGGAGCCGATCTGGGCGCCCTCGATGCCGCCGCCCGCGATGTAGCGCAGCACGAACGCGAGCCCGGCGGTCAGCCCGCCAGCGAAGCCGCCGCCGGGGCCGTAGTGCCCGACGATCAGCAGGTAGACCGAGAACACGAGCACGAGCGGGAACAGCAGCCGCGCGGCCGTCTCCAGCAGCAGCGTGCGCTGGGCGGTGTCGGCGCACTCCCCCGGCAGCGTCCACTCCTCGGCGGGCGCGTCCCAGTCGGCGAACGGCACCTCCTCCGGCGGCTTCTCCTGCGGGGTGGCCGTCATCCGAGCACCTCCTTCTCGTGCTCCGGGGACCCTGCCCCGCTGTCGATCGCGTCGACACCGTCGCCGCGGCGGCGCCTGCGGTCGAACCGGGTGGCCAGCACGAGGCTCGCCGTTCCGGCGGCGGCGATCAGCAGCACGCTGATCTCCCCGACCGTGTCCAGTGCCCGGAAGTCGACGAGGATCGCGGCGATCACGTTGTCGGCGCCGGTCCCGTCGCGGGCCTGCGCGACGTAGGCGTCACTGGCCGTCGACGGCGCGGTGCGGGCGGCGGAGAGCAGCACGGCGGTGAGCGCGACCATGGTGCCCGCGACACCGGCCAGCACCGCCTTGCTGACGGTCGCCCGGCGCGACGGCGGTGCGACACGCGGCCGGTCGAAGTGCGCGGGCAGGCGGCGCAGCACGAAGACGAACGCGACCAGCGTCAGCGTCTCCACCAGGAACTGGGCGAGGGCGAGGTCCGGGCCGCCGTCGACGATGAACAGCCCGCCGATCCCGTACCCGATGGCGCCGACGAGCACGACGGCGGTGAACCGTCGTCGCACCTTCGGCAGGGCCAGCGCGCACAGCACGACGGCGACGCCCAGCGGCAGCTGCGCGACCGCGTCGATGTAGCGGGGCAGCGGCGGCAGCAGACCGTCGACGACGGCCCGGACGACGGCGACGCCGGGCAGCGCCAGCATCGTCACGATGATCGCGCCGAGGTAGGCGGGCAGCGAGCCGGCCTGCAGGCGCCCGGTGACGAACGTGGCGAGCCGCTCCAGCCCGCTGACGATGCGCTCGTATCCGCGCTGGGCGGAGACCGGCGAGGTGATCGCCCCGGCGACGGCGGCCACGCGGTGCCGCATCACGTGCATGGCCAGGCCGACGACGAGCGCGATCGCCGACTCCAGCAGCGGCAGGCCCAGGCCGTGCCAGATCGCGAGGTGGTAGCCGGCGGCGACCGGGTCGGAGCGCTCCGGGTAGGCGGCGGCGTACGACGTCGCGAGCGTGTCCGGCACGAACGTCACCAGCGCCAGCACCAGGCCGGACAGGGCGCAGATCCACGCCGGGACGGTGAGCACCGGCCCGGGCCGGGCGGCCTCGGTCCGCTCGACACCGGGCTTCGTGGCGAACGCGCCCCACAGGAACCGGGCGGTGTACGCGACGGTCAGGATCGCCCCGGCCAGCACGCCGAGGTCCACCAACCATCCACGCAGCCCGCCCTCGTTGAGGTACGCCTGGAACGCGGCCTCCTTGCCGACGAAGCCGAGCAGCGGCGGGGCGCCCGCCATGGACAGCGCCGCCAGCGTCGCCACGGCGGCCAGTCCGGGCAGCCGCCGCCAGAGCCCGGACAGCTCGTCGACCCGCCGGGTGCCGGTGACCTTGTCGATCGTGCCGACGACCATGAACAGCGGCGCCTTGAACAGGCCGTGCGCGAGCAGCATCCCGATGCCGGCGTACGCGGCGATCCGGCTGCCGGAGCCGAACAGCACCATCAGGAAGCCGAGCTGGCTGACCGTGCCGAACGCCAGCAGCCGCTTGAGGTCCGGCTCGGTGAGCGCGCGCCAGCCGCCGAGCAGCATCGTCGCGAGCCCGAGCACGACGACCGGCACCCACCACTCCGGACGGACGGCGAACGCGGGCGAGAGCCGTGCGACCAGCACGACGCCGGCCTTCACCATCGACGCGGCGTGCAGGTAGGCGCTGACCGGCGTCGGGGCAGCCATCGCGGCCGGGAGCCACGGGTGGAACGGGAGCTGGGCGGACTTCGTCAGCGCGCCCAGCAGGATCAGCACGATCCCGGCCGTCGCGGCCGCACCGGTCGGCGGCGCCGCGACGATCTCGGAGATCACGTAGGTGCCCGCGGCGTGGCCGAGCAGCACGATGCCGAGCAGCATCGCCAGCCCGCCGAACACGGTGACCAGCAGCGCCTGCACGGCCGCCCGCCGGTTCGCCTTGTGCAGACCGCCCTGACCGACGAGCAGGAACGACGCGATCGACGTCAGCTCCCAGAACACGTACAGCGTCAGCAGGTCGTCGGCGAGGACGAGCCCGAGCATGAACCCGGCGAACGCGAGCAGCAGCGCCGCCGTGCGCGGCGCGTCCCGGCTGGTCGGCCCGAAGTACCGCACGCTGTACGCCAGGATCAGCGCACCCAGGCCGCTGACCAGCACGACCATCACCAGCCCGAGCGCGTCCAGGCGCAGGCTGAACCCGAGTCCGAGCTGCGGAACCCACTCGATGCGGTCCGACACCCCGCCGTCCAGCGCCTGCCCGGCGTGCGCGAGCGCCCACACCAGCGTCAGCGCAGGCAGCACGGCGGCGACGGCGAACGCCGCCGCCCGGCTGCGCCGCGCGATCCACGCACACGCGCCCGCCACCACCAGGTGGGCGATCACGATCACGAGCACGGTGCGAAGCTCCTAGCGGCGCGGCCGCGGTACGGGCGCGCGTCGTCGGGGGCGGGAACGGCCCCGGTTCGCCGGGGCAGCGCGCGGGGGATGTGGTCGATCCTATCGACCGGGTACGACAGAACGCCCGTCACTCGACGGCGAGAAGGGACACCTTCTCACCGGTCACGGCGCCGGGGCGGGCACCAACGGCTTCGCGAAGCACCGCGAGCGCTCGTCACCACGGTGCTCACCGAACACCGCGATCGCCTCGTAGCCGCTGCTGCGGTACAGCGCGATCGCGTCCGGCTGCGCTGTCCCGGTCTCCAGGATCATCCGGGTGCGCCCCTGCTCGACGGCGGTGCGCTCGAGCCCGGCGAGCAGCGCCCTGGCGTACCCGAGCCCGCGAGCGGCGGGCACGACGTACATCCGCTTGATCTCCGCGTCGCCGTCGCGGACCGGGTCGCCGCCCGCCTCCGCCGGGTCCAGCGACCGCCACGCACCGGACACGACGGGGACGCCGTCGTCGTAGCCGATCAGGTAGGTCCCGCGCGGCGCCAGGAACTGCGCCGTCTCCAGCCGGGTGAGGTCGACCTCGCCGTAGACCCGCGCGTAGTACGCCTGCACCTCGTCGTTCAGCGCGACGGCATGGGGGTGGTCGAGGGAGGCGACGCGCAGTTCGAGCACGCCGTCGAAACTAGATCAACGCCGGGGCGAGCCGCTCCAGCGCGTCGACGCCCTCAGGGTCGACCATCGCGGCCTGGTCGGGGTATCCGACGCCGAGACCGAGCACGAGCCGCCCCGGGAAGGCGTCGGCGAGCTGGGACGCCGCCGCGTGCGCCGTCTGCGCAGGCCGGGCCCAGCGCGGCGCGGGCGGCTGTCACGGTGTCGTTCACGAGCACCTCCGATGACAGCGACTGTCATCAGTCCGGCGCGACGTCACCAGGTGACGGGCAACGTCCGGATCCCGCCGGTCAGCACGTTGCCGCGGACCTCGATCTCCGACCGGTCGACGGCGAGCGCGAGACCCGGGAAGCGGGCCGGCAGCGCCCGGAACACCTCGGTCAGCTCGACGCGGGCGAGGCTCGCTCCGACGCAGAAGTACGGCCCGTGGCCGAACGCGAGGTGGCTGCCGCCGCGTTCGGCGTCGAAGCGCTCCGGTTCCGGGAACGCCTTCGGGTCGCGGTTCGCCGCCACCGGGGAGAGCAGCACCGCGTCGCCGGTGCGGATCACGACGTCGCCGACCGTGATCTCCTCGTGCGCGTAGCGCGGGATGCCGCCCGCGTTGCCGGGGGCGGCCAGGCGCAGGATCTCCTCGACGGCCGTGTCGGCACGCGACGGGTCCGCGGCCAGGGCCGCCCACTCGCCGTCGCGATCGAGGAGCAGGAGCACCCCGACGTCGATCCGCCCGACCGTCGTCTCGTGCCCGGCGAACAGCAGGCCGGACCCGAGACCCGCCAACCCGTCCAGCGCGGCCTCGCCCTGCGGTCCGTCGCCGACCATCCCGGCGAAGTCGGACAGCACGTCCTCGCCCGGGTCGGTGCGCTTGCGCTGGATCAGCTCGCGGATGTAGCCCTGCAGCCGGCCTGCGGCCTGCTCGGCCAGCGTCCGGTCGTCGAGCCGGGACATGTCCTCCGACCAGCCGGCGAACCGGTCCCGATCCTCGAACGGCACGCCGAGCAGCTCGCAGATCACCAGCACCGGTAGCGGGAACGACAGGATCTCGTGCAGGTCGGCCGGCGCTCCGGCGGCGGCGAGCGCGTCCAGCCGGTCGGACACCAGTCCCGCGACGTGCTCACGCAACCGGCCCATCCGCCGCGCCGAGAACGCGGGCGCGAGGAGCTTGCGCATCATCGTGTGGTTCGCGCGCTCGGTCTCCGGGCTGCCCCCCATCGGCCCGCCGAAGATCACCGAGCTGGAGATCCGCGCGGCGTTCTCCGGGTCCGGGTGCGAGCGCCCGAGCCGGGGGTCGGCGAACAGTGCGCGCGCCTCGTCGTAGCCGGTGACCAGCCACGCCACGTCCCCGGCCGGGGTACGGACGTGCGCGATCGGTGCCGACTCCTGCAGTGCGCGGAGCTGCGGGGCCATCTCGAGGACGTCGTCGCGGGCGAACGGCATCCGGGGCAGGTCGTCGGTGCTCGTGGTGGTGGTCACGACGTCGACGCTACGACCGCGCACCCCGTCCCGCGTCCGTCCGAGGGTGGACATCGGGTCGATGATCGGCGGACGTGGAGCAGATCGTTCGCTCGGCGGCCGTCCCGCTCCACGACCGGCGATCACCGGGATGGGGTGGGTCAGGCGCGAGCCTTCGCCTTCTGACGCCAGGTGGTCAGGGCGCGCTCGGTGTAGCCGTTCGGCTCCTGCTTGCCGGCGAACACGAGCTCCAGCGCGGCCTGGAAGCTCTCGCTGCCGTCCAGGTCGGGCGCCATCGGCGGGTAGCCGTCCTGACCCCGGTTCTGCTCGTCGACCAGCGAGGCCATGCGCGCGAACGTGTCCCGGACCGTCTGCTCGTCGACGACGCCGTGTTCCAGCCAGTTCGCGATCAGCTGCGACGAGATCCGCAGCGTCGCGCGGTCCTCCATCAGCCCGGTGCCCTCGAGGTCCGGGACGGTCGAGCAACCGATACCCATCCCGACCCAGCGCACGACGTAACCGAGCATCGACTGCGCGTTCGTCTCCAGCTCGTAGCGCTTGTCCTCGTCGGAAAGGTCCGCCACGCCCGCGTCGACAGGGAGCTCGAGCAGCTTCCGGCGGTCGGCCTTGTCCCGCTTCGCGATCTCGGACTGGACGGCGTGCACGTCGGTGCGCAGGTAGTGCAGGGCGTGCAGCGTCGCGGCCGTCGGCGACGGCACCCACGCCGTGTTCGCGCCCGCCTTCGGCTGGCCGATCTTCTGCTCCAGCATCTCGGCCATCGCGGCGGGCTTGGCCCACATGCCCTTGCCGATCTGCGCCTTGTGCTCGAACCCGGCCTCGAGCGCGACGTCGACGTTGCGGTCCTCGTAGGTCTGCAGCCACGTCGTCGACTTCATGTCGCCCTTGCGCAGCACCGGTCCGGCCGCGAAGCAGGTGTGGATCTCGTCGCCGGTGCGGTCCAGGAAGCCGGTGTTGACGAAGATCACCCGGTTGACGGCCTCGCCGATGGCGGCGGCGAGGTTGAGCGTCGTCCGCTTCTCCTCGTCCATGATGCCGATCTTGATCGTGTTCGTGTCCAGGCCGAGTGCCTCCTCGACGGCCGCGAACAGCTCGACGGTCAGCGCGACCTCCTCGGGGCCGTGCTGCTTCGGCTTCACGATGTAGATCGAGCCGGCGCGGGAGTTCGTGTACGGGCCGATGCCCTGCAGGTCGTAGACGCCCGCGACGGCCGACACGAGCGCGTCGAGCACGCCCTCGGCGACCTCGTGACCGTCCGCGGTGAGCACCGCGTTCGTCGTCATGTGGTGGCCGCAGTTGCGCACCAGCATCATCGAGCGGCCCTGCAGCGTGAGCGGGTTGCCGTCGGCGCCGGTGTACTCGCGGTCCGGGCTCACCCGCCGGGTGACGGTCTCGCCGCCCTTCTGGAACTCCGAGACGAGGTTTCCGGTCATCAGCCCGAGCCACGTGCGGTAGGCGAGCGCCTTGTCCTCGCCGTCGACGGTCGCGACCGAGTCCTCCAGGTCGACGATCGTGGTGACGGCCGACTCCAGCACGACGTCGCTCACGTCGGCGTGGTGCTGGCGCCCGACCTGCGTGCTCGGGTCGATCACGAGGTCGACGTGCAGGCCGTTGCGGACCAGCAGCACGTTGCCGGTGTCGCCGTCGGCGTTGAAACCCGCGAACCGCGACGGGTCGGCCAGTCCGACGGTGCCGTGGTTCGTGGTGTCCGCGACCAGCCCCTCGGTCGACGGCCGGTACGCCGTCACGTCCCGGTGCGAGCCGGTGGCCAGGGGAAACAGCTCGTCGAGCAGATCGTCGGCGGCCTCGATGACCTGGGCGCCGCGGCGCTCGTCGTAGCCCTTGTCCAGCTCGTGGTCCTGCGGCAGCGCGTCGGTGCCGTAGAACGCGTCGAACAGCGAGCCCCACCGGGCGTTCGCGGCGTTCAACGCGAAGCGCGCGTTCGTGGACGGCACGACGAGCTGGGGCCCGGGCACCTCGGCGATCTCCGGGTCGACGCGGTCCACGTCGATCGTCGGCGCGCTCTCCGGTTCCGGCGCCAGGTAGCCCAGCTCGGTCAGCAGCGTCTCGTAGTCGTCGCGGGAGCCGACGCCGTGCTCGGCGTGCCAGGCGTCGATCCGTGCCTGGACGTCGTCGCGACGGGCCAGGGCGTCCGCGATGCGCGGCGCGAAGCGCTCCTGGAGGTGGGCGAGCGTGGACCAGAAGTCCTTCGCGTCCAGCTCCACCTCCGACAGCAGCTCGTCCTCCACGAAGGACAGCAGGTTCTCGTCGACCTGCAGGCCGGAACGCTCGGACCGGTTCACCGGAACCACCTTCTCGCTCGGGTTGTCGTCTCCCCGGATTTCTACCAGTGGACTTTTGTTTCCGCATCATGGAAGTTAGGGGGAACACGGGTCCGACTTCTGCGCAGGCGTTCTGTCGGGGGCCCGTCGTACGCTCGCCGGGCCGGGTACCCCGAACGGCACCGCGGAGAACAGGAGGTCGCCCGATGGCTCTGGACCCCCGTGTCCGGGAGGAGTTCGTGGCCGCCGTCGGCGCGGCCGACGTGATCGACGACCCGGTACGCACCCGCACCTACGAGTGCGACGGGCTGACCGGCGCCCGCGTCGTGCCCGCGCTCGTCGTGCTGCCGCGCAGCGCCGAGGCGGTCGCGGCGAGCGTGCGGATCTGCGCTGAGCACCGGATCCCGTTCGTCGCGCGCGGAGCCGGGACCGGGCTCTCCGGCGGCGCGCTGCCGGTCGCCGACGGCGTGGTGATCGGCCTGAACCGGCTGAACCGGATCCTGGAGATCGATCCCGAGAACCGCCGGGCCGTGCTGGAGCCGGGCGTCACGAACCTGGAGATCACCGGCGCCGCGTCCCCGCACGGCCTCTACTACGCGCCGGACCCGTCGAGCCAGCAGGTGTGCACGATCGGCGGCAACGTCGCGGAGAACTCCGGCGGCGCGCACTGCCTGAAGTACGGGTTCACCACGAACCACGTGCTGTCCATGGAGGTCGTGCTGCCCGACGGGTCGGTGGTCACGCTGGGAGCGGACTCCGGCGAGCAGCAGGGCCCCGACCTCCGCGGCGTGTTCCTCGGCTCGGAGGGGACGCTCGGCATCGTCACGAAGGTGACCGTGCGGCTGCTGCGGGCGCCGGAGACGATGCGCACGCTGCTGGCGGACTTCCCGTCGGTCGCCGCGGGCGGGCGGGTGGTCAGCGACATCGTGGCCGCCGGGATCGTGCCCGCCGCCGTCGAGATGATGGACGCGCTGGCGATCGAGGCCGCCGAGGGCGCGACCGGGGCCGGGTACTCGCTGGACACGCCGGCCGCGCTCGTCGTCGAGCTGGACGGCACCGTCGAGGAGTGCGACGACCAGTTCGAGCGCGTCAAGGAGATCTGTGACCGGCACGGCTGCACCCGGCTGCACGTCGCGGCGTCGCCGGAGGAGCGGGCGAACATCTGGCGCGGGCGCAAGGCCGCGTTCGCCGCGGTCGGCCGGATCAGCCCGGACTACATCGTGCAGGACGGCGTGGTGCCGCGGACCCGGCTGGCCGAGGTGCTGGACCGGATCGCCGAGATGGGCGAGAAGGCCGGGATCCGGGTGGCCAACGTGTTCCACGCGGGCGACGGCAACCTGCACCCGCTCGTGCTCTACAGCGAGGCCGCGGGCGAGGCGGAGCGAGCCGAGGAGCTGTCCAAGGACATCGCGGAGCTCTGCGTGGAGATGGGCGGGTCGCTGTCCGGCGAGCACGGCATCGGCACCGACAAGGCCTGCTCGATGCCGCGGATGTTCGGTGAGGACGACCTGGAGGTCTTCCACCGCATCCGCACCGCCTTCGATCCCGAGAACATCTGCAACCCCGGCAAGCTGCTACCCACCCCGCGCCTGTGCGGTGAGCGGCCCGGCAGGTACCGGCCGCACCCGCTCGAGGAGCAGGGCGTCATCGAACGCCTGTGACGTGAGGACCCACCCGACGATGACGAGCACAGCACCCACCACGCTGCGTCCCACCACGCCGAAGGAAGTCCGCGACGCCGTCCTGGACACCCCGGGGCGGCTCGCGGTCACCGGCGCCGGCACCGCGTACGACTGGGCCGGACGGCCCGCCCCGACCGACGCCACGCTCGACCTGAGCGGCCTGTCCGGCGTGATCCACCACAACCCCGGCGACATGACGGTGTCGGTGCACGCCGGCACCCCGTTGCGCGAGTTCGCCGACGAGGTCGGCGAGCACGGCCAGCGGCTGGCGTTCGACGCCGGTCGCGTCGCCCGCGGCGCCACCGTCGGGGGGCTGGTCGCGACGGCCGACGCCGGCCCGTCGGCGCTGGTCTACGGCGGCATGCGGGACCTCGTGATCGGGACGACGACGGTGCTCGCCGACGGCACCATGGTGCGCAGCGGCGGGCATGTGATCAAGAACGTGGCCGGCTACGACGTGGCGAAGCTGCTGCACGGGTCGTACGGCACGCTCGGAGTGCTGGTCGAGGTCGTGCTGCGACTGCACCCGGTCCCGAAGGCGACGGCGACGGTGGCCGTCGGGTGCGGGCTGGACGACGCCGCCGCGCACGCGGTCCGGCTGGCGGAGAGCCCGCTGGAGCCGATCGCCTGCGAGTGGATCTCCGAGGACGCCGGAACGGCCGCGCGGCTGCTGGTCCGGCTGGAGGGCGGGGAGACGACGCTGCCCGATCGGGTCGGTCGGCTCGTCGAGCTGCTCGGCGACGGCGCGCACGAGGTCGACGCCGCCGTATGGGACGAGCACGCCGCCCTCACAGCGGGGCTCCCGACCGAGGGGTCCGATGCGGTGCCGGAGGTCACCGGTCCGCGGCAGGGTGCCGTCGTGCGGATCGGCACGATGCCGGCGCGGCTGCCGTCGCTCGTCGGCGGGCTCCCGACGACCGGCGTGACCGCGGGACTACTGACCGGCGTCGCGACGGTCACGGTGCCGGACGCGTCCGTCGCCGAGACACACGACGCCGTCGCGGCCGTGAACGGCACGTCCGCACTGCGGGACCGGCCGGACGCGCTCGACGCCCCGGCCTGGGGCCCGGCGCCGTCCGGCGTCGCCGTCCTGAAAGCGATCAAGAACCAGCTCGACCCGGAGGACCGGCTCTGCCCCGGCCGCTTCGACCCCTGGATGTGAGGTAGCACGTGACGACCACCCCGGCCGGCTCGGCCGAGACCAAGATCCCGCAGCAGGGCCCGAGCGCGTTCGACCCGCACCGCCCGCCGGAGCGCGAACTGCTCGACGACTGCGTGCACTGCGGCTTCTGCCTGCCGACCTGTCCCACCTACCAGCTGTGGGGCGAGGAGATGGACTCCCCGCGCGGCCGGATCCTGCTGATGGACCTGGCGTCCAAGGGCGACATCGCGCTCGAAGGTCCGTTCTCCGAGCACATCGACAACTGTCTCGGCTGCATGGCGTGCGTGACGGCCTGCCCGTCCGGCGTGCAGTACGACAAGCTGCTCGAGTCGGTGCGCCCGCAGATCGAGCGCAACGTCGAGCGCGGACGCGCCGACAAGCTGTTCCGTGACGCGATCTTCTCGCTGTTCCCGTACAAGCGGCGGCTGCGGGCGGCGGCGCTGCCCGGTGCGCTGTACCAGAAGCTGCGGAAGGTCCCGGCGATCCGCGCACTCGCCGACAGGCTCCCTGGACGGCTCGCCGCGATGGAGTCGCTGCTCCCGCCGGTGACCGTGCGGGAGGCGTTCGCGACGCTGCCGGTCCACACGCCGGCGATCGGCGCGCGCCGCGGCCGGGTCGCCCTGCTCACCGGCTGCGTGCAGGACGTGTTCTTCCACCGGGTGAACGAGGCCACCGCCCGCGTGCTGTCCGCAGAGGGCTGCGACGTGCTCGTCCCGGCCGGCCAGCAGTGCTGCGGCGCGTTGGAAGTGCACGCCGGCCGCGAGGAGGACGCGCTCGGCAGGGCGAAGCGCACGATCGCGCGGTTCGAGTCACTGGACGTGGACGCGATCGTCACGAACGTCGCGGGCTGCGGATCGTCCATGAAGGACTACGGCCACCTGCTCGCCGACGACCCGGAGTGGGCCGAGCGGGCGGCCGCCTTCTCGGCGCGGTGCAAGGACGTGCACGAGGTGCTGGCCGAGCTGTACTCCCGGGACAGCGAGAGCAGCGGTAGCGGAACGAGCCTCGATGCAGCCGGTGGCCCGCGTGCTCCGCGGACACCGATCAAGGGCAGGGTCGCCTACCACGACGCGTGCCACCTCGGGCACGCCCAGGGTGTGCGCTCCCAGCCGCGGGAGGTGCTGCGCACGATCCCGGACCTGGAGCTCGTGGACGTCGCCGAGGCGTCGCTGTGCTGCGGCTCGGCCGGCATCTACAACATGGTGATGCCGGACGCGGCCGCCGAGCTCGGCGAGCGCAAGGCCGGGAAGATCCGGGACGCGAAGCCGGACGTCATCGTCACGGCGAACCCGGGCTGCCTCCTGCAGATCGGCAAGTACCTCGGCGACGAGACCACGCCGCTCCTGCACCCGGTCCAGCTCCTGGACGCCAGCATCCGCGGGGCGGCGGTGCCGCACCGCTGAGGGCCGGACCCGGCGCATCGTCACGGACCGCAGCCCCTCGTCACTGGGCTCATGACCGTTGTCCGGCGGCGTAGCGCCGCGTCCGGCGGCGTAGCGCGTCCGGCGACACAGCGCGCCGTCGGGACCGTGGCGCGTGCTGCACCGTGGCCGCGCAGGGCGACGACGCGCCCCGACCGAACACGGCACGCTGCCACGCCCGCCATGCGATGTGCCGCACCCGCCGTCGGCGTGCCGCACCCGTCGCAACACATGCGGCACGCCGGGACCCAGCACGGCCGCCGGGACCCGAGTGCAGCCGGCCGGGACGGCGGGCCGTGCTCCCCGACGGTCGAGCAGACCTCTCCGCCGCACCGTGCACGGTCCGACGCGCGCCGTTCGGGCGCCTCGGCGGTCCGAACACCGGAGCACACCGGGGACCACGGACACGCGCACGGTGGGAGATCGTCTGCGCCGCAGCGGATGCCGTGACCACGACCGGGTGACACACTCGTGGCCCATGACGGGAATGTCCGCGACGTCGGGGATCGTCCTGGCCGCCTACCAGCAGGACCCGCAGGCGGTCGGCGGCTCGCTCGCCTGGTCGGCGCTGCTGTCGGTGCTGCCGCTGGCCACGGTGTTCGTGCTGCTGGGCGTCGTGCGGGTGAAGGCCCAGTGGGCCGCGCTGTCCGGGCTCGTGGTGTCCCTGGTCGTCGCCGTCGTCGGGTTCGCGATGCCGGTCGGCCAGGCCGTGCTCGCGGCGACGCACGGGGCCGTGTTCGGCGTGTTCCCGATCCTCTGGATCGTGGTCAACGCGCTCTGGGTCTACAACATGACCGTCGCGACCGGGCACTTCGACGTGCTGCGGCGCAGCTTCGGCGCGCTGTCCTCGGACACCCGCACGCAGGCGATCCTGATCGCGTTCTGCTTCGGCGGCCTGCTGGAGGCGCTGGCCGGGTTCGGCGCTCCGGTGGCGATCACCGCGGTCATGCTCGTCGCGCTCGGGTTCCGGCCGATGAAGGCGGCGATCGTCGCGCTCGTCGCGAACACCGCGCCGGTCGCGTTCGGCGCGATGGGTGTCCCGGTGATCACGCTGGCCCGGGTCAGCGGTCTGCCTCTGGACCAGGTCGCCTCCGTCGTCGGGCGCCAGACACCGATCCTGGCGCTGTTCGTGCCGCTCGTCCTCGTGTTCCTCGTCGACGGACGGCGCGGCGTGCGCGAGGCGTGGGTCCCCGCGCTGGCCGGCGGTGTGGCGTTCGCGGTCGCCCAGTTCGCGACGTCGAACTTCGTCTCGGTGGAGCTGACCGACATCGTCGCGTCACTGGTCGGCGCGATCGTGATCGTCGGGCTGGCGCGGCTGCAGCCGAACGCGGTGTGGGCCGCGCGCGAGCCCGCCGTCGCGGCCGGAGGTGGTCCCGGTGCCGCACCCGCGCCGGACTCCCCTGCCGAGGTGCGCCGGGCGTACGCGCCGTACGTGATCATCGTCGCGGTGTTCGCGCTGGCCCAGGTGCCGGGGCTCAAGGATGCGATCGACTCGTTGAAGATCGCCTTCTCGTGGCCGGGCCTGGACGTCGTCGACCCGGCCGGCAAGCCGCACTCGACGACGCAGTTCTCGCTGACCTGGCTGTCCACGGCCGGGACGCTGATGGTGATCGCCGGGGTGATCGTCGCGATCGTGCTGCGGGTGGGCGCGGGGCGGGCGCTCGCCACCTGGTGGCGCACGGCCGTCGAGCTGCGCTGGGCGATCGTGACCGTGATGTCGGTGCTCGCGCTGGCCTACGTGATGAACGCGTCCGCGCAGACCACCGCGATCGGGCTGCTGATCGCCGGGGCGGGCGGCGCGCTCGCGTTCCTGTCGCCGGTGCTCGGCTGGTTCGCGGTGGCCGTCACCGGCTCGGACACGTCGGCGAACGCGCTGTTCGGCTCGCTGCAGGTGACGGCGGCGAACACGGCGGGCCTGCCGCCGGACCTGCTCGCCGCGGCCAACTCCTCCGGCGGCGTGCTGGGCAAGATGCTGTCGCCGCAGAACCTGACGATCGCGGCCGTCGCGGTCGGGATCGAGGGCCAGGAGGGCGTGCTGCTGCGACGGGTGCTGGGCTGGAGCCTGGGCATGCTGCTCGTCCTCGCGGCCGTCATCGCGCTGCAGGCGACCCCCGTGCTGGGCTGGATGTTGCCCTGACCGTCCGCCGACCCGTCGTCGTGCATCACCCGTCGGAATGACGTCGGCTCGGTGACAACGCGCGGGCGACGTGCGATAACTCATCTGTGGAGGGTGGGCGGCAGGAGACCGGCGGGGAGCCGCCGCCGGTGTCCACGCTCACGCGCGGCCGCCACGCGCGCGTCCGGGAGGCCCCGCTGCCCTCCCCCGACCGCCCGTTCCGCCGCCGAGCCGCGCAGCACGAACTCGACGCCGACGCGTTCGACGACCGTCCGACCGATCTCATCCCCCGCCAGCAGAGCGGCCGCCACCAGCTGTTCGCGCCGGTGCACGGCCCCGCCCGTCACCGCAGGGCGGTGCCGCCGACCGCCGTCGCCGCCGCGGTCGGGGTGCTCGTCGGCGCGACCGTGTTCGCCGTCGTCGGGCGGGCGATGGTCGACGACGCGTACATCACGCTGACCTACGCCCGCACGCTCGGGATCTACGGCGAGTGGGGCGTCTACCCGGGTGTCCCGTCGAACACGGCGACCTCGCCGTTGAACGTGCTGCTCCTCGGCGGCGTCACCGCGGTGGTGCGGGACGCCGTGACGGCGACCGGCGTCCTGCTCGCGATCTGCTACGGGCTCGTCGCGGCGTGGTTGACGAAGATCGGCGTCCGGATCGGGATGCCGGCGTGGCGGGCGCCCGCCGCCGGGCTGGCGCTGCTCGCCACGTCACCGCTGATGCTGTCGACGGTCGGGCTGGAGTCCACGCTGGCCCTCACGCTGATCGTCGGCGTCACGGAGCGGGTGTCGGCGCGCGCGCCGTGGGCCGCGGGGCTGCTCGCCGGCCTGCTGGTGATCACGCGTCCGGACCTGGGCGCGGTCGCGCTCGTCGCCGTCGTCGTGAGCGGGCGGGACTGGTGGCGCACCGCGCTCGGGGCGACGGCCGTGACGCTGCCCTGGCTGGCCTGGTCGTGGTACCTGCTCGGGTCGGCGATCCCGGACACGCTCATGGTCAAGAGCGGCATCCACTGGGGACCGTGGAGCTTCGCCAACGGTCCGGGGCTGTGGTCGGAGAAGTTCCCGACGGCGACGGTCCTGATCGCGATTCCGACGCTCGTCGGGCTCGTCGCGCTGCCGTTCTGGCTCGTCCGGCCCGAGCTGCGCCGGATCGGTGCGGTGATCGGGTTCGGGGCGCTCGCGCACGCCGGGGCCATGACCGCGCTCAGCGTGGCGCCGTTCCACTGGTACTACGCGCCGTCGACCGGGGCTCTGACCCTGCTGGCCGCGCTGACCTGCGCGCGGATCCCGCGCGTCGCCGTCGCGGCCGCCCCGGTCGTGGCACTCGCCGCCGTGTGCGCCGGGCTGGTCGTGGCGTCCGGGGTCCCACCGCTGACGTCGAACTGGGCAACGGCGGCGCAGTACGAGCGGATCGCCCGACAGCTCCCCCGCGGCGCGACGATCGAGTCCCCCGGCGAGGTCGGCACGCTCGCCTACTACTGCCGCTGCCGGGTCCTCGACGGGCTCGCCGACCGCGGGTCGATCTCCGCCTCGCTGCGCACGCGCGTGGACGAGGCCACCGGCTTCGGCGGGGCGCTGCTGCGGCTCAACTACTTGAACTTCGAGCCGGTCCGCCCGGTGCCGCGGGACATGCGGATGACGACGAAGATCGTGCCGTCCGGCACGGGCGCCCCGATGGGCACGGCGTGGGGCCCGGACCGCACCTGGGCGCTGGCACCCGTGCGCTGATCACCCGTCGGGGAGCGGAGCGGTCGCCGGGCGAACGGACCGCTCCACAACCGCTGATCACCGTCAGCCCAGGCGCCGCCGCCGCGGCCGGACCGGCGGGTGTCCACGGCCACGGCGCCACGCCGTCGGGCTGGCCGGCCAGGACCGCGAGAGGCGCCCGCCGTCGTCGACGTCGGCGGGCTCCGGTTCCGGCGGCTCGTCCGACGGACGCACGTCCCGCCGCAACGCGCCCATCTCGGCGCGCAGGCGCGCGATCTCCCACTTGCGGTCCGAGTGCGCCCGGGTCAGCGCATCGAGTCGCCGGGAGAGCACGGCGACCACCGCCCCCAGCACGACGACGACGGCCAGCGCGAGCCACGCGACGGTCGCGACGACCGGTGAGGACATGGCTCCGCTCCGTCGACTCGGCGGCGGCCCGACACCGCCCGTGTCACGTACGGTAACCGTCATCCGGCCGGAAACGGGTCCCGAACGTGGCCGTGAGCACGTTCACCGCCCCGGCATCGTTGCGGGCGAGGCGACTACGCTGGGGCCACATGGAGGAGATCTCCCCGCCGGGTAACGGCGTCGACACGGAGAGCGATAGCGAGGTCGTGCAGGAGACCCCGACGACCACGCCCGACCCGCGCCAGTTCCCCCCGACCCTCGTCGCCATGGACCCGCCGACGCTCCCCGCGGCCGACGGTCTGGCGCCCCCGCACCGCACCACGGACAACCGCGGCCCGACCGACCTCCCGTCGATCCGCCCGTACCCGGAGCCGCAACGCTCGGTACCGGGGCACCCCGCGCTGCGCAAGGCCCTGCGCCGGGTGTTCCTGTTCTGGCGCAAGGAGTCCTGACCTCACCTCACGCCGGCGGGAAATGCCGCCAGCCCGGCTCGCCCTCGTGGGCCGCGCCGTCGACGAGGACGGCCGGGTCGCCGTCGGACACCTGACCGACGGGCGTGAAGCCCTCGGGCAACGCCGTGTCCGGCGCGAACGTCGCGGCCAGCGCGTGGTCCTCGCCGCCGGTGAGGATCCAGTCCAGCGGGTCGGCGCCGAGCGCGGAGGCGATCTCGCCGAGCCGGTACGGGACGGCGAACGCGGCGCGGTCCAGCTCGATCCGGACGCCGGAGGCGCTCGCCACGTGCCCGAGGTCGGCCAGCAGGCCGTCCGAGACGTCGATCATCGACGTGGCACCCGCCCGCGCGGCCGCCGGTCCGGCCGCGTAGGGCGGCTGCGGCGTCCGCTGGGCGTCGACGAGCACGGCGGGCGACCGGAACCCGCGCCCGAGCACGGCGAGCCCGGCGGCGGCCCAGCCGAGCCGCCCGGCCACGGCGACGACGTCGCCCGGACGCGCCCCGCCCCGGGTCACCGGCTCCCGGCCCTCCAGCGAGCCGAGCGCGGTCACCGCGACGACCATCGTCGACGCCGAGCTGAGGTCCCCACCGACCACACCGGCGCCCGCGACGTCCGCCTCGGCCCACAGCCCGTCGGCGATCCCGGCGGCGACGGCGGCGGGCGTCGAGGCCGGACAGGCCAGCCCGACGAGCAGCGCCGTCGGCACCGCACCCATCGCGACGACGTCGGAGAGGTTGACGGCGGCCGCCTTGCGCCCGATCTGCTCCGGCGACGACCAGTCCAGCCGGAAGTGCACGCCCTGCACGAGCACGTCGGTCGTCGCGACGACGCGGCCGTCCCCCGCGGCGACGACGGCGGCGTCGTCGCCGGGACCCAGCAACGTCGTCGGCGGCTGGCGACGTCCGCTGGTCACGCGCGTGATCAGGCCGAACTCCCCGACCTCCGACAGTGAGACGTCCGCCTCGGTTCCGCCGGGCGGGGTGATCGGCGACGTCGGCACGGGGCGACCTCCGGTACGTTCTGCTTCCGAACTTCGGACTTCCTGCCGGTCCACCTTCCGGCAGCCACACCCGTGATCGGAAAGGGGCACGCCGTGGTGCAGGCATACATCCTGGTGCAGACGGAGGTCGGGAAGGCCGCGGCAGTGGCGTCCCAGATCGGCGAGCTGCCGGGGGTGCTGTCCGCCGAGGACGTCACCGGGCCGTACGACGTGATCGTGCGGGCGGAGGCGGACGACGTCGACGAGCTGGGCCGACTGGTCGTCGCGCGGGTGCAGAACGTCAACGGGATCACCCGGACGCTGACCTGCCCCGTGGTCAAGCTGGGCTGACCGTGCCGAAGACCGGTCTCCCCCGCGGCCCACTGCTGCTGGCCGTGGCGCTCCCCGTGCTGCTCGCCGTCGTCGTGGCGGTGATCGCCCTGGTGAGCCCGGACGTCCCGGACCCGAACGAGCCGGACACCAGCCCGCTGGACGTGGGCACGGTCGCCGCGCCGGACGCGGGCTCGACGGCGTGCAGCTCCGTGCTGGACGCGGTGAACGGCTTCATGCCGTCCGAGGGCGGGACGCTCGGGCCGCGCCGGATCGAGCCGGCCGTCGTCGGGGTCCGCGCGTGGGCGGCGGCGCCCGCGCCGGTCGTGCTGCGCTGCGGCGTGCCGCGACCGGCGGCGCTCGGCCCGTCGTCGCCGCTGCTCGTGGTGAACGGCGTGAACTGGCTCCCGCTGCCGGAGAGCGGAGGCCCGTCGAGCTCGACGACGTACGCGGTGGTCGACCGGGAGGTCTACCTGACCGTGTCGGCGCCCGCCGAGGCCGGGTCCGGCCCGCTGCAGCGGGTGTCCGACGCGGTCACCGCGTCCCTGCCGCAGCGGCCCGTCCAGGTGCGCTGACCCGGGCCCCTCAGCGCAGGCCCGTGCCGCGCGCGACGGCCGTGTCCACCAGTACGGACAGCAGCTCGCGGTAGTCCAGCCCGGTCACCGCCCACATCTTCGGGAACGCCGAGCTGGGCGTGAACCCGGGCATCGTGTTGACCTCGTTGACGGTGATCTCGGGCGTGCGGGAGGGATCGCTGTCGTCCACGAAGAAGTCGACGCGCGCGAGCCCCTGCACGTCCAGCGCGCGGAACGCGGTGACCGCCTGGGACCGGAGTGCCTCGACGGTCTCGTCGTCGATCTTGGCGGGGATGTCGAGCTCGGAGACGTCGAGGTACTTGGACTCGAAGTCGTAGAACTCGCCGCCGTAGCTCAGCTCGGCGGGCAGGCTGGCGCGGACCGTGCCGTCCGGGAACTCCAGCACCGCGCACTCGATCTCGCGGCCCGGCACCGCGGCCTCGACGAGCACCTTCGGGTCGTGCTCGCGGGCGGCGGCGATCGCGGCGTCCAGCGCGGCCGGGTCGACCACCCGGGTCACGCCCATCGAGGACCCGGCGCGGGCCGGTTTCACGAACAGCGGCAGGCCGAGGCGGTCCCGGTCGGCGAACCCGACGTCGGTGCCCGGCCGCAGCACGACGCCGTCGGCGACCCGCAGACCCTCGGCGCGGAGCAGCTTCTTCGCGAACTCCTTGTCCATGCCGACGGCGCTGGCCAGCACGCCGGCGCCGACGTAGGGCACGCCGGCCATCTCGAGCAGGCCCTGGATCGTGCCGTCCTCGCCGAACGCGCCGTGCAGCACCGGGAACACGACGTCGACGTCCCCGAGCGCCTCGCCGGCGCGCGCGGTGTCGACACTCGCTCCGCCCGCGCCCCGCTCGGTGTCCAGCCGGACCAGACCGCGCGACGGCTCCGCGGGGAACACGACGGCGTCCGCCGAACCGTCGACCTCGGGCAGCTCGCGGCCGTGGATGGCCAGCCGCTCCGGGTCACCGGGTCCGACGACCCACGCCCCGTCGCGCGCGATCCCGACCGGTACCGCCTCGAAGCGGTCCGGGTCGAGATGCGTCAGCACGCTGCCTGCGGAGACGCACGAGATCGCGTGCTCGGAGCTGCGCCCGCCGAACACCACGGCGACCCGAACCTTGCCCTCGGTCATGAACGACGAGGGTAGGCGTCTCCCGGCCGGGTCCCCCGACCCCACCCCCCCGCGACCCGGCCCCCGGGGTGATCGGGAACCGCGGCGGATCCCGGCCGTGGGTGGCCGGTATCCGCCGCACGCGCCGATCACCGGGTCGCCGTGAGTGTGGCGGCGAGGTGACCCAGCGCGACGGTGAGGCCGTCGCGGGTGTGCGCCGCGTAGCCGACGACGAGGCCCGGCCGGTGCCAGCCGCCCGAGTGCAGGTGGTCGGCCAGTCCGACGGCGTGCACGCCGCGGGCGCCCAGCTCGGTGACGACCTGGCGTTCGAGGTCGGGGGCGTCGACCGGCGGCCGGAGCACGACGTGCGCGCCGGCCGCCTCCCCGGTCACCGACCAGCCCGTCGGCTCCACCGCCTCCCGCAGCAGGTCGCGCCGGGCTCGCATCTCGCGCCGCAGCCGTCGCAGATGGCGGGCGAGGTCACCGTGCGCGGCGAACGCGGCGAACACCCGCTGCCCGGCGGGCGACGGGCGGGTGCCGGTCCGCGAGCGCAGGTCCAGCATCGCGTCCCGGATCGCCGGTGGCGCGACCATCCAGCCCGCTCCGACCGTCTGGCTGAGGATCTTGCTGGCGGTGCCGAGGTGCACGACGACCTCGGGCGCCAGGGACGCCAGCAGCGGGAGCGGGGCGACGTCGTAGCGGAGCTCGCCGTCGTAGTCGTCCTCGATCACGAGCAGGTTCTCGGCGCGGGCCCGTTCCACGAGTGCCACCCGGCGCGACGCGGCCAGCCGCGACCCGAGCGGGAACTGGTGGGCCGGGGTGCAGTAGACGGCGACGCACCCGTCCGGGATCGCGTCGACGTCCATCCCGGCCTCGTCCACCGGGACCCCGACGACGTCGCAGCCGGCCGCCCGCAGCGCGGTCACGGCACGTACGTAACCGGGCTCCTCGACGGCGACCAGCGCCCCGGGACCGAGCACCCTCCCGAGCTCGGCGACCGCGGCCGAGCTCCCGGCCGTCGCGAGCAGGTCGGGGGCGCCCGCCGGGAGACCGCGGTGGCGCAGCAGGTGCTCGGCCACCGCCGCCCGGAACGCGGGCGACCCGGCCGGCACCGGCTCGTCGTCGACCGGCGGGTCGGCGGCCGCCCGCCAGGCACGGCGCCACGCGGCCGGGTCCAGCACGTCGACGCACGGCCGCCCGGCCGCCAGCGACAGCGCGGGCCGCTCGCCGTCCTCGCCCGGCGCGGCGGTGCGGACCGGCGGCGGCCGCGATCCGGCCGTCGGTGCGGCGGTCACGAACGTCCCGGCGCCGGTGCGGCCGCGCACCCAGCCCTCGGCGAGCAGCTGGTCGTAGGCGGCGGCGGTGACCGTGCGGCTCACGCCGAGCTCGGCGGCCATGGCACGGGTCGACGGCAGCCGGTCACCGGGTCGCAGGGCGCCGCGCACGGCGGCCTCGCGCACGCCGTCGGCCAGCTGGACGGCCAGCGGCGTGACCGAGGCACGGTCGAGCGGGACGGGCGGGACCTCGACCACGCCGATCGGCCTCCTCGATCCGTGCGGAAATGGCCGTTCCACGATGCCACTTCCCGCGCGAGGGTGTGCCCCATGACCGAGACGCTCTCCCCCACCCCGCGCAGCACGCTCGGGAGGCACGCCGAACGCGGCCGCTCCGAACGCTCCGAGCTCCACGACGTGCTCGACGCCGGTCTCGTCTGTCACCTCGGCTTCGTGGCGGACGGCGCGCCGGTCGTCCTCCCCACCGCGTACGGACGCGACGGCGACGTCCTCTACCTGCACGGATCGTCCGGCGCGCGGTATCTGACGGGCGACGAGATGCCTGCCTGCGTCACGGTCACCCACCTCGACGGCATCGTGCACGCCCGCGCCGTGTTCAGCTTCTCGATGAACTACCGCAGTGCCGTCGCGCACGGCGTGGCCCGCCGGGTCACCGACTCCGACGAGAAGCTGCGCGGGCTGCGCGTGATCGTCGAGCACCTCACGCCGGGCGCGTGGGACCACGCCCGCCCACCCACCCGTCGCGAGCTCGCCGCGACCTCCGTCCTGGCCCTCGATCTCGGTGAGGCGAGCGTCAAGGTCCGCTCCGGACCGCCCGCCGACGAGGACGACGACGTGGCGTCGGACGCGGCGTGGGCGGGCGTCGTACCGGTCCGCACGGTGTTCGGGACACCGGAGCCTGCCCCGGACCTGCGCGCCACCCGGGACGTCCCCTCGCACGTCGCGGACCGCGCGGACCGCGCCACGGGGTGACGTACTCTCGCGCCACGTGAGCACGTCCGAACCGTCCCAGGGGATCCCGTTCCAGGACCTGCCGATCCCCGGCGAGAACCCGCCGGCCTGCGCGTCCGACGCCGGGTCGTGGTGCGCGACGTTCTACCGCTACACGCACAACGACGTGCTGTCCCGCTCGGCGGACACGCTGATGGACCGCGCGATCACGATCCTCGTGATCGTCGTGGTCGCGGTCGTGGTCCGGTGGCTCGCCCACCGGGCGATCACCCGGCTCGTCGAGGGCGCCACCGACGGGTCGTTCACGAAGCTGCTCGGCCGCGCGCCGAAGCGGCTGCGCACGGCGGCCGCGCCGCTGATCACGCAGCGCCGGGCGCAGCGGGCGAAGACGATCGGTTCGGTGCTGCGCTCGATCATCTCGGCGGTCGTGCTGCTGGTGGCGTTCGTGATGGTGCTGGCCGAGTTCGGCGTCGCGCTGGCACCGATCCTCGCCTCGGCGGGCGTCCTCGGCATCGCGGTCGGCTTCGGTGCGCAGAACCTGGTGCGCGACTTCCTGTCCGGCATGTTCATGCTGCTCGAGGACCAGTACGGCGTCGGCGACATCGTCGACCTCGGCGAGGCGAACGGCACGGTCGAGGCCGTCGGTCTGCGGATCACCACGCTCCGCGACATCCGTGGCACGGTCTGGTATGTCCGCAACGGCGAGATCCTGCGTGTCGGGAACAAGAGCCAGGGCTACGCGATCGCGATGATCGACCTCCCGGTGGCGCACAACGCGGACATGGAGGAGGTCACCGAGCTGGCCGGCTCGACGGCGGCGGAGCGGGCGTCCCGCGAGGACCTGGTGGAGGACGTGCTGGAGGCGCCCGAGGTGCTGGGCGTCGAGCGCATCACCTCGGAGGGCGTCGTGCTGCGGGTGACCGTGCGGGTCCAGCCGGGCCGCCAGTGGGCCGTGCAGCGGGCGCTGAACGCGGCGATCACCGACGCGTTCGACGACCACGACATCCCGCGGCCGGCGTTCCCCGGTCTGGGCAACGGCGGCACCCAGAGCCCGGACGGCACCACCCCGACCGCACCGTGACCGATCCCGATGGGCGACGATGACCCCGTGAGTGCCCCGCAGAACTTCTACGCCGAGGTGGGCGGGCATCCGGTGTTCCACCGGATCGTGGCCCGGTTCTACGAGCAGGTCGCCGAGGACGAGATTCTGCGCCCGCTCTACCCGGAGGAGGACCTCGGTCCCGCCGAGGACCGGCTGCGCATGTTCCTCGAGCAGTACTGGGGCGGCCCGCGCACGTACTCCGACCAACGCGGTCACCCTCGGTTACGGATGCGACACATGCCGTTCAAGGTCGGCCCCATCGAGCGCGACGCGTGGCTGCGCTGCATGAAGGTGGCCGTCGACGAGGCGGACCTGGACGACCCCCACCGTGAGCAACTGTGGCACTACCTGCAGTACGCGGCCGCGAGTATGGTGAATTCGGACTTCTGATCGCACCCGTGCGCAGGCATCATGACGTTCTGTGAGCTGGTGGCGTGACGCGGTGGTCTACGCCGTCGACGTGCGCGCCTTCACCGAGCAGGGCCTGGACGGGGTGCGGGAACGGCTCGGCTACCTGGAGCTGCTCGACGTCGACGCCGTCGCGCTCGGGCCGTCGGCCGTCTGCGGCCCTGGCGGCGAGCCACCCGCGCCGCCGGATCCGCTCGCGCGGCTGACCGACCGGGCGCGCGCCGCGGGCCTGCGGGTGCTCACCGGCCTGGCCCCCGGCCACGTCACGACCGACCACGAGTGGTTCCGCGAGGCCCTGCACTCCGATCCCGGCTCCGCGGCCCGGGAACGGCTGCACGTCCGCCGCGGGCGCGGTCCCAGCGGTTCGCTGCCGCCGACCGGATGGCGCGATCTCGCCGGCGGGCCCGCCTGGTCCCGGCTGGGGTCCGGTGAGGACTGGTACCTGCACCTGCCGGGGCCGGGACTGCCGGACGTGAACTGGGCCGACCCCGAGGTGTGGGCGGAGACCGAGAAGGCGATCCGCTCCTGGTGCGACCGCGGCGTCGACGGGCTCTGGATCGACGGCGCGCACCTGCTGAGCCCTCGGCCGTCGTTCGACGAGGACCCCCGGCCGGACGAGCGGGGACCGTTGTCCGAGCCGGACGACCCGCGCACGGACCTGCCCGGCGTACACGAGGCGCACCGCACGGTCCGCGCCGTGCTCGACCACTACCCCGGGCGGATCGCCGCGGCGGGCGTCGACGTCGCCGACCCGGAGCGGTTCGCCGCCTACGGGCGACCGGACGAGCTGCACCTGGCCGTGCAGCAGGGGCTGCGGTACGTGCCGTTCGACGCCGGGCGCATCCGGGAGGTCGTCGACGGGTCGCTGCGGGCGACGCGGGCCTCGGGTGCGACGCCCGGCTGGTCGCTGTGCCGCCCGGGCGACGCGCGTGCCGCGACCCGCTTCGGCGGCCGGGACCGTGCGCGGGCGATGGCGTTGCTGCTGCTCGCGCTCCCGGGTACCGCGGTGCTCGACGCCGGCGAGGAGTTGTGCCTGCCCGGCTGGGGCACCCCGGTGCCCGGCGTGGCCCGCGAGCCGTTCGCGTGGGCCGAGGCCCAGACCCAGCTGGAGGACCCGACCTCGGCGCTCTCCCTGCACCGCCGCGCACTGGAGCTGCGACGGACGCACCCCGGTTTCACGTCCGTGGCCGGCACCGACGAGCTGGAGTGGTTCGGCGCACCGGACGGCTGTCTCGCGTTCCGGCGCCCCGGCTCGTCGCTCGTGTGCGCGCTGAACACCTCCGCCGCTCCGGTCCCGCTGCCGCCCGGGGAACTGCTGATCTCCAGCCGCTCCGCTCCTGTGGACGTCCTTCCGGCGTACAGCTCTGCCTGGTTGACCTGATTTCCGTCACCGTGAGCCACGAGCGTCGTTGAGCCGGGCGATGCGTCACTCCGATGGAGGGACGAGACGGAATGCGACTCCTACGGGCGGTTACCGTGCACGCAATGTCATCCCGCCGGCCTGAGGCGGATCCGACGAGCTCCGACCCCACGACGACCGGCGACGCGCCGGCCCGGCACTCGCTCGGCCCGCAGATCGCGGCCGTGCCGGATCCCGCGCCGCTGCGCCCGGCAGGCGATCGGCACGTCGTGGAGCGACCCGATGCCACCGAGGGCATGCCCGGCGCCTGGTTCGCCGTCGTGCTGCGCGGTTACGACCGTGCCCAGGTGGATGCCCGCCTGGCCGAGCTGGACCGGCGGATCCGCGACGAGATCGTGCGCGCCGACACCGCGGAGGCGGCGGTCGCGACGGCGCGGGCACACGTGCGCCGTCTGCAGGACTCGGGCACGCCGGGCGCCGAGGACCGCGGTTTCGGGCAGCGCGTCGAGCGGGTGCTCAACGCCGCCGAGCACGAGGCGGCCGCACTGCGGGCGAAGGCGTCCGACGAGGCGTCCGCGCTGCTCGACAAGGCCCGCGCGGACGCGGAGCGGGCGCGCAAGCAGACCGAGGAGGCCCTGCTCGGCCGGGCGGCGAAGCTCGACGACGAGTTCACCTCCCGCAGCTCCGCACTCGACGCGCGGGAGCAGGAGGTCGACCGGATCGTCGAACGCGCGCGTGCCGAGGCCGAGGAGATCCGCGCCGAGGCCGAGCGGCGCGCCGCCGAGGAGACCGCCGCCGCCGAGAGCCGTGCCGCCGACCTGCTGCGCGAGGCCGAGCGGACGATCGAGCGGCAGCGGGCGGACGCCACCCGTGACATCGGCCGGATGGCCGCCCTGCGGGACGAGGTCCGCCAGGAGCTGGCCCGCCTGCACGGCCTGCTCCGCGGTGAGCTCGACGAGCACAGCGTCCCCGCGGAGCTCGGGAGCGTGAGCGGGGTCGACACCGCCGTCGAGGATCTCGACGACGTCCGATCCGACGCGTCCGCGGACGAGCGGAGCGGGCGGGACGACGACCGGGTGAGCACCGCGGTCGGCGCGATCCCGCCGTTCACGACGTCCTCGATCGGCGTCCTGCCGTTCGGCGACCGGTCGGCGGGCGGCCCGGCCAACGGGAGGTCCTTCGCGTTCGGACTCGTTCCGGGCATGCGGGCCGACGACGCCGACGACCCGCACGGGACCGACGAGGCGGGCACGGCCCGGACCAGCGACGACGCGGCGGACCACGATCCGGTGGCGGGCGGGACACCCACCCGGTCCACGATGCCGAGCCGGGGGCGTCGATAATCGGGTCTCGATGAGCCCCCGACCATCGCTCCCCGCATGACGTCGCCGGCCGGCCCGCCGGACGGTGACGTCGACGGGGCAGGCGACCCCCCGCAGCAGGACCCGTCCGGGCTCGGCGAGGCCATTCGCACCGGACGCGTCCCGATCGTGCCCGGATCACTCGTCGAGCTCGTCATGCAGTCCGGGATCTCCTCGGCCGAGGAGCAGGACGCCGCTGACGGTGCCGACCGTGTCGACCGTGTCGACCGTGTCGACCGTGTCGACCGTGTCGACCGTGTCGACCGTGTCGACCGTGTCGACCGTGTCGACCGTGTCGACCGTGTCGACCGTGTCGACCGTGTCGACCGTGTCGACCGTGTCGACCGTGTCGACCGTGTCGACCGTGTCGACCGTGTCGACCGTGCTGCCGACCGGGCCGCCGGAGCCGCCGGACCGCCCCGCGCGGAGGACGCCACCGACACCCGCGACCCGTCGCCACCGGGCGAGGTCGCGCGCGCCGAACCCGTCGCCACGGCCGACACCGTCGAGGATGCCGATCTCGGCGACCTGGGCGACGACCCGTTGGGCGTCGGACCGGTGGACGTCGGTCCCCCCACGGGACCCACGCCCCCATCGTCCGGGGCGGAGCGTACGCACGGCGACCCCCCGGAGGCGGGCGACACGCCGTTGCGTGATCGGTCGGACGATTCCGGCGCCACCCCGGCCACCGCGCCAGGCGACGTCGTCCCGCCGCCGATCGCGCCCCCGCCCGCCCGCGTTCCCGACCCGGAGACGGGTCCGACGCGGGAGGCCGCGTGGCACGACCCGGGCGGCGGCTCCTCGCCGGAGGACCCGGCCGGTGTGGACGACGACGAGAGCCCGTCGAAGCGGTGGCCGTTGTTCGGGGCGCGCCCGGACCGGGCCCCCGGCGACGGGCCGGAGACCGACGTGCTGCCCGGCATGGCGTTCGGACGGGTGCCGGGCCGGTACCCGTCCGCGGACCCGGTCACGTCGACCGGCCGGACCACGATGCCGGGCAGGCGGCGCACCGACCCGGTCGCCGACACCCCTGCTCCCCCGCCACGACCCACGATGCCGGGCCGGCCGGGGCCGCGCGGGCCCGTCGAGGACGAGCCGCCGCTCTCGGCGCCTCCCCCGGAGCACGCTCCCGCCGCCGACCGGGGCCGGACGACCGACGACGTGGCCGGGTTCCGTCCGACCGCACGTCCGGCCACTCCGGAGCGCGACGTGTCGGCGTCGGCGACGACCAATGTGATGCCGGCCGTCACCGACGACGGTCCGTCGGACCCCGACAGGACCGACGAGGCCGGCTACGACGCGGACACCCGGACATGGTCGCCCGGCCACGACCCCGCGGGCGCCGCGGACACCGCACGTGGCGGGGACGCGGGCGGACGGGCACCGGCCGGGCCGCGCCCCTACGCCGTCGGCGACGCCGACCCGTCCGCTCCGGTGCGCGGCAACGGCGGGGACGCCAGTGGCTGGGCACCGGCCGGATCACGCCCGTTCACCGACGGCGACGCCGACCCGTCCGGCCCGGCGCGTGGCAACGGCGGGGACGCCAGTGGCTGGGCACCGGCCGCGCCGCGCCCGTACACGAACGGCACCGTCGGCCCCGTGCCGGCGAACGGTGCCCGGGGCCCCCAGGCGTTCCGTCCCACGGCGCCGGACGGCACCGGACGGTTCGGCGACCCCCGCACCACCGGGCCGCAGTCCCCGGATCCCCGGCCGACCGGATCCCGGCCGTCCGGTCTGCAGAGCACCGGCCCCCAGCCGGGCGGCGCGCAGACGCCTGGCCCGCAGACGCCCGGACCACAGACGCCCGGACCACAGCCACCTGGACCGCAGCCCGCCGGCCCGCCGGCTGGGCCGTACCCGGCCGACCAGCGCCACGGCCACCGGTCGACAGGACCCCAGCCGGCCGGACCCCAGCCGAGCGGCACGGCCGGGTGGGCCCCACCGGCCACCGGTGCGCGCCCCGGCGAGCACACGAACGGCGCCGTCGACGCGACCGGGGCCCTGCGTCCGGCCGCGCCCGGGCGTCCGGACTCCGACCGGACGGCCGGCCCAGTGCCCGGCGGGACCGACACGCCGGACACGCGGGAGCAGGTGCGTCGCCCCGCCCCGGACGCGACGGTCGCCGCCCCGGCGGCGGGATCGGACGCGCCGGATGTGGCGCGGAACGGGCCGCAGGCGGCACCGGACGGGACCGGCACGCCGGAGGCGACCGGAGCGACGGAGGCGACCGGAGCGGCGACGGCCACCGCGACCGCAGCGACGACCGGCACGGCGGGCACGGTCGCGGCGGCCGGCGCCGCGGAGGCCGGGACGGCGGGGGCGGCCGGAACCGAGGCGGCCACCGGTGGGGCGGCTGCCGTGGAGCCTCCGGCGAGGAAGACCACCCCGCCGCGCGACGCGATCATGTCCGCGAAGCCGCGGCACGGGCGCGGGGTGTCCCTCGGCGGCCTCGCGATCGGTATGGCCGCGATCCTGCTGGCTGCACTGACGATCTGGGCGATCGTCGCCCCGTCCACTCCGGACCCGCAGCCGGCCGGGGCGGGGTCGGCCGCGGAGTCCCCTGCGGCGCAGGCACTCCGGCCCGTGGACACGCCGCCCGCCGCGAGCCGCGCCGACCCGACCGTCCGGGCCACCGTGCCGGTCGCGCAGCGGCCGGAGGACGTCGCGGTCTCGCCCGGCGGACGGTTCGCCTACCTCGCGGTGCAGGACGCACCGCGGCTCGTCGTCCTGGACGCGTCCACCGACGCCGTGGCCGGCGAGATCCCGCTGCCCGGGCCGCCGCGGTTCGTCTCGATGTCCCCGGACGGCGCCCGCGCCTACGTCAGCATGTCCGACGACGGCGCCGCGGTGAACCTGCTCGGTGTCGTCGACGTCGTCGCGAACAAGCTGCTGTCGACCATGCCGGTCGACCCGAACCCGACGGGTGTCGTCCCGTCGACGGACGGCCGCTTCGTCTACCTGGCCGGGCGCGGGTCCGGCAAGGTCGACGAGATCGACCCGGTCGCCGGCGTCCAGACCCGGTCCGTCCCGGTATCCCGCGACCCGTACGCCGTCGCCCCCTCCCCCGAAGGGGACCGCCTCTACGTCGCCAACCACGGGTCCGGCCAGCTGACCGTCGTCGACCCGAACACGCTCGGCGTCCTCGGCACCTACCCGGTCACCGGCGACGCCCAGGCCGTCGCCGCCTCCCCCACCGCGGGCCAGGTCGCCGTCGCAGGCCCGGACACCGACCGCGTCGCCGTGCTCGACCCGACCGACGGGCGCGAGATCGCCTCGGTCCGCGTCGACGGTCCGCCGACCGCGCTCGCGTTCGCCCCTGACGGGCGGCACCTCTACGTCACCGTGGGCGACACGCTGACCGTCGTCGACACCGGGTCCTGGACCGAGGCCGGCAGCGCACCGGTCGGCCCGAATCCCACCTCGATCGCCGTCTCCCCGGACGGGCGGACGGCGTGGGTCACGAACTCCGGCGGCGGTTCCGTCTCCGTCGTGACACTGGCCTGACGGCTCGTACCGTAGACCGGGCCCGACGGCTCACACCGTCAGCAGCGGCAGCGACGTGAGCCTCCTGCGCACGACGGCGCCGTAGCGCGCGTCGAGACGCACCCACGATCCCGTCGCGGACACGCGCACGACCGGGTCGGGGCCGGCCGCGTCGGCGTCGACGGCCGTCCCGCGTCCGCTCCGCTCGCCGAGGAACCCCATCCCGGACATCGCGAACAGCACCCGCATCGGCACCTTCACCGGCCGCGCCGCGCCGGCGGAGACCGTCAGCACGGTCTGGTCGAGCAGCGACGCCGGTGGCCCCATCGGGCCGGCGTGTTCGCGGGCCAGAGCGATCCCGCGGTCGGCGAGCCCGTCGAGCTCGGCGACCGGGACGTCGTCGATCCGCTCCCACCCGTCGTCCGGAGGCAGCTCCCCGGACCAGATCCCGCCCGACGGGCCCGGATCGACCGCCTCCGCACGCTCCACCGCCAGCGCCGTGAGCAGCGCCGACGCCGGCACCGTCTGTTGTGCGGGCTCCATCGACCCGGCCACCGAGCGCGTCACGAGCACGTCGAACGGGGTGTGCGCCCACGCCGTCACGCGCCCGCCGGCACCGCGCAGCCGCACGGCCCCGGCCTGGTCGAGCCGCACGACGCGGGCGGTGAACGCGCCCAGGTCGTCGCGCGCGGCCGTGTCGGCCAGCCGGAGGGTCACGACGCCGCCTCGCCCGTGTCCGGCACGTACCGCTGCAGGAAGGCGCGCTCGTCGGCGTCCATCCGGCGGACGTTGCCGCTGCGCAGGTCGTAGAGCGCCATCCCGGTGGACGCGCGCACGGCGACCGGGTCGGTCTCGTCCGGACCGTCGTGCAACGCGTAGTCGATGGTGAACGACGCGGCCCGTACGTCCCGGACCGTCATCGTCACCCGGAGCGGCTCCGGCCGGTAGGCGATCTGCCGTTTGTACCCGACCTCCAGCCGTGCGACGAGCAGCCCGTCGGCGAACCCGGTCAGGCTCTCGCGGCCGGCCTGGGTGAACGCGAGCTCGATGCGCGCCTCCTCGAGCAGCGTGACCACGCGGGCGTGGTTCACGTGCCGGTAGGCGTCCAGATCGGTCCAGCGCAACGCGACGGAGGTGACGAACGGCGACACGTCGTGCAGCCTCTCAGATCGCCCCTCCGGGGGATCACCGGGCGAGCCCCCGTAGCTGGCGTGAGATCACCGACAGCGTGGCCAGGTCGAGCGTCGCGGACGCGCCGATCTCCTCCAGCGCCGCGCGCGCCCGGACCAGGCGCGACGAGTTCGCCCGCTCCCACGCCTCGATCGCCTCGTCGACAGCGGTGCCGGGCGGGGTCTCGCGCAGCGCGTCGAGCGTGATCGCCCGCAGCGAGCCGTAGAGGTCGTCGCGCAGGGCCAGCCGGGCGAGCCCGTGCCAGCGGTCGCCGCGCTCGAGCTTGCTGACCGCCGTCAGCGCCGTGTCCAGGCCGAGGTGCTCGGACAGCGCGAAGTACAGGCGGGCCACCTCGGCCGGGTCGCGCGGCTCGAGGTCGCGGTCGGACAGCTCCACGAGCTCGACGACGTCGAGCAGCCCGAACGCGTACAACGACCGGGCGGCCCGGGCGGCGAGGTCGGCGGGTACCCCGGCCACGCGGAGCTCCTCCTCGCGCGCGATCGCGATCTCGGCCTGGTGCCCGCACAGCAGGTCCGGCAGCCGGTCGCGCAGCGCGGCGATCCCGCCCCGGAAGCGGGCGATCTCGGCGCCGATCGCGAGCGGCTGCGGCCGGTTCGTCAGGAACCAGCGCGACACCCGGTCCAGCACCCGGCGCGAGTCCAGCACGATCTCGTCGGCGAGCGCGACCGGGACGTCGGCTGCCCGCGCGTCGTCCCACAGGCGGGGCAGGTCGAACACGCTCGTCGTGACGGCGTAGGCGCGCACCGTGTCCCCGACGTCGGCCGCGATCTCCTCGCCGAGCCGGAACGCGTAGCTGATCCCGCCGCCGTCGACCATCTCGTTGACCAGCAGCGTTCCGACGATCTCCCGGCGCAGCGGGTGGGCGGGGATCGCGTCCCCGAACCGCTCGCGCAGCGGCGTCGGGAAGTACTCCGGCAAGCGCGGCGCGAACGCCGGCCGGTCCGGCAGGTCGGTGTCCAGGAGCCGGTGGGTCAGGTCGAGCTTGGTGTGCGCGAGCAGCGTGGACAGCTCGGGACCGGTGAGCCCCTGGCCCGCCTCGGCCAGCGCGGCGAACCCGGCGTCGTCCGGGAGCACCTCGAGGTCGCGGTCCAGGCCGGTGCGCTCCACGAGGTCGTCGACCATCCGTCCGTGCACGCCGACCATCGCCGCCGCGTGCGAGCGGGCGACACCGAGGACCTCGTTCTGGTCACGGTTGTCGTCCAGCACGAGGTCGGCGACCTCGTCGGTCATCGAGGCCAGCACCGCGTCCCGCTCCGGGCGGTCCAGCGCGCGGGCGTCGACGAGCCGGTCCAGCAGGATCTTGATGTTGACCTCGTGGTCGGAGCAGTCCACGCCCGCCGAGTTGTCGATCGCGTCGGTGTTGATCCGCCCGCCTGCGCGGGCGAACTCGATCCGGCCGCGCTGGGTGAGCCCGAGGTTGCCGCCCTCGCCGACGACCTTGACCCGCAGGTCCCGGCCGTTCACCCGGATCGTGTCGTTGGCCTTGTCACCCGCGTCGGCCTGGGTCTCCGTGGCCGCCTTGACGTAGGTGCCGATGCCGCCGTTCCACAGCAGGTCGGCCGGGGCCAGCAGGATCGCGTGGATCAGCTCCGGCGGCGACATCGCCGTCACCGACGGGTCCAGGCCGAGCGCGTCCCGCATCTGGGGTCCAACCGGGACCGACTTCGCCGTCCGCGGCCAGATCCCGCCACCCTCGCTGACCAGCGAGCGGTCGTAGTCGTCCCATGTGGACCTCGGCAGCTCGAACATCCGGCGCCGCTCGGCGAACGAGGTGGCCGCGTCCGGCGTGGGGTCGACGAACACGTGCCGGTGGTCGAACGCGGCGACGAGCCGGATGTGCTCGGAGAGGAGCATGCCGTTGCCGAACACGTCGCCGGACATGTCCCCGACGCCGACGACGGTGAACTCCTGGCTCTGCGTGTCCACGCCGAGCTCGGCGAAGTGGCGCTTCACGGACTCCCACGCGCCGCGTGCGGTGATCCCCATCGCCTTGTGGTCGTAGCCGACCGAGCCGCCGGAGGCGAACGCGTCGCCGAGCCAGAACCCGTACTGGGCGGCGATCGAGTTCGCCAGGTCCGAGAACGTCGCGGTGCCCTTGTCGGCGGCGACGACGAGATAGGAGTCGTCGCCGTCGTGACGCACGACGTCCGGTGGCGGGACGGTCTCGGTGCCCCCGTCGCCCGTGTGGCGCAGGTTGTCCGTGACGTCGAGCAGCCCCGACACGAACGTCGTGTAGCAGGCGCGCACCTGCTCCGGGTCCGGCGACGGGGCGCGCACGACGAACCCGCCCTTCGCACCGACCGGCACGATCACGGCGTTCTTCACGGCCTGCGCCTTGACCAGACCGAGCACCTCGGTGCGGTAGTCCTGCTGGCGGTCGGAGTAGCGCAGCCCGCCACGGGCGACCGGACCGAACCGCAGGTGCACGCCCTCGACCCGCGGCGAGTACACGAAGATCTCGAACCGCGGGCGCGGGGCGGGCACGTCCGGGATCGCGGACGGATCCAGCTTGAACGAGAAGAACGTGCGGTCGCGGAACCAGTTCGTGCGCAGCGTCCCGTCGATCATGGCGAGCAGTCCGCGCAGGATCCGGTCCGCGTCCAGGCCGGTGACCTCGTCGATGAGTGCGACGACGTCGGTGCGCGACGCGTCGACGGCCTTCTCCCGTTGGTCCTGGGCCGGGTCGAAGCGCGCCCGGAACAGGCCGACCAGCGCCCGCGCCACGTCCGGGTACGCGACCAGCACGTTCGCGGTGTACTGCAGGCTGAACAGGCCGCCGAGCTGGCGGGCGTAGCGGCTGTAGGCGCGCAGCACGGCCGCCTCGCGCCAGTGCAGTCCGGCGCGCAGGACGAGCGCGGAGAACCGGTCGGACTCGGCGTCGCCACGCCAAGCGGCGGAGAACGCGTCGTTGAACCGGGTGGCCGTGTCGTGGGTCTGGGCGGTCTCCTGGTCGCCCGCCGGACGCAGCCCGAAGTCGTAGAGCCAGCACCGGCGGCCGTCCGGGCGGCGGAACTCGGCCGGGTGCTCGTCGAGCACCTCCACATCGAGCTGCTGCAGCACCGGCAGCACGGTCGTCAGCGTGACCGGCGAGTCGGCCAGGTAGAGCGCGAACCGGGTTCCGCCAGCCAGGTCACGGTAGAGCCGGACGTCGAAGCCCTCCTGGCCGAGCGCGAGCAGGCGTCGCAGGTCCTCGACGGCGCGGGTCGGGTCGATGCCCGCCTTGTAGGACTCCGGGATGCCGGCCAGCAGGCCGGTGACCATGGCGCCCTCCGCGCCCAGCGCGGCGACCAGCCGGTCGTCCCAGGTCCGGGTCGCCTCGGCTACCTCGTCCTGCAGCGACTCCAGGTCGAACGCGACCGGCGCCGACGACGGGTCGGTCGTCACGGTGAAGTGCACGAGCGCGAGCGACTGCTCGCTGACCTGGGCGGTGTAGGCGACGTCGGTGCCGCCCAGCCGGGTGCGGAGCACCTCGGTGACGGCGAGCCGCGACGTCGTCGTGTACCGGTCGCGCGGCAGGTAGACCAGGCAGGACAGGAACCGCCGGTACGGGTCGGGGTGCACGAACACGCGCACCCCGCGACGCGCCGCCGCGGCCAGCACGCCGACGGCGGTGTCGTGCAGCGTCCGCTCCGACGAGGAGAACAGTTCCTCGCGCGGCAGCCCGGAGAACACCTCGAGCATCTGCTGGCCGGAGTGCGAGTCGGCGGGCAGGCCGGCCATCCGGATCGCGCCGCGGACCTTCCGGGACACGATCGGGATGTCGAGGACGCTCTCGTAGCGGGCGGGCACGGTGAGCATGCCGAGGAAGCGGTGCTCGCCGGTGACCGTGCCGTCGGCGTCCCGGGTCCGCACGCCCACGTAGTACGGGTGGACCGGGCGCAGCACCCGGCTCGGGCCGCTGGCCCGGGTGATCACGATCGTGGCGTCGTCGACGTCGGGGCCGCCCTCCGGCAGGAACGTCAGCGACCGGGCCTCGTCGGGCCGCAGCACGCCGAGCCCGGTCCCGGGCTCCGGTTCCAGCCGCCCGTCGCGCAGGACGTGGTGGCGGTAGCCGATGAACGTGAAGTGGTCGTCGGCCATCCAGCGCAGGAGGTCGCCGAGCTCGTGGGGCTCCGTACCGTTCCCGGTCTCCCCCGCGTCCCCTCTCGCGTCCGACCGGTCCGCGTCCTCGGCGACGGCGAGCGCCCTCGCGACCATCTCCGCCCCGTCGACGACGACCTCGCGGACGTCGGCGAGGGTCCGCTCCAGGTCGGCGCGCAGCCCGGGGAGGTCGCCCGCGAGGTCGGCCCCCTCCAGGTCCAGGTGCATCCAGGACTCGGCGACGGAGCCGTCCGGCGCCGCGGTGGGGTCGGCTGCGGTGTCCACGCCGGTCAGCACACCGTCGCCGTCACGGCGGACGACGACGATCGGGTGCACGACCCGGCGCACGACTCCGCCCGCGCGCCCGATCGCCGACTCGACGGAGTCGACGAGGAACGGCATGTCGTCGGTGACGATCTCGACGGTCACCCGGCCCGCGGCGTCCTCACCCGTTCCGCCGCGCACCTCGACGAGCGGGGTCCCGGGCATGCGGACGGCCGCCATCGTGAGATGCGAGGCGATCACGTCGTCGAACGCGGGCAGCGCCGGATCGGCCCCGGCGAGGCGGTCCAGTTCCGGCGTGTGCCGCAGGTACAGACGGCGCAGGTCCTGCCCGTCGACCACGTCGTCCCGCTCGCCGTTGCCCGTTCCCGTGCTCTTCACATCATGCTCCGGCCCACCCCGCCGACAATGCCGTCCGAACCCTAACCGTTCCCCACGGCCGGGCGGGCGAGGTAGGCCGGATCCTGCTGATTTCGTGAATCCGCAGGTCAGAGCTCTGCGACGGTCAGATGTCGCGGTAGGCGGCCAGCGCTCCGGCGAGCAGGTCGCCCAGTCCGAGGTCGTCCGGGATCGCCGTGGGGTCGCCTCCCGTCGCCGGGACGTCGCGTCCCCGCCCGGCGCGGCCCGAGCGCCGCTCGGTGCGCGGACGGCGTTCCCGGCGCGAGGACGGGGTCGAATCCCGCCGGGGTCTCCCGTTCTCGCCGCTGGTCGCCCACCCGTTCTCGCCCACCACCTGGCCGTTCTCGCCGCTGGTCGTACGCCCGTCCGCACCCTCGCCCGCGGCAGCCTGCCCGTTCCCGCCGTCGTCGGAGGCGCGCCCGGTCCCGCCATCGCCGGTCGCGCGGTTGGTCTCGCCGTCGCCGGTCGCGCGGCTGGTCCCGCCGTCGCCGGTCGCGCGGCTGGTCCCGCCATCGCCGGTCGCGCGGCTGGTCCCGCCATCGCCGGTCGCGCGGCTGGTCCCGCCATCGCCGGCCGACCTGCCGTTCCCGCGATCGGAAACCGTCCGGCTGGTCCCGCCATCGCCGGCTGCCCGACCGTCCGCATCGCCGTCGACCGCTCGACCGTCCTCGGCACCGGCTGCCCGACCGTGCTCCTCCCCCGCCGCCTCCTCGTGAGCGGTCGCGGGTGCGGACGTCTCCAGGGCTGTCGGCGGATCCGTCAGGCGTCCGGTACCACCGCCGTTGCGCACGGCGTCGGCCGTCGCCTGCCCCAGCGGCGTGGGAACCACCCACTCGCCCTCGAGCCACACCGCCCCGTCCGGAACGACGTCCTCGACCGGCACGCTCGTGTCCAACGGGTCCGGCCGTCGCACCGGACGCCCGTCGGACGGTCGGTCGGAGCCATGACGGCTCCCCGCCCCACCGTTGCTGTCGGCATGGGCCGCGGAGCCGCCGCTCTCGGGGGCGCCGTCGTGGGCATCCACCTCGTCCACACTCGGCGGCGGCGATGCCGCTCCGGCTGCGTCGCCGGATCCGGGCAGATCTCCGTGGTCGGCAGCGTCCGGAGCCACGTCCTCTGCGGTCGACAGGTCGCCGGCCCGCTCGGCACGTCTCCGGGCCGCACGCCCGACGCGTGATACGTCGCCGGATCCGAGCAGATCTCCGTGGTCGGCAGCGTCCGGAGCCACGTCCCCTGCGGTCGACAGGTCGCCGGCCCGCTCGGCACGTCTCCGGGCCGCACGCCCGACGCGTGATACGGCGCCGGTCCGGGCGTGACCGTCCCGTGAGGATCCGTCGCCGGCCCCCGCATCGTCGCCGGCCCGAACGTCGTCGCCGGCCCGAACGTCGTCGTCGTTGGGTGATCCGTCGCCGCTCCGGCCGCCGTCGCCGGTCGGAACACCATCGACGGATGCGGCGGCCTCCGCCGCCGCCACGCCGTCCGCGGGGTCGAGTCCTCGGCCGGCCTCCCCACCCCCGCCTGCCCCGACACCGCCCGCCGAGTCCTCGCCGCTCGCCCCGCTCGACACATCGTCGGCCGACAACGCCTCCGTCGGCGAAGTGATCGCAGCGCGGCGCGACTCGAGACGGGACGGCCTGCCGTTCGTCCTCGGACCACCCGTGGCGTCACGCCGCGTTGCGTCGTCGTCCTGATCGACGCGCTCGGTCGAGGCGAGCGACTCCGCCGCTTCGACGGCAGCGTCCCCATCCGTGTGCCGCCGACGACGTCCGTCGAGTGGCACGGACGCTCCGTCGACGATGTGTGCCGCCGGATCGAGGTCCTCCCGGCGTCGCCGACCGCCGCCCTTCGTGGAGGACTCCGCGGACGGCTCACCCGAGCCGTGCCGACCGTGTCCGATCCTCGCCGGGTCGCCCGTTCGCGGGTGCTCCACCGTGACCCCGTTGACCGGCGCGGCCGCCCCTGCCGACGCGACCGGCTCGGCGGCCGACGCGCCGTCGTCTCCGGATCCCCTGCGTCGGCGACCGCCGGAGCCGGGCCGCACCTCCAGCCGCTCGAGCGTCGAGCGCCCGGGGGTCTCGGAGCCCGCGTCGGTCGGTGCCACCTGTTCGGAGACGGGGGCTGCCGCCGTCGGATCCGGTGCTCTCAGGGGCTGTGCACCGACGTCGCCGATCGCACCGTCGGTTCCGTGGACCCGCGCCCGCAGGAGCGACCCCTCTGGCAGTCCGCGGCGGGACACCCTGCTCGCCAGATGACCCAGGAGCGATCGCGCCCAGAGCTGTACGGCGACGCCCTCGGCGCCGGCCACCATGACCTCGACGGCGTTGTCCGGCACCACCCGGTCCCCGACGTCGTCGGGCCCGCGGACCGCGGCGCCCGCGGGGACGAGCCGGCCCGCGCGCGCGGCCAGGTCGGCACGGATCTCACCGACGTCAGCGTGGCGGACGGGCCCGCCGTCGTCCGTGACGAGCTCCAGGACGATCCACGGGTCGCGACGTACGCCCTGCGGAGCAGTGTCGGGCCCGTCGACGGGTGCTCCATCCTCGATCTCGGTGGCGACGCTCTCGATGGCATCGGTGCCCGGCGGGGCGGCGGGACGCGACGGGGTCACGTCCGCGACCTCGCACACCAGCTCGTTCAGCTCCGCCAGCAGCGCGTCCGCGAGCGGCGAGCCCTCACCGGACTCGTCGTCGGCACCTCGGCTGCCCGGCAACGGAGAGGACGCCTCGACCGACACGACGCCGTGGGCGACGATCGCCGACCGGCCCGGCTCCGGCGGTTCGGTCGTCGTGGTGTCGTCGGACGCCTGCACGGTGTCGTCGACCGCCTGCACGGTGTCGGCCGCCCGCGCGGTGTCGTCGACCGCCCGCGCGGCATCGGTCGGGAGTCCGGTGACGCCGGCACCGATCCCGCGTCCCTCCGTGGGGCCGTCGCCCGGAGACGCCGCGAGGTCGCCGAGCGCGTCGACGTCGAGCGTGGACAGCGCAGGCCCCGCGACCGCGGTGCCGTTCACGGCCGCGATGGGCGCATCCGACTCGATGTCCGTGTCCGCGGCGACATCCGTGTCCGCGGCACCCGTTGTGCCGAGGGGATCGCCGACGTCCAGCACCGTCCGGGGGCCCGCCCACGTGGAGAGCGCGTCGGACGGACGACCGACGTCCGGGTCGTCGTCGGACCATCCGACGGCGAGGGGTTCCCGGCCGGCGACGTCCGCCAGGGCATCGGCCGGACCCGCGAGCGCCTCACGCAGCCGTTCGGCACGCTCACGGTCGGTCCGTTCCGCGTCCGTCGCCGCCCGCACGGCGAGCAGTGCCTCCTGGTACCGGCCCGCCCCCTCGTACAGCTCGGCCTGGGCCGAGCGGCACGCGGCCTCCAGGGACGGCGCGTCGACGGCCGCGGCGGCGGACGCCGCGTCCTCGAGCACGTCGGCCGTGGGGCGGGCCCGGCCGGCGAACGCCCGCGCGATGGCGAGGCGCCAGAGCACGCCGTGCCGGCCGCCGTCGACGACCTCGAGCTGTCTGACGCCGTCCGGGATGTCGGCGGCGGCTCCGTCCTCCAGCAGGGACGTCGCCCACTGACTCAGCAGGGCACACCCCAGGTGTGGGGACCGGGGCGGGATCGACGGCGCCGCGGGCGTCCAGCCCAGCCGGGCCAGACCCCGCAGGGCGCGCTCCGCGGCGGCGGCCGGCTCGCCGTCGTCGCGGTGGACAGACCCGAGCAGCAGCTCGGCGAGCGCTTCCGGCTCCCCGTGGACACGCTGCGACAACGCCTCCACCTCCGCCCGCAGGCCGGACAGCTCGCCTCCACCGTCGACCAGCGCGCATCGGACGAGGACCGCCAGGCGGTCCAGATCGAGCTCGTCCTGCTCCGGTCCGGCGGCCGGTCCGGCGGTGTCCCACGCGTCGACGAGGTCGCGGGCGATATCCGGGTCGCCGTTGGCCTGGGCGAGAGCGGCGAGCTCCACCCGCAGGCGGGCCGCCTCGGGACGGCGCAGGACGTCCCGGCCCGCTCGCGTGTCGATGTCCGCCAGGAGTTCCAGTGCCGCCTCCCGGGCGTCGCCGACCGCCGACCGGCCGTGCAACAGCCAGCCGGCGGCCCGCAGCCAGGTTCCGGCGTCGCCGGACTCGGCAGCCTCCTGCAGAACCTCCTGTGCCATCGCGGCCGCACGCCGGGGCTCCCGCCACCGGAGCCCGGCGACCTTCTCCAACGTCACCGATCCGGCGGGACTCCCGTGACCTCGCCACACGTCGGACGTCACATCGCCTCCCGTATCACCCCCGGCCCGCTGGGGCCGCGACCTCACCGACGATGGGGAAGCGTCCGATGAGGTGGTGATCAGTCGCGGGTGAGCCTACGATGCGTCACTCGGTGCGGCCGCGCCGCCTCCGCCCCGAGGCGTTCGACCTTGTTGGCCTCGTACGCCTCGAAGTTGCCCTCGAACCAGAACCACGCGGCCGGGTTCGCGTCCGTGCCCTCCCACGCCAGGATGTGGGTGCAGACCCGGTCCAGGAACCAGCGGTCGTGGGAGATCACGACGGCACAGCCAGGGAACTGCTCCAGCGCGTTCTCCAGCGAGCCCAGAGTCTCGACGTCCAGGTCGTTCGTCGGCTCGTCGAGCAGGATCAGGTTACCGCCGAGCTTGAGCGTCAGAGCCAGGTTCAGCCGGTTCCGCTCGCCACCGGACAGGACGCCTGCCGGCTTCTGCTGGTCGGGTCCCTTGAACCCGAACGCCGCGACGTAGGCACGCGACGGCATCTCGACGTTGCCGACCTGGATGAAGTCCAGCCCGTCCGAGACGACCTCGAACACGGTCTTCTTCGGGTCGATGCCGCCACGGTTCTGGTCGACGTAGGACAAGGAGACGGTGTCACCGATCTTGACGACACCCGAGTCCGGCTGCTCCAGGCCGACGATCGTCTTGAACAGTGTCGTCTTACCGACACCGTTCGGACCGATCACGCCGACGATGCCGTTGCGCGGCAACGTGAACGACAGGTCCTTGATCAGCTGCCGACCGTCGAAGCCCTTGTCGAGGTTCGAGACCTCGACGACCTGGTTGCCCATCCGCGGGCCCGGCGGGATCTGGATTTCCTCGAAGTCCAGCTTGCGGTGCCGCTCCGCCTCGGCCGCCATCTCGTCGTAGCGGTCGAGACGCGACCGGCTCTTCGCCTGACGGGCCTTCGGATTGGAGCGGACCCAGGCCAGCTCCTCCTTGAGGCGCTTCTGCAGCTTGGCGTCCTTCTTGCCCTGGACCGCCAGACGCTCGGCCTTCTTCTCCAGGTAGGTGGAGTAGTTGCCCTCGTACGGGAACGTCCGGCCGCGGTCGAGCTCGAGGATCCAGCCGGCCACGTTGTCCAGGAAGTACCGGTCGTGGGTGACCGCGAGGACGGCGCCCGGGTAGGTCGCGAGGAACTGCTCCAGCCACAGCACGCTCTCCGCGTCCAGGTGGTTGGTGGGCTCGTCGAGGAGCAGGAGGTCCGGCTTGGACAGCAGGAGCTTGCACAGCGCCACCCGGCGACGCTCGCCACCGGACAGGTGGCTGACCTTCGCGTCGCCAGGGGGGCACCGCAGGGCGTCCATCGCCTGCTCGAGCTGGGACTCCAGCTCCCAGGCGTCGGCGTGGTCCAGCTCCTCCTGGAGCTGGCCCATCTCCTCCATCAGCTCGTCGGAGTAGTCGGTCGCCATGAGCTCGGCGATCTCGTTGAACCGGTCGAGCTTGACCTTGACCTCGCCCGCGCCCTCCTCGACGTTGCCGAGGACCGTCTTCTCCTCGTTCAACGGAGGCTCCTGCTGCAGGATGCCGACGGTCGCGCCCGGCTTCAGCTGGGCGTCGCCGTTGTTCGCGTGCTCCAGACCGGCCATGATCTTCAGAACGGTGGACTTACCGGCCCCGTTCGGGCCGACCACACCGATCTTGGCACCCGGGAGGAAGCTGATCGACGCGTTCTCCAGGATGACCTTGTCGCCGTGCGCCTTACGCACGTTCCGCATGGTGTAAATCAGGTCCGCCACGACGACAATGGTAGTTCGCCCCCGTCACTGGCTCCCGGCCGGTAGGGCGTCCACGAGCACGGCCTCCACGTCGGCCGCCGGGCCGTGGTCCTCACGGTCGTCGTCGGGATCCTCCGCATCCGGCACCGTGTTCGGAACCGGCGCAGCCGCGTCCGCCGGTGGCGTCGGCGCGACGGAGTTGCCCGATTTCCGCTGCGGTTCGGCGAGCGTCCGTTGCAGGTCCGGGCCGACGCTCTCGGCCTCGATCTTCAGCTGCACGCGGATCTGCCCGTTCGTCGTCTCGTACTCCCGGGTCGTGAACTTCCCGTGCACGACGACCGGGTCGCCCTTCTCCAGACACTTGTCGACGTTCTCCGCGAGCCGGCGCCAGCACGTCACCGTGTAGTAGGTCGGCTCGGTGTCCTCCCACTGGCCGGTCGTCCGGTCCAGCTTGCGGTAGTTGTGCGCGAGGCCGAACTCGGTGATCTGGTGGTCGTCCTTCGTGTGCCGCGTGACGGGATCACGGGTGAGGTTGCCGGTCACGGTCAGATAGGTGGCGCGCATGAGTGCTCCTCGGTCGATGCCATGGACTGTCCCGACCAGCATCGAGCCGGTGGCACCGTCCGGCGGACCGGATCGTGCATCTGTGGATGCGTACGACGAGTTGGGGACAACTCGGGCCCGCAGCGCACCCGCGGCCCGGGAACCGTCGGCCCCACCGAGGAGAATCCGAACGGGGGCGCCCTGCACGCCTCCTTCGAAACGAGAAATAGCCCGTGGAACGAATCCACGGGCTATTCCCCAGGTTGAATGTCGGCGGCGACCTACTCTCCCACACCCTGTCGAGTGCAGTACCATCGGCGCAGGAAGGCTTAGCTACCGGGTTCGGAATGGGACCGGGCGTTCCCCTACCGCCATAACCACCGACAACACTATCCAATTCTTACTTTCACCTGAAACAAACCACCACATGCGGGTGGTGTGCTCAGGGTCACACAGTGGATGCGAACAACACGTTGTGGCAAGCCCTCGGCCTATTAGTACCGGTCAACTCCACCCCTCACAGGGCTTCCATCTCCGGCCTATCAACCCAGTCATCTACTGGGAGCCTTAACCACTCAAGGTGGTGGGAGACCTCATCTTGGAACGAGCTTCCCGCTTAGATGCCTTCAGCGGTTATCCCTTCCGAACATAGCCAACCAGCCGTGCCCCTGGCGGGACAACTGGCACACCAGAGGTTCGTCCGTCCCGGTCCTCTCGTACTAGGGACAGCCTTCCTCAAGTCTCCAACGCGCGCGGCGGATAGGGACCGAACTGTCTCACGACGTTCTAAACCCAGCTCGCGTACCGCTTTAATGGGCGAACAGCCCAACCCTTGGGACCTACTCCAGCCCCAGGATGCGACGAGCCGACATCGAGGTGCCAAACCATGCCGTCGATATGGACTCTTGGGCAAGATCAGCCTGTTATCCCCGGGGTACCTTTTATCCGTTGAGCGACACCCCTTCCACCAGGAGGTGCCGGATCACTAGTCCCGACTTTCGTCCCTGCTCGACCCGTCAGTCTCACAGTCAAGCTCCCTTGTGCACTTACACTCACCACCTGATTACCAACCAGGCTGAGGGAACCTTTGGGCGCCTCCGTTACCCTTTAGGAGGCAACCGCCCCAGTTAAACTACCCACCAGGCACTGTCCCTGAACCAGATCATGGCCCGAGGTTCAGACACCCAGTCCGACCAGAGTGGTATTTCAACAACGACTCCACCACCACTAGCGTGGCCGCTTCACAGTCTCCCACCTATCCTACACAAGCCGAACCGAGCACCAATACCAAGCTGTAGTAAAGGTCCCGGGGTCTTTCCGTCCTGCCGCGCGTAACGAGCATCTTTACTCGTAATGCAATTTCGCCGAGTCTGTGGTCGAGACAGCGCCCAAGTCGTTACGCCATTCGTGCAGGTCGGAACTTACCCGACAAGGAATTTCGCTACCTTAGGATGGTTATAGTTACCACCGCCGTTTACTGGCGCTTAAATTCTCCGCTTCACCCCCCGAAAGGAGTTAACAGGTCCTCTTAACGTTCCAGCACCGGGCAGGCGTCAGTCCGTATACATCGTCTTGCGACTTCGCACGGACCTGTGTTTTTAGTAAACAGTCGCTTGGGCCTGGTCTCTGCGACCACCCACCCCTAGCCCGCACAGGGGCTTCAAGGCGAATGGCCCTCCTTCTCCCGAAGTTACGGAGGCATTTTGCCGAATTCCTTAACCACAGTTCACTCGATCGCCTCGGTATTCTCTACCTGACCACCTGTGTCGGTTTAGGGTACGGGCCGCAACAGCACTCACTAGAGGCTTTTCTCGACAGCACGGGATCACTCTACTTCGCCTCAATCGGCTACGCATCACCTCTCACCCCTCACAACGCCCGGATTTCCCTGGACGTCGGGCTACAGGCTTACACCACGACAACCACCGCGTGGCGGAGCTACCCTCCTGCGTCACCCCATCGCTTGCCTACTACCGGATCGGATCCCACGCTCCCCCACCCAGACACACCCCGAAGGGCGCTAGAGGATGGGTTCGGATGGTTAGCATCACCGGCCCCAGCATGGACGCACTATCACGAGCACGGGAATATCAACCCGTTGTCCATCGACTACGCCTGACGGCCTCGCCTTAGGTCCCGGCTCACCCTGGGCGGAACAACCTGGCCCAGGAACCCTTGGTCATACGGCGGCAGAGATTCTCACTCTGCATTCGCTACTCATGCCTGCATTCTCACTCCCACACACTCCACCCGACGATCACTCACGGGCTTCACCACATGCAGGACGCTCCCCTACCCAACACCGGACGAACCGGCATTGCCACGGCTTCGGCGGTACGCTTGAGCCCCGCTACATTGTCGGCGCAGGACCACTTGACCAGTGAGCTATTACGCACTCTTTCAAGGATGGCTGCTTCTAAGCCAACCTCCTGGTTGTCTCGGCGATCCCACATCCTTTCCCACTTAGCGCACGCTTAGGGGCCTTAGCCGGTGATCTGGGCTGTTTCCCTCTCGACCACGAAGCTTATCCCCCGCAGTCTCACTGCCGCGCTCTCACTCACCGGCATTCGGAGTTTGGCTGACTTCAGTAAGCTTGTCGGCCCCCTAGGCCATCCAGTGCTCTACCTCCGGTGAGAAACACACGACGCTGCACCTAAATGCATTTCGGGGAGAACCAGCTATCACGAAGTTTGATTGGCCTTTCACCCCTACCCACAGCTCATCCCCCAGGTTTTCAACCCTGGTGGGTTCGGGCCTCCACGACGTCTTACCGACGCTTCACCCTGGCCATGGGTAGATCACTCCGCTTCGGGTCTACACCCCGCGACTATATTGCGCCCTATTCGGACTCGCTTTCGCTACGGCTACCCCACACAGGTTAACCTCGCCACGAAGCATAACTCGCAGGCTCATTCTTCAAAAGGCACGCCATCACCCCGTCCGAAGACTCAAGGCTCTGACGGCTTGTAAGCACACGGTTTCAGGTACTCTTTCACTCCCCTCCCGGGGTACTTTTCACCTTTCCCTCACGGTACTCGTCCGCTATCGGTCACCAGGTAGTATTCAGGCTTGACGGGTGGTCCCGCCAGATTCACAACGAATTCCACGAGCTCGCTGCTACTCGGGAACAACGCCCATGACGTGCACAGTGTTTTCGCGTACGGGGCTCTCACCCACTACGGCCATCCATCCCAGAGATGTTCCACTAACACCACACAACACTCATCCAGCTCTCGGCAGAGAACTAACGGCGAAATCCCACAACCCCGCACCCGCAACACCTGCCGGCTTGACACGGACACGGTTTAGCCACCATCCGCTTTCGCTCGCCACTACTCACGGAATCACTATTGTTTTCTCTTCCTGTGGGTACTGAGATGTTTCACTTCCCCACGTTCCCTCCCGCACCCTATGAATTCAGATACGGGTAACGCCCCATGACGGGCGCTGGGTTACCCCATTCGGACACCCTCGGATCACAGCTCGGTTGACAACTCCCCGAGGACTATCGCGGCCTCCCACGTCCTTCATCGGCTCCTGATGCCCAGGCATCCACCATGTGCTCTTAACAACTTGACCACAACAAGATGCTCGCATCCACTATGCAACACTCAACACACCACCACACACCCCCGCACCAGAACCACCACCCACACACGCGGGCATTAGGAACCAGACGAAAGCGATGGCCGAAAGAAGACGGTGTCTTCTCAGGACCCAACAGTGTGCGAGCTCATCCATTCGGCACTATCAACTTGGTATTGCGTTCCACCCAGCCACCACCCGGACCAACCGGCCCAAACAGTGGATCAATGAAAGGAGAACCACCCCACCAAAACAGGGCGGTCTACCCTCACCACATGGTGAGCTCCTTAGAAAGGAGGTGATCCAGCCGCACCTTCCGGTACGGCTACCTTGTTACGACTTCGTCCCAATCGCCAGTCCCACCTTCGACGACTCCCTCCCACAAGGGGTTGGGCCGCCGGCTTCGGGTGTTACCAACTTTCGTGACGTGACGGGCGGTGTGTACAAGGCCCGGGAACGTATTCACCGCAGCAATGCTGATCTGCGATTACTAGCGACTCCAACTTCACGGGGTCGAGTTGCAGACCCCGATCCGAACTGAGACTCACTTTAAGGGATTCGCTCCACCTCACGGTCTCGCAGCCCTCTGTATGAGCCATTGTAGCATGTGTGAAGCCCTGGACATAAGGGGCATGATGACTTGACGTCATCCCCACCTTCCTCCGAGTTGACCCCGGCAGTCTCCCATGAGTCCCCGGCATAACCCGCTGGCAACATGGAACAAGGGTTGCGCTCGTTGCGGGACTTAACCCAACATCTCACGACACGAGCTGACGACAGCCATGCACCACCTGCACACAGGCCACAAGGGAAACGACATCTCTGCCGCAATCCTGTGCATGTCAAACCCAGGTAAGGTTCTTCGCGTTGCATCGAATTAATCCACATGCTCCGCCGCTTGTGCGGGCCCCCGTCAATTCCTTTGAGTTTTAGCCTTGCGGCCGTACTCCCCAGGCGGGGCGCTTAATGCGTTAGCTGCGGCACAGAAACCGTGGAATGGTCCCCACACCTAGCGCCCAACGTTTACGGCATGGACTACCAGGGTATCTAATCCTGTTCGCTCCCCATGCTTTCGCTCCTCAGCGTCAGTATCGGCCCAGAGACCCGCCTTCGCCACCGGTGTTCCTCCTGATATCTGCGCATTTCACCGCTACACCAGGAATTCCAGTCTCCCCTGCCGAACTCAAGTGATGCCCGTATCGACCGCACGCTCAGAGTTAAGCCCCAAGTTTTCACGGCCGACGCGACACACCGCCTACGAGCTCTTTACGCCCAATAATTCCGGACAACGCTCGCACCCTACGTGTTACCGCGGCTGCTGGCACGTAGTTGGCCGGTGCTTCTTCTCCAGGTACCGTCACAAAAGCTTCGTCCCTGGCGAAAGAGGTTTACAACCCGAAGGCCGTCATCCCCCACGCGGCGTCGCTGCGTCAGGCTTCCGCCCATTGCGCAATATTCCCCACTGCTGCCTCCCGTAGGAGTCTGGGCCGTGTCTCAGTCCCAGTGTGGCCGGTCGCCCTCTCAGGCCGGCTACCCGTCACCGCCTTGGTAGGCCATCACCCCACCAACAAGCTGATAGGCCGCGGGCCCATCCCCAGCCGAAAAACTTTCCACCACAGGACATGCATCCCATAGTCCTATCCGGTATTAGACCCAGTTTCCCAGGCTTATCCCAGAGCTGAGGGCAGGTCACCCACGTGTTACTCACCCGTTCGCCGCTCGTGTACCCCGAAAGGCCTTACCGCTCGACTTGCATGTGTTAAGCACGCCGCCAGCGTTCGTCCTGAGCCAGGATCAAACTCTCCAACAAAACCCTGACCAACAAACGCACTACCACCACAGACGGGATCCGCAGCAGCAGCACAAAACAATCTGGCACAAAAACCAAAGCGCCAAACAAAAAAGCTCGACACACTGTTGAGTTCTCAAAAGACACCCGCACACAGCCACCCACCTCACAGTGAGCCGACCGAAGCGACTACCTCAAACACCCCAAAACCCACGAGCCGAAGCCCCACCAGGTCCTACAGGATGTGGCCAGCGGGCCTGTTGACCGCCCCACCAAGGAGGCGTTCTGTCCGGCTGTCTCGCTGACAGAGAAGAAGTTACGCCCCGATGACCGAGTACGTCAAACCGGGGTCGGAAAACCGCCGTGACCTGCGATGATCCGCTTCGCGGACGTCTCGCAGCCACTAGGTTGTCACCTGGCGTCTGCGACGAACGGTCACAGCCGTCGGGCTCACCTGCATCCTCACTGAGCAGCACGGATCACGCAAGAGGGGGTTGCCGACTCCCGTCGTGGCACCGTCCGGACCACCGCTCGTCGTCGACCCTCGCGGGGACGCCCCGATCGGCAAGAATTTTGTCGACCATCCGGCGCGGATCCCGGGTGCGACGAGTGGTCGGCGGACGGCGCAGCGGTGTCCGATGCGGACGGAGTCTCGATCATCGTGTCCGGGACACCGCTCGTCCTGCGATGCGCCACAGCGGGTCCCGGACCCGACGGGCCGAGGTCCCGGGACACTCGAGCGATGTCGTGCGACGAGTGCGGGTCACAGATCGACAACACCCTGCATCGCCTCGAGATCGGACGAGGCGTCACGGCCGCGCAGTGGATGTGGGCCCCCGCCGGCGGCGAGCCGGGCCATGTTCTGGTCGGCGACGGGTACGTCACCGTCCACCCGGGTCCTCGGCAGGCAGGCGCGCTCGTCCGCGCGAGGCCGAGCGCACTCCCGTTGGCCGGCCGGTGCGTCCCGGCACTCGTCGTCGGCCCGATCGCCCCCGGCCTCTCCGATCTCGACGGCCTGTTCGCGGAGTTCCGACGCGTGCTGCGACCCCACGGGCTGCTCTGCGTGCTCGTCCCCGACGGACCGCCTCTCGGTCTGCGCGCCCGAGGACTGCGGGGACGCGTCCGTGCTCACTGGACGCACCGCAGCGTCGTCGAGCACCCCGACTGGCTGCTGACCGCCGCAGACTTCGCGGTCATGGGCGACGACCGTGTCGTCTTCCGCAGCGCGCCCCGTCCTCCGGACGCGCGGGCGCACGTCGACCAGCTCTGTACCGCGGGCCTGCTGCCGCGCACCCTCCCGGACGATCTCCGGGCCGAGCTGGCCGCGAACCGTCACGTCCGTGAGGGGCGGGTGTCGTTGCGCCGCCTCGTGGCCCGCCGGTGACCCTCAGCCCGGGGTGGTCGCCTCGGCCGCCGCGCCGACGAGGCGGGGGTCGGTGGGCCGCGGCGGCCCCTCGTCCTCGAGTTCGACGACGTCCGCCACGACCGCGGTGATGTTGTCCGGTCCCCCGCGCTCGTTGGCGGTCTCGATCAATCGAGCGACGACGTCGTCGGGCTCGCCGGAGCCGACGTGCTCGAGGAGGGCGTCGTCGTCGAGCACGGCGGTCACCCCGTCGGAACAGAGCAGGAAACGGTCCCCCGCCCGGATCTCGATGCGGTCGAGATCCGGCTCCGGGGGGTGGTCCGTGCTGAGGGCCCGCATGAGGACGGAGCGACGAGGGTGGCTCAGCGCCTCCTCGGGCGTGATCTGACCTTCGTCGACGAGCTGCTGGACCATCGTGTGGTCGTGGGTCATCTGGGTCAGCACGCCGTCCCGGAGGAGGTATATCCGCGAGTCGCCGATGTGCGCGAGGGCGAGGTGCTCCCCGCTGAGCAGCAGCGTGACGACGGTCGTCCCCATGCCCCGGGTGTCCGGGTCGTGCGCGGCCCACTGTCCGAGCCGATCCGTCGCGTCGACGAGCGCGCCACTCATCTCCGCCGCGAGGTCGACGCCGACGAGGTCCTGGGGCAGGCGGGCGTCGAGCTCGGCCAGCGCGGCCACGGTGACCGAGCTGGCTATCTCACCATGGGCATGTCCACCCATACCGTCGGCGACGACGAGCATGCGCGATGTCGTCGCACCGGAATCCTGGTTCGACGTCCGGCGCCGGCCCACATCCGACCCGATCGCGGATCGCAGTCCCAGAACCATGGGAGACAGTATGGAGGCCACGCTCCGTCAGCACTGCAGGCGAGGCCCTTTCCGGGCGCCGCTCCGCCGACCGGGCGGCAACGCCCGTGGCGGACCCCGTCCTGACCTGTCGATCTCTGCGCGGCCGCAACCGATCCGCAACGTGACGGCACGTCCTCCCGGCGTGTTGCGGCCAACCGATACCCTCGTCGCGGCGGTGGATCACCCGAACGCCCTCGTAGCTCAGTGGACAGAGCAGAGGCCTTCTAATCCTCTGGTCGCAGGTTCGAATCCTGCCGGGGGCACCAGGTCGGACCGGGTGCGGCTCCATTCGGAGCCGCACTCGTGGACCTATCCGTGGAGCTTCCGCGGCGATCCGCTCCACGGATGGCGACCAGCCTCGGTCGCACACGCGGAGAGATAGAGGCACTCCCCAGCGGTTCGCGGCGTGTGCGGGTCCACTCAGGACGGGACCCGGTCACCGGGCGAGGCCCACTTGCGACGACCGTTGCCGGCACATCCTTGCCGTGCGGACCCGATCGTCGTACCGCATCGACGCTCCACGATGGATGTTCGTGCTTGTGGGCGGTGGAACGCTCGTGTAGTGCTGTGGCACACACTCTCCGAGGCGTCGAACGGGGGTCCCGCATGGATCTGGACGTCGGTGCTGTCGGTCAGGCCGTCAGCACCGGTGCGGTGCCGCCCGGCGGGCATATCGACGAACTGCTGTCCAGGGCATACCGGCATGCGGAACGGCATCGCGAGGGCGCGGTCGCCGACTACATCCCGATCCTCGCCCAGGCCGATCCCGAGGCGTTCGGACTCTGCGTCGCCGATGTCGAGGGCGGGTTGCACGAGCTCGGCGACACTCGCACGGAGTTCTCGATCCAGTCCATCTCCAAGGTGTTCGTCTACGCGCTGCTGTGCGATGCCTACGGCCACGAGCGCGTCCTCGACGTCGTCGGGGTCAACAACACGGGCCTGGCGTTCAACTCGGTCGTGGCGATCGAGCTGAACGACGGGCATCCGATGAACCCGATGGTCAACGCCGGGGCGATCGCGACGACGGCGCTGGTGGCCGGCGACACCCCGGAACGGAGGTGGACGACGGTGCTCGACGGCCTGTCCCGGTTCGCGGGCCGCGCGCTCGAGGTCGACGACGAGGTGTACCGCTCGGAGTCGGCGACCAACCACCGCAACCGGGCGATCGCCCAGTTGCTCGGCAGCTACGGCCGCATCGAGGGGGACCCGCTCGCCGTCGTCGACGTGTACACCCGCCAGTGCGCGCTGCGCGTGGATGCCCGTGACCTCGCCGTCATGGGCGCCACGCTGGCCGACGGCGGGGTGAACCCGCTGACCGGTGAGCGGGTCGTGTCGGCCGATGTGTGTCGCGACTCGCTGGCGGTCCTGGCGGCCAGCGGACTCTACGAGCGCTCCGGTGAGTGGCTGTTCGAGATCGGCCTGCCCGGCAAGTCCGGGGTCTCCGGCGGCCTGGTCACCGTCGCGCCCGGCAAGGCCGGGATCGGGGCGTACGCGCCACGGCTGGACCCGGCGGGCAACAGCGTACGCGGCCAGATCGCCACCGCGTACCTGTCCCGGGCCCTCGGGCTCAACGTCTTCGCATCGGATCCCCACGTCAGCGAGGAACGGAATCCATGACCGAGACGACGACCCCGACCGAGACCCGGGTGTCCTGGGTACCGATGATCGGCCTGTTCCTCGCCCAGATCCTCATGTCCTACAACGTGTCCGCCCTGCCGGTTTCGCTGGGAGGGATGGTCGACGACTTCGGGGTCCCCCCGACCGACGTCAGTACCGCGATCGTCACGTACGGGCTCGTGGTCGCCGCGCTGGTCATGGTCGGCGCGAAGATCGGCCAGCGGGTCGGCTGGGTCATCGTGTTCCGCGTCGTCGTCGCCGTGTTCGCGATCTCCGCCTTGACGATGATCCTCTCCCCGTCCGTGGGCTGGGTGATCCTCGCCCAGGCACTCGCCGGCGCGTCCGCGGCGATCATCGTGCCCTCGCTCGTCGCGCTCATCGCGGAGAACTACCACGGTGCGCAGCAGGCCACGGCCATCGGATCCCTCGGCTCCGCCCGGGCTCTCGCCGGGGTGAGCGCGTTCCTAATCGGCGGCACGCTCGCGACCTACGTGGGCTGGCGGCAGGTCTTCGTCGTCGTGCTCGTCCTCGCCGTCGCCGTGTTCGCCCTCAGCTTCCGGCTGCGCTCGGACAAGGGCAACCCGGACATCGAGATCGACGTCGCCGCGGCGGTCCTCATCGGCGCCGCGATCGTGCTGCTGACCCTCGGTGTCAACAACCTCAACGACTGGGGGCTGCTGCGCGCCGAGCCGGACGCGCCGTTCTCGATCGCGGGAGTGTCCCCCGCGCCGATCATGCTCGTGCTCGGTGTGGTCGTCGCGCAGCTGTTCTTCCTGTGGACCCGGCGCCGGACGGACGCGGGCAAGGTGCCACTGGTGAGCCTGTCGGTGTTCGGCTCCTCGCGCGAGCGGGCCGCCGTCTACGCCATGTTCATCGTCGTCGGGCTCGAGGCGGCGCTCAACTTCACCGTGCCGCTCTACATCCAGATCGTGCAGGGACGCACCGCGTTCGACACCTCGCTGGCGATGCTGCCGTTCAACCTGACCGTGTTCGTCACCGCGCTGTTGGTGGTGCGCTTCTACGGCCGGTTCACCCCGCGCACCATCGGCATGGTCGCGTTCGGGCTCACCACCATCGCCCTGGTCTGGCTGTCCCTGGTGGTGTCCAACAACTGGGAGACCCTCCCGACCATTCTGGGGCTGTTCGTGTTCGGGGTCGGGCAGGGCGCGCTCGTCACCCTCGTGTTCAACGTCCTGGTCACCGCGTCGCCGAAGGAACTGGCCGGTGATGTCGGCTCGGTCCGCGGCACCGTCCAGAACCTTGCCTCCGCCGTCGGCACCGCTGTCGCGGGCGCACTGCTGGTCGGCATCCTGACCGCGAACATCACCACCGCACTGGCCGGCAACGTCGAGCTCCCACCCGAGCTCGCCGCCCAGGTCGACCTCGACAACACCAACTTCGTCAGCAACGACCAGCTGCGGACCGTCCTGGAGGGCACCGACGCCACTCCCACCCAGGTCGACGCCGCAGTCGCGCTCAACGAGGACGCGCGGCTGCGCGCGCTGCGCCTCGGGCTGCTCGTGCTGGCCGGCGTCAGCGCACTGGCCATCGTCCCCGCGGGCCGGCTCCCCCACTACCTACCCGGCGAAGTCCCCGAATCCGTCGCGACCGGCGCCCCGCCCGCCGAGACCAGCTGACGCCGCACCGGCGCGGGAGTCGTGTTCCGTCCACCTCACGATGTCGCCGCGCCGAGGACGACGTCCGCGTTCCGCTGGCTCCCGTCCCGCTCGACAGCGAGCCCCACCGCCTCCCCAGGGGACCGCGTGATCGTCAGCGAGGACAGCTGGTCGACGCTCTGCGCCGGAGCACCGTCGACGGCGGTGATGACGTCACCGGGCCGGATCCCGGCCCGGTCGGACGGCCCGTTCGGCGTGGTGGCCGCGACGAACAGGCCCGCCGCGACACCGGCCTGGTCCGCGGCCGACGGTGGGATCGGCGTCACCTGGATCCCGAACGTGGCATGCGTGACCCGACCGGTGGCGATGATCTCGTCGGCGATCGTTCGCGCGAAGTCGAACGGGATGGCGAACCCCAGTCCGACACTTCCGGTCGACCCCGGCGCGGTCGCACCCGCGGTCGGGACCCCCACGATCCGGCCGTCACAGTCGACGAGCGCGCCGCCGCTGTTACCCGGGTTGATCGCCGCGTCGGTCTGGAGCGCGGAGACGAGCAGGGCCGACCGACCGCCGTCACCGGGGACCTGAACGGTGCGGTCCTGAGCGCTGACGATGCCGCTGGTCACGGTGCCGGACAGGCCCAGTGGCGCACCGAGCGCCACCACCGGGTCGCCCACCCCCACCCCGGCACTGGAACCGAACTCGATGACGGCCAGCGGGCGTGGCGGCACGACGCGCAGCACAGCGAGATCCGTGAGCGGGTCACGACCGACGATCGTCGCCGGGACAGCCTCTCCGTCGGAGAACAGAACCTGCACCGTGCCGCCGTTCGCCGCCGGGGAGATGACGTGGTTGTTGGTCAGGATGTGCCCGTCCGCGCGCACGACCTCGCCGGAACCGGTGCCGCTGCCACCACGGCCCGCGGCGCTGATCGTCACGACGGACGGCAGCACCGCATCCGCGACCGCGTCGACCCGGCAGGCCGACACCGACGGCGAGAGCCACAGCGCGGTGGCCGCGCCCACCGCGGCGGCGAGCACCAGCGCCCCCACCGCAGCACCCCACCGCAGCCATCGGGGACCCGACCGCTCGCCCGGTTCCATGCGCACCACTCCCGATGTGACCGACCGCCGTCGCCGAATTCTAGGGCCGCCGAACAAGGAATCGGCCCCCCCTGACGCCCCCGGCCCGCCCGATCTCGGTGCCGTCCCGACACGCTGTGGGTGGCACCGATGGTCGGCGCCGAACAAGCCTGATCGGGAGGTCGGATCTCCGTCTCGGGCCGCTACGCTCCACCCGCAGCGACGGGCGGCGACGTCACCGGAGCCATCCGGCCGGTCGTCCCGTCGCGCGAAGGGGACGACGGTGGGATCGATGGATGTGCGGTTGCCGCGCAGCGTGACCGTCTTCGTCGTCCTCGGCGGAATGGTCATCACCGTGCTGGGCCTGCAGTTGCTGGCGTGGCTGGTGGTTCCGGCCGTGTTCGCGCTCGTGATCGTGATTCTCGTGCATCCCGTCCACGAGGCTCTGGTCCGGCGGCGAGTACCGACCGCCGTTGCGCTGCTCGCCCTGCTGCTCGCGATCTACGGCGTGATCCTCGGCCTGGTCGCGATCGTCGTCTACGCGATGGCCCGCCTCGCGACGGTGCTGCCGTCCTACGCGGAACCGGCCGTGCGGATGGTCCAGGACCTCGCCGGCCGGCTCGGCGAGCTCGGCATAGGCTCGGAGCCGATCCGCGATCTCTACCGCGAGGTCGACCTGCTGACGCTGGCGAGCTGGCTGACCGCCCGGATACCGTCGGTGGCAGGCCTCGTCGCGGCCTTGGTACTGGTCTACAGCCTGCTGCTGTTCATGGGCATCGAATCCACCCAGATCCGGCACCGCTCGGCCGCTCTGATGAGCGACCATCCCCGGCTGGCCGGCGCGCTGCGGGGGTTCGTCGCGGGCACCCGCCGCTACATCGCGATCACCGGGGGATTCGCGCTCGTCGTCGGCGCGCTGGACGCGGTGTTCCTCCTGATCATGGGGATTCCACTCGCGGTGCTGTGGGGGGTCCTCGCCGCCGCGTGCAACTTCGTTCCCTACGTGGGCTTCCTCATCGGACTCGCGCCTCCTGCACTGCTGGCCCTGCTCACCCAGGGCTGGCAGAGCATGCTGGTCGTGGTCGTCGTGTACTTCGTCCTGAACTCGATCATCACGACAATCATCCCGGCGAAGGTCGTCGGTGACGCGGTCGGCATGTCGATGACCGTGACGATGGCCTCGGTCGCGTTCTGGTCCTGGGTGCTCGGCCCGCTCGGTGCCGTGCTCGCCATCCCGCTCAGCCTGCTGGTCAAGGCGGTCTTCGTCGACGGAGTGCCGTCCGCCCGATGGCTGGCCGGGTTCGTCGACTCCGCCGGCCGAGGCTCCGGCGTGACCGACCAGCCAGAGCCCGTACCGGTGCCGGAGCCGGAGCCGGGGCCGGAGCCGCTTCCGGAACCGACCGGTCAGAACGAGTCGAGCTGAGCGTCGATGTCCTCGAACCGCTCGACGGTCGGGCGGTCGATGACCGTTCCCCGTGCGACCACCATGACCGGATCGACGTAGGCCCGGAAACCGTCCAACGGGTTCGCGTCGACGACGACCAGGTCGGCGGACTTCCCGGCCTCGATGGATCCGGTCACCCCGTCCACACCGATGATCCCGGCGTTGGTCCGCGTCGCCGAGTTCAGCACGCGAGCGGTCGTCATCCCGCCGTAGCGGACGAGCAGATCCATCTCGCGCCACACGTTGTAGTGAGTGACGTAGGTGAGCGCGGAGTCGGTGCCCATCCCGATGGTGATCCCGTTGTCCAGCGCGTCGCGGATCCCCTGCACCATCTCGTCCGCGATCATCTCGGCGTTGGCGCGCACGACGTCGTCGGCACCTGTCGTCTCCTGGTCGAGCTTGACCAGAGGAAGGCACGCCTGCAGCGTCGGCACGAGCGCGGACCAACCCCGCAGAGAGCGGGGATTGGCGCGGAACAGCTCGATGATCTCCGGGGTCATCGCGGCGCCGTGCTCGATGGTGTCGACGCCGGCGCGCAGCGAGGCAAGGATCCCGGCCGCGCTCTGAGCGTGCGCGGCGACCGGGATGCCGGCGTTGTGCGCCTCCTCGCAGATCCCGGTCATCTCGGCCTCGGTCATCTCCGGTCGGCCCGCGTAGCCCACGGCGCGAGCGTCGGTGACGCCGGCGGTCGCCGAGATCTTGATCGCCTTCACCCCGCGCTGGATGTTGGCGCGGGCGTTGCGGCGCGCGTCCCATGGTGAGTCGCTGGTCAGTGCGATCTGTGGCGCACCGTGCCCGCCGGTGATCGCCAGCAGCGGCCCGGACGCCAGCACACGAGGCCCGACGTACCGTCCGGCGTCGATCTCTGCGGCGACGTCGACGACCTCGTAGCCGGTGTCGCCGACGCTGCGCAGCGTCGTGACCCCCGCGTACAGCTGAGTGCGGACGTTCTCCCTGGTACGCCGCTTGAACACCATCCTGCCGACCGGGCTACGACCGACCGCGACCACGACGCCGCTCAGCCGTTCGTTCACCAGGATCTTCGGGAGGGGACGACCGTCCGAGAACAGATGTGCGTGGGCGTTGATCAGACCGGGAGTGACGAACCGTCCAGCTGTATCGATCCGCCGGTAACCGGCCGGTACCTCGGTGTCCGCCGTCGGACCGACGGCCTCGATCACACCGTCCCTACCCACGACGACGGTGCTGTCCGGCAAGGTGGAGCCGTCGGCGTCACCCGTGACGATCGTGGCGCCGGTCAGGGCGAATGCATCGGGCACCACAGCGCTCCTTCTCCTCACGGGGCAACGCACCACCGTACTGACACCCACGACGGAGCGACCGTCCGACCGGCCCGCGCTCGCCGAGTGGGTCCGGTGGGAGTGAGGGATTGCCTCGTAGCGAGCGGACCTCGCCGTGCGAGCGGTGGTAGGTCACGCATCGCTCCCGAGAGCGACGGCGACGTGGTGCAGTGCCGTCGCATCGCGTGGTCCGCTCTCGTCGGCAGCCCACGCGACGTAGCCGTCCGGGCGCACGAGCAGGGCACCGACCGGCGGGGCGGCGACGGCCAGTTCCACGACGGTCACGCCATGAGGGCGTTCGGCCGGGGCGCCGCCGAGGTCGAACAGGACCGGGCGGGGGTCATCGAGATGGTGGTCCACCCCGTCGATGTCGGGAACGAACCATCCGGTCAGACGGTGCGCGTCCGCGTCACAGGGGTAGCGCACGTCCGGACCCTCCAGGAGCGTGGCCAGCCGCCCGACGACGACCGGTTCCCGGACCCACTCCGACAGCAGCGCCCGCAGCGCCGTGACCTCGGCCCCGGGAGAGAGCAGCAGTGTCTGGGCCTGTGTGTGCACCGCAACGCGGTCGGCGGCGGGTCGGCGCTCCCGCTCGTATCCATCGAGCAGCCGTGGGGTTCCGCGGACGGCTCCGGCGAGCCGCCACGCCAGACACACCGCGTCCTGGAGACCGACGTTGAGTCCGGGGGCACCGACCGCGTTGTGCACGTGGGCCGCATCGCCGGCGAGCAGGATCCGGCCTCGCCGGTAGGTCTCGGCGATCCGGGTGTTGCGGCCCCGCCGCCGGCGCAGCTGGTGCGGTCCCGGGCCGGCTGGCGCGGACATCGGGATCCGGGAGCCGAGCACCCGCTCGATGGCGGCAGCGACCTCGGGGACCGTTGCCGGGCCCTCGTCGCTGTCGTCCCCGTTCCCGTCGTGCTCCCACTCCAACGCACTGACCAGCAGCGTCCCGGAGGCTCTGGGAAGCATCGACCAGGCTCCGCGCGGGGTCCGGTTCCACCGGTAGAGCCCCAGGGCGCCGACACCGGGCAACTCGAGTTCGGCCCGCTCGGGCACGAGTGTCGCGGCCGGGATGGTCACCTCCGCCGAGCGGGACACCACGGTGCTGTCGGTGATGCCGGGGAAGCCGATTCCGGCCAGATCGCGTACACGGCTGTGCGCTCCGTTGCAGCCGACGATGTAGGCGGCGTCGATCTCTGCCGGCCCGGCGCCGTCGAGCACCCGTGCCGTCACCCGGTCCGGCCCCTCGGCGATGCCGACGAGCTCGGTGGACCGGCGGAGATCCACCCCCATCTCGTCGGCCCGGGCGGCGAGTGCGCTCTCGAGCTCCTGCTGCGAGGTGGAGACGCCGTGGAGCGGGCTCTCGGGGGCCGTCGTCAGGTCGAGCCCGATTCCTCCGAACTGGAACGCCTGCCCCACCGGTGGGGCGCCGGGATGGCCGAGGCGAGCCAGGATGCCGCGCTGGTGGAGCAGCCGTGCGGCTTGCCCGACCACGGCGTTCGCCTTCGGCCCCGGCTCGGTTCGGGCAGGCTCTCGATCACGACCACCGCGACGCCCGCCCTGGCCAGGTCACCGGCGAGTGCCAGCCCGGTCGGGCCGGCGCCGACGACGACCACATCGGACGACTCCCTCCGACCGTGCTGCATCCCGGTGCCGGGCGCCTGCTGCCCGGCGTGTGTGCGTGGCCGTCCGTGGTCACTGTTCGGCAAACGGATCAATCCTCGACAGCGAGTGATGTCTGCGGCCGGGCGGTCACGCATACCGCCAGGCAGCGATGGCCAGGTGGAGCCTGCGACCGACGTGGTCGACGAGTGCGGGCACGCGTCACGTCGTTCCGCCGCCGTCACCCACGGCGGACGGCGCGGTACCGGTCACCGCAACGGGATGTCGACGCCCCGTTCCGACTCCGGCCGAGCCCCGAAGATCCGGCGCTCGGACTCCTCGATCGCCAGGTCGTTGATGCTCGCCTCGCGGCGGACCATCAGGCCGTGCTCGTCGAACTCCCAGTTCTCGTTGCCGTAGCTGCGCCACCACCGACCCTGCGCGTCGCGGGACTCGTACTGGAACCGCACCGCGATGCGGTTGCCCGCGAACGTCCACAGGGACTTGCGCAGGGCGTAGTCGAGCTCGCGCTCCCACTTGCGGGTCAGGAACTCGACGATGGCCTCCCGCCCGGTGACGAACTGGTCGCGGTTGCGCCAGACCGAGTCCTCGCTGTAGGCGAGCGAGACCCGTTCCGGGTCCCGGGTGTTCCAGGCGTCCTCGGCGGCCTGGACCTTCTGCAGGGCCGTCTCGAGCGTGAACGGGGGCAGTGGCGGCCGGTCGGCCATGGTGACCTCCTGTAGGAGAATGATCGTTCTCCACAGCTTAGGAGAACGATCGTTCTCACCGCAAGTGGCAGGTGGGAGTGGTGGCCGGGGGCCAGGACGTGGCGGGCTCAGCCGCCGGAGGCCGCGCGCACGAGATCCTCCGCGGCCTCGCGCGCCCGCACGGCGACATCGCCCGGCCCGAAGATCCCCGCGGTCACCATCGCGCCCTCGGCCAGCAACAGGAGCCGCCCGGCGAGCGCGGGCGGCAGCCCGGCGTCGGCCACCAGCCGGTCCAGGTACCCGGCGAACGCCTCCTTGTGCGCGCGCACCTGGCGGGCGGCGGGCTCGGAGACCGCACCCAGCTCGCCGTAGCCGTTGATCCAGGCACAACCACGGAACCCGGGTTCGTGGAACCACGAGTCCAGCCAGTCGAACACCGCGAGCAGCCGACGTCGCCGATCCGGCTCCCGCTCCACGGCGGCAGCCAGCCGTCCACGCCACCGCCGATCACGACGCTCGAGGTACGCCTCGACCAGCTGTTCCTTGCCCGGGTAGAGGGAGTACACGCGCTTGATCGACAGTCCGGAACGGCCCCTGACCTCGTCCATGCCCACCGACTGGATGCCGCGGCCGTAGAACAGCTCCTCCGCGGCGTCGAGCAACCGCGTGCGCGCATCCTCGACGTCCACCCCCGCCACCACGACCTCCTCCCGGAAAACGACCGTTCTCCACGGTACCCCCCGGCCGACGATCGCCGATCCCCGTTCCGAGACCGGCGCGGCCGAGGTCGGTGCCGCCGCCCACGCTCGCCCGAACCGGAGCACCGAGCCCGGCCACCGGCAGGCCCGACGCCCCGGTCAGCCGGCCGGGCGGGACTCGCTGACCGGCCGCGCGGGGTGGGGGAAGGAGAAGACCGACACCAGGTCCCCGGTCCCGGTGTTGGCCAACGAGTGCCACTCACCGGCCGGGATGAAGATCGCGTCCCCCTGGCGGAACGGGAGCGACTCCCCCCGCTTGCGCAGCTCGCCGCTCCCGGCCGCGACGTACATCACCTCGCCGGTGACGTGCACCGTCTCCCGCTCCGCCACGACCCCTTCGGGGACCGTCGCCACTCCCAGACAGTTCTGGATCTCCGGGACGTTCGCCGACGACAACAGCAGGCCGCTGCCGTCGGGGCCGCCCCGGTGCCGGACGAACCCGTCGATCCGGACATCGTCACTCACACCGCACCGTCCTTGCGCAGGGTGTGCCACCACTCGGCGATCTGCGCCCGCGTCGTGATCCACACGTCCGGGAACGAGCAGGCGTAGGCGAGGAACTCGTCGAGGCCGCCGATCCGGCCGGGTCGACCGATGATCCGGCAGTGCAGCCCGACCGACATCATCCGCGGCCGGTGCTGGGCCTCGGCGCGCAGCACGTCGAGCGACTGGCGGGCATAGGTGAGGAACTCGTCGCCGGTGACCATGCTGCCCATCCACCACTGCATGTCGTTGACGTCGGCGGTGTAGGGGATCACCAGGTGGTCGGTACCGTGGACGTCGACGAAATAGGGCAGGTCGTCGTTGTAGGCGTCCGAGTCGTAGCTGAACCCGCCCTCCTCGACGACGAGGTCACGGGTGTGCACGCTGGGGCCGTAGCGGCAGTACCAGCCGAGCGGACGCGAACCGCTGACCCGCTCGATGATCTCGACGGCCTCCCGGATGTGGGCCCGCTCCTCGTCCCGGGAGAGATGGAAGACCTCCTCCCAACGCAGCCCGTGGCTGCAGATCTCGTGACCCTGCTCGACGGCCGCCCGTGCCACGTCGGGGTGGATCTCCAGGGCCTTCGCGGCCGCGTAGAACGTCGAGGGCACCGAGTGCTTGCGCAGCACGTCCAGGATGCGCCAGACACCGACCCGCGAGCCGTACTCGTACATCGACTCCATGGCGAGGTCGCGGGTGCCGTCGGGCACCGGGGAGCGGCCCCACTCGGTCAGCATCTCCTGGGTGGTGTCCCCGCTCGGGTACGCGCGCTCGGCACCCTCCTCGTAGTTGACGACGATCGAGAGGGCGAGCCGCCTGCCCTCCGGCCAGGACACGTCCGGATAGTCGTCGGAGTATCCGATGAAGTCCCTGTCGCGTGCGGTCATCTCGTCCTCTCGCTCGGCGGCCCCGGGGTCGACAGTCGAGCCCGGATCCCGACGTCGTCGGTGTGGTGATGCGGATCGGCGCCGCTCAGGCCGCGGCGGGGGCGTCGCCGTGCAGCCGTTCCAGCGAGACGCCGCGGGTCTCGGTCGCTCGCGTCATCAGCAGCGCCATGACCACGTACATGACCGCGAGGAGGGCGAACGCGGGCACGACCCCTGCCCACTCGAAGACGACGGTGACGAGCACCGGTATCACCGCGCCGCCGAGGAAACCGATGTTCACGATCAGCGACGTACCGAACGCGCGGACGTGCGTCGGATACAGCTCGGGCGCCCACAGCCAGAGCGTGGTGTTGACCATGAGACAGAACACCTGGAACACGAACCCGATGAGCAGGATGGTCAGGTCCGAGTAGGCAAGCAGGGCGAACGCGACGACGGACACGGCACCGGCAACCGTTCCGACCGCGACCACGAACCGACGCGCCACCGCGTAGCTCGCGAACGTCGCGACACACGCACCGATCAGGGCGCCGAGGTTCTGCACCATCGTCAGCGCCAGGCTGCCCGCGACCGAGTAGCCGCGTTGCACCAGCAGGATCGGCATGATGATGATGACGCTGAACTGCACGCCCCAGGCCAGGAACGCCGCCAGGGACATGACCACGGTACGGCCGCGCAGCGCACGGCCGACCACGCTCGCCAGCTCCTGTCGGGTGCTCCCGGCGGCCTGCGCGCTCTCCGAGGCCGCGGCGGTGCGTTCGTCGACGTAGGTGGTCACCTCGTCGTCCGGGCGCAGGCGCAGCCGTCCCCGTGCCAGCCGGGTCAACGCCACGTTCGCCCCGTCGAGGTCACCCGTCTTGAGCAGATGCGCCGGGGTCTCCGGCAGGTACCGGCGGAAGAACACGATCAAGACGACCGGGATGCCGAGCAGGCCGAACGCCCAGCGCCAGGCGTCCGGTCCGGCGCCGACCGCGGTCGCCACCGGTCCCAGCACCAGCAAGGTGTAGGCGAAGACCAGGAAGGTGCCCACGCCGGCCGAGACGGTGTTGAACAGCGAGACGAACACGCCGCGCACCTTCGTCGGGGACAGCTCGGAGAGGTAGGTCAACCCGATGGCGATCTCCCCGCCGACCCCGAGCCCGGTGACGACCCGGCTGAAGGCGAGCACCTCGTAGCTCGGCGAGAACGCGGAGATCACGGTGCCGGCACAGTAGATCGCCAGGCTCACCGAGAGCACCGCCCGCCGTCCGAAGCGGTCCCCGAGGATCCCCCCGACGATCCCTCCCGCGACCACGGCCAGCAGCGTGACGCTGGACAGGACGCTGACCAGCGCGGAGTCGATCCCGAACGCCTCCTGGAGGGCAGGCCCCAGCGAGGAGAGGATCAACTGCTCGAAGACCTCGAAGAGACCGCCCAGCACCACGAGCACCAGGGCGACGTAGTGGGTCCGGGTCACGCCGATCCGATCGACGATCTCGCCGAGGGACTCGGCGCCGCGAACCGGTCCGACACCCGACGGCGGGGCCGCGGACTCGCGCCCGGCGGGGGGCTGATTGCTCGTCACGGTGGTCCTCCCGTTGTGGGAACGGCGCCGTACAGGGCGTCCGACACGTCGCATACATATTTGTATGCAGTACTGTTCCCAGCGGACAGTAGAACTGGGGCCGACCCTCGGCAAGACTCAGCGGTTACGATCCTGTGACGCCCGATGACGACGACGCGGCGTCACCTCACCCGGGCCGGACCACGACCGGCGGACGAGGTGACCGCTGCCGTGCCGACATCGACGCGGACGGCGGACGCGGCGAGAGCCACGACCGCATCCCGAGCGGTATACGGTTCGCTCCGGGAGTACGGCGACGTGACGATGGGACGTTGAGGAGTCATGGCGGCTGGGGCCAACGAGGCGCGGAGCCGGATGGTGGTGGACGCGGTCGCTCGACAGATCTCGGACTTCGAGCTCGAGCCCGGCGAGCGGCTGACCGAGGAGGGTCTGGCCAAGCGGTACGAGGTCAGCCGCACCCCGGTGCGCGAGGCTCTGACGTCGCTGCAGGAGATGGGCCTGGTCGAGCGGCTACCGGCGGGCGGCTACGCGGTGCGCGTGGTCCGGCTCGAGACGGTCGCCGACCTCATGGTGATCTGGGCGACGCTCGAGGAGCTGGTCATCCGGCTGGTCGCCCGCAACGCCGACCGAGCCTCCCTGGAGCGCCTGCTCGCGCAGGCACGCGACGAGACCAGCGGGGACCCGATGGTCGAGGAGCAGATCCACTCCGAGCTGGCCCGGCTGTCCGGCAACCAGGAGCTGGTCAGGCTGCTGGGCACCATCTACTCGCGCACCGGGCCCTACCGGCGGCTCGACGGCCTGAACCGCCGGGACGAGATCCACACCGACCACGTGCGCATCCTCGAGCTGCTCGTCGACGATCATGCCGAGGACGCCAGAGAGCTCATGCGCGAGCACGTCGAGCGCAGCCACCGGTTCGTCGAGATGCTCCTGCGCGGCGGTGTCCGCTCGGTGTCGTTCGACGCGTCGGCCTGACCACCGGGAGACGCGGTCTGCCCGGCGGATCGCTCGTCGTCGACGGACGGTCGAGCGACGACGGCCTGCCGGAAGCTCGCCACCAGCTCTGAGAGGTGCTGAGCGGTTCACCGCGGCTGCGTGTTCCGGCCCGCCGCCGAGCCATCTCCTCGAAGGCGGCCACCCAGCACGGCGGCACCGTCCGGCGTCGTGACGAGGCAGGTGATTCCGCGACGAGGTCGGGCTGCCCACCACACCCGTAGAGGGAGCGTCCGTAACCGGTACCCGTGGGCCGGTCGCGGGCGGGCCGCTCCGGCGAGCTCGACGCGGCGTGCGTCTACCCGGGCGCGGAGGAAGTCATCGAGCACGACGACGACCATCGGAGACCCGGCGTCCGTCCGAACACCATGTAGCTGTGCGCTACATACTCGGGTAGTGGCAACCGAGCTCGACCTGGACGTGACGGAGCTGGCGAGGACCAGGTTCGGGGTGTCGCCGCTGTCGGAGACGGTGGCCGCGCTCCAGCTGCTCGGCGGACGGGCACGGCCGGAGGCCAGTCTGCGCTGGGTTCGTTGGGCCGTCGACGAACTCGCCCGCCAGCCACTCGATCTCCACCGCACGTGGCCGCTGATCGTGAATGACCGGTCGAGCTGGCCCCAGTTCCTCGTTCCTGCACCACACGACGCGGCGACCACACTCGATGAGGACCTCGCCACGGTTCGGCGGACCACGGCCGATCAGGTTCGCGCCAGCCTGTGCCGGGTGTTCGGCGACGACCTCCCCGACAGTGCCGCGCAGCTTGCCGCGCGTCCGGCCGAGGGTCTGCACGCGATCGCAGCGGAGCTACGGAGGGCACACGACCGGCTCGTCGCTCCGCACTGGTCTCGGATCCGGGCTGTTCTCGACGCCGACGTCGCCTACCGGGCCAGGCAGTTGGCCAGCGGCGGACTGGAACGGTTGCTCGCGGATCTCCATCCCGAGCTGGGGTTCGCTGACGGCCGCCTCGTACTCAGGACGGCCAGCCGTGACCGCGAGGTGAACCGCGTCCCGGGCGGCCTGGTTCTGATGCCGGTCGTTCTCGGCTCCCAGCACGTCCTGATCAAGGGGAACAGCACGACCCGCACGACCGTTCGCTACCCCGCTCGCGGCGTCGGAGCACTCTGGACCGCCGGGACCCGGCCAGCACCGGGCCGCGTCGTCCGGCTGCTCGGGCGGCCCCGGGCCGAGCTGCTCGAGGCGCTGCAGACGCCGGCGACAACCGCAGATCTCGCTGCGGCCTTCGGTGTCTCGGCGAGCGCTGTCTCTCAACATCTGCGCGTCTTGCGGGAGAACGGACTCGTCGCCAGCGAACGGACCGGACGCGCCGTCCTGCATCTCACCACCGCGCGCGGACAGGATCTCCTCCTGTAGGTGTCCGATCTCGGCTGGGTCAGCACAGGATGGGCGGCGCACCCCGATCGACCACGGCGCGGCGCCGGCGGCCCGGACGCCAGCCGTGTGCAGCGACGGTCGAGCGACTCAGTCGTCGCGGCGCACGCCGGGGAGTCGTGTCGCCCCGACGAGCGCGATCAGGCAGAACCCGAGCACCCACCAGAACGTCTGGCCGAACGCGAGCGCGGTTCCCCCGGGACCGAGGTCGGTCAGACGGGACTGCAGGATCACCGCCACCAGCGCCGTGCCCACCGAGCCACCGAGCGTGCTGAGCAGGTTCAGCGCGCTCGCGGCGCGCGGGATCGTCTCCCGGGCCATGGTCCGGTAGACCAGGGCCATCACGGGTGCCCCGATCAGCGCGCCGCCCGCACCGCGCACCAGGAGCGACGCCGCCACCGTCCCGTCCGGCGGGTCGAGCGCGAGCTGGGTGAACACCACCGTGCCGGCGGCCACCAGGCCGATCCCGGACAGCACCAGCGTGCGCGGTGCGACGCGGTCCACCAGGCGGCTGACCAGCACCGAGGCGAGCGCCGCGCCGACGCCCTGCGGGGCCAGGAGGAGGCCGGTCTCCCACGCGGTCAGGCCACGTCCGGTCTGCAGGTAGAGCGGGAGCAGGAACGTCGCCCCGAACAACGACAGCCCGAGGATCACCAGTGCCAGCGCGGCCGGGCCGAACGGCGTCGTGGTGAACAGCCGTGGGTCGATCAGCGGTGTCCCCCGCATCCGCAGCCCGTGCGCGACGAACAGCACCAGCATCACCGCGCCCGCCACCATGATCGGCGCTCCGGGCAGCACCCCGCCGGTCCGCGAGATCTCGGTCAGGCCGAGCACGAGCACCGCCAGACCGGGTGGGAGCAGCAGCGCACCGCGGACGTCGAACGGCGTACCTGCGCCCACCGCCTCGCCGCGCGGGACCACCCACCACGCCAGCACGGCCGCGGCCAGCCCGATCGGCAGGTTCACGTAGAACAGCCACGGCCAGTCCGCCACCCCGAGGATCGCGCCGCCGACGAGCGGACCGAGCACCGGGGAGAGCAGCGGCACCATGCCCACGATGCTGATCACCCGTCCGATCCGCTTCGGGCCGGCCAGCCGGGCCAGCACCGCCTGCCCGGTCGGCGGGAGCAGGCCCCCGGCCAGTCCCTGCAGCACCCGGAACGCGACCAGCGACGGCAGCGACCACGCCAGCCCGCACAGCGCCGACGCGGCCACGAAGCACAGCACCGCACCGACCCAGGTCCGACGCCCGCCGAAGCGGTCCACCAGCCAGCCGGACGCCGGGACGGCCGCGACCACCGCCAGCAGGTAGGCGGTGCCGACCCACTGCACCTCGACCGGGGTCGCGTCGAACTCGACGGCCAGCGTGCTGATCCCGACGGCGACGATCGTCGCGTCCAGTGTGGCCATGAACGTGCCCATGACGAGCACGAACGCGGCTCGGATCAGCGGGCCGTCGATCCGTTCCGGTGGAGCCGCGGCCGACCCGTCACCGGGAGCCGTCACGATCCGTCCGCCGCCCCGTGAGCGTGCCCGTCGCCGAGAAGGGCGGCGGCGGGGTCGCCCGTCGCGCCGGCCCGGCTCATCCGGCCTTCCGGAACGTCGTCTGCAGGCGGTCGAGGGTGTCCAGCGCGCCGTCGTAGTCGGGTCGGTAGCTGGTGGCCGGCAGCTCCCACACCCGGTTCGCGCGGAACGAGGGCAGGGCGGCGTAGATCGGGTTCTTCGCCAGGTCGGCGAGCGGCGGGCCGCCGAGGTCGACCACGATCGCGTTCGGCGAGTCGGCGGTCCGCCCGAGCAGCTCCGGGCTGATCTGCAACGAGTCGCCGGTGCTGGCCAGGCGGGCTCCGGGCGCCTTGGCGACCACGTCGGAGGGCTGCAGCCCGACGCCGCGGCCGAGCGCGGGCAGCGCCGCCTTCGCCGGGACCAGGTAGACCCGGTCGCCGGGCAGCGAGGCGATGTAGACGACCTCGCCCTGCGGCGGGGTGATCGCGCCCTGCACCTCGGTGACCCGGTCCTGGTAGCGCTGCTGCAGCTCCGCGACCCGGTCGCTGCGGTTCACCGCGTCCGCGACGGCCGCGAGCTGGTCCTGCCAGGCGATGACGGTGCGTGGGACCAGCACCGTCGGGGCGATCGCGGCGAGCTTGTCGTAGGACTCGGACGCCTGGACCGCGGTGATGCCCTGCCCGCCGCCGACGATGAGGTCCGGCCTGGCGGCGGCGACCGCCTCGACGCTCAGCTGCTCACCGGACGGGAGCGGCGTAGTGCCCACCTCACGGGCCGCGTCCGCCCAGGAGGGCGGGAAGCCGCCGTCGAAGTTGGTGACTCCGAGTACCCGGGTGTCGGACGCGACCACCGGGACGTCGAGCGTGTAGAAGTACCCGGCCAGACCCCCGGACAGCACGACGACCCGCTGCGGGTCCGACGGGACCTCCACCGGTCCACGCTCGGTCTGCACCGTGCGCGTGCCCTGGTCCTGCGCGCCCGGGCCCGACGCCTGGCCGCCGCATCCCGCGACCAGCACGGTCACCATCGCGAACACGGCCGCCGTCCACCGCATCCGCCTCCCCCCGACAGTCATCTCCCTGGCTCCTCTGCTCCCGAGGCCGCCCCGCCCTGCGGCCATCCGGACCAAAGTAGAAAGTTAGGCTGCCTTTATCAATGGGTCACCTCATGTGACGGCGGCGACCTCCTCGTCCGGATCGTGCTATTCGCCGGACAGGTGCACGGTCGTGATGCCGGCCAGCACCAGGTCGACGCCGGCGAGGAACTGCTCGCGGTCGTCGTGGTCGCGCATCTGGCCGGCCACGGCACTGGCGAACGGGAAGTCGTCGGCGTCGAGCGCCTCCCACTCCGCCGAGACCGAGTCCAGGAACGCGGACCGGTCGATGCCCGGGTCCGCGGCACCCGCGTTCGCGACGTTCTGGCCCGCGGCGCCGAGGACGTAGTGCACCAGCGCCGACGACGCCGTGAACCAACCACGCTCCGGGACTCCGAGCGCACGAACCCGGCGGCCGACGGCGTCGAAGATCCGCGGTGCGACCGTCCCACGCGGGTTGCGGGCGAGCTCGGTCGAGAGCTGCGTGGCGAGCCAGGGATGGTCGTCGATCGCCTCGAACAGCCCGAGCGCGACGGCGCGGATCTCCTCCTCCGGTGAGCCGCCGACCTCACGCGCCAGTGCGGCCACGAGGACGGACTCGGTCGCAGCAGTGAGCAGCTCCTCCTTGTTCGCCACGTGCCAGTAGATCGCCCCCGCACCCGTCGCGAGCCGCTGCGTCAGCACCCGGAACGTCAGGCCGCTCTCCCCCTGCGCGTCGAGAAGCTCGACGGCGGCCGCGATGATCCGCTCGCGGGTCAGCGAGTCCGTGCGCCGCGAGCGACTCGCCCGTGTGGTTGCCACGACACCATCTTGACAGCTCTGGAACGCCGTTCCAAGCTCTCGTTGGAACAACATTCCAGACAAGGAGCGCGCCATGCACGTCACGATCGTCGGCGCCGGGCTCGGCGGTCTCGTCCTCGCCCGCGTCCTGCACGTCCACGGGGTGCCGGTCACGGTCCACGAGGCGGAGGCCTCGCCGTCGGCCCGCACCCAGGGCGGGATGCTCGACATCCACGAGCACAACGGCCAGGTCGCGCTGCGCGCCGCCGGCCTGTTCGACGAGTTCCGCGCCCTCGTGCTCGAGGGCCACGAGGCGTCGCGGGTCCTCGCGCCGGACGGGACCGTCCTCCTCGACGAGCCCGACGACGGCACCGGCGGCCGTCCCGAGGTGCAGCGCGGCGAGCTGCGGCGGATGCTGCTCGACGCGCTCCCGGACGGCACCGTCCACTGGGGACACAGGGTCACCGGCGTCCGCGCGCTCGGCGAGGGCCGCCACGAGCTGACGTTCGCCGACGGAACGACGGAGACGACCGAGCTGCTGGTCGGCGCGGACGGCGCGTGGTCGCGGATCCGCCCACTGCTCTCCGACGCGACGCCGGAGTACACCGGCACCTCGTTCGTCGAGACCTACCTGTTCGACGGCGACACCCGGCACCCGCGGACCGCAGAGGCCGTCGGGGCCGGCGCGATGCTCGCGAACACGCCGGGCAAGGGCATCCAGGCCCACCGCGAGAGCGACGGGCGTCTGCACACCTACGTCGCGCTCTCGCGCCCGCAGGACTGGTTCGCGGCCGTCGACTTCACCGATCCGGCAGGCGCGGCCGAGCGGATCGCGCAGGAGTTCGAGGGCTGGGCGCCGGAGCTCACCGCGCTGATCACCGAGGGCGACACCGATCCGGTGCTGCGCCCGCTCAACGCGCTGCCCGTCGGGCACCGGTGGGACCGGGTGCCGGGCGTGACGCTGCTCGGCGACGCCGCACATCTGTCGGTGCCGAACGGCGAGGGCGCCAACCTCGCGATGTTCGACGGGGCCGAGCTCGCCGTCGCGATCGCGGCGCACCCCGGGGACGTCGAGGCCGCGCTGAGGGCCTACGAGGGCGCGCTGTTCCCGCGCAGCGCCGACGAGGCCGCCGAAGCCGTCCGCGATTTCGACCTCTGCTTCGGCGCGAACGCCCCGGACAGCCTGATCGCCCTGCTCACCGGGCAGGCGTGACGGGCGGCCGCACCACCAGCACGGCCACGACCAGCGCCATGATCACCGCGGTGATCGTGAACGGGATCGGGATCACCGGGTCCAGCAGGACGAGCAGCGCGCCGACCGGGACCACGACGTTGACCACCCGGTCGGCGTTGTCGCGGATCGCGATCCACCAGATCCCGAGCACGAACATCGCGATCGGGACGGTCACGGTGAACGACGCCGCGACATCGGAGAGCTTGCTCTGCCCGGTCAGCACGTCGATCTCGACCTCGATGCCGGCCGAGAACGCACCGGCCGCGGCGAAGATGAAGTAGTGCGCGTAGCCGTAGCGCAGCGACCGGCCGAGCGACGTGATCGCCTCGTGGTGCGGGGGCCAGAAGTAGATCCACCACAGTGCCGCGGTGACCACCAGCGCGAGCACCGAGATCGAGATCAGCGGGGCCAGCGCCTCGGCGTCGTGCAGCGACTCGATGACCGCGTTCGCCGAGGCGAGCAGGCTCTCGCCGAGCAGGATCAGCGTGAACAGCCCGTACCGCTCGGTGATGTGGTGCGGGTGCCAGGGCGTCGTCCCGGTCCGCTCGGCCAGCACCGGGACCGAGATCTCGGCCAGGATCAGCACGACGATCGCGACGCCCTGCACGGGGCCGGACAGCAACAGGACCAGCAGCCACAGCACCTGGACGCCCGCGATGCCGCCGGCGTAGATGTTCGTCGCCCGCCGGATCGCCCCGGCCCCGCGGGACGCCCGCAGCCACTGCGCGATCATCGCCACGCGCATCACCACGTAGGCCAGCACGAGCACCGTGTAGCTGTGCTCCTCGAACGCCGGTCCGACGCCGGCGGCCAGCACCAGCACGCCCGCCATCTGCACGATCGTCAGCAGACGGTAGAGCCAGTCGTCGCAGTCGAAGGACGTGGCGAACCAGGTGAAGTTCATCCACGCCCACCAGATGCCGAAGAACACCAGCGCGTAGGACAGCAGCCCGTCGACGACATGGTTCTCGGTCAGCGCGTGGTGCAGCTCGACGGCCGAGATGCTCACCGCCACGACGAACACGAGGTCGAAGAACAGCTCCAACGTGCTCGCCGTGCGTCCCGGCTCGTGCGGGTCGCGCGGGCGCATGGGGATCAGTCGCGAGCGGGTCCCCGGGTCGCTGTCGTGCGTCACGAAACGGCACCCTAACGGCGGACACCGACAATCTCCGACGGGGAGATCAGCGGGGTGTCGGCACCTCGGTCACCAGTATCCGCGCCGAGCGGCGCGCCTGGACCTCGTGCAGCCGGTCGACGCCCTCGAACTCGTTGCACAGCAGGAACAGGTGTCTGCCCTCCGGCCCGCCGAGCACGCAGGCGAAACACGGAAGATCGGTCTCGACGCGATGGGTGATCTCGCCGCCGTCGAGCACGCGCACGCACGCACCGGCCGGGTCGGACGGGTTCCCGGAGTGCGCGGCGACGTCCGCGGCCTGCGACCAGATCGCGGACTCGGAGTCCACGCAGATCCCGTCCGGGCCGAGACCCTCTGCCCACACGCGGCGGCCGGAGAGCGATCCGTCGTCCGCGACGTCGAACGCGCTGAGTCTCCCGGCGAAGGACTCCGCGATCACGAGCGTGGAGCCGTCCGGCGTCACGACCATCCCGTTCGGGAAGTCGATGTCGCCCGCCACCCGCCGGTGGCTGCCGTCGTCGGCGACGAGCTCGATCCAGCCGGGTTCCGGAGCCCCGCCGCCCGCGAAGTCGAAGTCGGCGCCGTCGACGTAGACGTGCCCGGCCGCGTCGACGACGATCTCGTTGCCGCCGCGCTCGCAGTGCCGCACCAGCGTGCCGTCGGGCTCATGGCGGGTGGTCTGCGGGCCGGTCGTGAGCAGCCGCCCGTCGGGCAGCCAGTCGATCGCCCATCCCATCTGCTGCGGTCCCGGCGCCATCACCTCGGCCCGGCCGTCCATGTCGACGGCGACGACCTCACCGGCGCCCCAGTGCGCGAACCACAACCTGCCGTCGTGCCAGCGGGGTGACTCGACCATGACCATCCCGGTCAGCAACGTCCGGGGCTCGGGAAGGCGCTCGACCACGGTTCCGGAGGGTAGCGAGGTCCGAAAACCGGGCGCGCCGGACCGGTTCGCCCGGTTAGCGTCGACGGCTCATCCCCCGCCGGAAACCCGTCCGGCGACGTGTGCGCGAGACCGGAGGTGCGACGTGCGTGGGCAGGCGCTGACCTGGCGGCGGCTGGCCGGCGTACCCGTCACCGTCGCCGTCCTGCTCGCGTCGGTCGCGGCTGCGGCCGAGACCGCGGCGGCGACCGTCGCCGGGCAGGTCGCGGCCGGGCCGACCGTCGCGCTGGTGGCCGCGCTCGCCGTGCTGCTGGTCGGGTCAGCGGGGCTCGACATGGGCGGGCGCGTGCTGTTCTCCGGCGTCGTCGGGCGGGCCGAGGGGCGGCTGCGCGCCGACCTGCTCACCTCCGCGACGGCGCAGCCGATCACCGTGCTGGAGGACCAGGCCGTCGGCGAGCTGATCGACCGCGTCGACGACGACACCCGCCAGCTGGCCCACCTGTTCCGCCGCGCCGGCTGGGAGACCGGGCGGGCGGTGCTGCGCTCGGTGCTCGGCTGGCTCGTCGCCGGGTTCGTGTGGTGGCCGGCGTGGGTCGCGTTCCCGGTGGTGGCGGCGCTCGTCGTGCTGGTCGCGAAGCCGCTGACCGCACGGATCGCGCGGTGCAAGACCGAGGAGGAGGCTGCCTGGTCGGACCACTCGGCGCAGCTGGAGGAGGCGATCGCCGGGCAGGACGACGTCCGCACGGCGCTCGGCCAGGCGCACGTCGTGCGCGCCTACGCGGAGCGTGCGCACGCCGTGCTCGAGCGGGTCCGCCGCACGTGCCGCGCGTCGACGAAGGTCGGTCTGCGCACCGGATTCCTCGTGCACGCGCTGCTCGCCGGGGTCGCGCTGGCCGGCGTCGCGGCGGTGTCCGGTGGCGGAGCCGGGGTCGCGCAGCTCGTCACGCTGTGGCTGCTCGTGACGGCGTTCGTCGGGCAGGTGGACCAGATCGTCGACCGCATGCCGGAGATCCAGGCCGGGCTCGGCGCGCTGGCCCGGGTCGGTTCGCTGCTGTCCGCGGAGCGGGAGCCGTCCGGCGGCGGTTCCGTTCCGCAGGGACCGGCGTCCGTGCGCTTCGACGGGCTGACGGCAGGCTACCCCGGCGGCTTCCACCTGGCCGGGATCGACCTGACCGTCGAGGCCGGGACGACGTGCGCGCTCGTCGGGCGCACCGGGTCGGGCAAGTCGACCGTCGTGCGGGTGCTCTCCCGCGCCGTCGAACCCCCTGCGGGACAGGTGTTCGTCGGCGGCCGGGACGTCACGACCGTCGCGATCGACGATCTGCGACGCGCGGTCGGCGTCGTCACCCAGCGGACCGAGATCCTGTCCGCGACGCTGGCCGAGAACATCACGCTGTTCGCCGACGTCCGGCGGTCCGATGTGGAGACAGCGGTGCGGGCGCTCGGGCTCGACGAGTGGGTCGACGGGCTGCCGGACGGCCTGGACACCCGGCTCGGCGTGGGCGGTCTGACGCTGTCCGCGGGCGAGGAGCAGCTCGTCGCGTTCGCGCGTCTGCTGGTCCGCGACGTCGCCGTCGTGGTGCTGGACGAGGCGACCGCGCGGATGGACCCACAGACCGAGGAGCGGGTGACGCGCGCCGCGTCGGCGCTGCTCGCGGGCCGGACCGGCATCCTCGTCGCGCACCGGCTCTCGACCGTGCGCCGGGCGGACACGGTCGCCGTGCTCGACGGCGGCCGGGTCGTGCAGGAGGGACCCCGCGCGTCCCTGGCGGCGCGGCCGGGCCGGTTCGCCGACCTGCTGGCCGCGGCGGGCGAGAGCCCCGACACGGAGACCGCGCCCGCCCCGCTGCGCCGGGCCGCACGGCGCCCGGTCGTGCCGCCGGTCGCCGCGCCGTCGCCTCCGCTGTGGCGGGCGGTCGTGCGGCTGCTCGCCGCGCACCCGAACTGGGGTCTGTTCGGCGGGTTCATGTTCACGCTCGCGACGGTCGGTGGTGCGACGGGCGCGGTGACCGGCTGGCTGTGGGGTCGGGTCGTCGGGGCGCTGGAAGCAGGGGCCCAGCCGTGGAACGCCGCACTGCTGCTCACCGGAGTGCTGCTGCTGTTCCCGGTGTGGATCGCGTTCGCGTTCCGGACGTACCCGCTGTGGTGGTCGGCGCTCGCGCTGCGGATGCGGCTGTCCGTCCTGCGAGGACAGACGATGCAGCACCGGCTGGTCAGGACGCCGCCCGGCGAGGTGGTCGCCCGCGCGCTGGACTCGGACCGGCTCGTGCTCTACGCGGACCGCTGGGTCGACGTCGCCAACGGCGTGATCGTGGTCGGCGTGACCTGGCTGGTGTCGGGGGACGTGCGGGCCGCGGCCGTGATCGGCGTGGCGCTCGTGCTGTGCGCGGTGACGTCGGCGATCGGTGCGCCGTTCGCCGGCCGTGCCGGCCGGGCCGCTGCCGACGCGCGCGCCCGGTTCGGGACGGCGCTCGGCTCGGCCCTGGAGGCGGTGCGGACGGTGAAGCTGGCCGCGGCCGTCGGACCGGTGCGCGCACACCTGGCCGACGTCGACCGGCACCGGGTCCGCGCGGCGATCCGCGAGCAGTCGGTGCGGGCCGTGCTCGACGGCGTGCCCGGCATCGTCGTGCAGTCGGCGGTGGTGCTGTCGTGGTCGCTGCACCTGAACGGGACGTGGGACCTGCCGACGGCGCTGCTGGTCACGACGGCGCTGTCCGGATCGGTGTTCCTGGGCCAGGTGTTCGGCTCGGCGGTCACCGAGGCGCCGATCGCGCGCCGGTGGCTGACCACGGTCTCCGCGCTGGCCGGCACGTCCCGGCTGGCGGCGCTGCCGTCCGGTGTGGACCTGGTGACGGGCGCCGCGCCGGAGCCGGACGTCCCGCCGCGCGAGCCGTTGCGACGGCTCTCGCTGGAGAAGGTGACGGCGGTGCATGACGACGGCACGGTCGGCGTCGAGGCCGTCGACCTGGACGTCGACGCGGGCGCGCTCGTCCTGCTGACCGGCCAGGTCGGGTCCGGGAAGTCGAGCCTGCTCGCGGGCCTGGCCGGGCTCGTCGGGCACGAGGGCACGGTGCGGTGGAACGGCCGCGCCGTGGACGACCCGGAGTCGTTCCTGCGGCCCGGTCAGGTCGCCTACGTCGCGCAGCTGCCGCGGGTGCTGTCCGGCTCGTTCGCGGACAACATCACGCTCGGGCACCGGAGGGCGGTCGGTGACGCCGTCGCCGACGCGCGGCTGGGACCGGACGTGGACGCCGCGGGCGGGACCGGCGCCGTCGTCGGGCACCGGGGGATCCGGCTGTCCGGCGGGCAGGTGCAACGCCTGGCCATGGCCCGTGCGCTCGCCACCGGGGCGGAGCTGATCGTCGCCGACGACGTGTCGTCCGCCCTGGACGTGCGCACCGAGATCGAGCTGTGGTCGGCGCTGCGGGAACGCGGCACGACGGTCGTCGGTGCCAGCTCGAAGCGGGCCGCGCTGGACCGCGCGGACCGCGTCGTCGTGCTGGAGGACGGGCGCGTCGCCGACCAGGGTCCGTGGCGGGAACTGTCCGCCCGCTGGGGGCACCTGGCGGGCTGACCACACGCCGTCGAACCCGCGGCAGTCGCCCCGCGATCCGCACGACGGTCCGGGAGACGCACGCCGATCCGGGGAACGCACGCCGATCCGGGGAACGCACGCCGATCCGGGGAACGCACGCCGATCCGGGGAACGCACGCCAACCCGAGGGAACGCACGCCAACCCGAGGGAACGCACGCCAACCCGAGGGAACGCACGCCGATCCGGAGAACGCGCGGTGATCCAGGGAACGCACGGCAATCCGGAGAACGCACACGTCCGGGCGCGCGCGTTCCCCAGGGAGGCGCGCGTCTGCCGGATCACCGCGCGTTCGACGGCCCTGCGGCCCACCCGCGCACGAGGCGCGTCTCCCGAACCGCACCTCCACCGGGAGCCGTGACTCGGGCGAACGCACGCGGACCGGGAGAACGTGCGCATCCGGCTGCATGCGTTGACCGGATCACAGCGCGTCCCGCGGATCACAGCGCGTTCGATGGCGTCGACCCGCCGCCATCCGCGGCGTCCCGCGGGTCGGCGCGTCATGCTCGACGGACACCCGCCCCTCCGAACGAACGGCACCTTCGAGCAGTGGCATTGCTCGAAGGTGCCGTTCGTTCGGGACGGGGGTGGGCGGGACGGGGTGCGGTGGACGGGGCGAGGCGCGGCGGGGCCGGGCGCGGTGGGGCGGGGTCCGGTAGGGCGGGGTCCGGTGGGGCCGGGCGCGGTGGGGCCGGGCGCGGTGGGGCCGGGCGCGGTGGGGTGCGGTGGGTGGGCGCGGGTCAGGTGCCGGTCCAGACCGGGGCGCGCTTCTCGGCGAACGCGGTCGCGCCCTCCCGGGCGTCCTGGGAGGCGAACACGACGGCGTTGATCTCGTTCTGCTTCGCCCAGCGCTCCTCGTGCGACCAGTCGTCGGCCGACGTGGCGATCCGCTTCGTCGCGGCGACGGCCAGCGGCCCGTTGGCGGCGATCGTCGCGGCGAGTGCGATGGCCGCGTCGGCCGCGCCGCCGTCGTCGACGAGGCGGTTGACCAGACCGTGCGCGTGCGCCGTCGCGGCGTCGATCGGCTCGCCGGTCAGCAGCATCTCGAGAGCGACGGCACGCGGCACGCGCTGCGACAGCATCAGCGCCCCACCCGCAGCGGCGACGAGCGCGCGCTTCACCTCGGGCACGCCGAACCGGGCGCCGTGACCGGCGACGACGAGGTCACAGGCCAGCACGAGCTCGAAGCCACCCGCCAGCGCCCAGCCCTCGACGGCCGCGATCAGCGGCTTGACCGGCGGCGTCTCCGTGATCCCGCAGAGGCCGCGGCCCTCGATCGCCGGCCGCTCGCCGCGCAGGAACGCCTTCAGGTCCATCCCGGCGGAGAACGTGCCGCCCGCGCCGGTCAGCACGCCGGCGCGCAGATCGCCGTCGGACTCCAGCTCGTCGACGGCGTGCGCGATCCCGCGGGCCGTGGCCTCGTCGAGCGCGTTCTTCGCCGCGGGGCGGTTGATGGTGATCACCTGGACGGCGCCGCGGCGCTCGACGAGGACCTCGTCCGACATGCCCGCACTATGGCACGGCGCCGAGGTACCCGCGGTCAGGCCTGTCCGATGTTGACCAGCCAGGAGACGCCGAAGCGGTCGTTGCAGGAGCCGAACTCGTCGCCCCACATCTGCTTGTCCAGCGGGCAGGTGATCTCCGCGCCCGTCGAGATCTTCTCCCAGTAGCCGCGCAGCTCGGCCGCGTCGTCGGCGCCGCCGGACAGCGAGACGGAGAACGACGTGCCCCACGGCGCGGACTGCCCGGGTGGCGGGTCGCCCGCCATCAGCGTGTACCCGGCCGGGGTCTCCAACTGGCCGTGCATGATCTTCGACGCGCGCTCCGGGTCCTGCTCGCCCATGTCGCCGAACGTCATCAGCACGAGCTCGCCGCCGAAGACATCCTGGTAGAACTCCATCGCCTCGCGGGCGTTGCCGTCGAAGCCGAGGTACGGGTTGAGACGCGAGGCCATGGGGCTCCTCCTCGGGGAGAGAGTGTTCTCACCGGGGTCCTCCGGTCCGGCACGGCCCGCGTTACAGCGTCAGGTGCCGCACTCCGGCCGGTAGATCGGCCGGGACGTGGTGCGAGACGACGACGACCGTGCGCCCCGGTGGACGGAGCGTGAACAGCGTGTGCAGCAGGCGGTCCGCGTCGGCCGGCGCGAGTCCCTCGGCCGGCTCGTCGAAGAGCTGAACGGGGTGGTCGGCGAGCAGCGTGCGGGCGACGAGCAGCCGCCGTCGCTGCCCGCCGGACAGGTTCTCGGCACCTTCCGCGAGTGCGCCGTCCAGACCTCCGTCGACGACGTCCGGGGTCAGGTCGGCAGCGGCGAGTGCGGCCCGGAGCGCGTCGTCGGACCGTCCGGGTCGGGCGATCAGGAGCGCGTCGCGCAGCGTGGAGCGCGGGAGGTGCGCGTCCTGCCAGAGCCCGCCGACCCGCTCGCGCACGGCGCCGGGGTCCAGCGTGCGTACGTCGACACCGTCCAGTGTGTACTCCCCGACGGGTTCCCGTACCCGCCACAGCGCGGCCAGCAGCGTGGACTTGCCGGACCCGCTCGGCCCGGACAGCAGGACGCGGGAGCCGGGCGGCAGGTCCAGGTCGAGCGCAGGGTCGCGCAGTCGCAGGTGGGGCGTGCCGCCACCCGGGACACCGTCACCGTGCGCGGGCACCGGCCCCGTGCCGATCGAGTCGAGACGACGGCGGGCCGCGCGGGCCACAGCCAGGCGCGGTGCGGCGACGAGCAGCGCGAACGCCTCCGCGAGCACCGCGGACACCACCACCGGGACGACGGCGGCCCACGCCGGTCCGAGGTGCGCCGCCCCGGCGACGGAACCCGCGAGCGCCGCCGCGACGGTCAGCCCGGCCACGCCGCGCAGCACGCCCTGCTCGCGGGCGGCGGTCCGCTCCGCTGCTCCGACCCGCGCCGCGCACGCCCCGGCCGCCCGCTCGGCACGGTCGAGTGCTCCGAACACGGCGAGGTCGGTGCCGGCCCGGGTGATCTCCAGCGCCGCCGCGGACAGTTCCTCGCGCCCGACCGCGATCCCTTCGGCCCGCGCACCCGCCCGGCGCACGGCGACCGGCACGAGCGCGACGACGGCGACCACTCCCGCCGTGATCGCCACCGCGGCGGCCGGGGCACCCGCTACCAGCGCGAGCAGGACCGCGGCGGTCCCGGTCAGCCCCACGGCGACCGCCGGCAGCACCCCGCGCACGACGAGGTCACCGACCGCGTCCACATCGGACACGAGGCGGTGCACCCAGCGTCCGCGGGCGATCGTCGTGCTCCGCGGCACCAGATCTGCGACGACGCGGGCCCGCCGGTCCGCGAGACCGGCCAGGACGGCGTCGTGCCCGGCGAGGCGTTCGACGTAGCGCAGCAACCCGGCGGAGACGGCCAGCGCCCGCACGGCGACGATCGCCCCGGACAGTGCCGCGATGCCCGGTCGCCCGCCTGCCGTGACGACGAGCCACACCGCCGTCGCGACCAGGGCGACCGACGCGAGCGACGCCGCCGACGCCGCCGCACCCGCCAGCACGAGCCGGCGCGTCATGACGGCCGCTCCGTCCGCGTCCCGATACCGCGACTTCGCTGACCTGCGCCGACGCTGAGTTCGCGATCCACCGCGCGGTCGTGCGCCCGCCCCGCGGTGGTGCGCCGCAGGTCGCCGTCCGGCGCCGCAGGCGCTCCCGCCCGAACGGATGTGGCATTCGTTCCGATCATGCGAACGGATGTCACGTTCGCCCGCGGCGTCACGACGCGACCGCCAGCGACGTGAGGTGGACGACCCGGTCGGCGCGGGCGGCGACGGCGGCGCGGTGCGTCGCGACCAGCATCGTCACGCCGGGCGGGCGGCGGTCCAGCACGCGGGCCTCGCTGCCCGCGTCGACGTGCGCGGTCGGCTCGTCGCAGAGCAGTAGCCCGGACGGGCGTAGCAGCGCGCGGGCCATGCCGAGGCGGTGCCGCTCGCCGGTCGAGAACAGCAGGGGTGCGTACAGGCCGCCGGGTGCGGCGGCGACGACGTGGTCGACGTCGGCGGCGGCCAGTGCCGCCCACAGCCGGTCGTCGGACGCGGCCGGGTCGGCGAGCCGCAACGCCTCGGCGACGGTCGTGCCGGTGAGCTGCGGAGACTGTGGCGCCCAGCCCAGGTGGGCACGCCAGCGGTCACCGGAGAGGTCGCCAACCGGCGCGCCGTCGATCAGGATCTCGCCCGCCTCCGGCTCGAGGAGTCCGGCCAGTACGGCGAGCACGGTGGACTTGCCGCACCCGCTCGGCCCGAGCAGGGCGGTGCAGGTGCCGGGCTCGAGGCGCAGGTCGAACCCGTCGAGCACCGGACGTCCGGGCTCCCAACCGGCGCGGATCCGGACGAGCTCGACGACGGCACCGGACGGATCCGGCGGCGAGGCGGCACCGACACCGGCACCGACACCGGCAGCGGCACCGGCACCGGCACCGGCCGGATCATGCGATGCGGCGCCGATCGGGCCCGGCGGAGCCGTGCCTCCCGGGACGGGCGCAGGCCCGCCACCCCGGTTCCGCCCGACGACGGCGACCGGGTCCGGGCGAACGCCGCCGACGTCGGACTCTCCGACCTCGAGCCGGTCCAGCACGGCCAGCCCGTCGGCCGTCTCGTGCGCGGACGCACCGGCCGCACGCAACGCCGCGAACGCCTCCGGCACCAGCAGCAGCACGATCACGCCCGCGACCAGGGGCATCGTCCCGTCGAGCAGTCGCAGCCCGATCGGGACGGCGACGACGGCGATCGACAACGACGCCAGCAGCTCCAGGACGAGCGCGGAGAGGAACGCCGTACGCAGCACGCGCATCGTCGCCCGCCGGTAGGCGTGGCTCCAGTGCCGCACGACACCGGCCTGATCGTCGGCCACTCCGAGCACGCGCAGTCCGGGCAGCGCGCGCAGCACGTCGGCGAAGACACCGCCGAGACGGCCGAGCTCCCCGAGACGCTCACGCGTCCGCTCCCCCGTGTTCCGCCCGACGAGCGCCATGAACACCGGCACGAGCACGAGGCCGACGAGCACGACGAGCGCGGAGCGCGGGTCGGCGACCGCGACCCGGCCCAGCACGAGCAGCGGCAGCACCACGCCGGTGACCATCCGCGGGAGCGCGACGGCGACGGCGTCGGACAGCCCGTCGACTCCGGCGCCGAGCAACGCCGCGTCGCTGCCCGCAGCGCGATCCGGATCCCCCGGCCGCGCAGCACGCCGGGTCTGGACCCGCAGGAGGTTCGCGCGGGCCTCGGTCGCGACGGCCGCCGCGGCGGACCCGGCGACACCGTCCCGAGTGGCACCGGCCAACCCGCGGACGGCGACGAGCGCGGCCAGCACGACGAGCGCGGCCGGCGTCGGCTCGAGAACGGCCCTCGCGAGCGCCTCGGCGGCGGCCACCGACGCGACGGCGGTGAGGACGGTGACGGCGACGAGCAGGCGGAGGCGTCCGCGGGAGCCCGGGAGGGGCCCGGCCGCGGAGAGCAGAGCGCGCACGTCAACGATCCGGGCCGGACGGAGCAGGGGCGGGCGGCGCCTGGTCGAGCGGTCCTGCGCCGGGTGACGCCGCATCCGCCGGGACGGCTCCGAGGGACGTCGGGCCGGACGGACCGGGTCCGAGCGGGATCGCGCCGGACGCAGCCGGGCCGGAGGAGCCCGGGCCGGGCCCCGCGCCCCGCCAGAACCAGATCTGCACGGCGAGGACGAGGACGAACGTCGGGCCCGCGACGCCGGTGACCAGCGCCGCCCCGGCCGGGCTCGTCACCAGCTCCGCGACCGGGACGGTCCCGGACCCCGGTACGGCCAGGTCCGGCCACCGCGCCACCATCGGCGCGACGGCGGCCGTCGCGAGAAGGGTCCCCGCGAACACCGGCCGGCGCGCGAGCAGCACTCCCGCGACGACGAGCACGGCGACGACGGCCGCCCCGAGCACCGCTCCCCCGGCGGCGAGCACGACGGCGGGCACCACGAGAAGGGCGCCCACGAGAGCGAGTGTCCACATCGGAACGCGCACGCCGAGCGCCCAGCCGGAGACGACGACGTCGAACCCGATCACGGCCGGTACGCCGAGCACCGGCCACACGCCGGCCGCGACGGCCAGGAACCCCCCGGTCCCGGCCGCGGTGGCAAGGGCTCCGGTCGCGGCCAGTGCGCTGCGGACGGCGTTCGGGCCGGTGCCGGTCCGCGCTCCCGGCCGGGGGATCCCCAGCGCCGCAACGCCGAGCGCGGCCACCCGCAGCACGAGCCCGGCCGCGATCGCGAGCACCCACCAGTACGCCGACGCGACGACGGCGCTCTCCCAGCGCGGGAACAGACCGACCAGCAGACCGGCCGCAGCAACCATCCACACGTGCCCGAGCAGCAGCTGCGGGCCGGTGCCGGCGAGCACGAGACCCCGGTCCCGCCCGGCCGTCCCGGTGACCGCACGCAGCGCCGTTCCGCGCCCGATGCCGTCGAGCCCGACGAACGCCGCGAGGACGGCGACGAGCAAGGCCGGCGATGCAGCGGTCACCGGGCACCGTCCGGAACCAGCGACGGGACCGTCATCGGACGCGGGCCCGGATCGGACAGGTGCGGCGGGTCCGGCCACAACACCCAGGCCGGGCGACCGAGCCGCGCGTAGCGGCGGACCATCCGGGTGATCAGCGCCACGTCCAGCACGACGAGCGTGCCGATCACGACCACGAACACGACCGTCTGGGCCAGCGCTCGCCATGGCGTCAGCGAGCCGGACACGCCCTGCTCGACGGGCAGCACCCCGTAGATCGCCCAGGGTGCGCGTCCGAGCTCGCGCACGAGCCAGCCGGCCCCGTTCGCGAGGAACGGCAGGAACGCCGTCACGATCAGCACGGCCTGCACCGGACGCCACTTCCACGCCCACGGCGTCGTCACGGCAGTCGTCCAGACCGACATCCAGGCCAGCACGCCGAACCCGAACATGATCGCCGCGACCGGCCCGGTGAGCGACGCGTCGGGCAGCCGGTCCCCCGGACCGAACCGCGCCGCCCACTCGGCGACGCGTGCGGCGGCGGCCGGGCCGTCGGCGGCGAACTTCGTCGGCTGGATCTCGTCCAGGTACGTGAACTGCAGGCCCCCGAAGATCACGACGAGCGGCGCCGCGACGGCGGCGACGACCATCCCGAGGCGCTGCGAGGACCGGAACAGGTCCACGTCGACCGGACCGCAGGCGTGCCCCTGGCGTCGGGCCCGCCAGAGGTACACCGAGGACACCGCGGCCACGAACAACCCACCGGTGAGGACCGCGCCGGCCAGCACGTGCGCCATCGCCGTCGGCAGCGCGACGTTCGAGAACAGCGCCGACGGGTCGGTCAGCCGCATGATCCCGTTGTCCATCGTGTACCCGACCGGGTGCTGCAGGAACGCGTTCGCGGCGATCACGAACCACGCCGATGCGTACGCCGTCGCGGCCACCGCCAGCAGCACGAGCAGGTGCGCCCAGCGCGGCATCCGGTCGCGGGCGAACACCCACAGCCCCAGGAACGTGGCCTCGGCGGCGAACGCGACGACCGTCTCCAGCGCGAGCGGCGCTCCGACGACCTCGCCGGCCACCCGGGTCAGCCCGGACCAGTTCAGCGCGAGCTGCAGCTCCATCACGATGCCGGTGCCGATGCCCAGCGCGTAGTTGACCAGGTAGACCTGGCCCCAGAACCGCAGCATCGCCGACCGGGCGGGCGTCGGCCGCACCGTCTCCGCGACCTGGACGATCACCAGGATGGTGATCAGGCCCAGCGTGAGGGCGACGAAGAAGTAGTGCGCCAGCGCCGTCAGCGCGAACTGGGTGCGGGCGAGGTCCGTGGTCACGGCACGGAATGCTCCCGGCGCGGACCCGTCCGGGGATCGGGGTCGCTCCCCGGTGCCACCCCGGGAACGTCCCCGGGGCCGCCAGGGGTCAGCCGGTACGGACGGGTGCGGAGCTGCCGAGCACGATGTCCGCGATCTGCGCGGTGACGACGTCCGGTCCGACGTCGCCCGCCGGGTCCCACCAGCGCGTCAGCCAGTTCAGCGCGCCGAGCAGCGTCATCGTCGTCAGGCGGGGGTCGCGGCCGGACGGGACCGCGCCGGACGCGATGCCCTCCCGCACGACCTGTTCGACGAGTGCCGCGTACTCCCGGTCGTAGGCGCGCCACTGTGCACCGATGTCACGCCCGGCCACTTCCTGCAGGTACACGGCCACGAAGTCGTAGTTGTCGACGAGCACGTCGACGTGGCAGCGGACGATCTCCCGCAACCGTTCCGCCGGGTCGCCGGGACCGGTCGCGATCTCGCGGGCCTCGGCCGTGAGCCGCTCGGCCGGGATGGCGATCACGGCGGTGAGCAGGTCGTCCTTGGAGGAGATGTAGTTGTAGAGCGAGCCCTTCCACATGCCGACCTCTTCGGCGACCTGTTCCAGGGACGATCCGGCGAACCCGTTGCGCCGGAACACCTTCCCGGCAGCCCGCACGACGTCGTCCCAACGGCTCGGCCGCGCCATCCGCCCACCTCCGGGTTGTCCCGCCGCCGGACACGGTAGCGCGGGCGGGCACATCGGGCGGGTTCCACGACACGCACGGCGGGCCGGGACGGCGACGCACCGTCCCGGCCCGCCGGGGATGACGACTCAGCCGAGCGCGCCGACCACCCCGTACGCCGGGGCGACGACGGAGAACACCGGCGACACCGGGTCGCCGATCGGCAGGCCGGGGAGGCCCTGCAGGACGTAGTTCGGTGCGAGGCCGTCCGGCGCGGTGGCCTCCCGGGTCGCGTCGGTCGACGCGCCGGAGTCCTCGTCGGCGTGCGCGGCCCCGACGGCGAGGCCGGTGAGGGCCCCGACGCCGACGGCCGTGGCGGCCAGGCGTGCGGTCGTGCGGTTCATGCGTTTCTACCTTTCTGGTGGGGAGCGGGACCCGATCCGCGCGGTGTCGTCAACAGATCGAGTCCGTGGGCTTGGGGTTGGTCAGCCCGAACAGCGGGCGCAGCCGGAGCCCCACCCACGTTCCGCCGAGCGCGACCGCACCCCAGATCCAGCCGTGCAGGCTGAACGAGGCGATGCCGGAGAAGTAGGCACCGATGTTGCAACCGCCGGCCAGCCGCGCGCCGTAGCCCATGGCGATGCCGCCGAGCACCGAGCCCAGCGCCAGCTTCCACGGGATGCGCCTGTGCAGCACGAACGCCCCGCCCAGCGCGGACGCGACCAGCGCACCGACCATGATCCCGAAGTCCAGGTTGGACACCCGGTCCGCCAGGACCGGTCCGGCCAGCGACTTCGCGTTCGCCGGGACCTGCCAGTACGCCCAGCTCGCGACGTCCACGCCGAGGAACCCGAGGATCTTCGAGCCCCACAGTGCGAACGCCGACGTGACACCCCATGGCTGCGCCGAGACGAACAGCACCGCCGCGTTCAGCACGCCGAGCGCGAGCGCCCCGACCCACATCGGCCAGGACCCGCGCACGATCCGCCACGCGCCGCTGGCCGACGGCGGGCGCTCCACAGGAGGGGCGGAGCGGCGGCGGGCGACGACGTAGGTCAGGGCCGAGATGCCGAGCAGCACGACGATCGTCACGGCGACGGCGCCCGGGTACCCGAGCAGCTGCGCCAGGTTGATCGTCGGTCCCTGCGGGACGGTCTGCTGCCAGAACGTGAACGTGAGCGCCGCGAAGATCGAGCCGACGATGAACCCGAACAGGGTCAGCACGATCGCGCTCTGCCCGGACCCGACGGCGAACAGCGTCCCGGAGGCGCAGGAACCACCGACCTGCATCCCGACCCCGAACAGGAACGCGCCCACGACGAGCCCGATCCCGACCGGGTTGGACAGGCCCTTCGGGTCCCCGGCCAGGGCGAACCCGCTACCGAGGATGACCGCGAACAGCACGCTGGCCACGCCGAGCATCAGCATGTGCGCGCGCAGCGCGGCTCCCTGGCCGACCGAGACGAGCTGGCGCCACCCGGACGTGAAGCCGAACCGGGAGTGGAACAGCACGAACCCGAGCGCGAGACCGAGCGCCGTCGTGACCACCATGGTCCACGGGGCGACCGTGGAGACGCCCCACAGCAGCAGCGCGGCCAGCACCACGCCGACGGCCACGACCGGCCACTGCGGCGGCGCGGCGCTCCGGTCGAGCGGACCGAACGCGGCGCGCCCGTCCACCAACGGGCGGCGCAGTACGTCACCGACCACGGACATGATTCCTCCTCATGGGGACCCCTCCATCGGGCCGCTGACCGGGACGACGGTGCCGCCCGGGAACCACGCCGCCGGATCGGGGCCACCGTGGTGGCCGCTCGATCCCTGCGGCTCGATGCTCATCGGGACGTTCACCGCGGCCGCCCCGTAGAGCGACGGCCTCGGGTCGGTCCGGACGCCGATCTCCCGCGCCCAGGCCAGGTAGCCCGACGCCGACGGTGCGGTATCGGGATGTGTCGCCGCCAGGGCGAGCGCGAACCGCTGCGCCTCCGGCTCGTTCGGCGCGAACGACAGCGGCAGGAACGCCGACGCCGTCTGCCGCAGCACGTCCCCGGTGAGCAGCCACGGCGCCAGGAACGTGCCGCCGAGGTGGGTCGGGGTCGTCGCGGCCCGCTGCCGGACCTCGCCGAGCACGTCGACGGCCTGCTCCCATCCGGAGACGACGACGAGCGCGCTGTTCGGGTCGTTCCCGGCGTCCGGGGTGAACGCGAGACCGGCCTTCCTGCCCTCGTCGCGGACGAGCCGTGTCGCCGCGACCGACCGGGGTGACGCGTCGCCGACCAGGCGGACGTTCCGCGCACCCTTCTCGGCCATCGTGCGGACGGTCGCGGTGAGCGCCCCCGCCTGCTCCGGGTCGAGCGCCTGCGACGGGCAGCTCGTGACCGTGCCGGGCGTTCCACCGAGCGCCGCACCGACGATCGCCGACGCGCACTCCGGCCCGTCGCGCCCGGTGAGTGCGGACGACGGCGCGTCGCCCACGCTGTCCCCGACGGACACCGGGACGGTCGCCGAGTCGCCGGCCATGCTGACGGTCAGCGACGTCGTGCCGGCCGGGATGTCCACGACGGCCCAGCCGCCGCGGGCCCCGGGACGGGACACGAACCCGACCGGATCACCGTCCGCGGCGACGGTCGCGCTGCCGCCGTGGGTGGCCATCTCGTGTCCGCCGGTCCCGGCCGTCCCGCCCATGTCGTGGCCGGCCGTACCCGGATCGGCCTCACCGCCGGCCGCGCCGGCCGGTGTCGAGGGCGCGCCGGTTCCGCCGGGGCCGGGCTGCTGTGTCGCCGCGTCACCCGTCGCCGGGTAGCCGCTGCCGCCGAGCTGGACGAGGTTCGGACCCGGACGCATCGGCGCGACCAGGACCGGCACGTTCACGCCGTCCAGCGCGACGGTCCGTAGCAGCGCCTGTCCGGGCACCGCCGCCGGAGCGGGTGCCGGCAGCAGCCCGGCGACCGAGGCCGCCGCGACCCCGAGTGCCACCACCGCACCGGTCGCACCGGCCAGCACGGCCGACCGCACCCCGTCGGCCGCGGCCGGAGCACCCGCCGCGTCGTGCCGCACCCCGCCCCGGCGTGTCGCACCGGCTGCGACGGGTGCGGCACGCCGGTAGGCGGTGCGGCACAGAGCCAGGAGCACCACGGCAGCCACAGCCGGCAGCGCGACGGCCACCAGGGCGGCGCGGCCGTACGCGGTACCGACGAGATCGATCACCGAGTACGGGCCCGCGGTCAGGATCCGCGCGGCGCCGGCGAGCGCGGCCACGACGGCCGCGACGAGACCGACGCTCCCGAGCCGTACCGGCCACCCGGGAGCGGCGGCCGGGCCGGACGACGGCCGGGCGGACGGGGACCGGTCGTCGATCAGGACGTCAGAGCTGTTCGATCTCTCGCCGACAGCTCCACCGTCCTGGTCGAGCGCACGATCGGCGCCCGGCCCGGGAACGCCGTCGCCGAACGCCCGCAGGGTGAGCGCGGCGAGCGCGGCGAGCAGCACGGACGACGCCACGGCGTAGACGACGTCGGCGGCGAACGCGAGCCCGGTGTGCGCCGAGCCGAACGTCACGGCCACCAGCACCACACCGGGTAGCGCGGCGACCGGGACCGTCCACCGGGCGGACGCGTGCCGGATCTCCAGCAGCGCGGGAACCGCCAGCGCCGCGACCACCCAGACGAGCGTCCCGGTCCGGCTGACGTCCCCGTGCAGGTATCCGGCCAGCGCCGCGGCGGCGGCGAGCAGACCGGACGCCCACGCCACCCGCCGGTGCCACCGGCCGGGCGGGGCCGACTCGCGAGCACCGGTGAGCGGGTGGACCAGCCCGAGCCCGGCCACGAGCGCGCCGGCGACGAGCAGCACGAGCCGCACCGCCGTCGTCGCACCCGGGGCCGTGAGCTCGCCCGCGACCGAGCCGGCGACCGCGGCACCGAGCCCGGCGAGGACCAGTGCCCCGACGAACACACCGACGCGGACCACCTCGGGACGGGGACCCCCGCGGCGGGGCGCCGTGGAATCCACGGCGCCCCGCTGCAGCACGGGAGTGCTACTTGATGTCTTCGTCATTGGTCACGAAGAGCATCGAGTGCGGCTTGGCGTTGCCGAACGGGCCGTGCGGCCAGTTGTCGCGGTTGAACGAGATGCAGGTGTCACCCGTGTTCTCGTCCTTGAACGACTCGTCCAGCGACAGCTTGCCGTCCTGCGCGATGTCCACGAGGCAGACCTTGTGGTCACCGTCCAGGCCGGTGCGGGCCACGAAGTAGTTCGCGGTCGCGAGACGGGACGGCTGGTCGGTCTCGGTGTAGAAGCCGTCGTCGCCCTTCTTGAGGTTGTCCAGCGCCCCCCAGTGCGGACCCGCCCCGGTCTTGTCCGGGTTGATCGCCTGGGTGGACTTCAGCGTCGGGCAGTCGGACTCGGCGCCGCCCGCGGTGATCTCCTCCGGGGAGTCGATCGAGCACTGCGGGTTCTCACCCGAGTTGACCAGCTTCTCGACGTCGAGCGCGATCACGCCGCCCGCCGTGCCCTTGTCGTTCGGGCCCAGCGTCCCGGCCTTGCGGCCGATCGTGGCGTGGTACAGCGTCTTGTCGTCCGGGCTGGTCTGGACCCAGCCGCCGTTCGCGCTCGGGCCGCCGTTCTCGCCCGGGGAGGCGAACTCGGGCGCCGAGGTGGAGAGGTCGAAGATCTCCTTCCACTCCGGGTTCGGCACCGTGATGTCCGGTGTGTAGTACAGGGCGCCGCCCTGCATGGTCTGCGCGAACGCGCCCTTGTGCCCGGGCTGGTTGGTGACCGTGGTCTCCATGACCGCCCGGTTCTCGTTGCGCAGCGGGTCCTCGGCCCCGGAGCGCGGACCGGTCGGCAGGTAGGACACCGACTTCACCTTCGGGTGGTTGCGGTCGGAGATGTCCCAGGTCCGGATCGTCGGTCGTCGCAGGTACGGCGACGGGTTCTTCACCGGGTCCAGGATGATGTCACGCGGTTCCGCGTAGTCACTGGTCACCATCGTGTTCAGGTCCTCGCGGGCCTGGATGCCGTGCGGGTTGGCGCAGCTGGGCTGCCCCAGTGCCGGCATGTTCAGGCACTGCTGCGGATCCTCCGGTGTCTCCGTCGCGGCCGGGGCCTCGACCAGGTTCTTCGCGTCCGGACCCAGCCGCACGACCTCGCCGGGAGTACCGGCGAACCCGTTGCCGGTACGGACCTCGCCGTTGGAGTAGCGGCACGGCCCCGGTGCGACCGGGCCGCCCATGTAGGTCCCGTACGCCGTGCCGTCCTTGAGGACCCAGTAGGCGTCCGGCACCGAACCGCAGAGCGTCTGCGACGGCAGGCTGATCCCGGAGAGCTTGAGCTCCGGCAGCGCCGACACGTCGAAGACGTAGGTCGCGGCGCTGTACAGGCCACCGGCGTAGATCTTGTCGCCCTTGCGCCACGAGTACTGCATGTGGTGCGGCTCGTTCTCCACCAGCGGTCCGACGGTCGCCGTGTTCACGACCTTGCCGTACTCCGGGGAGCCCTTGGTGACGTCGACGACGGCCATGAAGTCGGGGCCGGGCAGCGCGTCGCGCACCTTGCCGCCGATGTCGTCGGTGACCGAGCCCGGCAGGTTCTTCACGTCCGGCACGGCCGTGTCGGCGGCGTTCTCGTCGCCGGCCCAGACGACCATGTACTCGGGGCGCTGCCCGCCGGCCGCCTCCTGGCGGTTCGCGGCCGCGGCCTTGCCGCCGACCAGGTTGTTCTCGACCCAGTACTGCTTGCCGTCGCCGCCGGCGACCTCGGACTTGGTCTTCTCGACGTCGGCGTACGCGGACGTCGCGGTGGGGATGATCGTCACGCCGGCGACGACGGCGGCGCCCAGCAGGGCGAGGCCGAGGCGCTTCCCCCAGCGAGGGATCCGGGAGAACCTACTCACCGCCGTAACCCCCGCCACCACCGCTGGGGGTGATCTTCTTCGGGGCCTCGACGACGGCCTCGACGAGTCCCGAGGCCGGGACACCGGCCGGGGTGAAGTCGCGGAGCTGCTTGAGCGGCTCGTCCGGGCCGAACGCGGTGAACGACGACTCCACCGGCGGCGCCTCGGGCGCCGGGGCGGGCTGGACGTCGTTGTGCGTGGTCAGCAGCGGGGCGAGGTCCGGGACGAGCGCGGGCTCTGCGGCCTGCGCCGTCCCGGCGACACCGGCGGACGCGGCGGCCGTGCCGGCGAGCAGCAGGCCACCGGCGACGAGCCGGGCTCGTGGGGTGGGTCGTGCACGATTCGGTGCCACGACGGTCTCCTAACGGGTCGGGGAGCTGACGGTCCGGCCCGGACACCGCAGCCGGGCGCGCACGACGACGCGACCGTCCTCATCGGACGGACACGGCGGGACGCGGCAGGCTGCGGTGTGGGGAGCTTCCGGCGGAGGCCGGACCGGGACGGGACCCGCGGACCGCACCTGCGGCCATCCCTGGTGGCGGGCTGGGCACGGGCGGCGGGTCGACCCGCGCCGGGGCGCGGGGCCGGAGACGGTGTGTCGAGAGCGGGCGCGAGCGCCCCGGACTCAGTTCACCGACGACTGACAGAGCGCGCTCGCCTGCCGCGCCAGGTCGACGTGGCGTCGAACGGCGAAGCGGTTGACGAGGTGCATGCGGGAAGTTTGCACGCCGATGGGGTGAGCGTCGCGTGCGGCTGGGTCCACATCATGGGAAACCGACCGGATCAGCCCACGATCGGCCGCTCGGAGTGACCTGGACTACTCCATCAGCACGATCCGACCACCCGGACGACCCGAACGGCCCACCGTACGAGATCACCCGATCGTGTGGACGGCGTAGGGAACCACGTCGGCCACACCGCTCCGACCTGCGTCGATACCCGTCATGGAGATCGTTCTGGGCACCGGTCCGGACAACCGGCTCACGCGCCCAGCACGCCGTCGGCCCGCAGCCGGGCGATCTGCTCGTCGGACATCCCGGCCTCGCGCAGCACCTCGTCGCCGTGTTCGCCGAGCCGCGGAGCGCCCCGGACCGCCGGTGCGTGCGTCCCGTCGCCGAACGAGAGCGGGAGCCGCGGCAGCGTCAGGTCGCCCTCCGACGGGTGCGTGACCTGCTCGAACATCCCGACGGCGGCCAGGTGCGGGTCGTCGAACAGGTCGTCGGGCGTGAGCACCGGCTGCGCGGGGATGCCGAGCGGTTCCAGCACGGAGACCCACTCGTCGGTGGTGCGGGCCGGCATCTCGTCGGCCAGCAGCCCGTAGAGCTCGTCGATGTGCCGGGTCCGGTCGGTGATCGTGGCGAACCGGGGGTCCGACGCGAGGTCCGCGCGGCCGATCAGGTCGAAGAACGCGAGCCACTGCTTGTCGGTGTAGACGACGACGCCGAGGTGCCCGTCGGCCGTGCGGTACGGCCTGCGGTGCGGGCTGGCCGTGCGCGCGTACCCGGTCGGTGCGTCCGGGTCGAGCACGCGTGCGTTCTGCTGCTCGAGCAGCACGAACGACGTCATCGTCTCGAACATCGGGACCTCGGTGAACCCACCGCGCCCGGAACGCTCCCGGGCGAACAGCGCGGCGTTCACGGCCGCGAGCCCCATCACGCCGACCGTCTTGTCCGCGACGACGGAGCGGACGTAGTCCGGATCGCCGGCACCGCCCTGCAGGCCGGCGAGCCCGCTGGCGGCCTGCACGACGTCGTCGTAGGCGGCCCGGTCGCGGTAGGGCCCGCCCTCGCCGAACCCGCGGAGCGCGACGTAGACGAGCCGCTCGTCGGCGGAGCACAGTTCGTCGGGACCCAGGCCGAGACGGGCGACCGCCTGCGGACGCATGTTCGTGACGAACACGTCCGCACCGGCGAGCAGGCACCGCATGGCGTCCCGCCCGCCGGGCGACTTGAGGTCGAGCGCGACCGAGCGCTTGCCGTGGTTGGCCGCCAGGAAGATCGGACCCATCCCCGGATGGCGGCCGGACCCGACGTGCCGCAGCACGTCGCCGTCGTGTGTCTCGACCTTGACCACGTCGGCTCCCATGCGCGCCATCAGCATGGTCGTGTAGGGACCGAGGAACGTCGTGGTCAGGTCGACGACGCGGACGCCGTCCAGCGGGGAGTTCACGTCCCCAGTGTGCGTGGATCAGTGCGCGGGCGGGCCTCCCGCGTTCGCCGGCTCCTTACCGGTGAAGAACGCGACGCCGACGACGACCACGGCGACCACCGCGGCGACCGTGAACGCGGCGCTCACGCCCGGCACGTCGGGCGCCCCGCCGGACGCCGAGGACAGCGTCATCACGGTCACGAACAGTGCTGTCCCGGCCGCGCCCGCGACCTGCTGCAACGTGGTCAGGATCGCGCTGCCGTGCGAGTACAGATGGCCGGGCAACGATCCCAGCGAGTCCGTCATCAGCGGCGTGAACATCATCGCCAGCGACACCATCATCGCGGTCTGGAGGACCACGACCTCCCAGATCGGGGAGCCGGCGTCCAGCGTGGTCATCATCCACATCGCCGCGGCGAGCAGCACCGATCCGGGCAGCACCAGGCGGCGGGCGCCGTGGCGGTCGTACACGCGGCCGATGAACGGACCGAGGAAGCCCATCGCCAGCCCGCCGGGCAGCACGACCAGACCCGCCACGAACGCGCTGCGGCCCAGCACGTCCTGGATGTAGAGCGGCATCATGATGATCGCGCCGAACAGCGACATGAACCCGAGCGCGACCAGCACCAGCGACACCGTGAACCGCCGGTTCGTGAACGGCCGCAGGTCGAGCAGTGCGGCGTCGCGGCGCTGCAGGCGCACCTGGCGGTACACGAACGCCACCATCGCGACGATCCCGACCACCAGCGGCAGCCACGGCGGGATGCCGCCGTGCCCGCCGCGCGCCGCCTCCCCGATCAGCGACAGGCCGTAGACGAGGCCGGCGAACGCGAGCGCGGACAACGGCACCGACAGCACGTCCAGCGGCACCGGCCGTGTCCGGTCGTCGGCGACGCGCAGCCAGGTGGCCCCCGCGGCGAGCGCCAGCAGCGCGATCGGCAGCACGATCCAGAACATCCAGCGCCAGCCGAGGGTGGACAGGATCACACCGGACAGCGTCGGCCCGACGGCGGGCGCCACCGCGATCACGATCGAGATCGTGCCCATGGTCTGCCCGCGGCGCTCGGCCGGGACCAGCGTCATGATCGTCGTCATCAGCAGCGGGATCATCACGGCCGTCCCGCACGCCTGCACCACGCGAGCCGCGAGCAGCACGCCGAAGCCGGGAGCGAGCGCGGCGAGCAACGTGCCCGCCGAGAACAGGACCATCGACGTCAGGAAGATCGCCCGCGCCGGGAACCGCTGGAGCAGGAACCCGGTGATCGGGATGACCACCGCCATCGTCAGCAGGAACCCGCTGGTCAGCCACTGTGCGGTGCCCGCGGAGACCTGCAGGTCCACGATCAGCACCGGCAGGGCCACGCTCATGATCGTCTCGTTCAGGATCATGACGAACGCCGATCCGACGAGCAGCGCGATGATCACCTGGGTGGTCGCCGGTGGTCGGTCCGGCGACACCGCGGCGCCCCCCGCGCCCTGGGTGTCGGTGCTCGGTCCGGTAGTCATGCCGTGCCCCCTGCCGGCCCGGCGCTGACCCGGCTCCGGGCACGCCGGAACCTCGTCGCTCTCCGGTGCGGTACCTCCTGATTGAACCGGAACCCCCCGACAGTTTCACCCACATTCGTCGCCCGCTCCGTCCGCCCGGCGCGAACGGTCTCCGTCAGCGGGCGACAATGACCGGGTGCTCTACGACGTCGTCGTGGTCGGCGCAGGCCCGGCCGGGTCCGCCGCCGCGCTCCGGATCGGGCGTTTCGCACCGGAGCGGTCGGTGCTGCTGCTCGACGCGGCGGACTTCCCGCGTGACAAGACGTGCGGGGACGGGATCGCCGCGCAGGTGTTCGACCTGCTGCACGCGCTCGGGGTGCACGACGTCGAGGACCTCGGGCCGGTCACGCCGCGCCTGCGGCTGCGCACCCCGTCCGGGCGCAGCGTCGACCGGGCCTGCCCGCGCCCGAACCGGGTGATCACACGAGTCGCGTTCGACGCCGCGCTGGTCGGCGCCGCCGTCGCCGGCGGGGCGGAGCTGCGACGGCACCGGGTCCGGGACATGACCGTCCTCGACGACCGCGTGGTGCTGGACGGGACGATCGAGGCGCGCGCCGTGATCGGCGCGGACGGCGCGAACTCCACGGTGCGGCGACTGCTCGGCGGCGGCCCGGACGAGCGCCCCGGAGACCGCGCCGTCGCGATCCGCGGCTACGCGCCTGTCTCCCCCGATCCCGGCACCCTGACCATCGAGTACGCCGACGGGCCGTACCCGGCCTACGCGTGGTCGTTCCCGGTCGCCGGGGGCGGCGCGAACGTCGGTTACGGCGTGTTCGACCGTCGTGGCGGCGGCAACAAGACCGCGCTGACGGAGCGCCTGCGCGAGCTGCTGCCCGGCCAGGAACCCGAGGCGGCCACCGTTCGCGCGCACCACCTGCCGCTGTCCACCACCCCGCGCTTCCACCCGGACGGCCGTGTCCTGCTGGCCGGTGACGCGGCGGCGAAGATCAACCCGCTGACCGGGGAGGGGATCTACGACGCGATCGCCTCCGGTGTGCTCGCCGGCCGCGACGCGCTGCTCGGTGCCGACGCGGGTGCGGCCCACCGGGCGTCGATGACCCGTGCGTTCGCCCGTCACCACCGGCACGTCGGCGCGATCTCCCGGATGGCGGCACGTCCCCGCTTCCTGGACGCCGCGATCTCCGCCGCCTCGCGCCACCGGCAGGTGTTCGACGCGGCCGTCGAGCTCGGCCTGGCCCAGGGCACGGTCCCGCCTGCCGCCCTGGCCCTGGTCCTGGGCCACCTGGTCCTGGGCCGCTGAGTTCCGGGGCAGCCCGCCAACCCTGCCCCGCCCCGCCGCGGCCCGCCACCGCCGCGCACCGCACCGTGCCGCACCGAGTCCCGCCACCGCAGCGCACCGCGCCGGGCCGGGCCGGGCCGAGTCCCGTCACCGCGCGAACGGAGCCCTCGTCCAGCCACGCGGCGCGAGTGGACCTCCCGTCCAACCGGACGGCGCGAGCGGAGCTCTCGTCCAACGTGGGTCCCTGCGGTGAGGTGAGCGAGCAGCCCGGGCGGTGGAGCGCCACCCGCCGCGCACCGAGATGCAGTTCAGCGGGACTTATGGATCTCCACACTCCGCTCAGCTGCATCTCGGCACGCCCCCGGTCCGCGAACGGAGCTCGCGTCCGACCTTTCGGTGGCGGAGCTCTCGTCCAACTCGGATCGCAGCGGCGATGCCGGCGAGCAGCCCTGGCGGTGCAGCTCCGCTCGTCGCACGCACCGAGATGCAGTCCAGCGGGACTTGTGGATCTCCGCACCCCGCTCAGCCGCATCTCGACGCGGCCCGTGGCGCGCGAACGGAGCCCCGTCCAATGCGGGGACGGGTCAGGCCACGACGGCCGGTCCGGCCACCAGGAGCAGCCCCACGGCGAGGACGGCCACGAGCAGCACGGCACGGAACGGGGCGCGCGAGCCCGGACGGCGGCGGCCCATGGCGAAGCCGGCTCCGAGCAGGATGGCGGCCAGTACCGGGACGGACACGGCCGGCCACACCGGAACCGGCGCGGCGAGGGCGATCACCAGCGTCGCACCGAGCAGGAGCACCGCCGCGGCGACGCGGCTGCCCCGCGCCCCGAGAACGTGCGGGAGGCCGCGGACACCGGTGGCGGCGTCGTCGTCGAGATCCGGGAGCACGTTCGCGAAGTGCGCCCCACCACCCAGCAGGCCGCCGGCCACCGGGAGCCACCAGGGCGGCAACGGCGAGCCGGGCAGCGCGGCCACCACGAACACCGGCAGCAGCGCGAAGCACACCAGGTACGGCAGGAGCGAGAACGGCGTCGACTTGAGCCGCACGTCGTAGGCCAGCCCGGCCCCGACGGCGACCAGGTGCAGCAGCCCGCCGGCCGGTCCGGCCGCCCACACCGACAGGACCGCGCAGACCGCGACCGCGGCGCCCGTCGCCACCCCGACGGTCCTACGGCCGACCTCCCCCGCGGCGAGCGGTTTGTCCGTGCGCCCGGTCGCGATGTCGCGGTCGGCGTCGAGCAGGTCGTTCAGCCAGCCGATCGACAGCTGCCCGCTCAGCACGGCCAGTGCCACCAGCACGACCCCGCCGAGCGTGTTGCCCGTGGTCACGGCCAGTGCCGTCATCACGAGCGTGACGGCCGCGGTGGGCTCCGGGTGGCAGCACCGGAGCAGGACGAGCACGGTGCGCACGCGCAGAGTCTGGCAGCCTCTCCGGTGTGCCCGACGCCCCGACCAGAGAGCGGAACGACCCGGGACAGTACGACGACCTGGCTCCCCACTGGTGGGATCCGCACGGCCCGTTCGCGATGCTGCACTGGCTGGCCGCCGCCCGCGGCGCGCTGGTCCCGCCACCGGCGCGGGGAACGACGCCGCTGCTCGTCGACCTCGGTTGTGGCGCAGGCCTGCTCGCGCCGCACGTCGCCGGGTACCGGCACGTCGGCGTCGATCTCACGACGTCGGCGCTGACCCAGGCCGCCGGACACGGTGTGCGGCCGGTCCGGGGCGACGTGACGAGGGTGCCGTTGCGCTCCGGGTGCGCCGACGTCGTCGCCGCAGGAGAGATCCTCGAGCACGTCACCGACCTCGACGCGGCCGTCGACGAGGCCTGTCGCCTGTTGCGTCCCGGAGGCCTGCTGGTGATCGACACGTTGGCGGCGACGGCGCTCGCACGGCTCGTCGCGGTGACGCTCGCCGAGAAGGTCCGCGGCGTGCCGACGGGGATCCACGACCCGGACCTGTTCGTCGACCGCGACCGTCTTCGACGCGCGTGCGCCAGGCACGGCGTCGAGCTCACGCTGTGGGGTATCCGGCCGTCCGTGCGCGACCTCGTGGCCCGCGCGGCCGGCCGGCGCCTGACGGTGCGGATGGTCCGGGTGCCGACGTCGGCCGTGCTGTTCCAGGCCGTCGGACGGAAGGTCGGCTGATGCCCGCCTACCTGACCGGGCTCGGCTCGTCGTTCCCCGGCCCGCCGCTCGAGCAGGACGCGATATGGGACGGCTACTTCGCCGAACGCTCCGGGCACGACGCGGTGGCGAAGCGGATCTTCTCCGCGGCCGGCGTGCAGCGGCGGCACGCTGCGGTGAACCCGCTGACCGAGGACGTGTCCGGATGGTCGACCGGGGAGCGGATGCGGCGCTGGGCGGCGGAGTCGGTGCCGCTCGGCAAGGACGCCACGTCCGCCGCGCTGGCCGCCGCCGACCTCCCGGCATCGGAGCTCGGGCTGCTCGCCGTCGTGTCCTGCACCGGGTACGCGACGCCGGGGCTGGACATCCGGGTCGCAGCCGACCTCGGACTGGCGGCGGACGCGCAGCGCCTGTCCGTCGGGCACATGGGCTGCTACGCGGCGATCCCCGGACTGGGCGCGGCCGCCGACTTCGTGGTCGCCCGCGGACGGCCCGCCGCGATGCTGTGCTGCGAGCTGACGTCGCTGCACATCCAGCCACCGGACGACGACCGGGGCCAGGCCGTGTCGCACGCGCTGTTCGGCGACGCCGCCGCCTCGGTCGTGCTGCGTCCCGACCCGGTCGACGGCGCTCTGGAGGTGCTCGACGTCGCCGCCGTCACCGACCCGTCGACATCCGGCCACATGACCTGGGAGGTCACCGACCTCGGCTTCCGGATGGGCCTGTCGCCGGAGGTTCCCGCCGTGCTCGCCCGGCACGTCGGTCCGGCCGTCACGGGTCTGCTGGACCGGCACGGGTACGGCATCGCCGACGTCGACGCGTGGGCCGTGCATCCGGGCGGTCCACGGATCCTGGACGTCGTCTCCGAGCGGCTCGGGCTCGCCCCGGACGACACCGCCGCCTCCCGCGCGGTGCTCGCGAACCGGGGCAACTGCTCGTCGGCGACCGTCATACTGGTCCTCGACGCGCTGCGGTCGGCCGGACTGCCGCGCCCCGGCAGGCCGGCGATGATGCTGGCGTTCGGACCGGGTCTCACGCTCTACGCCGCGCTGCTGCGGGCGGTCTAGGAGGACCTCAGAAGTGGAACAGGTCGTGCTGCTCGACGACGACGGGAACCCGGTCGGCGTCGCCGACAAGGCGACCGTGCACGGTGCGACGACGCCGCGGCACCTCGCGTTCTCCAGCTACGGCATCGACGACGACGGCCGCCTGCTCGTCACCCGCCGGTCCCGGCACAAGAAGGCGTTCCCGCTGGTCTGGACGAACACGTGCTGCGGGCACCCCGCACCGGGCGAGGACCCGGCCGCGGCCGTGCGGCGACGTCTGCGCGACGAGCTCGGCCTGCAGGCCCGCGACCTGCGCCTCGTGCTCCCGGAGTTCAGCTACCGGGCCTCCGCCGACGGTGTCGAGGAGAACGAGCTGTGCCCGGTGTTCGTCTGCCGCCTGGCCGGTGAGCCGTCGCCGAACCCGGACGAGGTCGAGGCGTACGAGTGGTGGGACTGGCCCCGCTTCCGCGCCGCGGCCGACGACCCGGACAGCGGCCTCTCCCCCTGGGCCCGCCTACAGGTCCCCGCGCTGGACGCGCTCGACGACCCGATCCTGACCGGCCGCGCCTGAGCGGTTCTCGCGCGCGGTGATCCGCGCGCAGTGATCCGACGGATGCGCGCCGTTCGGGAGAACGCGAGCGACCGGGCGCGCGCATCCTCCGGAGTGGAGCGCGTTCGCCGGGTCGGGGTCCGTCCGCCGGAGCCATCGGGTCGGCGAGCCTGCGAGCATCCCACCGTCGCGGGTCCGGTCGGCACGGACCACGGCAACGTTCCACTCGACGGCCTCGGCGAGTCGAGCGGAACGTTTCGGCTGTCCGGCTCGCGTGAACGTGCCACTCGACCGCGCGCGGACGTCGAACGGCACGTTCCAGCGGCCGGAACCGCAACGAGGTGGCGCTCGGTCACGGGTCGGGCGAGGGCTCAGCGCATGGCTTCTGCTCGGTGGATCATGCCGGACCGGGGCGAAGTCTCGGGCGGACGTCGCTGCGGCTCCGCCGCGACCCGGCCGGAGCGAGCGCCGCGGCCCGGATGCGGGTCACACCGGGGCCGAGGCGGCCACGATCCGGTCGGGGCGCAGGAGCACCGCGCGGACACGACCGGTCCGGAGCCACCGGAGCAGCACCGGATCCGTCGTCGCCACCGTGCGGGCGCCCAGATCGGCTGCTCGCCGGGCCAGCTCGGACGGAACCGGGCCCTGCACCGCATCGGACGGCCCTGCATCGGGCAGGCCTGCATGGGGCGGCATCGTCTCGCGCGGCTCCGGACCGGGCTGCTCCGGAGCGCCCGAGGTCAGCAGCGCCCATCCGTCACCGAGGAGCCCGTCGTGCCCCGGCCACGGCTGCGGGCAGGGCGTCCCCACCGGGTCGCGACGGTCCCGGCGCCGGTCCACGAGAGTGCCGGGTCCGAAGCGGGTCACCAGCCCGGCCTCGGCGCGGCGACGGACGGCCGGGACGCGCAGGGTGCCGGCGACCAGCGGTCGTCGTAGCGCCGCGACGGCACCGGACCCGCCGGTCATCGCCCGCCCGACGCGCAGGGCGCCGCGGATCATCGTCGTGGCGTGCGGAGCGCGTTCGGACCGGTAACCGTCCACCCAGGACCCGGGTGCACCGTCGTGCAGGACGGCGGCGAGCTTCCAGGCCAGGTTGTGCGCGTCCCGCAGTCCGGCTCCGAGTCCCTGCCCGATGAACGGCGGCGTGAGGTGGGCCGCGTCGCCGAGCAGGAACACCCGGCCGTCGGACCAACGATCGGCGACGGCGGCGTCGAACGTGTACTCCTCGGCCCGGAGCATCTCGACCGGGCCGGGCGCCCAGCGGGTGATCAGGCTCGGGACCTGCGCGGCGAGCTCGGACGCCGTCTCGCCGGAGCGCATCCGGAACTCCCACCGGTACCGGTCGCCGGTCAGTGCGAGGAACGTCGCGGCGCGGGCCGGGTCGCAGACCTGATCGACGCCGCCCCAGGTCGGTAGCGGAGTCGCGCACCGGACGTCGACCACGAACCACCGCTGCGACGGTCCGAGCGCGCGGAGACGGGCCCCGATCGCCGCCCGGACGGTGCTGCGCGCCCCGTCGCAGCCGAGGACGGCCGACGCCGGAACCTGCTCGCCGGTGGCCAGCCGAACCCGGTAGGAATCGCCCGGGCTGGGGTCTCCGCCGGCGGCCGCGCCCCCACCCGGCCCTGCGGACGGGCTGCCGATCGCAGCGACATCCGGCTCGGCCGTCGCCGTGCCCACCGACGAGAAGGAGCCGCCCGGCGGATCGATCCGGACCACGTCCACGCCCTCCCGCAGCGTGATCCGCGGATCGGCCGCCACGTGCGCACGGAGAAGCGCCTCCAGGTCCGGCTGGTCGAACAGGGTCGACTCGGCCCACCCGTGGACGCCGCGAGAAGAACGGTGGAACGCGGCGAACGGGCGCAGGCGCGCGTCCAGCAGGCGCAGACCGGCGGCCGGGCGGCTGATCGCGGCGAACCCGTCGGACACGCCGGCGGCCTGCAGGATCCGGACCGACTCGTCGTCCAGATGCACGGCGCGCGGGAGCGCGTGGACGCCGGCGCGCCGTTCGAGCACCGTCACGTCGACGCCGCGACGGGCGAGCAGCAGCGCCGCGACCAGCCCCGTCGGACCGGCGCCGACCACCACGACCGGTCCTGGCACTCCCACCGGCGCCAGCGAACCAGGTGTGTAGCGTCCCCGCCCGATGACGCCGCTGCCCGACGACCTGGCCAGGGCACTCGACGACGCGCTCGACCCGATCCCGACGTCCCGGCTGACCCCGATCGTCGAACGGCTGATCGGCGACTACCGCATCGGCCGCGCGGGGACCGCGACCGCGATCCTGCGCACGCCGGACGACGCCGCCGCCTACGCCGCCTACCGGATGCCGGCCACCTACGCCGCCGTGCGGGAAGCGCTCGGCCAGGCCGCGGACGTCGCAGTCGGCCTGGCTCCGCGCACACTCGTGGACGTCGGCGGAGGCACCGGAGCGGCCGTGTGGGCGGCCACGGACGTCTGGGCGTCGCTGGAGGAGGCCATCGTGCTGGAGGGCTCGGACCCGGTGATCGCGTTCGGGCGCCGGCTGGTCGCGACGGCGGGGAACGCGGCCGTCGCCAGCACGACGTTCCGGCCGCTCCGGATGGACACGACGGTCGCGCTGCCGGACGCCGACCTGATCACCGTCTCCTACGTGCTCGGCGAGCTCGACGAGGGCACGCGGACCGCCGTCGTGCGCGAGGCGGCGGCGCGGGGCGGGACGGTCGCGGTGATCGAACCGGGCACGCCGGACGGCTACCGGCGGGTGCTCGCCGCGCGGGACGAGCTGCTGGCGGGCGGCCTCACCGTCGTCGCACCGTGCCCGCACGACGGACCGTGCCCCGTGGCCGTCGAGAGGAGCGGCACCGACGACTGGTGCCACTTCGCCGCCCGCGTGAACCGCAGCGCCCGCCACCGCAGGCTCAAGTCCGGCGATCTCGGGCACGAGGACGAGAAGTTCGCGCACGTCGTCGCCGTCCGGTCCCCGTCGGAGCAGCATGCGGCCAACCGGGTCGTCCGGCACCCGTTGCAGCGCAAGGGGCTCGTGACGCTCCGCCTGTGCACGGGCGCGGGCGGGATCACCGACCGGCCGGTCCCGAAGAGCCGTCGCGACGACTACCGGGCCGCCCGCGACACGTCGTGGGGCGACGCGTGGCCCCCTCGCGATCACCCCGGGTCGTGATCGCGCCCACAGCGTGTAACACCGGCCGTGACTCGACCGAGATCCGGAGCGCGACGGCCACCCGGTGGGCCGCGAGCGAGGCACGGCCGATCGGGCAGCATCATGAACGACACCACCACCGGCGCATCCGGCGACCGGCTCCCGAACCTGATCCGGACCACGGGCGGCTACCGCGTGTACGACCCGGCCCTCGTCGCCGGAACCCAGTACGCGATCGACGATCACGGTGACCTCGTCTACACCCGCCTGCCCGCGGGTGCGGCGACCGGCACCGTCGTGATCGCTTCTGTGGTCGTCGCGCTCTGGATCGGCGATGACAGCTGGCTCTGGACGAGCGTGGCGTTCCTGGCCGCCCTGCCCACCGGGTTCGCGCTGGCCCTGGCTCTGCTGGCGTTGGTGCACCTGGCCACGAACCCGGCGCGGGCCTACCGGCGGCGGACCGGGCGCGGCGCGTTCGCGGTGGAGGTCGCCGACCGTGACTCCGAGCTCGGGCAGCTCTGCCGCCGGGCCGAGCGGCTCGCCGCGAGCCCGTCGTGGACGTCGAAACGGGTCGACCCGGAGCGGCGGTTGGAGACACTGCTGTGGCGCGCCGTCGGCGAGGGCGACCAGGTCGCCGTCGAGGAGCTGACGTCCCTGACCGAGCCCGCCACCGGACCGGACCTGCAGAGCGTCTAACGCTCGGCGAACCGGAGGACGGGCAGGAGCGCGTCGGCGTCGGTGCGGGAGTCGCCGTCCGCGACGCAGGCCCGGAGGTCACGCAGCACCGCGTCGCGCTCCAGGCCGGTGCCGATCAGCACGAGCGTCGTCCGCCGCGGCTCGCCGGCGTCCCAGCGGGTGCGGCGGAACCGCACGTACCGGCCGACCGTGTGCAGGTCCCACCGGTCCCGTGACGGCGCGGCGGCGAACCGGACCGACCCCTTGATCCGGTACAGCCCGGCGGGCCTCCCGTCGAGCAGCGCCCGGAGGCGGGACGCGTCCAACGGCTCGTCGCAGACGAAGGAGACGCTCTCGTAGCCGGCGTGCAGGTGCTCCTCGTGCGGGCGGTCGATCTCCTCGCCGAGCATCAGCTGCCGCCCGGGCACGACCTCGATGTCGAACAGGAGCGACGGATCGACGGCGCCCTCGGTCACCGGGACGATCGGCGCCCGCGGGTTGGTCTCCCGGCACAGCCGCCGGACCTGCCACAACGTGCCGGGGTCCACCCGGTCGATCTTGTTCAGCACGACCAGATCGGCGAGCCCGACGTGCCGCTCGAGCTGCGGGTGGCGGGTGCGGACGTCGAGGAACTCGGCCGCGTCGACGACCACGACGAGCCCGCCGAACACGAGATGACGCCCGGTGCGGATGCGCGGCCCCCCAGGCTTCGCGCTCAGCGCGTCGAGCACCAGCTGCACGAGCGTGCCGGGCTCCGCGATGCCGCTGGCCTCGATCACGATCGCGTCCAGCTCGTCGCGACGCGCGGTGAGCCGGTCCAGCAGCGCACCGACGCCGTCCTCACCGACCTCGCAGCACAGGCACCCGTTGCCGAGCCCGACGATCCCTCCGGACTCTGCCGTCCCCGCCCCGGCGGCTCCGCCGCCCGCCAACCCCCGGCCGGCGACCCGCATAGCGTCGAGGTTGACCGAGCCGAAGTCGTTGACGACGACCCCGATCCGGGCGTCGCCGCCCGCCGCGAGCAGATGGTTCAGCAGGGTCGTCTTGCCGGCTCCGAGGAATCCGGCCAGCACCACGACCGGGATCCTCCGGGGCACGAGTCCATGACTATCACGGCGCCGGATATGACAGTCTCGGCAGTCCAGCCAGACAGAGGGGAGCGCAACCGTGTCCGGTCCACCGTCATCCGGCGTCGTCGCCGTCGCCGGAGAGGCACTGGTCGACGTCGTCCCGGCTCCGGCCAACGGGTACTGGGAGCTGGCGCCGGGTGGGAGCCCCGCGAACGTCGCCGTGGGGCTGGCGCGGCTCGGTGTCCCGGCGCGGATGCTCGCCCGGATCGCCGACGACCTGCTCGGACGCAAGCTGCGCGGGCACCTGGACCGCAACGGGGTGGACCTGTCGCGCGTCGTGGCCGCGAAGGAGCCGTCGTCGCTGGCGATCGTGGAGATCGCCGAGGACGGCCAGGCCGCGTACGACTTCCGGATCTCCGGCACCTCGGACTGGCAGTGGACCCCTGACGAGCTGGTCGGCGCGCTGGACGGGGAGGGAGCGGAGCCCGTCGTGGCCGTCCACTCCGGATCGCTGGCGCTGACCACGCCGCCGGGCGCGGAGGTGCTGCGCGGGCTGCTCGCGTCGGCGCGCCCGACGGCGACGGTCAGCTACGACCCGAACTGCCGGCCGCTGCTGATGGGCGACCCCGCGGACGTACTGCGGGGCGTGCACGAGGTGCTCGGCGTCGCCGACGTGGTGAAGGTCAGCGACGAGGACCTGCGCTGGCTCGTGCCCGGTCGTTCGCCCGGCGACGTGATCGCCGAGTGGCTGGAGCTGGGTCCTGCGGTCGTCGCCGTCACGCTCGGCGGCGACGGGGTGGTGGCCGGGACGTCCGCCGGCCTGCACACGTCGCGCCCGGGTAAGAAGATCGACGTCGTGGACACCGTCGGGGCCGGGGACAGCTTCTCCTCGGCCCTGCTGTCCGGGCTGCACCGGCGCGGCCTGCTCGGCGCCGACGCCCGGGTCGACCTGCACCGGATCGACGCCGCGACGCTGGACGCGGTCCTCGACGAGTCCGTGGCGGCCGCGGCGATCACCTGCTCGCGCCACGGGGCCGACCCGCCCACGCTGGCCGATCTCGGCGTCGGCTGAGCCCGGTACGCCGGGAGGCGTGAGCGGCGGAACGCGGCCCCAGTCTTCCTTTTCGCGTTCCGCCGCCCACGGTCTGGGGGGTCAGCCGGTCGTCGACGGGTGCAGGGTCCGTGTCCGCGGACCGGCGACGGTCCCCGCGGGCTCGGCACCCGACGGGTGCAGCAGCCGCGGGCGTCCGGCGGTCAGGTCGCCGGAGGGCGCGACGGCGGAGCCCTCGGAGCCGGAACCGGCCTGGTCACCGGAGCCGCCGTCGTCGTCCTGGTCGGACCGGTCGGGCTTGTCCTGATCGGACTGATCGGACTGATCCTGATCGGACTGATCCTGATCGGACTGGTCGGACTGGTCGGGCTCGTCGCCTGCGCCCGCGGGCGGCGCCGCCCCGTCGAGCTTGCGTGGCGCGCGGTCCGGGTAGTCCTTCGGCTGCCCGGTCGCGGGCGCACCCGGCGCGAGCGAGAGCTCCGCCGGCTTGCTCTCCGGCAACGCCCACTGCCGCGCCCAGTCCATGTGCATGGCCGACGGGCCGCCCGCGTTGCCGAAGTAGTCCAGCTGCATGGTCATGTTCATCGCGCCGGGCGGGAAGTGGTCGGTGTCGGTGGACGAGTACCACTCCTTGCCGTTCACGTACGCGGTCATCTTGTCCGGCGTCCACTCCAGCGCCCACGCCGACCACTCGGTGGCGTCGTGCTTCACCGAGCCGTACTCCTGCTGGTTGTCCGCGCCGTAGTGCAGGAAGAAGCTCGTCTCCTGCCGGTCGTCGGACATGTTCTCCATCCAGTCGATCTCACCGCCGACCGGGAAGTTCTCCTCGACGGGCCAGAGCAGCAACAGCGCGTTCAGCCCGCCGCTCCCCTCGTCCGCGCGGACGCAGGCCTCCCACCGGCCGTACTGCTGGCCGGGGTGCCAGCTGACCGCGCCCGTCGTGCCGTCCTGCGAGCCGTTGATCGACATCGCGCCGCCCGCGACGGTCACGGCGTCCGGCGTGCGGGTGCCGTTCTTCGCGTGGCCGGGCTCCGGGCCGTAGGGGTGCCAGTCCGGTGGGACCGTGGAGCCCTCGAAGTCGGACTCGCGGGTCGGCGTGCCCCAGTCGAGGGTCTTCGCCGCGGTCTGCGAGCACTTGCCGTCCGACGCAGCGGGCGGTTCCGGAGCCGGCGGTTCGGGTGCGGCGGGAGCGGAGGCGCCCGCCGCGGGCACCGCTGCCACGGCCGTCGACGCCGTCCCGATCGCCGTGCCGGCCGCGACGGCCACCGCGACCGGTACGGCCACCAGTGCGGTTCGCATCCGTCTGGAGCACCTGCGCACGATCCGTCCCTCCCGTCACTTCCGTCTCAGTACGGCACTCATTTCACCGCAGATCGTGAGCGACGCTAGCCCGTCCACCCGTTCGAGGTGCCCTCGTTCGTGCACCGTTCGCGATCGCAACGCCACGATCCGTCACCGTGCGTGCGCGACCCGCGGTGACAGCCGGTGACCGTCCGGGCGACACTGGACGCGTGTCCCGACCCGAACTCGCGGCAGCGTTGGACCTGGCCGCCCACCCCGAGGGCGGCTGGTACCGCCGGACCTGGACGTCCCCGGTCAGCGTCGCCACCGCACACGGTCCGCGACCGACGGCGACCGCGATCCTCTATCTGCTCGACGGACCGTCACGGTGGCATCGGGTCCGTTCGGAGGAGCTGTGGATGTGGCACGCCGGTTCGCCGGTCGCGCTCGCGGACGGCGGTGACGGCGACGACACCGACGATCCGGCCGACGTACCGCCCGCGACGCTCGGCCCGCCGGACGACACCGGGGCACTGCCCCAGCTCCGGATCCCGGCCGGGAACTGGCAGCGCGCGACGCTCCTCGGCCCGGAGCCGGCGCTCGTCACGTGCGTGGTCTCACCGGGGTTCGACTTCGCGGACTTCGAGATGCGCTGAGCGGCTCGGGCTCAGGCCGAGTTCAGGCACTCCTCGAACAGCCGGCTGCCCAGCTCGAGCATCATCTCCCGGTCCACGTCGGTGTCCGGGTCGAGCCAGGCGAGCGTGATCTCGGTCAGCCCACCGAGAGCGAAGTGCGCGGCGAAGCGCGTCTCGCGCGGATCGGCGCTGCTGCGGGTCGCCTGGGACGCGGCGACGGCCGCGAACCCCCGGTACGAGCTGCGACGACGGGTCCGCAGTATCGGCGAGCCGATCGCCTCCACCATCACGGCGATGTGCCGCGGGTCGTCCTCGAGACACCGGAGGTAGGCCTTCATCGCCTCGCGCCACCGGCTCCTGCCGTCCTCGGCCGACTCCAGCGCGACGAGCACCTCGGAGGCCCGCACGTCGGTGCTCGCGTCGAAGACCTCGCAGAGGAGGTCGTCGTCCTTCGGGAACTCGTCGGAGAAGTCCTTCTCCTCGAGACCGGCGAGGGCACACGCGGTCGAGAGGCTGACCGCGCGCCAGCCGTGGTCCGCCCACAGCTGCAGCGACACGTCCAGCAGCGTCTCCCGTGCGTCGACCCCCACCGACTCCATGACGCGAGGATGGCACGACGGCTTCCTGCCGGACGGTCGTTCCTGCCCGACTTCCCGAATAGTGATGACGCGGTCAACCGCCGGCCATCACGAGCTCGAACAACATGCTCGCCTCGCTGACGACGATGTCGCGATCGACGTCGGTGGACGGGTCCATCCAGGCCAGCGTCAGCTCGGTCAGCCCACCGATGCAGAAGTGGGCGGCCGCGGAGTGGGCCCGCGGCTCCGGGCTGCTGCGGGTCGACTGGGACACCATCACGGCGGCGAACCCGCGGTAGGAGCTGCGCCGCCGTGCCTGCAGCTCCGGGGACCCGACGGCCTGAACGAGCACGACGGCGTGCCTCGGGTCGTCCTCCAACAGCGTCACGAACGACTCGATCGACGCGCGCCAGCGGCTCACCCCGTCGGCTGCTCCGTCCATGGCCTCGATCGCGGCCGCGCCGCGTTCCTCGCTGCTGTCGTCGAAGATCGTGCAGAGCAGCTCGATGTCGGTCGGGAACTCCTCGCGGAACTCGTCCGGGTCGACGTCGGCCGTCGCGGCCGCTCCGGTCACCGTGACGGTGTTCCAGCCGTGGTCGGACCACTGCTGCAGTGCCGCGTCGAGGAGCCGGTCCCGCGGGTCGGGGCTGTCGCGGTACACCGGGCAACCCTGGCACGAACCGGGTAGTAGTAGGCCGAATGGCCTAAGCGTTTCCCTGTTTCTGATGATGCTTTCTCAGCGGGCGAGGAGTGCGTCGACGGGCCGGGTGTTGCGGACGCGGGCGGCGGGCACGCCACACTCGGCCGCGCGGGTGCAACCGTGATCGAGCCAGTCCATCTGGCCCGGTGCGTGCGCGTCGGTGTCGATGGAGAACTCGCACCCGGCCTCGACGGCGAGGCGCAGCAGCCGCTTCGGCGGGTCGAGACGTTCCGGCCGCGAGTTGATCTCGACGGCGACGCCGTGCTCCGCGCACGCGTCGAAGATCCGCCGGGCGTCGAACTCGGACTCGGGGCGCTTGCGCCTACCGGTGACCATCCGGCCGGTGCAGTGCCCGAGCACGTCGACGTGCGGGTTCGCGATCGCCGTGAGCATCCGCTCGGTCATCTCGTCGTGCGGCATCCGCAGCTTGGAGTGCACGCTCGCGACGACGAGGTCGAGCTCGCCGAGCAGGTCCGGGTCCTGGTCCAGCGCGCCGTCGTCGAGGATGTCGACCTCGATGCCGGTGAGCACCCGGAACGTCGAGCCGTGCTCGGACAGCTGCGTGTTCAGGTCCGCGACCTGACGGAGCTGCGCCCGCAGCCTCTCCGCGGACAGTCCGTTGGCGACGGTCAGGCGCGGCGAGTGGTCGGTGACCACCAGGTACTCGTGGCCGAGCGTGATCGCGGTCTCGGCCATCTCGTGCAACGGCGAGCCGCCGTCCGAGGCGTCGGTGTGCGTGTGGCAGTCCCCGCGCAGCGCGGAGCGCAGGTCGTCCGCGGCCTCGTCCAGCGGCGTGCCCTCGGTCGCTTCCAGGCGTCGCAGGTACACCGGGACCTCGCCGTCCAGCGACTCCGCGACGCAGCGGGCGGTCACCTCGCCGACGCCGCGCAGCTTCGCGAGCTCCCCGGACGTGCGCAGGTGCGCGATCTCGTCCGGGTCCTTGCCCCGCAACGCGGCGGCGGCGGTGCGGAACGCCCGTACCCGGTAGGTCGACTCGTGCGCGCGCTCCAGCAGGAACGCGATCCGCCGCAGATCGGCCACCGGGTCGCGAGGGTCCGTCACGCCGTCGAGCCTACGACCCCGCGAACGAGGGGCACCGTCGAGCAATGACGCTGCCCGAACGGCACCCTCGTTCGCCCGGAGGCGGGCCCTACGACATCCAGCGCCGGTGCTTGCGCGCCCCGATCCTGCCCCACGTCTCCGGCAGGCGCTCCTCGATCTCGCGGGCGTGCACCTCGTCGCGGCCGTGCAGGATGCCGAACGTGTAACCGTTCTGGTTCTCGGCACCGGCCTGGGCGCCCAGCTCCCGCAGTGCGTGCCGGGCGACGACGGTGTCCTGGTGGGCACCGAGCTCGTCCTGCAGCTCCTTGAGACGCTTGCGGAACGCGTTCGCCTGCTTGCCGATCCTGCCGCCGACCGGCCGGACCACCTCGACGCTGTAGCGCACCTGCTTGCCGGTCTTGCGGGCACGGTGGATCGCCTCGTCGGCGTCCTCCCCGTGGGACAGCACCTCGACAGCGGCGTCCATCCGCTTGGCGAGCCTGCGAGCCGTCCTGCCGGCCAGCGCCGGGAGCACCTTCTCGGCCTTCTTCGTCGCGGCTCCGGACAGCGGCGGGTCGACGAGGAAGCGCTGCAGTCCGGCACGCAACGCCTCGTAGCGCTCGCCGTCGATGACCTCGAGGGTGGACGCGCGGGCCTCGGCCCGCCGGCGTGCGAAGTGCCGCGTGACCTGGGCCTGGACCGGTCCGAGCCGCTGCTCCTCCGGGAGCGCGTGCAGGGCGCCGGTGATCCGCTCCTCGAGCACCTCGGCGTCCCGGTCGTCGGCCAGCGCGCGGCCCAGCCACCGCAGCTCGGCGACGAGGTGGTCGGTGCGCGGGTCGTCGACGAGCGGGCGGTACGTCCGCAGCGCGCTGCGGATCCGGCGGGCGGCGACGCGCAGCTGGTGCACGGCGTCCGGCTCGTCGGTGCGCAGGTCCTGCTCACGGGCGGCGAGCCGGTCGACCTGGGTCCCGACGTAGGTCAGCAGGACCGTCGCGGCCGAGCCGCGCTTGCCGGTCCAGCGCGGGGCGGCGGGCGGGGACAGCTCGGCGAGCATCCGGCCCAGCGCGGCCTCGGCGTCGTGCGGGGCGGGGGTCAGGCCCGTCTCGCGCACCCGCTCGTCGATGGCGCGCAGCAGGTCCGGGCCGGTTCCGACGCCGGCCTGCACCTCGGCCTCCGACCAGTTCTCGACGGTGGTGGACTCACCGAGCGTGGAGACCTGGACCTCGTCACGGGCGATCGTGGCGACCTCGCGGCCGCCGTCGCCGATCAGCCGGGTGGTGCCGCGCACGACCTTGATCCGGCCGACGGGCGCGACGGGCCGGCCGCGGCGCACGCCGCGGATCAGCGCGTCGATCTCCTCGGGGATCTGGTCGGGGTCGACGCCCTCGACGTCCGGAGCGGCCACCGGGACGCGCAGCTGCTCGTCCGGACGGCTGTCCGGCAGGCGCAGCTCCCAGTGCGCGGAGTCGGACAGGCGCACGACGGCGAGCACGATGCCCGCGCCGGCCAGCCGCAGGTCGGCGGTGTCGAAACGCTCGTGCTCGAGCACGTCCTGGTCGCCCTCCTCCGCGACCTCGACGTGGTCCACGCCGTCCAGACCGGTCAGCCGCGGGGCGCCGGGGTGTGCCGGGCCGCGGTACGTCGTGCCGGTGTTCTCGTCGGTGTCGGGAGCACGCGCCTCGTGGGCGCGTCCGTTCGTCGCTGGGGTCTGAGCTGCGTTCGTCACCGGATCGGGTTCCCGCTCCCACCCGGGTCTATCCGGGTCCATTCGGGCTAGAGCGTGTTTATGAAGTCGATCTTTGGTTTCGGAGTCGCGTGTCGGTGACCTGAGACAGGTGAGGTCTCCGGTAGATGGATCAACGACCAAGAAGACCATCCACCCGGAGACCTCGTGGGGACCGTACCCGCGGGCGGACGCAAGGACCTCACCGACGCGCAGTGGCGGCTGCTGGAGCCGTTGTTGCCGCCGGTGAGCGCGCTCGGGCGACCCCCGATCTGGACCCGCCGCCAGCTGATCGACGGGATCTGCTGGCGGATCCGCACCGGCGCCCCATGGCGCGACGTGCCTGAACGCTACGGCTCCTGGCAGTCGGTGTACGGGCTGTTCCGTCGCTGGCAGCGCGACCAGACCTGGGCCGGGGTGTGGGCGGCGCTGCAGCGGCTCGCCGACGGTCTCGGGCTGATCACCTGGGACCTGTCGGTCGACTCCACGATCGCGCGAGCCCACCAGCACGCTGCCGGCGCCCGCCGACAACCCGAGCTCCAGCGGGAGCCGCCCGGCGGACACGGCGCCCCCGAACCCGACGATCATGGACTCGGACGCTCCCGTGGCGGCCTGTCCACGAAGATCCATCTCGCCTGTGAACAAGGCCGCAAAGCACTCTCGCTGATCGTGACGGCTGGTCAGGCCGGGGACAGCCCGCAGTTCGGCCCGGTGCTCGACCGGGTCCGGGTCGCCCGCTTCGGGCCCGGCCGTCCGCGGGTGCGCCCGGATCGGGTGCTGGCCGACAAGGCCTACAGCTCCCGGGCCAACCGGGCCTACCTACGACGACGCGGGATCGCCGCCACCATCCCCGAACCCGCCGACCAGATCGGGCACCGCCAGCGCCGCGGCAGCCGAGGAGGCCGTCCACCGATGTTCTGCGCCGAGACCTACAAGCAGCGCCACGCCGTCGAGTGCGGCATCAACCAGCTCAAACAACACCGCGCCGTCGCCAGCCGCTACGACAAACTCGCCGTCCGCTACGAAGCCACGGTCCACATCGCCACCATCAACACCTGGCTCCGCGACTTATCAAACAGGCTCTAGTGCCGCATCGCGAAACGTCCGGCACCGATCTCGGAGGCCCAGGCGCGCGCAGGCGGCGTTGCCGCCCTTGCGAAGACGCCCGGTATGAGCTGCGGGCGGCGCCTTGCCTGCGAACGCCTGGATCCGCCGATTCCGGCACCGACGTTGCGCGACACGGCACTCGGTTTCCCGGCGGTCAGCTCAGCTTCTTCTTCTGTACCTTGCCCATGTCGTTGCGCGGCAACGACTCCCGGTACCGGATCTCGCGCGGTCGCTTGTGTGCGGCGAGCAGGTGCGTGACGTGGTCGACGAGCTCGCGGTCCTCCGGGCGCTCCCCGGGAGCCGGCACGACGTAGGCGACGACCCGCTCCCCCAGGTCGTCGTCGGCCTCCCCGACGACGGCGACCTCGGCCACCGCCGGGTGCTCCAGCAGCGCGTTCTCGATCTCCCCCGCGCCGATCTTGTAGCCGCCGGACTTGATCAGGTCGGTGGCCTTGCGGCCGACGAGCGCCAGCAGGCCGGTGCCCGTCCAGCGGCCGATGTCGCCGGTGGCGTACCACCCGTCGTCGGTGGTCGTCTCCGCCGTGGCCTGCGGGAGGTTCAGGTAGCCGGAGAACAGTCCCGGCCCGCGGACCTCGACCGAGCCGAGGTCGTCGCCCGCTCCCTCGACCGCCTCGTCCTGCTCGACCGGGAGCGGGGCCAGCCGCACCTCGGTGCCGGGCAACGGTTTCCCGACGGTGCCCACCTCCGGCTCGGTGTCCGCCCGGGCGGCGGTGAGGATCAGCGTCTCGGTCAGCCCGTAGCGCTCGCGCACCGAGTGACCGGTCAGGCGGGAGATCCGCTCGTGGTCGACGGCGGTCAGCGCGGCCGAGCCGGACACGAGCAGCCGCGCGCGCCCGACCGAGGCGGCGGCGTCCGCATCGGACTCCAGGTCCGCCGCCAGCCGGTGGTACTGGGTCGGGACGCCGAAGACCATCGTCGCTCCACCGTCGACGGCGGCGGCGAGCGCGGCGCCGCTCAGCGCGCCGAGGTGGTGCAGGGAACCGCCGCGGCGCAACGGACCCAGCGTCCCGAGCACCAGCCCGTGCACGTGGAACAGCGGCAGCGCGTGGGCGAGCAGGTCGTCACCGGTCCAGGCCCAGGCGTCGGCCAGAGCGTCCAGGTTGGACGCGATCGCGCGCCGGGACAGCACGGCGCCCTTCGGTGCCCCGGTGGTCCCGGACGTGTAGACGACGAGTGCGGGCGACTCCGGATCCGGCTCGTCGGTCACCGGGTCGCCGGGTGTGGTGTCCGACGGGTCGACGTCGATCCGCTCCAGCTCGTCCACGGCGGGCGGCAGCGTGACCCCTGGCGCGACGAGCACCGCCTCCGGCGCCGAGTCGGAGAGCACGTGCTCCAGCTCGCGCTCACCGAGCTTGGCGTTCACCGGGACGACCGGTACGCCCGCACGCAGCCCGGCGACCACGCCGACGGCCGTGGCCAGCGACGGCGTCGCCCACACCGCGACCCGCGACCGGCCCCGGATCCGCCCGGCCAGCCGATCCGCGACGGCGGCCAGCTCGCCGTAGGTGACCGCGCGGTCCCCGTCGGCCTCCGTGAAGCGGTAGGCCGGGACGGCGGCGTGCCCCGGGTCGGACAGGGCCGGGAACAGGGGGCCGGACGGCAACGGTGCCTCCTCGGGTGTGGTGCAGATGCGTCCCGATCCTCGCACCGCATCGGGCCGGGGGCAGGCGTGACGTCGGCTACCGTGGCGCGGGTGGACGGCACGGACCCACGGCGGATCCTGAACCTGGCCGACCGGCCGTCGGACTCGCCGTACGTCGAGCGGGTGTGGAGCAGCGTCGCGGGCGGCGGGCCGATGACGTCCGTGGCCTGTACGCACCGCGAGCTCGTCGTCTCCGAGGAGCGTGGCGGGGTGCGCGTCGACCTGCGCGGCCCGGAGACCGTGCCGACGCCCGTCGAGGTCCCGGCCGGGCACACGGCCTTCGGGATCGTCCTGACCCACGGCACGTCGATGCCTCATCTGCCGTCGACCGGCCTCGTCGACGGCTCGGTGCAGCTCCGGGTGTCGTCGCGCGGCTTCGTCCTGGCCGGCGAGGAGTGGGAGGTGCCGCACCCCGACGCGGCCGAGCAGTTCGTCGCCCGCCTGGTCCGGGCCGGGATGCTCGTGCGCGACCCGCTGGTCGACGACGTCCTGGCCGGCGCCACCGCGCGGGTCGGCGCGCGGACCGTCGAACGACGGGTGCGGGCCGCGACGGGCCTGTCCCGCGGGACCGTCCGGCAGATCGACCGGGCCCGGGAGGCCGTGACGCTGCTGGCGGCGGACGTCGCGCCGCTCGACGTCGTCGCCCACCTCGGCTACCACGACCATCCGCACCTGGCCCGCTCTCTGACGCGCTTCATCGGGCACACCGCGTCCTGGCTGCGGGCGCCGGACGCCGCGCTGTCGCTCCTGTACAAGGACGACGATCGGGCACGGCTCTAGGCTCCAAGCCCATGCCCCGCACCCTGATCACCACCGCGTTCATCTCCCTCGACGGCGTCGTCGACTCCCCCGGCGGCGAGCCCGACCACCGCTCGACGGGCTGGACGTTCACCGACATCCCGCAGGACGACGCGTCCTACGAGATGAAGGGCTCCGAGCAGGACGAGGCCACCGCGATGATGATGGGCCGCGTCAGCTACCAGGCGTTCTCGCCGGTCTGGCCGGACATGGACTTCTTCGCCGGGTACAACGCGATGCCGAAGTTCGTCGTCTCGTCCACGTTGTCCGAGTCCGATCTGGTCACGAACTGGGGCGAGACGACGATCCTGCGCAGCCTCGACGACGTCGCCGCGGTCAAGGAGACCGACGGCGGACCGATCATCATCCATGGCAGCGCCGCGCTGAACCGGAACCTCTCGGACGCCGGCCTGATCGACCGCTACCACCTGCTCGTCTTCCCGCTCCTGCTCGGCGCCGGCAAGCGGCTGTTCAGCGACACCGACAAGGACAAGCAGATGCTGCGACTGGTCGACAGCCGCACCTACTCGAACGGGCTGCAGAAGCAGGTCTTCGACGTCGTGCGCTGACTCCGGCTATCCCAGGGCCTTCCCGGGGTTCAGGATCCCGTCCGGGTCCAGGGCGTCCTTGATGCTGCGCTGCAACGCCATCACGCCCGGACCCAGCTCGCGGGCCATCCCGTCGCGCTTGAGCAGCCCGACGCCGTGCTCCCCGCTGACCGTGCCACCGAGATCGACGGCGGTCTCGATGATCTCGTCGAACGCCGCCTTCGTCCGCTTGCGCGCCTCGTCGTCGCCGTGCGGCGTGAGCATCAGCGGGTGCAGGTTCCCGTCGCCGGCGTGCGCGACGGTCGCGATCCGGACGCCGCGGGTCCGGCCGATCTCCTCGATCCGCCCGAGCATCTCGGCCATCCGCGCGCGGGGCAGGCACACGTCCTCGGTCAGCATGCCCATGCCGAGCTGTTCGAGCGCCGGGTAGGCCATCCGCCGCGCGGCGAACAGCGCGTCCGCCTCGGTCGGGTCGGTGGAGGCCATCGCCTCGGTCGCGCCGTGCCGCTCGAACGTCGCCAGGATCGCGTCCGCCTCGGCCTCGGCGGCAGGCTCCGGCAGGTCCGTCTGGGCCAGCAGCAGCGCCGCGGCGTTCTCCGGCAGGCCGGCCTTCTTCCACGCGTTCACCGCGTGCAGGCACTCGCGGTCGACGAGCTCGAACACGGCGGGCTGCAGTCCCTGCTCGGTGACGGCGGCGACGGCGGCACCGCAGTCCGCGAGCGAGTCGAAGAACCCGACGACGGTGCGCGGCGCGGCCGGGCGGGCCGGGCGCAGCTTCACCGTGATCTCGGTGATGATCCCGAGCGTGCCCTCGGAGCCGACGAGCAGTCCGGCCAGGTCGTAGCCGACGACGCCCTTCGCCGTCCGTCGCCCGACGCGCAGGATCTCCCCGCTCGCCGTGACGACCTCGAGCGCGAGCACGTAGTCGCGGGTCACGCCGTACTTCACGCAGCACAGCCCGCCGGCGTTCGTGGCGACGTTCCCGCCGATCGTCGACCACGGGGCGCTGGCCGGGTCCGGCGGGTACCAGAGGTTCTGTGCGGCGCAGGCCTCCCGGAGCTCGTCGTTGACGACGCCGGGCTGCACGACGGCGAGCCGTTCCGTCGGGTTGATCTCCAGGATCTCCCGCATCCGCTCCAGGCTCAGCAGCACGCACCCGTCGACGGCGTTCGCCCCGCCGGACAGTCCGGTGCCCGCCCCGCGCGCGACGACCGGGACCCGGTGCCGCGCACAGGCCGCGACGACCGCGGCCACCTCGTCGGTGCTGCGCGCCCGCACGACGCACAGCGGGCTGCCGTACTCGGCCCACTCGGCCTCGTCGTGCACGTAGGGCGCGACGGTGTCCGGGTCGGTCAGCAGCCGGTCGGTACCGCCGTCCCGCCCGCCCAGGGCCGCGACGAGCTCGTCCAGCACGGCCTTCCCGGCGGCGTCCGGAGCATGCGCGTCCAACTCGGCGGGTGCGGTGGAGCCGCCGAACGGGCGCTCCTCGTCCGGTCCAGCAGGCTTGTCCGGCGCGATCCGGGCGGACGGTACGACGGTCTCGGCCATGCGGCGACGGTAATCCCGGTCCGTCCGACGGGCCACCGTCGCCGATTCCCGGCCCTCCGCGCAGGCCTCGCCGACATGTCGCAGGCCGTGTGGAGCCTGCGAGGACGGACGACCTGCTGCGAGGTGAGGCCGTGTCGGCGAGTCCGGGGACGTGGCCGGCGCATCTCAGCCGGCTGCCCGGCGCATCCGTGCCCCGTCCGGCGCATCCGTGTCCGGCCGTCCGGCGTCGGAGCCACGAGCGGTCACCTCGCAGGACGTCCCAGCAGGTCACAGAGCATGCAGGGCCTGCGAGGACGGGCGATACGTTGGGGGGTCAGCTCGTCAGGGCGCGGGCCACGTGCAGGCCGGACAGGTACGCGGTCTGGACGCGCGAGCGGCCCCAGCCGTCGCCCGCCAGGCCGATGCCGTCGTCGCCCAGGTGGAAGGTGGCCTCCCGGGACGCGGCCGGTGCCGCGAACCGCCAGCGGTGCACATGCGTCCACTCCGGCACGTCCGGAACGCCGAGCAGCCTCGCGACGGCGTCGACCATCTCCGGCACCGCGGCCTGCGGCTCGCCGTCGTGGGCCCGCGCGACGTCACCGGTCGAGTGCGCGACGAGCACCGGCGCGCCGTCACCGCGGCGTGACCCGTCGTCGGCGACCAGCGACAGTACCGGATGGTCGTTGACGAACGCGGCGGGCAGCTCCGGCCAGGTGCGCCTCGGGTACCCGGCGGTCAGTGCGAGCACCGGGTTCCATTCGCGGCCGGCCACCGCCGTGGCGGCGGACGACGACGGGTCCAGGATCCGCTCCGCCTGCGGGTCCGGCATCGCGACGACGACGGCGTCCGCCTCGTCGCCGTCCACCCGCGGTCCGGGCCCGACCCGCTCCACCGTCCGGCCTTTCTCGACGTCCAGCCCGAGGGCCATGTCCTCGACCAGGCTCCCGAGCCCGTCGGGTGCAGCCCAGCGCATCGGGCCGCTGCTCGGCTCGTCGCGCTGCTCGCCGTCGAACACCGACAGCAGGTCGGTCCACGGGCGGGCAAGCCCGGCGGCCGACCAGCGTGCGACCTGGTCCTCGAAGTCCGGGTCGGACACCGTGAAGTAGGCGGCACCGATGTCGGCCGGCCGCCCCTCGTGGCGATGTACGGCCAGCCGCCCGCCGACGGTGTGCGACCGCTCCAGCACGCGGACGTCGACACCCCGTGCGGCCAGCTCCCGCGCGCACGCCACCCCGGCGATCCCGGCTCCCACGACGATCACCCGCACGCCGTCGACCGTAGAGCCGCGCGGCCCGGCCCGCTCCCACGGCTCGGCGACCCACCACGGCGCCCCCACGACCCGTCCGCTCCCACGGCTCGGCGACCCACCATGGCGTGCCCACGGGCCAGCCGCTCCCCACCGCTCGGCGACCCACCATGGCGCGCCCACGGGCCAGCCGCTCCCCACCGCTCGGCGACCCACCATGGCGCGCCCACGGGCCAGCCGCTCCCCACCGCTCGGCGACCCACCATGGCGCGCCCACGGGCCAGCCGCTCCCCACGACTGCGCCTCGCCATCCCGTGATCAGCAGAACCGGCCGGATCGCGCCATTGGTGGCACGTCCCGGCCACTTCCGCCGATCATGGCCGGCCGGACGCGAGTGAGATGGTCGGATCGGTCATGACCCGGGCGCTACACAGGACCGGCCCGACCGGCCCGACCATGATCGCCAGGATCGGTCCGAACGCCCCACTGATGGCGCGCTGCCGCCACTCCCGCCGATCATGGGCCTCCTGGCGCGCACCACGGCCCACATGATCGGCAGAACCGGTCGAGACACGCCCCCGGTGGCGCGTTGCTGCCACTCCCGCCGAGGATGGGTCAGCCCGGGACACCCGACCCACTACCTTGATCAGCAGAATCGGCTGGAACGCGCCACTGATGGCGCGCTGCTGCCACTCCCGCCGATCATGGGCCTCCTGGCGCGCACCACGGCCCGCATGATCGGCAGAACCGGTCGAGACACGCCGCTCATGGCGTGCTGCCGCCACTTCCGCCGATCATGGATCCGGCGAGGACGCGGAGCCGAGCTGACGGCAGGATCGATCGGAACGCGCCATTGATGGCGCGCTACCGATACTCCCACCGATCATGGGCCACTTGGCGCGCACCACAGCCTCGTGATCGGCGGAATCGGTCGGAGCGCGCCACCCATGGCGCACCACTGCCACTCCCGCCGATCATGACCCGCCGGACGCGCACCACAGCCCGCATGATCGGCAGAACCGGTCGAGACACGCCACTGGTGGCACGCCGCTGCCACTTCCGCCGATCTTGGCGGAACGGGTCAGGGCAGGAGGGCGCTCACGCGGTCCAGGCGGTCGTGCCACCAGAGGGCGCGGACGGGATCGGCGGCGAGGGCGTCGCGGCGGACCGGGTCAGGCGCTCGTCGGGGCACCGGCAGGACGCCGTCGACCGCGACGAACGCCTCCTCCGGCGCGACGACGTCGTCGGTCAGCAGCGACGCCGTCCCCAGACCGCAGGCGAACGGCAGTTCCGGCAGCGCACCGGCCAGGGCCAGTCCGGCCGCCATGCCGACGCCGGTCTCCAGCGCAGAGGACACCACCACCGGGAGACCGCAGGCGTCGGCGATCTCCAGCGCGCGTCGCACCCCTCCGAGGGGGGCCACCTTCAGCACGGCCACGTCCGCGGCACCGGCGAGCGCCACGCGCAGCGGGTCGTCGGCCCGGCGGATCGACTCGTCGGCCGCGATCCGCACGTCCACCCGGCGCCGGACCCGAGCCAGCTCGTCGACGGTCCGGCAGGGCTGCTCGACGTACTCGAGCCCGCCCGCCGACCGCTCCAGCATCGTGATCGCGTGCACCGCCTCCTCGACGGTCCACGCGCCGTTGGCGTCCACCCGGACCGCGCCGGACGGTCCGAGAGCGCCGCGCACCGCCTCGACCCTGGCGAGGTCGGCGGGCAGCGAACCGGGCATGTCCGCCACCTTCACCTTCGCGGCGGCACACCCCGAGTCACGCACGATCCGGAACGCCTGCTCCGGGTCGACGGCCGGCACGGTGCAGTTGACCGGCACGGAACCACGCACCGGCTCCGGCCACCCCGACTCCGCCGCCTCCCTGGCCGAGGAGAGCCACGGGACGGACTCCGCGTCGTCGTACTCGGTGAACGGGCAGAACTCGCCCCAGCCCGCAGGACCCTCGATCAGCACGCCCTCGCGGACGGTGATGCCGCGGAACCGGGTGGTCGTCGGGATCGCGTACGGGAAGGGCATCCGCGAGAAGCTACTCAGGCGATGAGCTCGTGGTGCGACGGGTCGACCCGGCGCGTACGCCGGCGGAACGTGAAGGTGTATCCGGGCCAGAGTGTCCGGTTTCGTCCGTGTTCGTCGAGGTACCAGCTGCCGCAACCGCCCCGGCTCCAGACCGCTTTGTCCAGTTTAGACTGGATATCGTCGTTGAACGCGTCCTGCGACTCCTGTCGGGTGTCGATCGCGACGGCCCGGTTCGCGTCGACCGTCCGCATCGCGTCGAGCACGTAGTTCACCTGCGACTCGATCATGTAGACCATCGAGCTGTGCCCGAGACCGGTGTTCGGCCCGACGAGCGTGAACAGGTTCGGGAAGCCCGCGACCGTCGTGCCGAGCAGCGCCTGCGAGCCGTCGCGCCAGGCGTCGGTGAGCTTGACCCCGTCGCGGCCGGTGACGGCCATCCGGCTCATCCCGTCGCCGACCCGGAACCCGGTGCCGAAGACGATGACGTCGACCTCGTGCTCGACCCCGTCGTCGGTGACCACGCCGCGCTCGGTGATCCGCGTGATCCCGCCGGTCTCGACGGCGACGTTGTCCCGGCGCAGGGCCGGGTAGTAGTCGTTGGACATCAGGATGCGCTTGCACCCCATGGTGAACGTCGGCGTGACCTTCTCGCGCAGCTCCGCGTCACCGGCGAACGTGGTGCGGAGGTAGGCACGCCCGAGCCGCTCGGCGGCCTTCATCAGGGGCGGGTGCATGAACCCCGCGACGAGCGCCTCGTGCCGCCAGTACAGCGACGACCGGTACGCCGCCCGCACGCCTGGCACGTGCCGGAACAGGCGGCGGGTGCGCTCGCGGATCGGTTTGTCCGGCTTCGGCAGCACCCACGGCGCGGTGCGCTGGAACAGCGTCAGCGACGCGACCTCCGGCGCGATGGCGGGCACGAACTGGATCGCGCTCGCCCCGGTGCCGATCACGGCGACCCGCTTGCCGGCCAGGTCGAGGGAGTGGTCCCACTGCGCGGAGTGGAAGGCCGGCCCGGCGAACCGGTCCAGACCCTCGATCTCCGGGACGGACGGCTCGTGCAGCGCGCCGGTCCCGAACACGACGTAGCGGGCCCGGATCGTCGTGCCGTCGGCCAGGCGGACGTCCCAGCCGCCGTCGTTCCACTCGGCGCCGTCGACCGTCGCATCGAAACGGATCCGGTCGCGCAGCGCGTAGCGGTCGGCGACGTCCTCCAGATAGGACCGGATCTCCGACTGGCGGGCGAACGTGCGCGTCCACTCCGGATTCGGGGCGAACGAGAACGAGTACAGGTGGGACTCGACGTCGCAGGCACAGCCCGGATAGACGTTGTCCCGCCAGGTGCCGCCGAGCGACGACCCCTTCTCCAGGATCACCCAGTCCCGGCGGCCGTCGGCGTCCAGCGCGACCGCGGCGCCGAGCCCGGCGAAGCCGCTCCCGACGATGACCGTGTCCACCTGCTGCGTGCTCATCCACCCTCCCCAGATGGTGTTACCGCCGGTAACTTACCACGAGTAACCACCGACGGATAGGGTGTCGCGGTGTCCACCAGCCCCGCCCGCAAGAGGGTCGGCCGCGCCGAGCGCGAGCAGCAGATCCTCGACGCGGCCGTGGACGTGTTCTCCAGCCGCGGCTACGCGGGCGCCTCGATGGACACGGTCGCCGAACGCGTCGGCGTGACGAAGCCGGTGCTGTACACGCACTTCGGGTCCAAGGAGGGCCTGCTGCTGGCCTGCATCGGCCGTGCACGGGCCGAGCTGCTGGACGCCACCGCGACGGCGGCGGCCGCGGCGACGACCCCGGAGGACATGCTGCGCCGGGGCACGAGGGCGTTCTTCGACTACCTCGACGCGCGGGCGCCCGCCTGGACGCTGCTCTACTCCGAGGCGGGCGTGGCCGCCCAGGCACTGGAGGAGGTCCGGACCCAGCAGACCGACTTCATCGCGAGCCTGCTCGGCGCCCAGGCACCGGACACCGACCCGGCCCGGCTGACCGGGTGGGCACAGGTGATCGTCGGCGCGTGCGAGCGGCTGGCCGTGTGGCGCGGACAGCTCGACCCGGCGCGGCGTGTGTCGGCCGAGCAGGCCACCGAGTTCCTGATGGATCTCGTCTGGACCGGGCTCGCGCGAGATCCGTCCTAGGTGGACGCGAGGGTTGGCGCCGGCGCCCCCGCCCACTCCATCCGCGACCACGGCAACGCGAGCTCGCCGGTGTGCCGCACCGGAACCGGCTCGAGCTCGTCCAGCGGCGTCGCCTCTCCGTGCCGGGCGAACACGGAGTGCAGGTAGCGGTGGCCGGTGTCCGCGGCGACCACCACGACGGTGCGCGACGGGTCGTGGGCACGCTCCCAGCGCGCCGCCAGGTAGGCGGCGCCGCTCGAGAGACCGGCGAACACGGCGTGCCGCCGCATCAGGTCGACGCTCCCGGACAGCGCCGCGGTGAACCCGGTCCAGTGCACGCTGTCGTAGCCGCCGTGGTCGACGTTCCCGAACGGGATGGAGGAGCCGATCCCGGCAATGATGATCTCCGGGTCGTGCACGTGCTCGCTGCCGAACGTGACGCTGCCGAACGGCTGCACCCCGGCCAGCCGGGTCCGCTCCCCCGGCGGCTCGCCCGCCCGCAGGAACCGGCCCAGCGCTCCGGTCGACGCCCCGGACCCGACGCCGCCGACCACGGTCAGCGGCACCGGCCCGGCGGCGGACCGGATCGCGTCGGCGACCGGGCGGTACCCGAGGTAGTGCACGTCGTCGTGGTACTGGCGCATCCAGTGCAGGCGCGGGTCGGCCTCGAGCAGCTCCCGGATGCGCGCGACCCGGCGGCTCTGGTCCAGCTTCAGGTCCGACGACGGCGGCATCCGTTCCAGCGTCGCGCCGAGCAGTTCCAGCTGCACGCGCACCGCCTCGTCGACGGTCGTCGACCCGACGATGTGGCAGCGCATCCCGTGCCGGTGGCAGGCCAGCGCCAGCGCGTAGGCGTAGATCCCGCTCGAGGAGTCCAGCAGCGTGTCCCCCGGCGCGACGGCGCCGTCCGCCAGCAGCCGGCGTACCGCGGCGTCCGCCGAGAGCACCTTCATCGTCTCGAAGCGCAGGCAGATCAGCCGGTCGTCGAGACGGACCAGGTCCGGTCGTCCGACGGCGTCGGCGACGTGTGCGTCCACGGTCGTCCTCCGATGGCGAAGAGTCGGGTGGGTGGCAGGCCGTGTGCCCGCAGCGCCGCAGCGGCGCGGTGGGGGCCGGACAGGGGACCGGCCGCGTCGAACAGCAGCCCGGCGACGTTGCCGCTGTGTGCGATCTGCACCCCGACGGCGCCGGTCGCTGCCGCGACGGAGCGCAGGCGCTCCACGTCGGGGCCCGGCCGTGCGCGGAGCGCGCTCGCCGTCGCCACCCGGCCGAGCAGATCCGAATCTCCGGTGACGACGGCGCGTCGCAGCCGTCCGCGCAGGTCCGCGTAGAACGCCACCTCAGAGGGCGACGGCCGGGGCGGGCGGGCCAGAGGTGTGTCCACCGGCCGTCCGCTCTCCAGCAGGCAACCGAGCACGCGCAGCGGCGGCAGCGCGGCGCCGAGGTCCTCGAGCACGTCGCCGTCGCGGTGTGCGAACAGGCGTGGGCGGTCGTCGAACATCAGCGGGTCGCTCGCCGCCTCGGCCCCGACCGCGATCCGCGCGATCGTCCGCGGTGACGGCACCACTCCGCAGGTGTCGGCGACGGCCCGGACGGTCGCGACGACGTCGGCCGTCGACGACCCCATGCCGAGCCCGGCCGGCACGCCACCGTCCAGGACGAGGTCACCACCCGGCGCCCCGACGGCCTCGGCGGCCAGCCGGGCGGCCCGGTCCGCCTTGGACCGGTCCGGCGGCGAGACGGTGATCCCGCGGCCCCCCGGCGTGAACGTCGCGCGCACGGCGCACCCGGGCAACGGCAGCGTGACGAGGCCGGGACGCGCGACGTCGGCGGCGTCGGTGAACCAGCCCTGGAGCAACTCGCCGTGGTGGGCTCCGCAGCTCCCGGTCCCGGTTCTCACGACCGGTACCGGTACAGCGCCGTCGGCTCGGCACTGAACTGGGAGAACGGGAACGGCTCGGCGGACAGTGCGTCCACACCGGACCCGAGGAACGCGCGGGCGACGGCCGCGCCGGTCTGCGCGTAGACGGTGAGCGGGACGCCGCGGTCGCGGCAGCGGTCCACGATGGCGTCGAACGTCCCGTTGGCCAACGTCATCCCGGTCGCGACGACGGCGTCGGCGGCGTCGATCACCTCGGCCGCGTCCCGTGCGACCACGTCGCCCCAGTGCGTCGTGCGCAGGTCCAGGTCGCATGGCAGGCACTCGGCCCCGCGGTCCCGGATGGCCGCGACCAGCGGGTTCACCACACCGATCAGCGCCACCCTGGCCCCCGGCCGCACGTCGAGAAGTCCCGCGACGGCCGCGTCCCGGGCCACCGCACGCTCCTCCGGCGTGCCGTCCGGCAGCAGCACGCGCTCCGGTACCGGGTCGTCGCGGAACGGACGGACGGCGGCGAGGTAGGCGTCCAGCGCCGCGATCCGCAGCGGCTCGCACTCGTCACGCAACAGCACCTCCACCGGGCTCCCGGACGCGTCGCACCACCCGTCCGGGTCGGGCGTGTCCGCAGCGACGGACGCCGCCCCGAACGCACGCCCGACCCGGACGAGCACGTACCGGTTCCGGTAGGTCGTCGACGAGCCCGCGAGGCGCGTGCCGTGGGTGAGCCGGAAGACGCTCGTCGCGACGAGACCTGCCGGGGACGGTCCGCGGGCCCCGGCGAGCACGTCGTCGACGAGCCCTCGGACGGTGCGGACGGTTCGCTCGATCACGGTCGTAACGGTAAGCATTTTCATTTACTTCGGGCAAGCGTGACGTACAGCTCTGGACGGTCACCGGGGACGGGTGTTACCAATATCGACAATCATGTTCAAGAATCTGGCCACCCCGGTGCTGTGCCTCGCGTTGCTGGGCTCGATCCTGCTCGCGATCGGGCTCGGGCCCGCCGCCGTCCCACCGGCCGGGACGGCGCGGCTGCTCGGCGCGGCCGTGTTCGGCGGCACGATCCGGGCCGACGAGGTGCCGCTCTACGAGATCGTGTGGCAGCTGCGCACGCCGCGGGTGCTGCTGGCGGCACTCGTCGGGGCCGGGCTGGCCGCGGTGGGCGTGGCCGTGCAGGCACTGGTGCGCAACCCGCTGGCCGACCCGTTCGTGCTCGGGGTGTCCTCCGGCGCGTCCGTCGGGGCGGTCGCGGTGCTGGTCACCGGCTCGCTCGCGGCGCTCGGTGTGCACGCGCTCTCGGTCGGGGCGTTCCTCGGTGCTCTGGCGGCGACGGCGCTGGTCGGGCTCGTCGCGCGAGGCGGGTCTCCGCTGCGGCTCGTGCTCACCGGGATCGCGCTGGCCTACGCGTTCCAGGCCGGGATGGCGCTGCTCGTCTACCTCGTACCGCAGGGCGAGTCCACCGCGACGGTGCTGTTCTGGAGCCTCGGCGGGTTCGGCGGCGCGACGTGGGAGTCCCTGCCGGTGGTCGCCGTCGTCGTGGTCGCGGGGGCGGTCGTGCTGTGGCGCAACGCCCGTGACCTCGACGTGCTGGCGCTCGGCGACGAGACGGCCGTCGGGTCCGGTGTGGACGTCCGGGTGCTGCGGCGCAGGCTGTTCGTCCTGACCTCGGTGATGACCGGCGCGATGGTCGCGGTCAGCGGCGCGATCGGGTTCGTCGGGCTGATCGTGCCGCACCTCGTGCGGATGGTCGCCGGTGCGTCGCACTCGGCCGTGCTGGTGATCGCGCCGCTGGTCGGCGCGCTGCTCGCGGTGTGGGTCGACCTGCTGGCGCGCACCGTCGTCGCGCCCCGCGAGCTGCCGATCGGCGTCGTCACGGCACTGGTCGGTGTCCCGGTGTTCCTGGCGCTGGTCCGCCGCCGCGGGTACGTGTTCGGCGGCACGTGATGGACCTGGCGCTCGACGGGCTGACCGTCGCCCTTGACGGACGCGAGGTCGTCCGCGAGTTGAGCCTCGACGTGGCGTCCGGGACGGTCGTGGGCCTGGTCGGACCGAACGGCAGCGGGAAGTCGACGGCGCTGCGCTGCGCCTACCGCGCGCTCGCCCCGGTCCGCGGCACGGTGCGTGTGGACGGTACCGACGTCACCTCGGTGAGCCTGCGCGACGGTGCCCGCCGGCTCGCCGTGATGGCCCAGCACTACGGGTCCGATCTGGACTTCACGGTCCGCGAGGTGGTCGCGCTCGGCCGGGCACCCCACCTGCGCGGCAACCGCAGGCTCGGCCCGCGCGACCACGCGGTCTGCGCGGACGCGATGCGCCGCGTCGGCGTCGACACGCTCGCCGACCGCGGCGTGCTCACGCTGTCCGGTGGCGAGCGCCAGCGCGTGCTGGCCGCCCGCGCGCTCGCCCAGGAGCCCGAGGTGCTGGTGCTCGACGAGCCGACGAACCACCTCGACGTCGCCCACCAGCTCGGCCTGCTGGCCGTGCTGCGGGACAGCGGCGTGACCGTGCTCGTCGTGCTGCACGACCTCAACCTCGCCGCCACCGCGTGCGACCGCATCGGCGTGCTCTCGGACGGCCGGCTGGTCGCGTCCGGGCCGCCCGCCGAGGTGCTGACCACGGACCTCGTCGAGGCCGTGTTCGGCGTGCGCACCCGCGTCGTCGGGCACCCGGACACCGGTGCGCCGCAACTGCTCTACACCCTGCCCCTGCCGTGAGAGGACTCCCCGTGCGCCCTGCCGTCGCCCTGCTGCTCGCCGCCTCGCTGGCGCTGTCCGCCTGCGGCGCGCATGTCGAGGACACCGCGGGCCCCGCGACGACGACGGTCCCCCGGTGCGGGGAGCAGGTCGCCTACCGGCCGCCGCACCGCGCCGTCGCCTACGAGGGCGGCAGCGCGGACAAGCTGTTCGCGCTCGGGCTCACCGACCGCGTGCGCGGCTACGTGATGCCGCCGGCGAACCCGCCGGTCACCGAGTCCCCGTGGGCCGCGGAGTACGCACGCGTCGACATGCTGTCCGACGACCTGCTCAACCGCGAGCTCGTCGTCGACGCGGGCGCCGACCTCGTCGTCGCAGGCTGGCGGTCCGGGTTCTCCGACGAGCGCGGCATCACCCCCGCACTGCTCGACCGGCTCGGCATCCAGTCGTTCATGCACGCCGAGACGTGCTGGAACTACCCGGGGTTCCCGCGGCGCACGACCCCGCTGGAAGGGCTCTACGAGGACATGACGCGGCTCGGCGCGATCTTCGGCGTGCCGGACCGGGCCGCGGCGGTGGTGGCGGGGATGAAGCGGCGGGTCGCCGCCGTCGAGGCGTCGGCGCCGACCGGCGGCACCCCGCCGCCGGTGTTCCTCTACGACTCCGGCACCGACCGCCCCGCGACCGCGGCGAACCAGGTCCCGCCGAACGACATCATCCGGATCGCGGGCGGCCGGAATATTCTGTCCGACGTGGACGGACGGTGGACCGACGTCGGGTGGGAGACGGTCGTGCAGCGACGACCGGAGGTGATCATGGTGCTGGACTACGGTGACCGGAGCGCGCAGCAGAAGATCGCGTTCCTGCGCTCGCACCCCGCGCTGCGCAGCGTGCCCGCCGTGCAGCGCAACCGGTTCTTCGTGCTCGACTACAACGAGGGCATCAGCGGGCCCCGCAACATCGACGGCCTCGAGCGGTTCGCCGCGTACATGACGGACGTGCCGCGGTGACGGCCACGACCACCCGCTCGGTGCTGCGCGAGCCGCGGTTCCTGCGGCTCTGGGCCGGCACGACGGCGTCCGGTCTCGCGACATGGGCGCTGCCGTTCGTCCTCGGGCTCGCCGTGCTCGAGGGCACGCTCGACCCGGTGTGGCTGGGCGTCGCGCTCGGCGTGCGCACCGCGGGTTTCCTGGCCGCGGTCCCGGTCAGCGGCGTGCTGGCGGACCGGTACTCCCGGCGCGCGACGGTGCTGTGGTCGGGCCTGGCCGCGACGGCGGGCACCGCGGCCGTCGCCGCCGGGCTCGGCGCAGGACCGGGCTGGCTGCTCGTCGCGGGCTCGCTGGTCGCCGGCGCCGGGCAGGGCGCCTGCCGGCCGGCGTTCCAGGCGCTCGTCGCCGAGGTCGTCGACGCCGACCGCCGTCAGCAGGCGAACGCGGCGACGACGTTCGCGGTCCGGGTGACCACGCTGGTCGCCCCGGCGGGTGCCGCGCTCCTGGCCGCGGTGCTGCCGGTGCGCGCGCTCGTCGCCGGGATCGGGGTCCTGTGGGTCCTCGCGGCGCTGGTGCCGCCCCGGGGTACCGGCCGGCCGGCCGCGGGGGTGACCGGTTCGTCGTTCTGGCGGGACTTCGCCGACGGCGTCACCGAGGCCCGCAGGCATCCGTGGTTCCTGGCCGGGCTCGGCGCGCTGGCCACCGTGATCGCCACCGGCTACTCCGCGACCGGCGTCGCGCTGCCGCTGGTCAGCCGCGACGTCTACGGCAGCGAGGCCGTGCTGGCCGGCGCGCTCACCGGGTACACGGTGGGCGCACTCGCCGGCGCCGTGCTGGTCTCGAGGTGGCGTCCGGTCGCGCGGGGGTGGGTGGCGCTCGGCGGGCTCGCGCTGTACGCGGTGGCGCCGCTGTCGCTGCTCGTGCCGCTGCCGGTCTGGGTCGTGGTGGCCGCGTACGTGGTGTGCGGTATCGGGATCGAGCTCTTCAACGTGCCGTGGTTCACGGCCGTGCAGCGGGAGGTGGAGCCGTCGAAGCTGGCCAGGGTGTCGTCGTTGGACTTCCTGGTGTCCTACGGCCTGGCCCCGCTGGGGCTGGCGCTCATCGCACCGGCGATCACGGCGTTCGGCACGACTCCGGTGCTGGCGACCTGTGCCGCGGCCTGCGCCGCCGCCCCGCTCCTCGCCGCACTGACCCCCGGCACCCGCCGCTTCACCGGCACCCGCCGCCGCGCGCGCTCCGAACGAGGGTGACATCCGTTCACATGAGGCGAACGACTGCCACATCGGTTCGGCGGGTGGCGGGGTGCCGCTCGGTGGGTGGGACGCGGCTCGGTGGCGGGGCGCGGCTCGGAAGCGTGGGTGAGCGCGCGCTACCCGGCCGGGTGGCCGCAGGCCGCGCAGCACGGGGCGGACTCCGCGGCCCAGGTGACGATCCGTTCGACGAGCCCGCGGCACGTCCCGCAGCCCGTCCCGGCACGCGTCGCGGCGACCACGCCGGGCACGCTCGTCTCCCCGCCCTCGACGCAGGCCACGATCTCCTCCTTGGACACGCCGCTGCAGTTGCAGACCTGTGTGGACCCGTCCATCTCGGACACGTCCTCCGCCGGGGCGGCCCCGGACAGCGTGAACAGCAGCTCGGCGCGGTCCTCCGGCAACGGGAGTCCGCGGTCGAGGACCTGCTGCAGGTAGGCCACCTTCGACGTGTCGCCGAGCAGCGTCGCGCCGACCAACCGGCCGTCGCGCAGCACGACCGACTTGTGGATGCCGCGCTTCGGCTCCGAGTAGCGCACCACCTCGTCGTCCTCGCCCTCCGGGGCGCGCACCCCCATGGACGCGACGTCGACGCCGGCGACCTTCAGCTTCGTCGCGGTGCGCGAGCCGTGGTACTCGGCGTCCGGATCGGCACCGGTCAGCACGTCGGCGAGCACGGCCGCCTGCTCCCACAGCGGCGCGACCAGCCCGTACACCTCCCCGCGGTGCTGCGCGCACTCCCCCACGACGTACACGTCCGGGTCGTCGACCGAGCGCATCCGGTCGTCGACGACGATCCCGCGTTCCACGGTCAGCCCGGCCGCGACGCCGAGCCCCACGTTCGGCCGCGTACCGGCGGCCACCACCACCATCCCGGTGTCGATCACGGTGCCGTCCGCGAGCAGGACCGCGGTCACCGACCCGGCACTGCGGATCGCCACCGGGCGGTGCCCGGTGTGGACGTGCATGCCGTGGTCGCGCTCCAGCACGCGCCGCAGGATCGCCCCCGCCTCGGCGTCGAGCTGGCGGCTCATCAGGACCGGTCCACTCTGGACGACGTGCACGTCGACGCCGTGCTGCTGCAGGCCGTGCGCGGCCTCGAGCCCGAGCAGCCCGCCACCGATCACGACGGCGTTCGGGACGTCGCGCGCGTGGTCGAGCATCGCGGCCGTGTCGTCGATCGTGCGGAACCCGAACACACCCGGCGTGAGCGTCGCGTCGTCGGACCACATGCCGTCGATCGGTGGGAACGCGGACCGGCTCCCGGTCGCGATGATCAGCGTGTCGTAGCCGACGACCGTGCCGTCGTCGGCGAACACCTTGCGCCCCGGCCGGTCGATCCGCACGACGCGCACGCCGGGGTACAGCGTGACGTCGTGCTCGGCGTACCAGTCCACCGGGTTGAGGTAGATGTCGTCGATCTCGTCGGGTCCCTCGGCGAGCACGCGGCTCAGCAGGATCCGGTTGTAGCTGCCGCCCGGCTCGTCGCCGAACACGGTGATCCGGAACCGCTCCGCTCCCGGTCGGGCGATGATCTCCTCCAGCGCGCGGGCGCCCGCCATCCCGTTGCCGATCACGACGAGGTCCTTCCGGGTCACGCGCCGACCTCCTCGACCCCGGCCGGTGCGACGGCCACCGCGCACGTCTTGAACTCGGGCATCCGCGACGTCGGGTCCAGACGTGGGCTGGTCAGGTCGTTGACGCCGGCCCAGTGGAACGGGAGGAACACGGTGTCGGTGCGGATGCCGTCGACGAGCCGTGCCCGGGCCACGACCGACCCGCGGCGGGTGGTGAGCCGGACTCCCTCGCCGTCGGAGATCCCGGTGGCCGCGGCCAGACGCGGGTGCAGCTCGGCGTAGAGCTCGGGCTCGGCCGTGTCCAGCGCCGTGCTGCGACGGGTCTGCGCTCCGGACTGGTAGTGGGTGCGGCTGCGGCCGGTGGTCAGCAGGTACGGGAACCGGCGCTCCAGCCGTTCGGTCACCCCACGGTGGGCGACGGCGACGAACCGGGCCCGCCCGTCCGGCGTCGGGAACCGGTCGGCGAACAGCCGCGGGGTACCGGGGTGCTCCTCGGAGGGGCAGGGCCAGAACAGCTGCTCGCCCGCGTCGAGGCGTTCCCAGCTGATGCCGGCGTAGTCGGCGACGCCGCCGGCCGAGGCGCGGCGTAGCTCGTCGAAGACGTCCTGCGGGTCGGTCGGGAAGAACTTCCCGCGGCCGAGGCGGTCGGCGATGTCGTGCCAGATGTCCAGTTCGGACCGGACGCCGTCCGGCGGGTCGAGCGCCCGTCGTCGTCGCAGCACCCGTCCCTCCAGGTTGGTCAGCGTGCCGTCCTCCTCGGCGAACTGCGTCGTCGGCAGCACGACGTCGGCCAGGCGCGCCGACTCGGAGAGCACGAAGTCGGTCACGACGAGCAGGTCGAGCGCGCCGAGCCGCTCGACGACGCGCGCGGCGTCCGGAGCGGACACGACCGGGTTCGACGCGGCGAGCAGCAAGACGCGAACGTCCGTGCCGCACCGCTCGAGCAGCTCGTAGGCGGACACGCCGGGCGCCGGGAGCTCGTCGGCGTCGACGCCCCAGACGTCCGCGACGAACGCGCGGTGCTCCGGGTTCGCCAGGCTCCGGTAGCCGGGGAGCTGGTCGGCCTTCTGCCCGTGCTCGCGCCCGCCCTGCCCGTTGCCCTGGCCGGTGACGGTCGCCCAGCCGGAGCCCGTGTCGCGGCCCGGCAGGCCCAGCGCGAGCGCCAGGTTGATCCACGCCGTCGCCGTCGCGACGCCGTCCGCATGCTGCTCGGCGCCCCGCGCGGTGAGGATCATGGCCCGCTCGGCGCCCGCCAGGGCGTGCACCGTGGCCTCCAGGTCCGCGACCGGGACGCCGGTGATCCGTTCGGTGCGGTCCGGCCAGTCGGAGCGGACGGCCCGTCGTACCGCCTCCCACCCGGTGGTGCGCTCCGCGATGTAGTTCTCGTCGATCAGACGGTCGCGGATTGCGATGTGCAGCAACCCGTTCGCGAGCGCGATGTCGGTGCCCGGCACGGCCGCGAGGTGCGCGTCGGCGAGTGCGGCGGTCGCCGTCCGGCGGGGGTCGACGACGATGTGGCGCGCCCCGCGCTCGCGCCCGGCGGTGAACCAGCGCATGGCGGGCGGCATCGTGTCCGCCGGGTTGGAGCCGACGAGCAGCACGACGTCCGCCTCGGCCACGTCGGGCAGCGGGAACGGCAGGCCGCGGTCGATCCCGAACGCCCGGTTCGCCGCCGCGGCGGCCGAGGACATGCAGAAGCGGCCGTTGTAGTCGATCATCGCGGTGCCGAGACCGACCCGAGCGAACTTGCCGAACTGGTAGGCCTTCTCGTTCGTCAGGCCTCCGCCGCCGAAACACCCGACCGCGTCCGGCCCGTGCTCGTCCTGTGCCGCCGTGATCGCCGCCGCGACCCGGTCGAGCGCGGCGTCCCACGTCGCCGGGCGGAGCGCACCGCGGTCGCGGACCAGAGGAGTGGTGAGGCGACCGGGATGGGTCAGCAGCTCGGCGGCGTTCGCCCCCTTCACGCACAGACCGCCGAGGTTCACCGGGAAGTCGTCGCGGCCGGTGAGCTCCCGGTCGGGGCCCATGCGGATCCCGCACTGCAGGGAGCAGTACGGGCAGTGGGTGTCGGTCATCGGGACCCAGCGTCGTCGGCGGTGGTTACCGCCCCGTTGTCCGCGCGTAACGGCGACCGCAGAACGCCGGGCGGTCGGTGTGAGCGACACTGGGACCGCCATGACGACGACCGCACCGCGCCTGCTCCAGGTCCGCCGAACGACGCACGTGACGCCGAGGATGATCCGCGTGACGCTCGCGGGCGACGATCTCGACGGGTTCCCGGGTGAGGGCCCGGACCGGCGGATCAAGATGTTCTTCCCGCTCCCCGGGCAGGACGTCCCGGCCGTCCCGCGTGCGAGCACCGGCGGACCGGTCTGGCCGGCGGGTGAGGCGCGACCGGCGATCCGCACGTACACCGTGCGGCGGTTCGACGCCGGTGCCGGTGAGCTGGACGTCGACTTCGTCGTGCACGACGGGCACGGCCCGGCCGCCGACTGGGCGTCGCGTGCGGAGCCGGGCAGCTGGGTCGGCGTGTCCGAGCCCGGCGGTCGCTGGACGCCGGATCCGGCCGCGGACTTCCACGTCGTGATCGGTGACGAGTCGGCGCTGCCCGCCGTCGCGACCGTGCTGGAGACGCTGGACGGCCCGGTCCCGGTGCACGCGTTCCTCGAGGTCGCGGACGCCGGTGAGGAGCAGTCACTTCCCGGCTCGGCTCGGGTCACATGGGTGCACCGGGGCGACGCGCCGGCCGGGGAGCCGCTGGTCGCGGCCGTGCGGGCGGCCGACCTGCCGTCCGGGAAGGGCCAGGCGTGGCTCTCCGGCGAGTCCGCAGCCGTCAAGGACCTGCGGGCGCACCTGCTCGAGGACCGCAAGCTCGACCGCCGCGCCGTCTACGCCACGGGGTACTGGCGGGCGCGCTGAGATCCGGGGGATCGTCGGGGGTGGCCGCTACCATCGGGTCATGACGGTTACCGCGCGATGCTGAGGAACGCCGGCGAACGCGCGCCGGGTGCGGTGTCGTGGGACGAGCTCGAGGTCGACCTCGGCCTGGCCGACCGCTGACGTTCCCCACCATCCGAGCGACCTGCTGCCGATGAGCCACACGATCGACGTCGATCCGGCGGCACAGGTCGTCATCGACGTCCTCCCGCCGGCTCTCCTGGACTCGCCGGCCGAGGTGTTCGCGCTCCTCGAGCTGGAACCGTGGCGGGCGCCCTCGATCGCACCCGAGACGAACCCCGGCGGAGCCGTGCGCTCGATCGGGTTGGGCACCTCAGCCATGGTCGTACCTCGTGCCGCGGCGACGGCGCCGGAGGTCGAGGCGTCCACGACGCTAGCGGTGGCGCGGTGCGGGCGCGGCCCGGCGGCGCCGGGTCGGTCCGCCCCGGCCGATCAGCGCCGAGATCGCACACATGGTGGTGCGAACGGCAGCGGTACCGCCATGGCTGCGATCTCGGCCGGGTCGGTACGAGTCGGGGCTGCGGCGCTGCCGCGTCAGGACCGCAGGGCGGCCTCCACACTCGTCGCGAACAGCTCCGGTAGCTCGATGCCGGCCGCGCGCGCCATCGTGGCGACCACACTCGTCGTCGCGAACGAACAGTAGAGGCTCGCCTCCAGGAAGAACGGGCGGCCGGACGGGTCGATCCGGAAGTCGAACAGGCCGTAGTGCCGGCACCCGAGCGCCGCGTAGCAGGCGCGCGCCGCGTCCTGGACCGGTCGGGTCGCCGGGTCCGACGGGTCGACGATCCAGGCCCGCTCGCCGTCCTTGGCCATCAGGCGCAGGTCGCCGTCCTCGGAGCGGGCCAGCTTGTCGTCGTAGCCGCGCACCGGCTTCGACGTCCGGTCCATCGCGTACTCCTCGAGCGGCAGTCCGACGAGCGCGCCGTCGCGTTCGAGCACACCGCAGCGCACCTCCCGACCCAGTTCCACGTACTCCTCGACGAGCGCGGCCGACGAGTGCCGGAACGCCTCCGTCAGCGCGTCGTCGTAGTCCTGTGTGGACCGCACGAGCGTCACGCCGGACGAGTTGTCCGCGTCGACCGGCTTCACCACGACCGGCGGCGCGAGCGTGGGCCGGCCGCCGGGCCGCACCACCTCACCGCGCGGGACGTCCACACCGGACGCCGCGACGACGGCCCGGGCCTTCGGCTTGTCCACCGACAGCGCCGTCGCGTCCGGCCGGTTGCCGACGTAGGGGACGCCGAGCACGTCGAACAGCGCCCGGTGGCCGGTCATGCCGGGCGGGCAGAACATCTGCGGCACCATCACGTCCGGGGCCAGCTCGGTGATCATGCGGATCGCGTCCCCGACCGTCACCGGCGTGGACGCCGCGACCACCTCCGGTTCCAGGGACCACGGGAAGCGCCAGCAGCCGTCCGGCGTGACGTGCGCGAGGTGCGGCTCCCAGCGGGCCGGGTCGGCCGTCGCGGCCAGGCAGTCCCTGGCGTAGAGCAGCGACAGGTCGACGAACTCGTCGGACACCGCCGAGCCGGTCAGATGGAGGACGCGCAGGGCCGCGCGGGTCTCGCCGGCGGCCGGCTGCGGCGACGCCCCCGGCGTGTAGGCACGCATCAGTCCCCCGCCGGTTCGACGATCTTGCCGATGTTCAGGTCGATCCGCACCCAGTCCGGCCCGCGGCGCAGCGTGCGCAGCAGCAGCCACGGGATCTGCAGGTGGTGCAGGGCGAGGAACGGGAGCGGGTCGTCGCGGTCGAGCACGGCGTCGGTCCCGCGCAGGATCGTCCGCAGCGTGCCGAGCCGGTCCGGACCGCTCAGCAGCCGCCACACCTCGTGGTACGTCCAGTAGGTGGGGCGGGCACCCGGGCGTGGCACCAGCGTCCCGGTGCCGCGGCCGAGGTAGGCGTCCGCGACGCCCGGCGTGTCGTGGAACATCGTGATCGCCGAGTGGGTGCGCGGGTTGCACTCGATCGCGACCAGCCGCCCGTCGCGGGCCTCGATGAAGTCGAACGACACCTGGCCGGTCAGCCCGAGCCCGCCGACGAACCGTCGCACCCACTTCTCGATGGCCGGCCGCTCCAGGTGGCCGTAGTTCACCTGGAACGACGACGACGCGCAGCACCCGTGCAGCGTCACCTCACCGTCGCGGACGGTGCTGTGCGTGCAGAACTCCCGGCCCTCGACGAACTCCTGCAGGATCCACGGGTTCTCCGACGAGATCGGCAGCGACCGCGCGACCGCCTCCGTCCCGGCGGGGGTGGGGCGCGGCAGCGGCGTGAGGTCGAGCCTGCGGACCGGGTCGTAGGCGATCGACTTGAGCACGAACGTCCGGCCGGGTCGTGCGTCGAAGTCGAACGCGGCGACCTGGGCCGGGTCGGTGATCCGGTGCGTCTCCGGCACGTCCAGCCCGAACGACGCCGCGGCCTCGGCGAACCGGTCCTTGTCGTCCAGCAGGCCGATCACGTCCGGTCCGACGTGCAGCACCTCGCAGTGCGGCGCCAGCACCGGTACGGCCCGCGCGTCGGCGACGCTGGACACCGGACTGCACACCGGCACGTAGACGTCGACGTCCTCCGCGCGCACGATCTCCAGCAGCGCGTCGGCGTAGCCGGGGTCGGTCGGCTCCGGGATCGTCCGGAACCGGTCGACGGCCCGGGAGAACCGGTGACCGGTGAGCCGGTGGCGCGCCGACTCGGCCAGCACCACCCGGTGCCCGGCGCGGTGGAACGCCCGCGCCAGCGCCAGCGACTTGGTCATCTTGCCGCCGCTGAGCAGCACCGTGCGCGGCGCCGCGTCGTGTGCCCCGCGGCCGTCCACCCCGCGCGACGCCGCATCGCCCGCCCCGCCCGGCGCTGTGTCGCCCACCCCGGGCGGCGCGTCGTCCCCGCGCGTGGCCCGTGCCGCGGCCGGTGACCGCGCGCCGCGCACCCGCCCGGCCAGCCACGCCGTCGCCGTGACGGCCGCATCCAGCGGGAGCGCCGCGGTCAGCAGCGCCAGCATGCCGAGCGTGCGCAGCCGGGCCATCAGATGCGCCGGATCAGGGTCAGCCCGTCGCGCACGGGCAGCACGACCTGCTCGACGCGCGGGTCGGCGGCCACCGCCCGGTTGAACGCCGCGATCGCCGCGCCGTTCGCGCTCGGCGAACCGGTCGTCCACGGCTCGCCCTGCATCAGCGTGTTGTCCACGCAGACCAGCGCGTTCGGCGCGAGCAGCCCACCGGTCAGGAGGATCTCCAGGTACTGCTCGTAGCCGGCCTTGTCCGCGTCGACGAACACGAGGTCGAACGTCTCCCCCGCCGACGCCAGCGTGTCCAGTGTGGACACGGCTGGGCCGACTCGTACGTCGATCCGCCGGCCGGCCGGTGACGCGGAGAACGACGCCGCGGCCAACGCCGCGGCGGAGGAGTCGATCTCGCAGGCCACCAGGTTGCCGCCGGCCGGAAGCGCTTCGGCCATCGCCAGGGCCGAGTAGCCGGTGAACATGCCGATCTCCAGCACCCGTCGGGCCCCGGTGGCGTGCACCAGGAACGCGAGCAGCCGGCCCTCGACGTGCCCGGACAGCATCTCCTGCTCCAGTGGCCCGTCGCCCCAGTCCGCCGAGCGGGTGCGCGATGCCAGGGCTGCCAGCTCGGACGACTCCGGCGTCGTGCAGGACGCCAGGTACGGATCCAGACCACCGACCAGCGCGGCGATCTCCCGCGCCTCGGCCGCGCCCTCGCCGTCGAGGCGCTCCGCGAGACGCGCGAGCCGTTCGGCGGCGATCGTCACCGGCGTGACCGGCCGGGGCTGCGCATCCACCGCCGTCACGCCGCCTCCGCCGGTGCGTACACGTCCACGCCGTCGCCGCCCCGCGGGAACGTGCGCACGAGCTCCTTGTGCGCGACCAGGGCCTCCTCCAACTCGTCGGGCGTCAGGTCGTTGACGAAGAAGCACGTGCCGATCGGGCGTGGCACGGCGGCGCGCAGCAGGCCGCCCCGGGTCTGGACGATCGACTCGGTGGCCCGGTGCAGGAGCTCCGGCGTCAGGTACCCGCTGTCCAGCGAGAGCCCCAGCCGGCTCATCACGCCGAGGATCCGGTCCCGGCTGCGCGTCGTGATGTAGTTGCGGCGCTCGGCGATCGTGGCCGAGAGCGCCATGTCCACGCTGATCGCGTGGCCGTGGAACATCGGGACCTCCGGCGCCAGCTCCAGCGTCGGGCTCCACGTGTGGCCGTAGGCGATCTCCCGGTCCAGGTTCAGCTCGTGCAGGTTCGGGACCTCCAGCTCGAGCATGGTCTGGACGGCGTCGTAGGTGAACTTGTGCGCCAGCTCGCGCAGCTCGTGGCTGCCGCCCTCGCCGTGCCCGAACCCGGTGGCGAGCAGCCGTTCCCCGTGCTCCTCGATCAGGTCGAAGATCCCGCTGTTCGCGACGACCGCGATCTTGATCAGCTCGGCCATCCCGTTGCGCACCTGGTCGGTCGGCAGCGTGGCCAGCAGCGACGGGTCGAGGATCACCTTCTGCGACGCGTGGTAGGCGCCGAGGCGGTTCTTGCTCCTCCCGTGGTTGACCGCGACCTTGATCGCGACGCTGGCGTCGACCTGGCCGATCACCGTCGTCGGGATCCGGACGTAAGGCGTGCCACGGCGGAACGACGCGCAGGCGAACCCGGCGACGTCCGTGGTCAGCCCGCCGCCGACGACGAGCACCGGCTCCGTACGCACGAGCCCGAACTCGGTGAACGCGTCGACGATCCGCTCGACGGTCTGCAGGCTCTTCGCCGTCTCGGCGATCCGGACGTCGAACACGGTCAGCTCGATGCCGTGGTGGGAGAAGTAGGCGCGGATCGCGTCGCCGTGCAGGTCGAGGACCGTCCGGTCGACGACCATCAGGCAGCGCCCGTACGGCCGGTGGACGTCCGCGACCTCGGTGTTCGCCGGGTCGAACGCGCCGTCCACGTAGACGAGGCTGAAGTCGATCCTCTCGTAGCCCTCGACGTGGAACGCGCGCTCGGTCGAGGTGACGTTCGCGACGGGTGTGCTCATGAGTCCTCCTCGCCGGCACTGGTCGGCCGCACTCGTGGCGCTGCTGTGGTCGATGGTGAGCTCGCGGGCTCGCTCACGAGTTCTCCCCCAGGTGGGCGCGCAGCGGGCCGTACTCGATCCGGTCGACGCGCTCCGCGGCCGGACCGAAGTCGTGTCCGGACGTGTTCTCGTTCGGGAACGCGACGACCGCGACGCCGGCCTCGCGTGCCGCCTGCACGCCGCCGACGTTGTCCTCGATCGCGACGGCGTCCTCGGCACGCACGCCGAGCTTGTCCAGCGCGAACCGGTAGGCGGCGCCGTCCGGCTTCGGCTCGCTGACCTGGCCACGGTCGACGAGCAGGTCGAACGGCTGGTCACCGAGCTGCGGCGTCAGTGCTTCGACGAGTGCGGCGACGTTCTCCGGCGACGTCGTCGTCACGAGCGCGACCGCGGTGCCGTCACGACGAGCGGCGCTGACGCTCTCCGGGACGCCGAGGCGGGGCTTCGGCGGGGACGCGCGGAGCAGGCGGCGGAACGTCTCGGACTTCGTGCGGTGGATCGCGTCGGCGTCCACGTCCACGCCACGGGAGCGGGCGTACTCGGCGACGCGGTCGGCACCGCCGTTGCTGTTCAGCATCGCGACGTAGGTGTCGCGGTCCCAGTGCCAGTCGAGACCATGGTCGGCGAACGCGCGGTTGAACGCGTCGCGCTGCAGTTCGGAGGTGTCTGCGACGGTACTGATGGAGCCGAAGAGAATGGCCGGCATCGGGGTCCTCCGGTTTCGATGTACGGACGAGCAGGTACTGACCGGGTGTACCCGTTAGAAGACGGATCGAACGCTACTGAACGATAAGTTCAAAAAAAGTCCGGGAGGTGGGCACATGTCATCGCGAGGAGACCGCACGGATCCGCGTGTCGCGCGGACCCGGGACGACGTGCCCCGCGCCGCGTACCGGATCCTCGTCGACGAGGGCGCCGACGCGGTGACGCACACGCGTGTCGCCGAGGCGGCCGGTTATGCGAAGGCGACGCTGTACACCCACTGGCCCACCCGGACGGACCTGCTGCACGCCGCGCTGTCCCTGATGACCGAGGTCGACCACGCCTCCGTGAGCGGCGATCCGCGGGCCGACCTGATCGGTCAGATGTCCGGGTTCCGATCGATGATGGAGGACCGCGGCACGCACCGGGCGCTCGGCGCGATGGCCGAGCTCAGCGCGGCCGGATCCCCGGAACTGGCCGAGCTGCGCGACCGTGTCGCCGCCGAGGGCGAGCGTGTGATGCGCGGCGTGCTCGCCGACGTCACCGACGGCCCCGAGCTGGAGGCGGCCGCACTGATGCTCAACGGCGCCGTGCTCTACGCCGCCATGCTGCACGGCGGGCCGCCGGACGACGACACGATCGCCACGATCGTCGACGTCGTCCTGCGCGGTCTCCGGGCCTCACGCGACGGCTGACGGCACGTCCGTCCCGGCCACCATGCCGCGGTGCATGACACGGTCGCCGACGACGCCGTCGTGGTCCGCCCTGTGCAGCACGCACGCGTTGTCCCAGATCACGACGTCACCGGGCGCCCACCGGTGCCGGTACACGTTCCGTTCGTGGGTGGCGTGCTCGTACAGCCGGGCGATCGTGTCGGCGGACTCCTGCTCGTCCATCCCGCTGACCGCCACGCACCGGGCGGGCGTGGACAGGTAGAGCGCGACCCGCCCGGAGATCGGGTGCCTGCGGAACACCGGGTGCTCGGCCTCGGTCTCCTGCCCCTCCCCCGGGTCGACGCCGCTGACGACGTGCCGGATCGTCCGGCCGGCGAGCTTGTCCCGCAACGCCTCCGGGAGCGTCTCGTAGGCGCGGTACTGGTTCGTGAACAGCGTCTCGCCGCCCGCCTCCGGGATCGAGACGGCCCGCAGGGCGGTGTAGGCGGGCGGGCGGCGGACGTAGCTGGTGTCGACGTGGAACACGCTGCGCGGCGGCGTGGTGCGGCCGACGTTGCTGATCACGTTCAGGTCGTCGTGGCCCGGCAGCGGCGTCTCCCCCGCCGTGAACGCGAGCTCGCCGAAACCGCGCAGGAACGTCAGGAACGCGTCGTCGTCGATCCACTGGTCCGGCAGGACGGCGACGCCGTGCTCGGCGAGCAGATCGCGCAGCGGCGGCGCGAGACCGGCTCCGGCCCCGGCCACGGACACCCCGGTGACCGTCACGCCGATCGGCTCGTGCGCGGTGCACTCCATCGCACCGACGCTAACCGGCCACGCCGCATCCGGCGCGTGGATCACCGGCATGATCGGCCGTCCGGCAGCGTGAACGGACGGGGTCGTCCGCCCACACTGCCCGGGACCCGATCACGCGGCCGGTCGGCGGGTCACTGCACGTCCGAGTCCGGTGGCGGCAGGCGGACCTCGCGGTCCTCCTCCACCGACCCGACGCCCTCGATCTCGGCCAGCGCGCGCACGCCGCCGTCGGCGACCGTCGCGACGATCACCCCGACGGCCTCCAAGACCTTGTCCACCTGCACCCCGGCCGCCTCGAGCCGCGCGACGACGTCCGCGACCGGCGTGCCACCGGACGCCGTGACCAGCACCTTCACCGGGACACCGTCTCAGGCACCCGGAGCCCTGACCAGCCCGGACCCCACGTCGGCCGACGGCAGGTCGAGCCGCTGCGCCGCCTGGACGAGCTGGGTCCACAGCTGCTGACCGGTCACGCCGCGCTGCACCCACAGCGCCGCGATGCCGGACACGTGCGGCGTGGCCATCGACGTGCCGGAGATCGTGTTCGTGTTCTGCGGCCGGGGCCAGCTCGAGTACACGTCCACGCCGGGCCCGGCGATGTCCACCTGGCCGCCCGGGACCTGCGAGCTGGCCGCCGAGAAGTCGGCGATCGCGAGGTTCCGGTCGACGGCCGCCACCGCCATGATCGACGGGCTGTTCGCCGGCACGCCGACGAATCCGGCGTTGCCCGTGCTGCGCTCGGCGTTGTTGCCGGCGGCCGCGACGATCAGGCAGCCGGCGTCCAGGGCACGCTTCCCCGCGTTCTCGTAGGCCGTGGACACCTCGTTCACGTCCGCGCCGAGCGACATCGAGACCACCTTCGCGCCGCTGGTGATCGCCCAGTCGATGCCCTCGAGGATCTGCGCGTCGGAGCCGGAGCCGTCGTCGCCGAGCACCTTGCCGACCAGCAGCGTCGCCTCGTGCGCGATGCCGTAGCGGCGACCGGTCGTCGGCGCGAGCGGCCCGGCGGTGGTGCCCGCCGTGTGCGTCCCGTGGCCCTGCACGTCCTGGACCTGCTGGCCGTCGACGAACGAGCGGGACTGGATCTGGCGGCCCGCGAAGTCCGGGTGCTCCAGGTCCAGCCCGGTGTCGAGCACGGCGACCGTGACGCCCTTGCCGGTCTCCTTCGCCTCCAGCACGCCGGTCGCCTGAAGGCCCCAGGTCGCCTGGTCGGTGTCGCCGAACTGCGCCACGCCGACCCGGCCCGCGCCGGGCGCCGCCCCGCCCGCCTTGCCGTGCAGGAACTGTGCGGCGTCGGCGAACCCGCGCAGGTACTCCTCGGACAGGTCCCCGATCGCCCGCTGCACCCGCTCCGGCTCGACGCCGATCAGCCGGGCGTCCGCCCGGGCCGTCGCCAGCTGCGCCGATGTCAGCTCCGCGACGGCGATGCCCAACCCGCCGAACAACGTGGGTCGGACGTCGCCCGAGGCGGCCCCGGCGTCCCGGGTGCTGGTCACCTCGGACAGGCCGGTCAGCTCGCGCACGGCGTCCCGGGCGGCGGTGTCGTCGTCGCCCATCAGGTCGTCGCCCAGCACCAGCAGGTACCGGCCGGTCCAGGTCCCCGCTCCCGCGCTCACTGCCATCTCGCCTCCGAAGATCGACGTCGGTCGGGGACATGGTGCCGAAGAACGGCGCCGGGTGCGTGACGGGACGGCGACGGCGGGTCACCGGGCAGGTTTCCGATCCGGCGTACAGGGCGTTCACAGGCGGCACACAGTTTCGGAGGGTGTGCTCCTACCATGTCCGACGTGAGTGAGCGTCCCGCCGAGCAGCTACGACGCAGCGACGGCAGCCCGATCCGGGTGCTCGTCGTCGACGACGAGTCGACGCTGTCCGACCTGCTGGCCATGGCCATGCGGTACGAGGGCTGGGACGTCCGCACCGCCGCCGACGGACGGACGGCCGTGACGACGGCCCGCGACTTCCGCCCGGACGCCGTCGTGCTCGACGTGATGCTCCCGGACTTCGACGGGTTCGAGGTGCTGCGCAAGATCCGCGCCGACACCCCCGACGTGCCGGTGCTGTTCCTGACCGCGCGCGACGCCGTCGAGGACCGGGTCGCGGGTCTCACCGCCGGCGGCGACGACTACGTCACGAAGCCGTTCAGCCTGGAGGAGCTCGTCGCGCGGATGCGGGGACTGCTGCGCCGCGCGGGCATGACGGCGGCGCGGCAGGGTGGCGAGCTCGTCGTCGGCGACCTGGTGCTCGACGAGGACGGCCACGAGGTGCACCGGGCAGGCGAGCCGGTCGAGCTGACCGCCACCGAGTTCGAGCTGCTCCGGTTCCTGATGCGCAACCCGCGCCGGGTGCTGTCCAAGGCCCAGATCCTCGACCGGGTGTGGAACTACGACTTCGGCGGACAGTCCAACGTGGTCGAGCTGTACGTCTCCTACCTGCGCAAGAAGATCGACGCCGGCCGCGCGCCGATGATCCACACGGTGCGCGGGGCCGGGTACGTCCTGCGCCCGGCGGGCGGGTGATCCCCCGCGCGCGCTCGCTGCGCGCCCGTCTGGTGGTCACCGTGCTGGTGCTGTTCGCGCTGGCGTGCGTGGCCATCGGGGTGGCGACGACGGTGGCTCTCGACCGGTTCCTGAACGCCCGCCAGGAGGGCGAGGTCGTCTCGTCGGCCGACCGGTTCGCCCGCGCCCAGAACGGGCAGCTGCCGCGGCCGCCCGGCGGGCAGGGAGGTCCCGGTGGTGAGGGGGGCGGTCCCGGCGGATCGAGCTTCCTCGGCCCGCAGCCGCCCGGTTCGGTCGGCGTCGTGTTCGCGCCCGACGGCCCCGGGGGCACGTCCGGGACGGTGGTCGGCGCCGAGCGCCTGGAGGACGACGGGGCCAGCACGTCGGCGCTGCCGTCGAGCGACCTGGCCGAGCTGGCCACCGTCGCGCCCGGCGACCCGCCCCGGCACGTCGAGCTCGCCGGTGGCGAGTACCAGGCTTCCGCGCAGGTGATGAACGGGCGGATCTACGTGCTGGCCCGCGAGACCGGCCCGGTCTCCGACGTGCTGGCCAGGCTCGTGCTGATCGAGGTGATCGTGCTCGGCGGTGCCGTGCTGGTCACCGGCGTCGCGGCGGCCGTGCTGGTGCGCCGCGAGATGCGGCCGCTGGAGCGGGTCGCGGCCGTCGCGGGCCGGGTCGGGCAGCTCCCGCTGGATCGTGGCGAGGTGCATCTCGCCGCACGGGTGCCGGACCCCGACCCGGGCACCGAGGTCGGCCAGGTCGGCACCGCGCTGAACCGGATGCTGGACAACGTGGAGGGCGCGCTCGCCGCGCGTCAGGACTCGGAGACCCGGCTGCGCCGTTTCGTCGCCGACGCCAGCCACGAGCTGCGCACGCCGCTGGCCGCGATCCGCGGCTACGCCGAGCTGTCCCGGCGCGAGCGCGACCCGGTCCCGCCGGGGACCGCGCACGCGCTGACCCGGATCTCGTCGCAGGCCGAGCGGATGAGCGCGCTCGTCGAGGACCTGCTGCTGCTCGCCCGACTGGACGCCGGGCGGCCGCTGGAACGCGCCGACGTCGACCTCACCCGCCTGGTCCTCGACGCGATCGGCGACGCCCACGTCGCGGGCCCCGGGCACCGCTTCATCCCGGATCTTCCGGACGAGCCGGTGACCGTGCAGGGCGACGCGGGCCGGCTCGCCCAGGTCGTCGCGAACCTGCTGACGAACGCCCGCACCCACACCCCGGAGGGCACGACGGTGACGGTCGGGCTGCGCAGCGGACCGGACGGCGGCGCGCTGTTGAGCGTGCGCGACGACGGGCCCGGCATCCCGCCGGAGATCCTCCCGCGCGTGTTCGAGCGGTTCGCCCGCGGCGCCGAGTCCCGGACCCGCGCGGCGAACGACACCCCGAGCACCGGGCTCGGCCTGGCGATCGTCGCGGCCGTGGTGTCCGCGCACGGCGGGACGGTCTCGGTCGACAGCGTCCCGGGCCGCACGACGTTCACGGTCGGGCTGCCCGCAGGGGCGCCGGTGTCTACGACGGTTTCTGTGCCTGTGTGAGCGTCTCGGACAGCTCGGCGATGAACGCGTCCATCGCCGCCTGCATCGACGTGCGGAAGGACCCCAGCAGTGCCTGCGTGGCGACCGGCTGCAGACCCTCGACGGCCGTGCGCACGTCCACGACGCCCTCGCGCGGCAGCCCCGCGGCGACGTGCGCCTTCCACACGTGGTCGCGGAACAGCGCCAGGAACAGGTCGGCCACCCCGCGGGTGTGCTCCCGCAGCGGCGCGTTCACCGCCAGCACGGCCTCCGGCGAGATGCCCAGCGCGACGGCCTGCGCCCCGGACCGGATCAGCGCCGGACTCGTGATCCGGATGCGCCCCGGTCCGGCCGGCTCGATCAGTTCGGACGTCCGTAGCTCGGCGAGCGCGTCCGACGGCAGTTGCACGCCGAGCCATGCGGACAGCTCGTCCTCGCGCATCTCGACCGGCGGTTCCGGCTCCCACGGGGCGAGCATCCCGCGGTAGAGCCGCAGCGCCTCCTCGGCGCTGTTCGACGGCGTCTGGTTGATCAGGACGTCGATCGCGGCGAGCGTGAACCCGCGCCGCTGCAGCGACGCGATCAGCTCCAGCCGGGCGACGTGGCTGTGGTCGTAGTACGCCGTGCGTCCACGCAGCACTCCGGGATGCAGCAGACCGCGCGAGAGATGGGCGCGCACGTTCCGGACCGTCATGCCGGCCCGCGCGCCCAGCTCGTCGATCGTGAGGTCGTCGCCGACGGCCCCGTTCCCAGCGCTCACCGGCAGGGACCTTACCCGGGGGACGCGGATGTGACGGCGAGGCGCCGGCGGGCCGGGCCGGCCGTGTCGCGGCGCACCTCCGTTCACGGCGACATTGTCATCGGTTGATGATCCATGATGCTGACACCGTTGCCGTCCGAACCCAGATCCTGTTCCTGCAGCTCATCGCATTACTCCAACTCGACGTTGACATGGCATCGTGAATGGATAGTACTGTCGGATCGTCTCCCGCGTGCATATGCACGCGGGAGACATGGCCCGCACCTGCGGCGCTCCCCAACGCAGGTGTGGGTCCACGGGCGGCCGTGTGGGACGGCCGAGGCCCGGCCGGCGGTCCCCCTCCTTCCGGCCGGGCCACCCCACCCGCCCCGGGTCCACAGCCGGTTCACAAGCAGCTCCCAGAGTCCCGACAGAGCTGCCGCGCACGGTTGTCGGCATGAGACGAGCCCTGCCCGCATCCGCCCCGGAGGACCGGGGATGACGATCACCGAGACCCGGCCGTCCCGGGATCCCGCCCCGGCACCGGGCGGCCCCGGCGGACGGCACCGTTCCGCCCCGCCGACGTCCGCACCCCGGCGCCGCCCGTCGTGGGAGTTCCCCGGCCTGGCCGTGCTGCTGGCCGGCACCGGCCTGCTGTACCTGTGGAACCTGTCGGCGTCCGGCTGGGCGAACTCGTTCTACGCGGCCGCCGTGCAGGCCGGCACGACGAGCTGGACGGCGTTCCTCTTCGGCTCGCTCGACGCCGGCAACGCGATCACCGTGGACAAGCCGCCCGCCGCGCTCTGGGTGATGGAGCTGTCCGCGCGGATCTTCGGCTTCAGCTCGTGGAGCCTGCTCGTGCCGCAGGCATTGATGGGCGTCGCGGCCGTCGGGCTGCTGTACGCGACGGTGAAGCGGGTCGCCGGGTCACCTGCCGCGCTCGTCGCCGGAGCGGCGTTCGCACTGACGCCGGTGGCCGCGCTGATGTTCCGGTTCGACAACCCGGACGCGTTGCTCACGTTGCTGCTGGTCGCGGCCGCCTACATGACGACGAGGGCGTGGGAGACGGCGTCGACACGCGCCGGGACCCGCTGGCTCCTGCTGGCAGGCGTGGTGGTCGGGTTCGCGTTCCTGACGAAGATGATGCAGGCGTTCCTGATCCTTCCCGCGCTCGCCGCCGCGTACGGGGTGACGGCCCGGACCCCCGTGTGGCGGCGGGTCCGGCAGATCGCGCTGGCCGGGGTCGGTGTGGTCGTCGGGTCCGGGTGGTGGCTGCTGGCGGTGTCGCTGTGGCCCGAGGCCGCGCGTCCGTACATCGGCGGGTCGACGAACAACTCGGCCTGGGAGCTGGCGCTCGGCTACAACGGGCTCGGCCGCATCCTCGGTGGCTCGGGCAACGGCGGTGGTGGAGGTGGCGGGGGTGGCTTCGGCGGCTCCGCGAGCCTGCTGCGGTTGTTCAACTCCGAGTTCGGCACGCAGATCAGCTGGTTGCTGCCGGCCGCGCTGCTGCTCGGTGCGGCGGGGTTCTGGTTCGCGGGACGGACGTCGCGACACCTGCGCGGCGCCCTGGTCCTGTGGGGCGCCTGGACGCTCGTCACCGGGCTGACGTTCAGCCTGATGAGCGGCACGATCCATCCGTACTACACGGTCGCGCTGGCGCCCGCGATCGCGGCGCTCGTCGGGATCGGCGGGGTACTGGCCTGGCGGGCCCGTGACGCGTGGGCCGGACGGGCGGTGCTCGCCGCGTCCTCGGCCGGGACGGCCGTGTGGGCGTTCGTGATGCTCGGCTGGTCGGACTCGAGCCTGTCGGTGCTGCAGTGGCCGGTGCTGGTCGCCGGCGTGCTCGCCGGAGCGGTGCTGCTGCTGCCTCCGCGACGGCGTCTCGCCCGCACGGCGGTCGTTCTCGCGCTGCTGGCCGGGCTGGCCGCTCCGGCGGCGTACTCCGTGGACACGGCCCTGACCGCGCACACCGGGTCGACGCCCAGTGCCGGACCGGCCGTGAGCGGCAGCGACTCCGGACCCGGTGGTGGCGGTGGCCCGGGTGGCGGTGGCGCCCCGCCCTCCGGCACGGCGCCGGGCGGCACGGCGTCGACCGGGACCACGACGACCGGGACCACGACGACCGGGACCGCGCAGGCCACCGACCAGCAGGCGTCCGACCAGACCGCCCCCGACCAGGGCGGCGGCTCCGGAGCGGGCGTGGGCGGCGGGCCGGGCGGAATGGGCGGCGCCCGGACCAGCGGCGAGCTGACGGCTCTGCTGACCGGCGACTCGACCCGGTGGGCCGCCGCCACGATCGGCTCGCAGAGCGCCGCCGAGCTGGAGCTGGCCTCCGGCTCGTCGGTGATGGCGATCGGCGGCTGGTCCGGCTCGGACGACGCCCCGACGCTGGAGCAGTTCCAGGCCTACGTCGCGGCCGGCGAGATCCACTGGTTCGTCGCGGGCGGCGATCAGGGCGGCGGCCAGGGCGGAAGCACCGACTCGTCGTCCAGCTCGATCACCGAGTGGGTCGAGGCGCACTACACGGCGACGACGATCGGTGGTCAGACGGTCTACGACCTGACGGCCCCGACCTCCTGACCGTCATACGGCGCACGGCACACGGCCCGGTCGTTCTCCCGAGCGACCGGGCCGAGGTGTCCCACCCCGTCCACCGATCGGCCGACCGATCCGCCTGCCCGACAACGTCTCCGCGTCCCGCACGCCGCGCGGCCACGCCATGGTCGGCGGAAGTGGCACCGACGCGACACCAGTGGCGCGATCCCGCCGATCCCGCCGATCATGGCCGGCACCGCGTCGCTCCCCGTCCGAGCCCGGCCCGCCCGATCTCCACGCCGAGATCGGCGCAACCGGCAGCAGCGCGCCACCAGCGGCGCGATCCGACCGGTCCCGCTGATCATGGCCGGGCCGGGCGCTGGTGCCCGCTCCCGGCCCGACCGACCCGCCCACCCCGGCCCTCCGCGCCTGCCCCATCCGCCCCGGCGCGCCGTGATCGGCGCAACTGGCAGCAGCGCGCCACCAGCGGCGCGATCCGACCGGTCCCGCCGATCATGGCCGGGCCGGGGTGCGGCTCGCCGACGAGCTACCCCGCGGTCGGGCTTCGAAACGCAAGCGGCCCGGCTGTCCTCCGCACGGAGGCGACCGGGCCGTGGTGTGTCGCGGACGGGCTCAGAGCCGGGATTCGTTCCGCGAGCTTCTCTCAGCGCGTGGCGAGCACCGGCGTGCAGTTCGGGCAGTCACGCCACAGGTTCGTGCGGGCGGTGGCCGGACGGTCGGCGCCGCAGCGACAGGTGTCGGCGGCCGGGCCGAACGCCGGCATGGCCTTCACCGGGCGACCCGCGCGGATGAGCGTGTGGCCGGAGCGGCGGCGGACCGAGGAGCCGTTGGGCAGGGTGGAGGCAACGTACAGACGCATGGATGTGTCCCCGACTGTTGGTGGTGCTGGTGGCACGTGACCCTGGACGCGGGGCTGGTGAGCAACCCGCCGTCAGTCACATCGGCGTAACGGTACGAAACATTTCGCAGCTCAGCAGTGACCTCGGGCACAGATCGTCTCCGACGCCACGACGTTCACCCGACCGGTCCTGACAGACTGCGCGCATGGCCCCGTCTGTGCTGTCCGGACCCGTCGCCGCTGCACGCACCGCTCTGGACCTCGGGAGCGGTACCGCCCGTGCGGTGATCGCGCTGACCCGTTCCGGTGTGGTCCGCCCGATGGGGCCGGAGCGGCTGTTCGGAGTGGGACGCGCGGTGTACCGCTACGGCTACAGCGTCACTGCCGGGTTCGCCGTCGGAGCCGCGCGGCATCCGTATCGTCTCGCGGTCGTCGACGACGACGGGGTGATCACCTACGCCGAGCTCGACGAGCGCACCGACCGTCTGGCCCTCGGGCTCGCCGCGACCGGGGCCGGGCCCGGCGCCCCGGTCGGCATCCTCTGCCGCAACCACCGCGCCCCGGTCGAGGTGATGGTCGCGGCCGGGAAGTGCGGCGCGGACGTCGTCCTGCTCAACACCGGTCTGTCCACCGACCAGATGCGCGGCGTGCAGGAACAGCAGGAGCTGCACACCGTCGTCGCAGATCACGATCTTCTGGACGTGCTGCCGAAGGGCCCACGGGTCGTGAGCACCGACGGCGACGGTGCCGGTTCACTCGAGGCGCTGGTCGCGGCCGGTGGTCCCGGCGAGCTTCCGCTGCGTCCCGAGCGCAGCAAGCTGATCGTCCTGACCTCCGGCACGACGGGCACGCCGAAGGGCGCCAAGCGCCCGCACCCGTCGACGCTCTCCCCCGCCGCGTCGATCCTGTCCACCATCCCGCTGCAGGCGGGCGATCCGGTGCTGATCTCCGCGCCGCTGTTCCACACGTGGGGCAACGCGGGCCTGCTGCTCGCGGCGCTGCACGGGTCGACGGTCGTGCTGCAGCGCAGGTTCGAGCCCGAGTCGTTCCTGGACATCGTGGACCGGCGCCGCGTCCAGACCGTGTTCGCCGTGCCGGTGATGCTGCAGCGGGTCATGGAGCAGACCGACGGCGGCTGGCGTGGACCGCACCGGCCGCGGATCGTCGCGGTCAGCGGGTCGGCGCTGCCGGCCGGGCAGGCGAGCGAGTTCATGGACCGCTTCGGCGACTGCCTCTACAACCTCTACGGCTCCACCGAGGTCTCCTGGGTGTCGATCGCGAGCCCCGCCGACCTCCGTGCGGCGCCCGGCACGGCGGGACGCGCGCCGTACGGCACGACGCTCGTGATCCTCGGCGACAACGACCGCCCGGTCCCCGCGGGCCAGGACGGCCGCGTGTTCGTCGGCAACGACCTGCAGTTCGAGGGCTACACCGGGGACCAGGCGAGCCCCGAGCAGTGGGAGGGGCTCGTCGGCACCGGCGACGTCGGGCACCTCGACGAGGCGGGCCGCCTGCATCTCACCGGCCGGGCCGACGACATGATCGTCTCCGGTGGGGAGAACGTGCACCCGGGCCCGGTCGAGGAGCTGATCGCGGGCGCGGACGGCGTGCGCGAGGTCTGCGTGCTCGGCGTCGACGACGAGCAGTACGGGCAGCGGCTGGCCGCCTACGTCGTCGCCGAGCCGGGTGCGGACCTGACCGAGGAGGGCATCCGCGACCTGGTGAAGCGCGAGCTGGCGACGTTCGCGGTGCCCCGCGACGTGGTGTTCCTCGACGACCTGCCGCGGAACCAGACCGGGAAGGTGCTGCGCACCGAACTGCCCGATCGGGGGTGACCGGGGCCGGGAGACTCCCCCGGACGGCGGAAGATCCCCGCCCGGACTTTCGGGTAAGGCGACCCTTCCCTACACTGCGGTGGGTGACGGCCTTGCAGGAGACCCGGCCCGGGGTGGGCGTGGGTCACGGATGCGCGGCGCTGAGCCTGGACGCGGGTGAACCGCTCGCCGGCTCCGCGCCCGCGCTGCGCCGCCTGGTGGCCGTCGAGCACGTCGGGGCCTGGCCGCCGCGGGTGGCAGCGCACCCCGATCCGGCCGTCTCCGGGCTCGCCGCCCGCCTGCGTGAGCAGGACGCGACGCTGCTGCTGATCCGCCGCCCCGGCCGCCGTCGACGCCGGACGGGTGGCCGCGCGGTGATCCTCGCCGATCTGACGCCGGGCGGCACCCGCGTCGTCCGGCGGCACGTACGCGGCCCGGACGATCTCGCGTCGGTCCGGTTCGATCTCGACGGCGGTCGGCCGGTCACCGACCCGTTGCTGCTGGTCTGCGCACACGGCAAGCGCGACGTGTGCTGCGCCGTCCGCGGGCGGGCGCTCGCCGCCGCCGTGTCCGGGGCCGATCCGGACCATCCGGGAGGCGTCTGGGAGTGCAGCCACCTCGGCGGGCACCGCTTCGCCCCGACCGCCATCGCGCTGCCCACCGGCTACGCGTACGGGCGGCTCGACCCGGCCACCGCCCTCGACGTCCGCAAGGGCGCCGGGCTCGGTGAGGTGCTGACGGCGTGCTGCCGCGGGCACGTCGGCCACACGCCGGCCGAGCAGGCCGCCGACCTCGCCGTCCGGGAGCTCACCGGGCTCCGCGACGCGGACGCGCTGATGGTCGACCCGGCCGACGGGCCGGGCGACGTGACCGTGCGCGGCCGCGACGGGCGTCTCTGGATCGTCACGCTGAGTATCGACGCCGAAGCAGGAGCCCGGCCCACGTCCTGCGGCGCCGCGCTCGAGCCCGCGCTGCCGCTCGTCGCCGGGACGCCCCGTCCGGCCGAGTGAGCCACCACATCCGGTGACAGGCTGAGCGGGTGCCCGACGCCGCCCGAACCGTCTCGCCCGCAGCCGATCCGTTCCCGACCGCCGACGACCTCGCCGCGCACCCGGCCGTCGTCGCGGCCGCCGGGGTCGCCGCCGACGTCCTGGAACCACAGGCGGCCGCCGCCGACGACCCGTCCCGCGGCGTGCCACGGTCCACACTGGACACCATCACACAGGCCGGGCTGCTCTCCGTGACCGTGCCCGTCGACGAGGGCGGGCACGGCGGTGGGCAGCGGGAGGAGGCCGAGGTCGTCGAGCGGCTGGCCGGCGCCTGCGGAGCGACATGGTTCGTCGGGACCCAGCACCGCACCCCGCAGCTCATGTCCCGCGGCGGGCCGCGTGGGATGCCCGCCGAGGCGTTCCGGGCCGGACCGGCCGCCGACGGCCACCGGGCCGGGCTGGCCACGGCGACCACGCAGGCGGGCATCGCGGTCGCGCACCTGCGGCGACATGGCCCACCCGCTGTGACCGCCGAGCCGCACGGGACCGGCTGGCGGCTGCACGGGCGCAGCGACTGGTGCACCGGGTGGGGCCTCGTCGACCTCGTGATGATCGGCGCCGCGGCCGCCGGCGACCGCCTGTTGTTCGTGCTCGTCCCGGCCCGCCCGGCGCCCGGCCTGGAGGCCGGGGACCCGCTGCCGCTGTCGGTGATGGGCGGGACCCGCACCGTCGCGCTCACGATGGACGGTCTCGAGGTCGACGGCGGGTCCGTCCTGTCCGAGGTGGACGGTGAGTCCTACCGGCGGCACGACCTGGCGCGCACGGCGAACGCCACCCCTGCGTCGATCGGTCTGTTGCGCCGGATCCTGTCCGAGATGGACCGTCAGGGCTCCGCGCGGGGGCGTCCGGAGGCGAACGAGCTGGCCGCGGCGATGGCCGAGCGGGGCCGACAGCTGCGCGACGAGGCGTACGCGCTGCTCACCGGCGTGCCGCTGTTCGAACGGGTGCCGGAACGCGTGGCGCTGCGCGGCGAGCTGGCGGCACTCACGGTGCGGGCCGCGCAGGCGCTCGTCGCGACGCGCTCCGGGTCGGCGCTGCTGTCGTCGAGCCCGGAGCAGCGCTGGGCGCGGGAGGCGGCGTTCCACATGGTGCAGGCGCAGACGGACCCGGTCCGCCGCGCCCAGCTCGACGCCTTCGGCCGGGGCTGACCCGGCCCCGCAGCCGGCGGCGCGGCACGTCGCAGGCCGCAGCGCGTCACAGGCCGCAGCGCGCGTTGGCTGATCGCAGCGCGTGCCGCGCACGGTGACGACGCGCCGGGACCGGACGGCGCGCGCTGCAGCTCGGCCGGCCGAGCCCGCTACTCGGCGTCGTCCGCGCGGACGTTCCCGGCGAGCGTGCGGCGCACCGCGTCGCTCAACCGTTCCCGCTCCTGGGCACGCGGCTGCTGTCCCGGACGCGCCGTGGTCCGGTCGGCCGCGGACGAACCACGCTCACCAGGGTCACCCACCCAGTACCGCGCCATGTCGTTGTCCCCCAGGGTCGTCGTCGTACTGACGACTATAGGCGCGACGCCATGGCGACGCCCCAGGCCGATCGGACGGGGCCGGTCAGCCGAACCAGCGTTCGAGGACCCGGCCCAGCCCGTCCTCGTCCACGCGGGCTGCCACCTCGTCGGCATCCGCTCGCACGGTCGCCGGAGCCTGCCCCATCGCGACGCCGTGACCTGCCCATCGGAGCATCTCGCGGTCGTTGTCGCCGTCGCCGACGGCGAGCACGTCGTCCGGTCCGAGTCCGCGCCGGGCCGCGACCCGCGCCAGTGCGGAGGCCTTCGACACACCGTGCGCGACGGCCGTGACCCACGGCATCTCGTGATCCAGCGTGACCGTCGCGCCGGGGAGCTCGAGGCCGTCCGCGCGGCGGGCGACGTCCTCCGGCGTGCTGCCCGGCACGAACGTGATCAGCTTCGGGGACGGCTCGGCCCGCAGCGCATCCATGCCGACCTCGACGACGTTCCCCGCCAGCACCCCGTCCGGGAACGGGCCGCTGGTCCGCTGCCCGACGCCGACGTGCTCGCACGCGAAGCGGGCGTCCGGGAACCGGTCGTACAGGCGGTCGAGCGCCCCGCGGACGTCGAACCGTTCGACCGAGCGGACCTCGCGGGTGGCCGTGTCCAGCTCGACCGCCCCGTTCGACGTGATCGTCGTGCCGGACGTGAGACCGAGCTGGTCCAGCGCGACGGCGACGCCGATCACGGTGCGCCCGGTGCAGAGCATCACCTCGGTGTCCTCGGCGGCGCAGGCGATCGCCGTGCGCACCCGGTCGGTCGGCGGGTTGCGGCCGTGCACGATCGTGCCGTCGATGTCGAGGGCGACCAGACGGGGACGCCATGAGGTCGCTCGCACACGGTCAGATTACGTGGGCCATCCGATCGACACGGATTTCACAGCTCATCCACAGGTTCGGCACCGGCGACGCACAGCGGGCCCGACGACGGTGATCACCGTGACGAGCACTCTGTCCCGACCTCGAGTCGATCCCCCGCCGCGGCCCGCGGACCCACCGGCCCGGCGCGTCACCTGGCACCGGGCCGCACTCGTCGTGCTGCTCGGCGGCACCGCAGTGCTCTACCTGTGGGGTCTGTCGGCCTCCGGGTGGGGCAACGCGTTCTACGCGGCCGCGTCCCAGGCGGGCGGTGTGAGCTGGAAGGCCTGGTTCTTCGGGTCGTCGGACGCCGCGAACGCGATCACCGTGGACAAGGCGCCCGGCGCGCTGTGGGTCACCGGGCTGTCGGTCCGGATCTTCGGGCTGAGCAGCTGGAGCGTGCTGGCGCCGCAGGCACTGATGGGCGTCGGGTCGGTCGGGCTGCTGTACGCGTGCGTGCGCCGGGCGGCCGGGCCGTGGGCCGCGCTGCTGGCCGGTGCGACGCTCGCGCTGACGCCGGTCGCCGTGCTGATGTTCCGCTACGACAACCCGGACGCGCTGCTGGTCCTGGTGCTGCTCGGCGGCGCGTACGCGACGCTGCGCGCGGTCGAGCGGGGTCACGCGCGGTGGCTCGTGCTGGCCGGCGCGCTGGCCGGGTTCGGGTTCCTGGCGAAGATGCTGCAGGCGTTCCTCGTGGTGCCGGCGTTCACGGCCGTGTGGCTGGCCGCGGCGCCCGTCGGATGGTGGCGACGGGTGCGCGGGCTCGCGCTGTCCGCCGTCGCGCTCGTCGTGTCCGCTGGGTGGTGGGTGCTGGTCGTCGAGCTGTGGCCGGCGTCCGACCGGCCGTTCATCGGCGGATCGCAGACGAACAGCGTGCTCGAGCTCGTGTTCGGCTACAACGGGTTCGGCCGGCTCACCGGCGACGAGGTCGGCAGCGTCGGCGGCGGAGCGGGCGGTGCAGGGGGCGGCTGGGGATCGACCGGCATCCTGCGGCTGTTCGGCTCCGAGATGGGCGCCGAGGCGTCCTGGCTGCTGCCGGCCGCGCTGCTGCTGCTCGGTGCGCTGGTCTGGGTCACCTGGCGCCGTCCGCGCACCGATCCGCTCCGCGTGCAGGCGATCCTGTGGGGAGGATGGCTGCTCGTCACCGGCCTGACGTTCAGCTTCATGGCCGGGATCATCCACCCGTACTACCTGGTCGCGATCGCTCCGGCGACGGCCGCGCTGGTCGGGCTCGGTGCGGTGACGCTGTGGCGGGACCGCGCGTCCACCGCGCAGCGGGTGCTGCTGGCCGCCGCGGTGGCCGTGACGGCCGTCTGGTCGTTCGCGCTGCTGGCGGACGCGTCGTCGTGGATGCCGTGGATCCGCTGGGGCGTGCTCGGGCTCGGGCTGGTCGCGGCCGGGGCGCTGGCCGGTGTGCACCGCATGCCGCGCGCGCTGGCGGTCGGGGTCGCGACGGCCGCGCTCCTGGCCGGTGGGGGCGGCACGGCGGCCTGGGCGGTCGCGACGGCCGCGACGCCGCACACCGGGGCGATCCCGAGCTCCGGGCCGTCCGGGTACGGCCAGGGTCCCGGCGGGCGCGGCGGGCCGGGTGGAGGCGTCGGCGGACGGGGTGGGATGCCGCCCGGTGGGTTCGGCGGAGGCTCCGGCGGTCCTGGCGGGAACGCGACGGGCGGGCAGGCCGGCACGAGCACCGGCGGCACGGCCGCGGGCGGCACCGGCGCGGCCGCGGGCGGCAGCGGCACGGCCGCGGGCGGCAGCGGCACGGGCCCGGGCGGCAGCGGCACGGGCCCGGGCGGCACCGGCACCGGTGGCGCGGCTGGCGGCACCGGCGCGGCCGGTTCGGCTCCCGGGTCCGGCACGGGTACGGCCGGCAACGGGACCGGCGCCGTTCGTCAGGGCGGGACGGGCGGCACGGGCGGTCGCGGCGGTGGACCGGGCGGGATCCTCTCCTCCCCCGTGCCGACCGCCGCCGTCACGTCGCTGATCAGCGAGAACGCGTCGGACTACACGTGGGCGGCCGCCGCCGTGTCGTCGAACCAGGCGGCCGGTTACCAGCTCGCCACACAGCTGCCGGTGATGGCCGTCGGCGGGTTCAACGGCACCGACCCGTACCCCACGTTGCAGCAGTTCCAGCAGATGGTCGCGAACGGGCAGATCCACTGGTTCGTCGGCTCGACCGGTGGCGGCTTCGGCGGCGGGCCGGGCGGGCAGACGAGCAGCGGCGGCAGCGAGGCGGCGACGGAGATCGCCGAGTGGGTCGCGTCGACGTACACGGCCCACACCGTCGACGGCGTCACGCTCTACGACCTGACCACCCCGGCGGCCGGGTGATCGCCCGCCGTCGAGGCCACCGTGCGCCGTCCGCCGCGTTCCGCGCGTCGGGCGGCGCACGGCCGTCCGTTCCCCCTGGCGACGTGACCGATACCACCCCGTCGGGTGACGCCCGCACAGCTCGCACACAGGTCGATCACACGGGCGCGACAGCGCCGGACACGAGAGTTCTCCCCATGAGCCCCGTACTCACCGACACCCCGGCCGGTACCCGGCCGCCGGACGCCTCCGACACGGCGCCGCTGCTGCTCCCCGCACCCGGCGACCGCACGGTGCTCGACATCGTCGTCCCGGTCCACAACGAGCAGGACGATCTCGAGGACTCGGTGCGGCGGCTGCTCGACCACCTCCGCGGATCGTTCCCCTACTCGTTCCGGATCACCGTGGCGGACAACGCCTCCGTCGACGACACCCCGATGATCGCGGCCCGGCTGGCGGCGACGCTGCCGGAGGTGCGCTCGGTCCGGCTGGAGGCGAAGGGGCGCGGGAGGGCGCTGCGCACGGTCTGGTCCGCTTCCGACGCGCTGGTGCTCGCCTACTGCGACGTCGACCTGTCGACCGACCTGAACGCCGTCCTCCCGCTCGTCGCGCCGCTGGTGTCCGGCCACTCCGACCTGGCGATCGGGACGCGCCTGAGCAAGGCGTCGCGGGTGGTGCGCGGCGCCAAGCGCGAGTTCATCTCCCGCTCCTACAACCTGATCCTGCGCGGGGCTCTGTCCGCCGGCTTCTCCGACGCCCAGTGCGGCTTCAAGGCGATCCGCTCGGACGTCGCGCGGCAGCTGCTGCCGCTCGTCGAGGACACGGGGTGGTTCTTCGACACCGAGCTGCTGGTGCTGGCCGAGAAGGCCGGCCTGCGGATCCACGAGGTCCCCGTCGACTGGGTGGACGACCCGAACTCCAGTGTGGACATCGTTCGCACCGCGACCGACGACCTGAAGGGCGTCTGGCGGGTCGGACGGGCGCTGGCCACCGGGGCGCTGCCGCTGGGCGAGATCCGGGCCCAGCTCGGCCGCGAGCCACTGGACCCGACGCCGGTCCCGGGCGTGCCGAGGTCCATGCCGTTCCAGCTGGCCCGATTCGCCGCGATCGGTATCGCGTCCACCGTGGCGAACCTGGTGCTGTTCGTCGCGCTGCGCGGGCTGATGGGCGCGATCGCGGCGAACGTGCTGGCCATGCTGATCTGCGCGATCGCGAACACGGCCGCCAACCGCCGGTTCACGTTCGGCGTCCGCGGCCGCGAACGCGCGGCGACCCACCAGTTCCAGGGCCTGGTCGTGTTCGGGATCGGCCTGCTCCTGACGACCGGCGCCCTGGCCCTGCTCGGGATCCTCGCGCCCGGCGTCCACACGGCCGTCGAGGTCGCCGTCATCGTCGTGGCCAACCTCGTCGCGACCGTGATCCGGTTCGTGCTGTTCCGTTCCTGGGTGTTCCGGCGCAGGCCCGCGACCCCCGTCCGCTCCTCGTCCGAATCGGAGATCCCGGCGTGACCACGCTCCTCTCCCGCCCGACCGGCACCACGGATGCGCCCCCGGCCACCGGCCCGGGGCGCCGCTCCGTGTCCGAGTGGGTCGCGCTGGCCGTGCTGCTCGTCGGCACCGGCGCGCTGTACCTGTGGAACCTCGGTGCGTCCGGCTGGGCGAACTCGTTCTACGCGGCCGCCGTCCAGGCGGGCACCCAGAACTGGACCGCGTTCTTCTTCGGTTCGCTCGACGCCGGCAACGCGATCACAGTGGACAAGCCGCCCGCCTCGCTGTGGCCGATGGAGATCGCGGGCCGGATCTTCGGCTTCTCGTCCTGGTCGATGCTGGTGCCGCAGGCACTGATGGGCGTCGCGACGGTCGCGCTGCTGTACGCGGCCGTGCGCCGCGCGGCGGGCCCCGGCGCAGGGCTGATCGCCGGGGCGCTGATGGCGCTCACGCCGGTCGCGGCGCTGATGTTCCGGTTCAACAACCCGGACGCCCTCCTGGTCCTGCTGATGGTCGCGGCCGCCTACTGCACGGTCCGGGCGGCCGAGCGCGGCAGCACCCGGTGGATCCTGCTGGCCGGCCTCGTGATCGGGTTCGCGTTCCTGGCCAAGAGCCTGCAGGCGTTCCTCGTGCTGCCGGGCCTGGCGCTGGCCTACCTCTGGGCCGCACCCGGTTCGGTGCGACGGCGGGTCGTGCAGCTTCTCGGGTCGGGCATCGCGATCGTCGTCGGCGCCGGCTGGTGGCTGCTGGCGGTGGCGTTGTGGCCGGTGTCGTCGCGCCCGTACATCGGCGGGTCCGGTGACAACACGCCGCTCGGCCTCGCGTTCGGCTACAACGGCCTGGGCCGCATCTTCGGCGACGAGCGTGGCGGTCCCGGCGCTGGCGGCGGGCTCGGCGACATGCCGGGCGACGCGGCAGGAGGCGCTCTCCCCGGTGGCGCGACCGGCGGCGCCCTCCCCGGCGGCACCGGCGGGTTCCCAGGCGGCATGCCTCCCGGCGGCGCTGGTGGGGGCGGCGGGCCGGGTGGCATGTTCGGCGGTCAGGCCGGGCTGCTGCGGATGTTCGGGGAGTCGTTCGCGACTCAGGTGAGCTGGCTGCTGCCGGCAGCGCTCGTCCTGCTCGTGGCGTCGCTGTGGTTCACCCGACGGGCCGTGCGCACCGACCGGACACGGGCCGCGCTGCTGGCATGGGGCGGCTGGACCGTGGTCACGGTGCTGGTGTTCAGCTTCATGAGCGGGATCATCCACCCCTACTACACGGTGGCGCTGGCTCCCGGGATCGCCGCGACGGTCGCGATCGGCGGGGCGGTGCTGCTGCGGAACCGGGACACCTGGCTCGCGCGGATCGTCCTCGCCGTGACGGCCGCCGGCACCGCCGTGTGGGCGTTCGTGCTGCTCGGATGGTCGCCGGAGTTCCTGCCGTGGCTGCGTTGGGTGGTGCTGGTGCTCGGCGTGCTCGCCGGCGCGGCGTTCCTGCTGCCGGCCGGACGGCGGCGCTGGGCCGCGGTGGTGGCCGGCGCGGCCGTGCTGGCCGGCGTCACGGCGCCCGCCGCGTACGCGGCGCAGACGTCGGTGACCCCGCACACCGGTTCGATCCCGACGGCGGGCCCGACCGTCGCCGGCGCACAGGGCGGCTTCGGCGGCATGCGTGACGGGCGGCGCGACCGGGCCGACCGCGGCGCGAACGGGACCGCCGACGGGACCGGCACGACTCCGGGCGCCGTTCCCGGTGCGGCCGGGACGGATCCCGGCTCGGCCACCGGCACGGCGCCCGGCTCGGGAACCGGCTCCGCCCCGGGCGCGACGCCGGGCGACGCGACCGGCACGGCCCCGGGCGACCCGGCCGGCTCGGTACCTGGCGACGCGACCGGCTCGGCGCCGGGTGACCCGGCCGGCTCGACGCCGGGTGACGCGGCCGGCACGGCCCCGGGCGACGCGACCGGCACGGCGCCGGACGACGCGACCGGCACGGCCCCGGGCGATCCGGCCGGTGGGACGACCCCGGGTGCGGCCGGAGCGAACGGCGCCGGACTGCCCGGCGGGGCAGCCGCGATGGGTGGGTTCGGCGGACCGGGCGGCATGGGCGGTCCCGGCGAGGAGACCACCGACCCGGCGCTCGCGTCCCTGCTGAGGAACGCCCAGGCGACCGGCGTCCGGTGGGCCGCAGCGACGATCGGCGCGATGGGCGCCGGGCCGATGGAGCTGTCCAGTGGCGCGTCGGTGATGGCCATCGGCGGGTTCAGCGGTTCCGACGAGTCCCCGACGCTGCAGCAGTTCCAGGCCTACGTGCACGACGGGCAGATCCGGTACTTCGTCTCCGGCGGAATGCGGGGCGGCGGACCGGGTGGGGACCGCGGAGTCGGGAAGGAGATCACCGACTGGGTCGCCGCGCACTACACGGCGACGACGGTCGGCGGCCAGACCGTCTACGACCTGAGCGCACCGGCACACTGAGCCGGACGGTGTTCCCGCACGGGTTCGAGCTCGTGCGGGGACACCGCTGTCTACGACGGGCTCCCGGCCCGTCCGCGCACGACGTCGGTGAGCGCGCGTCGTCGCACGTGCGTCCGCCGGACCGGCGCGCGTCCGCCGGATCAACGTGCGTCCCGCGGATCAGCGTGCGCCCTGTAGATCGGTGTGCGCCCTTCGGTCGGCGTGCGCCCTCCAGATCGAGCCCGTGCGGCCCACCCTCGCCGTCCATGCAGAGACCCCGGCCCACTCCGCGCACGACATCGGAGAACGCGCGCGTCCCGGCACGCGCGTCCACCAGACCGGCGCGCATCCGCCGGATCAACGTGAGTCCCGCGGATCGGCGTGCGCCCTCCGGATCACCGCGCGCCCTCCGGATCACCGCGCGCCCTCCGGATCACCGCGCGCCCTGCGAATCGGTGTGCGCCCTCCGGTCGGCGTGCGCCCTCCGGGTTGCGCCCGTGCGGCCCACCTCGCCGTCCGTTAAGAGACTCCCGGCCCCCTCCGCGCACGACATCGGAGAACGCGCGCGTCGTGACACGCGCGTCCTCCGGACCTGCGCGCATCCTCCGGATCACCGCGCGTTCTCGGGATCGGCGCGCATCCCGCAGATCGGCGTGCGCTTCCGGGTCGGCGTGCTGCCTCCGGAACAGCGCGCCCTCCGGATCGAGCCTGTGCGGGGGCACCTTCCGCGAAGAGCCCACGCGCCCGTCCGCGCACGACGGCGGAGAACGCGCGTCCCGGCACGCGCGTCCACCGGATCAACGCGCATCCCACGGACCAGCGCGCATCCCGCCCACCAGCGCGAGCCCTCCGAACCAGCGCGCATCCCGCAGATCGTCGTGCGCTTCCCGGTCGGCGTGCTCCTTCCGGAACAGCGCATCCTCCGGATCGAGCCTGTGCGGGGGCACGGTCCGCGAAGAGCCCCGGGCGGCCGTCTGCGCACGACATCGGAGAACGCGCGCGTCCCGGCACCCGCGTCCACCGGATCAACGCGCGTCCTCCGGATCAGCGTGCGTCCCGCCGACCAGCGCGCATCCCACCGATCAGCGCGCCCTCCGAACCAGCGCGCATCCTTCGGATCAGCGCGCGTCCGGCGGATCAGCGTGCATCCTCCGGATCACCGCGCGATCTCGGGATCGGCGCGCATCCCGCAGATCGGCGTGCGCTTCCCGGTCGGCGTGCCCTCCGGAACAGTGCGCCCTCCGGATCGAGCCTGTGCGGGGGCACCGTCCGCGAAGAGCCCACGGGCCATCCGCGCACGACATCGGAGAACGCGCGCGTCCCGGCACCCGCGTCCACCGGATCAACGCGCGCCCTCCGGATCAGCGTGCATCCCGCCGATCAGCGCGCGCCCTCCACACCAGCGCGCATCCTTCGGATCAGCGTGCGGTCCGCGGATCACCGTGCGGTCCGCGGATCACCGTGCGGTCCGCGGATCACCGTGCGGTCGGGCGCCGAACTCGGCCCACCGCTAGCGTCGAAGATCGGTAGTTCGGCGCGGATCCGCGCCACGTACGGCACCGATCGACGCCCGACCACCGATCACGCTCTCCTGCCCTCCCCGGCGATCGGCGATCCGGTGCGCTTCGATGCCTCCAGCGGGACGGATCGACGCCGGACCGTCGATCACGGGCGGCCGCGAACGCGACACCCCGGTCGGGCGGCCGCGTGAGCCGGACGGCGGACGGGGTCTGCGGCAGAGTGGAGCCATGACCGGCTCGACGCTCGATCCCCGCGTCCTCCCGTTGCGGCCACCGGCCCACCAGGTCGATCCACGCGCCGTGCGGTGGTGGCAGCTGCGCGCGCTCCCGGCGATCGTCGTGCTGCTGGTGGCCCAGATCGTCGTCGCGGTGGCGGTCGGCGGCACCACGGCCGTCGTGCTGTCCGTGACGGCGGTCGTGACGCTGGTCGCCGGAGTCGCGTACGAGCTCGTCGTACCTCGGTTGCTGTTCCGCCTGCACCGCTGGGAGGTCACCGACGACGCCGTCTACACGCTGTCCGGCTGGATCGTCCGGGAGTGGCGGATCGCGCCGATCTCGCGGGTACAGACCGTGGACACCGAGCACGGCCCGTTGCAGCAGATGCTGAAGCTCGCGACGGTGACGGTCACGACGGCCTCCGCCCGCGGCCCCGTCAAGATCGCCGGGCTGGCCGACGGCGACGCCAAGGAGCTGGCCCGCACGCTCACCGAGACCACACGGGCGCACGCCGGAGACGCGACGTGACCGAGCAGGCCGTCCTCGCCCACCCGGAGATCGCGTGGCGACGCCTGCCGCCGAAGATGATCGTCGTCGCTCCCGCCACACTGCTGCTGAAGTTCCTGCCGGCGTTCGTGATCGTGCTGATCTTCGGCGGCAGCGAGAGCCCGGTCCGGATCTGGATCACGGTGGCGATCGCCGTCCTGGCGGTCTCGGCCGGGCTCGTGCGCTGGCGCACCACCCGTTACCGGATCACGCCGGAGCGGGTCGAGCTGCACAGCGGTCTCGTCCAGCGCAAGCGGCTGTCCGTGCCGCGGGACCGGATCCGGACCGTCGACCTCACGTCGACGTTCCTGCACCAGATGTTCGCGCTCAGCGTCGTGAAGGTCGGGACCGGGCAGTCCTCCGGCGGGCGCGACGGCGGCCTGCACCTGGACGCCGTCACGACGCCGGAGGCCGAGCGGCTGCGACAGGAGTTGCTCGCCGCCCACACCGCCACCGCACCGCAGGAGGCCGACGCGCCGGCCGTCGCGCCGCCGTCGCAGGAACTGGACCGCCTGGACTGGGCCTCGCTGCGCTACGCACCGCTGACGATCTCCTCGCTCGCCGCGATCGGTGCGCTGGCCGCCGCGGCCTGGAACCTGCTGCAGGAGGCGAACGTCGACCCGCGCTCCCTGCCCGGCGTCTCGGCCGCGACCGGCGAGCTGGAGAGCGCGCCGCTGTGGGCGGCCGTGCTGGTCGGCGCCGTTGTGCTGCTCGTGGTGCTGGTGGTCGGGTCGCTGGTGCTGTTCGTCGAGCGCTGGTGGCGGTTCCGGCTGACCCGCGAGCCGGACGGCACGCTGCGGGTTCGACGGGGGCTGCTCACCCAGCGCTCGCTGTCGGTGTCCGAACGGCGGCTGCGCGGCGTCGCCGTCGCCGAACCGATCCTGGTGCGGATCATCGGGCGGGGCGCGCAGGCGTCGGCACTGTCGGTCGGCCTGCACGGGTCGGAGGGCGAGAAGGGCGGGAGCGGCGGGGTGCTGCAGCCGCCGGTCCCCCGCCGGCACGCGCACGACGTCGCGGCCGCGGCGATGCGCCTCGACGACCGCGTCACCGACGGCCCGCTGCACACCCACCCGCGCGGCGCGCTGACCCGTCGGCTCACCCGGGCCGTCGTCCCGTCGCTGGTGCCGGTCGTGCTGGCCTGGTGGCTGGGGTCGCTGTGGGACGTGTCGTGGCTCGGTCCGGTCTCGCTCGTGCTGCCGGTGCTGGCCGTGCCGCTGGCGCTGGACCGCTACCGCTCGCTCGGGAACCGGCTCGACGCCCGGTTCCTGATCGGCCGCCACGGCTCGCTGCTGCGGGCGACGACGGCGCTGCAGCGCGACGGCGTGATCGGCTGGCGGATCCGGCAGAGCTGGTTCCAGCGCCGGGCCGGCGTCGTCACGCTGGACGCGGTGACCGCCGCCGGTCAGGGCGTCTCCACGGTGCTCGACGTCGGACCGGCCCGCGCCGCCGAGATCGTCACCGACGTCACGCCCGAGGCCGTCGCTCCGTTCCGTCCCTGATCACCGGCAGGCGATCGGCGGCGCGTGCCGACCCATCGTGACCACGCTCGGCGGGCAGCACCGCACCGGTCCGCGGCCGACATGAACGTCACGGTCGTCGGCGCCGCCCCGGACAACGCTCACGTTCATCTCGACGGGCAGTAGGGCCGGTCAGCGCCGGCGGCGCGTCCCGAACAGGCTGCGCGTGACCTCCCGGGTCACCGTGTTCGTGAGCTGCTTGCCCAACGGCGAGTTGAAGAACGCGCCGACCTTGTCGAACAGCCCGCCACCCTCCTCCTCGGCAGGCGGAGCCGCGGGCGGCGGCGCGTCGGCAGGCGGGGGCGGCGGCGCACCCTCCGGCGAGGCGGGCGGCGTCGCGTTGATCTTCCCGGACAGCGTCTCGTACGCCGACTCGCGATCGACCGTCTCGCCGTACTTCGCGTACAGCGGCGACGCCGTCGCGGCCTCGGTCACGGCCTCCGGGCCGATCGCGGCCATCAGCGAGCGCGGAGCGCGCAGCCGGGTCCAGGCCACCGGCGTCGGGGCACCGGTCTCGGACAGCACGGTGACCACGGCCTCGCCGGTGCCGAGCGAGGTCAGGGCCTCCTCCAGGTCGTAGATCTTCGACGTCGGGTACGTCCTGACCGTCTTCGTCAGCGCCTTCTGGTCCTCCGGGGTGAACGCGCGCAACGCGTGCTGCACGCGCGCGCCCAGCTGAGACAGGACCTCGTTCGGGATGTCGGTGGGCAGCTGCGTGCAGAAGAACACACCGACGCCCTTGGACCGGATCAGCTTCACGGTCTGCTCGATGCGCTCCAGGAACGCCTTCGACGCGTCGGCGAACAGGAGGTGCGCCTCGTCGAAGAAGAAGACGAGCTTGGGCTTGTCCAGGTCGCCCGCCTCGGGCAGCTCCTCGAACAGCTCGGCCAGCAACCACATCAGGAACGTGGAGAACAGCTTCGGGTTCGCCGACTGCTCGGCGACCTCCAGCAGCGTGACGATCCCCTTGCCGTCGACGACGCGCAGCAGGTCGGCCGGATCGAACTCGGGCTCGCCGAAGAACGCCTCACCGCCCTGCGCCTCCAGGTTCACCAGCGCGCGCAGGATGACCCCGGCCGTCGCCGACGAGACGCCACCGATGCCCTTCAGGTCGGCCTTGCCCTCGTCGGAGGTCAGATGCTGGATGACGGCGCGCAGATCCTTCGTGTCCAGCAACGGCAGCCCGCGCTGGTCGGCCCAGTGGAAGATCAGGCCGAGCGTCGACTCCTGGGTGTCGTTCAGGTCCAGGACCTTGGACAGCAGGACGGGACCGAACTGGGTGAGCGTCGCGCGGATCGGGACCGCAGCGGACTTCTCGCCGAGCGACATGAACTCCACCGGGTAGGCCGTCGGCGTCCAGTCGTCGCCGGTGTCGGCCGCACGCTTCGTGATCCTGTCGTTCGACTCGCCCGCACGGGCCAGACCTGACAGGTCGCCCTTGACGTCGGCGAGCAGCACCGGGACCCCGTTGTCGGACAGCTGCCCGGCGAGGCCCTGGAGGGTCTTCGTCTTGCCCGTACCCGTGGCGCCCGCGACCAGCCCGTGGCGGTTCAGCGTGGCGAACGGGATGCGGACCTTGGCCTCCGGATCACAGGTACCGTCCACCAGGACGGTCCCCAGCTCGAGGGCACTGCCCTCGGTCGCGTATCCGGCGGCGATCTCCTGCGCAGGCGACGTGTTCTCGGCCACGAGCCGCGAGCCTAGGCCATCGACGCGGCCCCGCGGATGACGACGGGGTCTCGACGACGGGTGGAGTGCCGGTGTGCTGGATTAGTCTGCCCCGATGAACGACCGGCTGGTGTGGATCGACTGCGAGATGACGGGGCTCGACCTCGGGCACGACGCGCTCATCGAGATCGCGGCTCTGGTGACCGACGGCGAGCTCAACGTCCTGGGCGACGGCGTGGACGTCGTCATCTCGTGCGAGGAGTCGCGGCTTGCGAACATGCCGGAGGTCGTGCGGGACATGCACGCCCGGTCGGGCCTGACCGAGGAGGTCCGCGCGTCCACGGTCACGATCGCCGAGGCCGAGCAGCTGGTGCTGACCTACCTGCGCGAGCACGTACCGGACCCGGGCACCGCTCCCCTGGCCGGCAACTCGATCGCCACCGACCGCGGGTTCCTCACCCGGGACATGCCGGAGCTGGACAAGCACCTGCACTACCGGATGGTCGACGTGAGCTCGGTCAAGGAGCTCGCCCGCCGCTGGTTCCCCCGGGTGTTCTACGCCAAGCCGGAGAAGGGCCTCGCCCACCGCGCCCTGGCCGACATCCGCGAGTCGATCCGCGAGCTCGCCTACTACCGGCGCGCGCTGTTCGTCGCCCCGCCCGGACCGACCACCGAGGAGGCCCAGGCCGCGGCCTCCGAGGTGGCCTCGGTGGCCGCCCCACCTGCGGAATCACACTGAGCCGAACCCGGCGGCGCGACGGCACGCAAGCTTGCTAAGCTTGCCGGGCTTGTTCGGGCGGTGCCCGGCACAGCGATGGTGGGTGTAGCTCAGTTGGTAGAGCACCTGGTTGTGGTCCAGGGGGCCGCGGGTTCAAGTCCCGTCACTCACCCGGTCGCCACCCCGGCGATCCGACTCCGGAACGGTCCTGCTACCGTTTTCCTGTCGCGGTCGAACGGGGCCGGAGACGAGCAGGACACAATTTCATTATCATTGCGCCGTTAGCTCAATTGGCAGAGCAGCTGGCTCTTAACCAGCGGGTTCGGGGTTCGAGTCCCTGACGGCGCACCATTGTTGACCTGGCGGTTCTCCATTTCCGGAGAGCCGCCATTGTCGTTTCCGGCGCCATTCTGGCCCGATGTGGTCGCTTGCCTGTTGATCATCGTCCGGCGTGGGCTCGGTGGTGGCATCGGTGGTCGCGTCCCCGGCCCCGATCCCGCCCGCGTTGAACGCGGCGTCGAGCAGCTTGCCCATCGTGTCCGCCGCGTCCCGTCCGGCTTCCTCGTCCAGATGGCCGTAGCTGTCCGTGGTGATCGAGATCGAGGGGGGCAGGGCTGTGTCGGGCGGATCCGTCCGGCCCGGCGCCCAGCGGCGCGCCGCCGTCAACAGCAGCGCACCTCGCGATGATCGAGGCCGCGGCGGGCCGCCTGGTCCTCCTCGGAGCAATGCCGTCGGCTCCGGTCGCGCTAGCCGCCGTTCGCCTCTCCCCACGCCCACAACGCCCGGTCGAGCGTGCGCAGCGTGCAGCCACAGCGCTCCCGCAGGCCCTCGCAGATCCCGACGTACTCCGGGTACTGCGGCCACTTCTTCCGGTCGGTCCACTCGCCGTGGGCGCGCAGCGTGCGGATCGCGTACCGGTCGATCACCGTGAACTCGTCGGGGCTGAAGATCATCAGGATCGAGCTGGCGACGGGGGTGGCGACGCCGTGCAGCGTCCCGAGGAGAAGGTGGGCCAGGTGTGGCGGCCCATTCAGGGCTGCACGAGTCACGTACTCGATGTCGCCCGGCCCGTTGAGCTTCAAGCGGCCAAGGGCGCGCCGGGACTTCCAGCGGACTACGTCCCGGGCGTCCTCGTCGGTGTAGTGGCCCTGCCTGCGGACCTTCGGACCGATCTCGTCGAGCACGACGGCGTCCCACTCCGGCTTGTAGCGCGCGCTCCACCGGTCGATGAACGCGGCGTCGATTGTGTTGCTGGTCATCGCGACCTCCTCGGCGGCGATGCTCGTCGCCTTCCGTGCCGAGCGGGTCAACTTCCACCCGGCCGTGCAACACCGGGCCGGGCAGCTAGCCGGACGGGCCTTCGTCGCGGTAGCGGCCGGCCCACTTGTTCGCGGTGCGCCACGAGACGTCGTAGCGCTCGGCCGCACGAGCCGGTGACAAGCCGTGGTCGACGATCAGGCGGGCCGGGCGCAGCCGGGCACGTGGAGTCAGGAGGCCTGGGTCGGGGCCTCCTCTCGCGGCTCGTTCTCGTACTCGTAGGCGTCGCAGAACAGCTTCCCGTTGCGGCCCCAGCTCTCACGATCCACCTCGGTGAAGATGAAGTTGATCGTTTCCGGCCTGCACTCGGCGATCCGGGAGAACTCCCGGGTCAGGACCTCGGCGAGCTCGCGCTTCTGCTCGAGCGTGCGGCCGGGGAACCAGTCCACCCGAATGAACGGCATGAGGATCTACCTCCGGTTGTCGTGGAAGTGGTGGGGCAACCCGCTCACGGCTTCGGAGATCGCCGCGTCGAACGCCTCGGCGATGTCCGGGGGTTCGATCTCCGTGCCGTAGACGACGATCGAGCGGCCGGCGTCGAGCTCGATGACGTCGATCGTGCCGAGATGGTGCTCGACGGGCAGGTCACCGCCGACGACGCGGTACTGGTACCGGCGCATGTTCGCGTCGGACGAGACCACCGCCTCGTCGAGCGTGGAGCCGTCCTGGAGAACGACCTTCCTTCGCGAGTCGTCTCCCGAGGAGCTGCGCATGGCCGGGAACCAGTCGGCGATGTTCGCGGTGTCACTGACGAGCTTCCAGACGGCGTCCGGGGGCGCGTCGATCACGACGTGGGAGCGGAGCGTCGGCATGTGTTCACTTCCTCATGGGTGTCCGGTCTCGCGACCGGCCGTCGGGTCGTACCGAAGTGGGGCCCTCGGTCCGGGCTGCTGGGCCGAGGGCCCCACGGCCTACGCCAGCGCCTCCAGGACGCGGTCGTAGTGCTTGCGGTGATCGCGTCGGATGTCCAGCGCCTGGTCGAGAGTGACCGGGACGAAACGGGTCCGGGTCTTCGGCGCGGACTGGGCGACGATGTCGAGATCGCCTGACAGGACGGTGGCGACCATCATGTAGCCGCCGCCGGAGACGGCGTCGCGGTGCAGGATGATCGGCTCCACTCCGCCCGGCACCTGGATCGAGCCGATCGGATAGGGCGCGTCGACGATGTTCGACGGATCCTGACCGGCTCCGAACGGCGGCTCACGGTCCACCGTCTCCAGCTTCCCGCCGCCGTAGCGGAATCCCATCCGGTCGGCGACCGGGGTCAGGGTCCACGGCGTGTCGAGGAACGCCGCACGACCGTTCTCGGTCAGCCGGTGGTCGTACAGGCCCATCACGACCCGCACCTCGACGTCCTTGGACATCGACGGACGCAGATCGTCCGGGACCACCAGCCCGGCCCGTCCGGACCCGGACCCGGACCCGACCGGGAGCACGTCGCCCTCGGCGATCGGACGCCCGTCGACCCCGCCCAGCGACCCGATCACGTACGTCGCGCGGCTCCCGAGATCGACCCGGGTGTCGAACCCGCCGGACACCGCGAGGTACGCGCGCGCACCGGACTTCAGGTAGTCGAAGTCGAGCACGTCACCGTCGGCAACCTCGAACGACTCCCAGACCGGCCGTGACTCGCCGTTCACCCGCGGCGCGATCTGTGCGCCGGCGACCGCCACGACGGCCGGTCCGGTGAACCGGAGCTCCGGACCCATGTAGACGATCTCCAGCGCGCCGGCGTCGGAGTCGTTGCCGACGAGGGCGTTCGCCACGCCGAGCGAGAACTGGTCGAGCGCGCCCGATGGCGGGATGCCCAGGTGGTAGTAGCCGGAGCGACCGCGGTCCTGGATCGTCGTGGACAGCCCGGGCTTGCGGACCTCGATGGTCGTGCTCATGCCAGGACCTCCAGGAGGCGCTTGTTGTAGCCGTCCGGGTCGTCCAGGAATGGCTGCAGGTCGAACTGCACGTCCGCCGCGTTGATGCGGTACCGGCCCGCCTCGGCCTTCGCTTCCAGGTCGTCGTACTCGTCGCGGTCGATCGGTCGGTACTTGACCATGTCGCCGGGGCGCATGAACACCTTCTGGTCGGTGAAGTCCGGCTTGGTCTGGCGCGGGTCGTAGATCGGCGCCGGGGTGATCCCGAACATCTGGTAGCCGCCCGCGCCGCGCACCGAGTAGATGCAGGCGAAGCAGCCGCCGTAGCCGACCGTCTGCTTCGGGGTGTCGGTCCTGGGGCGCAGGTACTTCGGCACGATGATCTGCCGGTCACGGGGCACCATCTGGTACTTGAACGGCAGGCCGGCCACGAACCCGACCATCGAGGTGAACCACGGCGACCCGGAGTGCGCCGCGATGAACTCCTCGACCGAGCCGAAGCCGTTGATCCGGGCCGCGTACTCGATGTCGGTCGCGTCCGGGTCCTGGTGGCGGTCCCGGAAGCGCATCAGTGTCTCGGTCGTCCACGGGTCCTGGTAGAGCACCGGGATCTCGACGACACGGCAGGGCAGCGTGACGCCGAGCGCGTCGCCGACCCGTTCCTCGAGGCTCTTGAGGTGCTTGAGGAAGCCGTGCGGCTCCAGTACGTCCGGGTTGTACCGGACCTGGTACGACGCGTTGGCCGGGCAGATCTCGAGGATCCCGTCCGGTCGTTCCTCGCGTAGCAGGTTCGTGATCGCGACGGCCTTGAAGTTGGCCTGCAGGCTCATCTCCTCGGACAGCTCGACGAACACGAACTCGTCGCCGCCCCAGCTGTAGCGTGCGGTCCCTTCGGTCATGTCCGGTCTCCTGCTGTCTCGGCTCGTTCGGCCAGCCACCGCTCGAGCGTTCCGGTGTCGAACGCGGCGTCCCCGAACCAGTCCTGTCCGATCACGTCCAGCAGGAAGCTCGTCGTCGTCGGGATGCCTTCGACGATCAGCTCGGGGAGGGCACGTCGCGACCGGGCGAGTGCCTCGTCCCGGTTCCGGCCCCAGACGATGACCTTCGCGAGCAGAGAGTCGTAGTACGGCGGTACCTGGCTCTGCGGGGTGATCCACGTGTCGGTACGCACCCACGGCCCGGCCGGGAGCTCGACGTGGCCGATCTTGCCGGGGCCGGGCATGAAGTTCTTGTCCGGATCCTCGGCGCACACCCGGAACTCGATCGCGTGCCCGCGCACCGCGATGTCGTCCTGGCCGACCGACAGCCCCTCGCCTGCGGCGATCCGCAGCTGCTCGATGACCAGGTCGAGGCCGGTGATGAGCTCCGTCGTGGGGTGCTCGACCTGGATCCGGGTGTTCATCTCGATGAAGAAGAACTCGCCGCTGTCGTCGTCGACGAGGAACTCGCAGGTCCCGGCACTGCTGTAGCCGACGTGACGGCACAGGCGTACGGCCGCCTCTGTCATGGCGGAACGGACCTCGTCGCCGATGCCGGGCGACGGTGCCTCCTCGATCACCTTCTGGCGGCGCCGCTGAAGGGAGCACTCACGCTCGAACACGTGGACCGCATCGGTTCCGTCACCCAGAACCTGCACCTCGACGTGTCGTGCACTGCGCACGAAACGCTCGATGTACATGCGCCCGTCGCCGAAGGCCTTCTCGGCCTCGCCCGAGGCCTGGCCGAACGCGCTGCGGAGGCCGGCTTCGTCCTCGACGACCCGGATGCCGCGGCCGCCACCGCCGGCCGCGGCCTTGAGCATGACCGGGTAGCCGATGTCGGCGGCCGCGACGACTGCGGCGTCCGTGTCGGCGACGCCGTCCTCGGTGCCGGGCACCGTCGGGACACCGGCCGCCATGGCGACCTGACGGGCCGCGACCTTGTCCCCCATCTTCTCGATCACCGAAGCCGTCGGGCCGACGAACGTCATCCCGGCGTCGGCGACCAGTGCCGCGAACGCCGCCCGCTCGGAGAGGAACCCGTATCCCGGATGGACGGCATCGGCACCCGACTCGCGTGCGGCCTCGACGATCGCGTCCGGACGGAGGTAGCTCTTCGACGCCGAGCCGGGACCGATGTTCAGCACCGTGTCGGCGATGCGGGCGTGCGTGGCGTCGGTGTCCGCGTCGCTCGCGACGGCCACGGTCTCGATTCCGAGGTCGCGGGCCGCCCGGATGATACGGACGGCGATCTCACCGCGGTTGGCGATCAGTAGCCGTTTCATCCGTCCACCTCGATATGGGCGACGGTCTCCCCGGCGTCGACCTCGGCCTCGCCCTCGGCGACGTAGTCGCCGAACGTGCCGGATGCTCCGGCGACGATCGGGTGGAAGGACTTCATGACCTCGACGAGACCGATGGTCTCACCCTCGTCGACGGTCTGGCCGGGCTTCACGTACTCAGGGCTGTCCGGGTCGGGCCGGCGGTAGAACACTCCGGGGATCGGGGAGACGACCTCGTGTCGAGCCATCGGGACACCTCGTTATGTCGGTCGGGGACGGCGGTCGGTTCAGGTCAGGTAGGGCTGCAGAGCTTCGTGCACGGCCTTGGCGAGGTCGACGGCACCCGGTGTGTCGGAGTGGACACAGATGCAGTCGGCCCGCATCGGGATGTCCTTGCCGTCGATCGAGGAGGCCACGCCCTCCCGGACGGCTCGGACGGAGCGCTCCGCGGCGTCGGCCGGTTCGTAGGCCACGTGCTCCCGGGTGATGATCAGCGAGCCGTCGTCGCGGTAGTCGAGGTCGGTGTAGTACTCGGCGATGAAGCCCTGGGACCGCTTGCCCCACACCGCCTCGTGCTGCGTGTTGGCCATACCCATCAGTGGGACGTCGAAGTAGTCCGCAGCGTTGGCGATCGCCGTGGCGACGTCCGCGTCGCGGGACGCGAGCCCGTAGAGAGCGCCGTGCGGCTTGATGTGGTTGAGCTGCATGCCCTCCGCGCGCAGGAAGCCGGTCAGCGCGCCGACCTGATAGGCGACGGTCGCGGTCAGCTCGTCGGCGTCCATCTTCATCTCACGCCGGCCGAAGCCGTCGCGATCCGGGAACGATGGGTGGGCGCCCACCTTCACCGAGTGCTCCTTGCAGAGTCGGACCGTCTTCTGCATGACGACCGGATCTGAAGCGTGGAATCCGCAGGCCACGTTCGCGACGGTGATGTAGGGCATCAGTCCCTCGTCGTCACCGCATTTGTAGATGCTGTAGGCCTCGCCCATGTCGCAGTTGATGGCAACCATTTCGGCGTTCCTCTCGGGTCAGGAGTGGGCGACCTTCGGCGTGTCGCCGTCCGGGTCGATGTAGATGTCGTCACCGTCGAGCTTGACCGGGTAGTTTGCCAGCTCGGAGTGGTCGGGGTTGATACCCCGACAGGTCGTGAGGTCGAACTGCCAGAGGTGGCTCCGGCAGGTCAGCTTGTTCTTCTCGAGCTCGCCCTCGACGAGCTCCACCTGCTGGTGGGGGCAGATCGCCTGGGTTGCGACCACCTCGCCGCCGTCGAGATGCGCGACGAGGATCTCCTTGTCGCCGACGTCGAACGACTCCATGTCGCCCTCCCAGACGTCGTCGAGACTGCACACGCGGACGAAGGCCATCGGTGCTCCCTTCTCAGAGGAACCGGTCGTAGAACAGGCGGTCGGCGTCGAGGCCACCTTCGAGTACGAGCGCCCGCGCGAGTGCGTCGGTCATCACGGGCGGGCCGGCTGCGTAGTACGTGGCGTCCGCCAGCGAGTCACCCAGCTGATCGACGACCACGTCGTGCAGGAACCCGCGGTGCGGCCCGTCGTCCCCGGTCGCGCCCGGGACGTCGTCGGACACGGCACGGTGGATGCGCAGGCGACCGAGCCGTCGCGCGGCGAGCTCGACGGCCTGCGGAACGTGCAGATCCTTCTCGGTTCGACCGCCGATGAACAGGTTGGCGGTCCAGGCACCCGCATCGGGCAGGGCCGCGACGCCCAGGATGATGCTGACCATCGCACCGAGCCCGGAACCCCCGCCGACGAGAACGATGTTGCGGTCGTTCCCCTCTCGCAGGTAGGCGTGACCGAACGGACCGTCGAGCTCGACCGTCGAGCCGCTCTCCACCTTGTCGAACAGCAGCGAGGTGGCCGCTCCGCCGGGTACGCGCTTGACCACGAACTTCCACGTCCTGTGGCAGTTGCCGACGTTGCTCATGGAGTACGCCCGCTCGACGTCGCCGTCGGGCAGTCTCAGCATGGCGTACTGGCCCGGCGCGAAGCTGGCGTGCTGGTCGGTCTCGAACACGAACTCGGACATGTCGTGAGTGAGTGGGTGGACTTCTTTCAGTGTCGCGACCTGCCGGGTCGGCCGGTGAGCCGTGACCGACTCGGGCACGGTCGCCTTGATTCGACAATCCGAGCGCGGCTCGTTCTGGCAGGCGAGCCGGCGCCCCTTGCGGCGGTCGCGGGGACTGAGGCCGGGTGCGTCCGGGCGACGGTCCGTGACCTCGCCGTCGAGAAGCTCGTAGCGGCAGCTGCCGCACGAGCCGCTGTTGCACTCGTAGCCCAGCGCGACCCCCGCGCGGAGGGCGGCACGAAGGATCGTGTCGCCCTCCACGCAGGAGAACTCGACGCCGGTCCCGTCCACCGACACGCGATATGCGGTGGGGGTCGTCATGGTGGGTTCAGACTCCGAGTCCCAGGTGCCGCTGGAATGCCTGCGTCGCGCTGATGGCGGTGCCCGCGGCCTCTGCGTTCTCGGCCAGCTCGTCGGCGTAGGCCCGAACAGCAGTCTCGGCCAGCGGCTGCCACTTGCCGACCCATTCGGTGAGCTGCGGGACGTTCGACTCCTCCTGGGACATGTGCGTCACGAGCGCCTCGGTCCAGCGGCGCGAACGCTCGGTGTCCCGGAGCGCCGCCTCGGACAGCAGGCCCAGCAGGGTGTCGCCGTGCCGACGCGCGCTGACGCCGAGCTGCCGGAACACGACCTCCTCTGCGGCGGGCTTCGCGACGATGTTGAGCGCGACGAAGGCCTCGGCCCAGTCGAACGTCGTCAGCTGACGTTCCATCAGCTCCCGGAATCCCTGCCAGGCCGGCAGGTCCTCCCAGTGAGAGCGCTCGCGCTCGCCGAACCCGGCTCCGGGATGCGAGACGCCCAGCTCGGCCGTGCGGTAGCCGACGTTGGTCAGCCATCGCAGCTGGTCGGCCGCCTGGAACGCCGCGCAGTTCGAGATGGTGCTGGCCGGCGCGATGTGCACCAGGTAGGCACTGGCCATCTGCATCGTGTGCAGCAGGTAGCGGCTGGGGGTGTAGAGCTGCGCGAGCGTCGCGACCCACTCCGGCGGGAGCCCCTTGTCGTGGCCCTCGGCGTTGTGCTGGTCGAGAAGCCCCTCGACGTAGGACTCCTGGCCGTCCTGGAGGATGTTGTAGGTGCGGTAGACCAGCTCGTCCGGGTCCCGGAACCCGTCCCAGTCCGAGTGCGTGATCGGGCTCTGGTTGCGGTACGTCCGGTAGTGGTCGGCCATCGGGCCGGTGTGCGCGACGTCCCACGGCTGCTCAGGATCGTCCGTGTGCCACAGCAGGTTGGTCGAGACGATCTCGTACTCACTGGGCTTACGGCGCCGCTTCTGGAGGTGACTCCACGTCTTGAGCGGCTTCAGCGGCGCGGTCATGCGGTGGCCTCCTCGGGGGCGGCGCCGTTCCCGGACGGGCGGCCCTTGTAGAACCGGACGGATTCGGTGCCGGTCTCGATCTGTCCGACGAACGAGGACATGTTCAGCTCGAGCTCCGACATGCGGAACGGGCGTCCGAGCTCCTCCTCGATCGTGCTGCGGCGCAGCATGCACTCGCCGCCCTCGACCTCGATGCGGACGTAGGAGCCGCGGTCGCGGACCTGGACCCGCTTGCCGGCGTTGTCGACTTCGACGGCCTGTGCCACAGCCCGGGCGATCTCACCCGACTGCAGGATCGGACCGACGGCGTTCTCGATGGTCATGGTCAACGCCTCACTCGAAGTAGAGCTCGATGCACTCGGTCGCCTCGAGCCCGGAGGCGGCGACCGTCATCTCGCGGGGGAAGGGATCGGCATTGCCCTGCTTGCGGACGCGGACCGTCTTGTCCGGCTGGTCCGGGACGTGGATGCCGATTGCGTTCACCTTGGCCGCGTCGGCGACCTGGTCCATCGTGTCCTCGCTGTCGACGGGGAGCAGCTTGATGACGAAGTCACCGTCGAAATGTGAGGCGAGAGGAATGAGCGACATGGTTCTCTCCGAGGTTCGTGGCGGGATCGTCGGCTATCCGACCGAGGCCAGCTGAGTGCGGTACGAGTCGAGCCACCTGAACCCGTGGGCGTCGTCGCCGCCGTCGCTGACCACGCCGAGGCCCATGTACTGGAGCACTCCGCCGAGGTCGGCCGGCTGGATGTCGCCGCCGAGGAACCGGTCGATCAGGTTCTTGTGGTTCCGGTAGCGCTGCGGGTCGTCCTCGAAGATCCACTTGTCGACCTCGGAGGCGAAGTGGTAGCGACGGCCCTCGTGCACGATGGAGATGTCGCGCAGGGTCTGCGACGGCGTCCCGACGATGGGCAGCTGAGAAACGTTGCAGATGACCGGCAGCGTGCCGGGCACGGTCTTGTCCCACCGGTCGTTGACCATGTTGTCGATGATCACGTCCCAGACCTTGCCGAACGTGTCGTTCCAACCCGGGTACTTCTGCTCGAGCCAGTCGCGCTCCTCCGGGCTGACGCCGGCGGCGGGGTTCCACCACAGGGTCGGGCGCCACGAGTAGGTGCCGAGCTGCTGGCCGTGGTGGTGCTCGGAGACGTCGCGCATGAAGATGTCCCAGTACCAGGGCTTGTCCAGGCCCAGGTCCTCGAGGGACTGCATGAACTGCGTGACGATCCACTCCTCCATGAACTCCTTGAACGACGCCTCGCGGACGTCGAGCGGGACGTAGTAGTCCATGGGGATGCCGGACAGAATGGTGAACAGCCGGTAGGAGCGCCAGAACGAGATGTCGATCAGCTTCTGGGCGTGCGCCTTCTGTCCGCTTTCGATGAGCATCTTCAGCAGCGGGGTGCCGAGCTGGGCGTGACGAGCCTCGTCGGACTGGATGCTCTGGATCAGCTTCGAGAACGTGTAGTCGCCGGCGTTCGCGGCGTCGCCGGACAGGCCGATGAACTGCAGGTTGGTGAAGCCGGTCTCGAAGGAGAAGTTCGCGCAGATCGCCGTCGAGATCGCGTCGCGGGTCATCAACATGTCGTCGAAGAAGTGCCGCGCGCCGAGCGTGACCCAGTTCTGGGTGTGCATGGACTCGTGGGCCCAGTCGAACTGGCGGTCCTTGTTCACGTACTCGTGCGGGAAGAACAGCTGCATCTGGCCGTGGCGGATCTCGTCGAGCATCCCGAAGATGGCCATGTTGCGCATGCCAGGGGCCTTCGACCACCGCGCGAACCGCGCTTCCTGGAAGGAGGCGTGGTACTCGACGACGGCGACCGCTGCGTAGTGCTCCTTGAGGATGGAGATCCAGCCCGGGTCGGCCTTGTTGTACAGGTCGGCGCGCTCGAGGGTCGCCTTCACGGAGTAGGCGCCGGCGTCCTTCTGCCGCTGGACGTCGACGTACTCCCGGTAGCTGATCTTGTAGGGCTCGTCGTAGGTGGACCACACCTCGTCCGGGATGCCCTGGCCGCCGCTCAGTTCCGGCGGGAACAGCTCGTCGGTCGTGACGTAGCGCGGGGTCCACTCGGTGTCGCGCGCGATGTCGTACCACTGTGCGCGTTCCAGCATTGCCATGGAGAGCTCTCCTTGGTCGGCTCGTCGGACTTGCGTGACAGCTCGGGTGGGCTCAGCTGCCGTGCTCGGTCCCCAGCGGGCCTTCGCCGCCGGGGTACACGAACGTCATCGATGGGGCGTAGAAGCCGAAGGTCACCTGCACCGGGTCGGCCGGCCGCAGCTGGTAGGTCGGGTGGTTCTCGTCGAGGAACTCGAACGAGAGGACCTCGAAGTTCTCGGCGACGTCGGCCACGTAGGCGTAGCGGCCGCTGATGAACTCGTCATCGCGGCGGGTGATGTAGCGCAGCTGTCCCGTCGCCCGTGGCGGGGTGCCGATCGTGCAGCGGGCCGTCGTCCTGATCACCGGCTTGCCGCCGAGGTGGGTTGTCGCGGTGAGGATGTCGCCGTCGAACGTCAGGGTCGTCTCACCGGGCTCACCGGCAGGGACGCCGTGCGCGCGGGCGTAACGGGACATGACCTCGGAGCTGTTGAAGTAGTGGGTCCACCAGCGGGCCGGGACGCCGGCTTCGGTGTCCAGCCCGGTCAAGTCCGACCCGAGGTAGGTCAGCGAGTAGGCACCGAACGCCTCGTCGCCGTCGGTGGCCGAGGTCTGGTCCGGTCCCTCGACGACGTACTGGTTGATGTAGCAGGTCCCTGCGGGCGTGAGGCCCTCGGGAACGAGCTTGGCGACAGCGTCCGGGTCCTCGGGGACCCAGACCAGGTACAGCGTTCGGGAGTTCGTGACCAGCTGCGGGGGATGCAGCGTCGTGCCCATGTGGCGCCTCCAGGCTCACCGTCAGATCCGGGGACCGGTCGTCCCGACGGGGCCGACCTGTGGCGAGCAGCTTCACGGGAGGCGGGTGCTGGCCGGTATGCGCAGAATGGACAACGACGGCCGGTGATGTGCGCCACCTCGGCGAGCGAGGGGCCGGTCCCGCAGCCAGCGGGTCCTTCGTGTTGTGTCCGCGTTACAGCTGGTCGCTGAGCTGGAGCGCGATCCAGAGCTCGGCCCGGGTCGACGGGTCGTCGAGGTCCCGCTCCAGGGCCTCGGCGACCTTGCCCATCCGGTAGCGAAGCGTGTGCCGGTGAACGCCGAGGGACGTCGCGGAGGCGTCCGACTGACCGTTGTGGGCGAGGAACGTCCGCAACGTGTGCCGAAGGTCGATCTTCGAGTTGCGGTCCTTCTCGGTCAGCGGAGCGAGCAGGGTTCGCGCCCACGTCCGGGCCTGGTCGGTGTTGAGATGACGCAGGAGGCCTGCGGTCGCGACATCACTGCCGTGCGCGAGATGCCCGGCGGTACCCGGTGCGCTGCTGAACACCGACCGCACCTCCCTCCACGCTTCGGGCAGCTGGGCGGCCGGCGTCGGATCGCTGACCGCCCCGCGGGCTCGCGGGATGCGGCGTACGAGGGACTCGAGCGTCCTGATGTCTCCCTCGGCGGGCGGCATCAGGACGACGACACGCCCCTTCTCGCGCTCGGCGACCAGCGCGCTGAGACATCGCAGACCGTGATCCCGTTCGGCATGATCGATCAGCTCGGCCTCGTGTCCGGTCGGCACGCCGAGGACCGCGACCCTCAGATCCCCTTCGGGAAAGTCGACGTCGAGCGTCTGCGCCGTCGCGGTGGCCATCGCGATGTCGCCCTCGATGGCGATCTGGAAGACGGCGAGTCGGTTGCGGCGCTGGACGTCCAGGACGCTGCGAGCGTTGTGCAGGTCGGCTGCGAGCAGCGATACGGCGGTCGTGACGATGGACTGCTCAGCGCTGCCGAGCGGAGTCGACCGTCCGACGGCGAGGAAGCCCCGAACGCTCCCGCGCACGACGAGTGGCAACAGGCCGACCGTCTCGCCGGCGACGGTGATGCTGAGGCTGGACGCCGCATTCGCGTCGCGCAGGCGCGGGAGGTCGATCCGGATCCGGTCGAGGTGCATCCGGCCGGCCGACACTCCGGCCCGGAGCGACCCCTGGTGGTCGAGCAGCAGCACCCACGCTCGGACGGCCTTGGCCAGACGATCCACGATCGCCCGTGCGGCGTACGGCGACAACGACGCGCGCGTCAGGTCCCGCTGTGCCGCGACGGCGAAGTTCAGCTCCTTCTGCCGTTCGTCGTAGATGCCGTCGGCCACGGCCCGGCTGACCCGCGCGAACTGGGTCTCCGGAGGGACGGCCATCAGCGCCATGTCGGCCTCGCGTGCCGCGCCGGCGAGCGGCTCGGGTACTTCGGGGTAGTAGGAGCTCACACCGAACCCCAGGGCAGCGGCCCCGGAATCGACCAGGCGGCCCACGTACTGCTTCCACGAGGTCGTCGCCCCGGAGATCCGCGAACCGGTCGTGAGCACGATCTCCCCGCCGTCGAGATAGGGGCGGGGATCCGGCAGCTCGCTGATCAGCGCCCAGCTCAGCGGCGCGCGGAACGCCTTCGGGGAACCGCTCACCCGTTGTAGCTTGAAGTCCGGCCGGTCGAGCAGGGTCTGGGCAGTGAGCGGCATGGATGCCTCCCGTTGGCCGCGCCCGGGCTGAGCACAGCTGTGATCGGCCGACCGGGCACGGCCACCATGATGAGGAGGAGGAATCTACTCGTCATCGCCACGGAGCTGGGCTCGTCGATGGTCGTCGAACCCCACCGGAGCGTCGCACGCCACAGCAATGCGCATGCTGGACAACCGGCCGGGCCGCTGTGTACAACGCGCGCACATCGGACCGGCTGCCGAGCGACGACGATGTCCACTTGTCCGCATGCGCGAGAGAGAGGAGGTGGCGGTGTCGGCGATCGTCGCCACCACGGAGTCCGAGGCCGACAGGCCGCGTGTCACGTACCGGACCGCAGGTGATCACGCGTTGCTCGTCGAGTACGGCGACGAGTTCCCCGTCGACCTCGGTGTGAACTTCTTCGTTCACGCGACCGCGCGCCACCTGGACAGCCATCCCGTTCGCGGTGTGCTCGAGCTCGCTCCCGGACTGCGGTCGTTGCTCGTCTACTACGACCCCACGGTGATCGGCCAGGCCGACGTCGTCAGCGCACTGCGGGAACTGCACCGCGAGATTCCCGAGCCTGCGTCGATCGTCCTGCCCAGCCGCCGTCTACGGCTGCCCGTCGCCTTCGACGACTCCACATCACGGGACGCCGTGGACCGCTACCGGATCACGACCCGACCGGACGCTCCGAACGTCGTCGAAGGCAACAACATCGACTACATCGTCCGGTACAACGGTCTCTCCGGCCGGGAAGCACTCTACGAGCGTGTACTCGACTCGGAGTGGTGGAACGCGTTCACCGGCTTCTACACCGGGCTGCCCTCTCTGCTGCCGCTCGATCCCCGGTCGGAGATCGTTGCCCCGAAGTACAACCCGGCCCGCACGTGGACCCCGGAAGGCGCCGTGGCGATCGGCGGCCCGTGCGTCGTCATCCATCCCATCGAGTCCGCGGGCTCGTACCAGATCTTCGGACGAACGCTGCCGGTGTCCGATCTCGTCCTCCGGGCGCGCTCCCACCGGGTCGACCCCATTCTGGTCCAGCCAGGTGATCGGATCTCGTTCTATGCGGTGAGCGAGTCGGAACTGCTCGACCTTCGCCGGCGTGTCTTCGAGGGCCGCTACGACTACGAGATCGAGCCGGGCCAGTACGCCGTCGCGGACCATCTGACCACCTCGTCCGACCCCCGGGTCGCCGTGGAGGCGGAGCGTCGTCGCGCGGACAGGCGGGCTGCGCGCGAACTGGCGAAGATCCCGTGAGCCCGACGTCGATGCCGGGAGCGACACCGGCCCTGGAGATTCTCGAACCCGGTCTCGAGACGACCGTCCAGGACTACCCCGGGCGCGTCGGACGGCAGGCACTGGGCTTCTTTCCTTCCGGCCCTGTCGACCACCTCGCGTTCCGCGTCGCGAACCGGCTGGTCAGCAACCCACCCGGAGCCGCAGCACTCGAGATCCCGCTGGGCCGGTTCCAGGCGAGCGTCATGTGTCCGGGGCTCGTGGCGGTCACCGGACCCGACACGACCATCACGCTCAACGACGAGCCGATCCCCCAGTGGGAATCGGTCCCCGTCGTCACGGGTGATCTCCTCACCTGCGACCGGATCCGCGGGCCGGGGCACCGGCTGTACCTGGCGATCGCCGGCGGGATCGCCGTACCCGAGGTGTTCGGGTCGCGTTCGACGTTCCTCGTGCCCGGCATCGGGGGCTACAACGGTCGCGCGCTCGAGCAGGCGGACATCCTCGATGCGGAGATCCCCGGACGACGGCCGCCGACGCGGCGCCTGCCGACATCCCTGCGGCCGGCCTACACCGACCAGTGGGACGTCGAGGTGGTGCGGGGTCCCCACGCAGACCCGGACTTCCTCACCCCGGGTGACATCGACGTGCTGTTCGGGTCGTCGTGGCGGTGCGATCTCAACTCCGACCGTGTGGGAATCCGCTTCAACCCCCATCGATTCGAGTGGGCCCGCGAGTCGAGCGGTGTCGCCGGCGGGCACCCGTCGAACCTGCTGGACAACAGCTACCCGCTCGGCGGGATCCTCGCCTACGGCGACGTCCTCACCATCCTCGGACCGGACAGCAACACCTCCGGAGGGTTCGCCGTCGTCGCCACCGTCGCGCAGGCAGCCCTCTGGAAGGTCGGGCAGTTCCGCCCCGGACGGGACCGGGTGCGGTTCCGCGAGGTCGACCTCGAGCAGGCCGGTGCTCTGGCCCGGCACGTCGCACACGTCCTCGACGACCGGCACTTCGAGCGCGCATGACCGAGACGCACGGTTACTGCACGCTGTGCCGCTCACGATGCGGCGCGATCTACACGGTCGAGGAAGGGGTCCTGTCAGGCGTCCGTCCGGATCCCGACCACCCCACCGGCGGAGCCCTCTGTCCGAAGGGGCGAGCCGCCCCGGAAATCGTCCACAGCGATCGCAGGCTCACTCGGCCTCTGCGCCGCACCACGCCGAAGTCGGACCCGGATCCGGGCTGGCGTGAGATCTCCTGGGACGAGGCTCTGAGCGAGATCGCCACCCGGCTCGACGGGATCCGGTCGCAGGAGGGCCCGGAGCGGGTCGCCTTCTCGGTGACGTCCCCCAGCGGGACGTCCATGTCGGACTCGATCGACTGGGTCGAGCGGTTCATCCGACTGTTCGGCAGTCCGAACACCTGCTACTCCACAGAGATCTGCAACTGGCACAAGGACTTCGCGCACGCCTTCACGTTCGGGACGGCACTGCCCACACCGGACTTCGCCGGGACGGATCTCGCCGTCCTCTGGGGACAGAATCCGGCGAAGACCTGGCTCGCCCAGTCGTCCGCCCTCGCCGAGGCGCGGCAGCGCGGCGCACGCCTGGCCGTCGTCGACCCGACGGCCTCAGCCAGCGCCGCAGGCGCAGAACACTGGCTCCGGGTCCTCCCCGGCACCGACGCGGCGCTGGCACTCGGCATCGCTCACCGCCTGATCGCGCGCCGCGGGCACGACGAGTCGTTCGTCCGCTCGTGGACGAACGGCCCGCTGCTCGTCCGGCAGGACACCGGCCGGCTGCTCACCGCCGCCGAGATCGCCCAGGAGGCGACCGGATTCGTGGTCTGGGACGAGACGTCCGGTCGCCCCGAGACGACCGACGACCTCCGCGACACGGGCCGCGCGGCGCTGTTCGGCACCAGGCGGATCCGGCTGGCCGACGGACCGGTCGACTGCGCGCCGGCATTCGACCACTACGCGAGAGCCTGTGCTGCCTGGCCGCTCGACCGGACGTCGGACGTCACCACGGTCGCGGCGGACAGCATCGAGGCACTCGTCGAGGATCTCTCGGCCTCCGATCGGATCGCCTACTCGATCTGGTCGGGTCTCGGGCAGAGCGCGAACGCGACCCAGACCGACCGAGCCGTGGCCACGTTGTTCGCACTGACCGGCTGCTACGACGCGCCCGGCGGCAACGTCGTACTGCCTCGCCAGCCGGTCAACGCCGTCACGAGCCCGCAGCAGCTCGGCCCCGATCGGATCGCCCGCGGACTCGGCATCGAGCGGTTCCCCATCGGGCCTCCGACGCAGGGCTGGATCACCGCGCGCGACCTGTGCGCTTCCGTCCTCGACGCCGAGCCGTACCGGGTCCGAGCGCTGGTCTCCTTCGGCGGGAACCTGCTGCTGTCCCAGCCCGATCCGCGGCGGACCGCCGAGGCCCTGCGCCGGCTGGACTTCGCCGTCCACACCGACATGTTCCTCAACCCGACCGCGCAGCTGGCCGACATCGTCCTCCCGGTGACGAGCCCGTGGGAGCACGAGGCGTACCGGGCAGGTTTCGAGATCACTCGCGAGGCCCAGGAACACATCCAGCTCCGGCCACGGATGGTCACCCCGGTCGGCCAGAGCCGCCCGGACACCGACATCGTTTTCGACCTCGCCTGCCGGCTCGGCCTGGAGGGCGAGTTCTTCCACGGGAACGTCGAGGCCGGGCGGAATCACCAGCTCGCTCCGCTCGGCCTCACCATCGACGTCCTCCGTGCAGCCCCGGGAGGCGTCCGCAGGCCACTACCGACCGTGCACCGCAAGTATGCCGAGCCGGGCGACGGGCCCCGACCGACCGGATTCGCGACCCGGACGGGGCGTGTCGAGCTCTACTCCGAACTGTTGCTCCGGCACGGTCACTGCCCCGTTCCCGAGCACCGGGACCCGGCCGAGGACGCGCGGTTCCCGCTCGTTCTGACCTGCGCGAAGGTCGGGCACTTCTGTCACAGCCAGCACCGCGGCATCAACTCGCTGCGCAGCCGATCACCCGCACCGACGGTGCGGCTCGGCACGGCTCTGGCGGAGGCCCGCGGTATCGCGGACGGAGATCTCGTCGAGATCCGCACCGCGCACGGGCGTGCCCGGATGTCCGGTCGGGTCGACGAGGCACTTCATCCGCACGTCGTGGTTGCCGAGCACGGCTGGTGGGAGGAGAACGCCGACCTGTCCCTGCCCGGCTCCGATCCGACCGATCCGAAGGGCAGCAACTACAACCTTCTCGTCGGCGACGACGAGCGCGACCCGGTCAGCGGCTCGGCCCCGATGCGCTCGACCCGGTGCGAGATCGCCCGGATCGATACCGGCGCGTGGTCCGGCACCCGTCGTTTCACCGTCTGCGGACGCACGACGACGGCCGGAGACGTCACCGTCCTGCGGCTGCGTCCGACCGACAACGGCGGCCTGCCGACGACGCGGCCGGGACAGCACGTCACCGTGTCCACACCGTCGGCTCCACAGCAGGCGCGCAGCTACTCGCTCGTCGGCCCGGCCGTCGAGTCACCCACCGAGCTCGCGATCGCCGTCCGCGAGATTCCTGACGGCCGCGTCTCCCGACTGCTGTGCGCCGAAGCCGACATCGGATCCGAGTTGCTTCTCATGACGCCGGGCGGGTCGTTCACCGTTCCCGTCCGGCACTCGCGCCCGGTGGTGCTGATCGCCGCCGGGATCGGCCTGACGCCGTTCCTGGGGTACCTCGAGACTCTGGCCGCGGACGGGCACGACATCCCCGAGGTATGGCTGCACGCCACGAACCGAACGCGGGAGGCCATCCCGTTCCGCGGTCGTGTCGCGGAGCTCGAGGCCTCGATCCGCCGGTTGACGGTGGTGCACCACATCAGCTCGGCGGAAGAGCCGACCGGGGGTTATCGGGCCGGCCGCTTCACGGCCGCGCAGGTCGCCCGGCACCTGATCGACGCCCGAGCCCTGTTCTACGTCTGCGGCCCCGCCCAGATGATCGCCGACGTGACCGGAGGGCTCGTCGCGCGTGGGGTTCCGCGCGCCGACGTCCGGGAGGAGAGGTTCCACGTCCCCCGTCCACCGCTCGACGACGTCGCGCCCGCCACGGTCACGCTCGCGCGAAGCGGCATGGAGCTGCGATGGACGCCGGGTGAGGGGTCGCTGCTCGACCTGGTCGAGGCGGCCGGGGTCTCGGTGACCCACGGCTGCCGGGTGGCGCAGTGCGAGAGCTGCGCCGTCACGGTGCTGCAGGGCGAGGTGCGCACACTGGTGGAGCCACCGGTCCCGCTCGACGGCGCGTGCCTGACCTGTCAGGCGATACCACAGGGCGACCTGGTCCTCGACCTGTGACGTCGCGCCACCCGGCAGCGTGTCCGATCAGCCGGCGGCCACCGAGAGGAACTGCGTCTCCTGGAAGGCGGCCAGCCCCTCGTGGCTGCCCTCGCGTCCGAGACCGGACTGTTTCATCCCGCCGAACGGTGCCGCCGGGTCGGACACGACTCCGCGGTTCACACCGACCATTCCGCACTGGAGAGCCCGACCGAGTGCCACGGCATGGTGGGTGTCGCCGGCGAACACGTAGCCGGCCAGACCGAACTCCGTGGCGTTGGCGGCGCGCAGCATCTCGGCCTCGTCGTTCCATCCGATGACCGGGGCGACCGGCCCGAAGATCTCCTCGGTGGCCAGGTCGGCGTCCGCGGCGACGTTCCGGATGATCCGGGGCGCCAGGAACGAGCCGTGCGCCGGAACGGCGGACGGCGGGTGCGCCTCGTCCGCACCGTTCTCGACCGCGGCACCGACGAGCGCGGTGATACGGGCGACGGCCCGGTGGTCGATCAGCGGGCCGACGTCTGTCCCCTCGTCGGCGGCCGGCCCGATCCGCCGGCCGGTGAAGGGCACGGTCAGCCTCTCGACGAACTCGTCGAGCACCGCCGAGTGGACGAAGAAGCGATTCGCGGCCGTGCACGCCTGCCCGGCGTTGCGCAGCTTGGCCACCATCGCACCGGCGACGGCTGCATCGAGGTCCGCATCGGCGCACACGACGAACGGAGCATTGCCACCGAGCTCCATGGAGCAGTTCACCACCCGACCGGCAGCGGCCCGAAGGAGGTGCCTGCCGACGGCTGTCGAGCCGGTGAACGAGAGCTTCCGCACCGCATCGTGCGCGAGCAGGACGTCGGTGACCTCCCCCGGCCTGGTCGTCGGGAGAACCGTCAGGACACCCGGCGGCAACCCCGCCTCGCCCAGGAGGTCGGCGAGGGCGAGGGCGGTCAGGGGAGTCTCGGCCGCAGGCTTGACGACCATCGTGCATCCGGCGGCCAGAGCCGGAGCAACCTTGCGGGTGATCATCGCGGCCGGGAAGTTCCACGGTGTGACCAGGTATGCCACTCCGACCGGCTGCGACGTGACGACCGTCGTGCTGCGACCGTCGGGAGCCGTGACGTAGCGCCCCTCGGAACGAACCGCCTCCTCGCCGAACCAACGGAAGAACTCGGCTGCGTAGGCGACCTCGGCTCGCGCATCGTCCGGCGCCTTGCCGGACTCGGCCGAGATCAGTGCGGCGAGCTCGAGCTCACGCTCCTTCATCAACCGGAACGCCTCGACGAGGATCTCCGAGCGACGACGCGGAGCCGAGGCGCCCCACTCGACGAGCGCGGCAGCCGCAGCGTCGGCTGCCAGACCGGCGTGCGCCGCTCCTGCGTCCGGGACGATGGCCAGCTCGGCATCCGTGGCCGGGTCGAGCACGGCGAAGCCGGACTCGGTGTCGCGGTCGAGGCTGCCGATCCGGAGCGTGCGTGGGGAGCGGACGACGTCGAGGACGGCTGGGCCGGGCATGGGGCGGTCTCCGTGGAGTCGGCGGATCGAGCTTCGCTGAACGCTAGAGCCGCCCAGCCCGACATCCTAGAGTGCAGACCAGACATCTGATCTGTGGCAGTGTGCAAAACTGCCACCGTGCCGACGCTCGCCGACATCGTCGCGATTCCCGAACTCGGCCTTCGCACGCTCGCGGCGACGGCGTCCGGTCGACAGCTGCGCTGGGTCGCGACCAGTGAGCTGGCGGATCCGACGCCGTACCTCGAGGGCGGCGAGCTGCTGCTCACGACCGGGCTCGTTCCTCCCGACTGGAGCGTCTACGTCGACCATCTGGTGCGAGCCGGCGTCGTCGCGGTCGGTTTCGGTGTGGGCCTGAGCAGCTCCGACGTGCCGCCGGAACTCGTCGACGCCGCTGCGCGGGAGGGACTCGGGCTCGTCGCCGTCCCGGAGGTCACGCCGTTCATCGCGATCAGCAAGGCGGTGGCCGAGCTTCTCGCCTCGGAGGAGAGCGCGCGGATCCGCGCTGCCCTGGAGCTCCAACAGGAGCTCGTCCGGACGTTCCTCGGGCGCGGCGGTGCCGGCGCCGCGTTCCGCGCGCTCGCGCGAGCGACCGCAGGCGCGGCCGCGCTGGTGGACGGAGAGGGTGCGGCGGTCACACCCGCGGACTTCCGGCTCGGCGAGCCAGGGCGGCGCGCGCTCGTGTCACTCCGGAACGGGACGGCGCAGGGCGCCGCGACCGAGGTCGACGACGGCGGAGTGACCGTGGTGCAGCCGGTCGACCCCGACGGCGATGGACCGTTCCTGGTCCTGACTACCCGGACGGCCCCCGACGGGCTTCTCCGCGCGGCACTGGTCACTCTGGTCGCGCTCCTCTCGCTGGACTCCCGGCGTGCACGCGCCGCCGACGAAACCGATCTTCGACTCCGCGACCGGACGACTCGACTGGTGCTCGACGGCAATGCCGAAGCGGCCCGAGGACTCGCCCTGGTCATGCGCGCTGAGCCGACCATTCCGGCGTCGGTCCGCATCGTCAGGGCCGACGGGCTCCCGGCCGGCGAGCGCGGCCGCCTGGCCGTGAGCCGTCCCGACATCCTGACGGCCGACGGGGGCGGCGACGAGCTGGTGGCGGTGGTCACGGACGCGCAGGCCGGCGATCTCGTCGACGATCTGCGCGGTCGGGGCGGCCGAGTGGGAACCGGCCCGCTCCTTCCCGTCGGCGAGGCGTCGTTGAGCGACGCGGGCGCCCGTACCGCGTTGGCACTCACCGCCCCCGGCCCCCTCCAGGTCGTCACGTGGGACGACCGATTCCGCGGTGACGTGCGCGCAGCGCTACCCGATCCGGCTGCCCGGGTCCTCGCCGACCAGATCCTCGGGGACGTGGGCGACGATCCGGTGTTGCTGGACTCCCTGTACGCGTTCCTGAACCACCTCGGTCACTGGCAACCCGCCGCGGACGAACTCGGCATTCACCGCAACACCCTCCGATCCCGCATGGACCGGGTCGCAGCGATCACTGGTCGCTCCCTCGACACCGCAGCCGCCAGAGCCGACCTCTGGATCGCCGTCGTCGCAGCTCGGGAGGACCGGGCTGCAGGCGGCGCGCGGTCGATCTGATCTCGATCGTCTCGAGACCACTGACGACGGCTTCGGCGCCGGACCGGGTGGCGCGAATCCGGGCCCCGGCCCGCGACGAGACACGACGCGCGTGATCGGGTTAGTGTCGACGCGCCGACGGTTCGCATCGGGTCTCCGCGAGGGGGCCCGGCGCGAGGCAAGAGGGAACCCGGTGCGATTCCGGGACTGCCCCGCAGCGGTGAGTGGGAACGACCGCCGTCAGACGCACTGGGAGCGATCCCGGGAAGCGACGGCCAGTAGGAGCGAGCAGGGCGCCCACGAGTCCGAAGACCTGCCGCCGGTGCGTGCACCGGCCGGTGCGCGCGGGTCCGTGGCCTCGTGGGAGGGCCGAGCGGAAGCCGGGTCGCCGTACCCGTGTGCCGTCGCGCTCCCCACCCGACCACGGGTCCTCCACCGCTCGCGAGGAGGAGAGCCGTGACATCAGGCAACCGATTGGGCAGCACCGTTCTGGGGTGGCCCCGGATCGGACCGCGCCGGGAGCTCAAGCGCGCGGAAGAGGCGTTCTGGGCCGGACGAACCGGTGCGGACGAGCTGCGGTCCGTGGCCGCCGACCTGCGGCGGGACAGCTGGACCGGGCTTCGCGACACCGGCCTCGGCCAGGTGCCGGGCAACACGTTCTCGTTCTACGACCACGTCCTGGACACCGCGCTGGCGGTCGGCGCCGTTCCGGAGCGCTTCGCCGGGATCACCGACCCGCTGGAGCGGCTGTTCGCCATGGCCCGCGGCCGCGAGGGCGCGCCGGCCTGCGAGATGACGAAGTGGTTCGACACGAACTACCACTACCTCGTCCCCGAGCTCTCGTCCTCGACACGGCTCGCGCCTGCCGACCGCAAGGCGCTCGACGAGTTCCGCGAGGCCCAGCGCGCCGGCGTGGTGACGCGGCCGGTCCTGGTCGGGCCGGTGACGTTCCTGCTGCTGTCCAAGCCGGCCGACGACGCGCCGGAGGGCTTCCGTCCGCTGGACCTGCTGGATCCGCTCGTCGAGGTCTACCGGGACCTGCTGGCCGAGCTGGGCGAGGCGGGTGTCGGCTGGGTGCAGCTCGACGAGCCGGCCTTCGCGGCCGACCGGACGAAGGAGGACCTGGACGCCCTGCGCCGCGCCTACGACCGGCTCGCCGCCGCGCCGCGACGGCCGAAGGTCCTGGTGGCGTCGTACTTCGGTGAGCTCGGACCCGCGGTCCCGGTGCTGGCCTCGACCGGCGTCGAGGGTCTCGCGCTCGACCTGGTCGCCGGCGCGTCCGACCTGGACCGCATCGGCGAGATCGAGGGGCTGGACCGCAAGACGGTGGTGGCCGGCGTCGTCGACGGACGCAACGTCTGGCGCACCGACCTCGACGCCGCGCTGGCGAAGGCGGAGGCGCTGCGGCCGGTGGCCGGGCGCGTCGAGGTCTCGACGTCGTGCTCGCTGCTGCACGTTCCGTACGACCTCGACGCCGAGACGGGGCTGCCGCAGAACGTCGTGGACCGGCTGGCCTTCGCGCGCCAGAAGGTGGACGAGGTGGTGCTGATCGGGCGCGCCCTTCACGAGGGCCGCGACGCGGTGGCCTCGGAGTTCGATGCCGCGGCCGCTCTCGCCGAGCAGGTCCGCGCCGCTGCCGCGCAGGACGGCTCGGTGCGACGGCGCCTGGCCGACCTCGGTCCGGACCACTACCGGCGCGGGGCCGCCGACGTCCGGGCGAAGGCCCAGCGCGACGCGCTCGGCCTGCCGCAGGTGCCGACGACGACGATCGGCTCGTTCCCGCAGACCGGCCAGATCCGCAAGGACCGGGCGGCGCACCGGGCCGGCGAGATCGACGACGCCGAGTACGAGTCACGGATGCGCGCGGAGATCGCCCGCGTGGTCGGGATGCAGGAGGACATCGGGCTGGACGTGCTGGTGCACGGCGAGCCGGAGCGCAACGACATGGTCCAGTACTTCGCGGAGAACCTCGACGGGTTCGCCACGACGGAGCTGGGCTGGGTGCAGTCCTACGGCTCGCGGTGCGTGCGTCCGCCGATCCTGCACTCGGACGTGTCCCGACCGCGGCCGATCACCGTCGAGTGGGCCCGCTACGCGCAGTCGCTGTCGGACAAGCCGGTCAAGGGCATGCTGACGGGCCCGGTGACGATCCTGGCGTGGTCGTTCGTGCGCGACGACCAGCCGCTGGGCGACTCCGCGCGGCAGGTAGGGCTCGCACTGCGCGACGAGGTGGTCGACCTGGAGGCGGCCGGTATCCGGATCATCCAGGTCGACGAGCCTGCGCTGCGCGAGCTGCTCCCGCTGCACGAGCGGGACCGGCAGGCGTACCTGGACTGGGCCGTCGACTCGTTCCGGATGTCCACCGGCGGGGTCGCCGACTCGACCCAGATCCACACGCACCTGTGCTACTCGGAGTTCGGCGAGGTCGTCGGCGCCATCGACGGCCTCGACGCGGACGTGACGACCGTCGAGGCGGCGCGCTCGCGGATGGAGGTGCTCGGCGAGCTCGGCCCCGGCGTGCCGCGCGGGCTGGGCCCCGGCGTGTACGACGTGCACTCACCCGAGATCCCGGACACCGACGAGCTGACCGGCCAGCTGACGGCCGCACTGCGGCACATCGGGCCGGACCGGCTGTGGGCCAACCCCGACTGCGGGCTCAAGACCCGCGGTGAGCCCGAGACCGTCGCCGCGCTGACCAACCTGGTCGCCGCGGCGCGGCGGGTCCGGGAGAGCTGACGGCGTGGTCCCCGGCCGGGCCTCCCGGCCGGGGACCCGTCTCCGGTCAGCCGTACAGACGTTCCGCGTTGTCCCGCAGGACGGCGCGGGCGAGCTCACCGTCGCCGGTCGCGGCCGCCAGCCGGGCCAGCTCACCCGCACGGTCGCCCCACGGCTCGTCGCTGGCGAACAGCAGGCGGTCCGCCCCGATGCCGCGGCGCTCGATCTCCGCGGCCATCCAGCGCGGCGCGAAGCCGATCGCCCAGCTGGTGTCGGTGTAGACCTGCTTGCCGGCCTCGATCCAGTCGAAGAACCGGCTGCCGATCAGCTTGATGTGCCCGCTCATGCCGCCCCCGAGGTGCACCAGGTGCAGGCGGACGTCGTCGGCGTACCAGTCCACGAGATTACCGATCTCGTCCACATCGGACGCCCCGCCGGGCGAGGTGTGCACGTGCACGGTGAGATCGTGCTCGCGGGCCGTCGCGAAGATCTGGTCCAGCTGCGGCCGGCACGCCTCGTCGGACGCCCGGCCGCCCAGCAGGAAGCTGATCTTGATCGCCTTGACGCCCTGCTCGCCCGCGTACTTCAGCGCGGCCGCGGTCATCTCCGCGTCCTGCGGGCGGGGCGACGCCCAGATCCCGGCCCGGATGCGCGAGTCGGTCGCCGCGGCCTCCAGACACAGCTCGTTCAACGCGAACGACGCCGACGCGTCCGGCACGCCGTAGTTCGGGATGGCCAGCGCGAGCTCCGTGCCCTCGGCGTCCAGGTCGTCCTGGAGCAGGCGCACGGTCGCGCGCGCGGAGATGTCCGGGTTGACCGGCGGTCCACCGTAGAACGGGAACGAGGGCAGCACCCCGAGGTGCCGGTGGGCGTCGTGGGGAGAGACAACCGTCATGTCGCATAGTGAATCACGTATCTGATAATGATTGCTAGACTGCTCATGTGTTGAAACCAGCTGTTGACATCGTCGTGCACGCGGACGTGTCGATCCCGTACCTGGACGCCGACGTCCGGGCCGCGGTCGACGGCCTGCGCGGGTGCGCCGTGTCGCTGGACGACTTCCGGGGCGGCAGCTGGTTCGCGACGGCGTCGGTGTGCGGCGAGGTGGTCGGCTTCGCCAGGGCGGTCCGCTCCACGGCCACCCGGGGGTTCACCCCCGCCCTGCGCGCGCTCGGCCCGGACCGCTACGACGAGTGGCTCGCCTGCGGCCTCGAACTGGTCGAGGTGGTGGTCGGCACCGGCAGCCGTCTCCTCGGCATCGGCACCTCGCTGCACCGGGCCGTTCTCACCCCGGCCCGGGGACGCAGGGCGTGGACGCAGCTCGACGGCCCGGACCCCGCGGGGACCGGGGAGTGGTTGCGTCACGGCGGATGGACGCCCGTGTCCCACGATCGCTGGACGGGCGCCACCGTGTTCCTCGATCCCCGCCACCCCGCGGTGCGCGACGGGCCGGCGAGCTCGTCGGTGGTCGCGTAGCCGACGTCGGCTCACGTCACGGTGACGTCGCCGTGACGGGGCCGGCCGGGCGCTCAGAGGCTGTCGGACGTCGGCGGGACGACGCCCTCGGCGCGGTAGACCTCCTCGGTGAACGTGTAGAGGGCTCTGCGGCAGCGTTCGAGGAGCGCGGAGGCGTCCTTCGCCTGGTCGTCCGGGAAGAAGTCCCGCGCGCTGATCTTGTCCAGCCATGCGGCCAGGCGGTCGAGTGCCTGCTCGTTCTCCTCCATCTCGGCGAACGAGTAGTTCTGCCGGCCGGACTCCCTGCGCAGCTCCCCGAGCAGTTCCTCTCCGCGCTCGGCGAACTCGCCGTACTCCTTCGCCCGGTCCGCCCGGAAGCGGGCGACGATGTCCGCGTCCTCGGTCGTCGCACCGACACCGGCGCGCAGGACGACGGCGGTGCCGCCGTGTTCGTGCACGTAGTCCGCGAGGCGGCCGAAGAACTGCTCGTGCACCGGCCCACCGGGCAGCATCCATGCCCCGTTCTGCACCCCCACGGCTCCGGCCGACCGTGCCCGTCGCCAGACGGCGACCCGTCGGCTGGACGGCGACGCGGGGAGCTGAGCCAGCAACAGGACCCAGTCGAGCTGCTGGCCGTCGGGCTCGGTCACGAGATCAACGTTACGGGCTTTCGGCGCGGAGGACGGTTCGGGTCGGGTCACCGGTCCGCGGACGGGTAGGGCACGAACGTGCTCCGCTCCTCGACGATCATCGGGGACTGGTCGAGGCGCGGGAACGCACGCTGCGGGCACTGCTCGCGGCTGCACACCCTGCAGCCGGCGCCGATCGGCGTCGCGGCGTCCGGGTCGTCGAGGTCGAGCCCCGCGGAGTAGACCAGCCGGCGCGCGTGCCGCAGCTCGCAGCCGAGCGCGATCGCGAACGTCTTTCCCGGGCGCCCCCACCGGCCGGGTGTCCGGTGCGCGGTGCGCGCGACCCACAGGTACCTTGCGCCGTCCGGCATCGCCGCGACCTGCACGTGGATCTCCCCCGGCGAGGAGAACGCGTGGTAGACGTTCCACAGAGGACATGTGCCGCCGCCACGTGAGAAGTGGAAGCCGCTGGCGGACTGTCGCTTCGACATGTTGCCCGCGCGGTCCACCCGGACGAACGAGAACGGCACGCCCGGTGCGGACGGTCGTTGCAGTGTGGACAGACGGTGGCAGATCGTCTCGAAGCCCTGCCCGTAGTGGTCGGCGAGGCGCTCGACGTCGTAGCGGAAGTCCTCCGCAGTCGCATGGAACTCGCTGTAGGGCAGCGTCAGTGCGGCCGCGAAGTAGCGAGCCAGGCCGATCCGGGTGAGCGTGTGCGCCGACCCGTCCAGCTGCTCGTCGGCGGCGAGCTCGTCGATCAGCCCGTCCTGCTCGAGGAACGCCAGCTGGGTGGCCATCCGGAAGGCCTGTTGACCCGGCCGCAGGTGCCCGGAGAGCTGCAGCACGCGTCGCGTCCGGTCGTAGCGGTGCAGCTCGCCGCTGCGGTCCGGGCCGTCCTCGAGGCCGGCGATCGTCACCCCGTGCGCGGTGCGCAGACGGTCCGCCAGAGCCCGCCGGACCTCGCCGGGGCGGACGCCGATCTCGACGGCCAGGTCCTCGGCCGCGTCGTCGAGCTCGGCCACGTGGTTGCGGCGCCGGTAGAAGACGTCACGCACCTGCTCGTGCGGTGAGGCGGTACGCACGGGATCGCTGCCGTCGCGCGGGGCGTGCGTGGCGGCGGCGAGGTGCTCGTCACTGCGGCGCCACCGCCGGTACAGCTCCAGCACGGCGTCGGCGACGGCGGGGAGCTCTCCGGCCAGCCGCTCGATCTCGGCCGGCGGGACGGCCCCGGCCGCCGATCCCGTCTCGGAGAACACCTCGTGCAGCTCGGCGACGAGACGTTCCGGACGGCGTGCGGCGAAGAACGCCGCGTCCACACCGAACACCTCGGTGATCTTCAGAAGCACCGGCACCGTCAGCGGACGGGAACCGTGCTCGATCTGGTTGAGGTAGCTCGGCGAGATCGCCAGCGTCCGGGCCAGCGCGGCCTGACTCATCGACCGCGTCTCGCGCAGCGCGCGCAGACGCGTCCCGGGGACGCCCTTGCCTGCCATGCGCGGAACCGTAGCGAACACCACCCTTCGCAGACTTCGCAAGCGGGCTCCGAAAGATCCTCAGACCTTGGCATCCGGCCAGCGTCGCGCGATCGACGGTCCGCTCCCGATGCTGGTCGCACCCCGTTCGACTTCCCTCGCGGCGACCCGGCCACCGCCGGTCGCCGAGTGACGAGGAGCACGAGACGAGACTTCGCAGAAGGAGCACGACATGACCGGGAGCACCCGGCAGGAGCGGATCGACGAGCTGGGGCGCCGCTGGGCGACGGACCCGCGATGGGCCGGTGTCGAGCGCGGACACTCCTCGGCCGACGTGGTGGCGCTGTCCGGCAGCGTCCGCGAGGAGAACACGCTCGCCCGGCTCGGGGCGGAGCGTCTGTGGAGGCTGCTGCACGAACGCGACTACGTGCACGCGCTCGGCGCGCTGACCGGCAACCAGGCCGTGCAGAGCGTCAAGGCCGGGCTGGAGGCGATCTACCTGTCCGGCTGGCAGGTGGCGGCCGACGCCAACCTCGCCGGCCAGACCTACCCGGACCAGAGCCTGTATCCGGCCAACTCGGTGCCCGCGGTGGTGCGGCGGATCAACAACGCGCTGCTGCGCGCCGACCAGATCACCACGCTCGAGGGCCGCGAGGACGTCGACCCGCACTGGCTCGCGCCGATCGTCGCCGACGCCGAGGCCGGCTTCGGCGGCCCCCTGAACGCGTTCGAGCTGATGAAGGCCATGATCGCGGCCGGCGCGGCGGGCGTGCACTGGGAGGATCAGCTCGCGTCCGAGAAGAAGTGCGGCCACCTCGGCGGCAAGGTCCTGATCCCGACCGGGCAGCACGTCCGGACGCTGAACGCGGCACGGCTGGCCGCCGACATCGCCGACGTGCCGTCGGTGATCGTGGCCCGCACCGACGCCCAGGCCGCCACCCTGATCACCTCCGATGTGGACGAGCGCGACCGGCCCTACATCACCGGGGAGCGAACCGCGGAGGGCTTCCACCGGGTGACGAACGGGATCGAGCCGTGCATCACCCGCGGACTGGCCTACGCCCCGTACTCCGACCTGCTCTGGATGGAGACGTCGGTGCCGGACCTGGAACTGGCCCGCAAGTACGCCGAGGCGATCAAGGGCGAGTTCCCGGACCAGATGCTGGCCTACAACTGCTCTCCGTCGTTCAACTGGCGCAAGCACCTCGACGACGACACCATCGCCCGCTTCCAGCGCGAGCTCGGCGCGATGGGCTACTCCTTCCAGTTCATCACGCTGGCCGGATTCCACGCGCTGAACCACTCGATGTTCGACCTGGCCGCGGGCTATGCGGCCGACGGGATGACGTCCTACGTGGCGCTGCAGGAGCGGGAGTTCGCGGCCGAGGCCGACGGCTACACCGCCGTCAAGCACCAGCGCGAGGTCGGCACCGGCTGGTTCGACGCCGTCTCCAACGCGATCAACCCGGACTCGTCGACGACGGCACTCGCCGGGTCGACGGAGGTCGAGCAGTTCCAGCACTGAGCAGCCGGGCCGGGCCGCTCGAACCGCGGCCCGGCCCCCGTCACCGCCCGGAGGAACCCGTGAGCGAGATCGAACGGATCGGCGTCGTCGGCGCCGGACAGATGGGGGCGGGCATCGCCGAGGTGTGTGCCCGCGCCGGGTGCGACGTCCTGGTCGTCGAGCAGGACCGGGCGGCCGCCGAGAGCGGCCGGGCCCGGATCCTGGCGTCGCTGGACCACGCGGTGCGCCGCGGCAAGATCGGTGCGGGCGAACGCGAGCAGGCCGCGTGGCGGCTGCGCTTCGCCGTCGACGTCGGCGAGCTCGCCGACCGCCAGCTCGTGATCGAGGCCGTGATCGAGGACGAGCCGCTCAAGTGCGACGTCGTGTCCCAGGTGGACAAGGTGCTCACCGACCCCGAGGCGATCGTCGCGTCCAACACCAGCTCGATTCCGATCATGAAGCTGGCGCACGGCGCCGGCCGCCCCGGCAACGTGATCGGTCTGCACTTCTTCAACCCGGTCCCGGTCATGCCGCTGGTCGAAGTGATCAGCTCGCTGACCACGTCGCCGCGGGTGCGCGAGCAGGCGGAGTCGTTCCTGACCCGCACGCTCGGCAAGCGCACGATCCGGGCGGCCGACCGATCCGGGTTCGTGGTGAACGCACTGCTGGTGCCCTACCTGCTCGCGGCGGTCCGGATGGTCGAGACCGGCCGGGCGACGCCGGCCGACGTCGACTCGGGGATGGAGGCCGGCTGCGCGCACCCGATGGGGCCGCTGCGGCTCGCCGACCTGATCGGGCTGGACACGGTCGTGGCGATCGCCGAGTCCATGTACGCCGAGGACCGCGAGCCGCTGTTCGCCCCGCCGCCGCTGCTGCGCCGCATGGTCCAGGCCGGTCACCTCGGTCGCAAGACCGGTCGCGGCTTCCACGCCTACCCGGAGGCCTCGGGGGTGCCGGCGTGATCGAGCACAAGGTCCGGGTCCACCGGAGCGAGGAGGACCTCGCGCGCACCGAGCAGCTCGCGTGGCGGCTCGCCGAGCTCGCCGCGACCGCCCCCGCGGTCGACGAGGACGTCGCCGAGATGGTGGTCAACCGGCTGATCGACAACACCGGCGTGGCGACGGCGTCCCTGGAGCGCGAGCCGGTGCGGTCCGCGCGCGCCCAGGCACGCCGACACCGCAGCCCGTCGCCGTCCGGCCGGGCGGGCGCCACCGTGGTCGGGCTGCCCCGCCCGGAGCGGGTGAGCCCGGAATGGGCCGCGTGGGCGAACGGCGTCGCCGTGCGCGAGCTCGACTACCACGACACGTTCCTGGCGGCGGACTACTCGCACCCCGGCGACAACATCCCGCCGTTGCTCGCCGTCGCCCAGCACACCGGGCGGGACGGCGCCGCGCTCACCCGGGCGATCGCCGTCGCCTACGAGGTGCAGGTCGCACTCGTCACCGGCATCTGCCTGCACGCGCACAAGATCGACCACGTGGCCCATCTCGGCCCGTCGGTCGCCGCGGGACTCGGCGCGTTGCTGGACCTTCCGACCGAGGTGACCTTCCAGGCGATCGGGCAGGCGCTGCACACGACGACCGCGACGCGGCAGTCCCGCAAGGGCGAGATCTCGAGCTGGAAGGCGTTCGCGCCGGCGTTCGCGGGCAAGGTCGCGATCGAGGCGGTGGACCGCGCGATGCTCGGCCAGGGGGCGCCGTCCCCGATCTACGAGGGCGAGGACGGGCTGATCGCCTGGCTGCTCGACGGGCCGGACGCGGTCTACACGGTGCCGCTGCCGGAGCGGGGCGAGCCCGCGCGGGCGATCCTGCAGACCTACACCAAGGAGCACTCCGCCGAGTACCAGAGCCAGGCCGTCATCGACGTGGCCCGCAGGCTCGGTCCGCGGATCGCGGACGCCGGCGGCGCCGCCTCGGTGCGCCGGATCGTGCTGCACACCAGCCACCACACGCATCACGTGATCGGATCGGGGTCCGGCGACCCCCAGAAGTACGACCCGGCGGCCAGTCGGGAGACGCTCGACCACTCGGTCCCCTACATCATGGCGGCCGCGCTCCTCGACGAGGGTTTCCACCACGAGCGGTCCTATCCGCCCGTCCGCGTCCTCGACGACGAGCTCGTCGCGCTCTGGCACGCGATCTCCACCGTGGAGGATCCGGAGTGGACACGTCGGTACCACTCCCCCGACCCGGCGGAGAAGGCGTTCGGCGGTCGGGTCGAGGTCGAGCTGACCGACGGGTCGACGATCAACGACGAGATCGCCGTCGCGGACGCGCACCCGTACGGTGCCCGGCCGTTCGCCCGTGCCCAGTACGTGGACAAGTTCCGCACGCTGGCCGACGGCGTGCTCGACGGCGCAGAGCAGGACCGGTTCCTGGATGCCGCGCTGCGGCTGCCGGGGTTGTCCGCCGGCGACCTCGGCGGGCTGACGGTCACCCCGGACGGCGGCGCCTCGCTGCCCGACGCGCGCGGGGTGTTCTGATGCTGCACACCACCGTCCCGGCCGCACAGCGGCGTGCATCGCTGCGTGCCGCGCTCGAGCGGTCCCGTGCCGGTGGCGGCCCGCTGCTCGTCCCGGGCGCGTTCAACCCGTTGTCCGCCATGTTGATCGACGAGCAGAACTTCGACGGCGTGTACGTCTCCGGCGCGGTCGTCGCAGCCGACCTGGGCCTGCCGGACGTCGGGCTGACCACCGCCACCGAGGTCGCGGCACGGGCCGGCCAGATCGCGCGCGTGACGTCACTGCCGGTACTCGTGGACGCCGACACCGGTTTCGGCGGTCCGGTCAACACCGCGCGGACCGTGCAGGCGTTCGAGGACGCCGGCGTCGCGGGGCTGCACCTGGAGGACCAGGTCGACCCGAAGCGCTGTGGGCACCTGACGGGCAAGGCCGTCGTCGGCGTCGAGGAGATGCAGACCCGCGTCGCCGCGGCCGTGCGAGGTCGGCGCGACCCGAACCTGGTGATCTGCGCGCGCACCGACGCCCGCGCCGTCGAGGGCCTGGTCCCCGCCGTCGAGCGGGCCAGAGCCTACGTCGACGCCGGCGCGGACATGGTCTTCGTCGAGGCGCTGGAGTGCGAGGCCGAGTACACGGTCTTCCGGGAGGCACTCGACGTGCCGCTGCTGGCGAACATGACCGAGTTCGGCCGCAGCCCGCTGTTGACCGCGAAACAGCTCGCCGATCTCGGCATGGACGTCGTGATCTACCCCGTCACCCTGCTGCGGCTCGCGATGGGCGCCGCCGAACGAGGCCTGGCCGAGCTGCGCGACACCGGGACCCAGGCCGGCCTCGTCGACGACATGCAGACCCGCTCCCGCCTCTACGAGCTGCTCGGCTACCCCGCCTACGCGGCGTTCGACACCCGGCTCGCCGGATACACCCCTCAGGAGAACTCATGACCACGACCGAGCCGCAGGTCCACAGGGGACTCGCCGGCGTCGTCGCCGACACGACCGCGATCTCCCACGTGGACCCGGACCGCAACGTGCTGCTCTACCGCGGCTACCCCGCCCAGGAGCTCGCGCGTCGACGGACGTTCCTCGAGACCGCACACCTGCTGTGGACCGGCGAGCTGCCGGACGCGCCGCAGCTCGCCGACCTGGAGAAGCAGGAACGGTCGCTGCGCGGGATCGACCCGGCTCTCGGGTCACTGCTGACGGCGATGCCTGCCGGTTGCCACCCGATGGACGTGCTGCGTACCGCGGTCAGCTGGATCGGAGCGGGCGACCCGGCCGCGGCGGACGCCTCGCCGCAGGCCAACCAGGACAGGGCGTTGCGTCTGCTCGCCGCGCTCCCGACCGTCGTCGCACTGGACCAGAGGCGTCGGTGGGGACAGGAACCCATCGCACCGCGCGACGATCTCGGCTACTCGGCGAACTTCTTCCACATGGTGTTCGGCAGCGTGCCCGAGGACGAGGTGGTGGCCGCGTTCGAGGTGTCGATGGTGCTCTACGCCGAGCACAGCTTCAACGCCTCGACGTTCACCGCGCGCGTCGTCACGTCCACGCTGTCCGATCTCTACAGCGCCGTCGTCGCGGGGATCGGGGCGCTGAAGGGACCGCTGCACGGCGGGGCGAACGAGGCCGTGATGGACCAGTTCGCCGAGATCGGCGACCCGGACCGCGTCGACGAGTGGATCGACGGCCTGCTGGCCGACGGCCGCAAGGTGATGGGCTTCGGGCACCGCGTCTACAAGCGCGGCGACTCACGCGTTCCGGCGCTGCACGAGCAGTTGCGGCGGATCGTCGCGCTGCGGCACGGGAACGACCTGCTGGCTCACTACGAGGTGCTCGCGGGGGCGATGCTGCGGGAGAAGGGGCTGCGACCGAATCTCGACTATCCGGCGGGCCCGCTGTACCACCTGATGGGTTTCGACACTCCGATGTTCACGCCGCTGTTCGTGATGTCGCGGATCAGCGGGTGGACCGCACACATCATCGAGCAACTGTCCGCCAACTCGCTGATCCGGCCGCTCGCCGCCTACCGCGGTGAGCAGTTCCGGGACCTGCCCGCGGACTGACCACGAGCACGGAGAAGGCGGCGACGGCCGGACGGACCAGGAGGTCCGTCCGGCCGTCGGCATGTCGGTGACATTGTTGCGAATACGCGAACCCCTTCGCCCGATCCATTCGAAGAAATTTGCAAGGTGGCTTCGATAGACATGGTTGGGCGTCCGACTTTATGGTCCCCATAGTTCGTGAACGCACCTCTTTCCCCGCTCGAAGGGTGTCGAATCATGCCCGAGACCATCGACCATTTCGTATCCGGAAAGCCGTGGCAGGGGTCCGGCGACCGGTTCTCCGACGTGTACGACCCGAACCACGGGACCGTTCGGTCCCGCGTCCGCCTCGGCACGACGTCCGATGTCGACGACGTCGTCACGGCCTCCGCGGCGGCGCAGCGGGAGTGGGCGTCCTGGAACCCCCAGCGCCGGGCCCGTGTGCTGATGCGGTTCCTCGCGCTGGCGGGCGAGCGGATGGACGAGCTCGCAGCCTTGCTGAGCTCCGAGAACGGCAAGACGCTCCCGGACGCCCGTGGCGACATCCAGCGCGGGCTGGAGGTCGTCGAGTTCGCCGCCGGTGCGCCGCACCTGCTCAAGGGCGAATACTCCACCGACGCCGGCCAGGGCGTCGACGTGTACTCGATGCGCCAGCCGCTCGGCGTGGTCGCCGCGATCACCCCGTTCAACTTCCCCGCGATGATCCCGCTGTGGAAGGCGGCTCCGGCCCTGGCCTGCGGGAACGCCGTCGTGCTGAAGCCGTCGGAGCGGGACCCGTCGGTGCCGGTGCGGATCGCCGAGATGTTCGTCGAGGCCGGTCTCCCGCCCGGCGTGCTGAACGTGCTGCACGGGGACGCCGAGGTCGTCGACGCGCTGGTGACGCATCCGGACGTCGCGGCCGTCGGGTTCGTGGGGTCGACGCCGGTGGCCCGGCACGTCTACGCGACGGCCACGGCGCACGGCAAGCGTGCCCAGTGCTTCGGCGGCGCGAAGAACCACCTCGTCGTGCTCCCGGACGCGGACATGGACCAGGCCGCGGATGCGTTGTCCGGTGCCGCGTTCGGCTCCGCCGGCCAGCGCTGCATGGCGATCTCGGTGGCCGTGCCGGTCGGCGAGGAGACCGCCGACCTGCTCGTCGCGAAGCTCGCCGAGCGCGCACGGAACCTGCGGATCGGCCCCTCCGACGACGAGAACGCCGACCTCGGCCCGCTGGTCGGAGTCGACGCGGTGGAGCGGGTGACCGGGGCGATCGCCGCCGGCGTCGAGGAGGGCGCGGAGCTGGTCGTCGACGGGCGGGACGCCGCGGCCCCCGCCGACGGCTGGTTCCTCGGCGGGACGCTGTTCGACCGCGTCACGCCGGACATGTCGCTGTACCGCGACGAGATCTTCGGACCGGTGCTGTCGGTCGTCCGCGCCACGGACTACGAGCAGGCACTGGCACTGGCCACCGACCACGAGTACGGCAACGGCGTCGCGATCTTCACCCGCGACGGCGACGCCGCCCGCGACTTCGCGTCGCGCGTCGAGGTCGGCATGGTCGGCGTGAACGTGCCGATCCCGGTGCCGATCGCCTACCACACGTTCGGCGGATGGAAGGCCTCCGGTTTCGGCGACCTGAACCAGCACGGGCCGGACGCGTTCAGGTTCTACACCCGCACCAAGACCGTCACCTCGCGCTGGCCGTCCGGGATCAAGGACGGCGCGTCGTTCGTGATCCCCACGATGTCATGAGAACCGCCGAGCTCACCGACGTCCAGCAGGCACTGGTCGAGACGGCCGAGGAGTTCGCGGCCGAGCGGATCGCGCCGCACGCCGTGGCGTGGGACCGGGACAAGTACTTCCCGGTCGAGGTCCTGCGCGAGGCCGCGAAGCTGGGTATGGCCGGGCTGTACGTGCGGGAGGACCGCGGCGGCACCGGACTGTCCCGTGTGGACGCGGTTCTGGTGTTCGAGGCGCTCGCGACGGGGTGCCCGTCACTGGCCGGCTACCTGTCGATCCACAACATGGTCGCCGGGATGATCGACCGCTACGGCTCGGACGAGCAGTCCGAACGGCTGCTCCCTGCGCTGTGCGCGATGGACGAGCTGGGCAGCTACTGCCTCACCGAACCGGGCGCGGGGTCGGATGCGGCAGCGTTGCGCACCACCGCGACCCGTGACGGCGACGGCTACGTCCTGGACGGCGTCAAGCAGTTCATCTCTGGCGCCGGCACGTCGGACCGCTACCTCGTGTTCGCCCGGACCGGCGGCCCCGGAGCGGGCGGGATCTCCGCGTTCGTCGTCCACCGCGAGACGGACGGCCTCGGGTTCGGGCCGAACGAGGAGAAGATGGGCTGGAACGCCCAACCGACCCGGCAGGTCGTGCTGAGCCGCGTCCGGGTCCACGAGCGCGACCGGATCGGCGCGGAGGGCGACGGCTTCCGGATCGCCATGGGCGGGCTCGACGGCGGACGTCTCAACATCGCCGCCTGCTCGCTCGGCGGGGCGCGCGCAGCGCTGGACCGGGCCATCGCGCATCTCGTCGACCGCGAGGCGTTCGGCGCCCCACTCGCCCGCCGGCAGGGACTGCGGTTCCGGGTCGCCGACGCCCACACCGAGCTCGCTGCCGCACGGCAGTTGCTGCACCACGCGGCGCGGGCCGCGGACGCGGGCGAGCCGGACGCGACCCGGCTGTGCGCGATGGCCAAACGGCTGGCCACCGACACCGGCCACGACGTCGCCGACGCGGCCCTCCAGCTGCACGGCGGCTACGGCTACCTCGCCGAGTACGGCATCGAGAAGATCGTGCGGGACCTGCGCGTGCACCGGATCCTCGAGGGAACGAACGAGATCATGCGCGTGATCGTCTCCCGCGGACTGATGGGAGCCGAGTGATGACGGACGTGCGGACGGAACGGTCCGGACCGGTCGGGTGGATCACGCTCGACCGCCCCCAGGCGATCAACGCCCTCACCCACGAGATGGTGAGGACGATCGCGGAGACCCTCGACGGGTGGGCGACCGACGACAGCGTCGGGATGGTCGTACTGACCGGCTCCGGCGAGCGCGGCCTGTGCGCGGGCGGCGACGTCCGGGCCATCCACGACGACGCGAAGGCCGGTGGCGACGCGACGGCCGCGTTCTGGCGTGACGAGTACCGCCTGAATGCGCTGATCGACCGCTACCCGAAGCCCTACCTCGCCGTGATGGACGGCCTCGTCATGGGCGGCGGTGTCGGCGTCAGCGGACACGCGAGCCACCGCGTGGTCACCGAACGGACCCGGATCGCGATGCCGGAGACCGGGATCGGGTTCGTCCCCGACGTCGGCGGCACCTGGCTGCTCGCCCGTGCATCCGGCGAGCTGGGCACGCACGCGGCACTGACCGGCGCGCAGCTCGGCGCCGGGGACGCCGTCGCGATGGGTCTCGCGGACTGGTTCGTCCCCACCGACCGGGTCCCTGCGCTGCTCGCCGCGCTCGGCGACACGAGGACCACCGGACCGGACCTGGCCGAGCAGGTCGGGCACCTGCTCGCCCACCTGGCCGAGCCCGCGCCGGAGCCGACACTCGGGCCGTCCCGATGGTGGATCGACCGCTGCTACGCCGAGCCGACCGCCGAGGCGATCGTGGCCGCGCTGGCCGCATCCGGGGTCCAGGACGCGGAGGACACTGCGAAGACGATCGGCGAGCGGTCGCCGACCTGCGTGAAGGTCGCGCTCGAGTCGCTACGCCGTGCACGCCGGATGACGTCTCTGGAGCAGGCGCTGGACCAGGAGTTCCGGGTGTCGCTGCGCTGTGTCGCGGCCCCGGACATGGTCGAGGGCATCCGGGCGCAGGTGGTGGACAAGGACCGGACGCCGCGCTGGGACCCCGCGGTGCTCGAACAGGTGGACGACCAGCTGGTGGCGAGCTACTTCGCGCCGCTGACCGGCGCCGAGGAACTGGGACTGGAGGACGGACGATGAGTCGGATCGCCGTGGTCGGGCTGGGCAACATGGGCGGGCCGATGGCCGCCAACCTCGTCTCGGCCGGATACGAGGTGACCGGGTACGACCTGGCGGACGCGGCCCGGATGACGGCGGCCGCGGCCGGCGTCACGGTCGCGGCGAGCGGCCCCGACGCCGTCGCCGGTGCCGATGTGGTGATCACCATGCTCCCCGCGGGCGAGCACGTGCTGACGGCATGGGACGAGCTGCTGCCGGCGGCGCCGGACGGGGCGCTGTTCGTCGACTGCTCGACGATCGACGTCGCGTCGTCCCGTGCGGCGCACGGCAAGGCGGCCGCGTCCGGTCGGGCGTCGGTGGACGCGCCGGTGTCCGGCGGCGTGGTCGGCGCCGAGGGCGGCACGCTCACGTTCATGGCCGGTGGCACGGCCGACGCCGTCGCCGCGGCCGAGCCGGTCCTCGCCGTGCTCGGCAGCCGAACCGTCCACTGTGGCGGGCCGGGCAACGGTCAGGTCGCCAAGATGTGCAACAACATGGTCCTCGGCGTCTCCATGATCGCCGTGTCCGAGGCGTTCGTGCTCGGCGAGCGGCTGGGACTCGACCCGCAGGCGCTCTTCGACGTGGCGTCCTCGTCGTCCGGGCAGTGCTGGGCGCTGACCACGAACTGTCCGGTGCCCGGCCCGGTACCGACGAGCCCGTCGAACCGGGGCTTCTCGGGCGGGTTCTCCACCCCGCTGATGCTCAAGGATCTGCGGCTCGCCGACGCGGCGGCCGACCAGGCGGGCGTCTCGACGCTGCTCGGCCGCGCGGCGACCGAGCGCTACACCGCGTTCCTGGATCGGGACGGCAGGGTCCGGGACTTCTCGTCGATCATCGAGGACATCCGGGAGACCAGCCGCTGAGCACGTACACGACGATCTCGGTCGAGAAGGTGATGCACGATCGGCCCCCCGGCCGGATGACTTCCGGACAACCGGGGAAAGGGTCTCCCTTGACCTTTTCGAACCGCGAATTTGCATTTTCCTTACCCTGATCGCAGTCGCAGTTCAGTTCTATTGACGGGTGGCGGACACCCTCTCTAGCGTCTAGTCGCACCTGCACAGGTGCTCAGGTTTTGACACCACATCGGCTGCCCGGGGCGTCCGGGCCGGAAGGACCGAACCATGTCCGCACCCGCCGTACCCACCACCCGACCCGTCGCGATCCCGGCGAGCGAAGCGCTGCCGTGGCTGATCGGGGCGGTGGTGATCGGTCTGCTGCTGTACTACTTCATCGGCATCGACGAGGGCGCGACCTCGGTGTTCGGCAACAGCATGGTCGTGCACGAGTTCGTCCACGACGCCCGCCACTTCCTCAGCTTCCCCTGCCACTGAGCGACCGGCCCGAGATCGACGAGGAACGTCCATGGTCAAGGCACTCGTCCTGCGGGGCGCCGGGGTGGGCGCGCTCGCAGGCCTGCTCGCATTCGTGTTCGCGCGAATCTTCGCCGAACCGGTCATCCAGGCCGCAATCGACTACGAAAGCGCGCGGGACGACGCGAAGAACGCACTCGCGGTCGCCGCGGGACAGGCACCGGAGACCGCCGACCCGGAGATCTTCAGTCGTGCCGTCCAGGGCAATATCGGCATCGGTGTCGGAATGGTGTTCTTCGGTGTCGCGATCGGGCTCCTGTACGCGACGGCGTACAGCATGGCCTACGGGCGTACCGGTGAGATCCGGCCACGCCAGCTCGCGCTGCTCGTCGCGGCCGGTGGCTTCCTGACGTTCTTCCTCGTCCCGTTCGTGAAGTACCCGGCCAACCCGCCCTCGATCGGCAACCCCGACACGATCGGTCCGCGCAGCGGCCTCTACCTCGTGATGGTCGTGACCTCCGTGGTCGTCCTGCTCCTCGCGGTGTGGCTGGGGCAGCGGTTGCAGGCCCGGTTGGGGACGTGGAACGCCGCACTGCTCGCGGGGCTCGCGTTCGTGGTCGTGACGGGCGTCGTGATGGCGTTGCTCCCGGCCCTCGGAGAGCTCTCGGCGAACGCCCAGACCACTCCGGCCGGGGTGTTCACCGAGACACCGCAGCCCCTCACCACCGCCACGGGCGCCATCGCGTTCCCCGGTTTCGACCCCGACCTGCTCTACCGGTTCCGGCTCTACTCCGTCATCGCCCAGGTCATCCTGTGGGGAGCGCTGGGGCTCGGGTTCGCGCCGTTGGCCGACCGGGTGTTCGGCGCACACGGGAGGCCCAGCCAGAAGGACATGGCCACGATCTCGTGACGCGAACGTCTCGCACTCGCTGAGGCTCGAACGCGAGGCCGAACAGATGAGAGACTGTTCAGGTGAGACGGTTCGGCAGAGTGGCGGTCCTGGTTGTCTCCGCGCTGGCCCTGGTCGTCGGCTGCGCGGCGCCGTCCCCGGTCGCGGCGCCTCCGCCGCCGGGGTGCCTGCCCGGCGCCGCCCCCGCCCCGCTGCCGGAGTTCCGGTTCGCACGCAACGTCTCGGCGCGCCAGGAGGCCGGCTGTCGGGTGCTGACGGTCACCCGTCCCTTCCCGGGCGGTGCCCCACGGTCCGTCGTCCTCGTGGACTGCGGCGCCCCTGACCCGCCGCTCCCGGCGGGCCTGGCCGGCGCGCCGCTCGTGCACACTCCCGTCAGCGGGCTGTTCGCGGCGTCGACCACCCAGCTACCCGCGGTCGAGGCGTTGGGGCTGCTCGACCGGCTCACCGGGGTCGGAGACCCTGCCCTGGTGAGTGACCCGGCCGTCCGGGCGCGTGCCGAGTCGCCGTCGGTCACGGCGTTCGCACCGGGCGGGGTCATCGCGGCCGAACCCGTGATCGCCGCGGCGCCTCCGGTGCTGCTCAGCGGCGGGACGGACGACCCGGCGTTCGCCGCTCTCCGTGCCGCGCGGATCCCGGTCGTCGACTGGGCGGACTACCTCGAGCAGGGGCCTCTCGCCCAGGCGGAGTGGATCAAGGTGATGGGTGCGCTGACCGGGCGCGACGCCGAAGCGACCCGACAGTTCGACGCCGTCGCCGCCCGCTACACGGCCCTGGCCGGCCGAGCGAAGGCCGTGCCTGCCGTTCCGGTCGCCATCGGGCAGCCCTACCAGGGAACATGGACCATCCCGTCCCGCGACTCGACGACCGGCGGTCTGCTCCGCGACGCCGGAGCGACGTGGTCCGGCGCGGTCCGGCCGGGCTCGGGGAGCGCGCCCGCGTCGTTGGAGGCGGTGCTCGCCGACGACGGAGCCGCCCGGATCTGGTTGGCGGACGGACCGTGGCGCAGCACCGCCGACGTCGCGGCCACCGACCCGCGGCTGCGCACCATGGCGGCCGTCGGTCCGGGCGGCCAGGTCTGGACGCGGGACAAGATGCTCGGTCCCGGTGGCGGCAACCAGTACTACGAGCGCGGCGTGGCCCACCCGGACGAGATCCTGGCCGATCTCGTCAGCATCGTGCACCCGCAACTCGAGCCGGGCCGCGACACGGTCTACTTCCGGCCGGTGCCGGCCGGGTGAGTACGGCGCCGCGGACCCGGGTCCGGACGCCCGCCCCCCGGGAGGAGCCCGCGCAGCGGTCGGCGGTGGCCCGGGTGGCCCTCGTCCTCACCGGACTCGCGGCGGCCTGCGTCGTCCTGTTCGCGCTCGCCGTCGCGGTGGGTTCGGTCGGCGTTCCGGTCGGGACCACGGTCCGGTCGCTGATCGGAAACGGCGCCATCGACCCCCGGTTGGACGTTCTGGTCCGCGACGTCCGGCTGCCGCGAGCCGTCACGGCCGCCGTGGCCGGTGCCGCGCTCGGGGTCGCCGGCCTGATCACCCAGACGCTGTTCCGCAACCCGCTCGCCGAGCCGTACGTCCTGGGCGTCAGCGCGGGTGCCGGGCTCGGGGTGGCGTTGTACGTGACGGCCGGGACCGGCGCAGCCGCGGCGTTCGGATCGTCCGCGGCGGCGGCGGGGGTGTCCCGGGCCGGGACGGTCGGCGCGGCCGCGCTCGGGGCGGCGGCCGTGCTCGTCCTCGTACTGGTGCTGTCGCGTCTCACCCGCTCGACCGTGACCTTGCTGGTCGTCGGCGTGATGCTGGGTTCCCTGGTGACGGCCCTGGTCAGCCTGCTGCTCGTGTGGACCGACCCCACCACGGCGCAGCGCTACCTGCAGTGGGGCCTTGGCAGCGTGGACGGGGTGGCGCCGGCCGACCTGCCGCTGCTGCTCGGCGTTCTCGTCGTCGCGACGGCCGCGGTCGCCGTGCTGGCGAAGCCGCTGGACGCGCTTCTGCTCGGCGACGACTACGCCACGACGATGGGCGTGCCCGTGCGCCGCGTCCGGGTCGTCCTGTTGCTCGCGGCCGCCGTGCTGGCCGGCACCGTCACCGTGTTCTGCGGGCCGGTCGGGTTCGTCGGGATCGCCGTGCCGCATCTGGCCCGGATGGCCGTCGGGACCCCGCGGCACCGCGTGCTCGTTCCGGCGACGGTGCTGACCGGTGCGCTCGTCGGTCTCGCCTGCGCCGTCGTCGGGCACCCTCCCGGAACCGCGACGGTGCTACCGCTCAACGTCGTCACGTCGCTGGTCGGGGCGCCCGTCGTGATCGCCGTCCTGCTGCGCAGCAGGCGTCTCACGGCCGGAGCAGTCGGGTGACCGGATCCGGGCTGGTGGTGCGCGAGCTGGCGGTCGGGCACAGCAGGCGGCGGACGCTCGACGGTGTCACCGCGTCGGCCGCACCCGGCGAGCTGACGCTGCTGCTCGGTCCGAACGGATCGGGCAAGAGCACGATGCTGCGCACGCTGGCCGGTCTGCTCCCCGTCCACGCCGGCTCGGCGACCCTGGACGGCGAGTCCCTGTTCGCGATGCCCGCGCCGCGCCGAGCCCGTCGGATCGGCGTCGTGCTCACCGACCGGCCGGACGGCGGGATGCTGACCGGCCGCGAGGTCGTCGCGCTCGGCCGCCACCCGTACACCGGCCCCCTCGGCTCGCTCACCGCGGACGATCGAGCGGAGGTGGACGACGCGCTGGACGCTGTCGGCGCGGCCGGTCTGGCCGGGCGCAGGCTGCACCAGCTCTCGGACGGCGAGCGGCAACGGCTGCTCGTGGCCCGCGCGCTGGCCCAGCGTCCCGCGCTCCTGCTGCTCGACGAACCGAGCGCGTTCCTGGACGTCTCGGCCCGGGTGTCACTGCTCGGCACGCTTCGCAGGTTGGCCCACGAGCAGGGCCTGTGCGTGCTCCTGTCCACCCACGACCTCGAGCTCGGCCTGCGGTTGGCCGACGCGGCATGGCTGATCGACACCGGCGGCACCGTACGGACCGGCACGCCGGACGAGCTCGCCGGATCGGGAGCGATCGGCCGGGTCTTCGACACCGACGAGTTGCGCTTCGATCCGGCCACGGGCACGTTCCGGCTGACGAGCCGGGCAGGCGGGTGAGGGCCTGCCCGACCCCGTCAGTCCCACTCCAGCGAGCCGCCGGTGCGGTACTCGGTCACCCGCGTCTCGAAGAAGTTCTTCTCCTTGCGCAGGTCCATGGCCTCGCTCATCCACGGGAACGGGTTCTCGGCCTCGCCGAACAGCGGCGCGAGCCCGATCTGCTCGGCGCGGCGGTCGGTGACGAACCGCAGGTACTGCGCGCACGATTCGGCCGTCAGCCCGAGCATGCCGCGCGGCATGGTGTCGCGGGCGTAGGCGACCTCCAGCTCGTAGGCCTCCTGCAGCATCACCCGGATCTCGTCGACGAACGCGGCCGTCCACAGGTGCGGGTTCTCGATCTTGATCTGGTTGATGCAGTCGATGCCGAAGTTCAGGTGGATCGACTCGTCGCGGAGGATGTACTGGTACTGCTCGGCGACGCCGACCATCTTGTTCCGCCGCCCGAGCGCCAGGATCTGGGCGAACCCGGTGTAGAACCACATCCCCTCGAACACGACGTAGAACGCGACGAGATCGCGCAGGAACGCCTGGTCGGCCTCCGTCGTGCCGGTCCGGAAGTCCGGATCGGACAGTGCCCGGGTGTGCCGCAGCGCCCATGCGTCCTTGTCGGTGATCGACGGGACCCTGCGGTAGGCGTTGAACAGCTCGCCCTCGTCGAGACCGAGGCTCTCGCACACGTACTGGAACGTGTGCGTGTGCACGGCCTCCTCGAACGACTGCCGCAGCAGGTACTGCCGGCACTCCGGGTTCGTCAGGTGCCGGTACACGGCGAGCACGATGTTGTTGGCCACCAACGACTCCGCGGTGGCGAAGAAGCCGAGGTTGCGCACCAGCAGGAGACGCTCGTCGTCGGTCAGCCCGTCGGGCCTGCGCCACAGCGCGATGTCCGCCTGCATGGCGACCTCGGTCGGCATCCAGTGGTTCGCGCAGCCGGCCAGGTACTTCTCCCACGCCCAGTGGTACTTGAGCGGCAGCAGCTGGTTGACGTCCGACCGTGCGTTGATCATGCGCTTGTCGTCGGCGTCGACCGGGGCGGCGCCCCGGTCGATCTCGCCGAGGCCGGTCGTGTCCCGGTCGTCCGTGGTCGTCACTGGCAGGCCTCGCAGTCGGGGTCGTCGATCCGGCACGCCTGGCCCGGATCGAGGTCGGGAGCGGTCGGCGGCACGGCCGGCACGGCCGCGGCGGGCGGCGGCGGCGGCGCGGAGGGGACTCCGCTCAGCCGGCCGTCGGTGCCCGTGAGCGTGGACTTCTCCACCGACGTCGCGGCCCGGGTACGCAGGTAGTAGGTGGTCTTCAGCCCGCTGCGCCAGGCGAGCCGGTAGAGCTCGTCGAGCGCGCGCCCGCTCGGGCCGGACAGGTAGAGGTTCAGCGACTGCGCCTGGTCCAGCCACTTCTGGCGCCGCGACGCCGCCGCGACGAGCCAGCGCGGCTCGATCTCGAACGCCGTCGCGTACCGCTGCTTCAGCTCGTCGGGGACACGGTCGATCTCGGCCAGCGACCCGTCGAAGTACTTCAGGTCGGAGACCATCACCTCGTCCCAGAGGTCGCGCTCCTTGAGGTCGCGGACCAGGTACGGGTTCACGACGGTGAAGTCGCCGGACATGTTGGACTTCACGTAGAGGTTCAGGTGGATCGGCTCGATCGACTGCCCGACCCCGCAGATGTTGGAGATCGTCGCCGTCGGCGCGATCGCCATCACGTTGGAGTTGCGCATGCCCTGGGCGCGAACCCTGTCCCGCAACGAGTCCCAGTCCATCGTCGTGCTGCGGTCGATCTCCAGCTCGCCCTCGCCGCGGGTCGCGGCGAGCAGCTCCAGCGAGTCGATCGGCAGGATCCCGCGGCTCCACAGCGACCCGTCGAACGTCGCGTACCGGCCGCGCTCGACGGCGAGGTCGGACGACGCGGAGATCGCGTACCAGCTCAGCGCCTCGGCGCTGCGGTCCGCGAACCCGACGGCGTCGTCGCTCGCCGGGGAGAGGCCCTGGACGAACAGCGCGTCCGAGAACCCCATCAGCCCGAGCCCGATCGGACGGTGACGCAGGTTGGAGCGGCGCGCCTCCGGGATCGTGTAGAAGTTGATGTCCACGACGTTGTCCAGCATCCGGACCGCGGTGGTCACCGTGCGGCGCAGCTTGTCCGCGTCCAGCCCGTCCGCCGTCACGTGCGCGGCCAGGTTCACCGAACCGAGGTTGCAGACGGCGACCTCGCCCCGGTCGGCGTCCGCGTGCGTGTTCAGCGTGATCTCCGTGCACAGGTTCGACGAGTGCACGACGCCGGCGTGCTGCTGCGGGCTGCGCAGGTTGCACGGGTCCTTGAACGTGATCCACGGATGGCCGGTCTCGAACAGCATGGTCAGCATCCGCCGCCACAGCTCGACCGCGCGCACCGTGCGGTGCACCCGGATCTCACCGCGCTCGGCGGCCGCCTCGTAGGCGCGGTACCGGTCGGCGAACGCGTCGCCGTAGAGATCGTGCAGGTCCGGAACCTCGTCCGGGCTGAACAGCGTCCAGGAACCGTCCGCGACGACTCGGCGCAGGAACTCGTCGGGCACCCAGTTCGCGGTGTTCATGTCGTGCGTCCGGCGGCGGTCGTCGCCGGTGTTCTTGCGCAGGTCGAGGAACTCCTCGATGTCGACGTGCCATGTCTCCAGGTAGGCGCACGCCGCGCCCTTGCGCTTGCCGCCCTGGTTCACCGCGACGGCCGTGTCCCCGGCGATCTTGAGGAACGGCACCACTCCCTGCGAGACACCGTTCGTGCCGCGGATGTGCGCGCCGAGCCCGCGGACCGGCGTCCAGTCGTTGCCGAGACCGCCCGAGTACTTCGCGAGCAGCGCGTTGTTCCGGTAGCCCTGGAAGATCGAGTTCAGGTCGTCGCCGATGGTCGTCAGGAAGCACGAGGACAGCTGCGGTCGCGTCGTCCCGGAGTTGAACAACGTCGGGGTCGAGGCCATGAAGTCGAAGCTGGACAGCAGCTCGTAGAACTCGACCGCCCGCTCCTCGCGGTCCGTCTCGCGGATCGCCAGTCCCATGGCGACCCGCAGGAAGAACGCCTGCGGCAGCTCGAAGCGGGTACCGCGCTCGTGCAGGAAGTACCGGTCGTAGAGCGTCTGCAGGCCGAGGAACCCGATCTGCAGATCCCGTTCCGGCCGCAGCGCCGCCGTGACCCGGTCCAGGTCGAACGTGGCCAGCTCCGGATCGACGAGACCGATCGCGATCGCGTGGCGCAGGTAGTCCTTGGTGTACGACGGGTAGCGCTCGGCCATCGCGGCGTGGTCGGGGATCTCGCGGGCCCCGGCGAGGTGCGAGACGGCCTCGGCGCGCAGCCGGTCGAGCAGCAGGCGGGACGCCACCAGCGAGTAGTTCGGCTCCCGCTCGACCAGTGCGCGGGCGGCCATGACCAGCGCCTGGGACAGCTCGTCGGCGGTGATGCCGTCGTAGACGGTCCGGTCCAGCTCGGCGAGCACCGGCGCGACGTCGACGTCGTCGACCCCGGCGACCGCCTCGGTCACGACGGTGCGGACGCGCTCGCGGTCGAGCGGGGCGCGGGTCCCGTCCGGTGCCGTGACGTGCACGACGGCACCACCGGCAGCGGGGGCTTCCCCACCCTCGCCGCCACGGGCGCGTGCGTGCTCCTCGCGGTAGAGCACGTAGGACCGGGCGACCCGGTGGTGCTCGCCGCGCATCAGCGCGAGCTCGACCTGGTCCTGGATCTGCTCGACGTGCACGGCCGGCGTCGGGTGGCGCATCAGCGCGGCGACGACATGGGCCGTCAGCTCGGCCACAAGATGGTGCAGCCGCGACGACGACGCGTTCGCCTCGCCCTCCACGGCGAGGAACGCCTTGGTCATCGCCACGGCGATCTTGGAGTCGTCGAACGGGCGCTCGGTGCCGTCCCTGCGGATCACGCGCAGGGCGGGCGGGGCGTCGGTGGGGGGAGCGGTGGATGCGGTCACGGACTCTCTCCTCGCGAGTCTCCGGACTCCGGATCCACGACGAGCGCCCGTGCGGTGACTGACGGTCACCGTCCGTGGCGCCTTCCCGCGAGGCCCCGGAGCTGCGCACACCGGCGGTGCACGCACCGGCGGCAGGTCTTCGGACTCGTGGGCGTCCTGCTCGCTCCTACTGGCCGTCGCTTCCCGGGATCGCTCCCAGTGCGTCTGACGGCGGTCGTTCCCACTCACCGCTGCGGGGCAGTCCCGGAATCGCACCGGGTTCCCTCTTGCCTCACCGGCCCGTGCGGGACCGGTGAACCACCAGCGAGCAGGACACTACATCTGGGGGGTCTCCACGATCGAGGACCCTAGGTGTCGGGCGTGTCGACGTTCCGGTCACCGGCAGTGAAACCCGCCCGTCCCACGCGGACGCCCGCTCGGCCGGTCCGGGCCCGCCATCGCGCACCCACCCACCGACCGCGCACGAGCGTCACCGACCCGCGGAACGTGCTCTGATCCGCGAGACGCACGTGTCCGGGCGCGCGCGTTCTCAGCCCGAGCTCGCGTTCTCCGGATCACTGTGCGTCGGCCGCGACGGCGTCGGCCGCGACGGCGTGGAGCCGTCGTCCAGGAGCGTCGCGGGCCGCCACCCGCGCAGCGCGTTCACCAGGCCCAGCCCGTCCGCGGCGGCGAGATCGGCCGGCCCCAGCACCCGCTCCCGCAGCACGCCGGAGGCGAGCAGCCGGGCCCGTTCGACACCGGGCAGCAGCCCGCAGTCCGACGCCGGGGTCCACCACCGGCCGTCCAGGTGCACGGCCAGGTTCGCCCGGCAGGTCTCCGTGACCTCGCCCCGCTCGTTCACGAGCACGACGTCGTCGGCGTCCGGATGCCGGGCGAGCCGGTCGTCGTACGGGGAGCGCAGGCTCGTCTTGTGGAACGGCAGGCAGGCCCGTGAGTCGATCGGCTCCGGGTCGACGGCCAGCCGCACCGGTCCGTCCGCGGGGGCCGGGAGCGGGCCGAGCTCGACCTCGACGGCGCCGTCGCGGTGACAGAGCAGACGCACCCGGGCGTCGCCCGCGCCGTCCACACCGGACTTCACCGCCGAACGGACGGCGTCCCCGTCGAAGCGGAATCCGAAGTAGACGGCCGACGACGCGATGCGGGACAGGTGCGCGTCGAGCGACCGGACGCCGTGGCCTGCCTCGTGGCGCATCGTCTCGATCAGGTGGAACTCCTGCGGGCGGGCGTGCAGCACGGCGGCCTTCGCGCGCAGCTCGGCGTACTCCGCCTCCGGGCGGGAGTCCCAGGTGATGCCACCGCCGGTGCCGTAGACCGCGGTGCCCCGTTCCCGGTCCGCGACGACCGTGCGGATGGCGACCGAGAACCGTGCCCGGAACCCGCTGCCGGGCGGCGCGACGACCCCGATCGCTCCGCAGTAGACACCACGTGGCCCGTCCTCGACGTCCTGGACGATCTCCATCGTGCGCCGCTTCGGCGCCCCGGTCACCGACCCGCACGGGAACAGTGCCCGGAACAGGTCGGTCAGCCCGGTGTCCGGGAGCAACCGGGCGGTGACGTCGGACGTGAGCTGGTGGACCGTCTCGTAGCGCTCGGCGGACAGCAGCCGGGGCACCGTGACCGAGCCGGGCACGGCGATGCGGGCCAGGTCGTTGCGCACCAGGTCGACGATCATGACGTTCTCCGCGCACTCCTTGCGGCTGGCGCGCAGGCGGTCGGCGATCCGCGCGTCCTCGTCCGGGGTGCGCCCGCGAGCCGCGGTGCCCTTCATGGGGCGCATGGTGATCCGGTCGCCGTCGGTCTCCATGAACAGCTCCGGACTCGCGCTGACGATCGCGAACCGGCCGGTGTCGAGAAGGGCGTGGTGCGCGCCGCGCTGGCCGAGCGCCAGGTCCCGGTACACGGCGTCGAGGTCGCCGGGCGCCGTCGCGGTCAGGTGCGTCGTCAGGTTGCACTGGTAGGTCTCGCCGTCGGCGATGAGCTCCCGCACCCGCTCGACGGCCGCGGCGTGCGTCGGCTCGTCCCACGCGCAGGCCCAGTCCTCCGGCGGTCTCGGTGGACCGCCGTACCCGACCGGCGGGACCCGTTGCGGCGCATCGGTGATCGCGAACCAGGCCAGGGGGAGCCCGTCGGCGGGCTCGTGCGTCACCAGCTGCGGGTCGAGGCCGGGCGCGGCCTCGTAGGCGACGAAGCCGTAGGCCCAGCGGCCGTCCGCGGTGAGCGCGTCCACGGTCTCCAGCGCGGCCGCGACGTCCTCCGGCCGGTGCGCGACGACCACCTCGGCGGAGTGGCCGAACTCGAGCGCGGACCCGTCGACCATGTCGTCGAAGCGGGCCCGCGGTGTCATCCGAACACCTTCCCGTGCGGTACGACTGCCCGAAACAGGGCGTACGTCACTCCCGGGGCACCCGACGGGTGAGGAGGGCCCGGCCCTACGAGTCCACGGTCAGAACGATCCGACCCGGGCCGCGACGCTCCTCCAGAGCGCGGTGTGCCGCGGCGATCTCGGTCAGCGGGTAGGTCGCGGAGACGGGCAGGGTGAAACGGCCCTGTTCGACGAGGCCGGCGACCTCGGCCAGTGCGTGGAACGCGCGGCCCTGCTCCCCGGTGCTGAACAGCACGCCGTTCTCGCGGGCGCCCCGGACGTCCGCGATCGTCACGACGTGACCGGGCCCGCCCGCCAGCGCGATCAGCTCCGGCAGGACGCCGTTCCCCGCGATGTCCAGTGCGACGTCCACTCCGGACGGAACCCGGTCCGCGACCCCGTCGCCGTAGGTCACCGGCTCGGCCCCGAGCGCCCGCACGTAGTCCTGGTTCGCCGGACCCGCGATACCGATCACCCGCGCGCCGCGGGCCACGGCGAGCTGCACCGCGGCGGCACCGATGGCTCCGGAGGCACCGTTGACCAGCAGCGTCGTGCCGGCCCCGACGCCGAGGGCGTCCATGCTGCGGGTCGCCGTCTCGACGGCGACCGGCAGTGCCGCCGCCCGGACGAGATCCAGCGAGGGCGGCACGGCCGCGAAGTGGGTGACGAGGGCCAGCTCGGCGGCACCCGCGCCGTCGTCGGACACCCCGAACACACGGTCGCCGAGCGCGGCGCTCTCGACGCCGGGCCCGACCGCGTCGACGACGCCTGCGACGTCCCGGCCGACGGTCTGCGGGAGGTCCCCGCCCATCACGCCCTCACGGAACGTCGCGTCCGTCGGGCTGACGCCCGCGGCGTGCACCGCGATCCGGACCTGGCCGGGTCCGGGATGCGGGTCCGGGAGGTCGGCGATCTCCAGGACGTCCGGTCCGCCGAAACTGCGGAACAGTGCTGCCTTCACCGCGCTCCCCTCCCCCGCTACCCGCCGACGACCCGACGGTCGCGCAGGTCCCCGATCTCGGTTCCGGTCAGCCCGAGGACGTCGGCGAGTACCTGGTCGGTGTCGGCGCCCAGCACCGGCGCGTCCCCTGCCTCCCCGTGGTCGCCGTTCCACCGCAGCGGCGAGCGGGCGGTGATGCCGGTGACGCCGCCGTCCAGGGGCTGGTCGGCGAGCAGCGGGTGCGCCTCGGCGCGATGTGCGGCGACGACGTCGTGCATGCCCTGGTAGCGGCCCCACAGCACGCGAGCGCGGTTCAGCTCGGCCTCGACGGTGGCCGAGTCCCGCGCGAGGAACCACGGCGTGAGCACCGCCGCGATGGTGTCGCGCAGGCGGTAGCGCTCGGTCTCGTCGGTCAGGTCGGCGTCGAGGGCCGTCTCCAGCGCGGCGAACACGGCCTCGGTCCCGGTCACCGTGACCAGCGCGCTCCACTGGCCGGGCGTCAGCGCGACGACCATCACCCGGTGCCCGTCGGAGCAGGCGAAGTCCACGCCGAAGCTGCCGTAGACGTGGTTCCCGTGCCGCGGCCGCTCCCGCCCGCGCTCCTCGGCCTCGGAGAGCCAGCCCAGGTTCGCGACCCCGGCCAGCGCGACGTCGGCCAGCGCGATCTCCGAGTAGACCCCGCGCCCGGTCCGGATGCGCTGGTACACCGCGGCCAGCACGGCGGTGGACACGCTCAGCCCGGTGACCAGGTCCCACGCCGGCAGGACGTGGTTGACCGGCGCGGCGCCCTCCTCGCTCCCGGTGATCCCCGGGATCCCGACCTCGGCGTTGACCGTGTAGTCCACCGCCGGCCGCCCGTCCGGATAGCCCTGCACCCGGACGTGGATCAGATCCGGCCGACGCGCGACCAGCACGTCGTTGGCCATCCACCGCCGCCCCACGACGTTGTCGACGAGCACGCCGCGGTCCTCGCCCGGAGCCGTCGCCAGCGCGAGCACCAGCTCACGCCCCTCGTCCGAGCGCAGGTCCACCGTGACCGACCGCTTGCCCTTGTTCAGCGAGGCCCAGTAGTAGGACGCGCCCGCACCGCCGCGGGCGGCAGGCCACCGCCCGTGGTCCGGGCCGCCGCCGATCGGGTCGATCCGCACGACGGAGGCACCGAGCTGGGCCAGCGTCATGCCACCTGTGGGGCCTGCGACGAAACTGGCGCACTCGACGACGCCGAGGCCGTCCAACGGTCGATCCATTCGGAACCCCTCGGCGGTCGCGGAATCGGGCGAGCAACCCACCGCGACCCTCTCACGAGGCTGTCCGGGCACGCTCCGCAGTCGCTCGTCGGGGCACGCCGAGCCGGACGATGATCAGCCCGTTCGGAGGGTGCCGGCCATCAGCGGCCGCGATCCTCCGCACGCTGCGATCATGGTCCGGCGGCGAGGGGAGTCGTCCTGTGTCCACAGTGGTGACGATCGGCGTCCACGGATCCGACGCCGGGTCCTTCCTGCGACGGCTGCGCGACGCCGACGTCCGCATGCTGCTCGACGTGCGCCAGCGCCGTGGCGTCCGTGGCGCGGAGTACGCATGGGCGAACTCGCTCCGGCTGCAGGCCGTGCTCGCCCGGGCCGGGATCGCCTACGAGCACCACCGCGAGCTCGCACCGACGACGGAGATGCGCCGGCTCCAGTACGACGAGGACGACCGCCAGGGCGTCGGCAAGCGCACCCGTCGTGAGCTCGCGCCCGGGTACGTCCGTCGCTACGTCGAGGACGTCCTCGATGGCGCCGACCTCGCGGCTCTCGCGTCGGCACTGCCGGACGAGGGCGCCGCCGCGCTGCTCTGCGTCGAGCGGGAGCCCCGCGCCTGTCACCGCTTCCTGATCGCCGAGCGCCTTGCCGAGCGGCACGGCGTCGTCGTCGACCATCTGTGAGGACGGCTCGTGGAACCGACCGCTACACCGGCAGGTAGCTGCGGACGGTTCGCTTCCGGCGACGGCGCCGGACCCGTCGCACGAGGGCTCCGACGAACTCGCGGACCGGGACGTCACCGATGCAGCCGATCCTCCCGACGCTGCCGACGGACGCGATGCTGCCCACCGAGAAGATGCTCAGCACGCTGCCGATGCTCCCCGCGCTGCCGAGACTGCCGATGCTGCCTGCGCTCCCGAAGCTGGCGATGCTGCCCGCCGAGGCGAAGCTCGCGATCGAGGCCGCGCTGCCGAACGAGGCGATGCTGCCGGCCGAGTGCAACGAGGCGAGCGAGTCGTCGCCGTCGGTCTGGGGTTCGGTCACAGGGCAAGCCTGGCCCAGCAACGTCCCGCTGACAATCGGCGGCCCGATCCCCAAGGTTGACCATCCGAACGCCACGATCTTGTTCGCCGCGGCCGTTGCACAGCAGACTCCTGCGATGACCGACGCGCCGCCCGCCGCGACTCCCTCGAGGCCGTCCACCCGTTCCTGGACCACGCTCTGGTACTACGCCGTGGTCGTCCTGACGATCGGCCTGCTCTCCGGCGTCCCGTTCGGGCACGCCGCGACCCGGCTGCGGGGCATGCGGCGGGTCTGGTGCGTGGTGTCCGCGGTCGCGTACACGGCGGTCATGGTGGTGGCCGTCGTGATCTCCACGGTCTATCGCGACTCCCCCACCCCGGTCGGCGGCATGATCATGATCATCACGATCGTCGTCGCGATCGTGCATCTGACGTTCGTGCGCCGGTGGGTGCACACCGCGCCGCAGCCCCGGGGGTACGACCCGGCCGTCGGTGCCGTCCTGCACGCCCGCGGTCGCCGCGACGAGGCCCGGCGGATCGTCGAGCGCGACCCGTCGATGGCCCGCGAGCTGCGGATCGGGCGCCCGGACCTGCCCCGGACGTTCGACGACGGCGGGCTGGTCGATCTGAACTCCGCGCCGGCCGCCGTGATCGCGCAGGTCTGTGGTGTGGACCCGGCGGTCGGCCAGCAGCTCGTCGACGCCCGGACGGCCGCCGGCACGCCGTTCGTGCGGGTCGACGACGTCTTCACCTACTCCGACGTGCCGTACCCGCTGTGGGACCGCATCCGGGAGCGCGCCGTCGTCGTTCCCTGAGGACCCCTGAGCGCGGCGTCACCGTCCGGCACCTCACCCCCGATCCCCCGGCGGGCGCCGATCCGGGTGACGATGTGCGCATGGCGCCCGACCACCTCGTCTTCCTGCGCCGGGCGATCCGGCACCCCGACCAGCTGGCGACCCCGTTCGTCACCGGCGACCGGCTGGCCCGGCAGCTCGCCGGCATCATCCCGGAGGCGTGCGCGGGCACGGTCGTCGAACTCGGCGCGGGTACCGGGGCGCTGTCCGGCCCGATCCGCGACCGGCTGGCACCCGGCGCGCGACACCTGGCCGTCGAGATCGACGACGACCTCGTCGCCCACCTGCGCGCGCACAAGCCGTGGCTCGAGGTCGTCCAGGACGACGCGCTCGACTACGACGCCGTGCTCGCGCGGGCCGGGATCGACAAGGTGGACGCCGTCGTGTCGTCGCTGCCGTGGGCACTGTTCGACCAGCCGCAGCGCCGGGATCTGCTCGCCGTGATCGGCAACCGTCTGGTCGCGGGCGGCGTGTTCGCGACGATCACCACCTGGATGGCGATGCCGCACCGCGTCCGCGAGCTGCGCGAGGCGCTGGACGGAGCGTTCGACGAGGTCGTGGAGACGACGACGGTGTGGCGCAACCCGCCGCCCGCGCGGCTGTTCGTGTGCCGGAGACCCTATTAGCTCGACGAGCGAGATACTTCGCGAACGAGCTACCATGGGGACATGACGGCAGCCCGCACGGTCGTCGTGGGCGGTGGCCCAGGCGGCACGTTCCTCGCCTACCTGCTCGCCCGCGCCGGCCGGCCGGTCACGTTGCTGGAGCGCCACCACGACTTCGACCGCGACTTCCGCGGCGACTCGCTGCACCCGTGGACGCTGGAGCTGTTCGACCGGCTCGGCATCGGTGACCGGCTGCTGGAACGCCCGCATGTCAAGGCGCACGCGTTCCGGCTCCACACTCCGCGCGGGCTGGTGACCACGTCGGAGTACCGGTTGCTGGACACGCCACGCAACTACGTCGCGCTGATGCCGCAGGTCCGGTTCCTCGACTTCCTGGCCGCCGAGGCGTCGCGGTTCGACGCGTTCTCGCTGGTCATGGGCGCTCGTGTCACCGGCCTGCTCTCCGGGGACGACGGAGCCGTCACCGGTGTCCGCTACCGCGACGACGACGGCGAGCACGAGCTGCCCGCGGGTCTGGTCGTCGGGGCCGACGGGCGGTTCTCCCAGGTCCGCCGCCTGGCCGGGATCGAGCCGGTGTCGATGGGCGCGCAGACCGACCTGCTGTGGTTCACGCTGCCGCACCGCGACGGCGACCCGGACGACGCCGACGTCGACCTCTACCTCGGCGTCCACCACTACATCGGACTGATCGGCGGTCCGGGCCGCTGGCAGGTCGGGTACTCGCTGCCCAAGGGCGGGCTGCCGGCCGCGCGGGAGGCGGGCGTGGAGCCGATCCGCCGGTTCGTCGCGGGGCAGGTCCCGTGGCTGGCCGACCGGGTGCACCTGCTCGAGGACATGAAACAGACGACATTGCTGTCCGTGGACATCTCCCGGGTGGCCGACTGGCACCGGCCGGGCCTGCTGCTGATCGGCGACGCCGCGCACGTGATCTCCCCGGTCGGCGGCAACGGGATCCTGATGGCGCTGCAGGACGCGCTGGCGGCGGCGGACCGGCTGGTCCCGGCGCTCGCGTCCGGGGCACCGGGCGCCGACGTGCTGGCGGCGGTCCAGGCCGACCGGGAGCCGGCGATCCGCGAGGTGCAGGCCGGTCAGGTGCGCGTCGAGCGGCAGGTGGCGAAGGCCCGCGAGCGCGGACGCCCGATCACCCCGCCGGGGTTCCTGCGGTGGCTCACCCGGATCCCGGCCGTACGGGCCCGCTCGGCGCGGTCGAACGCGTACGGGCCGAACCCGCCCGCTCCCTCGCCGGAGTTGTGCCGCGCGCTGGAGCTGACGCCCGCGGGTTAGCGTCGGCCCGTGACGATCGACGACCACGCCGCCCCGCTCGCCCGCGTCCGCCGCGGGGACCTCGTCGAGTCCGTCCACCTCGGACATCTCGTCGCGGTGGACGGCGACCCGGTCCTGGGCGTCGGGGACCCGGACGCGGTGATCTTCCCGCGGTCGGCGCTGAAGCCGGTGCAGGCCGTCGCGATGGTCCGCGCCGGGTTGGATCTCGACGGCGCGCTGCTCGCACTGGCGTCGGCCAGCCACTCCGGTGAGGACGCGCACCTGGACGGTGTCCGGCGGATCCTGGCCGGGGCCGGCCTCGACGAGTCCTCGTTGGACAACACGCCGGACGTCCCGCTCGGCGAGTCCGGCGCGGCGGCGTTCCGGGCGGCCGGGCGCGCGCCGAGCCCGATCGCGCAGAACTGCTCCGGCAAGCACGCCGCGATGCTCGTCACCTGCGTCGTGAACGGCTGGCCGACCGACGGCTACCGCGCGCAGGAGCATCCGTTGCAGAAGGCCGTGCGGACCACCGTCGCGGACCTGACCGGCGACGATCCGGCGCACGTCACCGTCGACGGCTGCGGCGCACCGCTGTTCTCGACGACGACGGTGGGTCTGGCCCGCGCGTTCGCCCGGATCGCGACGGCCGGACCCGGCACGCCGGAGGGCCGCGTCGCCACCGCGGTCCGGGAGCACCCGTGGTGGCTCGGCGGGACCGGACGGCCGGTGACCCGGTTCGTCGAGAGCGTGGCCGGGCTCGTCGCGAAGGACGGCGCGGAGGGCGTGTTCGCCGCCGCGCTGCCGGACGGGCGGGCGCTGGCCGTCAAGGTGCTCGACGGGTCCGCACGTCCGCTGCCCCCGGTCGTCGCGACGGCACTGTCGCGGTTGGGTGCGCCCGTCGACGACGAGCTGGGGCGGGTCGACGTGCTCGGCCACGGCGACGTCGTGGGCCGGGTCGAGCCCGCGTTCTGAGCCGCCCCACTTTCCGAACGAACGGCACCTTCGAGCAATGTCCTTGCTCGAACGGCCCGTTCGTTCGGGATGGGAGGGTGCGTCAACCGGCCTCGCGGGCCAGTCGGTCGGTGCGGCGGCGGGTGTACCAGGCGATCACCAGGCCACCGACGACGGCGACCACCAGCCCGATCCAGGAGAACCGCTTGAGCCACGTCTCGGCGATGATCCCGAGGTAGTAGACGGCGTACGTCGTGCCCGCGGCCCACACGATCCCGCCGGTGACGTTCGCGGCCAGGAACTTGTAGTACGGCATCTTCAACGCCCCGGCCAGCGGGCCCGCGAAGATCCGCAGCAGGGCGACGAACCGTCCGAAGAAGACGGCCCACACACCCCAGCGGGAGAACAGCCGCTCGGCCACCGTGACATGACCGGGGCCGAAGTGGCGCGGGAACCGCCTGCCCAGCCACTCGAACAGCGGCATCCCGTACCGGCGGCCGATCGCGTACCCGATCGAGTCACCCACGACCGCCCCGATCGACGCGGCCACCGCCACACCCGTCGGGGAGACGTCGAGCTCGTGGCGCGACGACAGCAGCGCGGCACTCACCAGCACGATCTCGCCGGGCAGCGGGATCCCGAGGCTCTCCAGCCCGATCACGACGCCGGTCAGCAGGTACACGACGAGCGGCGGGATCGTCTGCAGCAGGTGGTCGACGGTCACGCGTCCAGTCTGACGCCGGACGGGCCCGCGCTTCACCCCGCCCCGACGTGGATCTCCGTACGATCGTCCGATATGTCGCGCTCTCTGCTGCGATCGGTCGGACTCGGACTCCTGCTGACCGGTCTGGTCGCCGGGTGCTCGTCCGCCGCGGAACCCGCGGGCGCGCCCGCGCCGTCGTCCGGGCCGACCGTGACGGCTCCGACGGCGACCGTCCCCGCGCCCGGTCCGACCGGTGCCCCGCGGGTGCTCGCGTCCGGCCTGGAGGTGCCGTGGGGCATCGCGTTCCTGCCTCCCGAGATGAGCGCAGGCGGAACGAGCATCGGCGCTGCTCAGGCTCTGGTCACCGAGCGGGAGAGCGCCCGGATCCTGCGCGTGACGCCGTCCGGGCAGGTGACGCCGGTCGGCACCGTCGAGGGCGTGAACGCGACCGGGGAGGGCGGCCTGCTGGGCATCGCCGTGTCGCCGCGGTTCGCGACCGACCGGACCGTCTACGTCTCCTACACCTCGTCGTCGGACAACCGTGTCGTCGCGCTGCCGGTCGCGGCGGACGGCACGGTGGACGGGTCGGCGCAGCGCACGGTCGTCGACGGTCTCGGCTCCGGCGCGATCCACAACGGCGGCGGTCTCGCGTTCGGCCCGGACGGCATGCTGTGGATCGGCACCGGGGAGGCCGGGCAGCGCGCCCGCGCCCAGGACCCCGACGACCCGTCCGGCAAGGTCCTGCGCGTCACACCGGAGGGCCGGCCCGCACCCGGCAACCCGAACGGCTCGATCGTGCACTCCACCGGGCACCGCAACGTGCAGGGCATCGCGTTCGTCGACGGCCGCGTCTACGCCTCGGAGTACGGCGCGAGCACGGCCGACGAGCTCAACCTGCTCGATCCCGGCAACTACGGCTGGCCGGACGTCGAAGGCGTGGGGAACAGGCCCGGGTTCGTGGACCCGCTCGTCACCTGGCCGACCGACGACGCGTCGCCGAGCGGGCTCGCCGCGGCAGGCGGGTCGCTGTGGATGAGCGCGCTGCGCGGCGAGACGGTGTGGCGGATCCCGCTCGGCGCGGACGGTGCCGTCGGGACACCGGTTCGGACGATCGAGGGGTTCGGACGGATCCGTGCGGTCGTCGCGACCCCGGACGGCTCCGCGCTGTGGGTCACCACGAGCAACCGCGACGGACGTGGCTCCCCCGGCCCGGACGACGACCGGATCCTCGTCGTGCCGCTGCGCTGACCCCTTCCCTCCGAACGAGCGGCACCTTCGAGCAGTGTCATTGCCCGAAGGTGCCGTTCGTTCGGTCCGGGGTGGCGGCGCGGGTGAACCTCGCGGCGAGGACGTGCAGGTGCTCGACGAGCTCGGGCGGCTCCAGCACCTCGAAGTCCACGCCGAACGCGCCCATCCAGACCCCGAGCGCGTCGAGCGAGTTCGCCCCGGTCTCCAGCATGCAGCTCCGCTCGTCGATCGGTTCGACCGTGCCGGTCGCCGGCGTCACCCACTCCGCGACCTCCTCGGCGGGCGCCTGGAGCCGCACCCGAGCCCGGTAGGTGTAGGCGCCGGTGGAGATGCCCCGTTGGGCGAACGCGGCCGCCCCGCCCTCCGGTGGCTCGCGCGGCGTGAACCGCGGACCGGCTGGCAGCTTGAGCGTCATCCGGTCCACCCGGAACGTCCGCCAGTCCGCGCGGTCGGTGTCCCATGCGACGAGATACCAGCGCCGTCCGGTGTGGACCAGACCCTCCGGTTCGACGATCCGGCGGGCCGTCTCGCCGTTGCCTGTCGTGTAGTCGAACCGCAGCCGCTCGTGGTCGCGGCAGGCGGCGGCCAGTGCGGACAGGTCGTCGGCGTCCACGGTCGGGCCGCGGTTGCCGAGCGTGGCGGTCGCGGCGCCCAGGGCGGCCACCCGTCGTCGCAGACGGTTCGGCAGCACCTGCTCGAGCTTCGCGAGCGCGCGGACCGACGTCTCCTCGATGCCGGAGACCGTGCCGCCCGCAGCCGTCCGCAGCCCGACGGCGACGGCGACCGCCTCGTCGTCGTCGAGCAGGAGCGGGGGCAGCTGGGCACCGGCGCCGAGCTTGTAACCGCCGGTCACGCCCGGTGTCGAGGTGACCGGGTAGCCGAGGCTGCGCAGCTTCTCGACGTCACGACGGACGGTGCGGACGTCCACGTCGAGACGCTCGGCCAGCGCCGTCCCCGTCCACTCCCGCGGCACCTGCAGCAGACCGAGCAGGCGCAGCAGGCGGGCCGACGTCTCCTTCATGCCCGCCATCATCGCGCGGATCGAGGACGGTTTCCGCCCTCGACCTCTCCCCGCGGCACGGGTAGACCGGTGGCATGGACGCACCGATCGTCACGACCACCGCGGGCAAGGTCCGCGGCGCGCTGCTCGACGGCGGGATCGCCCGGTTCCGGTCGGTGCCCTACGCCGCGCCGCCGGAGGGACCGCTGCGCTTCGCCGCACCGGCGCGGGCCGTCACCTGGGACGGCGTGCGCGAGGCGGGCGGTGAGCCGGGACCGAACGCGCCGCAGCCGCCCCGCGGGGCCGGGTTCGGCATCGACATGACGCCGGTGATCGGGACCGGGTGGCGGCCCGGTGCGGACTACCTGACCGCCGACGTGTGGACTCCCGACCCGGGATCGGGCGGGCTGCCGGTGATGGTGTTCGTGCACGGCGGAGCGTTCGTCGCCGGCGAGGCGTCCGCCCCCGCCTACGACGGCACGGCGCTGGCCCGCGCGGGCGTCGTCCTGGTCGCGGTGAACTACCGGCTCGGCGCCGAGGGGTTCCTGCCTCTGCCCGGCGGCGCGACCAACATCGGCCTTCGCGACCAGATCGCGGCGCTGACCTGGGTCCGGGAGAACGCCGCCGCGTTCGGCGGGGACCCGGACCTGGTCACCGTGTTCGGCGAGTCCGCGGGCGCGATCAGCGTCGGCACGCTGCTCGGCTCCCCGGCCGCGGCGGGCCTGTTCCGCAGGGCGATCGTGCAGAGCGGCGGCGCGGAGATGGTGCGCGGCTCCACGGACCGGTTCACCGAGCTGAGCGAGCTGATCGCCGCCGAGCTCGGCGTCCCGGCCACCGCCGAGGCGTTCCGGGAGGTGCCGTTCACGGACGTCGTCGCTGCCCAGGGCCGTGTCGACGTCCCCGGCGGGCGCCCGGACCTGCGCGAGGCCGACGGCATCGACCCCGGGTACGGCATCGGCGTGTTCGCCCCGGTCCGCGACGAGGACGTGCTGCCGGAGCCACCGCTGGACGCGCTGCGAGCCGGCGCGTCCGCGGGCGTCGACGTGCTGGCCGGCACGAACGCCGACGAGATCAACCTGTATTTCGTCCCGACCGGCATGCGCGACGCGATCACGGCCGAGCAGGTCCGGGTCATGATCGGCGCCGTGCACCCGGACCCGGACGCGCTGATCCGGGCGGCAGGCGACGGTACGCCGGGCGAGCAGCTGAGCCGCCTGCTCACCGAGCAGGTGTTCGCCGGCCCGACCCGCCGCACGCTGGAGGCGCACACCGGGCGGAACTTCGGCTACCGGTTCGCCTGGCACTCCGACGCCTGCGACGGGCAGCTCGGCGCCTGCCACGCCTGTGAGCTGCCGTTCGTGTTCGGCACGCTGGCGACATCCACCGGGCTCGACAAGATCCCCGGCGAGAAGCCGCCCGCCGAGCTCTCGGACCGGATGCTGGCTGCGTGGGTGTCGTTCGCGTCCACCGGCGAGCCGGGCTGGGCGCCGCGGGACCGAACCGATCCGCGAGTCATGCGCTTCGACGTCACCGACGCCGTCGTGCCGGAACCCGGCCCGTTCCGGGGCTGAGCGCCGACGCTACGGTCACGGCGTGGACTCACCGAACGGGCACGCGAACGGCGTCTCCCGCGCCCGGCCGGACCGCGTCGGCCGCTACGTGCGGATGGTCGCCCAGCCCGGCCGCGGCACCGACCTGGCCGAGAGCCTGCTGCGCGTGGCCGACGGGATGGGCGAGGCGCCGGGCTGCGAGGCGTACGTCGTCAACGCGGCACCGGACGAGCCGGACACGGTGTGGGTCACCGAGGTGTGGTCGGACGCGGAGTCCTCCGATGAGGCGCTGAACCGCGACCTGGGCGAGGCCGGGCTCGGCGAGGTGCTGGAGCTGCTCGCCGAGCCCCCGGAGTACATCGAGGTCAGCCCGCTCGGCGGCCCCGGCCTGAACCGGGGCCGCTGAGCCCGGGCCACCCCGGGGCAGAGCCCCCTCGGACTCAGTTCTGCTGCTCGCTCTGCTGCGGCTTGCGGGCCTTGAGCGAACCGGGCTTCGCCGTCTTCGACGGGTCCTTCTTCGTCGCCATCAGGCTGGCGACGGTCACGATCGTCAGGATCACGACGATCACGCCGAGCGACACCGGTGTCGGGATCTCCGGGATCGACGGCGAGATGTCGACGTGGCCCCAGTGCAGGATCAGCTTCACGCCGATGAACCCGAGGATCAGCGCGAGGCCGGTGGACAGGTAGATCAGCCGGTCCAGCAGGCCCTTCACCAGGAAGAACAGCGCCCGCAGGCCGAGCAGCGCGAACGCGTTCGCCGCGAACACGATGTAGGGCTCCTGGGTCACGCCGAACACGGCCGGGATGGAGTCGAGCGCGAACAGCAGGTCGATGCCGCCGATCGCGACCAGCACCAGGAACAGCGGGGTGGCGACGCGCCTGCCGTCGACCTTCGCGAACAGCTTGCCGCCGTGGTACTCCTCGCTGACCGGGAACAGCTTCCGGGCGCCCTTGACCACCATGTTGTCTTCGATGTCCGGCTCTTCGTCCTTGTGCCGGTACAGCTGGATCGCGGTGTAGATCAGCAGCAGGCCGAACACCACGAACATGAACGAGAACAGGTTCAGCAGCGTCGCCCCGAGCAGGATGAAGATCGCCCGCATGATCAGCGCGAGGATGATGCCGAACGTCAGCACCTCGTTCTGGTACTTGTCCGGCACCGCGAACGTCGTCATGATGATCACGAAGACGAACAGGTTGTCGACCGACAGGCTCTTCTCGACGATGTAGCCGGCGAAGTACTCGGTGCCGAACGTCCACCCCTGGGTGAGCCCGAAGATCACGCCGAACGCGATCGCGACCAGGATGTAGAAGATCGACCAGAGGCCTGCCTCCTTGAAGCCGACCTTGTGCGGCCGCAGCCAGGCCTGCAGGAGGTCGATCGCGAGCAGGGCGACGATCACCCCGATCGTGATCGACCATTCGAGCACACCGACCTCGAGCACTACCTGAACCTCCGTGCGTGGGGCCGGCTGCACCGGCGCGTCGCCCGCGAGAGTATCGGGCGAACCGGACATCGCGCCGCCCCGATCGTCGCGCGGTGATCCGGATCCTAGGTCGGCCGGGTCGGGCGACGGGGACGGTCGGCCTCCGGCGGGTCGGGCGCGGGCGCTACGGCTCGGCGTGCGCCCACCCCATGCTGCGCTCCACGGCACGCAGCCAGTTCGCGTGCTCCCTGCGACGGACGTCCGGGTCCATCGCAGGCTCCCAGGCGGCGGCGCGGTGCCAGTTGCGGCGCAACACCTCCATGTCCGGCCAGTAGCCGACGGCCAGGCCCGCGGCGTAGGCGGCGCCGAGCGAGACCGCCTCGGAGCCGAGGGGGCGCTCGACGGCCAGGTCGAGCACGTCGGCCAGGCACTGCATGAGCAGGTGGTTCGCCGTCATGCCACCGTCGACCTTGAGGCGGGACACGGGCAGGTCGGACGCGGCGTTCATCGCGTCCAGCACCTCGCGGGTCTGCCACGCCGTCGCCTCCAGCACGGCCCTGGCCAGGTGGCCGCGCTCGATGAACGACGTCAGCCCGACGATCACACCGCGCGCGTCGGCGTGCCAGCGCGGGGCGTACAGCCCGGAGAACGCCGGCACGACGTAGCAGCCGCCGTTGTCCGGCACGGTCAGCGCGAGCGTCTCGATCCGGGCCGCGGTGGAGATCATCCCGAGCGCGTCGCGGAACCACTGCACCAGCGACCCGGTCATCGCGATCGAGCCCTCCAGCGCGTACACCGGGCGGTCGCCGATCAGGTAGCCGAGCGTCGGGATCAGGCCGGTGTCCGCGCCGGCGATCTCGGTGCCGGTGTTCTTCAGCAGGAACGCGCCGGTCCCGTACGTGCACTTCACCTCGCCGGGCGCGAAGCACGTCTGCCCGACGAGCGCGGCCTGCTGGTCGCCGAGCGCCCCGGCGACCGGGACGCCGGGCAGGAGCCCCTTGCAGGTCCCGTACACCTCGGCGTTCGGGACGATCTCCGGCAGCATCCGCTCCGGCACCCGCAGGGCGGAACAGAGCTCCGGCGACCACCGCAACGTCCGGAGGTCCATCAGCATCGTGCGGCTGGCGTTCGTGACGTCGGTGACGTGCCGCCCGCCCGCGGGACCGCCGGTGAGCTGCCAGATCAGCCAGGACTCGATCGTCCCGAACAGCACGTCGCCCGCCTCGGCTCCGGCCCGGGCGCCGGGCACGTGGTCGAGCAGCCACTGCAGGCGCGGGCCCGCGAAGTAGGTGGCCGGGGCGAGACCGCTGACCCGCGACGAGAGCTCCGGGTCAAGACCGGCGACGATCTGGTCGGTGCGGGTGTCCTGCCAGGTGATCGCGCGGGCGAGCGGGTGCCCGGTGTGCCGGTTCCACACGACCGTCGTCTCCCGCTGGTTCGCGATGCCCAGCGCCGCGACGTTCTCCGGACCGAGCCCCGCCCGTCGCAGCGCCGCGGGGACCACATGGCTCACCGCACGCCAGATCTCCGACGCGTCGTGCTCGGCCAGCCCGGGACGCGGATAGTGCTGGCGGTGCTCGCGCTGCGCCACCGCGACCATCCGGCCGGAGTGCGTGAACAGCAGGCAGCGCGTCGACGTCGTGCCCTGGTCGATGGCCGCGACGACCCGCTCGTGCGGTGCGACGACGGCGCGCGGGCGGCGTGTCACCGGCTCGGTCGTCGGCTCGGTCGCCGGCTCGCTCATCGGGTTCCCTCCAGCCCGGCGGCGATCTCCCCGGCCGCCGACCGCAGTGCGGCGAGCGGGTCCGTCCGCGCCCGTCCGTCGCCGTGGAACAGCAGCTCCGCCGGCGCGCCGACGCCCAGTGCGGCCACCGTCAGCCCGCCACCGCTCCGCACCGGCACGGACAGCCCGCCGACGCCCGGCTCGTACCCGCCCCGATCCTCGGCCCAGCCGCGCCTTCGGGTCTCGGTCAGCGTCGCGGCCAGCGCTGACGGGTCCGTCACCGTGCTGCGGGTGTAGCCATCGAGACGCTCCGGGGCGCGCGCCGAGGCCGGGGCGAACGCCAGCAGGCACAGCCCCCATGCCGTGGCGTGCAACGGCTGCACGGTGTTCGTGCGCAGCCGCTGCGGGGTGCCGTCCGGCCGGAACACGTGGTGCACGACGCCGACGCCGCCGTTCTCCGGCACGCCCAGGTAGACCGCGCAGCCGGTACCGGAGGCGAGCGCGTCGGCCCAGTTCATCGCGTGCGCGCGGAGGTCGTGCCGGTCCCACGGCGTTCCGAGCCGGTCCAGGCCGTCGCCCAGCAGGTAGCGGCCGGTGCCCGGCTCCTGTGCGACGAGGCCCTCCTCACGCAGCGTCCGCAGGATGCCGTGCGCGGTCGGACGGTGCAGGTCCAGCGCCGCCGCGAGCTCGGCCAGCGCCATCGGACGGCCGGCCGCACCGAGCAACCGGAGCAGCGCCGCGGCCCGTTCGACGGACTGGATCGGCCGGGGCACGTCGTGGATCTTAGCCCGCCCGACCCGCGACGTTCGACATCGTCGAACGGTCTGCGTTGCCCGGGCATCGCCGCCGCTCCTAGCGTCCGACGTCGCGGTGCCGCCCGGTTCCGCACAGGAGGGGACGAGAGAGGGTTCGATGACGAACTCCGACACCACGCCGGTGCAACCGGCCGAACCGTCACTGACCGGGCAGATGATCGCCGAGTTCCTCGGTACGATGATCCTGATCCTGTTCGGCAACGGCGTCGTCGCGCAGGTCGCGACGGCCGCCGAGGACAGCCCGCTGGGCGACCACGACTCGATCGCCTGGGCATGGGGCATCGGCGTCACGCTCGGTGTCTACGTCGCCGCACGCGTGTCCGGTGCGCACCTGAACCCGGCGGTCACGATCGCGCTGGCCACGTTCCAGGGCTTCTCATGGCGCAAGGTCGCCCCGTTCGTGCTGGCCCAGACGCTGGGGGCCTTCGTCGCGGCGCTGATCGTCCGCGCGACGTACTCCGACCTGATCCGCATCGCCGACCCCGGGCTGACGTCGAAGACCCAGACGATCTTCGCGACGCTGCCCGGCAACGGGACCGCCGACGTGAGCATCCCGATCGCGTTCCTCGACCAGGTCGTCGGCACGGCCATCCTGGTCTTCGTGATCTTCGCGCTGACGAACGCGCGCAACCGCGGGCCGCTGGCCAACCTGGCCCCGGTCGCGATCGGCCTGCTCGTCGTCGCGATCGGCATGGCGTGGGGCGCGAACGCCGGCTACGCGATCAACCCGGCCCGTGACTTCGGACCGCGGCTGGCGTCGTTCATCACCGGCTACAGCACGGCGTGGGTGGACCAGAACGGCACCCCCTACTGGTGGCTCCCGATCGTCGCCCCGATCATCGGTGGTCTCATCGGCGGCGGGTTGTTCACGTACCTGATCGACCGGTACATCCCCACCGAGGACGCCCCGCAGCCCGTGGGCCGCGACCTCACCGACTAGACCTCACCGACCAGACCAGGAGACTCTGATGGCCGATTTCGTCGGTGCCGTCGACCAGGGCACCACCAGCACCCGATTCATGATCTTCGACCACGGCGGCAACGAGGTGGGCCGCCACCAGCTCGAGCACGAGCAGATCCTGCCGCAGGCGGGATGGGTCGAGCACAATCCCGTCGAGATCGTCGAGCGCACGAACGCCGTACTGCAGAGCGCGCTCAACTCCACGAACCTGAAGGCGAGCGACCTCGCCGCGCTGGGCATCACGAACCAGCGCGAGACGACCGTCGTCTGGGACCGTACGACCGGGCGCCCGCTCTACAACGCGATCGTCTGGCAGGACACCCGTACCGACCGGATCGCCACGGCGCTCGACCGCGACGGCCGCGGCGACGTGATCCGTCGCAAGGCCGGCCTGCCGCCCGCCACCTACTTCTCCGGCGGCAAGATCCAGTGGATCCTGGAGAACGTCGACGGGGCACGTGCGGCCGCCGAGCGCGGTGACGCGATCTTCGGCAACACCGACACGTGGGTCATCTGGAACCTCACCGGCGGCGTGAACGGCGGGCAGCACGTCACGGACGTGACGAACGCCAGCCGCACCATGCTGATGAACCTGGAGACCCTCGACTGGGACGACGAGCTGCTCGGCTTCTTCGGCGTCCCGCGCTCGATGCTGCCGGAGATCAAGCCGTCGTCGACGGCCGACGGGTTCGGCTCGACGCTCGCGAACGGCTCGCTCGGCGGCGAGGTCCGGATCACCGGCGACCTCGGCGACCAGCAGGCCGCGACCGTCGGCCAGGTGTGCTTCGCCCCCGGCGAGGCGAAGAACACCTACGGCACCGGCAACTTCATGCTGCTCAACACGGGCCACGAGCTGGTGCGCTCGGAGGCCGGGCTGCTGACCACGGTCTGCTACAAGCTCGGCGACGAGCCGGTGACCTACGCGCTGGAGGGCTCGATCGCGGTCACCGGGTCGGCCGTGCAGTGGCTGCGCGACCAGCTCGGGATCATCTCCGGCGCGGCGCAGAGCGAGCAACTGGCCCGGCAGGTCGAGGACAACGGCGGCGTCTACTTCGTCCCGGCGTTCTCCGGCCTGTTCGCGCCGTACTGGCGCTCGGACGCGCGCGGCGCGATCGTCGGCCTCTCCCGGTACAACACCAACGCGCACCTGGCCCGGGCCACGCTGGAGGCGATCTGCTACCAGTCCCGGGACGTCACCGAGGCCATGTCGAAGGACTCCGGCGTCGCGCTGGACGTGCTGAAGGTCGACGGCGGCGTCACGCTGAACGAGCTCTGCATGCAGATCCAGGCCGACGTGCTCGGGGTGCCGGTGTCGCGTCCGGTCGTCGCGGAGACGACGGCGCTCGGCGCGGCCTACGCGGCCGGGCTCGCGGTCGGGTTCTGGAACTCCACGGACGAGCTGCGGGAGAACTGGAACGAGGCTCGCCGCTGGGATCCGCAGTGGAGCGCCGAGCAGCGTGACGCCGGGTACGCCCAGTGGAAGAAGGCCGTCGAGCGGACGCTCGGTTGGGTGGACGTGGGCTGAACCACGGCACATCGGGTGTGCGCGTGGTGTTGTTCCGGGTAGTAGCGGGATCGAGAGTCGAGAGGTCTGATCATGAAGTCCGTGGCGTTGTCCCCGGAGGCCCGTACCGAAGCCCTGCGGGCGATGCGGTCCGAGTCGGGTACCGAGCTGGACGTGCTCGTGATCGGGGGTGGGGTGGTCGGCGCCGGCACGGCGCTGGACGCCACCACCCGCGGCCTGTCGGTCGGCCTCGTCGAGGCACGGGACTTCGCCTCGGGGACGTCCAGCCGGTCGTCGAAGCTGATCCACGGTGGCCTGCGCTACCTGGAGATGCTCGACTTCCGGCTGGTCACCGAGGCGCTGGGTGAGCGCGGGCTGCTGATCCAGCACCTCGCGCCGCACCTGGTGCGCCCGGTCCCGTTCGTCTACCCGCTCAAGCACCACGTCTGGGAGCGCTTCTACGCCGGCTCCGGCGTCGCGCTCTACGACTCGCTCGGGTACCTCACCGGCCGGGCACGCGGCCTGCCGCACCACCGCCACCTGACGCGCCGCGGCGCGCTCAAGGTGGTCCCGTCGTTGAAGCCGGAGGCGTTGACCGGGGCGCTCGAGTACTACGACGCCCAGGTCGACGACGCCCGGCACACGATGGAGATCGCCCGCACGGCGGCGGCGTACGGGGCGCACGTCGCGACCCGCGCCCGCGTCGTCGGACTGCTGAAGGACTCCGGACGCGTCGTCGGCGCGACCGTGCAGGACCTGGAGTCCGGCGAGCAGTTCGACATCCGGGCCAAGCAGGTGATCAACGCGACCGGCGTGTGGACCGACGACACGCAGGGCCTGGCCGGCGAGCGCGGCCTGTTCAAGGTGCGCGCGTCCAAGGGGATCCATCTGGTCGTGCCACGGGACCGCATCCGCGGCGACGCGGGCCTGATCCTGCGCACCGAGAAGTCCGTGCTGTTCGTCATCCCGTGGGGCAGGCACTGGATCATCGGCACCACCGACACCGACTGGGACCTGGACAAGGCCCACCCCGCGGCCAGCGCCGCGGACATCGACTACCTGCTGCAGCACGTGAACGCCGTGCTGGAGCAGCCGCTGACGCACGACGACGTCGAGGGCGTCTACGCCGGTCTGCGCCCGTTGCTGTCCGGCGAGTCGGAGTCGACGTCGAAGCTCTCCCGCGAGCACGCCGTCGCGATCCCGGTGCCGGGGCTCGTCGTCGTCGCCGGTGGCAAGTACACGACGTACCGGATCATGGCGAAGGACGCGGTGGACGCCGCCGTGCACGGGCTCGACGCGAACGTGCCGGAGTCGTGCACCCAGGACGTGCCGCTGCTCGGCGCGCAGGGCTACCAGGCCTACCGGAACGGGACGGCGCTGCTGGCGCGGCGCAGCGGGCTCCGCAAGGTCCGGATCGAACACCTCCTCGGGCGCTACGGCTCGCTGATCGACGAGGTCCTCGAGGTGGCGGCCGCCGACCCGACGCTCGCCGAACCGCTGGCCGGCGCCGACGACTACCTCCGCGCCGAGGTCGTCTACGCCGCGTCGCACGAGGGCGCCCGGCACCTGGAGGACATCCTCGCCCGACGGACCCGGATCTCGATCGAGACGTTCGACCGTGGTGAGGCCGCCGCCGAGGAGACGGCACGCCTCGTGGCGCCGGTACTGGGCTGGAACGACGAGCAGATCGCGCGCGAGGTCGACCACTACCGCAAGCGCGTGCAGGCCGAGCGGGAGAGCCAGCGCATGCCCGACGACGCGACCGCCGACGCCGCGCGGCTCGGGGCACCGGACGTCGTGCCGGTCAGCGGATAGAACCGGATTGGCAGAGCCCGAGCGCACCCCGGACGGCCGCTACATCGTCGTCCGGGGCCGCCGCTGGCGTGCCGCGGACCCCGAACTGCCCGACCACGTCCGCGACGCGCTGCAGCACCACCTCGGCCGGGCCCGCTCCGGCGTGCGAACGGCCGAGCGCGACGGGGACGACGACGCCGTGCGCCGCGCCAGGAACCGGGTGAACACGGCCAAGCACGGCCTCGGCGAGCGCGGCAGCCCGTGGTGGGACCTCGACCTGGACGACCGCCGGAACCGGTGGGAGCGTGCGCTGTCCGAACTCGACCGGGACGGCCGACACCGCGGTGCCCTCGGCGGAGCGCCGTAGGCCGGTCGCGAGATCGCTCCCCATCGAGGACCGGACCTGTCCTCGTTCACTCCTACCGTTCGTGGTGTCGGACCGAGCACCCCACCCGGTCCCCGAACGAGAGGCGCAGCGATGAACGCGACCGACACCCCCGTCACCCTCACCGGCGAGCGCGCCGACCTGATCGCGCTGCTGGAGCGCCACCGCGGCTTCCTCCTGCGGACCGCCGACGGGCTGACCGAGGAGCAGGGCCGCACGGCGAGCACGGTCAGCGCGCTGACGATCGGGTCGCTGCTCAAGCACGTCGCGGACACCGAGGAGCAGTGGTTCCGGTTCGCGCTCGAGGGCGCGGGGGCGTTCGGGGGCTGGACCGAGAACGTCGACTGGGACGCGGTCGACGCGGCGGAGGACGCCGACGAGTGGGAGGACACCCGGTTCGTGCTGGCCGAGCACGAGTCGCTGGACTTCCTGCGGGCGCGGATCGAGCAGGTCGCGGCGCGCTCCGAGGAGATCCTGCGCACTGCCGACCTCGACACGTCGCACGACCTGCCGGTGGCGCCGTGGTTCGAGGCGGGGGCGCGCTGGTCGGTCCGGCGGGTCGCGATCCACATGATCGCCGAGATCAGCCAGCACTCCGGCCACGCGGACATCATCCGTGAGGCCATCGACGGCCAGAAGACGATGGGCTGAGGACCGATGGACGACACGGCGAGCGGGATGACGACGATCCAGGAGACCGCGGGGCGGGGGCTGACCGGCGAGCGCGCCGTCCTGCTGGAGACGCTGGCGAAGCACCGGATGTTGTTCCGGCACACGGTGACCGGCCTGAGCGAGACCGACGCGCGGCGGCGAACGACGGCCAGCGTGCTGACGCTCGGCGGGCTGCTCAAACACGTCGTCGAGGTCGAGCGGGGCTGGCTCGACTTCGTCGAGACCGGTCACGTCGAGGGCTCCGAGAAGTGGGCGGACTTCACACCGGAGGCGGTCGCCGACGGCACGACGCCCGAGCGCGAGGACATGACGCTCGGCGACGACGAGTCGGTCGCGGGCTGGTTGGAGCGCTGGGACGACGTCGCGGCGCGCACCGACGCGTTCGTCGCGACCGGCGACCTGGACATCACGCACCCGCTGCCGGACGCACCGTGGAACCCGCCCGGCATGTCCTGGTCGGCGCGACACGTGCTGGCGCACGTGATCGGCGAGACGGCCCAGCACAGCGGGCACGCGGACATCATCCGCGAGTCCATGGACGGGCAGAAGAGCATGGGCTGACTCCCCCGGACTACGTTCGTGGCATGGCGGATCTGGTCTCACTCGCGGACATCGAGGCGGCGGCCGAGCGGATCTCCGGCCGGGTCGTGCACACCCCGACGGTGCCGTCGCCCGGCCTGTCCGCGCTGCTCGGCGTTCCGGTCACGACGAAGCTGGAGCACCTGCAGCGCAGCGGGTCCTTCAAGGCCCGCGGGGTGTTCACCAAGATCGCCACGCTGACCGCGGCCGAGCGCGACGCCGGCCTGGTCGCGGTCAGCGGCGGCAACCACGGGATCGCCGTCGCGGACGCCGCGGGCTCGCTCGGCATCCGCGCGACCGTCGTCATGCCGGACTACGCGTCGGCGCGCGCCGTGGACGGGTGCCGCGCGGCGGGCGCCGAGGTCCGGCTCACCCCGGACGTCCCGAGCGCGTTCGCGCTGGCCACCGAGCTGGAGGCGGCGGGTACGACGCTGGTGCACCCGTTCGACGACCCGGCCACGATCGCCGGGCAGGGCACCGTCGGTCTCGAGATGGCCCGCGACCTGCCGGAACCCGTCACCGATGTGCTGGTCAGCATCGGTGGCGGCGGCCTGGCCTCCGGGGTCGCCGCCGCGGTCCGGGCGTTGCTGCCGGGTGTGCGGGTCTGGGGTGTGGAGACGGTCGGGGCGGAGGCGATGTCCGCGGCGCTGAGGGCAGGTGGACCGGTACCGGTCGAGCTGTCGTCGTTCGTCACGTCGCTCTCGGCGCCGTCGGCGTCGCAGCTGACCTACGACCACGTCCGCGAGCTGGTGCACGAGGTGCTCGTGGTCTCCGACGACGAGGCGCTGCACGGCACCGTCGAGCTCGCCGAGCACGGGCGGGTGTGGGCGGAGCCCGCCGCCGGCTGCCTGGTCCCGGCCGCGCGGCGGGTGATCGACCGCGTCGACGACGCCCGGATCGCGCTCGTGGTCTGCGGCGGCAACACGTCGTTCGCCGACATCGCCGCGCGCCTCCCCTGACCCGGCCCCGCTCCGTGGCTCCGGACCGCGCGAGAGCTGCTCCGGTCCGGTCCGGGCGGCCACGGACTATCGCGGCCCCGGGCGGCGTTGTGGCGGGTGTGGACGCGGACGTGGTGGTGATCGGAGCCGGGCAGGCCGGGCTCTCGGCCGCGTACGGGCTGCGACGGGGCGGGCTGGAGCCCGGCGGTGGGTCCGGCGGCTTCGTCGTCCTGGACGGCGAGCACGGTCCGGGCGGGGCGTGGCGGCACCGGTGGCCGACGCTGCGGGTGGACGACACGCACCGGATCTCGGACCTGCCTGGGCTCCCGTTCGCCCCGGACGACCTCACCCGGCCGGCGAACGAGGTCGTGCCCGAGTACTTCGCCGACTACGAGCGCACGTTCGACCTGCGGGTCGTACGGCCCGTGCACATCTCCGCCGTGCGCGACGATGCGCCGGACATGCGCGTCGAGACCGACGCCGGCACGTGGACGACCCGCGCGCTGATCAATGCGACCGGTACCTGGACGCGACCGTTCGTCCCGTCCTACCCCGGTGCGGCGACGTTCCGCGGGCGGATGCTGCACGCCGTCGGGTACCGCGGGCCGCAGGAGATGGCGGGCAGGCGGATCGTCGTGGTCGGCGGCGGCTCGACGGCCGTGCAGCTGCTGCTCGAGATCGCGCCGTTCGCCGCGTCCACGCGCTGGGTCACCCGTCGCGAACCGGAATGGTTCGACGGGCCGTTCGACAGCGAGAGCAGCGGACGCGGAACGAGTCTCAGCGCTGCGCGCGGACGTGCGGCCGTCGCTCGGGTCGAGGAACGGGTGCGCCGGGGACTGCCGCCGCGCAGCGTGGTGAGCGTGACCGGGCTGGCGCGGACGCCGGCCGTCGTCGGGGGCATCCGGTCCGGCGTGCTGGACCGGCGCCCGATGTTCGAGCGGATCACGCCGGACGGCGTGGTGTGGGCCGACGGCACCGCCGAGGACGCCGACGTGATCCTCTGGGCGACCGGGTGGCGCCCGGCCGTCGGCCACCTGTCGCCCCTGCACCTGACGAGCCCGTCGGGCGGGATCCGGCTCGACGGCACCCGCGCCGTCGCGGACCCGCGCGTGCATCTCGTCGGCTACGGGCCGTCGGCGAGCACGATCGGCGCGAACCGGGCGGGTCGCGCCGCCGCGAAGGCGGTCGTGGACCTGCTCGCCGCCGAGGACCGCGTGGCCGCCTGAGCTGCGCTCACGCCTCGGCGAGCCGCTCCCGTCGCAGCACCAGGTACTCGCGCACGACCAGCACGATGATCGCGACGTCGAGCGCGGCGAGGAACGGCAGCAGGATCGACCCGGTGTGGAACGCCCGGTAGATCTCGTACCCGACGAACACGCCGAGCACGACGACGGCCAGCGGGTACACCCGTTCCCATTTCTTCAGCAGCGCGACGACGAGTGCGAGCTTCAGCACCCCGTGCAGACCGAGGTAGACGACGGCGAACGTCCGGTTGCCCGACGCGAACTCGGCCGTGCCGGCGACCAGGTGGCGGGCCAGCGTGCCGTCCGGCGGGCCGATCAGGTCCCTGGCCAGGATCTCCGACACCACACGGCCGACCAGGTCGCCGGACACGGCCAGCACCAGCACGGCACCGATCAGCTCCAGCGCGCCGTCGATGCCCTTGATCACCAGTGCGATCCGGAACAGCCGGTCCACCGTCCTCCCGGCGACCGGCCGGTCGCTCATCGGGTGATCCCGGTGTGGCCGGGCGAGCAGCGGCCCGGCTGCGGCCGGACGCACGGACCGTGCGGACCGTCCCCGACGGGGATCCGCCTGATCAGGTGCCCGTCGCCCGGGGACAGCACGTACACCTCGTTGTTGTACCGCCCGGAGAGCCACGGCTGCGACCCGTCGGCCGTCACGTTCCCCGTGTCGGGCGACGCCGGGCCATGACGACGGTCGGGGCACCCGGGGACGACCTCGTGGAGACCGCCCGCGCGGCGTATGGTTCTTAGCGATGCTCAATAAATCCGGGGACCGCTACCGCTGGATCGCGCTGTCCAACACGACGCTCGGCGTGCTGATCGTGACGATCAACATGTCGATCCTGCTGATCGCGCTGCCGGACATCTTCCGCGGCATCGGGATCGATCCGCTGGCGCCGGACAACATCGACTACCTGCTCTGGCTGATCATGGGCTACCTCGTGGTCACGGCCGTGCTGGTGGTCAGCTTCGGGCGGCTCGGCGACATGTTCGGCCGGACCCGGATGTACAATCTGGGCTTCGCCGTGTTCACGGTGTTCTCGGTCCTGCTGGCCGTGACGTGGATGAAGGGCGACGCCGGCGCGCTCTGGCTGATCGCGATGCGGGTGCTGCAGGGCGTCGGCGGCGCGCTGCTGCTGGCCAACTCGACGGCGATCCTCACCGACGCGTTCCCGGCCGACCGGCGTGGCCTGGCGCTCGGCATCAACCAGGTCGCGGCCATCGCGGGCTCGTTCCTCGGCCTGATCATCGGCGGGGTGCTGGCGCCGGTGAACTGGCACCTGGTGTTCCTCGTGTCGGTCCCGGTCGGCGTGTTCGGGACGGTCTGGGCCTACCTGAAGCTGCGCGACACCGGCGTGCGACGGGCCGCGCGGATCGACTGGTGGGGCAACCTGACGTTCGGCGTCGGGCTGATCGCCGTGCTGCTGGGGATCACGTACGGCATCCAGCCCTACGCCGGCCACACGATGGCCTGGACCAGCCCGCTGGTGCTGACGCTGATCGTCGGCGGCGTCGTGGTGCTCGGGCTGTTCACCTGGATCGAGCGCCGGGTGCCGGAGCCGATGTTCCACATCTCGCTGTTCTCGATCCGCGCGTTCACCGCGGGCAACCTGGCCAGCCTGCTCGCCGCGCTCGGCCGCGGCGGGCTGCAGTTCATCCTGATCATCTGGCTGCAGGGGATCTGGCTGCCTGAGCACGGCTACGCGTTCGAGTCGACGCCGCTGTGGGCCGGGATCTACATGGTCCCGCTGACGATCGGGTTCCTGGTCGCCGGACCGGTCTCCGGCATCCTGTCCGACCGCTACGGCGCACGGGCATTCGCGACGCTCGGCATGCTCGTCGCGGCCGCGACGTTCCTGCTGCTCCTGCTGCTGCCGGTGGACTTCGACTACCGCGCGTTCGCGGCGCTGCTGGCCGTGAACGGACTGGCCATGGGCCTGTTCAGCTCGCCGAACCGGGCCGCGATCATGAACTCGCTCCCCGCCCACCAGCGCGGCGCCGGCTCCGGCATGACGTCGACGTTCCAGAACGCCGCCACCGTGCTCTCGATCGGCGTGTTCTTCTCGATGCTGATCCTGGGCCTGTCCACGTCCCTACCGACGACGCTGTTCGACGGGCTCACCGCGCAGGGTGTGCCGGCCGCCGCCGCTCAGCGGATCGCCGACCTCCCGCCGGTCGGGACGCTGTTCGCCGCGCTGCTCGGATACAACCCGATCGCGACGCTGCTCGGCCCCCAGGTGCTCGCCGGCCTGGACCCGGCGAAGGCGGCGTTCCTCACCGGCCGCGAGTTCTTCCCGCAGCTGATCTCCGGGCCGTTCGCCGACGGCCTGACGTTCGCGCTCGGGTTCGCCGCCGCGGCGTGCCTGGTCGCGGCCGTCGCGAGCGCCCTGCGCGGCGGGAAGTACCAGCACGACGACTCCGCCGCCCGCACCGAGGTGAGCCTCAGCCGCGTCTGACCCCTTGCCCGTCAAACGACCGTTTGACAGGCAGGGCACCACCGAGCAGGAGGTACAGCGATGCCCCGGATCACGCCGGTCCCCGCGGACCCCGACGGCAACCCGGTCACGAACTCGGTTCTCGCCAGGGTGCTCGGCAGGCGGCCGGACATCGCGCAGGCGTTCGGCTCGCTGGACGCGGCGATCCGGTTCCACGGGCGGCTGCCGGGCTCGTTGAAGGAAGCCGTCCGCCGCGCGACCGCCGGTCAGGTCGGCTGCGCGTACTGCGCGTCGCTGGACGCAGGCGCTCCCCCGCGCGAGAGCAGCGACGCGGACCGGCGCGAGTCGCTGGCCGTCGGGTTCGCCCAGTTCGTCGCGCAGGACCCGGCCGGCATCTCGGACGCGCAGTTCGACGTGCTGCGCGAGGAGTTCGACGAGGAGGAGATCCTCGAGCTGGTCGCGTTCGTCTGCTTCGTCGGCGTGGCCGGACAGATGTTCGGCGCCGTGATGGGCCTGGAGGAGGCACCACCGGAGGAGGCCGCGGCCTACCAGCGGATGGTCGCCCGGCGTGGGTGACCGTCAGCCCGTCGAGACCTCCGAACCGTCCTGTGCCCAGCGGGTGTGGAACGTGCCGTCGGAGTCGGTGCGCCGGTAGGTGTGCGCGCCGAAGAAGTCGCGTAGCCCCTGGATCAGGTTCGCCGGGCCACGCTCGCGCCGGTAGCCGTCGTAGTAGCTCAGGCTCGACGAGAACGCCGGGATCGCGACACCCTGCGCCGTCGCCGTCGCCACCACCCGCCGCCACGCGTCCTGCGCGTCCGCGACGGCCTGGGTGAAGTACGGAACCATCAGCAGGTTGTCCAGGTCCGGGTGCTCGGCGTAGGCGTCGCGGATCCGGTTCAGGAACTGGGCCCGGATGATGCAGCCGCCGCGCCAGATCGTCGCCATCGCGCCCAGGTCGAGGTTCCAGTCGTTCTGCTGCGACGCGGCGCGCATCTGTGCGAAGCCCTGCGCGTAGGCGACCACCTTGGACGCGTACAGCGCCTGCCGGATGTCCTCGACGAGGTCGTCCCGGTTCGAGCCGGAGCCCGGTGTCGGTCCGGCGAGCGTCGTCGACGCGGCCCTGCGCTCGTCGCGCAACGAGGAGAGGGTACGGGCGAACACGGCCTCGGTGATGCCGGTCAGCGGCACGCCCAGGTCGAGCGCGTCGATCGCCGTCCAGCGGCCGGTGCCCTTCTGCTCGGCCTGGTCCACGATCACGTCGACGAGCGGCGCGCCGGTCTTCTCGTCGGTCTTCGCCAGTACCTTGCCGGTGATCTCGATCAGGAACGACTCGAGGTCGCCGGTGTTCCACTGCTCGAAGATCTTCCCGATCTCCGGCGCCGACAGGCCCGCGACGTGCGTGAGCAGGTCATAGGCCTCGGCGATCAGCTGGATGTCGGCGTACTCGATGCCATTGTGCACCATCTTCACGTAGTGCCCGGCTCCCCCGGGACCGACGTGCGTGCAGCACGGGGTGTCGTCGACGACGGCGGCGATCGCCGTCAGGATCTCCTCCACCTCGGCGTAGGCCTCGGGGTCGCCGCCGGGCATGATGCTCGGCCCGAGCAGCGCGCCCTCCTCGCCGCCGGACACGCCGACGCCCATGAAGCGCAGGCCGCGCTCCTGGCAGTACGCGGCACGACGGTCGGTGTCCGGGAAGTGCGAGTTGCCGGCGTCGATGATGATGTCGCCCTTGTCGAGCAGCGGTGCCAGCTCGTCGATCACGGCGTCCACCGGCGGGCCCGCCTTCACCATGACGACGATCGTGCGCGGCGTCTCGAGCGCGTCCACGAACTCCTGCAGCGACTCGGAGCCGGTGAACGGTCCCTCGTCGCCGAAGTCCTTCATGAATTCCTGGGTCTTCGACGTCGTGCGGTTGTGCACGGCGACCGGGAACCCGCGCCGTGCCATGTTCCGGGCCAGGTTCGCTCCCATCACCGCGAGTCCGGTGACCCCGATCCGGCTCTTCTCCGCCATCAGACGTCCTTCCTGCCGTCGCGCCGCATGTCCGGCGCCCATCCTGTCAGCGCACGGGCCGGTCGTGCGCGGCGATCGTCGTTCGTCGTCCGTCACAGTCGGTTCCGCGTCCGTTCCGCAGTGCGGGACGGCATCCCGCGCCCGGGCCGCCTCCTCCGTAGCGTGGGCATCGTGGCGCACTCGGGTTACGACGTCGTGCTCGTCCGGCACGGCGAGACCGTCGGGTACGAGAACGATCTGGGACTGACCGAGCGGGGTGAGCAGCAGGCGATCGACCGCGGGAAGGAGCTGGCCGCCTCGCTGGCGCCCGGTACCCGGGTGGTGATGCCGCACGCGCGGAGCAAGCGGGCGACCGCGACGGCCGTCGTCCTGCACCGCGAGCTGTCCGCGGCCGCCGATCTCGATCTCGGCGCGCTGTACCCGGAGCCGTCGTTCGACAACCTCCGGGCCAGTGTGGACGGTGTCGTCGACGACATGAACGTCTCGATGGCCCGGCGCCTGGCCCTTCCCGCGGACGAGAGGCCGGACTGGGCGCGCGAGTTCGACCGCTTCGACACCGACCACGGTGCGATCTCCGCGGCCGGCGGGCCGATCGAGTTCTGGGTGCGGACGCCGACGCTGTTCCTGGAGCCCCCCGCCCTGTCCGTGCACCGCGTGTGGGCCGGGATCACGGCGCTCGCACCGGAATCCGGGACACTGACCGCCGTCGTCGCCACGCACTCGGCGCCGATGCGGGCGATGCTCAACACGGTTCTCGGCCGCGACCCCGGCGAGCCGGAGAACCTCGAGGAGATCCACGTGCGCGTCGCACCGGACGCCTCGGCCGAGGTCACCTACCGCGGCGAGACGATCGGCTACTCCGGCCCTCCGGTGCTCCCGCCGTGGTTCGACCGGTCGTTCCTGGACACGTTCGGGCGCTGACGTCCCCGCCGAGATGCGGTCCAGCGGGAAATGTCGATCTCCGCGGCCCGCTCAGCCGCATCTCGACGGTCCCGGCGGCCCAGCCGGTCCGCACGCCGCGACGTCGCCGGCCAGCAGCGTCGCCGAACCGGGCCGGCCGGCTCCGCTTCCGCTGCGCCTCGCATCCGGTCGCTCCGGTCCTGGTGCGGCCGCCCCGGTCCTGGTGCGGCCGCCCCGGTCCTGGTGCGGCCGCTCCGGTCCTGGTCCGGCCGTGGTCCGGCGTGGTCCGGCCGTGGTCCGGCCTGGTCCGTCGCGTCCGGACGGGGCTCCGGCCCGTCGCGCGGAAAGGTCGTACGAGGTTCCCGACTACTACTCGGCGAGGAACCCGCGCAGCAGCTCCGTCGTGCGCTCCGGGGCGTGCGCCGGGATCCAGTGCCCCACGTCGTCGACGCGTTCGTAGCGGAACGGCCCGTCGACCCACTCCGCCGAGATCGTCATCTGCTCCTCGGTCAGCGCCGCGTCCCCGCTGCTCCACACGCCGAGCACCGGACAGGTGATCCGGGGCAGCTGCGGGGCCTTGCGACCGACGAACGTGGCCGGGTCGATGTTCGCCCGGTACCAGTTCAGCGACGCGGTCAGCGCGCCGGGGCGGGACAGGTCCGCGATGTGCCGGGCCAGGAGCGGGTCGTCCGGGGCGGAGCCGGCGTGCAGCCAGGAGCGCAGCAACGCCCAGTCGTCGTCGGGCATCACGGACTCGGCGACGCCCGGGAACTGGAACCAGAGCATGTACCAGGAGCGAGCCTTCTGCTCCAGCGGAGCGGTCGCGAACGCCCCGGGGTGCCCGACCGAGAACGCCGCGTACCGCGTCACCCGCGGGCTGAACATCGTGACGGCCCACCCGAGGGCGGAGCCCCAGTCGTGCCCGGCGAGCGCGAACTCGTCGATCCCGAGCGCGTCGGCCAGCCCGAGCACGTCCCCGGCCAGCGTCTGCATCCGGTACTTCTCGACGTCACCGGGCCGGTCCGAGTCACCGAACCCGCGCAGGTCCGGCGCGACGACCCGGTACCCGTCCGCGGCCAGCGCCTCGATCTGGTGCTCCCACAACGACGCCCGGTCCGGCCATCCGTGCAGCAACACCACCGCCTGCCCGGTACCTCCGGTGTCGGTGACGGACAACGTGATCCCGGGCAGCTCCACACGCGACGGCTCCACGGTCCGCACCGTAGCCCGCGGCGCAGTCGATCGGCACGCGCTCGCACCGCCCCACGCACCCCGCCCCGGCGTGTCGCACCTGCTGCGACGGGTGCGGCACGCCGACACGGGGTGCGACACGCGGTGCGGCGGTGCGGCGGTGCGGCGGTGCGGCGGTGCGGCGGTGCGGCGGTGCGGCGGTGCGGCGGTGCGGCGGTGCGGCGGTGCGGCGGTGCGGCGGTGCGGCGGTGCGGCGGTGCGGCGGTGCGGGTTCGCGTCCGGATCGGCCGAGCGTGGGGCCGTCCCGGGACCGCCCCACGCCGCGGATCCGCCGGACGGCATCCAGAATCGGATCCGTGCTCCGTCGACCTCGAACCGCCGCGCAGGACCCCACCGACGAGAGGGCGGGCCGGCGCGGCACGGTCGCGGCGATCGGGGTCACCGGCGGTGTGGTCGGTGGACTGATCGGCGGCGGGAGCGGGGTGCTGTTCGTCCCGGCCCTCGACCGGTTCACGTCGATGTCGCGGGCGCGGATCCACGGCACGTCGACGATCGCGAACATCGGCGTCTGTGTGAGCGGCGCCATCGCCTACGCGGTCGGCGGCGGGGCGCTGGACCTGCGCGTCGGGCTCGGGATGACGGCGGGCGGGATCCTCGGCGGATGGATCGGGCCCCGGCTGCTGGCCCGGGCGTCGGAGACGCTGCTGCGCGTCCTGCTGATCGCGATCCTGGTGCTCACCGCGGCGAAGTTCGCCGTCGACGCCGTCGGCCTCCCGCTGCTGACGCACGCCGTGCTCCCCGCGGACTGGCTGGCCGACCTGCGGTTCGTCGTCCCGGCGACGGTCGTCGTCGGCGTGGTCATCGGGGCGTGGTCCGGCGCGATGGGGCTGGGCGGCGGGCTGATCGCGGTACCGGCCCTGGTGTTGCTGTTCGGGGTGGAGCTGCACGTCGCGGCCGGGACGTCGTTGCTGATGTTCATCCCGAACTCGATCGTCGGGTCGTGGGTGCACCTGCGTCAGGGCACCGCGTCGTCGTGGTGGGGATGGCTGCTCGGCCTGACCGCCGCCCCTGGCGTGGTCGCCGGGGCGGCGCTCGGGCTGGCGCTCGACGCCGTCGTGCTCGGGGTCGTGTTCGGGACGTTCGCGCTGGCCATGGCCGTGCGGGAGATCTGGCAGCTGGCGCGCCGCCGCGGCCGTCATCCGTGACGGGCGCTGACGTCGGCGTGCTCGGGACGGACGTCCGGGTCGTGGGCCCGCCGGAGCCGGCCGACCACGTCCGCACGCTCGGCGAGCACTACCCGCGGGCGATCGAGAAGGCCGGCCGGGTCTAGAAGGCCGGCCAGGGGATCGCGGGCCCGTAACCGGACGGCTCCGGGAACGTCCGCTGGTTCAGCAGACCGTCCACACGGGACCGCAGCGCGGCCACCTCGCGGCGGGTGACGTGCTCGTTGAGCGTCTCGGCGAGCTCACCGGAGAGCTTGCGCCGCAACGCACGCAGCGGTTCCAGCAGCGCGTCGCCGATCTCGTCGCCGGTCCATCCCCACAGGACGGTGCGCAGCTTGTGCTCGGTGTGCAGCGTCAGGCCGTGGTCCACGCCGTACACGTGCTCGTCGCCGCCGACGAGCACGTGCCCGCCTTTGCGGTCGGCGTTGTTGACGACGACGTCGAACAGCGCCATCGCCTGCAGCTGCGGATGGTTCGAGTGCACGAGCACGACCGGGTCGCCCGCCCCGTCGCGGGCCCGCAGCACGGGCAGCCACCCGTCCGGCACCTCACCCGGCTCGCACAGCTCCACCAGCGACGCCGCCGCGATCGTGATCGTCTCGTCGATCTCGCCGTCCAGGTCGTCGTGCTCCGGGTCGGACAGCGCGCTCTCGTCCCCCGAGGACACCCACGCCTGCACCATCCCGGGCCCGAACGGCCCCTCGCGCAGCAGCGTCGGCGGCACGACGTGCAGTCCGGCTGCCTCCGAGACCAGGTAGCTGCCGACCTCCCGGCCGGCGAGCGTGCCGTCCGGGAAGTCCCACAGGGGGCGCTCCCCGCGCACCGGCTTGTACACGCAGCGCAGGTCCACGCCGTCGGCGCTGACGGTGCCGAACAGCGTCGCGTTCGACGCGTCGACGAGCCGCCCGGTGATCTCGATCCGGCCGCGCGCGAGAACCTCGTGCACCGCCGGGTCGCGCAGATCGGGAACGCCGCTCGTGGTCACTCCGCCTCGGCCACGGGGTTGCGCTCGTGGTAGCCGTTCAGGCGCACGCAGACGTGGCCCTCCGGGTCGAGCGGCTCAGCACACAGCGGGCACGGCGGGCGGCCGGCCGAGACGACCCTCTCCGCGCGGTCGGCGAACGCCTTGGCCGCGGACGGGGACAGGAACACCCGGAGCGCGTCCGGGCCCTCCTCGGTGTCGTCGAGCACGACCGACTCGTCGACCTCCTCCTCGGTCACCGCGAGCAGTTCGACGACGATCGAGCTCGAGTCCGCGTCCCAGCCCAGGCCCATGGTGCCGACCCGGAACTCCTCCTCGAGCGGCACCGAGAGCGGGTCCGAGTCGGACGCCGTCGCCTCGACGGTCGCGGGCTCCGTCTCCTCGCCGAACCGCTTGCCGACCTCGCCGAGCAGCGCGGTGATGCGTTCGGCCAGCACGGAGACCTGCTGTTTCTCCAGGAGCACGCTGATCGTCCGGGAGCTCTCCTCCGCCTGCAGGTAGAACGAGCGGTCGCCGGGCTCGCCGACGGTCCCGGCCACGAAGCGGTCGGGCTGACGGAAGACGTGGATGACGCGTGACATGACCACACCAGGGTAAGGCACCGCCGTTCGGGCGGCACCTCGCACCCGCGTGCGGCCCGGCACACTACCTCACGCGTTCGTGGCGCCCCCGACCACCGCGTCCGATTCGCTCGGAGTGTCGGCGCTCCCGCCGTCGGCCTGGGCGTCCTCCGGCTTCGGCTCGGGCGGGATGAGGCTCGCCACGTCACCGGACTGCTCGTTCATCCGGGCGACGAACGGGCGCAGCTCGGTGTAGTTCACGACGCTCACCGAGCAGGTGTCGACGACGATCCGCTGGAAGTTGTCCAGATGGCAGGCCAGCGCGTCGGCCAGCACGGCCTTGATCACGTCGCCGTGGCTGCACGCCACCCAGATCGCGTCCTTGCCGAACTCGGAGGTGATCCGCTTCGTGTGCCTGCGGATCGCGGCGACCGAGCGCGCCTGCATGTCGGCCAGGCCCTCGCCGTCGGGGAACACGGCGGCCGACGGGTGCGCCTGCACCACCCGCCAGAGGTCCTCCTTGCCAAGGTCGGAGATCTTCGACCCGGTCCACGAGCCGTAGTCGACCTCGGCCAGGTCCTCCTCGACGACGGGTTCCAGCCCACGAGCCGCGGCCAGCGGTGCGACGGTCTGGCGGCACCGTTCCATCGGCGAGGTCACGATCGCGGCCAGCGGCAGCGACGCCAGCCGCTCGACGACCTTCTCGGCCTGCTCGCGGCCCTTCTCGTCGAGCTGAACGCCGGGCGTGCGACCGGCCAGCACACCGGCCGTGTTCGACGTCGAACGCCCGTGGCGCAGCAGGATCAGCGTGGTCACGGCCGCCGACCCTACGTCAGGCTCACGTGGCGGACACGGCGCCGATCGACAGCGCGGCCAGCAGCGCCACGCCGAGCGCGATCCGGTAGGCCACGAACACGTACACCGTGTTGTTCTGGACGAACTTCAGCAGCCACGCGATCACGGCGTAGCCGACCACGCCCGCGATCACCACGGCGACGACCATCTGGACGACGCTCGGCCCGTCGCCGGCCCCGATGTCCTTGAGCTGGAACAGGCCCGCACCGAACACCGACGGGATGGCCAGCACGAACGAGTACCGCACGATCGCCGGCCGCGTGAGACCGAGGAACAGGCCCGCCGTGATCGTGCCGCCGGAGCGGGAGACGCCGGGGACCAGCGCCATCGCCTGCGCGAACCCGAGGATGATCCCGTCCCGGACGGTGATCTTCCCCATCGGCTTGACCTGCTTGCCGAACCGCTCGGCGAGCCCGAGCAGGAGGCCGAACACGATCAACGTGGACGCCACCAGCCACAGGTTCCGCGCCGCGCCCTCGATGCTGTCCTTGAACAGCACGCCGAGCACCGCGATCGGCACCGAACCGATGATCACCAGCCAGGCCAGCCGGTACTCGTCGGTGGCCCTGACCTCGGGGTCACGGAACCCGCGCAGCCACGTGACGAACAGGTTCCAGAGGTCGCGGGCGAAGTAGATGATCACCGCGGCCTCGGTCCCGATCTGGGACACGGCGGTGAACGCCGCGCCCGGGTCGTTGCCGAAGAACACTCCGGACGCGATCCGCAGGTGTGCGGACGACGAGATCGGGAGGAACTCGGTCAGGCCCTGCAACAGGGCCAGGACGACCACCTCGAACCAGCTCACGAGCCCTCCTCGCTGGCGCTCGTCGGCCACGTTCGCGGCGCGGCTGTGTCTGATGGTGAGCTCGCAAGCTCGCTCACGGCCGACGACCGTACCGGCGTGCCGAAACCACGTCCGAGAGGGGCCGATGCCTAGGGTGAGGACCCGTGCAACGCAGACCCGTCGGCGCCAGCGGCCTCCAGGTGTCCCGGATCGGGCTGGGCACGATGACCTGGGGCGAGGACACCGACGTCGAGGCCGCCCGCGCGCAGCTCCGGACGTTCGTCGACGACGGCGGCACGCTCGTCGAGACGGCCGACGACTACGGCGGCGGCAGGGCCCAGCAGATCCTCGGCGGGTTGCTCCGGACGATCGTGCGGCGCGACGAGGTCGTGCTGGCCGGGCGCGGCGCCCCACCACCCGGGAGTCACCCGTCGCGTGCGGCGCTGCTGGACGGGCTGGACGCCACGCTGCGGCGCGTCGGCGTCGACCACCTCGACCTGTGGCAGTTCCCGGCGTGGGACCCGCGGGTGCCGCTGGACGAGACGCTGTCCGCGGTGCAGGTCGCCGTGTACTCCGGGAAGGTCCGCTACGCCGGGCTGGTCGCGCCGCGCGGGTGGCAGCTGGCCACGGTCGCGGAGCGGTCGGCCGCGACCGGCAACGTCGCGCGCCCGGTGTCCGCGCAGGTGGAGTACTCGCTGCTGGCCCGCGGGCCCGAGGCCGAGCTGCTGCCCGCCGCCGAGCACCACGGCGTCGGGCTGCTCGCCTGGGCCCCGCTCGGGCGCGGCGTGCTCACCGGCAAGTACACCGACGGCACGCCCGCCGACTCGCGCGCGGCGTCGTCGCTGCTGGCCGGGTACGTGGAGGCCCGGCGGACGGAGCGGTCGGCGCGGATCGTCCAGTCCGTGCTGACGGCCGCGGACGGGCTCGGCACGTCACCGCTGTCGGTGGCGCTGGCCTGGGTGCGGGACCGTCCCGGCGTGGCGTCGGCGGTCGTCGGTGCCCGGGACGCCGCCCAGCTGCGGGCGTCGACGGCGGCCGAGCAGGTCGTGCTCCCGGCCGAGATCCGGACCGCGCTCGACGACGTGTCCGAACCCGTCTGAACACCCGGGGACGGTCGGGCGGGCGGAGCCGGCGGGGGCGAGAACTCTGGCCGTCGGCGCGCGGCCGGACCTATGGTGGTCCGACACCCGCCGTTCACGCGGGCGCCACAGGCGAGACCAGGAGCGTGAGAGTGGACGCGATCGGTACCGAGGAGGCGGCCGAGGGGAATCCCCGGGCCGGGAGCCGGATCGGCGAGGGCTGGTCCGACGACCGGTACGAGTACCGCCCGGTGCGCATCGACGGGGACATCTCCCGGGTGACCGCCGCGGTGCGGCTGGCCATCCAGGCCGAGTTCTCCGGCTGGGAACTGTCCCGCCTCCGCCTCTACCCGGGCGGCGTCCGGAAGGTGGTCCTGCGGCGCCGCCGCAGTCAGCATCCGCTCCAGCCGGAGCCCACCTTCTAGGGCTGTCCGGCGTCGTAGGTGTGGCCCGCCTTCCGCAGGCGGGTGACCAGGCTCAGCCCCATCGCCGTCGCGGGCGTGAGCGATCCCGCACGGTCCGGGAGATCGGTGTCCAGGGCGAGGCAGAGCGCGCTCTCGCCGAGCATCACAGCCGTCGCCGCGTAGCCCGGGTCACCCGGCCCCGCGACCGTCGCGCCGACCGTCCGGCCGTCGACCGTCGTGCCGGTGAACCGGAGCCGGAAGAACCCGTTCTGCCGGGTCTTCTCGCTCGGGCCGGTCCCCGGCTTCGGCAGCACGCGCTCCAGCAGCCTGCGCGTCGGGCCCAGCGAACCGGCGCCGACGACCGCGCCCAGCACGCCGGTCACCCCTGCGGCGGTCGCCGCTCCGGCGATCCCGCGCCCGGCCGCCATCCGCTCCTCGTAGCGCAGGCCGCGGCCGTACGCCCAGTCCTGCAGCGCGTTGCTGCGCCGCACGACCCGGGTGTTGTACGGCGCCATCACGAACGGCGCGGTCCAGGAACCGTCCGGCTCACGGTGGGGCGGCGCGGCGTCGCCCGGCTGGTCCCGCGCCGGTTCGGCGGCGGCGTCCGGGCTCAGCGAGTGCGGGCGCGACGCGGTCCGGCGCGCGTCCCGGTCCCCGGACACGGCCTCCAGCTGGCCGAGCAGCGACGCGAGCGTGCCGCCGCTGATCCCGCCGCGGATCGTCGCGACGGCACGGGCGTGCGCGAGATCGGCGCCCGCCGCGTCGTGCAGCAGCAGCATGCCGAGGTCGGACGGGATCGAGTCGAATCCGCAGGAGTGCACGATCCGCGCGCCCGACTCCCTGGCGATGGCGTCGGTCCGGTCGATGGCGTCGCGGACGAACAGCACCTCGCCGGTGAGGTCGCAGTAGTGCGTGCCGGCGCGGGCGCACGCCTCGACCAGCGGCATGCCGTACCGCGCGTAGGGCCCGACGGTCGTCAGGACGACCGTCGTGGACCCCGCCATCGCCGCGACGGACGCCGGGTCGGACGAGTCCGCTGTGATCAGCGGCCACTCGCGGGCGGCGGCCGGGAGCCCGGCCCGCACCCGCTCGAGCTTGTCGCGCGACCGTCCGGCCAGCGCGATGCGAGCGTCCGCGGGAGCGGCTCCGGCCAGGTACTCCGCCGTCAGCGCCCCGACGAACCCCGTCGCTCCGAAGACGACCACATCGTGTTCGCTCATCCGCGGAGCATGTCAGGAACGGTCCGGGCGATCAGCTCCAGCCGCCGTAGGGCACGGTCAGGAACTCCATGACGTGCCCGCTCGGGTCGTCGAAGTAGACGCCGCGGCCGCCGTCGTTCGTGTTCGTCTCGCCGCTGGTGCGGTCCCACGGGCTCGGGCCGTAGGCGACGCCCTGCTCGCGCAGGCGGGCGAACGCCGCGTCGAACTCGTCGTCGGTGAGCAGGAACGCGTAGTGCTGCCCGCCGGTCGTGCCCGGGTCGTCGGCGTAGTCCAGGGACACGCCGTTGCCGGTCCGAACGACGAGGAACGGCCCGAACGGCGTCGGGTCCGGCAGGTCGAGCAGGCCGGTCAGGAACGTGGCCCCGAGCTTCTTGTCGAGGGACGCGACGATGGTGTGGTTCAGCTCAGCCATGCAACGAGGATGCGGGGTGAAGTCGGCTTCAGGTCAAGACCCTCGCGCGGAGCTCGTCGACGTCGAACGCGCCCGGCTCCATCCCCTCGCGCGCCGCACGCCGGGCGAGCCCGGTCAGCCGGGCGTTGACCGGCGCCGGGACCCCGACCCGGCGCCCGATCCGCACGACCTCGCCGTTCAGGAAGTCCGTCTCGATCGTGCCGGTGCCCCGGGCCAGCGACTGCCAGCTCGAACTGCCCAAGCCGGGCGGCTCGCCGGGGACCGACTCGAACGACAGGCCGTCCGGCTGCCATCCCGCGCGGGACTCCTCGTCGCCGACGACCGCGATGCCGGCCGCGTCGAACACGGCCCGTGCCTCCGCCTGCGCGGCCCGGCGCACGTCCTTCGCGCCGGACGCGTCGCCGAGCAGCGCCTCCAGGACGTTGCCCAGGTTCGCGAGCAGCTTGCGGTACTTCCACTCCATGACCGCGTCCGGGCACCGGACCAGGCAGCCGGCCGGTTCCCAGTCGCGGACCAGTCCGTCGAACAGGGCGGTGTCGGCGGACGGATCGGTGGACGCGCCGAAGCGGCCGACGTGGAAGACCCCGCGCCGCGGCGTGCCCCGGACGATCACCTCACCGGGCTCCACCATGACCGTCGGGAACCAGACGCACAGGCCGTACACGCGCTCGACGTAGCGCAGCGCGATCTCCTCACCGGTCACGCCGTTCAACGCGACGAGCATCGGCAGCAGGTCCGCGACGCGGCCGACCGTGCCGTCGGGCCCGTGCACCGGCACGTCGGCCCACCCGGTCACGGCGGCCTCGGCGTCCTGGGTCTTCGTCGTCAGCACCAGGACGTCGTCGACGGTCAGGTAGGCGTCCTCGGCCGCGGTCACGACCGGGACCGGCACCGTGACCGTCGTGTCCGGGCAGCGCAGCGTGACACCGCCGGCCGCCATGGCGCGGGCGTGCTCGCCGCGGGCGACGAGCAGGACGTCGACGCCCTGCTGCGCCAGCAGGCCGCCGAGCGCGCTGCCCACCGCACCGGCGCCGACGACGACGTAGCGGGTCACGGCTCAGTGGTCCGACCAGTCGACCTTCGGCGGCCGGGGGCTCCCCTTCGGACCGGGTACGCCGCGGAAGCCGTACGGCGCGGGCTCACGGCCGGGCTGCACGAACCAGCACTCCCCCGTCCCCTGACCCTCCAGGATCTGTTCGACGGCGGCGGCGACGTCGTCCGCGGTGAGCAGCGGGAAGTCGGCGAACCGGTCCTTGGCGCGCGCGATCAGCGGGGTGTCCGCGAAGCCGGGGCAGACGGCGTTGACGCGGATGCCGTCCGGCTCGAGCACCGGGGCGGACGACCGCACGTAGCCGACGACGGCGTGCTTCGTCGCCGTGTACAGCGCGTCGCCGGGCATCGGCACGATCCCGGCCAGCGACGACGTCGCGACGATGTCGCCGCCCCCGGCCCGTCGCAGCGCCGGCACGGCGGCGGTCAGACCGAACACGACGTGGTCCAGGTTCACGCCCATGATCCGGCGGTAGCCCGCGACGTCGAGGTCCTCGACCCCGGACTGCCCGCTGGTCATCCCGGCGTTGAGGAACACGACGTCCAGGCGCCCGAAGCGCTCCTCCGTCTTCGCGACGGCGGCCGGCATGGCCTCCGGGTCCGTCACGTCGCCGGGCAGCGCCAGACCGCCGGACGGCTCCGCGATCGCCGTGGCGCCGTCGGCGTCCCGGTCCGCGACGGCGACCTGCGCACCGGCCGCCACCAGCCGTCCGACCGTCGCCGCACCGATGCCCGACGCGCCGCCGGTGACGAGAGCGACCTTGCCCGAGAGATCCATGCCGTCACCCTGCCACTCGTGGGCCCGCCGCGACCATGATCACCTGACACTCAGGGCTGCCGCCGGCCCGATCGACAGCCATGGGTGCCAGGTGATCACGCGGAGCGGAGGCTCTGTCGATGTTCCTGCTCACGCTGTTCGCAGGAAGCGGTCCAGGACCCGGGTGCCGAACGTCAGGGCGTCGACGGGCACACGCTCGTCGATGCCGTGGAACAGGCTGGCGAAGTCCAGGTCCGGGGGCAGGCGCAAAGGCGCGAACCCGTAGCAGTCCATGCCGAGCTTGGCGAAGGACTTGGCGTCCGTGCCGCCGGAGAGCATGTACGGGGTGATCTCCGCCGTCGGGTCCTCGGTGCGCAGGGCGGCGTGCATGGCCTCGGTCAGCGCGCCGTCGAACGGCGTCTCCACCGACGGCAGGTCGGTGATCCACTCGCGCTCGACGTCCGGGCCGATCAGCTCGTCGACCTCGGCCAGGAACGCGTCGCGACGCCCGGGCAGGATCCGGCAGTCGATCACGGCCTCCGCGGTCGACGGGATGACGTTCGACTTGTAGCCGGCCGACAGCATGGTCGGGTTCGCGGTGTCCCGGACGGTGGCACCGACCATCCGGGCGATCGGGCCGAGCTTGGCCATCGCGCCCTCCAGGTCCTCCTCGGGGAGCTCCTGCCCGGTCAGCTCCCGCATGCGCTCGACGAACGCGCGCACGGTGTCGGTCAGCACGATCGGGAACGTGTGGTTGCCCAGACGACCGACGGCCTCGGACAGCGTGGTCACGGCGTTGTCGTCGTGCAGGAACGAGCCGTGGCCCGGCTTGCCGCGCGCCCGCAGCCGCATCCACGCCATCGACTTCTCGGCCGACTCGACCAGGTAGACGCGACGGTCGTCGGCGTAGGTCAGCGAGAACCCGCCGACCTCCCCGACCGCCTCGGTGCACCCCTCGAACAGGTCCGGCCGGTTCGCGACGAGCCACTGCGCACCGAACTTGCCGCCGGCCTCCTCGTCGGCGACGAACGCCCACACGATGTCCCGCGGCGGCACGATCCCCTCACGCCTGAACCGTCGGGCGACGGCCAGCATCATCGCGTCCATGTCCTTCATGTCGACGGCGCCGCGGCCCCACACGTAGCCGTCCTGCACCGCCCCGGAGAACGGATGCACCGACCACTCGCCCGGATCGGCGGGCACGACGTCCAGGTGGCCGTGCACGAGCAGCGCGCCCCGCTCCCGGTCGGCCCCCTCCAGGCGGGCGATCACGTTCATCCGCTTCGGCGCCCCGGACTCCAGGACCTCGACCTCGTACCCGACCTCGCGCAGCTTCGCCGCCACGTAGTCGGCGGCCTCCGCCTCGCCGGCCAGCGTCTCGGGGTCCGCCGTGTTCGACGTGTCGATCCTGATCAGCTCGGAACAGAGCTCGACGACCTCGGCCTCGGCGGAACTCGGGCTGCCCTGGGGATTCGTGCCGGTCATGCCCGACTTCCTACCACCGGGGTGGGCCGTCGGCCCGCCCGTGACCGTCCGCTATGCTCTGCATCGCAGCGGCTCCGGTGAGTCGCTCGGTCCGAGTGGCGGAATGGCAGACGCGCTAGCTTGAGGTGCTAGTCCCCGAGTAGGGGGTGGGGGTTCAAGTCCCCCCTCGGACACGTTGATCATGCCCTGACCTGTGGTCAGTCCACATCGATGATGGGAACGCCGCTCGTTCCCGCTGGTCAGGCGACGGGGGTCCAGTCCCGGCCGATCTCGATTGACCGTCACCAGCGTCGACCTCAGGTCATGTGGAAGGAAGACGCCACGCCCGTGTTCGCCCGGTGCGCGAGTTCCGCGCGCATTGTGCTCGCGACGCGGTTCGCGAGCGCGCTCCTCCTCGTCATCGAACCCTTCGCCCCGGGCAGCCACGGCCCGGACGACGTCCCATAGGGCGGCGATCGCTCGTCGCCCGGGTCCACAGTGTCCGCGCCGCGGCGCGGCGATGCGTCGCCCGTATCGTTCTCTCTTCCACGGCAGGTATCGCGACCAGACGCCAGGTCATGGTCGGCCGGGGCACCTTCCCACTGGTCAGCAGTTGCCGGTGTGACTACCGCCCAGAGCGGCAAAACCTGAGGACCAGTGATCGAATGCCGCATCTGTCAACGCACCGACATCGGTGCCGGCGGGCGCATTCGCCCACAGCCGCAACACGGTCTCGCGGACGGCGACAGCGGTTTCGGCGAACAGCTGGGGTTCGAGATCGCCGGGCTCACTGCCGAGCCGGTCTGCCGCCCATGCGGCAATGACCTCCCGGAGGCGTGCGTTGAACAGTGCGATCGACGGGACCAGGCCGGGATCCTCGCGGACGGCACGGTACAGCGGCAGGACCTGATCCATGGAGGCGTAGGTCGTGGCGATCCGTTCGACGACGGCGCGCAGCCCGGCCACCAGCGGCTCGTGGCGGGGACGGTCGCGCAGCAGGGGCGCGAACTCGTCGGCCTGATGGAGCAGCGGCTCGGTGAACGCGTCCTCCTTGGACGCGAAGTAGCGGAAGAACGTCCGGCGCGACACCCCGGCCGCGGCGGCGATGTCGTCGGCCGTGGTCGCCGCGACCCCCCGGGTGAGGAACAGATGCACGGTCGCTCGGGCGAGTGCGCCCCGCGTCGCGTCCATCCGGTCGGCCCAGCCACGGCCGGGAACGGACGAATCACCACGGAAGGATGGCACTGTGGTGTCATCCATGGTTAGGCTGCCCTATATGCAGCGTTCCCCGCTCCTCGCATCGAGTGATCGTCGCACGGTCGGCGTGCTCGGGCCGGTCCGGCGAGGTCGGCCGATCGTGGTGCTCCTGGCCGGTCTGCTGGTGCTCACGGGGTGTGGATCGGCGGGGACCGCACCCGCGCCCGCCGCGGGCGGCGCCGTCGACCACGCCGCGGGTCGCACCGAGGTCCCGGCCGACGCCCAGCGCGTCGTCGCACTCGACGAGAACGCAGGCCTGTTGCTCTACGAGCTGGGCAAGCAGCCGGTCGAGGCGCTCGGCACGTTCTCCAGCGTGGGCGTCAAGGAGATCCTCACGCAGGCCGGCACGCCGGTCGAGCCCGCCGACTTCGCGGCGCCGCCGGTGGAGCGGGTCGCCGCGCTGAACCCCGACCTGATCGTCGGGTCGGCGACGCCGGGCGCGATCGAGGCCTACCCGCGGCTGTCGCAGGTGGCCCCGACCGTCCTCGCCGGGTACAGCGACCCGTGGTCGAAGCAGCTGGCGGTGGCCGGCGCAGCGGTGAACAAGGCGGACGTCGCGCAGCAGCGGACCGCCACCCTGCAGACGAAGATCGACGACACGCGTCGCGAGCTGCAGGAGCGGGGCATCGCGGGGCAGTCGGTCTCGGTGCTCGGCTCGATCAGCGGCTTCCCGTTCGCGCTGCCGTCCGAGTCCAGCGCCGGCGAGCTGATCACCGGTCTCGGCCTGACCCGGCCGAAGGCCCAAGCGCCCGGGGCGCCGATGACCGAGGGCGGCATCGCCGTCTCGCCGGAGCGCCTGTCCGAGCACGACGCGGACCACATTCTGGTCCTGACCGGCTCGATGTGGTCGGACAAGGAGATCACCGGTCTGCCGACGGCCGGGCAGCTGCGCGGTCCGAAGGCGACCGTCGACGGCGAGCAGTGGACGAACACGAACCCGTTCGCCGTGGACTGGATGCTGCGCGACATGCGGGCCGTGCTCCTGAACGACGGGACGGTCGGGACGGGCGCCGACGTGGTCGCCCGGTGGAGGCAGTACAGCGGCGCGTCCTGACCGGCCGGTCGTACGTCATTCATGATCGTGGGGGAAGCGGGACATCATGAGCTCGACGGAGACATCCACCGACGTCGCACCACCTGACCTCGCGGACCGGGGGGAACGGCCCGACGGCGGTGCGGCGGAAGCCGCTGCGGCACAAGCGGCCCAGCGAGACGGCATGGCCACGCTCGTCGGCTTCGCGGCGGGGGCGCGCGGACCGTTGATCGCGGCCGTGCTGCTCGCCGTCGGGGCCACCGTGCTCGAGCTCCTCCCGGTCTACGTCGTGTACCGGCTCGTCGACGACCTCGTCGCCGGCGGCGGGGGCGCGTCCGGCTACTACGTGTGGGCGGTCGTCGCGCTCGTCGCGATCGTGCTGCGGTTCGTCCTGTTCGGACTGTCCACGGCGGTGTCGCACCGCGCCGCGTTCCGGTTGCTGTACGACCTGCGGGTGGCGATGGCCCGGCACCTCGCGCGGCTGCCGCTCGGGTTCTTCTCGAACCGGCGCAGCGGCGAGGTCAAGAAGGTCATGGTCGACGACGCGGAACGCCTCGAGGGGTTCCTCGCCCACGGCATCCCGGACATCGTCAGCTCGGTCGCGGTCTGGATCGGCGTCACGATCTGGCTGTTCGTGCTCGACTGGCGGATGGCGCTGGCCTCGATCGTCGTCGTGCCGATCGCGTTCGCCTGCCTCAGCTCGGCCATGCGTCGGGTCTCGGGCCAGATGGCCGAATACCAGAAGGCCGATGCCCGGATGAACGGCTCGGTCGTCGAGTACGTGAACGGGATGCCGGTGGTGAAGGTGTTCGACCGCACCGGCGAGTCGTTCACCGAGACCCGCGAGGCGGTCGAGGACTACGCGCGGCTCGAGACGGACTACGCGAAGCAGTTCGTCCCGCTCGGGTCCGCGTTCTACACCGTGATCGTCTCCAGCCTGGCTGTGATCGCGCCGGTCGGGATCTGGCTGCAGGCCACCGGGCGGATCGACCTGACCACGTTGCTGTTCTTCTTCCTCGTCGGCGCCGCGTACGGCCGGCCGCTGATGACGCTGTTCAACCAGGCGAGCCAGTTCGCGCAGTACACGTCCGGCGGCGCACTGATCGGGCAGATCCTGGGTGCGCCGGAGCTGCCGGACACCGGCGAGCGGGTGGAGCTCGACGGGTACGACGTCGAGCTGCGCGACGTCCGGTTCGCCTACGACGGCCGCGACGTGCTGCACGGCGTGTCGTTCACGGCGCGGACCGGGCAGGTCACGGCGCTCGTCGGCCCGTCAGGCGCGGGCAAGACGACGATCGCGCGCCTGATCCCCCGCTTCGCCGACGTCGACGACGGCGCCGTGCTCCTCGGCGGCGTGGACGTGCGCGCGATCGGGGTCGACCAGCTGATGGAGACGATCTCGTTCGTCTTCCAGGACACGTTCCTGTTCCACGACACGATCGCGGACAACATCCGGCTCGGGAAGCCGTCGGCGACCGACGCCGACGTCGAGGCCGCGGCGCGGGCCGCCCGCGTCCACGACTTCGTCTCGGCGCTGCCCGACGGGTATGCGACGACCGTCGGCGAGCGGGGCTCGACGCTGTCCGGCGGCGAGAAGCAGCGGATCGCGATCGCCCGCGCGATACTCAAGGACTCCCCCGTCGTGATCCTCGACGAGGCGACCGCGTTCGCCGACCCGGAGAACGAGTCCGCCATCCAGGAGGCCGTCGGGGAGCTGGTGCGCGGCAAGACGTTGCTGGTCATCGCGCACCGGCTGAGCACGGTCGTGCACGCCGAGCGGATCCTCGTCGTCGACGACGGGCGGGTGGTCGAGTCCGGGCGCCACGACGAGCTCGTGGCCCGCGGCGGCGCCTACGCCCGGCTGTGGGAGGACTACGACCGCGCGCAGTCGATCGTGCTGCACGCCGGGGAGCGGTCCCGGTGACCGCCGCCGTGGAACGTCCCGCACGGACGGGCGCGGTGGCGCGGCTGTGGGCGCTGGCCGGTCCGCGACGGGCCCGGCTCGCCCGCGGGGTCGGGTTCCGGTTCCTCCAGTCCGTCTGCGCCGGGATCCCGTTCGCGGTGCTCGTCCTGGTCATCGACCAGCTGCGGACCGGGACGCTGTCGACCGCGAGCGCGTGGGGCTTCGTCGCCGTCATCGTGCTCGGGTTCGCCGGGCAGCTGCTGTTCGGCTACCTCTCGGCGCGCGACACGTGGCTGACCGCCTACCAGCTCGTCAGCGACATGCGGCTCGCCGCGCTCGACCATCTGCGCCGGCTGCCGATGAGCTTCCACATCGGACGCCGGCAGGGCGAGACGAGCGCCGTGTTCACGAACGACATGCAGGCCGTCGAGGGGTTCGCGTCCAACGGGCTGTCCACCGTGGCCCAGGCCCTCGGCCTGCCGCTCGTGGTGTTCGCCGTCCTGGTCGCGGTGGACCCGCTGCTCGCCGTCGCGACGCTGGTGAGCATCGTGGTCGCGCTGCCGGTGCTGGCCTGGTCGAACCGCCGGTTCACCGAGCTCGGCGTCCGGCGCCAGGACCTCCAGGCGAACGCGACCTCCCGCATGATCGAGTACGTGCAGGGTGTCGCGGTGATCCGCGCGTTCAACCAGGCCGGGTCGCGCCAGGAATCGTTCCGCCGGGCGCTCGACGAGTTCCGCGAGATCAGCGTCCGGATGGTCGCCCGCCTGCTGCCGGGCGGGCTCGTGTTCGCCGCCGTCGTCCAGGCCGGCATCCCGATCGTGATCACCGCGGCGACGTACTGGCTTCTCGGTGGCCGGGTCGACGTACCGACGGCGATCCTGTTCCTGGTGCTGAGCCTGACCGTGTTCGCACCGGTGCTCGCGCTGCTCGAGGTGATGGAGACGCTGCGGCTGGCCGACGCCTCGCTGTCGCGGATCGACCGCGTGATGCGCGAGCCGGAGCAGTCGCAGCCGGCGACGCCCGCGACGCCGTCGGACGACAGCATCTCCTTCGACGACGTCGTGTTCGGCTACCGGCCGGGCCGCCCGGTGCTCGACGGCGTGACGTTCACCGTGCCGGCGCGCTCGATGACCGCGCTCGTCGGGCCGTCCGGTGCGGGCAAGAGCACCGTGCTGAACCTGGTCGGCCGGTTCTGGGACGTCGACGACGGCGCCGTGCGGATCGGCGGTGCCGACGTCCGCGACCTGACGACCGAGCAGCTCCACGACCGGATCAGCGTCGTGTTCCAGGACGTCTACCTGTTCCAGGGCTCGGTCTACGACAACATCGCGTTTGGCTCGCCGGACGCGACCCCGGAACGCGTCGAGGCCGCGGCCAGAGCGGCGCAGGCCCACGAGTTCGTGCGGCGTATGCCCGAGGGGTACGCGAGCCGGGTCGGTGAGGGCGGCGCCTCGCTCTCCGGTGGAGAGCGCCAGCGGATCTCGATCGCCAGGGCGATCCTCAAGGACGCGCCGATCGTGCTGCTCGACGAGGCCACGGCCGCGATCGACCCGACGAACGAACGGCTCGTGCAGGAGGCGCTGGCGACGCTCGTCGCCGATCGGACGCTGCTGGTGGTGGCGCACAAGCTGACCACCATCCGGCACTCCGACCAGATCCTCGTGCTCGACGGCCACGGCGGCATCGCGCAACGCGGCACCCACGACGAGCTGATCGACACCGACGGGAGCTACGCCCGCTTCTGGTCCGAACGCCACCGGGCGAGCGGCTGGCGGATCACCACCTCCGGCTGAGTGGTCCCCAGCGAGCAGCACCACCCCACCACCACGGCACGGCCCCGGCGCGCGACCGCGCGCCGGGTCGCAATCGAGTCTGCGGGGGGCGAGACACGATGTCGACGACCGGAACGCTCGGCTACCGGGAGGAGACCGTCCACGGGCGGTTCGACCCGGTGACGACCGGCGCGCGGCTGGCCGCGTCCGGGCTGTTCGAGTCCCATGTGGTCTACGAACGCGAGGGCCGGTGCACGTTCGCGGGCGGCGCGCTCGGTGAGGTGACCGTGCACGACGACCGGGTGCGCACCCGGTGGCGGGACGCGGTGACGGAACTCCCGCGCACCGACCGGCCGTTGCGTCAGGTCGGGGACGCGCTCGCCGCGCTGCCGTGGCCGGGCTGGAACGCCTACGGCTGGGTGGAGTTCGAGCTGGCCGACCCGGATCCGAACGGTCGCGCTGTGGGGTGCAGGCCGGGACTGCACCTGACCGTTCCGCACACCGAGGTGGTGATCCGCCCGGACCGGGTGCGGGTGCGCAGCGCCGATCCCGAGCGGTCCGCCGCCGTGCGCGGCCTGCTGGCCGGGACCGATGCGCCGGAACCCGCGGCGGCCGAGCCGATCGCCGTCGACGGTGACGCCCGGTCCTATCAGGACGCCGTGGCCCGCGCCGTCGAGGAGATCCGGCGGGGCGCGCTGCAGAAGGTGATCCTGTCGCGCTCGGTGCCGGTGCCGTTCCCGGTCGACCTGGTCGGGACGTACCTGCGGGGCCGGGCGGCGAACACACCGGCGCGGTCGTTCCTGATCGACCTCGGCGGTCGCCGGGCCGTCGGGTTCAGCCCGGAGACCGTCGTCGAGGTGGCGCCGGACGGCCGCGTGGAGACCCAGCCGCTCGCGGGCACCCGCGCGTTCGGGCTCGGTCACGGCGCCGACGAGCGCCTGACGACCGAGCTGCTCTCCGACCCGAAGGAGGTGTTCGAGCACGCCGTGTCGGTCAAGCTCGCCTACGACGAGCTGCACGCCGTCTGCGCACCCGGCTCCGTCGCGGTCACCGAGCTGATGGCGGTCCGCCGCCGCGGCAGCGTGCAGCACCTGGCGTCCCGGGTCGCCGGCCGGCTCGCCGCGACCCGCACGGCGTGGGATGCGCTGGCCGCGGTGTTCCCGGCGGTCACCGCGTCCGGGATCCCGAAGGCCGCGGCCTACGAGTGCATCCGGCGGTGGGAGTCCCAGCCGCGGGGGCTGTACGCGGGGGCGGTGCTCACGGCGTCGCACGACGGGTCGCTGGACGCCTGCCTCGTGCTGCGCACGCTGTTCGAGGAGGACGGACGAGCCTGGCTGCGGGCCGGCGCGGGCGTGGTCGCCGGCTCCGTTCCGGAGCGGGAGTACGAGGAGACCTGCGAGAAGCTCCGCAGCATCGCCCCCCACGTCGTGCCGTCGCCGCGCGCCGAGACCCGGATCTGAGAGGCAGCCGACGTGGACGTGCAGAAGACGTCACTCACGCTGGAGTCGGTCCGCTGCGAGGTGGCCGACGTGCTCGGCTGCGCGCCGGACGACCTCGCGCCCGACGAGGACCTGCTGCTGCTGGGCCTCGACTCGGTCGCCATGATGCGGCTGGCCGGCCGGTGGCGGCGCGCGGGCGTCGCGGTGTCGTTCGCCGAGATGGCCGAAACGCCGACGCTGGCGGCCTGGTCGGCGCTGCTGGCCGGGCCGAACGCGGACTCCGGGCCTGAACCGGCCGGGATCGAGATCGACGAACGGGCACCGTTCGCGCTCACCCCGGTGCAGCACGCCTACTGGGTCGGCCGCGGCGACGACCAGCCGCTCGGCGGCGTCGGCTGCCACGCCTACCTCGAGTTCGACGGCGCGGGCGTCGACCCGGCGCGTCTGGACGCGGCCGTCGCCGGGCTCGTCGCGCGGCACTCCCAGCTGCGCGCCCGCTTCGGCGACGACGGCACCCAGCAGCTCACCGACACCGGCGCCTGGACCGGTGTGACCGTGCACGACCTGCGCGACGACGCGGACGTCGACCGCGCACTCGCCGACGTCCGGGAACGGCTCTCCCACCGCAGGCTCGACGTCGCCGCCGGGCAGGTGTTCGACGTGGCGCTCTCGCTGCTGCCGGGCGGCGCGACCCGCGTGCACCTCGAGCTGGACCTGCTCGTCGCCGACGTGCTCAGCCTGCAGATCCTGTGCCGCGACCTGGCCGCGCTCTACGCCGACCCGGCGGCCGCGCTCCCGCCCGCCGGGTACGGCTTCGCCCGCTACCTGGCCGAGCGGGCGGCGCGGAGCGGCCCGCAGCGGGAGCGGGCCCGCGCGTACTGGCAGGAGCGGATCGGCGAGCTGCCCGGCGGTCCGCAGCTGCCGCTGGCCGTCGACCCGGACGCGGTGCGCCGCCCGCGGTTCACCCGCCGCGTGCACCGGGTGTCCGCGGAGGACACGGCACGCCTGGTCGGTCTCGCCCGCGCGCACGACCTGACGCCGGCGATGGTGCTCGCCACCGCCTACGCGCTGACGCTGGCGGCGTGGAGCGCCGAGCCGCGGTTCCTGCTCAACCTGCCGTTGTTCGACCGTCAGGAGATCCATCCCGACGTGCCGAACATGGTCGCGGACTTCACGAACCTGGTGCTGGTCGACGTCGACACGACCCCGGAGGCCGCCGCGACGTTCGTCGGTGCGGCCCACCGGGTGCAGTCCCGGATGCGGGCGAACGCCGACCACGCCGGGTACTCCGCGATCGAGGTGCTGCGCGACCTCGCCCGGAACCGCCCGGACGAGCGGCGGACCGCGCCCGTCGTGTTCGCCAGCAACATCGGCAGCGAGCTGCTCGACGCGCGGTTCCGCTCGGCGATCGGCGAGCTCGGCTGGATGATCTCGCAGACGCCACAGGTCTGGCTCGACCACCAGCTCTACGAGGTCGACGGCGGGCTGATGCTCACGTGGGACTCCGTCGACGCGCTGTTCCCGGACGGTGTACCGGACGCGATGTTCGACGCGTACCGGCGCCTGCTCGCCCGCCTGCTCGCCGGCGGGTGGGACCGGCCCCTGCCTGCGCTCGTGCCGGACGCGCAGCTCGCCGTCCGGGCCGCGGTCAACGCCACCGCCGGGCCGTGCCCGGACGCGCTGCTGCACGACGGCTTCTTCGCCAGGGCCGCCGAGCGGCCGGACCGCACGGCTCTGCTGCACGACGGCGGCATGACGACCTACAGCGAGCTCGCCGCGCTGGCCCTGTGCGTGGCGGGTCACCTGTCGCACACCGGCCTGGCCCCGGGCGAGCCGGTGGCGGTCACCGTCCCCCGGGGTCCGGGACAGATCGTCGCCGTACTCGGGATCCTCGCCGCCGGCGGCGTGTACGTGCCGGTCGGCGTCGACCAGCCCCCCGCCCGCCGCGAGCGCATCCACGCCGCCGCAGGCATCCGCACCGTGATCACCCCGGCCGTTCTCGACGAGGCCCGCGGCGCCCGCCCGCTCACCGCTCCCCTGCCCGTCGACCCGGACGCCCTCGCCTACGTGATCTTCACGTCCGGCTCCACCGGAGAACCCAAGGGCGTCGAGATCACCCACCGGGCGGCCGTCAACACGATCGACGACATCAACCGACGGTTCCACATCGGACCCGACGACCGCGTGCTCGCCGTCTCCGCGCTGGACTTCGACCTCTCCGTGTACGACGTGTTCGGGCTTCTCGGAGCGGGCGGCGCCGTGGTGCTCGTCGACGAGGCCGATCGCCGTGACCCGGACGTCTGGAACCGCGCCTGCCGCACCCACGGCATCACGGTCTGGAACTCCGTCCCGGCACTGCTGGACATGCTGCTCGTCGCCGCCGGGGACGTACCGCCGACGCTGCGGCTGGCCATGGTGTCCGGCGACTGGGTGCCGCTCGACCTGCCCGGCCGCGTCCGCACCGCGAGCGACGGCCGCTGCCGGCTCGTCGCGCTCGGCGGCGCCACCGAGGCCGCGATCTGGTCCAACTGGTTCGACACCGCCGACCAGCCGCCCGGCTGGCCGTCCGTCCCCTACGGACACCCACTGACCAACCAGCGCTTCCGCGTCGTCGACGAGCACGCCCACGACTGCCCCGACTGGGTCCCCGGCGAGCTCTGGATCGGCGGCACCGGTGTCGCGCAGGGCTACCGCGGCGACCCGGACCGCACCGCCGACCGGTTCGTCACCCACGACGGGCACCGCTGGTACCGCACCGGCGACCTCGGCCGCTACCACCCCGACGGCACCCTGGAGTTCCTCGGACGCCGCGACCACCAGGTCAAGATCCGCGGACACCGCATCGAGCTCGGCGAGATCGAGACCGCGCTGCGCGACGCCCCCGGCGTCCGGGCGGCCGCCGCCGCGGTGACGGTCGGGGGTGGCCGCCGGATCGCGGCCGCGCTGGTGCTCGACGGCCCGCCGGACCCGGGCGGCGCCGGGCCGGAGGGATCGGCGCTCGACGCGGTCCGCGCCGCGGCCCGTGCGGCGCTGCCGGGCTACATGGTCCCGGAGCGCTGGCACGTCGTGGACGCACTGCCCCTGACCGCGAACGGCAAGGTCGACCGGTCGCAGCTGGACCGGGTACTCGCCGAGCTGGACTCCGCCGAGCCCGAGGTCGCGTCGCTGCCGCCGCAGGGAGCGGCCGAGACGGCCGTCGCCGACGCGTGGGCGGCCGAGCTGAACACCGCGGGAATCGGTCGGGACGCCGACTTCTTCCTGCTGGGCGGCGACAGCCTGATCGCCACCCGGGTCGTCGCGCGGTTGCGCGCGGACGGCGTCGACGGCGCGGACCTGCCCACCCTGTTCCGCCGCCCGGTGCTCGCCGACTTCGCGGCATCCCTGCGGACCGGCACACCGGACGCGGAGCGGCCGCCGGTGCTCCCGGCCGACCCGGAGCACAGGCACGAACCGTTCGCACTCACCGAGGTGCAGCGTGCCTACTGGCTGGGGCGGTCGACCGGGCTCGCGCTCGGCGGCGTCGGCACGACGTACCACGTCGAGCTGGACGGCGACCGTGTCGACGTGCCAGGCCTGGAGCGGGCGTTCGACCGCCTGATCGCCCGGCACGAGATGCTCCGCGCCGTCGTCGACGACGACGGGCGCCAGCGGATCCTGCCCGAGGTCGGCCCGTTCACCATCCCGGTCGCCGAGGCGGACGACGCCGCCGCCGCGTCCGCGCGGATCGAGGCGCAGCTGGCCCGGCCGCTGTTCGACCTGACGTCGTGGCCGCTGTTCGCGGCGTGCGCCGTGCACTACCCCGACGGCCGCACCCGCCTCGGCGTGACGCTGGACTACGCCGTGTTCGACGCGCTCAGCGTCAAGCTCGTACTCGCCGAGCTGGCGGTGCTCTACACCGACCCGGACGCGCCGCTCCCGTCGGTCGGGGTGTCGTTCCGGGACTACGTGGAGAACCTCCCGGCCGACACGGCGGCCCGGGAGGCCGACGAGCGCTGGTGGCGCGACCGGCTGCCGGCGCTGCCGCCCGCGCCACGGCTGCCGCTGGCGACCGACCCGGCGGACGTCGTCGCGCCGCGGTTCACGCGGCGCACGATCACGGTGCCCGCCGACGCCTGGTCCCGGATCAAGGACCGGGCCCGCGCGCACCGGCTCACGCCGTCGGCGGTGCTGCTGGCCGGGTACGCCGACGTGCTCGCCGCCTTCAGCGGCGGCCGCGCGCTGAGCGTCAACCTCACGCTGTTCGACCGCCGCGCCGTGCACCCGGACATCGACCACGTGCTCGGCGACTTCACGTCGCTGCTGCTCGTGGCGCACTCACCGGGCGACGACCCGGACTGGGCGACGACGGCGCGGCGCGTCCAGGAACAGCTCGCCGCGGGCCTGGAGCACCGGTCGGTGTCGGCGGTGTGGGTGCAGCGCGAGCTGACCCGCACGGTCGGGCAGGCCGAGGCGGCGATGCCGGTCGTGTTCACCAGCACGCTCGGCATGGACGACGACCTGTTCGACCGGATGCCCGACGGGTTCCCAGAGCTGGTGGGCGGGTTGTCCCAGACCCCGCAGGTGTGGCTGGACCAGCAGGTCATGGAACAGCGGGGTGACCTTGTGGTGTCCTGGGACGCCGTCGAGGACCTGTTCCCGGACGGCCTGCTGGACACGATGTTCGACGCGTACCGGCGCCTGCTGGACCACCTCGCCGAGCGCGGGTGGGACGCGCCGGCGCCCGCGCACCTCCCGGCGTCGCAGCGCGCCGTCCGCGAGGCGGTGAATGCGACCGGCGCCCCCGAGCCGGTCGGCCTGCTGCACGACGCGATCTTCCACCACGCCGGCGCCGTGCCGGACCGGATCGCGCTGCTGTGGGGCGACGAGACGGTCTCCTACGGCGAGCTGGCCGATCGGGCGCTGCGGCTGGCCGGGCACCTGCGCCGCACCGGCGTCGAGCGCGGCGAGCCCGTCGCGGTGACGCTGCCGCGCGGCCCCGGACAGGTCGTCGCGGTGCTCGGGATCCTCGCCGCGGGCGGTGTCTACGTGCCGGTCGGCGTCGACCAGCCGGCCGCGCGCCGCGAACGCATCCACGCCGCCGCCGGGGTTCGCAGCGTGGTCACGGAGGCGTTGCTGAAGCAGACGGGCGAGCCTCTCGACGCGCCCGTCGCGGTCGACCGGGACGCCCTCGCCTACGTGATCTTCACGTCCGGCTCCACCGGAGAACCCAAGGGCGTCGAGATCACCCACCGCGCCGCCCTCAACACCGTCGTCGACATCAACCGGCGATTCCACATCGGACCCGACGACCGCGTCCTCGCCGTGTCCGCACTGGACTTCGACCTCTCCGTGTACGACGTGTTCGGCCTGCTCGGCGCCGGTGGCGCCGTCGTGCTCGTGGCCGACGAGGACCGCCGGGACCCGGACGCCTGGTCGCGCGCCTGCCGCACCCATGGCGTCACGGTCTGGAACTCGGTCCCCGCCCTGCTGGACATGCTGCTGGTCACGGCGACCGACCTGCCGCCCACGCTGCGCCTCGCGATGGTCTCCGGGGACTGGGTACCGCTCGACCTGCCCGCGCGGGTCCGCACGGCGGGCGGCGGGCGGTGCCGGCTCGTCGCGCTGGGCGGCGCCACCGAGGCCGCGATCTGGTCCAACTGGTTCGACACGGCCGACCAACCCGCCGGCTGGCCGTCCGTCCCCTACGGACACCCCTTGACGAACCAGCGCTTCCGGGTCGTCGACGAGCGGGAGCGCGACTGCCCCGACTGGGTTCCCGGCGAGCTGTGGATCGGCGGGACCGGTGTCGCGCAGGGCTACCGGGGGGACCCGGGGAAGACGGCGGAACGGTTCGTCGAGCACGACGGCGAGCGTTGGTACCGCACCGGCGACCTCGGGCGCTACCACCCCGACGGAACCCTGGAGTTCCTCGGACGCCGCGACCACCAGGTCAAGATCCGCGGACACCGCATCGAGCTCGGCGAGATCGAGACCGCGCTGCGCGACCACCCGGGTGTGCAGGACGCCGTCGCGGGCGTCGACGCGGAGCGACGCCGGATCGTCGCCGCCGTCGTCGAGGCCGCCGCCGAACCGGTCACGGCGCCCCGGTTCGCCGAGGACGCGCCGGTCGTCGACCCGGCCCGCGTCGTGGAGGCCGAGCTCACCGAGGCGCTGCTCGCCCGGGTGCTCACGCGGGATCTCGCGGACGGGACCGAGCCGCCGCGCGCCTGGCGGGACTGGCTCGTGGGACGCGGTGCGGCCGACCTCACGGATCTCGCGGAGCGGGCGGACGACGCGCGGTGGGCCGAGCTGAGCCGCCGGGCGGCGGGCACCCACCTCGCCCCGGTCGCCGCCGCGCTGGACGCGCGGCGGGTCGAGCTGGCCGCGATCGTGGGCGGTGAGCAGGACCCGCGCACGCTGCTCGACGACCCGCTGCTGTCCCCGGAGGCGCAGGCCGCGTCCCGGCCGGAGACGGTCACCGCGCTCGGCGAGATCGCCGACCGGCTGACCGCGCTGGCCGCGTTCCTCGACCGCCCGGTGCGTGTCGTCGAGCTGGGCGCACGCACCGGGACGAGCGCCGAACGCCTGCTGACGGAGGTGCCCGGGCTCGACTACGTCCTCACCGACCCGTCGGCCGCGCTGCTCGACGCCGCCCGCACCCGCCTGCACGGGCACCGGGCGACGGCCGTCGCGCTGCCGGACGGCGTCGTGCCGGACGACCTGCGTCACCGGTTCGACGTGGTGCTGGCGGTCGGCGCGCTGCACCGGGAGGCCGACCCGGTCGCGGCCGGACGGCTCGTTTCGCTGCTGCTCGCGCCCGGCGGGCGGCTGCTCGCGTGGGAGCCCGCCGAGCTCGCGCCGCTGTCGCTGCTGACCGTGCCGCTGCTGGACGACGGCGCCGGGTCGCGGAGCCCGCTGCTGTCCGCGACCGAGTGGGCCGAGACACTGACGGCGGCCCGTCTGGACGCCGTCGAGATCGCGGGCCGCGGGCCGTCGTTGCTGATGGGGGCGCTGCGCCCGGCCGACCGGCCGGTAGCCGACCCGGAGGTGCTCGGCTCCTGGCTCACCGACCGGCTGCCCGCCCACATGGTCCCCGACCGGATCGGCGTCCTGGCGTCGGTCCCGCTCAGTGCGAACGGCAAGGTCGACCGGGACCGCGTCCTGCGGCTGCTCGGCGCCGGTGCGCCGCAACCGGAGTTCGTCGCGCCGCGCGGACGGTCCGAGCAGGCCGTCGCCGCGATCTGGGCCGACCTGCTCGGCGTGCCGAGGGTCAGCCGCGACGGTGACTTCTTCCTGCTCGGCGGCGACAGCCTCATCGCGACCCGGCTCGTGGCCCGGCTGCGCGGAGCCGGGCTGACCGCCGGCTCGTCGTCCGGCGTGCTCGGGCGCCTGTTCCAGAACCCGGTGCTGTCCGACTTCGTCGCCGGCCTGCGAGCCGCGGAAGGGACCGCTCCGGACCGGGTGCTCGTGCCCGACCCGGACCGACGCCACGAGCCGTTCGACCTCAGCGACGTGCAGCAGGCGTACTGGCTGGGCAGGCAGGCCGGGTTCACGCTCGGCGCCGTCGGCTCGCACTGCTACTTCGAGTTCGACGGCCGCGACGTCGACCCGGCCCGGATCGAGGAGGCCTGCAACCGGCTCGTCGCCCGCCACGACATGCTCCGCACGGTCGTCGACCCGGACGGGCGGCAGCGGGTCCTCCGGGACGTCGGGCGGTTCACCGTGCCGGTCGTCGACCGGACCGGCACCGACCCGGCCGAGGCACGGGAGGCACTGGAGGCGCTGCGCGCCGCCATGTCCCACCAGGTCGTCGACCTGGGGCGCTGGCCGCTGCTCGACATCCGTGCCGTCCGCCACACCGGACCCGACGGTGCCGTGCGTCTGCGGTTCGGCGTCAGCCTGGACAACTTCGTGTTCGACGGCCTCAGCATGATGATCTTCTTCGCGGAGCTGTCGGCGCTGTACCGCGACCCGGACGCGGCGCTGCCGCCGGTGGGGATCACGTTCCGGGACTGCGTCACCGGCGTCGAGACCGATCCGGCGACCCGCGAGCAGGCGCAGCGGTACTGGTCCGAGCGACTCGCCACGCTGCCGCCCGCGCCGAAGCTGCCGCTGGCCGCGGACCCGGCCGGCGTCACGCGGCCGCGGTTCGTCCGCCGGGAGACCCGTCTGGACGCGGCGACCTGGACCGCGATCAAGCAGCGGGCCCGGGAGAACGGGCTCACGCCGTCGGTGGTGCTGCTGACCTGCTACGCCCAGGTGCTCGCGGCGTGGAGCGAGCGCCAGGACGTCACGGTGAACCTCACGCTGTTCGACCGGCACGACGTGCACCCGGACGTCGGGCACGTGATCGGCGACTTCACCGCGCTGCTGCTCGTCGCCCACGACCCGCAGCCGGGGGCGACGTGGCTCGCCGACGCGACGCGGCTGCGCGAGCAGCTCGGGCGCGACCTGGCCCACCGGGACGTGTCGGCGGTGGCGGTCCAGCGGGAGCTGGCGCGCGTCGCCGGCGCCGCGGACGCGGCGATGCCGGTCGTGTTCACGAGCGCGCTCGGCCTGGACGACGACCTGTTCGACCGCGCCTTCGACGCGCCGTGGCAGCAGGTCTGGGGGGTGTCCCAGACGCCGCAGGTGTGGCTGGACCACCAGGTGATGGAGCAGCGCGGGTCGCTCGTGCTGTCCTGGGACGCGGTCGACGAGCTGTTCGAGCCGGGCGTGCTCGACGCGATGTTCGACGCCTACGTCGGCCGGCTCGCGTGGCTGGCCGGCGGCGCGTGGGACTCCGCGGCGCCGCAGCTCGTGCCGCCGGAGCAGCTCGCCGTCCGCGCGGCGGTCAACGCCACCGACGCGCCCCTCCCGGAGGGTTTACTGCACGAGGGCTTCTTCGCCCACGCCGCCGCCCGGCCGGACCGGCCCGCGCTGTTCACCGACAACGGGCCGGTCACCTACGGCGAGCTCGCCGACCGTGCGCTGCGCCTGGCCGGGCACCTCGTCACGGGCGGGCTCGCGAGCGGTGCACCGGCGGCGGTGACCCTGCCCCGCGGGCCGGACCAGGTTGTCGCCGTCCTCGGGATCCTGGCCGCGGGCGGCGTGTACGTCCCGGTCGGGACCGACCAGCCGGCCCACCGCCGCGAGCGGATCCGCGCCGCCGCCGGGGTGCGGACGGTCGTCGACCGGGCCGTCGTCGACGGGTCCCGGTCGTCGGAGCCGCTGCCGGCGCCGGTGGCGGTCGACCGGGACGCTCTCGCCTACGTGATCTTCACGTCCGGCTCCACCGGAGAACCCAAGGGCGTCGAGATCACCCACCGCGCCGCCCTCAACACCGTCGTCGACATCAACCGGCGATTCCACATCGGACCCGACGACCGCGTCCTCGCCGTGTCCGCACTGGACTTCGACCTCTCCGTGTACGACGTGTTCGGGCTCCTCGGCGCCGGCGGCGCGCTGGTGCCGACCACCGACGACGAGCGCCGCGACCCGGACGCCTGGCTGCGGGCCTGCCGGACCCACGGCGTGACCGTCTGGAACTCGGTCCCTGCCCTGCTGGACATGCTGCTGGTCACCGCGGACGCGCTCCCGCCGACGCTGCGCCTGGCGATGGTGTCCGGCGACTGGGTCCCCCTCGACCTGCCCGACCGGGTCCGCACCGCGAGCGCGGGCCGGTGCCGGCTGATCGCGCTGGGTGGCGCGACCGAGGCCGCGATCTGGTCCAACTGGTTCGACACCGCGGCGCTGCAGTCGGGGTGGACGTCCGTGCCGTACGGCCGTCCGCTGACCAACCAGCGCTTCCGGGTCGTCGACACGCACGGGCGGGACTGCCCGGACCACGTCCTCGGCGAGCTATGGATCGGCGGAGCCGGTGTCGCGCAGGGCTACCGGGGAGACCCGGGGAAGACGGCAGAACGGTTCGTCGAGCACGACGGGCAGCGCTGGTACCGCACCGGCGACCTCGGCCGCTACCACCCCGACGGCACCCTGGAGTTCCTCGGACGCCGCGACCACCAGGTCAAGATCCGCGGACACCGCATCGAGCTCGGCGAGATCGAGACCGCGCTGGCCGAGCACCCCGGTGTCGCGGCGGCCGTCGCCGTGGCCGGTGGGGACCGGCACCACCGGACGCTCGCCGCGTTCGTCGTCGCGGGACCGGAGCTGGACCCGGCCGCGCTCGGCCCGTTCCTCGCCGACCGGCTGCCCGCCTACGCCGTCCCGGCGGCGTTCACCGTGCTCGACTCGCTGCCGCTGACCTCGAACGGAAAGGTCGACCGGTCCCGGCTGACTGTGGACGCAGCACCGGCCGCCGAGCCCGTGCGGTCCGCGCCCCGGGGTCCGGTCGAGGAGCTCGTCGCCGGGGCATGGGCCGACCTGCTCGGCGTCCGGACGGTCGGCCGCGACGACGACTTCTTCCTGCTCGGCGGCGACAGCCTCGTCGCGACCCGGCTCGTCGCCCGGCTCCGGGCGGCCGGTGTCGGGGGCGTCGCGCTGAACCGGCTGTTCGAGGCTCCGACGCTCGCCGGGTTCTGCGCGTCCCTCTCCACGACCGGCGCCGTCGAGGAGCGGCCGGCCGCGCTCGCGCTCGTCGCGGATCCGGAGCGGCGGCACGAGCCGTTCCCGCCGACGGACGTCCAGCGGGCCTACTGGCTCGGCCGCGACGAGCAGTTCGTGCTCGGCGGCGTCGGCGCGCACTTCTACGCCGAGCTGGACGGCGCGGACGTGGACGTCGCGCGGCTCGAGCAGGCGTGGAACGGCCTGATCGCCCGGCACGACATGCTGCGCACCGTCTTCGACGACGACGGGCGCCAGCGGGTGCTGCCCGACGTCGGACGCTTCGTGATCCCGGTCGTCGACGGCGGCGACGAGGACCTCGAGCGACTGCGTGATCGGATGTCCCACCAGGTGCTCGACCCGAGCCGGTGGCCGCTGTTCGACGTGCGGGCCGTCCGCTACGTCGACGGCGGCGGGCAGCGGCGCACCCGGATCGGCGTCGGGCTGGACAACCTGCTCGTCGACGCGCTGAGCATCGTCGCGATCTACACCGAGCTGAGCCGCCGCTACGCTGACCCGGCCGTCGAGCCGGCCCCGGTCGAGCCGACGTTCCGCGACTACGTGCTGTCCGTCGCCCCGCCTCCGGAGGTGCGCGAGCGGTCCGAGGCGTGGTGGCGGGAGCGGATCGGCACGCTGCCGCCCGCGCCGCGCCTGCCGCTCGCGGCCGAGCCCGCGGCGCTGCCGCGCCCGCGCTTCAGCCGGCGGGAGGCCCGGCTCGGTGCCGAGCGGTGGGCGACGATCACCGAGCGCGCCCGCGCGGCGGGCCTCACGCCGTCGACGGTGCTGATGGCCTGCTACGCCGAGGTGCTGTCGGCCTGGAGCGCGCAGGCCGACCTGACGTTGAACCTGACGCTGTTCGACCGGCGCGACGTGCACCCGGACATCGACCGCGTGCTCGGCGACTTCACCTCGCTGCTGCTGGTGCCGCACCGGCCGCGGGCCGGTGAGACGTGGCTCGAGCGGGCCCGGCGGCTGCAGGGCGAGGTCTGGGCCGGGCTGGAGCACCGCGACGTGTCCGCGGTGTGGGTGCAGCGGGAGCTGACGAAGCAGACCGGCGACCCGGACGCGAGCATGCCGGTCGTCTTCACCAGCGCGCTCGGCGGGCATTACGAGCTCGACGACGACCTGTTCGGCTACGCCGACCTCGTCTGGGGCCTCACCCAGACCCCGCAGGTCTGGCTGGACCACCAGGTCGTCGAGTACCGCGGCGAGCTCGTCCTGAACTGGGACGCGGTCGACGACCTGTTCCCGGACGGGATGCTCGACGCGATGTTCGCGGCCTACCTGGGGCTGCTGGACCGCCTCGACGGCGACGGGTGGGACGCGCCGGCGCCGGAGCTGCTGCCCGCCGCCCAGGCCGAGGTCCGGCGCCGGGTGAACGCCACCGCGCACCCGGAGCATCCGCGCCCGCTGCACCATGACGTGTTCGCCCGGGCCACCGCCGCACCGGAGCGCCCCGCGCTGCTCGGCGACGGCATCGAGATCGCGTACGGGGGGCTCGCGGACGCGGCGCTGCGCGTGGCGGCGGTGTTGCGCGACAGCGGGGTGCGGGACGGGGACACGGTCGCGGTGACGGTGCCCCGCGGACCGGGACAGATCGTCGGCGTGCTCGGCGTGCTGGCCGCGGGCGGAACCTACGTGCCGGTCGGTGTCGACCAGCCGCCCGCCCGCCGGGACCGGATCCACGCCGCCGCCGGCGTGCGGACGGTGGTCACCGAGGCGCTGCTGGAGCGGGCCCGGACCCGCGACCCGCTGGACGCGCCGGTGCCCGTCGATCCGGACGCGCTCGCGTACGTGATCTTCACGTCCGGCTCCACCGGAGAACCCAAGGGCGTCGAGATCACCCACCGGGCGGCCGTCAACACGGTCGACGACGTCAAACGCCGGTTCCACATCGGATCCGGCGACCGGGTGCTGGCGATCTCGGCGCTGGACTTCGACCTGTCCGTGTACGACGTGTTCGGGCTGCTCGGCGCCGGCGGCGCCGTGGTGCTCGTCGACGAGGCCGACCGCCGCGAGGCGCGGGCCTGGCTGCGGGCCTGCCGCACGCACGGCGTGACCGTGTGGAACTCGGTCCCCGCGCTGCTGGACATGCTGCTGGTCGTCGCGGAAGAACTCCCGCCTGCGCTGCGGCTGGCGTTGGTGTCCGGCGACTGGGTCGGCCTCGACCTGCCGGGCAGGCTGGCCGCGGCGAGCGGCGGCCGGTGCCGGCTGATCTCGCTGGGCGGGGCGACCGAGGCCGCGATCTGGTCCAACCACTTCGACGTCGCGGACCAGCCGCCGGGCTGGACGTCGGTCCCGTACGGACACCCGCTGGCCAACCAGCGCTTCCGGGTCGTCGACGACCTCGGGCGGGACTGCCCGGACCTGGTCCCGGGTGAGCTGTGGATCGGCGGAACCGGTGTGGCGCAGGGCTACCGGGGCGACCCGGAGCGCACGGCCGAGCGGTTCGTCGAGCACGGCGGGGAGCGCTGGTACCGCACCGGCGACCTGGGCCGCTACCACCCGGACGGCACCCTGGAGTTCCTCGGACGCCGCGACCACCAGGTCAAGATCCGCGGACACCGCATCGAGCTCGGCGAGATCGAGGCGGCCCTGGCGGAGCACCCGGGTGTCGCGCAGGTGAAGGCGATCGCCCCCGGCGGGCGCGGGGACCGGCGGATCGCGGTCGTCGTCGTGCCGGCCGATCCGGGCCTGGCCACCGGCGACCTGCCCGCGTTCCTCGCCGACCGGCTACCGGCCTACGCACTGCCGTCGGTGTACGCGACGGCCGACCGGCTCCCGTTGACGCCCAACGGGAAGGTCGACGCGCGTGCGCTGGCGGCGCTCGTCGCGACGGACGAGGTGTCCGACATGGACGATCCGGCGGACGGCCCGGCCGAGGAGGCCGTCGCGGCGGTCTGGGCCGAGGTGCTGGAGCTGCCGGACCCGCCCGGCCGCGGCCAGAACTTCTTCGGTCTCGGCGGCGACTCGCTCGCCGCCACCCGGTGCGTGGAGATCCTGCACCGGCGCTACGGCGTGGAGCTGTCGCTGCGGCAGCTGTTCACCACACCCACGGTGGCCGACACGGCCGCCCAGCTCACGGCCGACGGCGCGGGGGCATTCGAGTCCGGTTCCTGGGAGGAAGGCGTCGTATGACTTCGACTGCACAGACAGCTCCGTCGGCGGCACGGCAGGACGTGGCCGCCCTCGTCCGCGAGATCGAAGAGCTCGGCGTCCGTCTCTGGACCGACGACGGCAGGCTCCGCTTCCGCGCACCGCGCGGGGTGATCACCGACGAGCTCCGGGAACGCCTGCGCGAGAACCGGACCGGGATCGTCGAACACCTGAGCGACGACCGTCCGGTGATCGCGGCGGATCCGGATGCGGCGCACGCGCCGTTCCCGCTCACCGACGTGCAGTCGGCCTACCTGCTGGGCCGCCGGGACGCGTTCGGCTACGGCGGTGTGGCCTGCCATGCCTACCTGGAGGCCGCGTTCACCGACCTCGACCCCGCCCGCCTGCAGGATGCGTGGCGGGCGCTGGTCGCGCGCCACGGCATGCTCAGGGCCGTCGTGCACCCGGACGGGCACCAGCAGGTGCTGCCCGAGGTGCCGGACTACGAGATCGCCGTCGACGACCTGCGCGGCGCCGGTCAGGACGCCGTCGACGCGGCCGTCGCACGCACCCGGGCCGAGCTGGACCACCGCGTCCACCCCACCGACCGGTGGCCGCTGTTCGACCTGCGCGTCACCCGGTCCGACGGGCGGGCGCTGCTGCACCTGTCGATCGACCTGCTGATCGCCGACTACGCGAGCGTGCAGCTCCTGCTGGCCGAGCTCGACCGGCTCTACCGGGAGCCCGAGACGCCGCTGCCGCCACTGGAGATCGGCTTCCGGGACCACGTCCTCGCCGTCCGCGGCCGGGCGGGCGGTCCAGCCCACGAGCGCGACCGCGCCTACTGGGCCGCGCGGATCGACGACCTCCCGCCCGCGCCGGAGCTGCCCGTCGCCCCGGACGCCGAGCGGGCCGCGGGTGTCGTGCCCCGGTTCCGGCGGTGGCGCGACGCGCTCACCCCGTCCGAGTGGACGGCCCTGCGCGACCGCGCCGCCGCCGAGGGCATCAGCCCGACCGGCGCGCTCACCGCGGCTTACGCCGAGGTGATCGGGCGGTGGAGCCGCCACCCGCGGTTCACGCTGAACCTCACGCTGCTGGGCAGGCCGCCGGTGCACCCGCAGGTGGGCGCGCTGGTCGGGGACTTCACGTCGGTGACGCTGCTGGCCGTCGAGCAGGACCGCTCCGCGACGTTCCGGGAGCGGGCGGGCGCCGTCGCCGCGCAGCTGTTCGAGGACATGGACCACCGCTCCCACTCGGGCATCGAGGTGATCCGGGAGATCGCCCGCAGGCGCGGGCGGCGCGAGGCCCTGATGCCGGTCGTGTTCACCAGCGCGGTCGGTCTGAACGCCGACGAGCACGCGGAGGCGCTCACCGGGCAGGGCACGCTCGTGCACGGCATCACCCAGACCCCGCAGGTGTGGCTGGACTGCCAGGTGCTCGAACACCACGGCGCCCTGCAGATCAGCTGGGACGTGCGCGACGGAGTGCTGCCGGACGCCGTCGTCGACGACATGTTCGCCGCCTACGTCGCGCTCGTGCGGGCGCTCGCCCGGGACGCCGGCACCTGGCGGGACACGTGTCCGGTCGGGCTGCCGCCCGCCCAGGCGCAGCGGCGCGCCGAGGTCAACGACACCGCCGCCCCGCTGCCGGACGAGCGGCTGCACGACGGGTTCGTCGCCCGCGCCCGGCAGGCGCCGGACGAGCCGGCCGTCGTCACGTCGTCCGCGTCGCTGTCCTACGCCGACGTCGCGGCCGGGGCGGGTGCGGTCGCGCAGGCACTGCGCGCCGTGGGCCACGAGCCCGGCGGGATCGTCGGCGTGCTCACCGAGCGGGGCCCCGAGCAGGTGCTCGCCGTGCTCGGCACGACGATCGTCGGTGGCGTCTACCTCCCGGTCGACACGAACCAGCCCCCCGCACGGCGCGACGCGCTGCTCGCCGACGCGGGCGTCCGAACCGTGCTGACCCAGTCGTGGCTGTCCACCCTGGACCTGCCCGCGGGGATCCGGGTGATCGCCGTCGACCGGCTCGGGCCGTCCACGGACGTGCCGGAGCCCGCCGCCGTCGACCCGGACGACCTCGCCTACGTGATCTACACGTCCGGCTCGACCGGCGCCCCGAAGGGCGTGATGACCACCCACCGCGCCGCGGTCAATACGGTGGCCGACATCAACCGCCGGTTCCGGGTCGGTCCGGGCGACCGCGTGCTCGGACTCGCCCAGCTCGGTTTCGACCTGTCCGTCTACGACGTGTTCGGCACGCTCGCCGCCGGCGCCACGCTCGTCCTGCCGGACCCGGACCGGCGCGGGGACCCGTCGCACTGGGCCCGGCTGGCCGCGGCCACGGGCGTCACCGTGTGGAACTCGGTGCCCGCCCAGCTCCAGATGCTGGAGCACTACCTGGCCGCCGAGGACCCGGCCGACCCGCTGCCGTCGGTGCGCCTGGCCCTGCTATCCGGCGACTGGATCCCGGTGACGCTGCCCGCCGCGATCGCATCCCGGCTGCCCGGGTGCGCGCTGGTCAGCCTCGGCGGCGCCACCGAGGCCGCGATCTGGTCGATCGTGCACCCGATCGGCGACGTCCCGGACGGCGCGCGGAGCGTCCCGTACGGCACGCCGCTGACGAACCAGACGTTCCACGTGCTCGACGGCGCGCTCGACCCGGTCCCCGACCTGGTCCCCGGCGAGCTGTACATCGGCGGCGCGGGGCTTGCGCGCGGCTACCTCGGCGACCCGGAGCGCACGGCAGAGCGGTTCGTCCGGCACCCGGTCACCGGCGAGCGCCTCTACCGGACTGGGGACCTCGGCCGGTACCTGCCGGACGGGGTGATCGAGTTCCTGGGCCGGGAGGACGACCAGGTCAAGATCCGCGGGCACCGCATCGAGCTCGCCGAGGTGGAGGCCGCGCTGACGTCGCACCCGGCCGTCGGCGCAGCCGCCGTCGTCGTGGACGACGACCCGGGAGCCGACCGCACGACCCGCGGGCTGGACCGGCGGCTGGCGGCGTTCGCCGAGCCGCAGCGCGCGCCGCGCCCGGACGACGGGTTCGCCGCGCAGCTGGCCGCCGCCGCGACCGCGGCCGGAGCGGACGCGACCCGCGACCTGGACCGCTCCGTGATCGTCGAGTTCTCGGAGATGCTCGATGCGGTCTGCCTGCTGTCGATGGCGCACGCGTTCCGCCGGGTCGGGCTGTTCCCGGACGCAGGTCCGGGACATCTGATCGAGGAGATCCAGCGGACGGCCGAGGTCGCGCCACCGCACCGCAGGCAGGTCCGTCGCTGGCTGGCCACGTTGCGGGACAACGGGATGATCTCCCATGACCCGGTCACCGGGCGCTGGCACGACCTCACGCCGACCGACGACGCGTCCGTCGCCGCGGCGTGGGAGGCCGCCGAGGCCGTGCAGGCCGGCCTGGTCTACCCGGACGAGCTGATGCGCTACTTCCGGGCCTGCACCGACCACCTTCCCGCGCTGCTGCGCGACGACCAGGGTCCGATGCAGCTGATGTTCCCGGACGGCGGGCTGGAGACCGCGGACGCCGCGTACCGGAACAACCTCTACGCGCGCTACCTCAACCGGGCCGTCATCGCCGCCGTCGAGATGCTCGTCGACCGGCACACCGGGCCCGCGCCGCTGCGCGTGCTGGAGATCGGCGCCGGCGTCGGCGGCACGAGCAACGACCTCGTCCCGGCGCTCGCCCGGCGCGTCGCGGCCGGAGCGGACGTCGAGTACACGTTCACCGACATCTCGCACTTCTTCCTCAACGAGGCCCGCGAACGGTTCCGCGACCTCCCCTGGATGCGTTACGGGATCTTCGACATCGACGAGCCGTTCCGCGAGCAGGGCCTCACGGCGGGTACCTACGACGTCGTCGTGGCGGCCAACGTCATGCACAACGCCCGCCACGTCGGGCGCGCCGTCGAGCAGTTCTCCGAGCTGCTCGTCCCGGGCGGGGTGTTCGTGATGCTCGAGTCCACGAAGGAGCACCACGAGGTCATGGTCTCGATGGAGTTCATGATGGAGTTCGACGAGTCCCGTCCCGACTTCTCCGACGTCCGCGCCGGTCAGGAGCGGGTGTTCGTGCTCCGCGACGAGTGGTCGGACGTGTTCGCCGCGGCGGGCGGCGAGACGGCCGTCGTGCTCCCGGCGCCCGACGACGAGCTGTCCGTGCTCGGGCAGAACCTGTTCGTCACGCGCTTCAGGAGCGACCGGGTCCGCACCGACGTCGAGTCGCTGCGCGCGCACCTGGCGCACCGGCTGCCGGAGCACATGATCCCGTCGCACCTGGAGCTCGTCGGCGCGCTGCCGCTGTCCGGCACCGGGAAGGTCGACCGCCGGACGCTGACGTCGTGGTTGCCGTCCGCGCCCGCGGCGGCGACCGCGTCCGGCGGCGCGGCACCCCGCACGGAGACCGAGCGCCTGGTCGCGACGCTCTGGGCGCAGGTCCTCGGCACCACCGGCGTCGGGCGCGACGACGACTTCTTCCGCATCGGCGGCGACTCGCTGCTCGTCGCGCAGCTGGTCGGGGCGCTGCGCACGCAGCTCCCGGCGGCCGCGGACCTGGACTGGGACGGGCTGCTGCGCCAGATGCTCAACGAGCCGACGGTCGCCGCGCTCGCCGCGCACCTGGACGCGACGCAGGCCGGCGGCGCCCCGCCTGCCGCCTCGCCGGTGATCCCGATGGGCGGGTCCGGCGCCTCGCGCGCGGAGCCCGTCCGGGTCCTCGTCCACGAAGGACTCGGCTCGATCGCACCCTACCGGCCGCTCGCCGCGCGCCTCGCCGGGCACGGTCCCGTGATCGGGCTGGCCGTGCCCAGCGCCGAGGCGTACCTGGCGCGCGACCCGGACACACTGATCGTCGACCTCGCCGCCGAGTACGCCGAGCTGCTCGGGGAACGGCACGAACGGTTCCACGTCGTCGGGTACTGCATGGGCGGGCTGCTCGCGACGGAGCTGGCCCGGAAGCTCACGGCGGGCGGCGCCGCGGTGGACAGCCTGTCGATCGTGTCCAGCTATCGCATCCCGCAGGTCACCGACGACGTCGTGCTCGAGTACTGCTACCTGCGCGTGATGGGCGTCGACCCGGTCCTGCTCGGCTACCCCGCCGACGAGGCCGCGGTCAGCCGGGCGCTGCGGACAGTCGTCGCCGAGCACGACGGCGCGGTCCCGCCCGGCGCGGTGGCCGGGCTCGCCGGCCGGGACGGCCTGGGCGAGGTCGCCGGCGCGTTCGCCCGGGTCGCCGAGCGGAACCCGGCGGAGCGGATGGCCGGCATCACGGCGGCGATCGCCGCGACCGCCGGTGCGGGCGCCGACGTCCCGGAGGACGTGCTCTCGCCCTACCGGGTGTTCCGGCACGCGTTCCAGGCCACGGCCGTGCACGAGCCTGTGCCCTACGACGGGGACGTCACGTTCCTGCGCCAGCACGGCGCGAACCACTTCCTGCCCGAGCTGGCCGCCGACATGACGGAGTTCTGGCGGACGGTCTGCACCGGACGGTTCACCGTGCACGACATCGGCGGGGACCACTTCACATGCATGTCCGACCCGCACGCCGACGAGCTGTCCCGGCTCGTGCTGGCCGCGCAGCGGGGAGGCTCTCGATGAGCGACGTCGTCGTCGGGATCCTCGGCGGGTACGGCACGGTCGGGCGGGCCACCGCCCACCATCTCCGCACGTGGGCCGGGGCGTCGGTGCGGCTGCGGATCGGCGGGCGCCGCGCGGACGCCGCGTCCGCGTTCGTGTCCGCGGAGCTCGGCGGCGACGCCGAGGCCGTCGGGGTCGACCTCGACTCACCGTCCGAACTGGACCGGTTCGCCGACGGGTGCGCGGTCGTCGTGAACTGCGCGGGGCCGTCGCGGCGCGCGTACGACCGGGCGGCCCGCGCCGCCAGGGACGCCGGCGCCGGCTACGTCGACGCGGCGGGCGAGGAGCCGCTGCGCGACCGGCTCGCCGACCCGGCGTCGGGCTGGCGGGGTCCGGCCGTGCTGAACGCCGGCATGTTCCCAGGCCTGTCCGGGCTGCTGCCCCGCTGCCTGTACCGCGCGGAGCGCTTCGACCGGGCCGACCGGCTGCTCGGCTACGTCGGCGGCATCGACCGGTTCACGCCGGGCGCGGCGGGCGACTACGTCGAGAGCCTGTTCTCCGGCTCGAGCGAGGGCGGGGTCGCGTGGCGCGGCGGGGTGCGGACGCCGAACGCGCTGCGCCGCCTCACCGGCGTCGAGCTGCCGTTCTTCCCCGACGCGGTGACTGCCCAGCCGGGCCTCACGTCCGAGGTGGACACACTCGTCGAGGCCCTGCATCTCTCCGATGTCGACTGGTACAACGTGTTCCCCGGCGACCGGGTGCTGGACGTGCTGCGGCGCATCCAGGGCACGGCGCCCGCCGACCGGGACGTCGCGGCCGCGACCGGAGAGCTGATCGCCGCGGCAGAGCTGGACCGGGCCGGACGGCGCTCCTACCAGCTGTTCGTCTACCAGCTCGAGGGCACGATCGACGGCGGGCGGGCCGTCCGGACGCTCGTGCTGCGCGGCGAGGACGGCTACGGGCTGTCCGGGATGGTGACCGCGCTCGCCGCCGTCGAGGTGCTCGAGGGCGCGGTCCCGGACGGCGCGCACTTCGCCGCCGACGTGCTCGACCCGGACCGGACGTGGTCCTGGGTGCGGGACTCCCCCGCGGTCACCACGTGCCGCGTCGTCGACGGGCCCGCAGGCGAGGACACCGACGAGGGCGAGCTGTGACCGGCCGGGGATGGCTGCGGTGCTACCGCCCGCAGCCGGCGGCCCGGGTGCGGCTCGTGTGCTTCCCGCACGCGGGCGGGTCCGCGAGCTGGTTCCGGAACTGGCCGCAGCACCTGCCGGACGCGGTCGAGCTGCACGCCGTGCAGTACCCGGGCCGCGAGGACCGGTTCGGCGAGCGCTGCCCGACCGACATGGCCGAGCTCGCCGACGCCGCGACCGACGCGCTCGGGCCGCTGCTCGACCGGCCGGTGGCGCTGTTCGGGCACAGCATGGGCGCCGCCGTCGCTTTCGAGGTCGCGGCACGGCTCGGGGCGCGCGGGCGGGGACTGCCGATGCACCTGTTCGCGTCGGCCCGGCACGCGCCGCACGACCCGAGCCAGGTCACCGACGTCCACCTGCGCGACGACACGGGCGTCGTCGACGAGCTCCGCCGCCTCGGCGGCACGGTGAGCCCGCTGCTCGACGACCCGGACCTGCTGCCGTTGATCCTGCCCGCCGTGCGGGCCGACCACGAGCTGATCGAGACCTACCTCGGCGACCCGCGGCGCGTCCTGGACTGCCCGCTGACCGTGCTGCTGGGCACCGACGACACGGAGGTCACCCCCGAACAGGCCCGCCGGTGGGACGTGTCCACCCGCGGCACGGTCGACATCGCGGAGTTCCCGGGCGGCCACTTCTACCTCGCCGACGTCACCGCGGACGTCGTCACCACGATCGTCGGCAGGCTCGGCAGCGTCGCCGCCTGGCCGAGCACGCCATGACAGGAGATGGGGAGAACGTGAAGCTCGCTGGGTGCGTCGGCTGGCCGGAGGACGTCGCGCGGCGCTACCGCGCCGAGGGCTACTGGACGGGACGCCCGCTCGGTGCCCTGCTGCGCGATGCCGCGCGGCGGGTCCCGGAGCAGACGGCGCTCGTCGACGGCGCGCGGCGGTTCACCTACGCCGACGTCGACGACGCCGCCGACCGGCTCGCGTCCGGGCTGGACGGTCTCGGGATCGGGCCGGGTGACCGGGTGCTGGTGCACCTGCCCAACGTCGCCGAGTTCGTGACGCTGTTCTTCGCGCTCGCGCGGCTCGGTGCCGTGCCGGTGCTGGCGCTGCCCGCGCACCGGGAGACCGAGATCCTGCACCTGGCCGAGCTGTCCGGGGCCGTCGCCTACGTCGTCCCGGACGTCCACACCGGATTCGACCACCGCGAGCTGGCCCGGACGGTCGCGGCGCGGGTCTCGTCCGTGCGCCACGTCCTCGTCGTCGGCGACGCCCAGGAGCACACGCCACTGTCCGCGGTGGACGGACCGGCGCGGGAGCGACCGGACCCGGACCCGTCGGACGTCGCGGTCCTGCTGCTCTCCGGCGGCACGACCGGCCTGCCGAAGCTCATCCCGCGCACGCACGACGACTACACCTACAACGCCGTCGCCAGCGCCGAGGTGACCGGGCTGGACGCCGGGACGCACTACCTCGCCGTGCTGCCCGTCGCGCACAACTTCCCGCTGGCCTGCCCGGGCCTGCTCGGCACGGTCGCGGTGGGCGGAACCGTGGTGCTGGCGCCGTCCGCCGACCCGGAGACGGCGTTCGGGCTCGTCGCGGCCGAGCGGGTGACGGTGACCGCGCTGGTGCCGCCGCTGGCGCTGCTCTGGCTGGAGGCGGCCGAGTGGGTCGACGCCGACCTGTCCAGCCTCGAGGTCCTGCAGGTCGGCGGCGCGCGGCTGAAGGCGTCCGCAGCCGAGCAGGTCGGGCCGGCGCTGGGCTGCCGCCTGCAGCAGGTGTTCGGCATGGCCGAGGGACTGCTGAACTACACCCGCGCCGACGACCCGCCGGAGATCGTCGCGGACACCCAGGGCCGCCCGCTCGCGCCCGCCGACGAGCTCCGGTTCGTCGGCCCCGACGACGAGGACGTCGCCCCCGGCGAGGTCGGTGAGCTGCTGGTCCGCGGCCCGTACACGATCCGCGGGTACTACCGGGCCGAGGAGTACAACCGGTCCGCGTTCACCCCGGACGGCTACTACCGCTCCGGTGACCTGGTGCGGCGGCTGCCGAGCGGGCACCTCGTCGTCGAGGGCCGGATCAAGGACGTGATCAACCGCGGCGGCGAGAAGGTGCCGGTCGAGGAGGTGGAGAACCTCCTGCTGACCCACCCCGCCGTGCACGACGTCGCGCTCGTCGGAATCCCGGACGAGTCGCTCGGCGAGCGCACCTGCGCGTGCGTGGTCCCGCACGGCGACCCGCCGACGCAGCGCGAGCTCGCCGCCCACCTGCGCGCGGCCGGGCTCGCCGCGTTCAAGATGCCGGACCGGCTCCGGGTGCTCGACGACCTGCCGCGCACCACGCTCGGCAAGATCAACCGCAAGCTCCTGGCGGAGCAGGTCTCCGTCGTCCGGACGGTGGGCTGACCGTGCCGAAGCCCCTGGTCCCGCTGCTCGTCGCGGTCCTGGTCCTGTTCTCCGCGCAGCAGCTGCTCACCCCGGTGCTGGCCCCGCTGTCACGGGAGCTGGCGCTCACCGAGACCCAGCTCGGCCTGGTGATCACCGTGGCCGCGCTGATGCTCACCGTCGCCAGTCCACTGTGGGGCCGAGCGCTGGACCGGTTCGGGCTGCGCACCGTGCTCGTCACCGGGCTCGTGCTGGCCACCGCCGGCCTGGCCGGTTTCGCCGTCGCCTCGGCGGCGGGGCTCGCGCAGGCGACGACGCCGACGGTCACGTTCACGCTGATCCTCGCCACCCGCAGCCTGCTGTTCGGCATCGGCATCGCGGCCGTCCCGGTCGCCGCGCTGGCCGCGGCCAGCGCCACCACCAGCACCGAGGCCGACCGCACGAAGGTCGTCGGCCTCGTCGGTGCCGCGCAGGGGCTCTCGCTCGTGCTGGGCCCGGCCGTGGGCGGCTTGCTCGCGGTCGTGTCGCTGATGCTGCCGCTCTACCTCGCGCCGGTGCTCACGGCCCTCCTCGTGGTGTGGGTGCTCGCGACGGTCGCGCGGATGCCCGCCCGCACCGAGCGTCCGGCGCGCGCCGGTGTCCGCCCGTGGGATCCGCGCGTACTCCCTCTGCTCGTGGTGGGGTTCCTGCTCTACCTGTCGCTGGGGCTGGTGCAGGTGGTCGTCGGGTTCCTGATCGCCGACCGGATCGGGCTGGACCCGCAGGCCACCGCCGGCGCCACCGGCGTCGCGCTGTTCGCCGCGGGCATCGTGCTCGTCGGTGTGCAGGGGGCGCTGGTGCCGAAGCTCGGCTGGCCCGCGCTGCGGCTGATGCGGGTCGGCATCCCGGTCGCCGTCGCGTCGTTCGTGCTGCTGCTGTTCGCCGGCGCCCTGTGGTCGGTCACCGTCTCGTTCGCGCTGCTGGCGCTGGGGCTCGGACTGGCGATCCCGGGGTTCACGGCCGGCGCGTCACTCGCCGTCGGCCCCGAGCAGCACGGCGCGATCGCCGGGTTGGTCACGGCGACGACCGGAGCCACGTTCATGGTCGGCCCCCTCCTGGGGACCGTTCTCTACGAACTCGTGCCCTCCGCACCCGTCGTGGCGTCCCTCATCGCCGCACTGATCGCGTGGGGCTTCGTGTGGACCCCGCTGAGCCGGCGTCCCCGCGGCTACGCCTCGGCGGGTCGCTAGTGCCTCGTCAGGCACCGTTCGTCAGGTGGTCGGATCTACGCTTCTCCTGCCGAGCTGTGGGTTTGCGCCTCCGCTCAAGCGAGGCCCGTTCGCTCTGCACCCCCACGATCCATGCCGCGACGACGGCCGGTTCGGCTCCCGAGTCGAGCGCCGCCCGGTAGCCGGCGAGCTCGTTGTCGTGGCCCAGCGAGACGTCCTCGACGTCGATCAGGACCTCGTCCTCACGTTGCTTGTTGCCTACCTGGCGGCCCGTGTAGCGCGGGTCGAGCAGGATCGCGCGGACTTGGCGCCGCCCAGATACTCGGCGAAGATCCGCGTAACGACCGGGGCCGGTGATCGGATCGGGCCGGGTGAGCCTCAGCTGACGACGTCGGCACGGTGGCCTCGACGACGAGCACCGTGCCCGCCGCCTCGGTACGGCCGATCCGACCGCACCAGGCCTAGCAGTAGAAGTGCGGCGAGCGGGGCGGCGGCGGTGGCGGCGAACCCGACGGCGCCGTGTGCGGCGTGCAGAGGCACCCAGACCAGCGGCGCCAGGGCACCGCCGAAGAACTGGAACGACAGGGCGAGCGACACTGCGCCGGCCCGGTTCGTGTCGGTGCTGGTGGTGGCGATGGAGTTGATCGTGGTGCGCAGCCCCGTCACCGCGATCCCGACCGCCGCGATGCCGGCGCCGAGCAGCACGACGCCCGAACCGAACGCGGCGGTGACCAGCCCGGCGGCCAGGAGCAGGTTCATCAGCACGCCGGTGCGGCGCGGGCCGATGGCGTCGAGCCGACGGCCGAGCAGCGGCGCCGCTGCCAGCCCGGCCACACCGAACGCGGCCGCGAGCAGCCCGCGCTGCCAGGGCCCCAGCCCGAAGTCCTCCTCGGCGCGCAGGATCGACAGAACGGTGAGCCCCACGGCGGCGAGGTAGCACAGGAACGACAGCGCGCAGGCGACTGCGAGGTTCCGGTTCGCCAGCGCCCGCACCGACGGCGGACCGGCGGGCCGGTCGTGCGCGGTCATCGTCGGCGAGAACAGCGCGAGTGCCACGGCGACTCCCGCGGGGAACACGAACGCGAGCCGCCAGTCCAGGACCGCGGACGGCCCGCTGACCAGCGGGCTGGCCGCCTGACCGGCGGCCTGCATCCCGGCGAACAGACCGAGGGCGCGGCCCAGGCGGGCACGCGGCACCAGGTCGGTGATCGCGGCGACCAGCAGCGGCGTCGTGAACGCGTTCGTGGCGCCCTGCAGTGCGCGAGCGGCGAGGAACCACCCGATGTCCGGGGCGAGCGTGCACAGTGCACAGGCCAGGACGAAGGCCAGCAGGGACACCCGCATGGTGCGGGCGCGGCCCCAGCGTTCGGCGAGGGTGCCGGAGACGAGCATGAGCGCCGCGAACGGGAGCATGTACGCGGTCACCGCGACAGCCGCCAGCTCCGGCGTCGAGCGCAGGCCCTCGGCCACCTCCTGCACCATCGGCGTGACCATCGTGCTGGCGTAGGGCCCGAGGAACCCCCCGACGTACAGCGGCCACGCCCGGACGCCCGGACGTGGCCGCACGACCGCGGTGGCGGTCTCAGACATGCACGAGGTTGTGCACCACGGAGTCGAAGCTGTTGCTGTCCTCGACGAGCCCCCAGGACACCATCCAGTCGAACGTGCGCTGGAACTGCGCCTGCGGGTACGGCGCCGGGTCGACGTAGCGCAGCCTGCCCAGCGGGATCTCGTGCGGCTCGACGGTGCCGAGCTCGGGCGGGATCTCGGCGGTCAGATGGTGCAGGTACGGACGCGGATCCTCGTTGATCGTCGCCACCGCCCGGACGACCGCCCGGTTGATGCGTGCGTACGTCTCCTCGTCGACCTGCGGGCTCGCGATCTCGGCGCCGACGTAGAAGGCCTCGGCGAGGATCTTGTAGCCCTGCTTCTCCGCAAGGGTGATCCACGGCTCCATCAGCGCCGCGGCCTCGACGGTGCCGTCGCGCAGCGCCTCGAACCGGACCTGCGGGCCGCCGTAGTGCGCGACCGAGATCTCCTCGCGAGGCAGGAACCCCTCCAGGGTCTGGAGCGCGACGTAGTGCGAGCCGTGATGGAAGTTCACCGCGACCGTCACACCGGCGAGGTCCTGCGGGTGGGTGGCCGGGTGGTCGCCGCGGACCATGATCGCCTGCCCGTTGACGGCGGCACGCTTGCTCACCACCCGCCCCCCGACCGTGGTGTCCTGGGTGCGGCGGATCTGGCCCCACTCGCACGCCCGGTAGAGCGAGGCCTCGCCGCTCTCGAAGTGCGACTTGGTGGAGCCGAACGAGCTGAGCAGCTCGTGGTCCTCCAGCGGCGAGATCCCGGCCCTCGCGTAGTCCTTCGTGACGAACTCGACCTCGACACCCTCGTCGTCGAAGTAGCCCTCGTCCTTGGCGACGAGCTGGGGCAGGGAGAACACCAGGGACAGCAGCTCCATGGTGACCTTGGGGCGGTCGGGCATGACGGTTCCTCTCGTGGGACGGCGCGGCTCAGGCGAGCGCGGAGACGATGCGTGAGTGCAGGTCGAACAGGTGGGTGTCCTCGGCCGAACGGGGCCGCTCGCGGTCGACGCGGTACTCGGCCGCGACGGACGCGGGACGCCCGGCGAGAACGATGACGCGGTCGGCGAGCAGTGCCGCCTCCAGCGGGTTGTGCGTGACCAGCAGCCCGGTGCGCGGGCGCTGCATCCACAGGTCCTGCAGGAGCAGGCGCAGCTTGCGGGCGGTGAGCTCGTCGAGCGCGCTGAACGGCTCGTCGAGCAGCACGAGATCGGGCTCGACGGCGAACGCGCGGGCGACCGCGACGCGCTGCCGCTGGCCGCCGGACAGAACGCTCGGATAGGACCCGGCGTAGTCGGTCAGTCCGACGGCGGCGAGCGCCGCGTCGGCGCCCGCCGGATCCAGGCCTGCTGCCTCGAGCGCCAGCACGACGTTCTGCCGCACCGGGAGCCAGTCCAGCAGGCGGGGCTGCTGGAACACCACGCCCAGGCGCGGCTCTCCGATGTGGACGGACCCGGTGTCCGGGGTGACCAGTCCGGCCACGACGTGCAGCAGGGTGGTCTTCCCGGTACCGGACGCGCCGACGACGGCGACCAGCTCCCCCTCGTCCACCGTGAGGGAGAAGTCCGCGAGGACGGTCTGGGGCGCGCCGCTGCGCGCGTCGACGAACGTCTTGCCGACGCCGTCGAGCCGCACCTCGGTCACCGGGGCGCTCACACCGACACCGCCTTGCGCCACCGGCTCGCCCGCCGTTCGAGACCCTGCAGGACCCCGTACTCCAGGACGGCCATGACCACCGCGAACAACAGCGTCCAGGCCAGCACGGCGGCGACGTTCTGCGCGGCGAACGCGTTGTTGAGCTGGTATCCGACGCCACTGGACATACCGAAGACCTCGACCAGCACGATCACCTTCCAGCCCAACGACAGGCCGAGCCGGGCGCCGGCGAACAGGGACGGGGCGAGCGCGGGCAGCCAGAGCCTGCGCAGCCGGGTGGCACGGGAGAAGCGGTAGACGTACGCCATCTCCAGCAGATCAGGGTCCACCGACCGCACGCCCTGGTAGACGGTGAGCACGAGCGGCGGCGCCGAGGACAACGCGACAGCGGCGACCGGGTTGACCAGCTCGATCCCGAACCAGATCACGCAGAGCAGCGCCCAGACCAGCCCGGGGATGGTAAGTCCGAGCAGCACGGCGGGCTCGAAGAACCGGCGGGCGATCTCGTTGCGCCCCATCGCGAGCCCGACCGCCACGGCCACGACGAACGCGAGCGCGAATCCGAGCGCCACCCGGAGCACGGTGATCCCCAGCTGCTCGGCGAACGACCCGTCCGCGACGATCTCGACCAGCTCGGAGCCGATCTCGCCGACACCGGGCACCAGCACGCTGTCCAGCAGCACGGACATGAGCTGCCAGGCGGCGGCGAGCAGTATCAGGAACGCCAGTGCGGGCAGCCCCGCCCGCAGCCAGCGGCGGCGCAGGCGGGCGGGGGCCGGGACCGCCGCCGGTTCGACCCGGGAGGGCCGGAGGTCGGTGGCCGTCATGCCGGTGCTCCCAGGTCGACCCACGGCACCTGCGTCGGCTGAGCCTTGACCAGGCCGACCTTCTGCGCGACCTCGGTCTGGCGGCGCAGGTTCGCGAATACCGACTCGCCCCACTGCACCGGGTAGACGTCGCGCATCCGGGACGGCAGCAGATCGATCGCGGCCTTCTCCGTGGCCGGGATGCCGTAGGACTCGTGCAGCTCGGCGAGCACCTGTGGCCGCTCGGAGATGATCTGGTGCGCACGCTGGCGCAGGCTCGCCAGCGCGGCGGCGGCCGCGCGGTTGCTGTCCACCCAGGCGCGCGTGGCGCCCTGGCCGTTGAGGAACAACGTGTTCGGGTCCTCGCCCGTGCCGTGGGCCCACAGCTCGCCGACGGTGGCGATCTGACGGGCGCCCTTGGCGACGAGCCGCGTCGCGTTGGGCTCGATCGTGACGATCGCATCGACGTCACCGCGGTCGAGCAGGGCCAGTCCGGCGAGGACCGCACCGGGGAAGAGCTGGTGGTCGGCGGTCAGGCTCCCGCCGTTGACGGCCGCGGCGAGCTGGGCGGAGCGGAACGCGTCGCTGTTGTTCGGCGGCGTCGCCACGCGCTTGCCGCGCAGGTCGGCCGGAGTGCGGTACGGACTGTTCTCGGGCACCAGCCATCGGACGTGGTTGTTCAGGCTCGTGCTGAAGATGACGACGTCCGAACCGGCCTCGCCGGCGACGACGGCCCCGAGCGGTCCCATGCTGGCCACGTTGAGCGCTCCGGAGAGCAGCTTGTTCTGGACGTCGCCGGGGCCGGTGCCGGCGACGTAGGTCAGGTCGAGGTCGCCGACCAGGCCGTTCTGCTCGCTGATCGGACGGATCACCGCGCCGGCGGTTCCGGCCTGGGTGTCCTCGACGCGGGCCTGCAGCGCCGTGCCTGCAGCGGGTTCCGCACCGCCGCAGGCGGCGAGCAGCGAGGTGCCGGCGAGACCGGCGGCGCCGAGCAGCGCGGCGCGCAGCACGGCCCTCCGGTCGAGCTGCAGGGGTTGTGCGGGCATGACGACTCCGGGTGTCGGGGCGGCGCGTCGGGGCACGCCGGATCGGACCGTCTGCACACGACGCAGCGGCCCGCGTGGGGGTGGAAGAGGGCGGGACTCAGTGCCCCGGACACACCCCGCCGTTGATCAGGCAGAGGTCGATGTGGCGGCGCCGGGTCAGCAACCGCACCAGGCCGGCGGGGGCCGTCACCGCATGGCCTTCAGGGTCTCGTACCCGGACCGGCCGTCCGTGAGACGCCAGGAACGCATCCAGGCGTAGGTCTCGGTGAAGCGCCGCTCGGTGAACGGCGCGATGTGGGTGTAGCGGTAGTAGTCGGGGCGCAGGTCCGAGGGGTCGAGCCGGTCCCCGGCCTCGGCGGCGATCAGGGGTGCCCAGCGCGGACGGTCGGCGTTGATCAGGTCGACGGCCTTGTCCACCGCGCCGCGGTACGCCTCCTGCTGCGCCGCCGTCAGGTGCGGCGCGACGACCTGGGAGCCGCGGTAGGCGTAGGTGCCCAGCACGTGCGCACCATGGGTGAGCGCGACGCTGAGGAACGGCTCCATCAGCATCGTCGCCCGGCACTCCCCCGACAGCAGCATGTCCAGGCGGGCAGCCGGCGGGCCGCCGTGCACGAGCTCGATCCGCTGCCGGGGCACGGTGCCCTCGAGCAGGTGCAGCGCGGTGTAGTGCGAGCCGGTGAACTCGTTGATCGTCACCGGGACCCCGGCGAGGTCGTGCGGTTCGTTCAGATGGTCGTCGGTGCTGACGAGCGCCTGGGACACGACGGCGGCGCGCAGATGCCCGATCCGACCGCCGCGCGTGTCCCGCTCCAGCCGGTCGATCCCGCCCCACTCGCAGACGTTGTAGACGTCCGCCCGCGCAGCCGTGAACTGCGACTCCTTGTGCCGGGCAGCCGGATTGCGCTCGGTGTCGGCCGAGCGGTCGGCCGCATCCTGGAACCGCACGGCCAGTCCCGCGGCGTCGAACAGTCCCTCCCGGACCGCGACCATCTCGGGAAGATCGAAGACGACGTGGTTGGGCGACACCACGATCTCGCCGTGCTCCGCGCCCATACCTCTTCCGTCCTCACGATCGGGTGGTCCGAGCGTAGGCACGCCTGTCGGCTGGGGTCAACAGATCTTTGCGGGATGCGAGACACATTCGCGCATCGTGGAAACGCCGGTGGGATGTCGCTCAGAACTCACCGAACGCTATCGACACCGGCAGGCCCTCCAGGGCGTCGGCCGCCGAACGTACGACCGCCCCCAGCTCGTCGAGCCGCTCCTCGAGCAGCCTGCTCGACGGACCCTGGATCTCCACACCCATCCGGACGATCTCGGTTGCCCCGACCACCGGTGCCGCCACCGCGCGCAGCGACGGGTCGTGCGGGTCATCGAGTACGGCGTACCCACGGAACTGTGTCGCGAGCAGGTCGATCTCCGCAGCCCATGTCTCCGGTTCGCCGCGGCCGGTGCGCGTCAGGATCTCCGCCGCCTGCCCGACCGGGTCGCCGCCGAACGCGACGATCGCGCACCCGATCGCGGAGTCCAGCAACGGGACCCGCGCACCGGGCTGTCCGGTGTAGCGGAGCATCCGGGTGGAGGGCACCGACAGTAGGACGAGCACATCGTCGCCACGACGCATGCCGATGCTCGCCGTCTCCCCGGTGCGGTCGGCGAGCTCCTTCAGCACGTCCGCGGCCTCCGGCACGCCGGACGCGCCGAGACTCTTGCGCGCCAGCCGCAGCAGCAGCGGTCCCGGCAGGAAGCGCTCCGAACCGGCCTCTCGACAGAGCAGATTGCCGGACACGAGCGTGTGCGCCAGCCGATGGGCCGTCGAGACGGTCACCCCGGTGACCTTCGCGATCTCCGTTGTGGTCAGACCGCCGGCACTGTCCACGACGACACCGAGAACCGCCGCGGCCCGGGCCACCGACTGGATCTCCGAACCGCGCGCGCCCTGCTCGGACCCACGCGCCGCCGACCCGACGGTCCTCCTCGGTGGTGACTCCGGCACCGCAACACCCTAGCCCCGGGAACGACCCGCACACCCGCGGCGAGGAGCCAACTCCGTGCCCGCGCGTTCAGAGGATGCCGGCCTCTCGTGCCACGACGACCGCTCGCGTCCGGTTGCGCACGTCGAGCTTGCGCATCGTGGTGTGCAGGTAGGCCTTCACCGTGTCGACGGTGATGCCGAGCCGGGCGGCGATCTCGGCGTTCGTCGAGCCCACCGCCACGAGTCGGAGCGCCTCCAGCTCACGGGGCGCCAGGGACGGGGCGTCGGCACCGGGACGAGGCGTGCCGGTCCGGCCCGACAGTCTCCTGTGGATCCGGGCTAGAGCGGCGCGGAGGGCCGGGTCCGCCGTCGTGCGCGCGATGTCCGCGAGCTCACCGAGCGCGCTCGTGTACGAGGCTGAGTCCGACGGTCCGGGCGGCGGCGCAGGCGCCGGCCTGTCCAGCAGAGACACGACATCGCGGGAGATGGTCGAGGCGACCGCGTCGGCGTTGCGGAGCGCCGTGTCCCCGATCCGCCCGTCGTCGCGGACCGCGCCGTACATGACGCCGCGCACCGTGCCGTGCACGAGGAGCGGGTACGCCAGGATCGACGTGAGCCGCTCGTGCTCGACGACCACGTGGTCGTAGTCGTGGGTGATGCCCGACGTCGAGGCGTAGTCGTGGACCCGGCACGGCGTCATTCGAGCCATCGCGGCGCCCCCTAGCCCGCGTCCGGAGATGACGCTGAGCAGACGCAGGGAGTCGCTGAGAGTTCCCCGCAGGTGGCTGATCGTCAGCAATGGTCCGTACTGGGCCGAACGGGCGGCGCCGCCGAACACGACGGGGAGTCCGGTCAGCCTCTGCAACTCGCCGAGGCGACGTGGGAGGACCGTCTCCACAGCCCGGGCGATCGTGTCGTCCTCGATCACGTGTCCTCCCGTTCGGGCGGGCGTCCATGCCCGCGTGGACCAGCTATCACATCGTAGTGAACGGTCGGCGGGAGGATGCTCGTTCTTCCGGGCCGCTGCCGACCACGATGCGTATGGTGCCCGGGCGGGCAGATCGCCGAACACCAACTTCAGTTGGTAGCGGGCCCCGATCCGATTCGCGACTCTCCAGCAGCCCCTGTCGGTGACCCGCTCGACGAGGAGCCACGAATGCCGATGCCCCGGTGTTCGACCCGATGCTGCGTCAGACGCACGACCGGGCGCCCGAAGCACGAGTCCGCGACGACCGCCGCGCCATCGCGCGCTGATCCGCCCATCCCCTCCGGAGGCCATCTCCATGCCGACCAATCACGACATCTACCGTGAGGCTCGCGACCGGCTGGTCGCGCTACACGGCGACCACCAGAAGGCGGTGACCGACTTCGAGTGGCCGGCCCTACACGGTCCGTTCCAGTGGGCCCACGACTGGTTCGACGCGATCGCCGACGGTGACGGGCGGACGGCCCTGCACATCGTCGAGGAAGACGGGAGTGAGGGCTCCTGGACGTTCGACGGGATGCGGCGCCGATCCAACCAGGTCGCCCGCTGGCTGGCCGGCCACGGAGTCCGCCGCGGTGACAGCGTGCTGATCATGCTGGGCAACAGGGTCGAGCTGTGGGAGTCGATGCTCGCGGTGATGAAGCTCGGCGCGGTGATCATGCCGGCGACCACGGCCCTCGGCGCGACGGACCTGCCCGACCGGATCGACCGCGGAGCGGCGAAACACCTGATCGTCGAGTCCGCGAGCGCCTCGAAGTTCGACGGGCTGCTCACCGGTCCCCGAGACGGCACCACCACGATCGCCGTCGGCGGCGGCGTCCCGGGATGGCTGGACTACGAGGACTCGTACCGGTGCGACGACGGGCCCGTCGAGCATCCTGGCACCGTCGCCGACGACCGGTTGCTCCTCTACTTCACCTCGGGCACCACGAGCCGGCCCAAGCTCGTCGAGCACACCCAGGCCTCCTACCCGGTCGGGCACCTGACCACCATGTACTGGCTGGGACTGACCCCCGGCGACATCCACCTCAACATCAGCTCCCCCGGCTGGGCCAAGCACGCCTGGTCCTGCTTCTTCGCACCCTGGATCGCCGGGGCGACGATCTTCCTCTACAACTACTCCCGCTTCGACGCCACCGCGCTGCTGACCAACATCCGGGACAAAGGCGTGACCACGTTCTGCGCACCGCCCACGGTGTGGCGCATGCTCATCAAGGCCGACCTGTCGGATGGGCCCGGTTCGCTGCGCGAGGTGATCGCCGCCGGGGAGCCGCTCAACCCGGAGATCATCGACCAGGTGCAGCGACAGTGGGGACTCACCCTGCGCGACGGGTTCGGCCAGACCGAGACCACGGCCTCGGTGGGCAACACCCCGGGCTCGGCGGTCAAGCCCGGATCGATGGGCCGACCGCTGCCCGGCGTCCCCGTGGTCCTGCTCGACGAAGCCACCGGCGAGCCCTCGGAAACCGAGGGTGAAATCTGCATCGACCTCTCCCAGCGCCCCACCAGCCTGATGACCCGCTACCTCGACATGCCTGACAAGACGGCCGAGGCGATGCACGGCGGCTACTACCACACCGGCGACACCGCCGCCCGTGACACCGACGGCTACCTGTTCTACGTCGGACGCACCGACGACGTGTTCAAGGCCTCCGACTACAAGATCTCCCCGTTCGAGCTGGAGAGCGTGCTCATCGAGCACCCGGCCGTGCTGGAGGCCGCCGTCGTGCCGCAGCCGGACCCGGTGCGGCTGGCAGTGCCCAAGGCCTACGTCGCCCTGGCTCCTGGCCACGAACCGAACCGGGACACCGCCCTCGCAATCCTGCGCCATACCCGCGAGAACCTCGCCCCCTACCTCCGGATACGACGGCTGGAGTTCGCCGAGCTTCCGAAAACGATCTCCGGAAAGATCCGCCGCGTCGAGCTTCGGAAACGCGAACAGGACCAGGCGGACACCGTCATGACCTCGGAATGGCGCGACGACCAGTTCCCGGAGCTGAAGTCCTGATTCACCCGGTTCACCTGCTGCGCGCGGCCGACCGAGATGCCATGGACCCGACCCTCGCCTGGCGCTGCGGCGGTTCTTCGGACGGCTGCCGTACTTCGACGTCAAGTCCGGGTACCGGTCATGCCGAACGGGTGGCCGAGCGCGATCGCGCCGCCGGAGACGTTCACCGTGTCCTCGTTGATGCCGAGTGCGCGGGCCGATCCCAGGACCTGGACGGCGAACGCCTCGTTGATCTCGATCAGATCGACGTCCATGATCGTCATCGCGGCCGAGGCACGTGCTCGCCGCGACGCCTCGATCGGCCCGATACCCATCCGGTTCCCCGCGCCGCAGCATTGACACAGCAGGTCGTGTGGCGTCGGGCCGTGGACAGTCACGATGTCAGCGGACCCCGCCGCAAGTCGGCGTTGAGATCGGTTCAGTCCGACTTGGGCGGGTGCACGCTACTGGGCTTCCATCGTTGTGACCGTGCTCAGGCGGTCGGAGCGGTCTCGTTGGTGATCACCCAGAACTTCTTCACGTACGCGGTCTTCGAGGTCCAGGTGACCGGTGTCCCCGAGGCGAAGCCGATGATGTCACCGGCCTCGAAGTCGAACTCCTCGCCGGTGTCCTCGTTCACGACGTGCACCTGCCCCTCCAGGAGCAGGATCGTCTCGTCGCCGAGCGGGGCGGTGTAGCGGGTGGTCCCGGTGCCGTCCGGGTTGCAGCCGGCCACCCCGACCCCGGTGCGCCACAGCCCGCACTTGTAGGTGCCGGTGGAGCCGGTGTCCCGGATGGTGAACAGCTCCCCGAAAGTCTGGTGGCCGTGTTCCGGCTCGTCCCACTCGAACGGCGTCCACGTGCCCGGGTCGTCGCTGATGTTCGCGACGACCAGGTGGTCGGTCTTGGTGGCGGGGTTCGGGCTGTCCCACATCACCCAGAACTTCTTCAGGAACGGGCTGTGGATCTCCCAGTGCAGATCGACGTGCTTCGGGTGGCTGATGATCGTGCCGGCCCCGATGCGGTGCTTCCTGCCGGTCGCGGTCTCGGTGATGTCGGCGGTCCCCTCGAGGATCACCATCGTCTCGTCACCCAGGGGCGCGGAGTACACCACCTCGCACGAGCCGTCCTCGCGACAGCCGGCGATCTCGTACCCGGTCCGCCACAGGCCGGACATGAGCGTGCCGGATGTCCCCTCCGGACGGACGACGACGACCTCTCCCTTCACCTGCGAGCCGTGCCTGGGGTCCTCCCACTCGAACGGCGTCCACTCGTCCTTCGGTGGGTTGGCGTTGCGGTTGCCGTGGTACAGCGCCCGAGTCGTTGCTGCGGTCATCTCCTGCTCCTCTGTCTGGTGGGTGGCGGCCGGCGCGGCGGTGTCGCCTCGACGACCTGGTTGTCCGGTGTTACTTCCGTGGCCCGCGCGTCGACTACAGCGGCGCGTTGACCCAGTCGGTGCCCGCACGCAGCGAGTCGTCCAGATTGATGCTGACGTGCTTGACCTGGGTGTATCCGTGGACGGCTTCCAGTCCCTCCTCTCGCCCGGTGCCGGACTGCTTGTGCCCGCCGTGCGGGGTCATCGGCAGTTCGCCGAACCAGTCGTTGATCATCACGCCACCGACCTGCAGCCGTCGGGCGGTGGACAGCAGCCGCTTGATGTCGCGGCCCAGCAAGCAGGCGAACAGGCCGTAGATGCTGTCGTTGACGGCCTCGACCAGCTCGTCCTCGGTGGTCCACAGGTGCACCGACGCGACCGGGCCGAAGATCTCCTCGCGGGCGATCCGGGCGTCGTGCGGAACGTCGACGAAGACCGTCGGCTCGATGAAGTAGCCGCCCTCGTCGAGGCCGTCCGGTCGCCCGCCGCCGTAGTGCAGGGTCGCTTCGGACTTGCCGATCTCGATGTACTCGCGGACCCGGTCGTACTGCTTCTGCGACACGAGCGGACCCATCTCGGTGTCCTCGGCGAACCCGTCACCGATCCGGGTGGACCGGAGCCGGTCGGTGAGCTTGCCGAGGAACTCGTCGCGGACGTCGGCGTGCACGAACAGCCGGGTCCCGGCGACGCAGACCTGTCCGGTGTGCGAGCAGAAGCCCTGGACGGTCGCCTCGACGGCGTCGTCGAGATCGGCGTCGGGGAACACGACGGTCGGGCTCTTGCCGCCGAGCTCGAGGTTGATCTGGGCGACGTGGTCGGCCGCCAGCTTCGAGACGGTCCTCCCGGTCTCGGTGGAGCCGGTGAACGTGATGCCCGCGACGTCCGGGTGCGCGGCCAGCGACGCGCCCGCTTCGGCCCCGTAGCCGGTCACCACGTTGAACACGCCGTCCGGGAAGCCCGCCGCGCGTACCAGCTCGGCGAACTTCAGCGCCGACAGAGAGGTGTCCTCGGCCGGTTTGACGACGACGGTGTTGCCCAGCGCCAGCGCGGGGGCGATCGAGCGGACCATCACCAGCAGCGGGTAGTTCCACGGCACGATGTGCGCGGTGACGCCGAGCGGCTCGAGCAGCGTGAACGACAGCTTGTTGCCCGGCACCTGGATCGTGCGGCCGCCGACCTTGTCGGCCAGGCCCGCCCAGTAGTCCAGCCACAGCGGGATTGCTCCCACCAGTTCCCGGGCCTTCGCCAGGTAGTGGCCGGAGTCGAGGGCTTCGATGCGGGCCAGCTCGTCGGCGTGCTCGGTGACCAGCCCGGCCAGTGCGCGGAGCAGCCCGGAGCGGGCGATGGTGTCGGTGAACTGCCATTCGACCGCCGCGCGCCGGGCCGCGGCGACCGCCCGGTCGACGTCGGTGCCGTCTGCCCGGGGGACCTGCGCGATGGTGTCGCCGGTGTTCGGGTCCACGGTGGGGAAGGTGCCGCCGGCAGCGGCCGTGACGAACTCGCCGTCGACGAACATCGCGACGTGATCCACGGTGCGGGCTTCCGGGGGAAGCGTCAGCGCGTGCGTGAGGGACATACGAACCTCCTCGTCGGACCGTCGAGCGACGGTCTCGGTTCCGGGTTGTCCGGCTGCGTGCTGTGCCCGCGGACGAGCCGGTGCCCGGATCCGGCACCGCTCCGCTCGGGGCCGCCGGCCGGGAAGTGGGGGCCGGAGTGCTCCAGAGCGGCGGACGGTGCAGCAGGGCACCGAGAACATGGAGGAGGCCCTGTGACGGGGTCAACAAGAAGTTCGGTTGTCGCAGCTCAGCGTTCCACATCGTGGTCGGACTGACCGGACTCCGACGTCTAGCTAGTCGTGATCTCGATGGAGGGCACGATCAGCAGTCCACAATATGGACTTCTGGACTCCTACTGCTCGCTTCGGCTCAGGTGCTCGACCTCGCGCTTGAGCAGCGTCTCCAGCCATCGCTCCCGTTCGGGCTGCATCCGCGAGCTGATCGTGGCGATGCCGAGCGCTACCACCGGGTCCCCCTGCCGGGCGGGGACGACCAGGCTGATGCCCGCCGAGTCGTCGACGACCAACCCGCGGTTGATGGCGACGCCGTGGCGCTCCCTGGCGGCCGCGACCAGACCGAGGACGACGTCCGGGGTCAGGTGCGGATGCTCGCGGACCACCTCGTGCTCGTTGGCCGCCACCGCTGCGGCCGCGACCTCCGGCGCGAGCGCGGCGAGGAAGGCGAGCCCGGCCGCGCCGACGCCGAGCGGAAGCCGGTCGCCGACGTGCAACACGTGGCTGCGGATCGGCCACCGTCCCTCCTCCCGGTGCACGCACACGTGGTGGTGGTGCCGGCGGATCGACACGAAGGCCACGTCCTCCGACGCGCCCGCGAGCCGGGTCGCTGCCGCCACGGACTGCTGCTGGACGCCGTAGCGCAGCTCCGCCGCCGCGCCGACCACGTACGACTCCGGCCCGAGGCGATACCGCCGGTCGGGAGCCTGCTCCAGGTAGCCGGCGTGCAGGAGCTCGGCGAGCAGCCGGTGTGTCGTCGGCCTGGCCAGGCCCGTCTCCTCGGCGATGGCCGCCACCGACAGGCCGCCGCGGCGCTCCCACCTCGACACCAGTGACAGCAGGTCGAGAGCGCGGCGGACGCTCTGCGACCCGGGTCGGGCTTCCGCCCCGGCCCGTGTCTTGTCCTCTACATTGTGGAATGGTCGTCTCCTGGAAGTCACAGGCAGAAAGATAGATATCTCCACCGCAGCAAGACAATGCTCACGATGTGGAATATCGACGTGCGCGAACAAACCCGCGGATTGACGCGCACGTCAGCCGGGCCGCAGCGTCTGACGCCGGACGACGGAGTCAACCGCGAGCTGGAGCCCTCGATGAGCACCCCCACCACGACGTCGGCGACCGCCCCACCCGGCGACGCCCCTCCCGAGGGTCGCCGCGCCGCCGTCGTCGACTGCGACGTCCACGCCGTCCTGCCCTCGGCGCGGGCCCTGCTCCCCTACCTCGACGACTACTGGGCTGCCCAGCTCGAGGCGCAGTTGGCGCCGACCTACGAACCGAGCTACCACCCGCCGTCCTCGCCGATCGCCGAGCGTCCGGGAGCGACGCCGGGCCCGGACGGACGCGCCGGGACGTCCGCGGACGCCCTGGTCGCCGACGTGTTCGCGGACGGCGACACGGACGTCGCGATCCTCAACTGCCTCTACGGCGTGCAACAGATACACCAGCCGCGGCGCGAAGCCGCACACGCCCGTGCGCTCAATGACTGGATCTCCCGCGAGTGGTTGGACCACGACGACCGGCTCCGCGGGTCGATCGTGGTGCCGCAGGGCACACCGGTGCTCGCCGCAGAGGAGATCGACCGCTGCGCTGCCGACGGCCGCTTCGCCCAGATCCTGCTGCTGGGCCAGTCCGAGCTGCCCTACGGTCGCCAGATCAACTGGCCGATCTGGGAGGCGGCGGCACGGCACGGCCTGCCGGTGGCGATCCACATCGGTGGTGTGTTCCGGCAGGCCCCCACCTCGGTCGGCTGGCCGACGACCCACCTCGAGTGGTACGTCGGCCAGCAGTCCAACCTGGAGGCCCAGCTGACCTCCATCGTGTCCGAGGGCGTCCTCCAGAAGTTCCCGGAGACCCGGATCGTCGTCAGCGAGCTCGGCTTCCGCTGGGTCCCACCGTTCCTGTGGAAGTTCGACAAGCTCTGGAAGAGCTACCGCCAGGACGTCCCGTGGGTGACCGAGCGGCCGTCGGACCTCGTCCGCCGCCACGTCCGCTTCACCACCGCCCCCTCCGACGGCGCCGAGCGGCCCGGGGAGCTCGACCGTGTCGTCGACCACCTCGGATCCGCGGACATGCTCGTCTACTCCAGCGACTACCCGCATCAGCACCACTCGCCCCCGCGCGCGATCGAGCAAGGCTCGTCGGACCCAGCCCTGGTCGAGCGGATCCGTCGCGGCAACGCGTTCGCCCTCCACGGCCTCCACGTCCCCGCCGCCCGCTGACCCCCCTCCACGGGAGGAGACCCCACATGACACTCATCGAGGAGCGTCCGGTCCACGGAGTCCGGCCGATCCAGTCGATCGGCACCGGGATCGTGGACGTCGACATCCACCCGGTCCCACCGGCGGGCGCCGTCGCGGAGTACGTGCCGCAGCGCTGGCGCCGAGTCATCGACGAGTTCGGCGCCCGCACCACCAACGGGCTGCAGAACCTCGGCGAGTACCCGCAGCTCTACGGCGGCGCGATGCGCGCCGACTCCTGGCCGGACGACGGCTTCCCCGGCTCGGACCTGGGGATGATCCGCTCGCAGCTGCTCGATCGCTACGACATCCGGCTCGGCGTCCTGCAGTGCCTGTCCCCCGGCGGCCAGGCGTTGAACCCGGCAGCCCAGGCCCTGCGGCCCGAGATCGCGGACGTCCTCACCCGCGCGGTGAACGACTGGCAGCTCGATCATCTGGTCGTGCCCGAGCCGCGGCTTCGCGCGGCGATCTCGCTGCCCTGGGAGAACCCGGACCTGGCTGTCGCCGAGCTGGAGCGCATCGGCTCACACCCGGGCGTCCTCGCGGTGCTCGGGCTGAGCAAGACCCGCGACCCGCTCGGCAGCCGCCGCTACTGGCCGATCTACGAGGCGATGCTCGACTACGGCCTCCCGTTGCAGGTTCATCTGTCCCAGGGCGGCGGCAACCCGGCGACCGGTACCGGCTGGCCCTCGTACCACACCGAGTACCACGTCGGGCAGGTCCAGAGCTTCCAGTCCCAACTCCTGAACCTGATCCTCTCCGGCACCTTCGACCGGTTCCCGGACCTGCGGGTCATGTTCGTCGAAGGCAACGTCGCGCATTTCGTCCCGTTGGCCGAGCGACTGGACTACCACTGGGAGACGCAGCGCGACGAGGTCCCGGACCTGCAACGCAAGCCGTCGGAGTACCTGCACGACCACGTCTGGGTCTCTACCCAGCCGATCGACGAGCCCGACGACCCCGCACACCTCGTCGAGTACATCGAGGAGTTCGGTCGGGACCGGGTGCTGTTCGCCTCCGACTACCCGCACTTCGACTTCGACGACCCGCACGAGATCTTCCCGTCGTCGTTCCCTGCCGGGCTGAAGGACCGGATCCTGCGAGACAACGCCCGACGGTTCTTCGGCCTGGAGGACGAGGCGTGACCCGTTACGCCGTCGCCGGAACATCCGAGATCGGTCCGGGCCAGCGCAAGATCGTCGAGATCGAGGGCAGACCGGTCGGCGTCCTCAACGTCGACGGCGAGTACTTCGCCCTGCTCGACCGCTGTCCGCACGCCGGGGCGCCGTTGTGCGGGCACGGCACGATCTTCGGGGTCTCCACCGCCGCACAGCCCGACGGCCCGATCGAATACGAGGGCGGACGATCGCTGCGCTGCCCGTGGCACGCGTGGGAATTCGACGTCCGTACCGGGGTCTCGTTCTACGACCCCCGCAACGCCCGGGTGCGCCGGTACCCCGTCGAGGTCGTCGCGGGAGCGCCCGACGACGTCGTCGAGCCCGACGGCGGTCGCCAGGAGGGGCCGCTGGTCCTGGAGGGCTACGAGGTGGCCGTCGAGGGCGACATGCTGGTCGTCGACACCGCCCGCCGCCGCCCTGGACGTACGGCCGTCCCGCCGCGGCCCGCGGACGAGCCGGTCGACGTCGTCGCCGTCGTCGCGGCGAAGCGAGCCGCAGCGGCCGGGGTAGCCGTCGTCGAACTGAGGTCCAGGGACGGCACCCCGATGCCGGCCTGGACGCCCGGCGCCCATCTCGAGGTCACCCTCACCGACGACCTCGTCCGGCACTACTCGCTCTGCGGCGCCCCCGACGACCGGAGCACCTGGCGGATCGGTGTGCTGCGAGAGCAGCGCGGCCGAGGCGGGTCTGCGTATGTGCACGACACCCTGCAGGTCGGCGACGAGATCCGCTGCCACGGGCCGCGGAACAACTTCGCGCTGGAGAAGGCGCGGGAGTACGTGTTCCTCGCGGGCGGCATCGGGATCACGCCCATCCTGCCGATGATCGCCGAGTGCGAGGCGTCCGGCCAGCCGTGGCGGCTGGTGTACGGCGGTCGCTCCCGCAGCTCCATGGCCTTCCTGGAGGAGGTGGAGGCCTACGGGGACCGGGTCACGATCTGGCCGCATGACGAACGCGGGCACCTCGATCTCCCCGCTGCGCTCGGTGAGCCCCGCGACGGCGTGGCCGTCTACTGCTGCGGACCCGGCCCGCTGATCGACGCCGTCGAGGGCCAGTGCGCGCCATGGCCGGCCGGCACCCTGCACGTGGAACGGTTCCGTCCGGCGGACGGAGCCCTCGACGGGCCGGACACCGCGTTCGAGGTGGTGTGCGACCGCTCGGACCTGGTGGTGGGCGTTCCCGAGGGCCGGTCGGTCGTCGACGCGCTCGCCGACGCCGGTGTCCACGTGCCGACCTCGTGCCGGGAGGGCACGTGCGGCACCTGCGAGACGGTCGTCCTCGACGGCGTCCCCGACCACCGCGACTCCTTCCTCAGCCCGAGCGAGCGCGCGTCGAACGAGGTCATGACGCCGTGCTGCTCGCGCTCGCACGGGCCGCGGCTCGTCCTCGACCTGTGACCCGCCGCGGCCGACCCGGCCGTCGACATGATCGGAGAAGATCGAATGAGTCAGCAGCCGTCCGGCTCGGCCGTCGTCGTCGGCGGCGCGCGGGGCATCGGGCTCGCCGCCGTGGAGCTGGCCGTCTCGCAGGTCGCGGCGATGACTGTGCTCGACCTCCCCGACGAGGCTCCAGAGGTCGCCGAGGCGTTCCCGGGAGCCCGCTACCGGCGGGCCGACGTCCTCGACCGGGACGCGCTGGAGAAGGGCTTCGCCGACGCCGCCGAGGCGGGGCCGGTGACGGGCGTGTTCGTGCCAGCGGGCATCACGCTGCCACACCGTTGCTGGAGGTCACGGCCGAACAGGCCCAGCGCTGCCTTCTGGTCAACATCATGGGGTCGATCAACACGATCCAGGCCGCTGCCCCGTACCTCGCGCCGGGGGCGTCGATCGTCCTGTGCTCCTCGGTCGCCGCGTACACCGGCGGCGGCTACGTCGGCGGCCCGGTCTACGGCGCCTCCAAGGCCGGCGTGATCGGCCTGACCAAGGGCGCCGCGCGGGAGCTCGCACCCCGAAAGATCCGGGTCAACTGCATCGCCCCCGGCTGCACCGCCACCTCGATGATCGGGGACGACCCCGAGGTCATCGCCACGCTGGCCGGCCGGGCGCTGGCCGGACGGCTCGCCGAGCCGGACGAGATCGCCCGGGCGGCGCTCTACCTGTGGTCGTCCGCGTCGTCGTACATGACCGGTGCGGTACTCGACGTCAACGGCGGAATCCGGCTCTGACACCCCGTCCCACGACTGGAGGAGCGAACACGCATGTCCCTCACCCCTCATCTGACCGGGTGGGCCCACACCCGCTTCGGCAAGTCCGACCTCCCGGACGTCGAGGCGTTGATGGCCGAGGTCTCGATCGCCGCCGTGCGCGACGCCGGCCTCGACCCACAGGACCTCGACGCGGTGTCCGTCGGGGTTTTCGGCACCGACATCACCCGACAGCGATTCGACGCGGCACTGGTCGGCACCGGCGCCCCCGAGCTGGCCTCGGTGCCCGCGGTGCGCTCGGAGAACGCCTGCGCGACCGGAAGCGCCGCCCTCTACGCAGCCTTCGACATGGTCGAGGCGGGACGTGCCCGCGCCGTGCTGGTCGTCGGCGCGGAGAAGATGACGCGGACGCCCGGCGACGCGGTCACCGACGTCCTGCTCGGAGCCGCCCACCTCCCGTCCGAGGGCGAGTTCGGGAGCTTCCCCGCCGTGTTCGCCTGGCTCGCTCGGCGCTACTCCGAGCGCTACGGCGACCCACGGCGGGCGTTGTCGCGGATCGCGGCGAAGAACCACCGCAACGGCGTGGCGAACCCGTACGCCCATCTGCGGCGCGATCTCGGCGTCGAGTTCTGCTCGACGGTCTCCGAGCGCAACCCGCTCGTCGCCGACCCGCTGCTGCGCACCGACTGCTCGCTCGTCTCCGACGGCGCAGCCGCCGTCGTCGTGACCACGCCGGACGTCGCGGCAACCGCCCGCCGCGCGGTGGGCGTCCGGTCGCGGGTCCAGGCCAACGACCCGATGGCGATCGTCTCCCGCCCAGATCCGCTGGCCCTCGACGCCGGCCGCCGGGCATTCCGCGGGGCGCTGCACGAGGCCGGAGTCGGTCTGGACGGCCTCGACCTGATCGAGACCCACGACTGCTTTACCGTCGCCGAGCTGCTGCAGTACGAGGCGTTCGGGCTCGCCGAGCCCGGAAAGGCATCGGTCCTACTGGATGAAGGTCGCACCGAGCCCGACGGGACGCTACCGGTCAACGTCTCGGGCGGGCTGAAGGCGAAAGGCCACCCGATCGGCGCGACCGGAGTGTCCCAGCACGTCCTCGCGGCGATGCAGCTCGTCGGCGAAGCCGGTGACATGCAGCTCGCACGGGCCTACCGCGCCGCGGTGTTCAACATGGGCGGCGCCGCGGTGGCCAACTACGCGACCGTGCTGGAAGGTGCGCGATGACGTCTCCCGCGGTCCGCGCCGTGAACCTCGCGGAGATGCTGTCCCAGACCGCCCGCAGGCTCCCGGACGCCACCGCGGTCGTGCACGGCTCGGTCCGGTGGACGTGGCGCGAGCTGAACGAGGGCGCCGACCGGGTGAGCGCGGCGCTGCGCCGCACCGGGGTCCGCACCGGCGACTGCGTGCTGCTCCACGCCCGGAACCATCCCGAGTACATCCAGTCGCTCTACGGCATCTGGCGGGCCGGGGCGGCCGTCGCACCCACCAACGTGCGCCTCACTCCAGCAGACGTCGCCGTGATCGCCGACGTCTGCCGTCCGGTTGCGATGATCGCCTCGGCCGGGACGGGAGACCACGTCGCCGCGGTCCGCGAAACCACAGGCCTCGCCTCCGGCGTGCTGTGGATCGACGGGGACGGCGGGCCGGACGCCGTCGCCGACCTGCCACCAGCAGCAGGAGGCGAAGCTGGGAACGCCATCGTCGAGGTGGGGGCACACGCCTGGTACTTCTTCACCTCGGGGACGAGCGGGGCACCTAAGGCCGCCATCCTGACCCACGACCAGCTCGGCTTCGTCACGACCAACCACGCCGCTGACCTGATGCCCGGACTGTCCGAGTCCGACGTGTCGCTCGCGGTCGCACCACTGTCGCACGGCGCGGGGGTGCACCTCTTGCCGCAGGTGGCTCGCGGCGCGCCCACGGTGATCCCGACGTCGTCACGGCTGCACGCCGAGGAAGTCTGGGGACTTGTCGAGCAGGAACGTGTGACGAACATGTTCACTGTCCCCACGATCCTGACGACGCTGACCGACGATCCCGCGGTCGAGAAGTTCGACCACTCCTCGCTACGGCACATCATCTACGCGGGCGCTCCGATGCTCAATGCCGACCGGGACCGCGCGCTCGAGGTCCTTGGTCCGGTGCTGGTGCAGTACTACGGCCTGGGCGAGGTGACCGGCAACATCACCGTTCTACCGCCGGTCGAGCACAGGAGGCCGCAACCCGACGACGTAGAGATCGGCACCTGCGGTCGCCCGCGGACCGGGATGCAGATCGCGATCCTCGACGACGCAGGCGTCGAGCTAGGCCCGGGCGAGATCGGCGAGATCTGCGTGGCCGGCCCCGCGGTCTGCGCCGGCTACCTCGCGAACGAAACGGCGACGGCAACCGCGTTCGAGGGCGGCTGGTTCCACACCGGCGACATCGGCACCCTCGACGAGCACGGCTACCTCTATATCACCGGACGCGCCTCCGACATGTACATCTCGGGCGGCTCGAACGTCCACCCGCGCGACATCGAGGAGAAGCTCGCCGCGCACCCGGCCGTCGCGGAAGTCGCCGTGTTGGGGATGCCACACCCCAAGTGGGGCGAGATCGGGGTGGCAGTGTGGGTGTCCCAGCCCGGTGCGGAGACCGACAGTGCGGAACTGCTCGGCTGGCTCGAACCGAAGCTCGCTCGCTACAAACTGCCCAAATACTGCATCCGCTGGTCCGAGCTTCCCAAGTCCGGCTACGGGAAGATTGTCAAGAGAACGATCCGGGACAAGCTCATCTCGTCTGGGTGGGCTCCATCGAACTGAGCAGCCGACGTGGTCGCACGCAGTTCGATCAACGGGACCTCGGCCTTGCCCGGCCACCAGGTCGTTCACCGATCCTGCCCGATGCCCGTGTCGTCCATAGGACAACGATCGCGGTGTTGTGGCGATCTTCGCACCGATCGACATCGTCCGGTGGGTGGCTCCGCGGCGGGTTCACCCGACATCGCCCTCGGCTCCGTCAGTGATTGTCACCATCGCCCGTCGCCGGTGCCACTGCGACGTGGTTCAGGGTGGCCTCCGGCCATTCGTGGCCGGCATCCCCGCGGCCGTGGCGCGCCTCAGCTCAAGCCCAGAGCCTCGACCAGCCCGAAACCGTGGGCGAGGATCGACAAGGAGTTGAAGGTGATGTGCACGACGAACGAGGGCCAGATCGACCTGGTCCGGTAGAACAGCCAGGCGGACCACAGGCCGACCACGAGCGCGGTCGGGAGCACGTCGTTGATGCCGTGTGACACCGCGAACACCACACCGCTCCCGATCACGGTGACCCAGGCACCCCACCGCCGCAAGAACGAGGCGAGCAGACCGCGGAACAGCAGCTCCTCGCCGATCGGCGTGAGGATCCCACCGAGCACGAGCGTGACGAGCAGCGAGGCGACGCCGGCCCCGTAGGCGGAACGGTAGTCCTCCTGGACCGCTTCCGACCCCGGGAAGAGCGGGCCGCTGAGCAGGGTCAGCACCGAGCCCACGACCAGGCAGACAACGGCACCGACGAACGCGATCGCCAGCCATCGCCCGGCCACGCTGCGGAATCCGAACGGGCCCAGAGCTCGAATCCGGACCAGCACCGCCGCGATGAACGCCCCGGCGGGGGCGAGCCCGGACAGTGCGAACTGCAGCATGCCTGCCACCGCAGGGGCGCTGGGCGGAGCGACCACGAAGATCAGGGCGCCTCCCACCGCGTACAGCACCACTGCGGTGACCACTGCGGTCAACAGCTCGGGCCATCCCGGCCGCGGCGCGTCGAGTCGCGAAACGATCGTCTGCGTGTCTGCTCGCTCGGGCACGCGCACAAGTTGAAACCATGCCGCCGGGGCAAGGTCAAGCTCTTCACCGTGTCAGGTGCGGGGGTCGCAGCCCCAGCTCCATCTCGTCCACCTGCGCAGCCGTCGACAAGTAGCCCATGACAGCGTTGTCGGACGACACCACGCGTCCGATCCACAAGATCGACCTTCGTGCGTGCGATACTCGGTTCCGTATATGATGCTCGGTTCCGAAGGGTGGACGAGCGATGGCGAAGGATGTGGTCCGAATTTCCGACAACGGCTCCCGGCGCCAGCAGCTGCCCGAGGAAGTGGCCGGTTACGTGCGCGAACTCATCCTGTCCGGCACGGTGAAGCCGGGTGAGTTCCTGCGCATGGAGCCCATCGCCGAGGCCGTCGGCGTCAGCAACACGCCGGTCCGCGAAGGCCTTCTCACCCTGTCCAGCGAGGGGTTCGTCCAGCTGGTCCCCCGGCGCGGATTCGTGGTCGCACCGGTCTCGCAGCAGGACATCCGGGACCTGTTCTGGGCTCAGGCCCAGCTCGCGGCCGAGCTCGCCGCGCGCGCGGCCAAGAAGATCTCCCCGGAGACGGTCGCGCGTCTCGAGGAGATCGACGAACAGTTCCGCGCCGCCGTCGATCGTCGCGATCATGATGCGGTCGCGAATCTGGGACACCGGTTCCACCGGGAGATCAACCTCGCGGCGGACTCGCGGCGCCTGACCCTGCTGCTCGGCTCCGTGGTGCGGCATCTGCCGAACCGCTTCTACGCGTCGATCGAGGGACAGGTCGCGTCCACGCACGACGACCACCCCGAGCTGATCGAGGCGCTGCGCTCCCGCAACGCCCGCAAGGCGCGCTCGCTGACCGAGAAACACATCCTCGAGGGCGCCGACGGCGTGATCCACATGCTCGAGGAGCGGGGGCTCTGGGCCGGGGAGCAGTCCGCATAGGAACTCACCCGGCGGGGCGGCTCCATGCGTCGACGACGTCGTCCACGTCGAGGAGCCGGTCGCTCGGTGTACCCGGTGCCCGGCCGGGCGTGCGCCCGAAGCGCGGCGCAGGCGACGGGTGTTGAACGCCCGCGACCGACTGGTACAGGTCGCGCTCGACGTTGTGCGGGTGCTTCACGGCCTCGTCGAACGTCCACACCGGAGTGACGCAGGCGTCGGTGCCCTCGTAGACCTCGGCCCACTCGTCGCGCGTGCGGGCGGCGATCGCGTCGGCGATGTGCGCACGGAGCTCCGGCCAGCGTTCCTGGTCGTCCTGCTCCGGCCAGTCGTGCGTCGCCACGCCGAGCCGGGACACGAACTCGTCGTAGAAGCTGGGCTCCAGAGCGCCGACGGCGAGGTATCCGCCGCATGCGCACCGGTAGGTGTCGTAGAACGGCGCGCCCGAGTCCAGGTAGTTCGTGCCGGGCACGTCGCTGTACCGGCCGGCCGCACGCAGGCCCTGGAGCTTCGCCGTCAGGAGCGCCACCCCGTCCACCATCGCGGCGTCGAGCACCTGCCCGACACCGGACGTGCGCGCCTCCAGCACGGCCGAGACGATACCGAAGGCCGCGAGCAGGCCGCCGCCCGCATAGTCGCCCAGCAGGTTGATCGGCGGTCGCGGAGCCTCTCCGGCGCGGGCCATCGCGTGCAGGGCACCCGACTGCGCGACGTAGTTGATGTCGTGACCGGCGGTCCGCGCCAGGGGGCCGTACTGCCCGTACCCGGTCAGCCGTGCATAGACGACCGCCGGGTTGCGGTCGTGGACCTGCTCTGGACCGAGGCCGAGACGCTCGGCGACGCCCGGACGGTAGCCCTCGACGAAGACATCGGCGCGCTCGACGAGAGCCAGCACGGACTCGGTCCCGGACGGGTCCTTCAGATCCACCGCCACCGACGAGACGCCGCGGTTCGCCAGGTCGTGCTCGGCCGCCATCCCCTCGGTCTGGCCGAGCGCGCGCCCAGCGCGGCTCGGCGGCCGGGTCACGCGGACCACGTCCGCGCCCATGTCCGCGAGCAGCATGCCGGCGAACGGCGTCGGCCCCATCCCGGCCAGGCTGACGACCCGCACCCCGGACAGCGGCCCCATCAGTAGGCCCGCGGCAGCTTCAGCACCTGGTTGGAGATGTAGTTCAGCACCATCTCCTGGGAGAACGGCGCGTTGCGCAGCAGCCGGACCTCCCGCCACAGACGCTCGACGTGGTACTCCTTCGCGTACGCGTAACCGCCCATGGTCGACATGGCCCGGTCGCACGCCTCGAAACCGGACTCGGCGCCGAGGAACTTCGCGGCGGCCGACAGCTCGCCGCAGTTCTCGCCTGCGTCGAACTGCGCGGCGGCCTTCATCGCGATCGCCTCGGCCGCCTCCAACCGGATCCAGGAGTCCGCGAGCGGATGCGCGACGGCCTGGTTCTTGCCGATCGGGCGGTCGAACACGACCCGGTCCTTCGCGTACTGCGTGGCCAGGTCCAGCCCGGAGCGGCCGAGCCCGATCCCCTCCATGCCGACCACGATTCGCTCCGGGTTCAGGCCGTCGATCAGGTAGTAGAAGCCCTTGTCGACCTCGCCGACCACCTCGTCGTCGGAGACCTCGAGGTTGTCGATGAACAGCTCGTTCGAGTCGATCGCCGCCCGCCCGAGCTTCTCGATCTCGGTGACGGTGATCCGGTCCCGGTTCAGGTCGGTGAAGAACAGCGTCATCCCGTGCAGCGGCTTCGCCTCGTCACGCGGCGAGGTGCGGGCCAGCAGCAGGATCTTGTGCGCGTTCTGCGCGTTCGTGATCCACACCTTCTGCCCGTTGACGACGTACCCGCCGTCGATCTTCTCGGCCTTCGTGCGGATCCGGGACGTGTCCACGCCGGCCGTCGGCTCGGTGACGCCGAACGCCGTCAGGACCTCACCGGCGGCGATCTTCGGGAGCCACTCGCGCTTCATCGCCTCGGAGCCGTGGCGCACGATCGGCGCCGGCGGGAAGACGTAGAAGTGGATCGCCGAGCCGCCGCTCATCCCCGCACCGGACGCCGCGATCTCGCCCATCATGACGGCCGCCTCGGTGATGCCGAGCCCGAGCCCGCCGTACTCCTCGGGGATCATCCCGCCGAGCCAGCCGCCCTCGGCGAACGCGTTCACGAACTCCCAGGGGTAGGCGTGCTCGGCGTCGCAGCGCCGCCAGTAGTCCCAGTCGAACTTGCGGGCGAGGCCGCGCACGGTCTCGCGGATCAGTACGAGATCGGACGGCTCGGTGGTGGTCGCGGTGGTGGTCACTGCGTGCTCCTCTACGCGAAGTCTGCTGCTCAAGAAGCTGCGGCGGCCTGCTCGGCGGGCCGTTTCATCATCAGGCCGACCCGGACGGCGTCGCAGACGACCTCGTCGCGCTGGTTGATGCCGAGGTGGCGGAACGTGACGATCCCGGAGTCGTCGCGGCTCTTGGACTCCCGGGTCTCGACGATCTCGGTGCGCACCCGGATGGTGTCGCCGTGGAAGACCGGCTTCGGGAACTTGATCTCGTTGAACCCGAGGTTGCCGAGCGTCGTCCCCTGGGTCGTCTCCGGCACCGTGATCCCGGAGACGAGGCCGAGGATGAACAGGCTGTTGACGAGCCGCTGCCCGTGGATCGAGTTCTTCGAGTACTCGGCGTCGAGGTGCAGCGGGGCCAGGTTCAGGGTCAGCGAGCTGAACAGGACGTTGTCGGTCTCGGTGACCGTGCGTCGGGTGGCGTGCTCGATGGCCTGGCCCGGCTCGAACTCCTCGAAGTACAGGCCGCTCATGCGTGGTCCTCCTCGTGGGGGCGGCGGCGTCGTCGGACCGCCGCGGTGCTACTGCGTTGCCACCGCAAGCTACACAATATATTATGTTGGAGCAACGTGAGCCCCGATGGAGAGGACCCGACGACCATGCAGAACACCCCGCCGGTGGAAGCCGCACTCGGTCGTCTGGTGGCCGGGCTCGAGTTCGACGCGATCCCGGCCGACGCGCTAGCGGGAGCCCGCCGGCTGATGCAGGACCAGCTCGCGCTCCAGGTCGGTTGCGAGGCGCTGCCGTGGAGCCGGGCCGTGGTGGAGCTCGGTCGTGCTCGGCACGCCCCCGGGTCGGCGCGCGTGGTCGTCACCGGCGACGCGATGAGCCCGGCCGACGCCGCGTTCGTCAACGCGACGCTCGGACACAGCTTCGAGTACGACGACGCCCACCGGGCCAGCTCCAGCCATCCCGGCAGCTGTGTGGTGTCCACCGCGCTCGCGATCGGCGAGCAGGACGGGCTGACGCTGCGCGACGTGCTGCTCGGCGTCGTCGCCGGCTACGAGGCCTACACGCGCATCGGCGTGCTCGCCGCGCCGGATCTGCTGGAGACGGGCTACCACCCGCACGCGATGCTGTCCCCGTTCGGCGCCGCCGCGGTCGTCGCGAGGATGCGCGGTTTCGACGTCGAGCGGACCACCCACGCGCTCGCGATCGCCATGAGCCATTGCGGCGGCACCACCGAGTACACGTCGTCGGGCGGTTCGGTGAAGCGGCTGCACGCCGGGATCGGCACCCGCGGAGGTGTCCAGGCGGCCGAGATGGCCGAGGCGGGCATCACCGGCCCGACGTCCTACCTGACCGGCTCGAAGGGTTTCTTCGGGACCTTCCTGCGCCGCGACCCCGGCCCGGACGCCGCCGAGGCCTTCTCCCCGGACCGGCCGTTCGAGGTGGGCCGGGTCTGGATCAAGCCGTACTGCTGCTGCGGCTGCTGCCACGCCTACGTCGACGGGGCGCGGGAGCTGGCCGCTCCGGCCGACAAGATCACCGGCGTCGAGCTGGCGATCCAGGCGGGGGCCGACGTCGTCGTCGGGAACCGGAACGCGAACTCCTATGCGCCGCAGAACATCGTGAACCTGCAGTACAGCCTGCCGTTCCAGGTCGCGTTCGCGCTGACCGGCCACGGCAACGGGTTCAGCACGCACTTCGACTACCTCGAGGGGCGACTCAAGCTCACCGAGGACGGTGACGGCGCAGAGGTCGCGCAGCTCGCTCAGCGGGTCCGGATCACCCCGAACCCGGAGCTCGACGCCGGCTACCCCGGCAAGTGGGTCGGCGACATCACCGTCACCTACGCCGACGGGACGTCCGCGCACCGGTTCGTGGAGGACTCCAGCGGGACGGTCGAGAACCCGATCTCCCGGACGGACCTGGATGCGAAGTTCCGGGATCTCACCGTCGGACGGCTGGGTGCCGCGGGCGGTGAGGAGCTGCTGCGCACGATCACCGACGGCGACCTCGACATGCCGGCGTCCGCGCTGGCCGACCAGCTGATCGTGAGGACGTCCGTTGCCTGACAAGCCTCTGACCGGTATCCGCGTCCTGGAGATCGGCGGCTACATCTCCATGCCGATGGGTGGGGCGCTGCTCGCCGCCCTCGGCGCCGACGTGGTGAAGGTGGAGTCGCCGGCCGGAGACGACTTCCGCCGCGGCGACAACGACCGGAGCCCGTACTTCGCCCAGGTCAACGCCGGCAAGCGCAGCCTGAGCGTCGACCTGAAGAAGCCGGAGGGCCTCGACCTGGTCAAGGCGCTGCTCCCCCGCTTCGACGTGCTGATGGAGAACATGCGCCCCGGCAAGCTCGCCGCCCTCGGCCTGGGCCCCGAGGTCTGTTCCGCCCTGCGACCGAACCTGGTCTTCGGGTCGGTCAACGGGTTCGGCGACGGCGGACCGCTGCGTGACAGGCCGGCGTACGACACGATCGGCCAGGCGTTCGGTGGCCTGTACTCGGTGCTCGGCGAGCCGGGGCAGCCGCAGCTGTCCGGCACGATCCTGTCCGACGTCGTCACCGGGCTGGTCAGCGCGACCGGAGTGCTCGCGGCCCTGGTCGGTCGAGGTCAGACCGGCTCCGGCGCGCGGGTCGACACGTCGCTCATGGAGGCGGTCAGCATCCTGACGACGGACGCGTTGAGCCAGTTCTACGACACCGGCACCGACCCGAGCCGCACGACCCGGCACCCGCAGGCGCAGAACTTCTGCGTGGCCACCGCGTCCGGGGACTACATCGCCGTGCATCTGTCGTCGTCACAGAAGTTCTGGGTCAATCTGTGCGCCGCGATGGGCCGCCCGGAGCTGACCGAGGACCCGCGCTTCACGCCATACCGGCACCGCGAGGCGAACTACTTCCAGCTCGTGCCGATCGTGGAGGCGGAGTTCGCCCGCAGGCCCCTCGACGAGTGGGAGAAGCTCCTGACCGAGTTCGACGTGCCGTTCGCGCCGGTGCTGAGCACGGGCACCTACATCGAGCACCCGCAGACGGAGTGGCTGGACCTGTTCGAGCCGGGCGGCCCGAACGGGATGCAGCTGCTGCGCCCACCATGGCGTTTCGACGGCACGCGGCCCGACCGCGGAGGTCCGACGCCGCGGATCGGCCAGCACACCCGGGAGATCGCCGCCGAGGTGTACGACGACGACCAGGTCACCGAGCTCATTGCCGCCGGAATCCTGAACGCCGAGTCCTGACTCGTCGGGCGGCGCCGAGGCCGGCGCGGAACGCCACGCTCCGAGCAGCGCCGCCTCCCGCCGCCATGTGATCCGCGGAACGCGCGCCGTTCCGGAGAACGCGCGTGTCCGGACGTGCGCGTTTTCCGCCGATGCGCGCGTTCCCACCACGGCGCGCGTCGTCCGCTGCCCCGCGCCAAGGAGGGCCGGGCCGGTCGTTCGCCACACCCGATGCCCGTTGGGAGTGCCGCTCCTCGCGTCGAGATGCACGTGAACGGGCTCCGGAGATCCACAAATCCCGCTCAGATACATCTCGGCGCGGGATCGGGTGCCGCGGATCAGATTTGGTCCCGGACCTCGCGGCGGATCGCGTCGGTGTGCTCGCCGAGGGCCGGGACCCGGCCGTCGGGGAGCGTCCAGTCGCGTCCCAACGCGGGCGGGCGCAGCGCGGGCACCTTCCCGACCGGGGAGTCCACCTCGCGCCAGCGACCCCGCTGTGCCAACTGGGGATGACCGGCCAGCTCGGTGACGCTGTTCAGGCGGGCGTTCCCGATCCCGGCCTCGTCGGCGAGCCGCTGGATCTCGGCGAGATCGCGCCCGGCGCACCAGCGGCCGACGATCTCGTCCAGCTCGGCCCGGTGGGCGACCCGGTCGGCGTTGCGCGAGTAGCGCGGGTCGGCGGCGAGATCGCTGTCGCGCAACAGGTTCCCGGCCAGCCGCTGCCACTCCCGGTCGCTCGTCGTCCCGAGCACCACGGTCTGGGAGTCCGCGGTCGGGTACGCGCCGTACGGGGCGACCATCGGCGAGCCCATGCCGACCGGTTCCGGTTCCGGTCCGCCGTGCACGACGGTGTTCAGCGCGAACCCCATCGTCTCCGCGACGACGTCGAGCATCGCCACCGGGATCACCGTCCCGCACCCGGTCCGCTCCCGGTCGTAGAGCGCGGCCAACACGGCGGAGTAGGCGTACAGCGCCGTCCCGACGTCGGCGACCGGGACGCCGCCCTTCGCCGGGTGGCCCGGCGTGCCGGTGATCGCGCAGGCACCGCCCTCGGACTGCACCAGCAGGTCGTAGGCCCGCTTGTGATCCAACGGGCCCCCGACGCCGTACCCGGAGATGTCCACGACGATCAGCCGCGGGTTCCGCCCGGCCACGTCGGAGGGAGCGAGCCCCAGCCGCCCGAGCGCGCCCGGCGCCAGGTTGGACACGAACACGTCGGCCCGTTCCAGCAGCCGGTCGAACACCTCCCGGTCGCCCGTGTCGGTGAGTGACAGCTCGACGGACTCCTTGCCGTGGTTGAGCCACACGAAGTGCGCGGCCATGCCGCACACGACGCCGTCGTAGTGCCGGGCCGAGTCGCCGACGCCCGGGTTCTCCACCTTGATCACCCGCGCGCCGAGGTCGGCCAGGTGGCGGGTACACAGTGGAGCGGAGATGGCCTGCTCCAGCGCCAGGACGGTGATCCCGGCGAGCGGCGATCTCACACGCGCTCCACGAGCGCGACCTTGACGTGGTCCGGGCGCTTCAACGTTCCCTCCGGCACGAGCTCGACGGCGGTGCTGACGTTCAGCGCCGACCGTACGCGGTCGAACACCGTGCGGCGCAACGTCTCCTGCCCCTCGCCGGAGAGCCCGGTGACGTACTCGACGACCACCGGCAGCGGCTTCTGCGTCGAGTGCCCCTCGAAGTCCGCCCGGATACGCATCTCCCCCGTCGCGTCCGGTCGCAGCCCGTTCACCAGGTCCTTCACCGCGGACGGGAACAGGTTGATGCCGCGGACGATCAGCATGTCGTCGGTGCGCCCGACGCAGCGGACCTTGTAGCCGGTCCGCCCGCACCGGCAGTCGGTGCCGGTCACGACGACGTGGTCGCGGGTGCGGAAGCGCAGCAGCGGCGACGCGCGGCGCGCCAGCGCGGTGTAGACGAGCTCGCCGGTCGCCCCTTCCACCGGGTCGACGCGGTCCCCGGTGTCGGGGTCGATGAGCTCGGCGACCATCAGGTCCGGCGAGAGGAAGTGCATCCCCTCGGCGGCGTCGCACTCGCCCCAGTAGGTGCAGGCGATGTCGGTGCCGCCCAGCATCTCCCGCGACGTCGCGCTCCAGAGCGCCTCGAGGTTCTCCCGCACCGTGGGGAGGCCGCCGCCCGGCTCGCCGCCGACACTGATCACCTGCACGCCGAGATCGCGCGCGTCGGCGCCGACGATCGACGGCGCCTGGGACGCCAGGTAGGCCAGGAAGTGCGGCGTGCCGATCAACGCCTGCGGCCGCTGGTCGGCCTGCACCCGCAGCAGCCGCTCCGCACCGGCCTCGGCGCCGACCGGGATGTCCACGATGCCCATGTGCTGCGCGATCTGGACGATCGGCAGGCCACCGACGAAGCCCTTGCTCATCCCGAAGCCGTGCAGCATCCGCATTCCCGGCCGGAAGCCGTTGGCGTACAACGCCCGCGCGCCCAGCTCGGACCACGTCGTGACGTCCGAGGCCGTCAGCCCGACGTAGGACGGGCTCCCGGTGGTGCCGGACGACGCCTGGATCTGCACGATCTCGTCGTCGGCGGCGGCGACGTGGCGGCCCAGCGGCGGGTGTGCGGCCAGGCTGTCGCGCAGCTCCTGCTTCTCGGTGAACGGAAGGCCGGCCAGGTCGTCGACGCCGCGGATTCCGGCGAGCACGTCCGCGCCGATCTTGTCCCGGTAGAACGTGCTGTGCGACGCCAGGTACGCGACCTGCTCGCGCAACCGCTCGTCCTGGACCCGCCGCGCCTGCGCCGGGGAGGCCGACTCGATCTCGGCCCAGTGCTGCTCGGAGTAAGGAGGCATCAGTACCGGATCACTCCTCGGATGTTCTTGCCGTCGTGCATGTCCCGGTACCCCTGGTTGATCTCGTCGAGCGAGTAGGTGCGGGTGACGAGCTCATCGAGCTTGAGCTGGCCGTTGCGGTAGAGCTGGAGCAGCCGCGGGATGTCCCAGCTGCCCCGCGACGCGCCGAACAGCGCCCCGACCAGGCTCTTCTGCGCCAGCGTCAGCTCGTAGACGTTCATGTCCACCGGCGTGGTCGCGTTCTTGCCGATCGCCGTGACGACGCAGGTGCCGGCCTTGCGGGTGGCGCCGAGTCCCTGCGACACGTACTCCGGCTTCATGACGCCGACGGTGATGATCGTGGCGTCGGCGCCCTGCCCGTCGGTGAGCTGCCTGGCGACCTCGGTCGCCTCTTCCATCGAGGAGGCGGAGTGGGTCGCGCCGAACTCCTCGGCCTTCTCGCGCTTCATCGCGACCGGGTCGACGGCGATGATCGCGCCCGCCCCGGCGTGCTTGGCGCCCTGGACGGCGTTGATCCCGATCCCGCCGATCCCCATCACGACGGCGACGTCGCCCGGCTGGATCCCGGCCGAGTTGACCGCAGATCCCCACCCGGTGGCCACGCCGCAGCCGACCAGGCAGGCCACCTCCAGCGGGATGTCGTCGTCGATCTTCACGCAGGAGTCGACCGACACCGTGGTCGTCGGCACGAACGTCGAGATCCCGCAGTGCTGCCCGACCGGGGTGCCGTCCGGCTCGAACATCCGGAACGTGCCGTCGGTCCACCGGTGCCCGGCCAGGATCCCGCCGACGAGGTTGCAGAGGTTCTGCCGGCCGGTCATGCACCAGCGGCAGTTGCCGCAGCTCGGGACGGCGGACAGGACGACGTGGTCGCCCTCCTTCAGGCCCTTGCGGTTCGGGCCGCCGACCTTGGTGATGATCCCGGCGCCCTCGTGCCCGAGCGCGAACGGGAACATGTGGGGCGGGCTGTCGCCGGTGACGTGGTGGTCGTCCGAGTGGCACATGCCGGACGCGGCCAGCTCGATCTGCACCTCGTCCGGCTGCGGGTCCTCGACGTCGAGGTCGGTCACCTCGATCTTGCCCGGGTTCTTCCGGATCACCGCTCCGCGTGTCCGCGTCATCGCGACCATCACGTCTCCTTCGTTTCGATCTATGCGGCCGTGAACACGGCGGCCATGCCCTGCCCGCCGCCGATGCACATGGTTTCCAGCGCGCGGCGGGCGCCGCGCCGGCGCATCTCGTGCAGGACCGTCGTCATGATCCGCAGGCCGGTCGCGCCGACCGGGTGGCCGAGCGAGATCCCGGAGCCGTTCACGTTGAGCCGCTCCGGGTCGACGGCGCCACCCCACTCGGCCAGCACCGACAGGACCTGGGCGGCGAACGCCTCGTTGATCTCGACGAGGTCGACGTCGTCGAACGTCAGCCCGGTCCGGTCGAACAGCTTCGCGACCGCAGGCACCGGGCCGATCCCCATCGTCGCGGGGTCGCAGCCGGCCGCGGCCCAGCCCTCCAGGAACGCGATCGGTTCGAGGCCGAGCTCCTCGAGCCGGTCCTCGGCGACCACCAGGCAGGCCGCGGCGGCGTCGTTCTGCTGGCTGGCGTTGCCGGCGGTCACCGTGCCGCCCGGCGTGATCGTGCGCAGTCCCGCGAGCTTCTCCGGCGTCGAGTCCGGGCGGACGCCCTCGTCGGCGGTCACCATCACCGGCTCCCCGCGGCGCTGCGGCACGGCGATCGGGACGATCTCGTCGTCGAACAGGCCGTCCTTCTGCGCGGCGGCAGCCTTGCGGTGGCTGGCGGCGGCGAACGCGTCGGCCTGCTCGCGGGTGACGCCGTAGCGCTCGGCGAGCGTCTCCGCGGTCTCGATCATGCCGCTGATCCGGCCGAACCGGTGCTCGGGCTGGGAGCGTTCGCGGCCGCGGTCGAGGCGGTCGTAGAGCGAGACGGTGCCGGCCCTGGCGCCCCAGCGCTGCGAGGTCGAGTAGTACTCGATGCCCGACATGCTCTCCACGCCGCCGACCAGCACGACGTCGCTCGCGCCGGTCTGCACCATCATCGAGCCGGTGACCAGGGCCTGCAGCCCGCTGCCGCAGCGGCGGTCGGTCTGGAAGCCCGGCACCGAGATCGGCAGCCCGGCGTGCAGCGCGGCCCACCGGCCGACGCACGGGGTCTCGGAGTTGGCGTAGGACTGGGCGAACGCGACGTCGTCGATCCGCTCGGGGTCGATGCCGGTGCGCTCGACGACGGCGGTGATCACCGGTCCGGCGAGGTCCTCGACCGGAACCGTCCTCAGGGCTCCGCCGAACACCCCGACCGGCGTCCGAACGGGACGGACGATGGCCGCGCGCCTCACGAGTCGGTGTCCAGCCCGATCGCGTCGGCGAGGGCGATGATCCCCTCGGCCGTCTTCACGTGCGCGATGTCGACGTGCTGGCCCTCGAAGTCGACGGCAGCGCTGCCGGCCGCCTCCGCCTCCCGGAACGCCTCGATCAGCCGCCGCGAGTAGGCGACGGTCTCGGCGGACGGCGTGAACACCTCGTGCGAGAGCGCGACGTGCGACGGGTGGATGCACACCATGCCGCGGTAACCGAGACGCCGCGCGTCGGTCGCGAACCGCCGGAAGCCGTCGACGTCCTTGATGTCCTGCCAGACCCCGGTCACCGGGTGGTGCAGCCCTGCGGCTCGGGACGCGAGCACGATCCGGCTGCGCAGGTAGAGCGACTCGAGGCCCTCCGGAGTGAACTCGAAGCCGAGCTCTCGGCCGACGTCGGCCCCCGGACCGGTCGCTCCGAGCAGCCCGGACACCCGCGGGCTGGCCACGGCGATCTCCTCGCAGCGCGCCATCGACACGGCCGTCTCGAAGCTGACGATCAGCCCGATCCCCCGGTCCGGCAGACCCTCGCGGGCCTCCACATGGGACAGGACGGCGTCGATCCGGACGATCTCCTCGGCGTCGAACACCTTGGGCAGGAACAGCCCCGCCAGCCCCGGGACGACGATCTCCTCGACGTCCGCGGCGAACTCGGGAGCGGTGTACGGGTTGGGCCGGACCCAGACGTCGGCACGCACGCCGTCGGAGCGCAGCCGGCCGATCGTCTCCCGCACCGTCTTGCGGGCGTCGGCCTTCTCCGTGGCCGGGACGGAGTCCTCCAGATCGAGGATCACCGCGTCGGTGCCGGAGGCGACGGCCTTGTCCGCCCACGACGGCTTGTGGCCGGGGACGAACAGCATCGAGCGGTACGGCTTCACTGCAGGACTCCCTGTTCTCGGAGATTCGGCTCTCGGAAGTTCGGCGCGCGGCGTTCCCGGTGCGACGCGAGACCCTCGTGGACCTCGGGCCCGCCGAAGCCGTAGAACTCCAGCGCCACGGACGCGTCGAAGATCGACCCGGCGACGTGCCGGTACCAGTTGTTCAGCGCCTGCTTGGTGGACCGGATCGCCAGCGGCGCACCGTCGGCCAGCTCGCGGGCGACCTCCCGCGCGGCCGGCAGCAGTTCGTCGGCGCTCGGCACGCACAGCGACACCAGCCCGATCCGCTCCGCCTCCGCGCCGGTCAGCGGGCGGCAGGTCAGCAGGTAGTACTTGGCTTTCGCCATGCCGCACAGCAATGGCCAGCAGATCGCGGCGTGGTCACCGGCGGCGACGCCGAGCCGCGTGTGCCCGTCGATGATCTTCGCGTCGGCGGTGACGACGGAGACGTCGGCCAGCACACCCGCGACCAGCCCGGCGCCCACGGCCGGGCCGTGGATCGCGGACACGATCGGCTTCGTGCAGTCCAGCACGTTGTAGACCAGGTCGCGGGCCTCGCGCATGGTGCGCGTGCGGGTCTCGAAGTCGGTCGCGAGCTTCTCGACCAGGTCGAACGACCCGCCGGCCGAGAAGCCCTTGCCCTCGCCGCGCAGCAGCACGGCGCGGACCGACGGGTCGGCCTCGAACGCGCGCCACACCTCCGCGAGCTCGGCGTGCGCGGCCTCGCTGACCGCGTTCAGGTTCGGCGCGTCCAGCACCAGCTCGACGACACCGGCCTCGTCCGGGCCGTCGATCCGGAGGTTCGGGAACCGCTCACGCACGGGCATTCCTCTCGTTCTCACGCCGGATCAGCTCGCGCCCGACGATCAGCTTCTGGATCTCACTGGTGCCCTCGTAGAGCCGCAGCAGGCGCACGTCGCGGTAGATCCGCTCGACGGCCATCTCCCGCATGTAGCCGGCGCCGCCGTGCACCTGGACGGCCAGGTCGGCGACCTTCCCGGCCGCCTCGGTGCAGAACAGCTTCGTCGCGCTCGGGGCGAGCCTGCGGTCGCTGCCGTCCAGGTACGTCCGGGCGGTCTCGCGCACCATCGCGGTGCCGGCCAGCACGAGCGACTGCTGCTCGGCTAGCATCGCCTGCACGAGCTGACGCTCGCCGGTCGGGATGCCGCCCTGCCGGTTCTGCGCGGAGTGCGCGACCGACTCGTCGAGCGCCCGCTGTGCCAATCCCATCGCCAGAGCCGAGATGTGCACCCGTCCGCGGGCGAGCACCGTCATCGCCGCGCGGAACCCGGCCCGCACCTCACCGCTGACGAGAGCGTCGGCCCCGACCCGGACGTCGTCGAACATCACGTCCGATGTGGACGCACCCTGCTGGCCCATCTTGTGGTCCTTGGGGCCGATCGTGACGCCCGCCGAGTCCGTTGGGACCAGGAAGACAGCCACCCGGCCGTCGTCATCGTCGGAGTAGCCACGCACCTTCGCGAACGTGACGAGCAGGTCGGCCAGCGGCGCGTTGGTGATGTACTGCTTGCGGCCGGAGATCACCCAGCCGCCGTCGGTCCACGTGGCCGTGCTGCGCATCCCGGACGGATCGGAGCCGGCCTCCGGCTCGGTCAGCGCGAACGACGCGATCACCCGGCCCTCGGCCATCGGCTCCAGCCAGCGCTTGCGCTGCTCGTCGGTCCCCCACCCGACCAGCACCTGCCCGGCGATGCCGTTGTTCGTGCCGAACAGCGACCGGAACGACAGCGCCGTGTAGCCGAACTCCAACGCCAGCTCGACGTCCTGGGTGATCGCCAGGCCGAGACCGCCGTACTCCTCGGGCAGCGCGTAGCCGAACAGCCCCATCGCCGCGGCCTGCTCCCGGACGTCGTCGGGAATCGCGTCGGTGTCGGCGATCTCCCGTTCCCGCGGGACGACCACCTCCCGGACGAACTCCCGCACCTGGGCCCGGACCTGCTCGAAGTCCTCGGCCGAGACCGTCTCGGTTCCTGGCGCGTCCATCGGGCCTGCCTTCCCTCGCTTGCTCAACACAATATATTAAATGTGGACAGCCGTCACGGGTCGCACGGCTCATGTCACATCGCAAGGACCGCAGCTGATCAGTGGATGGTCAGCCCACCGGTCGGGCTCGCGACCAGGCCGGTGAGGTAGTGGGACCGGTCCGACGCGAGGAACGCGACGACGTCGCCGATGTCGGTCGGCGACGCGACCCCCAGCGGGCTGCGTTCGATGATCTTCTCGTACTGCCGGCGATGGCGGTCACCGACAGCGCCCTCGTTCTCGAAGGCGGCGGTCCAGGACGGCGAGTCGCGGACCACGGTGACGCAGACGCAGTTGACCCGGATCTGGTCGCGGGCCAGCTCCGTGGAGAGCACCTTGCTCGCCATGATCAGACCACCGGAGAACGCGGCGATGGCGGTCTGGCCGGGCGTCGGGGTCCGCCCACCTTCCGACGTCACGAACACGACGCTGCCGCCACCGCGTTCCCGCATCGCCGGGACGGCCGCCTGCACGACGTTCAGCTTCGACGCGACCGCCTGCGCGACGAACGCGGTGACCTGCGCCAGGTCGATGTCACCGAACGGGCCGCGGACGTCGGTCGAGCGGGCCGCGTCGTCGTCTCCCCCGGCGCTGGGGACGACGACGTCGACCCCGCCGAACCGATCGACCGCCGCGGCGACGACCGCGTCCATGTCCGATCTGGATCGGACGTCGCCCGCGACGAACTGCGCGGTCCCGCCCAGGTCGGCGATCTCGGCGAGCACCGGTCCGGCCCGGCTCTCGTCCCGCCCGTTCACGACCACGGTCATGCCGTCCACGGCGAGCCGTAGGGCGACGCCCCGGCCGATCCCCCCGGTGGCGCCCGTGACGATCGCGACCTTCCCGCTCATCCTCGGTGCCGCTCCGCGAAGCTCACGACTCCGCGCACGTTCAGTCCCCGGTGCATGTCCGCGTAGGCCTCGTTGATCTGCTCGATGTCGTAGGTGCGGGTGACCAGCTCGTCCAGCTTCAACGACCCCGCCTTGTACAGGTCGAGCAGCAGCGGGATCTCCCGCGCCGGACCGCCCATCCCGTACAGCGCCCCCTGGATGCGCTTCTCGTGCAGGGCCAGGTCGAGCAGCGGGACCGGGATTCCGGTGAGCTGGTGGTTCGCGGCGCTGACCAGGACGACGGTCCCACCGGTCTTGATCGTCGCGTACGCCTCGCCGACGTGCTCGCCGGTGACCACCCCGACGCAGACGATCGCCTGGTCGGCGCCCTGACCGTTCGTCAGGCTGCGCGCGAGCTCGTCCGCCTCGGCGATGTGCGCGACGGCATCGGTGGCTCCCAGCTTCAGCGCGAGCTCGCGCTTGGACTCCACCGGATCCACCGCGATCACCCGATGCGCCCCGACGTGCCGCGCGCCCTGCACGGCGTTGATGCCGATCCCGCCGACGCCCATGACGATCACGACGTCGCCGGGCACGATGCCGGCCGCGCGCACGGCGGAGCCCCATCCGGTCGGCACCGCGCATCCGACGATCGCGGCCACCTCGAACGGCACGTCGCGGCGGATCGGGGTGGCGGACACCTCCGGCATCACGGTCCATTCGGAGAACGTGGAGATGCACGCGTTCTGGGCCACGCCGTGCCCGTCGGCGTGCATCCGGAACGTCCCGTCGAGCTGCGTGCCGACGGTGATCAGAGCGCCGTTGACGCAGATGTTCTGACGGCCGGTCACGCAGTTGCGGCACCGACCGCAGGCCGGGATGAACGACGTGACGATGTGGTCGCCCGGCGCCACCCGGGTCACACCGGGACCGACGGCCTCGACGATCCCGGCGCCCTCGTGCCCGCCGCACGCCGGGTAGGAGTGGAACGGGATGTCACCCTGCGCGAAGTGGTCGTCGGAGTGGCACAGGCCGGTCGCCATGATCTTGACCAGTACCTCGCCCGCCTTCGGCGGATCCAGATCGACCTCGCGGACGTCCCAGGTGCCGGGCGTGTCCCAGAGCAGAGCGGCCGTCGTCTTCACGACATCGTCGTCCTTTCCGTGAAACAGCACGAAAATGCTGCGTCCGGATTCTCTTTCCCGGTACCGCGCGGAATCAATTGACGATTCGTGAACCAGCGGTTCGAGGGGCCGAAAGCGTCACATCGGGCCGTCCCCGGCGGGGTGGTCGAGCAGCTGCTCGATCAGCGCCTGACCCGCCGGGCTCGCGCCGCGCCCGCGCGCGGTCGCGATGCAGATCTTCCGCTCGGCCCACGGCTCGGCGAGCTCCAGCACCCGGACCCGGTCGGCGACGTCGCGGCCGACGAGGCACTCCGGCTGGGCGGTCACTCCGAGGCCGGCCTGGACCAGGCTGAGCGCGACACGTCCGCTGCGCACGCTGAACCGCGGCTCGAAGTCCTCCCCGAGCCGGCGTGCCGCGGCGCGGAACGCGTTCACCATCGGCCCGACCGCGATCAGGTTCTCCGGGAGGAGGTCGGCGAACGTGATGCGGTCGCGATCGGCGAGGCGGTGTCCGGTCGGCAGGACCGCGACGATCCGGTCCCGCCGGTAGGGCTGGACGTCCACGCCGGACAGGTCGAGCTCGTGCGCCGAGGCGAACACACCGACGTCGGCCTCCCCGCGCGCGACCTGGTGCACGATCTCGGCGTTCTCGATCTCGTGCACGACGAGCCGGACGAGCGGGAACTGCCGGTTGAACTCCCCCAGCTCGTGCGCGAGGAACGGGGCGATGATGGAGCGCGCGGACGAGATCGTCAGGTCTCCCTGGACGCCCTCGGTGAACGCCGCGATCTCGGCCCGGATGTCCTCCAGGCTGCCGAAGATCGTCCGGACGTGGCGGGCCAGCACCTCACCGGCCGGCGTCGGCACGACACCCTTCGGGGTGCGCTCGAGCAGCTCGATGCCCGCGATGCTCTCCAGATCGTGGATCCGCTTCGTCGCCGTGGAGGCGGCCACGTTCTCCCGCACCGCCGCGAGGCCGATCTGGCGCTCCTCGACCGCGGACAGGAACAGCTGCAGCGTGAAGAGATCGACCTGACGGATCAGGTGCAGTCTGTTGAACGAACCCACGTCACGGCTCCTACGGCGTTGTGCAGCAATTCAACGCGAGCAGCCGTGCCGCGACAAGCCGTCATGCACGCACCGGCAGGACGGCGTCGAGCCGGTCGTTGTCCGCCCCGATCCCGCGCACGCCGTGCAGCGGCGGCGGCCGGGTCCCGTCGAACGACAGGGGCAGTCCGACGACGCCGAGCTCGTCCTCCTCGGGGGCGCCGATGATGCCGAGGGCCCTGGTCTGCTCGTGTGCGACGAGCTCGGGCGTCGTCTGCACCGGCGCCACCGGGATACCGGCCGCCTGCAGCCGCTCCCGCCACTGCGCACGGGTGCCGGTGGCCAGGCGCTCGCCGATCAGCCGGTCGATCTCGTCGCGGTTCTCCAGGCGCCCGGCGTTCGTCGCGAACCGCGGGTCGGTCCCCCACTCCGGGTGGTCCAGGGCGGCGGCGAGCCGCGCGAACAACGCGTCGTTGGCGCAGCTGACGATCAGGTCGCCGTCGGTCGTCGGGTAGGCGCGGTGCGGCACGATGAACGCCACCCCGGAGCCGTGCCGCCGCCCCGGGTTCCCGTCCGCCCCGTAGCCCGCGATCCCGACCGACATCCAGGTGATCGCGGTCTCGAGCAGCGACGCGTCCACCGACGCCCCGGTGTGCTTGACGTGGCGACGGTTCAGAGCGGCCAGGATGCCGATCACCGCCCACATCCCGGCACCGAAGTCCACGATGGACACACCGGCACGCACCGGGCCGCCGTCGGCCTCCCCGGTGATGTCCATGATCCCGGAGAAGGCCTGCATCAGCGGGTCGTAACCGGGCAGCGAGTTGAGCGGCCCGGTGGCGCCGAACGCACCGATCTCGCAGTGCACGAGGTCCGGCTTGGTCACCCGGAGGCTGTCGGCGTCGAGCCCGTACTTCCCGGCCGACCCCGGCCGCAGGTTGTGTAGGAACACGTCCGCGCACTCGGCGATCAGCCGGTGCAGGGTGGCGAGCTGGTCGCGGTCCTTGATGTCGATCTCGAGATAGTTCCGTCCCCGGTTGAGCGCGTGGAACGCCGCACCGCAGCCGCGCCACTGGCTCGGGCCCCAGCCCCGCGCGGAGTCGCCGGTCGGCCGTTCGATCTTCCAGACCTCGGCGCCGAGCTCGGCGAGGATCTTACCCGCGAACGGCGCGGACGCGCTGTCACTGAGCTCCACCACGACGACGCCGGCGAGCGGAAGGTCGGTCATGATCGTTCCTCCGTCAGGATCTCGATCTCGCTCCGGTCGAACCCGTACTCGCGCAACAGTTCCGCCGAGTGCTCCCCGAGCCGGGGCGCCCGGTGACGCTGTTCGGGCGCGCTCTCGCTCCACCGCTGCGGGATCCCGATCGTCCGCAACCGGCCCTCGCTCGGGTGGTCGGTCTCGGCGAAGAACCCGACAGCCGTCATGTGCGGGTCGTCGAGCAGCGTGTCGGGCGTGTTCATCCGGATCGCCGGGATGTCCGCATCCTCGAGGATCTTCACCCACTCGTCGGTCGACCGGGTGGCGAACACCTCCGCCAGGAACGCGTAGAGCTCGCCGATGTTCTCGGTGCGGCCGGCGATGGTGGCGAACCGCGGATCGACGGCCAGGTCCGGGCGGCCGACGGCGGCGAAGAAGCGCTGCCAGTGCCGGTCGGTGTACACGTTCACGCCGAGGTACCCGTCGAGCGTGCGGTAGGGGCGGCGGTCGGCGTTCATCATCCGCGCGTAGCCCCAGTCCCCGATCGGCGGCGAGAACGTGTGCCCGTAGAGGTGGTCACCCATCGTGAAGTGCGCGAACGTCTCGAACATCGGGACCTCGACCTCCTGGCCACGCCCGGTGCGCTCGCGGTGCAGCAACGCCATCGCGACCGCCGACGAGGCCGCCATCCCGACCACCCGGTCCGCCACGGCGGTGGCCACGTACTGCGGCTCACCCTGCTTGCGGCTCTGCAGGACCGGCATCCCGACGGCGGCCTGGATGAGGTCGTCGTAGGCGGGCTTGGCCGCGTACGGGCCGTCCTGACCGAACCCGAAGCAGCCGCAGTAGACCATGCGCGGGTTGTCCTCGCTCAGGTCCGCATAGGACAGTCCGAGCCGGCGCATGGCGGCCGGGCGGAGGCTGTGCAGCAGGACGTCCGCGCGGCGGGCCATGCGGCGCACCGCGTCCCGGCCCTCGGTGGTCTTCAGGTCCAGCACGAGGCTGCGCTTGTTCCGGTTGAGGTGCAGGAAGATCGCGGCCATGCCCGGGTTCCGGGCGGGGCCGACGCCGCGGGTGGTGTCCCCGGCCGGGGCCTCCACCTTCGCGACGTCCGCGCCCATGTCGGCGAGCAGCAGGGACGCGTAGGGCCCCATGAAGTTCGACGTCAGGTCCAGGACCCGGATCCCGTCCAGCGGCCCTGGCACGTCAGATCCCCGCCGGCTCGAACACCGGGAGCGTCTGCTCCCCGCGACGGTCGAACCGGACGCGCACCGGCATGTCGATCGCGACGGCGTCGGGATCCGCGTCGATCCGGGTGAACAGGTGGTAGCCCTCGTCGAGCCGGACGAACCCGACCGTGTACGGCGCGATGCCGGCGAACACCGGCGTCGGCGCGCGCATCACCGTCGAGTACGACCAGACGACGCCGCGCCCCGCCGACTCCTCCCAGGTCAGAACGTCGGACGAGCAGTGCGGGCAGACCGAGTGCGCGGGCCAGATCGCGTCGCGGCACCCGCCACAGCGCTGGAACGTCAACCGCCCCTCGTCGCACGCCGTCCAGTACGGCTCGGCATCGAGCTGCCGGTAGGGCTGCGGCCAGTCCCTCATGATCCGCTCTCCTCACGGCCGAGCACCATCACGCCGCTCGCGGCCAGCATGCCGCCGGCGCCCTGCACCAGGACGGTGCGCGGGCGCTGCGCCGGGGCGAGACCGAGTGCGGTCCCGCGGAGCTGGCGGACGGCCTCGACCAGGCTGTCCATGTTGCAGGAGATCCCGGGCTGGCCGAACGACAGCCAGCCGCCGTTCGTGTCGGTCGGCAGGTCGCCGTCGACCCCCGTGCGGCCCTCCCGGTACGGGTCGACGCCGTGGCCCTTCTTCGCGAAACCGAGGTCCTCCATCAGGATCGGACCCATGTGCGCGAAGTTGACCGACAGCTGCAGCATGTCGATGTCGCCGGGGGTCAGCCCGGACGACGCGTAGGCCTGCCGGGCGGCCTCGACGGACGCGGTGTGCGTCAGGTTCGGGAACTCGCCCATGCCGGCGAAGCGGCCGTCGGCCATGTTCATCCGGTCGGTCAGGTACTCGTGCGTGGACGCCGAGCCGTAGCCCAGAACGTGGACCGGATCCCGGTGCTCGCGGGCCCGCTCCGGCGAGGTCACGACCAGTGCCCCGCCGGTGCCGCCGCCCCAGGTGGAGCACATCCACCGGCGCAGCGGCGTCGCGACGTAGGGCGAGGACAGAACCTTCTCCCGGTCGATCTCCCCGTGCCGGGCCTTTGCGGCGTGCGGGTGGTGCGCACCCCAGCGCTGGTTGGCGACGGCGACGTCGGCCAGGTCCGCCTCGTCCGCGCCGTACTCGTGGAAGTAGCGGTGCGCGGCCTGGGCGTAGAGCGACGGGATCGTCGGCCCGTAGGGCACCTCGAACTGCGGGTCGGAGTCGGCCTCGGCGCCCATCGCCACGGCGTCGACGAACAGCTCCGTCGCGTCGCTCTGCAGGCAGAGCACGTGCTCGGCGCGCCCGGCCGCGATCATCTGGGCGGCGACCGCGACGGTCGACGTCAGACCGGCGCCGTGCAGGGTGATCTCGCTGTTCAGCGTCACCGGCATCTGCATGTGGGAGCAGAACACGTTGCTCCACTGGGAGCGCTTGTCCGCCCACGGCGAGCGGCCGGTGAACACCGCGTCGACCCGGTCCTTGCCGATGCCGGCGTCGGCGAGCGCGGCGGTCGTCGCCTCGACGGCGAGCTGCATCGGGTCCTTGCGGTCGTTCCTCGTCGCGTACGCGTCGCCCATGCCGACGATCGCGGCGACCGGCTCCCCGCTCACACCCGCTCCGGCTGCTTCTCCGTGGGGAGCGACGAGCCGAGCAGGGCCTCCAGGTCCTCGCGGCGGCGCAGCATGAGCAGGCTCCACTCGCCGCGCTGCACGACGTGCCCGTCCTGGTTGAGCGCCTTGACCAGGAACGTCGTCACCCCGTAGGTGTCGTCCTTCTCCTTCTTCGCGACCACCTCGGCCGTGGCGTAGATCGTGTCGTCGATGTGCACCGGCTTCGTGTAGCGCATCGTGTCCAGGCCGTAGTTCGCCTGGATCGCGGGGCCGAACTGGATCAGGCCGGTGACGATCGAGTACGTCAGCGACCCCTGCACGAGGCGCTCGCCGAACCGCGTCTGCTCGGCGTAGTGCTTGTTCGAGTGGATCTCGATCCAGTTGCCGGTCAGCGCGCAGAAGTTGACGACGTCGGCCTCGGTGATCGTGCGCCCGCCGGAGCGGAAGACGTGCCCGACCTCGAGCTCGTCGTAGGGCATGTCGACCCGGTTGTTGATCTCCATCGATCTCTCCCTGATGTTCGCGACGGGTTCTACGCCGGCAGGCGCATCGACTTGGCGATGATCGTGCGCTGGATCTGCGAGGTACCGCCGCCGATCGTGGACTGGACGCTCTCCCGCAGGTAGCGCTCCATGTCCGCCTCGGGGAGGTTCGCGTAGCCGCCGAGAATCTGCATGCCCTCCAGAGCGCAGCGCTTGAGCGTCTCGGAACCGAAGAGCTTGGCCATCGACGTCTCGCGGGCGGCGGGCGTGCCGCCTGCCTTGATCTGGGCGGCGCGGTAGCAGAGCAGCCGGGCGGCATCGACCTGCGTCTGGCAGTCGGCGAGGGTGTGCTTGAGGACCTGGAAGTCGAAGATCGGCTTGCCGAACTGGGTCCGCTCCTGGGCGTAGCGGTTGGCGGTGTCGACGGCCGTCTGCGCGTTCCCGACGTAGGCCGCGGCCACCGCGCAGCGTTCCAGCTCCAGGTGGTCGGTGATGATCTTCCAGCCCTCGCCCTCCTCGCCGAGCAGCGCGTCGCCCGGGACGCGCACGTCGTCGAGGAAGATCTCCGTGGTGCCGGTGGCGTGCCGGGACAGCGTCGGCAGCTTGCGGATGTCCAGCCCGGGGGTGTCGTTCGGGATGAGCAGCACGGACAGGCCGTTGTGCTTGTTCTCCGACGTGCGCACCAGCATCGCGATGATCGTGTCGTCGGCCGCGGCGCCGCTGCACCACAGCTTCGAGCCGTTGACGATCCAGTCGCCGTTCTCGTCGCGGCGGGCGTGCGTCTTCGTCGCCGCCGCGTCCGAGCCGGCGTCCGGCTCGGAGATCGACACCGAGAACCGGATCTGCCCGTCGATGAACGGCCTGACGTAGCGCTCCTGCTGGGCGGCGTTGCCGAACTTGACGATGTTCATCGCCGTGAACGTCGGCACCAGGACCGAGCACGCGAAGTCGAACCCGAACTTGCCGAGCCCCTCGGCCATCAGCGAGTAGTCGAAGATGTCGCCCCCGGAGCCACCGTTCTCCTCGGGAATCATGATGCCGAGCCAGCCCTGCTTGGCGATCTTCGCGTACGCCTCGTAGGGATACTCGCGGTGGAAGTCGCAGTTCCGGACGTACTCGACCGTGACCTCCTTGTCCATGAAATCGTTCACGGTGGCGAGCCAGTCCGACTGGGACTCGTCGAGGAAGTTCTCAGACATGGTTTCGCACTCCTGCGCTCGATTTCGGGTCGATACCATCGACGCTAATCTCGTTGATCCGCGCAAACAATTGACGGTTCTCGAAACGGGAGTTCGCCCGCGTCGAAGTACCGGCTCAGGCCGTCGCACCCGCCTCGCGCAGCGCCGCGACCTCGGCCGTGGAGAAGCCCCAGTCGCCGAGCACGTCGTCGGTGTGCCTGCCCGGCTCCGCGGGCGCGTCGCCGACCGCTCCGGGGGTCCGGCTGAACCGGGGCGCGGGTGCGGGCTGCACCACACCGTCGACCTCGACGAACGTGCCGCGCGCCTTCAGGTGGGGGTGCTCGGGCGCCTCGCCCATGGACAGCACCGGCGCCAGGCACAGGTCCTCGCCATCGGCGAGCGCGCACCACTCGTCGCGGTCGCGGGTGCGGAACACGGCGGCCAGCCGTTCGGTGACCTCGGGCCAGTGCCGCTGGTCGTGCTGGTCGGGCATCTGTTCCGCGTCGAACCCGAGCAGGCGCAGCGTGTTGCGCCAGAACCGGGCCTCGTTGGCGCCGATGCCGATCCAGCCGCCGTCGCGGGTCTCGTAGACGTGGTACCAGGGCGCCCCGGAGTCGAGACGGTTCGTGCCCCGCTCGTCGCTCCAGTAGCCGGCGGCCCGGAACCCGTACATCGCCGTCATCAGCGACGCCGACCCGTCGACCATCGCGGCGTCGACGACCTGCCCCTCCCCCGACTCCCGGGCCTCCAGGACCGCGGAGACCACGCCCAGGGCCAGGTAGAGCGCGCCGCCGCCGAAGTCGCCGACCAGGTTCAGCGGGATGCCGGGCGGGCCGCCCCGGTCACCGATGGAGTGGACGACCCCGGTCAGCGAGACGTAGTTGAGGTCGTGTCCGGGGGCCTTGGCGAGCGGGCCGTCCTGCCCCCACCCCGTCATCCGGCCGTACACCAGGCGCGGGTTGGCGGCCCGGCACTCGTCCGGGCCCAGGCCGAGCCGCTCGGCGACGCCCGGACGGAAGCCCTCGATCAGAACGTCGGCCTGCTCGGCGAGGCGCAGCACGGTCGCGACGGCGTCCGGGTTCTTCAGGTCCAGCGTCGCGGCGCGGCGGCTGCGGTGGAGCAGGTTGAACCGCGCCTCGATCGGGGCGCCGCCGTCGTATCCGGGGGGCCGTTCGATCCGCACGACGTCGGCACCGAGATCTGCGAGCAGCATGCCGCAGAACGGTGTCGGGCCCACGCCGCCGAGCTCGATGACGCGAATTCCGGCCAGCGGACCGCTCCGGGCCGACGTCGAATTGTTCATGTCCATCGACACTAGGGCAGCCTCCTGCGTACTCCGATTGACGATTCCCGAAGTGGCGGTTCAGGAATGCCGAATTGAATGCGGCCGGTTCCGGACATAGCCTCGTCGCCACCGCCTGCGGGTCGGCGGCACCCCGGCCCACACCGTGCCGGTTGTCGCCCGACCGGCGGCATCCTTGCCATCTTCGCACATCATATATTAAGTTCGTGCGCGGCGAACGGTCGCCGGGGATTGGCCCACACCACGGGGCCGGCTCCCGACCGTGAACGAGCCGGGCTCGACCTTCCTGCGCGCCGACCGTCCTGGTGCGCGATCGCAGCACACGCCTTCGACACCGAAAGGGGCGTTCAATGGCGACGCCGACCTCCTCCGAGCCGACCACGTCGGCTCCGACAGCCCGAACGCCGGAGACCGAACGCCCGGGTGGCACGAGAAACCGTCGCGTGCTGGCGGCAACCGTTGCCGCGCAGTCGATCGAGTACTACGACTTCCTGATCTACGGCACGGCCGCGACCCTGGCACTCAACAGCCAGTTCTTCCCGTCCGTCGACCCCGTGGTGGGGGTGCTCGCCGCGTTCGCGACGTTCGCCGTCGGGTTCGCGGGCCGGCCGATCGGCGCCGCGATCTTCGGGCACCTCGGCGACCGCTACGGCCGCAAGCCCGCCCTGCTGGGCGCCATCATGCTCATGGCAGCCTCGACGCTGCTGATCGGCCTGCTCCCGACGTACGCGGTGATCGGGCTGGCGGCCCCGGTCCTGCTCACCGTGATGCGTGTGCTGCAGGGGATCTCGGTCGGTGGCCAGTGGGGCGGCGCGACGCTGCTGGCACTGGAGAACGCGCCGCCGAACCGGCGTGCCCTCTACGGCTCGCTCCCCCAGCTCGGGGTGGTGGTCGGTCTGGTCGGAGGGACGCTGGTGTTCCTGCTGGTCAACAGCCTGACCACGCCGGAGCAGTTCGCCGCGTGGGGATGGCGGATCCCGTTCCTGCTCACCGTGCTGATGTTCCCGGTGGCGTTCGTGCTGCACCGCTACGTCGAGGACTCCCCGGAGTTCCGCCGCGCCGAGACGGCCATCGAGGAGCGGCGTTCGCAGTCGTCGGTGGTCCGGACGCTGCGCAACCCGAAGCAGATGCTGCTCGTCGTGTTCGGGTACCTGCCGGCGACCATCAGCTTCTACGTGATCGCGACCGGCATGATCGACTACGGGACGCGCGAGCTCGGCCTTCCGAAGAACACGATGCTGACCGCCGTGATGCTGTCCATGATCGCGTTCGGTGTGGGGACGGTCGGAGGTGCGTGGGTCGCCGACGTGATCGGTCACCGGAAGGTCTACGGGATCGGCGCGGCGCTGGCCGGTCTGTGGATGTTCGCGCTGTTCCCGCTCGTCGAGACCCGCAGCTTCGGACTGATCGTCCTCGGCGCCTCCGTCGGGCAGCTCGCGGTCGGCCTGATGTTCGGACCGGGCACGGCCATCTGGGCGGCGATGTTCCCGCCAGAGACCCGGTACGCGGGTGTCTCCCTCGGCACCCAGTTCTCGAACATCATCGGTGGCGGGCTGGCGCCGTTCATCATGGTCGCGCTGTTCGCCGCGACCGGTACCAGCCTGTCGACCTCGGCCTACGTCGCCGTCGCCGCCGTACTCAGCCTGATCGCGCTGATGCTGATCAGGCTCCCGGCTCGGGAAGCGAAGGAAAGGACCGCATGAAGATCGTCGCTCTGATCAAGCAGGTGCCCGACACCTACTCCGAACGCAAGCTCTCCGACTCGGATCAGACCTTGGACCGTGAGGGCACCGAGGCCGTGATCGATGAGATCAACGAGCGTGCGGTGGAGGCTGCGCTGCAGCTGAAGGAAGCAGACGGCGCCGGTGGTTCTGAGGTGGTGGTCGTCTCGATGGGACCGGACCGGGCCACGGACGCGATCCGCAAGGCGCTGTCGATGGGCGCGGACTCCGCGGTGCATCTGTCCGACGAGGCGTTGCACGGGTCGTGCGCGGTGCAGACCGCGAAGGCGCTGACGAAGGTGATCGGCACCGTCGACGGGTGGAACCTGGTCGTGGCCGGTGAGCAGGCCTCGGACGGTCAGATCGGCGCCGTCCCGGCGATGATCGCCGACCTGCTGGGCGTCCCGTCGCTCACCCACGCCGTCGAGCTGTCCGTCGACGGGACGACCGCCACGGTGAAGCGGGAGACCGACGACGGTGTCACGCACCTGAGCGCCCAGCTTCCGGCGGTGGTGTCGATCGGGGAGAAGGCCAACGAGCCGCGCTACCCCAGCTTCAAGGGGATCATGGCCGCGAAGAAGAAGCCGGTCGAGACCCTCGACCTGTCCGGCGCGGGGATCGACGCCTCCGAGGTCGGCCTGGCGAACGCGCTCACCACGGTGACGTCCGCGGCGCCGAAGCCGCCGAAGCAGGCGGGCGAGAAGGTCACCGACGAGGGCGACGGCGGTTCGAAGATCGCCGAGTACCTGGTCGGCCAGAAGCTCATCTGAACCACCCCCGACACGACCACGAAGGAGACAGAACTCATGGCTGAGGTGCTGGTCCTCGTCGACCACGTCGAGGGCGAGATCAAGAAGACCACCTACGAGCTGCTCACCGCCGCCCGGGCGCTGGGTGAGCCGTCCGCGGTCGTCGTCGGTGCCGCCGGCACCGCCGGCAAGCTGGCCGACGGCCTGTCGGCGCACGGCGCGGAGAAGATCTACGTCGCCGAGCACGACTCCACCGACCACCTCACCCCCGAGGTGACGGTGCTCGAGTCGCTGATCGGGTCCGCGTCGCCGGCGGCGGTGCTGATCTCGGCGTCCGCGGACGGCAAGGAGGTCGCCGGCCGGCTGGCGGTGCGCACGAACTCCGGGCTGCTCGGCGACGTCGTCGGCGTCAGCGCGGATGGTGTGTCGCACTCGGTGTTCGGTGGCGCCTACACCGCCGAGGCCAAGTCCAACACCGAGCACCCGGTGATCACCGTGCGCCCGGGCTCGATCGACATCGAGGAGAACGCCGGCGCCGGGGCGCAGGAGAGCGTCGAGGTCCCGGCCGCGAACTCGCCGCAGGCGACGGTCACCAGCCGGGAGCCGATCACCGGTGGCGACCGTCCGGAGCTGACCGAGGCGACCGTGGTCGTCTCCGGTGGGCGTGGTGTCGGCTCCGCCGACGACTTCTCCGTGGTGGAGGGGCTGGCCGACGCGCTCGGCGCCGCCGTCGGTGCGTCGCGGGCGGCGGTGGACTCCGGCTACTACCCGCCGCAGTTCCAGGTCGGGCAGACCGGCAAGACCGTCTCCCCGCAGCTCTACATCGCGTTGGGGATCTCGGGTGCGATCCAGCACCGGGCCGGGATGCAGACGTCGAAGACGATCATCGCGGTGAACAAGGACGACGAGGCCCCGATCTTCGAGATCGCCGACTACGGCATCGTGGGCGACCTGTTCACGGTCGCGCCGCAGCTGCAGGAGCACGTGGCCGCCCGCAGGTCGGGCTGATGGAGCACCGGGTGACCCCATCCGGCGTGCACGTCGACGACAGCGGTGGCACCGGTCCCGCCCTCGTGCTCGTGCACGGCGGGTTCTGCGACGCCACGCACTGGCGGCACCAGGTCGGGCCGCTGTCGGCCGGCGGCCGTCGGGTGGTCACCCTCGACCTTCCCGGACACGGGCGGTCCGCGCGGCCGGACTCGTTCGCCGTCGGGGCCATGGCCTCGGCCGTCCTCGACGTCGTGCACCGGAGCGGCGCCGGCGGGTGTGTCCTCGTCGGACACAGCTACGGCAGCCGGATCGTGCTGGACGCGGCCGTTCGCGACCCGGCCGCCGTCGGCGGGGTCGTGGTCGTCGACGGGAGCCGCGCCGGCACCCGGTCGGACGACGGCGCGGTGCTGGCTGCACTGCGCGACAAGGGCGCCGACCGGTTCGTGACCGATCTGTTCGAGGACATGTTCGTCGCGGAGAGCGACCCGCACGTGCGGTCCGAGATCCTCGGCGCGCTGCCGGAGTCCGACGAGCAGAAGGTCGCCGGCATCATGTCCGCGATCGTCGAGTGGGACCGCGACGAACTCGACGGCGTCCTCGCTCGCCTGACCGCCCCCGTGCTCGCGATCCAGAGCACGTCCTACGGCCCGGACAACCGGCGCCGCAGCCTGCGGTCGGACTCCGATCGGACGCCGTACCTGGATCTCCTCGAGGCCACCCTCCCGGCCGTCTCGGTGCAGGTGGTTCCGGGTATCGGCCACTTCACGATGCTCGAGGCACCGGAGCTGGTCACGTCCGCTCTGGCTGCATTCACCTCCGGGATCTGACCGGGGCCGCTACCGGGAACGATCCGGGTTGCCGTCCTCAGCCACCGCCCGGTCGGCCGGATAGCAGGTCCGCAGGAAGCTCCGGTACGCGTCGGCGAGACCCGTCGCGTGCGCCTCCCCGGCGAGCAGCTCCGTGGTGACCCGCAGGCCCGGTAGCGGGCGTTCGCAGAGCAGGTCGTACAACCGCAGAACCTCGATCGCGAGGTGGCGGTAGAGACGGACCGGCCCGAACATCTCGTACGCGTTGACCGTGAGGTGCAGGTGGCGCTCTGCCTCCGCCGGTCGAGAACGGAGCGTGTCGTAGAGGCCGTAGATGCGGCTGTCCGGGACCACGACGCCGGGACTGCAGGCTCCGAACCGGGAGAACAGCCGGCTTCCGGCGGTCAGGGCGTAGAGGGTGAACAGCCCGCCGTACGAGAAGCCGAACAGGCCGACGTCGTCGCCGCGGAACCGGTAACGACGGGAGATCTCCGGGTGCAGCTCGTCCTCGACGAAGGCGAGGAACGCGTCGGCGCGGGCACCGCGCTGCGCCGCGAGGAAGTCCTCGACGGCCGACTCCGACGCACCGGCGCCCAGACGGTCGCGGGCGTGGTCGGCCATGAAGCCGGGCACCTCCTCGCCGGGAGGGACGAGGTCGCGGTTGCGCAGGATCAGCTGCCGGGCCGCGTCCTCGGCGGTGTAGCCGATGCTCACCTGGACGTACGGCTCGACACGGGTCGCGGCCTGGTCGTCGACCAGTCCCCCGCGCAGGGCGTCGGCCAGCGGGGCGACCAGGTTCCCGTCGGTGGCGTAGACCAGCGGCGGGTCCGTGCCGTCCCGGCCGTACCCGCGCGGGAGCGCGACGCTGATCGCGAACCGGCCGCCGACCGCCGCCGAGTCGATCTCGAAGTAGTCGGTACGGGTGCCCGGGGTCGCCATCCGGGACGCGGTCGGTTCGGACATCGCCGGCGTCAGTCCCGGTACCGCGCCGGCGGCCCGTCCAGGATCACGGTCTTCGTCTCCAGGTAGGGCAGCAGACCCTCGCGGCCGCCCTCGCGCCCGATGCCGGATTGCTTGAACCCGCCGAACGCGATCCCCATGTCGCTGCGGAACGCGTTGTGCCCCACGGTCCCCGACCGCAGCTCGGCGGCGACAGCTCGGGCCCGGTCGACGTCCGGGGTGAACACCGACGCGTTCAGCCCGTACATCGTGTCGTTCGCGATCCGGACCGCGTCGGCGTCGTCGCGCGCCGGGACGACGGACAGCACCGGCCCGAAGATCTCCTCCTGGGCGATCCGCGAGGAGTTGTCGACGTCGGCGAACACCGTCGGCTCGACGTACCAGCCGCGGTCGAGATGCTCCGGGCGTCCGCCGCCGGTCGTCAGCCGTGCGCCCTGCTCGATACCGGTGGCGATGTAGCCCTCGACGCGGTCGCGCTGACGTTCGGCTGCCAGCGGCCCCATCTGCGTGGCCTCGTCGAAAGGGTCCCCGACCCGGATCGCTCCGAACGCCGCGGACAGCGCCTCGGCGAGCTCGTCGTGGCGGTGGCGGCTGACCACGATCCGGGTCAGCGACGAGCACACCTGGCCGGACAGGAAGCACTCCGCGCCGGCCAGCGTCGTCGCCGCGTGCGCGATGTCGGCGTCGTCCAGGACGACTGCGGCGGACTTGCCGCCGAGCTCTAGCGTGCAGCGGGCGATCCGCTCGCCGCAGATCGAGGCGACCCGGCGACCGGCCGCCGTCGAACCGGTGATCGTGAGCTTGTCCACCCGGGGGTCGCGAACCAGCAGCTCGGAGACCTCGCGGTCGGCCGTGACCACGTTCAGCACGCCCGGCGGCAGGCCGACCTGCTCGGCGACCTCGGCGAGCAGGTAGCCCTCGCCCGGCGCCTCCGGAGCGGACTTCAGCACGACCGTGCACCCGGCGAGCAGCGCGGGCGCGACCTTCTTCGCGATCGAGCCCATCGGCCCGTTCCACGGCACGATCGCCCCGACCACGCCGACCGGCTCGCGCACGATCAGGCCGAAGTTCCCACCCGCCGTCGGGGTCACGGGCTCCTCGAACGGGTAGTCGGCGGCCAGATCGGCGTACTGCTGGAACTGCGAGACGAACCCGGGTGCGGCGACCTGCGCGACGGCGCGCACGACGCCCGACTCGCGCGGCCACATGTCGGTGATCTCGGCGCTGCGCGCGACGACCCCGGCGTGGATCGCCCGCAGGTACCCGGCGCGTTCGGCGTGGGACAGCGTCCGCCACGGGCCGTCGTCGAACGCCGTCCGGGCGGCCGTGACGGCACGGTCCATGTCGGCCGCGTTCGCCGCGGCCACCCGCAGGAACGTCCGCTCGGTGGACGAGTCGTCGACGTCGAACATCGCATCGCTCGACGGCGTGACCCACTCCCCTCCGATGAACAGTCGGTCGGTGTGGCGCAACGCCGTCCTGGCGTCGTCGGTGACACTCATCAGCGGCTCCTTCGTCTCGATCTCACACAATATATAAAATGCGGATCGCGGCCAAGGGGTCGCCGGTGCGACGATCCGGGCTCAGGCGGCGGCCAGGTGCTCCGTGAAGAACGGCGTGGCCTCGGCGACGGCGCGGTCGACGTACTCCGGGACGTCGTAGAAGTCCATGTGCGTGCCGCCGTCCACGACCACGAGCGTCTTCGGGCAGCGGACCTGGCCGTGCAGCCGAGTCGTGTGCCACAACGAGCCGGCCTCGCTCCCGGCCACCGACAGTAGCGGCTGGGTGAGCAGGTCCTCGGCGAGGTGGAACGCGTCGAAGGCGAAGATCTTCGAGATGCTGCGGGTGAACAGCTTCTTGTTCGGCGCGTTGGGGTGCTGGGCCCGCGGCGTGCGGTAGTACTCGCTGGCCTCGACCATGTCGCGCGGCGTGTTCTCGTCGATGTCGGACTGCTCCGGCACGTACGGGATCGTCGCCTGCTCCGCGCCCTGCGCCTCGGCCGTGCGCTGCTTGGCTGCCGCCTCGAGCGTCGCGACCGCGGCCGAGTCCGGGTCGGACCCGTACCAGCCCTGCCGGTAGCCGGCGCCGATGTTCAGCGCGGACACCGTCGTCACGGCCTTGATCCGGTGGTCGGTCATGGTGGCGTTGACGGCGTAGGCGCCGCCCGCGCAGATGCCCAGCGCCCCGATCCGCTCGGCGTCCACGTAGGACAGCGACTGCAGGTGGTCGACCGCCGCCCGGATGTCCTCGACGCGGGCGGAGGGGTCCTCCAGGAAGTGCGGCTCGCCGCCGCTCTCGCCCTGGTAGGACGCGTCGAACGCGAGCGCGACGAAGCCGTTCGCGGCCATCTTGCCCGCGTACAGACCGGCCGTCTGCTCCTTCACGCCGCCGCCCGGGTGGACGACGACCAGGGCGGCGTAGCTGCCCGCCGGGTCGAAGCCGTCCGGCAGGTAGAGGTTCCCGGCCATCGTGACCGGGCCGTTCGGGAAGGTCGTGGATTCCATGCCGTCCACCGTCCCGCGGGCGCCGCGCGCGTGGCAGGCGCTGCCTGTCGGGGGTACCGGCAGCCCCCCTCCCACACGCGCGCCGACGTCCTAACCTCGACGAGTGTGGACACCGCGAAGGACGTCAAGGACTTCCTGACGACCCGCCGCGCGAAGATCACCCCGGAGATGGCGGGCCTGCCGCCGGGCGGTCGGCGACGGGTGCCGGGGCTGCGCCGCGAGGAGGTCGCGCTGCTGGCCGGGGTCAGCGCCGAGTACTACGTGCAGATCGAGCGCGGACAGGTCTCCGGCGTCTCCGACGAGGTCCTGCAGGCAGTGGCCGGTGTGCTGCAGCTCGACGACGTGGAGACGACCCATCTGTTCGACCTGTGCCGTGCCGCCTCCTCCCGGCGGGGCCGCGCGCGTGGCGGCACGCAGGCGAGTCGGGTGCCGGAGTACGTCCAGGCGCTGATGGACGCGATGGTGACGGCGCCTGCGATCGTGCAGAACGGCCGGCTGGACATCCTCGGTGCGAACGCGCTCGGCCGGGCGATCTACGCCCCGGTCCTCGAGGCGCCGTCGGCGAACATCGCCCGATTCGTGTTCCTCGACGAGCGCGCCCCCGACACGTTCCCCGCATGGGAGACGACCGCCGACGACGCGGTCGCCCTGCTACGCATGGAGGCGGCCCGGACGCCGCACTCGCGGGCGGTCGCGTCGCTGGTCGGCGCGCTGTCCACCCGTAGCGACCAGTTCGCCCGCCGCTGGGCGAACCACGACGTCCGCGCCCACCGCCGCGGGACGAAGCGGTTCGGTCACCCGGTCGTCGGCGAGCTGACGCTGCGGTTCGAGGGGCTGGAGATCACGAGCGCGCCCGGGCTCGTGCTCGTCGGCTACACGGCCGAGCCGGCGTCGCCGTCCGAGGAGGCGCTGCGGCTCCTGTCGAGCTGGGCCGCGGCGGAACCCCTCGCGTGACGACTCAGTCCGTGACGACGGTGATCGCGTCGTCCACCTCGGCGCGCGTCGTGCGGAACCCGTTGGCCGGGTGCTCGAGGTCGGCGTAGCCGAACGACACCGCGCAGACGACAAGCCGGTCGTCGGGCAGCGCGAAGTGCTCGCGCACGTAGGGCGAGTGCATCGCGATCGCGGCCTGCGGGATCGTCGCGATCCCCAGGCTGGTGGCGGCATTGATCAGGTTCGCGACGTACCCGCCGCAGTCGATCGCGCCGTAGGTCGCCTGGTCCCGGTCGGTGGTGATCACGGCGACGTGCGGGGCGCCGAAGAAGTCGAAGTTCTTGAGGCTCTGCTCCGCCCGCGCCGCCTTGTCGTCGCGGGCGATCCCGAGCGACTCGTAGAGGGCGAACCCGCACTCGCGTCGCCGGTCCAAGTAGATGCCGTAGTAGCCCTCCGGCGCCGTCAGGTCCGGCTCCGGCGCGTGGGTCCGCGCGTGCTCGGTGAGCCCCGATCCGAACCGCCGGGTCGCCTCTCCCGCCGTGACGAACACCTGCCACGGCTGGGTGTTGCACCAGGACGCGGTCCGCTGGGCGATCGCGAACATCTCCCGCATCTCGGCGTCCGGAACCGGGTCGGGCAGGTACGCCCGGCAGCTCCAGCGCTCGCCCAGCAGCTTCTTGAACTCCACCACTCCACACCCCACCAGAACGAACGGCACCCTCGGGCAACAACATTGCCCGAACGGCACCCTCGTTCGCTCCGGAACGCCCGCGGTCAGAACTCGATGACGGCCTTGCCGCCGGCCTGCTTGTCGAACTTCTCGTACGCCTCGCGGGCCTGCTCGACCGTCCAGTGATCGGTGAACAGGTCGTCGACGGCGATGCCGTGTCGGGCGACGTAGCGCGCGCACTCCCCCAGCCCGACGTTGGAGAACGTGTACGTGCCGACCAGCGTGATCTGCTTGAGCACCAGGTCCGGCGCGACGTCGAGCGTGACGTCCCCACCGAGCCCGACGTAGGCGCAGCGACCCCACGGCGCGAGGCTGCGGACGGCCTCGACCCGCGCGGACGGCGCACCGGCGCACTCGACCGCCGCCGTCGCACCCTTGCCTCCGGTGATCTCCTTGATCGCGGCGACGGTGTCGCCGTCGGCCGAGTTCACCACGTGGTGCGCGCCGCGGGCCTTGCCGACCTCGAGCCGCTCGGCGTCGATGTCGACGGCGATCACCTCGGCGCCCATCGACGCCGCGAACTGCACGGCGGACTGCCCGATCGGCCCGAGCCCGAACACGGCGACCGTGTCCAGCGCTGTGACGTCGATCCGGCGCAGCGCGCCGAACGCCGTCCCGGTGCCGCAGGCGATCGCCGCCCCGGCCGGGAAGCTGACCCCCTCCGGCAGGTGCACGAGCGTGTTCGCCGGGGCGACCATGTAGTTCGCGTGGCCGCCGTGGGCGGTGGCGCCGTAGATCGTCGCGCCGGTGGGGCACATCTGCGTCCAGCCGCTGCGGCACAGGTCGCAGACGCCGCAGCCGTCGTAGTGGAACTGCATGACGCGGTCCCCGATGGAGAACGCGGTCACGCCGTCGCCGACGGCCTCGACGACGCCGCACGGCTCGTGACCGGCGACGATCGGCGGGATCTCGTCGTCGCCGAAACCCTTGAACCCCAACGCCTTCAGGCCTGCGCCGGGCGGGTCGCGGTACAGCTTGAGGTCGCTGCCGCACAGGCCGGACGCCTTGATCCCGATGACGACCTCTCCCGGACCGGGCGTCGGTTCGTCGAAGTCCATGACCTCGAGCGTGCGATCGCCGGTGAAGACGACACCCCTCACCGCGTGCCCGCCATCATCGTCGCGACGATCAGCACCGGCTCGGTCGTGCGGTTCGACCAGATGTGCTTGACGCCGCGGGTGACGAACGTGTCGCCGGGCTTGAGCAGCGTCTCGCCGGTCTCCATCACGGCGTACAGCTCACCGGAGATCACGGTGACCACGTCGACGGTGTCGGTCTCGTGCCAGAGCCCGCCGTGCGCGCTGTCGTCGACCCCCTCGTGGGAGTCACCGCCGTGGAACGCGTCCAGGGACTCGGCGTAGGCCTTGGCATCGAACTCGCTGTCCGGCGGGAAGCTCGCGAGCCGCACGACCAGGCCGTTCTTCGGCGGGTCGAGCACCGGCTCGACGCCCAGCGTGGCCGCGGAGTCCACGGCGGACGGCACGCTGTCGACCTGCCAGGTGTCCATCACGGTGAAGCCGGGGGCAGCGACGCGGGTGGCCGTGTTGCCGTCGCTGACGATCGTCGACTGGCCGTTCTCGTCGACGCCCGAGACGACGACGCGGGCCTGGGCCTTGAGGTGCTCTCCGGGCATGGTGATGACTCCTTTGTCTGGTGTGGACGGATCTCAGACGTGGACGGTCGGGACGAAGCCCTTCGGGAGCCCGACGGACTTGATCTCCACGTAGGCGTCGAACCCCTCGGGCCCGGCCTCCCGGCCGATGCCGCTGGACTTGAAGCCCCCGATCGGCGCGTGGAACCCGACCGGGCTGCCGTTCAGCTCGACCGTGCCGGTACGGATCCGCCGGGCGACGTCGAAGCCGCGCTGCGGGTCGCCGGTGAACACCGACCCGTTGAGCCCGTAGGCGGAGTCGTTGGCGATCGCCACGGCTTCGTCGACGTCGTCGTAGGCCAGTACGGACACGACCGGTCCGAAGATCTCCTCCTGCGCGATCGTCATCGACGGGTCGACGCCGGCGAACACCGTGGGCTCGACGAACCAGCCGTCGCCCAGTCCGGACGGCCGTCCGCCACCGAGCACGACCTGCGCTCCCTGGTCGCGTCCGGACCGGATATAGCCCTCGACACGGCCGCGTTGTACGTCGCTGACCAGGGGGCCGATCTGTGTGTCCGGGTCGGTCGGGTCACCGACCGGCATCGTGGAGACCATCGCCGAGAACGCGTCCAGGAACTCCCGCTCGCGCGAGCGGGGCACGATGATCCGGGTCTTGAGGCTGCAGACCTGGCCGCTGTTGCGGAACGAGCCGGTCCGCAGCTGCTCGACGGCAGGCCCGAAGTCCGCGTCGTCGAGCAGGACGGCGGCGGACTTGCCGCCGAGCTCCAGCGTGACGCGCTTGAGGTCGTGCCCGCACAGCGACGCGATCCGTCGACCGGCGGCGGTGGATCCGGTGAACGCGACCTTGTCGATCTCCGGGTGCGCGACGAGGTGCTCGCTCACCTCGCGGTCGGCGGGAACGACGTTCACCACGCCGTCTGGCAGCCCAGCCTCGGACAGCAGCTCGGCAAGCAGGTAGGCGTCCAGCGGCGTCTGTGGCGCAGGTTTGAGCACGACGGTGCAGCCGGCCAGCAGTGCAGGTGCCAGCTTCATGATCGAGATCAGCAGCGGCGCGTTCCACGGGACGACCGCGGCGACGACGCCGACCGGCTCGCGCAGCACGACCGAGCGGCCGGTGGCCGCTTGCCGCTCACTGACCCAGGGATAGTCCGGGGCGAGCTCGAGGAACGTGTCCAGCACGACCTTCGGTCCGGCGGCCTGCATCGAGCGGGACAGCGTGATCGGGCAGCCCATCTCGTCGGTGACCAGGGAGGCGATCTCGTCGGCGCGCGCGCCGAGCGCGTCGCTGACGCGACTCAGGACCGCGATGCGCTCCTTCAGCGATGTCCGGGGCCAGTCGCCGTGGTCGAACGCCTGCCGCGCCGCCGCCACGGCTGCATCGACGTCCGGGACCGACGCGGAGGGCACCGACGCGATCGGCTGCGTAGTGAACGGCGAGGTCACCGTGAGGGTCTCGGTGGATCGCGCCTCCACCCAGCGGCCCCCGATGAAGAGCTTGCTGTCGGTGCCCGTCGAGACCATCCGGCTCGTCCTCTCGTCATGACCAGGCCGCGGAAGTGCCGTGGGCTGGGTCGCGTGGGTGAGCTACTTCGTACCATATATTATCTTTAATGCAAGACTCGGCCTCGACGAGCGCAGGAGGCCCGAGGGACGAATCGCCCGTCCCGGCAGTAGTCTCCGGCGACGCCGAGATCAGGGAGGGAACCGCTGTGGCCCTACCGGACGCCCGACCGCGCCTGCTGCGACCGGACGGCGACGGCAGCTCCGAGGTCGCACCGATCGAGCTGTTCTTCGACCTGGTCTACGTGTTCGCGATCGTCCAGGTCTCGCACACGCTGCTCGCGCATCTCACGCCGCTGGGCGCGCTGGAGACGGCGCTGCTGTTCGGTGCCGTGTGGTGGATGTGGAACTACACCGCTTGGGCCATGAACTACCTCGACCCGCGTGCCGGCGCGGTCCGGGTGCTCAACGCCGTGCTGATGCTGGCCGCCCTCGGCATGGCACTGGCACTGCCCGAGGCGTTCGCGGAGGGCGGCCTCCTGTTCGCCGCCTGCTACGCCGTCGGGCAGGTGGGCCGGCCGGCCTTCATGTGGGTCACGATGCGCGGGCATGTGCTGTCCCGGAACTACCGCAACCTGCTGGTGTGGAGCGCGGTCGCCGCGGCGCTGTTCGTCGCCGGGGCGTTCCTGCCCACCGTGCCGCGCCTGATCGCGTGGGCGATCGCCCTGGCGATCGACGTCGCGGGCCCGCGGTTCGACTACCGCGTGCCCGGGCTCGGCTCGACACCGATGGAGAGCTGGCCCGCCGACGTCGAGCACCTCGCCGAGCGCAACCGGCTGGTGTTCATCATCGCGCTCGGCGAGTCGATCCTGATCATGGGCTTCACGATCTCCGAGCTGCCGGAGAAGACGCCGTATGTGTTCTTGATCGCCGTGCTCGGCTTCGTCGGGCTGTTCGCACTGTGGTGGTCCTACTTCGCCCTCGCCGGGCCGGAGACCGACGCGAGCCACGGCGACGGCAGCACGGCCGCGTTGCGCGGGGCGTTCCCGTACGCCCACGGCCTGATGGTCGCCGGCGCGATCCTGTTCGCCGTGGCCATCGAGCTGCACATCACCCACCCCGAGACCGGACCCGCGCTCGTCCTGACCTCGATCGGCGGGCCGCTGCTCTACCTGGCCGGGAACATCCTGTTCCTGCGCTCCCGCACCGGATCGGTCGCCCGCGCGCGATATGTCGCGGCCGGTGCGCTCGTGCTGGTCGGCATCGTGGGTCTGGCCCTCGGGCATTCGCTCCCGGCGATCGCGCTCGGCGTCGCGGTGCTGGCCGTCGTGATCGCACTGGCCGCGGTCACCCAGCTGGCCGCAGGCCGGGAGCAGGTCCCGGCCGGCTGACTGCTGTTCAGGGCGCGACGAGGTAGGAGGCCAGGCCGCGGACCCACGGCGACGGCAACCACGTCACGTCGTCAGCGACGGGCCGCAGATTCGGCATGCGCTGCAGTGTCATCCCGAGCGCGAGGCCACACATCATCTTCCCGAGCACCGCGCCGATGCAGTAGTGCGGCCCCATCCCGAGCGCGAGGTGCCTGCTCAGCCCCGGCCGGTTGATGTCGAACGTGTCCGGCTCGGCGAAGACCGTCTCGTCGCGGCACGCCGACGCAATGTAGGACAGCAGGACCGAGTCGGCGGGGATGACCTTGCCGTGCAGCTCGATGTCCTGGGTTGTGGTCCGGCCGAGGAAGCGCACCGGCGACACGTGCCGGAACGTCTCGTCGATCACGAGGGGGAGGACGTCCGGGTCGGTCTTGACGGCGTCGAGCAGCGCGGGGTCTCCGAAGCACTCCCACAGCGCCGAGCTGATCAGGTGCGACGGCGTCTCCGCACCACCGAACTGGATGATGAACGTCAGGCTGAGCACCTCATCGGCGGACAGCACCTGCTGGTCCTCCTCGGCCTGGACCAATGCGCTCACGAGATCGTCGCCGGGGTGGATACGGCGGTAGGCGATCAGCTCGGTGAAGTACCCCCGCAGCTCGTTCACGCTCCGGTGGATGCGGTCCAGCTCCTCCTGGGGCAGCACGCTGCGGGCACCCGACCGGATCAGGTCCGCGGTCCAGCGCTTGAACTCGTTGCGGGCGATCGTCTTGTCGGCGCCGAGGATCTGCGCCGTGACGTTCACCGGCACGTTCGCGGCGAAATCCGAGACGTAGTCGAACTCGGACCGGTCCTGGACTTCGTCCAGGAGCTCGCTGATCAACCCCCGGATGCCCGGCTCCATCTTCTTGATCAGCCCGGGCACGAAGGCCTTGCTCGCCAGCCGGCGGAGGCGCGCGTGGTCGGGCGGGTCCGACGAGATGATGGACGGGACCTGGGGTACCGGGTCGAACTCACCGAGCGCATTGTTGATCCAGTCCCGCGAGGAGTACAGCTCGGGGCGCCGCAACGTCGTCACGACGTCCTCGTACCGGAACAGCGCCCAGACCCCCATCGACTCGATGAAGTACGCCGGGGCCTCGTGCCGCATCGCCCGGTAGTACCCGAAAGGATTCTGCTGGTAGTCCTCGGACATCGGATCGAAGGCCGTTGCTGTGGTCACGTCAGACTCCCTGTCCGAGCTGCTTCACCGTCGCTGGGACCGTATGGGCCTGAGGTGTGGGTCACTATCCGCTCGACGCCGATCGTCGTCCTGTTTCCGATGAAATATATGATGCGTGGTACGGTGTCGCTGAAGGCACGACGAGGTGTCAGGAGGCAGTGGTGCACGTCGACGCCCACGGGCCGGCCGGGACCTCGCGCTTCCACACGGCCGACCTCGACGAAGCCCGGGAATGCACGTCCCGGACGTTCAGCAGACACGACGTCCGTCTGGTCGGCGGTAACGGTCTCGACTTCCGTCTCGACCTAGCCCGGTCACAGCGGCTGACGGTCGGACAGATGGCCTACGGGGCCGAAGCGACCGTGCAGGGCCCGCCGATGGAGCAGTGCTACCACCTCAACCTGCCGATGACCGGGACGATCTCCGCCGCACAGCACGGCGTGCGCCGGACGTTCTCCGGAGGCGACGCCGCAATCATCTTCCGTCCGGGCGAGCCGTTTGTCGTCCTGATGAGCTCCGACTCCTGGCAGTACCACCTCAAGCTGCCGAAGGAGACGCTCGAGGCGCACGCCTCGAAGCTCGCCGGCGCCCGGGCCGTCGGAGACATCGAGTTCGACCTGACGTTCGACCTGACGACGACACACGGGCGCGCCCTGCTCGCGACCGTAGGGCTCCTCTACGACGAGTTCTCCCGAGAGGACGGCCTGGCACGCCTGCCCGCCGCGTGCCGTGAGCTCGAGTCCGCGGCGATGACCAGCGTCCTGATGACGGTTCCCAGCCAGCTGACAACCGGCGTCGGGACCGTTCCGGCGCGCACCCGCCGCTCCCGGATCCGCGAGGTCATGGACTACGTCGACGACCGGGCTGGGAGCGACGTCACGACGGCCGACCTCGCGGCGATGGCGGGGATGAGCCTGCGGGCGCTCCAAGCCGGGTTCCACGACGTCGCCGGCGTATCGCCGACCGCCTACCTGCGCGCGGCCCGTCTCGACCGGGTCCACGCCGATCTGACGGCCGGCGCCTCGGTCACCGACGCCGCGACCCGGTGGGGCTTCTACCACCTCGGACGGTTCGCCCAGCACTACCGCAGGCGCTTCGGCATGCTTCCGTCGGACACCGCCCGGCGCACAGGGCCGCCGCGCCGGCGACCCTAGAACTCGATGACGGCCTTCCCGCCGGCCGGGAGCAGGTCCCGACCGGCTGACCGGCCGCTCAGGACGCCCGCAGCGCGCGGGTCGCGTCGTCGTCGACGCGCAGGCCCTCGGGATCGGCGTGCGGGTCCCCGACGACCACGACGCCGTAGTCGCGCGCGGCGCCCTCGACGCTGACGTAGGAGTCACGGACGTCCTCGAGGACCTTCGCCGGGTCGCGCTCGAACGCCGGCCCCCATCCCCCGCCACCGTTCGTCAGGCACCGCAGGACCGATCCGGCCGCCGTGCGCCACGGCGTCTCGCGCCCGAAGTGGTGGTAGACGCCGTTCGCGGGGTCGAGCGCCTTCGTCTGCGGGTCGAGGATCCCGGCGACCGGGTTGCTCGTGGCGTAGACGTCGCGGCCGGTCCCGACGAGACCGGTGAGCTCCCCCTCAGGCGGGAAGATCCACATGGCGCCGTTCGGCCCGGCTTCGCCACCGTTTGCCCCGACCCCGCTCGGCTCGCGGGTGCGGAACGGCGACAGGTACTGCTCGGCGTCGGTCAGCCAGAGCGAGTCCTTCAGGTTCGCCGCGCCGCCGCGGTGCGTGCCCGCTCCCCCGGTGTCGGTCGCGTGTTCCTTGCGCAGCACGACAACGGGCGAGTCGTGCTCGATCGTCTCGGTCGCCGGGTCCAGGTTGTTCAGGTTGAACAGCACCGTGTAGCTGTCCCCGTCACCGTGCGCGGTCGCGCCCCACGGGCCGTGCTCGCCGCCGCACTGGGTGGCCGACTGCCACGGCGTGCCGTCCGCGCGCAGACCGCTCGCGTTGTGCGTGTTCGTCGACCCGTAGTCGCCGCCGACGGCGCGGTCGCCGAGCACCGGGTTGAGCGCCTGGAAGATCGCGGCGATCAGCGCGCCGGACGTCTCCCAGAACATCATCGGGGCGCCCTCCGGCGGCATCGACGAGATCACCGTCCCGGGCGGGGCGACGAGGTCGACGTGCCGCCAGGTGCCCGACGTGAACGGGATCGACGGGTCGAGCAGCATCGTGAGCGCGACGCCGAGCGCGGTCTTCGCGTCCGCGATCCCGCAGTTGATGCACGTGCGGGCCTGCGCCGACGTCCCGGAGATGTCGGCCTCGATGTCGGCGCCCCGCTTGCGGACCGTCACCGCGACGGCGAAGTCGAGCGTGTCGTCGAGCCCGTCCGCGTCGACCGTCGCGGTGCCCGAGTAGTCGCCGTCCGGGATCCGGCCGATCGCCTCGCGCATCAGCTCCGCCGACGTGTCGCAGGCGTAGACCAGCGAGCCGAGGTACGCGTCCAGCCCGTACCGGTCGATGATCTCGTGCACGAGCCGCTCCCCGAACTGCAGCTGGTGCAGCGTGGACATGAAGTCGGGCAGCAGCAGCCCGCCGAAGCGCGAGTTGTCGAACACGAGACTGAACATCGACCGGACCGGCTCGTCCTTGTGCCACAGCAGGACCGGCGGGATGACGACGCCGTTCTCGTACACGTTCATCTTCGTCGCGGAGAACCCGCCGGGCACGGTGCCGCCCATGTCGAGCTGGTGGGCGCACATGTTCACGAACGAGACGATCGCGCCGTCCACGAACACCGGGCGGACGAACAGCACGTCGTTGACGTGCCTGCCGCCGCGGTACGGGTCGTTGCAGATCAGCACGTCGCCCTCGACGAGGTTCTCCGGCCCGAACTCCTCGACGGTGTTGCGCACGGCGTCGGCCATCGTCCCGAGGAACACGGTGAGGCTGTTGCTGACCACCGCCATCCGGTAGTCCTGCTCGGGCGGGCCGGACACGGTGCACGCGAAGTCGTACCAGTCGCGGATGATCGGGCTGAACGCCTCGCGCAGGAACGCAGTGCTCATGTGGCCCATCGTGTGCTTGAGCCGGTTCACGATCACCGACGCGCTGAAGCGGTCACACGAGTAGGCGTCCTGGAACCGGGTGTCGTCCAGGTCTCGGATCCTGGTGTCGGACATGGGTCTCACTTCCTGGTGATGACGAGTTCGCCGTAGCGGCCGACGGTCAGGTGCTGCCCGGCACAGACGTGGGTGGTCGAGAGTCCCTCGTCGACGATCAACGGCCCGTCGAGCTCGTCGCCGGATTGCAGCGCGACGCGGTCGTAGACGGGGGCCTCCTGGCTGTCGTCCGGTGCGTCGAGATCGCCCAGGAAACGCAGGGTCGCGGTACGGACCGGGGTGAGCGTCTCGTCTCCTCGGACCCGCAGCTCGGGGTACTCGACCTTCGGCGTGTCCAGCACGGCGCGCACCCGGAACGTGACGCCCTCGACCGGGAAGAACTCGAAGCGGTTGCCGGAGCGCTCGGCGTAGGTGTCGTGGAACGACGCGATCATGGTGTCGATCGCGGCCGCGTCGATCGTGCCGCCCGGCACCGGGACGAACGGGGTCTCCCAGCTCTGGCCGAACAGGTGGCCGTCGTAGCTGCGCTCGAACGTGACGTCCGTGGACGCGTCGAGGCGCTCGGAGATCTGGCTCTCCATCTCGGTGAACAGCGCGTCGATCCGCGGTGCGACGTCGGCGGACAGGATCGTGTACGCGCTGCGGTTCGCGGTGTAGGTCTGGTCGGCCGACAGCAGGCCCAGCGCGGAGAACAATCCCGGGTTCGGCGGGACGACGACCTGCTTGCAGTGCACGGCGTCCATCGCCGCCGGGAGCAGCATCGGGCCGGCCGCGCCGTAGGCGACCAGGCTGTAGTCCCGCGGGTCGATGCCGTGCGCGATCGCCACGTTGAACACGCCCTCGGCGATGTTGTGCACCGCCATCTCGTAGGCGTAGCGGACACGCTGGGCGAGCGTGAAGTCGGTCGGCAGCGCCTCGAACGCCTGCGTGGCCCTGTCCAGGTCGAGCGAGAGCTTGCCCCCGGCGAACCCGCCCGGGTCGAGGATCCCCATCATCAGACACGTGTCGGTCGTGGTCGGCTCGGTGCCGCCGCGCCCGTAGCACGCGGGGCCGGGCGTCGAGCCCGCGCTGCCCGGCCCGACCTGCACCTCACCGGCCTGCCCGATGCTCACCAGGCTCCCGCCACCGGCGCCGATCGAGGTGACGTCGTTGGCCAGCGCGTTCACGACCAGGTCGTGCTCCAGCTCGAACGTCGTGTTCACGATGGCTTCGCCGCCGGTGACGACGGAGATGTCGCACGACGTCCCGCCGACGTCGGCGCAGAGCAGGTTCGGCTCGCCGATCAGGGACCCGAAATGGGCGCTGGCGACGGTGCCCGCGGCCGGCCCGGAGAACACGATCCGGAACGGCTGCTCCATCGCCCGGTGCGACGGCACGAGCGTCGCGGCGCAGTCGGCGAAGTTGAGCCGGCCGGTGAACCCGAGGTCCGCCAGGCCCTTCTCCAGTGCGGCGGTGTAGTCCGAGTAGATCAGCTTCATCGCCGCGTCGATCACCGTGGTCGACGCGCGGGTGTACTCCTTGGCCAGCGGGGAGACCTCGCTGGAGATCGAGCACGGGACGTCGCCGAGGACCTCGCGCACCAGCTCGCGCAGCCGCTCCTCGTGCGAGCGGTTGATGTAGGCGTTGATCAGGCAGATCGCCACGCCGGCGACCTCGCACCGGCGCAGCACCTCCAGCTCGGCCCGCGCCTGGTCCTCGTCGAGCTCGAACAGGATTCTGCCGTCGGCGGTGATCCGCTCGCGGATCCCGCGGCGCAGGTAGCGGCGCACGAGCGGTCGGGCCGCGTCGCCGAAGCTGCGCCGCCAGCCCGGGTCGAGGATGGCGTCGTCCGGCCGCCAGACCCGGCCCATGTCGAGGATGTCCCGGTGCCCTTCGGTCGCCAGGAACCCGATCTTCGGGAGCCGCCGGGTGATCACCGCGTTCAGCCCGTGCGTGCTCGCATGGTTGAAGACGGCCGAGTTCCCGACGCCGAGCTCGGCGGCGCCGTCCAGGACGGCGCGGCTCACATCGGTGTAGTCGGTGGACACCTTCGCCGTGTGGATCTGCCCATCACGCAGGGCGACCACGTCGGTGAACGTGCCGCCCACGTCGACTGCGATCATCGTCGGTCCCTTCCCTACATCTGGTCGGACAGAAGCTGGATCGGTCCGAGGCGCGGGCCGCGCTCCCGTTCGACCGAGGCCAGGCAGCTCTGGCACTTCACGACGTCGAACCAGCCGCCCTCGGAGTTGACCGGGTAGCGGCGCAGGTCCTCGGCGCCGCAGCGCGGGCACCGGCCGTCCACCTGCTCCCGTTCCTGGAACAAGGGCTGGTTCGTGGTGGACACTCCGTCTGGCATCGCGACACGGCTCCGTCTCGTCTCGGCGGCGGTGATCTGCCGGACGCTAGGGGCGACGTGGCACGGGTCACCATCACGTGAGCGAACCGACGGGTCCCGGGAACGAACGGATTGCGACGAACAATATATTCCGTATGATGCTTCATCAGCATCACGATGATGCGCGCGGAAAGCCACTGCGAGGGAGCATGCACACCGAGCAACGGGTCCGGCCCGCGACCGGGCCGACGCGGTTCCGGACCGCGGACCTGGATGTCGCCCGCGCGCAGGTGACCGAGACGTTCGCCGAGCACGAGATGACCGTCGCCGACGGGCGCGACCTGGACTTCCGTCTCGAACTCGCCCCGGCCGGACTACTGACTCTCGGCCGGCTCGGCTACGGCGCCGACGTGCGGATCGCCGGCCCACCGATGCGGTACTGCTACCACGTCAATCTGCCGATCAGCGGCGAGAACACGGTCGAGCAGAACGGCGTGAAGCGGACGTCGATGGCCGGCCGCAGCGGTATCGCCATGCTGCCGAACAGCCCGTTGACCATGTGGTGGACCCCGGAAGGTGACCAGCACGCCATCAAGCTGCCGAAGGAGCTCCTGGAGACTCACGCGGCGAAGCTCGCCGGGCGACCGGCCGGCGAGTGCATCCGGTTCGCGCTCGAGTTCGACCTGACCGGGCCCCAGGGGCGGGCCCTCCAAGCGACGACGCGGTTTCTCTCCACGGAGCTGAACCGGCCCGGCGGGCTCGCCACGATGCCGGCCGCACGGCACGAGATGGAGTCCGCGCTGATGACGCAGCTCCTGGTCACGATCCCGAGCCAGCTCACCCCCGAGCTGCACGGCCGCCCGACACACACCCGTACGTCGCGCATCCGCGAGGTCGTCGAGTACGTCGACGCCCACCCCGATGCAGAGCTGACCACCGCCGATCTCGCCGCCAGGGCGGGCATCGGCGCACGGGCGCTCCAGATCGGGTTCCAGGAGCTGGTCGGCATGACGCCTCGCGAGTACGTCCGAGGGGTTCGGCTCGATCAGGTCCGGATCGAGCTGAATGCCGGCGCCCGGCCGATCACCGCCGTCGCCGCGAAATGGGGCTTCTTCCATCCCGGCAAGTTCGCGCAGCAGTACCGAGCGCGATTCGGCCTCCTACCGTCGGACACGTCGCGCCGCGTCGACACTCCCTCGGCCTGAGCCGAGCAGCGCGTGGCGGCCGACAACTACGGAGACATGATAATATATTATGCGTGAGCCACTCGAGCACTGACGCGGAAGGGCGAACCCATGCCCCACTGGACTCATGACCAACTCGCCGCGCTCGACCAGCAGGAGGTCACGATCGCAACCCGCCGCCGGGACGGCGAGCTGCGTACGTTCCGGACCGTGTGGGTCGTACGCGACGGCGACAACCTGTTCGTCCGCTCGGCCTACGGCCGGGAGTCGGCCTGGTTCCGCGGAACCCGTAGCGCCCACGAGGGCCGCATCGAGGCCGGCGGAACGGCAGTCGACATCGCGTTCGTCGACGTCGACGACCCGGACCTGGCCGCTCGGCTCGACGAGCACTACCGGACCAAGTACGCCGCATCACCAGGCCCGATCGCGACGATGATCGGCGACGACGCCCGGCGAGCGACGATGCGGCTCGACCCGCGCTGACGCCCGCGTGGTCGAGCTCTCCGGCCTCGGCCCAGGTCCTGTTCAGCGACGTCCAGCAGTACGACTCGGCGTCCTCCGGACCCTCGCTGTCCCCGACGACGGGCCAGCGCCGCCGGTCCGACCCGCCGCCGAGCGGGTCGATCCGGATCACGAGGTGCCCAGCTGCACCAGCGTCATCCCACCGGTCGCCCGGCCACGAAGCTCGGGCACTCCACCACGTGCAGTCCGGTAGGGGTCCGCTCATGCCCGCCATCCCGTCCCCGGGCCCGGGGCGGCGCGCGGATGCGCACGGCACGGCGGAACGCGACGCGCCCCGGCACACGCGGTCGCCGGACCGGCGCGCGCCCACCGGACCCCGCGCGACCGCGGCGTAACGGCCGCGGCGCGGGAGCGATGTCACGGGAGGGCCGTTCCGATGGCCCGCCGTCCGTCGCGCCCGCCGTACCGCCGGGCCGAACGGCCCGCCGCGATCTTCTCGGCGTTCGACCGTGATCGATCGCTCGAATGCCGGGCAACCACTGTGGACGATGTGGTTCGTTCGGAGCAGCGGGCGTCCACCCGTGCGCGGTGGATCCGGCCGCGGCTCTCACCCGGACGGCGTGCGACTGACCTTCCGGGTCGCTGTCCGGCGCATCTCCGGCACCGTTCGACGTGGCGTCGAACGGCGAACGGTTCACCCGCATGGCCGTTGCGGCACAACGTTTTGCCTATTTTTCCCGGGCGGGCAATATCCCGGCCCGGGCCGCGACGGCGGTGCGGGGAGCACCCCGTCCGGCCCGCGTCCGCACCACCCGAGGATGAGGAGAACGACCATGAACACACGGGCACGGATCGCCGTCGGAGCCGTCGTCGCCGGGGCCGCGACCGTCGGCACCGCGGGCGTGGCGATGGCCGGGACGGCCTACCCCGACGCCGACGGGGCCGGCCACGTCGCCACGTACAAGTCGGCGGGCCACGGCTCGTCGTCCTCGTTCGGCGCGATCTCCGACGACGACGGGGGCCAGGACCGCACGGGCCTGCTCACCGGTGTCTCCCAGGGGGTCGGAGGCCTCCTGGGCGGCGTCTGGGACGCGACGGGCCCCCTCGTCGACGGGCTCCTCTGAGCTGATCGCGGACGGCCCCGGGGACGCGCGCCGCCGCGCCGCCCGGGGCCGTCGCGGTCCGCACCACGTCACCTCCCGCCGGATCGGCGAGCAGCGCAGGTGCGGCGGGCCGGGTACAACTGCGGAGTGAGTCCGACATCCGCCGGGCCCCGCCCGCACCGCGGCCGGGGGCGGCCTCCGCGCATCGGCCGCGACATGATCGTCGCAGCCGCGCGGGAGATCGACCCCTCGACGTTGACGCTGCAGGCCGTGGCCACCCGGCTCGGAGTCGACCGAAAGGCGATCACGTATCACGTGTCTGGACTCGACGAACTGACCGCACTCGTCGCCGCGGCGAACCTCGCCGACGAGCTCGCGGACCTCGATCTCTCCGCCGGTGACTGGCAGGACGCCGTGCGCGCCTACGCCGTCGCCGCCCGCGACACCCTCCTGCGGACACCCAGCCTGGCGATGGTGATCGAACGCATCCCGGGCGCCGGGGTGCTGCGCCCGGTCGACGCGCTCGCCGGGCGGCTGTTCGACGCGGGCTTCGACGAGGCTGTCACCGGCCGGGCGGTGTCGATGATCTCCACCGTCGCGTTCGCCGGAGCGCGGGACATCCTGCTCGCCAGGACCTACGGCGAGGAACCGATCACCGCCGACGTCCGCCGGATCGTCGGCGAGCTGCCCGCCGACGACCTGGTCAACATCCGGCGGATGCTCGACGCCTCCGGCCTCGAGCCCCGCAGCGACCGCGACCGGTGGTTCGACCTGGACCTCGTCATCGCGGGCCTGGAGGCCGTTGCGGCTCGGTAGGCGGTCGGGCCGGATCAGGTCAGGTCACGGCGACCTCGAGCCGTTCCAGCCCGCGCAGCCCGTTCTCGATCATCGGCCGGGACTCGAGGATCTCGAACCGGCGCACCCGGTCGGCCAGCCGCTCCAGCAGCGCGGTCATCTCCAGCCGCGCCAGGTGCATCCCGACGCACACGTGCTCGCCGCGGCCGAACGCCAGGTGGTCCGACGGCTTGCGGGCGATGTCGAACCGGGCCGGGTCCGGATAGGTACTTGACTGGCTCGACGGCCTCGACAGCACTGCTTACGCTCGAGTTGTCCAGGCCATCGACACCCTCGCCGACCACGGACCGGGGCTCGGACGTCCGCTCGTCGATACGATCCAGGGGTCCTCGCTCCCGAACCTCAAGGAATTGCGCCCAGGCAGCGTGCGGATCCTGTTCGCCTTCGACCCGTGGCGGTCCGCGATCCTTCTCGTCGCAGGAGACACGGCCGGACAGTGGAGAACCTGGTACACCGAGGCCATTCCGCTGGCCGAGCATCGCTACGAGCGCTACCCGCTGACCGGGTTCGTCGTCCGCCGCGACGACGGCACGGTGGAGCTGGCCCGGCTGACGATCATCTGCTGCGCGGCGGACGCCCGGGTGAACCGGGTCCGGCTCCGCGGCGACCTGCCGCTCGACGCGTTCGCTGCGGACACTTGGCTGCGCGTGCGCGGCACGCTCGTGCCGTCCCCCGCCGTGCCCGCCCCGGCCCGGTCGGTGCCGGCGCTGACCGCCACGTCGGTGGAGGAGATCCCGGCACCGGCCGACGTCTACGAGTACTGATCAGGCCGCGTCCGGGTCGGCACCCGGCCGGTCGGCGATGCGGTAGCGGATCAGGCGTGAGCTGTTCGCGACGACGGCGACGCTGGACGCGTTGTGCAGGATCGCCGCGACCACGGGGGACAGCGCACCGCCGGCGGACACGACGAGCCCGGCCGCGTTCACCGCGATCGACATGCCGTAGTTCTGCCGGATCAGCGTGATCGAGCGGCGTCCGAGATCGCGCAGGTCGAGCAGAGCGCGCAGGTCGTCCGCGGCGAGCGCGACGTCCGCGGTCTCGACGGCGACGTCGGTACCCGCGACGCCCATCGCGATGCCGATGTCGGCCAGGGCCAGCGCCGGGGCGTCGTTGGTGCCGTCACCGACCATCGCGACGGTGTGCCCCTCGGCCCGCAACGCGCGCACGAGGTCCTGCTTGTCCTCGGGCATGACCTGGGCGCGGTACTCGTCGATGCCGAGCTCCGCGGCCACCGCCGCGGCCGTCGCCGGGTGGTCGCCGGTGAGCATCACGATCCGGCGCACGCCGTCGGCGCGCAGCGCGTCGAGCACCTCGCGGGCCTCGGGGCGCACGGTGTCGCGCAGCGAGACGAGCCCGACGAGCGCGCCGTCGACGGCCAGCAACAGCGGCGTCTCGGAGGCCTTCTGGAGCCTGCGGACCCAGTCCGAGGCCTTGCGGCTGACCGGCACCTTCTGCCTGCGCAGCAGCTCACGGGACCCGATCAGCAGCACCCGCCCGTCGGACTGCACCCGCATGCCCTGCCCGAGCAGGACCTCGCACTGTTCGTGCGGCGGGATCTCGATCCGCCGCTCCTCGGTGGAGCGGATCACGGCCTGGGCCAGCGGGTGCCGGGAGTGGATCTCCGAGCTGGCCGCGTAGGCGAGGACCTGCTCGGGCGACCACGCGTCGTCGAAGGAGATGACGTTCGTGACGACCGGTCGGCCGAGCGTCAGCGTGCCGGTCTTGTCGAACACGACGGCATCGACGCGACCCGCCGCCTCGAGGTGCGCGCCGCCCTTGATCAGGATGCCGCGCCGCGCGCCGTTGCCGATCGCGGCGCTGATCGCGGTCGGGGTGGAAAGCCCGACCGCGCACGGGCAGGCGACGAGCAGCATCGTCATCGCGCGGCGCACGTCGCGGGTGGCGAGCAGCGTGAGCGCGGAGAGCGCGAACGACGCGGGCACGAAGCGCCGGGAGAACGCCTCGCCGACGGTCTGGATCGGAGCCCGGTCGTCCTGCGCCGACTCGACCCGCTCGATGATCCGGCCGATCGCGGTGTCCGGACCGACCGCCGTCGCACGCACGACGATCCGCCCGCGCAGCACTACCGATCCGGCGTGCAGCGGCGCGCCGGGGCCGACCGTGACCGGCAGCTGCTCGCCGGTGATCGCGGCCTGGTCGAGCACGCCGTCGCCGTCGACGACCTCGCCGTCCACCGGCAGCACGACGTGTTCGTGGACGATGACCTCGTCGCCGACGCCGACGTCGGTGATGTCGACCTCGACCTCGGTCCCGTCGGCCAACCGGGTCCAGGTGCGGGTCCGCGCTCCGGTGAGAAGCTCGCTGATCGCGCGCCGGGACCGTCGCAGCGTCAGGTCCTGCAGGTACTCGCCGATGTTGAGCAGCCACAGCACGGTCAGCGCGACCACGTTCTCGCGCAGTACGAGGCTCGCGACGGTCGCGGCGGACACCAGCGCGTCGGTGCCCGCCCCCTTGCCGCCGGTCAACGAGCGCAGCGCGCCGCGCAGGAACGGGTATCCGGTGAAGATCGTGACACCGGTGGCGACGGTGCGACCGGCCGGACCGAGGACCGGCGGCCGGGCGAATCCGTAGCGGCGGACACCCAGCGCGGCCAGCGCGATGCCGCCGACGACAAGCCGGACCAGCTCCCCGTTGTGCGTGTCCGCCGAGCGCGGCGACCGGCCCGCCGTCGCATCCGGGTCAGCGCCCAGCCCCCTGCCGATCGCCGCGACGAGCTCGACGCGGTCGCAGTCCGGCCGGTACCAGACCACGACGCTGCCGGTACGCGGGTAGGCGTGCACCTGCCGCACGCCAGGGACGTGGTCGACCTCGTCCTCCACGGCCACCGCCGACCCCGGTCGCCCGCGCAGCGACGGCGCGGCGAGGCGCACGCGCCCGGCGGCGTCGGACAGGACGCGGAGGCCGGGCTCGGCGTTCGACTCAGTGCTCGTGGTCGTGCCCGCCGTCGGACGCCATGCCCGGCGCCGGGGCCTGCTCGCCGATCCGCTCGCGGGCCTCGCTGACGATGTCGGCCGTCGCGAGCCGCGCCCGCTCGGCACCGGTCTCCGCCGCGCGCGCACCCAGCAGACCCCACGACGTCACCGTCACCGCCGCCGTCCGGGCGGCGCCGGAACGGGCGACCCGCTTCACGCCGTCGTAGGCCACCGCGCCTGCGAGGCCACTCGCGACCAGCCCCACGGCCTTGCCGGCCAGTGCTCCCCACACGTTCAGATCCCTCCCGTACCTTCGCGCACCGTGGTCGACCACCCTCCCCTGGAACTCACCGGCCACGCCCTCGAGCGGTCCTCCCGCCCGTCGGTGTGGTGTCAGCCGGACGGATAGTACTACAGTGATTGTCATTGTCGTTAGAGTGCTTGCGGTCCGACATGGAGGGTGCTCCCCATGATGTGGCGTGCTGGTTCCCACTCGTCCGTACGATCCTGCGTGTCCTGCACGCGGAGCCCGATCGACGCGCCCGGGACGGCGCTCGGCTCGTGAGCGAGCGTGCGAGCGGACCGACGGACACGGCAGCGCCGCGAACGCGGTCGACGAGCGCAGGCGAGGAGGACTCGTGAGCACCGGCGTGTCGCGGTTCTTCGACGACGGCAGTGCCCGGTTCGCGGGCTGGACGCCGGTCCTCTGGGACCCGCACGGCGCGGCGATGGTCGACGCCGCCGCGCCGGCGCCGGGCGAGCGGGTGCTCGACGCCTGCTGCGGCGCGGGTTCCTCCGCACTTCCCGCGGCCCGGGCCGTCGGCCCGTTCGGGCGGGTGGACGGGATCGACCTGTCCGACGGCCTGCTCGCCACCGCCCGCGAGCGGGCCACCGAGGCCGGACTGACCAACCTGGAGTTCGTCCACACCGATGTCACGAGCTGGACCGGCGGCTACGAGGTCGTGCTGTGCGGGTTCGGGGTGTTCTTCCTCCCGGACATGGACGCCGACACCGACCATCTGATCGGGCTGCTCGGCCGCGGTGGCCGGTTCGCCATGACGTGCTGGCCGACCGGCAGCCTGGACGCCGTGTTCCGGCCGTTCTTCGCCGCCGTCTCCGAGCACCGCCCGGACGTCCTCGAGGCACCGAAACCGCAGTTCACGGAGAACTCCGAACGGCTGGGGGCCGAGCGGGACGTGGCCGAATGGCTGGCCGCCCGCGGCCTGAGCGACGTCCGCGTCCGGCGCCGGGAACTGGACATCCCCATCGACGCCGACCGCGGATGGGACTTCCTGCACAGCGGTCCCGTGCGCTCCGTGCTGGGGGACGTCGAGGCCGACACCGTCGAACGGATCCGGCAGTCGTTCCGGGACACGGTCGGCGCGGAGGGCATCGACGTGTTGCACGCGCCGTGCCTCGTCGCGACGGGCACCGTCGCAGGGTGAGCACCGGTCGCGAATGGTGGTTCGAGCGGGCGACGGTCGTCCCGGCCGACCCCGACGACGTGTGGCGGCGGGTGGTCTCGCCCGCCGGGATCAACGACGAGATGCTGCCGTGGATCAGGATGACCGTCCCGCGCGGCGCCGGCGACATCACGATCGACACCGTCCGGGTCGGCGAGCCGGACGGGCGGGCCTGGCTGCTGCTGTTCGGGGCACTCCCGTTCGACTACGACCTGCTCACGATCATCGAGCTCGAACCGGGACACCGCTTCCGCGAGCAGTCGACGATGCTCAGCATGCGCACCTGGGGCCACGAGCGGACGCTCACGCCCGCGGCGGCCGGCGGGACGCTGGTCACCGACCGGGTCACGCTCGGACCGCGCGGCCCGCTGGTGTGTGCAGGACCGCTCCTGCGCGCGGTGCTCGGCGCGTTCTTCGACCACCGGCACCGCCGGCTCGTCCGGCACTTCACCCGCCGGGCCTGACCCGGACGGACGGCGGGCTCGGCGGCGTGTGAGTGAGCGGCGCGGCTCCCCCGTACGCCGGCCGGCTCGTGACGTCGATGGTCCGGGCCCCCGCCGCGCTCCCCGCACGGAGGGGTAGACGGCCTCGGTCGTGAGGAACCTCAGCCCTGCCGGGCCTTGAAGCGCGGGTTCTTCTTGTTGATCACGTAGACCTTCCCGCGGCGGCGGACGACCTGGGCCCCTGGCTTCGACTTCAGGGACCGCAATGACTTGCGCACCTTCATAACTCACCTCCCCTGCGGACCATCGGGACGGTGTCGGTGACGACGGCCGTCTGCCCGCTCGGCCAGGTCCAGCTCTCGGGCGCACCGGGCCAGCTGCTCGACCGCCGTCGCGGAGATGTCGACGGCGGTGACGCGCCATCCGTGCCAGGCCGGCCAGACCGCGTCGCCACCGGCACCGCATCCGAGGTCGAGCGCCGTCCCGGGCGTGAGCCGGCTCGCGTGGTCACGGGCTCACCACGACGACTTCGTGACGCCCGGAAGGGCGCCGGAGTGCGCGAGCTCGCGCAGCCGGACCCGGGACAGGCCGAACTTGCGCAGGTGACCGCGCGGACGGCCGTCGACGGAGTCGCGGTTGCGGATCCGGGTCCGGCTGGCGTCGCGGGGCTGGCGTCGCAGCTCGGCGGCCGCGGCGGCCCGCTCATCGGCCGTGCTCGTCGGACGCGCGACGACCGCCTTGAGCTCTGCCCGGCGCTGGGCGTAGCGCGCCACCACGACCTTGCGGCGCTCGTTGGCCGCGATCTTCGCCTTGGTCGCCATCAGACCTTCCCCCCGTCCGCGCAGATGCGCGCCACCGCTGCGGCGACCCCGATGCGGTCCACCGTCTTCATCCCCTTCGTCGACAGGCGCAGGCGCACCCACCGGTTCTCCTCGGCGAACCAGTAGCGCTTGCGCTGGATGTTCGGGTCGAACCGGCGCGACGTACGGCGGTGCGAGTGCGAGACGTTCTTGCCGAAGCCGGGCGAGCGCCCGGTCAGCTGGCAGACAGCGGACACCGGCCCGTCACCCCCGCCCGGAGTTCGGGTACGGCAGCAGCGCCATCTCGCGGGCGTTGCGGATGGCCACCGCCACCCGCCGCTGCTGCTGCCCGGTCAGCCCGGTGACCCGCCGCGCCCGGATCTTCCCGCGGTCGGAGATGAACGTCCTCAGCAACGTGACGTCCTTCCAGTCCACCTCGGTGATCCCGCGCGCGGTCAGCGGGTTGGTCTTGCGTCGGGGCGTGCGGACGCCCTTGCGCGCCCCCTTGGGGTTCGGCGCCACAGTGCTCAGCGCTCCTCTCGGAACTCGACGTGCCTGCGGATCCTGGGGTCGTACTTGCGCAGGACCAGGCGGTCGGGGTCGTTGCGCCGGTTCTTGCGGGTCACGTAGGTGGTGCCGGTACCCGCGGTCGAGCGCATCTTGATGATCGGTCGCACATCGGTGCTCTTGGCCATGCGTCCTCCCGGACGTCTCAGGGATGTGGGTCTCAGTCCGGCGGCGCGAGGAGACCGTGCCGGTAGGCCGGGACGAGGCGTCGGGGGACGCGGTACTCGCGGCCGGCGATGACGATCGGCACCAGGTCCGGACGGGTCGCCTTCCACCGGGAGCGCCGGCTGCGGGTGTTGCTGCGCGACGTCCGACGCTTGGGGACGGCCATCAGCGACCGTCCCCGTAGCGGCGGCGGAACTTCTCGACCTGACCGGCGGAGTCGAGCACCCGGCGGCCACCCGTCCAGTACGGGTGCGACGCCGTCGTGACGTCCACCGACACGAGCGGGTAGGTGCGTCCGTCCTCCCAGGTGATGGTCCGGTCCGACGTGGCGGTCGACCGCGTGAGGAACGCGACACCGGTCGTGCGGTCCTGGATCACGACGTAGTCGTAGTGCGGGTGGATGCCGGGCTTCACGAGCCGACCCGCCTCCTTCCGTCTGCTGTCCCGTCGGTACCGGAGCGCCCGGACGACGTCACTAATGAAAACGACTGTCATTGTATAGCACTGGGAGGGCGCCGGCTGCCCACCCGGCACGCAGCGGCGCGGACCAGCACCGCGGGCCCGCGCCGCCGGCCATGGCCGGATGCAGTCAGGTCCGCTCCACACCGAGCCGCAGCACCTGACAGCCATCGCGCCGCGTCCACATCGCCGCGACCGTCGGCCATCGACCCGCCGGGGTCCGCCACGCCGCTGCACTCGACGGACGCCTGCACCAGGACGTCTACTCGACAACGGCGACATCACCGCCTCCGCCCGGACGGATCGGGAGGCGTCCTCCCGGGATTCCCCGGGCGTCCTAGGGTCCCGCTTCCTCGGCAGGAGGCGGTAGTGCCGTCACACGGACCCAGGCGGCCCGCCGACCGTCCATACCGGTGACCGTGAAGACGCGGCCCACGGCCGTCACGGAGTCGCCGACCTCAGGGAGGCGTCCCAGCCGCGCGACCACGAAGCCGGCCAGGGTCTCGAACGGACCGGCGGGCAGGACGAGGTCGGCCTCGGCGACCAGCTCGTCGCGGCGCAGCAGCCCGTCGAACACCGAACGATCGGGGCGCGCCGCCGCAGGGTCGAACTCGTCCTCGATCTCACCGACGAGCTCCTCGATGATGTCCTCCATCGTCACGATGCCGTTCGTACCGCCGTACTCGTCCACGACGACGGCCAGATGGGTCCGGCTCGCCCGCATCTCGGCGAGCGCCTCCAGCACGGGCTTGCTGCCGGGCAGCAACGGCGCAGGCCGTGCGACGGCACGGACCGCCCGGTCACCCGCGTCGTCGGTGAACGCGGCGGTGAGCAGATCGCGCAGATGAACCATCCCGACGATCTCGTCCACCGTCTCCCCCACCACCGGATAACGTGAGTGAGGCTTGTCCAGCACCGTGCGCGCGGCGTCGACGAGCAGGGTGTCGGCGGACAGGAAGTCCACTTCGGTCCGAGGCACCATCACGCCGGACAGCTGCCGGTCGGCGGCCCCGAACACGTCCGTCAACACCCGGCGCTCCTCGACGTCGAGACCGTGATGGGTCCGGACGATGTCGTGCAGCTCCTCCTCGGTCACCTCCTCGCGTTCCTCGGTCGGGTCGAGCCCGAGAACCCGCACGACGACGTTGGTCGAGAACGACAACAGAGCGACGATCGGCCTGCTGATCCGGGCAACCAGCCCGAGCACCGGCGCGACGAACAGCGCGATGCCCTCGGCACGCTGCAGCGCCAGCCGCTTGGGAACGAGCTCACCGAGTACGAGCGACAGATACGAGATGAACGCCGTCACGCCGACGAACGCCACCGAACCAGCGAACCGATCCGGCAGACCCCAGTGAGTGAAAAGTCCGGCCAGCGGCTCCGACAACGTCGCACCGCCATAAGCCGAGGCGAAGAACCCCGCGAAGGTGACCCCGACCTGAACCGACGCCAGGAACCGGCTCGAGTCCACCCGCAACCCTCGCACCTGCTGCCCCCGCCTACCCGGCAGCCGATCGGCCTGACTGTCGCGCAACGTGAGCACGGCCAGCTCGGATCCGGAAAAGAACCCGCCAATCAGCACAAACAGTACGACCAGGGCGAGGCTCTCGAATATCGCACTCACGCCGTCCATTTTGCCGGTGGAGCCATTCCTGTTCGACCGCCGAATGTTCCAGATAATGTCGCCGCGCAGCGAACGGGCGCCGGGCGCCGCCACGATCTGTGACGACGGGGTCGGATGTCAGGTCGGGGAGCGCGATTCATGAGATGAATAACCGCATTGACGGAAGCGATCGCCGGACTGTTGGCGCAGGTGGAGATTCACGGGACGGTCGGGTGGTCCGTATCACCGCCGATGACGGAGGAATCCGTGAAGGTCCTGTGCGTGCTCTACCCCGACCCCGTGTCCGGCTACCCGCCGCCGCTGGTGCGCGACGGTCTGCCCGACCTGGCGCAGTACCCGGACGGCCAGACGTTGCCGACACCGTCGGAGATCGACTTCACTCCGGGTGCGCTGCTGGGGAGCGTATCCGGCGAGCTCGGTCTCCGGAACTTCCTGGAAGGCGCCGGGCACGAGCTCGTCGTCACCGCGGACAAGGACGGCGACGACTCCGAGTTCGACCGGCACCTCGCGGACGCCGACGTGGTGATCTCTCAGCCGTTCTGGCCGGCGTACCTGTCGGCCGAGCGGATCGCGAAGGCACCCAAGCTCAAGCTCGCGCTCACCGCCGGGATCGGTTCCGACCACGTCGATCTGGACGCGGCCATCGAGCACGGCGTGACCGTCGCCGAGGTGACGTTCTGCAACAGCATCAGCGTCGCCGAGCACGTCGTGATGATGATCCTGTCGCTGGTACGCAACTACCTGCCGTCGCACCAGTGGGTCCTCGACGGCGGCTGGAACATCGCCGACTGCGTGTCCCGTTCCTACGACGTCGAGGGCATGGACGTCGGCACCGTCGCCGCGGGCCGGATCGGGCTGGCCGTGCTACGCCGCCTGGCCCCGTTCGACATGCGGCTGCACTACACCGACCGACACCGCCTGCCCCCCGAGATCGAGCAGGAACTGAACCTGACCTACCACGACAGCGCCCAGGCCATGGTCCCGCACTGCGACGTCGTGACGATCAACGCGCCGCTGCACCACGAGACACGCAACCTGTTCGACGACGACCTGCTCGCCACCATGCGCCGCGGCGCCTACCTGGTGAACACCGCCCGCGGCCTGATCGTCGACCGGGACGCGATCGTGCGGGCCCTGCAGAGCGGGCAACTCGCCGGCTACGCCGGCGACGTCTGGTACCCGCAACCCGCCCCGGCCGACCACCCGTGGCGCACCATGCCCCACCACGGCATGACCCCACACATCTCCGGCTCCAGCCTGTCCGCACAAGCCCGCTACGCCGCCGGCACCCGCGAGATCCTCGAACACTTCCTCGACGGCACCGCGATCCGCGACGAGTACCTCATCGTCGAGGGCGGCAAGCTCGCAGGCACCGGGGCGCACTCCTACAGCGCGAAGTCCTGAGGGGGCGACCATGTCCGACACCCCCACCCGCGCGCAGGCCGCACGCAGCGTCCTCGCCGCGAAGAAGCGTCTCGGCCTGCGCTGGGACAAGATCGCCGAGGCGGTCGACCGGTCGGTCGAGTGGTCGACGTCGGCGCTGCTCGGCCAGCAGACGCTCACCGCCGACCAGGCCCGGGCGGCAGGCGACCTGCTCGAGCTCGACCCGGCCACGGTCGAGGCCCTCACCTGGCCACCCGACCGCGGCGCGGAGGCCTCCGACACCACCGACCCGCTGGTCTACCGGCTCACCGAGGTCGTGCAGGTCTACGGGTCGACGATCTCGGAGCTGGTCCGCGAGGAGTTCGGCGACGGCATCGTCTCGGCGATCGACTTCGAGCTCGACCTGCACCGGGTCGAGGACCCGAAGGGCGACCGCGTGGTGATCACCCTCAACGGGAAGTTCCTGCCCTACCGGGTCTGGTGAACCCGACCGCGTTCACGGCACGGGCGGCCCGGGCGGGTCTGTGCCGTGAACGCGGGTCGACTAGTCTCACTGTGACTAGTCAGGGGGAACGATGCCGGCACCAGCGATCCACGACGGTCCGGTGGGTGAGCTGTCCGACGGGACCGTCCACTTCGTACCGATCGGCGAGATGGAGATCGACGAGGAGGCGGCCCGCTGCCATCTGTGCGGCGACTGGTTCCGGTCGGTCGGCGTCCATCTCCGTGTCCACGGCTGGGACCGCGCGGGCTACCGGGATGCGTTCGGCCTCGAGCGTGGTCAGTCGCTGGAGAGCCTGACCACGCAGCGGCGACGCTCGACGGCGCTGACCCGGCGCCGCGCCCGTGACCCGCGGGTGCGTGCGGGATGCGAGACGGGTCTGCGCTGGGCGACCAGTGGTGAGCTGACCCGCGCGGCGGCGACGTCGGCGCGCGGACGCCGCCAGCCCGAGCAACGCCGACGCAAGACGGTCCGCGCCCTGGAGAGCATCTCGGTCCGGGCCCGTGCGGAGGCGACGACCCGCGCCTCCGTCGCCCGCCTCCGCGACACCGCGGATCGCGTCGCCCGCAGCGCGGGTCACGACAGCATCGGGGATCTCGTGCGGGAACGTGTGGGTGCCGGCGCGAGCCTCGCCGAGCTCAGTCGCGAGGCCGGGCTGCACAAGGACTGGCTGTGCCGCCACCTCGCCACGATCGATCCGGAGTCGGCCGAGGAGATCAGGCCTCTGGTGTCCGGTCCGCGTCCGGTCCGCCACGACGCGGCGCTGCGCGAGCGGGTCGGCGCGGCGGGCTTCGACGACGTCGGCGACTACCTGCGCCGCCGGCATCTGACCGAGCACCGGACCGTCGCATCGATCGCGACCGAGCTGGGCGTGAGCCGACCGTCCGTCGACGCGGCCATGACCCGACACGGAGTGCCGGTCACCGTGCATGCCGCGGTGCGCAGGCGCACCGAGGAACGGGCGGCGGCCGTCGCCACCGACTTCGGATACGCCTGTCTCGCGGACTACCTGCACGCCCGCCGATCCGTCGGACTGAGCTGGCGGCGGATCGCCCACGAGTGCGGGCAGCCGGCCACCTGGCTCCGCAGGCGGTCAGGCCTTCCGGACTAGTCCGGGCTCGACCCGTCCACCCACCACGGCCACGTCTCCGATCAGTGACTCCCCACCCGTGATCGACGCGGTACGTCGACCGTCGCCGTCCGCCTGCGGCCGGCGATGGCCGCGAGCAGCTCTCGCGTGTACTCGTCGTGCGGGTCGTCGAACAGTTCGGCGGTCGGGCGCAGCTCGCGCAGCCGCCCGTCGCGCATCACGCCGACGCGGTGCGCGACGCGCCGGACGACGGCGAGGTCGTGCGAGATGAACAGGTAGGACAGCCCCTGGTCGCGCTGCAGCTCGGCCAACAGCTCCAGCACCTGCGCCTGGACGGAGACGTCCAGTGCGGACACGGGCTCGTCGCACACCACGAGATCCGGCGACAGCGCCAGCGCCCGCGCGATCGCCACCCGCTGGCGCTGCCCACCGGACAGTTCGACGGGCTGTCGGTCCAGTGTGGACGACGGTAGCGCGACCCGCTCCACCAGCTCCGCGGCGCGCGCCGCCCGCTCGGACGCGTCACCGACGGCGAACGCGCGCAACGGCTCGACGATCACCTCCCGCACGGTGAAGCGCGGGTCGAGCGACGCGTACGGGTTCTGGTAGACGAGCTGGGCCCTGCGCCGCAGCTGCCGCCACCGCTCGCCGCGCAGGGTCGTGACGTCCTCCCCGTCGAGGAGCACCTGCCCGGACGTCGGATCGGCCAGACGCAACAGCAGCCGCGCCGTCGTCGACTTCCCGGACCCGGACTCCCCCACCAGCGCGAGCGTCTCGCCGCGAGCGATCGTGAACGACACGTCGTCGACGGCGCGCAGCGTCCCGCGCCGCCAGCTGCCACGGGCGCGCGGCAGGGGGAAGTCCTTCACCAGGCCGCGGACCTCGGCGATCGGCGCCTCGGCCGTCGGTGACAGCGGCACCGGGGGCGGCGGGTCGGTCACGGCGAGGCCGGGCGCCGCGGCGAGCAGGCGCCGCGTGTACACCTGGGCCGGGTGCGCCAGGATCTCCGCGACCGGTCCCTGCTCGACGATCCGGCCGTCCGACATCACGACGATCCGGTCCGCGCGATCGGCGGCCACCGCCAGGTCGTGGGTGATCAGCAGCAGCGCGCTGCCGGTCTCGGCGCGCAGCACGTCGAGGTGGTCCAGGATCGCAGCCGCGATCGTCGCGTCCAGCGCGCTGGTCGGTTCGTCGGCGATCAGCAGGCCGGGATCCGCCGCGATCGCGACGGCGATCAGCACGCGTTGCCGCATGCCGCCGGAGAGCTCGTGCGGGTACTGCCCGGCCCGCACATCCGCCTCCGGCAGCCCGGCCCGTTCCAGCAACTCGACGGCGCGGGCGGGCGCGGAACGCCGGTCGGCCAGGCCGTGGGTGCGCAGCGCCTCGGCGACCTGCACGCCGACGCGCTGCACCGGGTTCAGCGCGACGCCCGGGTCCTGCGGCACCAGCCCGATCCGGGCGCCACGCACCCGTCGCAGCTGCTTCTCGCTCCGTCCGGTCAGCTCCTCGCCGTCCAGCGTGACCGACCCGGCGCGCACGGCGCCGTTCGTGGGCAGCAGCCCGATCACGGCCTGGGCGAGCGTGGACTTCCCGGACCCGGACTCTCCGACGACGGCGACCACCTCGCCCGCGGCGACGTCCAGGTCGACGCCGCGGACGGCGTCGACGGTGCCGCCCGCGACCCGGTAGTCGACCTCCAGGCCGCGGACCTGCAGCAGACCGGTCACCGGGCACGCCCCCACTCGCCGTCGAGCGCCCGCGAGATCCGGTTCACGGCGAGCACCGCGGCCGCGATCATCAGGCCCGGCATCGCGCAGAGCCACCACGCTCCTGCCAGGTAGTTGCGGCCCTCTGCCACCAGCGACCCCCACTCGGGAGCGGGCGGGGGCGCGCCGTAGCCGAGGAACGACAGCGACGACACGGCGAGGATCGCGAGCCCGAACTCCAGCACGGCGAGCACGAGCACCGGCCCGGCCGCGTTCGGCAGCACGTGCCGTCCGAGCGTCACCCACCACCGGGTCCCGACGGCCCGCGCCGCCTCGACGTAGACGGTCCGCCGGATCCGCATCGTCTCCGCGCGCATCACGCGGGCGAAGTTCGCGACGCTGGCGATGCCGACGGCGATCGCCACGTTGATCGTCCCGAACCCCAGCGCCGTGATCAGGGCCAGCGACAGCAGGATCGGCGGGATCGCGAGCAGCACGTCCACGACGCGCATCAGGCCCTCGTCGACCCAGCCGCCCGCAAAGCCGGCCGCGAGCCCGAGCAGCCCGCCGACCACCAGCGCGACCGCGACCGCGATCACGGTGGCCTGCAACGACAACGACGCCCCGTGCACGACGCGCGTCCACACGTCGCGCCCGAGGTAGTCGGTGCCGAGCCAGTGTCCCGGACCCGGGGGCCGGAGCTTCTGCGACGGGACGGCGAACGCCGGGTCGCCCGGCGCGAACAGCGACGGCGTGAACGCCGACACCAGCACGAACACCACGATCAGCCCGGACACGACCAGGCCGGGCCTGCTGCGCAGGAAGCGCACCAGGGTCAGCCTGCGCCGGTCGGTCCGCGGTGGATCGGCCGAGCGTGCGGCCGTCCGGTCGAGCAGCTCCGTCACGACCCACCTCCGGTGGACACCGCGACCCGGGGGTCGAGCAGCGGATAGACGAGGTCGACGAGCAGGTTGACCAGCACGAACACGAGCGCGGCGAACAGCACCACGCCCTGCACGACCGGGATGTCCTGCACGCCGACCGAGGACACGGTCAGCCGACCCAGGCCGGGACGGGTGAACACGGTCTCCACCACGACGGTGCCGGCCAGCAGGTTGCCCGCGACGTAGCCGAGCACGGTCAGCGCCGGGATCGCGGCGTTGCCCAGTGCGTGCCGCAGGTGCACGGCCGCCGGTCCGACGCCCTTGGCCCGCGCCGTCGTCACGTACGGCTCGTCGAGCGCCTGGACCATGCTCTTGGCCAGCACCTGCGCGACCAGCGCGCCCATCGGCAGGCCGAGCGTGATCGCGGGCAGGACGAGCGACTCCGGCCCGCGCGCGCCGACCGACGGCAGCCACCCGAGCCGGAACGAGAACAGCTGCACCAGCATCAGGCCGACCCAGAACACCGGCAGCGACACCGCCAGCGACGGCAGCGCCATCAGCGCCTGGGACAGCCAGCGCACCCGGGTGTAGGTCGCGACGAGCGCGACCGCTGTCCCGAACAGGATCGCGAACGCGAGCCCGCACAGCGCGACCTGCACCGTCGACGGGAGCGCCTCCCCGATCGCCGACCGCACGGGCTGCCCGGTCGCGAACGACGTGCCCAGGTCACCCTGCAGGGCCGCCCACAGCTTGTGTCCGTACTGGACGATCACCGGCTGGTCCAGCCCGTACTGGGCGCGCAGCGCGTCCAGCTCGGCCGGGGTGACCGGCTGGTCGGAGCCGCCGGCCATCGTCGCCACCGGGTCCCCCGGCAGCAGGTAGAGCACGACGAACGAGACCGTGTACGCCGCCCACATCACGGCGACGGCGAACCCGAGCCGCCGCAGCAGGTAGGGCACGGTCACGACGCCACCTCCCTCACTCGGATTTCCACGTGTCGTGCAGCTGGATCCGCGACGACGCGTCGAACGCCAGGTCGTGCGTCGACGGCGCGACACCGAGCGTCGTGGTGAGCTCGACGACCGGCACCGTCAGGTGCTGCGCGGCGATCAGCTGCTGGGCCTGCCCCGCGATCTGTGTGCGCTTCGCCGGGTCGGTGGCCGCGGCCTGCCCGGTCAGCAGGGCGTCCAGCGGCCCCGGCGGGAACCGGTAGTAGTTCGCCCCGCCGCTCCAGTAGGTGGCCCGCAGGATGTCCGGGTCGGCGCGGGTCAGGTTGCCCCACAACGCCGTGAACTGGCCGCTCTGCTGGATCTGCGCGACGTCGGAGATCTGCTTCTCCTGCAGCTGCACGTCGATCCCGACGCCGCGCAGCTGCTGCTGGAGCAGCTCCAGCGCCGGCTTCGTGGTGGAGATGTTCTGGGCGAACGTCACCGGGATGGTCAGCTTCGTCCCGCCCTTGGCCCGGATCCCGTCCGGACCGGCCTTCCACCCGGCGGCGTCCAGCACGGCGCCGGCACGGGCGGCGTCGAAGCCGTACTGCGCGGACTGGTCCGCATAGGACGGTGTGGTCGACGCGAGCGGGCCGGTCGCGGGCTTCGTCTGCGACGTGTAGACGGCCGACACGACCTCGGGCCGGTTGATCCCGAGGGAGACGGCCTCGCGGACCGCCGCGTCCTTGCCGAGCGCGGTGGACAGGTTGAACGAGATCCCGAACGGGAGACCGGGGTTGGCCCGCGACGGCAGCCCGATCCCGGCCCCGGACAGCGGCGCCTCGTCCTGCGGGCCGACGCTGGCGACGGCGTCGATCTCGCCGGACTGCAGGCTGCCGGTGCGCACGCCGGACTCGGGCACGACGCGGAACTCGGCCCGGTCCAGATAGGCCTCGCCGGGGTGCGTGAACAGCGACGAGCCCCAGTTGTAACCGGCGCGCTTCGTCAGGACCGTCGACTGGTCCTTCGTGTAGGACTCGAGCACGAACGGCCCGGACCCGACGACACCCTGGCAGCGCTCGTCGTCGGTCTTCGCCACGCTCGACGGCGCCAGCAGGCCGAGGCTGTGCGTCGACGTGCCCTGCAGGAACTGCACGTTCGGCTGGGCGAACCGGACGGTGAACTCCGTCGGGCTCGTCACCGTCGTGCCCTGGTAGCCGGCGAGGTAGCCCTTGGGCAGCGTGCCGCGGGCCCCGATCGTCGGGACCCGGTCGAAGTTCGCCTTCACCGCGTTCGCGTCGACGGGCGTGCCGTCGGAGAACGTGGCGCCGGGGCGCAGCGTGAACGTCCAGGCCGTGGCGTCGGCGTTCGACGACCACTTCGTCGCCAGCCACGGCGTGATCGCGCCGCTCTGCGGATCCTGGTCGGTCAGCGAGTCGACGATCTGGCGCAGGGAGTAGATCGAGTCGTTGCTGCCCACCTGCTGCGGGTCGGCGCAGCCCTGGTCGGAGGACACGGCGAACAGGAGCGTGCCCCCGGGCCGGGGCGGTCCCGCGTCGGCGGCCGGGTCGGAGCCTCCCCCGCCACCGCAGGCGGTCAGGACGAGAGCGGCCGCGGCGAGCGCCGCGGCGACACGGGCGGTGCGACTCACGACGCCACCGCCGCGGAACGCTCGCCGAACCGCGACGGGGACGCGAGACCGAGGTTCTCGCGCAGCGTCCCGCCGGCGTACTCGCCGCGGAACACGCCCCGCTCCTGGAGGATCGGCACCACCCGGTCGACGAACTCGTCGAGCCCGGACGGGCTGACGTGCGAGCCGACGATGAACCCGTCGCAGGCGTCGGCCTGGACGTACCGGTCGATCTCGTCGGCCACCGTCTGCGGCGTACCGACGAACACGGCGCGGTCGAACACCTTCTTCACGACTCCTCGCAGCGAGAGGTTCTCCGCCTCGCCGATCTCGCGCCAGGTCTTCGCCGTGGCGTGCGCGTCCTGGGTCAGCGGGGCCCGGCCGCGGATCCACTTCGGACCGTCGGTGACCGGGTCGAGGTCCGGTACCGGCCCGTCCGGGTCGACGCCGGACAGGTCCCGGTTCCAGACCATCTCGGCGAGCACGATCGCCGTGAACGGGTCGACCTGGCGGTCGTGGATCTCCGCATGCCGCTCGCGGGCCTCCGCCTCGGTGTCCCCGAGCACCACGGCGGCCGACGGCAGGATCCGCACCTCGTCCGGGTTGCGGCCGGCCTTCGCGACGCGCGCCTTCACGTCGTCGTAGAACGCGCGGGCCTCGTCGAACTTCTGGTAGCGGCTGAAGATCGCGTCGGAGTGGGCGGCGGCGAAGTCCCGTCCGGCAGGCGACTCGCCGGCCTGCAGGATCACCGGGTGGCCCTGCGGGCTGCGCGGCACGGTGAACCGGCCGGCGATGTCGAACTGGTTGCCGGACACGGCGAAGTCGCCGACGTGCCCGTCGCGCAGGAACGCACCGGACTCCGGGTCGGCGACGACGGCGTCGGAGCCCCAGGAGTCCCACAGCGCCCGGACGGCGGCGAGCGTCTCGCCCGCCCGCTCGTAGCGCTGGTGGTGGCCGAGGTAGCCGCCGCGGCGGAAGTTCTCGCCGGTGTCGGCGTCCGAGCTGGTCACGACGTTCCACGCGGCCCGGCCGCCGGACAGCACGTCCAGCGTGGCGAACTTGCGGGCCAGCTCGTACGGCTCGTTGTACGTCGAGTTGATCGTGCCGGCGAGTCCGATGTGGTCGGTCAGCGCGGCGAGCGACGCGAGCACGGTGAACGTGTCCGGACGGCCGACCACGTCCTGGTCGAAGATCTCCTCACCTCGGGTGCGCAGCCGCAGGCCCTCGGCGAGGAACAGCAGGTCGAGCTTGCCGCGCTCGGCGCTGCGCGCCCAGTGCTCGAACGACGAGAAGTCGATGTGGCTGCCGGAGGCGGGGTCGCTCCACACCGTGTCGTGGTTGACGCCCGGGAAGTAGGCGCCCAGGACGATCTGCTTGCGGGTCACGCAACACTCCCTGCGTAGCGGCTGGCGGGACGCGGCAGCCCGAAACGGGCGCGCAGCGTGTCCTCGGAGTAGGCGGTGCGGAACGCGCCGCGGCGCTGCAGTTCCGGCACGAGGCCGTCGACGATCGCGTCGAGGTCGGTGGGCAGTACGGCGGGTCGCAGGCGGTAGCCGGCGAGCCCGGCCGCCCGCCAGTCGAGCAGGAGGTCGGCGAGGCCGTCCGCGCTCGTGGCGATCACCGCGGCGTCACTGCTCAGGGCTTCGACGGCGTCGAGTCGCTCCCGTCGTTCGCGCGCGGCCCGCTCGGTGTCGGCGAGCACGACGACCAGGTCGGCGAGGATCCGCAGCGGTTCGCCGTCACGGCCGACGTCGCGCTCGGCGGCGCGCACCTGCTCGACGAGCGTGACCGCGTCGCCGGAGTCCCGCGGCGTGACGAACACGGCGTCCGCGGACCGCGCGGCCAGCCGGAACGGCTCCCAGCCGTGCCCCAGCGACACGACGAGCGGCTGGCCCTGCGGCGGGCGCGGCACGATCGACGGACCGCGCACCGAGAACCGTGGCCCCTCGAAGTCGACGTGGTGGATCCTGTCCCGGTCCAGGAACCGGTTCGTGGCGGCGTCCCGGATCTCGGCGTCGTCCTCCCAGGAGTCCCAGAGCCGCCGGACGACCTCGACCGCGTCGGCTGCCTCACCGAACAGCTCGTCGACCAGCGCACGGGCCTGCGGGGAGTCCAGCTCGTCGCGCGACACCCCGGCGATCGTGCGACGGCCGAAGTGCGCGGCCTCGTCCGGGCGGACCGACGTCTGCACCCGCCAGCCGGCCCGGCCGCGCGAGTCGTGGTCGAGCGTGGCCAGCGCGGACGCGACGTGGAACGGCTCGGTGTGTGTCGTGGTGACGGTCGGGACCAGGCCGATCCGGGTGGTCAGCGGCGCGACGAACGCGGCGACCAGCTCGGCGTCGAGCCTGCCCTGCACGCGGTGTGTGCTGCGGTCGGGGGCCGCGAGGTGGTCGCCGGACTGCAGGCCGAACGCGTCCTCGAACGTGACGAGGTCGAGCAGGCCGCGCTCCGCGGTGCGCACGAGATCGACCCAGTAGCGGGCGGTGAACAGGTCGGCGGGCCGAGCGCCCGGCTCGCGCCAGGCGGCGGGGTGCCAGCCCGCGCCGTCGAGCGCGACGGCGAGGTGGACGTTCGAGTCCGATGTGGACATGGTGGGACGCGGCTTCCTGCGGTGCGCGACCGCGGCTTCCCGCGGTCCGGGACCGCGGAGCGGGGGTTCGGGAGGAGCGGAGCGGTCAGCCCGTACAGGCCGCGCTCGTCACCCGCAGCAGGTCCACGTGACGCCGGTAGCGGGCGTGGTGCACGCGCAGCGGCGCCGCGGCCCGGTCTCCGAGCTCCCCCATGACGACCTCCATCGCCCCCGATCGGAGCACCCTCACCCGGAGTGTCCGGGGGGTTGCTGCGGCGTCGACGAGTCGGGTCTCTCGGCCGCTCTGGATGGTGCGGGTTCGACTCTAGGTAGCCGGACCCGTCGGGTGTCAATGGTCGGACGCGAGCGTGACCGGCGTCGCTCTCACTGCCCGGCAGGCGCGTCCACATTGTGGGATCACTTGCGCGGCAGTGCATGTCGAACGACCCAGCTGGAGGTTCGACGGCCGGCGCGCGCAGCCCGTCGGTGACTCGTCCGGACAGGACGGAGCGCGCGGTCCCGGCGACTGGGACACGGTGCACATCCTGGCGCGACGTCGCAGGGACTCACCGGACCGCGCAGCGCCCGCAGGTTCTGCGACGACGGGGCACGCACTGCGGGGTGCGATCCGGAGCGCCACGCTCGGCGTCCTCGGGCGCCCGGGTCACCGCGCCGCCCAGGCGTCGGCGAGCAGGCGGTAGGAACCGACCCGGTCGGCGTGGTCGTGGGTGATCGTCGTGACCAGCAGCTCGTCGGCCCGGGTCAGATCGCGCAGCGCGGCCAGCCGGTCGACGACCGTCCCGGCGTCGCCGACGAACTGCGTGTCCAGGCGGTCGGCCACGAGGTCGGGGTCCCACTCGTAGGCGCCGGCACCCGTGGCGTCCGGGAACGGGATCGCGCCCGCGCCGGTGCGGATGCTGTGCACCCACGGCGCGTAGCCGGCGGCGAGCTCGCGGGCGTGCGCGTCGTCGCGGCCGACGACGACGTCCGCGGACACCATCACCCACGGCCGCTCCAGCCCCGCCGACGGGCGGAACGCGGCCCGATAGCCCTCCACCGCGTCGAGCACGGTCGCCGGGCTGACGTGGTAGTTCGCCGCGAACGGCAGCCCGCGGGCACCCGCGACCTCAGCGCTCTCGCCACCGCTGGAACCCAGCACCCACGTCTGGACGTCGGCGCCCTCACCCGGCGTCGCGTGCACCTCGACGTCCTCGCCGGACCGGTGCGTGCCCGCGATCAGGCCGAGCACCGTGTCCACGACCTGCGCGTAGTCCGACGCCTGCGCGCCCGGCTGGCGGATCAGCTCCAGCTGCGCCCGGAACCGCGGCGAGCGCAGGATCCCGGCCAGCGACACCGGCGCCGGGATCACGACACCGTCGACGACGCGCCGCTCGGTGTGCCCGTTGTCGCGCCTCGGCCCCTTCGGCCCGCCGGAACGGCCCAACCCGAGGTCGATCCGGCCCGGGAACAACGCGTCCAGCGTGCCGAACTCCTCGACCACCGACAATGCCGTCCGGTGCCCGGTCTGCACGGCGCCGGACCCGACCCGGATCCTCCCGGTCGCGGCCGCGACGGCCTGCATGAGCAGCGTCGGCACCGCGCCCGCGACACCAGGGTTGAGGTGGTGCTCGGCCAGCCAGAAGCGTCGGTAGCCGAACCGCTCGGCCGCCCGGGCGAGGTCGACGGTGTTGGCGAACGCCTCCCCGACCGACGAGCCGGCCGGGATCGGGGACAGGTCGAGAACCGACAGCGGGACGGACATGCGAGAACTCCGAGAAGGGGCGACGGGTGACGGTCCGCAGGCGCGACGCTCACCGACAGCCCGCGGAGCGGGTCCGGCACAGGTCGAGATAGCGACGACCCACCAGCCGGACTCCACCCCTCACCCCTCGATCCTGTGCCCGGCACGTCCCGGCACGCAAGCGCGTGGCCCGCACCACACCCGTTGACACCCGCCCCGGGCGGGTCGACGCTGCGACGCATGTCCCGCCGCCACGACCTGACGCGCCGCCGTCACGTCGATCTGCACCGGGTCACCGCACAGGGCTGTCGCTGACCTCCGCCGCGCCTGCACACCCGCGACGGTCCCCGTCGCATCCCCCTCTGCCCGGAGGCAGCCCCATGAGGTTCCAGGTCCTCGACATCGTCCCGCACGCGCCGCACCCGGTGACCGGGGAGATCATCCCGGTGCACGAGCGACTCGAGCGCGTCGTCGAGACGGCCGTCCGGGCCGAACGCCTCGGGTTCGACTCCTACGCCGTCGGCGAGCGACACGCCGGGGAGTTCGTGTCCAGCGCCCCGACCGTGCTGCTCGGCGCGCTCGCCCAGGCCACCGAACGGATCCTGCTGTCCACCGGCGTCACGGTGATCTCGCTGCTGGACCCGGTCCGCGTGGCCGAAGATTATTCCACAGTGGACCAGCTGTCCGGCGGGCGGCTGGAGATCGTGATCGGGAAGGGCAACGAGGACAAGCACTTCGGCATGTTCGGCCTGGAGCTCGGCAGGCAGTACGAGTACCTCACCGAGAACTACGAGCTGCTGCGCCGCCTGCTCCGCGAGACCGACGTGCACTGGGACGGCACGCACCACGCCGACCTGCACGGCATCACCACGTTCCCGCGCCCGTTCGACGGCCCGTTCCGGATCTGGCACGGCTCGGCCACCTCGACCGACGCCGTCGACCTGGCCGCGAAGTGGGGGGACCCGCTGTTCTCGGCGAACGCGCTGCAGCCCCGCGAGGCCTACCAGGTGCTGATCGACCGGTACCGCGAGAAGCTCGCCGAGCACGGCCACGACCCGTCCGTCGGCTACGTCGGCTCCGGGTCCGGCGGCCTGTTCCTCGCCGACACCGACGACGAGGCGATCCGCCAGTACCGGCCGCTCTACGAGGCGATCGCGGCGAAGCTCGCGGCCGCGCACGCCGGGGACGCGCGCAAGGGCAAGACCATGTCGTTCACGACGATCGAGGACGCCGTCGCGCACGGCCCCGCGCTCGTCGGGACACCGGAGCGGGTCGCGGCCAAGATCCTCGACTACCACAAGTCCTACCGGCACGACGTCCAGTCGATCTCGATCAACCCCTCCCTGCCGTACCCGCAGCAGCAGGAGGTGCTGGACCGCTTCGCCGAGGAGGTGATCCCGCTCGTGCAGCGCGAGGTCACGACGACACTGTGGGGCCCGGAGGACGGTGGGCGCGCGGCCGGGTTCACGGCCTGCTAGCGTCCTCGGCGATAGGTCACGAGCGTCAGCGCGAAGCCCCGGCTAGCTGACCGGCAACCCTCCTCCGCGGTGGGGTGCCCCGGGTGATGACCCGGCCGGCGCGATCCCGCGACCGGCAAGCGCGGATCCGGACACCCTGTCCCGGGTCCTCGAGATCCGGAGGCCGGATCGTGCTGTCCACCCTGCCCGCCATCACCCGCGCCCTGCCCACGGTCGTCGGCGACGACCTGACCGTCCCGCTCGTCGACGGCCGCCGCGTCCGCTACGTCGACCTGGACGCGGCAGCGAGCACGCCGCCGCTGCGGTCCGTCGCCGACCACGTCGCGGACGTCCTGCCGTACTACGGCAGCGTGCACCGCGGGGCGGGCCACACGTCACGCGTCTGCACGGCGCTGCTGGAGCGGGCCCGCACGGACGTCGCCCGGTTCGTCGGAGCCCGGCCGGACGACGCGCTCGTGCTGACCCGCCACACGACCGACGCGCTCGGCCTGCTCGCGTCCGCGGTGCCCGGACCCGTTGTGACACTGGACCTGGAGCACCACGCGACTCTGCTGCCGTGGCGTGCGCACCGCGTCGTCCGTGCCCGGCGGACGGTCGCAGAGACCCTGGACGCGCTGCGCGGCGAGCTGGCCGCCCGGCCCGCCGCGCTCGTCGCGATCACCGGGGCGTCCAACGTGACCGGCGAGATCCTCCCGGTCGCCGACGTCGTCGCGCTGGCACACGCGGCCGGCGCCCGGGTGTGCGTGGACGCCGCACAGCTCGCCCCGCACCGCCGCGTCGACCTGGCCGGCTGGGGCGCCGACTACCTCGCACTGTCCGCGCACAAGCTGTACGCGCCCTACGGCGCGGGCGTGCTCGTCGGGCGCCGGGACTGGCTGGACGCCGCGCCGCCGCACCTGGCCGGCGGTGGCGCGGTCCGGTCCGTCGCCCTCGACGGGGACAGGTGCGAGACGGCGTGGCTGCCGGCCCCGCAACGCCACGAGGGCGGCACGCCGAACCTGCTCGGCGCCGTCGCGCTGGCCGCGGCCTGCCGGGCGCTCGACCCGGTGCTCGACGACACGATTCCCGCCCACGAGGCGGAGCTCGCCGGCCTGCTGCACGACGGCCTCGCGACCGTGCCGGGACTGACGACGCTGTCCGCCTTCGCCGACGCCCCGGACCGGACGGCCACCGTGTCGTTCACGCTTCCCGACCTGCCTGCCGGGCTGGTCGCGGCGGCGCTGTCCGCCGAGCACGGGATCGGCGTCCGCGACGGGAAGTTCTGCGCCCACCCGCTCGTCGACCGCCTGACCGGCGGCTCCGGCGCCGTCCGGACGAGCCTCGGCCTGCGCACCACCGCCGACGACGTCGAGCGGCTGGTCGGCGCACTGTCCGATCTGGCCCGCCGCGGTCCGACGTGGACCTACGCGCTGACCGACGGTCGCTGGACCCCGCGTCCGGACCCCCGCCCGCTCGACGTCGTCGAACCCCCGACGTCCGCGGCGTGACGAGGATCGGGCCGTCGGCCCGGTACACCGCCCGCACCCGACGGACCGGGCGACCGGTGCGACTCCGAGCCGCCACACGGACGGTCCGTGCGCCTGGCGACGTTCACTGCCGCGCGGCGGCCTGCGTGTGCCGGGCGTCGGGTCGGGATCCTGGCTACCGCGCACGAGCGAACGACGACCTCTGATCGAGACGGCGGAGGGTCCGGCCTCCCGCGGCCCTAGCGGCTCGACCCGTTCGACGGTCGCCGCGTGCGACGGTGTCCGGACGAGGCCGGGCCGACGATCGACGCCGGGTCGATGCTCCCGTCCACGATCTCGCGGGAGAGGTCGGCCAGGCCTCTGCTGCCACGACGTGCGTGACCGCGTAGGAGTCCGAACGCCTCGTCGACGGGGAGTCGCGTGTGCCCGGCCACGATCCCCGTGGCCTGGTCGATCACCACCCGGCTCTGCAGCGCCGTCTGCAGGTGCCGGACCTCCTGGGCCGCGCGGTCGGCTTCGTCACCGGCCCGGATGGCGATCGTGGTCGCATCGGCGAGCACCTGGGCGACGGCCAGATCGGGGAGCCTGCCCGCGTGGCCGAGCAGCAGCAGCGCTCCGGTCCCGTCGTCGTGGCGGATCGGAAGGGCCCACGCCCCGGTGACACCGGCGTCGAGGGCCTTGACGACGAACCCCAGCCATCGTGGTCGCGCGCTCTCGAGCCGCTCGCAGGAGACGGCGCGGCCACTCGTCGCGCACTCGCGAGCCGGCCCGGACGTGAAGCCCGCGCCGACGACGCGCCCCAACGTCTCGTCGTCGTGTCCGACGTGGACGGAGCGTGCGCTGACGGCTCCGGAGCGGATCTCCGCGCCTGCCGTCACGCCGAGGAGGCTCCCCGCGATCCGGACCAGCGAGACCAACGCGGGCTCCGGATCTCGCGACCGGCGCGCGACGAGGTCCAACGCCGCGAGCGCGACGCGCAGATCGTCCGGTTGCGTCATCGTCCATGCGTTCGGCCGAACGGGTCGTCCGGTTCGTGGTCGATTGCCTCGGGTCTCCGACGAGCGTCGGCCCGACACGCAGCGGGTGGTCGCCGCTGCGTCCGGACATCCGGACCGGACGATTACACAGGGCAACTGAAGCGCCTGCCCTGTCGGCTGATCACCTCGCTTCCGGACCGGGCCGGAAATCCGATCGAACCGATTCGGACGACGCTTCCGAATACTGGTCCGTCAGAGGTTCCGAATGTGCTCGGTCGAGGTCGAGGAGGACTTCCATAATGCTGCGTTCCGTTCGACGCGTTGTTGGCGTCACTACTATTGGGCTCGTGGCTGCGGCGGTGACCGGTCTCGGCACGGGCGTCGCATCCGCCGCCCAGAACCCGCCGCCGGTCGCGATGATCACGAACCTGACCGGCCAGTCGACGTCGGTGAAGCTGGACTCCGGCTTCGTCGGGGCGCTGGGACAGCTCGGCGTCGAGCCCTCGCCGGAGGGCAGCGCGAAGGTCGAGAACGGCTCCGCGTCGTTCCCGATCACCGGCGGCAACGTCACGGTCTACAAGCCGGGCGAGGTCAACCCCTACGTCCAGGGCAAGATCGAGCACGACGGCAGCGGGCTCAACCTGACCAAGGGTGACACCAAGGTCACGATCTCGGACTTCGTGATCGATCCGGGAGACCCGGCGTTCCTGTCCGGCAAGGTCGAGGCGAACGGCAAGGTCGCCGCCGAGTCGCTGAAGCTGTTCGACCTGAACGGCTCGACGCTCAAGCCGATCATGGTCGACTCGGCGGCCGGCACGGCTACGCTGACCGGCACGACCGTCACGCTGTCCAGCGAGGCGGCCCAGGCCCTGAACGGCGTGTTCAAGACCGACGCGCTCAAGGGCGGTACGACGATCGGGATCGCCACGATCGTCGTCAACACGAAGAGCGGTGACATGCCGATGCCGAGCGGCGGTGTGGACACCGGTGGCGGCAGCACGTCGGGCACCGAGGACACCGGCCTGATCGTCGCAGGCGCCCTCCTGCTCCTGGGTGCGGGCACCGTCGTGGTCGTCGCGCGCCGTCGCCGGGCCGGCCAGAGCTGATTCCCTGGTTCCCGCCCGCCGGATTCCCGGCGGGCGGGACCGTCTCCATCTCGTGGGAAGGACGGCCCGATGAACGGCACGTCCACTCCGCCCCGGCACCGCAGGGTCGCGACGGTGGTCGCGGCACTGCTCGCCGTCGCCGGGCTGGTCCTGCTGGTCACGGCCGTTCTCGGGCAGAGGTCCGCGCCGGAGCCGGTTACCTCGACGGTGCCGGCGCCACCGGTCGTCGTGAACGGTCCCGCCGATCTCCCGGTCCCGGCGGGAAAGATCCTCCCCGCCGCGACGCCGACGTCGGTCGCCATCCCGTCGATCGGCGTCCGCTCGGTGCTCAACCAGGTCGGGCTGAACCCGGACGGCACGCTCCAGGTCCCGGCGCCGGGCCCGCTCTACGACGAGGCCGCCTGGTACCGCGACTCGGCCGAACCCGGGACGATCGGGCCCGCCGTGATTCTCGGGCACATCGACTCCAAGGAGAACGGCCCGTCGGTGTTCTTCGATCTGGGCCGCGTGAAATCCGGCGACCGAATCGACGTGAACCGCTCCGACGGCACCGTCGCGACATTTCTCGTCGACTCCGTCAGCAGATTTCCGAAGGACGAGTTCCCATCACGCAGCGTGTACGGCATCACGGACCGTGCCGAGCTGCGGGTGATCACCTGCAGCGGCAGCTTCGACGCCGCGACGGGTAACTACCGCGACAACACCGTGGTGTTCGCACACCTGGTCTGATCGGTTCACCCGGCCACCTGACCGGGTTGTTTCACATCCGGGGGCGTACCCCCACTCGGCGCGTGTCGTTAGACCTGTCGAGGGACATCAAGCGCTGTCCCTGCTCCCCCGGCTCGCTCCCCGTACACGCCTGACCCCAGACCCCGGTCGGCACCCGCGAGCCCCGCACGAGGAGACACTCGTGTTCGAAGGTTTCAACAAGCAGTTCATCAGGAACTCGATCGACCGCAGCGCAGAGAACCCGATGGACCGCCGTCGGTTCCTGCGCGCCGCAGGCCTGACCGGTGTCGGTGTCGCCGGCCTGGGCGTGCTCGGCAGCGGCATCGCCTACGCCGGTGACGGCGCCGCAGAGGGTGGTGGCGGGCCGTCGGACGCCGCCGTCCTGAACTTCGCACTCAACCTGGAGTACCTGGAGGCGGAGTTCTACCTGCGCGCGCTCACCGGTGAGGGCCTCAAGGACAGCCAGATCGACGGATCCGGCACCCCCGGCGAGGTCACCGGCGGCCGGAAGGTCGAGTTCTCGACCAAGCTCGGTGCCCAATACGCCAAAGAGATCGCGGCCGACGAGAACGCCCACGTCGACTTCCTGCGCAAGGCGCTCGGCGACGCGAAGGTCGCCCGCCCGGCGATCGACCTGGAGGCCGCGTTCACCGCCGCCGCCACCGCCGCCGGCGTGATCAAGCAGGGCGAGACGTTCGACCCGTTCGCCGACGAGACCAGCTTCCTGCTGGGCGCGTTCATCTTCGAGGACGTCGGGGTCACGGCCTACAAGGGCGCGTCGCCGCTGGTGTCGAACAAGACGTTCCTGGAGGCCGCGGCCGGCATCCTGGCCGTCGAGGCCTACCACGCAGGCCTCGTCCGGACCGTGCTGCTGGCCAGCGACAAGGACGGCAGCGTCGCCGAGACCGTCGGCAAGATCTCCGACGCGCGCGACTCGCTGGACGGGCCGGACGACCTGGACCAGGGCATCGTCGACGACAACGGCGACGCCAACATCGTGCCGACCGACGCGAACTCGATCGCGTTCTCGCGCTCGGCGGGCCAGGTCCTCAACATCGCATACCTCAGCCCGAAGTCGGTCACCTCCGGCGGGTTCTTCCCGGCGGGCGTGAACGGCGAGATCAACGCATCGGCCGCCAGCGGCTGACGTCGACGACGGGTGGGTGGCCGGCACCGGTCACCCACCCGCTTCGTCGTCCGTCCCCCACCCCGGAAGGAGACGACCCATGGGCGCCATGAGCCCCACGCACTGGCTGATCGTGATCGGCGTGCTCGTCCTGCTGTTCGGTGCGAAGAAGCTGCCGCAGATGGCCCGCTCCGTCGGCCAGTCCGCCCGCGTGTTCAAGGGCGAGATGAAGGGCCTGCGCGACGACGAGGAGAAGACCGAGCAGCCTGAGCAGGCCGAGCCTGCCGCCCCTGCTCAGGTCGAGGCCGCGCCGGCGCCGGCCGCGGCACCGGTCACCGAACGTCCCGCCGCCTGAGATGGCTCTCCGGGCACCGCGGTCACGCCGACGGTCCAATCCGCAGGGAGAGATGGCCCTGATCGGCCACCTCTACGAGCTGCGCAACCGGCTCGGTATCGCGATCGTCGCGATCGTCGTGACCACGGTGTTCGGGTACATCTGGTTCGAGACGGCCCTGTTCGGCCTCCCGAGTCTGGGCGAGCTGCTCAAAGCGCCCTACTGCGAGCTGCCGCCCTCCGCCCGTGCGGTGATCACCGCCGACCCGAGGGCGTGCACGCTGCTCGGCACCGGCCCGTTCGACCAGTTCATGCTCCGCCTCAAGGTCGGGGCGACCGCGGGCATCGTGCTCGCCTGCCCGGTCTGGATGTACCAGATCTGGGGTTTCGTCACACCCGGGCTGCGCCGCAACGAGCGTCGCTACGCGATGGGGTTCGCCTCGATCGCCGCCGTGTTGTTCGCCGCGGGCGCCGTCCTCGCGTACTTCGTGGTCGCCCAGGGTCTGGGTTTCCTGCTGACGATCGGCAGCGAGATCCAGACGACGGCACTGACCGGCGAGTCCTACTTCGGCTTCGTGATCGCCCTTCTGGTCATCTTCGGGGTCAGCTTCGAGCTCCCGCTGCTCGTCGTGGCGCTGAACCTGGCCGGGGTGGTGTCCTACGCGGCCCTGCGCAAGGCCCGTCGCGGTCTGATCTTCGGGCTGTTCGTGTTCGCCGCGATCGCGACACCCGGTCAGGACCCGATCTCGATGATGGCGCTGGCCCTCGCCCTGACGGCGCTGTTCGAGCTCGCCATCCAGGTCGCCCGCTTCACCGACCGACGGCGGGTCCGCCGCGACGCCGAGACCGACCCGGACGCCCCCTCCGACATCGACACCACACCGAGCCGGCTCCCCTGACCGCCCGGACGAGAGCGGAGCGCATGCCATGTTCGAGAACGTCGGCTGGGCCGAGATCCTCGTGCTCGTCGTCGCGGGCCTGTTCGTCCTCGGGCCCGAACGACTCCCGGACGCCGCCCGCTGGCTCGGCAACGCGGTCAAGCAGGTGCGCGACTACGCCACCGGCACCCGGGACCACCTGCGTGACGAGCTCGGCCCGGAGTTCGACCAGATCCGGCAGCCGCTCGACGACCTTCGTGGTCTGCGTGACCTCAACCCGCGCAGGGCGATCACCCGCACGCTGTTCCCGGACGACGAGCCGGCACCGCCGAGCGGCCGCGGCCCGCTGACGCCCACGGCCCCGGCCGAGCGTCCGCCGATCGACCCCGACGCGACCTGAACCTCCGGTCGACCGGTTCCGGCAGTAAGGACGAATTAATCACGGTATCCACGTCGAATTGCGCAGATCCGGAAATGCGCGCTCGGCCCCGTCGCTTCGAGGCGCGGCGGCGGCCCGCCGTCACGTCAGGCCGACAGGGCCGGCCTTCGTCCGCAGCGGCATCGTGCGACGTCCACCCGCGTCACGACGTCGGGCCGGGACACCGTGGTGTCCCGGCCCGACGGTTCCGGATGGGTCAGCCGAGGCCGAGCCCCTCCTCGGCCTTGGTGACTCCGAGCTGGTTCTCGATGTCCGTGAGGCCGGTGGCGTCTCCGAGCTGGTCGCTGATGTCGGCGACGCCCGTCGACTCCTCGATGCCGCTGACGGTTCCACCGACCTGCTGGATGACGCCGTCCGGCGGCTCCTCGTCGGCGAAGGCGACGCCGCCACCGAGGCCCGTCACCGCGACGGCAACCACGGCACCCGCAGTGAGCCGTCCGGCCCGGACAGCAAGCTTCCTCGACATACACCACTCCTTGCGTTCTGACGCGCCCTCGCCGCGACGAGGGCCGATCAGCGCGCGACACGATCTTCGTCGCGCACCGCCGAATCGTGCGTGATCGATCATGACAAGCGCGTTTCCGCGCGTTTCTCGCCCATGAATTCGCCCGAAGAAGCGTGGGTCGGCGGTCATTTCTTCACACGATGGAGTGGTTTACTCCTGGTTCGGAAGCCGGCTCGCTCCGGTTCGCCGTCACCTCCACTCCTGGCCGCCGCGACTCCATTCGTAGGCGTACGCGAAAGCGATCGTCGCGAGGTGGAGGGTGATGTCCGGCGTCGACGGGATCGGCGGCTCCGTCACTGCGGGCTGCGTGCGTGGCGCTGGTCGTCCACCCACCGCCCGATCCGGCGAGCCCGGCGGTGATCGCCCAGCCGCCGCAGCACGATCGCCAGGCTGATCGTCGAGACGAGCGTGTCGGGGTGGTCGTCGCCGAGTACGTGCCGTTGCCGCGCCAGCGTGTCCTCGACGAGTGCCCGTGCCGCCTCGTTCTCGTCCAGGCGGAGGAGATCCATGGCGAGACCGGTCGCGGCGGCGAGCGTGTCCGGATGGTCGTGCCCGTGGCGCCGACGGCGACTGTCCAGCAGGTTCTCGTGCACGGTCCTGGCGCGCCGGTACTCACCCCGTTCGTGGAGGTCCGCGCCGCGGGCACCGGCGTCGACCGGTGGTCCGGCCCGGGTCTCCTCCGGTGCGCGGCGCGGTCGCGGAACGGCCCGCTCGTCGACCGCTTCCGACGGTCCCGCCTCGGCTCCGGTGTCATCCGTCGTCCACGTCACCGGCCGCACCCGCCCATCTCGCACTCGTGCAGAGTCGCTGCGCCTCCTATCGTTCGACCGCGCGACGTCCGGGGCAATGCTGCATCGGGGTCTCACCGCGTGACCCCGCGCGACCTGCCGGTCGGTGGTCGTGCGCCGTCCGGATCACCGCATCTTCTCGTGCGTCGACGGCAGGTCCGGGTGCTCGGCGCGGAACGCCGGCTCGGCGATCGTGCCGCCGGGCAGGCGTGGCAGCGGCTCGTCGCGCACGACGACATGGCGCGGCACCGTGTCGTTCACCGGCACGTCGGAGGCGGGACGGCCGGTCCGTTGACCCCCCGCTCGGCCGTGACCTAACGTCCGATCGTGACGGACCGCCGCACCGCAGATCAGGTTCCGGTCGGCGGACCGGTCGCTCCCGGGCTCGACGCCCTGTTCGATGCACGGTCCGTCGCCGTGGTGGGCGCCTCCGACGACCGGAACAAGCTCGCCGGGCGGGTGCTGGCGCTGCTGACCGGGAGCGGGTTCGACGGCACGGTCCACCCGGTGAACCCGCGGCGCGACACGGTCCAGGGGCTTCCGTCGTTCCCGTCGGTGGCCGCGCTGCCCGAGGTCCCTGACCTCGCGGTCGTGATCGTCCCGGCCGACGCGGTCGAGGCGGCGGTCGTCGAGTGTGCCGTGGCGGGTGTCCGGGTCGCCGTCGTGACCTCGGCCGGGTTCGCCGAGACCGGCGCCGCGGGCGCGGCGGTGCAGCGACGGATGGCGGACGCCGCCCGGCGGGCGGGGATGCGGCTGCTCGGGCCGAACTGCCTGGGCGCGGTGAACTCCGCGAGCCGCCTCTGCGCGTCGTTCTCCGCGACGTTCGTCCGCGGGCTCCCGACGCCGGGCCCGGTCGGGGTGGTCAGCCAGAGCGGCGCCTACGGCGGGCACGTCCTGCACCTGGCCGGCGTGCGCGGCCTCGGCGTGCGGTACTGGCTCACCACCGGCAACGAGGCCGACATCGACGTCGCCGAGGGCATCCGCTGGATGGCCGAGCGCGACGACGTCTCGGTGATCCTCGCCTACGTGGAGGGTGTCTCCGACGGCGCGCGGTTCGTCGACGCGCTGCGGGCCGCGCACCGGACGCGCACGCCGGTCGTCGTGCTGCGCACCGGGTCCTCGCGGGCCGGGGGACGCGCGGCCGCGTCGCACACCGGTGCGTTCACCGGCTCGGACGCGGTGTTCGACCGGGTGCTCGCCGAGTACGGCGCCCACCGGGCCCGCACGATCGAGGAGCAGCTCGACGTCGTCTACGCGTGTTCCCGCGGGATACCCGCTCCGGGGCGCCGGCTCGGCGTCGTGACGGTGTCCGGCGGGGTCGGAGCGCAGATCTGCGACGCCGCGGACCGCTACGGTCTCGAGCTTCCGGAGCTCCCGGAGGCGGCGAGGGAACGGGTGACGGCGCTGCTGCCGTACGCGACCGTCGCGAACCCCGTCGACACCACCGCGAACATCCTGCAGCGGACCGACGTGCTGACCGCGGCCGTCGAGACGATCTTCTCCCGGCGCACGTACGACACGCTGGTCGCGTTCTTCACGACGGTGCTGCTCAACGCGGACACGGCCGCCGCCGTGCTGTCCGCGATGACCGACGCGCTCGCGTACCGGGCGGGCGAGACCGTCGCGATCTGCATGATCGCCGAGCCGGAGACGGTGGCCGCGTTCGAGCGGGCGGGCTGCCTGGTGTTCGAGGACCCGGACCGGGTGGTGCGCGCCGTCGCGGCCCTCGCCGGGTTCGCCGAGGCGTTCGCGCGGCCCGTGCCGCCTCCGTCCGCGGTCACCCTTCCGACCACGGTCCTGCGCGGGCCGTTCGACCAGCCCACCGCGCGATCCGTGCTCGCGAACGCCGGGATCCCGGTCCTCCCGATCGAGACCGCCGGATCGGCCGACGACGCCGTCGCCGCGGCCGGGCGTCTCGGGTACCCGGTGGTGGTGAAGGCGGTCTCCCCCGACGTCGAGCACTTCTCCGACGCGGGCGGGGTCGCACTCGCCCTGGAGACGGCGGACCAGGTGCGGGCGGCGTTCGACCAGGTCACGACGTCGGTTCGCCGGTCCCACCCGGACGCGCACGTCACCGGGGTGGCCGTCTCGCCGATGGCGCGGGCCGGTGGCGTCGAGACGATCGTCGGCGTGAGCAGGGATCCGGTGTTCGGCCCGGTCGTGCTGCTCGGCCTCGGTGGGGTGTACGTCGAGACGCTCGGCGACACGGTGACCCGCCTCGCCCCCGTGGACGACGACGGCGCCCGCGCGATGATCGACGAGCTGCGGGGATCCGCCCTGCTCACCGGCTCCCGCGGACGTCCCGCGGCCGACATCGGTGCGCTGGCCACGGCCCTGGTGCGGCTGTCGGAGTTCGCCGTCGAGCACCCGGAGGTGGTGTCCGCGGAGGTGAACCCGCTCGTGGTGTGGACGGACGGCGCGGCCGCGCTGGACACGGTGGTGACCACCGGCTCCGAACAGGACGGACGACCGTGACCCGCCGACCCGGGTGACCGACGAGCGGTGGCAGGAGGTGGGCGACGACGCCACCGGCAGGGTCGTGCAGTCGGAGCCGCCGGGCTCACGCGTCCGTGAGCGAGGGCGGAGCGTCCCCGCGCGGCGTGAGGCGGAACGCGCGGGCGCCGGCGGCCCACGCCTTCGCGAGGTCGGCGGGATCCGGCTCGCCCTGCTGGTCGAGACCGATCTTGTTGAAGGCGGCGAAGTTGTGGTTGTCACGCGACATGTCCGCGTACGCCGCGACGACACCCGCCTCGTCGGTGATCACCTGCACGTCGGCCGTGCGCCGCCTGCCCATCAGGCGGACGACGACCGGCGTGCCGGTCCGCAGGTTGCGACCCCACGTGAACGGCGTCCCGATCAGCAGGACCTCGCCCTGCCGGGTGTACGCCACCGGCACGTCGAAGCGCCTCCCCGAGGTGCGGCCCACGATCTCCAGCTCGACCAGCCGGCGGCCGACGACCCGGCACAGCAGCGGCGTGCGGAGCAGCGTGTGCACGACGGCGTTGGCGACTCCCTGCATCCTCATGGTGGTGGCCCGGGGCGGGACGTTCGTGGTCATGGTTTCCTCCGGTCTCGACGGTGGTGTGACGTCGGCCTGCTGCGGATCGTCATAGCGGTGACGGACGGCGCGGGCGAAAGGTAACGATGGGCATCGACGCGAGCGAGGGCGACACCGCGGACCGGGCGGCGGGCTTCGAGGCGCACCGCGGCCGGTTGCGGGCGATCGCCTACCGGATGCTGGGGTCGGTGGCCGACGCCGACGACGCGGTGCAGGAGACCTGGCTGCGGTTCGCGGGGTCGGACACCGGCGCCGTCCGGAACCCGGCGGGCTGGCTCACCACCGTCCTGTCGCGCATCTGCCTGGACATGTTGCGCGCCAGGGCGTCGCGGCGCGAGGAGCCGTGGGAGATCCACCTGCCGGACCCGGTCGTGAGCGCGGTCGACCGGGACGACCCGGAACACCAGGCGGTGCTCGCCGACTCGGTGGCGCTCGCCCTGCTCGTCGTCCTGGACACGCTCTCGCCGTCGGAGCGCCTCGCGTTCGTCCTGCACGACCTGTTCGGCGTGCCGTTCGCCCAGATCGGCCCGATGCTCGACCGCTCGCCGGCCGCCGCGAAACAGCTCGCCAGCCGCGCCCGGAACCGCGTCCGTGCGAACCCTCCGGTGTCGAACGTCGACCCCGGACGGCAGCGCGCGATGGCGGAGGCGTTCCTGGCCGCGGCACGTGACGGCGATCTCGCCCGGCTGATGGCCGTGCTCGACGGGGACGTGGTGCTGCGGGCCGACACGGGCGACGGTCCGTGGGGCCCGTCGGAGGTCGTGCGGGGCGCCGAGGCGGTCGCCGGGCGGGTGACCCGGTTCAGCGGACTCGCCCGTCTCGCGCGGCCGGTCGTCGTCAACGGGGCTCCCGGCTACCTCACCGTCGCGCAGGGACGCCCGTTCTCGCTGCTCACGGTCGTCGTCCGGGACGACCGGATCGTCGAGATCGACGTGCTCGCCGACCCCGACCGGCTGGACCTGCTCCTCGACGGGCGCGTCGAGGAGTAGGTCGGCGGCGTCCGTCCTCGGCTGGCCGACCACCGCATCACGCCGCCGACCGAGACGGTCGGCTCCCGAGACAGCTCATGTCACGGCCGCGATCAGCTTCTCCAGGCCGGCCCATGTCACGCCCGGCATCAGGTTGAACGTGACGTACGTGATGCCCAGTTCCTCGCGCAGGGACCGGATCCGGTCGGCCGCGGCGTCGACCGGCCCCGGCAGGTAGGCGGCCATCCGCCGCAGGTCGTCGTCGGACCTGTCGGGCACGAGGAACCGCATGACGGACAGGTCCTCCGGGTCGTCGAGACCGGTGTGCAGGAAGCTGAACGCGAGCTCGATCTCGGCGATGCGGTCCCCTGCCTCGCGGCGGAGGAACCGGACGCGGTCGGCGAGGTGCTCGTGGGTCCCCCAGCTCGGGAACGCGGCGATGTCGGCGTGCCGGGCGGCGACACCGAGCATCCGGTCACCGACGCCCGCGATCATGATCGGCGGCGGGCTCTGCACGGGACGCGGGAGGTGGTCCGGGCCGGACAACAGGCGCCGGACGGCCGTCGCGGTCTCGGCGACCCGGTCCACCCGCGCCGCGGGCGTCGGGACGGGGAGGCCGGCGGCTGTGAAGTCGGCGTCGCCGTAGCCGGCTCCGAGGCCGATCTCCAGCCGCCCGCCGGTCGCCGAGTCGACGGCGGCCAGGTCCCGTGCGAGCACCGCGGGCGTGTAGAGCGGCGTGTTCAGCACGAGCGTCCCCACCCGGACCGCCGGTGCCGCAGCCGCGACGGCGGCCAACGGCACCAGCGGCGCGGTCAGGCCGATGTGGTCGGGCAGCAGGACCACGTCCACGCCGATGCCCGCCGCTCGCCGGGCCTGCTCGGCCATCTCCGGCACCGGTTCGCGCCCGAGCAGGGCCAGTCCGATCCGGGTACGACGGGTGGTGTCGAGTGTGTGCGTCATGGCGGCGACGGTGACGCGGGGCGCTGACCGGCTGCTTGCCGCGCGGTCGGGCGGCACCGCAAGCGTCCGTCAAGTCACACCAGGATCGGACGGACGATGGACGACGACGCAGGCCCCCTCGCGGGCGAGCTGGTCACCGAGACGATCGACGTCGACGGCGGACGGTCGGTCACGGCCTACGTCCCGCCCGATCCACCGGACGGCGTCGTCGTCGGCGGCGACGGCCAGGCGACCCGACGGTGGGCCGCCGCCCTCGAGTCCGCGGGCCGGACGTCGACGATGATCGTCGGTGTCCATCGGGTCGACGACGAGACGGCGCGGCTCCACGAGTACTCGCCGGGTTTCGACCCGGCCCGGTTCGCGGCGCACGAGCGGCTGCTCGTGGAGGACGTCGGCCGGTGGACGTCGTCGCGGTTCGGGGTGGCCCCGCCCGCAGCGCGCACCGCGGTGTTCGGGGTCTCGGCAGGCGGGGAGCTCGCGCTCGCGCTGGGGCTGCGGCATCCCGACGTCTTCGGCGCCGTGCTCTGCGCGTCGCCCGGCGCGGGTTACCGCCCTCCCGCGACGCTTCCGGCTCGGCTGCCGCGCACGTACCTCGTGGCCGGGACGGACGAGCCGTTCTTCCGGGACAACGCGACCCGGTGGGCCACCGCCCTGCGGGATGCGGGCGCCGACGTCGTCCTGCGGGAACGGCCCGGATCGCACGGCGACGACTTCTGGTACCGGGAGTTCCCGCTGATGACGGCGTGGGCGTTCGGGCGATGACGACGGCAGGCGTGCGGTCCGTGACCGCGCAGCGGGATCATCGGAGGTGCCGACCACCACCGAACCCGGGGAGCGACCCATGGATCTCGACGAGGCTCGCGCCGTCGTGCGCGAGCAGCCGCACGCCGTGCTGGCCACCACCCGTCGCGACGGCGGCCCGCAGATGTCACCCGTCGCCGTCGCCGTGGACGACGACGGCCGCCTGCTCGTCAGCACCCGCGAGACCGCCGTGAAGACCCTCAACCTGCGACGGGACCCGAGGGCGTGGCTGTGCGTGCTGGCCGACGGGTTCTTCGGACGGTGGGTCCAGGTCGAGGGCACGGCCGAGATCGTCGAGCTGCCGGACGCGATGGGCCTGCTGGAGGACTACTACCGCAGGGTGTCCGGCGAGCACCCCGACTGGGACGACTACCGCGCCGCCATGCAGCGGGAGCGGCGGGTGGTCCTGCGGATCACGATCGACCGGGCGGGGCCCGACCGGTCCGGCTGAGGCCTCCCCCCGGGGACGCCCGACCACCGACGATCGGATCCCGGGAAGCGACCCGGGTCGCCGACGCGCTGGTCGGGCGCGGTGTCCGACGCCGGGCGGGAAGGGTCCCGCACGGCGATCGCCTCCGGGCGACGAGCCGCGCGGGGACCGGTCCGCGCGGTTAGCGTGCCGCCGTGGAGATCCTGGTCATCGGACTGCTGGGGATGCTCGCGGTCGCCGGGGCGTCGGCCCTGTCCGAACGCGTCGGTGTGGCGGCGCCGCTGCTGCTCGTGGTCGTCGGGCTCGTGGTGAGCCAGCTGCCCGGGGTGCCGGTGGTCGAGGTGGACCCGGAGTGGGTGCTCGCCGGGATCGTGCCACCGCTGCTGTTCTCCTCGGCCGTGTCGATGCCGACGATGAACTTCCGCCGCGAGTTCGGCGCGATCAGCGGGCTGTCGGTCCTGCTCGTCGTGGCGTCGACGGCCGTGATCGGGGTCGTGCTGGCGGCCGTCGTCCCCGGCCTCGGGCTGGCCGCGGGGTTCGCGCTGGGCGCGATCCTGAGCCCGACCGACGCCGTCGCGACCGGGATCGTGAAGCGGGTCGGCGTCTCGGCGCGGGTCACCACGGTGCTCGACGGCGAGAGCATGCTCAACGACGCCACGGCGCTCGTCGTGCTGCGGGCCGCGATCGCCGCGACGGCGGCCTCGGTGTCGATCGGCGGCGTGCTGGGCGACTTCGCGCTGGCCGTCGCGGTGGCCGTCGCCGTCGGGCTGGCCGTCGGGTGGGTCGGGCTGCGCGTCCGCGCCCGGGTGAGCGCCGCGCGGGTCGGGACGGTGATCTCCTACGCGCTGCCGTTCGCGGCGTCGCTCCCGGCCGAGGCGCTGGGCGGGTCGGGGCTGGTCGCCGCCGTCGTCGCCGGGCTGCTCACCGGGCAGGGCGCCATCCGTCACCTCTCGCCGCAGGACCGGCTCTCCGACCGGCAGAACTGGCGGACGATGGAGACGCTGCTGGAGGGTGCGATCTTCCTGATCATGGGCCTGCAGCTGCCGACGGTGCTGGGCGACCTGCACGCCGACGGCGGGTCGGTCGGGCAGGGCGTGGCGCTGGCCGCGCTCGCGCTGGTACTGACGCTCGTCGTCCGCGCCGCCTACACGGCTCCGCTGCTCGCCCTGCAGCGCAGGCTCTCCCGTCGGAAGACGTCCGAGCGGTCCGAGCTGCAGCTCACCGACCAGGCGCTGGACAGCGGCGTGATCTCCTACCGCGGCCGGTCCCGGGACATCGAGCCGGAGAACGTCGACCGGTTCCGCTCCCGGCTCCGACGGCGGATGGCCGACATCGACTACCTGCTCGCCGAGCCGCTGGGCGCGCGCGAGGGCGCGGTGATCGTCTGGGCGGGGATGCGGGGCGCGGTCACGCTCGCCGCGGCGCAGACGCTGCCCGAGGACGCGCCGCAGCGCTCGTTGCTGGTCGTCGTCGCGTTCCTGGTCGCGGCGGCGTCGCTGCTGTTCCAGGGGTCGACGCTGGCCTGGGTCGTCCACCGGGTGAAGCCGGCGGGCCCCGATCCGGAGGCGGCGGCGGCCGAGCGGGACGAGCTCCAGAGCCGGATGCGGGCCGTCGCCATCGAGGTCCTGAAGCGTCACCCGACCCAGCCGTGGGCGGCGGAGTTCCTGGAACGCTCCGCGGAGAAGGCCGGGACCCCCGACCCCACGGCGATGAGCGACCTCCGTCTGGAGATGATCCGCGCCCAGCGGGAGTCGCTCGTCGCGGCGAGGGCGGAGGGCCGGTTCGACGCCGCCGCGCTGAGCGCCGCCCTGGAGACGCTCGACGCCGAGCAGATCAACATCGAGATGCGCGCGGGCTGACCTCTCACCAGGTGACCGGCAGCCTCCACGCGCCGTAGATGGCGGCGTCGTCCTTGAAGTCGACCTCGTCCACCGGCACCGCCAGGCGCAGGCCGGGGATGCGGCGGAACAGCGTGCCGAACACGACCTCGAGCTCCTGGCGCGCCAGGTTCTGGCCGAGGCACTGGTGCGGGCCGAACCCGAACGCGATGTGGTGCCGGGCGCCGCGTTCGACGTCCAGGGCGTCCGGCTCGTCGAACACGCGGGGGTCGCGGTTCACGGCCAGTCCGGAGACGATCACGCCCTCGCCGGCCCGGATCGTCTCGCCCGCGATCTCGACGTCCTCGGTCGCCACCCGGGAGGTGGCCGTCCCGACGATGCTGAAGTAGCGCAGCAGCTCCTCGACGGCCAGCGGGATCCGGCTCGGGTCCGACGTGAGCAGCGCCAGCTGGTCGGGACGCTCCAGCAGCCCGACGACGCCCAGCGAGATCATGTTCGCGGTCGTCTCGTGCCCGGCGGCCAGCAGCAGGAACGCGAGGCTGACCATGGCGGCGTGGTCGAACGTCCCCTCGGCCTTCTGCGCCGCGATCTGCCGCGAGAACAGGTCGTCGCCGGGCTCGGACTCCTTGCGCGTGATCAGCTCCGCCAGGTAGCCGCGCAGCTCGTCGAGCGCCCGCTGCTTGTCCGCCGACGGCGTGGTCCGCCGGATCAGCGCGGACGTGCGGACCTGGAAGAAGTCGTGGTCGTCGTACGGGACGCCGAGCATCTCGCAGATCACCAGGGACGGCACCGGCAGCGACAGCGCGGCCACCAGGTCGACCGGGTGCTCGTCGGCGGCCAGCATCTCGTCGACGAAACCGTCCACGATCTGCTCGATCCGGGGCCGCAGCGCGGCCAGCCGCTTGACGGTGAACTCGCCGATCACCGCCCGCCGCGCCGCGGAGTGTTCCGCACCGTCCATCCCGATCATCGACGGCGGCTGGTTGCGGAAGCGCTCGCGGACGGCCGGGTCGCCGTCGGGCAGCGGGAACCGGGGCAGGCGCCGGTCGGAGGAGAACCGCCGGTCGGTGAGGATCGCGCGCCCCTCCTCGTGCCGGCTCACCCACCACGCCTCGTCACCGCCGCGCAGCCGCACCCGGCTCACGGCCGCCTGTTCCCGCTGACGCCCGTACTGCTCGGGCTCGGCGAACGGACAGGTCCGGACGGCCGGGTACGTCTCATCGGCCACCGCGCCGCTCACTGTGTCGGTCACCGGGACCACCCCCAACTATGTGGACGAACTTCCTCCACTTCCACGGTATCCATGTGGAGGATCTCCGTCCACTTGCTGTGGGCGCGGTGTCCGTTCCGCCCGGTACCCGTGAGAACATCTTCCGATCGGGAGGTGCGATGGACGAGGCACGCCCCACGTTGCGGGCGGACGCGCGCCGCAACCGGGAGCAGATCATCGAGGCGGCACGGGCCCTGTTCGCCCGGGTCGGCCCGGCCGTGCCGATGGAGGAGGTCGCGCGGGCCGCGGGCGTCGGCGTCGCGACGCTCTACCGCCGCTTCCCGGACCGTGAGCAGCTGATCGAGGCCGTGAGCCACGACAACGTCGACCGGCTCGTCGACCTGGCCCGGCGGGTCGAGCGCGACGAGCCGGACCCGATGGCCGCCCTGACCACGCTGCTGCGCTCCGCCCTCGACCTGCGCCTGGGACTCGTCCTGTCCACGGTGTCGACGCGCACCTACCGCGCCGTGCTGGAGTCCCCCATCGTCGCCGGGCAGCGGGCCGAGGTGATTTCCGTGTTGCGACGGCTGGTGCACCGCGCCCAGGCCGACGGCTCGGTCCGGCCGGACGTGGACGTCGGCGACGCGATCCTGGCGCTCGTGCTCGCCTCGCAGGTCGTCCCGCCTGCCGACGACGAGAACGGCACCATGGTGTTCGAGCGCCTGTTCGCGCTCGTGATGGACGGCCTGCGCGGGACGGGTGCCGCCCCGCTGCCCGGGCACCCGCTGGACTACGAGCAGATCGTCGAGCTCGGCAGGCGCGGCACGTTCGGACGGACGATCACGCCCCCGCAGTCCGCCCCGGCCGGCTGAGCCCCCGTCGGGCCGGGATCAGGCGCGCGTCACCGAGACCTCGAGCCGCTCCAGCCCGCGCAGCCCGTTGTTGATCATCGGGGTGGACTCCACGATCTCGAACCGGCGCACGCGGTCGGCCAGCCGCTCCAGCAGCGCGGTCATCTCCAGCCGCGCCAGGTGCATCCCGACGCAGACGTGCTCGCCGCGGCCGAACGCGAGGTGGTCGGACGGCTTGCGGGTGATGTCGAACCGGGCCGGGTCGGGATACTGCCGGTGATCGCGGTTGGCTGCGCCGTAGAGCAGCGCGACGCGCGTCCCGGCCGGCAGCGCGACGCCGCCGACCTCGTGGTCCTCGGTCAGCACCCGCGAGAACTGCGGGACCGGCGACTCGATGCGCAGCGACTCGTTGATCGCGTGCGGGATCAGCGAGCGGTCGGCGCGCAGCAGGTCCCACTGGTCGGGGTGATCGGCGAACAGCCGGATCGTGTTCGTGATCGCCAGGATCGTGGTGTCCAGGCTCGGCGTGACGTAGTCGAGCATCATCACCGGGCACTTGTCGTGGGGCATCTCGCCGCGGTCGGCGGCCTGGTAGAGGTGCGCGGCCCAGCCGTTCGGGTCGATGTTGCCCGGCACCGCCTCCTGGGTGGCGAACGCCATGAACTCGTCGACGGCGGGCATCGACGCGGCGAACCGCTCGTTCGCGGGACCCTGGACGTTCCAGATCGCCGCCGCCCACTCCAGCATCTTGAGACGGCCCCGGTCCGGGAGCCCGACCAGGTCGGACACGACGGCCATCGGGAGGTGCTCGGCGAGCTCGGTCGCCGCGTCGAACCGGCCCCGGTCCACGAGCTCGGTGACGATCCGCTCGGCCTCGGACTCGATCCGCGGCGCGATCTCGCGCATCCGGTCCTGGCGCAGCGGGCGCCCCAGCACGGAGCGCATCATCGTGTGGTCCGGCGGGTCGCTGCACAGCGTGATGCCCTCGAGCTGGCGGTTCAGCTCCGGGTCGACGAACACGCCGCGCGCCGAGGTGAACGTCTTCCAGTCCATCAGCGCGGCGCGGACCTCGTCGTAACGCGGGAGCGCGTACAGGTCGTCGCGCGTCAGGTGGACGACGGGGCCGAGCTCGCGCAACTCGTCGTAGATCGGGTAGGGGTCGGTCCGCGCCTGCTCGGTGTAGAGGTCGACGTCGCTGGCCGGGATGGTGGAAACGGTGGGCACGGTCGCGGGTCTCCGGGGGGTGGTGGGGCGATCGGGTCGGCTCCGACCCTGCCGCACGACGGCCGCGACGTCACGTGCGCGGAACGCGGGTACGGTCCGTCGGCATGCCGACCGAGGCCCGTACGACTCCGGCCGGATCGTGGCCGGTGGCGATCGTCGGCGCCGGCCCGGCCGGTCTCGTGCTGGCGTGGCTGCTGCACCGCGACGGGATTTCCGCGCTCCTGATCGAGCGCTCCGACGCGGCGCCCCTGGGCCGGACCCCGAAGGCCGGAGCGATGGAACACCGCATCGCGCGGCTGCTCGAGAGCGAGGGGCTGGGCGCGCCGATCCTGCCGCTGGACGCCGAGAACCACCGGTGCGAGTTCCGCGTTCCCGGCACGGCGGTGACGATCGACTACGGCGCTCTGACCGGCGGTAGAGGGCATGTGCTGCTCCCCCAGCACCGGCTCGTCCGTGCGCTCGCCGACGCGGCGGGCGAGGCAGGCGTCCCGGCGTGGTTCGGACGGGAGGTCGTCGACGTCGCGGTCGACGCCGACGGTGCGACGACCGTCGTCGCGGGTCCGGACGGGACGCGTCACGCGGTGCGCTCGGAGATCCTCGTCGGCGCGGACGGGGCCGGGAGCCGGGTCGCGGCGGCGGTCACGGCCCACGCGACCGTCCACGAGCGACACCTTCCCGGGCGGTGGCTCGTCGTGGCCGCCGCGGCGCCGCCCACGGTCGGGCACACCGTGTACGCCGCCGATCCGCGCGGGTTCGCCGCCCAGCTCCGCCGCGGTCCCGACGAGACGCGCTACTACCTGGGGATCGGGCCCGGCGAGAGCGCGCGGGACCGGTCCGCCGACGCGATCCGGGCCGAGCTCGCCGACCGCCTCGACGTCGGCAGCGCGCTCGACGACGTCGCGATCACCGAGGTCGGCACGCTCGACCTGCGCACCCGGGTGGTCGCGCCGATGCGGCACGGACCGGTCCTCCTCGCGGGCGACGCCGCGCACCTGATCACACCGGCCGGCGGGAAGGGCATGAACCTCGCGATCGGGGACGCGGTCGAGCTGGCCCGCGGGCTCGTCGAGCACGTCGCGGGGAACGGCGCCCGCCTCGCCGCGTACTCGCAGACGCGGCTGCCGGTCGTGTGGCGGGCCCAGGCGTTCTCGGACTGGCTGCTGCGCATCCTGTCCGCGCCGTCCGTCGCACCGGACGACGCGGGCTTCCTCGGGGGCCTGCGCGACGGGTGGATCACCGCCCTGCGCGACGACCCGCACCTCGCGCGCTGGTTCGCGCACGCCTACGCCGGCGTCGACCCCGCGTCCTGACGGTCAGGCCGTGAGCCCCCCGTCGACGGGCAGGACGACACCGCTGACCTGACCGGCCCGGTCGCTGAGCAGCCACAGGGCGGCCTCGGCGACCTCGGTCGTCGTGCCCGCCTTCCGGAGCGGCACCGCGGCGATCCGCCGGGCAACGCCGTCCGGGTCCGACGCGCGCCAGTGCGTCAGCATCGGCGTCTCCGTCGGGCCGGGGGCGATCGCGTTGACCCGGATGCCGAGCGGCCCGTTGTCGTGGGCCGCGGTGCGGGTCAGGCCGATCACCGCGTGCTTGGTCGCCTGGTAGGCGCCGAGGCCGGTGTTGCCGCGGTAGCCCCCGATGCTGCTCGTGTTGACGATCGCCCCACCGGAGGCCCGCATCGCCCGCACCTGCTCGCGCAGGCACAGCCACGTTCCCTTGACGTTCACCGCCATCACCCGGTCGAAGTCCTGTTCGGACACCTCGTCGAGCCGCCCCTGCTGGTTGGCGCCCGCATTGTTGAACGCGCCGTCGAGCCGGCCGAAGCGGTCCAGCGTGGCGTCGACGAACGACGCGACGTCGGCGGCGACGCTCACGTCGCCCGCGACGTGGGCGGCGGTGTGGCCGGCCGCGGTCAGCTCGTCGGTGAGCCCGGCGAGCGCGTCCGCCGAGCGCGCGGCCAGCATCAGCGTCGCGCCCTCGGCCGCGAACAGCCGCGCGGCGTCCGCTCCGATGCCGCTGCTGGCGCCGACCAGCAGGACGACCTTGCCTGCGAGCATCCCGTCACCGGCCATGACGCTCCTTCTCCGGGTGGGGCCCGGTCATCGGACCGGACCGGACATCGCCTGCCGGCCGGGCAACTGCGTGTCCCCGGCTCCCTTGAGCGCCAGCAGCTCCCTGGCCCGCGCCGGGGTCGCCGGCGTGCGCCCCATCTCGCCGACGATCCGCACGATCTTCTCGACCTGCTCGGCGTTGCTACCGGCCAGCCGTCCGCGTCCGATGTGGAGGTTGTCCTCCAGCCCGACCCGGACGTGCCCGCCGAGCTGCGCGGACTGCGTCGCGACCGCGAACTGGTGGCGGCCCGCGGCCAGCGCGGAGAACACGTAGTCCTCGCCGAACAGCCGGTCGGCCGTGCGCACCATGTGGTGCACGTGGTCGAGGTCGGCCCCGATCCCGCCGAGGATCCCGAACACGCCCTGGACCAGGAACGGTGCCCTCACCAGGCCACGCTCCACGAAGTGCGCCAGCGTGTACAGGTGGCCGATGTCGTAGCACTCGAACTCGAACCGGGTTCCGCGCCCGCCCAGGTCGCGCAGGATCGTCTCGATCTGGGTGAACGTGTTGGAGAAGATCCGGTCGACCGACCCGAGCAGGTACTCGCGCTCCCAGTCGTGCCGCCAGTGCTCGATGCGCGCCGCCGCCCCGGCGAAGTTGAAGTTCATCGAGCCCATGTTCAGCGACGCCAGCTCCGGCGAGAACGCGCGCGCGGCGGCCAGCCGGTCGTCCAGGCTCATCAGGACCGACCCGCCGGTCGTGATGTTGACGACGGCGTCGCAACCCGCGGCGATCGGCGCCAGGAACCGCTCGTAGACGGCCGGTTCCGGCGTGGGCCTGCCGTCACCCGGGTCGCGCGCGTGCAGGTGCAGCACGGCCGCACCGGCCCCGGCGGCGGCCAGCGCGTCGGCGGCGATCTCCTCCGGGGTGACCGGCAGCGCGGGCGACATGCTCGGCGTGTGGATCGAGCCCGTCACCGCGCAGCTGACCACCACCTCGTCGCTGCGCCTCACCGCACACCCCCCGCCCGGACCGTGTCGACGAGCGTGCGGGCGGCGCCCGCCAGCATCGACGTGTCGTTGCTCGCCACGACGAAGTCGAACCCCTGCTCGAGCAGGCCGACCGCACCGGCCGCCGTCCCGGTGGCGGCGCCGCACGGCGTGCCCGCCTCGTGGGCGGCGGCCAGTACCTTGCCGCACAGCTCGGCCACCTCGGGTGACGACGGTGCCGCCCCGACGTCCAGCCCGATGTCGGCGGCACCGACGAACAGCGCGTCCACCCCGTCGAGCGCGGCGATCGCCCCGGCGGCGTCGACGGCGGCCCGGCTCTCGATCTGGGGAACGCACAGTGCCCCGGCGCCGTCGGCCACGTACTCGTCGAGCCCGAGCAGGCCCCACCGCCCGGCCCGGCTGGTCCCGCCCGCACCGCGGCGACCGTCCGGCGGGAACCGCACCGCCCGCACGACGTCGCGGGCCTGTTCGACGGTGTCGACGTGCGGGACCAGTACACCGGCGGCCCCGGCGTCGAGCAGCCGCTGGATCCCCGACGCCCTGCCGTCCGGCACCCGGACGAGCGGCGCGACCCCCAGCGCGTCGGCGACCGTGACCAGCTCGTAGACCGTCCGCACGTCCAGCGGCGCGTGCTCGGTGTCCACGACGACGAACGCGAACCCGGCGTACGCCGCGATCTGCACCGACTCGAGCGCGGGCAGCTTGATCCAGGTCCCGACCTTCCCTCCGGTGGGCTTCACCGGGTCACCTCCCACGGGGCCGGGTAGTCGGCCGCGTTGAGGACCCAGCCGTCGCGCTCGGAGAAGTCGGTCCGCGGCGGGCTGAAGATGTCGATCAGCTGGTTGCGGCCGGGTCCGCAGGCCCGGGTCGTGTGCACCGTGGGCGGCGGGATGATCGTCGCCGACGGGCTGCCGACGGTGCGGTGCTCGTCCGGGTGCCACTGGTCCATGTCGGGAGTCCACGGCGTGCGGATGTGGTGCTCGAACTCGCCGCCCACGGCCAGCGAGCACTGCTGGAAGTCGTCGTGGTGGTGCGGGGAGAGCTTGTTCCGCGGCCGGGGCCCGTCGTAGGGATCCAGGAAGTTGACCATGAACGAGCGGGTGCGGTAGATGCGGCCGAACCGGCCAGGCTCGGCCGGGACGTCGTCCGGCCGGTAGACCCGCAGCCGGTCGCCGCCCGGCGGGGCGGGCCACGGCTCCAGGGTGGCGACCCTGGCGTGCGGCCGCACGTACTCGGCCGCGTTCACCGCGAGCGCGGCGACGTCGGTGGTGCGGTGGTCGAACAGCCGCACCACCTCGGTGTCCGCGCAGGCCCTGACGAGCGACGCGCCGGGCGGGACGACCACCATGGCCACCCCGCGGATCTCCCGGCTCTCACCGGCGGCCTCGACGGCGACGTGCGCGCCGGCGTCGGTGAGCAGGACCACGTGCTCGTGGTCCGGGTCGTCGCGGTCGAGCACCTGGCCCGCGGTCAGGACGGACCGGGTCAGGACGAAGTTCTGCCCGCGCACCGCCCACGTGCGGCCGGACTTCTCGTCGTCGTGGGCGGGCGGCCCGTCGAACTCGGCGTAGGTCGGGGTCGCGATCGGGGTGTCCGGCGCGACGGTGCGGGACGCGGCCTGCGGTGCCAGCGCGGACCGGGGGTCGGTCGGGTCGTACACGGGTGCCTCCTCGGTCGGGGCCTCAGTCGAGGCCGAGCAGGTAGGTCGGGTTGTCGACGAGCATCCGCCGGGCGTCCTTCTCGTCGACGCCGTGGTCCAGCAGGGCCGTGGTGACCTCGACGAACGCGTCGGCGGGGTGGGTGCGGCCGAGCTGCCCCAGGTCGGAGGCGAGCACGGTCCGCTCCACCCCGACCGCCTCGATCCACTCCAGGAGCACCTCGATACCGAAGTGCGGATGGTCGTCGGGCAGGTACATGCCGACCTCGTGCTCCATGAACACGCCCCGCTCGGCCAGCGCGACGCCCTGCGCGACGGTCAGGTCGCTGATGAAGTTCGGGTGGCTGGCCACCATCCGTTCCACCCCGCGCTCTGCGCCGACGGCGAACAGCTCGGCCATGTCGTCCGGGTGCAGATGACCGCCGTTGAGGATCGTCCCCGTCTCGGCGACGACGTCGGCGACCTGCGCGACCTCGGGCCGCAGCCGGCCGTCGTCGTCGTGGATGAGCACCGGTACCGTCGTCAGCTCGACCGTGCTGCGCGGGAAGCCGCCGGCCAGTGCCTCCTCCTGGAACCGGATGTGGCGGCGCGACGAGAACGTCGGGAACCAGACCACCTTGCCGCCCATGCGCAGACACATCTCGACCGCGTACGGGTTGATGCCGCCGACCTGGTTGTTCAGCACGATCCCGCCGTACACCTGCGTGGGCAGGCCGGCGAGCGAGCGGTGCGCCGCCTTGAGGTCCATGACCGTGTTGTGGTGGTGCGACTTGGCGACGTAGGCCCGCATGTTGATCCGGCCGCCGTCCCGGGCCGCCTCGACGTGGTCGAACTCGCGGGGGAACGGGGCCGGACCGGAATGACAGTGCAGGTCCACCATCCCGTCCAGGATCCGGGCGACGGTGGGGCTCGGTTCCATGCGTCCTCCTGACGTCGGTGTCCATCCGACTGTCGCTGTCGCGATGCGAACTGTCAATACGCGATGTGAACGTCTGTGCCAGTACCGAACCCGCCGAGCTGTTGACGGTTCACATCGAGCTTGACGAGATTCACATGGTGAACGTACGGTCCTCGCCGTCGGAGGACCCGGGTCGGGCAGAATTCACTTGGTGAACCGTGAGTTCTCATGGCGAACGGAGTTGATGACGATGCCCGACAAGGACGACGACATGCGGTCCGGCGGCACGGAGATCCAGGCCGTCGACCGCGCGGCCCAGATCCTGCGGCTGTTCGGACCGGAGACCCCGGAGCTGACGGCCGGAGAGGCGGCGGAGCGGCTCGACATGAACCGGACGACGACCTACCGGTACTGCACCTCGCTGGTGTCGGCCGGGCTCCTGGAGCGCGGGTCCCGGACGGGGACGTTCGTTCCCGGCGCCCTGCTCCTGCAGCTCGGGGCGTTCGCGGTCGGCCGGCGAAAGGTGGTCGACCTCGCGCCGCCCTACATGCGGGAGCTGTGCACGTCCACCGGGCTCACCACGGTGCTCAGCCTGTGGGGGTCGACCGGGCCGATCGTGTCCCGGGTCGAGGAGGACGCGACCCGGACCGTCCTGGTCACCGTGCGCGTCGGCACCCAGCTCGCGCTGCTCAGCGCGCAGGCGCGGGTGTTCCTGGCGCACATGACCGACCAGCTCCGGGTCGATCGCCTGCTCGGCAGCATCTCCGACGAGCGCCGTCCCGGCCTCGCCCGCGAGGTGCACGATCTGACCGGAACCGACCGGGTCGCGGTCAGCTCGGACGGCTTCGGGGTGAACGCGATGGCCGCTCCCGTCTTCGACGAGTCCGGCATCTGCGCCAGCATCGCCCTGATCTCCACCGGCCAGCTCCTCCCGCTCGATCCCGACAGCGGTAACGCGGAGCTCCTGCGCGACACGGCCCGCGCGCTCACCAAGGCGATGGGCGGTGACCTGCGCCCCCAGCGCTGACACGCCCCGCCCGGCGGGGCCCGAGGAGGACACCGATGTCCACGACGTCCAGCAGCCCCGTCCCGTCCACGACGGGCACCCACAGGGACCCCGGCCGCGCGGCACTACGCGGCGGCATCTTCGGCTACTACGCCGACCAGTTCGACATCTTCGTGCCGATTCTGACGCTCGCCCCCGCGATGATCTTCTTCCAGCCCGCGGACATGTCTCCGACCGCGTCCGCGCTCGTGGCGGCCGCCGTGTTCGCCTCGACGATGGTCGCCCGGCCGCTCGGCTCGGCGATCTTCGGCCACTACGCGGACAAGGTGGGACGGCGGATCACCACCATGGTCGCCGTCGCCGGGTTCGGCGCCTCGACGTTCCTGATCGCGATGCTGCCGGGGCACCAGCACATCGGAACGGCGGCGATCGTGCTGCTGGTCGGACTCCGCTTCGTCGCCGGGATCTTCCTCGGCGGCGAGTACTCCACGGCCGTACCGCTGGCCATGGAGTGGAGTCCCCGACACCGGCGCGGGCTGGCCAGCGGCCTGATCACGGCCACCTCGCCGGCGGCCACCGCGTCGATCGCCGCCCTGTCCCTGCTGCTGCTGAGCACGATGTCCTCGGGCGGCCTGGACACGGCCTACGTGCAATGGGGCTGGCGGATCCCGTTCCTGTTCGGCGCGCTGCTCGCCGTGGGGCTGTTCGTCTACTACCGGCGCAACGTGGAGGAGGCCCCGGCCTTCGACACGGACGAGCGCCCGAGCTCGCCGCTCGCCGAGCTGCTGCGCGGACGGCACCGCCGCGCCCTCCTCCAGGTGTTCGTCCTGATGACCGGGACGTGGACGCTGACCAACGTCGGCGTGGCCGTGCTGCCCGCGACGCTGAAGAAGTCCGTGGGGCTCGACGACCGCGCCGTCAGCGTCGTGATGACGATCGCGCCGCTGGCCTGCATCGGGGGCTTCCTGGCCTGTGCGCTGCTGTCGCAGCGGTTCGGGCGCAGGCCGTTCTACGTCGGGTTCGGAGTCGTCGCCGCCGTGGTGGCCTCGACCTGCTTCTACGTCCTGACCACGCTCGACGCCGACGACGTGGTCCTGGCCGGCGTGCTGGCGACCGCGGTGCAGGTCCTCTCCCTGTCGCTGTTCGGGCCGATCGCCGCCTACATCACCGAGCGTTTCCCGGCGTCCATCCGTGCGACCGGGTACGGCGTCGGCTACAGCCTGGCGCTGGTCATCCCGGCGTTCTACGCGTTCTACCTCAGCGGGCTGTCCGCCCTGGTCGGCGACGCGCTCGCACCCGTCGTGCTGATCGTCGTCGGAGGAGCGCTCGTGGCGGTCGGTGGCTGGCTCGGGCCCGAGACACGTGACGTCGACATGACCACGGCGGCGTGATCGGAGACCCTGCCCCGCACCTGCCGTCGAGGGGCGGACCGGTGCGCCGGGCCCTTGCCCACGACCGTCCCGCTCCTCTATTTTCAAACCACCGGTGGGATAGAGAGCGGAGGGACGCGACCGTGCCGTCTGGCTCGCCGCAATCCGTGCACTCCGGACCGGGCGGGCCGGTCGTGTCGACGAGGGCCGCGCTCGCCCGAAGGCGGAACCCGCGGATCGCCGGCGTAGGAGCGGCACGGTGAGTGCGCCCGCCAGGGTCGACCCACCGGAGCCGGACGCGGACAGCGCCCCGTTCTGGGACGGGCTGCGCGCGGAACGGATCACGCTGCCGCGCTGCACGGACTGCGGACGGCTGCGGTTCCCGCCGATCGGCCGGTGCCCGTGGTGCGCCTCCGCATCGTCGACGGCCGAGACGGTCGACGGCGCGGGCTCCGTCTACTCGTGGATCGTCGTGCACCGGGCGTTCCATGCCGCGATGCGCGACGAGGTGCCGTACGTCGTCGCGACCGTCGACCTGGACGCCGGACCGCGCATGGCCCTGCGCCTCGACGACGCGGACGGATCCGTCGACTTCGGACTCCGCGTCCGGCCACGGTTCGTACACCATCCGGAGTGGACGGAGCTGCGGATGGTGCCCGGTGCGTGAGGTCGCGGTCGCCGGCGTCGGCCACACCCCGTTCAGCAAGGAGTCCGGACGGCCGGTGCTCGACCTCGCGGCCGACGCCGCGCTGGCCGCCTGCGCGGACGCCGGACTGGATCCGTCCGAGGTGGACGGCGTCGCGAGCCACATGGTCGGCGGCGACTCGGAGGGCTGCCAGGCGCTGGCCACCGCACTCGCCCTCCCGGGGCTGCGGTTCGTGCTCGACCTGAACCAGGCCGGCCAGGCCCCGTGCCACCTCGTGGGGCAGGCGGGCGCGGCCGTCGCCGACGGGCGCGCGAGGGCCGTGCTCGTCTACCGCGCCCTGAACGGCCGTTCCGGATCGCGGGTCGGCTCGTCGCGCTTCCCCGGTCGTGGTGGCCAGTACCGCTACCCGATCGGCTACGACGCCTACCCGATGTACATCGCGATGTGGGCGCGCCGGCACCTGTACGAGACCGGCCAGACCACCGACGACCTCGCCGCCGTCGCGATCGCGCATCGCGCCTACGCCGTGTGCAACGAGCGGGCCGTGATCCGCCGCCCGCTCGACCGGGACGGCTACCTCGCGTCGCCGTGGGTGGCCGACCCGTTCCGGGTCGCGGACTGCACGACCGAGGTCGACGGCGCGTGCGCGCTGCTGGTCACCACTCTCGACCGGGCCCGTGACCTGCGTCGACCACCCGCCGTCGTCGCGTCGGCGGGGTTCCGCGCCGGGCCGCGGCCGGGCCTCGACGTCGGCGACCACGTGCTGACCGCGGACTACACCCGCAATTTCACGCACGCCCTGCGCGACGAGCTGTTCGGTCGCGCAGGCGTGACCCCGGCCGACGTCGACGTCGCCGAGCTCTACGACTGCTTCACCAGCGCCGTCCTGATGAGCCTCGAAGGGCTCGGACTGGCCGAGCGGGGCGGGTCCGGCGAGCTCGTCCGGTCCGGACGGCTGCCGATCAACACCCACGGCGGCCTGCTCGGCGAGGGCTACCTGCACGGCATGAACACCGTCGCGGAGGCCGTGCTGCAGGTGCAGGGGCGCGGCGGTGACCGCCAGTCACCCCGGCACGACGTCGTCGTGGCCACGTCCGGCGCCCTGACCGACGGGTCGGCGCTGGTGCTCACGACCGATCGCCGGTGAGCCGTCGTTAGCATGGTGGCCGACGCCGACGAGAGGGGCCGGACACCGTGACCGCAGGCCACGCGGCGCCGGACGACCCCGCCCCGCAGCGCCGGAAGCGGCGCCAGTTCACCCGTCGTCAGCAGGTACTCGACACCGCGGCGCGGATGTTCTTCGAGCGTGGCTACGAGGCCACCACGACGCAGGACATCGGTGCGGAGCTGGGCCTGCTCAAGGGCAGCGTCTACTACTACATCAGCTCGAAGCAGGACCTCCTGTTCGAGATCGTCCAGGAGTACCACCAGGACACCCGCGCGTACTTCGAGCGCATCCTCGCCTCGGACCGGACGCCGATCGAGAAGCTGCGCGAGCTGATCACCACCGAGACGGCGCACACGGCCACGAACCTGACCCGCTCCAGCCTGTTCTACACGGAGTGGCGCTCGCTGGACCCGGACCGCCAGCAGACGATCATCGCCGAGCGGGCCCGGCACGAGAGGGCCGTCGAGTCGTGGATCCGGGAGGCCCAGGCCGCGGGTGACGTCCGTCCCGACACCGATCCGCGGCTCGCCACGTTCGCGATCTTCGGGATGGTCAACTCCGTGTACCGCTGGTTCCGGCCGGACGGGCGGCGCACCGCGGAGGAGGTCGGCGCGGAGTTCACCGAGCTGGTCCTGTCCGGCCTGAGCACCCGCTGATCAGTAGACGATCACGCCGCGCAGGTTGCGGCCGGCGTGCATGTCGTCGAAGCCCTCCGCGATCCGCTCGAGCGGGTACCGGGTGGTGATCAGCTCCTCCAGCTTGAGCGAGCCCTGCCGCCACAGCTGGAGCTGCGCCGGGATGTCCGCGCTCGGCGCCGACGCGCCGAACAGCGAGCCGACCAGGCGCTTCTGGTAGAGCACCATCTCCATCAGCGGGATGTCGCCGTCGCCGGACCGCACGTCGCCGAGACCGACCATCACGCAGACGCCGCCCTTGCGGATCGCCCGGACCGCCTGCCCGACATGACGTCCGCGGGTGACCCCGACCGTCACGATGGCCGCGTCCGCGCCCTGGCCGTTCGTCATCGACCGGGCCAGCTCGGTCGCCTCGGCGATGTCCGCGACGGCGTGCGTGGCGCCGAACGCGGGCGCGACGTCCCGCTTGAACTCCACCGGGTCGACCGCGATCACGGCCGCCGCGCCGGCGTGGTGTGCGCCCTGCACGGCGTTGACCCCGATCCCGCCGATGCCCATCACGATCACGACCTGTCCCGGCCGCACCTGGGCCGAGTTCACCGCGGCGCCCCACCCGGTGCCCACGCCGCATCCGGTCAGGCAGGCGAGCTCCAGCGGGATCGACGGGTCGATCCGCACGGCCGACGCCGTGGACACCGTCGTGTACTCGCAGAACGTCGACAGCCCGCACATCTGGCCGACCGGCTCCCCGTCGAGGGACAGCCGGAACGACGTCGGGTCGTCCCACCGCGCGTTCGTGCCGATCGAGGCCCCGAGGTCGCACAGGTTCTGCATGCCGTGCGCGCACCAGCGGCACTTCCCGCAGGACGGCAGGAACGAGAACACCACGTGGTCGCCCTCGGCGAAGCCGGGGGTGTGCGGGCCGACGGCGTCGACGATCCCCGCTCCCTCGTGCCCGCCGGCGAGCGGTATCCGGCCGGCTCGCTGGCTGCCGGTCGCGTGGTGGTCGTCGGAGTGGCAGAGACCCGACGCCGCCATCCGCACCCGCAGCTCACCCGGGCGCGGGTCGTCGAGCTCCAGCTCGACGACCTCGAACCGGCCGGGCACCTCGCGCAGCACCGCACCCCTGGTCAGCATCCGTTCCCCCTCGTCACCTCTGCGCCGGACCGCTCACCAGCCGGTGAACCGGGGCGTGCGCCTCTGGGCGAACGCCGCCAGTCCCTCGTGGGCGTCGGAGCTGGTCAGGCCGTACCTCGCTGCAGTCTCGCGCTCGGTCCGCAGCGCCGCCGACACGGGGGTCCCCTCCCACAGCGCCGCGTTGAGCACCTGCTTGGCGTTGCCGACGGCGAGCGGCGAGCGGGTGGCGAGCGACCGGGCGACGGCGACGCCCGCGTCGTGCAGCCCGTCGTCCGGCACGACCCGGCTGACCAGGCCCCACTCCCGGGCCTCGGCCGCGTCCAGGAGACGGCCGCTGAACACGAGCTCGCGGGCCCGCGCCGGGCCGACCGCGCGCGGCAGCAGGGTCAGCGACCCGCCGCCGCCCATCTGCCCGAACGGCAGGTGCGCGTCCCCGATCCGCGCCGACTCGGCCGCGATCGCGTAGTCGCAGCCGAGCAGCAGCTCGATCCCGCCGGCCACGGCGACGCCGTTGACCAGCGCGAGCACCGGTGTGCGGCAGGAGCCGAGCTCGCCGAGCAGCGTGTGGAAGTCGGCGAGGAACGCCGGGAAGCCGACCGGGTCGTGCTGCAGCGTCCGGTAGCCCTTCATGTCCCCGCCCGCGGAGAACGCCCGTCCGGTACCGGTGACGGCGAGCGCGCGGACGTCCGGGTCGGCGTCGTGGCGGGCCACGGCCTCGCGCAGCGCGCGGACGGTCGCGTGGTCGACAGGGTTGCGCGCCTCCGGCCGGTCCAACCGGAGCACGACGAGTGCGGTGCCCGGTGGGACGGAGTCGTCCGTGTCGTCGGGGGCCAGCTCGACCCGCTCCTCGCGGACCGTCACGCGCCGCTCACCCGGCTGTCCCGGCCCTCCCAGTACGGGTCGCGCAGGACCTTGCGCTGCAGCTTCCCCACCACGGACTTCGGCAGCGGTTCCGTCGTGAGGCGCACCGCCGTCGGCTTCTGGTAGCTGCCGAGCCGCTCGGTGACGATCCCGACGACGGCGTCCTCGGTCACGCCCGCGTCCGGGTCGACGCGGCACACCGCCATCGGTGACTCGCCCCACCGCTCGTGCGGGACGCCGAACACGGCGACCTCCTCGACACCGGGCAGGTCGGCGATCACCGTCTCCAGCTCGGCCGGCCAGATGTTGAACCCACCGGAGACGATCATGTCGTCGACGCGGTCGAGCACGTAGAGATAGCCGTTCGCGTCGAGCCGCCCGATGTCCCCGGTCCGCACCCACCCGTCGACGAGCCGTTCCGCGGTCCGCTCCGGGTCACCCCAGTACCCGCGCATCTGGGCCTCGACCTGCGTCCAGATCTCGCCGACGCCGTCGGGGCCGAGCACCGCGCCGTCGTCGCCGCGGATCTCCAGGCGGCAGAACGGCAGGACGCGGCCCGCGGAGCGCATCGGCGTCGATCCGGGCACGTCGGCGAACCACTCGGCCGGGGTCATGATCGTGAGCGGGGTGGCCTCCGTCTGGCCGAAGACCTGGTGCACGACGTCACCGAACACGCGCCGACCGGCGAGGATCGTCGCGTCGGTGATCGGGGCGCCACCGACCAGGATGCACCGCAGCGCGGACCAGTCCCGCCCGGCCGCCGACGGGTCGGCTGCGAGCCCGGCCAGCATCGACGGCGCGGCGAACGTGTGCGTGACCCGGTGCCGCTCGGTCAGGTCGAGAACGGTCGGGACGTCGAACGGGCCGTAGAGCAGGTTCGCCGCGCCGGTCAGCCACGCGGGCAGGAACAGGTAGCCGGCGGCGTGCGAGATGGGTGCCGCGTGCCCGACGACCGAGTCCGGGTCCAGTGTGGGCAGCCGGACGTACCAGTTGCGGCAGTTCACCAACCAGTCGTGCTGGGTGTAGCCGACACCCTTCGGCCGCCCGGTGGTGCCGGAGGAGTGCCGCACGATGTACCAGTCGTCCGGTCCGACCCGGACCATCGGATCCACATCGGACTGTTCGGCGAGCCATCCCTCGTAGCCCTCGTCGCGCACGACGACGTGCTCCAGGGTGTCGATCTCCCGCTCCAGGCCCTTCACGCCGTCCACGTGCGCGGCCTCGGCGACCACCACCCGCACCCCGGTCTGGCGGAGCATCACCGCGTGCGACCGGCGGGAGTTGCGCGGGTACAGCGGCACCCGCACGGCCCCGGCGATCGCGGCTCCGAGGAACAGGTCCGCGGCGCCGAGCGTGTTGTCCTCCACCGCCGCGACCCGGTCACCCGGACCGACCCCGAGCGCGCGCAGCCCGTTCGCCACCCGCACGCCGCGGTCCCAGGCCTGCGCGAACGTCAGGCGCACGTCGCGCGTGATCAGAGCGGTGCGGTCGGCGTGGAACCGCACCGACTGCCGCATCAGGCCGGGAACGTCCATGGCTCACTCCCCTATATTCCACCGGTGGTTTGAATCTAGCGAGCAGCCCGCGTCGAGGGCAAGGGAGCGGTGTCGGGCACGTGACGACCTCGTTGCGTCCGGCACCCCGGCGCCCCCGGCCTGCGACGATGATCGTCACCCCCGGAAGGAGCGCCCGTGACGGAGGACCCACCCCCGGTAGCACCGCAGAACGGCCGCGTCTCGGCATCGGACCTGGAGATCGCGAGGCTCGGGCCGGCCCGGATCGTCTCCCCGCTCGCGCCGCTGCTGGATGCCAGGCGGACCACGGAGCACTACGTGGACACCGACGACCGGGTCCTGCTCGACGACACCGCTGCCGGGCTCTCCTCCCGCGGCCTCCCCCTCGACGAGCTGCCCGGACTGGAACCGTGCGGGCCACGCCGGGAGATCTACTTCGACCCGTCGAAGACCCGGGCCGGGATCGTCACGTGCGGCGGCCTGTGTCCCGGGCTGAACGACGTGATCTCCGGCCTGGTCCGGACCCTGACCTACCACTACGGCGTCCGGCGCGTGGTCGGCTTCCGCAACGGCTACCAGGGCTTCGTCTCCTCCTACGGGCACGACGTCGTCGAGCTGACCCCGGAGTCGGTGCGCGACATCCCGGTCGACGGCGGCACCGTGCTGGGCACCTCGCGCGGGCCGCAGGACCCCGAGGAGATCGTCGACTGCCTGGAGCAGACCCACCTCAACGTGCTGTTCGTGATCGGCGGTGACGGCACGCTGCGCGGGGCGATGGAGATCGTGCGGGTGATCGCGGAACGCGGCCTGCGGATCGCCGTCGTCGGGATCCCGAAGACGATCGACAACGACATCCCCTACATCGACCAGAGCTTCGGGTTCCAGACCGCGTTCGCACGGGCGTCCGAGTCGATCCGGGCGGTGACCGTGGAGGCCAAGTCGACCGCGGGCGGGGTCGGCCTGGTCAAGCTGATGGGCAGGCACTCCGGATTCATCGCGTGCTACGCCTCGCTGGTGCGCAGCGACGCGGACGCCGTGCTGATCCCGGAGGTCCCGTTCTCGCTCGACGGGGAGAACGGGCTGCTCGCCCACCTGCACCGGCGGGTCGACCAGCGCGGGCACGCCGTCGTCGTCGTGGCCGAGGGCGCCGGACAGGAGCTGTTCGACGACGGCGGTGCGACCGACGCGTCCGGCAACGCCAGGCTCGCCGACGTCGGGCCGTGGCTGCGCGAGCGGATCGCCGAGTCCTTCGCCGAGTCCGGTCGCGAGACGTCGTTGCGCTACATCGATCCCAGCTACGCGATCCGCAGCGTCCCGGCCAACCCCTACGACAGCGTCTACACGGTCCGGCTGTCCCAGGCGGCGGTGCACGCCGCGATGTCCGGCCGCACGGCGATGGTCGTCGGACGGGTACGACGCCGGTTCGTGCACATCCCGATGACGCTGGCGGTCAGCCGCCGCAACCAGGTCGACCCGCACGGCGACCTCTGGATGGCCGTCCTCGAGTCGACCGGCCAGCCATGGCGGTTCGGCGCGGACTGACCACCGGGCCGCCGGGCGCCGTGTCACCGCCGCAGCGTCGTCTCCTCGGTCATGTGCGACAGCTTCTCCGGGTTGCGCACCGCGTACAGCCCGGTGACCCGCCCGTCCCCGATCCGCAGGGCGACGACGCTGTCGAGCTCGCCGTCGAGCCGCACCACCAGCGACGGATGGCCGTTGACCTGCGCCGGGTGCAGGGACACGGTGGCGCTGAGGCGGGACGGTCCGGCGACCAGCAGGCGGGCCACCTTGTCCGCCCCCGTGATCGGTCGCAGCACGGCCTGCCTGACTCCCCCGCCGTCGCCGACGAGAACGACGTCCGGAGCGAGCACGTCGAGCAGCCCCTGGAGGTCGCCGGTCTCGACCGCCGTCCGGAACGCGTCGAGCGCCTGCCGGTGCTCGGCCGGCGAGCTCGCCGGTCCGGGACGGCGAGCGGAGACGTGGGCGCGTGCGCGGTGGGCGATCTGGCGGACCGTGGCCGGGCTCCTGCCGACCGCCTCCGCGATCTCGTCGTAGCCGACGTCGAACACGTCGCGCAGCACGAACACGGCCCGCTCCGTGGGCGCGAGGGTGTCCAGCACCAGCAGCATCGCCATCGAGACGCTCTCCGCGAGCTCGACGTCGTCGGCCACGTCCGGCGTGGTCAGGAGCGGCTCGGGCAGCCACGACCCGACGTAGGACTCCTTCCGGCGACCGAGCGTGCGCAGCCGGGTCAGCGCCTGGCGGGTGGTGATCCGTACGAGGTAGGCACGGTGGTCGCGCACCGTCCCCAGCTCGACGTCGACCCAGCGCAGCCACGTCTCCTGCAGGACGTCCTCGGCGTCCACGGCGGAGCCGAGCATCTCGTAGGCCACGGTGAACAGCAGGTTCCGGTGCGCGACGAACGCCGCCGTCGCGGAGTCCCGTGCATCCATGGTCGTCCCCTCCTCCTCGCCGGCCGCGCCTCCCATCCGACGCCGCGCCCGGCCGATCCGTGACACCCGACGCGTATGGCGTGGGTCACCTCGGGGTGCTGTCACGCCGGACGGGCCGCCGGCGTCTCGTGGCCGACCGGTACGCACCACGCCCACGGAGGACACCATGGACACCCGCTTCGACATGTTCGCCAACGACGTCTCCACCCGGTTCGCCAGGCGGTTCGCCGGCGCCGCGTCCGTCGTCGGCCGGTCGTCGCTGCCGGCGACCGTCGAGGAACTCGTGTCGTTGCGCGCCAGCCAGATCAACGGCTGCGGCTTCTGCACCGACATGCACACGAAGGAGGCCGTCGCGGCCGGGGAGGACGCCGCCCGGCTGCACCTCGTCGCAGCGTGGCGCGACGCGACCGTGTTCACCGAGGCCGAACGGGCCGCGCTCGCGCTCGCCGAGGAGGGCACCCGGCTCGCCGACGCCCACGACGGGGTGTCCGACGAGACGTGGGCGCTGGTACGCAAGCACTTCGACGACGACCAGACCGCCGCGCTGCTCTGCCTGGTCGCGATGATCAATGCGGCCAACCGCCTCAACGTCATCGCGCGCACGCCGGCCGGAGGGTACGTGGCGGGAACGGCCGCGTCGTTCCACGACTGACACCGGTCCTCGACGAACGACCGGCGAGGCGGAGCGACACGGTCCCGTTCGGGTGGTCGGCGATCACCTGCAGTGCCGCGGGCGGTCGGTGACGGGGAAATCGGATTCGGATTTCCCACCCGCACGAGAGCGTCACCTTTCCGACAGTAATCGATTTACACGATGGTGTTCCGGAATGGTGGCCGGTAACCGTTGTCGAGATAGAGTTTCTGCAGCCGTCACGAGCTCCCCCGAACACGTGTCGGCATTCGTCGAGACCGCATCTGTGGTCGCCCCGAGAGAACTCACAGGAGACGCATCGTGCTGAAGAAGGCTGGACTCATCACGGCCGGGACCCTCGCGGCCCTGGTCACCGTGGGCGGGATCGCCTTCGCCACCGAGGGTGGCAACCAGAACTCCGACGGGCTCGTCAACGGCCTGAACGGCAACAACCTGAACGCGCCGATCCAGGCGTGCAACAACGACATCCAGGGCCAGGTCGGCCTCGTCCCGGTGCAGGACGTCGCCGAGGACGGCACGGTTCCGCTGAACGGTGCGCTCGGCGGGCTGCTGGGCAGCGCGCAGTCCGACCAGCAGAGCAGCCACGCCAACATCCGCGACTGCGGCCAGGGCTCCGGTGGCGCGGGTTACGGGAACAGCGACGCCGGCAGCGGGCTGAGCTCCGTCGGCGGCAAGTGATTCGCTTTTCCGGAATTGCGGCCCCCGGAGGCTCCGGCCTTCGGGGGCCGCTTTCTGTCGCCGGCCGTCGGACGGGTGGGATCGCCGGTCCCAGGCTGGGCGCTGCCTGGCAGCGCCGCGGCGGGACGCGGACCATGGAGTGGTACCGGAACCATCGCCGGTGCTCGCAGGACACCGAACGGAGCGCACCACCCATGGCCACCACGACCTTCCCCCTCGCCGGCCGCACCGTCTCCCGCGTCGGCTACGGCGCGATGCAGCTGCCCGGCCCCGGCGTGTTCGGCCCGCCCCGCGACCGTGACGAGGCCCTCGCGGTGCTGCGCCGCGCCGTCGAACGCGGGGTGAACCACATCGACACGGCCCAGTTCTACGGCCCGGACGTGTCCAACGAGCTGATCCGCACCGCGCTCGCGCCGTACCCGGACGACCTGGTGATCGTCACGAAGATCGGCGCCCGCCGCGACGGCGAGGGCAACTGGCTCCCGGCCCAGACCCCGAAGGAGCTGCGCGCGTCCGTCGAGGAGAACCTGGAGGCGCTCGGGCTGGAGCGGCTCGACGCCGTCAACCTGCGCCTGCACGGCGACGACGGGTCGATGGCCGAGGCACCCGAGGTCGCACTCGACGACCAGATGGCCGAGATGATCGCGCTGCGCGAGGAGGGCAAGATCGCCTCGATCGGCATCTCGACGGCCTCGCTGGAGCAGGTGGCGGCCGTGACGCCGGAGATCACCTGCGTGCAGAACCCGTACTCGCTGCTCGACCGGCACGACGAGGACGTGCTCGATCACTGCACGCGGGCCGGCGTCGCGTACGTGCCGTACTTCCCGCTCGGTTCGGCGTTCCCGGGCATGCCCAAGGTCACCGACGACGCGGCAGTGCAGGCCGTCGCCGCCCGGCACGGCGCCACCCCGGCCCAGGTCGGTCTCGCCTGGCTGCTCGCCAGGGCGGAGAACGTCCTGCTCATCCCGGGCACGTCCAGCCGCGCGCACCTCGACGAGAACCTCGCCGTCGCCGACGTGACGCTGACCGACGACGACCTCGCGGAGCTGACCACGAGCCGCTGACGCCCTCGCACAGGCAGTGGTGCCCTCGCAGGGACCCGAGCCCGTGCGAGGGCACCACATCGTGTGCGACGGCGTGCCGGCCCGCGGGGCTCAGCCGGTCAGGTGCTCCGGACGGACCGGCACCCGGCGGACCGGGCGGCCGGTCGCGGCGCGGATCGCCGCGGCCACGGCCGGTCCGCTGGAGATGGTCGGCGGCTCCCCGACCCCGCGGACGCCGTACGGCGCGTGCGGGTCGGCGTACTCCAGCACGTCGATCCGCATCGGCGGGGTGTCCAGCACCGTCGGGATCAGGTAGTCGGTGAACGACGGGTTCCGCACGATCCCGTCGTCGACGAGCACCTCCTCCATCAGCGCCAGGCCCATGCCCTGCACCGACCCGCCCTGGATCTGGCCGACGACGGCGTCCGGGTTGATCGCGTGCCCGACGTCCTGCGCCGTGTCCAGCGCGACCATCTTGACCAGTCCGAGCTCGACGTCGACGTCCACGACGGCGCGGTGGGCGGAGAACGCGTACTGCACGTGCGCGTCGCCCTGGCCGGTCTCCGGGTCGATCGCCTGCGTCGGGCGGTGCCGCCACTCGACGGTCTCGTCGATCTCGTCGTCGCCGAGCACGTCGACCAGCCCGGCGACCACCTCCCCGTCGGCGGACACGATCTTGTCCCCGTCCAGGCGGAGGTCCGCGCTCCCCATCATCGTCGCCGCCCGCTCCAGCACCCTGGCACGGACGGCCTCGCAGGCGGCACGCACCGCTCCCCCGGTGACGTAGGTCTGCCGGGACGCCGACGTCGACCCGCCGGACCCGACGGACGTGTCCTTCGGTTCGACGACGACCCGGGTCACCCCGAGCTCGGTGCGCGCGATCTGCGCCTCCACCGAGATCAGGCCCTGCCCGACCTCGGCCGCGGCCGTACGGACGGACACGACCGGCTCGCCGCCGAGCACGGAGAGCCGCACGCGGGCGGTGGAGTGGTCGTCGAAGCCCTCGGAGAAGCCGATGTTCTTGTACGTCACGGCGTACCCGACGCCGCGCCGCACGCCCTCGCCGTGCGTCGTGTTGCCCGCGCCGCCGGGCAGCGAGAACAGCTCGGCGGCGTCGCGGACGGTGCCGATGCCCGCTCCGCCACGGCTCCGCTCGGGAGGCAGCGGCATGTCCCGCACCCGCCGGACCAGCTCCGCGACCGGGGCTGCCGAGTCGATCACCTGGCCGGTGATGTTCCGGTCGCCCTCGGTCATCCCGTTGCGCGCCCGCAGTTCCAGCGGATCCACACCGACCTTCTCGGCGAGGGAGTCCATCAGTGCCTCGTGCGCGAACGCGGCCTGCACGCAGCCGAACCCGCGCATCGCACCGCACGGCGGGTTGTTCGTGTAGACCCCGCGCGCGACGACGTCGACCACCGGGAAGCGGTACGGCCCGAGCCCGAGCGTGCCGCCGTTCCCGACGACCGCACCCGTCGACGAGGCGTACGCGCCGCCGTCGAACAGGATCTCCGCCCTGCCGTAGCGCAGCGTGCCGTCGTGATCGGCGCCGAACTCGTAGCGCAGCCACGCCGGATGCCGGTGCACGTGCCCGAAGAACGACTCGTCGCGGGCGTAGCTCATCTTCACCGGCTTGCCGGTGCGCAGCGCGAGCAGGCACGCGTGGACGTGCACGGACAGGTCCTCGCGCCCGCCGAACGCACCGCCGACCCCGGCCAGGTGCAGCCGCGCGGCGTCCGGGCCGATCCCCAGCACCCGGCACACCTGCTGCTGGTCGACGTGCAGCCACTGGGTGGCGACGTAGAGGTCGACCCCGCCCTCGCCGTCCGGGACCGCGAGCCCGGACTCGGGGCCGAGGAACGCCTGGTCCTGCATGCCGACCTCGAACTCCGTCGCCACGACGACCGGCGCGTCCGGCACCGGCCCGCCCCGGCGGACCGGGACCTCGCGGACGAGGTTCCCTCCCGGGTGGACGTGCGGGGTGTCGTCGTCCAGTGCCCGGCGCGCGTCGGTGACCGCGGGCAGGACCTCGTAGTCGACGACGATCTTCTTTGCGGCGCGGCGGGCCGTCTCCGGGTGGTCGGCGGCGACGAGCGCGACGGGCTCGCCCTGGTGGCGCACGACGCCCTCGGCGAGGCACGGCTGGTCGAGGTGCTCCAGTCCGACCCGGTTCAGTCCCGGGACGTCGTCCGCGGTGAGGACGGCGTCGACACCCGGCACGGCCAACGCGGCCGACACGTCGACGCCGCGGATCCGGGCGTGCGGGTGCGGGCTGCGCAACGTGACACCCCAGCACATGTCCTCGTGCCACAGGTCCGACGAGTAGGCGAACGCCCCGGTGACCTTCTGCGTCCCGTCCGGGCGGAGCGGGCTGTCGCCGATGCGGCCGGTGGACGCCGACGTGCGGTCGGTCTCGGTCTTCGACGCGGTCGTCATGACGCCTTCTCCAGCAGGTCGCGGTGGACCGCCGCGCAGGTGGCGGCGACGGCCTCGGTGTCCACGGTCAGCACCCGGTCGTGTTCGACGACCGGTCGCCCGCCGACGGTCAGCATCTCCAGCGGCGGCGGGGCGCCGAGCACGAGCGCGGCGACCGGGTCGGCGACGTCGGCGTGCGCCGGCCCGTCGATCCGCCAGAGTGCGAGGTCGGCGAGCATGCCGGGCGCGATCGCGCCGATCTCGTCGTCGCGTCCCAGTACGCGTGCCCCGCCGCGCGTGCCCAGGTCCAGGGCCTCTCGGACGCCGAGCGCGGTCGGCCCGCCGACGGCGCGGGCGAACAGCAGCGCGTGCCGGACCTCCTCGAGCATGCTCGTCGCCTCGTTGCTCGCGGCCCCGTCCACGCCGAGCCCGACGACGGCGCCCGCGTCCCGCAGGTCCCGCACCCGGGCGATCCCGGCGCCGAGCCGCCCGTTCGACGTCGGGCAGTGCGCGACACCGGTTCCGGTGGCGCCGATCGTCTTCACGGCGGCGTCGTCGAGGTGCACGGTGTGCGCGAACCACACGTCGCCGCCGGTCCAGCCGAGGTCGGCGACGTACTCGGTCGGCGAGCAGCCGAACCGGTCACGGCAGAACTCCTCCTCGTCGGCCGTCTCGGCGAGGTGGGTGTGCATCCGCACGCCCAGCTCACGGGCCAGGTCGGCGGACGCGCGCATCAGGTCGCCGGTCACCGAGAACGGCGAGCACGGCGCGAGCGCCATCCGGACCATGGCGCCGGGCGACGGGTCGTGCCAGCGGGCGACGGCGTCGGCGGACGCGGTCAGGATGTCGTCCAGGTTCTCGACGACGTGGTCCGGCGGCAGCCCGCCCGCGCTGCGGCCGCGGTCCATCGAGCCGCGGGTGGGGTGGAACCGCAGGCCCACCCGCTCCGCGGCCTGGATCTCGGCCCCGAGGACGTCGCCGCCATCCCGGGGGAACACGTAGTGGTGGTCGGTGGAGGTGGTGCAGCCGGTCAGCGCGAGGCGGGACAGCGCACCGGTGGCTCCGGCGTGCACGGCGTGCTCGTCGATGCCCGCCCACACCGGGTACAGCGTGGTCAGCCACTCGAACAGCGTCGCGTCGACGGCGAGGCCGCGGGTGACCCACTGGTAGAGGTGGTGGTGGGTGTTCACCAGACCCGGGGTGAGCAGGCAGCCCCGGCCGTCGATCACGCGGTGCTGATGTGTGCTGCGTGGAGCCGGACCGGCGCCGACGGCCGTGATCCGGTCCCCGTCGACGACGACGTGCCCGTCGGCGAACTCCTCGCCGGACACCGTGACGACGTGTGCGCCCTCGATGATCATCGCTCGGCCCCCGCCGCGGCCGCCGCACGGACCGCGTCCAGGATCTTCTCGTAGCCCGTGCACCGGCAGAGGTTGCCGGCCAACGCTTCCCGGATCTCCGGGTCGGTCGGCGACGGGTGGCGTTCCAGCAGGTCGTGCGTGCTCACCACGAGACCGGGTGTGCAGAAACCGCACTGGACGGCTCCGCACTCGACGAACGCGCGCTGGACCGGGTCCAGCTCGTCGCCGTCGGCCAGGCCCTCCACCGTGGTCACCTCGCGGCCGGCGGCCTGCCCGGCCGGCACCAGGCACGAGCACACCGGCGTGCTGTCCAGGTACACCGTGCACGACCCGCACTCGCCCTGCTCGCAGGCGTTCTTCGAGCCGGGCAGCCCGAGCCGCTCGCGCAGCACGTAGAGCAGGCTCTCCCCCGGCCAGACGTCGTCCGCGTCGCGCGCGGCGCGGTTCACGGTCAGCTCGATCCGCATCAGGCGGCGCTCCTCGTGTCGGTGGTCCGGTACTCGTCCCAGGCCCAGGTCAGCGCCCGGCGGGCGAGCACGGCCAGCGCGTGCAGCCGGTAGGCGGCGCTGCCCCGCACGTCGTCGATCGGGGCGGCGGCGTCGCGCACCAGCCGTCCGAACTCGTGCAGGACGTCCTGGCCGACGGGCGCTCCGGAGTCCCAGTCCAGCTCGGCGGCCAGGAACGCGGCGGCGTCGGTCGCCGGGCGCGGGGTCGGCGCGGCCGAGCCGATGCCGGTCCCGACGGTGCGAGCCCCCGGCTGCAGGGCCAGCGCGAACGCCGTCACCGAGATGACCATCGCGTTGCGGGTGCCGACCTTGCAGAACTGCTGCGGGCCCGTCGCGACCGGGATGTGGACCGCCGCGATCAGCTCGTCGGCGGCCAGCACGCTGCGCTTCGGTCCGGTGTAGAACTCGGCGGCCGCCACGCGACGTTCCCCGCGCACGGAGGCGAGCTCGATCTCGGCGCCGGTCGCGAGCAGCGGCGGGTGGCTGTCCCCGGCGGGCGAGGCCGCGCCGAGGTTCCCGCCGACGGTGCCCCTGTTGCGGATCTGTGGCGACCCGACCGTGCGGGCGGCCACGGCCAGTCCGGGCAGCTCGCGGGCCAGCTCGGTGATCACCCTGGCGTAGGTGACGCCCGCGCCGAGCCGGACCCGGTCGCCGTCGCGCTCCCAGGTCGCGAGCTCGGGTACGCGGGTCAGGTCGAGCAGCCGCGGCGGCGTGCGGTGTCCGAAGTTGATCTCGACCATCACGTCGGTGCCGCCGGAGACCGGCACCGCGTCGGGGTGCTCGGCCTTCGCCGCGAGGGCGTCCGCCCACGTCGTCGGAGACTGGAAGTCCATGCCGACGATGGAACCGCCCCGTCGTCACCGCCAGAAGGCACCGCTGTGACGAATCGTCGTCCGGCTGTCCGCGCGACGTTGTACGTTCCTCCAATGCTGCTCTCCGAGCTGGTCTCCCGGCCGGAGCTGGACCTGCGCGTGCTGCACGCGGGTCAGGGCCTCGACCGGTCGGTGCGCTGGGTCTACACGACCGACCTGTCCGATCCCGGCCGCTACCTGGGCGGCGGTGAGCTGGTGATCAGCGGGATGGTCTGGCGCCACGACCCGTCCGACAGCGAGCGGTTCGTCGCCGCCGTCGCGCGGTCCGGTGCGGTCGCGCTCGCGGCGGGCGAGGCGGTGTTCGGTCTCGTGCCGGACGACGTCGTCGAGGCCTGCCGCCGCCACGACCTCACGTTGCTCGCGGTGCCGGTGGCGGTGTCGTTCGGTGCGGTCACCGAGGCGGTCGTCGGTGCGATCACGGCCGCGCGCGGGGACCGGCTCGCCTACACGCTCGGCCGCCAGCGCCAGCTCCTGTCCGCGGTGGCGGGAGGTGCCGGGCTCGACGAGCTCGCCGCGCAGGTGTCCGCCACGACGGGCCTGACCTGCCGGGTCCTGACGGCGAGCGGCCGCGTCGTCGCCGGTCCGCCGCTCCCCGACGGGGAACGCGACGCGGTGGTGCGCGCCCACCTGACCGCGGAACGCCTCCCGATCTCCGTCGGGCGGCACACCCTGCACCCGGTCGGCCCGGGCACGCTGCGGGTGACCGGCTGGTTGGTCGCGGCCGAGGGGCCGCTCCCGGGAGCGGACGCCGGCCGGGAGCCGGGCGACCGCTCGACGTCGGGGTCGCGCGGCGGGCCCGGATCCACGACCGGACCGGACCACGGGCCGACCGAGGACGCCGACACGGTCGCCGAGCTGGCCGCCATCGCCGCGCTGGACCGGGGACGGCGGCGGGACGCGGTCGCGGTGGCCCGCCCGATCGCGGACGATGCGCTGGCCCGCATCGCCGCGGGCGAGGGCGACCGGGCCGAGACCCGTGTCCGGCTGCGGCAGGCGGGTGTCGAGCCGGACGGCGGGCTGACCGTCGTGATCCTGCGTGTCACCGACGTTCCCGACCCGGGCGGGATCGCCCATCAGCTGCTCACCGACGCGCTCGTCGGGGACGGCCCCGCGATCGTCGGTGTGCACGACGGTTCGGGCGTCGCCCTGCTCGGCACGCCCGACCCGGGATCGGCGTCCGGCCAGGGCGCTGCGCCGGACACGGCCTCCGACCGGGCGGCGGCGGCCCTCTCCGCGCTGCGACGACTGGCGCCGGGGCTGGGCACCCGTCGCCTGTCGGTGGGGACGGGGCGGCAGGCCGGTCCGGATGCGCTGTCCGGCGCGTTCAGCGAGGCCGCGCACGCGGCCGGGATCGCCGCCGCGCGGCCGGGACCGGTCGCCGTCGCCAGGGCAGGGGAGATGCTGTCGCACGTCGCCCTGCTGGCGGGGATCCCCGACGACGTGCGCCGCGGGTTCGCCGCGCAGGTGCTCCGTCCGCTGCTGGAGCACGACGCCCGCTCGGGCACGGAGCTGACCGACACGCTCGACGCGTTCCTCGACGAGTCCGGGTCGTGGAGCCGCACCGCGGCCCGCCTACACCTGCACGTGAACACCGTGCGGTACCGCATCGGCCGGGTCGAGGAGCTCACCGGCCGCGACCTGGGCCGCTTCGCCGACCGCGTCGACCTGTACCTGGCCCTGCGCGCTCGTTGACCCCGCACCGTCCGGATCTACCCGACCGGCACGTCCCAGCGCATGATCGGCGTACCGGTCCGGATCGGGGCGAGATCCCGCCTCGATCCGGACCGGACCGCTGATCACAGGTCCGGCGGGCCGCCCCGTCAGCGCCGGGCACGGAGCGGCTTCGCACCGGGGCGGGGTGCGCTCGCGCGGCGGACGGGGGTGACGACCGGTGCCGGGCGTCGATCCAGCAGCCACTGCAGCACGACCTGCTGCACGAGCGTCGCGACGGCACCGGCCAGCCAGTACACGAGCAGCGCGACCGGCACCGGGAACAGCAGACCGCCGACGAGCACTCCGACAGGCGCGACCCACGGCAGGACCGCCAGCAGGCGTCCCATCGCTCCGGGCTGGTCCAGCTGGTCGCGGCGGGACAGGCGCAGGCTCAGGTGGGTGGCGACGGCGGCGAGCACGGCCAGCACTCCCGCGACGACCGTGACGGCCGTCGCCGACACCGGGCCGAACGCGGCGAGCTGGTCGGCGGGCATCGTCGGCCACGCGGACAGCGGCGCGCCGAACAGCCTGGCCCGCAGGAACGAGCCGACCTCGTCCGGGGCGAACGCGTAGTTCGGCAGGGCCGCGTTCTCGGCGAAGCCGAGTCCCGGCCGGTTGAACGAGCGCAACACGTGCAGCAGCGCGACGAACACCGGGATCTGCAGCAGCATCGGGGCCAGACCGGCCGTCGCGGACACACCGTGGGCGCGGTGCAACGCTGCCGTCTCGGCGGCCAGCCTGCGCGGGTCACCCGCGTGGCGTTCCCGCAGCCGGGTCAGCTGCGGGCCGAGCGCCCGGGTCACCCTGGCGGCGCGCATCCGGGTCCAGGCCGACCGGACCAGCAGGGCGCGCACGGTCAGGACGAGCAGCACCACCGACAGCGCCCAGGCCGTCCCGGAGGACGGGCCGAGCACGTCGGCGAACAGGGCGTGCCAGGCACGCATGACGAACGAGACGGGGTAGTACAGGACGTCGAGCACGACGGAGCTCCTCCGAGGTCGTCCGGACGGGACATCGGACGCCGGAGCAGGCGGGGTGCCGCGATCAGCGGTGGCCCGTGACCGGACGGGCCCGGTGTCACGCGGACACGGACTCGGACGGCGACGGGATCAGACGGGTGCCTGCTCCGGCGGGAGCAGGCCGGGAGCCCGTGGACGCGGGCGGCCCGGTGCGTCGGGGTCGACGTGGCGGGGCACGCGGGGCCGGTGTCCGACCAGCCGCCGGACCCGGACGGACGTCGCCACGGTCGCGACCGTGCGGATCGCGTCCGGCGCCGCACGGACGGCCCAGGCCAGCACGGCCAGCGCGACGACGGCGCCGAGCAGGCCCATGTCCCCGCCGTGGGGCAGCAGGAACGGGGCGAGCAGCAGCAGGACCGCGGCCGTCGCCCGCGCCTGCCAGACCACCCGCCCCGTCACGGGAACGACGATACGTCCCCGGCCGCCGTCGCGTCCTCAGCCGACGATGTCGTCGAAACGGTGACCGGCCACCTTCGCGATCTCGACGAGCGCGGCCGCGTGCTCCTGCGCAGGCGGGTGGGTCAGCCGTCGCCGCCCGGCCTCCAGCAGGCCGTCGCGCCCTCCGGCGTCGCGCAGGCACACGATCAACGGGAAGCCGAACCGCTCCCGGTAGGCGCCGGCGACCTCGGCCAGCTCGGTGCGCCCGTCGCCGTCCAGCAGCGCCAGTCCGGCCCGGTCCCGCCGCGCCGGGCCGTCCACCGGCTCGTCGCGGTCGGCGGGCACCCGGTCCTCGGCAGCCCCCTCGGTCCCGACGACGCCGCCCAGGTCCGGGTAGTGCGCCATCAGGTCGCGCTGCTCGCCCTGCGGGGCGGCGAACAGCTCCTCCTGCAGCGCGGAGCGCAGAGCCGCGCCGTCGGCGAACGGGCCGCGGGCGTGCACCCGCGCCGGCACCTCGGTCGGTCCCTCGAAGATCCTTCCGAGCATCGTGGCGAACGCGGCCCGGTCCATCCCGTTCACCGTCGCCAGGTCGACGCGTTCCCGGTCCGGCGAGATCCGCGGGCGCCGTCGCACGTGGAAGAACAGCAGGTTCAGCGCGATCGCGGTGATGCTGCCCGCCGTGATCCCGGAGCCGGCGAACGCCTGCGCCCACTGCGGCATCGCCTGCGCGACGTCGGGCTGCACGGTGACGAACAGGGCCACGCCGAGCCCTGAGCCGACGACCACGACGTTGCGGTGGTCGGTGAAGTCCACACGGGACAGTGTCTGGATCCCGACGACGGCCACCGTCGCGAACATGGCCAGCGCGGCACCGCCGAGAACCGGGTGCGGCACGGCGGCGACGAGGGCGCCCGCCTTCGGCACCAGCCCGATCAGGATCATGAACACACCCGCGGCCGCGACCACCCACCGGCTGGACACCCTGGTCAGACGCACCAGGCCGACGTTCTCGGCGAAGCACGTGTACGGGAACGAGTTCAGGACGCCGCCGAGCGTCGTGGCGAGACCGTCGGCCCGCAGCGCGCGGGCGACGTCGCGCCCGCCGACCCGCTTGCGCACGATCTCCCCGGTGGCGAACACGTCACCGGTCGTCTCCACCGCGGTGATCATCATGACGACGACCATCGAGACGATCGCGGCCAGCGAGAACTGCGGCCATCCGAAGTGGAACGGCGTGGTCACGCCGACCCAGCCGGACTCCCCCACCCCGCCGAGGTCGACGAGCCCGAACGGCACCGACGCCAGCGTCCCGATCACGAGCCCGGCCAGCACCGCGACCGTCGCCATGAACCCGCGGAAGATCCGCTGGATCAGCACGATCACGGTCAGCGTGCCGAGCGCCAGCGCCAGGTACAGCGGGTTGCCCGGGTCGGGTGCGTTCGCCCCGCCGACGGCGTCGGTGGCGGCGACCGGCAGCAGCGCCAGCCCGATCACGGTGATCACTGTGCCGGTCACGACGGGCGGGAAGAACCGTAGCAGCCGCGCGAAGTACGGGGCCGCGAAGAACGTGACCAGGCCGGCCACGATCACCGCCCCGTAGATCGTCGTGAGGCCCTCCGTGCCCCCGCCTGCCGCCATCCCGATCGCGATCATCGGGGACACCGCGGTGAACGTGACGCCCTGCAGCAGGGGCAGCCGCACACCCACCTTCCAGAACCCCACCGACTGGATGATCGAGGCGATGCCGCAGGTGAACAGGTCGGCGTTGATCAGGTGGATCAGCTCGCGCTCGCCGAGCCCGATCGCGTTGGCGAGCAGGATCGGCACGACGACGGCACCGGCGTAGAACGCCAGCACGTGTTGCAGGCCGTAGACGGCGAGCCGGCCCGGAGGCAGGACCTCGTCCACCGGATGGACGGGCCCTGACGGGCGGCGGGACGGACGCAGGCGCATCGGAACCTCGCTCGGAGCAGCGGTGGGGACGGCACGACGGGTGCCGGGAGTGCGACGCGCATCACCATGCGCCGCACCGGGTGGCACCCGGCACGGTCGGGACGCACGAACGCGCCGCGGCCTGCCCCAGGCGTTTCGTGCGATCCCACAATCGACCGGCCCCTGGTCCGTCACGGCAGCATCTCCGAACAGGTTCTGCCCGGGTGACCCTTGACACCCCACCGTCGCGAACGAACACTGAGCCTCAAGTTCGGAATCGTTATTCCGCCATGCGGAATCTTTGCACGGAAGCAGGGCTCATGCCGGACGCCGTCACGCTCGACCGACTCAACACCGCACCACCCGACGACCTCGCGGGCGTCCTGCGCGCCTGCAACACGTCGGCGGCATGGGCCGCGCGGATGCTCGCGGGCCGCCCCTACCCGAGTGCGGGCGACGCCGTCGCCGCCGCCGAGAAGGCCGTTCTCGATCTCGACGACGCCGAGGTCGGCGCCGCGCTCGCCGGACACCCGCGGATCGGGGAACGGCCCGGCGGCGCACACTCCGACGGGGCCGCCTTCTCCCGTCGCGAGCAGTCCGGTGTGGACACCCGCGAGGACACCGCCGCCCGGCTGGCGGACGGGAACGCGCGCTACGAGCAGCGGTTCGGGCACGTGTTCCTGATCCGCGCCGCGGGCCGCGACTCCGGCGAGATACTCGGCGAGCTCGAGCGGCGGCTGGCCAACGACCCGGCGACCGAGCGGGCCGAGGCGGCCGGACAGCTCGCCGAGATCACCGCGATGCGGATGCGGCAGGTGCTGGCCGGATGAGCACGTTCTCCACCCACGTCCTGGACGCCGCCGCCGGACGCCCCGCCGCCGGGGTGCCGGTCACGCTGACCCGCGCCGACCGGGACACCGTCACCGTGCTCGCCTCCGGCGTCACCGACACCGACGGCCGCTGGCGCGCACCGGAGGACGCGGCGCTGACCGCCGGTGCGCTGCACCGCATCACGTTCGAGACCGGGTCGGACTTCTTCCCCGAGGTCGCGATCGCGTTCCGGCCCGCGGCCACCGACCGCCACCACCACGTCCCACTCCTGTTGTCCCCCTACGCCTACTCCACCTATCTCGGGAGCTGACATGCCCGTCCTCGGCCACACCCAGTACGGCAAGGCGGAGGTCCGTGTGGTGCGGATCCACCGCGACACGGATCCGCACGAGATCTCCGACCACAACGTGTCCGTCGCGCTGTCCGGGGACTTCGCCGACACCCACCTCTCCGGCGACAACAGCCGCGTGCTGACCACCGACGCCGTCAAGAACACGGTCAACGCGTTCGCCAAGGAGGCGGGCGACGCCGTCCGCACGCCCGAGCTGTTCGGGCTGGAGCTGGCCCGTCATTTCACCGGCGTTCCGCAGGTGGAGCGCGTCCGTGTGAGGATCGAGACGTTCCCGTGGCGCAGGCTCGACCACGCGGGCCGACCGCACCCGCACGCGTTCGCCCGCGACGGCGGGCACGTCCGCACCACGACCGTGACCCGCACCGCGGACGGCGGCGAGTGGGTGACGTCGGGGGTGAAGGGACTCGTCGTCCTGAAGTCGACCGACTCGGAGTTCCACACGTTCTACACCGAGCGCTACACGACGCTCCCCGAGACGACCGACCGCGTCATGGCCACCGAGGTCACCTCCCAGTGGTGGCACGCCGAGGCACCCGACGACTTCGACGCCGCCCACGCCCGCGTGATCGAGGCGATGACGTCGGCGTTCGCCGGGCACCACTCGCTGGCCCTGCAGCAGACGCTCTACGAGATGGGCGTGCAGGTGCTCGCCGCGCAGCCGGGCATCGGGGAGATCCGCTTCTCGCTGCCGAACAAGCACCACTTCCTGCTCGATCTCTCGCCGTTCGGGCTGAAGAACCCGGGCGAGGTGTTCCACGCGGACGACCGCCCGTACGGCCTGATCGAGGGCACCGTCCGCCGCGACGACACCCCCGACCCGGGACTCGCGTTCGACCCCGGCCAGGCCTGGTGAGCCGGGTGCCCTTCTCGTTCCGGCCGCGCGTCCCCGGCCCGCGCCGCTCGTCGGAGACCCATCCGGTCGACGAGCTCCCGAGCACCCCGACGCTGCTGCTCTACGGCCTGCAGCACGTCATGACGATGTACGCGGGCCTGGTGGCCGTGCCCCTGATCGTCGGGCAGGCGCTCGGCCTGGAGTTCGCCGACATCACCTACCTGCTCGCCGCGACCCTGCTGGTCGCCGGGCTCGCCACGGTCCTGCAGACGATCGGGGTCTGGCGGATCGGCGCCCGGCTGCCGCTGGTGCAGGGCGTGTCGTTCGCCGCCGTCGCGTCGATGATCGCGATCGGGACGGGGGCAGGTGGCGGGCGCGGAGGGCTCACCCTGATCTTCGGCGCCACGCTGGTGGCCGGAGTGGTCGGGTTCGCGCTGGCCCCGCTGTTCCGCCGGCTCGTCCGCCTGTTCCCACCGGTCGTGACCGGCACCGTGATCACCGTGATCGGCGTGTCGCTGCTGCCCGTCGCGGTGCGATGGGCGTCCGGGGCGTCGGACGGCGAGCCGGGCGACCCGGCCTCGGTCGGGCTGGCGGGGTTCACGCTGCTGGTGATCGTGCTCGTCTACCGGTTCCTGCCCGGCTTCTGGTCGCGGATCGCGATCCTGATCTCGCTCGTGGCCGGGACCGTGCTCGCGGCGGCGCTCGGGATGGCCGACTTCTCCCGGATCGACGAGGCCGACTGGTTCGCCGTGTCCACGCCGTTCCACTTCGGCACCCCCCAGTTCTCTTTTCCCGCGATCGTGTCGATGACCGTCGTGATGCTGGTGATCATGACGGAGACGACGGCCGACCTGCTCGCCGTCGGCGAGATCGTCGGGCGCCCCGCCGACGGTCGCCGCATCGTCGCGGGCCTGCGGGCCGACACGCTGTCCACTGCCGTGTCCGGCGGGCTGCTGAACAGCTTCCCGGCGTCGGCGTTCGCGCAGAACGTCGGCCTGGTCGCGATCACCGGGATCCGCAGCCGGTTCGTCGTCGCGGGCGGCGGGGCGATCCTGCTCGTGCTGGGGTTGTTCCCGAAACTCGGTGCCGTGATCGCGTCGGTGCCGGCGCCGGTACTCGGTGGGGCCGGCCTCGCCCTGTTCGCGACGGTCGCGGCCTCCGGCATCCGAGCATTGGGCAAGGTGGACTTCGACGGCCACGCCAACCTCGTGATCGTCGCCGTCGCGTTGGGACTGGGTGTGCTGCCGATCGCGGCGCCGTCGTTCTGGGAGCACTTCCCGGAGTGGTTCCGGACCGTGTTCGACTCCGGGATCAGCGCCGCCGCCGTCGCCGCGGTCGCGCTGAACCTGCTGTTCCACGGCGCCCGCGGCGAGGGCCCGATCGCCGCGGAGGCCCCGGTGCCGGTGGTGGAGGACGACCGCCGCCCGGTGGACTGACCGACACCTCGCAGCCTCCGCCACGCCCCGGGCCCGCATCTCCGCCATTCCCGGCAGCCCCCGGGGATCGCTCATGATCGGCAGGAGTGGTCGGGACCGTGCCACCGGTGGCGCTCCAGTGCCACTCCCGCCGATCAGGACCGCGCCGGCCCCCGCGATCAGACCAGGTTGATCGGCGGAACCGGTCGAAACGCGCCATCAGTGGCGGCCCCGCTGCCACTTCCGCTGATCATGGGCAGGCATGGACCGCCGCCACGTCACGTTGATCGGCGGAATTGGCCGGAACGCGCCACAGGTGGCGCGACGTCGCCAGTTCCGCCGATCATGACCGGCCGGCAGTCCGCCTGCGCCACCGTGATCGGCAGAACCGGCCAGAACACGCCACTCATGGCGCTTCGTCGCCACTCCCGCCGATCATGTGCGGCGGCCGGGTCCCGGACTGGGCCAGCGCACAAGGTCCGCCCCTCACCTCACCTCATCCGAACGAACGGCACCTTCGAGCAATGTCATTGCTCGAAGGTGCCGTTCGTTCGGGATGGTCGGGGTGAGCTCAGGGCGCGAGAGCGGGGCAGCGCGAGAGCGGGGCAGCGAGGGAACCAGGCGCGCGAGGGAACTCGGCCGCGCGGGAACCGGGCGGCGCGCGAACCGGGCGGCGCAGAAGCTCGGCTGCTGGACCTCGGCCGCGCGGGATCTCTACCCGCGAGAACTCGGCCCCGCGAGAACTCGGCCGGGCTGAACCTCGGCCGCGCGAGAACCCGGCCGCGCGAGAACCCGGCCGGCGGGAACTCGGCCGGGCGGGATCGGGCCGACACGGCGGGTTCGATGAGCTGGCGGCTCAGGCCGGCTCGGTGTCCCGGCGCGCCAGTTCGTCGACGAGCGACGCGGCGGCCGCGTGCAGGCGGGGAACGGCCGAGGCGATGAGGTCGTCGGTCATGCGCGTCGTCGGGCCGGAGATCGAGATGGCTGCCGGGATCGTCCCGTCGAGCGCGACCGCCACGCACCGCACGCCGAGCTCCTGCTCGCCCTCGTCGATGGCGTAGCCCGCCGCGCGGACGCGGTCCAGCTCGGCCCGGAACGAGGCCTCGTCGGTGAACGTGTTCTCGGTGTGGGCCACCATGTCCGTATTGCGCAGGATCTCCGATACGCGCTCCGGCTCGGCCAGGGCCAGCAGTGCCTTCCCGACGGCCGTGCAGTGCGCCGACACCCGTCGCCCGACCTCCGTGAACATCCGCATCGAGTGCCGCCCAGGCGCCTGCGCCACGTAGACGACCTGCGTGCCCTCCAGCAGCGCCATGTTCGCGGACTCCCCGAGCTCCTCGACGAGCTCGGCCAGCTTCGGACGCACCCACAACCCGACGAGGCGCCCGGCCGTGTCACCGAGCTGGACCAGGCGGGGCCCGAGCGCGTACTCCCGCGACGACTGCTGACGCACGTACCCGCGCCCGGCCAGCGTGCGCACAAGACGGTGGATCGTCGGCAGCGGGAGACCGGACGTCGCAGCCAGGTGTGACAGGCTCACCGTGCCGCCGGCCTCGGCCATCGCCTCGAGCAGGTCGACGGCGCGCTCGACGGACTGCACGGTGCCCGACCGAGCCGGCGGGCCCTCGACGACCCCGTTGACGCCGGACTCGGTATCGGCTTTCCGCATGGTGGAAGTCTAGCCCTCCGGAGCGGGTGACGGGGTCGTGATCCCGCCCCGTCGCAGCAGCCGTCCGGACGGCGTGGAGCCGTCGACGTCCCGCCCGGCCAGCAACGTGCGGCGTACGACGCCGGACAACGAGCGGCCCTCGTAGGCCGTGACCGGGTTCTTGTGGTGCAGGCGTGCCGGGTCGACGACGAACGCGTCGTCCGGCGCGAACACGACCATGTCGGCGTCGTGCCCGAGCGCGACGCGGCCCTTGCCGGACAGCCCGACCAGGTCCGCCGGCCGCCCCGCCATCCACTCCACGACGCGCTCCAGTGCGATCCCCCGCCGTCGCGCCTCCGTCCACACGAGCGGCAGTCCGAGCTGCAGCGACGACACGCCGCCCCATGCCTGGCCGAAGTCACCGGTGTCGAGCAGCTTGAGCTCCGCCGTCGACGGCGAGTGGTCCGAGACGATGCAGTCGATCGTGCCGTCCAGCAGGCCCTGCCAGAGCAGCTCCCGGTTGGACGCCTCGCGGATCGGCGGGCAGCACTTGTGCGTCGTCGCGCCGTCGGCGATCTCCTCGGCGAACAGCGTCAGGTAGTGCGGGCAGGTCTCGGCCGTGATCCGCACGCCGTCGCGACGGGCGGTGGCCAGCATCGGCAACGCGTCCGACGACGACACGTGCAGCACGTGCGCCCGCGCGCCGGTCCACCGCGCCCGCTCGATCACCTCGGCGATGGCCAGGTTCTCCGCGCCGCGGGGGCGCGACGCCAGGAACGAGCTGTACCGCGCCCCGCCCGCCGACGGCGCGTTGTCGATCGCCCGGGAGTCCTCCGCGTGCACGATCATCATCGCGTCGAACGTGGCCAGTTCGGCCATGTCGCGCTCCATGCCGTCCGCGTCCAGCGGCGGGAACTCGTCCACTCCGGAGTGCAGCAGGAAGCACTTGAAGCCGAACACTCCCTCGTCGTGCAGTCCGCGCAGGTCACCCTGGTTGCCCGGCACCGCCCCGCCCCAGAACCCGACGTCGACGAACGCCTGGTCGGCCGCGACCTTGCGCTTCACCTCGAGCGCCGCGACGTCCACGGTGGGCGGGATCGAGTTCAGCGGCATGTCGACGATCGTCGTGACACCACCGGCCGCGGCCGCGCGGGTCGCCGACGCGAAGCCCTCCCACTCGGTGCGACCCGGCTCGTTGACGTGCACGTGCGTGTCGACGAGGCCGGGCAGCAGCACCTCGTCGTCGCCGAGCTCGAGCACACGGGTGCCGTCGAGCCCGTTGCCCAGCGGCTCGATCGCGACGATCCGCCCGCCGGTCACGCCGACCTCGCGCGGCTGCTCGCCGGCCGTCGTCATGATCCGGCGGCCGCGGACGACCAGATCGTAGCTCACGAGTCCTCCTCGCCGGCGCTCGTCGGCCGCGTTCGCGGAACTGCTGTGTCCGATGGTGAGCTCGCGGGCTCGCTCACTGCTCCTCCAGTGGGAATCCGGTGATCCTCTTGCGACGGGGTGCGGCGTACGTTCGGGTCTTCGACGTCGTCAGCCCGAGTCGTACCAGCGACTCGGCGATCGTGACGGCGGCGGGCACGCCGTCCACGACCGGCACGCCGGTGGCGTCGCGGACACGCGATTCGAGTCCCGCCATGCCACCGCAGCCCAGGCAGATCACCTCGGCGTGGTCGTCGGAGACCGCGCGCTTGGCCTGATCCACGATGGCGGCCACGGCACGCACCGGGTCCTCCTCCAGCTCCAGCACCGCGAGCCCGGACGCGCGTACCGACGCGCAGCGCCGGTCGAGCCCGGCCAGCAGCAGGCGGTCCTCGATCAGCGGCACCGTGCGGTCCAGTGTGGTCACCACGGAGTACCTGTGTCCCAGGTACATCGCCGTGGTCGCCGCCGCCTCGGTGATGTCGACGACGGGCACGTCGAGCATCTCCTGCAGGCCCTCGCGGCCGTGCTCGCCGTACCCGGCCTGGATCACCGCGTCGAACGGGCCCTCGAAGCGGGCGACGGCGTCCGCGACGCCGACGGCGGCGAGATAGCTCTCCAGGTTCCCTTCGACGGACTCGGCGCCGAACCGCGGCGTGAGCCCGACGATCTCGGTGCCGGGTGCGGCGACGGCGCGGGCGGACGCGGCGATCGCGTCGGTGACCGAGACGGTCGTGTTGACGTTGACGACGAGGATGCGCACGGTGCTCCCTTCTAGTGCGCCGACGGCGGGACGGCGATCGGCTCGCCGGACACGGCAGCGTAGGTCGCCCCACGTGGTGCGGTGACCACGGTGAACACGGCGCCCAGCGCGGCACCGACCGGCCAGGAGAACGGCGCGAACGGTTCCAGCACCGGCACGAACGCCAGCGCGACGGCGATCGCGGCGGCCGGCACGAACGCCCCGACCGCGCGCCAGTTCACACCGGAGCGGTAGTGGTACGGCCCGGACGCGTCCTCCGAGTACAGCGCCGGGACGTCGATCCGGCCGCGGCGCACCAGCCAGTAGTCGGCCGCGACGATGCCGAACAGCGGCCCGAGCAGAGCCCCCAGGACACCGAGGAAGTAGACGATGACGACCGGCGAGTCGTAGAGGTTCCACGGCAGGATGACCAGACCGATCACCGCGGCCACGATCCCGGCGCGCCGGAAATCCAATTTGGACGGGATCAGGTTGGACAGCGCGTAGCAGGGCGCCACGAAGTTGGCCATCAGGTTGACCGCGATCGTCAGGACGAGCAGCGCGGCGGACGCGAGCAACAGCAGTGCCGTGTTCGGGATCGTCTGGACCACGTCGCTGGGGCTCTCGATCACCCGCCCGTCGATGGCGAGCTGGCCGCCCGCCAGCACGACCGCGATCGCACCGAAGAACAGCGTGTTCACCAGGATCCCGGCGAGGTTGCCGAGCCGGATCGCGCGGGCGTTCGGAGCGCCGCGGGTGAAGTCGCAGAAGTTCAGCAGGAACGTCCCGTAGATCGCCGTCCAGAGCATGGCACCGGCCAGGATGTTGCGCCACATCTCGCCGCCGGTGAGCGGGTTCGGGATGGACAGCGAGATCGACGTGCCGGTGCGCACGAGCATCCACACGGCCAGGGCCAACAGCGTGAGCAGCACGATCGGACCCGCGATCGCCTCGTAGCGGCGGATGCCCTCCATGCCCCGCAACAGGATCGCGACCTGCACGATCCACAGCGCCACGAAGCAGACCCAGCCGAGCGCGGACAGCCCGAGGAACGACGCGTCCTCCCAGGTCTGCGCGCCGGGGATCACGGCGAGCACCATCACGGTGAGCACGCGGGTGGCCAGGTACGTCTGGATGCCGAACCAGGCGATCGCGACGACGCCGCGGACGAGCGCCGGGAGCTGGGCACCGCGCACGCCGAACGCGATCCGGCTCATCACCGGGAACGGGATGCCGGTGCGCCTGCCCATCTCGCCGGACAGCGTCAGGAGCCCGAGCAGCAGGACCGCGCCGATGGCCAGGGCGAGCAGGATCTGCCACGCCCCCAGCCCGAGCGCGAACAGGCCGAGCACGAAGCCGTAGTTGCCGAGGCTGTGCACGTCGCCGGCCCACAGCGTGAAGATGTTGTACGCCTTCCACCGGCGGCCCTCGGCCGTCGTCGGCGCGAGATCGGGGTTGTAGAGCCGGGGACTGAGCCCGGCCGCGGCCACCGGAGCTGCCGGGGCGATCGTCTCGGACGTGCGGGTCGTGCCGGGTCCCGTCATTGGGCCGCCTCTCGCCGACTTCCGCGATGCGGAATGTATCTCTCGTTCTTCGGAATGGACGCTATGGCGGCGCTCACGCCGCCGTCAAGGGGTGGGCGCACTCGGGCTCGACGTGGACGACCCTTGACACGCCCCATCGGCCGTGCTGCCATCGTTACCACAGAGCGAAAGACAGATTTCACATCGCGGAATTTGGAGGTTGCGGTGACCGCACTGTTCTGTTCCGGCGACGCGATGCGCGGCGGCCGGCTCCACCACAACGTGTCGGCCCACCCGTTCCTCGGCGCCGTGAAGACCGCCCCGCACTACCGCATGTACTCGGTGCGTGACGCGTTCCCCGCCCTGGTCGAGGACCCGACCGGAGGCGTACCGCTGGCCGGCGAGATCTACGACGTCCCGCTGGCCGCGATCCGCACCGAGTTCCTCCCCGACGAGCCGCCCGAGCTCGAGCTCACCGTCATCGAGCTCGACGACGGCCGCGACGTCCTCGCCGTCGGCCTGCGCCCGGGAGTACTGGACCGGCAGGCGGACGAGCTCACCGACATCACCGCGCACGGCGGCTGGCGGACCTACCGCGGCCTGGCCGAGCCCACCTGACCCACGAGGAGACGCCGGATGCCGATCACCCTCCCCCTGCCCACGACCGTCAACTGCTCCATCCTGTTCACCGACCTCCCGCTGCTCGACCGTCCGGCCGCGGCCGCGGCGGCCGGGTTCGACGCCGTCGAGTTCTGGTGGCCGTTCGGCTCGTCCGTTCCCGCCGACCAGGACGTCGAGCAGTTCGTGACGGCCGTGTCCGACGCCGGCGTGACCCTGTCCGGCCTGAACTTCGACGGCGGCGACATGCCGGCCGGCGAGCGCGGCATCCTGTCCGATCCGAAGCGCTCCGCGGCGTTCGCGGACAACGTGGACGTCGCCGTCGGCATCGGATCGCGCCTGGGCACCACCGGGTTCAACGCGCTGTACGGCAACCGGACCGACGACGTCGCCCCCGAGGAACAGGACGAGCTGGCGGCGCAGAACCTGGCGCTCGCCGGTCGGGTCGCGGCCACGATCGGCGCGATCGCGCTGCTCGAGCCGGTCAGCGGCATCGACGCCTACCCGATCCGCACGGCCGCGGACGCGGTCGCCGTGCTGGACCGCGTCGGCTCCGACGACGTCCGGCTGCTGCTCGACGTCTACCACCTGGCCGCGAACGGCGACGACCCCGCCGCCGCGATCGACCGGTTCGCCGGCCGGATCGGGCACGTGCAGATCGCCGACGCCCCCGGCCGCGGCGAGCCCGGCACCGGCGACCTGCCGATCGCCGCACTGATGGACCGTGTCCACGCCGCCGGGTACCGCGGGCGGATCTCGCTGGAGTACAAGGCCGCCACCGACTCCCCGTTCGCGTGGCTGGCGCACACCGAAGGAGCGCGCGCATGACGACGACCATCGGATTCATCGGCCTCGGGATCATGGGCGGGCCGATGGCCCGCCACCTCGCCGGAGCCGGGCACGACGTCGCCGGCCACAACCGCAGCCCGGAGAAGACGGCCCCGCTCGTCGAGGCGGGCGGGCGTGCCGCGGCGTCGGTGACCGAGGCGGTCGACGGCGCCGAAGTCGTCGCGCTGATGCTGCCCGACTCCCCCGACGTCGAGGCCGTGCTGACCGGAGACGGTGGCGTGTTCGACACGGCGAAGCCGGGCACGCTCGTCGTCGACTTCTCCACGATCCGCCCGGACGTCGCGGCCGACCTGGCCGCGCGGGCGTCGGAGCGGGGTCTGCGCATGATCGACGCGCCGGTGTCCGGCGGCCAGGCGGGCGCCGAGAACGCCGCGCTGTCCATCATGGTCGGCGGCGCCGCCGAGGACGTGGAGGCGGCCCGCCCGCTGCTCGACGTCGTCGGGAAGACGGTCGTCCACGTCGGACCGGCCGGGGCCGGGCAGACCGTGAAGGCGGCCAACCAGCTGATCGTCGCCGGCACCATCGCGCTCGTCGCCGAGGCGATCACGTTCCTCCAGGCGCACGGCGCCGACCTCCCCGCGGCCGTCGAGGTGCTCGGCGGAGGGCTCGCCGGCTCGGCCGTGCTGGACCAGAAGGCGTCGAAGATGCTCGACCGCGAGTTCGCGCCCGGGTTCCGGATCGACCTGCACCACAAGGACATGGGCATCGTGACCGAGGCCGCCCGCGAGGCCGGGGTGGTCACCCCGGTGGCCGCGCTGGTGGCCCAGCTGGTGGCCGCCACCCGCGCCGCGGGCGACGGCGGACTCGACCACTCGGCGCTGTTCCGGACCATCGCACGCCTGAACGGGGAGGACGTCTCATGACGCGCATGCGGGCCGTCGACGCGGCCGTGCGGATCCTGGAGATCGAGGGCGCCACGCAGGCGTTCGGCGTTCCCGGGGCCGCGATCAACCCGTTCTACTCGGCGATGCGGTCGCGCAGTGCCGAGGGCGCAGGCATCCGCCACGTGCTCGCCCGGCACGTCGAGGGCGCCGCGCACATGGCGGAGGGCTACACGCGGTCCGGCCCGGGCAACATCGGCGTCTGCATCGGCACGTCCGGACCGGCGGGCACCGACATGATCACCGGGATGTACTCGGCCGCGGCCGACTCGATCCCGATCCTGTGCATCACCGGCCAGGCGCCGGTCGCGCGGCTGCACAAGGAGGACTTCCAGGCCGTCGACATCTCGGCGATCGCGAAGCCGGTCACCAAGATGGCGATGACCGTGCTGGAGCCGGCGCAGGTGCCGGGCGCGTTCGCGCAGGCGTTCCACCTGATGCGCTCCGGACGTCCCGGGCCGGTCCTGATCGACCTGCCGATCGACGTGCAGCAGGCCGAGATCGACTTCGACCCGGACACCTACGCCCCGCTCCCGGTGCACCGCCCGGCCGCGACGCAGGCCCAGGCCGCCCGTGCGATCGACCTGCTGTGCGCGGCCGAGCGCCCGGTGATCGTCGCCGGCGGCGGCGTGCTGAACGCGGACGCGGCGGACCGGCTCGTCGAGCTCGCCGAGCTGCTGGACGTGCCGGTCGTCCCGACGCTGATGGGCTGGGGCGCGATCCCCGACGACCACCCGCTCGCCGCGGGCATGGTCGGCCTGCAGACCGCGCACCGCTACGGCAACGCGACGCTGCTCGCGTCGGACCTCGTGCTCGGCATCGGCAACCGCTGGGCGAACCGCCACACCGGCGACCTGGCGACCTACCGCGCGGACCGCACGTTCGTGCACGTCGACATCGAGCCGACGCAGATCGGGCGGGTGTTCGCGCCGGACTACGGCATCGTCTCCGACGCGGGTGCGGCGCTGGACCGGTTCCTGGACGAGGCCCGTCGCCGGAAGGCGCTCGGAGACCTCCCGGACCGGAGCGCGTGGGTCGCCGACTGCCGGGCGCGCAAGTCGTCGATGCACCGCCGGACGCACTTCACCGAGATCCCGATCAAGCCGCAGCGCGTGTACGAGGAGATGAACCGGGCGTTCGGCCCGGAGACGCGCTACGTCACGACGATCGGGCTGTCCCAGATCGCGGCCGCGCAGTTCCTGCACGTCTACCGCCCGCGACACTGGGTCAACTGTGGACAGGCCGGCCCGCTCGGCTGGACGATCCCGGCCGCGCTGGGTGCCGTGACCGCGGACCCGTCGACGCCCGTCGTCGCGCTGTCCGGGGACTACGACTTCCAGTTCATGCTCGAGGAGCTGGCCGTCGGCGCCCAGTTCAACCTGCCGTACGTGCACGTCGTCGTGAACAACTCCTACCTGGGCCTGATCCGCCAGGCGCAGCGGGCGTTCGAGATGGACTTCAACGTCTCGCTCGGGTTCGACAACATCAACTCCGACCCCGACGGCGACCTGCCGAAGGGCTACGGCGTGGACCACGTCCTCGTCGCGGAGGGGTTGGGCTGCATCGGGTTGCGGGTCTCCGACCCGGAGCTGCTTGAGCAGACGCTGCGACGGGCGCGCACGCTCGCGTCCGAGCACAAGGTTCCGGTCGTCGTCGAGGTCGTGCTGGAGCGCGTCACCAACATCGCCATGAGCGGCACCGGGATCGACGCGGTGACCGAGTTCGAGGCGCTCGCCGAGACGGCCGCGGACGCACCGACGGCCGTCACCCCGATCCCGGGATGAGCGCGATCCTCGTCGCGCCGGACAAGTTCAAGGGCTCGGCCGACGCACCCACCGTCGCCGACGCCCTGGCCGCCGGCATCGCCGACGCCGACCCGCACCGCGAGGTGCGACGGCTGCCGGTCGCCGACGGCGGGGAGGGCACGGTCGCCGCGGCACTCGCGGCGGGCTGGGCCCCGGTGACGGTGGACGCGACCGGCCCGACCGGCCGGCCGCTCACCGTCACCTACGCCCGCCGCGGCCCGACGGCGCTGGTCGAGCTGGCGGCCGTCGCCGGTCTGGGTGCGCTGCCGGACCACGCGTTCCGGCCGCTCGACGCGACCACGCACGGGCTCGGCACGGTGCTCGCCCATGCGCTGGACGCCGGAGCCGACGAGATCGTCGTCGGCATCGGCGGCAGTGCGACGACGGACGGTGGCGCCGGTCTGCTCACCGGGCTCGGGGCCCGGGTGCTGGACGCCGACGGCCGCGAGCTCCCGCCGGGTGGTGCCGCGCTGGCCAGGGCCTCGCGGATCGACCTGTCCACTCTGCACCCACGTGCGCACGAGGTACCGATCGTGTTCGCGTGCGATGTGGACAACCCGCTGCTGGGCGCCACCGGCGCCGCGGCCGTGTACGGCCCGCAGAAGGGCGCTTCACCGGAACAGGTCGCGGAGCTCGACGCGGCGCTGGGGCGGTGGGCGTCGGTGCTCGCACGGACGGCCGGGCGCGACGTGGCGGACGTCCCCGGCGCCGGAGCGGCCGGTGGGACGCCGTGCGGGGCGATGGCCGTGCTCGGTGCCTCGCTCCGGCCCGGCGTGGAGACCGTGCTGGAGCTCGTCGGGTTCCCCGCCGCGCTGCGCGACGCCGAACTCGTCGTCACGGGCGAGGGCTGCCTGGACCGCCAGACGCTGCACGGCAAGGCCCCCGTGGGTGTGGCCCGGGCCGCCAGGGCGGCCGGGATCCCGGTCGTCGCGGTGGCCGGGGACTGCACCCTGGGCGACGACGAGCTGCGGGCCGCCGGGTTCGCCGGCGTGTACACGGTCGCCGCCATCGCCCCGGACCGGGCGACCGCCCTTGCCGACGCACCGGCGCTGCTCCGCCGGATCGGGGCCGAGCTCGTCCCGGTCCACACGGCGTCACGACCATCCCGGGTGAGATGACGGCCATGGCTCCCCCGGCCCGTCCGGGGAACGATGAACCGCATCTCACCCGCGGCTTCGACCCGACCGTTTCAGGAGAGCGATGAGCACGGACCCGACCCTGACCGACCTGGCCTCGCGCGCGCTCGGCGGCAGCGTCGTCGCCGCGAACGACGAACTGTTCGCCCAGCGGGAGAACCTGATCCGCCCGGAGGCGCCGCGCTTCGACCCGGACGAGTTCGGGCACAAGGGCAAGATCTACGACGGGTGGGAGACCCGCCGCCGTCGCGAGCCCGGCTTCGACTGGGCGATCGTCCGCCTCGGCGCGGCCGGCGTGATCGACCACGTCGTCGTCGATACGGCGTTCTTCCGCGGGAACTACCCGCCGGAGATCTCCGTGCAGGCCGCGTCCGTGGAGGGCTACCCGTCGCCCGCCGAGCTGGAGGCGGCGACGTGGCACCCGGTCGTCGAACAGTCGGAGGCCAAGGGGGACACGGCGAACGTCTTCCCGGTCACCGACCGGCGGCGGTTCACGCACGTACGCCTGTGCATCCACCCCGACGGCGGCGTCGCCCGCCTGCGGGTCCGGGGCACGGTCGTGGCCGACCCGCGGTTCCTCGAGGGCACGGTCGACCTGCTCGCCGCGGAGAACGGCGGCCACCTGGTCGGCGCGTCGGACGCGTTCTACGCCTCCCCCGGCAACCTGATCCTGCCCGGCAAGGCCCGGCACATGGGCGAGGGCTGGGAGAACGCGCGGCGCCGCGGCGGCGGCAACGACCACGCCGAGTTCGCGCTCGCCGCACCCGGCCTCCCCCGCTACGTCGAGGTGGACACGACCTGGTTCGTCGGCAACGCACCCGGCTGGGTGTCGGTGTCCACACGAGACTCCCGTGCTGATGACGAGTGGACGGTGCTTCTCGAGCGCGTCGCCGTGCAGCCGGACACCCGGCACCGGTTCCTGCTGCCGGACGCCCCGGCCGCGACGCACCTGCGCCTGGACGTGTTCCCGGACGGCGGCCTGTCCCGCCTGCGCCTGCCCGGTGAGCTGGACGACGTCGCCGCGGTCCGTGCCCGATGGTGGGACCTTCTGCCCGAGGAACACCGCGCCCTGCTGGGCTAGGCCGCAACGGGGCACGGTTCGGCGTCGAGTACCCCTGGGACCACGAGACCGTCGCGATCGCCCGCCGGCTGGACTTCGTCGCGCGCGTCGGGGACCTGCCGACCATGCCGCTCCGGGTGATCGTCGGGGAGGCCGACGACGAGCCGTCGATCCTCCAGCCCGCGATGAACCTGGTCGGCCAGTTCGTCGGCCCGGCGAACATGGTCACCGTCGAGGGGATGGGACACGCGCTGGCGGCCGAGCCGGGTCTCGAGCCCGCACCGCAGACCGAGCACGCCGCCGAGGTCGACGACCTGGCCGTCACGTGGCTGCGGACCACGCTGGTGTCCTGACCACGGCCGCCGGCCCGGGGCAGCACCGGAGCGGCGCCACCGGCCCGGACGGCGGCCGGCGGTGGCGGTGGCGGTGGCGCGGTGCCGAGCGCGTCACTGCGCCGACAGGATCGTCACCACGCAGGCGTTGCCGTCCATCCCGGCCGCTCCGCCACCCATCGTCTCGACGAGGCCGACCCGGTGCCGCTCCACCTGCCGCGGCCCGGCGAGGCCGCGCAGCTGCCAGGCGATCTCGGCGATCTGCGCGGTCCCGGTCCCTCCGAGCGGGTGCCCGCGGGACAGCAGGCCGCCGCTCGGGTTCACCGGTTGCGCGCCGTCGCGGGCCGTGTGCCCGGACGGGGCGAGCTCCGCACCCTTGCCGCGCGGCGCCAGACCGAGCGCCTCGCACGTGACGATCTCGCCGATCGTGAACGCGTCGTGCATCTCGAGGACGTCCATCTCGGACGGTGCGCGCCCGGCCTGCGCGTACGCGATCTCGGCCGCGCGCGCGACGCTGGCGTAGCCCCACACGTCGTCGCTGCGGTGGTCCCACAACGCGCCGGACACCATCGCCGACGCCTCGACCCGCAGGTCACCGGCGTGACCACGATCGCGGCCGACGACGAGCGCGCCCGCGCCGTCGCTGGTCGGGCAGCACTGCAGGAACGTCAGCGGCTCGGCGATCATCCGCGAGGAGAGGACCTCCTCGACGGTCGGTGCCGAGTTCCGCAGCTGCGCGCGCGGGTTGTCCAGCCCGTTGCGCTTGTTCTTCACCGCGACGGCCGCGAGCTGCTCCGGCGTCACGCCGAACTCCTGCACGTACCGCGACGCCGCCATCGCGTAGAGGCCGGGCAGCGGTAGCGACGACGCGCCCTCCGGGTCGGTCGCTTCCGGGACGATCGCGCCGGAGAACAACGTGGACATCTGGTCCACGCCGAGCACGAGCACGCAGCCGAACCGTCCGAGGCGCACTGCCTCGACGGCCTCGTGGTAGGCGCTCGTCCCGCTCGCGCAGGCGTTCTCGACCGTCCACATCGGAACGCCAGGGATGCCGATGCCGCGCTGCACGCGGGTCGCGACGCCGGGCGGCCCGAACACCGACCCGACGATGATCGCCTCGATCGCGTCCGGGGTGATGCCCGCGTCGCGGATCGCCTCGGCGACGGCCGTCCACGCGAGCTCCTCGACCCGCTTCTCCGGCTGCAGCCCGTAGATGCTGGTGCCGACGCCCCACAGCATCGCGCCGTTCATGCGACCACCTCCGCGACGAGGTCCCCGTCGTCCGTCCCGGTGATCCGCAGGCGCGCCCCGGTCGGCACCACGGCCGGGTCGGCGAGGTGCACGAGAAGGCGCGGGCCGTCGTCGAGATCCAGGTAGGCGAGCCCGAACGGCGGGCGACGGGCACCCACCGGGATGGCCACGACCGTCGACGACCACGCCGCGCCGGTCGGCTCGAACACCGCCGGTTCGACGGGTGCGTAGCAGGTCGGGCACCACGGGATGCCGGCGTTCGCGGCCGGGTAGCGGCACGCCGTGCACCGCACGCCGACGACGCGGCCGTCGTCGTCCAGGGCGGGCCGCGGCTCGGCCACCTGGAGACCGCCCGCGACCGGCCCGGCGCGGCGCTTCGTCGGCCGCCCGACGCCCAGCCCGCCGGGTGTGGCCGTGCCAGGGCCCGTGCGCCCGGATCCGGTGCGCTCGGAGGGGCCGGCCATCAGTGGTCCCCCTCCAGGGTCAGCTCGAAGCCGGGACCGTCGATGTGCAGGTACGCGCCCACCGACGTCTCCACCAGCTCGCGGATGAACCGCGCCTGCTTCGTCGTCGGCGCGAAGTCGCGGTTGCGCTGGGGCGTCGCCCGCATGGCCTCGACGTCGGCCTCCGGCACGAGCAGGCGCAGGATCAGCTCGTCGTCGGAGATCGACTCGCCGAACCGCGTGCGCAGCTCGGACAGGCTCGGCTGCGGAGGCTCCCAGTCCTGGTAGGACTTCGCCTTCACGCTGTCCATGATCAGGTCGAGGACGTTCTGGTCGAGCGGCGCGACCGGCTGCCCGTAGAAGCCGTGCGCGTAGATCATCACCTCGTCCGGGACGACCGAGTAGCGCTTGCCGGTGACGATGTTGAGCACCGCCTGGGTGCCGACGAGCTGCGAGAACGGCGTCGCCATCACCGGGTAGCCGAGCTCGGTGCGCACGCGCGACATCTCGTCGAGGACCTCCTCGAACCGGCCCTCCATGCCGCGCGCCTTCAGCTGGTCCTTGAACGTGCCGGTCATGCCGCCGGGCAGCTGGTGGCGGTACAGGAACAGAGAGTACTCGGCAGGCCTCCCGACCGGGAGGTCCTCGTACTCCGCGACGCGGCGCAGGTGCTCGGCGACCGGCGCGAACCGGGTCTCGTCGAGGTCGACGTCGTAGCCCGCGTAGCGCAGGTTCGCGACGGTGTTCTCGGTGGACGGCAGCGACACGCCGGCGGCCAGCGGCCCGCTCGCCGTGTGCACGACGTCCGCGCCCGCCAGCACACCCTCCAGGTAGTTGATCGGGGCGAGCGCGTTGTTCGAGTGGAAGTGGATCTCGACGGGGAGTGCCCCCGCGGCCTGCTTGATGGCGCGCACGAGAGTGCGGGTCCGCTCCGGGGTGAGCAGGCCGGCCGCGTCCTCCAGCTCGATGCCGTCCGCGCCGAGCGCGACGAGCTCGCGCGTGCGGGCCGCGTAGTACTCGTCGGTGTGGTACGGGCTGTCCGCGTAGAGGATGCACGGCATCGCGGCCGCGCCATGGGCCTGCGCCGTCTTCACCAGGCGGCCGATCTTGTCGGTGTTGAACAGCCCGTCGTAGATCCAGAAGCTGCCGATCCCGTGCGCGCAGAGCCGCTGCACCCACAGATCCATCACGGAGTCCGCGGTGAGCCCGAACGTGACGATGCCGTTGGATCGCGTCCCGGCCCGGACCGTGGTGCGCGGCATCGCCTTCGACAGCGAGATCAGCTGGTCCCACGGGTCCTCGCGGCAGTGCCGGGCGAGCACCTCGAAGATCGAGCTGCCGACGAGGTCGATCGTGTGGAACCCGGTCCGGTCCAGCTCGCCGGCGATCGGCAGCCCCATGTCGCGGCGCATCTTCATGCCCCACCAGCTCTGCGGGCCGTCGCGCAGCGTCTGGTCGATGATCTGGATCGTGCGACGTTCCGGGGCGCAGTTCAGGTAGCTCATCGGTCCTTCTCCAGGAAGTCGGGCAGGCCGCGGGTGGCGATCCAGTCCGTCGTGACGACTCCGGCGCGGAAGTCGGGATGGTCGAGTGCCGCGCGGCAGAACTCGCGCGTCGTCGGGACGCCCTCGACCTTCAGCCCGTCCAGCGCGGCGATCATCCGGTCGATCGCCGCGGTCCGGTCCGGGCCGTGTGCGACGATCTTGGCGAGCAGCGAGTCGTAGTAGGGCGTGACGCGGTAGCCGGTCTCGCAGTGGCTGTCGACGCGGATGCCGTCGCCGGTCGGCGGCTCCCAGAGCGTGACCGTCCCCGGGTTCGGGACGAAGCCACGAGCCGGGTCCTCGGTCGTGATCCGGACCTCGACGGCGTGGCCGCGGACGTCCACGTCGGACTGGTGGTACCGCAGCGGCTCCCCGGCCGCGGAGCGCAGCTGCTCCGCGACCAGGTCGATGCCGCTCACCAGCTCGCTGACCGGGTGCTCGACCTGGATGCGGGCGTTGAACTCGAGGAACGCGAACTCGTCGCGGTCGGCGTCGTAGATGAACTCGACGGTCCCGGCGCTGTCCAGCTCGAGCGCGCGGGCGAACGCGACCCCGCTGTCGCGGATGTGCGCCCGGACGGTCTCCGGGATGTTCGGCGCCGGGGACTCCTCGACGACCTTCTGGTGGCGCCGCTGCAACGTGCAGTCCCGTTCCCCGACATGGATCACGTGGCCGTGCCGGTCACCGAGCACCTGCACCTCGATGTGCCGGGCCCGCCGCACGTAGCGCTCGACGTAGAGCCGGCCGTCGCCGAACGCGGAGCGTGCCTCCTCGGCCGCGGCGGGCCAGCGGGACCGCAGCCCGGTCTCGTCCTCGACGACCGACATCCCGCGGCCGCCTCCGCCCGCGGCGGCCTTGACCAGCACCGGGTAGCCGAGCTCACCGGCCGCGCGGGCCGCGTCGTCGGCCGTGTCCATGATCGGCGAGCCGTCCAGCACCGGGATGCCGGCGCTGCGCGCGAGTTCCCGGGCCCTGGCCTTGTCCCCGGCCTGGGCGACGGCGTCCGGGCGGGGCCCGACGAACACCAGCCCGTTCTCGACGACGGCGGCCGCGAACTCCGGGTTCTCGGACAGGAAGCCGTAGCCGGGATGGACGGCGTCGCACCCGGTCCCGAGCGCGGCGGACAGGATCGACGGGATCGCCAGGTAGCTCTCCCCCGCGGGCGGCGGTCCGATGCAGACGGACCGGTCGGCGAGCCGGGCCGCCATCCCGTCCCGGTCCACGGTGGACGTGACGACGACCGTCCCGATCCCGAGCGACCGGCACGCCCTCACGACGCGCACCGCGATCTCCCCGCGGTTCGCGACGAGCACCCGCTGCAGTCCGACCGCTGTGGCGGCACTACTCATCGCTCGGCCGGATCCGGAACAGCACCTGCTCGTACTCGACGAGGTCGGCGTTCGCCGCGCAGACCTGCACGACGGTGCCCGCCACCGTCGAGACGACCGGGTTCATCAGCTTCATGACCTCGACGATCGCGAGCTGCTCGTCCCGCGCGACCGTCTGTCCGACCCCGACGAACGGCGGCTGGCCGGGGCTCGGCGCGACCCAGAACGCCCCGACGGCCGGGGACAGGACGTCGACGCAGCCGGACAGGTCGACGGCCGCGTCACCCGCGGGAGGCGGGCCGCCGAGGGGCGAGCCCGGCGGCGCCGCGGCCGGTAGAGGGCCGGCACCGGGCGCGGCCGTACCGCCGGCGCCGGGCGCGGTCACGTCGGCGCTGGTCGGATCCGATGATCGGCCATCGGGTCCGGTTCGGGGCGGGAATCCGCCGTGATGCGGACCTGTCCGCCGATCATCGCCCCCGTCGCCGGCGACCGCGCCGGCCGGGCCGGCCGCGTGCGTCGCCTGCGGAGCAGCCGACGTCGCGGCGGCACCCCGGGGCGGCCCGTCCTTCCCGACCGTGATCCGCATCCCGTGCAGGTCCACGGTCATGCCGGTCCAGCCGGAGTCACGGAACGTCCGCAGGATCTCCTGGATCTCCCGGTACGTGACGGCCTCCGGCACGTCCGGGTCGGTCGGGGCGCTCATCGTTCTCCCTCGTCGGAACGTCGGTGGGCCGCCGCGGCGAGCAGCACCGGCAGCCGGATCGCGGACACGATCACCTCGACGCCGGCGTCGACCGCGGCGCGGACGCCCTCCGGCGAGGTGAACACGGCTCCGCGGACGGTCCGTGTCCCGGGCGGGATCGCGGGGACCGCGTCGCCGACCTCGTCGGCCGGTAGGGCGTCCGCGTCGAACACCGGCTCCGGGCCGGAGTCCGCGACGCGCACCGGAGCGATCTCCGACGCCCATGCGGCCAGTCGCGCGAGGTCCTCGTCGCCGTCCTCGCTGACCGCCGTCGTCGCCAGCACTCCGGCGTGGACCGTGCCGGACGTCGCGTCGACGGTGACCTCGCGACCGACGAGCGCGTCCACCGTCCCGTCGCCGCACCCGACGACGCAGGGCGTGTCCAGCGCGCGCCCGACGACGGCGGCGTGCGACGTCGACCCGCCCTGCTCGGTGACGACGGCGACCGCGGCGATCATGCCGTGGACGTCGTCCGGGCTGGTGGAGTGCCGGACGAGCACCGCGTCCGGCGTGTCCTGGGCCTCCTCCGGCGTGGCCACGGCGACACCGGTCGCGACGCCGGGGCACGCCGGCGTGCCGCGGGCGAGCGTCTCGGCACCGTCCGCCGCGCCGTCGGCGAGCCGCGGCCGCAGCAGCGAGCGGACCTGCTCCGCGGTGACCCGCTCGACCGCCTCGGCCGGCGTGATCACGCCGTCGTCGACGAGCGCGGTCGCGATCCGCACGGCGGCGCGCGCGGTGCGCTTCGCCGGGCGGGACTGCAGCAGGAACAGCTCGCCGTGCTGCACGGTGAACTCGATGTCCTGGGCGTCGCGGCCCTCCGCGTCCAGCCGGTCGGCCGCGGTCAGCAGCTCGGCGTGCACTCCGGGCAGGTGGTCGGCCAGTGTGGACAGAGGCTTCGGCGTCACCCGACCGGAGACGACGTCCTCGCCCTGGCCGCGTTCGAGGTACTCGCCGAACGGCTCACGCGCACCGGTCGACGGGTCGCGGGTGAACAGCACACCGGTGCCGGAGTCGTCGTCGAGGTTGCCGAACACCATGGCCTGCACGGTGACCGCCGTGCCCAGGTCGTCGGGGATCCCGTAGTGCCTGCGGTAGGCGACGGCACGCCGCGAGCGGCTGGACGCGAACACGGACGCGACGGCGCCGTGCAGCTGCTGACAAGCGTCCTGTGGGATGTCCGAACCGGTGTCCGACCGCACCGCGGCACGTACGGCCGCGGTGTCCTCGAGATCCTCGAGCTCCTCGGTGCAGCCGAGCACGAGCCGTCCGTAGAAGCCGGAGAAGCGCCGGTGCACCTCGGCCGCGAACGCCGGGTCGCCGGTCTCGGCGGCCAGCGCGCGCTCGACGTCGTCGGTGCAGCCGAGGTCGAGGATCGTGTCCATCATCCCGGGCATGCTGATCGCGGCCCCGGAACGCACGGACACCAGCAGCGGCCGGTCGCCGCCGCCGAACGTGCGGCCCAGCTCGCGTTCCAGCAGGCGGATCCCGGTCTCGAGCTCGTCGGTCAGGCCGTCCGGGAGCCCGCCACCGGCGAAGTACGCGGCGCACGCCTCGGTCGTCACGACGAACGCGGGCGGCACCCGCAGGCCGAGCGAGCGCATCCGCCAGAGGCTCCACGCCTTGCCGCCGACGAGCTCGCGGCTCGGTTCCGCGGACGGGTCGTCGGGGACGACGAGCCATCGGTAGCCGGTCGCCACGGTGATGTCCGGGCTCATTCCGGGCGCTCCCGGCCGGTGAGCCGCAGCAGGTGCTCGTGCATCTGGAACCAGACGGTGTGCACCGAGTCCACCCGCAGGCCGCTGACGTAGTCGGTCTCGCCACCCTCGGCGCGGGTCAGCGCGCCGCCGAGACGCTCCAGGAAGCGGTCGATCAGCGGGTCCGCGTCGGCGATCGGGCGCAGCACCTTCCCGGTCTTCTCGATCACCCGGCCGACCTTGTCGATGATCCTGTCGTCGTACTCGGGGTCGGAGTGGTCGTTCGGGACCTGCTCGCCGCCGATCTCCTTCGTCTGCCACTGCGTGGTCAGGTCCAGGATCTGCTTGTTCACGCCGGTCTCGAACGACTCGATCGCCTCGGCCACCGCCGCCGACGAGCGGAGGTCGGCGAACGCCGTCGGGTACGCGGCGTCGAGCGCCTCGCGACCGGTCGGGCCGATCATGTACTTGCCCTTCCGGGCGAGCACGGTGCCGTCGGCCTCCGCCTTCTCCAGCTGCGCCGCGAGCTCGGCCTCCGGCACCCCGACGATGTCGGCGAGCTGGGACGGCTCTGCCATCTGCTTCAGCGTCAGGGAGTGCAGCGCGAACAGGTGCGGTTCGAGCATCAGTGGTCCTCGTTCCCGTTCCGCGCGAGCATGCGGTCACGCACCTCGCGTCGCAGTGACTTGCCGACCGGGCTGGTCGGCAGATCGGTCCAGATCTCGACGGCCTTGGGTCGCTTGAACCCGGCGAGCCGCCCCCGGCAGAACTCGCGGACGTCCTCCGGATCTGCCTCGGACCGGAGCACGACGGCGGCCGTCACGCGTTCGCCCCACGTGTCGTCGGGCAGACCCACCACGGCCGCTTCGACGACGGCGGGGTGTGCCAGGAGCGCGTCCTCCACCTCGCGGGGGTAGACGTTGAAACCACCTGAGATGATCACGTCGTGGCGCCTGTCCTGCAGGTGCAGGTAGCCCTCGGCGTCCCAGCGGCCCAGGTCTCCGGTGTGCAGCCAGCCGTCCGGTTCCAACGCCACGGCCGTCGCGTCCGGGCGCCGCCAGTAGCGCTCCATGGTGTGCGGTCCGCGGGTCAGCACCTCGCCGACGTCGTCGACGCCGAGGCTGTTCCCCTCGGAGTCCCGGATGTCCACCTCGACGAACGTGTACGGCTTGCCGGCCGACGTCAGCCGATCCGGCGTGTGCTCCCACGGCTGCAGGCAGGTGATCGCCAGCGGAGCCTCGGCCTGGCCGTAGAGCTGCGTGAACACCGGGCCGAGCAGGTCGAGCCCACGCTGCAGGACGGTCGTCGCGATCGGGGCGCCGCCGTAGCAGAGCCGCTCCAGCGCGAGAGCTCCCGACGACGCGGCCTCGGCCGTCGCAGGGTCCTCCAGCAGCATCCCGATCATGGTCGGGACCATGAACGTGGTGGTCGCGTGGTGCTTCTGCGCCGCCTCCAGGAACGCCGGGGGCGAGAACCTCGGCACGATCACGTTCGCCGCGCCCTTCACCAGATGCGGCAGGAAGAACGCGCCGCTGCCGTGCGTGATCGGCGCGGCGTGCAGCATCCGCGAGTCCGGGCGCAGGTTCGGCAGCAGGTCGACGAGGAAGTTGTCCACCTCGGCCAGCTCGCTGCGGGTGGTGAGCACGACGGCCTTCGGCGTGCCCGTCGTGCCGCCGGTGTAGGCCAGGCGCAGGGGCTCGTCCGGGTCGCGACGGACGTCGCACGGGCCGTCCGGTGCCGCCTCGATCATGCCCGGCAGCTCGTCGGCCGCGATCATGATCTCGACCTGGGCGGACGGCGCCCCGGCGTGCACGAGCGCGCGGGCCTGCGAGTCGTCGATCTTGAACGCGTGCTCGTGCGGGGTCTCCCGGGCGTTCAGCGGCACCCGGACCAGGCCGGACTTGGCCAGCGCGTAGTAGGCGACGACGCCGTCGATCCCGTTCGGCACGAGGACCGCGACCCGGTCCCCGGGCGCGAGACCACGGGCGAGCAGCGCGTGCCCGAGCCGGTCGGTGAGCGCGTCGAACTCGGCGAACGACACCGTTCGGTCACCGTCGACCAGTGCCGGCGCGGCGCCGTACTGGCGCCCGGCCCGGCGGATCAGGTCTCCGATCTGCACGGTGGTCCTTTCTGGGATGGGCAGGGTTCACCGGGTGGCAGGCCGGTCGTCGGCCTGCCACCCGGGAGATCGGTGGGTCAGGAGCGGGGCAGGTCCGCACGCAGCAGGCCGGAGCCGCGGTCACGCAGGGTGCGGCTGGACTGCTGGGTGAGCTTGTAGAGCGCGTCCGCCCGCTCGGAGCCGTGGTGGAACTTCACCCACTCCTCGTCGAGGTAGCGGTTGGCGCCCTGCAGCACGCCCGGCGTGAACTCGCGGGCCCTGCGGTTGTACTCGTCGATCTCCAGGCGCCCCGCGCTCGTCGTCCACAGACCGGCCTTCGACGGCAGGCTCGACGAACCGGACAGCGTGCTGCCCGCCGTCGGCGCGACGTCGTCGTCGGTGAGCACCGAGTACGGCACGCCGGTCAGCATGTTCTGGTTCAGCCCCGACGTGCGGGCCATCGAGTACTCGCTCGTCTTCTGGTGCGGGAACCCGAGCAGGCCGACCATCTCGCCGAGGTTGTCGCGGCCGTACTCGTCGTTCATCAGCGGCTTGAACCGCTGCACCCGGTCGTCGAGCTGCAGCCAGTCGTCCTGGCGGTAGGTGCCGGCCAGGTGCGCGAAGTCCTTCGCGACCGACGAGTACACGAGCGCGCCCGCGTCGATCATCTGGTCACGCGTCCAGCTCGCGATCCGCTTCCACAGGTCCGCGGTGGCCTGGTTGAGGATGTCGCGGTACTGCTCCATCGTCTCCGCGAGCTGCTCGGCGTTCTCCATCCCGACCGGCACGTAGCCGTCGGTCAGAGCGTCCGATGTGTACATTCCGACGGCGGCGATGTTCGACGCCGAGTAGGCCGGTTCCGCCTCGAACGACGCCCAGTCGTCCATCAGGTGGAAGTTCGTGTCCTGGAAGACGATCGGGATCGTGAGGTTCGTGAACGGAAGCTGCGTCGCGATGCCGTCGAGCCAGGGGTAGTCGCCCTCGGTCAGCTCGAAGAAGTCGCGGACGATCATCTGCTTGTTGTCGCCGAAGTTGTACGGGCCCGAGTTGTGCAGCCCGATCCGGCACTCGCAGTGCGCCAGGAACGCGTACTGGGACAGCTGCGCGACGAGCTTCGTGGCGGCCGAGTGCAGCCGGTCGCCCGGCGTCACGCCGTGCAGGTCGGCCTCGAACACCTGCAGCTGGCGCTCCGGCAGGAACTGGCTGCGGTCGCCGAACTCCTTGTTCGTCAGGTGCCCGTCGTTGCGGTGGTAGGCGAGGTTGAAGCGGCGCGAGAAGTCCAGCACGTCGACGACGTCCTCGACGGCGTCGCCTGGGCGCAGCAGGCCCCAGTTCATCAGCATCTCGCGGCCGATCAGGTAGAACGCGGGCATCCCCCAGGCCGCGTTCACCGTGTCGACCTTGAGGCTGACCTCGCGCGCCCGGTCACCCAGCTCCTCGGCTGGCGTCGCGGCGTCGATCTCCCGCAGCTGCGTGGGCAGCCGGTAGAACGTGTTCAGGTAGCTGAGCAGCATGTACGGGTTCATCGGGAAGAGCTTCGACTCCTGGACGGTGCGCGTGATGCACAGCCAGTACGTCGTGTCCGAGAGCTGGCGCAGGTAGTTGTTCGTCTCGAGCAGCGTGGGGTAGTCGAACTTGTTCGTCGCAGCCATCTCGCTCAGCCCTTCTCGGTCAGCCAGATCCGGGCGTGCCCGGTGTCGCCGGTCTCGTACGCGTCGGACGCGGGCGGCGCCGCGGTGACCTCGATCTCGACGACGTCGCCGTCGGAGAGCGTGTCGATCCGGCAGTTCATGAGCGTCGGCACGTCGTACTCGCGGGCGAGGATGCCCAGGTGCGAGCGGACCGATCCGCCGAGGCAGATGACGCCCGCGAAGTCCTCGATGATCGGCGCCGTGAGCGTTCCGCCGGAGTCGTCGATGACCGCGATCGTGCCCGGCGGGACGCCGTCGGCCAGGTAGTTCATGACCTGCTCGGTCTTCGAGATCAGCGCGACCGGCCCGGTCACCGTCTCGGTCTTGCGGATCACGTTGTCACCGACGCCGACCTGGCGCCGCCCGTCGGTGACCTCGCCGTCGGCGAACGCGGACGCGGCCCGCTCCGGGCGCTTGTACTTCTCCGGCTCGGACTCCAGCGACACCGTCGCGGAGAACTCGAACCGGTAGCCGGAGTCCAGCGCCTCGGACTCGATCGCCTGGGCGTCGGACAGCGAGAACAGGTCGAACTGCCGGTCGAACACCACGTCCTTCCAGGCCGCGCCGGTCGCCACGAACCGCTTCGCCGCGACCTCCCGCACCGCGCCGTTGAACCGGCCGGGCAGCGGGAGCATCTCCTTCGTGCCCCACTTCGGGGTCGGAACCGCCGATTCGGACATCGTCACCTCTCCGAGTTCCTGTCGGCGGCGTCGCCACCGGCTCCGGATCCAGCCCCGGACGCCCGGGGACTGCTTGCTGTTCACCGGTACGAAAGCTAGGTAGGCTCGCCCGTGTGACCCAGTCCACGTTGGTGGACAGTCCCGCGTCGACGACGACCGCAGGGTCCAGCCGCCGCCGGGCACGTCCCCAGATGCGCAAGCTCGACTACGAGCGCGCCTTCGACGTCCTCGAGGACTGCGACCGGGCTGCCTCGCTGCCCGACTTCAAGGAGCAGATGGTGGCCTCGCTCGGCACCCGCTTCGGCCTGCGCCACGTCTCGTTCTTCGCCGGCGCCACGTTCCACAACGTGTTCGGCGACCATGCCCCGCTCACCGAGGGCAACACCGAGAAGATGCTCCCGGAGTACCAGGAGCGCTGGTCGCGCTACGACGTGTTCTCCACGCCCGCGGCCTGCCGCCAGCTCGTCTCCAGCGGTGTGTCCTCGCTGTCCGAGCTGAGCAAGGTCGGCGCGCTGCCGGCCTCGGCGAACGCCTACGTGCGGCACTTCCTGCAGGCGACGTGGGGCATGGAGACGGCGGCCGCGATGCGCCTCGAACTGCCCGGCGGGCACACCGCTCTGGTCGGCATGTTCGACGGGTGCGCCGACAAGCTCGGCCCGTCCGAACTGTCCACTTTGCGCATGGTCAGCCGGCAGCTCTCGGCGATCAGCCGCGGCCTCCCGGTGACCCGGTCCCGTGCTGCCCTTGCCGGTCTGTCCGACCGCCAGCGGGAGGTCGTCCGCCTCCTCGCCGACGGGCTGTCCAACGCCCAGATCGCCGAGACGCTCTCCCTGGCCGAGGACAGCGTGAAGAAGTACGTGAGCCGGATCCTGAGCCTCACCGGCTGCCAGTCGAGGATGGAGCTCGCGCTCCTGGCCCGATCCCGGGCCTGATCGTCAGGTGAGTCCGGATCGGGGCGGATATCCGCCTCGAACCGGACTCGGTGGCCGATCATGCCGCCGATCAGGCGCCCCGGGCGTTGGTGCGGAGGAGGACGGCGCGGATCCGGCGCACGGTGTCGTCCGGGGTCTCGGTGAGATCTGTCCACGTGAAGCGCAGGAGCGTCCACCCGGCCTCGACGAGCGCGTTGCCCTTGCGGCGGTCGTTGAGGAAGCTCTCGGCGTCCTTGTGCCAGGCCCAGCCGTCGACCTCGATGGCGAGGCGGGAGTCGGGGAACGCGACGTCGATCAGGAACGGGCCGAACGGGTGCTGCCGGACGAACCCGGTCAGGCCCGCCTGGCGGAGGAGCCGCATCTGGAGCCGTTCGGCCGCCGAGTCGGCGCGATCCGCGCACGCCACCAGCAGAGCGCCGGCCGCGCGCATCCCGCGGGCGCCCATCGACCGGGTGTAGGCGTCGTACAGCTCGTCGAAGCCGATGTGTTTCTGCAGCGCACGGTCGAGGAACTGGGCGCCGCGGTGGATCACCGGAGCGGTCTCCAGGACGGACAGGCCCTTCGACGTGGTTGCGACACCGCGAACCAGCACGCGGTCGGCGGTGTCCAGGTCGCGGCGACGCACGGTGATCCCCGGGGGACGCTTCCGCTTCATGGTGCTCGGCACGATCAGGTCCGTACGCGGGAGGCGGCGGTCGAGCATCCCGTGCCAGTAGGAGGCGGTCGGTCCGGCGATCGTCGCGCGCGGGCCGGCCCACAGCCACGCCGCGATCACCCGTCCATGATCGGTGCGCCGGTGGCCCCCGACCAGGTAGACGCCCGGGTACAGCGGGCGCCACCGGCCGGAGGCGACCCGGTCGGAGATCGTCCGGGCCGGTACTCCGAGTCGGAGCGCCTGGGCGCGGCTCACCACGCCGTCCTGCCGGGCGATCAGTTGCTCGAGCGTCATGCAGGCAGGATCGGCACCGCTCGAGGTCGTCGGGCCCGGATCGCCGAAACCGTTCCCGCCGGCGAACACCGGGCGGCGCCGGGAACGGGTCCCTGGACGACCGCGCGCTGTCGGCGGGTCGCCGCCACCCACTCACGATCGGCAGACCGGTCCGGATCGGGGCGGGCTCTCGCCCGGATCCGGACGAAGCCGCCGATCATGATCCGTGCGAGCAGCGAAGATCGGCAGCCGGGTCCGGATCGAGGCGGAACCCCGCCCCGAACCGGCCTGAGCTGCCGATCATGCTCGTGACCGGCCCGGAAGGGAGTCCGCGCCTCCGCCGCCGGCCAGTCCGATGGCACGGCGGCTGAGCCGCTCCGGTGCCGGAAGGGAACGGCCTCGTCATCGGCGGACGGACGGCCGCTCCATCCCTCCCGGTGATCGGCAACCGCGTCGGGATCAGGGTGGATTCCCGCCCCGATCCGGACGGTTCTGCCGATCATGGCTTGGGGCCGGTCGGAGCTGGGTCGGCGGTGACGCGGCGGGCGCGGCGGGCACGGCGGGCGCGCGAGAGATCAGCACGGGGGTCCGGTTCGGGGCACCCCTCTCCCCGAACCGGACCCGGTGTCGATCAGCATCGATCAGTGTCGATGGAGCCTCACAGGAACGAGCTCTCCTTCGTCAGGCCGTAGCGCGGGTGCTCCCCGATCACCATCGACTCGAAGATGGCGTAGCCGGTGGCGTCCCCCTCCCGGACGCGGACGACGCAGTCGCGGAGCTGGTGCACCTCGCGGGCCGTCTGCGGGTCGGACACGTCGGCGTAGCGCTCGCCGTCGATGTGCTGCGGGCCGTGCCACTGGCCGTGGCGGTGGCCCTTGAAGCCGAAGTACAGGCCGCAGCCCAGGTGGAACCCGGTGTCGCTGATCGCCTCGACCTCGACCGTGCGGGTCTCGCCCCAGCCGGCGTCGAACGTCATCGTCCCGCCACGCAGGCGGCGGTTCACCGGGTCGTACTTCAGCTCGTCGCGCACGGCGTTCAGCGCGGTCTGGGTGCCGTCGGACTCGTTGACGAACCCGGAGAAGTACGTCGTCTCGTCGTCCACGACCTGCTGGTAGTGGTGGATCTCGTACCGCGAGCCGTCCGGGCGCTCGAGGTACATCGGGCTCCAGGTCAGGATGAAGTTCTGGTCCAGACGCTGGGGCTTGTAGACGTCCGGGACGGGATCGCCCACGTCCATCCGCACGCCCCAGGAGTGGTCGCGGAAGCCGAACCACTCGTCGTCGTTCACCTCGATCGTCTCGCCGTCGATCCAGACGTGCCCGCGCACGGTGGACGCCTGGTGGTAGCGCAGCAGGTCGGACTGGATGCGGAAGCCGTGCGGCTCCCGCTGGGCGTCCTTGCGCTCGAGGAACGGCGGCAGCACCCCGGTCACCGTCAGGTCGAACCGGATCGGCAGGACGTGGTTCTCCTTGAGCACGAACCGGGCCGAGCGGAGCGGCTCGATGATCTCGTAGTCCACCGGCCCGACGCCGATCCGGTCGGGTTCGAGGTCGAGCTGCCGGCTGGCCCGCACCGTCAGCTGCTCCTTGCCGCGCGAGATGCCGGCGAAGCAGTCCATGACGTTGCGGTTGTGGTACTTGCCGAGGCCGACGTCGACCTGGAGCGAGCCGTCGCGGGCGAACAGCGAGCCCCACAGCTTCTCGGTCCAGGAGATGTCCGCGTGCGCGATCGTCGCGAACGTCTCCGGTAGCTGATGGCAGAGCCACTCGTCGGCCGCGACGATCTTCTGCATCGACTGGCGAAGCGCCATGTCTTCGGTCCTCCCTACCGGACGGGCGAGAACGAGCCCGGCATGTCGTTGGCCACCAGAGCCGTACCGAAGATCGCGGCGGCCTGGTCGTCGTCGTCGAACGGATCCGGGTACAGGGCGAGCGTGTCCGGCGAGAAGTCCCAGTTCACCTGGTCGGTGACCCCGGCCAGCGCGGCGAACGGCCGCAGGCCGGACGTGTACATCCGGGTCGCCGCGAAGATCCGCTCCTCGCGGTTCATGGCCGCGAAGCGCTGGTAGAGCGTCATGTGGGTACGCGACAGCGACGTCGTGACCTCGACCCACTCCTCGGGCGAGAGCTGCCGCCGCTCGCCGGACGCGGTGTACCCGAACACGGCCGCCTCGCTGACCGCGGCCAGTAGCTGGTCCGGCTCGGTGAACGTCGTGCCCCAGTCGTTGATCTCGAACTCGGAGAACGACGACGGGTCGTACGTCAGGATCATGGTCAGGCCCTGGTACGGGGGCTCGAGGTCCTGGGCCCACGGGTAGGCCCATGCGCTCGGACCGAGCGACAGGTAGTCCCGCACGATCGTCTCGCGACCGTCCTTCCGCGGGTACGGCCCGGAGTCGCAGATCCCGACCCGCGAGTCGCAGAAGTACAGGAACGAGTAGCCCGAGACCGTCGCGTTGAGCCGCTTGAGCGCCTTCGTCCCCGCCGGGTCGAGCTGCTGGGCCGCACCCGCCAGCTCGTCGACGACGGGTGCGGGCAGATAGCGGTTCGTGAAGCCGGCGTCCTTGTAGTCCATCGTGCCGTCGCCGCGGTGCGCCAGCGTGAGCCGGCGCCAGAAGTCGACGACCGTGCGGATCTCCTCGCGCCGCTCGTCCGGTCGCAGCCTGCCCATCTGGATCAGGCACTCGCGCCCGCACAGGTAGTGGTAGGCGATCATCCAGATCCACAGCGGACTGACCTGGTTCGGCCCGTCCTTGAGCTTCCGTCCGATCTCCTGGGCCGGCATCGCCGCGTCGATGACCGCGACGCGCTCGGCGTAGGAGTGGAAGTCCTCGATCACCGACAGCGACATGTACGGCAGCATCGGGAACAGCTCGGACGTGAACCCGGAGCGCCGCGTCATCTCCGGCTTGAACGCCCGGCCCATGTGCTGCACCAGCTCGTCGAGCCGCTCGTCGGTGAGCTCCTCGGACAGCAGCGACTCCAGACCCTCCTGCGTCACGTCGACGTCGAACGGCTTGACCGCGATCTCGTCGCCGACCCGCCGCACGTAGGACCACCACGCGGCGGAGACGTCCTGTGTGGACGGCTCTGCCGCGGGTGTCGCGGGGCCGCCGACCGCGGTCCGGATCAGCCCGGACCCGTCGACGATCTCCAGAGTGACCTCGTCGCCGTCGGAGAGGTCACCGGTCAGTGCCGTGCCGACCAGGCACGGCAGCTCGAACTCCCGGGACACGATCGCCAGGTGCGAGCGCAGCGTGCCGTCCAGGCACACGACGCCCGCGAGCCGTCCCAGGATCGGGGACAGGAACGTCGTCCCCCCGGAGGCGACGACGGCGATCGTCGCCTCCAGGTCCGAGTCCAGCGAGTCGATCACGTCCTCCGGCGACCGGAAGTGCGTCACCGTTCCGGTGGTCGGGGCGAACGTGTACGACGGGGTTCCCTTACCGAGCTCTGACATGTCAGCCCTCACTCACCGAGCGGCCGGAAGCAGCCCTCGCGGTCCTGGGGCACGAACACCCCGCCGATCAGCGTCATCGCCAGCGTCGGGTCCTGGAAGCGCTCGTAGGACTCGGCGATCCGCGGCGTCACCGACCAGTCGATGTCGTCGTAGCAGCCGGCCAGCCGGGCCCACGCCTTCGTCTTCCACGCGTACATCTGGGTCGCGTAGAGGTTGCGCTCCTCCGGGTCGGTCTCGGCGAGGCGCTGGTAGAGCGCGCGGTGTGCCTTGCGGATCGCCTTCTCCGCCTCGGCGACCTCGGCCAGCTCCAGCGGGCGCAGCGTGGTGCCGTCGGTGCAGAACACGCGGGTGGAGATGATGTCGCCCTGGTAGTCGCTCGGCGTGAACCAGGCCGTGCCCCACACGTTGTTGTCCATCTTGACCGAGTTCGGCAGCTGGTGGGCGATCACGAAGTGGTGGTACGGCAGCGTCTCGCGGATGCCGTCCACCCACGGGAAGTCGCCGTCGCCGTCGAGGCACGTCTCGCGCAGCGCGAGGAACGTGCCGTCGCCGAGGTCGTACGGGCCGGTGTCGCAGACGGCCGTGCGCGCGTCGCAGTTCTCCAGGAACGCGTAGCCGGTCAGCCGGGCACCGAACTTGCGGATCGCCGCCTTCGTCGCGTCGTCGGCCGGGACCATCGCGCCGCGGATCTCGGCCATCAGCTCGTCGCCGACGACATGGCTGGAGTTGTGCGGCTCGGCGTCCATGTTGAACAGCACGCCGTCGGTGCGCATGGCGATCGTCGCCTCGCGCCAGAACCTCATGACCTCGAGCTGGTCGGCCAGCCCGTCGGCCAGCGTGTTCTCGCCGAGGTCGACGAACAGCTCGCGGCCGGTCAGGTAGTGCAGCGGCATCGCGGCCAGGTTGATGAAGCTGCGCTTGTTGCCGATCGGCAGGTCGCGTGCGACGAGCTCGGCGGGCGTCGCGTGCCTGCGGATCTCCCGCAGGCGCTCCGGCACCCGCAGGTAGTCCTCCATCATCGACATCAGGATGTAGGTGTTCATGCCGAACAGCTCGGACTCGAACACCGTCCGGGCCTGCAGCTCGGAGCTGTAGGCCGCACCGGCCTTGAGCACGAGCCAGTTCCACTCCTCGAGCGACGGCTCGTAGGACGGGTCGGTGTAGAGCGCGGTCAGGTTCTTCGGGGTGCTGATGCTCGTGGTCACGCCGACACCCCCGCCGCCACGGAGATCCGCGCCGTCTCAGCGTCGGACAGGTCGAGGACGACGGTGTCCCCGTCGGAGATCTCGCCGGTCAGCTGCGCCGCGAGCACGCACGGCACGTCGGCCTCACGGGACAGGATCGCCAGGTGCGACTCCCGGCTGCCGGCCGTGCACACGATCCCGGCCAGGTCCGGCAGGATCGGCGACAGGAACGTCATGCCGCCCTTGTTCACGAACGCGACCGTCGTCTCCAGGTCGTCGTCGTCGATCGAGAGGACGTCGGAGGTGTCGTTGAACCACCGCGCCACGCCACGTACCTCTGCGTTCGTGAACAGGTTCGTTCCGGTGCCGACCTCGTTCAGATCTGCGCTCATCGTTGAGGGGTCCCTTCCGTCCGCGGGCGAGTGCCGCCCGGGCTGTGCGCTGGTCGGAAGGTAGGAGCGGGCGCGGGGTGTGACCCAGTGCACGTAGGGGGACAGTCCGGCGCCGGGCCGGTCAGGCCCGCCTGCTCGACCAGGCGGCGAGCTGCGACCGGCGGGCGAAGCCGAACTTGGCGATCGCACGGCTGACGTGCCCCTCGACCGTGCGCGGCGACAGCACCAGCCGCGAGGCGATCTGCCGGTTCGTCAGGCCGTCGGACACCAGCCGGGCGATCTCGCGTTCCCGCGCCGTCAGCACCTCGCCCTCGTCGGGGATCCCGACGGGCACCGACCGGTCCCCGGCGAGTGCGACGACGTCGGCGCCGCCGAGCGTGCCGCCGTACCGGTGCGCGGCGTCGAACCGGAGCCGGCCGAGGTGGCTCAGTGCCCGCTCGTGGAAGTCCCGGCGCCTGCTCTGCCAGTCGTGCGAGCCGTAGAGCTGCCTGCCGAACGACGTCCACCGCGCCGACGCCGCACCGAGGAGGACGGCGGCACGTTCGTGGTCGCCGTCGGCGGCCGCCGTCCAGGCCGCCAGGTCGAGCGCGAGCGACAGGCCGATCGCGTCGTCGAACACCGCGGCGGGCGCCAGCCCCTCCGCCGAGAACCGGCGGGCGTCGTCGGTCCTGCCCTCGAGCAGCGCGACGAAACCGAGCCCGTCGACGGCGTAGCCGCGGAACCACCGGTCGCCGCGTGCCGCGCACTGCTCCGCCGTCGTGGCCAGGCGGGCGGCGGCCCGGTCCAGCGCGCCGCGGGAGATCGCCAGCAGCCCGTCGTGCACCTCGAGGGCGACGAGCAGTCCGGCGCCGTCGGGCAGCAGGTCCCGGTAGCGGCGCTCCGCGTCGGAGAACTGCGCGGCGGCGCGGGCGAACTCGTCGGAGAGGAACGCGGCGAGCCCGGCCATGTGCACGGCGGTCGCCTCGCCGAGCGGGTCGGCGATCTCCCGGGAGATCGCGCCGCTGTCCCCCGCCATCGACGCGGCCGCCTCCCGGTCACCCTGGAGCGACGCGAGCAGCGAGCACACGGCGAGCGCCCGCGCCCGCTCGGCGGTCCGACCGGTGCCCGTCGCCAGCGCCAGGTCCAGCCAGTGACGGTGCTCGGCGATCGACAGGCCGGCCACCCACAGGAAGAACGACCCGCCCGCCAGCGCGACGGCGGACGAACTCCCGTCCGGTTCCCGCAGGCCGAGATCCAGCGCGGCACGCAGGTCGGCGCGCTCTGCGCGCATCCGGCGAGACCACACCTGTTGGTCCGGACCGCACCACTGACGGTCGAGCGTGCGCACGAGACGCAGCTGCCGGTCGCGGTGCCGCCGCCGCAGGCCCCTGGCGAGAGTGGGGTCGAGCCGGTCGTGGCCGTAGCCGCGGATCGTCGCCGGCAGCGTGAACCGGACGCCGTCGCCGTCGTCGTGGCGGACCAGCAGGGACTTGGCGGCCAGTCCGGACAGACCGTCGACCGCGTCGCCGGAACCGAGCCCGTCGTGTGCGCAGACGTCGTCGAACCCGTCGAGGTCGAAGGGGCCGGTGAACACGCTCGACCGGACCCACACCTCGCGCTCGGCCGCGGTGCACAGCTCGAAGCTCCACGAGATCGTCGCCTCGAGCGTCCGGTGCCGGGCGGGCCCCGCGCGGTCGCCACCGGTGAGCACGGCGAACCGGTCCGGGAGCCGGTCACGCAGCTGCCGCAGCGACAGGACGGTCAGACGGACGGCGGCCAGCTCGAGGGCCAGCGGGACGCCGTCGAGCTCCCGGCAGATCGCGACGACGTCGGCGACGTTGCGCTCCTCGACGGCGAACCCGGGTACGACGGCGGCGGCCCGCTCGGCGAACAGCGCCACCGACGGAAACGCCACGGCGGTATCCACATCGGACTCGTCCGGGTCGCCTTCCGCCGGGAACGCCAGCGGCGCGATCCCGACGACGTGCTCCCCGCCGACGCCGAGCGCCTGCCGGCTGGTGAGCAGCACCGTCACGTCGCGGGTGCCGGCGAGCACGGCTCCGACGAGCGCGGCGACGGCGTCGACGAGGTGCTCGCAGCTGTCCAGCACCAGCAGCATCCGACTGCCCCGCAGATGCCGGACGACAAGCGCCTCCCCGTCGGTGCGCGCGTCGCCGGGCACGCCCAGCCCGTCGAGCACGGCCCGCGGCAGCAGGCCGGGGTCGCGCAGCGCCGCCAGCTCCACCACGCGCACGCCGTCCGGGAAGCGCCCGATCACGGCCCGGACCGCGTGTAGCGCCAGCCGCGTCTTGCCGACCCCGCCCGGCCCGACGAGCGTGACGAGCCGGTCGTCGAGCGCCCGCCGGACGGTGGCGACCTCCTGCTCGCGGCCGACGAACGTGGTCAGCGACGACGGCAGCCCGTCACCGGAGGTGGAGGGCGCCGGCAGCACACGACGCGCGGCGCGGACCCGGTCGCGCAGCGCCGACGCCGACCTCCGCCATCCGATCCGCCTGCCGATCTCGGCGGCACCGAGGCCGGGTTCGACGGCGAGCAGCTCGGCGATCGCGACCCCGTCGGCGTCCGGGACCGGTGCCGGGCGCGGTCGCGAACCGGGCGGAACGTCCGAGGCCAGCGCGCGCCGCACCGTGTTGCGGGACAGCCCGGTGTCACGGGCGATCGCCTTGATCGCCTCCCCGGACGCGTGCCTGCGACGGACGTCCCGCCACTGCTCGTCGCGCATGCGCACCGTCCCCGCCCGCCGTCCCCGGTGACGGCGCCGCGCACCCAGACTGGCACGCCGGTGCGGGGGTCCGCTGCCGCCGTCGGTGGCCCGGCGGCGACGGCGGGCGATGGACCCCCCGCCGGCCCCGACCCGGACAGAACAGCGTCGTCGCAGGTCGGGGGGCCGCATTACGGCGATCTGTGGCCCCGGTCACCCGACTTGCCCGGGTAGGCGTTTCCACGCTCACCACGCCCCGCACGGCTCGGACACGGTGGAGGAGACCCGGCACGCGCCGGTGCACCACCGACGACAGGGAGGTTCGAGGTGGAGTTCGGATTCCTGACCCAGGGCTGGCTGCCCGAGTCCATCCGCGCAGGCGACCCGGACGCCGAGCACCGCGCGCTGATGGACGACCTGGAGGTCTGCCTGGCCGCGGAACGCGCCGGGTTCAAGTACATCTGGATCTCCGAGCACCACTTCCTGGACGAGTACTCGCACATCTCGTCGAACGACGTGTTCCTCGGCGCGCTGGCCGGCCTCACGTCCACCGCGCACATCGGCTCCGGGATCTTCAACCCGCTGCCCAAGGTGCACCATCCGGCCGCGCTGGCCGAGCGCGTCGCGATGCTCGACCACCTCACCGAGGGCCGGTTCGAGTTCGGCGTCGGACGCGGAGCCGGCAGCCACGAGGTGCGCGCGTTCCAGACCGACATCGACGACGTCTCGGAGACGAAGAAGATCTTCGAGGACGTCGTCCCGCAGTTCAAGCACATGTGGCTGAACGAGGAGTACCCCGGCTACTCCTCGCGGTACTGGAACATGCCGCCGCGCAAGGTGCTGCCGAAGCCGTACGGGCCGTTGCACCCGGCGATCTGGTACGCGGCGGGCAACATGACCAGCTTCGAGATGTGCGGCCGTCGCGGCATGGGCGCGCTCGGGTTCTCGCTCGACGAGCTCCCGCGCACCGAGGAGGCCATCAAGATCTACAAGGACGCCGTCGCGAAGTGCGACGACCCGATCGGCGCCTGGGTGAACGACAACCTGATCGTCGCGAACGGGTTCAACTCGATCGCCGAGGACCGCGAGACCGCGCGGCGCGACTTCCTGGCGCCGGGCGGGAACAACTACCAGATGAGCCAGGTCTTCCGGTACCACGACACGTTCCCGCGCCCGGAGGGCTTCCCGCAGTGGCCCGAGGTCATGCCGGACCTGACCGAGGAGGCACTGGACGCGTTCCTCGGGCTCGGCGCCGCGATCGTCGGCGACCCGGACGACGTCGTCGCGCAGGTCGCGCGCTGGGAGGCCACCGGTGCCGACCAGTTCCTCATGCTGCGCGGCGTCAAGACGAAGGAGCAGACCCTGCGGATGATCAAGCTGATGGGCGAGCACGTGATCCCGAAGTTCGACAAGGAGCCGGGTCACCGCACGACGAAGCTGCGCGCCGAGGCCGCGGGCAGGGTCGGGGTCTGATCGGATGGGATACGACCTCAGCGGCAAGGTCGCGCTCGTCACCGGCGCGGCGCGCGGTCAGGGACGGTCGCACGCGATCCGGCTCGCCGAGGACGGTGCGGACGTCATCGCCGTCGACCTCTGCGACCAGGTCCCGACGACCGACTACCGCGGCTCCACGCCCGACGACCTCGCCGAGACCGCCGCCGAGGTGGAGAAGCTGGACCGCCGCATCGTCACCCACCGGGCCGACGTGCGGGACCTGTCCGCGCTGCAGGCGGCCGTCGACGACGGCGTCGCGCAGCTCGGGCGGCTCGACATCGTGGTGGCCAACGCGGGGATCTTCTCCAGCGCGCCGATCCACGAGCTCACCGAGCAGCAGTGGGACGACATGATCGGCATCAACCTCACCGGGGTGTGGAAGACCGTGCGTGCCACGGTCCCCACGTTGCTCGAGCAGGACCGGGGCGGGTCGATCATCCTGATCAGCTCGACCGGCGGGGTGCAGGGCTTCCCGAACTTCGGGCACTACGTCGCGGCGAAGCACGGCGTGATCGGCCTGGCCAGGACGATGTGCAACGAGCTGAGCCCGAAGAACATCCGGGTGAACGCGATCCAGCCCACCTCGGTGCTCACCGACATGATCGACCACGTCGACATGTACCGGCTGTTCCGGCCGGACCTCGAGACGCCGACGCACGACGACTTCCGGGAGGCCCTCCTCGGGGCCATGAACGTGATGCCGACCCCGTGGGTCGAGCCGCGGGACATCTCCAACGCCGTCGCCTGGCTGGCGTCCGACGAAGCCCGCTTCGTCACCGGCATCACGCTCCCGGTGGACGCGGGAGCGTTGCAGAAGATGTGAGGGAGGGGCGCGTGAGCTCCCCACGGGCGCGCACGCCGTCGTCGTCGCAGAAGCCCCGGCCGCTGCGCTTGAGGCACAGAAGCCCGAGGAGCCGCCTCTCGTCGTCGACGACGGCGAGGCGGCGGATCCGGGCGTCGGCCATCCGGCGGTGGACGGCGGCGAGGTCGTCGCGGGGCCCGACGACGCGTCCGTCCAGCCGCCCGGCGTGGGCGGCCGCACCGTCGCCCGCCCCGGCGAGGTCGGCCCCCTCCACGACGGCGAGCAGGACGCCGCCGTCGACCACGAGCAGCGCGTGCACGTGGTCGTCGGCCAGCAGCGCGCGGGCGTCGGCGACGGACGTCCGCGGACCGCAGGTCTTCGGGAAGCGGAGCATCGCGTCCGCGACGGCCGGTGGCGCGGCCGTCGCGGACGCCGGAGCAGCGGAGAGCACGAGGTCGTCTCAGCCCGCGACGACCGGGTCCTCGACGCGTTCCACCTCGACGAGGTTGTCCGAGAAGACACCGGCGTTGCCCATCTCGTTGTGCCGGTCGAGCGTGATCGTGTTGACGGTGCTGCCCGACGCCTTGTTCTGCCAGTGCCCGACGTTGGCCATCACGAGGCCCTTCATCACGACGTCGTCGAGCACGGCCGGTCCGAAGAACGACCCCCGGTCGTTGAACACCTTCACGACGTCGCCGTCCGCGACGCCCCGCTCGGCGGCGTCCTCCGGATGGATCCACACCCGCTGGTCACCCTGTACGTCCTGCTTGTCGACGGCGTTGGCGTACTGGCTGTTGAGGAACGCGTGCGGCTTCGGCGAGACGATGCTGAGCGGGTAACGCCGCGCGAGCTCGGGGTTCGACGACGGCGACTCGAACGGCGGGACGTAATCCGGCAGCGGGTCGAGCGGACCGCCCGGCTGCATCTTGTCGTACATCGAGCGCCACACCGGCACGACGAAGTTGCCGCCCTCGGCCAGCGACGACCGGAACTCGCACTTGCCGGACGGAGTCGGGAAGTTGCCCTCGGCGTGCGGGGCACGCTCCCCCGGCAGCCCGACGTTCAGGCGCGCCCAGCCGGTCTCCTTCAGCGAGTCGAACGTGATGCCCTGCAGCGCTGGCGCGTCCCAGTCGTGGAAGTCGCGCAGCATCTGCTCGTCGGTGCGGTCCCAGTAGTCGTCGGTGAAACCCATGGTCGCGGCCAGGCGGCGGAACAGCTCCGAGTTCGGGACGCACTCGCCCGGCGGCGCGATCGCGGGCTGGTTCAGCGAGATGTAGAGGTGCCCCCAGGTGACCATGATGTCCAGCTGCTCGGCCTGCATGGTGGCGGGCAGGACGATGTCGGCGAACTTCGCGGTGTCGTTGACGAAGTGGTCGCTGACCACGGTGAACAGGTCCTCACGGGCCAGGCCCTCCATCGTCTTGGCCTGGGCGGGACCCTGCGAGACGGGGTTCGAGTTGTAGACGAACAGCGACTTGAGCGGCGGGTCGAGCTCCATCTCGCCGGTCAGTGCCATGCCGAGGTCCAGCTCGTTGATCACCCGGGTGCCCTCGGGGATCCACTCCGGCATGCAGATCCTGTCGAACAGCGTCGGGAACTCCCAGATCGGCATCTCCATCGTGCCGCCGCCGACGTGCCGCCAGGCCCCGACGAGCGCGGGCAGCGACGTGATCGCCCGGATCGCCTGCCCGCCGCCCCGGCTGCGCTCGATCGCCACGCCCTGGCGGATCGCGGCCGGCTGGCTCGTCGCGAACTCGCGGGCGAGCGTGCGGACGTCCTCGGCGGGAATCCCGGTGATCTCCTCGACGCGCTCCGGCGGGTACTGCGCGGCACGCTCGGCGAGCTCGTCGTAGCCGACGGTGTAGCGCTCGACGTAGTCGGTGTCCGTCAGGCCCTGGGCGATGATCTCGTGGATCAGACCCATGGCCAGCGCGCCGTCGGTGCCCGGCCGGATCCGGATGTGCCAGTCGGCCTGGCGGGCGGTCCTGGTCCGGACCGGGTCGATCACGACGATCTTGGCACCGTTCTCCTTGCGCGCCTTGAGCAGGAACGGCCAGCCGTGCAGGTTCGTGCTGGTCATGTTCATGCCCCAGACGACGATGTAGCGCGAGTGCGCCATCGACTCGATGTCGAGACCGCCGGTCCCGCCGACGGTCATGTGCCACGCCGTCGAGGAGCCGGACTCGCAGTAGGTCTTCTCCGCCACGCTGGAGCCGAGCCGGTTGAAGAACGCGTCCCCGGACGTCAGACCGTTGAGCACGCCCTGGTGACCGAGGTAGGCGTGCGGCATGATCGCCTGGCTGCCGTACTCGGCGATGATGTCGGTCCACCGCTGCCTGATCTCGGCCAGCGCCTCGTCCCACGTGATCCGCTCGAACTCGCCCGCGCCCTTCGGGCCGACCCGGCGCATCGGGTACAGCAGGCGGTCGGACTGGTAGTGGTGCTCCGGGAAGTTCTTCAGCTTCACGCACAACCCGCCGCGCGTCATCGGGTGGTCCGGGTCGCCCTTCACGTCGACGAGCCGGCCGTCCTCGACGTGGAACAGCATCGCGCAGGTGTCGGGGCAGTCGTGCGGGCACGCTCCGCGGACGATCGTGAGTTCGCGGCCGGTGCCGACGGAGCCGGCTTCGGGGGCGAGTGTCATGGTGGGCCTCCGCGCGTCGGGGTGATCAGGCGACCTCCAGTCACGCAGCGATCCATTTCCTCCGCATTGCCGACCGGTAACCGCCTGTAAATCGGCCCCATTCCACCCGGCTCGTATCTGCATCTGCCGATAGTGCAGGTCACGGTGCCGTGACTTCCGGTATCAGCGGCGTAAAAGGCTCCCGGCAGCGCGCATTACCCGCAATTGCAGATGGGGGCGCGCCGCTTTCTCGGATAGCGTTCCTCTCGCCGGAGTCGCGCCAATCGAGGAGAAGAGCATGACCGTTCAGACGACCGAGTACGCCCGTTCGGTGGCGACCGCAGAGGAGTGGGAGCCGTTCGTCGTGGGCGGGGAGGCCATCGGAGAGGTGCACTGGGTCCGCACCGAGGGCGCCGAGGGCGCCACCCTGCACGTCGGGCTGTGGCGCTCCGACGAGCAGAGCTTCCCCTACCCGTTCACCGCCGACGAGACGATCCACGCCCTGGAGGGCGAGCTGGTGATCGACCTCGTCGACAGCGGCGAGCAGGTCGTCCTGAAGCCCGGCGACATCGCGTCGTTCACGAAGGGCACGAAGTCGACGTGGACGGTCACGTCGCCGTTCAAGAAGCTGTTCGTGATCAGCGGCTGACCGGTCGTGTGCTACACGGTCAAGTCCATCGAGGACGTGCGGCGGCTCGTCGTCGCGACCCGTGGGCTGTCGGCGCTCTCCGACGGCACCACGCTGCTCGCCCGGGCGTGCCGGCGGATGTCCGAGCTGGTCGGTGCGGACACGGTCGCGATCGCGCTCTACGACGGCGCGGACGCCCTGACCGTGCAGGCCGCGGAGGGCGCGGCGCCGACCGGGATCCGCCTGCCTCGCAACGCAGGGATCGGATGGCGCGCCCTCGAGCGTTCCATGCCGGTCACCACCGGTGACTGCTCGGCCGACCCGCTCGACGGCCTGACCGCATCGCTGGTGCCGGACGGCGTGCGCGGCCTGGCCGCGGTGCCGCTGACGTTCAACGAGAACTGGCTCGGCGTGCTCTACGCCGGGATGCGGGACGGCCGGGTGGCTCCGCGGACGACGCTGCTGATGACGGAGTTCGGGGCCTCACTCGCTCCGTTGCTGGTCACCGCGCTGCACGCGGACCGCGCGGGCGAGATCGCGGTCGCGCAGGACCGGCAGCGGATCGCCCAGCAGCTGCACGACACGGCGGGCCAGCTTCTCTTCCGAATCTCGTTGTCGGCCAGAGAGATCCAGCAGTGCGCGGCCGCGGACCCGGACGGGGCGGTCGCCGCCGCACGGTCCATCGAGGACGCCGCCGCCCAGGCGTCGGGTCACCTGCGTGAGGCCATGCACAGCCTGCTGCCCGCCGCCGACGCGCTGCCGGTGACGTTGCGCCGCGACGCCGCGGGGTTCGCCGAACGCACCGGGATCGTGACCGAGGTCGTCACGCTCGGCACGCCCGCGCACGCGGGCGCCCACGTCGAGGGCGTCGTGGTGTCGGCGCTGCGGGAGGGCCTGCACAACGTGGAGAAGCACGCGGGCGCCGGCGCCGTGCTCGTCTCGCTCGCCTACCAGTCACACCAGCTCACGCTCGCGATCGAGGACGACGGCAAGGGCCTGCCCGACGACGTCGACCTCCATCCCGTCCCGGGACGGTCGGCGGGCCTCGGCCTGTCCGGTCTGCTGCAGCGGGTGGCCGCCGGCGGGGGCACGCTGCGCCTGGGGCGCAACGACGACGGCGGCACCAGCCTGCGTGTCTCGCTGCCGTTGGTGGAGCACACGTGACCGTGCCGACCACCGCCCGGACGCACACCGTCCTGATCGCCGACGACCACCCGCTCGTCGCGCACGGCATCGAGCGCGTCCTGGTCGGCGACGACTTCGCGGTCGTCGCCGTCTGCCACTCGGGGGCGGCGACACTCGAGGCCGCGCCCCGGCTGCGGCCCGACCTGGTGCTCCTCGACGTCCGGCTGGGAGACATGGACGGCGCCGACGTGTGCCGGCGCCTCGGCGACGAGGTGCCCGGCGCGCGCGTCGTCGTGCTGACGGCGTTCGGCGACGCCGGGCACCTCCGCCGCTGCCTGGAGTCCGGGGCGGCGGGTGTGCTGCTCAAGGGCACGCTCGACCTGGACCTCGCCCGGGCCCTGCGCGACGTGCTGGACGGCCGGATGGTCGTCGACGCCGGCGTCGCCCGCGAGCTCGAGACGGCCGGCGGGATCCTCGCGACACCCGGCGGGCCGCAGCTGCGCCCTCGTGAGCTGGACGTGCTCCGCCTGATGGCGGCGGGAACGACCACCCGCGAGATCGCCGGGACGCTGGGGCTGACCGTCAACACCGTGCGGACGTACACGCAGTCACTGATGACCCGGCTGGACGCCCACACCCGCGTCCAGGCGATCGTCCGCGCCCAGCAGCTGCGGCTGATCTGACGGCTACCGGGCGAACGCCGACAGGAACCGGTCCCGCACGTCCTCCATCCGCCACACCGGAGCGTCCGGACCGGGCTTCAGGCCCGGCTGCCACCCCCACCCGGAGATGCGGTCGAGGACCGTCGGGTCGCGCGCCACGATCGTCACCGGCACGTCCTTCGACGCGCCGGAGCCGGTCACCGCCGGTGTGGGCTGGTGATCGCCGAGGAAGACCAGGACCGTGTCGTCGTCGCCGTGCAGCTGCAGGTAGGAGACCAGGGTGTCCAGCGAGTACGCGATCGACCGGCCGTACTCGGCCTTCATCTTCAGCGGGTCGTCGTAGCCGACCGGTCCGGGGTCGGGCGCGTGGGACTGGGCGTCGAAGACGGAGCCGTCGCCGATCCCGGACCAGTCCACCGGCTGCGGGATCGGGCCGAACGGCCAGTGGCTGGACAGCAACGGGATCTCGGTCATGAGCGGTCCACGGCCGGGGCGGCCGTGCTCGAGGCGTTCGTAGGCGGCCAGCGTGTACTGGTCGGGCGTGTGGAAGCCGCCGAAAGCGGTCCCGCGGTAGCCGAGCGACTCGTAGGGATGGACCCGGTCGAAGTCGTAGACCCGGCCCTCCGGCCAGGGGCCCGACGTCCCGGGCATCACGGCCGCCGTCTCCCACCCGGCTTCCTTGAACGCCCCGCTCAGGGTCACCCGGTCGCTCCCGGCGAACTGCTCGAACTGCTTCTGGTTGGAGACACGCAGCCCGGACTGGAACGTCGCGTGCGCCATCCAGCTCCCGCCGCCCGCGATCGGCGAGGTCAGCCAGGCGCTGCGCGCGGAGAACCCGGACGCGGCGAGGCGGCGGGTGCCGTCGTCGAGCGTCGGGGTCACCGACGGCGCGATGGCCGGGTCCTCGACCGCGCTGCGGCCGTAGCTCTCGACGAACGTGACCAGCACGTCCTTGCCGCGCAGACCACCGAGCAGGTCCTTCCCCGGCACGCCGCGGTACGGATCGGTGGCGAACCGGGCGGCGAACGCGCGCTGGTCGGCGATGCTCTGCGGGATCTGCTGCGCCTTCTGCGTGATCAGCGACGCGACGCTGCGCGACGCCAGCGGGACGGGTGCGACGAGCTGGGCGCCGAGCGCGGCCAGCGTCACCCAGCACGCGGCGAGCACCGCGACGGTGCGCAGGCCGGTGAGCCGGTGCGGCCGGACCACGCGTGCGAGCCGGCGTGCGGACAACGCCATCAGCACGGCCAGCGCCACCGCGAGCAGGCACGCGACGACGACGGCGGCGACCGCGGCCACCGACCCCGCCGAGTCCTCGACGAACGACACGCCGCTCCCGACCTGCGCCCAGTCGGCGATCGGGTCGAACGGCCGGCCCAGCGCCGCCAGGAAGCCCATGTCGATCGCGCGGAGCACGGTCAGGCCTGCGAGCAGGACGCCGCCCGCGGTCGCCGCCCGACGGCCCGCCCGCGGCGGGAGCACCAGCACGAGCAGCGCCGCGACCAGGCCCTCGACCGGCAGCCGCAGGAACGCGGCCGGCCCGAGCTGGCCGATCTCGCGGGGCAGCACGAGCGCCACGAACAGCAGCAGCGCCGCACCGGCGGTGAGCAGCCGGCTCCGGTGGCGGGGCTGCGACGGGGCGGTCCGGACCGGACGGGGGAGCGTCGTGGTCATCAGTGCGCCGGATCCAGATGCGGGAGCCGATGGCCGAGCCGGTCCCGCTTGGCCGTCAGGTATGCGCGGTTGTGCTCGTCGGCCGCTTCCAGCAGCGGCTCCATCCGGGACACGACGACGCCGTGGCGGGTCAGCGCCCGTTCCTTGTCCGGGTTGTTCGTCAGCAGCCGCACGGACGCGACACCGAGGTGGCGCAGCACGCGGGCGGCGGCCCGGAAGTCGCGCACGTCGACCGGGAGGCCCAGCGCCGTCGCGGAGTCGACGGTGTCCAGCCCGGCGTCCTGCAGGACGTGCGTGCGGACCTTGGCGAGCAGGCCGATCCCGCGGCCCTCGTGACCGCGCAGGTAGACGACGACGCCGCAGTCCTGGGCCAGCACCGCGTCCACCGCCGAGTCGAGCTGGGCGCCGCACTCGCAGCGCAGCGCGCCGAACACGTCGCCGGTCAGGCACTCCGAGTGCACGCGGACGAGCACGTCGGTGGCGCCGCGCGGGTCGCCGTGCACCAGAGCGAGGTGCTCCGCGCCCCCTTCGTGCTCGCGGAAAGCAACGGCGCGGAACCGCCCGCGCCGCGTCGTGAGCTCGGACTCCGCTGTCTCGAGGCGGTCCTGCTCCGGTATCTCCACCGTGTGTCCTCCCTGTCGTCCGACGGCCGTGGCACGCTCCGCTGCGTGGAGCTCCTCCCGGCCGACACCTCCCCCGATGTCCATGAGCGCTCCGCCGATGTGGCGGTGCTGCCGATCGGCAGCCTCGAGCAGCACGGGCCGCACCTGCCGCTGACGACCGACACCGTCGTCGCGGCGACCGTGGCCGCCCGGATCGCGGACGCCCACCCCGTCCGCCTGCTCCCCCCGGTCACGTTCTCCTGCTCCCACGAGCACGCCGCATGGCCGGGCACCGTCAGCCTGTCCGCGACGACTCTCGTCGCGATCGTCCGCGACGTCGCGGACTCGCTGCGGCGCGACGGCGTCCGGACCCTGGTCCTGGTCAACGGCCACGGCGGCAACTACGTCCTGGGCAACGTCGTGCAGGAGGCCTCGCTCGGCCCGCTGCCGATGGCGCTGTTCCCGCAGGTGCACGACTGGGCCGCGGCCCGCGTCGCGGCCGGGCTCGTCACCTCCGACGAGGCGGACATGCACGCCGGGGAGCTGGAGACGTCGGTCCTGCTGCACTTCCACCCCCACCTGGTCAGGCCGCACTACGCACGGGCCGACCACGACGCGGAGCACCGGCCGCACCTGCTGAGCCGGGGGCTGCAGGAGTACTCGGAGTCCGGGGTCGTGGGACGTCCGTCGCTGGCGAGCGCGGAGAAGGGACGGGCAGTGGTGGCGAGTCTGGTGTCGTCGTTCGCCGCCTACCGGTGAGCAGCACGATCCCGCCGGGCAGGCACGCGACGAGCCCGAGCGTCCCGTACAGGACGGCCGTCGCGAGTCCTTGCGCCGCAGGGAGTCCGACGGCGGCGAACCCGGCCGCGAGCGCTGCCTCCCGCGGGCCCCAGCCGCCGACGCCGACCGGCAGGCTCATCGCGAGCAGGCCCAGCACGAGCAGCGGCAGCAGCTCGGCGAGCGGTGCCGTGACCCCGACCGCGCGGGCGGCGAGCACGAACGTCGCGACGTAGCCGGCGAGCGCGCCGGCCGAGGCGAGCAGGACGCCCGGGTGCACCAGCAGCCGCAGGCCACGCAGCCGCGAGCGCAGGAACCAGCCCGCCACCAGGAGCGCGGCGACGACCGCCGCGGCGACCCAGCCCGTCGCCGACGTGACGCCGGCCGCCTCCAGCAGCGTCGGCCGCAGCGCCAGCACGACCACGCCGGCCCCGACCAGGACCACCTGGCCGCCGAGCCGGTCGAGCACGACCGACCGCACGCCGCCGCCCAGGTCGCCGACGCGTCGTCCGTGCCCGACGGCGCGTTCGACGTCGCCGAGCACCCCGGCCGGCAGCACGGAGTTGAGGAACGTGGACCGGTAGTAGGCGGCGAACGCGGACCGGCCGTCCAGCGGCTGCCCGAGCCGGCCGGTGATCAGGCACCAGCGCCAGGCGTTGCAGGAGATCGACACCGCACCGAGCGCGACGGCGGCCGCCAGCGTCGGGACGTCCAGCGCGCGCAGCCCGTCGAGGACGGGGCCGGCGCCGACCTTGGACGCGACCGCGACGACGATCGCCACCCCGGCGACCGGCTTGAGCACGCGCAGTGCTCTCGCCACCCGGCCGGCTCCGCCCGCGCCCGACCCCGGTGTCGTCCGCGCCCGACCGGCTCCGCCGGTGACGGCCGGCCCGGTCACGAGAGCACCCCGTCCAGCAGGCGGGCCGTGACGTCCCAGCCGTCGAGCCGGGAGCGACGGGCGTGCGCGGCCTGCCGCGCGGTGGCCCGCAGGTTTGCGTCGGTCAGCCAGTGCCGCAACACCTCCGCCAGAGCGACGGCGTCGTCCGGTGGCACGAGCAGGCCGGGGACGCCGCCGCCGGGGGCGCGGCCGAGTGTCTCCGGAACACCGCCGGTCGCCGACGCGAGCACCGGGATCCCGCGGGCCAGCGCCTCGGTGACGACCATGCCGTAGGTCTCGGTCCGCGAGGGGAGGACCAGCAGGTCGGTGTCCGACCAGACGTCGTCCAGCTCGTCGCCGGTGATCGCGCCGGTCACCCGCACCCGGTCCCCGAGCCGCCCGGCCGCCTCGCGCAGTGCCACCGCATACCCGGGATCGCGCCAGGGCCCGCTGATCCGTGCCGTCCACCGCAGGTCGGTCAGGGCACCGAGGGCGTCGACGAGCACGTCGTGCCCCTTGGTCCGGGTGTGCGCGCCGAGCGCGAGCAGGCTGGAGCCGTCCGCGCGCACCGGCGCCAGCGGTGCCGGATCGACACCGGGCGGCGCGACGTGGACGCGGCCGATCGGCAGCTCGTGCAGCGCGGTGACCCGGCCTGCCGCCCACGAGCTGGTGACGACGACGGCGTGCGCTGCCCGCAGCACGGCGTGCTCCCGGTCCGACCGCCAGGCCGCGGTCTCGGCGTCGAGGCCGTGCTCGTCGCCGAGCGGGAGGTGGACGACCACCACGATCCGCAGCCGCCGGCACTCGGGCACGACGACGTCCGGCACCCCGCACGCGACCAGGCCGTCGACCAGCACGTCGGCGCCGTCCGCGACGGATGCCAGCGCGTCGGCCAGACGGTCCCGCGCGGCGGCGTCCGGGTCCGGCCAGTCGCCCTCGACGAGCAGCTCGGCCACGGCGCGCCCGACCCCCGGAAGCGCCGCGCACAGCCGCCGTCCGTAGACGTTGCCGCCGCTCGGTGCCGACGGATCGTCCACACCGGACGGAAGGACGGCGTGCACGACACCGCGGGCCAGCCGGAGCGGCACGGAGACGCGGTCGGTGCGGACGGCGCTCACAGGTCACGCTCGTAGCTCGCACTGGCCACGTGCGACTCGTGCAGCGTCACCTCCACACCGGACAGACCGCGCGCCCCCTCGCCGAGCGCGCCGCCGTGCACCCGGGCGACGAGCCGGTCCGCGACCACCCGCGCCAGGAACTCGGTCGTCGTGTTGACGCCCGCGAAGTCAGGGTGCTCGTCGAGGTTGCGGTAGTTCAGGTCCGCCAGCACCTCGCCGAGCTGCGTCGTCGCGAGCCCGATGTCGACCACGATCCCGTCGGCGTCCAGGTCGGTGCGCCGGAACGTCGCGTCCACCACGAACGTCGCGCCGTGCAGCGCCTGCGCCGGTCCGAACACCTCCCCGCGGAAGCTGTGCGCGACCATGACGTGGTCCCGGACGGTGATGCGGTACACGAGGCCTCCCTACGGATCGCTGTAGGAGACACGCACGCAGAGCGCGGGAGGTTCACCGGCGGCCATCCCGGCGAGGATCGCGGGCAGCTCGTCGAACCGGCACTGGCCGCTGACCAGGGCGTCGAAGCGCGGATCGGCGAGCAGCTCCATCGCCAACGTCATTCGTTCGGCGTAGCCGCGACGGGACGCCCTGCGCGGCGACACGGTGCCGACCTGGCTGGCGCGCACGGTGAGCCGCCTCGAGTGGAACGCCTCCCCCAGCGGCAGCTCGACGCGGCGGTCGCCGTACCAGGACAGCTCCACCACCTCGCCCTCGACGGCGAGCAGCTCCAGCGCGCGGGACAGCCCGGCCGACGTCGCGCTCGCGTGCACGACGAGGTCGCAGTCCCCGGCCGCGTCGTCGGGGTGCGCGAACCCCACGCCGAGCGCGAGCGCGACGACCGCACGGGACGCGTCGACGTCGACGAGCTCGACGCGCGCGCCCGGGATCCCGGCGAGCACCCCGGCCACCGCGGACCCGACCATCCCCCCGCCGATGACCGCGATCCGGTCCCCGACCAGCGGTGCGGCGTCCCACACGGCGTTCACGGCCGTCTCCACCGTGCCGGCCAGCACGGCGCGCTCCGCCGGGACGTCGGGCGGCAACGGGGTGACGGCCGGGGCGGGCACGACGAACCGGTCCTGGTGCGGGTGCAGGCAGAACACGGTGCGCCCGACGAGATCGGCCGGCCCGTGCTCGACGTCGCCGACGGCGAGGTAGCCGTACTTGACCGGTGCCGGGAAGTCGCCCTCCTGGAACGGGGCGCGCATGGCGGCGTGCTGGCTCTCCGGCACCTCGCCGCGGAACACGAGCGTCTCGGTGCCGCGGCTGACGCCGGTGAAGCGGGTGCGGACGACGACGTCGTCCGGGCCGGGCTCCGGGAGCGGGGCCTCGCGGATCTCGGCGCGGCCGGGCTCGGTGAGCCAGAGCGCTCTGGCCGTCGGGGACATCGGGAACCTCTCCGTGAACCGGATCCGCCCGGCGTGCGTGTACCGGGCATGACGCTTCCCCCGACCGTCACCGTATCGGCCCGCGGCGCCGACATCATCACCTGCGCCGCGGCCGTCCTCCTGCTGGTCAGTGCGCTGGGCCCGGCGGGGGTCGGCCCGTTCGGGCTGCTCGCCGCTACCGGGAACGCGGTCGTGGTGCTCGTGCTGCTGGACGGGGCGCTGCGACGCGCGGGGCGGGACACGCTCGGCCCGGCCGATCGGGTGACGTTGGTGCGGGCGCTGCTCGGCGCGTGCGTCACCGGGTTCGTCGTCGACGGGCTGGTGTCCGGCTCGCCGGCGGTCGCCGCCCTGGTCGCCGTCGCGGCCGTCGCGCTGGCGCTGGACGCGGTGGACGGGCAGGTCGCCCGCCGCACCGGGACCGTGTCCGCCGTCGGTGCGCGGTTCGACATGGAGTCCGACGCCTGGTTGATCATGGTGCTGTCCGTCCAGGTCGCGACGGAGCTGGGCGCGTGGGTGCTGGCGATCGGCCTGATGCGCTACGCGTTCGTCGCGGCCGGCCGGGCGGTCCCGTGGCTGCGCGGCCCGCTAACCCCGGCGCGCGGCTCGAAGACGATCGCCGCCGTGCAGGGCGTCGTGCTCGCGACCGCCGCATCCGGGCTGATCGGCGTGCTCGCCGGCACCGTGCTCGTCGCCGTGGCGCTGGCGTTGCTGTGCTTCTCGTTCGGCCGCGACGTGGTGCGCCTGCACAGGGCGAAGGCGATACCGGTCGTCGTGATCCCGCAGCAGCGCACGGTGGGTACTGTCTCCCACCGTGCCGCCCGAGAACGCCGAGACGCATCTGCGGCGGGTGTTCGACGAGCACGGGCGGGCCATGCAGATGTATGCGACCCGGTTGCTGGGTGATCCCGTGGCGGCCGAGGACGTCGTGCAGGAAGCCCTGATCCGGGCCTGGCGCAACCCGGACGTGTTCACGAACAGCAAGGGCTCCGTGCGCGGCTGGCTGCTGACCGTCGTGCGCAACATCGTGATCGACCGCAGCCGCCGGGCCGGCGCCCGCCCGCCCGAGGTGGCCGAGGACGTCGACCTGGCCGAACGGATCCCCGGCCAGCGCGACCACGCCGAGGACGTCGCGGACAAGCTCGTCGTGCACGACGCGCTCGGGTCGCTCTCCCCGGAGCACCGGGCCGTCCTCGAGCAGCTCTACCTGCACGGACGCAACCTGGACGAGACGGCGGCCGCTCTTGACGTGCCGAAGGGGACCGTGAAGTCGCGCTCGTTCTACGCGATCCGGACGCTGCGCGAGCGGCTCGCACACCAGCCCGGTGAGGCCGGCCGATGACACCCCCGATCGAACCGGCCCACGATCCCGAGGAGCTCACCGCGCACGCGATGGGCCTGCTCGACGGCCCGGAGGCGGCCGCCGTCGAGCAGCACCTGCGCGGCTGCGCCGCCTGCCGTCGCGAGTGGACGGAGATCAGGGAGACGGTCGACCTGGTCGGCTCGCTCCCGCCGGAGATGTTCGCCGACGGGCCGCCGTCGAGCGACCTGCCGTTGCGCCGGGCACTGCGCGAGGTCCGCGACGAGCCGGTGCGCCACCGGATGCCGCGGCGCAGGCCGGTCGGACGGCTGCTGGCCGTCGCGGCCGCCGCGCTCGTGCTGGTGGTCGGCGGCGGCCTGGTCGGGCGCCTGACCGCACCCGAGCCGTCGGCGACGTCGGTCGCCGCGGGCCCCGGTGCGATCACGGCGTTCGGTCAGCAGGGGACGGTGCGGATGACCGCGTCCGTCGCGCCCGCGGCCGGGTGGGTCCGGGTCGCGACCGAGGTCCAGGGCATCACGCCCGGCAAGCGCTGCACGCTGGAGATCGAGAACGCGGACGGGAAGGTCGAGCCGGCCGCGTTCTGGATGAGCGCGCCGCCGCGCGAACCCGGCCGTCCGACGCCGGTGGCCGGGTCCGCGATCATCGACCCGGCGTCGGTCCGCGCCGTCTCCGTCCGGGACGACACCGGTGCCACGCTCGTCCGCGTCCCGCTGTCGCTGACCTGACGCCCGGGAATCCGGCCGAGAGGCGCTGAGGGCTGCTCCGAGCATGATCGAACAGCCGTGAGTGCCATGTCAGCCGGTGTGCGCCCCCTCGTCGAGCGCGGCCTGGCGCTCGGCCCTCCGGCGTTCCAGCCGCTCGCGCTGCGGGACGACGACGTAACGCGGGTCCTTCGTGGACTCGACACCCGCCTCGAACACCGACAGGCGCTGCAGCAGGCTGCCCGCCAGCAGTGACAGTCCGGACAGGACGGATGCGGTGCGCGAGCGCCTGCCGAGCAGCACCGTCCCGACGAGCCCGGCCAGTGTGGACGCCTCGGAGGCCGTGCGGAGCGTTCCGGCGTGGCCGTGCTCGTAGGCCTCGCGGACGATGCCCATCCGGTGCTCCATGACCTTGCCCGCCGCCAGCTCACCGGCCGCGCCGAGCACGGCGAACGCGCGCGCCGGGCCGGCCTCTCGGACCGGGGCGACGATCATGCCGAGCCCGCCCCCGCTGGCCGCCGCGGACCCGGCGAACACGAACGGCAGCTCGCCGCGCACCTCGTTCCAGGCCGGGACGGCGGTGTGCGAGAACAGGACCGCCGTGTAGGTGCACAGCGCGGGGGCGGTCACCGCTGCACCGAGCCCCGCCGGCCGGGCGAGCGCGCGCATCGACCGGACCGGCCACGACCGGCGGACCCGCGGCGGCAGCGCGTTCGCCAGCTCGACGGCCCCGGCGAGACCCGCGCCCGGACCGAACGCGGCCAGGATCCAGGTGCCGACGCTCATCGGCGACGTCGGCTTGGCGACCCGCAGCATGTGGTGGAACCGTTCCGGGCGCCCGAGGTCGGACACCAGGAAGTACGTGCTCGCGACGAGCGCGCCCAGCGCACCGACACGGCTCCCCCTGCGCAGCGCGGGCCGTCCGGTCAGATCCGCCCCGGCGCCGACGACGGCCGCACCGGACGCCAGCCCGCCGCAGAACAGGTAGTAGGCGATCTTGTGCTCCCACACCGGCGGCTTGAGCACCGGCCGCCCGTAGTAGGACGTGAACTCGGCGTCCGGCACCATCGACTGCTCGCCGCGGCCGGCCCCGCGGCGTCGCTTCCGCCGCCCGCCCTGGAACATCTCCGCGTCGCGCGGACCGGCGCTCATCGCCGCCTCCCCAGGAACGAGACGATCCCGGCCAGCGCGAACGCGCCCGCCGCCGTCGCCGCCCGGCGCCACATCTCACCGGCGTGCGTGGTCGCGACGACCGGGTCCGGCGGCAGCCCGTAGACCTCCGGCTCGTCGAGCAGCAGGAAGAACGCGCCGTCGCCGCCGACCCCGTCGTTCTCGTCGTGCCCGTACAACCGGGCCTCGGTGACGCCGAGATCGTGCAGCTTCTCGACGCGCTGCGCGGCGCGCTCGCGCAGCTCGTCCAGCTCGCCGAACTGGATGGAGTCGGTCGGGCACGCCTTCGCGCAGGCGGGCTCCAGCCCGTCGTGCAGGCGGTCGTAGCAGAGCGTGCACTTCTGGGCGCGGCCGTCGCCGACCCGCCGGTCGATCACGCCGTACGGGCAGCCGGAGACGCAGTAGCCGCACCCGTTGCAGATGTCCTGCTGCACGACGACGGTGCCGAACTCGGTACGGAACAGCGCACCCGTCGGGCAGACGTCCAGGCACCCGGCGTGCGTGCAGTGCTTGCACACGTCGGACGCCATCAGCCAGCGGAAGTCGGTGCGCGTCTCGGCGCCGGTCCCGTCGCCGGGCTTCGAGAACGACGGCATCCCCAGCGCCCGGGGCTCGGCGCCCGGCGGGCGCGGCTCGGTCCCCAGCTCGCCGCCCGCGAGCGGTGCGGCGGCCAGACCTCCGGCGACGGCGGCCTGCGCGACGCCGGTCGCGCTCGGCCCGGCCGGTTCGGTGTCCACACCGGAGTCCTGGTGCCCTGACCGGCTCGGCTGCTCGATGAACGCCACGTGCCGCCACGTGTCCGCGCCCAGCGAGCCCGTGTTGTCGAACGACATCCCGAGCAGGGCGAACCCGTCGTCCGGGACGGCGTTCCACTGCTTGCAGGCGACCTCGCAGGCCTTGCAGCCGATGCAGACGGACGTGTCGGTGAAGAACCCCATGCGCGGCGGGTGCTCCGGCTCGTAGCCCGCGTCGCCGGACACGTCGTGCAGCGGGCCGCGGAGGCTGTTGGTCATGCGTCCTCCCGTTCGAGGCCGAACCCGGGCACGCCGGGGGCGGTGTCGTCCGGCCGCACCGTCGGGTCGAGGTGCGGTGTCGGGTCGTCGTGGGCCAGGGCGGTGTTCGTGGCAGGCGTGATCCCGGCGAGCGACCGGACCTCCTCCAGCAGCGCGGTCAGCTCGGCCCCACGCGGTCGCGGGCCCCTCCGGACGTCGCAGGTGATCACCTTGGTCTCCTGGATGAAGACGTTGGGGCCCAGCACGACGCCGAACAGGTCGTTGACGACGTCGCCGCGGACGAGGCCGTTGGCCCCCCAGTGGTAGGGCAGCCACACCTGGTGCACGTCCCGGTCGCCGAGGCGCAGCGGCCCCATCCGGTCGGTCACCATCACCCTGGCCTCGACCGCGGAGCGGCTCGTCACGACGTGTGCCGTGCCCATGTGCTCGAGACCGCGCTCCCGCGCGAGCTCGGGCGACACCTCGACGAACAGCTCCGGCTGCAGCTCGGCCAGGAACGGCAGCTGGCGGCTCATCGCACCCGCCGTGTGGTGCTCGGTCAGCCGGGACGTGGTCAGCACGTACGGGAACACCTCCCAGCCCTTCTCCCCGACGGCCGGGTTCGACGGGTTGTCCTTGCGCCCGAACACCTTCCGCGTCGGGTTGGACTGCTGGAGGTACAGCTCGTTGCGGACCGGCGACTCGTGCGGCTCGTAGTGCGTGGGCAGGGGCCCGTCCGCGACGCCGAGCGGCGCGAACAGCCAGGCCTTGCCGTCCGGCTGCATGACGAACGCGTCGTCACCGCCGAGTGCGGCCGGTCCGACGGCGTCCGGTGCCGGTTCGTACCCGGGCGGGGTGGTCGCGACGAAGTCCGGCACGTCGTTCCCGGTCCAGCGCCCGGCGTCGTCGTCCCACCACAGCAACTTCTTGCGCTCGCTCCACGGACGTCCCTGCGGGTCGGCCGAGGCCCGGTTGTAGATCACCCGCCGGTTCATCGGCCAGGTCCAGCCCCACTCCGGCGCGTCGTCCGGGTCGCTCTCCGGGACCCGCCGCGCGGCCCGGTTCACCCCGCCCGCGTAGACGCCGCTGTAGATCCAGCATCCGCACGAGGTGGTCCCGTCGGCCTTCAGGTCGGTGAAGCCGTCGACGAGCTCGCCGGTGGTCAGGTCGTGGCCGTTGATCCGGCGCAGGACGTCGTCCGGGGACGGCTCCGCCCACTCGTCCCCGTCACCGTCGGCAGAGCCCTCGGTCTCGTAGTCCCACGCCAGGTTCCGCACGGGCAGGTCGCGCGGGTCGGCCGAGTCCGCCAGCCGCTCCCTGACCAGCCGGCCCAGGTGGTAGGTGAACCACAGGTCCGACCGGCGGTCGTCGACGGGCTCGACGGCCTTGGTGCGCCACTGCACCATCCGCTGGGTCTGGGTGAACGTGCCGTCCTTCTCGACGTGCGACGCGGCCGGCATGAGAAACACCTCGGTCGCGCACTGCTCCGGCACGATCTCGCCGGTCTCGACCTCCGGCGAGTCCCTCCAGAACGTCGCCGTCTCGATCTCGGCGAGGTCGCGCACGACCATCCAGTCCAGGTTCGCCATCCCGAGGCGCTGGAGCTTGCCGTGCGCCGAACCGACGGCCGGGTTCTGGCCGAGCACGAAGTAGCCGTGCACCCGCCCGTCGACCATGTCCATGACCGTGCGGTACGTGCCGTGGTCACCGTCGATGCGGGGCAGCCAGCCGTAGCCGAAGTCGTTGTCCGGCGTGGCCGCGTCGCCGAAGTACTCCTTGAGCAGCGAGACCGTGTAGGCGTCGCTGTCGTAGCCGAAGCCCTTGCGCCCGTGCTCCCTGATCGCGTCCACGTAGGACGCCAGGTCGTCCTGGCCCGCGTGCGGCATCGGCAGGTAGCCGGGCAGCAGGTTGAACAGCGTCGGGATGTCCGTGGAGCCCTGGATGCTGGCGTGGCCGCGCAGCGCGAAGATCCCGCCGCCCGGGCGCCCGACGTTGCCGAGCAGCAGCTGCAGGATCGCGCCGCACCGGATGTACTGCGCACCGACGGTGTGCTGGGTCCAGCCGACGCTGTAGACCAGGGAGGTGGTGCGCTCCCGGCCGGAGTTCCCGGTCCAGGCCCGGCACACGTCGTCGAACTGCTCGGGGGAGACGCCGCAGGTCCGCCGCACCATCTCCGGCGTGTAGCGGGCGTAGTGGCGCCTGAGGACCTGGAACACGCAGCGGGGGTGCTCCAGTGTCGGGTCGGAGACAGGGTCGCCGTCGGCGTCGGTCTCCAGGCGCCAGCTGGCCGTGTCGTACGTGCCGGTGGCCTCGTCGTAGCCGGAGAAGATCCCGTCGTTGTCCTCGGCGTCCACGTAGTCCTCACCGACGAGGTACGACGCGTTCGTGTAGGCCGCGACGTACTCGCGGAACGCGAGGTCGTTGTCCAGGACGTGGTGGATCACCCCGCCCAGGAACGCGATGTCCGAGCCCGCGCGCAGCCGAACGTAGGTGTCCGCGACGGCGCTGGTCCGCGTGAACCGCGGGTCGATGTGGATCACCCGTGCGCCGCGGGCCTTCGCCTCCATCACCCACTGGAACCCGACCGGGTGCGCCTCGGCCATGTTCGAGCCCATGATGATGATGCAGTCGGCCTCCACCAGGTTCTGCTGGTGGTTCGTCGCGCCGCCACGACCGAACGAGGTCCCCAGACCGGGGACGGTGGCGGAATGTCAAATACGCGCCTGGTTCTCGATCTGCACCGCGCCCCACGACGTGAACAGCTTCTTGAGGAGGTAGTTCTCCTCGTTGTCCAGCGCGGCGCCGCCGAGAGCGGCGAGACCCATCGTGCGGCGCAGCGGCCGGCCGTCGGCGTCGGTGTCCTGCCATCCTCGGGCGCGGGCGTCGACGACCCGGTCGGCGATCATCTCCATCGCCGTGTCCAGGTCGAGCTCTGTCCACTCGGTGGCGTACGGCGCGCGGTAGCGGACCTTCCGCAGTCGCTGCGGCCCGGTCACCAGCTGTGTGCTGGCGGACCCCTTGGGGCACAGACGTCCGCGGGAGACCGGGGAGTCCGGGTCACCCTCGATCTGGACGACCTGCTCGTCGCGGACGTAGACCCTCTGTCCACACCCGACGGCGCAGTACGGGCACACCGACGGCGCCCAGCGGTCCGCCGTCGTCGTGCGCGCGTGCAGATCACGCGACCGGTCGGACTGCGCGGCCCGGCCGCGGCCGAGACGGTCCGCCCCGGTCAGCTGACGGTAGACGGGCCATGAGGCCATCCACCCCTTGAGATCCACGCGACCGACCCTAAGCGCCCGGCTCTCACGTCGCCCTGTTGATCGAAAGGTGCGAAGGGGTGATTCACGCCGTGGATCGCAGCGGCATCGTGCACCACGTCGACGCGCACGCTCACCCCGGCGCCGCAACGGGTCGTCGACGACGTGACGGCCCCGATCCCGGTCGGCCGCGGCGCCGGAGGCGGCGTGAGTCAGATGCTCGCGCCCTCCATGGTCTCCAGCACGGCCGACGCGATCATCGACAGTGGACGGTCGTCGGTGGTGAGGATGCCGACCGGCGGGGCGTCCGTGTCCGGCAGGCCGATCGCCCGCATCCCCGGCGGCACGCCGAACGCGTCCAGCCAGGTGTGGGCCACGATCGTCGACCACCCCTGCATCACGTGCGTGTACAGCCCGGCAGCCGAGTCCGCCTCGACCATCGGGGACAGCGTGGCGCCCTCGGACCGTGCCGCGGCCTCGACGATGAGCCGGTTGCGCATGTGCCGCACCAGGACGCACAGGGGGCGGTCGACGGCGTCCGCCCAGCTCGTCGTGTCCGCGTCCGGAGCGAGCGCCTCCGGGGTCAGCAGCAGGTACCGCTCCCGGTACAGCTCGGTGGAACGGGTGCCCCGCGGCGGTTCCGGGTCCAGATAGGTCAGTCCCGCGTCCAGCGTGTGGTCGCCGAGGCGCTGGACGATCGCGGTCGAGGCCAGCTCCTCCACCCGCACCCTGGCGAGCGGGTGCGCCCGGCTGAACCGCCGGGTGAGCACGCCGGTGACCGGGACCGCCGTCGGGATCGCGCCGATCCGGACGGTCACGGCGAGCCCGTCGCGCATCCGCACGAGATCGTCCTGCAGGCCGTCGCGCTCGGCGAGGATCCGGTGCGCCCAGCCGAGCACCCGCTGTCCCTCCGCGGTGAGACCGGCGTAGCGCTGGCCGTGGTGCACGAGCGTCACGCCCAGCTCGCGCTCCAGTTTGCGCAGGCCGGAGGACAGCGCGGGCTGGCTCGCGTGGCACGCCATCGCCGCGCGCCCGAAGTGCTCCTCGCGGGCGAGCGCGACGAGGTACTCGAGCTGGCGCAAGAGGATGTCACCGGACACCCCCGCACGGTAGTCCGGCTGGCCGTACGGCGGCTCTGTCCCGCTCATGCGGAGCAAATACGCCCGTCAGCCCGCACACGCGTGTGTTGTGAGGCACCATCGGGTACGGAATGCAGTGAGGCGTTCCCCCTCCAGCGGAACAACGACGTCGACTACACGGAGGACCGGTACCGAATGACCATCACGAGTGAGCCCCAGGCTCCGATCAAGGGCCTCGACAAGTTCTTCATCGACGGCCAGTGGGTGGACCCCTCCTCGACGGACACGATCAAGGTCGTCGAGCCGGCCACCGAGCGGGTCTACTTCCAGATCGCCGAGGCGAAGGACGCGGACATGGCCCGCGCCGTCGGAGCCGCCCGCACGGCGTTCGACGAGGGGCCGTGGCCGAAGATGAGCCACGCCGAGCGGGCGGGCTACCTGCGCGCCATCGGAGACGCGGTGCGGGAGCGCACCGACGACGTGCTGCAGATCTGGCCGCGCGAGTCCGGGATCATGTACCCGGTCGCCCAGGGCATGATGAGCGGCATCCCGGACGCCTACGGCTACTACGCCGACCTGGCCGGCTCGTTCACGTTCGAGTCCGCCGAGAGGCCGACGGCGGGCGGCAACTACGGCATGATCTCCCGCGAGCCGGTGGGCGTCGTCGGCGCGATCATCCCGTGGAACGCGCCGATGACGCTGATCGCCTACAAGCTGGCCCCCGCGCTGCTGGCCGGCTGCACGGTGATCCTCAAGTCGTCGCCGGAGGCGCCCGGCGCGTCGTACATCATGGCCGAGATCGCGGAGAAGATCGGCCTGCCGCCGGGCGTGCTCAACGTCGTCACGGCCGACCGCGAGGTCTCCGAGTCGCTCGTGCGCGACGTGCGCGTCGACAAGATCGCCTTCACCGGTTCGACGGCGGCCGGCCGCCGGATCGCCGGCATCATGGCCGAGCGCATCGGCCGCTACACGCTCGAGCTCGGCGGCAAGTCGGCCGCGGTGATCCTCGACGACATGGACCTGCAGCAGGCGGCCACGACGCTCTCCGGGGCGGAGTGCTTCCTGTCCGGCCAGGTCTGCTCGTCGCTGACCCGCATCGTCGTGCCGCGCCACCGCCACGACGAGATGGTCGAGGCGCTGGCCTCGACGTTCTCGCAGGTCAAGGTCGGCGACCCGTTCGACTCGACGGTCCAGATGGGACCGCTGGCCATGGAGCGCCAGCGCGACCGCGTCGAGGGCTACATCAGGACGGGCATCGACGAGGGCGCGCAGCTCGCCACCGGCGGCGGCCGCCCGAAGGACCTCGACCGCGGCTGGTTCGTCGAGCCGACCGTGTTCGGCAACGTGGACAACTCGTGGAAGATCGCCCAGGAGGAGATCTTCGGACCGGTGCTGTCCGTGCTGCCCGCCGACGACGAGGAGCACGCGATCCGGATCGCGAACGACACGATCTACGGGCTGAACGCGTCGGTGTTCACGCACGACGCCGACCGCGCCCGTGAGGTCGCCGGTCGCCTGCGCGCCGGGACGGTGGGGCACAACAACTTCCACACCGACTTCGGCATCGGCTTCGGCGGGTTCAAGCAGTCCGGTGTCGGGCGTGAGGGCGGCATCGCCGGCCTCGAGCCGTACCTGGAGAACAAGACGATCATCATGGACGAGAAGCCGAAGAACTTCCCCTCCTGATCGCGTCGGGCGCGTCCTGATCCGCGGGCGCGCACCGGTCCGGAGTTCGCGTGCGCCCGGGCGCACGCGAACTCCGGTGACGCGTGCGTCCGGCGGCCGCGGTGGCCGGACGGCGTGAGCCGGGCCGGACGCCGGTCGGGCTATCCGGCGGTCGCGCCGTCGGTGCCACCCGACGACTCGTTGTCGGCGGGAGGGGCGGCCGGTTCGGCGTGCCCGTGGCCGTGTCCATGGCCGTGGCCGTGGCCCTTCGCCAGGTTCGCGCCCGGCATCGGGGCGGTGCCCTGGAGCTGGATGTCCCCGGCCCGCAGCGGGGCGTTGTGGTACTTGCCCTCGTGGGCGAGGATCGGCCGCTGGTCGCCTGCGATCTCCGGGTACTTCTGCTCGAGGTCACGCCGCTGGTCCCACGTGCGGCGCATCTTCTCGACGTACTCGGCGTTGCCGTTGTAGACGCCCTTCCACGTCTGCGGCATCTCGTCCTTGGACAACCCGGGGCTCGCCTGACCGCCCAGCGAGAATCCCGCCGGGACCTTGGCGGTCTCGCCGCCGCAGCGCGGGCAGGCCGGCGCGGAGGAGTCGGTCATCGACGCGAGGTGCTCGAACCGCACGCCGCACTCGCACCGGAAGACGTAGATCGGCATCTGCCTGCTCTTTCGTGGGCGACACACCAGCCGGCGGCGACCGTCGGTCGCCGCCGGGCTGTGCGTCACCAGTTCTGGATGGACTTCGTGAGGATGTCGGCGATGTCGTCCTCGGACGGGGTCCGCGGACACGTCGCCAGCAGCCGCTGTTGCTTCATCGTCCCCGGTACCAGATCCGGGACGTCGGCCTCGGTGTAGCCGACGCCGCCGATCCCGTTCGGGATGCCGATGTCCTGCATGAGCCGGGTCAGGACGTTGGGCAGCTGCTCACGCGGGTCGTTGAGCTTGTCCGCGCGCGGGTCCATCAGCTCGGCCGCCTTCAGGTGCCGTTCCGGGGCACTGTCGAAGGAGAACCGGAACGCCTCCGGCGCCGTGAGCGACACCGACTCCCCGTGCGGCACCATCGCCTCGTCCTGCGGGTAGCCCTGCGGCCGGTACTCCTTGACCATCCCGGCGATCGGGTAGGCGTTGGCGTGCGGGATGTGCACGCCGGAGTTGCCGAACCCCATGCCGGCGAACGTCGCGGCCATCATCATGTCCGACCGGGCCTCGACGTCCTCGGCACCGCGCTGCACGGCGGTCCGGAACGACTTGGCCAGCAACGACATCGCCTTCTCGCACCACAGGTCCGACACCGGGTTGGAGCCGCAGTACGTGACCCGCTCCTCGGGGCGCTTGCGGTCGAACGTCGTGTAGTACCGGGCGGTGTAGGACTCGACCGCGTGGCACGTGATGTCCATCCCCGCCGCGGCGGTGACCTGCGGTGGCAGCGTCATCGTCAGCAGCGGGTCGATGACGGCCAGGGTCGGGCGCAGCCGCCAGTGGCTGATCCCGGTCTTGACCTTCATCGACAGGATGTCCAGCACGCACATCGCCGTGGACTCCGAGCCGGTGCCCGCCGTCGTCGGGACGGCGATCAGCGGCTTGAGCTGACCCGGCGGGACCTGCGCGTTGCCGATCGGCTTGTTGATGTAGTCCATCAGCTCGAAGCCGTCGTGGCTGGTGAGCAGGTTGATCGCCTTGGCGGTGTCGATCGCCGACCCGCCGCCGACCGCGACGAACCCGTCCCACGGACCCTGCGCCCGCGCGTACTCGGTCGCCTTGTTCATCGAGTCGTCGGTCGGCTCGACGTGCACGCCGTCGAAGATCTCCGACTCGATCTTGTACCGGGACAGCGTGTCCGCGAGACGCTGCGGCGCTCCGAGCGCGTTCACGCCGGGGTCGGTGACGATCAGGACCCGCTTCACGCCGTAGCCGCTGAGCTCGAACCCGATCTCGTCGATCGCCCCGGCACCGAACTTCAGCGGGGGCGCACCCCAGGTGAAGATCGTCTCCTCGGTGGGGACCTCAGGGATGCTGTCACTCACGTGTACGACGCCTCCGGGGCCTTGCGCAGCTCCTTGATCTGCTCGGCGTCGTGGCCGAAGACCATGGTCGCGTTCGTCTTCTCCTGGATGCCGCGCAGCTTCTCCACCGAGGCGAACCAGTCCTCGAGGTTGTTCACGATCGCGGCGGGCGCGGCGGGCGGGCCGTAGCTCTCTCCCATGTAGACGGCGTCCGACGTGAAGATCATCGTGCCGCTGTCCGGCAGGTCGACCTGCATCGACATGCAGCCCGGCGTGTGGCCAGGGGTCTGGATCATCTTCACGCCCGGCAGGAACTCCGTGTCACCGGAGATGATCTCCCAGTTCAGGTCCTCGTAGTCCGCCTTGAGGTGCGCGCCCTGGAAGTCGCCCTCGAAGTTGAGCGCGAACTCCTTCTCCTTGTCCGAGCACAGCAGCTTCGCGTTCGTGTTCTTGAACATGTTCGCGTTGCCGGCGTGGTCGAAGTGCAGGTGCGACAGGACGACGTAGTCGATCTCGTCGAGGCCCACGCCCATCGTGTTCAGCTGCCGGTCGAGGTACTTGTCGTCGGCGGCGTCGTACGGGAAGAACTCCTGCAGGCCCGTGGGCCCCCAGCGCTCCTCCCAGTCCTCGGGACAGCTGGTGTCCCACAGGATCTTTCCTTCGTCTGTCTCGACGAGCACGCAGTGGGTGGGAACCTCCACCCAGTCGACCTTGGCGTCCTTCTCCGACCGCGGCTTGATGCTCACGCCGGGCTTGAGGAGGAGGAACGGAAGGTTCGCGTGCATCGCCCCGCAGGGGATCACGCTGAGCTTGTTCGCGGTGGCCATCGTTGGTCCCTTCCCGCCGGGGAACGCACCGGAATCAGGTACGGACATGCATATTGCTTGTCATGGGGAAGTGACACAAGCCACCACGTGATCACGCGCCGTCGATCTTTACTGGCGGTGCTCTGACCTGCGGAAACGCGCTCGTACCCTAGTTGTCGATCAACTGTTGTTGCAGGCTCGTGGTCATTGTCCGGTCGATCCACGATGGACTCACCCGCCGGCGACCAGGTGATCACGCAGGGCGAGCGCCGTGGCCGACAGCTCGGACTCGTCGCGGTGGCAGACCACGAGGCTGCGGTGCGCCCACGGCTCGTCGAGGTCGACGGCGGCGAGGCGGCCGTCGTCGAGCCAGGCGGAGATGCCGTGGCGCGGCAGCACGGCGACCCCGCCACCGTGCGCGACGGCGTGACACACCGCGTCCAGCCCGGGCAGGCGCACGCGGTACACCGGGCGCCCGCCCAGCGGCATGGCGTGGCCCTCGAGGTACTCGGCCAGCGCGCTGCCCTGGCTCAGCCCGACGAACGGGCGGCGCAGCACGTCGGCGAACGACACCGCCCCGCCACCGGTGAGCGGGTCGCCCGGGGGGACGACGACCACCAGCGGGTCCGCCCGGAGCACGCTGCTGCGCAGCTCCCCCATGTCGGTCGTGTCCGAGACGAGCCCCAGCTCGGCCCTGCGGGCGGCGAGCGCGGCGACCGTCTCCGTGCTGGTGGACTCGGCGAGGTCGATCCGGACCGTCGGACGGTCCCGCAGGAACGACGTCACGGCCGGGACGACGTCGGTGCGCGCCGACGTCCCGGCCAGCACCCGGACCGTCGCGCCGTGGCCCTCGGTGTACTCGGCGAGCTCGACGCGCATCCGCCCGACCGAGCGCAGGATGTCGCGGGCGTGCTCGAGCAGCAGCCTCCCGGCGGGCGTCGGGGTCACGCCGCGGCGGTCCCGGTCGAACAGCGGCGCCCCGACCGACCGCTCGAGCGCCCGGATCCGAGCGCTGGCCGACGGCAGCGAGAGGTGCGCCCGCACGGCGCCGTGGGTGATGCTGCCGGCGTCGGCGACGGCCGCGACGAGCTCCAGGTCGGCCAGCTCCACAGGATCCCTGCCTTCGCTCGGAACAGAGGCTGTCGATGCGAATCCCGCATTCTGCCAGTGCATCGGTGCGCGCAGACTACGGTCATGCCACAGTCTCACGGCACGATCCGGCTCGTCACCGCCCTCGCGCTGGGTGTGGCGCTGCTCGCCGCCGTCGTCGGGAACGTGGTCGCCACCACCGCGTCGGAGCGAACCGGGGAGGCCGTCGCGGTCGACGCGGTCGTCGTCGAGGACGCGCGGGCGCCTGCACGGGTGCGGGTCGCCTGGACCGGCGCGGACGGCCGCACCGGCACCGCGACGGCGGCCGTCCCGGCCGGCACCCGGGCGGGCGACCCCCGGCGGGTCTGGGTCGCGCCGGACGGATCGGTCGTGGCGCAGCCACCGGCCGGGGCCGCGCCGTGGGAGGCCGCCCTGCTCGCCGCGGGCCTCGGCGCCGCCGTGGCCGTCGCCGTCGTCGTCGCGCACCTGTCCGGACGGCGACGGGCGCGCGACCGGGCACTCGAGCGGGAGTGGGCCGCCGTCGAACCGGTGTGGACCGGACGGGCCTGAGTCAGCCGCCCGCGAGGCCCTCCACCTGGAACGCCAGGCGCGCGGCCAGCAGCGCGTCGAAGCTGCGCATGTCCAGCCCGGTGACGTGCTCGATCCGGCCCAGCCGGTAGCGCACGGTGTTCTCGTGCACGCCGAGCTCCTTGGCCGTCGCCCGCACCTGCGCCCCGGACGCCAGGTAGCTCCGCAGCGTCTCGACGAGGTCGCCGCCGGTCGCGTCGTCGCTGCGGCGCAGCGGGCCAAGGCAACGTTCGGCGAACCGGACCGCGACGTCGGCCCGGCCGCCGTCGACGACGAGACGCAGCGTCGTCAGCTCGTCCACACCGACGACGCCCCCGCGCCCGCCGAGAGCCGCGGCGATGCCGTCGACGTCGCGGGTCTCGGCGAGCGCGGCCGGGAAGTCGGCCGGGTCACGGCAGATCCCGGACACGACGGCCCGGCGCACGCCGGTACACGCCGCGACGGCGTCCACGGCCGCGTGCAGCCGCTGGTGGACGGCACGCTGCTCGGGCGGTCCGGCGTCCGTCGCGAGCTCCAGCAGCACGACGACGGCGTCCGGCTCGGCGAGGTTCGGCGGCACGCCGCCCCCCGGGCCGGCGAGCGCGGTCGCGACGTCCGACCGGCACGCGGCGGCCGAGCGCTCCGGGGCGACCGGGAGGCGCACGACCAGGTGCGGGCGGTCGAGGTCGAGCCCGGCCTGCCCGGCCAGACGTCGCAGGTCGGGACCGGCGCGCGACCCGCGCAACAGGTCGGCGACGACGTCGTCGCGCTGCCGGGCGGCGGACCGCGCGGCCCGCAGGTCGGCGGCGTCCAGCAGGGACAGCACCGCGGCCGCCTGACGGGCGACGACGGCGTCCGACCCGTCCAGCGCGCGGCCCATCTCGGCGACGTCGAGGTAGCCGGCGGGCTGCCCGTCGACGACGAGCACGGCGACCAGGTGGCGCCGCACGACCCCGTGCGCCGGGCACGGCGCGACGACCGCGGACGGCCGCGCCGGCCCGAGCCCGGCCAGCGCGTCCCGCACGGCGGGCACGTCGCGCACGACGGGCGACAGGCTCGGGGCCGAGTCCAGGCGCAACCCGGGTGGAGCCGCCCACGTCCGCACCCGCAGTCCCGCGTCGAGCAGCGCGACGGGCAGCGCCAGGAGCGCGGACAGCCGCTCGACGAGACGGCCCGCCCCGACACCCCCGAGCACGGCGGCGGCCAGGCCGTCGAGCACCCGGGAGAGCTCCCGGTCCCCCACGGCGGACGCGCGGCGCTCGGTCTCGGCCGGAACGGTGACGAGCCGGTCCACTCCGGTTGCCTCCCTTGACCGTCTGTGAAATACCCCACTACCGTGACAGCCCTAACGTTCGTTAGGCAAGGTGCCCGAGACCGTTCCACGAGAGGCAACCCACATGGACGTCGGTGTCCTGCTGGTCTTCCAGAACTGGCACGAGAACCTGAGCGACGCGGACATGTTCCGCCAGGAGACCGAGCTCGGAGTGCTCGCCGAGGAGTACGGGTTCGACTCGGTCTGGGCGGCCGAGCACCACTTCGACGACTACTCGATGTGCCCGGACAACCTGCAGCTGATGAGCTACCTGGCCGCGAAGACCAGCCGGGTCAAGCTCGGTACCGGCGCGGTGATCCTGCCGTGGAACGACCCGCTACGGGTCGTCGAGAAGGTCACGATGCTGGACATCCTCTCCGAGGGCCGCGTCGTGTTCGGCATGGGCCGCGGCCTGGCGAAGATGGAGTACGAGGCGTTCGGCGTCGACATGAACGCGTCGCGCGGCATGTTCGACGAGGCCGCCCCGATGATCGTCAAGGGCCTGCAGAACGGCTACGTCGAGAACACCGGACCGATCTACCAGCAGGCGCGGGCGGACATCCGGCCCGGACCGGAGAACCGTGACTGGTCGGACCGCTTGTACGGCGTCGCGATGTCGCCCGACTCCGTCCCCGCGGTCGCGAAGGTCGGCGCCCGCATGATGACGTTCATGCAGTACCCGGCCGAGCAGCACGTGCCGGCCATGGAGCGCTACCGCGAGGTCTACCGGGAGACGCACCACCGCGAGCCCGGCCCGATCCTCACCCAGGACTTCATCTACTGCCACGAGGACCCGGCCGAGGCCGAGGCGGTCGCCCGCGAGTACCTGAGCCGGTACTTCCTGTCGGTGATCAAGCACTACGACTTCGCCGGCTCGCACTGGCGGCAGACGAAGGGTTACGAGGCCTACCAGGCCGGTGCCGACATGATCCGCGAGGCGGGCATGGAGGCGGCAGGCGCCGGCTACGCCGACACCCAGATCTGGGGCACCCCTGAGCAGATCGTCGAGAAGTACCGGCACCGCCTGGAGCTGTTCGGCGACCACCAGCCGAACGTGGCGCCGTCGTTCGCGGGCCTGCCGTTCGACAAGGTGCGGGCCAGCCTGAAGCTGTTCGGCGAGAAGGTCGTGCCGGAGCTGCACAAGATGGGCGTGAAGACCTCCGTCCCGGCCTGATGACCGCCCCGGGTGCGGGGGTGCAACGACGCGCCCCCGCACCCGGTGGTTCATCCTGGTCCCACCACCAGCGCAGAGCCGAGGACCGCCGGATGACCGCCGCACCCCAGACCCGTCGTACGTCGGAGCGCAGGGCGGAGCTGGTCGCGGTGGCCAGCAGGCTGTTCCGGGAACGCGGGTACCACGGGGTCGGGATGCGGGCGATCGCCGAGGCGGCCGGGATCCAGGCCGCCTCGCTGTACCACCACTTCCGCAACAAGGAGGAGCTGCTGCTCGAGGCGATCTACGTCGTGGACCGCGACATGGTCGTCGAGCACCTGCCCCTCCTGAACGGACCCGGATCGCACACCGACCGGCTCGCCGAGCTGGTCCGTGCCCACGTGCGGCACATCGGTGCGAACCGGGACGCCTGGCGGGTGGCCGGGCGGGAGCTGCGTGCGCTGCCCCCGGAGCGGCTGGAGGCCGTCCAGAAGTTCCGGCGGGAGTACCAGCGCTGCATCGCCCGGCACATCGCCGCGGGCGTCGCGGTCGGCGAGTTCACCTGCGCCGACCCGCGCCTGACCACACTCGCGATCCTGGACACGCTCAACGGACCGAACGAATGGTTCGACCCGGACGGGCGCCTCACGATCGACCGGATCGCCGACCACTACGCCGAGCTGGTGATCCGCCTGCTCGGCGCCTGACGACCGCCGGAGGTTGCACGATGGGCACTCTCGAGGAGCAGAACAAGCAGACCGTCACCGAATTCATGACCACGTTCTCGGGTGGTGACGTCGACAAGATCCTCGGCTCGATGACCGACGACGCCACCTGGTGGGTCGCCGGCAGCATCCCCGGCATCTCCGGGACGAAGGACAAGGCCGGGTTCGGTGAGATGCTCGGCGGGATCGCCGAGAACACGACGACCGGCGCGATCCGGCTGACCCCGCTGGCGTTCACCGCGGAGGGCGAGCGCGTCGCCGTGGAGACCGAGTCGTACGCGGAGCTCAAGAACGGCCGCGTCTACAACAACCTGTACCACTTCGTGTTCACCGTGCGGGACGGCAAGATCTCGTCGGTCAAGGAGTTCCTGGACACCGAGCACACGACGGCGGTCTTCGTCGCGCCATGACGCCCCACCCGGGGTCCGGCTCCGCGCCGGCCCCGGGCAGGCGGTCAGGGTGCGTACCGCGCGCGCAGCAGCTTCTTGTCCGTCTTGCCGACGCTCGTGCGCGGCAGCGCGTCGACGAGGACGACGTCCTCCGGCATCCACCAGCGTGGGACCCGCTCGGCCAGCCGCTCCAGGATCGGCGCGGCGTCGGTCGTGCCGCGCGACACCACGATCGCGATCGGCCGCTCCTGCCAGCGCGGATGCGGGACGGCGACGACGGCGGCGTCCGCCACGTCGTCGTCGGCCAGCAGTGCCTGCTCCAGCGCGACCGAGCTGATCCACTCGCCGCCGCTCTTGATCAGGTCCTTGGTGCGGTCGACGATCCGCAGCCGCCCGGTCGCGTCGATCGTGGCGACGTCGCCGGTGCGCAGCCAACCGTCGTCGAAGCGTTCCGGGGCCTCGCCGAGGTAGTAGGACGTGGCCACCCACGGACCCCGCACGTGCAGCTCGCCGCGGCTCTCGCCGTCCCACGGCTGCTCGACGCCGTCGTCGTCGACGATCCGCCATGCCAGCCCGGGCAGCAGCGTGCCCTGGGACTGGGTGCGACGGTGCCGCTCGCCCGGGTCGTCCGGCGGGAACGGGTCGCGGGTGAACGTCGCCATCGGCGAGATCTCGGTCATCCCCCAGCCCTGGAACACCGGGACGCCCCGGTCCTCCCAGGCCCGGATCAGCTCCAGTGACGGCGTCGAGCCACCGAGCACGAGCGCGCGGAGGCTCGAGACGTCGGTGCCGGTGCGGCGGACGTGGTCGAGCAGGTCGACGGCGACCGTCGGCACCATGCCGACGTAGGTGACCCGTTCACGCTCCACGATGGACGCGATCTCGGCCACCGACGGGTGCGGGCCGGGCAGCACCTGCGCCGCACCGGCCATCGTCGCGGCGAACGGGATGCCCCACGCGTTCGCGTGGAACAGCGGGACGACGTGCAGCACGGTGTCGGTCGCGGAGATCGCGTGCCCGTCGGCGAGGCACGCGGCGAACGTGTGCAGGTACAGCCCGCGGTGGGTGTAGCCGACGCCCTTGGGCCGCCCGGTGGTGCCGGACGTGTAGCAGAGCACGGCGAGGTCGTTCTCGTCGCGGTCCGGCGGTCCCTCGAGCACCGGGCCGGACGCGACCAGCTCCTCGTACGCGTCGCCGGTCTCGACCACACCGAGCTCCGGGTGCACCCCGTCGAGCAGGTGGCGCAGGTCCGGGTCGGCGACGATCAGCCGGTCGTCGGCGTGCCCGGCGATGTAGGCGATCTCCTCGGCGGACAGCCGCAGGTTGAGCGTGTGCAGCACGGCACCGGCCAGCGGCACCGCGGCGTACAGCTCGAGGTGCCGGTGGTGGTTCCAGCACAGGGTCGCGACCCGGTCCCCCGGCTTCACGCCGATCCGCCGCAACGCCCCGGCGAGCCGGACGACCCGCTCGCCGTAGGCGCCGTAGTCGTAGCGCAGGACCTCGTCGCCCCCGTCGTAGCCGACGATCTCCCGGTGCGGGTGGTGCCGCCGCGCCCGCTCGGTGAACTCGGTGAGCAGCAGGGCCCCGGTCACGCGGTCAGGGCCTCTGTCATTGCGGGGCGTCCTTCACCGCCGGGACGACCTTGTCCGCGAGGTAGGCGATCCGCTCCGACCCGCTGTCCACCGACTCGCCCGGCAGCATCGCCCAGAAGTGCACGTCCTTGATCTGCGGCGTGGTCCGGAGCAGGTCGGTCAGGAACGGCACGGCCGTGCCGGCGTCCATCAGCGTGAACGCGCCGGCCTCGACGATCTGCGACGGGTCGGTGAACTGCGGGACGCCGGGACCGAACGCGCCCCAGGAGATGTAGTTGTTCAGCTGGTAGAGCGCGTGCGTGCCGATCCGCGACCAGACCTCCTCGGGGTCCTCGGCGATCACGGTCCACTGCCCGGCGTAGATCCGGCCCTCGGCCGGGTCCTTGCCGAGGCGCTCCAGCGCGGCGAGGTACGACGCCTGGTGCGGGTTCTGGGTGGACAGGAAGCCGTCGGCGATCCGGGCGGCACGCTCGATCGCCGGGTCGGCCAACGCCCCGACGAGCAGCTGGGGCGTCTGCTCCGGCTGCGGCGTGACCGGGAGGGCGGGCAGCGAGTAGCGCTTGCCGTCGAAGCCGTCGGCGGAGCCGGCCCATGCGCGGCGGATGACCTCGACGCCCTCCTCGAGCAGGCTCGGCCGGTTCCTGATGTTCCTCCCGAACGCCTCGAACTCGCGCTCCCAGTAGCCCTGTCCGACACCGAGATCGAACCGTCCGCCGGACAGCAGCGAGAGCGTCGCGGCGTCCTCGGCGAGCCGGACCGGGTCGTGCAGCGGGGAGACGATCAGGTTCGTGCCGACCCGCATCCGCGACGTCCTGGTCGCGATCGCGGCACCGAGCACGAACGGCGAGGGGCTGTAGCCGTCGTCGCAGAAGTGGTGCTCGGTGAGCCACACCGAGTCCAGGCCGCGCTGTTCGGCCCAGGCGATCTGGTCGAGCGCGTCGCTGTAGAACCGGCCGAACGGGCGGTCCGGGTCGGGGTTGCGGAAGTCGTACCAGAGCCCGAAGGCCGGCGTCGTCGACGGCACTGTCATGCCGGACAGCGTGGGGAGGGTCGAGCCGCACGTCACCCCCGTCGTCGCGCGGGCGTTGTGGACTCCTCCACACCCGGGCGCCCGGGTCGCGCCCGGACGCCGGAGCGGCGGCTACCGTGCCCGGGTGCAACCGGACTGGCTGTCCCCGGACGTGGTGGACCTGGCGGCGGTACGACGGTGGGGCTCCGACGCCGGTCTCGAGGGCCCGATCACCGACGTGTCACGGATCGGCGGCGGCACCCAGAACGTCGTGCTGCGGCTGCGGTGGGACGGACGGGACCTGGTGCTGCGCAGGCCGCCGGAGCACCCGCGGGCGAGCAGCAACGACGCGCTCCTCCGGGAGATGCGGATGCTGTCCGCGCTGGCCGGGTCGGACGTCCCGCACCCGGGGTACGTCGCGGGCTGCACGGACACCGACGTCCTCGGCGGCGTCGTGTTCTACCTGATGGAGGCCGTCGACGGCGACAACCCCGGCGTCGAGGTCGGCGAGCCGTACCGCTCGGACGCGGCCGCGCGGCACGCCGCCGGGCTGGACACGGCCGCGGCGCTGGCCCGGCTCGCGTCGGTGGACCACGAGGCCGTCGGGCTGACCGGCGTCGGGCGCCCGGAGGGCTTCCTGGAGCGCCAGGTGCCACGGTGGACGAAGCACCTCACGTCCTATGAGGACATCCCCGGCTACCCCGGCGGTCTGCTCCCGCACGTCGACGCGCTGGCGCGGTGGCTGGAGGAACACCGCCCGCCGGACGCGCCGCCGGGCATCGTGCACGGCGACTACCACCTGAACAACGTGCTGCTCTCGCGGGACTCACCGGGCGTCGCCGCCGTCGTGGACTGGGAGATGACCACGATCGGCGACCCGCTGCTGGACCTGGGCTGGCTGCTGGTGACGTGGCCGTCGCCCGGCGCCGAGCCGCCGACCGGTGCGGCGCTGGCCGCGCTCGGGGACCTGCCGGATCCCGACGAGCTCGTCGCGCACTACGGGACGGTCAGCGACCGCGACCTGTCCGCCGTCGACTGGTACACGGTGCTCGCCGGGCTGAAGTTCGCGATCGTCATCGAGGGCACGCACGCGCGCGCGATGGCCGGGCAGGCCGACCCCGCCGTCGGGCAGCGGTTGCACGAGTCGGCGGTCGCCGCGTTGGAGAAGGTGGCCGCGATCGCCGGTTCCTGACCCGTTCGGGACCCCTCCCGGCCGCGAGCCCCTACAGTCCCGTGAGGGGTGACGCGGGGGAGCGCGATGGGGGATCTCGGGGAGTTCGGGCCGTACGAGCTCCGGGAGCTGATCGGACGCGGCGGGGCGGGCGAGGTCTACGAGGCCTACGACCGCGAGTCGACGCGCGTCGTCGCGCTCAAGGTGCTCTCGCCCGAGCACGCCGACGACCCCCAGTACCGCGCCCGCTTCCGTCGCGAGGCGATGCTGGCCGCGCGGCTGCGCGACCCGCACGTCGTCCCGATCCACCGCTACGGCGAGATCGACGGGCGGCTCTACCTGGACATGCGCCTCGTCGAGGGGGTCGACCTGGAGCAGATGCTCGCCCGCGAGGGCCCGCTTCCGCCGGACCGGGCCGTCGCGCTCGTCGGGCAGGTGGCCGGTGCGCTGTCCGCCGCGCACTCCGACGGCCTGGTCCACCGGGACGTCAAGCCGTCGAACGTGCTGGTCACGACGGGGCACGACGGCGAGGACTTCGCCTACCTCGCCGACTTCGGGATCACCCGCAGCACCGGTCCGAGCTCGACGGGCCTGACCCGCGGCATGATCGTCGGGACGGCCGACTACGTGGCGCCCGAGCAGTGCCGTAACGAGTCCGAAGCGCGCTCGGACGTCTACGCGCTGGCGTGCGTGCTGTTCCGCTGCCTGACCGGCTCCGTGCCGTACCCGGGACGGGACCTCCCGGCCGTGCTGTCCGCGCACCTGTGGGAGCAGCCGCCGCTCGTCTCCGAACGTGCGCCGCACCTCGGGACGCGCTTCGACGACGTCGTGCGCGAGGCGATGGCGAAGGACCCGGCGGAGCGGACGTCGACGGCCGTCGAGTTCGCGCGGCAGGCCAGGGCGGCAGCGGTGACGTGGCGGGCCGACGCGGGTCGGTCCGGCCCTGCGCCCGGTTCGGACGGCGTGGTCGGCCCTGCCCGGGCGTCCGGTGCTCCGGCGCCGACCAGCCGGCTCCCGGTCCCCGACGAGCCGGTTCCGTCCGGTGGGTCCACCGGCGCAAGCCCCAGATCCGGCGATCCGGTGCTGCCCGGTGGGTCCTCCGTAGCGGGCCCCGTATCCGGCGACCGGGTTCCCGCCGGTCACGGCCCTGGTGGCGTTGCCGGGCCGGTCCCCGGACGCCCGGCACCCGGCCGACCCGGTGCCGGGCGTCCCGGATCGCACCCGGACGACCCGCTCCCGGGCTCCGCGTTCCCGGACGGCTCCGGCGGTACCGCGCCCTCCCGCTCGCCGGGCCGACGCGGTACCGGTCGCCGCCGCCGGACCGTCGGGGTGGCCGCCGTCGCCGCGCTGCTGGTCCTGGCCGGCGTCGTGGTGGCCGTGACGTGGGATCGCGGGCCCGCGGCCGCCGCACCCGGTCAGGCGCCGCCGGTCTCGACGGCACTGCCCCGCGTGGTGAACACGCTGGCCCTGCCCGGACGGCCGGAGACCGTCGCCGTCGGGCTGGACGGCACGCGCGCCTACGCGACGACGAGCGACCCGACCGCGCCCGCGCTGCACGTGATCGACACCGTGGCCAACCGGGAGGTCAGGTCGGTGCCGCTGCCCGGCGTCCCACGGTTCGTCGCCGTCTCCCCCGCCACCGGCAACGTCTACGTCTCCTACAACGACCGCGCGAGCGACCGCCTCATGCTCGCCGGCTACGACGTGCGGCTGGAGAAGATCGTCAAGCTCGTCCCGACCGGTCAGCGCGAGGACCGCAAGACGGGCCAGACCTGGCTGTTCGTCATGGCGATCTCCCCGGACGGCAAGCGGGTCTACGTGCCGCACCACGACGCGTCGGTCGTCTCGGTCGTCGACACCGACCGCAACGCGCCGGTCGCGCAGATCCCGATGCCGCGCAACCCGCACTCGGTGGCGATCGCGCCGGACGAGCGGCGCGCCTGGGTCACCGCCCACGCCAGCGGTGAGGTCGACGTGATCGACCTGCGCAGCAACACGTTCGTCACCAGCATCCCGATCGCGCCCGGCGCGTCCCCGCACGATGTCGACGTGTCCGGCGACGGCGCCCAGGTCCAGGTCGCGAACTTCGACGCGGCCACGGTCAGCTGGGTGGACGTCGCGACGAACCGGGTGGCCGGCACGATCCCGATCGGTGGCAAGCCGCAGTCGATCGTGTTCGCACCCGACGGACGGCGCAGCTACGTCGTGGACAACCAGGGCAGCCGCGTCGTGACGATCGACTCGGCGACGCACGGGGTGACCGGCTCGGTACCGGTGGCCCGCGGGGCGTCGATGATCGCGCTGTCGCCGGACGGGACGCGGGCCTACGTCGCGTCCCGCGAGTCGGGGACGATCACGACGCTGCTCACGGCGTCCTGACCACAGACCGGCTCGGCTCGTACGGGCCCACCGCCGCTCCGGCAGCCCGGGATCCGGCTGACATGGCACGTACGGCTGTTCGATCATGGTCTGGGCAGCCGTGAGTGCCATGTCAACCGGTGTCGATCACTCGTGCGCTGCGGGCCCGGGCCGTGAACGCGCCGCCGGACAGCACCGGGACCGACGGGCTCACGTCCAGCTCGGCCGCGACGTCCACGTCGGACGAGAAACCGACGGCCGCGAGCTCCCGGCCGCCCGCACAGTCGTGCAGCGCCGGGTTCGGGTCGCCCATCGCGGCGAACGCGGCCGCCGCGGCACGTGCCTCCGGGGACGCCCCGTCCCACCCGGCGTCGAGGAGCGCGGTGATCAGCGCACCCGCACCCCACAGGTCCTCGACGGCCGGGCGGAGCGACCCGTCCGGCCACCGCTCCCCCGACGCGACGACGGCGACCGGCCCGGGATCGCGCTCACGCCGGGCCGTCAACCACGCGGTGACGGCCCGGCGGTTGCGCAGGCTCGCACCGACCACCACCGGCGCCCGGTCCGCCAGCGCGGCACTGATCGTCGAACCGTTCGGGGACGGGAGCACGAGACGTCGCAGGTCCGGCGCGTCCCGGACGCTGACCGGCGACAGGCTGATCCCGCCCTCGCTACGGCCGGCTGCCAGCACGGCGTCGTGCTCCTCGGCGAACCGCCGGGCGCGCTCGTCGCGCCACCGGAACGGGTACACGGTGACACCGCGGTCCGCGGCGACGGACAGCGTCGTCGTGAAGCTCAGGACGTCGACGACCACCGCCACCGCGCACCCCGGCACGATCGCCTCCGCCCCGGCCGGACCCCAGTCGAAACGGAGGGAGTACCCGCGCTGGCGGTGCTCCTCGTTCACCCGGTGCGCGCCGTCAGCCCGGTCAGCGCGGGCGCCAGCTCGCGCCACTGGTCGTCGGGCAGGCCGCGCTTCTCGACCGGGAGCGCCTGCACGCACACGTGGTCGGCGCCGGCGGCCAGGTGCTGCCGGACACGGTCGCGGATGGTGTCCAGGTCGCCCCACGCGACGAGCGCGTCGACGACGGCGTCCGTGCCGCCGTCGTCCATCTCGGACTCGTCGAACCCGAGGTCGAGCAGCGCGTTGCGGTAGTTCGGCAGCCCCAGGTACGTCGACGTGTAGGTGCGGCCGATCTCGCGGGCGCGGTCCGGGTCCGACTCGATCAGGACGGCCTGCTCAGGGCAGAGCAGTGGCCTGTCGCCGAGCGTCTCGCGCGCCTTCGCCGTGTGCTCCGGCGTGACGAAGTACGGGTGCGCGCCCTCGGTCCGCTCGCCGGAGAGCTGCAGCATCTTCGTGCGCAGTGCGGCGAGCACGTACTTGGCGGGCGTCGAGGGCCGCTGCGCGCTGAACGGTGCGTTGTCGATCCCGTCCAGGTAGCGGCGCATCGCGGTGAGCGGCTTGCCGTAGTCGTGACCGCGCAGGTCGTTCACCAGCGGCTGGTGGCTCACGCCGAGTCCGACCAGGACCCGGTCCGGGTGGGCCTCCTCGAGCGAGGTCGTCGCACACGATGTGGCGACGGCGTCGCGGGCCCAGATGTTCGCGATGCCGGTCGCGCCGACGAGCCGCTCGGTCGACGACAGCAGCATCGACAGGTGGACGAACGGGTCGCGGCCGGCGACCTCGGGGAGCCACAGCGCGCCGAAGCCGAGCGACTCGATCTCGGCGGCCAGCTCGCGTGCCCGAGCGGAGGGGACGGTGTCCAGCGCTCCGGTCCAGATGCCGACGGGGGTCAGGTCCAGTGCCATGTCGCCCATCGTGGCTGCCGGGCAACCGGTCCGCGACCGCTCCGCGCCGCGAGCCTTGCCTCTCGTCGCAGATAACATGTTATGTTCTGTGCCGTTCCGGCCATCGACGCCTGGAGGTCCCGATGCGGATCACTGTGGATCCCGACCTGTGCGACGGCTTCGGCCTCTGCGACGAGCACGCCCCCGATCTGTTCGAGTTCGACGACGACGGCTACGCCACCGAGCGCGGTGACGGCACCGTCCCGTCGGACCAGGAGGCGGCGGCGAAACGCGCGATCGCCGGCTGTCCGGCCCACGCGATCCACGCGATCTGACACCGGACGGAGTGCAGCGTGGCACTGACCGAACGCAGCGCCGGCCGCGACCGGCGGAACTCGAAGCGCCGGATCCTGACCTCGACCTACGTCGGCACGGTCATCGAGTGGTTCGACTTCTACATCTACGCGACGGCCGCGGCCGTCGTCTTCCCGGCGCTGTTCTTCCCCGCCGTGGACGGGCTGGCCGGCCAGCTCGCCGCGTTCGCGACGCTGGCCAGCGGCTTCCTCGCCCGCCCGATCGGCGGCGTGATCGCCGGCCACTACGGCGACCGGATCGGCCGCAAGAAGATGCTGGTCGCCTCGATCGTGCTGATGGGTGCGGGCACGGTGCTCGTCGGCGTGCTGCCGACCTACGCGCAGATCGGCATCTGGGCCCCGCTGCTGCTCGTCCTCGCCCGCGTGGTCCAGGGCGTCGCGGCGGGTGGCGAGTGGGGCGGCGGCGTGCTGATGGCCATCGAGCACTTCTCCGACCGGCGCCGCGGCCTCTGGGGCAGCGTCGGGATGATGGGCGTGCCGAGCGGCGTGACGCTGTCCACCGCCGCGTTCGCGCTGCTGTCGCTCATGCCGCGCGAGGACCTGCTGGCCTGGGGCTGGCGGATCCCGTTCCTCGCGTCGGTCGTGCTGGTCGCCGTCGGTCTGTGGGTGCGGCTCGGCGTCGACGAGAGCCCCCTGTTCACCGAGGCACGCGCGAAGAAGGCCGTGCTGCCGTCGAAGCCGCCGATCGTGGAGATCCTGACGTCGGACTGGCGCAACGTCGCCGTCGGCGTCCTGCTCGTGATCGGCCCGTTCGCGGCCAGCTCGGTGTTCATCACGTTCGGCGCGTCCTACGGACCGAAGGTCGGGTTCTCCACGGCCGAGGTGCTGACGGCGCAGACGATCGCGAACGTCGTCGAGCTGATCGCGCTCCCGCTGTTCGGCCTCCTGTCCGACCACATCGGACGCCGGAGGATCTACTACTGGGGTGGTGCGCTGCTCGGGATCTCCGCGTTCCCGCTGTTCGCCGCGTTCGGCTCCGGGTCGTGGCCGTTGCTGCTGGCCGCCATGCTGTTCACCTACGTCGCGCACGGGATGATGTACGGCCCGATGGGCGCGTTCCTGGCCGAGCTGTACTCCACCGGCACCCGCTACACCGGCGCGTCGCTCGGCTACCAGGTGGCCGGCGCGATCGGCGGCGGGTTCGGCCCGCTGATCGCGACGTCGCTGCTCGCGGCCGCGGGCGGCGCTCCGAACTACCTGTGGGTGGCCGTGTTCATGCTGGCCGTCTGCCTGCTGTCCGCCGTCGCGGCCTGGTTCGCGCCGGACATGAACCAGCGAGCACTGCGAGAGGTCTGAACCGTGACGCAGCACGTCGTGGCCCGCACCGCCGAGATCCCGCCGGGCGAGCGGGTGATCGTCGAGGTGGAGGGACGCCAGGTCGGGGTGTTCAACGTGGACGGTGAGTACGTCGCGTTCCTGCACCGCTGCCCGCACATGGGCGGCCCGCTGTGCGAGGGGCAGGTGATCGGTCTGGTCGAGTCCTCCGGCCCCGGCGACGTGCGGCTCGACGACGGCCGCAAGTTCCTGACCTGCCCGCTGCACGGCTGGGAGTTCGACGTCCATACAGGACAGTCCTACTTCGATCCCAAGCGGGTGCGGGCGCGCCGCTACCCGGTGGAGGTGCGCAGCGGGGCGGACATGGTGCCGGGTCCGTACACCGCGGAGACGTTCGACGTCGTCGTGGACTCGGACTACGTCATCGTGGAGACCGGCCGGCGGGAGAAGCGCCGGCGGAACGAGCACCAGGACGGCGAGCGAGGAGCCAGCTCATGACCACCGCCCTGCTGGAGGGCACGACCCGGAGCTCCCTGTGGTCCGGACCGGTGATCGACGCCGACGTGCACGCCGCCGTCCCGTCGCTGGAGGCGTTGCAGCGCTACCAGGAACGGGTGTGGGTGCAGTGGGCCGAAGAGCGCGGCTGGGCCGGCCCGGTCGGCCTGAACATCGCCTACCCGCCGAACGCACCGACCACGGCCCGGCCGGAATGGCGCCTGGGCGCCGCTCCCCCGGCGTCGGACCCTGCGGCGCTGCAACAGCACATCCTCGACCCCTGGCAGGTCGAGAAGGCCGTCCTGAACTGCTACTACGCCGTCGACTCGCTCCGCCACCCGGACTGGGCGACGGCACTGGCCCGCTCGGTGAACGACTGGATGGCCGGGGAGTGGCTGGACCGCGACCCGCGGCTGGTCGGCTCGATCGTCGTACCGGCCCGTGACCCGCGCGCGGCCGCCGAGGAGATCGACCGGCTCGGCCCGGACCCCCGGTTCAGACAGGTCGTGCTGCCGGTGCGGTCCGAGCAGCTCTACGGGCAGCGCGCGTGGTGGCCGCTCTACGAGGCGGTCACCCGGCACGATCTCGTGCTCGGGCTGCACTGGGGTGGCACCCCCGACGGCGCGCCGTCGACCAGCGGGTTCCCGTCCTGGTACGTCGAGGAGTACGCGGCCGAGACGCAGGTCTACGCCGCGCAGATGATCTCGATGATCGCCGAGGGGGTCGTCCGCAGGTTCCCGTCGCTGCGGGTGTCCATGCTGGACTGCGGTTTCACGTGGATCCCGACGTGGGGCTGGCGGATGAACAAGGAGTGGAAGGGCCTGCGGCGCGAGATCCCGTGGGTGGACCGCCCGCCGATGGACCTCGTGCGCGAGCACTTCCGCTTCACCACCGCCCCGATCGACGCCGGCCCGCCCGAGCACATGGCGAAGATCGTCGAGTGGCTCGGCACCGACGACCTGCTCATGTTCGGCACGGACTACCCGCACCGCCACGACGACGACATCGCCGGCTTCCTGTCCGGACTGGACGACGGCATGCGCGCCAACGTGATGTCCGAGACGGCGAGGCGCTGGTACCGGTTGTAGAGAGCACGTGCCAGGGTGTGGTCACCCTGTCCCACGATCCGAGGAGCGCCGATGCCCCGTCCGTACACCAGCGGTGTCGTCCCTGCCCCGCCCGAGTCCGTCTGGGGCGTGCTGCGCGAGTTCAACGGCCTCTCCGACTGGATGCCCGCGATCGCGAACAGCCGGCTCACCACCGGGTCGGAGGGCGCGCCCGGCGCCGTCCGGCACCTCACGCTCGGCGACGGCGGGGAGCTCTCCGAGGAGCTGCTCGCCCTGGACCACGACGCCATGACGTTGACCTACCGCATCGTCGGCGACAACCCGTTCGGGGTCCGTCGCTACGTGTCCACGGTGCGGGTCGCGCCACTGACCATGACCGGCGAGTCGTTCGTCGAGTGGTGGTCGGAGTACGACGCGGACGCCGGCGCCGAGGAACAGCTGAACCAGGTGTTCTCGAAGGACATCTACGAGGCCGCCATCCGTTCGCTGCAGGAGCGCTTCGGGTAGCTCCGCGGCTGCCTTCACGGCGCTGAACGGGGCTTTGCCCGCGCAGAGGGAACCGAAAGCTCCGTTCAGCCCGGTCGGGGGGCCTCCTCGGCGGCCGCGAGCTCGTCGATCACGGCGTAGATGTGACGCTGGTGGGCCTCGACGGCACGGCAGTAGCGGTCCCGGTCCCGGCGCGCGAGCGCGTCGACGATCTCGGTGTGCTCGCCGTGCATGCGGGTCACGACCGTGACGCCGTAGTCCATGATGGACCGGTACGGCTGGATCAACGCCCACATCCTGGCGCACTCCGCGGCCACGATCCGCATCGGCGAGAGCTCCCAGAAGCCCTCGTGGAACGCCCGGTCGGCCAGGACGATCTCGTAGGCCGTCCGCCCGAGGAGCGCGAGCATGGCCTCGTTGCGCCCGCGCAGGTCGTCGAGCTCGGTGTCCGACGGCCAGCGGCCCGTCGCGGCCAGGCGGTTCTCGCACGCGTCGCGCAGCCAGCAGATCTCGGACAGCTCGGTGCTGGTCAGCTTCGCGACGTAGTGGCCGTGGTTGCGGCGGTGGCGCAGCACGCCCTCCGCGGCGAGGGTCTTGAACGCCTCGCGCACCGGGACGCGGGTGCTGCCCAGCCGCATGGCCAGCTCGTCCTGGCGCAGGTGCTCGCCGGGCTGCAGCTGGCCGTTCGCGATCATCTCGCGCAGGGCCGCCGTGACCCGGTCGCCTGCCCGGCCGTACCCGGCGTCGAGAGCGGAGTCGATGGTCATCTCGGCGCTCACGGTACTCGGTCAGGCGGCGCGCACTCCCGTCCCGGCCAGCAGCGGGATGCCGTAGAGGGTGCTCGCGTTCTCGCCCAGGATCTTCCGCCGAACGTCCTCGGGCAGGTAGGACGGCACCGACTCGTACGGCGAGTCCGAGTCCCAGTGCGGGTAGTCCGACGAGAACATCAGGTGGTCCGGGCCGATCACGTCGTGGAACATGCCGAGCAGCGACTCGAACTCCGCCGCGTCCTCCGGCTCCTCCATCGGCTGGGTGGCGAACCAGAAGTGCTCCGCGAGGTACTCCGACGGGCGTCGTTGCAGGTCGGGCACCTCGTCGCGGAGCATCTCCCAGCTGCGGTCGAGCCGCCACGAGAACGGCGGCGCCCAGGACCAGGCCTGCTCGATCAACGCGATCCTCAGCCCCGGGAACCGGTCGAAGGCGCCCTCGAAGATCAGGCTCGACGAGAGCGTGTAGTTCCGCAGCGGGAAGCCGGTGTGCCACTCGAAGTAGAAGTTCGGCGTGCCGCAGGCGGTCATCCGGCGGCCCGGTGACGTGTGGAACCCGAGCGGCAGGCCGTAGTGCTCGCACGCCTCGAGCAGCGGCCAGTACCGCGGGTGCCCGATCGCCTGCTCCGTCCGCGGCTCGATCAGGACCTGGACGAACCTCTCGCCGCGCGGTCCCTCCTTGCACCGGGTGATCTCGCGGACGGCCTCGGCCGGGTCCTCGGTGAGGACGTTGATCGACGCGTAGAAACGGGGGTCGTCGGCCAGCCACACGTCGCGGTGCTGGTCGTTGAACGCCCTGGTCAGCTCGACGCCGAACTGGTGAGGGAAGTTCGTGTTGCCCTTGGAGAGCATCAGCGCCGCCGCGTCGCCGAGCACGACGCCGCTCATGTCGAACTCGTCGATCAGCTGCGCGCGCGTGAAGTCCGGGAGCACCCCGGGCCGGCCGCTCGGGTCGATCGCGTCCAGCCGGTGGGTGAACCTGCGCTGCGGCACGATCCGCGACTCCGTCGAGACGTCGCGCAGCCCGATCAGGTCCAGGTGGTCACGCCAGCGAGAGGACAGGCGTTCCCGGATCGCGTCGTCGGTGACCGCGACGGTCGGGTGCACGTCGACGTCGACGACCGGGATCCGGTCGGCCGTTCCGGTCTCCCCCGTGGCGGGCGGGCTCGCGAGCGTGGTCATCGGAGGTCCTCCTGGCGCGTCGGTGCGCCGGCGTCGTCACGACACTGGCGGCGGACAAAGAACATGTTATGTTGTCGACGACGGACACGCCATGCCTCGACGGCGAGGAATGCGACCGCTCCCGGAGGACCGATGCCGCAGCTGGGACACCGTGCGATCGTCGCGCCGCGCGTCCTCGACGCCCCCGATCCCCTCCCCGACGACGTGCTCTCCGCGTACCGCGCGAGCAACTCGTGCGCGGTCAGCGACCAGGTCGGTCGCCTGTGGACGATGGACCCGGCGATCGGTCCCCTGCACCCGTCGATGCCGCCGCTGGCCGGCGTCGCGATCACGGTGAAGGCCCCACCCGGCGACAACTGGGCCGTCTACGGCGGGCTCGCCCGCGCGTTCCCCGGCTCCGTGCTCGTCGTGGACTGGCGCGGGTACACCGCAGGCTGCGGCGGCGGCGAGAAGGCGTTGCTGCCCGCCGTCGCGAACGGGCTGTCCGGGTTGGTGATCGACGGCGCGTGGCGGGACATCGACGACGTCGCGGCCCGCAGCTTTCCCCTGTTCGGCCGGGGCCGGAGCCCGTTCTCCCCCGCCAAGCGCGACGCCGGCGAGGTCTGCGTGCCGGTGGCCTGCGGCGGCGTCGTCGTGGAGCCGGGGGACGTGGTCGTCGGCGACGCCGACGGGGTCGCCGTGGTGCCCCGCCGGCACGCGCTCGAGGTGGCCGAGGTACTGGCCGCGTCCCGCGAGACCGCGGACGCGCACGACGAGGACATGGTCGCCCGGATCGGCGCGGCGTTCGACCAGGAGCACGGGAACTGATGCACGCGTTCGGATTCGACCTGCACTGGCGCGCCCCGGAGCGGCTGATCACCGTCGAGGACTACCGGCGGGCCGCGCGGCGACGGCTCCCCTCCATGGTGTGGACCTATGTGGACGGCGGAGCGGACGACCGGCACACGCTGGGACTCAACCGCAGCGCGTTCGACGGCTGGTGGTTGCGCCCGTCCGTCCTCACCGGACACGACGTGCACCGCCTCGGCACCACGGCGGCCGGGCTGGAGCTGTCGATGCCCGTGATGCTGGCGCCCACCGGGTTCACCGGGCTGACCCGGTGGAGCGGCGACCTGGACGCCGTCCGCGCCGCCGAACGGGCCGGCACGCGCTACGCGCTGTCCACGACGTCGTCGTGGTCGCTCGAGGAGGTCGCCGGCGCGGCGTCACGCGAGCACGTGTTCCAGCTCTACCCCGGTACCGGCGGCGTCGCCGCGGACCTGATGCGCCGCGCATGGTCCGCCGGGTACCGGACGCTGTTCGTGACCGTCGACGTGCCGGTGAAGGGCAACCGCGAGGGCGAGCGCAAGCTCGGCATGGGCATCCCGCCCGCTCTGACGCCGCGGCGCGCGCTGAACTTCGCCCGCCACCCGCGATGGACCTACGACATGCTCCGCCACCAGCGCGTCGCCGGCGCGAACGTCGGAACGGGCGGTGGCGTGCGCGAGGCCGTGGAGTCCGTCGAGATCGCCGAGCGGGAGCTGATGCAGTCCCGGCTGGACTGGGACGACCTGGCCTGGATGCGCGAGCAGTGGCGCGGGCGGCTGTACCTCAAGGGCGTGCTGCGTGCCGACGACGCGACGCGCGCGGTCGACCTGGGCTGCGACGGCGTCGTCGTCTCGAACCACGGTGGTCGCCAGCTCGACCACGTCCCACCGACGATCGCCGTCCTGCCAGGGATCGCCGACGCCGTCGGGCATCGGGCCGAGGTGATCCTCGACGGTGGCGTGCGGCGCGGCACGGACGTCGTCACCGCCCTCGCGCTCGGCGCCAGGGCCGTCCTCGTCGGACGGCCGTACGTCTACGGGCTGGCCGTCGGCGGGGAGCGGGGCGTCGTCGACGTCCTGGGAATCCTGCGCGACGAGATCGAGCGGGCGCTGACGCTGCTCGGCGTCCGCGACGTCGCCGACCTCGACCGTTCGCACGTGCGCCGTGCCGATCCCCCGCACCACGAGGAGCTGGTTCCATGACCACCCGACCCGCACCCCGCGTCGTCGCGACCGATGTGGGCTTCTCCGAGGGCCCGCTGTACACGCCGGGCGGCGACACGTACTTCACGTCGATCAGCCACGGCCGGCTCTACAGGCTGACCGACACCGGCGCCGAGGTGGCCGCCGACCTCGGCGGTGGGGCGAACGGTGCGACGCTCGCCGCCGACGGGTCGATCTACGTCGCGCAGAACGGCGCGCGCTGGTCGACCACCGGACCGAAGTGGGGCAGGGACTCGATCGGCGGCGTGCAGGTCGTGCGCCCGGACGGCTCGTTCGACTGGGTGCACCGCGACCCGATCGCGCCGAACGACCTGTGCTTCGGCCCGGACGGGATGCTCTACGTCACCGACCCGACGCGCGCTCCGCGCGGCGCCGACGGGCGGCTGTGGCGGATCGACGTCGACACGTGCGAGGCCGAGCTGCTCACCTCGACGACGTACTTCCCGAACGGCATCGGTTTCGGCACCGACGACCGCCTCTACGTCGCGTCCACGTACGACTCGCGCATCCTCGCCTACCGGATCGAGGACGGGAAGCTCGTCGACGAGCAGACCGTCGTGCAGATGGACTCCGGGCACCCGGACGGCTTCACGTTCGACACCGACGGCAACCTGATCGTCTGCGCGATCGACCTCGGCTCCGATCCGGGCGCGATCCAGACGTGGTCGGTGACCGGCGAGAAGCTCGACCAGTACGTCCCGGGCGACAACCCGAAGTACACGAACGTCGTGCTCGACGCCGCCGGGAAGATGACGATCTGCGACTCCGAGGGCGGCGCCGTCCTCGTCGTCGACGACTGGGGCTCGGCCGGGCTGGAGCTGCACCCGTACCGCTGATCCGTCCGATCAGGACACGCCGGCCGCCAGCCAGATCCGTATCGGGTCGGGTGTGTGGTCGACGTCGATCACCTCGGGCACCGGGCGGCCGTGCCTGCGGAGCTCGTCCGGCACCTCGGTCACGGTCTCCGCGCGGATGCCCGCGCGACCGAGGAACGACGCCGGGTCGCCCTCCGGCCCGGCCTCGAACAGGCCGAGGATGGTCCGGATGGCGTGCCGCTCCCCCTCGTCGGCCAGCGGGATGCTGTCCGGCTCGGGGATCCGGCGGAAGTACTCGACGGCGAACCTGCTGCCGGGGCCGCTGATCTCGACGGCGTCGCGCAGCAACCGGTCGGCCGCGTCCGGCGGGAGGTACATCAGCAGCCCCTCGACCGTCCACACCGTCGGGCGCCCCGGACGGAACCCGGCTTCGACGAGCGCCGCCCGCCAGTCCTCCCGCAGGTCGGCGACGACGGGGACCCGCCGGTCGACGTCGGCGTCCGCGGCCGCGAGCACGGAGTCCTTGAACGCGTGCACCGGCTGCGTGTCCACCTCGAACACCCGGACCCCGTCCGGGACGTCCAGGCGCACCACCCGTCCGTCCATACCGGACGCGAGCACGACCACCTGCTCGGCGCCGGCGTCCAGCCCGGCCCGCACCTGGTCGTCGAAGAACGGGGTGCGGCCGGCGCCGAAGTAGGCGACGAACATGTCCCACAGCACCGAGCCGCCGTCGTCGCGCGCCGGACCGAGCCGGGGCAGCCGGTCGTCGGGCGCGGCGAGCGCGGCACGGACGAGGAGCGACGCCCACGGGTCGGGAAACGTCGCGTCCGGCCGGTCCTGCTCCTGGGCCCGGGCGTACGCGGTGAGAAGCGAGGTCCATCCGACGCCGTCCGGCAGAGTCGTCTCGGTCACGGTTCGATCATGCGCCAGGTGGGGAAGATCAGCATGCCGTAGCGGGTGGAGCCACACCTCCGTGTCCGCACCAGGCCTCTTCTGCGCACGTCACAGCACCTCACCGAGCAGACCTCCCGGCGTCGGGTCACCCACGACGGCTCACCGTCGACGGGAAGCCGATCCGTTCCCTGGACACGTTTCGCCCGATTCGCCCGACCGAACCGTCGACGCGAACGCCGGCACGGATACCCCCACAGCCGGCCCATCCCGAACGAACGGGCCGTTCGGGCAACGACACTGCTCGAGGGTGCCGCTCGTTCGGAACCCGCTACCCGCCCGACGCGAACGAACGGCACCTTCGAGCAATGTCATTGCTCGAAGGTGCCGCTCGTTCGGAGTGGGGGCGGTGGGGCGGGGCGAGGCGGGGGGCTGGGGCTGGGGCGGAGCGAGGCGGCGGGCGGGGACCGGGGGTAGCGTCGGGCGGCGTGCGGGGTTACGGGTTCCTCCGGGTCGGTGGTCCGGAACAGCAGGCTCATCTCGACGTGCCGGAGCCGGCTGCGGGGCCCGGTGAGCTGCTCGTCCGCGTGCGCGCGTCCGGCGTGAACCCCGGCGACTGGCGGGTGCGCGAGGGCTCCTACGGCGTCGACGGGCCGGCCGTGCTCGGTCGCGAGGTGGCGGGCACCGTCGTCGCGCTCGGTGAGGGCGTGAGCGGCTTCGCCGTCGGCGACGAGGTGTTCGGCGGCTGCCCCGGCATGCTCGGCGGGTGGGCTCCGACGGCGCGGGTCACGGCGTCGTTCGCGGCACACCGTCCGGACGGCGTGTCCCCGGAGCAGGCGGCCGTGCTGCCGGTCGCGGCCGGGACCGCGTACGACACGCTGGAGCACCTGAGCCTGGCCCCGGGCAGCACGCTGCTCGTGAACGGTGCGGGCGGCGGCGTCGGGCTGCCGCTGGTACAGCTCGCCGCGCTGCGCGGGCTGACCGTCGTCGGCACCGCGAGCCCGGCGAAGCACGACCTGCTCAGCCGGCTCGGAGCGGTACCCGTCGCGTACGGGGACGGTGTCGTCGACCGGATCCGCGCCGCCGCTCCGGACGGCGTCGACGGCGCGTTGGACCTCGTCGGCGGGGACGCGCTGCGCACGATCGCACCGCTCGTCCCGTCGGCGCGGCTGTACTCGGTGTCGGACAAGGATCTGGCGCGCGAGCTCGGCGGGAGCGAGGTCGTGCGCGACCGCAGCACCGCCGTCCTCTCCGAGCTCGCCCGCCTCGTCGCCGCCGGGGAGCTCGACCCGCTGGTGACCGAGGTCCGCCCGCTCGAGGAGGCGGGCGAGGCGCTCGCACTCGTCGAGAGTGGACACGCCACCGGAAAGGTCGTGATCCTCCCCTGAGGATCAGATCCGCTCCCCCGCCCGCCGCGCACCCTCCACGAGGGACTCCAGCTTCGCCCACTGCACGGACGGGTGCACCCGCCGCACGAGCGGACCCTGCGCGAACCCGCAGTCGCTGCTGGCGATCACCCGCTCCGGACCGACCAGCTCGGCGAGCCGCACGATCCGGTCCGCGACCAGGTCGGGGTGCTCCACGACGTTCGTGGCGTGGCTGACCAGACCCGGCATCAGGGTCTTGCCCTCCGGGAGCTCGACGTCGGCCCAGATCCGCCACTCGTGCTCGTGGCGCGGGTTCGCCTGCTCCAGCGAGTACGTGCCGACCGGGACGCGCAGCACCAGGTCCACGATGTCCCGCAGCGGCACGTCACCGACGTGCGGAGCGTTCCAGCTCCCCCAGCAGATGTGGTAGCGCGAACGCTCCGGCGGGATGCCGTCCAGCGCCCGGACCAGCGCCTCCGTACGCAGCTCGGCCCACGGCCGGTAGGCGGCGAGGTCACCACGCATCGTGTCGTAGGCGATCGTGAAGTGGGCGTCGTCGATCTGCACCGTCAACCCGGCGTCGATCACCGCGCGGTACTCCTGGTTGAGCGCGTCGGCGACCGCGAACAGCAGCTCCTCGTCCGACGGGTAGTGGTCGTGCGTCGGCCTCGGCACCGCGCTGGCCGGCGCGACGACCGGCAGGAACCCCTCCGCCTGTCCATCCACACCGGACAGCGCCGCAGTCAGGTTCGCAATGTCCCTGCCGACCGCCTCGGCGCCGGTGTAGTGGATCGGCCCGGTGGCCCGCCACTCGCCACCGCCGCCGACGAACCCCTGGCCGGCCTCGTACTCGTCGTAGAACTCGCCGAACAGGTGCTTGTCGGTGCCGGGCGGGACGTTCGAGCGCCCGTCGGTCTTCCCGGTCTCCTCGGTCGTGGTGAACCCGCCGAGCCGCTCCCGCACGTAGCGCGACCAGCTGTCGGACTTGCCGTACTCGCCGTCGCTGACGACGTCGATGCCGATCTCGACCTGTCGCCGCACGACGTCCGCGACGGCCGCGCCGAGCACCTCGGCGTGGCGCGCCGGGTCGACCGGTTCGCCGTGCTCACGCGCGCGCATCAGCTCGGTCAGCTCGGGGGTGCGCACGAGGCTCCCCACGTGGGTGGTCCGGATCCGGGTCATCGTCGTCCTCTCTGTTGTCCCCACCCCGCAGGCTCCGCCGGCGACCGCCCCGCGACGTCCGTCCCTGCAGGTCAGTACGCGAGCCCTCCGCCGATCCGCGCGGCGAACACACCGGCGAGCTCGCGCAGCTCGGCCGCCGTCGACGCCGGGTCGTCGGCCGCACGACGCATGCTGGTGAAGCTGAGCCCGACCAGCCCGTCGGCCCGCCGCGGCGTCCGGACGGCGACGCCGACGCAGCACAGCCCGTCGACGATCTCGCCGTCCTCGGTGGCGTACCCGCGGTCCCGGGTCGCCCGCAGATCGTCGCGCAGCCCGTCCACCGTGGACAGCGACGCGGTCGTGGCCGGTTCCAGGGCGCCGTCCGCCGGAACGCGTGTGGCCAGCCCGCTCTCGTCGAGCGCGGCGAGCAACGCCTTGCCGGACGCGGTGCAGTACGCCGGGACCGAGCGGCCGATCTCCGCGGCGAGCCCGAGATGGAGCGGGTCGCGGCCGTCGTGGCGGGCCAGGTAGACCGCGGACGCGCCGTCACCGAGCACCGCGAGCTGGACGGTCCGGGATGTCTGCGGGTACCGCTCCCGGCAGAGCCGGTGGAAGACCTCGACCTCGGTGACGCCCGCGAGGTAGGCGTGGCCGAGCTCGGCGAGCCGTCCGCCGAGCTCGTAGCCCTCGCCGGACCGGCTCAGCAGCCCCGCCTCGACGAGCGCGGCACAGACGTTCAGCACGGTCGACTTCGGAACGCCGACCTGTCTGCTCAGCTCGCTCGGCCCGACCGGACGGCCCGGCTCCGCGGCGAGACGGGTCAGGATCGCGGCTGCCCGGGTGACCGCGGGCGAGGCGGAGCGCCCCGATGCGCCGGTCACGCTCACCCGCCGACGGCGGCCCGCGGCGCCTCCGGATAACCCCGGCCCGCGTAGTCGAACCCGCCGAGCTCGAGCCGGGCCAGCGCCGTGTCCTGCGGCGACGCGTAGTAGGCGCGGATCTCGGCGATCAGGCCCTCGCCGTCGAACTCGTACCACTCGGTGCCGCGCAGCAGCACCCCCGCCGCCTGCTTGAAGTGCGTCCACTCGCACACCGCGACCCGGCGGGCGGCGTCGACGGCGATCGCGTCGACCGTCCACGCCGACCGGCCGGTGCGGACCTTCTCGGCCCACTTCTCGCCGATCGGGACCGCGCCCCGCCACGGCCCGTCGTACATGTCCGGCGGGAAGTAGTGCACGGCGTCGGTGGTGAGGTGCGAGGCGACGGCCGCGGCGTCGCCGGACGTGCAGGCGTCCATGTAGGCACGGACGCGGGTCTCGAGATCGGTGGCGGACGTCGTCACCGGCCGGACGCTAGACCCGGCCCGGCGGGCGGTCAACATTCTGACACGTGGTCAACATGCTGACCGCCCGACCGCGGATCACCTCACCCGCGACCCGCCGGGACGACCGACCGTCCGAGCGTCGACGCGGCGTCCGGGTGGTCGGTCGGGACGACGGCCGAGTACAGCGCCGTCCAGCACGACGGGCAGCAGTACTGCCGGAACACGACGGCGTCGTCGACGTAGTCCGACGGGTCCGCCAGGATCTGCGGACCGGCCTCGGTGGACGGTCCCTCGTAGACGGCCAGCCCGAGGGACTCGCCATCGCCCGCCCCGCCGAGGACCTCCGAGCAGTGCCGGCACGCGATGCCCGACCCGGCGATCTCGACGAGGTTGTCGTCCAGCCGCTTCGCCGAGCTCACGTCGCCACCGCCGCGCGTGGCGCCGACCATGCGGGAGCGGTCGCGCCGGATCCCGCGCTGCCGCTCGCGCTCCGCCGCGGTCGCGGCGTGGTCCACATCGGAACCGGCGCCGATGCTCGTTCCGCCGGCGCTCCTTCCGGTCAGCACGACGCCGTACACCGACGTCGCGCTGCCGGGCAGGATCTTCTCCTCGGCGACGTCGCGGGCGACCGCCTCCGGGTCGCGGGTCAGCGGGTCGCCGTACCCGCCGCCGCCCTGCCAGGTCATCGCGAACACCTCGCCGGGAGCGAGGTAGCTGGACTCGTAGTTCTGGCCGGGCACGATGCTGTCCGAGAGCTCGTCCAGCGACGACGGCATCGTCCCGGACGCCAGCACCTCGGCGATCCGGCTCTGCCGCGCGACGACGTCGAGCCCGCTGTTGCCCGGGTGCCCGCCGGACAGGCCGGTGTTCTGCGCGACGGCCTTGCCCGCCGAGGCCAGCACCAGCCCCATCGGGATGGACGTGCCGTGCGGCGTGAACGCCATCGACGCGCCGACTCCGCCGCGCTGGCGCCCCGGCCCGCCGGAGTCCGGCTGCTCCCGGCGCCACAGCGTGAGCAGCGGGTACAGGAACTCGGTCATCTCGACGTCCGGGATGCGGCCCATCGGGATGCAGAACAGACCGCCGGTGTCGATGCCGTCGGCGTGCGGGCGGGCGCCGTACCCGCCGGACATCGGCTCCATCATGATCGACAGGAACGGTGCGGGCTGCTCCCCGCGCTCGTCCAGCCCGGCGATCACCGCCGTGTCCCACGTGCCGCAGCACGTGGCCTGCACGTTGCGCCCGAGCTCCAGCGAGCGGTCGAGCATCTGCGCGAGGCACTCCGCGACCAGGCTGCCGGTCTGCCACGCCGGACCGATCGGGCCGCGGCTGACGGCGGCCGGGAACGCCGCGTTGTTGATCGTGCCTTCCTCGGTGACCAGGTCGAAGCAGCGCATCAGCCCGCCCGCCGACCACGGGATGTCCCCGGCCAGGATCGGCAGCAGGGCGAGCATCACGCCGCCGCGCATCCCGGCGTAGGTGCAGTTGATGACGCCGGCCTGCGGGTCGGTGCCGGTGAAGTCGAACGTGAGGTGGTCGCCGGTCTTCGTCGTCGTGACGGTGATCCTGTGCAGGCCGCGGTCGCCCTCGTGCGACTGGTCCTGGTAGCCGGTCGCGCTCCACGAACCGTCCGGGATGGACTCCAGCTTGGTCCGCAGCCGGGACTCGGCGTCGCCCATCATCCGCTTCATCACGGCCTTGACCGTGTCCGCGCCGTACTGCTCGATGAGCGTGAGCAGCCGCTCCCGGCCGACGTTGTTCGCGCCGATCTTGGCGCGCAGGTCGAGCGCGACGAGCATCGGCACCCGCGAGCGCCGGATCCAGAGGTCGGACGTGTCCCGCTGGAGCTGGAAGTCCCGCACCACCTTGACCGGCGGCGTCGGCAGCGACTCGGAGAACACGTCCTGTGCGGACGGGCTGAACGATCCGAGCCCCACGCCGCCGAGGTCCGGCTCGTGGCAGATCGCGCTCGTCCAGGCGAACAGCTTCCCCTCGTGGAAGACCGGCTGGTAGACGATCACGTCGTTCTGGTGCAGCCCTCCCCCGACCCACGGGTCGTTGGTGAGGAACATGTCGCCCTCGGCGATGCCCGGGTTCGTCGCGCGGTGCCGCAGCGTCCAGTAGATCGCCAGGTCCACCGCGCCGACGAGCATCGTGTTGTACAGCCCGACCTGGACCTCCTGGCCCAGCTCGTCGGAGATCGCGAAGTCGAAGTCGTTCGCGTCGGTGACGATCGGCGAGCCGGACATGCGCTTGAGCGCCTCGCCCATCTCGTCGGTGACCGACCACAGCCGGTGCCGGATCACCTCGTAGGTGAGCGGGTCCAGCGCGTCGACCTGCTCCTGGGTGACGGTGTGCGCGGGCAGCGACGACGGCAGCGAGCGGGCCAGCTCGTCCGGGTCGACGGGGCGGCTGGAGAAGATCTCCGAGCCGGGGATCGGCATGCTCACGAGACACTCCCGGCGGTTTCGCGGGTCGGCAGGCACGGGGTGGTGACCCCGGTGCGGATGGTCAGGTTGCCCAGCTCGTCGACCGTGCCGGTGGTCCCGGCCGGCACGACGACGGTGGTCGTCGGCACCTCGACGATCGCGGGGCCGGTCAGGACGTGCCCGGCGGCGAGCCGCCGGTAGTCGTAGACCGGGGTGTCGACGTAGCCTGCGGCGGCGTCGAGCTGCACCGGGCGCGTGCCGACCTGCGCGTCGGACGGGTCCGGCGACGTGGCCGTCGGCACCGGCGGGAGTTCCGGGCTGAACGGCAGGACGCCGACGCCGCGCACCCGGAACGTGATCGCCTGGATGCCGGCCTCGCGGAACCCGGCGTCGCGGCCGTAGAGCTCCGCGTAGCGCGCCTCGAACGCCGCTCCGGCCGCCTCGATCGCGGCCGTGTCCAGCGTGCCGCCGGACACCGGGGCGGTGACCTCGGCCAGCTGCATCGTGTACCGCATGTCGATCTCGCGGTGGATCTCGACGGACTCGAACGGCACGCCCTGCCGGTCCAGGCCGTCGCGGACCCGGCGCTCCAGCTCGTCGAAGTTCCGCTGGGCACGGGCCGGGTCGAACGGGACGACCGTCGGGTCGGACAGCTCGGCGGCCAGCACGATGTCCGAGGACGCGAGCCCGAACGCGGAGAACGCCGAGGCCACCGGCCCGAGCGGGACCACGACCTCGGTCACGCCGACCTCGGCCGCGTACCCGGCACAGTGCGCGGGGCCCGCCCCACCGAACGCGTAGAGCACGAACTCGCGCGGGTCGTGCCCCGCCTCGACGACGGTCTTGCGCAGGAGGTCGCCGGTCTGCGCGTTCTGCACGGCGTAGATCGCCGCCGCGGCCTGCTCGACGGAGAGCCCGAGCGGCTTCGCGACGCGCGTCTCGATGGCCTGGCGGGCCAGGTCGAGCGACAGCGGCTTGCGCCCGCCGAGCAGCCCGCGCTCCGGCAGGATGCCGAGCACCAGGTTGGCGTCGGTGTTCGTCGGCTCCGTGCCGCCCGCGCCGTAGCAGGCCGGACCGGGCACGGCCTGGGCGCTGCGCGGACCGACCCGCAGGTTGCCGCCCGGGTCGATCCAGGCGATCGCGCCGCCGCCGGAGCCGATCGCGTCCACCCGCAGCGTCGGGACGTTGATCGGGTGGTGGTTGATGATCGTCGTGGTGTCCCGCACCGGCTCGCCGTCGACGACGAGCCCGGCCAGGAACGTGGTCCCGCCGACGTCCGTGGAGATGATGTTGCGGTGGCCGAGCTGGCGGCCGAGCGCCACCGAGCCGACGACACCGCCGGTGAGCACCGACCCGACCGTGCTGATCGCCGCCGCCGGCGCCTCCGCCGCCGCGACCGCACCGCCGTTGGACTGCATGACCAGCAGCGGGCCGGTCAGGCGGTTCTCCCGCAGCGTCGTCTCGAGCGTGGTCAGGTAGTCACGCAGACCCGGTCCGACCTGGGTGCTCATGATCGTGGTGGCGTTCCGGGAGAACTCCCGGATCCGCGGGCTGACCTCGCTGGACAGCGCCACGAACAGGTCCGGGTCGATCTCCGCGACGAGCTCGCGCAGCCGGCGCTCGTGCACCGGGTTCCGGAACGACCACAGCAGCGACACGGCGATCGCGCGGACGCCGTCGTCGACCAGCGCGCGGATCGCGGCGCGGGCGGAGTCCTCGTCCAGCCCGACGACGACCGTGCCGTCCCGGTCGATCCGCTCGGTCACCTCGAGCGCGTGCCGCTTGGGCAGCAGCGCGTGGTCCTTCGCCTGGCCGAGCACGTGCTGCAGCTCGTGCGGGGAGCGGCCCAGGTACCGGCCCTCGACGTTCATGATGAAGATCGAGTCCCGGTGTCCCTTCGTGGTCAGGAACCCGACCGGCGGGACGTTGCCGGTGACCAGCGCGTTCAACGACGACGTGGTGCCGTGCGCGATGTGGTGGGTGTCGGCCAGCATGTCCGGCAGCGACCTGCCGAGCTGCTCGGCCAGGAGGCCGAGCACGTCCAGCACGCCCTGCGAGTAGTCCGGTGGGGTGGACGGGGACTTCGCGGCCAGCACGGTCCCGGCGTCGTCGTCGAGGACGGCGTCGGTGAACGTGCCGCCCACGTCCACGCCGATGACATAGGCCATGGCTCACGCTCCTTCGCGCGGCTGTGCCGCCGGCGGAATGCCGCGGCTGATTACGGATGCGTAGACTATTCAACACATCCGCAGGAGCGGTCAAGGCCCGGGGTTGACGAAACCGGCGTCAGCGTCGAATACTCGACGAATCAGTAAACGACCGGACGGAGGACTCGGATGCCGCACCGTCGCGTCGCCGTGCTGGGTGGCGGACCGGGAGGGCTCTACGCGGCCCGGCTGCTCCGGCTCGCCGACCCCACGTGCGAGGTCGTCGTGCACGAGCAGGGCAGGCCGGAGGAGACGTTCGGGTTCGGCGTCGGGCTGGCCGCCGGCACCCAGCGCAACCTGCAGGCCGCCGACCCGGACACGTTGCGCGACATCCTCGCCGCCGGGTACCGGCACGACATGACGATGCGCGTCGGGGAGGACGTCGTCCGTGTCCGCAACGACCACCTGGTCGGCGTCGCCCGCACCGAGCTGCTCGCCATCCTGCAGCGGCACGCCGAGAAGGCGGGCGCCCGGCTCGAGTTCGGCACGCGGTGCGCGGCGCAGGATCTGGACGCCGACGTCGTGGTCGCCGCCGACGGCGTCAGCAGCGCCACCCGCGAGGCCGGGGACTTCGGCGCGACCGTCGACGTCGGGCGCGGCCTGTACCTCTGGTGCGCCGCCGATTTCGCGCTTCACGACGCCATGTTCTCGCCGGCGAGCACCGAGCACGGCACGTTCGTCACACACGCCTACCCCTACGCGCCGACCCGCAGCACGTTCCTGATCGAGACCGACGAGGCGACCTGGCACCGGGCCGGCTTCGACGCGACGACGGAGGCGACCGCGGCGGACGCGACCGACGAGGCGTCGCTGCGCTACCTGGAGCGGGCGTTCGCCGACCGGCTCGACGGCCACCCGCTGATCGGCAACCGCACCCGGTGGCTCCGCTTCCGCACCGTCCACTGTGAGCGGTGGTCGGACGGCCGGACGGTGCTGCTCGGGGACGCGGCGCACACCGCGCACTACTCGATCGGCTCCGGCACGAAGCTGGCCATGGAGGACGCGATCGCGCTGGTCGACGCCCTGGGCGAGGAGCAGGACACGACCTCGGCGTTCCGCCGCTACGAGGATGTCCGCCGCCCGTCGGTGGAGCGCCTGCAGGAGCTCGCCCGACGCAGCCAACTGTGGTGGGAGTCGTTTCCGGAGCGGATGCACCTACCGGTCGAGCAGCTGATGGTCGCCTACATGACCCGCGCCGGGAACGTGCCGCTGGACCGGTTCGCCGAGACGGCGCCGGACGTCGTGCACGCCGCGCTGGAGCACTACGGCGACGGCGCGGCACCGCCGGGAGGCATCGTCGAGTGGGTCCTGGACCGCCCGCTGCACCACGGCGGACGCCGCCGTCCGGACCGGCGCGCGACGCCCGCCGACGACGGAGAACTCGTCACGATCGAGAACGTGACCACCGACCCCTGGGACGACGACGGGGACGCCGCCGTCGCCCGCGCCCGCGCGGCCAGGGAGCGTGGCGCCGCGGGCGTGCGCCTGAGCGGCCCCGCCGAGCGGGGCGCGCTGCTCACCCGGCTCGACCTGGCCGAGCGGATCCGCACCGAGACCGGCGCACTGACCGTCGTCGACGGGCCGGAGGCGCTGCGCGACGATCTGGCCGCCGGTCTGGTCAGCGCCCGCACCGACCTGGTCGCCCTCACCGCCGAGGAGCCCGCATGACCGCGACGGTCGTCCCCCACCCGCCCGAGGTCGTCCGCGCCTACCGCGACGCCGGGCTCTGGGGCACCCGCACGATCGCCGACGAGCTGCACGCCGTCGCGCTGGTCCATCCCGACTCCGACGCCGTCGTCGCACTGGACGGGCGGGTGACGTTCCGCGAGCTCGACGAGCGCACGGACGCCCTCGCGGCCGGGCTGGCCGATCTCGGACTGGAGCCGGGCGACCCGGTGCTGTTCCAGGTCACGAACCGGCTCGGCGCCGTCCTCGCCTGGTACGGGGTGCTGAAGGCCGGCCTGGTGCCGGTGTGCACGCTGGCCGCGCACCGCGGGCACGAGGTCGGCGAGATCAGCAGGCAGGTCGGCGCGCGGGCGCATCTGGTCGAGGCCGGGACGCGCGGGATCGATCTCGTCGAGTTCGCCGCCGGTCAGCGCGACGGCCACCCGACGCTGCGGCACGTCCTGGTGCTGGGCGGCTCCCCGGACGATCCGCGCGGTGCCGCGATCGAGACGCTCGGGACCGGCATCGACCGGGACGCCGCCCGCGCGACGGTCGAGCGGATCCAGGCCGGGCTCGACCCGGACGGCGTCGCCGCGTTCCAGCTCTCCGGCGGCACCACCGGCGTCCCGAAGGTGATCCCCCGGTTGCACGCCGAGTACTGGTACAACGCCTCGGCCTACGCCGCGTCGTGGGGCTGGGGCCAGGAGAGCAGGGTCGCGCACCTGATCCCGATCATCCACAACGCCGGCATCGTCTGTGCCGTGCACGCACCGCACAGCGTGGGTGCGGCGCTGGTGCTCGGCACCGCCGACCTGGACGAGTCGCTGCCGCTGATGGCGCGCGAGTCGGCGACCCACGTCCTGCTCGGGCACGGGCACTTCACGGCCGTCGACCATCCAGGGTTCGACGACGCCGCCGCGGCCCTGACCCAGGTCGTGCTGTCCGGGACGAAGGTCCCGCCCGCCCTGTTCGACCGGCTGGAGCGGCGCGGGCTGTGGTCCGGGCAGCTGTTCGGGATGGGCGAGGGGCTGTTCCTCACCACCCGTCCCGGAGCTCCGCGGCTCGCGCGCGCCACGACGGTCGGGACCCCCCTGTCCCCCGCCGACGAGATCCGGATCCTGGAGCCCGGCACCGAGATCCCGCTGCCCGACGGCGAGGTCGGCGAGCTGGTCTGCCGTGGCCCGTACACGCTGCGGGGCTACTACTCCACCGACGACGCGACGGAGGCGCACAACGCGGTCGCGTTCACCTCGGACGGCTTCTACCGCACCGGTGACCTCGCGTCGGTCCAGGTGATCGACGGCGAACGGAACGTCGCGATCGAGGGGCGGATCAAGGACCTGATCAACCGCGGCGGCGAGAAGATCAACGCCGAGGAGGTCGAGCTGTTGCTGCTCCGCCACCCGCGCGTCACCGAGGTGGCCGTCGTCGCGATGCCGGACCCCCGGCTCGGCGAGCGGACGTGCGCCGTGGTCGTCGCCGACGGCGGCCCGCTGACGCTCGACGAGGTGCGCGAGCACTTCGCGTCGCTCGACGTCGCCAAGTTCAAGTGGCCGGAACGGATCGAGCAGCTCGACGCGATGCCGCGGACGCTGGTCGGGAAGCTGGACAAGAAACGCCTGCAGGCCGAGATCGCCGAGGCCATCACCCTCTCGGGAGGACGCGCATGACACCGCACCGGATCGGGCTCGTCGTCCCCAGCTCGAACGTCACCGTCGAGACCGAGGTGCCGGCGCTGCTCGCCCGGCACGCCGACGCCCGGTTCTCGTTCCACTCCAGCCGGATGCGCATGCAGGCGGTCTCGCCGGAGGGCCTGCGCGCGATGAACGACCAGCGCGAGCGGTGCATCGACGAGCTCGGCGACGCGGGCGTGGACGCGCTGCTCTACGCGTGCCTTGTCGCGCTGATGGCACAGGGCCCCGGCACGCACCGGAGCACCGAGGAGGCCGTCACGGCGCAGCTGTCCGCCGCCGGGCAGCACCCCGCCGTGCTGTCCAGCGCCGGGGCGCTCGTCGAGGGACTGCGGGCGCTCGGTGCCGTGCGGATCGGGCTCGTCATGCCGTACCTGCGTCCGCTCGCGCAGCAGGTCGTCGCGTACCTGGAGGCGGAGGGCTTCGAGGTCGTGGACTGGGCGGCGCTGGAGGTCGGCGACAACACCGAGGTCGGCTGCATCGCCGGCGACCGCATCCTGCGGGCGGCGCGCGACCTCTCCCTGGACGGAGCGGACGCGCTGGTGATCTCCGCGTGCGTGCAGATGCCCTCGCTGGACCTCGTCGGGCCGGCCGAGGAGGAGTTCGGCCTGCCGGTGGTCTCGGCCGCGACGGCGGGTGCGTTCACGCTGCTCCGCCATCTCGGACTCGCACCGGAGCTGCCCGGCGCGGGGCGCCTGCTCGCCGCAGGGCAGGTGGCCGCGCGGTGAGGGCCGCCTACGATCGTCGGCCATGAGCAGTGCACCGCGCGGCACCGGCCGCGGACGGGCCGGCACGGCGCGCCGCGAGCTCGTCGAGAACGAGCTCTTCGAGCAGGCCACCCGGCTGTTCGCCGAGCGCGGATTCGCCGGGACCAGCCTGCAGGACATCGCCGACGCACTGGGCATCACGCGCCCCGCGCTCTACTACTACGTCAAGAGCAAGGACGAGCTGCTCGCCCGGCTCGTCACCGAGGTCACCGACGGCCCGCTGAACGAGCTGAACGACCTCGTGGCCCGCGAGGGCGGCGACCCGGTCGCGATGCTGCGCGGCGTCGTCCAGGTGATCGTCCGGCGCCGCACGACGCAGCCCGCCCGGTTCCGCCTGCTCATCCGCTCCGAGGCCGAACTGCCGGACGAGCTCACCGAGGCGTACGCCGAGAGCAGGCGCGCCGTGCTGAAGGTGATCACCGGCATCGTCGACGACGGGGTGCGGGCCGGTGTGTTCCGGCCGGTGGACGCCCGGATGGCGGCGCTCGGCGTGCTCGGCATGTGCAACTGGGTGGCCTGGTGGTTCGACCCGCACCGCCGGGGCGCCGACGCGGATGCGGTGATCGCCCAGTTCGCGGACATGGCCGTCGGGGCGCTGCACCGCACGGAGCACCACGCGCTGGACGGCGAGGGACCCGGCGCCGCGCTGAAGATGCTGCGCCAGGACCTGGACCACCTCGAGAGGATGCTCGACCTCTGACTCCTGACTCATCCGTCGAACTGTTGACGTAAGCGTCGAGACCCGCGTACCGTCGACGTCAGTTCGGCAGGACCATGCGCAGGAGGCGGACATGACGGAGCGGGACCACCGCGTACAGGGCGTCGACCACGCCGCGTTCCCCACGTTCGACCCGGCGGGGACCGTCCGGTTCTACCGGGACGTCCTCGGCTTCCCGGTCGTGCACTCGATCTGCGCGGCGGGCTGGGGCCCGGAGGACCACCCGGACTTCATCCACTTCTTCTTCGACATCGGCAACGACGACCGTCTGGCGTTCTTCTACTACTTCGGCACCGACCCGACGATCGCCGGCACCCGGACCGCGAAGGGCGACGTCTACGCCCGCTTCGGCGACGACGTCCCGGAGTACTTCGTGCGCTCGCGGCACCTCGCGATCCACGTCGACTCGGAGGAGGACCTGCTGGAGTACCGCCGCCGCCTCGACGAGAGCGCGTGGCCGGTGGAGATGCAGATCCGGCACGAGACGATCGAGTCGATCTACACGCACGACCCGAACGGCTACATGTTCGAGATCACGCGGGCGATGCGGCCGGTCACGCCGCAGGAGGACCTGGACGCGGAGCTGACGATCGACGCGCTGCTCGACGTCGTCGCCGAGCCGGAGCCGACGTTCGGCAAGCTGCTCGCGCGCAAGGCCGAGCTGATCGTCGAGCGGGCCGGAGCGTGGGAGGAGCAGCAGGCGGGAGCGGTGCGATGACCGTCCTCTACGTCCTCGACGTCCCGGAGAACACGTCGGTCGCCAAGGTCGCGGCCGAGGACCCGGCGGTCACCGTGGGCCGGATCGGGCCGTACTTCGCGATCAGCTCCGACGGCGCAGTCGTCGTCGACCGGCGCTCGACCGACTGCCGGCACGCCGTCTGGTACTCCGCGGTCGCCGGCGTCTCCCGGGACGCGCACATCACCCAGCACGACAAGGACGCGCTGCGGGTGGAACCGGTATGACGGCCTCCACCCGCGGGCTCGGGGCGGGTCGCTACCTCGCGGCCGGCGAGCGTCCGGAGTCGACGGTCACGTCCGTGCACGAGCTGGCCACATCGGACGGTGCGACGGTCCGTGGTGTCCTGGCCACCGTGCCCGGCGCGACCACGGTGGTCTGCCTGATGCACCCGCGCCAGGACGTCACGTTCCACGCGCTCGTCCCGTTGCTGCTGGCCACCGGCGTCGCGGTGTGGACGCAGCACACCCGGTCGGTGAACAACGACCTGACGCTCGTGCACGAGCAGGCGCTGCTCGACGTCGCGGCAGGGCAGGTCTTCCTGCGCGAGCGCGGGTTCGACTCGGTGGTCACGCTCGGGCACTCCGGCGGCGGCACGCTGTTCGCGTTCTACCTGGAGCAGGCCGGGCTCGACCCGGCCGCGCGGCTGGCCCGCACGCCCGGCGATCGCCCGACCGGTCTCGCCGACGCCGAGCTGCCGCTCGCGGACGGCGCCGTGTTCCTCGCCCCGCACCCGGGCCAGGGCCGGCTGCTGCTCGGGTGCATCGACCCGTCCGTCGCCGACGAGTCGGACCCGCTGTCGGTCGTGCCGGAGCTCGATCCGTTCGACCCGGCGAACGGGTTCGCCGAGCCGCCCCGCAGCGCGCACTACTCCGAGGAGTTCCTCGCCCGCTACCGCGCGGCCCAGCGCGACCGGGTCGCCCGGATCGACGCCGTCGCCCGCGAGCACCTGGCCCGCACGGCGTCGGCGCGCGCCGCCCACAAGGAGAGCGGCCGGGCCGCGGACCGGCGCAGGGCGCTCGCCCCGAAAATGATCACGGTGTTCCGCACGGACGCCGACCCGCGCACCGTCGACCTCGGCATCGACCCGAGCGAGCGGCCGTACGGCTCGCTGTTCGGGAAGCGGCCCGACCTGATCAACTACGGGCAGGTCGGCTTCGGCCGGCTCACCACGCCGGAGGCGTGGCTGTCCACCTGGTCCGGCCTCTCGTCGAACGCGGACTTCGTGCGCTGCGCGCCCGGTGTCACCGTTCCGACGCTGTTCGTCGAGCTGACCGGCGACCAGGCCGCGTTCCCGTCGGACACCCGCGCCATGATCGACGCACTCGGCGCGGCGGACCTGACGACGGCGACGGTCCGCGGCCTGCACTTCGGCGGCGCCCTCTCCGACGGCGAACCGACCGGCAACGTGCTGGCCGCCTCCGAGATCGCCGGGTGGCTGGGCACGCGGCACGCGCTCGCGCCGCCCCGGTAGCCCCGGGGCGCGCCGTCCGGCGGTGCATCCACTCCGACGGCGGCCCCCGCACGCGCCACGAGGTCCGGAGTGGTCCGGTCGTGGGACACCACGGGAGCCCGATCCCGCACGGCGGCGGCCGCATGACGCCGGTCACCCTCCGGTCCGGGAGACGGCCCGTGGCCGCGGTGTCCTACCGTGCTCACGCAGAGACCACGCGCCGGACGAGGTGGCTGCAGGAGGACCGTCGAGATGGCCGACAGGGGTGGTCGGGACGGCCTGGACGAGCAGGCCGACGACTGGCTCATCTCCAAGGCACGGACCGGCGACGTCGACGCCTACGAGGTGCTGGTCCGCAGGCACCGCACGCGCATCTACCGGATCGCCCTGCGCATGCTGTCCGACCCGCACGACGCCGAGGACGTCGCCCAGGACGTCGTCATCCAGCTCTGGACGGCGCTGGTGGGCTTCGCCGGCGAGAGCTCGTTCACCACGTGGCTCTACCGGGTCGTGGTGAACCGCTGCCTGAACACGGTTCGACGCCGAAAGCCCACCCGGGAAATACTCGAGACCGACGCCCCTGCCGAGGCGGGAGCCGACGAGCAGGTGCTGGCCCGCGACCGCGCGCGGGCGGTCATGGCCGCGGTCGCGGACCTGCCCGACGACCAGCGCGCGGTGCTGGTCCTGCACCAGTTCGAAGGCCTGACCTACCAGGAGGTGGCGACGATCCTGCGCCTGAGCGAGCCGACGGTCCGCGGGCGGTTGCACCGGGCCCGTCGCAGCCTGATGGAGTCCCTGCGGAGCTGGTCGTGACGGCTGCAGAGCGACTCACGTGCGGACGCGACGCGGACGCGATCCTGGAGCAGGTCGCGGAGGGCCGTGCCGCCGAGCGGGACGACCACCAGCTCGACTGCCCGCACTGCCAGGCAGCGCTCGGCGAGTACGACCGGCTCTGGGCGCCGGTCCGGGAGTCGGCCGCGGAGCCGGTCGCCGTGCCGGACAGCGTCGTCGAGACCGCGCTCGGGAAGATCCGGGCGGCGATGGCGCGCCCGGACTTCGGGCTGATCGAGTCACCGCAGGGCGTCACGCGGATCTCCGCACGCGTCGTCGTCGCGGCCGCGCGGCGGGGCGCGCAGGAGATCCCCGGGGTCCGGGTCGCGCTGTCGAAGGAGGTCGACGAGCCGGGCCGGGTCACGGCGGGGGTCGCCGGCACGAGCACGGCCATCCAGATCACGCTGGCCGCGGACTACGGCCACGACCTCGTCGCGCTCGGCGAACAGGTCCGCGGCGCCGTGAGCGACACCGTCCGCCGGCTGACCGGTCTGGAGCCCGCGCACGTCACCGTGGTGATCGACGACGTGTTCCGCTGAGTCCCGCCGGTCGCCTTTCTCGGCAGTGAGTGCCAACAAAGTCTAGGATGGCCGTGTGACCGCACCGCGCACGCCGACGATCAGCCGTCCGTTGCCGCCGGAACTCCTCGAGCGGGACCTCCGCTGCCCGTTCGACCCGCCAGCGGAGCTGCGCCGCCTGCACGCCGAGGCCCCAGTCGCACGGACCCGCCTGGCGAACGGGAACGAGGTGTGGGTGGTGACCGGCTACGACGAGGCCCGCGCCGTGCTCGCGGACACGCGGTTCAGCTCGGACTCGTTCCGGCGGGCGGACGCGACCCGTCCGGAGCCACCGCTCGGCCCGGACGAGCCCCGCGGCGACGGGATGTTCATCTTCATGGACCCGCCGGAGCACACGCGGCTGCGCCGGCTGCTGATCGGCCAGTTCACCGTGCGCCGGATGCGGGCGCTGGAGGAGCGCGTCCGGGAGATCGCCACCGACCTGATCACGGCCATGCGCGACGGCGGGGACCGGGCCGACCTGGTGCCGTCGTTCTCGCTGCCGCTGCCGTCGCTGGTGATCTGCGAGCTGCTCGGCGTCGACTACGCCGACCGCGCCGAGTTCCAGGACCGCACGGCCGTCGCGCTGAACCTGAACGCGAGCGACACCGAGCGCGCCGAGGCGAGCGCCGCGATCTACCGCTTCATGCAGGGACTGGTCGCGCAGAAGCGCGAGCACCCGGCCGACGACCTGCTCTCCGGCCTCGTGCACGACACCGAGGCCGCGCTGACCGACCGGGAGCTCGTGGACATCGCGGTCACCCTGCTCGGCGCCGGGCACGAGACGACCGCGAACATGCTCGCGCTCGGCACGTACGCCCTGCTGGAGCACCCCGACCAGCTCGCCGCGCTGCGCGACGACCCGGAGCTCGGGGACTCGGCCGTCGAGGAGCTCCTGCGCTACCTGTCGATCATCCACACCGGACCGAAGCGGGTCGCCACCGAGGACGTGGAGCTGGGTGGGGTCACGGTCGCGGCCGGGGACACGGTGCTCGTCTCGGTGCCGGAGACCAACCGGGACGCCGGGCACTGGCCGGAGCCGGAACGGCTCGACCTGAGCCGCGGACGCACGCCGCACCTGGCGTTCGGGCACGGCGTGCACCAGTGCCTCGGCCAGCAGCTGGCGCGCGTGGAGCTGAAGATCGGGCTCACCGAACTGCTCGCCCGCCTGCCCGGCCTGCGCCTGGACGTCCCGGCCGCGGAGGTCCCGCTGCGCACGGACATGATCGTGTTCGGAGTGCACGCACTGCCGGTGGCCTGGGACTGAGCTACCGGGCGTCGGGCACGAACAGCACGGCGTCCAGCTCGTCGAGCACGGCGTCGTCGAGCGGGAAGTAGGCCGGGCTCGTCGTCGCCCGCCTCGGGCGGCCGCGCGGGATCGCGCCCGTCGGGACGACGCGGGCCTCCTGCGCGGCGAGCCACGCCTCGATCGTGTCCTGGCCGGCGTCCTCGACCCCGTCGAGACGGCCCACGGCGGTGCCGACGGCCAGGTAGTCGGCACCGAGGCGGTCCGACAGGTGGGCGCCCGCCGGCTGCCATCCGACGTCCATCGGTCCCATCGCCATCCGCGCCGACCCGGTGCGCAGGTGCAGGTTGTGCCCGGACGCCAGCGTCCGCCGGCGGGCGGACAGTGCCTGCAGGTTGTCGGCCATCATCGCGTCGCGCAGGCCGGACAGCCGGCTCCAGCGGAGCGCGTCCGCGAGCGGCTCGGCCATCGCGGAGTGGTAGGCGAGCAGGCCGGTCGCGCACCGGGCGGCGAGCGCGGCATCGTCGACGGCGTCCCGGCCGGCCACCGGCACCAGCGCCGGGATCGTGCAGGTCAGCGTGCGGGCGAGATCGTCGGCCAGCGTCCGCAGCTCCCGGACCCGGTCCTGCGACCCGACCGAGCGCGATGCGTCCGTCGCGGCGGCCGGGTCGATCCACGGTGCATCGTCGCCGAGCAGCCCGTCGAGCGTGTCCCAGCCGGCGACCGGGACCCCGTGATCGGTCAGGAACGCGTGCAGGTGCGCCAGCGTCGCACGTGGACTCTCGGCGAACATCATCTCCAGCGGCCCGTCGAACCCGGTGACGTGCACCTGGCCCTCGGGTGCCCGGCCGGCGTTGTGCGTTCGGGCCCACTCGAGCAGCTCGCGGTTCGGCGCGAACCGGCCGAAGTCGTGCGTGATGCCGCGGGCCAGCACGTCGTCGAGATCACCCGGCCCGCCGCGGACCCAGGCGTCGACGAGGCGCCCGGCCCAGCTGCTGCTCTCCAGCGCGATCGTGCGGAAGCCCGCGTGCTCGACGAGGTGGCGGAGCACGTCGTTGCGGCTGCGGCCGAACGCGTCCGACCCGTGCAGCGGCTCGCCGAGGCCGATCAGCCGCGGGAGCGAGGGGGCCGTGTCCAGTACCAGCTGACCGGGGGTGCTCATGTGATTCGACGGTATCGTTGAACACTCGATTGGCACTTCTGCCGCTTTGACCATGAGACACACCAGACAACCCTCAACCGGAGGAACACTGCGACCGATCGACCTGGCCCGCGAGCACGGCCTGTCGACGCAGGCCGTCCGGAACTACGAGGACGCCGGCGTGCTGCCCGCGGCAGGCCGCAGGCCGTCCGGGTATCGCTCGTACACCGACCGGCACGCTGCCGCGCTGCGCGCGTTCCTCGCGCTCGTCGCAGGCCACGGACACGCGGCCGCGCGGGCGATCATGGCGGCGGCCGTCGAGGGGCGGATCGGCGACGCGCTCGAGCTCGTCGACCGCGGCCACGTCGACCTGCTCGACCGGCGCCGGGTCCTCGACGGCGTGCAGCGGGCCCTCGCGGGTCTGTCCGGTGTGGACGGGTCACCCCACGGGGACGACCGTCCGATCCCGGTCGGCGCACTCGCCCACCGGGTCGGGCTCCGGCCGGCGACGCTCCGGCGATGGGAGCGAGCCGGGCTGCTGCGCCCGGCGCGGGACCGTGCCGGCCACCGCCTCTACGGCGCGGCGGACGTCCGGGACGCGCACGTGATCCGCGAGCTGCGCCGCGGCGGGCATCCGCTCGCGCGGATCGGTCCGCTGCTCGACGAGCTACGGGACGCCGGGAACACCACGGCACTCGCCGACGCGCTCGCCGAACGCCGCGAGGCGCTCACCGCCCGCGCTCGCGCCATGCTGCGCGGGGCGGGCCTGCTGGACGCGTTCCTTGCGACCTAGGAGACCTTCTCCGCCTCGGCCACCCGCTTCACGACCTCCAGCACGCTGTCCGGGTTCAGCGACATCGTGTCGATTGCGCACGACGTTCTCGCCGAGCCCCCACGCCGCGTTGAGCACCATCGATCACCACGTGACGGGCAGCCGCACCAGTCCGTGGATCGCGCGGTGGGTGGCCCACTCGACATCGTCGTCGGCGACGGCGAGCCGCAGGTCCGGGAAGCGCCGCAGCAGCGCAGGGAACGCGACCCGCATCTCCATCCGCGCCAGCGGGGCGCCCAGGCAGTGGTGGACGCCGTGCCCGAACGCGACGTGGTTCGTCGTGCGGCGCGTGACGTCGAGGCGTTCCGGGTCGTCGGCGACGGCCGGGTCGCGGTTCGCGGCGGGCAGGCTGAACGAGACGAGGTCGCCGCGGCGGATCGTCACCCCGTCGATCTCCACGTCGCGACGCGCCAGCCGCGGCGAGCCGGAGTTCACGATGGACAGCCAGCGCAGCAGTTCCTCGACGGCGCCGGACACGGCGTCCGGCTCGTCGCGCACGAGCGCGAGCTGGTCCGGGTGGCGCAGCAGCGCCAGCGTCCCGAGCGCCAGCATGTTCGACGTGGTCTCGTGCCCGGCGACCAGCAGCAGGTTCGCGACGCCGACGAGCTCGGCGTCGGTCATGTCGTCCGAGTGCTCCCGGATCAGCATGCCGATCAGGTCCTCGCCCGGGTCACGACGGGCGCGGGCGACGAGGTCCTGCATGTAGGCCAGCGCCTCGGCGGCGAGCGCGACCCTCTCCGGCTCGGGCAGCGTCGTGTCCAGCTGCTTCGCCGTGCGCTCCTGGAACTCGTCCTGGTCCGCGGCGGGGACGCCGAGCAGCTCGCAGATCACCAGCGACGGGATCGGCAGCGCGAACGTCGCGACGAGGTCGCCGGGCGGACCGTGGCGCTCCAGCGCGTCCAAGTGGTCGTCGACGATCTCCACGATCCGCGGCTCCAGCCTGCGCATCCGCCGGACCGTGAACTCCGGCGTGAGCATCCGGCGCAGGCGCGTGTGGTCCGGAGGGTCGAGCGAGAGCAGGTTTCCGGTGCGGTCGCCGGAGAGCTGCCGCGGGTCGCGGGCGGAACCGATGTCCTCCGCGGTCCAGCCGTTCGCAAACGCGTCGGCGTCACCGAGCAGGGTGCGGACGTCGGCGTGCCGGGTCAGCAGCCAGGCCGACGGCCCGAACGGCGTCGGGATCCGGGTGAGGCCGTCGCGTTCCCGCAGCGCCGTCGCGTCCGGTGCCGGGCCGAACCCGTGACGGCGCAGGTCGACGCGCGTGATGTCGGTGTCGGTCACGGGTGCTCCTCGTGTGGTGGGGCGGCCGGGTGTGTTCGGGCGGTGGGGCGGCCCGGTGTGTTCGGGCGAGCGCCGAGGTGAACGTGAGCGTCGTCCGAGCCGGCCGTGACGACCGTGGTGTTCATCTCGGCGCCCGCGGCGTCACGGTGATCACCGATCCGGTGCGCGGCACCCGGACGACGATCACGTGCGTGCCGGGTGCCGCTCGGTGTCGACGGCGTGCTCCGGGCCCGGACCGGCCTCGGAACCGAGGGCGGCGGTGCCACGTGTGAGGCGATGGCCGTCGTCCAGGTCCACGTCGCGGGCCTGGGATCGCGTCGGACCGAGGTACTCGACGTGCGGACGGCCGTCCCAGCGCAGTACGAGCAGGTGCGGGGTCCCGGTGTCGGCGAGCTCGATCGCGTAGCTCCCGGCCCGGTCCGTGCGGCCACGCCCGAGCTGGCGGCCGTCGGAGCGGACGACGGTGACCACCGCGTCGTCGGCGGGCGCGCCGGCGTACCGGACGACTCCGGCCACCACGTCGGCGGTACGGGCCGGTACCCGCGGTGATCCGGCCGGTTCCGCTGCACCCACCGGAACCGGGTGGCCGTCGAGATCGCCGGGGGCGTGGCCGGCCCCGTCGGCACCCGGCGCGTCGGCCGTCGCCGGCTCCGGGGTACCGACGGCCACCGCCGCGTCGACCGGGGGCCTGCGCGGGATGAACGCGGTGATCACCACGGCCACGACGGCGGCGCCCGCGCCGAGCACCATCACGATCAGGAACGCGTTCTCCGACGGCACCGTCACGCCCGCCGCGCGCGTCGTGAGCTGGGCCAGCAGCACGCCCGCGACGGCGCTCGCGGTGGACGTGCCGATCGCGCGCATCAGGTTGTTCAGGCTGTTCGCGGCCGCCGTCTGGGTCACCGGCACGGCCGCCATGACCAGCGACGGCATCGCGCCGTAGGCCAGACCGATCCCGGAGCTGATCACGATCGCGGACACGACGAGCTGCCAGATCGCGGAGTGGAACAGTGCCCCGACGACGTACCCGACGGCCACCACGGCGGCACCGATCATCAACGTCGTCCGCGGGCCCGACGCGGCCGAGATCCTCGCGGACAGCGGCGACATCGCGATCATGCAGAGCCCGCCGGGCGCCAGCACCAGCCCGGCGACCACGATCGACTGGCCGAGCCCGTACCCGGTGGCGAGCGGCAGCTGCAGGAGCTGCGGGAAGACCAGCGACATCGCGAACATGGAGAAGCCCATGACGATCGACGCGATGTTCGTCAGCAGCACCTGACGGCGGCGGGTGACCCGCAGGTCGACGAGCGGCTCGCGGTTGCGCACCTCCCAGAGACCGAACAGCACCAGGGCGACGACGAACCCGCCGAACAGCCCGAGCGTCGTCGGACTCCCCCAGCCCCACGTGCCGCCCTTGGACACGGCCAGCAGCAGGCAGACGAGCGCGACGGCGAGCAGCAGGGCGCCCAGCACGTCGAAACGGCCGCCGGTGCGTTGCGGCGACTCCGGGACGATCGCCAGGACGGCGACGAACACCATCGCGCCGAGCGCGCCGGAGCCCCAGAACAGCCAGTGCCAGTCCGCGTACTGCGCGACGAGCGCGGCCAGCGGCAGCCCGAGCGCGCCGCCGACGCCGAGCGAGGCGCTCATCAGGGCGGTGGCCGAACCGAGCTTCTCCGGTGGCAGCGCGTCGCGCATCAGGCTGATCCCGAGCGGGATGACGCCGACCGCGAGGCCCTGCAGCGCGCGCCCGACCACCATCGGGATCAGCGAGCTCGACAGCCCGGACACGACGGAACCCGCGACCAGCACCGCGACGCAGAACAGCAGCATCCGCCGCTTGCCGAACATGTCGGCCAGCCGCCCGACGACGGGCGTCGCGACGGCCGCCGCGAGCAGCGTCGACGTGACCACCCACGCCGTGTCGGCGGCGGGGGCGTTCAGCAGCGCCGGGAACTGCGGCACGAGCGGGACGACCGTCGTCTGCTGCAGCGACACCGTGATGCCGCCCAGGGCGAGAACGGGTACCAGCGCCGACGTGCGGGCGGTGGGACGGGACAAGATCGGCCTCCAGAAGTCCGGGCTGGACCCAACCTAAATCATGCGATTGAATTAAGCGAGAGCGGGCTATCACTGCGGAGGTGACCGATGGCGGCGCGCGCACGCACCGACCGGAGCGCCGGGACCCGGGAGGCGATCCTGGACGCCGCCGAGCGCCTGTGCGCCGAGCAGGGCGTGCACGGCGTCTCCAACCGGGCGATCGCGGAGGCCGCGGGCCAGGGCAACACGGCCGTCGTCGGCTACCACTTCGGGACGAAGACCGACCTGGTCCGTGCCGTCGTGCACCGGCACGCGGAGCGGATCGAGCACCACCGCGCGCGGCTGCTGGACCGGCTCGACGAGCACAGCGGCATCCGGGACCGGGTGGACGCCCTGGTGCGGCCGACCGCGCTGCACCTGGCCGAGCTCGGCTCCCCCACCTGGTACGCCCGGTTCGGGGCGCAGGTCACGACGGACCCGGCGCTGCGCGAGATCATGGCGACCGAGGCGCTCGAGTCCCCCGCGCTGTCCCGGCTGCTCCGCGGTCTCAACGCCTGCCTGCCGCAGCTGCCCCTCGAGGTGCGCCTGGAACGCGGCGACGTCGCGCGGCTGCTGATGGTCCACCAGTTCGCGGAGCGCGAGCGGGCGCTCGCGGACGGCCTGCACACCCCCCGCGCCACCTGGGACGACGCGGCGACCGGCCTGGTCGACGTGCTGGTGGCCGTGTGGACGGCCCCGGTCACCCGGGAACACGACGAGGAGATGGCATGAGGATCGAGGCAACGGTCGCGCTGGTCACCGGCGCGGCACGCGGTCTGGGCCGCGCGTGCGCGGTGCGGCTGGCGGCCGAGGGCGCCGACGTGATCGCGGTCGACGTGTGCGGGCCGCTGCCCGGCGTCGACTACGACTCCGCGGAACCGTCCGATCTGGACGAGACGGTCGCGCTGGTGGAGAAGGAGGGCCGACGCGCCGTGCGGGTCCAGGTCGACGTGCGCGACCTCGACGGGCTGCGCGCGGGCGTCGACGACGGCGTCTCGCGGCTCGGGCGGCTGGACACGGTCGTCGCGAACGCGGGCATCTGCATCCCGCGGGCCTGGGACGCGGTCACGCCGGAGATCCTGCGGGACACGCTCGACGTGAACGTCGTCGGCGTGTGGAACACGGTGATGGCGGGCGCGCCGCACCTCGTCGAACGTGGCGCCGGGTCGATCGTGGTGATCAGCTCCGCGGCCGGCCTGAAGGTGCAGCCGTTCATGGTCCCGTACACGACGAGCAAGTTCGCCGTGCGCGGCATGGCGAAGGCGTTCGCGGTCGAGCTCGGGCGGCACGGCGTGCGGGTGAACACCGTGCACCCCACCGGCATGACCACCCCGATGGGCACCGGTGAGATGCAGTCCGCGCTGGGCACGGCGATGGCGACGGACCCGCGCCTGGGCGGGATGTTCACGAACCTGATCCCGGTGCAGGCCGTCGACCCCGACGACGTCGCGCGCTCGGTGCTGTTCCTCGCCTCCGACGACAGCCGCTACGTCACCGGACACGAGCTCGCGCCGGACGCGGGCGTCACCGAGTTCTGAGACCCCTCAGCCGAGCCCGACCGGGTTCCCGGCCGGAAGGTCCCCGGCGACCGCCGCGGCGAGCGGGTCCAGCAACCCGGCGAGCCGCTCCGAGCGCTCGCGGCCCAGCGCCTCCCACGGCACGACGGCGGCGGCGTCGGTGAGGCGTTCGATCTCGTCGCGCTCGGCGGTGCCGGCGTCGGTGAGCCGGCCGTCGTCGTCGGTCCACCCGCGCTCGCGCAGGTCCGCACCCGCGGCCGCCCACTGCTCGTCGGACCACCTGCGGGACCGACGGAGCATGTCCGGGTCGGTGCCGCCGGCGGCGAGCTTGAGCAGGTGCGCGTGCACCGGTCCGATCCCGCGCGTGACCAGGACCGCGACGTGACCGTCACCGCGGTGCTCGCGCAGCGTCGTCGCGGCCTGCCAGAGCGCGCGCACCGGGTCGTCGGGGCGCTGCAGCGCGCGGTTCGCGGCGCCGAGCACGCGTCCCGGGTCGTCGGCGGCCTGCGCGGCCGTCCACGCCAGGTCGGCCGCTTCCGTGACGTCCACATCGGATCCCCACAGCCGTCGCAGCGCCTCTGCCGTGCCGGCCGCCCGCGCCTCGAGGGCCAGCTCCGGCGTCGCGTAGGACCACGCGTCCGGCAGCGCGCGGGTGATCGTCGACGGCGGGAACCCGTGGAACGCGGCGATCACCGGCGCGGGCCCCACCGGCCCCAGCGGCGCGACCCGGAACGCGACGTAGCCCATCCAGTAGCCGCGCATCCCGATCGCGTCGGCGGCGGTGCGGGACTCCGGGCTGAAGTAGACGACGTCGTGGATCGGCTCGAGTCGTCGCCACAGGTCGCGGGCCGTCATCAGAAGGTCCTCCAGCGGGGGTAGGTCCAGCGGTAGTCACCGGCGACGAGCCCGACCGGCCGGTCACCGTCGTAGAGCACGCGGGCGTCGTTCGCCGGTTCCGGCGGCGGGTGGCCGTCGCGACGGGCCGCCTCCGCCAGCGCGCGGTAGAGCGGCTCGTCCGCCGTCGCCGGACGCTCGCCGGTCAGGCTGGCCGCCGGGTACGGGTCCGGCGGCGCGACGATCAGCTGGACGCCGACCGTGCCGAGGAACGCGCCGTCGCGCTCCCGGGTCAGCCGGGCCGTGCAGGCCTGCAGGCGACGCGAGCGGCTCTCCCGCACGGCCGTCGCCACGACGACGTCACCGAGCCCCGCCCCGCGCAGCAGCTGCACGTGGAACGAGGTCCCCACCCACGTCTCCCCCAGGTCCGGCGGGTTCGCGAGCAGTCCGACGGCGGTGTCGGCGAGTGTGAACAGCACGCCGCCGTGCCCGATCAGGCCCTGGTTGAGGTGCGACTCGCCGATCCGCAGGCGACACACGACCTGGTCCGGGGCGTCGGTGGCGTCGGCCGTGTCGGTGACGAGCTCGATCCCGAGCAGTTCGGCGGCAGCCATCGGTGTCCCGGTCACGTCAGAGTTCTACCCCGCAGCCGCCGATCCCGGCCGACGCGGGGGATAACGACCCGATCGTCACGTTCAGTGATCGTTGTTGCCAGCTGTTCACCGACGTGACCCTTTCGCGGCGCATCGCTCGCCGCCGGTCCCGACAAACCCTGTTCCGGGCAACGGGGTACGGGAGAGGACTGTCTGATGGACGTGTCGCTGATCGTGATCGTGGTCGTGGTGACCGCGCTCGCGTTCGACTTCACCAACGGGTTCCACGACACGGCGAACGCCATGGCCACGTCGATCGCCACGAGAGCCATGCCGCCACGGATCGCGGTCGCCGTGGCCGGGATCCTGAACGTCGTCGGCGCGTTCCTGTCCGTCGAGGTCGCGAAGACGATCTCCAGCGGGCTCGTCGACGACACGAAGATCAGTCCGGTAGTGATCTTCGCGGGGCTGGTCGGCGCGATCCTCTGGAACCTGGTCACCTGGCTGCTGGGGCTGCCGTCGAGCTCGTCGCACGCGTTGTTCGGCGGCCTGATCGGCGCGACGATCGTCGCGGCCGGGTTGGGGGCCGTGAAGTTCGGCGCGGTCGTCTCGAAGGTCGTGCTCCCGGCGGTGATCTCCCCGATCCTGGCCGGGATCATCGCCATGATCGCGACGTACCTGGCGTACCGGATGACCGAGCGCTCGGACCCGGAGACCGTCTCGAAGGGCTTCCGGGTCGGCCAGATCGTCACGGCGTCGACGGTCGCGCTCGCGCACGGCACGAGCGACGCGCAGAAGACCATGGGCGTGATCACGCTGACGCTGGTCACCGCGGGCGTACTGGCCCCGGACGCGGGCCCGCCGTTCTGGGTGATCGCGTCCTGCGGCCTGGCCATCGGACTGGGCACCTACCTGGGCGGATGGCGGATCATCCAGACCCTCGGCAAGCGGGTCAGCGACATCCAGACCCCGCAGGGCTTCGCGGCCGAGGCCGCGTCCGCGTCGGTCATCCTGACCTCGGCGCACCTCGGGTTCGCGCTGTCCACCACGCAGGTCGCCACCGGCTCGATCTTCGGTGCGGGCGCCGGTCGCCGGCTGGCGACGGTCCAGTGGGGCGTCGCGGGCCAGATGGCGATCGCCTGGATCCTGACGCTGCCCGCCGCCGCGATCGTCGGCGCCGTGAGCGCGTGGGCCGCGTCGACGGGCGTCGTCGGCACCGTCCTCGTCGCCGTCGTGCTGGTCGCCGCCGCGGGCGGCATCTACGCCTGGTCCCGCCGCAACCCGATCACCGCGGACAACGTCAACGACGTGCCGTCGGTCGACGAGCAGACCCCGGCCGCGGCCGGGCTCGCCTGAGAGGAACACCGACATGAAGATCGACTGGGCCGCCCTCGGGCTGGTCAGCGTCGTGTCACTGGCGATCGGCGTGGTCGTGGTGGTGCTGTTCGCTCTCGGCACCGTCGGGCTGGCTGCCCGCCGGACGACCGTCGGCGGACGGCACGACGGGCAGGGTCCGACGCTCGGCCGCACGACCGGGTCCGCGATCGCCGGCGTGTGCTTCGCGGCGTGCGCCGCGATCCTCCTGTACGGGCTCTACCTGATCGCCGCCTGACCGGCCCGGCAGCCGGCGGATCCCCACAATTGGTGAGGCCGCGCGGCCTGTTGCAGGGGGATCATGGCCGCCCGCGGTTCCCCGGCCGCGGTGTGACCTCGGAGGCGCCGGGTGCCGCGTCGCACGGACCTGCTCTCGGTCGTCGTCGCCTGCGACGACGTGGGGCTGCGCGAACGCGTGGTGGCAGCACTGGGCAGGGCGGGCGGGATCGACGTCGTCGCCGCGATCGACACCGTCGGGATGACGCCGTCCGCATCCCGGCTGCGCCCGGACGTCGTCGTGCTGGTCAGCCCGCGGCCCCGGCACCTCGACCTGGGGCGGATCAGCACGCTGACCAGGGAGGGGTCGAAGCGGCCGTCGGTCGTCGTGCTGCTGGCCGACGAGCCGGACGCGGTCGGGGAACGGGCACGCGCGGCCGGGGCGGCACTCGTCGCGCCGGTGCCCGCGGGGGACGCCGGTGATCTGGTCGACGAGCTGGTGCGCCTGCGCGGACCGCGCTGACCCGAGCCGGACGATGATCAGCCGGTTCGGAGGCGGACGGCCACCAGCGGCCGCGATCCTCCGCACGCCGCGATCACGGTCCGGCGGCCGCTGCCCGGACCGGCGTCAGGCCGCGGGAAGCTTGCGAAAGCTCAGGCTGACCGGCAGGCCCGGCGCGACGTCCGAGACGCGCGCCCGCACGCCCGCGGCGACGTCGGCGGCATCGGCTCCCGGTCCGACGACGATGCCGAGGACGATCATCGAGCTGTTGATCCGGATCCCGATCACCGGGCCGGCCTCGGTCGGCGTCACGATCGTGCCGAGCGGACCGGAGTGCAGCCCCGACACGTCGGGGCACGTGCCGATCCGGTCGGCGACGTTCCTCGCGTCCAGCGACATCCTCGGCCCCTCCCCACCGTCTGCGTCGTCATCATGCTGGCGAGGGCCGTGCGCCGTGTGCGTCGGCGAGGGGAGTCGCGGCTGAGGGTGTCTTCCGGTCGGTCAGCGGCACGCGTGGATGGTCGGCCGGTCGAACGGGCACCGGCAGCGGTCGAACGGAAACGGCCGCTGCCGGTGTCGGACATTTACGGACGGCCCCCGAGGCTGCTACGGCTCAACCTCAGGGACCTGGGGCGACAGTGCGGCCCGGGCTCCACCCCGCCACCCTCGATTGCAGAGGTACCCGCCGGGCCGCCGGTGAAACGGGCTCAGGGATCCCGCTCGAAGTCCGACGGCGACACGTCGTCGAGCATGCGGCGGAACCGCTCGACGTCCGCCTCGTCGACCGGTCGTTCCCCCTGCGGGAGCGGGGAGCTCCCGCCGGAGTCCGGGTCGTCGCTCGTGACGACCGAGCCCGGCGGTACACCCGCGCGATCGAGCACCGCCTCCGTCGCCTCGATGTCGACGCCGGCGCGGAGGGCGAGCGCGATCGCGTCGCTGGTCCGCGAGTCGATCCGCAGCCCGCCGTCGACGACCAGCTCGGCGTGGAACACGCCGTCGCGCATCTCGGTGATCGTCACGCCGGTCAGCGTCCGGCCGAACGCGTACAGGACCTGCCGGATCAGGGTGTGCGTGTCCGGGCGGGGTGGGTCGGCGCCACTGCGGGCGGCGACGACGGCCGCCGCGTCCGGCTCGGCCATCCAGACCGGCAGGATGCGTCCCCGGCCGTCGATCTCCTGGAGCAGCACGATCGGCTGCGCCCACCGGGCGTCGATGCCGATCCCGTGGACCTGTACCTGAACCACGACGAGTCGACTACCCGGCAGACGCCCGCGGAAACGGCGCAGCGCCGCACTCGTGGGCGCGGGGCCGCGACCGGCCGGGGACCCGCCCGGCGTGCACGACGACCTCGAGTGACCTGGCGACCGCTGTCGCCGTGCTCGAACTCAGGCGGTCGCGCCCGCCTGGCGCACCGGGTGCCTGCCCTCCGCGAACTCCTCGACGAGCTTGGCGCAGAACGCGTCCAGGTCGTCCGGAGTACGGCTGGTCACCAGCGCCTCGTCGCAGACGACCTCCTCGTCGACGACGGTCGCGCCGGCGTTGCGCAGGTCGGTGCGGATGTTCGGCACCGACGTCAGCGTCCGGCCCTTGACGACGTCCGCCTCGACCAGCGTCCACGGGCCGTGGCAGATCGCCCCCACCGGCTTGCCGGCCTGGACGAACGCCTTCACGAACGCGACCGCGTCCGCGTTGCCGCGCAGCGTGTCCGGGTTGACCGTGCCGCCGGGCAGGATCAACGCGTCGTAGTCGTCGGCGGACACGTCCGTGACGGCCTTGTCCACCGTCACCTTGTCCGCCGGGTTGATGTCGGCGTTCATCGACTGGATCGTGCCGGTCGACAGCGACACCAGGTCGGCCTGCGCGCCGGCCTTCTCGACGGCCTCACGCGGCTGCGTGATCTCCACGAGCTCGACGCCGTCGGTCGCCAGGATCGCGACCCTGCGTCCGTTCAGTTCACCCGCCACGGGTTTCTCCTCTCGATCGCGTGCTGGCAGGCGTGTTCCCGCTGGGGAGCGTCTCAATCGGCCAGATGGACGGCCATCAGCAGTGTGGAGCGCAGCGATCCGTCACGGCGTCGGTAGTGGTCCCGTCGCACGCCCTCCACGACGAAGCCCGCCGCGGTGTACAGCGCGATCGCGCGGGCGTTGTCCACCCACGCCTCCAGCTCGACCTTGTGCACGTCGTTCGCGCGGGCGTGCGCCAGCGCCGTGTCCAGCAGCGCCCGACCGGCGCCGCGCCCGCGTGCCTCCGGCAGGAGCGCCATCGCCAGGTCGAGCACCCCCGTCGGGCCGGGCGGGAACACCAGCGCGAACCCGCCGACCCGTCCTCCGACGTCCACGACCCAGACGCCGGTGGGGTGCTCGGCCGCGACACCCGCGCCGTAGCGCTCGCGCAGCATCTCGCGGTCCACCGGGTGCTGGGCGCCGAGCGACCCCTCCGGCGCGACGATCGCGACGACGTCGACCATTCCCTCGACGTCGCCAGGGGTCGCCTGCCGGGGTGCGCCGATCTCGTCCGTCACGGAGCACGACGCTAACGCCGCGCCGCGGAACCGGAGGCCCGTCCAGCGACGACGGACACCGACGACGTGGCCGTGCAGCGCCGCGGCAGCCGGCCCGAGCGGGTGGCGGCGGGCCGCGGGATCCCGAACGGCGGGTGCGGCGGCACGTCGACCGGGTCGCGGACGTCCACCGCCGGTCCCGGGCGATCCAGCACGGTCCAGCACCGACGCGGCGACCAGCGCGAGCCGAGACCCGCGGCGAGGAGCTCCCGCACGCCTTGCGCCCTCCGCGGTCCGGCGCGCTCCGGCGCGGTCCGGCGCGGTCCGGCGCGCTCCGGCGCGGTCCGGCGCGGTCCGGCGCGCTCCGGCGCGCTCCGGCGCGGTCCGGCGCGGTCCGGCGCGGTCCGGCGCGGTCCGGCGCGGTCCGGCGCGGTCCGGCGCGGTCCGGCGCGGTCCGGGCGCGATTCAGCCGGGTCCGGCCTGGGCCGGCCGGCTCGGCCCGGTTCAGCCGGCCGCGGCCGCCAGGTCGCGGTCCTCCGGCGGGGCCCCGGTCTCGGGTGCCGGCACCACGATCGGCTCCGGCACCACCGGGTGCAGCTCGCCCATCGCCTCGAGGTAGACGCCGAGTGCACTCGCCGCGATCCGGGACCAGGGATACCGGGCCAGCACACGGTCGCGGCCCGCGATACCGAACGCCTGGACGCTCGTCGGGTCGGCGAGCACGGAGCGAATCGCCGACCCCAGCTCGGCCGGATGTCCCGGGCGCACCAGGACGCCGGTGACGCCGTCGACGACGACGTCGGACTGGACACCGGCCGCCGCTGCGACCACCGGGCGTCCGCAGGCCATCGCCTCGAGCACCGTCGCTCCGCATCCGCCGTCGCGCGACGGGCAGACGACGACATCCGCGGACCGCATCAGCTTCACCACGTTCTCCTGGGCGACGGCACCGAGGAACCGCACCCGGCGGCCGACGCCGCAGCGCGCGGCCAGTTCCTGCAGCCGGGTGAGGTCCGGGTCGCCCTCGCGACCCGGTTCCGGCCCGCCCGCGAGGAACAGCTCCGTCTCCGGCGACTGGCGCAGCGCGGCGATGGCGTCCTCCGCGCCACTGCCCGGCTCGAGCGAGCCGACGACCACGACACGGGACCGATCGCCCCGTCGCAGCGAGTCGCCGTCGGACGACCACTGTTCGGCGTCCACGCCGGGCGGGACGACCCGCACCCGCGAGCGCGGCGCGCCACGGCGCAGCAGGTTCTCCCGCTGCGCGTCGCTGCCGGCGAGGACCCGCTCCGCGCGGCGCAGCAGCACGTCCTGGGCGGTCGCGTCGTGACCGTCCACAGTGCCCGGTGCGGTGACGGCGGTGACGCTCTGCACGAGCGCGACGCCGACGGCGCCGGCCGCGTCCGCCGTGGCGACGCCCGCCGGGCCGTCGAGCGCGTGCACGACGTCCGGCGGGCTCTCCCGCCACGACTGGACGAGATGCTCGCGCAGCACGCCCGGAACGTCCGGTACATGTTCGACGGACGGCCCGGACGGCCCGGACAGCCCGGACAGCAAGGTCACGGGCGTCCCGGAGCCCAGCCCCGGATGACAGGTCACGGTGACCTCGTGGCCACCGGCCGCCAGTGCACCGCCGAGACCCCGCACCTGGAGCGCACGGCCGGACCAACCGGGGCGACCCGGGGCGGCGAGGACGTCGAACTCGGAACACACGAGATGGATACGCACGAGAACTCCTTGCGCACGCGATGTTTCGTCACGGCGCAGCTGGCTCTACGCAACTGTCCGGCGTGGACCCACCGGACGCGATGACCCGACCGTAACGCCGCTGTCCGACGAACGCATCCCCGATACCGCTGCGGCGCATGATCGATCGCCGGGCGGACTCGCGGACCGGGCCGCACCGGCTCGACCTGGCGGCCCGGGTGGACGACGATCCGGACGTGCCCGGCCCGGTGGACACGCTCGTCCCCGAAGCACCGAGTTCCGGCGCCGCTGCGGGCGCGGTCCGGGCGGAGCGATGACCGCCCCGTCCGGCGGCCGGTGTGGATTCCGCGTCGCGCCGCTGCGCACCGACATGGCCGGTATCGACCGGCAGCCCGGCGACCCCGCCTGCGCGCGCTGCCGTCGGTGACGGTCGTGCCGCTGGCCCGCCGGAACGCGGTCCCGGCCGGGTGAGCGGCGGCACGCGGTCCGGTGACGTCGGCGACGTCGGTGAGGAGGCGCGAGTGCGGCCCGATCCGGATCGATCCGGATCAGGACGCCGGGCCGACCGGGAACCGCAGCAGGGCACCGACGCCGGCGCGGAGCGTCACGTCGTCGTCCGGGCCGGTGAGCACGAGATCGCCGTCCGCGGCCGCGACGGCCCTGATCACCGCGGGCACGGCGGCCACCCGAGCGTCCGGATCGGTCCCGAGCGCGGTGAGCTCGTCGCGGTCGGCGGCGAGCTCGGACGGCTCGCCACGGGCACCGATCCAGACCTCGTCGTCCGGCGCGGCCGCCGGGTCCAGCACGAGTGTGTCCACCGCCTGGGCGCGGACGGCGGCGAGCACGTCGGCGAGCCCGGTGACCGCGACGCCGTCGGAACGGCCGGCCGCGGCGGCGAACCGCTCGACCGACTGCGCACGCCGTGCCTCACGCAGCGCGTCGGCAGCGGTGAGCAGCGTGGCCGGGAGGTCGTCCGGGAAGTCGCCACCGGAGTGCTCGACCTCGTACACCAGCTCGGCCGTGTGCGGCGAGAGCTCATCGAGCAGCCGTGCCCTGGCGGGCGAGGTCCCGGTCAGGACGATCTGCTGGGCCGCGGAGCCGGAGGTGATCTTCTCGACCCGCTCGGCGACGGCGCGCGCGTTGCGCTTCCAGGTCTCCTCGACCCGGGCGTCCGCGCCGCCCTCGCCGGGCCCGGCCGTGTTCGCCTTGTGCACCGGCCCCGCCGAGTCGCCCGTGACGTCCTCGACCTCGGCGTCGCCGGGCCCGCGGACCTTGCCCCCGGTGTCGTCGACGAACACGGCGACGGCCCGGATCTCCTCCGGAACGGCGGCGGTGACGGTCGTCAGATCGGGTACATCCGACCACGTCGCGGTGCCGGAGCCGGACGGCGGGACCTCGACGAAGCGGTCGAGCAGCAGCCCGCCGGACCCCGCCACGAGCACCCGCGCGGCCGTGCCGTCCGGCGGGTCGCCCGCGTCCACGGCGTCGTCGAGGACCTGCAGCACACGGTCCTGGGCGCCCTGGCGTTCCAGGTCGTCACGCAGGTTGCGCCAGCGCAGGCGCACCTCGTCGGGGCCCTTCGGCTCGTCGCTGGTGGCGTCCAGCACGACGGTCGCGAACGGACCGGGGTCGTCGGTCAGGGAACGGAGCCAGTTGAGTCGCATCCCCGCGGCCGTACCCGTGACGACCGCGCGGAAACGCCGGGGGCGGAACCGGTCCGCGGACGGACCCGTTCTAGCATCAGTGACGTGCCGCACTTCCGCATCGCCCAGGCGGCGAACCTCCTCGGCGTCAGTGACGACACCGTGCGGCGCTACGTCGACAGCGGGTCGCTTCCGGTCGAGCTGGACGCGTCGAACCGCAAGGTGATCGACGGCGCCGAGCTCGCCGCGTTCAGCCGGGACCAGACGCACGCCGCGACCGCCCCGATGGCCCCGACGTCGGCACGCAACCGCATGGTCGGGCTCGTCACCTCCGTCATCGCGGACACCGTGATGGCCCAGGTCGAGCTCCAGTGCGGGCCGCACCGGGTCGTGTCGCTGATGAGCAGCGAGGCGGTGGCCGAGCTCGGGCTCGAGCCCGGCGTGCTCGCCGTCGCCGTCATCAAGTCGACGAACGTCGTCGTGGAGACGCCCAGCCGTTAGCGCCGCTGGCTAACCTTCCCCCGTGACGGTCACCGACCTGCGGATGGGAACGGCCGCCGGCCGCTGGGTGCTGCTGGCCTGTGTGCTCGGCTCCGGCATGGCGATGCTCGACTCCACGGTCGTGAACATCGCGCTGTCCCGGATCGGCGAGGAGTTCGGCGCGTCGTTCGCGGGTCTGCAGTGGACGGTCAACGGCTACACGCTGACGCTGGCCGGGCTGATCCTGCTCGGCGGTTCGCTCGGGGACCGGTTCGGACGGCGGCGGATCTTCCTGGTCGGCGCCGTCTGGTTCGCCGCGGCGTCGCTGCTGTGCGGGCTGGCGCCGTCGGTCGAGGTGCTGGTCGGGGCCAGGGCGCTGCAGGGCGTCGGCGGTGCGCTGCTCACGCCGGGCAGCCTCGCGCTGATCTCGGCGTCGTTCCACGGGCGCGACCGGGCGGCCGCGATCGGCGCGTGGTCCGGGCTCGGCGGCGTCGCCGGTGCGCTCGGCCCGTTCGTCGGTGGCTGGCTCGTCGAGTGGTCGTGGCGGGCGGTGTTCCTGATCAACCTGCCGATCGCGGCGATCATCGTGGTGGTCGCGCTGCGGCACGTACCGGAGTCCCGGGACACGTCAGCGGTCCAGCACCTCGACGTGCCGGGGACGCTGCTCGCCGTCGTCGGCCTCGGCGCGCTCACCTGGGCACTGACCGCCGCGGGCGAGTCCGGAGCCGACCCGGCCGTGCTGGTCACCGGCCTGGCGGGCGTCCTGGCGCTCGTCGCGTTCGCGTTCGTGGAGCGACGGTCCCCCGCCCCGCTCGTGCCCGGCGAGCTGTTCGCCTCCGCCCGGTTCACGGCGGCGAACCTGGTCACGCTGCTGATGTACGCGGCGCTGGGGCTGCTGTTCGTGCTCGTCGTGCTCCAGCTGCAGGTGGTGGGCGGGTTCAGCCCGCTCGCGGCCGGGACGTCGATGCTGCCGGTGACGGCGCTGATGCTGCTGCTCTCGGCCCGGATGGGGGCGCTCGGCGCGCGGATCGGTCCGCGGGTCCCGATGACCGTCGGGCTCGTGGTCGCCGCGGCCGGGGTCTGGCTGCTGTCGCTGATCGGTCCCGGCACGTCGTACCTGACGGGCGTGCTGCCCGCCGTCGTCGTGTTCGGGCTGGGGTTGTCCGCGGCCGTGGCGCCGCTGACCACCGCCGTGCTGGACGCCGCGGACGACCGGCACGCCGGCGTCGCGTCCGGGGTGAACAACGCCGTCGCCCGCGCGGCCGGGCTGCTCGCCGTGGCCGTGATCCCCGCCGTCGCCGGGATCTCGGGCGACGACTGGACCGACCCGGTCCCGTTCGGCGCCGGGTTCCGGATCGCGATGCACGTCGCGGCGGTCCTGCTGCTGGCGGGTGCGGTGCTGTCCGCGACGCTGCTCGGGCCGCCGCGGAATCGGCGGGGCGGGGCGGGCCGGGACGAGGCGAGCCGGGACGGCGCGGTCCGGGACACGGGGTGCGGCGACCGGCACTGCGGCGTCTCCGGCCCACGTCCGGTGCCCGCCCACGAGGAGGAGAGCCACCCGTCCGCGTAGATTACTACGCAGCGTAGGCAGTATCGTCCGTCGACACCGCCGACGAGGTGAAGGCTCCGGCGGCAGGCGGACCTGAGGGGGCCCGGCCGTGCTGTCTGCGTCGGACGTCGCGCACTCGGGCACGCCGGACCAGCCGCCGTCGCGGACGGTCACCTCGTCGTCGCTGACAGCGGTCTCGCGGGCGATCGAGGAGTGGGCGCTGGCGACGCCGGACGACCCGCCGCTGATGGTCGTCGCGCTGTTCCAGCGCCCGCCGTACTTCGTCCGGGCCGCGCACGTCTACGCGCGCCTGGCCCGGATGTCCGGGGTGACCGTGGCCGCGTTCGCCGGTGACGCACCGTCGTCGTTCCCGGAGGGGCTCGTCCACGTCCGTCTCGCCGACGACGAGCCGCTGGTGCGCGAGTGGAGCGTGACCGTGCTGGGGCGGCGGTCCGGCGCCACGGTCGTCGCACACGACCTGGAACGGGTCGACGGGTCGGCCCGCTCGCTGGAACGCGGGCGCACGTTCACCGCCCGCTGGTCGTTCCGCCGGACGGCCGCCGTCGCCGAGTTGCGACGGCTGCGGGCCGCGCTGGGCACCCGGCTGCCCGGTGACACCGCGATCGACCGCGCCCTCGACGCCGACGAACCGGACTCCGGCGCCGACCGGCGGCAGGAGGCGGCGATGGCGGTCGTGCTGGACCGGCTCGCCTCCCAGCGACGGCGGGCCGACCGGGCGCTGAGCGAGCTCGACGACGCCGTGGCGGGCGCCGAACGGGACCCGCAGAGCGGGCTCCCGACCAGGGCGTTCCTGGACCGGTGGACGGCCGGATCGGCGTCCGGCACCCTGCCGGTCGGACTCGCGCTGTTTCGGGTGCACGAGCTGTCCCTGGTGCGCGCCCGCCACGGCGTCCTCGCCGAGCGGGAGGTGCTGGAGGCGGTCGCGCGCGTGCTGCGCGGCTACGTCGTCGGCGCCGACCGCGTCGTGCGGGTCGGGCGCGAGGAGTTCCTGCTCGTGCTCCCGTCGCGCAGCACGGAACAGCTGGCCCGGTGGACCGAGCGGGCGCGGGCCGAGATCGGCGCGCTGTCCGGGGCTCACCCGTTCGTGCCAACCCCGGCGTCGGCGGTGATCACCCGCACACGGCTGCGCCCGTTGCCGCTCGGTCCACTGTGGGCGGCACTGGACCGGGCGGTGGAGACGGGCGTCCCGGTCACCGAGCTCGGCGGATGACGGCTCGTTTCGCCCGGAGAGTCCGAATCGGACCGTCGGGCCCACCCAGCAGGGACACCGCGATCATGCGAGGGTCCCGCGCATGATGTTGACGCTCGTCGCCGGTCACGCCCCGATGCTCGCGCACTGGGCGGACACCCACCCCGCGCTGGCGGACGCGCTGGCGCAGGGCGGCGTCGGCGACGCCCTCAAACGCGCGGGCAAGGCGATCCTGTGGTTCCTGTTCGGGATCTTCGTGGTCGGGGCGATCGTCGGGTTGCTGGTCGGCTTCTTCATCGGTCGCGCCGTCGGCCGCAACAACCCGGCGCCCGCGGACAGCGGCGTGGACAGCGGCGTGGACGGTGGCTGACCGGCTCAGCTGATCGCGTCCGCCGTCCGGCAGGCCAGCGCGACCAGCACCAGCGTCGGCCCGACCGCGCCCGCCGTGGGGAACACGGCGCTGGACACGACGTGCACGTTCGGTGTCCCGTGGACCCGGCAGTCGGTGTCCACGACCCCGGTCCGCGGGCTCGCCGACATCCGCAGCAGCCCCATCTGATGGGTGCCGTCGGTCATCGGCAGGTCCGCGACGCGCGCCACGTCGTCGAGATCGACGGTGGCCAGACCGGCGCGCTCGAGCTCCTTGCCGATCAGGGTCAGCGACGTGGCGATGCTCTGCCGGTCGGTGTCCGAGACGGAGTAGTCCACCCGGAGCCTGCGCTGGCCCAGCGCGTCCCGGTCGCGGTCCAGCGTGACGCGGTTCTCCGGGTCCGGGGTCTGCTCGGCGTCGAAGCGCAGCCGGCAGTGGCCCGAGTCCAGCGGCATGAACGACGGCAGGTGCCGCGCGCCGGTGAGGCGCGGCCGCGCCCAGCCCGCGGTGAAGCGGGCCACCCGCAGCGGGTCGGCGACGACGTTGCGCACGTGCTGCCCGATGTCGGTCGTCCCGGTGTACTGGGCGTGCGTGCCGGACGTCTTGAACCCGCCGCGGACCCGGCCCATCCCCCAGTACGTCAACGCGAACGTGGACAGCAGCGCGTCGTGGTGCCCCGCGTCCTTCGGGTCGGCGAACCACAGCGCCGCCTTGAGGTTGCGCAGCCGCTGCGCCTGCTGGACCTGCGGGGACAGCGCGAGCATGCGACGGGCGTAGACGCCGTCGGATGTCACGCGGTAGCCGAGCCCGAACGCCCGCCCGGCCTCGGTCAGCCGTAGCCGCCCGACCTCGCCGACCGGGTGCGTCATGTAGTGGCGGCCCACCTGGTCGTGCTCGTTGCCGATGCCGGGGCCGAGCCCGCTGCCGCCGTAGCCGTCCGAGGCGAGCAGGATCCGCGCCGACTCCAGCCCGCCGGCCGCGAGCACGAACTCGCGCGCCCGGACCCGGATCTCCAGACCGCGGCGCGGCACGACGACGGCTTCGCTGACGCCGGAGCCGGCCCCGGATCCGTCCGGGTCCCTGTCCAGGCGGGCGACCGTCGCGTGCAGGAACAGCCGCAGCCGGCCGGTGGTGGCCAGCGACTCCACCCGCGGGCCGAACTTGGTGGGCGGGCTCCACCGCCACAGGTCGTCCCAGCGCAGCGCGTCGCTCGGGCGGGCGCCGTGGGGCACACCCGGCATCCCGGACGTCGAGGCCGACCAGTCCGGCCCGCCGGCGTCGAGGTGGCGCACGGCGCGGCCGTAGAAGGCCCGCAGCTCGTCGTGCCCGATCGGCCAGCCGGACTCGGGGACCCAGTCGCGCTCGTCGAGGTCGAGATCGTCGAGCGGAGCACAGCGGCCTCCCCACACGCCGCTGCTCCCGCCCAACCGCTTCTGCCGCACGGCCTCCAGCGGGTCGTGCGCACCGGCGCCCGCGACCCCACGATAGGTGTCGGTGGCCGTGCGGTCGCTGCCGTCGCCGCCGCCCTCGAGCACGATCACCCCGATGCCGCGGTCGGCCAGCTCGGCCGCCACGGTGGCGCCCGCCGGCCCACTCCCGATCACACAGACCTCGGTCTCGAACACCGATCCGGGCAGCGCCCGACGCGCATCGATCAGCATGGCGTGCATGTCCTTCCGCCGTATCGGTCGTGACCCCCTCCCCGAAAGGGGCAGTGGATCACGACCGGATGCCGGACAGTAATGTCGGTTGTGTCCGATTCACCGTACGAGTGGTCGGCTCCCCCCGCGGGCGCCGCCCCAGGAGGCGTTCCGAGTATGGGACTGGTGGCCGCAGCCACGACCGCGAGGGGTATGGCCGCCACGGTGCGTGTTCTCGGCCGCGGCGAGCTGGGCCGATACTCCGCCGGTGGTGTGTCCGAGGTCGCACGTCTGGAGCGGGAGCTACAGGACGTGATCGGTGTCCGGCACGCACTGGCTGTGAACAGCGGCACCAGCGCGCTGGTGGCGGCGCTCGTCGGGGCCGGTGTCGGGCCCGGCGACGAGGTCCTCGTCCCGGCCTACACCTGGGTGTCGACGGCCGCGGCGCCGCTCGCCGTCGGTGCCGTCCCGGTGCTCGTCGACGTCGACGCGTCGCTGACGATGGACCCGGTCGACCTCGCCCGCAAGATCACTCCGCAGAGCCGCGCGGTGATCCCGGTCCACATGCAGAACCTGGTCTGCGACATGGACCCGATCATGACCGCGGCGGCGGCGAACGGCCTGACCGTGATCGAGGACGCCTGCCAGGCGATCGGGCTGCGCTACAAGGGCAGGCGGGTCGGGTCGATCGGCCATGCCGGGTGCTTCAGCTTCAACCAGTACAAGAACATCCGCAGCGGCGAGGGCGGCGCGCTGCTCACCGACGACGACAGGCTGTTCCACCGGGCGGCGATGTACCACGACGTCGGCAGCTACACCCGCCCCGGCTTCGCGACCGACGACGCCGACCTGATCGTCGGCGTGAACCTGCGGATGCCGGAGCTCTCGGCCGCCGTGCTGCGTCCGCAGCTGGCCACCCTCGACGCGCAGCTGCTGCGCCGCAGGCGGCACCGCCGGATCATGCTGGAGACACTGCCGTCCTGGCCGGGGGCGCCGCGCCCGGTGCCGCACCACGACCCGGTGTCCGCGGCCGGGCTCGCCGTCACGTTCGACGGGCCGGACGGCGACGCCGACGCGATCGCGTTCGCCGACCGGCGCGGCGTGCACCGCCTGGCGGACACCGGCAGGCACGTCTACACGAACTGGCGCTCGATCCGTACACGCAACCCGCTGCACCCGCGCGCCGACCCGTACCGGGACGCGGTGCGCGACGTCGACCACGGCCCGGACGCCTGCCCGGCGACGCTCGACGTCCTGGCCCGCACGTGCGTCGTCGACCTGGCACCGGAGCTGCCGACGCCGGTCGTCCGGCTGCTGGCCGCGCGCAACCGGGCGGCCACTCCCCGCCCGGCGCCGCGACCGTCAGTAGCTGCGCGGTAGGCCCAGTCCCTGGGTCGCGATGTGCGCCAGGACGAGCTCCTCGGCGACCGGGATGTTCTTGGCGATCCGGGCGTCGCGGTGCAGCCGGGCGATCGGGTACTCCTCGGAGAACGCCATGCCGCCGTAGGTCTGGTAGGCGCGGTCGGCCGCCTCCCACGCCGCGTTCGCCGCGGTGAGCTTCGCGATGTTCGCCTCGTCGCCGCAGGGCTCGCCGCGGTCGTACAGCCACGCCGCCTTGTGCGTCATCAGCCTGCCGAGCTCGGCCTGCGCCTTCACCCTGGCCAGCGGGAACGCGAGGCCCTGGTTGGAGCCGATCGGGCGGCCGAACACCTCGCGCTCGCGGGCGTAGCCGACGGCCAGGCGCAGCGCCAGCTCCGCCGTCCCGACGCCGCCGGAGGCGGCCAGGATCCGCTCCGGGTTGAGGATGTCCCACAGCACGACGAACCCGTGGTCGACCTCGCCGAGCACGCGGTGCGACGGGACCCGCACGTCGTCGAACCAGACCTGGTTGGACTGCACGATCCGGTTGCCCGCCTTCGTGATCGGCGTGTAGCGCAGTGTCCCGGCCTTCTCCGCCTCCTTCACGTCGACGAGCAGGACGGAGAAGCCGTGCGTGCGCCCGGACGCCTCGGCCGCCGGGGTGGTGCGGCAGACGGCGAGCATCCAGTCCGCCCGCTGCACGCCGGAGATCCACACCTTCTGCCCGCGCAGCAGCAGGTCGTCGCCGTCGCGGCGGGCGTGGGTGGCCAGCGCGAGCGCGTTGGAGCCCGCGTCCGGCTCGGTCAGCGCGAAGCAGGTCTGGGTGGTGCCGGCCGCGATCCCGGGCAGGAGCTCCTCGCGCTGCTCCGGTGTGCCGTGCCGGCTCAGCGTGACGCCGCCGAACCCGGGCGTGAGCAGGTAGAGGAACGCGCCCGCCGTGCCGGCCCCTGCGGCGGACATCTCCTCCAGCGCGACGGCGAGCTCCAGCAGCCCTGCCCCCGCGCCGCCGTACTGCTCGGCGATCGCCAGCCCGAGCCAGCCGCCCGCACCGAGCGCCTCCCACAGCTCCTCGGGCCAGCGTCCCTCGGCGTCGCAGCGCGACCAGTAGTCGGTGCCGAAGTCGGCGCACAGCTCGCGCACGCCCTTCTGCACGGCCTGGGCGGTCTCCGGGAGCTGGAAGTCCATGCCCGAGATACTGGCACTCATGGATCTCGATCCGTCGGGGCACGACGCCGCCGACCCGCTCGCCCCGTTCCGGGACCGCTTTTCCCCGGCCCCCGGCGTCGTCGCGTACCTGGACGGGAACTCGCTCGGCCGTCCCCCGGCGGCGACGGCCGAGCGGATCGCGGCGTTCGTCCGCGACGAGTGGGGCGCGCGTCTGATCCGCGGCTGGGACGAGGGCTGGTGGGAGACGCCGACGACGCTCGGCGACCGGCTCGGCGCGCTGGCGCTCGGCGCGGGGCCGGGTCAGGTCGTGCTGGCCGACTCGACGACGGTGCTGCTCTACAAGCTGGCCAGGGCCGCCGTCGCAGCTCGTCCGGGGCGGACCGAGATCGTCGTCGACACGCGGGACTTCCCGACCGACCGCTACCTGCTCGGGGGGATCGCCGCCGAGCGGGGCCTGACGTTGCGTCCGATCACCACCGATCCGGCTGCGGGGGTCACGCCGTCGCAGATCGCGGACGTGGTCGGACCGTCGACGGCGCTGGTGTCGCTGTCCCACGTCGCGTACTGGTCCGGGTGGCGGGCGGACATGGAACAGATCACCGGGATCGCGCACGACGCCGGGGCCCTGGTGCTGTGGGACCTCAGCCATTCGGTCGGCTCGGTGCCGCTGGAGCTCGACGGGTGGGGCGCCGACCTGGCTGCGGGCTGCAGCTACAAGTACCTGAACGGCGGGCCGGGAGCGCCCGCGTTCGCGTACGCGCGACGGGACCTGCTGCCGTCGTTGAACCAGCCGGTGCAGGGCTGGACCGGGCGGCGCGACCCGTTCGCGATGGCGCCCGGCTACGACCCCGAACCCGGTGTGCGACGGCTGCTCTCCGGCACCCCGCCGGTGCTGGGCCTGCTGCCGCTGACCGTGTCGCTGGAGATGCTCGCCGAGGCCGGCGTTGACGCGGTGCGGGCGAAGTCGGAGAAGCTGACGGAGTACGTGATCGCCCTGGTCGACGCGCGCCTGGCGCCGTTCGGGGTGACGATCGGCTCGCCGCGCGACGTCGCCCATCGCGGCGGACACGTCACCCTGCGCGTGCCGGGCGCCCGGGAGCTGGTCACCGGGATGCAGGAGCGCGGCGTGATCCCGGACTTCCGCGAGCCCGACGGCATCCGCATCGGCCCGGCGCCGCTGTCCACCAGCTTCACCGAGGTCCGCGACGGCCTGGCGGTCCTGGAGGAGCTCCTCTCCGCGGGCTGACCGGCCACGCCGGAGCTCGCCCGCTCCGGCCCACCCCGCTCCGGCCCACCCCGCTCCGGCCGACCCCGTTCCGAACGAACGGCACCATCGAGCAATGTCGTTGCCCGAACGGCACCCTCGTTCGACATGGAGGGCCGCTCGACCTGATCGACTCCGCCACGAACGCTGCTCCCGTCCGATCCGGGACTGCCAGAGCCGCTCTCGTCCAACCCCGGGCGGAATCGCGCCATGATCAGTGCAACTGGTCAGAACGCGCCACCACTGGCGCGCTGACGCCACTCCCGCCGATCATGCGCTGGAGCAGCACCCCGCCAGTCGCGCGTGAACTCCTCCCGCCCGACTCGGAGGCTCGGGAGCTGCGCCCGTCCGACACGGTCAGGCGGCGCGGCGCTCGTTCCCCGCCACCGCACCGGGGCCGGCGGACGGGTCGGTCCAGGGCAGGGGCGCGTCCGGGGCGTCGACCGCGAGACGGGGACGACGGTCGCGGCGGTCCCGGAGGAGCGAGCGGCCGCCGTCGTCACCGAGCACGCGGCGGTGGAGCAGGAGCAGCACGAACCCCGCCAGGACGAGCACGTGCGTGGCCAGACGGTCCGGCTCCACCCGGCCCGCGACCAGGTCCACGGCGCTGAGCACGGCCAGCACCCCGACGAACGCGCCGGTCACCGGCAGCAGCCCGGCCACCAGGCGGCCGCCGAGCCAGGCGACGGCGAGGAAGCCGATGCCGATCGCCAGGTTCCAGGCCGACGTCTCGTGCAGGGCGTGCGCGACGCTCCCTCCGTCGACGTGCATGCCGTCGTGGCCGGACGCGGCGGCGCCGGCGACGGCGATCGTGGCCAGCACGAGCTGACCGACCCCGACGAGCGCGAGACCGGAGCGGACCGCGGTGCCGGCACGCCGTCGTCGCACCACGGGTCCCAGCGTGGCCGACGCCGTGACGACCGCGCCGACCAGGTCCGGACCCGGTTCTGCGGGTCCGGTGCGCACGAGGCGGGTGACGGCCGCCGCGCGATCGGCCCAGACCCGGCAGCCGGAGCACTCGGCCAGATGCGCGTCCACCGCACGTCCGTCGGGCGGGTCCTCCCCGTCGAGGCGGGCCGAGACCAGCTCGCGACATCGATCACAGCGCATGTTCAGGAAGTCGTCCGGACCGCCGGAGGAGTTCCCGACGTCGGTTCCCGCACCGTGGGACGAACTACACCGGCCATCGGAACGGACGCGCCGTGCGGATACCGTGTCCGTCATGCCCCGGCGACCGGACGACGCAGCGATCACCGCGTGGGCACTCGCGGCCGGTCGCGGCGACGCGGACGCGGTGGCCGAGTTCGTCCGGGCGACGCAGACCGACGTGTACCGGTTCCTGGTGCACCTGTCCGGCCCGTCGGACGCCGAGGACCTCACCCAGGAGACGTACCTGCGGGCCCTGCGTACGCTCCCGTCGTTCGAGGGCAGGTCGACGGCCAGGACCTGGCTGCTGGCGGTCGCGCGACGCGTGTCGGTGGACGCCGTCCGCACCGCCGTGCGGCGGCCGCGCACCAGCGACGTCGACGACTGGGAGAGGGTCGCCGACCGCACCGCGCCTCCCCGCTCCGCGGCCCACGAGGCGGTGCTGCTGCAGTCCCTGGTCGACGAGCTCGACCCGGACCGGCGCGAGGCGTTCGTGCTGACCCAGATGATCGGGCTCGGCTACGCGGAGGCGGCCGACGTCTGCGACTGCCCGGTCGGCACGATCCGCTCCCGGATCGCCAGGGCGCGCGAGGATCTCGTCCGCGCCCTCGATGCCGACTCCGGGGAGAAGAGCGACCGCGACCTGCGCGGACGCGCCTGACCCGGTCCTGCGCCGCGTCCGGCGACGAGATCTGCCGCCGGACGGAGTCGACACCGTCGGACATTCGAGGGAACCCGGGGGCGTCCCACGACGACCAGTGTTCCGACGCGTGACGAGAGGAGCCGACCGTGATCGCTTCAGCGCCACTGGCGTGGATGCTGACCGTCGCTTTCGTGGTGACCGGTGCTTACGCCCTGCTGCGCTGTTCGGCGACGGTCGCCGGTCCGCTCCCGCCGGAGCGCCGGACGGCCGAGCTGGCGCACGTCGTGATGAGCGTGTCCATGGTCGTGATGACCTGGAGCTGGTTCTCGACGACCGGGCTGGTCCTCCAGGTCGTGCTGTTCTCGCTGTTCACCGCCTACTTCGCGACGCGCGCGGTGCGGGGATGGCGGGGCACGGCCCACGCGTGTGTCGGGGGCGCGGCGCACGCGCTGATGGCCGCCGCGATGGTCTGGATGCTGGTCTCGATGCCGCTGGTGATGGCCATGCCGGTCAGCGGATCCGACGGCGAGGGCGGGCACGCGGGTCACGCCGGCCACGGCGGTGGGTCGGCAGGCGATGCGATGGCGATGGGCGGCCAGGCGGGCTGGGCCGTCGCCGTGACGCTGGCCGTGTCCGTCGCGCTGCTCGTCGCCTGTGGGTACTGGGCGCTGCGGGCGCTGCGGAGGGAGCCGGTCGTCGCGCCGGTTCGCACCCCTGCTCTGGTCGGCGGAGGGGAGTCCGAACCGGCCGCCGCGCCGGCGCCCCGCCCGGTCCCGTCCGCGCTCGGCGAGCGGTCCGACGCGGTGTGCCACGCCGTGATGAGCCTCGGCATGGTCGTGATGTTCGTCGGGATGGTGGCCGGGTGGTGACGACGGAGCCGACGCCGCCCGCCCCGGCCCGCCGCTCCCCGGGAGCCGACCGGTGGGCAGGCCTGCGGCCGCTGCTCGTGCGGCTGCACTTCTACGTCGGCCTGTTCGTCGGGCCGTTCCTGCTGGTCGCCGCCACGACCGGCCTGCTGTACACGCTGACGCCGCAGATCGAGCGGTTCGTGCACGCGGACGCCCTGACCGCGCAGACGTCCGGCCCCGCGGCGCCGCTGAGCGCCCAGGTCGCCGCCGCGACCGCGACCCAGCCCGGCCTCTCCGTCACCGACATCCGGCCCGCGCCGGAGCCCGGCGCCACGACCCGGGTGTCGTTCGACGCGGGCCTCCCGGACGACTACTCGCGCACCGTGTTCGTCGACCCGTCGACGGCGCGGGTCCAGACCACACTGGACACCTACGGCGAGTGGCTCCCGGTGCGCGCCTGGTTCGACGACCTGCACCGCACGCTGCTGCTCGGCGACGTCGGGCGCGTGTACAGCGAGATGGCGGCGTCCTGGATGTGGGTACTGGCGCTGTCCGGTCTCGCACTGTGGACGGTCCGGTCCCGCCCGGACAAGCGGATCCGGCGGATGCTGTTGCCGCGCAACGCCGGTACCGGTCGCGCCCGGCTGCGCAGCTGGCACGGCGCGATCGGGACGTGGGCCGCGATCGGCATGCTGTTCCTGTCCGCGACGGGCCTGACGTGGTCGCAGTTCGCCGGCGCGAACGTGACCTCGCTGCGGTCCGCACTGGACTGGTCGACGCCGACGGTGAGCAGTGAGATCGCCGGCGCCGCCGCGCCGACGGGCACGATCGGCACCCAGGCCGACCGCGTGCTCGCCGCCGCCAGGGGAGCCGGGATCGACGGCCCGGTCGAGCTCGTGCCCGGTGGGCGGGGCGAGGCGTGGTCGGTCGCGCAGACCACCCGCAGCTGGCCGACACGCCAGGACTCCGCCGCCGTCGATCCGGCGACCGGGCGGGTGGCCGAGGTCCTGCGCTTCGACGACTGGCCGGTCGCCGCGAAGCTGGCCCGCTGGGGCGTCGACGCCCACATGGGACTCCTGTTCGGCCTGGTCAACCAGATCGTGCTGGCGCTGTTCGCGATGTCGATCATCGCGCTGGTGCTGCTGGGCTACCGGATGTGGTGGCGCCGCCGCCCGCTCGACGGCGGGGTGGCCGGACCGCCGGGGGCCAGGGCGCGGCCGTCGCTCCACGCGGTCGCGACGGTCGGCGCGGTCGCCGTGCTGCTCGGCCTCGCCGTCCCGCTGCTCGGTGCGTCGCTGATCGGGTTCCTGCTGCTCGACGGCGCGGTCCAGGCCTGGCGCGAACGCGGCGGACGGTCCGGGCCCGGGCCGGACCCCGACGTCCCGGACGACGCCCTGGAGGCCGCCGACCGCTGACCGATCGGCACTCCGCGTCGGGCCGCGACCACGCGGCGCCGATCCGGCGGTCGGCACGACGACGTGCCACTCGATCTCCGACCCGGATCGATCGGCACATTCCGGCGGTCGGCGCAGCCACGACGCGCCACCCGATCCCCGCACCGGATCGATCGGCGCGCTACGGCGGTCGACGCAGCCACGACGTGGCGCTCGGCGCCGGGACGCAACGAGCACACCCGGTGGTGGCGCGCTCGCCGCGGGCCGGACGGCCCGACATCGGGTAGACACGGGGCATGGCTGCCTGGACGACCGACGACATCCCGCCCCAGCAGGGCCGCACGGTCGTCGTGACCGGCGCGAACAGCGGGCTCGGCCTGGCCACCACCCGAGCCCTGGTGGACGCGGGGGCCCGCGTCCTGATGGCCGTGCGCGACGTCGAGGCCGGCGGGAGGGTCGCCGCCGAACTCGGCGGCGCGGTCACGGTCGGGCGTCTCGACCTCGCCGACCTGACGTCCGTGCGGGAGTTCGCCGCGGGCGTCGACCACCCGGTCGACGTGCTGGTCAACAACGCCGGCCTGATGGGGATCCCAAAGGCGCGCACGGCCGACGGGTTCGAGATGCAGCTCGGCGTGAACTACCTCGGGCACTTCGCGCTGACCGGCCTGCTGCTGGACCGGATCACCGATCGCGTGGTGACGCTGTCCAGCGGGCTGCACCGCCTTGGCCGGATCCGGCTGGACGACCTCAACTACGACAGCGGGCGCTACGAGCGCTGGACCGCCTACGGACAGTCCAAACTGGCCTGTCTGATGTTCGCCTACGAGCTGGAGTACCGGTTCACCGGCTCCGGCTCCCGGCTGCGGTCGATGGCCGCACACCCCGGCTACGCGGCGACGAACCTGCAGTCCCGCACCGAGACCGTCGCGGACGCCGTGATGGGTGTGCTGAACAAGGTGATCGCACAGTCCGGTGAGGACGGTGCACTCCCGACACTGCACGCCGCGACCGCGCCGGACCTGCCGGGCGGCATGTACATCGGGCCGGGCGGGCCGGGCGAGATGTGGGGCGCGCCGGTCCCGGTCGGGTCCTCGGCGGCATCGCACGACCGTGCCGTGCGACGCCGCCTGTGGGATCTCTCCGAGGACCTGACCGGCGTGCCGTACCCGGTGTGACCCGGAGGTGACTCAGAGCTTGCTGACGCCCCGGGTGAAGGTGTCCGGGATGATCAGGTCGTCGCGGGACAGCTCGTGGATCGAGTTCTTCCCGAGCCCGAGCAGCGCCTCGTCGATTCCCTTGTAGAGGATCGACAGCACGTTCGTGACACCCCGCTCGCCCTGCGCCGCCATGCCCCACAGGTAGGCGCGGCCGATCAGGCAGGCCTTGGCGCCCAGCGCGACCGCCTTCGCCACGTCCGCTCCGCGGCGGATGCCGCCGTCCTGCAGGACCTCGATCTGGTCGCCGACGGCGTCGACGATCCCGGGCAGCGCGCGGATCGAGGCCGGCGTCCCGTCGAGGTTGTTGCCACCGTGGTTGGACACCGAGATCGCCGAGGCGCCCGCGTCGACGGCGCGGCGGGCGTCGTCCGGGTGCACGATCCCCTTGAGCATGAACGGCCCGCCCCACTGCTCGCGCAGCCAGGCGATGTCCTCCCAGGTCGGCAGCGGGGAGGTCCACCACACGCCGTACGCGCCGAAGAACGTCGGCGGGTCCTGACCGGGCGCCGCCATGTTCGGCGTGGTCAGGTCCGGCAGCGCGCCGGTCTTGATCCAGTCGTACAGGTAGCGCGGCTTGGTGATCACCTCGGGTGCGAACTGCGCCATCGCCTTGAGGTCCATCTTCTCCGGGATGGGCGGGCTGCCCCAGTCGCGCCGGGTGGCGAACGTCCAGTCCAGCGTGACGATCAGCGCCTTCGCGCCGGCCTCCTTGGCGCGCATGGCGCGGGCCAGGATGTCGTCGCGCGAACCCGCCCAGTAGACCTGGAAGAAGACCTTGTCGTTGACCGCGCAGACGTCCTCGACCGAACGCGACGCGAACGACGACAGACCCATCGCCGTCGACACCGTCTGCTCGGGGTTCAGCGGGTTCTGGATGTTCGAGGAGGCGGCGGCACGGGCGACGGCGACCTCGCCCTCCGGGTCGACGGCCTGGACGCCGGTCGGGGAGATGACGACCGGGAAGTCGATCTCCTGGCCGAGCACCGTCGTCTTCTGGTCGCGCTGCGGCGGCAGGTCGGCGATGTGCGGACGGAAGCCGAGCTCGTCGAACGCGGCCACGTTGTCGGAGAGCGTGATGCCCTGTTCGGCGCCGGCCACGAGCGCGTAGTACACCGACCGCGGGAGGCGCTTCTTCGCGCGGCGCTGGGCCTCCGCGACGGTCTCGAACCAGTCCTTCGTGCTCGCCATGGGCGCGGGCTCCTTCGCCGTGTCTCGGTCGGTGACGTGCACCCTAGCCATTCGGCACCGAGTGCCACAGTGCGCGAGGCCGCGACCTGTCCGAACGTGGGGGGCGATCCCGTCCGAGAGGTTCCGGGGTCCCCGCCGGGCCGTCCGGGTGCCGCGGGGAGGGCCGTACGGGGTGACCCCGGCGGTGCCGTTCCCCGCTCCGGCGCCGCGTCGGCCACCGTGGGCAGCGGATCTGACCCGAACGGACGACGCCGGACCGGTGGACCGCCCAGCCCGGACCGCCTGCAGGTGACGCGCCGCATGCTCGATACGGTGTGCCCGCAGTCACCGGTCAGCGGGCGGGACGCCCGCGGCGAGGAGGAGCCGTGTACAGCCACGCGCGGGGTGGGCACGCTTCCGGCGGCCGGCCCGGCCCCCAGAGCGGATACCCGTCCGGGTACCGGGCGGGCGCGCCCGCCCCCGGCGCACACGCCCCGCTCGGGGTCGACCCGGACCATCACCGCGACCATCACCGCCCGATCGGACTCGCCGGCGACCGCTCCGCGCCGGGCCGCACGACCCAGCCGGTGCCCCAGCCCGCACCGGGCATGCCGCAGGCACCGCTCCCCGAGCCGCCGTCCGGCGGCATGACGGCACTCGCCGTCGACGACGAGGAGCCCGCCCTCCTGGAGCTCGCGCACCTGCTCGGGGAGGACCCTCGGGTGGGGAACGTGCTCACCGCACCGAACGCCACGGAGGCGCTGCGGATCCTGCACGGCAGCGACGGCGGTGCACCGGTCCGGATCGACGTCGTGTTCCTGGACATCCGCATGCCCGGCCTGGACGGACTCGAGCTGGCCCGGGTGCTGAACGCGATGGCCGACCCGCCGCCGGTGGTGTTCGTGACCGCGCACGACGACCGGGCCGTCGACGCGTACGAGGTCGGCGCCGTCGACTACCTGCTGAAGCCGCTGCGCACCGAGCGGCTGGCCGGCGCGCTGGACCGCACGATCGCGCTCCGCGGCGGCCGGAGCGCCCCGACGACCGCGCCCACGGTGGCGGCGGCGCCCGCCCCGGGTGCGACGGCCGCCCGGCGGGCGGTCCCCGAGCACACCGACGACGAGGTCATCCCGGTCGAGCTCGCGGGCACGACGAAGATCATCCCTCGCTCGTCGATCCGCTTCGTGGAGGCGCAGGGCGACTACGCCCGGCTGCACACGACCGAGGGCAGCCACCTCGTCCGGATCCCGGTCTCGGTGCTCGAGGACCGGTGGGGCGACGCCGGGTTCGTCCGCATCCACCGGGCGTATCTGGTCGCCCTGCACCTGATCACCGAGCTCCGGATGTCCGGGTCGGGCTACGTGGTGCGGCTCGGGCAGGGGGCGGGCGGTGTCGAGCTCCCGGTCAGCCGCAGGCACACGGCCGGGCTCAAGCGGATCCTGCGCGGCCGCCCGCCGCGCCCGCCGCGCGGTGGCCCGGAGGACGGACCGGACGGGCCCGTCCTCCCGCGCTGACCGGATTCGTCGGCCTCGAAGCGTGCGCGTCGCATAGCGGAGCGTGAACGGGTCACCTAATCTGGTGACCGGTGATACCGATCCCGGCCGGCATCGGCCACGCTCCGCGTCGTCGTTCTTCCCTCCTGATGATCGTGCTGTGCGCGCTGCTCGTCACCGGCGTGCTCGCGGGGTGCTCGTCGGCGCCCGCACAGACCCCACAGACCCCACAGACCCGACTGCCGCAGGCCACGACCCAGGCCGCTCCGCCACCCCCCGTGCCGCAGCTCATCGGCGGTGGGACGCAGGTGTTCCCGGGGCGCCGGATGGTCGCGCTCTACGGGCATCCGGACACACCCGGTCTCGGCGTCCTCGGCGAGCAGGGCATCCCGCAGTCGATCGACCGGGTCACGAAGCTGGCCGCCTCCTACCAGCCGCTGGTCGAGGAGCCCGTCGTCCCCGCGTTCGAGCTGATCGCGACGGTCGCCGACTCGGCCCCTGGCGCCGACGGCGACTACTCGGCGGAGTCGACGGTCGACCAGCTGCGGCCCTGGGTCGACGCGGCCCAGAAGGCGGGTGTCTACGTCGTCCTCGATCTGCAGCCCGGCCGGGCGGACTTCCTGTCCCAGGCCCGCCGGTACGAGCCGCTGCTGTCCCGGCCGAACGTCGGGCTGGCCCTCGACCCGGAGTGGCGGTTGGCACCCGGGCAGCGGCACCGCGCCCAGATCGGCTCGGTCGGTGCGGCCGAGATCAACCGCACGTCCGCGTGGCTGGCCGACCTGACCAGACGGAAGAACCTGCCGCAGAAGGTGTTCCTGCTGCACCAGTTCCGCGTCGCGATGATCCCGGACCGGGCGGAGGTGGTCACCTCGCACCGGGAGCTGGCGACGGTCCTGCACGCGGACGGCTTCGGCGACCCCGGCACCAAGATGGGCACCTGGAACACGCTGCACTCCGCCCCGGCACCGAAGGGCCTCTGGTGGGGCTGGAAGAACTTCTACGACGAGGACACCCCGATGTTCACCCCGGCCCAGACCTACGCCGTCCGACCGGCACCGCCCGTGTTCGTCTCGTTCCAGTAGGCGACGGCGCGCGGGAGCGCGGACACTGTGACCACGGGTGACCCACATGGGTGGGTGGGGCCCCACGGAGATCGTGATCACAGCAAGTACGCTCGGCCGGAACCGAAGGGCGGCAGCGCGGCCGCGTGCCGAACGACGGTGAGGCCGAACGACCGATACGACGGGTTCCGGCCCCGTCCCGCCGACCGCAGAAGGGGGTGCCCTCGTGGACGAGAACCGCCCTCGCGGGCACGGCCGACGGTCGGCGCGCCCGCCCGACCGGCCGGACGACCGGTCGCCCCGCTCCGGCGGCGACGAGGAGGACGACCAGCCCGCCCCGACCGGCAGACATGGCGCGCGGCCCGGCTCGGGGGCGCGCGACGACCCGCGTCGCACCCCTCCGCGCCCGGACGGCACACCCGGTCGTCCGCCGTCGCGTGCCGACACCCCGGGCAACCCGTCCGATCAGCAGGCCGACGCCGGGCACTGGCCGCGCCGTCGGGAGCGGCTGGCCGCCGAGGAGGCGGCCCGCTCCGACCGCCCGGCGACCGGGTGGACACGCTCCGGCACCCGGCACAGCGACAGCAGGCCGACCGACATCCGTTCCGTACGCCGAGGTTCGACGACGGAGCGTCCCCCGGCCGACCAGGACGGTCCCGTTCCCGGCGGTGCCGGACCGGGTGGTCCCGGACCGCAGGGTCCGCCGGCGGGGGGACCGCCCCCCGGTCGCCAGGGCCCACCCGCACCACCTCCCGGCCCTCCGACGCCGCCTCCGGGTCCGCCGGCGTCGCACCCCGGTCCGCCGACACCGCCTCCCGGTCCGCCCATGCCCCCGCCCGGTGGCCCGTCGTCCGCCGACCCGGCACCGGGTGCCGACCGGCGTCCACCCGGCGGTGGGCCGTCGCGTCCCGGTTCCGGTCCGGCGCCGTCCAGTGGGACTCCGAACGGCGGCACACCCGCCGGCCGCGGTCCCGGCGGCCCGGGCCCCAGCGGTCCCGGCCCGGGTGGTCCCGGCTCCGGTGGCCCAGCGCCGTCCGGCCCGCCTCCGGGTGCTGCGGCACCGGGCGGCCCGACACCGTCCGCCCAGGGTGCTCCCCCGCACGCTCCTTCTCGCGGCGACGGCCCGGCACCGTCGGGTGGCCCGCAGGCGGCTCCCCCGCCCGCCGCTCCGGCGCGGGGCGCTCCCCCGCACGCTCCTGCTCCCGGCGGCGACGGCCCGGCACCGGGCGCTCCCGGCCGGCGCGGCCCCGCGGACGGCGGTCCGAGACAGGGCGGGCCGGGGCGGAGCGCCGGCCCGGCGACCGGCGGCCCGAACAGCGGCCGCGGCCCGGCAGGTGGCGGAGGCCCGGCCAACGGTGGTGGACCGCCGGGCGGCGGTGGTCCGGCGCCGGGCGGTCCTCCCCCCGGCACCTCGGAGCATGCCGCACCGGGCACCCCGTCCCGCGGCACCGACGGCCCGCCGCGCCGGCGCGAGCCGGTCCGCGCAGGGGCGGATCGGACAGGGGCGGATCGGACAGGGGCGGGCCGGGCGACGGCCGACGCGGGCGGACCACCGAGCCGACGCCCGGACACCGCCGCCGTGCACCGGCGCCGTCAGGCCGAGGACAGCGAGGCCGACTCACCCGAGCGCGACCGCGCCGCCCGGCTGAGCGGCGAGATCCCGATCGTGCCGCGTGGCCGGGAGGCAGCGTCACCGACGCGCGCCACCGTCCGGCCGATCGAGTCGACGACCGTCCGCACCACCCGTCGTCCCGGCACGTCGCAGGGCGACCGCGGGGGCGAGCCCGGAAGCGCGCGGAGCAGGTCGCGTTCCACCGCGCGCACGGGGACGGCCGCGGCGGGCAGCGCTGCCGCGGCGGGCGCCGAGTCGCCCACGCGCGCCACCCGGCCGCCGCAGCGCCCTCCGCGCTCACCACGACCCGGGGACGCGGCCCGCGCGGGCGCGACGGCCGCCCCGTCGAAGGCTGCCGCGCAGAAGTCGAAGAACGCCGAGAAGCGCCGGACACCGGACACCGCTCGTCGCACCCTGCGTGCCGCGATCGGACTCACCGCGGCCTCCACCGCACTCCCCGGCACCGGCCACCTGGCCATGAAGCGGCGCCGCACCGGTGGGCTGATCCTCGGGACGCTCGCGCTGATCGTCGTGACGATCGCGGTGCTGGTGCTGGTCCTGCGCCGGTCGACGCTGCTCACGAACCTGCTGTCGCCGACGGCGCTGACCGTCATCGCGATCGCGCTGATCGTCGCGGGCGTCGCCTGGATCGCGGTCATCGCGCGGACGTACGCGCTCGCCCGACCACGGGACATGGTGCTGGGCAAGAAGGTGTTCGGCACCGGTATGGCGGCCGTGCTGTGCCTGGTCATCGCCGTGCCGTTCGGGTACGGCGTCGATCTCCTGAACTCCCAGCGCGGGCTGCTCGAGTCGTTGTTCAAGGGCGGCGGGACGGACGCCGCCGAAGCGCTCGGCAAGCCGCGGCTGAACGTGCTCCTGCTCGGCAGCGACGCCGGACCGGACCGGACCGGTACGCGCACCGACTCGATGATGCTGGCCAGCATCGACACCCAGACCGGCCGGACGACCCTGTTCAGCCTCCCCCGCAACATCCAGCGCGCCCAGTTCCCGCCCGGCTCTCCGATGGCGGAGAAGTTCCCGGACGGCTTCCACGACCCGTCGCAGCCGCTGTCCGGCGACTACCTGCTCAACGCCGTCTACGCCTACGGCGAGACGAACCCGCAGGAGGCTCCCGCGGGCCCGACGCCCTTCAAGGGCGTGAACCTGCTCCAGTCGACGATCTCGTACATGACCGGTCTGCCGATCGACTACTACCTCGAGGTCAACATGGCCGGGTTCTCGTCGATGATCGACGCGGTCGGCGGCGTGACGGTCAACGTCGGGTCCGAGCCGATCCCGGTCGGCGGCGTCACCGCGTTCGGCAGGCACGTCAAGCCGGACCGCTACATCCAACCCGGCGTGCAGACCCTCAACGGCGAGGACGCGCTGTGGTTCGCGCGCTCGCGTCGTGACGGCACGGACTACCAGCGCATGGGCCGGCAGCGCTGCCTCATCCAGGCCGTGATCAACGAGAAGAGCTCGTTCGACATCCTCGCCCGGTTCCAGCAGATCGCCGCGGCGACGAAGGACACCGTCTACACGGACATGCCGCAGCAGGTCCTGCCGGCGCTGGCCGTGCTGGCCGACGAAGGCTTCAAGCTGGAGAGCGTCGCGTTCGATCCGACCCTGCCGGACCCGGACGGGCCGAACGGCACCTTCGACACGGCCGACCCGGACGTGCCGTACATGCAGGAGGTCGTGCAGAAGGCGATCGCGCCGCCGCCTCCGCTCCCGGCGGACGGTGCGGCGCCCGCGCCGAGCACGTCGGCCTCGCCGTCCGCGACACCGTCCTCCGGACCGAACCCGCCGCCCGCCGCGTCCGCGGCACCGCAGTCCGTCGCCGACGCGTGCGCGTCCATCTCCGGCGCCCCCGCGCCGGGCAGCGCGGGCGAACAGACCGACGGCGAGACGGCGGGCGCGTCCGCTCCGAGCAGCACACCGGCCGCCGTCGAGCCCTACGCCGCGTCCTCGCGTCGCACCGGGAACTGAGCGTCGCCTGCGCCGGTGACCCCTGGTGACGGGCCGGTCGGGCGCACCCCACAATGACCCGATGCGGATCACCCTCGCCCAGCTCGACTCCCGACTCGGCGACGTCGACGCCAATGCCGACCGCGCCGAGAAGGTGATCTCGGACGCCGCCGCCGACGGGTCGGACATCGTCGTCTTCCCGGAGCTGTTCCTGTCCGGTTTCGGCGTCGGCGAGGTCGACGACGACGTGTCGATGACCCTCGACGACGAGCGCCTGCACCGGCTCGCCGACAAGACCGACAAGGGTGTGCTGCTCGCGTTCCCGGAGGCCCAGGCGCACGGGCTGCACACCTACAACAGCGCCGCCTACTTCGAGAACGGCAGGCTGGTGCACGTCCACCGCAAGCTGTACCTGCCGAACTACTCGATCTTCGAGGAGCGCAAGCACTTCCTGCCGGGGCAGACGTCGCGGGCGTTTCCGGTGCTCGAGGGACGCCACCGCGCCGCCACCCTGATCTGCAACGACGCGTGGCAGCCGCAGCTCGCGTTCCTGGCCACCCAGGACGGCGCGATGGTCATGCTGGTGCCGGCCGCGAGCGCCCAGAGCATGTTCCCGGAGCGCTACGACAGCCGCGACTACTGGCGCGGGATCACCCAGTTCTTCGGCCGGATGTACCAGCTCTACGTCGTGTTCGTGAACCGCGTCGGCGAGGAGGGCAAGCTGCGGTTCTGGGGCGGCAGCCACGTCGTCGACCCGTGGGGCGACGTCGTCGCCGAGTGCGTCGAGCACGACGAGCACGTGCTGAACGTGGACATCGACATCAACCAGGTCCGCCGCCGTCGTCGGGACATCCCGCTGGTCCGCGAGGCCCGGCTCGGCCTGATCCGGCGCGAGGTCGACCGGCTGCTCGACGAGGGTGGCGACCTGTAGCGGGGACCTGTGAGAAACCGGACGATCCCGGCGGATCTCCGCTCCCGATTGCTAGGTTAGGGTTACCTGACGCAGTCGGAGGGGTGGATGGACGTCCGGACCGATCACGTCGTGCGCACGCAGGCCGAGCTGCGCGAGATCGTCGGGGACAGCCACCCGGCCGTGTGGCTGAAGGAGGCGCCCCGGGTCGACGACGTCGCGGCCGCGTTCGTCGCGGCCTCACCGCTGGTGTTCGTCGGCACGTCGGGGCCGGACGGTGCCGTCACCGTGACACCGCGCGGCGGGGAGCCGGGTTCCGTGCGGGTACTCGACGACGGCCGGCGGCTGGCTCTCGCCGAGCGTCCCGGCAACCGCCGGGTGGACACGCTGCGCAACGTGCTGGAGAACCCGGCGGTCGGGCTGGCGTTCTGCGTGCCGACGGTGCTGCACGTGCTCCGGGTGCACGGCACGGCCCGTATCGTCACCGACCCGGACGTCCTCGGGCTGTGGGACGACCCGCCGCCGCTCGCACTCGTCGTCGACGTCGACGACACCTACGTGCACTGCGGGCGCGCGCTGAAGATGTCCGGTGTCTGGGAGCCCGACGGCTGGGGGAACGCCGACGGCGTGCCGGGGCTCAAGCGGATGGCGGACGCCGCCAGGGCCACCCGCCCGGACGCGGGCTGAACCGCGCCGAGCGGCCTCAGGCCGTCGCGAACGCTCCGAGCACCTCGTCCGGGCGGATGCCCGCGAAGTGCCGCTGCCAGATCGAGTAGTAGAGGATCTCCTCGTCGCTGCGCAGCGCCCAGCTGTGCTCCGGGCTCCGCGGCACGTCGCGGGTGTCCGCCTCGGCGGCCTTCTCCTCGGCCAGCGCGGCCAGCACTGTCCCGGCGCCGGACCCGTCGCCGAACTGCTCCTTGCCGCGCCAGAGCAGCTCATCGGGCAGCCAGCCGTCGAACGCCTCGCGCAGGATCGCCTTCTCCGGGCGCCCGTCCGGGCGCTGCTTCCACTCCGGTGGCAGCGCCAGCGCCGTGCGGATCAGCGCGGAGTCCAGGAACGGCTCGCGGGCCTCCAGGCCGTAGTACATCGTCGTGCGGTCGCAGCGCTGCAGGTTCAGGTGGTGCAGCTGCTCCAGCGAGCGGACCAGCTCGGCGTGCAGCGCGTCCGGGTCGGCGTACTCCTCGCCGTGGATGTACTCGTAGCCGGCGAACAGCTCGTCGGCGCCCTCGCCGGTGAGCACGACCTTGACCTTCTTCGACGCCTCCTCGGCCAGCAGCAGGTTCGGCACCGCGCTGCGCACCAGTGCCGGGTCGTAGTGCTCGATCACCTCGACGGCGTGGTCCAGCGCCCCGCGTAGGTCCTCGGCCGTCACGACGATCTCGTGGTGGTCCGAGCCGATGTGCGCGGCCACCTTGCGCGCGGCGATCAGGTCGCCCGAGTCCTCGGTGCCGACGGCGAACGTCGGCAGGACCTCGCCCTTGGACCGGGCGTGCTCGGCGGCGATGGCGGCGACCAGCGCCGAGTCCAGACCGCCGGACAGGAACACGCCGACGCCGACGTCCGACATCATCCGCCGCTTCACGGCGGCGACCACCGCATCGCGGACGTCGGTGAGCACGGAGTCGTCCCAGGTCGGACGGTCCGCGCGGCGGGCGGGGCGCACCTCTACCGGGACCGCGTCGGCGTACCGGACCAGGCCGGACGACGGGCTCCACAGGCATCCGGGCGGGAACGACTCGACGTGCGGACGGTCGGCGTCGTCGAACGCGCGCAGCTCGCTGGCGAACAGCACCGTCGCGTCCGGGTCGGGCGAGGTGTACGGGACGGAGTCGTCGTCGACGTCGTAGGGCGGGATCCAGTACAGCGGCTTGACGCCGACCGGGTCGCGCGCGACGAGCCCGCTCGAGTCGGTGCGGGCCATCGCGACGGCGAACATCCCGTTCAGCGACCCGACGGCGATCTGGCCGTCGCGCATCACGGCGTGCAGCGCGGCCTCGGTGTCCGACTTGGTGCGCACGGTGCCGTCCGGGAACCCGGCCGAGATCCGCTCGTGGTTGTAGATCTCGCCGTTGCCGACGATCCACGCCGTCTGCGCGGAGTCGGCCATCGGCTGGTGCCCACCACTGACGTCCATGATCGACAGCCGCTGGTGGCCGAGCCAGGCGCGGCCCACCGTCTCGGAGCCGATGTCGTCGGGCCCGCGGTGCGCGACCTTCTCCAGCATCCGGTCGAACTTTCCGGATCTCCGGTCGTTCTCGATGTCACCGAATGCCGCGACGATCCCGCACATGACTCCACTTTCGCATGGTTCTCGGGCCCCGTCCGTCCGAATGCTGTGAGTTCGTTCATCCCGCCAGGTCGTAACGGGGTCCGACGTTTGCCCGGGCCACGGGCGGTCAATACCGTTGTGGGTCGGGCGGCATGTCCGTCGTCGAAGGAGCCGGCACCGGGCATCCTCGTACGGCACCCGCCGTGAGGTCGAGCCGCCCGTACGCGATGGAGAGGGCGGACGACGTGACCGAGAACGACGACCGGCGGCAGAGCCGGCACCGGGTCGTGATCGTGGGCGGTGGCTTCGGTGGTGTGCAGGCGGCCAAGGCGCTGCGCCACGCCGACGTCGACGTCACCGTCGTCGATCGCACCAACCACCATCTGTTCCAGCCGCTGCTCTACCAGGTCGCGACCGGCATCCTGTCCCCAGGGCTGATCGCGCCCGCGCTGCGGCGGGTGCTGAAGAAGCAGCGCAACGCGCGCACACTGCTCGCCGAGGTCGGCGACATCGACCTCGAGAACAAGATCGTGCACGCGTCCGCGCCGGACGGGCAGCACGTTGCGCTGCCCTACGACACGCTGATCGTCGCCGGTGGCGCGACGCACGCCTACTTCGGGCACCCGGAGTGGGCCGAGCACGCGCCGGGCATGAAGACGATCGAGGACGCGCGCCTGCTGCGCAGCCGCATCCTGGGCGCCTACGAGCTCGCCGAGGTCGCGACGGACCCGGCCGAGCAGCGGGCGTACATGACGTTCGTCGTCGTGGGCGCGGGGCCGACCGGCGTCGAGGTGGCCGGACAGCTCTCCGAGCTCGCCCATCACGTGCTGCCCAAGGAGTACCGGACGATCGACACCCGGCAGGCGCGGATCATCCTGCTCGACGGCGCGCCCGCCGTGCTCCCGCCGTTCGCGGCACGCCTGCAGCGCTACACGAAACGCACGCTCGAGAAGAAGGGCGTCGAGATCCGGCTGGACACCATGGCCACGGACATGGACGCCGACTCGATCACGGTGAAGGGCCCGCAGGGCGAGGAGCGCATCGTCGCCCGCACGAAGGTCTGGGCGGCGGGTGTGCAGGCCTCCCCGCTGGCCGAGACGCTCGCGAAGGCGACCGGGACCGAGGTGGACGGTGCCGGACGCCTGGCCGTCGACCCGGACTGCAGCCTGCCCGGCCGCCGCGACGTCTACGCGATCGGCGACATGGTCTCGACGATCGACCACCTGCCGGGAGTCGCGCAGGTCGCCATGCAGCAGGGCACCTACGTGGGCAAGCTCGTCGCCGCGCGCGCGGCGGGTGACGACACCACGCCCGCACCGTTCCGTTACTTCGACAAGGGCTCGATGGCCACGATCGGCGCCCGCGAGGCCGTCGCGGACGTGCGGGGCCTGAAGTTCACCGGCATCCTCGGCTACCTGCTGTGGTGCTACGTGCACGTGATGTTCCTGATCGGGTGGGGCAACCGGCTCGGCACGCTGTTCAACTGGGTCCGGTCGCTGCGCTACGCGCGGTTCCGCGGCCACCGCCTGATCAGCGTGACGGCGTCGTACGACGAGGACGTCACGGACGAGCACCACAACCTGCACGAACCGGCGGAACACCGGTCACACGTCGACCCGCGCGCACGGCCGGCGGACGGACGGGACCGCCCGTCGCAGCAGGAGCGCAGCGCAGCGTCCTGATTCCGGACGAATCGGGCGTTCCACCCCTCGAATCCGCACACGACACGCTGTGAACAGGGGGTTCTCGCAGGTCCGCAGGTCGGCTCTGCAACCCTGTACGGCGACCTGCGAGACGTGAGCCACCCGCACGGGTGTTCGGATCCGAGAGGAGGCGTCAGCGATGGCCCTGCCCACCCTGACTCCGGAACAGCGCCAGGAGGCGCTCAAGAAGGCCGCCGCCGCGCGCACGGCCCGCAAGGAGCTCCGCGACAAGATCGCCAGCGGCGAGGAGACGATCCCCTCGGTGCTCGGCCGCGCCAAGACCGACCAGATCGTCGGCAAGACCAAGGTCGCGGACCTGCTCAAGAGCGTCCCGGGCTGGGGCCCGGCGAAGGTCTCCAAGGTGCTGGAGGAGACCGGGATCGACGCGTCCCGCCGGGCCGCTGGCCTCGGCGAGCGCCAGCGTGAGGCGCTCATCTCCGCCGTCGGCTGAGTCCGGCGTTTCTTCGACGACCGCCGCACCCCTCGTGATCGAGGGAGTGCGGCGGTCGTCGTTTCGGGACCCGGTGCCCGGCGCGGAGGGGACGCGCCGCCGTCACGGGTCTCCATCACGACACCCTCGTCGATCACGACTCCCGCCCGGCAGGGCCCGGGCGGCGAGCAGCTCCCTCCGGTGGCGTTCCGGCCCGTCCGGGTCGGCGCCGCGCCACGCCACGACGCCGTCCGGGCGCAGCAGGACGCGCTCTCCGCCGTCGACGTCGGTGGCCCAGCCCGGACCCGCGAGGTCCAGTGTGGACGTCGTGCGCGCGTCGTCGAGCCAGCGGTGCGGGACGCGGACGCCGGCGCGCCCGGTCGGTGCGAACGCCGTGACCGGCTCCTCCCGGTCGTCGTCGCGGACGAACGCGCCCTCCGGGTAGGCGATGCTCTCCGCGGACAGGACGAACGGGTGCGCCATCTCCTGGTCGGGGACGCCGCGTGCCGACGAGCGCCGGACCGACTGGTCGGCGACGAACGCGGCCGTCGGGCGGCGTTCGGCGTCGTAGCTGTCCAGCAGCGCGTCGGACGCCTCGCCCCGCAGGACGGCGGCGAGCTTCCAGCCGAGGTTGTGCGCGTCGGCGATACCGGTGTTCGCGCCTGCGGCGGCCCACGGCGGCATGACGTGCGCGGCGTCGCCGGCGAGCAGCACGCGCCCGACCCGGAACCGGTCCGCGACCCGCACCTCCGGGCACCAGTCCAGGACGGACAGCACCTCCAGGTCCGGCACCGGAGCACCGATCGCCGACCGCAGCACCGCCGGCCAGTCCTGCCGGCCCGCGCTCGTCATGAACACCCACCGGTGGCGCCCGTCCACCGACGCGAACGCACCGCCCGCGACCGTGCACAGGTTGAACGGACGGTCCGCGACGAGCGGCGCGAGGTCGGCGCGGAAGTAGACGTTCACGGCGGGCGCGCCGACGGCGCCCGGACCGGAGCGGGTCACGCCGAGCGCCTCGCGGACCGGGCTGCGCGCCCCGTCCGCGGCGACGACGTAGCGGGCCCGCACCGGCCCCTCGGCCGTCTCCACCGTGACGCCGTGCGCGTCCGGCGCGACGCCGGTGACGGCGAATCCGAAGTGGACCTCGGCACCCGCGTCGGCGGCCGCGGCGGCCAGGACCGGCTCCAGCACGTCCTGCGCGACCAGGCTCGGCGGCTCCGGTCCGACCAGCTCCGGCGACGGCTCGATCGGCGCGCCGCCCCACATCGGCTGCAGCTCACTCGTGGCGAGCGTCTCCCCGGCCGCGAACCGGTCGTGCCCGGCGAGGTCGCGGGCGGCGTCGCGGACCGTGCCGGCCAGCCCGAGCGACCGGAACACCTCCATGCTGCGGAAGCCGAACCGGCGTGCCTTCGGTTGCGGCGACGTCACCGCGTGCTTCTCGACCAGCAGGACGTCCACGCCGTGCCGGCACAGCTCCAGCGCCGTGGTCAGCCCGACCAGGCCACCGCCGATCACCACCACGTCACGTGTACGTTGTCCACTCATAGATGTACGTTGTACACGCCGCGGTAGGCTCGCGCCACCATGACCTCGCTCCCCTGGTTCGACGACGCGGGCGCGCCCGCCCGGCGCGACGGGCTGTCCCGCGAGCGGGTCGTGGCCGCCGCCGTCGCCGCCGCGGACGCCGACCCGCACCGCGACGTGACGATGCGCGACCTCGCCGGGGACCTCGGCGTCCGCAGCCCGATGGCGCTCTACCGCTGGGTCGGCGGCAGCAAGACCGGGCTGCACGACCTGATGGCCGACGCCGTCTACGCCGAGATGACGGTCCCCGACGATGCGGGCTGGCGCGCCGGGCTGCGGGGACTCGGCGAGTCCGCATGGGCTGCCGTCGGGCGGCATCCGTGGTTCGCCCGGCTCGCGTTCAGCCGCCCGCCACTCGGGCCGCACGCCCTGGCCGTGCACGATCGCGCGCTCGCCCTGCTCGACGGCCACGACCTCGATGCGGCCACCCGGATGGGCTGCGTCTCGACCGTGCTCGGACACGTACTCGGCGCCGGGCTGGCGCTGCTCGAGGAGACCGCCATGCGCGCCCGTACCGGCCTCACGACCGAGCGCGACCTCTCCGACGCGGCGCAGCCCTACCTCGACCGGATCGCCGCGTCCGGCCGGTACCCGCACTTCAGCGCGTGGGCGGCGGACCCGGGCCGGCTCGCCCCGCCGCCGCAGACCGTGGAGCGCACGCTCGGCTGGCTGCTCGACGGGCTCGCGGGCACGATCGAGGGCCGCGCGGACGGGTGATCGGTTGCCTGGCAGGCTGACCGGCGTGGAACGCGAGGTCGAGGTCGAGCCCGGCGTCTCGCTGTGGGTGCAGGACCTGCCGCCGGCGGGCATCGGCGACGGGCTGCCCGGCGAGGCGGTGCTGCTGGTGATGGGCGCCGACACGTCCGGGATCGCCTGGCCGGACGCGTTCGTGGAGCGCCTGCGCACGCGGCACCGGGTGGTCCGCTACGACCACCGCGACACCGGCCGGTCCACCCACGCGTTCGAGGAGCACCCGTACGGGATCGCGGACCTCGCAGGCGACGCGATCGCCGTGCTCGACGCGTGCGGGATCGACCGGGCACACGTCGTCGGGATGTCGATGGGCGGCACGCTCGCCCAGGTCATGGCTCTGGACGCGCCGGACCGCCTGGCCAGCACGACGTTGCTGTGCACGGCGGCGCTCTCCGCGGACCGCGACGGGCTGCCCGGGCCGACCCGCGACGTCCTGCGGATGTGGCAGGAGATGACCGACCCGCGCGACGAGCGCGGCGAGCTGGCCTGGCGCGTGGAGCACTGGCGTCGCCTGCACGGGACGGCGCTGCCGTTCGACGGGCTCGAGTTCCGCGCGCTGGAGCAGCGCCTGATGGCCCACGCCGGACGGTCGGACTCGCCCGCCGCGCACTCCATGGCCGACCCGGACGGCCTGGACCGCGGCGCGGAGCTCGCCACGATCACCGTTCCGACGCTCGTCGTGGAAGCACCGGAGGACCCGGTGAACCCTCCGCCGCACGCGTCGCACCTGGTCGAGAAGATCGGCGGCGCGGCCCGGCTGGTCACGGTTCCCGGGATGGGGCACGCCCTGCCGTCGACGGTGGTGAGCCCCGTCGCCGAGGCGATCCTGTCGCACGCCGCCGTGTCCGAAGGTGCCGCGCGTCGCCGCTGACCCGGCGTCCAGCGCCGAGCCGCCCAGCCGCCCAGCCGCCCAGCCGCCCAGCCGCCCATGATCGGCCGAAGTGGCACGGGCGCGCCAGATACGGCGCGATCCGGCCGGTTCCGCCGATCACGCAGCCCAGAGCCAGCCCAGAACCCGACACCGCGCGACCATGATCGGCCGAAGTGGCACAGAGGCGCCAGATACGGCGCGGTGCGACCACTCGCGGCGATCATGCAGCACGGCCCGGCACCACGGCTCGCCCTCACCGGCCGGCGACCCCGCACCCCGCGACCATGATCAGCGGAAGCGGCACGGGAACGCCGGACCTGGCGCGATCGGCCGGTTCCGCCGATCATGCCGGTGCGGTCAACTGCCGGGCGGGCGTGACGGGTGACCGTCCGGGCGCTCGCCGCGCAGGCGGGCGACGTACCGCTCGGCGGAGCGGGCGACGGCCTCGTCCGCTCCGGCGTCGATCCGCCTCTCCCACCACCCGCCGTAGAGGCGCTCGAACCGGAACGCGCCGACCCTCTCGGCGATGCCGAGGACCGTGCGTTCGTCGAGCGGGAGCATGTTCGGGTAGCTCCAGAGGAAGCTCACCCAGCGCCGGTCCGCGACGACCTGGATCGAGTCGCCGGTCAGCAGCACTCCGCGGCCGTCCGCGGCCTGCCGGTGCAGCACCGTCGAGCCGGCGAAGTGTCCGCCCACACGGACGACGGTCACGCCCGGCACCGGTTCGGACCACTCGTCGAACACCTCCACCCGGTCCGACGGCCTGCGCACCCAGTCCACATCGGACCGAGCGAGCAGGATCCTGGCGTCGAAGTGGTCCGCCCAGTCGACCATCGCGGCGTGGAAGTGCGGGTGCGAGACACAGATCGTGTGGATCCCGCCGAGCGCGGCGACCTCGGCCCTGGCGTGGTCGTCGAGCAGCGGGACGCAGTCCCACAGGACGTTCCCGTCCGGGGTGCGCACCAGTAGCGCGCGCTGCCCGATCGCGAAGGACGGCTCGACCCCGATCCCGACCAGGTCCGCCTCCACCTGGGCCAGCACGGTGCGATGCCCGGCGGCCAGCTCGTCCGGCGCGGTCCACCGCTGACCGTCGGGCCCGACGAACTGCCGCTCGTCCTCGCACACCGCACACCCGGGCGGCGGCTGCGGCGCGTCCGGGTGCTGCACGCCGCAGGTGACGCAGATCCAGGCCGTCATCGCCCCACCCAGGAGTAGCGGCGCTCCGGACGACCGGTGCCGCCGTACCGCAGCCGGACCGTCGCGGCACCGGTGCCGACGAAGTGCTCCAGGTAGCGACGGGCGCTGACCCGGGACAGCTCCGCCGCCTCGGCGCACTCGGTGGCCGACAGGTCCCCCGCGCTCTCGCGCAGCACGCGCGCGACGAGGTCCGCGGTCGGCTCGGTCAGGCCCTTCGGCAACCGTACCGCCGGCGCGGGTGCCGACGCCGTACCGCCGAACAGCCGGTCGATGTCCTCCTGGCCGCGCAGTCCGCCGAGGTCGCGGCGGATCCGCTCGGCGCGCCGCACCTGCTCCGCCAGGGCTTTCTGGTCGAACGGCTTGACCAGGTAGTGCAGCGCCCCTCCGTGCAGCGCGGCGGCCACCGTGTCCGGGTCGTCCGCCGCCGTCACGACCAGCACGAACGGATCGTCCGGCGCGCCGGTCCGCAGGCCGCGCAGCACCTCGATACCGCTGACGTCCGGCAGGTACACGTCGAGCAGCACCAGGTCCGGTTTCAGCTGGGCCGCCCGCTCGAGCGCTTCGTCCCCGCGATGGGCGACGCCGACGACGCGACAGCCGTCGATCCGCTCGACGTAGCCGGAGTGCACGCGGGCGACCATGAAGTCGTCGTCGACGACGAGCACGTTCACGCTCCGACCACCACCCCGGCCCGCAGCGGGAGGCGGGCGACGAACACGGCGCCGCCGTCGTTGTGCAGCGTGATGCCGCCGCCGCGCCGCAGGCACGCCTGCCGGGCGAGCGCAAGGCCCAGACCGCGGCCACCGCCGGAGCCGGCGACCTTCGTGCTGAACCCGGACCGGAAGACCTCCTCGACGAGCTCGGTCGCGACGCCGGGCCCGGTGTCGCGCACCCGGACCTCGACGGCACCGTCCTCGGTGGACAGCCCGATCTCCACCCGGCCGCGCTCGCCCGGCGCGCCGACGACGGCGTCGATCGCGTTGTCCACCAGGTTGCCGAGCACGGTGACCAGGTCCGCCGACAGCTCCGGGTCCGACCCCGGCGCGACGGCGGGCAGCCGGGCGTCCGGCGCGAACGCCAGCTCGACACCACGTTCCGCGGCCCGGCTGGCCTTCGCCACGAGCAGCGCGGCGGCCGCGGCGTCCCCGACCCTGGCCACGACCTCCCGCCGCCACGCCTCGGACGCCTCGACGATCCCGGCCACGAACCGGCGCACCTCGTCGTGCTCCCCGAGCTCGGTCAGCCCGGCGATCGTGTGCAGCCGGTTGGAGAACTCGTGCGCCTGGGCGCGCAGCGTGTCGGTGACCGTGCGGGACGCGTCGAGGCGTTGTTCGAGCGTCAGCAGCTCTGTCCGGTCCCGCAGCGTGACGACGGCGCCGACACGTCGCCCGTCGAGCCCGACCGGCATCCGGTTCAGCACGAGCGCGCGCGTGCCGGCCAGCACGAGCTGGTCCTCTCCGGCGGACGCGCCGGTCAGCACGTCCCGCAGGCGGGGGTCGATGTCGAGCGTGTCCAGGTGGTCGCCGGGACTCGCGTCCGGCAGGTCGAGCAGCTCACGGGCGACGGGGTTGAGCAGCGTGATCCGGTCGGCCGTGTCCAGGCCCACGACGCCCTCCTTGATCCCGAGCAGCATCGCCTCCCGCCGCTGCACCAGCTCGACGATCTCGTCCGGTTCCAGGCCGAGCGTCTGCCGTCGCACCCTGGAGGCCAGCATCAGCGAACCGGCCACGCCGACCACGAGCGCGAGCCCCAGCAGCGCGAGCACCTCCCCGCGGGCCGCGGACAGCGCCTCCAACGGTGACGGTGCCCGGATTCCCGCCGAGACCAGCCCGATCACCTCGCTCCGGTCGCCGATGATCGGCACCTGCGCGACGACCGTGCGCCCGTCCGGGTTCCCGACCCACGACCGCCCGGCGGGCGCCGTGCTCTCCCCGGAGTCGAACACCGTCCGGACCTGCGCCGGGTCCGGGGACGTCCGCACGATCGACCGCCCGTCCACGATCACGATCTCGTCCGCGCCGGACAGGTTCTCCGCGCTGCGCGCGAACGCGGGCAGCAGGTCGAACCGGCCGGACGTGAGCGCCGAGCGGACGGTCGGCACGGCGGCGACGTCCTCGGCGGCGGACAACATCCGACGGCCCTGGGTGTCCCGGAACGCCGCCTGCGACTGCACCACGGCCAGTGCCGCGACGGCGCCGAGCAGCACGACGACGACCCCCAGCTGCCACACCAGCAGCTGCCGGGACAGGGACCTGCGCCGTCGCATGGGCACACAGTAGGTCCCGGCACCGACAGAACGAGCACGACCAGAACGAACACAACGACCGTTGTGCACCGAAGGCAGACAATTGTCGGTGCCCCCGCGCACACTCCCCTCGAACCCACCCCGACGGCGAGATGGGCAGCGCGATGGACCGATCGACGACGACCGACCCACCACCCCCGGCTCCGGCCGACCCACCACCCCGGCGGAGCACCGGCGCGGTCGTGGCGACCGTGGTCGTGGTGCTGGCCGCCCTCCTGCTCGTGCCGCCGGCGATCGGCGCGCTGACCGGCGGCGGTGACGGCACACAGCTCAAGGGCCTGCGCATGCTCGTCCCGAACGCACCGGGCGGCGGGTACGACGTCACGGCCCGCGCGGCGTCGAAGGCCATGGAGGACACCGGCATCACCGGCCCGGTCGAGGTGTTCAACCTCCCCGGCGCCGGCGGAACGGTCGGTCTCGGTCGCACCGTGAACGAGGCCGGGAACGACAAGCTGGCGATGAGCATGGGGCTCGGCGTGGTCGGCAGCGTCTACTCCAACAAGTCCCCGGCCACGCTGGCCGAGACGACGCCGATCGCGCGGCTCACGGAGGAGTCCGAGATCGTCGTCGTGCCGAAGGACTCGCCGTACCGGACGCTCGGCCAGCTCGTCGACGCGTGGAAGGCGAACCCGGGCCGCGTACCGGTCGGCGGCGGGTCCTCGCCCGGCGGGCCGGACCACCTGGCCCCGATGCTGATGGCCAAGGGCGTCGGGCTGGAGCCGAAACGGGTCAACTACGTGGCCTACGACGGCGGCGGCGAGCTGCTGGCGTCCGTGCTCGGCGGCAAGGTCGCGTTCGGGGTGTCCGGGCTCGGCGAGTTCGCCGACCAGGTGGACGCCGGCGAGCTGCGGGTGCTGGCCGTGACCGCGGGCGAGCGCGTGCCCGGTGTGGACGCCCCCACCCTGAAGCAGTCCGGTGTGGACCTGGAGTTCACGAACTGGCGCGGGATCGTCGCACCCCCCGGGCTGTCGCCGGAGGGCAGGCAGCGCATGGAGCAGGCGTTCGACGACCTGCGCCGCAGCCCCGAGTGGGCCGAGGTGCTGAAGACGAACAACTGGCAGGACGCCTACCAGCCCGGCGACCAGTTCGGGGAGTTCCTGCGTTCCGAGAACGACCGTGTCGCCGGCGTGCTGACCGAACTGGGGCTGACCTGATGACCGTCCTGGAGAAGACCGGGAAGAAGTCCTGGTGGCGGGGCCGTTCCGAACTCGGCGTCTCGGCGCTGCTGCTGGTCGTCGGCCTGCTGGTCGTGATCGACACGCTGGCCGAGTCGAACACCGGGGGCGGCGACTCGGACCCGATCGGCCCGCGCACCGTCGCACTCGTGCTGGGCGCGGCGCTCTTGCTGCTCTCGGTACTGCTGACGATCGACATCCTGCGCGGCGGGCACGGCGAGGCCGAGGGCGGCGAGGACGTCGACCTGGGCACGCCGATGGACCTGCGCACCGTCGGCATGCTGGCCGGGGTCCTGGTCGCGACGGCGGCGCTGATCCCCCTGGTCGGCTGGCCGATCGCCGGGACGGTGCTGTTCGCGGGCGCGACCTACGCGCTCGGCTCGCGCTCGTTCCCGCGTGACCTCGCGATCGCGGCTGGCGTGTCGCTCGTGACCTGGTTCCTGTTCGACGGGCTGCTCGGCGTCGACCTGCCCGGCGGACCGCTGATGGGGGTGTTCGGCTGATGGGCACGTTCGACCTGTTGATGGGCGGGTTCGCGAACGCGCTGACCCCGACGAACCTGCTGTTCGCCGCCATCGGCGTGCTGCTCGGCACGGCGATCGGCGTGCTGCCGGGCATCGGCCCGGCGATGGCGGTGGCGCTGCTGCTGCCGGTCACCTACGCGTTCGACCCGACCGGTGCGTTCATCATGTTCGCCGGCATCTACTTCGGAGCGATGTTCGGCGGTTCGACGACGTCGATCCTGCTGAACACGCCCGGCGAGTCCGCGTCGGTGATGGCGGCCATCGAGGGCAACCCGATGGCCAAACAGGGCCGCGGCGCGCAGGCCCTCGCGACGGCCGCGATCGGGCACTTCGTCGGCGGCGTCGTCGGCGTGACCGGGCTGGTGCTGCTGGCCCCGCTCGTCGCGTCGGTGGCCGTTGACATCGGCGCACCGGACTACTTCGCGATCATGGTGCTGGCGTTCGTCGCGGTGACCGGCGTGCTCGGCGCGTCCCGGGTCCGCGGGTTCGCCTCGCTGGCGCTCGGGCTGACGATCGGGCTCGTCGGCCTGGACCCGATCTCCGGTCAGCCGCGGCTCACGTTCGGCGTGCCGCAGCTCGCCGACGGGATCGACGTCGTGATCGTCGCGGTCGGGCTGTTCGCGGTCGGCGAGGCGCTGTGGGTCGCCGCGCACCTGCGCCGGACCAAGCAGGAGGTGATCCCGGTCGGGCGCCCGTGGCTGGGCCGCGACGATCTGCGGCGCACCTGGAAGCCGTGGTTGCGCGGGCCGTTCATCGGGTTCACGTTCGGCTCGATCCCGGCCGGCGGCGCCGAGATGTCGACGTTCATGGCCTACGTGACGGAGCGACGGCTGGCCGGCAGGCGCCGCACCGAGTTCGGCAAGGGCGCGATCGAGGGCGTCGCCGGGCCGGAGTCGGCGGCCAGCGCGTCGTCGGCGGGCACGCTCGCGACGATGCTCACGCTCGGCCTGCCGACGACGGCGATCGCGGCCGTCATGCTCGCCGCGTTCCAGCAGTTCGGCATCCAGCCGGGACCGCTGCTGTTCGACCGCGAGCCGGACCTCGTCTGGACGCTGATCGCCAGCCTGTTCATCGGTCTGGTCCTGCTGCTGGTGCTGAACCTGCCGCTGGCCCCGGCCTGGGCGAAGCTGCTGCGCATCCCGCGGCCGTACCTCTACGCGGGCATCCTGTTCTTCGCCTGCGTCGGCGCCTACGCCGTGTCCGGGCAGGCCGTCGACCTGCTGGTACTGCTCGCGATCGGCGCGGTCGGGTTCCTGATGCGCCGCTACGGGCTGCCGGTCCTGCCGGCGATCATCGGCGTGATCCTCGGACCGGACGCGGAGCTGCAGCTGCGCCGCGCGCTGCAGATCGCCGACGGCGACGTCACGACGCTCGTGTCCACCCCGCTGGCGATCACCGTGTACGTGATCATCATCGCGCTGTTCGTGGTGCCTCTGGTCCTGCGTCGACGGCGTCCGGCGGAGCCGGAACCGGAGCGCGAGCACGAGAACGTCTGACCGCCCGTCCCGGCCGGCGCCCCGCGACCACCCCCGGTCGCGGGGCGTCGCCGTGCGGTCCCGCCCCTCGCGGTCAGCACCGTCCTCTCCGCCGGACGAACGCCACATCCGTCCCGATGAAGCGCACGAACGCCACACCCGTGCGGGTCCGAGGCATCCGAGCCGGTGATCGGCAGATCGGTCCGGATCAGGGCTGTATCCGGCCACGATCCGGACCCGACCGACGATCATGGAGCCGGGCCGTGCGCTGCCTGCCGGGCGTGGGCGGCAACGTCGTCGCTCGTGCACACCCAGACCTCGGGCGTCGCGGCGATCTGCCGGATCACACGCGCCACGTACTTCGCGCGGTGCGGCTGACCGGCGATGAACGTGTGCAACGGAAGGGCCAGCACCCGTCCGGTCGTCGCCGAGTCGGCGAGGAGCTGCTCGAACTGGTCGAGGACGAGCCGCTCGTAGTCCGGGCCGGACGGTCCCGGGCCGGGGAGGAACAGGTTGAGGTCGTTGAGCTCCAACGAGTACGGGACCGACCAGAGTCCGGGGACGTCCATGGCGAACGGCTGGTCGTCGCAGCACCAGTCGAGTACGTAGCGGACGCCGCGTTCGGCGAGCAGGTGCGGGGTCGCCGCCGTCGCCGCGAGCCCCGGACCGAGCCATCCGGTCGGCCGCGACAGCAGCGCCGCGTCCAGATCGGCGAACACCGCGTCGAGGTGCGCGGCCTCCTTGGCACCATCCATTCCGGACAGATACACGGAGTTCGTGCGGCCGTGCGCCACCCACGCCCAGCCGCGTTCGACACCGGCGTCGACGATCTCGGGGAACGCGCGCGCCGCTTCGGAGTTGAGGATCACGCTGACCGGGACGCCCGCGTCGTCGAGCACGTCGACCAGGCGCCAGAACCCGACACGATTGCCGTAGTCGCGCCACCCGTACGCCTGCGGATCGGGTACCGGCCCGCCCGCGACGACGGGGAGGTCCGCGTCGAACACCTCGACGTTCAGTCCGATGTAGAACGCGACCCGCTTCCCGTCCGGGAACGTCAACGGCGGCCGGTTCACGATCGACGAGTGCGGGTAGGGAGCCGGCATCCCGCGAGCCTAGTGCCGTGTCGCGCAACGCTGGTGCCGGAATCAGCGGATCCAGGCGTTCGCAGGCAAGGCGCCGCCCGCAGCTCATACCGGGCGTCTTCGCAAGGGCGGCAACGCCGTCTGCGCGCGCCTGGGCCTCCGAGTCCGGTGCCGGACGTTTCGCGATGCGGCACTAGGTCGGCATGCTCGACCCGGCGCGACACCGACGTGGCACCCGTTCCGACGAGGCGAACGAACGCCACGTCCGTGCGTGCGAGGCGGCGGGACAGCCGTGGCCGGCGGGACGGTTGATCAGCGGGGCGGATCGGAGAAGGTGGTCACGGCGCGGAGGGCGGCGGCGAGGCGCGGGCGGTGGTCGTCCGCGACGAGGTCGGTGTCCCCGCCGTCGTCGGCCGCGGCGTCGGCGGCCACGCGCAGGGCCGCGTTCATCATCGCCGCGCGCACGCGGACCTCGGGCGCGTCCGGCGGCAGTCCCATCCGCGGGCCGATCACGTCGGCGAACGTCGGCTCCGCCCGCTCCTGCAACACCAGCCAGACGGCGCGCAGGCCCGGCTCGTCGCGGCTGAGCCGCACGACCGCGAGGGCCGCCTCGAGGTCGGCCCGGACGTCGTCGGGCGCCGACGCGGACGTCACCCGCAGGTGCTCCCCCAGGTCCAGATCGGACGGCCAGGAGCGCAGCGCCAGGCGGAACCGCTCGATCGTCGTCGACAGCACCGGCTCGACGCAGCTCTCCTTGCTCCGGAACAGCCGCCACAGCGTCCGCTCGGACACCCCGGCGGCCGCCGAGATCGCGGAACCGGACGTCGCGGACACACCGTGCGCACGGAACAGCCGCACGGCCTCCCGGGAGATCGCCGTCCGCTGCGCGCGGCGCCCCTCCTCGCTCACCGGCGGGCGGCCGCGGCGCGCGTGCTGATCCACGGTCATACGGCACCCCCGGTCAGTGTAGGTCCAGGTCAGCGTACCGGTTCGCTCTATTTCTGGCAGTGACTGCCACGAAGTCGTACGATCGGGACCGGCCGCACCCACCACGGAAGGACCCCCATGACCGTCACCGACGAGCGCAGGCAACTGCCGTTCGACCGTCCCAACGTGCTGGACCTCGCCCCGGTCTACGAGGTGCTCCGGCGGGAGGCGCCGATCGCGCCGGTCACCACCCCGGCGGGCGACCCGGCGTGGCTCGTCACCCGCTTCACCGAGGTGCGGGAGCTGCTGGGGGACAAGCGGTTCGGACGGTCGCACCCGAACCCCGAGCAGGCGTCGAAGATCAGTACCGCGGCCGTGCAGGACGGTCCGTCCGGCACGTACGAGAACGAGGAGGCCGAGCACACCCGGATGCGGCGGCTGCTCACCCCGGCGTTCTCCGCCAAGCGGATGCGGCTGCTGTCCGATCACGTCCAGGAGCTCGTCGACGGCTACCTCGACGCGCTGGTCGCCGAGCACGACGCACACCCGGAGAAGCCGGTCGACCTGCACGCCGGGCTCGCGTTCCCGCTGCCGGTGGCCGTGATCTGCACGCTGCTCGGCGTGCCGGAGTCCGACCGGGACCACTTCCGCTCGCTGTCCGACCGGATGGCCACCTACTCCGGCGAGGACGCCCAGGTCGCCCGGCGGGAGTTCGGGCAGTACATGGCCGGGCTGGCCGAGGCCAAGCGTGCGGAGCCCGGCGAGGACGTGATCACCGACCTCGTCCGGGCCCAGGCCGACGACGAGGACTTCGACTACGCCGAGATGGTGCGGCTCTGCGTCGGGCTGCTGTTCGCCGGCCACGAGACCACCGTGAACCGGATCGGCCTCGGCACGCTGATGCTGCTGACGCAGCGGGATCGCTGGGAGGCGCTGACCGCGGACCCGGACGGCCGGATCGATCCGACCATCGAGGAGATCATGCGTCTCGGTGCGCCGGGCGACCTGGGCCTGCTGCGCTACGCGCACACCGACGTCGAGATGGCGGGCGTGACGATCCGGACCGGCGACGCCGTGATCCTCTCGATCAACGCGGCCAACCGGGACCCGGAGGCGTTCGACGAGCCGGAGTCGTTCGACCCGGACCGCGACGAGAAGGGCAGGCACATCGGCTTCGGGCACGGGCCGCACTTCTGCATCGGCGCGAGCCTGGCCCGCACGGAGCTGCGCGCCGTCTTCGCGACGCTGGCCCGCCGCGTCCCCGGTCTGCGCCTCGCGGCCGACCTCGACGAGATCGGGGTGCGCACCCAGCACCTCACCGGTGGCGTCACCGAGCTGCCGGTCACCTGGTGAGGAGGACGCGATGAAGGTCGAGGCCGACCAGGAGAAGTGCATCGGGTCCGGGCAGTGTCTGCTCACCGCGCCGGACGTGTTCGACCAGCGTGACTCCGACGCGATCGTCGAGGTGCTCGACGACCACCCTCCCGCGGACCAGGAGGGCGCCGTCCGGCACGCGGCGGCGGGCTGTCCCGCCTCCGCGATCACCGTGCACGACGACTGACGGATAGGGTCCGGGCGTGACCAGTCGTTCGGCAGCGGGACGTGACGGCGATGTCGCGTGCCGCTGCCGACGCGACGATCCGGTGCCCGGAACGGCCGCGTGACCGGATTCGACGCGGCCAGGGCGCTCGCCGAGAACCTGCTCGCCGCGCAGTCCCCCGCCCGCTGGGCCCGCGCCCAGCGCGCCGCGATCCGCGTCCGCGAGCTCGCCGAGGAGGCCGGCGCGGACGTCGTCACCCTGATGACCGCCGCGGTCCTGCACCCGGTCGGCGCGTCCCCCGTCGTCCGGCGCACCGGTGACGAGCGGGCCGACGCCGCCCGGTTCCTGGCGGTCCGGGGGCTCGACCCGGCCGTCGTGGCGCTGGTCGGCGGCGCGGGCACCGATCCGGAGGCGGCCGTGCTGCGGCGCTGCCTCGACGAGCTCGACGCCGAGGCTCGCCAGGAGCCGCCGCCTGCCGCCGTCGCGCGGGCACGGGCGAACCCCGGCAGCTGGGTCTACGCGATCGACGACGGCCACGACCCGGACGGTGACGTGCCGCCGGAGGCGATCCGCGGGGCGTGGCCGGTGAACGACGCGGGCGAGATCGACGGCGCGTTCGTGCCGAACCCGAACCACCGTCCCGCGGCGGGCGGGGACGCCTGACGAGGGCCATGCTGGCGCCGTGGCGATCTCGAACCCGGTACGACGGCGGGTCGGCGGCTGGCTGATGGAGGGTGCGGGCCCGCCCACGCGGCAGGGCCCGCACACCCGCCCGGAACCCGCGTCGACCCGCCATCCGTGGTGGAAGGTCATGTGCCTGACCGGCGTGGACTACTTCTCCACGCTGGGCTACCAGCCGGGCATCGCGGCACTCGCCGCCGGCGTCCTCTCGCCCGTCGCGACGCTCGTTCTCGTCCTGGTGACCCTGCTCGGCGCGCTGCCCGTGTACCGGCGGGTCGCGCGCGAGTCGCCGCACGGGGAGGGCTCGATCGCGATGCTCGCGCGGCTGCTGCCCGGCTGGGTCGGCAAGGTGTTCGTGCTCGTGCTGCTCGGGTTCGCCGCGACCGACTTCATGATCACCATGACGCTGTCGGCGGCCGACGCGAGCGCGCACATGGTGGAGAACCCGCTCGTCGGACCGTTGCTCGGCAACGCCAACGTGGTGATCACGCTGGTGCTGCTGGCGCTGCTCGGCGGCGTGTTCCTGGCCGGGTTCTCCGAGGCGGTGCGGATCGCGGTCGGGCTGGTCGGCGTGTTCCTCGTGCTCAACGCCGTCGTGGTGGTCGACGGGCTGGTCCGGATCGTGGCCGCGCCGCACGTCGTCGCGGACTGGTCGGCGCTGCTGGTGAGCCGCTACCCGGACCCGCTGCTGATGGTCGGCGTCGCGCTGCTCGTGTTTCCGAAGCTGGCGCTCGGGCTCTCCGGGTTCGAGACCGGCGTGTCGGTGATGCCGCTGGTCACGGGCGGACCGGACGACACCGATGAGCGCCCGGAGGGCCGGATCGCCGGCACCCGCAGGCTGCTCACGACGGCGGCACTGATCATGAGCACGTTCCTCGTGACGTCCAGTGTCGTGACCGTCCTGCTGATCCCGGAGAAGGAGTTCGCGACCGGCGGCCAGGCCAACGGGCGGGCGCTCGCCTACCTGGCGCACGAGAACCTCGGCCCGGTGTTCGGCACGGTCTACGACCTGTCCACGATCGCGATCCTCTGGTTCGCGGGCGCCTCGGCCATGGCCGGCCTGCTCAACCTCGTCCCCCGCTACCTGCCGCGCTACGGCATGGCGCCGCACTGGGCGCGGGCCGTGCGGCCGCTCGTGCTCGTGTTCCTGGTCGTCGCATTCGCCGTCACCCTGATCTTCGACGCGGACGTGGACGCCCAGGGCGGCGCGTACGCCACCGGCGTGCTGGTCCTGATGACGTCGGCCTCGATCGCAGTGACGCTGTCCGCCAGGCGGAAGTCCCGACCGGCGGTGTTCGCCGGGTTCGCCGTGATCTCGCTCGTGTTCGTCTACACGACGGCCGCGAACATCGTCGAGCGGCCGGAGGGCACGAAGATCGCCGGCTGCTTCATCGCCGGGATCCTGATCGTCTCGGTGCTGTCCCGCACGATCAGGGCGTTCGAGCTGCGGATCACCGACGTCACGCTCGACGACACGGCGCAGGAGATCGTCGCCGACTGCGGCCAGGACGCGCTGCGGCTGGTGGCGCACGAGCCGCGGCCCGGCGAGCGCAGCAGCCTCGCCCGCGACGAGGAGTACCGGGAGAAGCTCGCCGAGGAGCAGGAGGACCACCACCTCCCGCACCCGGAGCGGGTGATCCTGCTCGAGGTGCGGGTGACCGACCCGTCGGAGTTCGAGACGTCGATCCGAGTGACCGGCGAGCGGCGCGGGCCGTACCGGGTGCTGCGCACGGACGCGCCGTCGGTGCCGAACGCGATCGCCGGCCTGATGCTCCACCTGCGCGACCACACCGGCGAACCGCCGCACGTCTACTTCGACTGGACCGAGGGCAACCCCGTCGTCCACTTCGGACGCTACCTGTTCACCGGGGACGGCGAGGTCGCGCCGATCACCCGGGAGATCCTGCGCGAGGCGGAGCCGGACATCTCCCGGCGGCCGATCGTGCACGTCGGTTAGGCGTCCCACGGCCACGGATGCGGCCGATGAACCCGCTGGACACCTCCGTCCGCCACCGTTACCGTGAGTGGAAATGTTCCCAGGACTGGGATCGTAAGCACGACAACGGGCAACGGGGGGGTCGGTCATGACACAGGTGGGGCACGGGAACGGACGTCACGCGGTGGTCGCACGATGACCGGCGGCACCCCGGTGGACCTCGGAGGGACGCAGCCCGCCGGGAGGTCGGGTCGGCGTGCCGGGGACCTCGTCACGTTCGTGGTCGCCGCCCTCGGGCTGGCGTGGCTCGTCGCGCTGCCGCTCTGGTTCGACGGCGGGCTCGCGTCGCCGCTGTTCACGCCGATCGCGGCGGCCGTGATGGTCACCCCGACGCTCGCGGTGCTGCTGGTGTGGGTGCTGCACCATCGCGACGTCGGGGCACGGGAATGGGCACGCCGGACCGGCCTGCCCCTCGGCCCGCGTCCGGGCCGCACCGTCCGGATCGCCCTCGCCACGTGGGGTGCGACGGTGCTGCTGGTCCTCGCCGCCGCCGCGGCGAGCGTGGGCGTGGGTGTGCTCCGGCTGGACCTCACCGGGTTCGGCCTGTTCCGGGAGCAGGCCGAGCGGGCGGGCGTGGAGATGTCCGCGTCGCAGGCGGGTACCGCGGTGGCGGCGCAGGTCGTGCTCGCGGTCGTGCTCGCGCCGCTGCTCAACATCCTGCCGGTGCTCGGCGAGGAGTGGGGATGGCGCGGATGGCTGCTGCCCCGGCTGCTGCACCGGGGCCTGTGGCCTGCCCTGCTGTGGTCCGGTCTGATCTGGGGCGTCTGGCACGCGCCGCTGACGCTGCTGGGCTACAACTACCCCGAACTGGGTCCCGGCGCCGCAGCGCTGTTCACCGGTACGTGCATCCTGCTGGGCGTGCTCATGGGGTGGCTGCGCCTGTACTCGGGGAGCGTGTGGCCCCCGGTCCTCGCACACGCGACACTCAACGCGACGGCCGGGCTGGTGATCCTTCTCGGTGACGCCGCGGCGCCACCGCACCTCGCCGTCGCCGGCATCACCGGTCTGGTCGGGTGGGTGGTGCTCGCCGCGGTCGGCCTGGTCCTGCTGCGGGTCCGCCCCGTCGGCACCGCGGGGGGCCCGGCGGACGCCACACACCCCGGCCACCAGGGCGTGTCGACGGGCTCCACGCCGGGCCGGTGGCGAGACCGTACGTCGAGACGTGCAGACGGCTCTCCGACGTGAACGGCTGCCCGTCCCAGCCCGCCCACCGGTGCCGCAGCTCCATCTCCAGCACCGGGCCGGCCCACCCCTGGTACACGTTGCGGGGCAGGCCGGACCCCGGCGTCGCACAGGATGTGGTGCTCTCGCAGGCGCCCGGGCGTGTGCGAGAGCACCCGAACCTGTGCGAGCCGGTCAGCGGACCAGGATCCGGACCCGGTGCACGGCGTTGCGGGCCGCGTCCAGGGGCTGGGTGACCCCGGCGCGGTCCGTGGCCCGGACGGCGATCTCGTGAGCACCGGCGACGAGGACGCGGCGTGCACGGAAGCGCTGCCAGGTCGGCGGACCGGGTGCGCGCGGCTCCACCTCCGCCTGGCCCCACCGGCCGTCGACGGCGACCTCGACCCGGGCGACCGGCTCGAACCCCCACGCCCATCCGGCGACCTCGACGTCGGAGTCCACATCGGCCCCGTCGGCGGGCGCGGTGAGCAGGCTGTTCACGTCCATCTCGCGCACCGGCACCATCCCGTCCGGCGACGGGCGCAGGTACAGCCGCGTCGTGAACAGGTGCTCGGGACGGTGGTCGGCGAGCGTGAGCCTGCCGAGCCACTTCACGTTGTTCGTGCCGAAGAACCCCGGCACGACGAGCCGCACCGGGTACCCGCGCTCGGCCGGGAGCGGGCCGTCGTCGAGCTCGTGGGCGAGCAGGCCGCGTTCGAGCACCACGTCGAGTGGCAGGTCCTTGCGGTACTCGGTGCAGTACTCGCCCGCGAACTCACCGTGGTCGAGCCCGGTCGCCCACACGCTCGTCGCCCCGGGCCGGACGCCGGCCCGCTCCAGCACGGTCCGCACCGGGACGCCGCGCCAGCGCAGGTTCGCCACCCGCCGGACCGGCACCTCCGGGTCGAGCGGGTTGCCGAAGCACTCCAGCGTGGCCGTGACCGGCTCCGACCCCATGGCGCGCAGATCGTCGAGGCCGATCTCCAGCGGGGTGTCCACGAGCCCGTCGACCCGCAGGCGCCAGCCCGCCGGGTCGATCTGCGCGACACCGAGATGGCCGATCAGGTAGACGTCCCCGGCCGCCGTGTACCGCGGGTCCAGGTGGTGCGACGGCGGCTGCCACTTCACCGGGGACGGACCGGTCATCGACACCGGTCCGGTCGCAGCCCACCCGCTCACGCCCTCCAGCCTGCCAGCCCGGAGCGCCGGATCTCACTCCTGGAGCGGACGCGGCACGTCGGCGATCCGCTCCCGGACCTCGCGCCGCAACTCGTCCGGGCGCGCACCCGTTCCCGCACGTCGCCGAGGTCCGGGATCCGCTCGAACCGTCCGAGATCGGCACCGGCGTGGACGAGCCGGACCGTGGCGGACGGCGTGCGGAGCAGCCCGGCCCATGGCGTCGCGGTCATGGCGGGCCACTCGTCGAGCCGAACAGCGGCGTCACCCCCGGCACGGTGCCGGAGTCGTCCGGACGGCGCGTCGGTACGCTGGCCGTCGCCCGAACAGCCGAACCGCCGCTCGCGGTGGACGTGGAGGACGCCCGTGATCGCGACCGGCGAGCTGGAGTTCGTCTCCGGCCTGTACCGCACCTACGCCTCGGAGCTGGGCGCGGTCGTCGACCAGCAGCGCGCGTTCCTCGCCGCGAACCGCGAGACGGTCACGCCACAGCTCGACGACCTCGAGGCCGAGATCACCTACCTGTTGCTGCGGGAGTACAAGCCCGCGCACGTGGTGGAGATCGGCACGTTCTACGGCTGGTCCACCACGTGGATCCTGTCCGCGCTGCGGGACAACGGCAGCGGGCACCTGGACTCGTTCGACATGGTCGACCACGTGCGCAGCACGGTGCCGTCCGAGCTGGCGGGCGACCGCTGGACGTTCCACCAGGGCGACGTCCGCGAGAAGCTCGACGAGATGCCCGCCGGCACCGACTACCTGTTCGTGGACGCCGACCACGGGCGGAAGTTCGGTCGCTGGTACCTGGCGAACCTGTTCCCGCGCATGGCCTCCGGCATCCCGGTCAGCGTGCACGACGTCTACCACCTGCGGTTCGCGCGTCCGTTCACCGAGGGCAGCGAGGTCGTGCGCTGGCTCGCCGACCGCTCGGTCCCGCACTTCTCGGTGGCCCGGACGAACTCGCCGTCGGCCTTCCGGGCGGTCAACGAGCTGCGCGCCGAGCTCGGCCTGACCGGCGCGCGGGGCAGCACGAAGAACCCGATGATCTGGTTCAACCTGCCCTGAGCTCAGGCTCCTCCGAGCAGCGCCTCCGGGACGTCGACGACCCGGCTGCGCAGGTACTCCCCCAGCCCCTTGGCCTGCGGGTCCGGGCGCACCGCCGACGCGACGCCGTCGCCGAGGATCCCGTGCACGAGCACGTTGACCGCGCGCAGGTTCGGCAGGTCGAACACCTCCACCTCCAACTCGGCGGCCTCCGGCCCGAGCAACTCCCGCACCCGGTCCGGGGTGAGGAACCCACGCAGCCAGGCGTGCGCCGCGTCGTCACGGGCCCACAACCCGATGTTCGCGTGACCACCCTTGTCCCCGGACCGCGCCCCACACACCGTCCCCAGCGGCAGCCGCTGCGTCGGCCCGCCCGCCGTGTCCCCGGACCCGGCCACGGCCGGGGCGTCCGGCACCGGCCCGGTCGGCGGGTCCGCGACGGTGCTGCGCGTCCCGTCCGCCAGCACCACGGTCTGGGTCACCGCGCCGCGCGGCACCGCCGCCGGCCGATACACCCCGAACAACGACTCCGACGACGGCGGCGTCGTCGTGTGGAACCCCGCATACCCGGCCAGCGCCTGCTGCATCACCCCACCGGAGAACGCCCGCCCCACCGTCGTCGGGTCCGGATCCTTCACCGTGATCCGCAGGTGCGCGGTCGCCTGATCATTACTCCGCGCGTCCGGCCGGTCGAACCGCAGCAACCGCACATCCACCTCGGCGAACCGATCCCGGCCACCGAGGATGTCGAACAACTGCGCCTCCGCGAACGCCGCCTTCGCCTCGATGTCCAGGCCGGTCAGCACGAGCGTCATCGTGTTCCGATAGCCACCGACATCGTTCAGCGCCACCTTCAACGTCTCCGGCGGCGCGCTCCCCCGCACCCCCGAGATCGACACCCGGTCCTCCCCCTCCTGGACGAGACGGATCGTGTCGAAATGCGACGTCACATCCGGACCCAGATAAGCAGGCGCGCCGATCTCGTAGAGCACCTGCGCGGTCACCGTCCCGACCGACACCAGCCCACCCGTGTCCGCCGGCTTCGTGATCACCGACGACCCGTCCGCGGCCACCTCGGCGATCGGGAACCCCGGATACCGGCGATCGATGATCTCGTCCAGGAACGGGTAGTTCCCACCGGTCGCCTGCGGCCCGCACTCGATCACATGCCCGGCCACCACCGCACCGGCCAGCGCATCCCAATCCTCCCGACCCCAGCCGTGCCACCACGCCGCCGGCCCGACCACCAACGACGCGTCGGTCACCCGCCCCGTCACGACAACGTCGGCGCCCGCAGCCAACGCCTCCGCGATCCCCCACCCACCCAGATAGGCGTTGGCCGACACCGGCTTCCCGGACACCGCAGGGGTGACCGCGTCCAGGCTGCCGCGCAGATCATCGCCCTCCACGTGGGCGACCGCCGCGTCCACCCCGAGCCGCGACGCGACCTCCCGGATGGCCTCCGCGAGCCCGGCCGGGTTCAGCCCGCCGGCATTCGAGACGATCCTGATGCCGCGCTCGACACAGGTACCGAGGATCTCCTCCACCTGGGTCAGGAACGTCTTCGCGTAACCCAGCGACGGGTCCTTCGCCTGCGCCTTGGCCAGGATCAGCATGGTCAGCTCGGCCAGGTAGTCGCCGCACACGACGTCGACGTCCCCGGACTCGACCATCTCCCTGGCCGCATCGATCCGGTCACCGTAGAAACCGGAACAGTTGCCGATCCTGATCGGGCGGGTCATGCACGCTCCCCCGTCGTCGAGTGCTGCGCCGCGAACTGTCCGGGCTCGCGTCCGGTTCCCGCGTCGCCCGCGAACGCCTGCGCGAACGACATCCACTCCGTCGCGGCCGGGCCGGTGATCGTCAGGTCCACGTCGTCGCGGTGCCTGCGCTGGGTGACGGCCAGGCAGAAGTCCAGCGCCGGGCCGGTCACCCGGTCCGCGGCGTCGTCCGGACCCCATGTCCAGACGTCGCCGTCCGGTGCCGTGAGCTCGACCCGGATCGGGGCGTCCGGCATCTCGCGGCCGTTCGCGTAGTAGCTGAACGCCCGCGCGCCGACCCCGATGTGCGCGACGTGCCGCAGCCGCCCGCTCGGTTCGCGGGTCGCCCCGAGCGTGTCCGCGACGTCCTGCCCGTGCGCCCAGGTCTCCATGATCCGGGCGGTCAGCGACGAGGCGGCGCTCATCGCCGGGCCGAACCACGGCACCCGCGCCTTCGGGTCCAGGGACCGGAACGCCTCCAGCAGGCGGTCGCGCGCCTCGTCGAACCAGGTCAGCATGGCGTCGCCGGAGACGTCGCGGAACTGCTCGGCGATCGTGTCCGGGTTGATCCCGCCGTCCGCCTCGATCCGCGCCTTCTCGGCCTCGAACTCGTCGGGGCGCACGGCGGACTGGACGGCGACGTCGTCGAAGTAGGCGAGATGGCTCACCTGGTCGGCGATCGTCCAGCCGACGGCTGGCGTCTCCCGTCGCCAGTCCTGTTCGGACAGCGGAGCGAGCAGCGCACGCAGGTCCGCCGACTCGGCGGCCAGGTCGTCGGCCAGTGCGTCCATCGAGACCGGCATCTACTTCCCCTTCCAGACCGGGGAGCGCTTGTCCCGGAACGCGGCCGGGCCCTCCTGCGCGTCCTCCGAGCGGTACACCGGCGCCCAGATCTCCTCGGCGCGGTCGTAGGCCTCCGTCAGTCCACAGTGTGCGGACAGGTAGGCCGTGCGCTTGCCCGCGGCAACGGACAGCGGCGCGTTGCCCGCGATCCGCCGAGCCAGGTCCTGTGTGGACGACCGCAGCTCGGCCGCGGGAACGACGTGGTTGACCAGGCCCACCTCACGGGCACGCGTCGCGTCCAGCGGATCGCCGGTCAGCAGGATCTCCATCGCGATCCGTGGCGGGACCAGCCAGGACAGCGGCGCGGCCCACGGCGAACCGCGGCCGACCTTCACCTCGCTCACCGCGAACCGGGCGTGCTCGGCGGCGACGACGAGGTCGCACTGCTGGGCGAGCAGGAACCCGCCCGCGTAGGCGACTCCGTTGACGGCGGCGATCGTCGGCTTCGGCACGTCGATGTTGCGGCCGAACTGCGGCAGGAAGTCCGGCGGCGGGATCTCCAGCGAGGTCTCGGCCATCTCCTTGAGGTCGCCGCCCGCGCAGAACGCCTTGTCGCCCGCGCCGGTCAGCACCAGGACGGCCGCCGAGTCGTCGTCGACGAAGCGCCGGGCGCCGTCCCACAGCCCGTCGCGGACCTCCGTGGACAGCGCGTTGCGGGCATCGGGGCGGTCGATCGTCAGCCAGGCGACGCGGTCGACGACCTCGTAGGTCACTACAGGATTGTCGGTGTTGCCAGATGTCACGGGAACTTCTTCCGCAGCTCGGGACGGTTCAACTTGCCGCTGCCGGTGCGCGGCAGCTCGTCGACGATCTCGATCCGGCGCGGCCGGGCGAAGCCGCGCAGGTTCGCGTGCTCGGCGCACCACGCGGCGATCTCCTCGGCGGTGACACCCTCGCGGTTCGGGACGACGACGGCCGTGACCTGCTCGACCCACCGGTCGTGCGCGGTGCCGATCACGGCGACCTCGGCCAGGTACGGGTGCCCGGCCAGGTGCTCCTCGACCATCTGCGGGAACACGTTCTCCCCGCCGGTGACGATCATGTCGTCGATCCGGTCGGTGTAGTAGAGGTAGCCGTCGTCGTCGCGGGACACGAGGTCGCCGGTGTGGAACCAGCTGTCGGACCAGCGGTCGGGCGCCTCGATCCCCCAGTACCCGGGCGTCACGGCGTCGCCCTGCACCCAGAGCTCCCCCACCGTGTCCGAACCGGCGGGGACGTCCTGTCCGGTGTCCGGTGCGACGAGCCGGGTGCGGACGACCTGCTCCAGCGGCTTGCCCATCGAGTTCGGGCGACGCGTGTCGGACGGCGCGTAGCTGACGACCAGCCCGCTCTGCTCGGTCTGCCCGTAGATCTCGGTGCCCCGGATACCGGTGCCGGCCTCGAGCCGGTCGATCGCCGCCGTCGGCGTGCGCGAGCCGCCGAACATGCAGATCCGGAACGAGTCCAGCACGACCGGGTTGTCCACGGTCCGGTTCCCGACGTCGATCATCATCGTGGAGATCAGGCCGCCGTACGTGGGCCGCAGCTCCTGCGCGAGCTGCAGCCAGCGCATCGGGTCCCAGCGCGGCATGAACGTGATCTGCCCGCCGCGCAACAGGATCGTGAGGCTCGCCAGCTGCAGGCCGCCGACGTGGAACAGCGGCATGCAGTTCAGCACGTGGTCGTCGCCGGTGATCTCGTAGAGGTCGACCACGGCGTCGCAGTGCGCGGTGGTGTTCCGGTGCGTCTGGCGCACGCCCTTCGGGACACCCGTCGAGCCGGACGTGTACATGAGCAGCGCGTCGTCGCCGTCGACCCGTGGCGTGACGTCGGTGGCCGGTTCGTGCGCGGCCAGCGCCTGCTCGTACGTGCCGCCCGGACCGAGTGTGAGGAGCTCCGGCAGCGCGTCGCCGAGCACGTCGGTGAGCCGGGTGACGTCGCCGGGCAGCACGACGAGGTACCGGGCACCGGAGTCGACGACGGCGTGGCGGAGCGCCGCGTCCGGGAACATGTAGTTCAGCGGGACGCCGACGGCGCCCGCCTGCCAGACGCCGAGCATCCCCTGCAGGTACTCCAGGCCGTTCGGCAGGAAGAAGCCGACGCGCTCGCCGGGATCCACACCGGACGCCCGCATGAACGCGGCGAACCGCGCGCCGTGCTCCGCGTACGCGGCGTAGCTGACCTCGGTGTCGTCGAGCCGGAGCGCGACCTTGCCGGGGTTGTCGGAGGCGCTGCGGCGCAGCAGGTTGGCGATGTTCATGAGGTGTCCTTCTGGCGTCGTTGCCGGAACGTCTCGAAGCCTTCCACGGCCGGGGCCGACCGCAGCGCCGCCGACTGGGTCACCGCCTCCAGCTCGAGCGACCCGCGCAGGTCCGCGTCCGCACTGTGGTTGATCAGCTTCTTGCTCAGGGCGACGGTGTACGACGGGAGCGCGGCCAGCTGCTCGGCCTTCTCCACCGCCGCGGCGAGGGCGGCCTCCGGATCGGGTTCGACGGCGTTGGCCAGCCCCAGCTCGAGCGCCCGCGTCGCGTCGATCTCCGGGGCGAGCAGCATCAGCTCCTTCGCCCGCTGCATGCCGACCAGGCGCGGCAGCAGCCACGCACCGCCGACGTCGGGCACGACGCCGCGCCGGACGAACACCTGGCACAACCGGGCGTCCGCGGAGAGCACGACGAGATCGCACGCCAGCGCCAGGTTGAACCCGCCGCCGTAGGCCACACCGGACACGGCCGCGACGACCGGCAGCCGCGACTCCCAGATCTCCACGACGAGCCGGTGGAACGCGCGCAGCAACGCCAGCAGGTCACGGTCGTCTCCCGACCCGGCGTACTCCAGGATCGCCCCGACGTCGCCACCGGCGGAGAAGTGCTCCCCGACGCCGGTGAGAACCAGCGCGTGTGTGTCCGGGTCGTCGCCCGCGTCGCGGACGGCGTGCTCGAGCGCGGCCGCCGTCTCCGTGGACATCGCGTTCCGCCGGTCGGCCCGGTCGATCGCGACGATGCGGACCGGCCCGCGCTGCTCGACGGTGATCGACATGCCCGTCATCCCACCCTCTGGTCGTCGGTGGCGCCGCGTTCGGCGAGCACGTGACGCTGGAGCTTGCCGGTCGTGCTGCGCGGCAGCTGGTCCGCGGTCAGGAACTCGACGTAGTGCGGGCGCTTGTACGACGCGAGCCGCTCCCGGCAACGTCCGACGATCTCGCCGGCCGTGACCGGTTCCGTTCCCGGCGCACGGACGACGACGACCTTCACCGTCTCGCCCCAGTGCGGATCGGCGACACCGTGCGCGCAGACCTCCTGCACGCCGGGATGGCCGGCGATCGCGTGCTCGACCTCGGCCGGATAGACGTTCTCGCCTCCGGTCTTGATCAGGTACTTCGTGCGGTCGACGAACTCCAGCGTGCCGTCGTCGTTGCGGACGAGCACGTCGCCGGTGTGCAGCCAGCCGCCGGCGAACGCGGCCGCGGTGGCCTCCGGGTCGTCGAGGTAGCCGGACATCAGTCCCGGGCCGCGGACGACGCACTCGCCGGGCACGCCGACCGGCACCTCGGCCATGTCACCGCCGTCCGGGTCGACGAGCCGGATCTCCACGAACGGCGTCGGTGTCTTGCGCAGGTGCGGCGTCTCGCCGGGGCCGGAGAATCCGTGCGCGAGCACGTAGCTCGTCTCGGTCTGGCCGAACGCGTCGCAGAACGCGATGCCGTACTTCGCGGTCAGCTGCGCCACCACGCCGGGCATCATGTTCGCGTAGCCGATCGCGAACCGCCACGACGACAGGTCGCGCAGCCCGGGGTCCGCGGCCAGCACGTCGGTGATCACGCCGGGCAGCAGGAGTGTCCAACTGAGACGGTCGCGCTCGATCAGATCGAGGATCCGGTCCGGATCGGGGCGCCGGCACGCGGCGAACCGGCCGCCGGTGAGCAGCGTGCCGTAGAGCGACTCGTCGCCGCCGCAGTGGAACAACGGCAGCCAGCCGACGAACCCGTCGTCCGGGGTGAGCGCGAACCACTGCGCCAGCCGCACCGCGCGGGTCGCCGCCGCCTGCTGGGTGATCATCGCGCCCTTGGGCAGCCCGGTGGTGCCGGACGTGTAGAGCACGTTGTGCAGGTCGCCGGGCTCGGCGGCCGGCTCCGGCACCGGCGCACCCGTCTCGAGCAGGTTCGCGTACGGCGTGAACCCGTCCTGCCGGTCGAGGCAGTACCACTCCTTGACCGACGGGCACCGGGCCCGGATCGCGGTGGCTCGTTCGGCGAGCGGCCCGGACGTGACCAAGGCGAGCGGTTCGGCCGTGGCGACGCAGTGCACGAGCTCGTCCGGGTGCAGCCGGACGTTCAGCGTCACGGCCGCGACACCGAGCCGCGCCAGCGCGACGTAGATCTCCACCCACTCGGGCCGGGTCTCGGCCAGCACCGCGACCCGGTCGCCGCGCCGCAGCCCGGACGCCGCCAGGCCCGCCGCGAGCCGCTCGGCACGCTCCCCCAGCTCCGCGTACGTCCACGGCCCCTCACCGGGCTGGTCGGACGTCACCGCCAGGCGGTCACCGAAGACCCGGACCGACCGCCGGAAGAGCGCGTCCAGCGTCAACCCGGTCGCCGCCGCGACATCCGCGCTGGTCACGACCCTGCCCACCGATCTTCCCGCCGCGGCCCGGCTGGTCTCCGGGAGCACGCTTTGCTCTGCTCACCCGGGCGCAACACCGATCGGCCGAGCCGTTCACCCCGCCGGTCCCCGCGCCCGTTGCGTGGGTGTGAGCAGAGCAAAGGCAGGGTGTGAGGGGCCCGCCCGACCGCCATGATCAGCGGTTGAGGAGCGCGGCGGTCCCTACGCGAACCTCTCGCTCCACAAACGGCGATCATGCCCGTCCGCCGGCGCCGACCACGGGCGGTGATCCGCAGTTGTGGAGCGGAGCAGTCGCCGGGCGAACGGCGTGCTCCACGGGCGGCGATCACGTCCCGTCCTCGGCGTCCTCGACGACGGCGAGGACCTGGCCCGTGTCGACCTGGTCGCCCGCCGCGACGCGGACCTCGCCGAGGACGCCGTTGCCCGGGGCGACGACGGTGTGCTCCATCTTCATCGCCTCGAGCACGACGAGCGGTTGGCCGACCTCGACCTGCTGCCCCGGGTCCCCGAGCACGCGCACGACCGTGCCGGGCATCGGCGCCAGCAACGAGCCGGCGTGGGCGACGGCATTCGGGTCGGCGAAGCGCGGCACCTCGGCGAGCGCGACCGAGCCGTCCGGACCGTCCACGAAGGACCATCCGGCCCTGCGGTGCACGGCGTAGTCGCGGCGCACGCCGTCGGTCTCCAGCACCACGCGCGACGGCGTCGCGGAGACCAGCGCTGCGGCGAGCGGCTCGTCGTTCACGCGCACGTCGAGCCCGTCGCGGCGGAACCGGTAGCGGACGTCCACATCGGAGTCCCGGAGCGTGTACGCGACGTGCTGGGAGGAGCCCCCGACGTTGCGCCAGCCGGACGGCATCCCGGCCAGCACCCGCGCCGACGCACGGTTCGCGGCCTGGGTGGCGAGCGCGGCAGCGGCGGCGTGCCTGCGACCGGAGTCGGCCAGCGTGCCGGAGCCGAGCGCGACCGGGTCGTGGCGCACGAGGTAGCCGGTGTCGGTCGCGCCGTCGAGGAACTCGCGCTCGCGGAGGATCCCGACGAGCAGGTCGCGGTTCGTCGTGACGCCGTGCAGCGCAGCTCCCGCGAGCGCGCGGGCGAGCGTGCGGGCCGCCTCGGCGCGGGTGCGGCCGTGCGCGATCACCTTGGCGAGCATCGGGTCGTAGTGCGGGGACACGACGCTCCCGTCCTCGACGCCGGTGTCCACACGGACGTCGCCCGAGACGTCGAAGCGGTGCAGCGTGCCGGTAGCCGGGAGGTAGTCGGTCCCGTTCTCGCCGCGCGTGACCGACTCGGCGTAGAGCCGGACCTCGATCGCGTGCCCGTCGATGCGGGCGTCGAGCACGTCGGACCCCAGCGGGGCGCCCTCCGCGACGCGGATCTGCTGCTCCACCAGGTCCAGGCCGGTGACCAGCTCGGTCACCGGGTGCTCGACCTGCAGGCGCGTGTTGACCTCGAGGAAGAAGAACTCACCGTCCTGGCCGAGCACGAACTCGACGGTCCCGGCGCCGGTGTAGCCGATCGCCTTCCCGGCCGCGACGGCCGCCGCACCCAGCTCGGCGCGCAGCGACTCGGTGACGGCCGGGGACGGCGCCTCCTCGACGATCTTCTGGTAGCGCCGCTGGATCGAGCACTCGCGCTCGAACAGGTGCACGACGGTGCCGTGCGTGTCGCCGAGGATCTGCACCTCTACGTGGCGCGGGTCGACGACGAAGCGCTCCAGGAACACGGTCCCGTCGCCGAACGCGGACTCCGCCTCCCGGCGCGCACCCTCCACGGCGTCACGCAGGTCCGCGGCGGACCGCACGACACGCATGCCGCGACCGCCACCGCCGAACGCGGCCTTGACCAGCACCGGGAAGCCGATCTCGTCGGCGATCGTGGAGAGATCGGAGTCCTCGGTGACGGTCGCTCCCGGCAGGACGGGCACGCCGGCCGACGACATCAGCGACTTCGCCTCGAGCTTGGAGCCCATCGACGCGATCGCCTCGGGCGACGGACCGACGAACGTCAGCCCGGCCGTCGCGCAGTCGCGGGCGAACCCCTCGTTCTCGGAGAGGAACCCGTACCCGGGATGCACGGCGTCCGCGCCGGTGGCCTGCGCCGCGGCGATCACCGCGTCCCCGCGCAGGTAGGTCTCCGACGGCGTCACGCCGGGCAGGCGCACGGCCTCGTCGGCGAGCCGGACGAACGGGGCGTCGGCGTCCGCGTCGGAGTACACGGCCACCGTGGCGATGCCGAGCCGGTGCGCCGTACGCATCACGCGCACGGCGATCTCGCCCCGGTTCGCGACGAGCAACTTCTGGATCACGCGATCACATCCTGAAGACGCCGTAGCCACGGCGTCCGTTCACGGTCTGGTTGTGCACGGCCGACAGCGACATGCCGAGCACGGTGCGGGTGTCGCGGGGGTCGATGATCCCGTCGTCGTAGAGCCGCGCGGTGATGTAGAACGCGTGCGACTCCTCCTCGATCTGGGCCTCGATCGCCTCGGTCCGTTTCGCGTCGGCGTCGATGTCGAACGGTTTGCCCTGCGCCTCGGCGGACGCCCGGCCCACGATGGACAGGACACCGGCCAGCTGTGCGGCGCCCATCACGGCGAGCTTCGCGTTCGGCCAGGCGAACATCAGCCGCGGGTCGTAGGCGCGCCCGGACATGCCGTAGTTCCCGGCCCCGAACGACGACGCCATGTTGATCGTCAGGTGCGGCACGGTCGAGTTCGTGACGGCGTTGATCATCTTCGCGCCGTCCTTGATGATCCCGCCCTGCTCGTACTCGGCGCCGACCATGTAGCCGGTGGTGTTCTGCAGGAAGATCAACGGTGTGTCGGTCTGGTTGGCCAGCATGATGAACTCGGACGCCTTCTTGGCCTCCTCGGAGAACAGCACGCCGCGGTGGTTCGCCAGCACGCCGACCGGATAGCCGTGCACCTGCGCCCACCCGGTCACGAGCGACGTCCCGTAGAGCGGCTTGTACTCGTCGAACTCGGAGCCGTCGACGGTGCGCGCCAGGATCTCCCGCGGATCGAACGGCACCTTCGACTCCGGAGGGAGGATGCCGAGGATCTCGTCCGGGTCGTACAACGGCGCCGACACGTGCGGCGACGGCGCGGGGCCGAGCTTGCGCCAGTTGATCCTGGTCATGATCTCGCGGCCGAGCCGGATCGCGTCGTGCTCGTCGACGGCGAAATAGTCCGACAGACCGGACACCCGGCTGTGCATCTCCGCGCCGCCGAGCGACTCGTCGTCGGCCTCCTCCCCGGTGGCCATCTTGACCAGCGGCGGGCCGCCGAGGAACACCTTCGCACCGCGGTCGACGAGTACCGAGTAGTCGCACATGCCCGGCACGTACGCGCCGCCCGCGGTGGAGTTGCCGAACACGAGCGCGACCGTCGGGATGCCGAGCCCGGACAGCTCCGTGAGCTCGTGGAAGATCCGTCCCGCCGGGACGAACAGCTCCGCCTGGGTCGGCAGGTCGGCGCCACCCGACTCCACCAGGTTGATCACCGGCAGCCGGTTCAGGCGGGCGATCTCCAACGCGCGCAGCGTCTTGCGCAACGAGTACGGGTTCATCGCACCGCCGCGTGACGTCGGCTCGTGCCCGATCACGACGCACTCCACACCGGACACGACGCCGATGCCGGTCACGATGTTGGCGCCGACCGTGAACTCCGTCCCCCACGCCGCCAGCGGCGACAGCTCCAGGAACGGCGAGTCCGGGTCGAGCAGCAGCTCCAGCCGCTCCCGGACCGGGAGCTTGCCGCGGTCGCGATGGCGCTGCATGTACTTCGCACCGCCACCCGCGATCGCCGCCTCGAGCTGCTCGTCGAGCGCGGCGATCGCGGCCTCCTGAACCTTCCGGTTCTGGAGGTACTCCTCGGTCGTGGTGTCCAGCGTGGACCGCAGGACGGCCATCAGGCCTCCTCGTAGTGCCCGGCGTTCGACTGCCGGACGACGTTCTTCTGGATCTTTCCGGTGGACGTCCTGGGGAGCTCGTCGACGACGATCACCGACTTCGGCACCTTGTAGCCGTCCAGATGCTGCTTCATCGACGCGAGCAACGCGTCCGGGTCGACGGTCTCGCCGGGTTTCGGGACGACGACGGCCGTGATCGCCTCGGTCCACCGCTCGTGCGGCAGCCCGACGACGACGGCCTCGGCGATCCGCGGGTCCGCCGCGTACACGGCCTTCTCGACCTCGATCGACGCGACGTTCTCGCCGCCGGTCTTGATCACGTCCTTGTAGCGGTCGGAGAACCAGAGCACGCCGCCGTCGTCGAAGAACCCGACGTCGCCCGAGTGGAACCAGCCGTGCGCGAACGCCGTCGCGGTGGCCTCGGCGTCGAAGAGGTACTCGTTCATCGCCGACGGCCCGCGGTAGACGATCTCGCCCTGCTCACCCTGTGGCAGCAGGTCACCCTCCGGACCCATGATCGCCACCTGGACGCCGGTGAGCGGCGTGCCCACCGAGCCGATGTGGGTGAGCTGGTTCTCCGGGCGGTGCAGCGTCGTGCACGGGTTCATCTCGGTCTGCCCGAACAGCAGGGCGAAGTCGCAGTCGTAGCCCTCCAGGCACGCCCGGATCAGCGCGTCCGGCATCGGCGCCATCGCGTAGACCGCGCGCTTCAACGACGAGACGTCCCGGGAGGAGAACGACGGGTGCTCCAGCGCCGCCCGGTACATCATCGGCAGGCCGAACACCTGGGTGACCCGCTCGCGCTCGATCGTCTCCAGGAACGCGACCGGGTCGAACCCGCGGTGCAGGTACATCGTCGCGCCGACGATCACGGCCGGCGTGCAGAACGCGTTCAGCTGCGCGGTGTGGAACAACGGCATCAGGCAGAGGAACCGGTCGGCGGAACCCCAGCCGGAGTCCAGCGCCGTCGACATCGACTCCATCGTGATCGCCAGGTGCGACGACGCGACGCCCTTCGGGAACGACGTCGTCCCCGAGGTGTACAGATAGGACAGCGGGTCGCGGTCGGAGACGAGCACCTCGGGCGGCGCGGTCTCCGAACCCAGCACGTCGTCCAGTGTGGACCACACGCGGTCGTCCGGGTCCCGCGCGTACTCCGACCCGGTGCCCGGAGCGACGATCACGTCCGCCACGTCGGTCGCCTTCGCGATCCCCTCGGACATCGCGCCGACGAGCTGGCTCTCGACGACGATGCCGCGGGCCTTCGAGTGCCCCAGCACGTACGCGACCTCCTCGCCGCGCCAGCCGAGGTTGATCGGCACGCAGACCAGGCCGATCTTCGCGCAGGCGTAGTAGACGGCCAGGAACTCGGCGCTGTTGCCGGACGCCAGCCCGAGCGCGTCGCCGCGGGCGTACCCGCGCGCGGCGAGCCCGTGCGCCAGCCGGTTCGCCCACGCCTCCAGCTCCGCGTACGTCCAGCGCCGGTCGCCGTCCACCACCGCGATCTGCGACGGGCGCGCGGCGGCACTGCGGGTCAGCGAGTCACCGACGTTGACGCGGGAGATCAGGTTCTGCTGCAGCTCCATGACGGTCCCTCTCAGTACGACCGGGGCAGGCCAAGGCCGTGCTGGGCAACGTGGTTGAGGATCATCTCGCGGTTCACCGGCGCGACCCGGAGGAGCCGCGCCAGCCCCCAGTACGGCAGCAGGCCGTACTCGCTGGACAAGCCGTTGCCGCCGTGCGTCTGGATCGCCGCGTCGATCGCGGCCAGTGCGGCCTCGGCCGCGGCGTACTTGGCCATGTTGGACTCCTCGCCCGCCGGGAGCCCCCTGTCGTGCAGCCAGGCGGCCTTGCGCGTCATCAGCGCGGCCAGCTCGGTCTCGATCTTCGCCTTGGCCAGCGGGTGCGAGACGCCCTGGTGCGCACCGATCGGCACGTCCCAGACCTGGCGGGTGCGCGCGTACTCGGCGGCCTTGTCCAGGGCGTAGCGGGCGATGCCGACGGCGATCGCGGCGCCGGTGATCCGCTCCGGGTTCAGCCCGCGGAACACCTGCCGGAAGCCGGCCCCCTCTTCGCCGACGAGGCTCCCGGACGGGACCGTCACGTCGTCGAAGTGCAGGACGTGCTGCTTCTCCGGTGCGATCACGTCCACCGGCAGCGGCGTCTTGACCAGGCCCGGTGCGTCCGTGGGCACGACGAACAGGGAGAGCGACGCGTTGCCCCGCTCGTCGCGCCCGGTGCGTGCCACCACGAGCAGCGCCTCGGCCTCGTCGACGCCGGAGATGTAGTGCTTCGTCCCGCGCAGCACCCAGTCGTCGCCGGAGCGGGTGGCCGTCGTCGTCAGGTGGTGCGTGTTGGAGCCGGCCTCCGGCTCGGTGATCGCGAAGACCATCTTGACCGACCCGTCGGCGAGCCCCGGCAGCCAGCAGCGGCGCAGCTCGTCGGACCCGAACTCGCCGATCACCTCGGCCGAGATCGCCGCGGAGACGAGCAGGAGCAGCAACGGTGTGCCGTGCGCCGCGCTCTCCTCGCAGACGGTGGCGAGCTCGACGAGCCCACCTCCGCCACCGCCGTACTCCTCGGCGACGTTGACGCCGACGAAGCCGGCGTCGCCCATCGCGCGCCACAGCTCGTCGGTGGGCTTCCCCTCGCGGGCGTGCTGGACGTAGTAGTCACCGCCGAACCGGCCCGCGATCGCTCCGACCGCGGCCCGCAGGTCGCGTTCCTCGTCCGTCTCGGTGAAGTCCACTCCGACCCCTGCCCGTCCCGTAGTGATTCTCGGTTCACTCGTAGCGGAGGCTACAACGCGGATGCCATGCTGAGAAGATGTCGACCGGAACCTCGCGGACGGACGCCCCGGAACGCCGCCGTCGCCGCGACCCCGAGCGCCGGGAGCGGATCCTCGCCGCGGCCGCGCGACTGGCCGCGAGCCGGGGGTTCCACACGGTCGGCATGGCCGAGATCGGAGCGGAGGCCGGCATCGTCGGGTCCGGCGTCTACCGGCACTTCGACTCCAAGGACGCGATCCTGCTGGCGCTGCTCGACCGCGGCATGTCCCGGCTCGAGGAGGGCGCGGCCGACGTGCTGGCCCGCGGCGGGTCCGACCACGAGGTCCTCTCCGCGCTGGTGCGGGACCACATCGCCGTCGTGGTCGTGGAGAACCGCGCGGAGATGGCGGTCTACCACCGGGAGGTGCACATGCTCCCGGAGGAGGACCGGCGCTCGCTGCGGCGGCGCCAGCGCCACTACGTCGAGGACTGGGTGCACGTGCTCACTCCGCTGCGCCGCGACCTGGCGGACTCGGAGCTGCGCGTGGCCGTGCACGCGGCCGTCGGGGCGATCCAGTCGACGCTGTTCTACCGCAGCGGCATCCCGGCCGAGCGGCTGAGCGAGCAGCTCGACAGATCCGCCCACGCCTGCCTCGGCGTGGAACCGCACTAGTGAATCGCGAATGACTTACCCCTTGTCTCTGTGGGACGAGTCACGTCATTCTGTGCCGCGACACCGGAGCGGCAAAGGGGCGCAAGTTTCATGAGCGTGACCGACCAGAGCAGGAGCACGACCGGACTCCCGCACGTCGCGCAGGGGACGGCCCTGCCGGACGCGGGCTCGATCGACGTCACGACGCTGCGCGGGCGCCGCGCCGTCAACCGCTGGGAGCGGACGTCGTTCGGCGACGTGCTGGAGCGGCTGCGCTGGAGCCGCCCCGACCAGGTCGTGCTCACCGCGGCCGCCGGCGCGCACGGTGAGCCGGAGTTCGCGACGGTCACACCGCGCCACGGCGACGCGACCGCGAACCGGTTCGCCCAGGCTCTGGTCGCTGCCGGGCTGGAACCGGGCGACCGGGTGCTGATGATCTGCGAGAACAGCGTCGAGGCCTACCTGGCGAAGATCGGTGTCGCGAAGGCGGGCATGGTGGCCGCGCCGCTGAACCCGAACCTCGCACCGGACGTCGTCGAGCACCTGATCGGTGTCGTGGAGCCGCGGTTCGCGGTCGTGGACGCGGAGCTGTGGCCGCGGGTGTCCGCCGCGTTCTCCGCGACCGGACTGACAGTCGGTACGACGATCACGATCGGCGGCGGCCCGGTGGAGGGCTCCCCGTCGTTCGGGGAGCTGGTGGCCGCGCACGACGACGTCGAACCGGACGTCGAGATCCACGGCGACGACGTCATGGAACTGCTGTTCACGTCGGGCACCACGGCCATGCCGAAGGGCGTGATGCTGTCGCACCACTACGCGCACATGGCCGGGATGAACTTCGCGCTGTCGCTGTCCCGCTCCCTGCGCCACGACTCGGACCTGACGCTGCTCACGTTCCTGCCGATCATCTACCACGTCGGCGACGTGCTGTTCCCGCTCGGCGGCCTGCTGTCCGGCGGGTCGGTGGTCCTGGGCAGGCGACCGGTCCCGGGTCCGGTCGCCGAGGCGCTCGCCGCGCACCGGGCGACGGCGCTGTGGGCCGGGTCGCCGCAGTTCGTCGGCCTGCTCGCGGACGAGCTGGAGAAGCGGACCGACCTGGACGTCTCGTCGCTGACCACGCTCGTCTACGGCTGGGGCGCGCTGTCGCCGGCACTGATCCGCCGGTGGGAGGCCCGCACCGGAGGGGACCTGGTCACGCTCGGCATCTTCGGACAGACCGAGGCGATCGCGTGTCACCGGTTCTGGCCGTCGCTGTGGCCGGAGACGCACGCCGCGACGGCGCCGTCGGTGAACTACGTCGGCGTGCCGTCCGGGCTGCTGGCCTCGGACGTCGTCGACGAGGCAGGCGACCCGGTGCGTGGCGAGGCGGGCGAGGCCGTCTACCGCTCCCCGATCATGGCGGCGGGCTACTACCGGGACCCGGACGCGACCCGGGAGGCGTTCCGCGGCGGCTGGTTCCACTCCGGCGACTCGGCCCTCGTCGACGACGACGGCCTGCGCATCATGGTCGACCGCTACAAGGACATCGTGAAGTCCGGCGGCGAGAACGTGTCCTCGATGCGCGTCGAGGCCGTGCTGCACGAGCACCCCGCGGTGGCGAAGGCCGCCGTGATCGGCCTGGCGCACGAGCGATGGGGCGAGGCCGTGACGGCGGTCGTGGTGCCGGTCGACGGGGCGTCGCCGGATCCGGACGAGGTGATCGCGTTCGCGAAGGAGCGCCTCGGGCGGCACGAGGTGCCGAAGGCCGTCGTCGTCGCCGACGCCCTGCCGGAGACCGTCGGCGGCAAGGTGCTCAAGTACAAGCTGCGGGCCGTGCACGCGGATCTGTACGGCACCTGACGGCGCCGTCCGCGCCCCGGCGTGATCGAATGCCCCGGCTACGTATCGCAGGGGAGCGATTACCCGATAGGGTCATCGCCCCAGACCAGCGAGGCCCGAGAGGTGCACGGGGACATGAGCGACAGCAACGCGGCGATCGACACGAGCACACCGTCGATCGCCCGGGTCTACGACTACCTGCTCGGCGGCAAGCACTACTACGACGTCGACCGGGTGGCCAGCGAGGCCATGATCGACGCCGTCCCGGAGACGACGCTGCTGGCCGCAGCGAACCGCAGCTTCATCCGACGCGCCACGCGGTTCCTGGTGGGCGAGGCCCGGATCGAGCAGATCCTGGACGTCGGGTCCGGCCTTCCGAGCGCGGGCAACGTGCACGAGGTCGCGCAGGAGATCAACCCGAACATCCGCGTCGTCTACGTGGACAAGGACCCGATCGTCCTGGCGAACGGCCGTGCCCTGCTGACCGCGAACGACAACACGATCGTGATCGAGGGCGACCTGCGGGACCCGAACGCGATCCTGGACCACCCGGAGGTCAAGCAGCTCCTCGACTTCTCGAAGCCGATCGGGGTCATCCTCGGCGGCATCCTGATGCACATCGAGGACGAGGAGGACCCGAACGCGATCGTCACGACGATCCGCGACCGGATCGTCTCCGGCAGCTACATCGTGCACTCCGGCTGCGCGAACCCGGGCGAGCAGCGGGCGGCCGAGCTCAACGAGGTGTTCTTCCAGTTCGGCATGGGCTCGAAGTGCTTCCGCCCGTACGAGGAGCAGGCCGCCTACCTCGACCAGCTCGAGGTCATCGAACCCGGTCTGGTCCCGGCCAACCAGTGGCGGCCGAGCTACGACTTCCCGGACCCCACGAACACGGCCCACGGGATGGTCATCGGCGGGATCGGCCGCAAGCCCTGATCAGCTCCGGGTAGGAGGGGTCGTCATGGTCGGTGGGCACGGCTCGCTGCGCCCGCGCAACAGCGGGCCCACGGTCCTGCGCATCCTCGTCGGCGGCCAGATCCGGCGACTGCGCGAGGCGGCAGGCATCTCCCGCGAGGCGGCCGCGGAGGTCATCCGCGGCTCCGAGGCGAAGATGAGCCGGATCGAGACCGGCCGGACCGGGTTCAAGCAGCGCGACATCGTCGACCTGCTCAGCCTCTACGGCGTCACCGACGACGCCGAGCGCGAGGCGGTGCTGCAGCTGGCCCGGCAGGCCAACGAGCCGGGCTGGTGGCAGCCCTACAGCGACAGCATGCCCGGCTGGCTGGAGCTCTACGTCGGGCTGGAGCAGGCCGCGGCCGTCATCCGGTGCTACGAGCCGCAGTTCGTGCCCGGGCTGCTGCAGACGGAGGGGTACGCGAAGTCGGTGATCGGGCTGGGCCCCGGCGACTCGTCGGAGCAGGTCGGGCAGCGCGTCGCGCTGCGCATGCGCCGCCAGCAGCTGATGGAGGGTACCGACGTCCCGGACTTCTGGGTGGTGCTCGACGAGGCCGTGCTGCACCGCAACATGGGCGACCCCGCCGTCATGCGCGAGCAGCTCGACCACATCCTCGAGGCGGTGCGACGGCCGCGGGTGACCGTCCAGGTCCTCCCCTTCGACCGCAGCGGGCAGGTCGCGACGGGTGGCGGCCCGTTCAGCCTGCTGCGCTTCGCCGAGCCGGAGCTCCCGGACGTCGTCTACCTCGAGCAGCTCACGAGCGCGATGTACCTGGACCGCCGCGAGGACGTCGAGAGTTACCTCGAGGTGATCGACCGTCTCGGCGCGACGGCGCTGACACCCCGGCAGAGCATCGCGATGATCACCGAGGTCCGCGACGCGCTCTGAACCCCGGGTTCCGTCCACATCGTGGACGCCGGTGTCCGGACACTGGCACGCTCCTCCGGTTGACAGCCCTGCCTGGGTCTGATGGATTCGCTCCGTGGCCGCCTTTCCGCTGACGCGTCGACGTCACGTCGACCACCTCGTCGTCGTCAGCCAGGCCTGTCCGTAGTCAGGCGCGTACCGCCCGTGGCGTGGATCGCCGCCGGCCGTCGCGCGCCCGCATGCCGCCCGGCACCGGTCCGGGCGTTGACCCCTGCACCCTGCCGAGGAGCACACTCGAAGTGTCCGACATCACCGAGCCGCTGAAGTTCGCCTACTGGGTGCCCAACGTCAGCGGCGGCCTCGTCACGAGCACGATCGACCAGCGCACCGACTGGGGCTACGACTACAACGTCAAGCTCGCGCAGACGGCCGAGAACAACGGCTTCGACTACGCGCTGAGCCAGATCCGTTACATGGCCAGCTACGGCGCCGACCACCAGCACGAGGCGACCAGCTTCTCGCTCGCGTTGGGCCTGGCCACCGAGCGGCTGAAGCTGATCGCCGCCGTCCACCCGGGGCTGTGGCAGCCCGCCGTGCTGTCCAAGTGGCTGGCCACCGCCGACCACCTGACGAAGGGCCGGATCGCCGTCAACGTCGTCTCCGGCTGGCTGAAGCCCGAGTTCACGTCGATGGGCGAGCCGTGGCTCGAGCACGACGAGCGCTACCGCCGGACCAACGAGTTCATCCGCGTACTGCGCGAGATCTGGACGGCGGGCGAGGGCGGCGCCGAGTTCGCCGGCGACTTCTACCGCGTGCACGGGTTCGACCTGAAGCCCAGGCCGGTCGACGTGCCCGGCCGTCCGCACCCGGAGATCTTCCAGGGCGGCAACTCGACGGCGGCCCGCTACAACGGCGGCACCGTCTCGGACTGGTACTTCTCCAACGGCAAGGACTACGACGGGTTCACCGAGCAGGTCGAGGAGGTGCTCGGCCACGCCAAGACGGCCGACCGCCTGCAGCCCGTCCGCTTCGGACTGAACGCGTTCATGATCGCCCGGGACAGCCAGAAGGAGGCAAGGGACACGCTCCGCGAGATCATCGACAAGGCGAACAAGCCTGCCGTCGAGGGCTTCCGGGACGCCGTCCAGCAGGCCGGCAACTCGACCGGGGACAAGAAGGGCATGTGGGCGGACTCCTCGTTCGAGGACCTCGTCCAGTACAACGACGGCTTCAAGACGCAGCTGATCGGCACGCCGGAGGAGATCGCCGACCGGGCGATCGAGTACAAGCGGCGCGGCGCGAACCTGCTGCTGCTCGGCTTCCTGCACTTCCAGGAGGAGGTCGAGTACTTCGGCGCCAACGTGCTCCCGATCATCCGGGAGAAGGAGGCCGAGCTCGCCGAGCGCGAGCCGCAGCTGTCCCAGAGCTGAGTCTCTCGGGCCGAGATCCTCGTCACCGGCGCCCGCGCAACCTGACCGGACAGGTTCGCGGGCGCCGCGTGCGTCAGGAGGCGGGGAGCGCGGGATCGGCCTTCAGCTGCACGCCGGACAGCCCGAGCCGCCGTGCCTCGGCCATCAGCATCGCCAGCGTCGTGGCCGCCGCCGCGTACCCGGTGCCGTGCGGCGGGCGGACGTTGGAGATGCAGTTGCGCTCGGAGTCGCGACGACCGCGCCGCGCGTCGAACGTGAAGTAGAGCCCGAGCGAGTCGGTCGAGCTCATCCCCGGCCGCTCCCCCACCAGCACGACGACGCTGCGGGCACCGACGGCCGCCGCGATCTCGTCACCCAGCGCGACCCGTGCCTGGGTGGCGACGACGACCGGCGCGACCCGCCACCCGTCGAGCCGGTCCAGGATCTCGCGGAGCATCGGCACGGCGTGCGACGCGACGGCGAGCGGGGACAGCCCGTCCGCGACGACGAGCACGACGTCGTACCCGCCCACCTGCTCCGGACCGGACCCCGACCCGTTGGACGGGGGCTCCGTTCGTGCGGGCGTGTCGTCGGCAGGCGAGGCCGCGGTCGGGGTGGCGTCCGCGGCCAGCCGGCGGCCCAGGTCCGGGCGACGCAGGTACTCGGCGCGGCTCGGCGCCGCGCTGGTCACCCGGGCCGTGTCCACGCCCAGCTCGACGGCGATCCGGGCCTCGAGCGCGTCGGCGTCCAGTGGGTCGTGCACGGCGTCCCGGGCGGCCGCGTGCGCGGCCCGCAGCTCCAGCAACCGGCGTGTGGGCAGCGCGTCCCCCGCCCGTCCGAGCGCGACCCGAGCCCTGGTCGCCGCGCGCAGGACGTCCAACGGATCCGTCACCGCACACCCGCCGTCAGCGCTCGCGTCGCGTCCGGTGCCAACTCGCGCACGCGCCCGTCGTCGGCGAGCAGCTCCATGCGTTCCAGCCACGCGGCGAACTCCGGCGCCGGCCGCAGCCCGAGCGCCTGGCGGGCGTAGAGCGCGTCGTGGAACGAGAGCGACTGGTAGTGCAGCATCACGTCGTCGCCGCCCGGCACGCAGATCACGAACGAGCAGCCGGCCACGCCGAGCATCGTGAGCAGCGTGTCCGTGTCGTCGGCGTCGGCCTCGGCGTGGTTCGTGTAGCAGACGTCGACGCCCATCGGGACGCCGAGCAGCTTGCCGCAGAGGTGGTCCTCCAGCCCGGCGCGGGTGATCTGCTTGCCGTCGTAGAGGTACTCCGGGCCGATGAACCCGACGACCGTGTTGACGATCAGCGGGTCGAAGGCGCGGGCCACCCCGTAGGCCCGGGCCTCCAGCGTCTGCTGGTCGACGCCGCGGTGCGCGTCCGCGGACAGCGCGCTGCCCTGCCCGGTCTCGAAGTACATGCAGTTCGTGCCGACGGTCCCGCGGTCCAGCGCCAGCGCCGCCTCGTGCGCCTCGCGCAGCAGGGCGAGCGTGACGCCGAAGCCGTCGTTGGCGGCCTCGGTGCCGGCGACCGACTGGAACACCAGGTCGACGGGCGCGCCGCGCTCCATGATCTCGATCGACGTCGTGACGTGGGCGAGCACGCAGCTCTGGGTCGGGATCTCGTAGCGGGTGCGGACCTCGTCGACGAGGTGCAGCAGGTCGGTCGTGCGCGACGGGCTGTCGGTGGCCGGGTTGATGCCGATCACGGCGTCGCCGCAGCCGAGCAGCAGACCGTCCACGATGGACGCGGTGACGCCCGCCGGGTCGTCGGTCGGGTCGTTGGGCTGCAGGCGGGTCGCGAGCGTGCCCGGCCGCCCGACCGTCGACCGGAACGCCGTGACGACCGGCGTGCGGCGGGCCACCGCGACCAGATCCTGGACCCGCATCAGCTTCGACGTCGCGGCGACCATCTCCGGCGTGAGCCCGGCCGTCAACGACGTCGTGTCCGTGAGCGGGTCGAGCAGATGGTCCCGGAACTCCCCGACGGTCATCGCGGACACCGGCGCGAACGCGTCCGCGTCGTGCGAGTCCACGATCAGCCGGGTGACCTCGTCGTCCTCGTAGGACACCACGTGCTCGTCGAGGAACGTCGCCAGCGGCAGGTCGGCGAGCACGCCCTGGGCGGCGACCCGCTCCTGCTCCGACGACGCCGCGACGCCGGCCAGCACGTCACCGGAGCGTTCCGGGGTGGCGGCGGCGAGCAGTGCGGCGAGGTCGGTGAACTCGTAGGTGTGCCCGCCGAGGGTGCCTCGCCGCAGGGTCATCGCAGTTCCGCCTCCGCGTCGGACAGCGCGGCGAACTCCTCGTCCGGGGCGCCCGCCACCAGGTGGTGCCGAGAGTAGAACGCGAAGTACGCCATGAACAGCGCGAACGCCCCGAGCGTGCAGAGCGCGGCAACGAGGTCGACGAGGAACGTCGCGATCACCGCGATCATGGCCACGACCAGCGCGAACCCGGTCGTCGCGACGCCGCCGGGCGTGCGGTACGGCCGCTCCATCCCGGGCTCGCGGCGGCGCAGCACGATGTGGCTGACCATCATCAGCACGTAGCTCAGCGCGGCGCCGAACACGGCCATGTTCAGCAGCACGTCGCCCTGCCCGGTCAGCGACAGCAGGAAGCCGATGATGCCGGGGACGATCAACGCGAGCGTCGGCGCCTTGCGGCCGTTGGTCACCGACAGCACGCGCGGCAGGTAGCCGGCGCGGGACAGCGCGAACGTCTGCCGGGAGTACGCGTAGATGATCGAGAAGAAGCTGGCGACCAGCCCGGCGAGCCCGATGTAGTTGACGACGACGGCGAGTGGTCCGGTTCCGAGCGCCTCGACCAGCGGGTTGCCGGACTCGGAGAGCGCGTTCGCGCCGAGCGCCCCGGTGGCCAGCACGAGGACGCAGGCACCGGTGACGATCAGCACCAGCATGCTGACCAGGATCCCGCGCGGCACGTTCCGCGACGGGTCGCGCGCCTCCTCCGCGGCCAGCGGGACGCCCTCGACGGCCAGGAAGAACCAGATCGCGAACGGCACGGCCGACCAGATCCCCAAGACGCCGAACGGCAGGAACTCCGACGCGCCCGCCGCGTCGGTCGGCGCGATGTCGACGAGGTTGCCGGCGTCGAACAGCGGGATCGCGCCGATCACGAACACGATCAGCCCGACGAGCGCGATCGCCGTCACGACGAACATGACCTTGAGCGCCTCACCGACGCCCGCAAGGTGGATCCCGACGAAGATCGCGTAGGCGGCCAGGTAGACCCACCACCCGTCGGTGATCCCGAACAGGCCGAGTGACTCGACGTAGGCGCCGATGAACGTGGCGATCGCGGCCGGGGCGATCGCGTACTCGACGAGGATCGCGGTGCCGGTGGCGAACCCGCCCCACGGGCCGAGCGCCCGGCGGGCGAACGTGTAGCCGCCGCCCGCGGCGGGCAGCGCGGACGACAGCTCGGCCATGCCGAGGACCATCGCCAGGTACATCGCGGCGATCACCACGCCGGCGATCAGCAGGCCGCCGAACCCGCCCTCGGCGAGCCCGAAGTTCCAGCCGGAGTAGTCGCCGGAGATCACGTAGCTGACGCCGAGGCCGGCCAGGAGCACCCAGCCCGCCGTGCCCGTCTTCAGCTGGCGCCGGGCCAGGTAGTCGCTCGTCGGATCGGTCGGACCGGACACGCACACCTCCACGGACGCCACGGCGGGACCGGGGAATTGTCACCCGCAACGGCGTCGGTCACGTTTCCGTCCGATGTCGTATTCGGGTGCGCGAACGGCCGTATTTCCGCTGCGCTGCAGGCGGGGTGACCGGACAGGTTCCCCCGGGACGGGACGTCGTTGACAGTCCGCGGCGACTCTGTCGAGACTCCTCACGTGCCGAACGAGCTCACCCGTCGACGTCACGTCGACCATTCCCGGGTGACCTCCTCTGCCTGTCGCTGAGCGACGGACCTCACCACCGACGGACGACCCGACCGTTCCCGCGCCGCCGCGGGGACGGCGCTCCGTCGCGCCCTGACCACGGCATCCGCAGAGGAGCATCCCCATGACCACCATCGCGAACCGACCGGACACCGACTGGTCCACCCACCCGGCCGACGAGGCCGGCTGGCTCGAACGCGCCCGCGAGGTCCGCCGCGCGCTCGAGACCGACGCGGCCGCCCGGGACAGGGCGGGCGAGACCCCCTACGACGAGATCGCGCTGCTCAAGCGATCCGGACTGGTCACGCTGCTCGGCCCCGTCGAGCACGGCGGTGCCGGGCTGGAGTGGCCGGCCGCGTACCGGGTCGTCCGCGAGGTCGCCGCGGGCGACGGCTCGATCGGCCAGCTGCTCGGCTACCACTACCTGTGGTTCTGGGCGGCCCGGCTGGTCGGCACGCCCGAGCAGATCGAGGCCGTCGAGGCCGACGCCACCCGCAACCAGTGGTTCTTCGGCGGCGCCGTGAACCCGCGCGACGACGACGTGACCATCCGCGACACCGGTGACGAGATCGTCTACAACGGACGGAAGTCGTTCTCCACCGGCAGCAGGGTCTCGGACGTGACCGTGCTGGAGGGCGTGCTCGAGGGCACGGACACGCACGTCTTCGCGATCGTGCCGAGCGCCCAGGACGGCATCGTGTTCGGAGACGACTGGGACAACATCGGCCAGCGCCTCACCGAGAGCGGCAGTGTCACGATCTCCGACGTGACGGTGCCGTGGGCGAGCGCGGCGGGCTTCGTGGACAAGGCGTTCCAGCCGCGCGTCTACAACACGCTGAACGTGCCGGTGATCCAGCTCGTGTTCGTGAGCTTCTACCTCGGCATCGCCCGCGGCGCGCTGGAGACGGCGCTGGCCTACACGCGCACGACGACGCGGTCGTGGCTGCACAGCGACGCCGAGCGCGCCGTCGACGAGCCGTACCAGCTGGACCTCTACGGCGACTACCAGTCGAAGCTGTGGGCCGTCGAGGCGCTGGCCGACCAGGTGGCGCTCGAAGGTCTCGCGATCCACCACGACGCGTGGAACGTGACGCCCGAGCAGCGCGGTGCGCACGAGGTGCGCGTGGCGGCGGTGAAGGCACGGGCGACCGACGTCGCGCTGGAGATCACGAGTGGGATCTTCGAGGGCCTCGGGGCCCGCGCCACGACGTCGCAGCTCGGGTTCGACCGGTTCTGGCGCAACGTCCGCACGCACACGCTGCACGACCCGGTCGCCTACAAGCGTCGCGAGGTCGGGGCGTTCCTGCTGCGCGACGAGCTGCCGGAGCCCACCTGGTACTCGTGACCGGATGCGGTGCCGGCCCCGCTGTCCGGGGCGGGCACCGCCGTCGCACGTGATCGCGGCGCGGAGCTCGTCGGCGTGGGTTGCGGGCCATGCCGCGACCGGCCGGAGCGAGCCGCGGCCGGGCGGTGGCGAGGACCTGCCGCACCCCTGGCCGGCGTGTCGCACCGGCCGCAGCCGGTGCGACACGCCGACAGGGGGTGCGGCGGCTGTCGGAGGAGCGCAGCCGGCGATGCGGGTGCGACGAGCGGCGGGTCAGCCGACGCGGGTGCGGTCGGCGCCGTCGTCCGGCATGCCGGGCGCGCTCTCCGGCGGAAGCACGCGCGGCAGGAAGCGGCCGGTGCGCTGGACGTAGGCGTCGTACTCGTCGCCCAGCGCGTCGCCGAGCCGCGGCTCGTACACCGCACGGGCCTGGATCTGCACGGCGACGACGACCAGCACCGTGGCCAGCAACCCGAGCAGAGTCGGCGCCATCGCGAGCATGCCGGCGCAGCCGACGATCAGGCCGGTCATCCCGGGGTTGCGGACCCGCGAGTGCAGGCCGTCCGTGGCGAGCACCGGACGGCTCTCGGACCCGTCCTCGCGGTCGGCGTCGGTCCGGCTGCGCTTCCACAGCGCGCCCATCTCGAGCTGGGACGCCGCGACCACGGCGAAGCCGAGCAGCGCAAGGCCCGCCCCCAGCAACGCGACGCCGACCTCGCTGAACAGCGCGATCGGCTGCAGCACGTCCAGAGCGACCAGCAGCGGAGCACCGAACCCGAGCAGCGCGGCGGCCGCGAACAGCGCCCTGACCCACCACGCGGCCGTACCGGGGCGATGCGAGACACCGAGCGTCCTGGCGCCGCGGGCCCGGTGCGCCCGGAACCGGGTGATGCCGGTGACCAGCATCGCGACCGCGCCGACGCCCAGTGCGATCCAGCCGAGCAGGTGGTGGTCCAGGATCGAGCCGATCGTCGCCCACGCCTCGGGGCCGCCGATCTGGCCGACCGCCTCGACGGCGAGCCACAGCCCGAACACGAAGAACAGCATCGCCGCGCCGACCGCGATCACCCGCTCCGGCAGGCGTCGCCCGAGCTGCCGGCCGACGACGATCGCGAGCGCGTCGGCCACGACCATCCCGACCGTCGACCCGAGCCAGGTCCCCAACCATCCGTACTGCGTGGCCAGCGTGACCGTCGCGAGCATCGTCTTGTCGCCGAGCTCGGCGAGGAAGAACGCCGTCGTCACGGCGAGCAGCACGGACCCGCCGGTCCGCGCGGCCTTGGACTCCTCGTCGTCGGAGAGGCTGTCGCCGCGCAGCGTCCACGCGCCGAACACCAGGAACGCCACCGCCGCCGCCAGCGAGATCCATCCGGTCGGCAGCGTCGCGCCGAGCCCGTACCCGACGGCGACGGACACGATGTGCACGACCGACGTGGCGATCGTGATGCCGATCAGGACCGGCCACGGCCGGTAGCGGGTGGCGAACGTCAACGCCATGAGCTGCGACTTGTCCCCGAGCTCGGCGACGAAGATGACGCCGAAGCTGATCGCGGTGGCCGCCAGGAAACCGTCCATCGTCCGTCCCTCGATCTGGACCGGATCGAGGACGGAGGACCTCGACCCGGCGTTGCCAGGTCGAAGGTCTCGCTCGCCTGCTGGTGGCCAGGCCGCCGCGGCCGGGCGAGAGGATCGCCAGTATGTCGACCGCAGCGTTGGGAGCTACTCCCCTTCGCGTACGGACATGAGATTACCTCATCGATCCAGCGGCCTCGACCGCTGACACCGCATCGGCCGAGTGGTGAGAGGTATCTCGCCCCCGCCCTGGTGCCGCGACGAGGTGTCGGCATACGTTCGGGGGGATCGTCGCTGCCGCCGCATCACCGGAGGTCCCCATGCCCGAGGCCGTCGTCGTCGAGGCCGTCCGCACGCCCATCGGCAAGCGGAAGGGCTCGCTGTCCGAGGTCCACCCGGTCGACCTGTCGGCCGCCGTGCTGACCGCGCTCGCGCGGCGCACCGGCATCGACCCGAACCTGATCGACGACGTCGTGTGGGGCTGCGTGAACCAGGTCGGCGACCAGGCCGCGCAGATCGGGCGCTACGGCGTCCTCGCCGCGGGCTGGCCGGAGACCGTGCCGGGCGTGACGATCAACCGCGCGTGCGGGTCGAGCCAGTCGTCGTTCGACTTCGCCGCGGGCATGGTGATGGCCGGGCAGTACGACGTCGTCGTGGCCGGTGGCGTCGAGTCGATGACCCGCGTGCCGCTCGGCGCCGGGCGGGACCCGTCGGTGGGACGGCCGTACGGGCCGCTCGTGCGCGAGCGGTACAGGGCCGACCTCGAGTCCGGCGAGTTCCCCGGCAACGACTTCAACCAGGGCGTCGGCGCGGAGCGGATCGCCCGCGACTGGGGCTTCTCCCGCACCCGTCTCGACGAGTACGCGTCGCGCAGCCACGAGCTGGCCGCGGCGGCGATCGACGCGGGTGCGTTCGACGGGCAGCTCGCCGACATCCCGGACGCCCCCGGCTTCACGGCCGACGAGGGACTGCGCCGCGGCACCACGCCGGAGACGCTGGCGACGCTCAAGCCGTCGTTCCGCGAGGACGGGGTCATCCACGCGGGCAACAGCTCCCAGATCTCCGACGGCGCGTCCGCCGCCCTGATCACGACGCCGGAGCGGGCGAAGGAGCTCGGGCTGACCCCGATCGTCCGGTACCACTCCGGCGCCGTGTCCGGTGCCAACCCGCTGCCGATGCTGACCGGCCCGATCCCGGCCACGCAGAAGGTGCTCAAGCGCTCCGGGCTCGCCATCGGCGACATCGGCGCGTTCGAGGTGAACGAGGCGTTCGCACCGGTGCCGCTCGCCTGGCAGGCCGAGCTCGGCGCCGAGGACGCCGTGCTCAACCCGCTGGGCGGCGCGATCGCCGTCGGGCACCCGCTCGGCGCGTCCGGCACGATCCTCATGACCCGGCTCGTGCACCACATGCGCGACAAGGACATCCGCTACGGTCTGCAGACGATGTGCGAGGGCGGCGGCACGGCGAACGCCACGATCGTCGAGCTGGTGCGGTAGGCACTAGGTACGGGTGCGGCGGCGGAACGCCACCACCGCCGCACCGGACGCCACGGCGAGCAGCCCCGCCTCCCAGGCCAACGCCACCGGCAGCGACGAGCCGGGGTCGGCTCCGGCGAGCAGCGCCCGCACGGCGTCGGTCACCGGGGTGACCGGCTGGTACTCCGCGATCGGCCGCAGGAACGCGGGCATCGTCTCCGTCGGCACGAACGCGCTGGACAGGTACGGCAGGAACAGCATCACGAACGTGCCGCCGTTCGCGCCCTGCACGCTGCGGGCGACCGAGCCGAACGCGGCCGCGGCGCAGGACAACGCCACGATCCAGCCGAGCACGACGCCCGCCGCGGCGAGCCAGGCGAGTGGGCCCGCCGGGGAGCGGAAACCCAGCGCGACGGCGAGTGCCAGCACGAGGAGCACGGACACGACGTTGCGCGCGACACTCGCCGTCACGTGCCCGACCAGCAGCGCGTACGCCCGCACCGGCATCGACCGCAGCCTGTCGATCATCGGCCCGGTCATGTCGGCCGCGACGGCGGGCGCGGTGGTGGACGCGCCGAACCCGGCACAGAGCAGCACCACGCCCGGCACGACGTAGGCCAGGTACGGGCCGCCGGCGTCGATCGCGCCGCCGAACACGTAGACGAACAGGAGGAGCATCAGCACCGGGAGGGCCAGCGCGACGGTCATCGTCTCGACGTCGCGCCGCGCCAGGCGCGCGCAGCGCCCGACGAGGGCGACCACGTCGGACAGTGCCGCCCGCGGTCCGGTGTGGACGGTCGCGCTCATGCCGCACCCGCCGGGACCGGTCGCGAGATCGCCAGTACGCGGAACACGTCGTCGAGGTCCGGGCGGTGCGTGGACAGCCGGTCCGGCACGGCACGGGCGTCCTCGAGCACGGCGAGCAGCCGGTGCAGGTCCGCGCCGGACCCGTCGGACGGCACCGGCAGCGCCGCGTCGGAGGCGTCCGGGACGGGGAGGCCGAGTGCCGTCGCGGCCCGCGCGCGCCGAAGCGGGTCGGCGAACTCCAGGTCCAGGCGGGTCCCGCCGACCTGCGCTTTCAGGTCCGCCGGCCGGCCGTCGGCGACGATCCGCCCGTCGCGCAGCACGGCCACGCGGTCGGCCAGCCGGTCCGCCTCCGGCAGGTACTGCGTGGTCAGCAGCACCGTCGCGCCCTCGGCGGCCAGATCCCGCACGCTGTCCCACAACGACTCCCGGCTCGTCGGGTCCAGACCGGTGGTCGGCTCGTCGAGCACCAGCACCGACGGGCGCCCGACCAGGCCCATCGCGAGGTCCAGCCGTCGTCGCATGCCGCCGGAGTACCCGCGCACACGCCTGCCTGCGGCGTCGGCCAGTCCGAAGCGCTCCAGCAGCTCCTCGCCGCGCAGCCGGGCGCCACGGCGGCCCAGGTGGGCGAGCCTGCCCGCCAGCTCCAGGTTCTCCCGCCCGGTCAGCTCGTCGTCGACGGCGGCGAACTGCCCGGTGAGGCTCAGCGAGGCACGGACCCTGCCGGGCTCGCGCAGGACGTCGTGCCCGGCGACGGTGACCGACCCGCCGTGCGGGGCCAGCAGCGTCGCCACGACCCGGATGAGCGTCGTCTTGCCCGCGCCGTTGTGTCCCAGCAGCGCGAGCACCGTCGACGGCGTCGCCTCCAGATCCACACCGCGCAGCACCTCGTGGTCGCCGAACGACCGTCGCAACCCTCTGATCCGTACCGACATCCCGGCTCCCTTCTGCGTATTCCGTCCGCATATTAGCGTTGATTGTACGCAGATAAGCAAGACGTGGCACGCTGTTCGGCGTGGGCGAGGACGTGAACGGGCTGTCCGACCGCACGGCCCTGCTGTGGGGGCGCCGCGAGGAGCAGCGCCGTCGCGGCCCGAAACCGGCGCTGTCGCTCGCCGACATCACCGAGGCCGCCGTCGCCGTCGCCGACGCGGAGGGGCTGGCCGCCGTGTCCATGTCCCGGGTCGCGGCCGGGCTGGGGAACGCGACGATGGCGCTCTACCGGCACGTCCGCAGCAAGGACGAGCTGCTCGCGCTGATGGCCGACGCGGCGCTCGACGAGCCACCCGACGAGCCGCTGACCGGCGACTGGCGCACCGACGTCCGGAACTGGGCGCACGGCGCGCTGGCCGCCGCGACCCGGCACCCGTGGGCGGCGCGACTGCCGGTGGCCGGTCCGCCGCTCGGCCCGCGGAACCTGGCCTGGTTCGACCGCGTGCTGGCCGCGCTGGAACCGACCGGCCTGTCCGCGGGCGAGCGGGTCGCGATCAGCATGGCCGTGCTGACCCACGTGCAGGGGCAGGCGCGGCTCGGCGCCGACCTCGCGGCCGGCTGGGCCGAGGATCCGGAGGCGTTCGGGGCCCGGTACGGGCAGCAGCTGGGACTCGTCGTCGATCCGCACCGGATGCCCGCGCTCGCCCGCGTCGTCGCCGACGGGGTGTTCGCCGGACCTCCCGGCGGCGACCCGCCGTCGCGGGACGACGCCGCCGGCGCCGAGGAGTTCGACCTCGGCGTGACGTTCCTGCTGGACGGCATCGCCGCGTACGTCGCGCGCCGTACCTGAGAGCGGTCCCCCGCGTTCCACGGCGAAAAGCCGATCGGATTCACAGAGCGGTATCAGGATCGTCTCAGGGTCAGCCCGCACAGTGATTCCCATGCAGCCAGACGGGTACGGGTCCACACCGGCGGACGCGGGTCCCGGCACGGCACCGGGACGAGAGGGAACGGCGATGGGAGCCACCGAGACCGACGCGGAGCGGACCACGGGTACCGCGGACACGCCGGGTGGGCAGACGACCCAGCAGACGGCCCAGCCGACACAGCAGTTCGGCACGCCGTACGGCGGGTACGGCGCGTACGGCGCGTCGTCCCCGCCTCCCACGTCCACCTACCCCCCGTACGCGGGCGGCGGCGCCCCGCCGCCCCGCGGCCCCCGCCGGACGATGACCGGGGTCGTGGCCGCTGCGCTGATCGCCGGTCTGGTCGGCGGCGGCGTCGGGTTCGGCGGCGCCTACGCGCTGATCGACGGCTCCGGCGGATCGACGACGACGCTGGGCAGCTCCGCCGACCCGTCGGCGAGCAGCGCGCCGGCCGACGGCACGGTCGCGGGCGCCGCCGCGAAGGCGACCCCGAGCACCGTCGACATTCAGGTACGCACGGCGCAGGGCGCTGCCGAGGGCAGCGGTGTCATCCTCACCGCGGACGGCGACGTGCTGACGAACAACCACGTCGTCGCCGGCGCGCAGGGCGGGCAGATCACCGTGACGCTGGCCGACGGCTCGACGCACCAGGCGTCCGTGGTCGGCACGTCGCCGAGCTACGACCTCGCCGTGATCAAGCTGCAGGGCGTGTCCGGCCTGACCGCCGCGACGCTCGGGCAGTCATCGGACGTCAAGGTCGGCGAGCAGGTCGTCGCGATCGGGTCGCCGCAGGGCCTGTCCGGCACCGTGACCGCGGGCATCGTCAGCGCCCAGAACCGGACCGTCACCGCGGGCGGCGAGCAGGGCGAGCAGCCGGTCGTCTACAACGGACTGCAGACCGACGCCCCGATCAACCAGGGCAACTCCGGCGGGCCGCTGGTCAACCTCGCGGGCCAGGTCGTCGGCATCAACTCGGCGATCGCGACGTCCGGGCAGAACTCCGGCAGCATCGGCCTCGGCTTCGCGATCCCGGTGGACACCGCCCGCCGGGTGGCGCAGGAGCTGATGAACGGCGGCACCGCCACGAAGCCGCAGCTCGGCGTGCAGGGCCAGGTGTCCGCGTCGTCGTCCGGGGCCACACCGGCCGAGGGCGGGGCCCGGATCTCCGGTGTCCAGGCCGGGTCGGCCGCGGCGAACGCCGGGCTGAAGGCGGGCGACGTCGTGACCAAGGTCGGTGACACACCGGTCACCAGCTTCACCGACCTGGTGGCCAGGGTCGGCAACTACGCGCCCGGTCAGACGATCCCGCTGACCGTCACCTCCGGCGGTCAGTCCCGGACCGTGCAGGTGACGCTCGGCAGCGTCCCGGACACCGCGGCCACCACCGGCCAGGGCAGCACCCAGGGCGGGAGCTCGGGCCAGGGTGACGGCTCCGGTCAGGGCGGCTCCGGTCAGGGCGGCTCCAGCCCGTTCGGCGGCGTCGACCCGTTCGGCGGCGGGCTCGGCGGGGGCCTCGGAGGCAACTGACCTCCCACGATCACCGGCCGGACGCGGCACCCCCTCCTCCGCGTCCGGCCGGTTCCCCGTCCCTGCCCGGATGCGCCCGGGATGCGTCCGACCCCTGCGCGGGGTGATGCTGTCGCGACGCGAGGTGGCCGGCAGCGGAGCCGGGCACCGTCGGCACGGTGGGGGCCTGGCGATGGCGGGAACGGGGACGGGCACGTCGCGCACCCGAGGGCGGCGCGGCATCGGGCTGGCGACGACCGTGGCGGCGGCCGGAGGGCTGCTGTTCGGCTACGACACCGGCGTGATCAGCGGGGCACTGCTGTTCCTCGCGCCGGAGTTCGGGCTCGGCGACGCGGGCCAGCAGGTGCTGGTGGCCGGCCTGCTGGCCGGGGCGCTGGTCGGCGCGCTGGCCGGCGGATGGATCTCGGACTCGTTGGGCCGCAAGAAGACCCTGATCGGCGTCGCCTCCGTGTTCCTGGTCGGTGCGGTGCTGTCCGGGCTGGCGCCCGAGGTGACCACGCTCGTCGTCGCACGGGTGCTGCTCGGACTGTCGATCGGTGTGTCCTCGGTCTGCGTCCCGCTCTACATCGCCGAGATGGCGCCGAAGGAGCGCCGCGGGCAGCTCGTCTCGATGAACCAGTTCCTGATCACGATCGGGATCCTGCTGTCCTACCTGGTCAACTACGCGTTCGAGTCGTCGGAGAGCTGGCGGTGGCCGCTGGCACTGGCCGCGGTGCCCGCGCTCGCGATGCTCGTCGGCCTGTTCGGGGCGAGCGAGTCCCCGCGGTGGCTGGTGCTGCGCGGGCGCACCGACGAGGCCACCGAGGTCCTGCTCGGCAGCCGCACGCCGGACGAGGCACGCGCGGAGATCGACGAGATCGTCGCGACGGCCCGCGAGGAGAGCCGCTGGAGCTGGGCCGACCTGCGCCGCCCGCAGCTGCGCCCCGCGCTCGTGCTGGGCATCGGCGTCGCGGCGGTGAACCAGCTCGTCGGCGTGAACGCCGTCATCTACTACGCGCCGACGATCCTGCAGGGCGTGTTCGGCAGCGCCGGCGCCATCCTGGCCACCGTCGGTATCGGGCTGGTGAACGCGATCGTCACGGCCGTCGCGCTGATGCGGATCGACAAGTGGGGCCGCAGGCCGCTGCTGCTCGGCGGGCTCGGACTGGTGGTCGCCGCGCTGGTCGCGCTCGTCGTGCTGTTCCTGCTGCCGGACCAGTCGGGCGTCGTCGGCGCCCTGATCGTGGTCGCGCTGTGCGTCTACATCGCCGCGTTCGCCGCCAGCCTGGGCATCGCGATCTGGCTCGTGAACTCCGAGGTGTTCCCGACGCCGGTGCGCGGCAAGGCAGGCGGGCTCGGCGCGGGCACCCACTGGGGCCTGGACCTGGTGATCGCGTCCACGACGCTGACGCTGATCACCGCGCTCGGCGAGTCCGGGCTGTTCGCGATCTTCGCGGTGATCGGCATCGCCGGGTTCGCGTTCCTGTACCGGCTCATGCCCGAGACGAAGGGGAAGTCGCTGGAGCAGATCGACGCGGAGCTCCGGTCGCGCGCCGGGCGATAACGCCCGCGCCCGTACCGACGAAATCCTCCACAAGGCTCATCGGGACGGAGAACGGCCATGAGAGCGATGATCGGACAGGTCGGACGGGCGCTCGCCGACCGCGCCCCGTCGCGGCTGGTGCACCTGGCCGGACGCGTCCGCGAGGTCGTCGCGCCGCAGCCGTGGCCCTACGACGAGGCCGCCGTCGGGCTGTACCGCTGCGAGCAGCGGGGACGTGGGATCCTGCCGCACCCCGCGTACCTGTACGGGCTGCTGTCCGCGGCACGGACCGCCAGGGCCGTCGGCGTCCCGGCGATCACCGCGCTCGAGTTCGGCGTGGCCGGTGGCAACGGCCTGTTCTCGCTGCGGCGCCACGCGGACGTCGTCCGCGAGTGGTACGGCGTCGACGTGGAGATCGTCGGTCTGGACTCCGGTGCCGGACTGCTGCCCGCGACCGATCCCCGCGACTGCCCGTTCGCGTTGCAGGAGGGCGACTTCGCGATGGATCCCGAGGCGCTGGACCCGAGCCGTGCCGGCGCGGAGCTGGTGCTCGGCGACGTGGAGGCGACCGCCGGTCCGCTGGCCACCCGGATCGCCGACGGCGACCTCCCGCCGCTCGGGTTCGTGTCCCACGACCTCGACGTCTACGTCGGCACCCGCGCGGCACTGGCCGCGCTCGGTGACCTGCCGACGACGGCGCTGCTGCCCCGGGTGCCGATGTACTTCGACGACCTCACGGGCTGGCCGTACACCACCGAGACCGGTGAGCGGGCGGCGATCACCGACTTCAACCGGTGCTCCGACGTCCGCAAGGTCGGCAGGCTGGAGAACCTGGAGCACACGCTCGGCGGGCACGCGCGCTGGGCGAACTGGCCGCGCATGATGCACCTGCTGCACGTGTTCGACCACCCCGACTACAACGCCCCGGAGCGGGTCGAACACATCGACCTCGGACTCCACGCACGGGTCCGGAACCGGCACCCGGCCGGGTGACCTGGTCGGAACCGCCGCCCCCTAACACCGCGCGCCCGCCGGACGATCTCAGTCCGGGCGAACCGGACCGGGCACGGAGGTGGCATGACGGCCGTAGTCGACGCGGGACGCACGGTCGTCGTCCCCGCGCAGCGGACGTCGACGGACGACCCACCGCCCGCACGGCATCTCGACCGGGTCGCCGCGGCGCTGCTGGCCGCCACCGTCGCGGCGGCCGTCGTCGCGCTCGCCGTGCCGCCGGGAACGCCACGGCTGCTCGTCACGCTGGCGTTCCTGGTGGGCGTCCCGGGCACCGTGCTGGCCGGGTACCTGCGCCTGGCGACGGCGACGCCCGCGTTGCGCACGGTCGTCGCGGTCGCGATGGGCTTCTCGCTGGTCACGGTCGTCGCGATGCTCATGCTCGCGCTCCGCTGGTGGCACCCGGCCGTCGCGTTCTGGATCGTCGCGGCCCTGACCGGCACGGCGCTGGCCGTCCGCCTGGTGCGGGCGGCGCGGACGGCCCCGCCACCCGGCCGCCGGGCACTCGCGTGGCCGCCGGTCCGGGTCCCGCCGGCGCGGGCCGTCGTCGTGCCCCTGCTCGCCGTGGGCGCGGTCGCCCTGTGGGGCGCCGGCCTGCGCCCGGTCGAGGCCACCGACCTCGGCGCGCTCGGCCTCGTCACGGCGCTGTCCCCGCTCGTACTGGCCGCCTACCCGGTCCTGGTCGCCGCCGTCGTCGCCGAGCTCGTCACCCGGCGACGGACCTGGCTCCTGGGCCTGATCACCGCGGCGGGCGTCGTGATGGTCTACGGCCTGCAGCCCGTCGTCGAACCGGTGACCCGGCTTCCGGTCTCGTTCTTCCACACCGCGTTCATCTCCTACATCGGCGAGCACGGCGCGGCGATGTCCAACTACGACGCGCGGTTCGGCTGGCCGGGCTTCTTCGCCGGGTTCGCGTTCGTGGTGCGGGCGGCCGGCGGGACCGAGGCGACCGCGCTGACCCGGTTCGCCCCGGTCGTGCTCGCCGGGCTGGCCGTGCTCGCCGTCCGCGCGATCGCCGTGCGGGTGCTCGGCGAGGGCCGGGCGGCGTGGCTCGCGACGTGGGTCGTGCTGCTGACGAACTGGACCGAGCAGGACTACTTCTCCCCGCAGGGGGCGACCTACGCGCTGATGCTGGCCGCGCTCGCGCTGACGCTGCACCGGCTGACCGCCCCCGGCCTGCTCGAACGCCGGACGACGTCCTGGCGCACCCCGCCGGTCCCGGCGAACACGCCTGCGGACCGGCTCACGGCGCTGGCGGGCGTCCTGCTGATCGTCGCCGCCGTCGTCCCGTCGCACCAGCTCACGCCGCTCGTACTGGCCGGGGTGCTGGCCGTGCTGCGGCTCGGCGGTCGCCTCTGGTCGACCTGGCTGCCGGTCCTGATCGTCGTCGCGACCCTGGCCTGGCTGGTGTTCGCGGCCCGCGAGTTCTGGCTCGGCCAGCTCGACATGCTGATCGGGACGATCGGCGACCCGGCGGCCGTGCAGGCCGGGGTGAGCTCGCGACTCACCGGAGACGGTGGACGGTTCGTCGTGCTCGGCGTCCGGTTCGCCCTGACCGGCGGTGTCGCCGTGCTGGCGGCGGCCGGGCTGTGGGTGCTGCGCCGCCGTGGCACCGCATGGCTCCCGCTCGCCGCGCTGATGGCGGCGCCGTTCGGGCTGGCCCTGCTGCAGTCCTACGGCGGCGAGATCCTCATGCGCTGCTTCCTGTTCGCACTGCCGTTCCTGGCGCTCGGCGCGGGCGTCGCCCTGAGCCGGATGCTCCCGGCGGGCAGGCACGTGCCCGCCCCTCGCCCGCGGCGGGCGGGCGTACGGGCGGTCAGGGCGACGGCGGGCGCGCTCGTCCTCGGCGTGTTCGCGCTGTCGCTGGTCACCGCGCGCGGCGGCAACGACGCGTTCTCCGCTCCGGCACAGGCCGACCTCGACGCGCAGGAGTACACGTACCGGACCGCCGCCGTCGGGGACTCGCTGGAGGCCGTCGCGCCGTTCGGCCCGCTGCGGTTCCGCAGGCTGGACACGCTCGTCCAGTCCGATTCGATCGCCCGGTGCAGGAGCATGGACGACCTGCTCGGCTGCGTACGGTCCGGCCGGCCGGACTTCCTGTACCTCTCCCCGCTGCACGAGGCGTACGGCCGGATCATGGGCGGCCTGCCCGCGGGGTGGACGGCACAGCTGCGCACGGAACTGGTCGCAGAGGGATGGACCGTCGGCTTCTCCGAGGACGGCCGGACGGTCCTGCGACGTCCGCCGGACCGGACGGTCGGCGACATCGTGCCCCCGGGGACGGTACTGCGGTGACCCCGACCCAGCTCCTCCACACGATCGACGCGGTCACCCTCGTCGCGCTCGTCGCCGTGCTGGCGGTGCGCACCGGCCTGGCGGAACGGGTGACCGTCTCCGGATCGCTACCGACCCGGGTCGTGATCCGCAGGCTCGACGTCGCGGCGGGCGCCATGGCCGTCGTGTGCGTGGCCTCGCTGGTCCTGACCATGGTGGCGGGTGTGTTCGCCTGGACCTGACCGTACGCCGGGGTCGGGGTGACCGAGGTCGGTGAGCCATCCCCGCAGCACCCGGTGCAGCGCCTCGGCCCCGACCACCTCGCCGGGGTCGCTCCAGCCGGCCGGGTACAGCACGAACGCCTCGTTCTGCGGGCCGCCCAGCCCACCGTGCGAACCGACGTGCGGCTCGAACGCGGACGCGTCGTCGAGCACCGGGTCGTACCGGCTGTTGATCATCAGGTCGGCGCAGTGCTCGAAGGAGTCCACCCGCGCGACCAGCCCGGACGCGTGCGGCCCGTACTCCAGGAGCGGGTCGTCGCCGGTCAGCGTGCCGTCGGCGAGCCGGTGCGCGCCGTCACGCCCCAGCACGAGCGGCCCGAACTCGTCGCTGCGCACGAGCAGGAAGCCGACGCCGGGATGGTCGACGAGCCCGGGCAGCAGACCGGGATGCTCGCGTTCGAGCGTCTCCAGGGACACGCGGCCCGGGTGGTCGGTGAACGACACCAGCGCCGTGTGCCCGGAGCAGAGGACCACCACCTCGGGTGCCACCCGGCCCGGCGCCGCCGGCTCCGGCGACGTCCGCTGCCGGATCCGGCGCCGGGCCCGCAGCATGCCTGCGACCGGGCCGGACAGGTCGCCCGCCTCGGCCATCGCGGCGCCGAACTGCCAGCCCTCCGCACGGCTCGGACCCCGCGACGGCCGCGGGTCGGTGTCCGCCGGGTCCGGTTCCGGCTCGTACTCGCACAGCCGGGCGACGAGCTTCCCGATCGGCTCGCCGAAGCGGTCGGCGAACGCCTCGCCCTGGGTCTGCCCGTGGTCGGACAGCACGACCAGCTCGTACGGGCGCGGGGCGAGCGCGACGGCCCGGTGCAGCCGCCCGATCTGCTGGTCGATCGCGCGCAGTACCGACAGCGCGTCGGCCCGCTCGATGCCGGAGTGGTGGGCGACCTCGTCGTAGCCGACGAAGTCCGCGTAGGCGACCGGCCGCCCCGCCAGCACGTCCTCGATCAACGCCGAGACGACGACGTCGCGGGCGATCACGGTCGTACCCGGCCGCACGAGCGGGTACCAGCCGCCGCGGCGGATCCGCGGCCGTACGTCCGCGCGCCGCTGCCGGGCGGCGTCGACGAGCTCGCGCAGCACGTCGACGACGGCGGCGACGAGCGTGCGCACGCCGTTCACCGGGTTCGCGAAGTAGGCGTAGTAGCCGGCCCCGATCCGGTCCGACCGCACCCGGCCGCCGCGTCCCCGGGTCAGCAGCGGGACGGCACTGACCGTCAGGCTGATGTGCGCCGCGTCGCCGGTGAACAGGTTGCCGCGCCCGGCGCCGTCGTCGTGCAGCAGGCCGGTGCCGTCGGAGACCCGGCGCTCGATCTCGGCCGCGTCGCCGGGCGAGGAGCAGGTCATCACCCGGCCGCGTCCCTCGGCGGACTTCTCGTACCAGCGGAAGCCGACGACGTCGTCGTTGCGCCCGTGCAGGATGCCGGCCTGGCTGGCCCCGGTCTGGGCGCTCCAGTCGGTGTGCCACCCGGCCAGCGCGTGCGTGCCGTCGGTGAGCCATCGGGCCAGCGTTGGCATCGTCCCGTCGCGCACCGCACGGCGCAGGATCGGCAGCCCCAGGCCGTCGACCTGCAGGAACAGGACGCCGGGGACGGCAGACCCGTGGTCGGCGACCCGGCGGCGGGCGCGCAGGCCCGCACGCCGGAAGAAGATCTCGTCCTCGTCGATCGCCAGCAGGGCGCTCACCGCGACGACCGTCACCGCCGTCCCGAGCACGACGGCGGCCGCGGCGAGCACGCCGTCCAGCCGGACGCCCGGCACGATCGGGAACAGCGCCGCGACGGCCGCGACCAGGAGCACGAGAGCGCCGACCCCGAACGTGTACACGGCGATCGGCAACGCCACGCGCATCAGCAGCGGCCAGACGACGGCGGCCAGCAGGCCGAGAAGCAGCGCGCACGCCGGCGCCTGCCACCAGGACGCGAGCGCGAACCCGGCCAGCGCGTCGTCGAGCAGGACCAGGGCCGCCGTCGCGGCGAGCCAGACGAGCAGGAACCGGGCGAACGACCGGCCGCCACGGACGAGCCGGCCCGGGCCGGGCGCGTCCGTCACGGATGCGGCGCCCCGACGGCCGGTGCCGCGGACGGGGTGCGACGCGCGCGCCACCGCCCGATCAGCGCCGAGACGCCGCCGACGACCAGCACGAGCACGGTGGCCATCGCGGCGGCGACCAGCGGGGAGTCGAACACGTTGCCGGACACGACGCCGAGCACGCAGTAGAGCAGCGCCCACAGCACGGCGCCGACGGCCGTCGCGGGGACCAGGCGCCGCCACGGCAGCCCCATCGCGGCGGCCGAGACGAGCACCGGGATCCGCCCGGCGGGCACGACCCGGCCGACCATGACGACCAGCCAGCCGCGGCGGGAGAACAGCTCCCGCATCCGGCCCAGCCGCTCCGGGGTCTGCCCGCGGGTGAGCCAGCCCAGCACGGCGTCGCTCCCCTTGCGCGCCAGCGCGAACGTGACCAGGTCACCGGTCAGCGCGGCCGCGACGGCGATCACCAGCACGAGCGGCAGCGACAGCGCCGTCGACGTCAGGGCGACCGCGGAGGCCGCGCCGACGACGGCCCCGGTCGGCACCACCGGCACGATCGACCCGACCAGCACGCCGACAGCGACGACGAGGTAGCCGGCCCGTCCCGCGGCCGGGGTCAGCTCGGCGTCGACCCACTGGACGATCGAATTCACCGATCGCTCCGATGGCCGTGCAGCGGCTCCACGGCGCCACCGGGCGGCACGACCACGACGCGCGTCGGGTGCCCGGCCGCCGCGACCTCGTCGGCGAAGGCGTGCGGGGGTTCGACGAGCAGGCGCCGCATCCTCGCGCCCGGTCCCCCCGGCAGCTCGCACAGACCGGTCACGGCCAGCGTCCCCCAGTGCACCGGCACGGCCACGGCCGGGCGCAGCCGCCGGACCGCCTCGGCGGCACCGGCCGGGTCCAGGTGCCCCGGCCCCAGGTTCGGTCCCCAGCCCCACACCGGGAGCGCGGCGAGGTCGATCGGGCCCTGGGCGGCGATGTCGTCGAGACCGTCGAACAGGCCGGTGTCGCCGGAGACGTAGACGCGGACGCCGTCCGCCTCGAGCAGGTGGCCCATCGCCCGCGCGTCCGGACCGTGCGTGAGACGCGGACCCCAGCGGTGCCCGGAGTGGTCGGCGGGGACGCCCGTGACGCGCAGCCCGCCGTCGGTGAGCACCTCGCCGACGCCGATCTCCTCGACACGCGGGACGCCCTTGCGCCGCAACCACTCCCCCGCTCCACGCGGGACGACGACGCGGGCGTCTCGGGGCAGCCGTCGCAGGGAGCCGATGTGCAGGTGGTCGGCGTGCAGGTGCGAGATCAGCACGAGCGAGATGTCGGCGACGTCCTCGGGGGACACGGCCGGGACGACGCGGCGCAGCGGCCCGACCCGCGCGGTGAGAACCGGGTCGGTGAGCACGACCCGCCCGCCCATCCTGATCCACAGCGTGCTGTGGCCGAGGAAGCGCATCCGGGGCAGGTCCACACCCTCAGTATCGCAGCCGGCTCGCCGGTCAGGGCAGTCCGAGGACCCGGTCCACGGCGATCTCCAGCACCACGCGCTTCGGGTTCACCCGCGGCACCTGGTAACGGACCGTGTAGCGCTCCTCCGCGTCGCGGACGACGTCCGCCTCCGGCCGGACGACGGCCAGCCCCTCGAGCGTCGACCACCGCCCCGGCTCGATCTGGGTGAGCGCGACCCGCGCCCCGCCCCGATCCGCCCACGCCGCCACGTTGCGCTCCTTCTGCGACCCGGCGCTGCACATCACCCGCGCGATCCCCTCCTCGACGTCGAGCGTCGCGTTGACCGCGACGACGTGCGGGGTGCCGTTGCGGCGCAACGTGGTCAGCAGGCAGACGTGCCGTTCGGTCCAGAACGCACGCCACTCGTCGGAGACGCCGTCGGACAACGTTCGTGCCGTCATGTCCCGATCCTCGTCTCCCGGTCGTCCGTCCCGCGCACCCGGGTGGTGCGTCCCGGCCGGGCGATCCTCGTTCGGGCGACTTACCTGTCGATCATGACGGGGTGTCGCCACCATTCCGTCATCACAGACGTCACTCGAACCTCATACGTCACACGACGGGAGCACATCATGTCCCTCCGCACGACCACTCTCCGCACCATGACCGTCCTCGCCGCCGCCACGATCGCCGCGCTTCCGCTGGCCGGGATCGCGTCCGCGGCGCCGGCTGCGGACAAGGATTGCAAGGACTTCTCGAGCCAGGCGGCGGCGCAGGCGGCTCTTCTCCCGGGAGACCCGGACGGGCTCGACCGGAACAAGAACGGAATCGCCTGCGAGGACTTCGACTACGGATCGGGCGGCAGCTCCGGCGCCCCGGCCACCTCGTCGCCCGGCTCGTCGGGGTCCGCGTCGTCGGGCTCGTCCTCGTCCGGATCCGTGTCGTCCAGCGCGTCCGGGTCGGCCTCGTCCGGGTCGGCGTCGTCCGGCTCCGGCTCGTCCGGCGGATCGAACGAGCCGGTCAACCAGGTGACGACCGTGCCGTCCGGCAGCGTGGACGCGGGCGACGGCAGCGCCGACGGTCGGCCGGGCGACGGTGCCGCGGCCGCGTTCGTGCTCGCCGGATTCGGCGCCGTCACCGCGTCCGGCGCGGCCGTGACGGTCTGGCGCACCCGCCGCCCGGCCCGCGACCGGGGATGACGATCACCGGACCCGACACCGGCGGCCCGGCGACGACCGCGCAGGTGCTGCCGGCCTCGGACGCGGTTCCGCGGCCGGAGGCGGTCGGGACGCCCCTCGCCGGCCCGCCGTCGGCGCCACTGATCACCGAACGGGTGCGGATCCGGCCGTCCACGGCCGGATCCGCACCGGACCCGCGATCAGGCACATCTCACGGCGACGGACCTTCGCGGTCGGCGGTCGCCGCGGCGCCACACGTCGGCGCGTCCGTCCGGCCGGTGTCCTGCGCGGCGACGCCCCCTCGCTCCCCGGCGAGGCGGACGGCCGGGGACGGCACGTCCGGGACCGCGGCGGCGGGACGCCGTCCGGCGGTGCGCGTCCATCGGGTGGGGCCGGGTGTCGCGGCCGTCCTGCTCGTCCTGACGCTGCTCACGGTCGCGGCGTTCGTCCCGCCCGCACTGGGCGGGACGGTGGCGCCGCTTCCCACGACCACGGTCCGGCCGGCGGCCGCACCCGAACCCGGCGCGTCGGCGCCGACGCGGGTGCGGGTGGCGGCGCTCGGGCTGGACGGCCCGGTCGTGCCGCTGGGCCTGGACCGGGCCGGCGCGCTCGACGTCCCGCGTCGCGGAGACGTGACCGGCTGGTACACCGGGAGCCCGGCACCCGGACGTCGCGGACCGTCGGTGCTGGCCGCGCACGTGGACTGGAACCACGAGCCCGGCCCGTTCTTCCGGCTGCGCGAGCTCGCCGCGGGTGACCTGGTGGAGGTGGACCGCGCCGACGGCTCGGTCGCGACGTTCGAGGTGCAGGCCGTGCGCCGGTACCCGAAGGACGCGTTCCCCACCGACGAGGTCTACGGGAACGTGCCGTGGGCCGGTCTGCGGCTGGTGACGTGCGGGGGGTCGTTCGACCGCGGGGCGCGCAGCTACGAGGACAACGTCGTCGCCTACGCGGCGCTCGTTCAGCCGGGCCGCGGTCCGACGTAGACACCGACCGGACGGAACCGCAGGCCTGGCTCGCGGTACTCCTCCAGCGCGTGCGCCACCCACCCGACCGTGCGGGCCACCGCGAAGATCGCCTCGCCGGCGTCGGAGCGCAGGTCGAAGGCGTGCATCAGGGCGGCGAGCGCGAGGTCGACGTTCGGCCAAGACGCGCCGCCACGGGCCATCCCGTCCACGAGAGCGTCCACGGTGGACAGGACGTCGGCGGCGGGCGGGTCGTCGCGCAGGAGCGCGAACAGTCTCGCTGCCCTCGGGTCCGGTCTGGTGTAGACGGCGTGCCCGAAGCCCGGCACCCGCTCACCCGCGCGCAGACGTTCCGCGAGCACCCCGACCGGATCGGCACGGGCGTCGCCGAGGAGACGATGGGCGAGGCCGCTGACCAGGCCGTGGTCCCGGCCGTCGAGGGCGCCCAGCCCGGCCGAGACGACGGCGTACACGTCGGCCCGCGTGCTGGCCGCCACGCGGGCGGCGACGGTGGACGCGGCCAGGCCGTGGTCGGCGAGCAGAACGAGCGCCGCACCGAACGCCGGCGGTGGGTCACCCGCCCGTCCCGGGTCCCGGAGCAGCGCCGGCCACAGGATGCCCGCGATGCCCTCACCACTCGCCGTCGCACCCCGTGTCGGCGTGTCGCACCCGCTGCGACCGGTGCGGCGCGCCGGGGAGGGGTGCGGCACGGCGGGGGGCGCGGCAGAGCCGGTCGGGGCGAGTGCAGCAACCGTCGTCCCGAGCAGGCTCGCCGCCGTCCGGACCACGGCGGGCTCGGAAACGTCGGCGCGCAGCGGATCGACGGCGGCCTGCGCGGCGACGGCCAGCCGGATCCGGTCGGTCAGCCGTGTGCCGGGTGGGAGAGCGGCGATCGCGGCACGGGCGATCCGCTCGCGTCCCGGGTCCGGGAGCAGATCCGGCGGGTCGGTCTCCCACAGCAACCCCGCTGTCTCCTCCAGCGACGGCAGCGATGCCGCGCGGACCCCGCGATAGCACAACCCGTCGTCGGAGAGCAGGGAGATCGCCGTCCGGATCCGCTCGACGGCGCCGGACGGCGGGTCCGACTCGCGCCCGCGCGCCGCGAGCCGCTCGACCTCGTCCTCGGCGAACCGGCTCCCCCGCCGCTCGGCACTGCGCACGCTCGTCAGCAGCCCGCGGCTGACATAGGCGTACACGGTCTCCCGCTTCACGCCGAGCCGCTCGGCCGTCTCGGCCGCCGTCAGGTACTGCACGGGTTGAGGCTATCAACATTGATCGAATCAATATTGACGATATTGAAACGCCGGCGGACAGTCGCGGCCATGACCAGCATCGAGGAGCGGCCCTCCACCCCGTCGGGGCTGCGTGGCGTCGTCGTCACGTCCACCGCGATCGGTGACGTGCGCGGCGACGAGGGCTTCTACCACTACCGCCAGTACCCGGCCGTCGAGCTCGCGCGGACGCGCTCGTTCACCGACGTCTGGTTCCTGTTCGTGCACGGCCGTCTCCCGGAGCGCGACGAGGCGGCCGCGTTCGCCGTCGAGGTCGCGGACCAGCGGACGCTGCCGGACGCGGTGCGGGCCGCACTCCCGTCGATCGCGGCCGCGGGCGACCGGTTCGACCCGCTCGCCGGCCTGCGCACGGCACTGTCGCTCTACACGGCCGCCCGCGGGTTGCCGACGACGTGGGACGCCGGTCCGCAACGTCGTCGCGCCGATGCCCTCGCCGTCTGCGCCGTGACGCCGACGATCCTGGCCGCGCTGTTCCGCCTGCGCCACGGAGAGCGGATCGTCGAGCCGCGGCGGGACCTTCCTGATGCGGCGCACTGGTTGTACCTGCTGACCGGCGAGGAGCCGGCTCCGGAGCAGGCTCGCGCCGTCGAGCAGTACCTGATCGCGACGATCGACCACGGTTTCAACGCGTCCACGTTCACCGCACGCGTCGTCGCCTCCACCGGCGCCGACGTCGTCTCCGCCGTGGCCGCCGCGATCGGCGCGTTCTCCGGGCCGCTGCACGGCGGCGCGCCGGACCGCGCCCTGGATGCCCTCGACGAGATCGGCGACGGCGCGCCGGAGGACTGGGTCAGGGCGAGGATCGCGGGTGGCGAGCGGATCATGGGATTCGGGCACGCCGTCTACACCACGCACGACCCGCGCACGGCGCTGCTTCGCGAGGTCGCCGAACGGCTCGGCGGCCCGCTGACGGCCCGCGCGGTCGACGTCGAGCGCCGGGTCGGGTCCACGCTGGCCCAGCTGAAGCCGGACCACCTGCTGTACGCCAACGTCGAGTTCTACGCCGGTGTCGTGATGGAGCAGTGCGGGATCCCGCGGTCGATGTTCACGCCGACGTTCACGGTGAGCCGCGTGGTCGGGTGGTGCGCGCACGTCCTGGAGCAGGCCGGCGAGCGGCGCCTCATCCGGCCGTCCGCCCGCTACGTCGGCCCGCCTCCGCCGGCTCCGGTCCCGGCTGCCTGAACGGAGCGCCGGCCCGGCCGTGCGAGCGGAGCGTCCGCCCGACCGGGCCGTGCGAGCGGAGGCCTCGTCCCGGTCGTCAGTCCCCGCGGACGTCGCGCCGGATCGGGTGCTCCGGCGGGATCTCGACGAAGACGATCCGCGTGCCGTCCGGGTCGGCGACCCACATCTCGTCGAGCCCCCACGGCTCGCGGCGCGGCTCGCGCAGGACCGTGACCCCGGCGGCGGCGAGCTCCCGGTGGGAAGCCTCCAGGTCCCGCACCTGGAGCCACAGCTGCAGACCGCTCCCGGTGACGCCCTCGTGCGTGTGCACCGATACCTCCAGCAGCCCGTTGCCCAGGAAGAACACCGTGCCGCCCGGGAACTCGCGGTAGATCGCGAGCCCGACGACGTCGCGGTAGAACGCCAGCGCGGCATCGGGATCGGCGGGTCGCAGGATGGCCCGGCTCGAGAGGATCTCCACGGCGCCGCAGGATAGTCGCCGGACAAGCGTGACTTCGGTAGCAAAGCGAACATCCTTCTTGCGGAGGAGGCTCCGCTTGTGGTCACCTGATCGGGTACCTGTTCCCCGGACGGAGGTCGTGTGCCCGACGCGACGAACCGGTCCAGGCCGACCGTCGCCATCGTCGTCGTCCTGGCCTCCTGCGGTCTCCTGGTCTCGCTCGTCCAGACCATGGTCGTCCCGCTTCTCCCGCAGTTCCCGCGGCTGATGTCGGTCAGCCCGTCGACGGCGTCGTGGCTGGTGGCGTCGAACCTGGTCGCAGGCGCGGTGTCCGCTCCCGTGCTCGGACGGCTCGGCGACATGTACGGCAAGCGGCGGATGCTGCTCGTCGCGCTCGGTCTCGTCGCGGCGGGCTCGCTGCTCGGTGCCGTCGCGCCGAACATCGCCGTCCTGCTCGTCGCGCGGGTCCTGCAGGGCACGGCGTTCGGCGTCATCGCGCTCGGCATGAGCCTGATGCGCGACGTGCTGCCCCCGGACCGGGTCGGCAGCGGCGTCGCCCTGATGAGCTCGTCGCTCGGGTTCGGCGGCGCGATCGGGCTGCCGATCACCGGGTTCGTCGCCCAGTTCGCCAGCTGGCGCTGGCTGTTCGCGGGCGCCGCCGTAGTCGGCGTCGTCCAGGTGCTGCTGGTGCGGCGGATGGTGCCGGAGACCGCACAACACCGTTCCGGGAGGTTCGACGCGGTCGGTGCCGTCGGCGTCGGGACCACGCTCGTCTGCGTGCTGCTCGCCGTCTCCAAGGGCAACGAGTGGGGCTGGACGTCGCCGGTCACGCTCGGCCTGTTCGTCGCAGCGGTCGTGCTGCTCGCGCTGAGCACCCGTCACCTGCTGCGCGTCCGGGCACCGCTCGTGGACCTGCGCGTTTCCGCAAGGCCGGCGGTTCTGTGGACGAACATCGCGTCGATCATGATCGGCTTCGCGATGTTCGCCGGGTTCGTGCTCGCGACGCAGATCCTCCAGGCACCGGAGGCGACCGGCTACGGCTTCGGACTCTCGCTGATCGCGGCCGGTGTCGCGCTGCTGCCGATGGGCGGCTCGATGGTCGTTTTCTCGACGGCGTCGGCACGCCTGTCCAGCCGCTTCGGCCCGCGCACGACGCTCGTGCTCGGCACCGCCCTGCTGGGTGCGGGCAACCTCGGGTTCGCCGTGCTGCCGTCGAACCTCGGACTGCTGATCGCCGTCGCGACGCTCGCCGCGGTGGGGGCCGCGCTGGCGTACTCCGCGGTCCCGCTGCTAATCATGCGGGCGGTGCCGGAGAGCGAGACGGCGGCCGCGAACAGCCTGAACACGCTGGCCCGCCAGCTCGGCACCAGCTCGTGCACGGCCGTCGCCGCCGCCGTCACGACGGCCAGCGTGGTCGCGCTGGACGGCCGGATCCTGCCCAGCGGGTTCGCCTATTCGACGACGTTCCTCGTGGCCGGCGCCGCGGGCCTGGTCGCCATGGTGATCGCGATCCTCACCCCGGCTCCCGACCCGATCGGCGAGCCCGTCGCCCCGGACCTGGCCGCCGCCCGCTGACATCGGCAGGCCCCCGCCCGGTCCCCGGCCAAGCCGCGCCAGGCGTCAGCTGCTCCCGTCCGGTGACGCTCCCGGCCCACCCGGGCGCGGGCTCGCACACGGTGTGGCGCCCTCGCACATGTCCGGGCGCGTGCGAGGGCGCCCGGTCCTGTGCGACGACGGGTGGGCGTGCGTCGGGCGGTCAGGTGGTGGTCGCGCGGAGGGCTCCCGGACCCATGGGCTCGTCCGGGTCGATGCGCAGGGCCGTCATGAGGCGGGCCAGTCCGAGGTAGTGCGCCGCCACGAGCGCGACCTCGACGATCTGCTGCTCGTCGAGCAGGCCGGACAGCGCCGCGTAGTCGGCGTCGGACACGTCGCCGTCACGCACCATGTCCGCGACGAAGGACAGGACGGCGCGCTGCACGTCGTCGAACGGCGTCGTGTCGTCCCCGCCCTCGAGCGCCGCGATCTGCGTCTCGGTGATTCCGGCGGCGACGGCGATCGGGACGTGCTGGTCCCATTCGTAGCGCTGTGCGAGCCGGCCGACCTGGAGGATGGCGAGCTCGCGCAGCGACGCCGGCAGGGACAGGTCGTTCAGCAGGGCCCCGCCGAGGCGCAGCCACGGCACGAACGCCGTGCGCGCCTGCGCCACGAGGCCGAACACGTTTGCGGTGGGGAGACGCTGCAGCGCACGGGCCGTCTCCTCGGGAGCGTTCTGCGGATCGACGTACGTCACACGAGCCATGATCGCCACGGTAGGCCCGCGCCCGGCTCGCCGCACCTGGGCGAGACGTCCACACAGGACAGCCGCAGCCGTCTGACGTGCACGGACGCGAGTGCGTGAATTGAAACGCGCGAGTAGAACCAGCCGGTAACATTCCCGTCAATCGCCGGACCGGTTGCCGGAAAATGGCCCGGCGTGCACACTCGGGACCGGCGTCACATATCGATCGACGGCTGTGAGCCGATACCGTAGTCGGCACCGCAGTTACAGATCGCCCGGCCGCCCATGCGCTCAGCCAGGCGGTTCATGCACGGCCGACGCCACGCCAGGAGGTCCTTGATGAAGCCATTCGTGGTCAACAGCCACGATCGTCTCGTCTTTCCCGCGAACTTTATCGCCGAACTCGATTTCTCCGTCATCGAGAATCTGGAACAATTCACGGCGATCGTCGAACGCGATTTCGAGGCGAAGGCGCCGACCGGGACCGACATCCTGGACCGGGTCACCTCCGAGGCCTACTCCGGTCGCTTCGAGCTGCTGCGCGACATCGCCCAGAACCTGTTCTGGGTGAACCGCTTCTCGATGACGATGTTCGAGAAGCGCCCCACCCGCTGGCGCGACCTCCCGAAGAACCGCCCGGACGTCTACCTCCCGGTGCTCACGCCGTGGGAGGACGGAGACAAGAAGGTCAAGGCCGTCCGCGAGGCGTTCGACCGGCTGGCCCCGACCTGGGACGAGTCCGACGAGCAGCACGTCTTCGACCTGCTCTTCGACGTGTTCGGGCACCGCCGCCACCACGCGACCGAGCTGCCCGCCGTGAAGCCGACCGTCGCGCAGTTCCTGGAGACACCCGGTGCGATGACGTTCGTCGTCCCCGGTCACGACCCGGACTTCCCGGTGTTCGCGCAGAACGAGATCTGGGACGTGAACTCCGACGTGCCGGAGCTCGAGGCGCTGACCCGCTGGGCGATGGTGCTGCACAACCAGTACCCGTGGGACCGCGCGGCCACCGAGCTGCGCACCGTGGACGCGATCGGCGACGACGACCACGTCGTCGCGTTCCATCCCCGCAACCGCGACGTCTCCGCGTTCCTGGACCGGGTCTCCGGCGGCCGCCCGGCCCGCCGGCGCCGGGTCGCGACGCCCGCGGAGCCGGTCGAGCCGGTGCGTCCGCTGCCGCCGGTGCGGGTGCCGGAGGCGTTCCGGGTGCAGCCGAGGATCGAGGCCATCGCGATCACCCGTGGCGAGCACGTGTGCTCCAACGAAGACGTGGTGCGGAACTCGGCGTTCTCCTGGTCGCCGATGAGCGCCGCGTCGATCTCCAAGAAGACCGGCATCGACCAGCGCCGCTACACCGAGTACGACATCGAGGACATGGCCTACGCCGCGGCCGTCGGGGCGCTCGAGAAGTCCGGCCGCGGTCCGGACGAGATCGGCGCCGTCCTCGTGGCCACCTGCACCAGCGAGCGGCTGATCCCGTCGCTGTCCACGTGGCTGTCCGGCCAGCTCGGCATCCTGCAGACGCACTGCTCGGCGGACATCGTCGCGGCGTGCGCCGGCCTGCCGTACGGGCTGTCCGAGGCGGTGCGCCAGCTGCAGGAGGTGGAGCGGCCGGTGCTGCTGGTCTGCGTCGAGAAGTTCTCGGACAAGATCGGCAACGTCCGGACGTCGCGGATGATCTTCGGCGACGGCGCGGCCGCGCTCGTCGTCGGGCCGGCGCCGGACGGGGAGGCGGGCGACGTCGAGGTGCTCCAGACGTACGCGTCCGGTCCCCGCTCGCAGGTCAACTCCATCATCTGGCCGAACCCGGAGTTCGACAACGACATCACCGTCTACGGGCCCGAGGTCAAGGCGCTGGTGGCCCGCTACCTGGACCAGATGCTCGGTGAGCTGCGCGAGCAGCCGAGCGCGGACGGGAGCCGCACGCTGCTGGAGTCGATCGACCTGATCGTCCCGCACCAGGCGAACAAGACCATGATCCTGCAGCTCGCGGCCGACGCGGGGTTGTCCGACGATCAGCTCTACTTCAACATCGAGACGATGGGCAACGTGTCGGCCGCATCGATCCCGATCGCGATGTTCGATGCGGTGGCCGACGGGGCCGTGACGCGGCCCGCCCGCGTGTTCGCCCCCGGATTCGGGGCAGGCGCGGTCGGCGGCTACGCGGTCCTGCGCCTCGACCCGGCCGTTCTGGCCCCCGAGGTGTTCCTCGACCGCTACGTGCCCGAGCCCCCCGCACCCGTCGAGCCGTCCTCCGCGGCCGCCCCCGGGGCCAGCACCGACGACGTTCGCATCGCCTTCGGCGAGTGAGCAGGATAGGAACCATGTCGTTCTCGCGCATCGCCATCGTCAACCGCGGCGAACCCGCCATGCGGCTGATCAACGCCGTCCGGGAGTGGAACGCGGAGTACCCCGAGCGTCCCCTTCGGACGATCGCGGTCCACACCGCCGTGGACCGTCGCTCGATGTACGTCCGGGAGGCCGACGAGGCCGTCCTGATCGGACCCGACGACCCGGACCACATGGGGGCGAGCCCCTACCTCGACTACGACGAGCTGGCGCGCGCCCTGAAGTCCTGCCGCGCCGAGGCCGTCTGGCCCGGGTGGGGCTTCGTCTCGGAGAAGGCGGACTTCGCCGAGCTGTGCCGTGACCTCGGCATCACGTTCGTCGGCCCCTCGCCCGAGGTGATGCGCAAGCTCGGGGACAAGATCGCTTCCAAGCAGCTGGCCGAGTCCGTCGGCGTGCCGATGGCGCCGTGGTCCGGCGGGCCGGTCGCGGACGTCGAGGCCGCGCGGAAGGCCGCGCAGTCGATCGGCTTCCCGCTGATGGTGAAGGCGACCGCGGGCGGCGGCGGGCGCGGCATCCGCTACGTCGCGACCCCCGACCAGCTCGACGATGCGTTCGAGCGGGCCGCGTCCGAGGCCGGCAGGACCGCGGGCGACGCGACCGTGTTCCTGGAGCGCGCCGTCGCGGGCGGGCGGCACGTCGAGGTGCAGGTCGTCGCGGACGCCACCGGTGACGCGTGGACGCTCGGCGTGCGCGACTGCTCGGTGCAGCGGCGGAACCAGAAGGTGATCGAGGAGTCGGCGTCGACGGCGTTGGACGCCGAGCAGGAGCAGCTGCTGCGCGAGTCGGCGGCGCAGCTGGCGCGGGAGGCCGGCTACGTCAACGCGGGCACCGTCGAGTTCCTCTACGAGCCCAAGGAACGGATGCTCTCGTTCCTCGAGGTGAACACGCGCCTGCAGGTGGAGCACCCGGTCACCGAGGCGTGCACCGGCGTGGACGTCGTGAAGCTGCAGCTGCACGTCGCGATGGGCGGGAAGCTCGCGGACGTCGCGGCGGAGGCCCCGCGCCCGTCCGGCTGGGCGATCGAGGCCCGGCTGACCGCCGAGGACCCGGAGCGCGAGTTCGCGCCCGCCCCGGGCCGGATCGAGCACCTCGCCCTGCCCAGCGGGCCCGGCATCCGGGTGGACACCGGCGTCGCCGCGGGCGACGTCATCCCGCCGCAGTTCGACTCGATGATCGCCAAGGTGATCGCCTGGGGCCGTGACCGCGACGAGGCCCGCGCCCGGCTGTCCCGCGCGCTGCGCCAGACCGCGGCCGTCGTCGACGGCGGCAGCACGAACAAGGCGTTCCTGCTCGACCTGCTGGACCGCCCGGAGCTGCGCTCCGGCGAGCTGGAGACGACCTGGCTCGACTCGATGATGGCCGCCGGCTACACGCCGCCGCGCCGCCTCGACGTCGCGCTGCTGGCGACGGCCGTCCAGTCGCACGACGGGCACGTCGCCCGCCAGCAGGAGCGGCTGTTCACCTCCGCCGAGCGCGGGCGCCCGGAGGTCACCTACGAGACCTGGCACCAGACCGACGTCACGGCGGCCGGTCAGTCCTACCGGCTGCGCGTCGCGCGCACCCGGTCCGGGCGCTACCGCGTGGATCTCGACGGCACGACCGTCGACGTCGACGTCGAGCGCTCCGGGCGGTTCGAGCGCAGGCTGACCGTGGCCGGCGAGAGCTACACGGTGCTGTCCGTGGCCCAGGAGTCCGACTTCCTGGTCGAGGTCGACGGCGCCGTGCACCGGATCTCCGGCGGGGAGGCCGGCATGGTCCGCGCGCCGGCCCCGGCGATGGTGGTCGCGATCCCGGTGCAGCCCGGCGACACCGTGTCCGAGGGCGACGTGGTCGCGATCGTCGAGTCGATGAAGCTGGAGACGTCGCTGCGCGCGCCGTTCGACGGCACCGTCGCCGAGCTGCTCGTCCCGGCGAACACCCAGGTCGAGGGCGGCACGAAGCTCGTCCGGCTGGAGCCGTCGGCCGAGGACGGCGCCGCGGTCGCCGGCGGCGACGAGCGCGCCGACCTGTCCGCGTTCGCCGGCACCGCGCCGGAGGGCGACGGCCGGGACGCCCGCGACACCGCCGTCGACGCGCTGTCCGCGCTGCGCTGGCAGGTGCTCGGGTTCGATGTGGACGAGCGCCAGGCGAAGCCGCTGCTGAAGAGGCTGTCCACCGCCCGGGACGAGCTGTCCGGTGAGGACCAGTCCGTCGTGGACGGCGAGATCGCCGTGCTGCGGATCTTCGCCGACCTGTGCCAGCTGTCGCGCAACCGTTCCGAGACCGACGACGAGACCGGCGAGACGGAGCGCAACCCGCAGGAGTACCTCTACGCCTACCTGCGCAGCCGCGACGCCGAGGCCGAGGGCCTTCCCGAGTCGTTCCGGTCCAAGCTGAACCGGGCGCTCGCCCACTACCGGGTCACCGACTCCTCGCCGGAGCACGAGCTGGGCCCCGCTCTGTACTGGATATTCCTGGCCCACCGCCGCGCGCCGGAGCAGGTGCCCGCCGTGCTGGACCTGCTGAACTGGCGGCTGCGGCACGCGTCCACGCTCGGCGATCTCACCGATGCGACGCGCGACGAGTACCGGCGCGCGCTGGACGACCTCGTCGTCGCGACCCAGCTGCGCTACCCGGTCGTCGGCGACGCCGCGCGGCAGGTCCGCTACCGCGGGTTCGACGCGCCGATCGTCGCCGCCGAGCGCCGCGAGGCGCTGGCCGAGGTGCGCGCCACGCTGGACGCGATCGCCGAGGACCCGGGATCGTCGGAGCGCGAGGCACGGATCGACAGGCTGATCGGCTCGTCGGAACCGATCCTGGGTGTGTTCGGCGCCCGGCACGACGCCGTGCTGCTGGAGGTCATGACCCGCCGCTACTACCGGGTCCGGCCGCTGGAGGACCTGGAGATCACCGAGTTCGCCGGGCACCCGCTGCTGCGCTCGCAGTACTCGCACCTGGGCAACGACCGCGTCGTGCTCGCGTCGGTGATCGACAACAACGACCCGCAGGGCGCCGTGGCGACCGCGGCCGAGCTGCGGCGCCAGATCGACGAGCTGCCGGAGGGCCGCACCGCGCTCCTCGACCTCTACGTCACGTCCACCCACGGCGACGACGGCGGCGACGAGGACGCCCGCGCGGAGCGGGTCCGGGCCGCCCTCGGGCGGGTGCCCGCCCACCTGCACCGGGTGGCCGTCGCCGTGCGCCCGAACCCGCGCGAGGTCGTCGACGACACGGCCGCCGAATCCCCGACCTGGTTCACGTTCCGGCCCGACGAGAACGGTGAGCTGGCCGAGGACCGCACGCTGCGCGGCATGCACCCGCTGGTCGCGGACCGTCTGCGGCTCTGGCGCTTCGAGAACTTCGACCTGGAGCGCCTGCCGTCGGCGACGGACACGCACCTGTTCCGCGCGACCGGCAAGAACGTCGCCGCGGACGACCGGCTGATCGCGATGGGCGACGTCCGCGAGCTCACCGTGCTGCGCGACGACGACGGCGCCGTCCGCTCGGTCCCGCAGCTCGAGCGCGAGCTGGACGCGTGCATGGACAGCCTGCGCACCGCGCGGGCCGGTGACCGCACGCTGGCGCGCCTGTCCTGGAACCGGATCCAGCTCTACATCTGGCGTCCCGTCGACATTCCGCTGTCCGAACTGGAGCCGGTCGTGCGCCGTCTCGCGCCGCGCACGGCGGGCCTCGGGCTGGAGCAGGTGCTCGTGGAGTTCAGGTCTTCCGAGCGCAGCGCGGGCGGAGCGAGCACCGGCGCCGACCAGGGTGGAGGGACCCGCACGCTCGTGCTGCGGATGTCCCGCCCGCCGGGTGCCGGGCTGTCCGTGCGGCTCACCGAGCCGCCGACCGCGCCGATGCGCGAGCTGGACGCCTACGACCAGAAGGTGCTCAAGGCCCGTCGTCGCGGCGCCGTCTACCCGTACGAGATCGTCCCGCTGCTCACCGCTCCGGTGGACGCGGGCTCCGGGCGCTGGGTCGAGTACGACCTCGACGAGGAGGGCCGGCCGGTGAAGGTCGACCGCGCGCCCGGCGGCAACGCGGCGAACTTCGTGCTCGGCACCGTCACCGTGCCGACCGAGCGGTACCCGGAGGGCATGACACGCGTCGTGCTGCTCGGGGACCCGACGCGGGCGCTCGGCGCGATCGCCGAGCCGGAGTGCCGCCGCGTGCTGGCCGCCATCGAGCTGGCCCGCAGGCTGGACGCGCCGATCGAGTGGTTCGCGGTCTCGGCCGGCGCGAAGATCGCCATGGACTCCGGCACCGAGAACATGGACTGGATCTCCCGGGTACTGCGCGGGATCATCGAGTTCACGCAGGCCGGCGGCGAGATGAACATCGTCGTGACCGGCATCAACGTCGGCGCCCAGCCGTACTGGAACGCCGAGGCGACGATGCTCATGCACACCAGGGGCATCCTGGTGATGACGCCGGACTCGGCGATGGTGCTGACCGGCAAGCAGTCGCTGGACTACTCCGGCGGTGTGTCCGCGGAGGACAACTTCGGCATCGGCGGCTACGACCGGATCATGGGCCCGAACGGGCAGGCCCAGTACTGGGCGCCGAACCTGTCCGGCGCGGTGAACGTGCTGCTGCAGCACTACGCGCACACCTGGACGGCACCCGGCGAGCGGTTCCCGCGCCCGGCGCCGACCACCGACCCGGACGACCGCGACATCACCTCCGCGCCGCACGAGGGGCCGAACACGGAGTTCACGCACCTCGGCGAGATCTTCGCGGCGGAGACGAACGGTGAGCGCAAGAAGCCGTTCGACATCCGGTCGGTCATGAAGGGCGTCGCCGACGCCGACCACCTCACGTCGGAGCGCTGGGCGGACATGTACGACGCGCAGTCGGTCGTCGCGCTCGACGCGCACCTGGGCGGCCAGCCGATCGCGATGGTCGGCATCGAGTCCCGCCCCCTTCCGCGCCGCGGCCAGGTGCCGGTGGACGGCCCGTCGCAGTTCACGGCGGGCACGCTGTTCCCGCTGTCCTCGCGCAAGTGCGCCAGGGCGATCAACGCGGCCAGCGGCAACCGCCCGCTGGTGGTGCTGGCGAACCTGTCCGGGTTCGACGGGTCACCGGAGTCGCTGCGCGGGCTGCAGCTGGAGTTCGGCGCGGAGATCGGGCGGGCGATCGTCAACTTCGACGGGCCGATCGTGTTCTGCGTGGTCAGCCGCTACCACGGGGGCGCGTTCGTGGTGTTCTCCGGAACGCTCAACGACAACATGGAGATCGCCGCCGTCACCGGCTCCTACGCGTCGGTGCTCGGCGGGGCGCCCGCCGCGGCCGTCGTGTTCGCCGGCGAGGTGAACGACCGCACGGCCAAGGACCCGCGGGTCACCGCGCTGGAGGCCCGGATCGCCGACGCCGTCGACGCCGGGAACCAGGCGGAGGCGTCGCGCCTGCGCGGCGAGCTCGCCGCCGTCCGGCCGGACGTCCGGTCGGAGAAGCTCGGCCAGGTGGCCGACGAGTTCGACACCAAGCACTCGATCGAGCGGGCCCAACAGGTCGGCTCGGTCCACCGGATCGTCACCCCGACGGAGCTGCGGCCCTACCTGGTCGACGCCGTCCGGCGAGGAATGCACAGGACTCTCGACAAGATCGGAGCACGGAGATGACAGCCATCACGGACCAGAACCCCGAGCAGCGGGTCGCCATCGTCACCGGGGGCGCCCGCGGCATCGGCGCCGGCATCACGACGGCACTGGCCAAGACCGGTGTGCACGTCGCGGTCGGTTACAGCTCGAACTCGCAGGCCGCCGAGGACCTGAAGGGCAAGCTGGAGGCCGAGGGCGCGTCGATCTCCGTGCACCAGGGCAACGTCGGTGAGCCCGACGACTGCGCGCGGGTCGTGAAGGAGGTCATGGACCTCACGGGGCGCGTCGACTACCTGATCAACAACGCCGGCATCACGGTCGACAAGACCGTCCGCAAGCTGACCGTCGACGACTGGCACGCGGTGCTGCGGATCAACCTGTCCGGCGCGTTCTACATGACCAAGAACGTGATCGACCACATGGTCGGCAACGAGTTCGGCCGGATCGTCAACATCAGCTCGGTGATCGGCCAGACGGGATCGGTCGGGCAGGCGAACTACGCGTCGTCGAAGGCGGGGCTGATCGGTTTCTCGAAGTCGCTGGCCCAGGAGGTCGCGGCCAAGGGCGTCACGGTGAACTGCGTGGCGCCGGGCTTCATCGAGACCGAGATGGTCGCCGCCGTGCCGGAGAAGGCGCTGGAGAAGATCGTCGCGAAGATCCCGATGAAGCGCCTCGGGCAGGCCGACGAGATCGCCCGCGCGGTCCAGTTCCTGGTGGACGACAAGGCCGGCTACATCACCGGGTCCGTGATCGCCGTGAACGGCGGCCTGGACATGGGCGCGTGAGCGACGCTCGCGGAGCGAACAGACGGCGCTAGCGCCGGCAGAGGCCCTTTGCGGCCAGCACGCGGGCGACGGCCGTGTCGTTCCCGGCACGGTCGATCGTCCCGTCGTCCAGCGCCTTCTGGGCGGCGTCGAGCAGCGGCGAGACCTGCGTGACGTTGGAGAACAGCGCGACGTCGGCGCCCGCGGAGAGCGCCTTCGTCGTGGACGCGGCCAGCCCGAAACGGTCGGTGATCGCCTTCATCGCGCCCAGGTCGTCCGTCATGACCAGGCCGTCGAACCGGTACTTCGTGCGCAGCAGCTGGTAGGTGGCCGGCTCCAGGGAGCTCGGCACGTCCGTCGTGAGGCCGGGGACGTCCAGGTGGCCGACCATCACGCCGGTCCGCCCGTCCAGCGGGTTCCCGGGCCCGACGAGCGACTCGTAGGGCTTGAGGTCGGTCTTCTCGAGCTCGGCCAGCGACGGGACGCTCACCTCGCCCTTGTGCGAGTCACCGCTGGAGCGCCCGTGTCCGGGGAAGTGCTTGAGCATCCCGTAGACGCCGCCCTGTTCCTGGCCCTCCGCCCAGGCCAGGGCGTACTTCGTGACGGTCGCCGGGTCGTCGGAGAACGAGCGGTCCCCGATCACGTCGTTCGACGGCTGGTCGGACACGTCCACGTCGGGCGCCAGGTTCCAGGTGATCCCGACGTCGCGGAGCTTCTGCGCGCGGTCCCTGGCCAGCTCGGTGACCTGCTCGGGCGTCTTCTTCGCCATCGCGCGGGCGCTCGGGAGGTCACCGACGAGGTCGTCGATCCGCTGGACGCGACCGCCCTCGTCGTCGACGCCGACGGCGACCGGCACGTCGGCGGCCTTCTGCACGTCGGCCAGATTGTCGTCACGCAGCAGCGCCGTGTCGTTGCCGCCGATGAAGATCCCGCCGACCTGCGAGTCCCGCACGATCGCCGCGGCACCGGCCGGGTCGGCCGCGTCCACGCCGACCATCAGGCGCTGCGCGAGCTTCTGCCGGTCGTCCATGCCGGAGACCATCCCGGTGCAGTCCGGCGGGCCGGCGGGCTGCTCGGGGGCGCCGCCGACGGCGGCCTGTGCCGGCGCGGGCGCCTGCGTGCTCGACGCGGTGGGCGTCGGGTTGTTGCCGGTCAGCACCACGCCACCGGCCGCGAGCGCCCCGCCGACGACGAGCGCGACGGCCAGGCCGATCGTCCGGTTCCCGCGGCGCTCGGACCGGATCACCGCGTGTCTGCGTGCGTGCATCGCGGGCCATTGTGACGGACGGACCCGTCACCCGGACCCGCGGGACGCGCGGACCTCCGCTCACCCGATGGCGGGAACCCGCTCGCCCTCGGGCGGAGGAGGCGGTGGTGTCCCGTCCCCGAACGGTCGCCCGCCGAGCTCCTCACGCCCGTGCGGGGTGAGCCAGACCGAGGTGTCCGGGCCCAGCGGGACGATCCCGCTCGGGTTCACCGACGTGTGCACGCCGTAGTAGTGCTGCTTGATCTGCTCGACGTCGATCGTGTCGCCGAAGCCGGGGGTCTGGAACAGGTCGCGGGCGTAGGCCCACAGCACCGGCATCTCGGTGAGCTTGTGGCGGTTGCACTTGAAGTGGCCGTGGTAGGCGGCGTCGAAGCGGGCGAGCGTCACCCACAGCCGGATGTCGGCCTCGGTGATCGTGTCGCCGACCAGGTAGCGCCGGGTCGCCAGGCGGTCGGACAGCTCGTCGAGCCGGGAGAACAGGGCGTGGAACGCCTTGTCGTAGGCGGCCTGGGTGCCGGCGAACCCGCACTTGTAGACGCCGTTGTTGACGTCGTGGAAGATCCCCTCGCTGACCGCTCCGATCTCGTCGAGGTGCTCGGCGGGCCACAGGTCCGGGGCGCCCTCACGGTGGTAGGCCGTCCACTGGGTCGCGAGGTCGTACTCCAGCTCCGCGTAGGCGTTCGTGGCGACCTTGCCGGACGCCACCTCGACCATCGCGGGCACCGTGACGCCCTTGTCGTAGCCGGGGACGGCCTTCTCGTAGGCCTCGCGCAGCCACTCGACACCCAGGACCGGGTCGACGTTGCCGGGGTCGAGGTGGAACCGCCAGCTGCGCTCGTCGTGCAGCGGGCCCGCGATCCCCATCGAGATCGCGTCCTCCAGCCCGAGCAGCCGCCGGACGATCACGATCCGGTTCGCCCACGGGCACGCCCGCGCCGCGACGAGCCGGTAGCGGCCCGGCTCCACCGGCCACGGCGACGAGCCGTCCGCCGTGATCCGTTCCGCCACGCCCAGCGCCTCGCGGACGAACTCCCCGCTCGCCTGATCGGTACCCATGGGCCCGAAGGTAGGCCCACCGGGCGGCGTCGGCGAGCCACGCGCGTGAACGTGGTCGAATCTCCGGCGTGACCGACTTCGATCGTGCGCTGCGCGACCTCGTCCGGCCCGGGATGCGCGTCGCGATCGCCGACGCGTGTGGCGCGCCCCGGGTGCTGGACGGCCCGCTGTCCCGGGCGGCGGCCGCGGTCGGCGGCGTCCGGCTCGTGCTGGGGTGGTTGCCCGCCGCCGCGCCGGATCTGGACGCGGCCGCGTTCGCCGACGTCCGGCTCGTCGTCGGCGGGCCGGGCGCGCGCCGCATGCTCGACGACGGCGCGGCCGTCACGGTCCCCGCCCGGCTGTCCGCGACGCCGTCGCTGATCACCGGTCCGCTGCGCCCTGACCTGCTGCTGGCCACCGTCGTGCGGGACGACGACGGCCTGCGCTTCGGTGCCGAGTCGTCCTGGATGCGCCGGGTGGTCGAGTCGGGTGTGCCGGTCGCGGCCGTCGAGTCCCGGTCCGCGCCGCACGCCGACGGAGGGCCGCCGCTGCCGGACGGCGCGGTGACCGTGCTCGGCGTCGTCGACGGCCCGGACGGCGCGCCCGCCGACATCCCGACCCCCGACCCGACGCCGGACGACGAGGCGATCGCGCACCGGGTCGCCGAGCTGGTGCCGGAGGGCGCGCGGATCCAGTTCGGCCCCGGCCGGCTGGCGTCCGCGCTGGTGTCCGCGCTGCGGGTGCCGGTGCACGTCGACTCCGGGCTGCTGGCCGACCCGGTCGTCGACCTGGACGAGCGCGGCCTGCTCCTCGGCACGGCGACGGCGACCGCGCTGCACGGCACCCGGCGGCTCTACGACTGGGCGGACGGCCGCGGCGTCGTGCGGCCGATCGGGTACACCCACGACCTCTCGCGGCTCACCGGCGGACCGGCCGACCCGCCGCTGGTGGCGATGAACGCCGCCCTGGAGATCGACGGCGACGGGCAGGTGAACGTCGAGGGGATCGGCGCGTCGGCCAACGGGATGATCGGCGGGCATCCCGACTTCTGCGCCGCGGCGGCGGCCGGGACCGGGTTCTCGGTGATCATGCTGCCGAGCACGCACCGGGGGAACCCGACACTGGTGGACCGGCTGAGCCGGCCGGCCACCACCCCGTCGCAGGACGTTCAGGTCGTCGTCACCGAGCGCGGCAGCGCGGATCTCCGGGGGCTCGGCCGTGCCGAGCGGCGCCGTGCGCTGGCTGCGCTCTGGGGCCACTGACGGTCCCGTCAGGTGGCCGCGTTGGTTCCGACGAGTGAACCTGCAGAAGTTCTGTGACCCATATCACAGTATTTATCCTCAGCGGTATGTCCGCCGAACGACGTGACGCCGCCCACATGACGCAGGACACGGCGTCAATGGTCTTCGTCGCGGACCAACGGCGCACGGCGCCTCGGAGACTGGGCTGTTCAGCGCCGCAGTAGGACCCCTCTCCGGTCGCCGCATCCGCGGGGTACGTGATCGATACCGACCGCCGGTCGGGCGGCGGAATCGGCCTCTCGGTTGCATATAGCACAACGATCAGTCCCCTCCAACCGCTGGCTTTCGACCCCACGAGGGACCCGGACCAGCCGTTACGGTCACTCCCGGCCCGCAGCGACCCGATCTTCGGAGGAGACGCGGATACATGACCGCCGTACACGAGCCCGACAGCGAGCTTCCCGAGCTCGGCAGGACCGCACAGGAGTTCGGCGACCAGCCGCTCGAGGTGCGCGAGTCCACCCACTACAAGCACGAGTACGTGCAGACGTTCGTCGACAAGTGGGACGAGCTCATCGACTGGCGGGGGCGCTACGAGAGCGAGGGCAAGTTCTTCGTCGAGCAGCTCCGCAACCGGGGCGTCGAGAGCGTCCTGGACGTCGCGACCGGAACCGGCTTCCACTCGGTTCGCCTGCTCGAGGAGGGCTTCGAGACCGTCGTCTCGGCCGACGGCAGCGCGGAGATGCTGGCGAAGGCGTTCGCCAACGGCATGAAGTTCGGCGGGCACATCCTGCGCGTCGTGCAGGCCGACTGGCGCTGGCTCAACCGCGACGTCCACGGCGAGTACGACGCGATCATCTGCCTCGGCAACTCGTTCACACACCTGTTCTCCGAGAAGGACCGTCGCAAGGCGCTCGCCGAGTTCTACGCGATGCTCAAGCACGACGGCGTCCTGATCCTGGACCAGCGCAACTACGACTCGATCCTGGACAACGGGTTCTCGTCGAAGCACCAGTACTACTACTGCGGTGACGACGTCGTGGCCGAGCCGGAGCACGTGGACGAGGGTCTCGCCCGCTTCCGCTACCAGTTCCCGGACGGCTCCGAGTACCACCTGAACATGTTCCCGCTGCGCAAGGACTACACGCGGCGGCTCATGCACGAGGTCGGCTTCCAGCACATCGACACCTACGGCGACTTCCAGTCGACCTACCGGGACGACGAGCCGGACTTCTTCGTGCACATCGCCGAGAAGGCGTACCGGGAGAACGAGGACGAGGACGAGGTGACCTCGTGACCGCCCAGCAGGCAGAGGCCACCGCCCGGGACTACTACGACTCCGAGGACGCGGACAACTTCTACTCCGTCGTCTGGGGCGGCGAGGACATCCACGTCGGCCTCTACGAGACCCCGGACGGCGAGATCGCCGAGGCCAGCCGCAGGACGGTCTCCCGGATGGCGGAGATCGCCGGCATCGGCAAGGGCACCGAGGTGCTCGACCTCGGTGCGGGCTACGGCGGCGCGGCCCGCCAGCTGGCCCGCAACCTCGGCGCGTCCGTGCACTGCCTGAACCTGTCCCCTGTGGAGAACGAGCGCAACGCCCGTCTCACGAAGGAGCAGGGGCTGGAGAACCTCGTCTCCGTCGCGACCGGCACGTTCGAGGACGTACCCGTCGGCGACGCGTCGGTGGACGTCGTGTGGTCGCAGGACGCGTTCCTGCACTCCGGCGACCGGGACAAGGTGCTCGACGAGATCGCCCGCGTGCTGCGCCCCGGCGGGCACGTCGTGTTCACCGACCCGATGGCGGGCGACGGCGTCGACCAGACGCAGATCCAGCCGATCCTGGACCGCATCCAGCTGTCCACGATGGCCACGCCCGGCTTCTACACGACGGGCCTCGAGGCCCGCGGCTTCACGTCGGTGACGTTCGAGGACCACGCCCACCAGCTGCCCACGCACTACGGGCGGGTCCGCCAGGAGCTCGTGAAGCGCGAGTCCGAGCTGGGCGGGCGGATCTCCGAGGAGTACATCACCAAGATGAAGGCGGGACTGCAGCACTGGGTCGACGGCGGCAACGCCGGCAACCTCACCTGGGGCATCTTCCACGCCGTCAAGAGCTGACACCGCTCCACCACGGCGCGCGGCCCGCCGGTCCACACGGACCGGCGGGCCGTCGTCGTGTCAGTCGTCGTCCTGGTCGTCGCCGTCCTGGTCGTCCCCGTCCCCGTCGTCCCCGCCCTGCTGTTGCTGCTGGTTCTGCTGCGGGGCCTGGTCACCGCCCGCCGGGCCGCAGGCCCCGGCCGTGCTGAGCACCAACGCGGTCCCGGCGAGAGCTGCGGCGAGTCCGCGAGTCAGAGTGTTACGTCCCATACGACCGATTCTGGCACGACCAGCCGGTCAGCCGAGGAACGTGCGGAGCTCGGCCAGCGTCTCCTGCGGGAACTCGTCGACGAGGAAGTGGCCCGCGTCCTCCAGCGCCCGGCCGGTGACCAGCGCCGGGTCCGCGGTGTACCGGCGCCACACGTCGAGCGGGCTCTGCTCGCCGCCGCCGACGACGCCCTTGCCGCCCCACAGCACGAGCAGCGGGCAGGCCACCCGCCGCCCGGCCGCGGCGGACTCGGCGTCGTGCTGCAGGTCGATCGACGCGCCGGCCCGGTAGTCCTCCAGCATCGCGTGCCGGGCCTCGGGTCGGGAGAAGTTCCGCTCGTACTCCGCGACCGCCTCCGGCGCGTGCGCGTCCATCCCGGACGATCCCCAGCCGCCGAGCAGCGCGTGCAGGTAGCCGATCGGGTCACCGGAGATCAGCTTCTCCGGCAGGTCGGCGGGCTGCAGGTAGAAGAACCAGTGGTAGTAGGCCTTCGCGATCCGGAAGTCCACATGGGAGTAGACCCAGTCGGTCGGGAGGATGTCCAGCACGGCGGCGCGCGTGACGGCGTCCGGGTGGTCGAGCGCCATCCGGTGCGTGACCCGGGCGCCGCGGTCGTGCCCGACGGCGGCGAACTCGTCGAACCCGAGCTCGCGCATGGCACCGACGGCGTCGGCGGCCATCGCCCGGAACGAGTACGCGGCGTGGTCGTCGCCGGACTCCGGGCGCCCGGAGTCACCGTAGCCGCGCAGGTCGGGGCAGACGACGGTGTGCGTGCGGGCGAGCTCCGGGGCGATCCGATGCCACAGCGCGTGCGTCTGCGGGTAGCCGTGCAGGAGCAGGAGCGGCGGGCCGTCGCCGCCGCGGACGCCGTGGACGCGGACGCCGTCGGGTCCTGGGGTCAGGTCGAACGCGGTGAAGTCGTCGAACACGGACCGGAGTCTGCCTCGGTCGGGCGGGGCCTGCCGGTCGTGTGGTGCTCGCCGGTCGCGAACACCCAGTGGCGCAGGACCAGGAACCGCGCGAGACCGCCCGCGACGCTGGCGACGGCGACGACGGCGGCCTCCAGCCCCGGCGTCGCACCAGGGTCGACGAGATGCAGCCCGAGGAGCACGACGGAGCTGTACCCGGCGTAGAACAACACCGTCCCGACGTCCTGGACCCACTCGCGCATGTGGTGCGCGTGCGCGCCGTCGAACGCGAACCGCCGGTTGGCCTCCGTGGACACGACCGTGGTCACGGTGAGCGCGACGAGGTTCGCCGGCACGGCGTCCAGGAACGGGCGCAGCAACAGGAACAGGCCCGCGTTGAGCGCCGTGCTGCTGCCGCCGATCACGGCGTAGCGGGCGAGCTGGACGATCATCGGGCGTGCGTGGGTCGACCACACGGGACCAATCCTGGCACGCACCGCCAGAATCGGCGCCGGGAAGCGCACAGCGTCACACCGGGCCGACGGGTCGGCGGACCGGAACCCCGGCCCGAGTGCCTCCATCGGTGCGAGCCGCCGGTCGAGCGCGCCGGCGATCAGAGGGCCAGGAACACCGTCTCCCCCGCGCCCTGCAGGCGGACGTCGAAGCGGAGGCGGTCGTCCTGCTCACGCACCGCGATCAGCGTGTCCCGACGGGCTTCCGGCACCGACGTGAGCAGCGGGTCGGTCGCGTTGTCCGGGTGGTCCGGCAGGTAGATCCGGGTGACCACGCGGTCGAGCAGCCCGCGGGCGAACACGGACACGTCGAGGTGCGGCGCCTCACCCGGCAGTGCGGCGGGCAGAAGCGTGTGGATCTCCCACCGGCCGTCGGCGTCGGTGGCGCTGCGGCCGAACGCGCGGAAACCCGGCGTCTCCCGCGCACCACGCGGGTCGTCCGGGTGGTCGAAGCGTCCGTCCGGGTCCGCCTGCCAGGTCTCGACGAGCGCGTCGGTGACCGGGTCGCCGGCGCCGTCGGACACCGTGCCGCCGATCGTCACCCGCCCCGGCGTGCCCTCCGGGACGACGTCCGGGCCGTCGTCCCAGATCAGGCCGATGGACAGGAACGGGCCGACGGTCTGCGACGGCGTCAGCTCGACAGTCACTCGTGAGCCTCCTCGAACGGCGTCTGCTCGCGGCCGCGCAGGACGACGTCGAACCGGAACGACAGCGCCCACTCCGGCTGCGTCGCATCGAGGTCGAAGCGGGACACCAACCGGTGCCGAGCGCCCTCCGGCACCGAGTTGAAGATCGGGTCCTGGGAGAACAGCGGGTCGTCCGGGAAGTACATCTGGGTCACCAGGCGCTGGGTGAACGCACGTCCGAACAGGGACAGGTGGATGTGCGCGGGGCGCCAGGCGTTGTGGTGGTTGCCCCACGGGTAGGCACCCGGCTTGATCGTGGTGAACGCGTAGTTCCCCTCGGCGTCGGTGAGCACCCGCCCGCCGCCGGAGAAGTTCGGGTCCAGCGGGGCGGGCCAGTTGTCGCGCGCGTGCCGGTAGCGCCCGGCCGCGTTCGCCTGCCAGATCTCGACGAGCGTGTCCGGCACCGGCCGCCCGTCCTCGTCGAGCACCCGCCCGGACACGACGATCCGCTGGCCGACGGCCTCGCCGTCGTGCTGGCGCGTGAGGTCGTGGTCGTTCGGCCCGATCGGGCCGGGCAGCAACGGGCCGGTCACCTCGGTCAGCCGGTGCGGCAGGACGATCGGCGGCTGCGACGGCGCGCGCAGGCCGGTGCTGCGGTAGCCAGGGTCGTCCAACGGCGGGTGGGTGCCGCCCGGGACCGTGCGGTAGCCGCGGACGTGGTCGGTGGTGGTCATCGGGTCCCTTCATGGGGCAGGCCCACGTAGTTCTCGGCCAGGCTCGTGGCCGCGGCGCGGCTGCCCACCGTGTAGCGGAGCTGGGACAGCTGCAGCCCGCGTCCGAACGGGCCCGCGAACTCGGAGGGGTCGTTCTCGTCGTCGAAGCGGTGCAGCATCGACGTCATCCACCAGGAGAAGTGCTCGGCTCGCCAGACCCGGCGCAGGCAGGTGTCGGAGTAGGCGTCGAGCCCGGTCTCGCTTCCGCCCTCGAACAGCGACACGAGCGCGTCCGCCAGCACCCGGACGTCGGCGATCGCGAGGTTCATGCCCTTGGCGCCGGTCGGCGGGACGATGTGCGCGGCGTCGCCCGCCAGTAACAGCCGTCCGTACCGCATCGGTTCGACGACGCGGCTGCGCATCCCGGTGACCGACGGCTTCTCGCACAACTCGCCCTCGTTGAGTCCGAACCCGTCGGCCTCGAGGCGGGTACCGAGCTCGTCCCAGATCTGGCGCTCGGACCAGGCCGCGGCGTCCGTGTCCGGGGGCACCTGCAGGTAGAGGCGGGTGACCTCGGGGCTGCGCATGGAGTACAGCGCGAAGCCGCGGTCGTGGCCGGCGTAGACGAGCTCGTCGTGCGTCGGTGCGGCCCTGGCCAGGACGCCGAGCCAGGAGAACGGGTACGTCCGCTCGGCGATCCGCAGCAGGCCGTCCGGAATGGCGGTACGGGAGACGCCGTGGAACCCGTCGCAGCCGGCGACGACGTCGCAGCGCAGCGTCCGGTCCGTTCCCGTCGCGTCCGTGAACGTGATCGACGGCGCGTCGGTGGTGACGTCGTGCAGCGCGACGTCGGAGACCTCGAACTCGACCGGGCCGCGGTGGCCGTCGACCCGGTCGGCGAGCAGGTCCTTCACGACCTCCTGCTGCCCGTAGACGGTGATCCCACGACCGACGAGGTCGGCGAAGTCGATCCGGTGGTCGCCGCCGCCGAAGCGCAGCGAGATCCCCTCGTGCGGCATCCCCTCGCGGTCCAGACGGTCCGCGACCCCGATGCCGCGCAACAGCTCGACGGTCGGGTGCTCCAGAACGCCCGCCCGCACCCGTTGCTCCACATAGGACCGGCTGCGGGACTCCAGCACCACGGACTCGATGCCCGCGCGCTCGAGCAGGGTGGCGAGCACCAGCCCCGCGGGGCCCGCTCCGACGATGCCGACCCTCGTCCGCTCCACGCCGTCACCTTCCCGCACGCCCGCCCGGGCCTCGACCCGGCTTCCGCCCTGCGGAAGACTTGCAGGATGACGGGCGTGGCGGCGCGGGTGCTGGACGTGCTCGGCGCGTTCACCGAGGAGGCGCCGGAGCTGACGCTCACCGCGATCTCCCGCCGCACCGGGATCCCGCTGACGACCGTGCACCGGCTGGCCGGCGAGCTCGTCGCGGGCGGTGCGCTGGAACGCGGCGAGGACGGCCGGTACCGGATCGGGCTGCGGCTCTGGGAGATCGCCGCACTCGCGCCGGCGAACCTCGGTCTGCGCGAGCGGGCGATGCCGTTCCTGGAGGACCTGCACGAGGTCACCCGGCACAACGTCACGCTGGCCGTGCCGGACCCGGAGGACGGCAGCGAGGTCGTCTACCTGGAACGCCTGTCCGCGCGGGACGCCGTGTCGATCCTGTCCCGCACCGGGAGCCGGTTCCCCGCGCACGCGACCGGCGTCGGGCTGGTGCTGCTCGCGCACGCCGCGCCGGAGGCCGTCGAACGGGTGCTGGCGCGGCCGCTGCGCCGGTTCACGCCGTTCACGGTGTGCGACCCGGCCGCGGTCCGCTCGACCCTGGCCTCCGTGCGGAGCTGCGGGTTCGTGATATCCGACCGGCAGATCGAGGAGGTGTCGCTCTCGGTCGCCGCGCCGGTGCGCCACGGCCACGGTCCGGTCGTCGCCGCGCTGTCGATCGTCGTACCGGCGGACGGGACGAACCCGCACACGTACGTCCCGGCGGTCCGGGCCGCGGCGCGCGGGATCAGCCGGGCGCTCGGATCGTGATCCTTCCGATGCTCCCCCGGTGCGCGCCGCGTGCCACGGTGGCCGGGTGCGCGACTTCCGCATCGAGATCCCCGACGCCGAGCTCGACGACCTGCGCGAGCGCCTCGCCCGCGCCCGGTGGCCCGAGCCGGCGACGGTGGACGGCTGGACCCAGGGCGTCCCGCTGGACTACGCGCAGGAGCTCTGCGAGTACTGGCGGACCCGCTACGACTGGCGGCGGGTCGAGGCCGAGATCAACGCCTACCCCCAGTACCGCACGGAGCTCGACGGCGGCGGCGACGACTCGGTCGAGATCCACGTGCTGCACGCGCGGTCGCCACACGACGGGGCCCTGCCGCTGCTGCTGACCCACGGCTGGCCGGGGTCGATCGTCGAGTTCCTGGACGTGCTGCCGTCGCTGATCGACCCGCCGGACCCGGCCGACGCGTTCCACGTGGTGCTGCCGACGCTGCCCGGCTACGGGTTCTCCGGGAAGCCGTCGGTCACCGGATGGGGCGTGGAGCGGATCGCGGTCGCCTGGGCACAGCTGATGGACCGGCTCGGCTACGAGCGGTTCGGCGCGCAGGGCGGTGACTGGGGCTCGATGGTCACCGCCGCGCTCGGGACGGCCGCCCCCGAGATGCTGGCCGGCATCCACCTCACGATGCCCCTGGCCCAGAAGCCGGACGACGACGACCAGCCGCTGTCACCGTCGGAGAAGGCGGCGAAGAGGTTCAACCAGACGTTCCAGCGGCTCGGCAGCGGCTACTCCGCCGAGCAGTCCACCCGTCCGCAGACGATCGGGTACGGGCTCGTCGACTCCCCCGTGGCGCAGTGCACGTGGATCGTCGAGAAGTTCTGGGACTGGACCGACTGCGCCGGGCATCCGGAGAACGTGATCTCGCGGGACCGGTTGCTGGACAACGTGATGATGTACTGGCTGAACGGGGCGGGCGCGTCGTCCGCCCGGTTGTACTGGGAGAGCTACGCCCGACGGCGGATGGACGAGGTGACCGTCCCGACCGGTGTGGCCCAGTTCCCGCACGAGATGGCCAGGCTGCCCCGGCGCTGGCTGGAGCGGAGGTTCACCGACCTGCGCCGCTTCACCGTGCCCGAGGTGGGTGGGCACTTCGCGTCGTTGGAACAACCGGAGACGTTCGTCGACGACGTGCGCGCGTTCTTCCGTGAGGTGCGGGGGTAGGGCTCCGTCGTCCGCTCACTCGGATCCGCCCCGCTCGATCCGCACACTGATCCGCAGAACGCGCGTCGGAACGGAGAACGCGCGCGTCCGGGCACGCGCGTTCTCCCACGACGAGCGCGTTCCGCGGATCATGACCGACCCACCCGCTCTCAGTACTCGAGCCTCGGGAGGTGCGCCCGCGAGTACCGCAGGACCACGGTCGATCCGGCCAGGGCCACGAGCGCGAGTCCGGCGAGGAGCACGTCGTACCCGGCCACCGAGGACAGGACCGCCAGGATCGACGGGACGAGGAACCCCAGGTAGGCCAGCGCGTAGTACGCCCCGGTCAGGGGCGCGATGTTGTCCGGATGCGCGATGCGTCCGATCTCCTGCAGGCCGGCGACGAGCGCGATCCCGTAGGCGACGCCGAGCGTCACCGCGGCCAGCAGCGCGACGACCGGCGAGCGGACGACGGCCGCGAGCGTGCCGGCCACCATCCCGGCGGTCATGACGAGCATCGCGACGATCACGGCGCGGGCGCTCGACGGCCGGTCGAGACGGCGCACGAACGGCTGGACCAGCGCCCCCGCGCCGAGCGTGCACACGACGAGCAGCGTCGAGTACGCCAGCCCCCAGCTCCCGACGCGGTCGCCGACGAGCTGCGGCATGACCGCGTAGGCCACGCCGGCCGACCCGAAGATCCACGGCGCCATCGGCAGCACGACCCGCAGGAACCGCGGATGCCGCATCCCCGCCAGGCGGCCGCGCAGGCGCTGGTCGGACGGACCGGTCGGCACCGGCCGCGTCTCCGGCGTGCGGAGCGCGACGACGAGAGCGGCGCTCGCGCACACCGCGTGCACGACGTACGGCAGCACCATCGGCCACGGGCCCCACTGCGCCAGCACACCGGCGATGCCCGCGCCGAGACCGAAGCCGAGCGTGAGCCACAGCGCGCCCCGCCGTACCGCCACCGGGTGCGAGGCGCCGCGCGCACGGGACAGCTCGGCGACCCAGACCGTCCCGACCGCCATCGCCGCGGCCGCACCCAGCCCGGTCACGAACCGGCCGGCCGCGATCCACGCGACGCCGGGGATCGTCAGCAGCACGCTGGCCAGCACGCTGAGGACGGTGCCGCCGATCATCACGCGCCTGCGGCCCCACCGCTCGGAGAGCGTGCCCGCCGTCAGCAGGCCGGGGACCAGCCCGAACACGTAGGCACCGAGCAGCGCGTCGACCGTGACCGTCGACCAGCCGTTCGCGCGGTACATCACGAGCAGCGGCGTGAACTGGTTGCCGCCCCACCCGCAGGCGAAGACGGTCGCCGCGGCGGGCCACCAGTGACCGGTCCGCGCGCTCACCGCCGGTGGGTCCCGTCCAGGTGGGCCCGCAGCGCGGTCTCGAACGCGGCCACGTCGCCGGACTCGACGATCGTGACCAGCTCGGCGTGCTCGTCGAGGACCTGGGCGATGAATCGCGGGTCACCGTCGATCGCGCGGACGGTCATCCGGCGCTGGCGGTCGGCGAGCGTCCGGTAGAAGCGGCCGGTCAGCGCGTTCCCGCCGGCCGCCACGATGGCCCGGTGGAACGCCTCGTCGGCACGGGCGAACGCGTCCATGTCGTCGGGGAGGGCGTGCTCCCGTTGCTCGTCCAGCGCCGCCCGCAGCTCCGCGACGGCGGCCGGCACGGCGGCGGGCGTGCGCACGAGACGGCGGACGGCGGCCGTCTCGATCGCCTCGCGGGCGTCGAGGACGTCGTCGGCCTCCCCCGGCGGAACGGGGACGACGACGGCACCGCGCTTCGGGATCAGCGACAGCAGCTCCTCGGCCTCCAGCCGCAGGAACGCCTCGCGCACCGGGGTGCGGCTCATCCCGAGCTGCTCCGCGACCTCACCCTCGCTCAGCAGGCGGCCCGCGGCGAGTTCGCCGGAGAGCACCCGCTCCTTGGTCAGTGCGTAGGCGCGCTCGGCAGCAGCGGGTTCGGGCATGCCGGCACTCTACCCCATCTTGTATCCATGCTTGTATCTATGCTGCGGCGGACAGGACGGACCGGAGGCCGCCGGGTCGTCGCACGTGGAGCGCCTCCACCTCGACATCACCCGGGTGCGCGGGGACACCGGGTTCCGGCCCGAGTTCGACGTGGACCGTGCTGTGCCGGACCACGTCGGCCGGCTACGACACCACGAGCGCTGAGGCTGCACCACACCGTCAGTCGAACAGCAGCACCGAGGCCGTGAAGCCGTGCAGGTGGTTGCGCCCCGCGACCGGGCCGACCTCGCCGGCGGCGAACAGGCCGACGACGGGCACGTCGTCGCCACCGTCGCCGAGGCGCTCGCGCACGACCCGCACGTCGTGGTCGGAGGTGCCGAACATGCTCGCGCCGCGGCCGTTGCAGGAGAACAGGAGCGCGCCACGGGCCGGTCGTCCGTCGAGCGCCTGCCCGAGCAGTTCGACGAGGTCCTGCTCGGCCCCGGCGACGTCGCGCACCTGGAACCGGACCGTCCGCCCGACCTCCACCGGCTCGCCGACGACGACCGCGCCGGTGTCCTGGTCCATCCCCATCACCGGACGGATCAGGAAGTCGCCGCGCTCGTGCTCCTCGGCGTACTCGTCGAGCGCCGTCCCGACCTGCAGGCCGCGCAGCGCGTTCTCCCGCTCCCCGGTGTCCAGCGCCATGACGATCTTCCGGAGTTGTTCGCCCGCCGGCTGACCGGCGAGCTCGACGAGGCGGTTCTGCTCGGAGCGGGTGACGATCATAGCCGGGCCGATCGGGCGACAGCCCTGGCTGACGACGGTCCGCGCGGACACCGGCCCGCCGAGCAGCAGGCCGACCGCGCCGTCGCGGTGCGCCTCGCCGTCGAGGAACAACCGGTTCGCACCCGGCAGGCCGGCGGCGCTGGCCAGGCCGCCCATCACGCGCAGGTCCGGGAAGCGGTCGTTGACGTCGTCGAGAAGCCCGCCGACCGGGAACGAGTACGGGTCGGCCAGCAGGAGCGCGACCCGGTCGTCGGCGGCCGGTTCCGGCAGCCCGTCGAACGTCATGCCGCGGTCCGCCGTCATCTCGGCGGTCAGTGTCAGTGGCGTGATCGTCACCCCGGGCAGCGTCGCGGCCCAGACCGCGACGGCCGGCTCGTGCTCCACACCACGCGCGTCGCCGATCACGCCGTGCGCGGTCGCGCCGACACAGGCCCTGGCCCCGGCACGCTCCATCACGCGCCGCCCGGCCTGCTCGGCCAGGTCGGTGCGGTTGCCGCGACCGGGGCTGACGAACAGCACCACCAGGTCGGGGACGGCACCGTCGAGCCCGGCGAGCGCGAGGTCGACGGCCTCGTCGGCGGCGGCCGGGAGGTCGTCGCCGACCCCGAGTCCCTGACCGAAGCGGGAACGTCCGGTGTCGGTCATGGGGCCTCCTCGCGCCGTCCGGGAAGCGTAGTCGGCGCAGGTCGCAGGCGGAACGGGAGCGGCCAGAGCCGGAACAGGGCGACCCCGACGACCCGGGCCGGGCCGAGCGTGCGGGAGTCGGTCGAGCCGAACGGGTTGTCCCCGCGCACCCACCAGCCGTCGCCCTCAGGGCGCACGGCGCGCTTCAGCGAGAGCTGGTCCGGTCGTGCCGCCCACCGGACCAGCACGACGTCGCCCGCACGGGCCAGCGCGCCGAAGCGGACGGCGAGGACGTCGCCGTCGGCCAGGGTCGGGGACATCGACGGTCCCCGGCACACGACCCGTCGCCACCTCATCCGGCCATTGTGGTCTCCACCGGGCGACCTGCCGTCGCTCGCCACCGCTAGTAGGGTCTGTCCCGCCAGAACGATCAGTATCACCAGGGAGGAACTGTGCGGATGACCCGCATTCTCCGCCCGCGGCTGGAGGCCACCGCGCACTGCGACCTCCCCTGCGGCGTGTACGACCCGGCCCAGGCGCGGATCGAGGCCGAGTCGGTCAAGGCGGTCCAGGAGAAGTACCAGGGCAACGAGGACCCGGATTTCCGGGCTCGTGCCATCGAGATCAAGGAGCAGCGCTCCGACCTGGTCAAGCACCACCTGTGGGTGCTGTGGACGGACTACTTCAAGCCACCGCACTTCGAGAAGTACCCGGAGCTCCACGAGCTGTTCAACAAGGCCACCAAGGCCGCCGGCGCGACCGGCACGAAGGGCTCGAACGACCCGAAGACGGGCCAGGAGCTGCTGGACTACATCGCCCAGATCGACAAGATCTTCTGGGAGACCAAGCAGGCTGCCTGACCAGCCACGCCGAAACGACGCTGACCAGCGGGAACGACATCCCGCCGGTCAGCGTCGTTTCACGTTCTCGGGTGGTGCCCCGCGGACCGGGGACGGCCCCGGCCGACCGGCCTCACGAACCGACGGACAGTCGGTTCTCGGCGATGGCCAGCGGATCGTAGGAGGGCTCCATGAACATCTCGTGCAGCTGGCGTCGCCGGACACCCATGTTGCCGCCGTCGTAGACCGGGAAGCACAGCACGTCTTCCATGATCCCGCCGATCGGGGTCTGGTCGGTGTAGGCGTCGACTCCGACCAGGCGCATGGCGTCGTAGACGACCTGCACGGACAGCTCGGAGGCGTAGACCTTGGTGATGTTCGCGAGCTCCCGGTCCTTCCCTCCGGTCTTGTCGAAGTGGTCGGCTGCCTTCCACGACAGGTAACGGGCCGCCTCGATCCGGATCTTGATGTCGGCGAGCATGTAGCCGGCGTTCTGGTACTCGATGACCGGGTGCGGCCCGGACCTGCTGTCGGTGGTGCAGAACTCGTAGGCGTAGTCGAAGGCGGCGCGCATCCGGCCGACGCAGGCCGCACCGATCGGGGCACACGTCCAGGAGAAGACGCTCTTGACGATGTCCATCCCGTCGCCGGGCCTGCCGAGCAGGTTCCCGATCGGCACGCGCACGTCGCGGAACTCGATCCGCGGCGAGTTGGTCGCCCGGTGGCCCATCGTGTCGAGCGTGCCGGTGATCTCGACGCCCCGCGTCCCCCGCTCGACCATCACGACGGCCAGGGACTCCCGCGGCGGCTTCGACAGGTCGGTCCGGCAGACGACGGCGATCAGATCGGCGCCGAGGCCGTCCCAGCCGGAGCCGTTGGTGGTGTAGTGCTTCGAGCCGTTGAGCACGATCTCGTCGCCGTCGATCCGCGCGTGGGTCTGCACCCCGACCTTCGGGTCCGGCGAGTCGTAGTTCGCGCCGCCGGTCACCTCGGTGTAGGCGATCGCGGCGAGCTTCGGCTCCGAGCCGCAGAACGCCGGCAGCCACCGCTGCTTCTGTTCGTCGGTCCCGAAGTTCACGATCGGATACAACCCGAGACCGCAGCCGAGGACCGCCGACGCCACGTTGACATCGACGCGCGCGATCTCCTCGACCGCGAGGACGAACTGCAACGAGGTGAACTTCGCGCCGCCGTACTCGGCCGGGATCAGGGCCTTCACGAAGCCCGCATCGACCATCTGCTGGAAGAAGGGCTTGATCGCGTAGAACCGCTCCTCGGGTTCCGGGATCGACGCGATGGCAGGCCCCACACCGCTGAGGACGGCGTCGGCGAACTGGCGAGCCTGGGTCCGGACGGCCATCTGGCCTTCGTCGAGTGAGAAGTCGAGGGTCATGGGGTTCCTGCCTCCGGTCGCCGCCTGGGGTGCACGTCCGAGGAGCGTCCTGGACGGGATCCGGCTCGGGCTTGCACCAGACTGCAGGCCTGCCGGTACCGGACTGCAGGATCCGGTCGTCGTCGGGCTCGACGGTTGCCGTGTGGCCTGATGTAATCCTCGGTCACCGGTCGGCAACCCTGCTGACCTCGTCACTGCCTACCCTCCGGCTCGAAGGGTCGGACAGTGAGGGAGGTAGCCCGTGGCGCGCTACTGGACCACCGGCGATCGGCCCACGAAGGAACAGTTCAGCTACTGGCGTGAGGTCGTCTGCGAGGCCTTCACCCCGCTGGCCCCGAGGCCGCCGAGGGCCGATGCCACCGTCACCGGCCTCCCCGGCTGGGTACGGTCGTCCGCGCTGACCACCACCAACTGCGCCGAGATCGCCTCGACCACGCAGCTGATCGACCACGGACGCGACGAGGTCCGCCGGACCGACTCCGAACAGATCTTCGTCAACCTGCAGGTGAGCGGACACTGCATCGGCAGCCAGGGCGGGCGGGAATGTCTGGTTCCGGCCGGAAGCTTCGCGCTGTTCGACACCACCAGCGAGTACCGGCTCCGGTTCTACGACAGCGACACCACGCGCGAGTGGCGGGTGGTGTCGTTCCGCGTCCCCCGGGCGACCATCGCACCCCTGGTCGCGGCCCCCCACGCGATCACCGCGGTGGCCCACGACGCGACCGCGGTCGGCCTGGACACCGTTCTCGGGTCGACCATGCGATCGATCTGGAGAACCGCGGACACCCTGGACCCGGCCGCGGCACATGCCGCCGAATCCGCCTTCGCCGCGCTGCTCGCCGCGACCGTCGGCGGCTCCGAGCAGTTGCTCGACACGCGACAGGAATCGCTCGACGCGACCCTGCGAAGCACGATCAACAGATATCTTGCCGCCCACCTGCAGGGTCCCGACCTGTCGGCCGCCACCGTCGCACGACGGTTCGGCATCTCCGTCCGCAAGCTGCACTCGCTGTACGCCGCGTCCGACCTGACCTACGCCCGGACCGTCATGCGATTCCGGGTCGACGCCTGCGCCACCGAGCTGGCAGCGGGCACGACGCGGTCCCTCACGCATCTGGCGGCGCGGTGGGGTTTCACCGACCTGTCTCACATGAACCGGGTCTTCCGGAAGTTCCACGACTGTCTGCCCTCGCAGTTCGAGGGCGGCAAGCCGGTGAACCCGCAGCAGCGGGAGACGCGGGCCTGACCGGGGCCTCGGCGCGCGGAGCACCGTTCCCGCGCCGACCGCGGACGTCGCCTCACGGCCTGGATCGGGTCAGGCGGCGTCGGCCCTGGTCAACGAGAACGTGACGCCGGTGAGCTGCTCGGAGACCGTCCACAGGCGACGGGCGACGGCGGTGTCGCGAGCCGCTCGCGAGCGGCCGACCAGGCGAGGGGCTCCGCGGGTCTCCCCCAGGCCTCCCGGTCCCGCGTAGCTGTCGCCCGGCACGTCGGCCACGGCCGCGTACAGGGTCGGCAGCGCGCCGTCCTCCTCGCTCTGCGCGACGAGGTGGACGACGCCGTTCTGGACCGCCCGGAGCCGGGCCCACGGCCCCGTGGGGCGCAACAGGTTCGTCGACGCCATGCCGGGGTGCGCCGCCGTCGCGAGGACCGGAGAGCCCGCCTCGGTCAGCCGGCGCTGGAGCTCCGAGGTGAACAGCAGGTTGGCGAGCTTCGACTGCGCGTAGGCGGACATCGCGCGGTAGCGGCGGCGCTCCCAGTTCAGGTCGTCGAACTCGATCGAGCCGGCCCGGTGGCCGACCGAGGACACCGTGACCACCCGCCCCGTGACCCGCGGCAGCAGCAGGTTCGTCAGCGCGAAGTGGCCCAGGTGGTTCGTGCCGAACTGCAGCTCGAACCCGTCCGCCGTGCGGCCCAGCGGCGGGATCATCAGGCCGGCGTTGTTGACCAGGAGGTCGACGGGCTCGTCGACGGCGTCGGCGAACGCGCGGACCGACGCGAGGTCGGCCAGGTCGAGGCGGCGCACGTCGGTCTCGCCGGTCATCGACGCGGCGGCCTCGTGGCCCTTGGCCACGTCCCGCACACCCAGCAGGACACGCGCGCCCCGCCCGGCCATGACGCGGGCGGCGACGCGGCCGATGCCGCTGTTCGCCCCGGTGACGACGACGGTGCGGCCGGTCATGTCCGGCATGTCCGCGAAGGAGAAAGTAGCCATGAGCAACAATGTAGTCATCGCCAACAAAGTTGGCAACGCCTACCCGTCGCGGCATAGGATCTCCGACGTGACCGAGCGGCCCTACCATCACGGACAGCTCCGCTCCGCCCTGCTCACCGCCGCCGAGCACAGCCTGCGCGAGCACGGGGCGGGCCAGCTCTCGCTGCGTGAGCTGGCCCGTGACGTCGGTGTCAGCCACGCGGCGCCGCGCAGGCACTTCCCGGACCGTCAGGCACTGCTCGACGCGCTGGCCGAGGCCGGGTTCGACCGGCTGGGCGCGGAGCTCCGCGCGGCGCTCGACGGCGCGGGGACCGCGTTCGTGCCGCGGCTGCGGGCCACGGTGACGGCCTACATCCGGTTCGCCGTCGAGGACGCGGCGCTGCTCGGGCTGATGTTCGCGAGCAAGCACCGTCCGGGCGCCGACTGCGTCGTCGAGGCGGCGGCGCCGGCGTTCGCGCTGATGTACGACCTGATCACCGAAGGGCAGGCCGCCGGCGCGCTCGCCGCCGGTGATCCCGAGCGGGTGGGGATCGTGCTGTTCGCGACGATGCAGGGCATCGCGGCGGTGATCAACGGCAACCTCGTCGAGCCCTCGCTGCTCGACGACCTGGTGGAGACCGCCGTCACGCAGTTCGTCCGCGGGGCGGGCCCGACTGGTTGATCCACGGTTGCGGAGCGGCGAGTTCGGTGAGCGAACAGCCCGCTCCACGACCGTGGATCATCAGCCCTGAGCGTCCGGGGGTCCGCGGAGGTGGACGGCGGGGCCGCGGTCGGGACGGCCTGCACCGAGCACCCGGCGAGCACCGCCACGGCGACGGCGAGCGGCAGCACTCGTCGCAGCGCGACCGCCCTGGTCCACACCGGCACGACCCTCTGGCAACGGTCACGGCCGGGGCAATGCGCTTCGTCAACATTGCCGACGGGCGTTCTGCTGCCACGATGTCGCCGTGCCCACACACGTCGCGCTGGTGCGCGGGATCAACGTCGGCGGTCGCAAGCTCGCCATGGCCGACTTCCGCCGGATCCTCGGCGAACTCGGCCACACCGACGTCGCCACCTACATCCAGAGCGGCAACGCCGTCCTGACCAGCACCGAGCCGGACTCCACCGTCGTCGCCGACGGGATCGCGGCCGCGCTGGACCGGGAGCTCGGGCTGGCGGTGCCGGTCGTCGTCCTGGACCGCGACGAGTACGCGCGGGCCGTCGCGGACAACCCCTACCCGGCCGTCGAGGAGACGCCGAAGCTCCTGCACGCCGTGTTCCGCGCCGCGCCGATCGCGCAGGCCGAGATCGACGCCGTCGCACAGGTCGTCGAGGCCGCGCGGGAGAAGACCGGGGTTCCGGACGACGCGACGGCCGTCGGGCGCGTGCTCTACCTGCACCTGCCGGAGGGTCTCGGCCGCAGCGAGCTGGCCACCCGCCTGCTGCGCCCCCCGTTCACGAAGGCCCCGGACGGCGGCGGGACGGCCCGGAACTGGGCGACCGTCACGACGATGCAGTCCATGGTGGAGGGATAACGCACCGCCGCCCGGAGACGAGCCCGGGCGGCGGTGACGCGTCGGCGGGTGTCGAGCTGCCAGAACGATCATCCACCGGGAGCCACCGCTGCTGCCAGTGACTTGCATCAGCGTATCCGGTGCGGGGGCTCACGTCCATGCGTGGGGCCCAGCAGTCGCGGGTATCCGGCCGTTGCGACTAGGTTGCACGAGCAGCAGCGAACGACGAAGGAGGCCCCGATCGATGGCCGAGTACACGCTCCCGGACCTGCCGTACGACTACGGCGCACTCGCTCCGCACATCTCCGCGAAGATCATGGAGCTGCACCACGACAAGCACCACAACACCTACGTCACGGGCCTGAACGGCACGATCGACAAGCTGGCCGAGGCACGCGAGAAGAACGACTTCGGCGCGATCGTCGGGCTGGAGAAGACGCTGGCGTTCAACCTCGGCGGCCACGTCAACCACTCGATCTTCTGGAAGAACCTGTCCCCGGACGGCGGCGACAAGCCGACCGGTGAGCTGGGCTCCGCGATCGACGAGCACTTCGGGTCGTTCGACGGGTTCCAGGCCCACTTCACGGCCGCCGCGACGACGATCCAGGGCTCCGGCTGGGCGATCCTCGGCTGGGACACGCTCGGGCAGCGGCTGCTGGTCCACCAGCTCTACGACCAGCAGGCCAACCTCCCGGCCGGCCAGACCCCGATCGTCATGCTCGACATGTGGGAGCACGCGTTCTACCTGGACTACCAGAACGTGAAGCCGGACTACGTGAAGGCGTGGTGGAACGTCGTGAACTGGGCCGACGCCCACGAGCGGTTCGACGCCGCCCGCCGGGGCTGACGGCGCGGGCCCGCCCGGGCGCCGGAGGACCTACAGGCGCCCGGGCAGGCCGCCCGCCGCACGCAGCAGCATGTGCATCCCGGTGTCGACGGAGCGCTCCCGCACGTCGGCCCGGCTGCCCGGCAGCGTGGGATCGCGGGCGATCACCTGGCCGTCCGAGGTCGTCACGCAGAAGCAGACGTAGCCGACGGGCTTGGCCTCCGTGCCGCCGTCCGGACCGGCCACGCCGGTGATGCCGATCCCGATGTCGGCGCCGAACCGCGCCCGCGCCCCGTCCGCCAGAGCGCGGGCGACCTCCGGCGAGACGGCACCGTGGGTCGCGATCATCTCGGCCGGCACGTCCAGCATCGAGGTCTTCGCCTCGTTCGAGTAGGCGACGACGCCGCCGGACACGTACGCCGACGAGCCCGCCCGGTCCACCAGCCGCCCGGCCAGCAGGCCGGCGGTGCAGGACTCCCCCGTCGCAACGCTCAGCCCCCCGTCGAGCAGGGCGCGGGCCAGCAGCTCGTCGGTCGTCGTGCCGACGTCGCTGATCAGACGCCTGCGGTGCCGCTCGGCGATCTCGGCGGCGATCTCGGCGGACTCGGCCTCCGCGCCGGGCAGCGGGTGCAGGTCCACCTCCAGCTCGGACCGGCGCAGGCAGGTGGTGATCTCGACGCGGGACAGGTCGCGCTCGCGGCCCAGCTCCTGCAGCGTCACGGCGATCTCCGACTCCGGCAGGCCGAAGAACCGCAGCAGCCGGGCCTCGGCGCGCGGCACGGTCGACAGCAGGTCGGCGACCGGGGGCGAGGTGAGCACGGCGGGCCACATGCCCTGCAGCTCGCGGGGCGGGCCGGGGAGCACGACGACGAGCGGTCCCTCGCCGCGGCGCAGCACCAGGCCGGGCGCCGTCCCGACCGGCTCCAGCACGGACGCCCCGTCCGGGACCATCGACTGCTTCGCCGTCGCGGCGTTCAGGGCGGGGCCGTCGAACCCGGCCCGCGACGCCCAGCCGGCGATCTTGTCGTGGATCCGGCCGCGCAACGCCTCGTCGAGCCGCATGGGAGCACCGCAGAACTCGGCGACGACGTCGGCGGTCAGGTCGTCCGCGGTCGGCCCGAGCCCACCGCTGGTCACCACGAGCGCGACGCCGGAGGCCGCGACGAACTCCAGGGCCGCGCGCAGGTCCTCCGGCCGGTCCCCGACGAGCATCAGCTCGGCGATCTCGAACCCGAGGCCCCCGAGCTCGCGGGCCACGAACGGGCCGTTCGCGTCGCGGACGTGGCCGGTGAGCAGCTCGCTCCCGGTGACGAGGACGGCGGCGGTGGGACGTCCGGGAGCGCTCTCAGCCATGACGGGAAGCTACCCCGTGATCGGCCCGGTGAGCGCGGCTCGCATCGACTCCGCGCCGACCCGCACGGCCTCCCCGACCGGTCCGGGATCGACGGTCAGCGCACCCATCCCGGTCCCGCGCCACGGCTCGACCGCGGCGACCCGCGCACCGGCCCGGTCCGGATGGTCCGGATCGGTGACCATCGCGAGGTCCGCGCCGTAACGGCGGGTGCCCTGCGCCAGCGACCCGAGCCCCGGTCGCGCACGGTCCAGCGCGCGGGCCCACCACGACAGGCCGGCGTCGGTGCCCGGTCGCAGCTCGGAGACCGGGCGGGACAGCAGCACCAGCACGTGGGTCGCGCCGTCGCGGACGGCTCGGGCCAGCGCGAGCGGCTCACCGATCGAGCCGTCGATCCAGAACCGGCCGCGGTGCTCGACGGCGGGGCCCGCGAAGATCGGGATCGCGGCGCTGGCCCGCAGCGCACTCCGCCAGTCGTCCGGGGTGCGGAGGTCGTCGAGCGTGCGGGCGCGCAGGTCGTCGACGGCCGTCGCGACGATCCGTACCCCGGTCCGGCTGGCGGCGAGCGCGTCCCACGGCATCGGGCGCGTCACGCCGAGCACGTGGTCGACGAGATGGTCCAGGGACAGCACCGGACGGCGCCCGAACCGGCGGAGGTCGACGAACGCGGGCGAGGCCAGGTCGGCGGAGAAACCGGCCGCCGCGGGCCCGGCGTGCCCTGCCGCGAAACAGGCGGCGAGGAACGAACCGGACGAAGCTCCGTATATGACGTCGACCGCGCCGCGCCACCCGTCCGAGGACAGCGCATCCAGCATTCCCGCAGCGTAGGCACCCCGCATGCCCCCGCCACCGACGACCACCGCCACCCGATCGTGATCGCGACGGTCGTGCGGCCCCGTTCCTTCGGCGTGTCGCCTGCGCAGCACCGAAAACACGTCCCGGTCGCCACGCAGGGAGTCGATTACCCGACCTGGACACACGCGATCAGCCTAGGCCGCCCACCAGCGGTTACGTCTGCTCTCATCCGATCGCATCACCGGGTCGGGACGAATCGGACAGTGATCTTCACTCAGTGTGACGCACAGCGCGTTCACAGCGACTCTCAGTGTCGTCTCAGCGGAAGACAGGAGACTTGCAGCCATGGCACCGAACGAACCGACCTGGGTGGGCGAGATCGATCGTCTCGCTCCGGCGGCCGACCTCCGGGTCGATCCGTCCTTCTGCGCGGCACGACTTCTGGTCACCGTCGCGGGGACACCGCAGGGTCAGGTGACGGTGCCGGTGACCGACGGGTTCGTCGCCGCATCCGTGATCGACGAGGCGTGCGCGGCGCTCGGCCCGGCCGACGCCGTCGCGGGCGCTCCGGTGTGCGACGACCCGGTCACCGTCGTGATCGCCACCCGGAACCGTCCGGAGAGTCTCGGCCGGTGCCTGCGCAGCGTGCTGGCGGGCGACCACCCGGCCATCCGCGTGGTCGTCGTGGACAACGACCCGGACGACGAGCGCACCGCCCGCGTGGTCGACGCGTTCGACGACCCGCGCGTCCGGTACGTGCGCGAGACCCGCCGTGGTGCCTCGGTGGGTCGTAACCGCGGGCTCGCCGAGGCCCGCACGGACATCGTCGCGTTCACCGACGACGACACCGAGGTGGACCGCTCGTGGGCCGGCCGGATCGCGGGCGCGTTCGCCGCGGACCGGCACCTGGCGTGCCTGTCCGGCCCGGTGCTGGCCGCGCGGCTGGCCTCGCCGGAGGAGCGGGCCGCGGACATCGCGCTGGCGTGGAACAAGGGCTTCGCCGCCCGGACGTTCTCGCTGGCCGAGCCGCCAGCCGACTCCCCGATCTTCCCGTTCTCCCCCGGGCTGTTCGGCATCGGCGCGAACATGGCCGTGCACGCTCCGCGGGCGCGCGCCGCGGGCGGCTTCGACGAGGCGCTCGGCCCTGGCACGCCGACCCACGGCGGCGAGGACTGCGAGTTCTTCGTGCGGATGGTGCTGGCCGGTCACGCCGTCGGCTACGCCCCCGGCGCGTTCGTCTGGCACCACCACCGACCCGACCAGGCCGCCCTGCGCTCGCAGCTTCAGGGCTACGCCGTCGGTCTCGGCAGCTTCCTGGCCAAGGTCGCGCTCAGCCGCCACGGCCGGTCGGCCGCGCTGCGCAGGCTGCCCGCCGCCGTCGCCCGCCTGCGCTACATCTCCGAGCGGGAGGCGAGCGCGGGCGATGCCATCCCGACCGACGCGGACCGCACCCGCCACCGCGGGATGCTCGCCGGGGCACCGGCCTACCTGCGGTCGCGACGGGCCGTGCGCCGCGCGGGCGGCTCGGTGCCGGTTCTCGTGCCGGAGCACGAGGACGCGCCGACGCGGGCACTGGCCGTGCCCACGCCGACGCACTGCTGAGCGCCTACCGCGGATCGAGCAGCGCGACGTCCGTCGCGGCGGCGGCCAGCCGGTCGCGCGGGCCGTGCAGCAGCTTGCGCGTGACGACGTCCATGACACCCAGCGTGCAGTCGACGTCCGCGGCCAGCACGTCGCCCGCCGGGTTGCCGTCGACGTCCACCGTCCGCACGATCCGGTGACGCATCGTGAACGCCCGCCCCTCGCCGAACGCCAGCTCCGAGTCGACCGTGAGCTGCTCACCGGCGAGCAGCTCGGAACGGAAGTTGGCGGTCGTGGCGAGCAGCACGATCGTCGCCCCGTGCCCGGAGAGCCGCGCCTGAGAGAGACCGGCGGCACGGAAGTGCTCCATCCGGGCGTGCTCCGCGTACTGGTGGTACACGGCGTGGTTGACGTGCCCGTTCACGTCGACCTCGTACGACCGGACGTCGATCGTGAGCTGGAACTGGGCGGGCGGTTCTGCGCTCATGACTCCGGATCATCACAGGTCGGTGACACTTCCCGCGGTCCGGCCACCCCGCCGTGCGACGTTGTTGTGCCCCGGCGGACCTGCTGCCTAGGGTTACCGTGGGTCCGGGCTACGCTGGAGCTCCAGCGGCGTGGACGTTCCGTCAAGCAGCGGCGGACGACGTACACGCAGCGTGACGAACGTCCGGAGCCGGAGCTCCGCCCCCGGCCCGGCGATCTGTCGAGGGAGCACGGTGCACATGAGCAGTGAGACGCCCACCGGTGTGGGGGACGGGTCGACCCCCGACGTCGGCGAGGTCGTCCGCTTCGAGGTGGTCGAGCACGACGGCGGCGCGGTCGTCGTCGGCGTGGTCGGCGAGATCGACACGATGACCGGGCCGGTGGTCGGCGAACAGCTGACCACCCGCCTCGCCGCGGCCGACCTGGTCGTGGTGGACCTGTCCCGGGTCACGTTCCTGGGCTCCGCGGGACTGGCCGCGCTCGTCGCGGGCAAGGACGAGGCCGACCGCGCCGGCAAGCGGCTGCGCCTGGTGTGCGGGTCGCACACCGTGACGCGGGCGCTCGAGGCGACCGGCCTGATGAGCGTGTTCGACGTGGCGGACGGCGTCCCGGAGGCACTGACGACCGGCTGAGACCGCCCGCCAGGGAGGCGTCTGGGTGCCTGGTGGCCCCCGCGGTCTTCAAAACCGACGTGGCCGAGCATCTCGGCCAGGCGGGTTCGATTCCCGTCCGCCTCCGCCAACGTCAGGCAGGCGCCTCCCAGACTCCGCTGTCCAGGAACCGGTCGATCGTGCGCCGGTAGGGCGCGAGGTCCATGCCATGGGAGGCGACCCAGCCGTCGTCGAAGTAGCTGTGGCGGTAGCGCTCGCCGCCGTCGCAGATCAGCGTCACGACGCTGCCGCGGCGGCCGTCGCGCAGCATCCCGGCGATCAGCTGCCAGACGCCCCACAGGTTCGTCCCGGTCGACCCGCCCGCCCAGCGGCCGGTCAGGTCGTGCAGGTGCCGCACGGCCGCCACGCTCGCGGCGTCCGGGACCGGGACCATCACGTCGATCACGTCCGGCACGAAGCTGGGCTCCATCCGCGGTCGCCCGATGCCCTCGATGCGCGACGGCATGCCGGTCGCGTAGTCGTGCGCGCCGGACGCCCAGCCGGGGAAGTACGCCGAGTTCTCCGGGTCGACGACGGCCAGGCGGGTCGGCAGGCGGCGGTAGCGCAGGTAGCGACCGACCGTCGCCGACGTACCGCCGGTGCCCGCGCCGACCACGATCCACTCGGGCACCGGGTACGGCTCATCGCCCAGCTGGGCGAGGATCGACTCGGCGATGTTGTTGTTGCCCCGCCAGTCCGTGGCGCGCTCGGCGTAGGTGAACTGGTCCATGTAGTGCCCGCCGCACTCGCGCGCCAGGTTCTCGGCCTCGGCGTACACGTCCGGACCCCGCTCGACGAAGTGGCAGCGACCGCCCTCGCGCTCGATCAACGCGACCTTCTCCGGGCTCGTCGTCCGCGGCATCACGGCGACGAACGGCACGCCGATCAGCCGGGCGAAGTACGCCTCAGACACGGCCGTCGAGCCGGAGCTGGCCTCGACGACCGTCGTCGTCCGGGTGATCCACCCGCTGGCCAGCGCGTACAGGAACAGCGAGCGGGCCAGCCGATGCTTGAGGCTGCCGGTCGGGTGGACCGACTCGTCCTTGAGGTAGAGATGCACGCCCCACTCCGCGGGCAGGTCGACGACGTGCAGGTGCGTGTCCGCCGAGCGGTTCGCGTCGGCCTGTACGCGGCGCATCGCCTCGTCGGTCCAGGACCGGGTCCGGGCGCAGGAGCGGTCGACGACCTCACTCCGCGTCGATGGTTCGCTCGCACGCTCGCTCACCGCAGGTGCACCAGCCCGGTGCCCGCCTCCACCGTCCCGATCCGCGCCGCCGGGTGCCCCTGCGAGCGCAGCGCCGCGACGGCCGCGTCGGCGCGGTCCGGCTCGGCGCCGAACAGCAGCCCCCCGGAGGTCTGGGCGTCGGCGAGCAGCAGCACGTCGGTCTCGTCGAACGCGCCGGGCCGGACCCGGTCGGCGACCCACTCGCGGTTGCGCCGGGTCCCGCCGGGCACGACGCCGTCGGCCACCAGGTCACGCACCCCGTCCAGCACCGGCACGTCCGCGACGTCGACGTGCGCGTCCACACCGGACGCCGCCGTCATCTTGACGAGATGTCCGAGCAGCCCGTAGCCGGTGACGTCGGTGCAGCCGGTGGCGCCCGCGTCCACGGCCGCGCGGGACGCGTCCGCGTTCGGCGTGGTCATCACGGTCACCGCCGCCTCGACCCGCTCCGGCGCCGCGTGCCCCTTCTTGATCGCCGTGCTGAGCACCCCGACACCGAGCGGCTTGGTCAGCACGAGCGCGTCGCCGGGACGCAGGCCGGCGTTCGTGAGCACCCGGTCCGGATGCACCTCGCCGACGACGGCCAGCCCGTACTTCGGCTCCGGGTCGTCCACCGTGTGGCCGCCGACGACGGCGAACCCGCACTTCGCGCCGACGTCCGCGCCACCGGCCAGCACCTCGGCGAGCGTCTCCGGCCCCAGCGCGTCGGACGGCCAGCAGACCAGGTTCAGCGCGAACAGCGGCGTGCCGCCCATCGCGTAGACGTCCGAGACGGCGTTCGTCGCGGCGATCGCGCCCCACGTGCGCGCGTCGTCGACGATCGGGGTGAAGAAGTCCGTGGTCGCGACGAGCGCGCGGTCCGGAGCGATCCGCCAGACGGCCGCGTCGTCGCCGGTGTCCGTGCCGACCAGCAGGTCCGGGTGCGACGGCGGCGTCAGCCTGCCGAGCACGTCGGTCAGCGCGCCCGGCCCCAGCTTGCACCCGCACCCCGCGCCGTGGCTGAACTCCGTCAGACGACGGCCGATTCCGTTGTCGCTCATCGACACCCTCCCGCGATCCCGGAAACCGCCTGCGCTGCGCCGGGCGGTCACCACGCTACCCATCGCGGTCCGTCGGCGACCGTGAGCCGCCGGACGCGACGGCCGGGCCGTCCGGCGACGTAGGCTGGGCGCCACCCGATCGGGGGACGCAGACTTCGGGCGGGCTTCGCCGAGGGAGAATTCGTGACGTCGAGAGGACAGGCGTGATGGCCGGGGACCGGGACGACCAGCCGGGCTTCGAGGTCACGCGCCGCGGGTACCGGACGACCCAGGTGGACGCCTGGGTCGACCGGGTCCGTGAGGTGATCGAGGCGCTGGAGGCGGAGCGGGACGAGGCGCGGCACACGGCCGCCTCGCTCCAGTCCTCGCTGGACGAGGTGCGGAGCCGGGACGCGGCGCCGGACACGTTCGGTGTGCGCGCCGAGCGGATCCTGCGGATGGCCGAACACGACGCGCACCTGCGCCGGGAGCGCGCCGAGGTCGAGGCGGCCGACATCCGGGAGCTCGCGCACCAGGAGGCGGAGCGCACGATCGCCCAGGCCCGTGCCGAGGCGGCGCGGGTGCGGGCCGACGCGGACCGGGTGCGCGACGACGCGGAACGCGCGTTCTCCCGGGTGCGGGCCGAGGTGGCGGACGCCAGACGGGACGCCGAGCAGCGGGCCGACACGGCCGCGTCGATGCACGAGCACGTGCAGGGCCTGCGGGGCGCCGTGCGCGGTGAGATCGCGCGCCTGCACGCGGCGCTCGGCGCCGAGCTGCGGGCGCTCGACGCGCCCGTTCCGCAGGAGCAGGCACCGCGGGCGCACGAGCCAGTGCCGCGGCTGCCGGAGCCCCGGCCGGTACCGGTGACCGCCTCGATCGTCGCGACCGGGCCGGTGCCGGTGCACGTTCCGGCGGCCGGGCCGGAGAACCCCGCGACCGGGCCGGGGACCGGTGCGGACACCGATCACGGCACCATCGCCGACGCCGCCGACGCCGCCGACGTCGCGGACGCTGCCGACGTCGTCGCGGAGACGGAGCCGGTCGCGGAGACCCCGGCCTCCACGGCGTCCACGGACGAGGTCGCGGAGCACGCCGTGGCCGAGACCACCGCCGAGACGGCTGCGACGCCCGTCGTGGTCTCGCTCCCGGCGCAGCGCGACCGGCCGGCGACCGAGGACGCCACCCCCGCGGGCGGCACCCCGGCCGCCGCCACCGCCGACCGCACCTGACTCCGGCCGGTCGGCGCCCGGCGCGGCGTCTACCGTGCGGGACATGACCGGCACGGACGTCCCCGCCGACCCGCGCCGGCGCGTGCCGCGGACCGACCACGTGCTGGCCCGCCCGGACGTCTCGGCCGCCGTCGAGCGGATCGGACGGGACCGGGTGAAGCGGGCCGTGCACGGCGCGCAGGAGCGGGCCCGTCGCGGCGAGATCGTCCCCGAGGACGTGCCAGCCGCCGCGCTCGCGGCGCTGTCCGGCGGGTCGGCGACGATCACGCCGGTGCTCAACGCGAGCGGCGTGCTGCTGCACACGAACCTCGGCCGGGCGCCACTGTCCACATCGGCCAGAGACGCCGTGGCGCGCGCGTCCGGGACCTGCGACGTCGAGCTGGACATGGCCACCGGCACCCGCGGCCGTCGGGGCGCGGCGGCGGTGGACGCGCTGCTGGAGGCCGTGCCGAACGCCGCGGCGGCGCACGTGGTGAACAACAACGCGGCGGCCGTCGCGCTCGTCGCGACCGCGCTCGCCTCCGGCGGGCGGGAGATCGTCGTGTCGGCCGGGGAGCTCGTCGAGATCGGCGACGGGTTCCGGCTGCCGGATCTGCTGCAGTCCACCGGCGCGCGGCTGCGCCCGGTCGGGACGACGAACCGGACGCACCTGCGCGACTACACCGACGCGATCGGACCGGACACGGCCTTCGTGCTCAAGGTGCACCCGTCGAACTTCGTGGTCAGCGGGTTCACCTCCGAGGTGGATGTCGCGGACCTGGCCGGGATCGGCGTCCCGGTCGTCGCCGACATCGGGTCCGGGCTGCTCGCCCCGCACCCGCTGCTGCCGGACGAGCCGGACGTCGCGAGCACGCTGGCCGCGGGAGCGGACCTCGTGACCGCGTCCGGGGACAAGCTGCTCGGCGGCCCGCAGGCCGGCCTGCTGTTCGGCGGCGCCGAGCTCGTCACCCGGCTGCGCAGGCATCCGCTGGCCCGCGCGCTGCGGGTGGACAAGCTGACGCTGGCCGCGCTGGAGGCGACCCTCGTCGGTCCCCCGACCCCGGTCCGCGCCGCGCTGGACACCGACCCGGCGGAGCTGGTGGCCAGGGCGGAACGGCTGGCCGCCCGGCTGGCCGACGACGGGGTGGACGCGCGCGCGGTGCCCACGGTCGCGACCGTCGGCGGCGGCGGGGCACCCGGCGTCGAGCTGGACAGTGCTGCCGTGTCGCTGCCGGAGCCGTTCGCCGCGGCGCTGCGGGGCGCCGACCCCGCCGTGCTGGGCCGGCTCGCCGGCGGGCGCTGCCTGCTGGACCTGCGCGCCCTGCCGCCGGAGGCCGACGACGAGCTGGCGGCCGCCGTGCACGCCGTCGCACCGGAGATCTGAGCGTGCACGTCGTCTGCACGGCGGGGCACGTCGACCACGGCAAGTCGACCCTCGTGCGCACCCTGACCGGGATGGAGCCGGACCGCTTCGCGGAGGAGCGGCGCCGCGGCATGACGATCGACCTCGGCTTCGCCTGGACCACTCTTCCCGGTGGGGACACGGTCGCGTTCGTCGACGTGCCGGGCCACGAGCGGTTCGTGTCCACCATGCTCGCCGGTGCCGGGCCGGTGCCCGCGGCGCTGTTCGTCGTCGCCGCCGACGAGGGCTGGATGCCGCAGTCCGCCGAGCACGCGGACGCGCTGGAGGCGATCGGCGTCTCGCGGGGACTGCTCGTCGTGACCCGGTCCGACCTGCTGGACCCGGAGCTGGCGGGAGAGGACGCCCGCGCCGAGCTCGCCGCCCGCGGATGGGACTGGCCCGCCGTCGCCGTGTCGGCCACCACCGGCTCCGGGATCGACGCGCTGCGGTCCGCGCTGGAGGAGCTCGTCGGCGGGCTGCCGGCCCCGGACGCCGGTGCCGACGTCCGGTTCTGGGTGGACCGCGCGTTCACCGTCCGCGGCTCCGGCACGGTCGTCACCGGCACGCTGCCCGCCGGCACCCTGCGGACCGGCGACGAGCTGGAGCTGGACACCGGCGACGGGCCGCTCACCGTCGGAGTGCGCGCGCTGCAAGCCCTCGGGGAGCCGGTCGACGAGGCACACCCGGTGGCGCGGGTCGCGGTGAACCTGCGCGGGGTGCCGCGCGACCGCGTCCGGCGCGGCGACGTGCTGCTGTCCGGACGGTGGCTGCGGGCCGGCGAGATCGACGTCCGGCTCGGTGGCCTGCGTGGCGAGCCTGCCGCGACCGACCTGCCGACCGAGCTGACCCTGCACGCCGGTTCGGTCGCCGTCCCGGTCCGGGTCCGCCCGCTGGGGCCCGACGACGGCGGCCTGGTGCGGCTGCGGCTCGCCCGGCCGCTCCCGCTGCGGATCGGTGACCGCGCCGTGCTGCGCGATCCCGGCGGGCGCCGGGTGCTCGCCGGGGTGACCGTGCTGGACGTCGCCCCACCGGCGCTGCGCCGCCGGGGAGCCGCCGCCCGCCGGGCCGACGATCTGGCGGACGCCACCGGGACACCGGACGCGACGGCCGAGCTGACCCGCCGCGGCGCGGTACGGGCGGACGACCTGCGCGCGATGGGCATCCCGCAGCCCGACGTGGACGGGCTGGCCGCACGCGTGCCCGGAGGAGCGGGGTGGCTGCTCGACCCGGACCGTGCCGGGGCGGCGGCACGCGACCTGGCCGCCGCCGTCGCCGCCCACGACCGCACCGACCCGCTCGACCCCGGACTCCCGCTCGCGGCGGCCCGGCGCGCGGCAGGGCTCCCGGACAGCGCGCTCGTCCCGGTCGTGCTCGCCGCGTCCCGCGACGCCGGTCCGCGGGATCTCGTCGTCGACGGGGGGCGGGTGCGGTCCGCGACGGGCGGTGGGCTGCCGGACGCGGTGCGCGCGGCCATGGACGCGCTGCACGCCGAGCTCACCGACACCCCGTTCGCGGCGCCGGACGCGGACCGGCTCGCCGCGCTCGGGCTCGGGCCCCGCGAGCTGGCGTCCCTGGAACGTGCGGGCGAGCTGCTCCGGATCACGCCGGGGACGAGCCCCGAGGTGGTGCTGCTCCCGGACGCCGAGGACCGTGCCGTCGCGCTGCTCGCTGAGCTCGACGAGGAGTTCACGCTCAGTGCGGCGCGACAGGCACTCGCGACCACCCGCCGGGTCGCCGTCCCGCTGCTGGAACGGCTGGCCCGCAACGGACGTACGGTGCGCACGGCGTCCGGTGGACATCGGTTGCGCGGGGTGTAGAGCGGGCGGTGCCCCGAGTGGCGGCCGTGCGGGAGCCGTCCTACCGTCGGCGCAATGACCGACTCCTCCGTATCCGGCTCCGGCGACGCCCGCGGTGGGACGTCGCTGCGCCAGGAGACGGATGACGGGCTCGACCTCACGCTGGACCAGCCCACCGAGGGCACGCTCGTCGTCGCCGTGACCGGCGAGCTGGACATGCTCACCGCCCCGGACCTGCGGCAGGCCGTCGTCGATCGGATGTCCTCGTCGTCGACGATCGTGCTCGCCCTGGACGGTGTCGTGTTCCTGGGCACCAGCGGGCTGGCCGTGCTGATCGAGCTGCGTGAGCACGCCCAGCGGGCGGGGACGACGCTCCGGCTCGCCTGCACCGAGCGCCGGGTGCTCCGGCCGCTGAGCATCGCCGGCCTGCACCATCTGTTCGAGATCCGCGACTCGGTCCAGGCCGCCCTCGAAGAGTGATTTACGTCACCTCTGTTAACACTGGACAGTGACCGCTGTGACTGTCCGCCGAGCGAGCCACCGCGTCTGACCTGCGCCGACTGTTGCACACACAACGGCGACAGGTCTCCGACGACGACGTGTCCCGTCCCCTCCCGTCGTGTCCCGGCATGCCGAGGTTTAGCCGACCGTTCGTTCCGGGAATCGACCGCCAACGGCGACAACAGCAGGTGCGCGATCGAGACGACGAGGTGACCGCGTGAGTGATGTATCCCGGCTCCCCGGACCGATGGACGACGAGTGGCAGTGGCAGCGTCTCGGTTCGTGTCGTGGGATGGACAGTGCCGTCTTCTTCCACCCGGACGGTGAGCGCAACCCGTCGCGCTCCCGTCGGACCGAGAAGGCCAAGCAGGTCTGCCACAGCTGCCCGGTGATGAACGAGTGCCGGCGCTTCGCGCTGGCGAGCCGCGAGCCGTTCGGCGTCTGGGGTGGCCTCGGGGAGTCCGAGCGCCGCGCGATCCTGGAGCGTCAGGACCTCACCGACGGCCGCGGGATGGCCGCCGCCGGTTAGCCCCCGACAGTCCGACCGGCCCGTCTCCCTGCACCACGAGGGAGGCGGGCCGAGTCATGTCCGCGACGGACCGGACGTCAGACGGCGGGTGCGACGGCCACGTCGGCCTCGGTGCCGCCTTCTCCCGCCCCACCGGCGACGCGCCGGTAGTGCAGCACCGGCAGGCCGTACACCCGGGCCACCCGGCGGACCGCCCGGTCGACGGCGGCCTGCTCGGCGTCCCGCGCACCCTCGGGTCCGGGGGCCACGCAGAACACCTGGTCCTCGGGGTCGAAACCGATCAGCTCGGACAGCGCGGCGACGAGATCCGGCTCGTCGGCCTCCTGCACCGGCCAGCGCAGATCCAGGCGGTGCAGGTGCAGGCCGGCCGGGAGCAGCGGCACGGCAGGCACCTCGTCGGCCGGCAACGGGACGGTGAACCCGGCCAGCAGCTCGTCGGCGACCGCGTACCCGTCCGGTTCGTCGGGGTAGTCGAGTGCGTCCGCCGGCGACGGCGTCCGGGCCGGTTCCGGCGAGTCCACCCGCGCCACCAGGACGTCGATCTCCTCGGCCGCCGCGACCACCTGCCGAAGGTCGGAGCCCGGATCGAGGACGTCCGCGGCCGTCACCGCTACGGCAACGAGCCGTCGGGACCGGTCACTCTCCGGAAGAGTTCTCACCGCGTCGACCCCCTCGACCGCCATGCACTGCGCCACACGAAGTACAACGGATCCGTCGCCGAGTGCGCGCGGTGAATTCGCGGCCGTCCGACGAGTGGCGGCAGAGGGTCCGCGAGCGGGCGAGCGTGATCTCCATCCGTGGGCGACGAGTGCCGCTGCCCGTGTGCGAGCGACCGGCTGCCGGTCGTCTCACTCCCCCGTGTGGAGCAGCCGTCAGCGGGCCGTCAGACGGATCGCCAGCAGGGCCACGTCGTCCCCGAGCTGCTCCGGCAGGCACACCTCGAGCGTGCGCTCGACGACGTCCTCCGGCGACGCGTCGGCGTCCATCGCGGCGACCGTCCGCTCGATGAGCTCGGCGCGCTCGTCGGCGTCCTCGCCGGCGATGTCGGTGAGGCCGTCGGTGTAGAACACGAGCAGCGAGCCGGGCGCGCAGGTCACGGCCACCTCGTCACGCCGGGCACCGGAGGCCACCCCGAACTCGGGCACCGCGCCCAGCATCGGCGAGTGGTGGGCGTCCAGGCGCCCGATCGTGCCGTCCGGCTCCCGCAGCAGCGGCGCCGGGTGACCGGCATTGGCGTAGCTGAGCTCGCGGCTGCCGTCCGCGGCCACCGGGCCGAGCACGGCGTACACGGCCGTCGCCATGGCGGCGATGTCCAGTCCCTGCACGAGCTGGTCGCAGCGGTCCAGTACGGAACCGGGCGGGTCACCGCCCCACGCGTAGGAGCGCAGCACACCGCGCAGCTGGCCCATCGCGGCCGCCGCCGACAGGTCGTGGCCGACCACGTCGCCGACCGCGGCGCCGACGTACCCGCCGGGCAGCGGCAGCACGTCGTACCAGTCGCCGCCGACCTGGTTGCCGTCCTTGCCGACGAGGTAGCGGGCCGCGATCTGCAGGCCGGGCACGTCGGGCACCGCCGGCAGCAGGCTGTGCTGCAGCGTCGCGGCCGCCGCGCGCTCGACCTCGTAGAGCCGGGCGTTGTCCACGGCCAGGCCCGCCCGGCCGGCGAGGTCCGCGGCGAGGTGCAGGTCACGCTGGCCGTACCGGCTGCCGTACGGGAACTGCGTGTAGAGCGTGAGCGTGCCGAGCACCCGCCCGCGGGCCCGCAGCGGCACGACCATCGCCGAGCGCAGCCGCAGGCGTTCGTACACCTCGGCCGCGTCCGGGTCGTCCGGGTACTGGTCGGCACCGGACTCGGGGAGATCGGAGACGAGGTGCGGGCGGCCCGCGCCGGCCGCCGACGCCGCGGACGCGTCGCCGCGCCCGCCGTGCAGCGGGCCGAACCGCCTGAGCAGCTCCTCGTCGTCGGACTCCCTGGCGGCCACCGCCATCCGCTGGCGGGAGTGGCCGCCGGGGGCGTCGATCAGGTCCACGGTGGCCAGGTCGGCCAGTTCCGGCACGACGATCCGGGCCAGGCGGGTGCATGCGTCCGCGGTGTCCAGCGCCGCGGTCATCTGCGTGGTGGCCTCGGCCAGCAGGCGCAGCTGGGCCCGTGCGGCCTCGGCGTCGGCCAGTGCCGCGCGCCGCTCCTGCTCGACGATCACCCGCTCGGTGACGTCGCTCTGCACGCCGACGAAGTTGACCAGCTCGCCGTCCCCGTCGAGCACCGGGGAGATCGTGATCTGGTTCCAGAACGCGGTGCCGTCGCGGCGGTAGTTGAGCAGCACTTCGGTGATCGGGCGGCGGTCGTCCAACGCCTCGCGGATCCGCCGCACCGACGCTCGGTCGGTGTTCGGGCCCTGCAGGAAGCGGCAGTTGGTCCCGACCACCTCCTCCAGCGAGTACCCGGTGAGCCGCTCGAACGACGGGTTCACCCACGCCAGCGGGTCGTCGTCGCTCTGGGCGTCGGAGATCGTGAACGACATCTCGGTGGCCAGCACGGCCCGGTCCCGGACGGCGGTCAGGCGGTCCTCGCCCCCCGCGGCCGAGTCGGCGAGCGGCAGCAGCACGGCCAGCGCACGGCTCGCGCCGACGCCGCCACCGGTGTCCGGCCCCGAGCCGTTCAGGTCGGGCCCCTTCTGGTCGGGGCCGCCCGCGTCGGCGAGCGCGAACCCGGTGACCCAGGCGAGCGTCGTGGTGCCGTCGTCGCCGATGCCCGCGACCAGCGGAGCCCCGCTGTGCAGGGCGACCGGCTCCCCGGTCACGGTCTCGCCCGCGGCGATCCGCGCCAGCGGCGACGACTCGTCGGCGAACGGCTCGCCGTCGAGGTCGGTCAGCCCGGCCGCGTCCGCCCAGTCCCGGATGGACACCGGCAGACGGACCGTCCCGCCGGTCAGCTCGATCCCGGTCGCGTTGGCGTACACGACCTGCCGCTCACGGACGTCGAGCATGAGCACCGCGACCGATGCGCTGTGCAGCACGTGCGGCATGGCCGACGTGCTCGGGGTCGCCCCCATGCTCTCGGTGGAGGTCGCGACCGCCTGGTCGACGGCGCGGTCCACCGCGTCGCCCGGAGGGGCGGCCGGACCGGTCATCGGATCCCAGGACACACGTCCGACACTAGTGGGTGCCGGCAGCCGGGGCATCGGGCCCGGACCGGACTCGCCGGGCCGTCCGTGGCGCGCTCCCGCTATCCTCGCGCGGGCGTCTCCCGCCGTTCCCGCCGCTCCCCGGAGGTGATCACGCTGCTCGGATCCGCATCGACCCAGCCCGACGGGGCCGGCGAGCTCAGCGCGTCACTGTCCACCCCGCGGACCGGCCTCTCGGTGCTCAGCGTGACCGGCGAGATCGACACGCTGACGGCACCGCAGCTGTCCACCGCGCTCGACGAGCTGCTGGCGGTACCGGACGGCGACCTCGCGATCGACCTGGACGGGGTCACGTTCCTCGCCTCCAGCGGGCTCGGCGTCCTGATCCACGCCGCCCGGAACGCCGCACGCGGGAACCGGATGCTCTACGTCGTCGTGTCCAACCGGGCCGTGCTGCGCCCGCTCGAGGTCACCGGGTCCTCGCAGCTGTTCACGATCATCCCGGCGGTCGACGACGTGCCGGACCCGGCGAGCGCGTCGGAGATCACCTGAACCGCGGGGACCGAGCACGCATGATCCCCCTACATCCGCCATCGGGCGGACCGACCGTCCCCAGCACCAGGAAGGACCAGCGCGTGTCACAGGAGGAGATCCCGAGCGAACCCGCCGCCGCGGCGGGTTCGTCCACCGTCGAGGTACGGACAGCCGCCAGCCCGGCGCTGATCCCGACCGTGCGCGCCGTGGCCTCCGACCTGGCCGCCCGGGCCGACTTCGACCTGGACGCGATCTCCGATCTGCGGATGGCCGTCGACGAGGCGTGCGCGACGCTCGTCGGGCTGGCCGGCGACGGGTCCGACCTGCGCTGCACGTTCGACGTGCAGGGCGACCGGATCGCGGTCGCGGCCGAGGTCCGCCCCGCGCCCGGTTCCGACCTGCCGACCGACAGCTTCGGGTGGCGTGTGCTGCAGACGCTGGCGGACAAGGTCGACGTCGACCGCACCGACGGCACGCTGCGCATCCGCCTGCACAAACTCGGCGGTCCGGCCCTGTGACGTCCGATCCCGAGTACGAGCACCTCACTCCGCTGCTCCAGGAGTACGCCGAGCTCGACGAGGGCGACCCGCGCCGCGAGGCGCTGCGCGACCGCCTGGTCACCGGTTACCTCCCGGTCGCCCAGCACATCGCGCGTCGCTTCAACCACCGCGGCGAGCCGCTGGACGACCTCACCCAGGTCGCGACCGTCGGACTGATCAACGCGATCGACCGGTTCGACCCGGGCAAGGGCGGCGAGTTCTTCTCGTTCGCCGTCCCGACGATCTCGGGTGAGGTCCGCAGGCACTTCCGCGACCAGAGCTGGTCGATGCGCGTGCCCCGGCGGCTGAAGGACATGCACGTGTCGATCAACGCCGCGGTGTCCGAGCTCTCCCAGTCGCTCGGCAGGGCACCCCGCCCGAGCGAGATCGCGGAACGGCTGGACCTGCCGGTGAACGAGGTTCTGGAGGGGCTGGAGGCCGCCGAGGCGTACCGCAGCTCGTCGCTGGACGAGATGCTGTCCTCCGAGGACGGGAGCGCGACGGTCGGCGAGCTCGTCGGGGAGGCGGACGACGAGCTCGACCGCGTCGACTACCGGGAGGCCCTGCGCCCGTTGCTCGCAGAGCTCAACCCGCGCGAGCGGACGATCGTGATGCTGCGGTTCTTCGGCAACCTGACCCAGACCCAGATCGCGGACGAGGTGGGCATCTCGCAGATGCACGTGTCCCGGTTGCTCGCGCAGACCCTCACGCGGCTGCGCGACCGGCTGGACCCCGAGTAGACGGGAGACTGCGATGAGCGGTGGAGTACCGGAGCACGTCCTGGTCGTCGGGGCCGGGCTCGGCGGGGTCCGGACGGTGGAGGGTCTGCGGTCGGCCGGGTACGAGGGCCGGATCAGCCTGGTCGGGGCGGAGGAGCACCTCCCCTACGACCGGCCGCCGCTGTCCAAGCAGTACCTGGCCGGCGAGTGGGACCGGTCCAAGCTGGACCTGACCGACGACGAGAAGGCCGCCGAGCTCGGTGTCCGTACCCACCTGGGCCGCCGCGCCGTCGCCTGGCGGCCCGGGGAGATCGAGCTGTCCGACTCGTCGACCCTGCACGCCGACGCGATCGTGCTCGCCCCGGGCGTGACGTCGCGGACGCTGCCGGGCCAGCCGGACTCGGCGCACGTGCTGCGCACCGTGGAGGAGTCCGACGCGCTGCGGGAGGCGATCGCGGGCGCCGGGTCGATGCTGCTCGTCGGCGCCGGGTTCGTCGGCGCGGAGGTGGCGTCGACGGCGCACGACGCCGGTGTGGACGTCACCGTGCTGGAGGTCGCGCCGACGCCGATGGCGCGGGTGCTCGGCGAGGACGTCGGTGCACTGACCGCGCGCCTGATCTCCGAGTCCGGGGTGTCGTTGCGGTGCGGCGTGTCGATCGCGTCGCTGGACGCCGCGGGCGCCGTGCTCGACGACGGCTCCCGGCTGGACGCCGACGTGCTCGTCGTCGGCATCGGCGGGCAGCTGGACCTCGGCTGGCTGGACGGCACCGGCCTCGACCTGTCCGGCGGCATCCCCTGCGACGCGCGGGGACGGGTCGAGGGGCTCGACGGCGTGTGGGCGCTCGGCGACGCGGCCGCCTGGACCGACCCGTTGCACGGCGACCGGGTGCGCCACGAGCACTGGACGTCGGCGACCACGCAGGCGACTGTCGTGGCGCGGGACATCGCGGGCGCCGAGCCGCCGCCCGCCACCGTGCCCTACTTCTGGTCCGACCAGTTCGGGCTCAAGATCCAGCTGCTCGGGCGCCCTGACGTCGCCGACGAGGTCCTGCCGCTGCACGGCGACGGCGTCGACGGCGGGCCGGTCAAGGGCACGGTGGTCGGTTACCTGCGCGACGGTGCGCTGGTCGCCGTCGTCGGCTTCGGTGCGGCACGGCGGATCATGCGGTACCGCAAGCCGTTGCTCGACGGCCTGTCCCGCGACGCCGTGCTGGAGTTCCGGGACTCGCTGGGGTGACGCCCGTCGTCAGCGGAAGATCGCGCGGATCACCAGCAGACCGACGACGGCACCGACCCCGATCAGGCTGTACTTGACCTTCGGGTCGGCCAGCCTCTCGGCGATCTGCTCCTTGCCGCCCTCGATCAGGGTCTTCGGGTTGGCACGCTCGGCGAGCGCGTCCAGGCTCTCGGCCAGCGCGTCCCGGGTCTTCTCGATGTCGCTCTGGATGTTCTCGGGGTCGCGGGCCACGACGTCTCCCTCGCTCGGCGGTCTGCTCGATCCGGCACACCGTAGCCACCGGCGGGCACGGTCGCGCGTCTCGGGTGAGGTGCCGGAGTGTCGGAACGCGGCCGGTGGCAGTCTGGCCCCATGAGCACCCGGCTGAGCGCGGGCGACACAGCCCCCGACTTCACCCTCGACGACGCCGACGGCAACACGGTCTCGCTGTCCGACCACCGCGGCCGCAAGGTGATCGTCTACTTCTACCCGGCCGCGAGCACGCCCGGCTGCACGAAGGAGGCCTGCGACTTCCGGGACAACCTGGCCGACCTGGTCGGCGCCGGGATCGACGTCATCGGCATCTCCCCGGACAAGCCGGCGAAGCTGGCGAAGTTCCGCGACGCGGAGGGCCTGACGTTCCCGCTGCTCTCCGACCCGTCGAAGGAGACGCTCCAGGCCTGGGGCGCGTTCGGCGAGAAGACGATGTACGGCAAGACCGTCACCGGCGTCATCCGCTCCACGTTCCTGGTGGGCGAGGACGGCACGATCGAGGACGCGCAGTACAACGTCCGCGCCACCGGGCACGTCGCGAAGCTCCGCAAGGACTGGAAGGTCTGAGCGGCGGAGTTGTCCACAGACCTGTAAGAAGGTCTTACAGGTCTGGGGATCTCTTCCCTAGCGTCGAGGGCATGCCACGCCCTCGACGCTGGACGGACGAGCAACTCGCCGATGCGGTCACCGCGTCGACCACCATGAGCGAGGTGTGCCGCCGGATAGGCATCCTGCCGGGGAAGTACGACCTGCTGCGCAAGCACATCGACCGGATCGGGGTGAACGCCTCGCACCTCCCGCGGGCGACGTCGGCCAGCCCGAGAACCGGTCGGCGGTATACCGACGGTCAGCTGCGTGAGGCGGTCCGGGTGGAGACCAGCGTGCACGGCGTGCTTCGCCGTCTCGGCTACACGCCGAACGGCGGGATGTACCGGGCCGTCATGGCCCATATCTGTGCACTCGGCCTGGACACGAGCCATTTCACCGGCCAGTCGTGGGCCAAGGGACGGAAGTTCCCGGGACGACGGGTCACGCCACTGGACGCGATCCTGGTACGGAACTCGAGCTACCGGAGCAGCTCGAAGCTACGGCAGCGACTCGTGGCCGCGGGACTCAAACCCCGACACTGCGAAGACTGTGGGCTGAGGGAGTGGCGAGGTCGGCCCCTGCCGCTCGCTCTCGACCACGTGAACGGGGACCACTCCGATAATCGGCTGGAGAACCTCCGTATCCTGTGTCCGAACTGTCATTCGCTCACCAGCACGTGGTGTGGTCGGAAGAACGGGCCGGCGTACTCCAACAGGCAGAGAGACGGCGCTTAGAACGCCGCCAGTGCGGGTTCGAATCCCGCCGCCGGCACTCTCCACCCCCGTCCCGCGCGGGGAATCGGCTCGCGCGCGGTGCGGGACGCGCGCGGGAGCACCACGGAGCGCGCGGGAAGCGTCAGGCGGGGTCCGGCTCGTCCGGGAGTGGGCGGCGGGCCGCGATCACGACCCCGGCCAGGCCGACGACGGCGCAGGCGGCGGACACGGCGAGGAGTGTCGGGGACACCTGCCCGGTCACGGCGTCGCCGAGGATCACGATCGAGGCCGTGCCCGGGATGCTGCCGACGACCGTCCCGAGCAGGTACGGCAGGAACCGGACGGTGGACAGGCCGGACAGGTAGTTCAGCGCCGCGAACGGCACCATCGGGATCAGGCGCAACGACGTCACGGCCAGCGTGCCGTGGTGGTCCAGCCGCCGTCGCACCCAGACGGCACGGCGGTGCGTGGCGTAGCGCGCGACCAGGCGCCCGCCGGTCCAGCGCACGAGGTAGAACGCCAGCACGGCGGCGATCGCGGTGCCGGTCAGCGTCAGCAGCAGTCCCCACGCCGAGCCGAACAGCAGCCCGGCGGCGACGGTGAACACGGTCCGCGGGAACGGCGGCACGTTCAGCAGCACCTGCAGCATCACGAACACGAGCGGCGCCCACGGGCCGGTCTCGGCCACCACCCGTCGAAGATCATGCAGGTGGGGCACGACGGGGACGCCGTGCGCGTGCGCGACGAGCACCGCCACGACGGCGACGACCACCACCGCGACGACTCCGAGAACCGGTCCCCACCTGCGCACCCCACGACGGTACCGGCGGCGACGGCCCGGGCTCCCGCACGGGTCCGGCGGCCGTGCCAGAGTGACCGGATGGCGAACGACGAGTCCCGGCACGATCTCGACCCGGACGGTCTGGCCGTCCGGAAACAGGTGCTCGGCGAGGACTACGTGCAGGCCGCGCTGGACCGGATCGACGGCACCACCGAGGAGTTCCAGCGCCTGATCACCCGCTACGCCTGGAACGAGATCTGGACGCGGCCGGGCCTGGACCGGCGGATGCGCAGCGCGGTGACGCTCACCGCACTCGTCGCACACGGGCACTGGGAGGAGTTCGAGCTCCACCTGCACGGCGCCCTGCGCAACGGCCTGAGCCGCGACGAGATCGTCGAGATCCTGATGCAGACCGCGATCTACTGCGGTGTGCCGGCCGCGAACTCGGCGTTCCGGATCGCCCAGCGGGTGCTGGCCGAGGCGGGCTAACCCACGAGCGCCAGCACGTGCGGCACCAGCGCCCGCAGCGCCTGGCCCCGGTGCGACAGCGCGTCCTTCTCGGCGGGGGACAGCTCGGCCGACGACCGCTCGTCGCCCTCGGGCCGGAAGATCGGGTCGTAACCGAACCCGTTCTCCCCGCGCGGCGCGCGCAGCAGCGTCCCCCGCCAGGTGCCGTGGACGATCGTCTCCGACGGATCCCCGCCGGGTGCGACCAGCGCGGCGGCGCAGACGAACGCGGCACCGCGGCGGTCGTCCGGGGTGTCGGACAGCTGGTCCAGCACGAGCTGCAGGTTCGCGTCGTCGTCGCCGTGGCGCCCGGACCAGCGCGCGGACAGCACGCCGGGCATGCCGTTCAGCGCGTCCACGGTGATCCCGGAGTCGTCGGCGACCGAGACCAGCCCGGTCGCCGCGGCCGCGTCGCGGGCCTTGGCCAGCGCGTTCTCCGCGAACGTCGCGCCGGTCTCCGGTGCCTCCGGGAACTCCGGCACGTCGGCCAGGCCGAGCACGTCGACGCCCCCGAGGCCCGCGTCCGCGACGATCCGGCGCAGCTCGACGAGCTTGGCCGCGTTCCGGGTGGCGAGCAGCAGCTTCACCCGTCCTCCCCTGCGGCGGGCTCCGACCCCGGCAGCGGCGCGGCGAGCGCCTCGAGCTGCAGCTGCGCGAGACGGTCGATCCCGGCCAGCGCCGAGTCCAGCATCGCGTCCAGTGTGGACCGGGAGAACGTGGCGCCCTCGCCGGTGCCCTGCACCTCGATCAGCGTCCCGGTCTCGGTGGCGACGACGTTCGTGTCCACCTCGGCGCGGGAGTCCTCCTCGTAGGGCAGGTCGAGCCGCACCCGCCCGTCGACGACGCCGACCGACACGGCCGCGACCTGGCAGGAGATCGGCTTCGGGTCGGCCAGCTTCCCCTTGTCCCCCAGCCACGTCACGGCGTCGCACAGCGCCACGTAGGCGCCGGTGATCGCCGCGGTGCGGGTGCCGCCGTCGGCCTGCAGCACGTCGCAGTCCAGGGCGATCGTGTTCTCCCCCAGCGCCTTCAGGTCGATGCAGGCACGCAGCGAGCGGCCGATCAGCCGGCTGATCTCGTGCGTCCGGCCGCCGATCTTGCCGCGCACCGACTCGCGGTCCGATCGGGTGTTCGTCGCCGACGGGAGCATCGCGTACTCCGCGGTCAGCCAGCCCAGCCCGGATCCCTTGCGCCAGCGCGGCACGCCGTCGCTGACGCTGGCCGCGCACAGGACCTTCGTGTCGCCGAACTCGACGAGCACCGAGCCCGCCGGGTGCTTCTGCCAGCCGCGGGTGATCGTCACCGGCCGCAGCTCGTCGTCGGTCCTGCCGTCCGCCCTGCTCTCTGCTCGTGTCACCGCGACATCGTAGGAACCGCGCTCACCTCCCGCGCGGGCGCCCGAGCGGCCTCGCGGACGCGACGCTGCGGCTGACCATCTCCGACATCGGCGAGAGGTCCACGTGGTCGACGCCGTCGACGTCGCCGAGCGGGAGGAGCACGTCGTCGTAGAGCGCGTCGTCGCCGGAACAGGCGACGAACGCGACGAGGTTGGTCGATCCGGTGGTGACCGCGGCGAACGCGATGTCGGGGTGCGCGGCTAGCGCCCGTCCCGCCCCGGCCAGCGCCGACGGGCGGACGGTCAGCCAGAGCATCGCCCCGCACGGTGCCCCGAACAGGGCGGGTTCGACGTCCACCTCCAGCACCAGTGCGCCGCCGCGGCGCAGCTGTTCCACCCGGCGGGCGACCGCGGCGGGCGACCAGCCGGTGGCCCTGGCCAGCGCCGACCAGCCGGCCCGCCCGTCGCGGGCGAGGATCGGGAGCAGCGTGCGGTCCTCGTCGTCGAACAGCGGGCGGTCGTCCGGACCGGGCTCGCCGGGCCCGGTCTCGCGCAGCGCGCGCACCTGCTCCGCGGACAGGGCACCCAGCCTGCCGGGCCAGCCGTCGGCCCCGGCGACGGGCCGCAGCAGGCGTTGCGCGGTCACGGACCCGATCCGCGACGAGCGCGGCAGCGACCGCAGCACCAGCGAGTCCGCCGGGGCACGGACCATGCAGGCGATCTCCGCACCGCCGGAGAGCACGGTGACCCACGACGTGTCCGGGTCCGCGGCGAGCACCGCCCCGATCTCCGGGGCCGCGTGCGGCAGGCACCGCATCCGGACCAGCCAGTCCGCCTGGCCGAGCGCGCGGGCCACCGGCACGCCGACCACCCGCAGCACCCCGGCCGCGAGCAGCCGCCGGTAGCGGCGGTTCAGGGTCCGGTCGGACGCGTCGAGCACCTCGGCCAGCCGCCCGAACCCGACGCGCCCGTCGACCTGCAGGGCGTGCACGAGCTGCCGGTCGAGCGCGTCGAGCGTGAGTGGATCCACGGCTTCAGGTTAGATCGGTGTCGGATTCCGTCGTTCTCGGCGCACTCGATGGCGGTCGCGCTCTCCCGGGATCGACGCTCGCTTCATGAGCACAGACCTGGACCCGGTCGCCACGACGTCCCGCATCACCGCCGCGATCCGCGCCGCCGAGTCGGCCCGCCCGGACCGCCTGTTCGACGACCCGCTGGCGGGCACGCTCGCCGGTGACGTCGGACGGGCGATCGCCGCGCGGATCGACTCCGGCGACGTCATCCCGGTCCGCACCCGCTTCGACGACGACGGCCTGCGCACCGCCGTCGACGCCGGCGTCCGTCAGGTGGTGCTCGTCGCCGCGGGCATGGACACCCGCGCCTGGCGCCTGCCGCTCCCGGACGGGTGCACCGTGTTCGAGGTGGACCGCCCGGCGCTTCTCGACCTCAAGGCGGAGCTGCTGGCCGGCACGGCACCGGCCGCACACCGGGTGCCGGTCCCGGCCGATCTCACCGCGGACTGGACGGCGTCGCTGGACGCCGCCGGTCACGACCCGTCGCGGCCGACGTGCTGGATCGTCGAGGGGCTGCTGCAGTACCTGCCGGAGCCGGCCGTGCGGACGTTGCTGGACGCCGTGTCCGGACGGTCCGCCGCCGGCAGCCGCCTGCTCACCGACCTGGTCAGCGCCCGGCTCCTGGCCTCGGAGCAGATGCGGCCGATCCTGGACTCGATGGCCGCTGCCGGGAGCCCGTGGATCTTCGGCTCCGACGACCCGGACGCGTTGCTCGCGCCCTACGGCTGGCGCGGGGGCGTGCGACTGATCGACGACGTCATGGCCGAGCTCGGCCGGGGACCGTCGTCGGCGGACCCGTCGGACGCGCCGGGGTACCTCGTGCACGCCATTCTGTGACGGCTCAGACGTCGTAGACGCCGCCGTCGTGCACGACGTCCACCGGCCCGTCGAACGCGGCTTTCGCCTCGACGACCAGGTCCGCCGCGTCGTACCAGGCCGGGACGTGCGTGAGCAGCAGCCGACCGACGCCCGCCGCCGCGGCGTGCTCCCCGGCCTGGCGCCCGGACAGGTGCACCCCGGACGGCGGCTCGGAGTACTGCTCGCACGTGTGCGGCCAGCTGGCCTCGCAGAGCAGGACGTCGGCACCCCGGGCGGCCGTGACGAGCCCGTCGCAGGGTCCGGTGTCGCCGGAGTAGACGAGCGTCCGACCCCCGTGTTCGACGCGCAGGGCGTACGTCTCGCACGGATGGTCCACCGCCGTCGTGCGGACGGTGGCGTCACCGACCGTCAGCGATCCGCCGTCGGACAGGGCGTGGAACGCGAACACGTCGGACAGGTCGGCCTGCGCCCGCTCGGCCGCGGACGCGGCGTAGGCGGCGGCGAACCGGTCCGGCGCCTCGTGCGGGGCGTGCACGTCGAGCTTGCGCGCGGTCGCGTCGTAGGGCGGGCTCGGGTGGTAGCGGCGGAACACGGTCAGCGACGCGAAGTCCGAGCAGTGGTCCGCGTGCAGGTGGCTGAAGACCGCCGCGTCCAGCTGCCACGGGTCCAGATGCCGTTGCAGCGCACCGAACGTGCCGTTGCCCAGGTCGAGCGTGAGCCGCGTGCCGCCCGCCTCGACCAGGTAGCCGGACGCCGGGGACCCCGGACCGGGACCGCTGCCGGAGCATCCGAGCACGATCAGGCGCATGGGCGACACTAACCCGCCCTCCCAGTGCGGCGCAGCCACCAGAGCCCGACGAACGGCAGCACCAGCGGGATGAACCCGTAGCCGATGCCGTAGTCCGACCAGACCGTGTCGTCCGGGAAGTCACTGGGCACGAGCAGCGTGAACGTGCCGACGGCCAGCACCCCGACCAGCTCGAACACCACCGAGAACCAGGCCAGCCGCCGGAACCCGGGGCCGGTGCCCGCCAGGCCGATCGTGGCCAGGATGTAGACCACTCCGGACAGTGCGGACAGCGTGTAGGCCAGCGGGGCGTCGGAGAACTGGCCGGCGATCTGGACGCCCGCCCGCGCCGTCGCGGACAGGGCGAAGATCCCGTAGACGGCGATCAGGACACGGCCGGGGCCGGTCGACGTGGCCTTCGGGTACCGGGGCTTCCGCGGGCTCCCGGGCTGCTGCGGCTCAGACACTGCCTGCCGCCCAGAGTCCCTGCAGCCGCAGCACGGCGACGAGCGTCCCGATCGCGCCGACCGCGATCACGGCTCCGCCCCACCGGCTCGCCGGCTCGGTGTGCTCCCCCGCCTCGGCGCCGATGGCCTGGTCCGATCCGGCGGTGGCGAACTGCAACGCGATCGGCAGCACGGCGACCGACACCACCAGGTAGATCAGGAACGTGCTCTGCTCGGGCAGGGTGACCCCGCCGACCAGCACCCGGAACGCGGCGACCGCGGCCTGGACGACGAGGACCAGCTCGCAGACCGCGACGCCATACCGGTGCTGCCGGCCCGGAGGGCGGTTCAGGATCGTGGTCGCGAGTCCGAGCACCGCCAGCGCGACGAGCACGATGCACGAGGCGATCACCAGCAGACCGATCACGCCCCGCACGCTACTCCGGCGGCCCGATCCCCCTGTCGCCCCGGCACTGCGCGCCGAGGCGACCGGCGGCACGGTGGCAGGGCGGCAGATCTGGCGCGATCCGGCCGGTTCCGCCGATCTCGAGGGCGGGGTGGCGACAGCGTCGACTCATGATCGGCGGGAGTGGCGACGACGCGACACCGGTGGCGCGATCCGACCGGTTCCGACGATCACGGGCCGGCGCCGGTCCCGGCAGCGCCATGATCAGCGGGAGTGGCACGAGCGCGACAACGCCGGCGCAGTTCAGCCGGTCCCGCCGATCACGGGCGCGCCCGCCACTCCGCCCGGTCCATGATCAGCGGAACTGGCACCAGCACGACACCGGTGGCGCGATCCGGCCGGTTCCGCCGATCACCGGGTGGATGCGGCGGCGCGGGCAGGGCCGATGGGGCGGACCTTGTCGATCTCCGGTCCGAGGAAGCGGCGGCCCAGGCGCTGGAACGGCTCCGGGTCTCCGGTGGCGAGGAACTCGTGCGGGTGGGCCGGGGTCGTGGCGTCCCGGAGGAGGTCGCGCCGGTGGAGCGTCTGCACCACGTCCTTGGCCGTCTCGTCCGCGCTGGAGACGAGCGTGACCTCCGGCCCGAGCACGATCTGCAGCACGCCGGCCAGGAGCGGGTAGTGCGTGCACCCCAGTACGACGGTGTCCACACGCGCCCGTTGCAGAGGCTCCAGGTAGCTCTGGGCCAGGCCGAGGATCTGGCGCCCGCTCGTCGTGCCGCGCTCGACGAAGTCGACGAAGCGCGGGCAGGCGACCGACGTGACGGTGACGTCGCGGGCCGCGTCGAACGCGTCGGCGTAGGCACCGGACGCGATCGTGGCGACGGTGCCGATCACGCCGATCCGCCCGGTCCGGGTGGTCGCGACGGCCCGGCGCACGGCCGGTCGCAACACCTCGACGACCGGCACGGGGTAGCGCTCACGCGCGTCGGCCAGGCATGCCGCCGTCGCCGTGTTGCACGCGATGACCAGGGCTTTCACGCCGCGCTCCGCGAGGTCGTCGCAGACCGCGAGCGCGTGCCTGCGGATGTCGGCGATCGGCAGCGGGCCGTAGGGACCGTTCGCCGTGTCCCCGACGTAGACGATCTGCTCGGCGGGCAGCTGGTCGATCACCGCGCGGGCGACGGTGAGCCCGCCGACGCCGGAGTCCATGATCCCGATGGGCGCGTCGCGAGGGTCGCTCACACGACAGACTGTAGGCGCGGCCGCCGGGTCAGATCCGCCGGGTCACCCCGCCCGCGAACGGGTCGGCAGGGGGCACCGCCCGGGTCGGCCGGTCGGCCCGGCCCACCAGGTACCCGGCCAGTAGGCCGCCCAGCGCGCCGAACAGGTGCGCCTGCCACGAGATCATCGGGTCGGACGGCAGCACGCCCCACAGCAGGCTGCCGTAGATCACGAACAGCGCCACGGCCAGCGCGATCTGCCCGAAGCTGCGCACGAAGAACCCGCGGACCAGCAGGAACACGAACCAGCCGAAGATCACTCCGGAGACGCCGATGGTCGCGTTCGTGGAGAACAGCCACACGCCGAGCCCGCTGGCGACCCACACCGTGGCGGTCACCATGAACCACTGGACGAACCCGCCCGCCATGGCCAGGAAGCCGAACACGAGGAAGGGCACCGTGTTCCCGATCAGGTGCGCCCAGCCGCTGTGCAGCAGCGGGGCGGTCAGGATCCCGAGCAGGCCGTCCACCGAGTGCGGCTGGATCGCGCCCTCGGCGTCCAGACGGTTGCCGGACGCCACGTCGACCACCTCGGCCAGGTAGAGCACCGCGGTGAACACCAGCATCGTCATCGCCGCGGCGCGCCAGGCGGGGGGCAGCACCCGCGCGACCGGCCGTCGTGCTTCGGGGGCTGCACTCATACCCGAGACGGTACCGAGTCCGCGTGCGGCCGAACGAGGGAAAATTCTGCGCCACACCGAAACACCTGGCCATATCACGACGAGCATCTACAGGAGACATCCGACCGGGCGGAGGGGTTTCGGCGAATGGAGGCCGACGACAGCGACCAGCCGGGCCGGCCGTCGTGAGCGACGAGTGGCCGCTGGTCGGGCGCACCGGCACGCTGCGCGAGATCGCCGCCACCGCGGCGAGCGGGCGGCGGGCCGGCGTCGTGCTGGTCGGACCTCCCGGCGTCGGCCGCACCCGGCTGGCGCGGGCGGCGCTGGCCGCCGTCTGCGGCACCGGTCCGGACTGGACGCCGTTCTGGGTGATGGCCAGCCGGTCGACGACCGGGATCCCGCTCGGCGCCATGGGCCACCTGTTCGGAGACCTCGAGACGACCGACGACGGCCCGGCCGCAGGCGGTCCGGGGACGGCGCGGCTGCTGCGGGCGGCCCGGGAGCGGCTGCGCGAGCTCACCGGCGGGTACCGCGCCGTGCTGGCCGTGGATGACGCGCACGTCCTGGACGAGACCTCGGCCATCCTGCTCCAGCAGCTGGCGATCTCCGGTGACGCGTTCCTGCTGGTCACCGCACCGAGTGGGGTCGTGGTGCCGTCGCCGGTGTTCGCGCTGTGGAAGGAGGGCCTCGCCGACCGGGTGGACATCGACGAGCTCGACCGCCGACAGGCCGACCAGCTCGTCGTGAACGCGCTGTGCGGCGACGAGCCAGGGACCGTCGTCGACGACGGCGCGCTCGCGAAGCTCTGGCGCCTGTCCGGCGGCAACCCGCTGCTGCTGCGCGAGCTCGTCGACGGCGGCCTGGACGCGCGCACGCTGCACCGGGTCGGCGCGGTGTGGCGCTGGGAGGGCCCGTTCCCGCGGACCGCGCGGCTGACCGAGCTCGTCGACGCGCAGATGGGCGACCTGCCGTCCGCCGAGCGGGACCTGATGCGCCTGCTCGCGTTCGGCCAGCCGCTGGACAGCGAGATCGCGTCCACGTTGGTGAACGACGAGACGCTCGGCTCGGCGGAGCGGCGCGGCCTGCTCACCTCCACCCGCAACGGCAGCCGCGTCGACCTGCACGTGAGCCGCCCGCTGCACGCGGAGGTGCTGCGCGGCAGGGCGACCCCGCTGCAGGAGCGCGAGATCTACCGCAGGCTGTCCGAGGCGGCGGAGTCCGTCGCGTCGGTCGGCGACGGGATGCACCGCGCCGAGGACCGCTGGCGGATGGTGTCCTGGCGGGTGGCGCGCGGCCTGTCCGCGGACCCCGAGGAGCTGCTCGACGCCGTCGTCGACGTCGGTTCGGACGACCCCGAGCTGGCCGAGCGCCTGCTGACCGCGGCGGCCGAGCAGGACGACGCCCGCCCGGCCGTCCGGCTCCGGCTGGCCGGCACCATGATCCGCTACGGCCAGCTGGACCGCGCCGAGAGCGTGCTGGCCCCGCTGGACGCCGGCCCGGACCGGGTCGGCGCGGACGGGCGGATATGGCCGCAGCGCGCCGACGTCGCGCTGATGCGGGTGCACAACCTGTACTGGGGGCTCCGCGCGTTCGACCGGCTGCCGCGGGTGCTCTCCGACGGTCTCGGCGACGCGCCCGACCCCGCCACCGCCGGGACGGAGTACCCGGCGCGCACGGCGTTGCGGGCGTTCCGCTCGCTCGTCGAGGGACGGGCCACGGAGGCGGTCAAGATCCTGGCGCCGGCCACGGCCGACCAGGGGGCAGGGCTCCCGGTGCTGGCGGTCGCGGCGCTGGCGGCGGCCAAGGCGGGCCGCTACGGCACCGTCGGCGAGCTGGCCGTGCGAGGCGACGTGCTGCGTCTCGACCGCGAGTTCGACGACGGCGCAGGCGGCTGGCTGCGCTTCGAGACGCTCGCCGCGTGGTGGTACGCGCGGCTGCAGAGCGGTGATCTCGACGGCGCCGACCGGATCGCCGAACCCTGCCTGCGGTCGGCCAGGGAGCGCGGTCTGGACCGCTACGCGGCGCTGTTCACGACGTGGATCGGGATCACCCAGAGCCGCCGTGGGCGTCCGGAGGCGGCGGCCGGCTGGCTGCTGCAGGCCGCGTCCGCCGTCCCGGCCGACCGGTTCTCGTTCACGATGCCGCTGGTCTCCGAGCTGGCGATGGCGCTGGCCGCCACCGGCCGGACGAACCGGGCCGCCGCGGTGCTCGCCGAAGGCGAGCGGGTGCCGGGCGACCTGCTGCTCGCCGGATGGGCCTACGCGGCGCGGGTGATGATCGCCGGTGTCGAGGGCCGGACGTCGCAGGCGGCGACGATCGCGCTGGAGGCGGCCGACGCGGCGGACACTCACGGGCACCGGATGCAGGCGCTGCACACGGCCGTCCGGATGGGATTGACCGGCGCCGTGAGCGAGCAGCTGGTCGCCCTCGCGGCGGACGCGGAGGGCCCGCTGGAGCAGGCGTACGGCGAGCACGCGACGGCGCTCGCCGAGCACGACGCGGCCGGCCTGGACCGGGTGGCGACCCGCTTCGCCGGGATGGGCCTGGATCTGCTCGCGGCGGAGGCGGCCGCGCAGGCCGCGCACGCCTACCGGGCGGCCGGGCAGATCGGGTCGGCGGCGGCCGTCACGTCGCGGGCGCGTGCGTGGGCGCAGGAGTGCCAGGGGGCGCGCACCCCGGCTCTGGAGCTGCTGGAGGGCTCCGCCGACCTGACCCCGCGCGAACACGAGATCGCCGCGCTGGCCGCGACCGGGATGACGAGCAAGGCGATCGCCGGTGAGCTCGTCGTCTCCGTGCGCACCGTGGACAACGTGCTGCGCTCGGTCTACGCGAAGCTGGGCGTGTCCGGGCGCGGCGACCTGGTCCAGGTAGCCGGCATCCGCCGCGGCTGAGGCCCGCAGCAGCAGGAACGAACGGGGCCCGCGACCGGTGTCGGTCGCGGGCCCCGTCCCTACGGTGTCGACGTCAGCCGTTGCCGCCGTTGTTCCCTCCGCTGTTGCCGGAGCTCCCGCTGTCGGTGTCCGTGTCCGTGTCGGTGTCCGTCTTCGACGTGCTCGTCTTGCTCGACGTCCACGTCTTCGACGACGAGCCGGAGCCGCTCGAGTGGTGCGACGGCGGGTCCGCCGCCACCGGCGCCTGACGCTCGACCGTCTTGCGCGGCGCCGGGGCGGAGCCCCCCGACGACCCGCCGTCGCTCTGCGGGGCGGCTTCCTCGGTCGGGGTGGGCGCGGCCGGCGTCGCGACCGGGGCCGTCGCGGCGGCCGGTCCCGGCGTCGCGGTCGCCCCCGCCGACGTCCCGTAGAACACGGCCGCGCCGACCGCGGCGGCCGCCACGACGATGCCGGCACCCACGACCGCACCGACCCGGCGCTTGCGACGGGCGGCACCGGCCGGGGCACGCAGTTCCGGCGGCGGCGCGCCCGCCTCGGCGCGCAACGGGCCGCCGTCCGGCCCCATCACCGCGGTCGGGTCGGCCGTGCCGGGCCCGTCCGACGAGGCCGTTCCGGCCGCGACGCCGGCCAGCGGCGCCGTCGCCAGCGGGACCGGGCTGAACGACCCGGTCCCGTTCGGACCGGTGGGCTGCCGCGTACCGCCGGGAGGCGTGCCCGGACCGACCGGGACACCCGGCGTACCGGGGCCCACCGGCCCGGCCTGCGACGGCAGCATCGGCGCGCCCATCGGGGTCACCACCGGGATCCCGCGCGGCGGGGTCGGCGTGTCGTCCGCGGGGCCGCCGTCCACGGCCTCCGGACCGGTCCGGCGCGACAGCTGCGCCGCACCGAGCGCGATCGCGTGCTTGGGGTGCGCGTCCACCGAGGTGGGGCGACCGAGCTCGGCGGAGACCATCCGGGCCACCGCCGGGATCCGGGACGAGCCGCCGACGAGCAGCACGGTGTGCAGCTCGTCGGGGGTGACGCCCGCCGAGCGCAGCGCCCGACGCATCGCCTCGACCGTCGCCGCCACCGACGGCTGGATCATCGTCTCGAACTCGCCGCGGGTCAGCCGCACCTCGGTCTGCACGGCGGGCAGCAGCACCGGGATGGTGGCCTCGGTGTCCGCGGACAGGGCCTCCTTCGCCAGCACGCACTCGTGCCGCAGCCGGATGGCCGCCGCCGTCGCCCGGATGTCGGCCGGGTCGAGCCCGGACAGCGCGCCGTCGAGCACGCGGTCGACGTGGGCGTAGACCGCCTCGTCGAAGTCGATGCCGCCGAGGCCCTCGATGCCCTCCGGCGTGCCGAGGATCTCGAAGCCCTCCCCCGACGTCCGGAGCACGGTCGCGTCGAACGTGCCGCCACCGAGGTCGTACACGGCGACGACCGCGCCCTCCGGGACCCGCTCGGTGGACGCGTAGTGCGCGGCCGCCGCCTCCGGCTCGGTGAGCATCCGGACCCGGTCGATTCCCGCCCGGCGCGGGATCTGCCCGAACAGCTCCTTCTTGTACGGCCCCCAGTTCGCGGGGTGGGTCAGCGTCACCTCGTCCGGTGCGCCACCCTCCCGCTCCGAGACGACGCGCACGACGTCCCGCAGCTGCATCGCCATCAGTTCCTGGACCGGTTGCGGCGCACCGCCGAGCAGCACCGGCATCGGGTCGCCGAGCCGCCGCTTGACCTCCCGGGCCACCCGGTCCGGCTCGCTGGCCGCGCGCCGGTCCGCCGCGTCACCGGTGAGGACGGTCCCGTCCCCACGCAGCAGCACGACCGACGGCACGGCAGCGGTCCGGTCTCCGAGCGTGGCCATCTCCACGCGTCCGTCGCGCTCCACCGCCGCAGCGGTGAACGTGGTGCCGAGATCGACACCGAGCCCGTACCCCATCGCCGTGCCCCCTCCGGTTTCGGTCGTGCCTGTGTCAGTGGGCGAGCGCATGATCCGCGCCATCCGTTCCGTGGTCCGCCGTGTCGTGGTCGGCGTCGTGGTTCCCGGCGTGCTCGGCCTGGGCCGGCTCCGGCGTGTCGTGCACTGCCGTGTCGCTGTGTGACTCGTGGTCCGGGGCCGCGGTGTTATCGCCCGGGTCCTGATGCTCGTCCGGCGTGGACGAGTCGGTCGTCGCGGCCGGCTCCCCGTTCGTCGTCCCCGGTGTGGAGCCGGTGGTGGCGGGCGGCTCGAACGGTGCGGAACCGTTCGTCGCCGGAGACCCGGCGAACGGCTCTGTGCCGGTGCCCGGGTGCTCCGGCGGCGCGGACGCGTCCGGGGCGTGGTCGGCGGACGGCTGCTCCGTCCCGGTCGGCTGCGGGGCGGGCTGCTCCTGACCGGACGGCGGCGCGTCGAGCTCCGGCCCGGTGTGGCTCTCCAGCCCGGTCGGCTCCCGGCCGGCCAGCACGCTCGCCGCGGGTGCCGCGACGGCCGCGCTCGCCAGCGGCGCCGCGTCCAGCGAGCGCGCGGTGGTCGCCGCCCCGGAGGACGCGGTGGGCCCGGTCGACGACGACGCGGTCGGTGACGTCGCGGTGCCGGTGGGCGCCGACGGCGAGCCCGTCTGCGCACCGCCTGCCGTGCCCCGGTCGGCGGGCTCCTCCCCGAACGGCGACGACGGATCGGTCCCGTCGGAGGTGCCGTGACCGACCTGCTCGCGACCTCCGTCCGGCTCGTGGGTCTCCCTGCCGCCCTTCGGGTCCCGGCCGTCCTTCTGGTCCCGGCCGTCCTTCGTGCCGGAGTGCTCGTCCGCGTCGCCCTCCTTCTGCTTGCTGCCGCCCTCGAACGGCTTGGCGGGCGAGCGTCCGTCGTCGAACACCTGGCCCTGGTCGATCGTCGTGGTGGCCTTGTCGCCCTCGTCGTCGCTGGTCGACGTCGCCTTCTCGGACAGGTCGACCTTCACGTCGTCGTCCTGCTTGCCGTCGGTGTCGGTGTAGCGGACGTGTTGGGACTGACCGATCAGAACGGAGTCCTTGCCGTCCCCATCGGCGGTGACGATCACGTCGATGCCGAAGTGCGGGTCGACGGCGAACGTGCCGTCCGGCCGCTCGGTCACGTGCACGAAGCCGCGCTCGTGGATGATCAGGTCGGTCTCCTGGCCCGGCGGGTCCGGGACGACGACCTGGTAGTGCTCCTTGAACACGTACTCCTGGCCGTGGCTGTCGTGGACGACGATGAACTGCCACGCGTCGACGACGAACATGCCGTCCGCGGTCTCGGTGACCGACACGTCCTGGAACATCTGGACGGTGAGCCAGTCGCCGCCGGGCACGGACGGGTCCTGCACGTGCCACGTGCTGCCCAGTCCGGAGTGGACGTCGCCGCCGCCCTGTGTGGTCGCGTGCGCGAAGCCCTCGGAGCCACCGCCCTCGGAGCCGCCGCCCCCGCCGCCGTGGCCGCTGCCACCGGCGAAGCCGGAGTAGCCGCCGCCGTCGTGCGAGCCGGGGACCGCGGGGGCGCCGTCGAACCCGTCCAGCGGCGCCTCGCCGCCGGCGAGCCCGACCGGGGTGTCGGCCGTGTCGAGGAAGCCGCCCAGGCCGATCATCGCGGCCGGGACGCCCATCGCGGCCCCGGTGACGGCGACGCGGGCGGCGATGCGTCGCACGTTCTCGGGGGCGTTCAGGCCGTTCGCGACGGCGTTGCGCACCCGGTTCGGGACGGACAGCCGGACGTCGGACTTGGCCAGCTCCCACAGGTGGGCCGGCATGCCGACCGGGCCGCGGACTGGCTGCTCGGAACTGGTCATGGCTAGAGAATCCCCTCGGCGGCGCGGCTGGTCATGAGCAGTCGGCTACTCGACCGGTCGCCGTCATCGGCCCCGGATTGCTCATCTGCTGCGGCAGGGAACCGAGCACCAGTGCCTCGCAGGTACGGACGAGCACGCGGCACGCCTCGCGCACGTCGCGCCCGGAGGACGGGTGCTCGGCACGGCGCTGCCACTGCGTCAGCGCGGCACGCGCGGCTCCCATCGGGTCCTCCCCGGAGCCGACGGGCAGACCGAGGCGGCTCATCGGGTGCACGCCCTCGCCGCCGAGCAGGCGCTCCGCGGCGTCGCGTTCGGCCTCGGTGAGCATCAGCGCGCCGGTGCGCAGCGTGTCCAGCAGCCGGATCTCGGCGAACTCGTGCGCGCCAGCGGAGACCTGCTCCAGCTCGTGCACGAGCGCGGCCGCGGCCGGTACCGGGTAGCGCCGCAGCACCGACTCGGTGATCTTCAACGCGGTGCGGGCCCTCAGCACCTCGGAGCGCGCGGCGAACCGGCTGGTGAGCGCCTCCCGGAACGGCACCAGACCGCTGCGGTGCAACAGCTCCGCGGACAGCGCACCGGCCGTCGTCGCGACCCCGCTGCGGACCAGCTGCACGGACAGCCGCACGCCGAACAGGCCGAAGCGGGTGAGCAGCGCGGCGCGTCGGGACGGCGCGAGGTCCAGCTCGGTGTGACCGGACGCGAACCGGTTCGCGGTGAGCAGCAGCCGGTCGGTCTCGGCCTCCTCGGCGCCAGCCATCAGCGCGATCGCGCGGAACTCGTCCTCGCGCAGCGTCGCGGCCGTCGCGGCCAGCAGGCCGGCGACCGGGAGCACGGTCTGGCACAGCGCGCGCACGCGCGGGTCGACCCGGTAGCGGTCGGCGACGCGGGCCGCGCTGTCCAGCGCACCCGGACGTCCGTGCCCGACCTCGTCGGCGCGGCCGAGCACGGCGATCGTGTTGATCGGGCGTCGCTCCGACGGGTCGTTGCGGAACGTCTCCAGGAACGAGACGTCCGTGGCGTGCATGTGCCGCATCAGGTAGACGACGGCGTCCACCATGCCGGGGCCCTCGTCGTCCTCCGGCGTGAGCGCGGCCGTCGTGCGACCGGACAGCTCGGCGGTCAGCGAGTCCATACCCGGCGTGTCCACCAGCGTCATCGACCGCAGGGCCGGCGACGGCCAGTCGACCATGATGTGGTCGATGTCCGGCGCGTGCAGCCCCTGCAGGTCCGGGCCGCCCGCCGGCGTCGAGGCCAGGCCGATCCGCTGACCGTCGCGCAGCTGGGCGCCGATCCGGTAGGTGTGCCCGTCGCGGTACCAGGTCACGACGCGCGTGCACTCGCCTGCGTCGGTCGCCGCGAGCTCCTGCCCGACGAGCGCGTTGAGCAATGTGGACTTGCCGGCCTTGATCCGGCCGGCGATCGCGACGCGCAGCGGCGAGTCCAGGCGGTGCGCGGCGGCCAGCAGCTCCGGCATGGCCGGGCCGCCGCCGTACATCTGGCACGCCCGGTGCACGAGGCCCCGGACCCGGTTGATCAGGGTGGGGGCGGCCGGCTCGCGGTTCACGACCCGGTCCCGACGGGCTCGGTGCGGGTGCGCTCCAGGTGCGCGGCGAGGTCGTCGAGCCGTGCGCTGAGCATGTCCAGCGACGCCATGTCCTTCTCGATCCGGTCCCGCGCCCCGACGTCGTTCTCGCCGGTCTTCGCGGACTCCTGCGCGGCGGCCAGCCCGGCCGCCGCGGAGCGCTGCAGCTCGGTCACCCGCTCGGTCCATGCCGTCCGCAGCTCGCGCTGCACGTGCCGGATCGCGTCCCGGGAGTCCTTGCCGACCTGCATCTGGAACTCGTCGACGAAGCGGCGGACGGCCTGCTTGGCCTCGCTGCGGCGCTTCTCCAGCTGCCGTTTCTTCTCGTCGCGCAGGCCGGCCCGGCCCATCAGCAGACCGGGGATCAGGCCGAACGGCGCCGGGATGGCCAGCGCCGCCATGTGCGTGAGCATGGTGAACATCAGGAAGCCGCCGTAGGCCTTCTGGAACGCGGCCATGCCGGCGCCCTTGGCCTTCTTCTCGACGAACGCGGAGTCGACGGTGAACGACTCCAGCAGCTCGATCGGTGCGTGCACCTCTCGCGCGGTGACGATCTCGGACTCCTCGAGCTCGAAGTGCTCGCCGACGGTGCTCGCGACCTCCTTGGCCCGGCGCACGAACAGCGCGTAGTTCTCCAGCGCCTCACCGGCCAGCCGCTGGCGGAACCAGTTCTCGAACTCCTCCCAGTTCTTCGCCGGGTCCCCGTCCTCGATACCGGCCTCCGCCTCGTGCAGCGCCTTGCGGGCACGGTCGCGCAGGTCGAAGTCGATGTCCGAGGCGATGTCCGCGAAGCCGTCCTGGAGCAGCAGCTGCCACTTCGACGAGCGCTCGCGCAGCGCGTCCGCCTTGTCCTTGGCCTCGGTCAGGCGTGCGACGAGGTCGGCCGCGTTCTCCGGGTGCAGCAGCGCGTCGCGACGGGCGGTGGCCGAGACCCGCATCTGGTCCAGCGCGGAACGCAGGTGCGTGACGGTCGAATCGATCGCGATCCGCTCCGAGCCCGCGAGCACGTCGTTGATCCTCTTGACCAGCTCGGGGAAACCGGACTCGGCGTTCAGCTCCTGGTCGGCGTCCTTCGCGGCGAGCGAGCGGATCTCCGACGACACGGCGATGCCCTCGACGTCGATCGCCCGGCGCCGCAGGTGGCCGAGGTCCAGGTCGAGGATGCGGGCCCACTCCGGGTAGAGGTCGGTCTTGGTGACGACGAGCAGCACCCGCGGGCACAGCTCGCGCACCGTCCGCAGGAAGCCGAGCTCGGCCGCGGTCAGCTCCTGCGAGGCGTCGGTGACGAACAGGACGGCGTGCGACTGGGGCAGCGACGACAGCGCGGACGCGTTCGCCACCGACCCGAGCCCACCCACGCCGGGGGTGTCGATCAGGACGAGGCCGGTCGACAGCAGCTGCCGGGCGATCCCGACGCTCACCGCCCGCAGCCGCCGCTCGTTGCCGGGGTTGCCGGCCTCCGAGACGTAGGCCGCGATGTCCGCTGCCGGGATCGTCTCGGTCCATCCCGCGCCGTTGGAACCGGGCGCCGAGTCGAACGTGGCGCTGGCGGCCAGCTCGGTGGCGTACCGGATCTCGGTCGGGACGGCGGTCGCGATGTCGTCGTCCACCGGGCAGACCGGCGCCGTGAGCAGCGCGTTGATCAGCGAGCTCTTGCCCTGCTTGAACTCGCCGACGACGTGCACGGTGACGGTCGCCGCCTCGAGCAGCCGCCGGGCGGTACCGAGCCGTTCGGCCAGGTCGGGACGGTCGTAGGCGTGGGCGCCCTTGACCGTCATGTCCAGGGTCTCCAGGACGTGCTTCGCCGCGGCGCTCTGGTTTGCCGGCATCGCGGGGTCTCCTCACATCGCACCGGTGGGCAGTCGCCCGATCGGACGACTGCCCACCGTGTTACTCGTCCGGGAGCGCCGGAGCGCTACCGATGTCAGCCGACGTGGTGCTCCTCGCCGCCACCGACGTGCGCGGCCTCGTCGCCGCCGCCGCCGGCGGCCTCGTTGTGCCCCGCCGCCTCGAAGGTCGGCTCCTCGTGGTGGCTCTCGGCCTGCTGGTTGAAGTTCGAGCCACCGTCGTGACCGGCACCGGACTGCTGCTGGTTCTGGAAGATGTCCCCGCCACCGTCGTGGTCACCACCGGACTTGGCCTGCTGGTTGAAGTTCGACCCTCCGTGGCCGGCACCGGACTGCTGCTGGTTCTGGAAGATGTCCCCGCCGCCGTCGTCGCCCGACTTCGCCTGCTGGTTGAAGTTCGAGCCACCGTGGCCCGCGCCCGACTGCTGCTGGTTCTGGAAGATGTCCCCGCCGCCGTCGTGGTCACCACCGGACTTGGCCTGCTGGTTGAAGTTGCTCCCGCCACCGGCACCGCTCTGCTGCTGGTTCTGGAAGATGTCGCCACCGTCGTCGTCGCCCGACTTCGCCTGCTGGTTGAAGTTCGACCCTCCGTGGCCGGCACCGGACTGCTGCTGGTTCTGGAAGATGTCGCCACCGTCGTCGTCGCCCGACTTCGCCTGCTGGTTGAAGTTCGAGCCACCGTCGTGACCGGCACCGGACTGCTGCTGGTTCTGGAAGATGTCCCCGCCATCGTCGTCGCCGGACTTCGCCTGCTGGTTGAAGTTCGACCCCGCACCCGCCGCACCGGCCTGCTGCTGGTTCTGGAAGATGTCGCCACCGTCGTCGTCGCCCGACTTCGCCTGCTGGTTGAAGTTCGAGCCACCGTGGCCCGCGCCCGACTGCTGCTGGTTCTGGAAGATGTCCCCGCCGTCGTCGTCGCCCGACTTCGCCTGCTGGTTGAAGTTCGACCCTCCGTGGCCGGCACCGGACTGCTGCTGGTTCTGGAAGATGTCCCCGCCGTCGTCGCCGCCGGACTTCGCCTGCTGGTTGAAGTTCGACCCGGCCGCCGCGGCCGCACCCGCCTGCTGCTGGTTCTGGAAGATGTCGCCGCTGTCACGGCCACCGGAGGACGCCTGCTGGTTGAAGTTCGACCCGCCGCCGCCGGCACCGGCCTGCTGCTGGTTCTGCATGATGTCGCCGCCGCCGCCGTCGCCGCCCGACTTCGCCTGCTGGTTGAAGTTCGAGCCGCCACCACCCGCACCGGCCTGCTGCTGGTTCTGCATGATGTCGCCGCCGCCGTCGCCGCCCGACTTCGCCTGCTGGTTGAAGTTCGAGCCGCCACCACCCGCGCCGGCCTGCTGCTGGTTCTGGAAGATGTCCCCGCCGCCGCCGTGGCCGCCGGCCGCCGCCTGCTGGTTGAAGTTCGACCCGCCGCCGTGACCGGCGCCCGCCTGCTGCTGGTTCTGGAAGATGTCGCCGCCACCGTCGTCGCCGGACTTCGCCTGCTGGTTGAAGTTCGACCCGGCCGCGCCCGCTCCGGCCTGCTGCTGGTTCTGGAAGATGTCCCCGCCGCCGTTGTCCTCCGGCAGGAAGATCCGGTCGCCGTTGGCGTCGATGAAGAAGTGGCGGCCCTGCTCGTCGGTGAAGACCTGCTCGCCGTTCGGGCCGACCAGCACCTCGTCGCCGCCGGACTTCGCCTGCTGGTTGAAGTTCGACCCGGCCGCGCCGGCACCGGCCTGCTGCTGGTTCTGGAAGATGTCGCCGCCGTCGTCGTCGCCGGACTTCGCCTGCTGGTTGAAGTTCGACCCGGCCGCGCCCGCTCCGGTCTGCTGCTGGTTCTGGAAGATGTCGCCGCCGTCGTCGCCCGACTTGGCCTGCTGGTTGAAGTTGGAGCCAACCGTCTCGGTCATGATCTCTCGCCTCTCGGTGTGTCCTTCGGGGGTCGAGACCGATCGGGTGGTCTCGCTTGCCGAGAAGGTTGCGCCGGGGCGGGCGCCGCAACATGAGTACCGGGCTACTCAACTGCTCGGAGCCCATTGCTCACGTCGTGGCGGATACTGCATCGTCGCAGGTCAGACCGGCTACGACGAGCATAGGCGGCGGTCGCGCGAATGCTCGCACGATCGCGGTCCCATCATCAGAATCGATGAGACCGGGTTGTCAGGCCCAGAGCTGGCCGTCGATCCCCTGCGCTGCGGTGCCGAGATCACCGGAGTAGGCGCCGGTCGAGAGGTACTTCCAGCCGCCGTCGCAGATCACGAGCGCGATGTCGGCGGACTCGCCCGCCTTGACCGCCTTCTCCCCCGCCGCGATGGCGGCGTGCAGGATGGCGCCGGAGGAGATGCCGGCGAAGATGCCCTCCAGCTCGACGAGCTGGCGGGTCCGGCGCAACGCGTCGTAGCTGCCGACCGAGAACCGTCCGGTGAGGACGGTCTCGTCGTACAGCTCCGGCACGAAGCCCTCGGACAGGTTGCGCAGGCCGTAGACGAGCTCGCCGTACCGCGGCTCGGCGGCGATGACCTGGACGTCCGGCTTCTGCTCGCGCAGGTACCGCCCGGCACCGACGAGCGTGCCGGTGGTGCCGAGGCCGGCCACGAAGTGCGTCACGGACGGCAGGTCGCGCAGGATCTCCGGGCCGGTGCCGCGGTAGTGCGCATCCGTGTTGGCCGGGTTGCCGTACTGGTAGAGCATCACCCAGTCGGTGTGCTCGGCGGCCAGCTCCTTCGCGACGGCGACGGCCTGGTTCGAGCCGCCCGCCGCCGGCGAGGAGATGATCTGCGCGCCGTACATGCCGAGCAGCTGACGTCGCTCCTCGGACGTGTTCTCCGGCATCACGCAGACGAGCTGGTAGCCCTTGAGCTTGGCCGCCATCGCCAGCGAGATGCCGGTGTTGCCCGACGTCGGCTCGAGGATCGTGCAGCCCGGCGACAGCAGCCCCTGCTTCTCCGCGTCCTCGATCATGGCCAGCGCGGGCCGGTCCTTGATCGAGCCGGTCGGGTTGCGGTCCTCGAGCTTCGCCCACAGCCGGACGTCCTCCGAGGGGGACAGCGAGGGCAGCCCGACCAGCGGGGTGTCACCGACCGCGTGCAGCAGCGAGTCGTAGCGCACGGATCCTCCGATCAGGCCGGGAGCGGCAGGTCAGGCCGCTCCGCCGGCGACGGCCGGGAGGATCGTCATCGTCGAGGTCTCGGTGACCGGCGCCTCGAGGCCGCCCGCGAAACGGACGTCCTCGTCGTCGACGTAGATGTTCACGAACCGGTGCAGCTTGCCGTCGGTGATCAGCCGGTCCTTGATGCCGCCGTGGCGGGACTCGAGGTCCTCGATGACGTCGGAGACCGTGGCGCCCTTGGCCTCGACGGACTTCTCGCCGCCGGTGTGCGTGCGCAGGATCGTGGGGATGGAAACGGTGACGGCCATGGTCGAGCTACTCCTGGTGAGATTCGGCTGAGAACTGCTCCGACGCGGTCAACGCACCCGACGGTGCGCGGGATTCCGCTCCGACGGTCAGCTGTGGTCCGGGACGTCGTCCGCGCCGGTGTGCGCGAACATGTACGACTCGACGACCTGGATCTCCTCCTCGGTCACCTCGCCGTCGACGATCCGGTAGGAGTGCAGGTCGTGGCCCGTGTGGTTCGCCTCGGCGTCCTCGCGGGTGGAGACCAGCACGTAGTGCGCGTACGGCTCGGACGCGTACGAGATGTCCGTGCGCGAGGGGTACGCCTCGGTCGCCGTGTGCGAGTGGTAGATCACCACGGGCACCTCGTCGCGGGCGTCCATGTCCTTGTACAGCGCGAGCAGGTCGGCGGAGTCGAACTCGTAGAACGTCGGCGACCGGGCCGCGTTGAGCATCGGGACGAACCGGTGCGGGCGGTCGGAGCCGTCATCGGGTCCGGCGATCACGCCACAGGCCTCGTCCGGGTGGTCCCGGCGGGCGTGCGCGACGATCTCCTCGACGAGGTCGGCTCGGATGACCAGCACGGGGACAGGATACGGGGCGCGTGCACGGCCCCGCACGCCACGTCACCCCCCTCGGACCAGGCTCACACCGGAGAACTCCGGCAGCGATCCGGACAGCACCGCGTTGCAGCGGTCCTGGTAGGCGGCGACGGCGAGCCGGGCACGGCGGTCCCCGCCGTCGTCGAGTGCCGCGCCGAGCAGCGCTGCGCCCGGCCCGGCACCGGACGGGGACCGGTCCGGCACGATGTCCCGCCGCGCGGCCGCGTGGTGCGCCGCCAGCTCGCGCACCGCGCGGGACGCCCGTTCCAGCCGCCCGGCGGCCGCGACGACGTCCTGGCGCAGCGCGGCCAGGTGCGTGCGGGCGCCGTCCGCGGCCGGACCGGCGTGCACCGCCGCGTCCCGGCGCAGCACCGCGTCCAGGTCACCGACGACGTCGCGGGCGGTGTCCGCGGCACGGCCGACGGCACCGGCCAGCGCGTCGAACCCGGCCGGACCGGAGCCGGACAGCAGGCCCGCACGCAGGCGGGTCAGCCCGACGGTGGCCGGGTCCAGCGACGTCGTGGCGTAGGTGGTCATCGGGTGCTCCTCGTCGGCATCGCGGTGAGCAGGCGTTCCGCGACGGCCGCCGCGGTCCGGCAGGGGTCCGGCACAGGCGCCGTCGCGGGCCCGACCTGCACGACCAGCAGCTCCCCATCGGACAACCCGGCGTGCAGCGAGCACGACGGGTCGCCCCCGGGTGTGGTGACGACGGTCGGGGCGCCCGCCAGCTGCCCGGTGCGGAACGCCCGGAACTCGCCCGCCGCCCGGTACAGCGCGCCGAGCCCACCGGCGGCGTGGACGTCGGCCCGCACCACCGCCGTCGACGACGGGTCGGTCCACGTGCACCCGGCCCCGGCGGGCAGCGCCGTCGAGGCCACCACCAGGTCGGGAGCCAGCCGGGCGGTCGGACCCGGGCATCCGCCGAGTGCCGTCGCGTCCCGCACGACGGCGACCGGCGGCGCGGTCGACGGCGACGGCGGCACCGGGTCCGCCGTGCAGCCGGCCGCCACCGCGACCAGCGCGACCGTCGCGACGATCCGGGGCACCGCCCTCACGCCGGGACCGCGCCGTCCCGCTCGGCGGCCTCGTAGTCGCGCAGCTGCGCCTGCAGCGCGGCGATCGCGGCGAGCAGCCGGGCCTGGCGGTCGGCGATCTCGGCCCGCGCGTCCTCCGTCATCCGGACGAGCTGGCGGTACGCGTTCAGCGAGACCTCGTCGGAACCCGGCGGCGGGGCGCTCAGGGCGGCGTCGAGCTCCATCGCGCTGCGGGACAACCGAGCCAGCGTCTCCTGCAGGGACGCGATGAGCGCGCGCAGGCGCTCCGGATCGACCCGGTAGCCGGAGATCGTCATGGCGGCACCGTCGCAGCCCGCCGCCCACCCCGGTGGCGTTCCCGGCGGGACGTTCGCGGGAGTGAAGCGGCGACGACGCCTCAGCGCGCCGCCAGGTACCGGGCGAGGTTGTCGAGCGAGGAACGCAGGCCCACGGCGTGGTCCTCGGCGGAGATGCCCGACGGCACGTCGTCGGCCCTGATGACCACGCGCGTGCCACCCGCCTCGCCGGTGAGCTCCCAGGTCATGGTCATGGTGCCGGCGAAGGCCGGGTCGTCGGCGACGAAGTCGACCGCCTGCACGACCCGCACGGCCGGAACGATCTCCACGAAGCGGGCCTCGACGACGTCGGAGCCCGCGGTCGTCTTGCCCGGCGCCGACGACACGTCGCCGTAGGTCAGGACCAGGCGGTAGCCGCCGCCCTGGCCCGGGTCGAAGCGCTCGAACACCCCGCTCATGCCGGCAGGCGGCAACCAGGCGGACAGCGCGTCGGGCTCGACGAGGGCCCTGAAGACGCGCTCGGCCGGTGCCGCGACCAGCCGGGACGCGGAGTCCGTCCGGGTCACGTCAGCACCTGTCCCGTCGTCCGGGCCTCCGGTACCGGCCGGTGCCCTCTCGTGCCGTCCATCGCCGCCTCCCGCGCCCGCCGTTGCTCGAGGACCGTGACCGGCACACCGCGCGGGAATCATCGGTGCGGGTCGGGATCGGCGGGCGGATCGGCTACAGGGACCGCATGCGCACGCGCACGAGCGAGTCCTGCACGAACGTCAGCCAGTGGTAGATGCCCAGGTGCGGGGCGCGGGGGTCGTCGTCCGGGAGCTGGTCGGGCATCTCCTCGCTGACGTCGAGGGCCGTACCGAGCGCGAGCCGCACGTCGTTCAGCGCGGCCAGCCAGGTGTCGGCCTCCTCGGTGTTCAGCTCGACCCGTCCGCCCGCCTCGGGCAGCGTCTGGATGACGAGCGCGGCGGCCGCGTCCTTCGCCTCGATCAGCGACGGCTCGTGCAGCGAGCGCAGGCCCTGGGCCAGGTCCTGGTCCTCGGAGGTGAAGTCCGGAAGCAGCCGGGCGAGCACGCGGTCGGTCGGACGCGACGTCGGGCCCGTCCGGATCCCGGTCAGAGCCGCCAGCTCGTCCTCCGGCTGCTCGGAGGCCCTGCCGGACAGCATCGTCCGGACCTCGGTGAACAAGCCGTGCAGGACACGGGCCTCCTCACCGGAGAACCCGGAGACGAACCGCAGGCGATCACCGCGCCCGGTGCGCTTCCAGCCGTTCATGTGCGCTGCATGGTGGCCCACAGGCCGGCCGCGTGCAGCTTCGCGACGTCCGCCTCGATCGTGTCCTTGTCCCCCGACGAGACCGCGGCGCGGCCCTTGTGGTGCACGTCGAGCATCAGCTGGTTGGCCTTCGGCTCCGGGTAACCGAACAGCTTCTGCAGCACGTACGTGACGTAGGACATGAGGTTGACCGGGTCGTTCCAGACGATCGCCTGCCACGGGGTGTCCGGGGAGACGTCCTCGTCCACGGCCGGGTCCACCTGTTCGGTGGGCGTCGGTAACGGCACGGTCATACCGCCCATGGTGGCATGTGACGCACGGGACTCCGAACCGCACATAGGCTGCCGGGCATGACCCCGGATCCGGGCACCGCGTTGCTCACCGACCGGTACGAGCTGACCATGGTCGCGGCCGCGCTCGCCGACGGCACGGCCTCGCGCCGGTGCGTGTTCGAGCTGTTCGCCCGCCGGCTGCCGGACGGGCGGCGCTACGGCGTCGTCGCCGGCACCGGGCGGCTGCTGGAGGCGCTGGAGCGGTTCCGCTTCGGACCGGAGGACCTCGAGCTGCTGGCCGGCGTCGTCGACGAGGACACGGTGGACTGGTTGCGCGACTACCGGTTCTCCGGCGACGTCGACGGCTACCCCGAGGGCGAGCTGTACTTCCCCGGCTCGCCGATCCTCACCGTGTCCGGCACGTTCGCCGACGCAGTGATCCTGGAGACGCTGGCGCTGTCGATCTACAACCACGACAGCGCGATCGCGTCGGCCGCCGCCCGGATGGTGACCGCGGCAGCCGGGCGCCCGCTGATCGAGATGGGGTCGCGGCGCACGCACGAGGAGGCGGCCGTCGCCTGCGCCAGGGCCGCGTACCTGGCCGGCTTCGGCGCCACCTCGAACCTCGCCGCGCGCCTGCGCCACGGCATCCCCACCGCGGGTACCGCCGCACACGCCTGGATCCTGCTGCACGACGACGAGCGCAGCGCGTTCGCGAGCCAGGTCGCCGCGCTCGGGGAGTCGACGACGCTGCTCGTCGACACGTTCGACATCCGGCAGGGCATCGACAACGCGATCGCCGCGGCCGGGACCGGGCTCGGCGCCATCCGGATCGACTCCGGCGACCTCGGCGAGCTGGCCCGCCAGGCCCGCGAGCAGCTCGACGGCCTCGGCGCGACCGGCACGAAGATCGTCCTGTCCGGCGACCTCGACGAGTACGCGATCGCCTCGCTGCGCGCCGAGCCGGTCGACTCCTACGGCGTCGGCACGTCCGTGGTCACCGGGTCCGGCCACCCGACGGCCGGGATGGTCTACAAGCTCGTCGAGGTCGACGGGCGCCCGGTCTCGAAGCGCAGCACGTCCAAGGAGTCCCGCGGCGGGCGCAAGGCGGCGCTGCGCAGGCACAAGCCGACCGGAACGTCCGTCGAGGAGGTCGTGTACCGCGCGGACGCCCCGCCCGCGGTCGGGCCGCACGACACGGTACTGCCGGTGCCGCTCGTGCGCGGCGGGAAGGTCCAGGCCGGCGTCGACGACCTGGAGGCCGCCCGCGATCGCCTGCGCGGCGCGCTCGTCTCGGTCCCGTGGGAGGGGCTCAAGCTCTCCCGCGGCGAGCCCGCCATCCCGACGACCTTCCTCTCCGACCAGCCATGACTCGCGCCCTGATCGTCGTCGACGTGCAGAACGACTTCTGCGAGGGCGGCTCGCTCGCCGTCACCGGTGGCGCGGCCGTCGCGGCCGGGATCGGCGCGCTCGCCGCGTCCGGCTACGACCACGTCGTCGCGACCCGGGACGTGCACGTCGATCCCGGCGACCACTTCGCCCGCCCGCCGGCCGTCCCCGACTACCGCACGTCCTGGCCGGTGCACTGCGTGACCGGGACGCCGGGGGCGTCCTTCCACCCGGCCCTGGACGTGACGCCGATCGAGGCCGTGTTCGACAAGGGCGCCTACACCAGCGCGTACTCCGGTTTCGAGGGCAGCGACCAGGGCGAGACCGGCACGCCCCTGCGGGAGTGGCTGCACGCCAGGGGTGTGGAGCACGTCCACGTCGTCGGCCTTGCCACCGACCACTGCGTCCGCGCCACCGCCCTGGACGCCGCCGGACACGGGTTCACGACGACCGTCCTCCTCGGGCACTGCGCAGGCGTCTCCCCGGACACGACGGCGGCGGCCCTCGACGAGATGCGCGCCGCGGGCGTGGAGGTGGTCGGCTGACCGCCGGCTCCGCCCCTTCGCCTCGCACCGCCTGCGGCGCGCACGCCCGGGCCATGATCAGCAGAACCGGTCGGAACGCGCCAGTGATGGCGCGCTGATGCCACTTCTGCGGATCTTGGGCCGGCTCTGGCGCCCATCACCCCCCTTGATCAGCGCAATCGGTCGAAACGCGCCATGTCTGGCGCCTCGGTGCCGGTTCCGCCGATCATGGGTGGCGCCAGCGCAGGGCCACCCAACTCGATCATCAGGGCCGACCACACCAGCCACCGGGCGTCGCGCCACCGCCCGTTCCACTGATCACGGGCACGCCCCGACCCCGAGCCACCCACCTTGATCAGCGCAGACGGTCAGAACGCGCCACCCGTCTCGCGCTGGTGCCACTTCCGCCGATCACGGGCTGCGCCAGCGCCCGGCAGGCCGCCTTGATCAGCGCAAACGGTCAGAATGCGCCATATGTGGCGCGTTGATGCCACTCCCGCCGATCATGAGCGCAACTCAGAGGTTCCGCATCCGGAACGGGGCCAGTGCCTCGGCGAGGCGGACCGGGTCGCCGTCCTGGCCGGGGGCGTGGTGCCTGCCCTCCGCCTCCGCCAGACCGATGCAGCGCGGGCCGTCGAACAGGCCGCAGGCGTAGCGGACGGTGTCCTCGTCGAGCTCCAGGACGCCGACGCGCAGCTGGTAGATGCCCGGGTAGTGCACCTGGTCGCGGTACTGCACGGCCAGGGAGCTGGGCGACAGGCCGTCCAGCGGCCCGCCCGTCGGGTAGCCGAGGACGTCCTGGTGCAGCTCGGCGAGGCCGTCGAGATACCAGCCGGCCAGCGCGACGTTGTTGACGTGCCGGTTCGTGTCCAGGTCGCCGAAGCGGGTGCGGACGTCGACGCGGAACGGGTAGTTCTCCCGCACCAGGCGGGCGTCGCCGCGGTCCGGGCGGGTGGGGGCGGGCGCGGAGACCTGGATGGTCGCGAGCGCGCCGCGCACCACGTCGGGTAGCGGGGACGGCTCCGTGCCGTCACGGGGGTGGTCGCCGTCGGCAGCCGGCGGGGCCGGGACGTCACAGTGCACGGAGACCGACTCGCCGGTGGCGACGCACTCGTGGCCGGCGAACACGGCGTAGCGGTAGGCGAAGGACGAGGCGCCGATGTGGCTGACCCCGATACCGATCCGGTAGTTGCCCGCCACCCGCAGCGGCGCGATGACGTCGACCCGCACGGCGGCCAGCAGCAGCCGCACCCGCGACTGCAGCCGGGCGACGAGGTCGGCGCCGAACGCGTCCCGCTCGACCGCGACCCGGGCGTCCTCGAACCAGCGCACCAGCGCGTCCCGGCCGATCCGGCGGCTCGGGTCGAGGTCGGAGTAGCGGGCCTCGTGCTCGATCAGCACGGGGTACAGAGACGGGTCCTCGCGGGTCTGCGTACTGGTCACGCACCCCATGGTGGCGCTATGAGCGCCCTCACTCGCCACCGCCCGCCCGGGATCACACGCGCGGTGCGCCATGTTCACCGGCCGGTCACACCGCGGTCACCGGTTCCCGACTCCCCCGGTTCCCCGGCTTCCGGCACCGCCGGCGGTAACCTCGCCGGGTGCCCGCCGCTCCCGCACTCGCCCGCGACTCCCGCGATCTTCCGGGCGTCGCCGAGCTGCTCGAGGCCGCCGTGTCCGCGGTCGGCGGACGCCGTCGCGAGGGCCAGGACAGGATGGCCGACGCGGTGCGGAAGTCGCTGTCGTCCGGCGAGCACCTGGCCGTGCAGGCCGGCACCGGCACCGGGAAGTCGCTGGCCTACCTCGTCCCGGCGATCCGGCACGCGATGGCGCGCGACACCACCGTCGTGATCTCCACGGCGACGATCGCGCTGCAGCGCCAGCTCGTGGACCGGGACCTCCCGCGCGTCGCGAAGAGCCTGAAGTCGATGCTCGGGCGCGAGCCGTCGTTCGCGATCCTCAAGGGCCGCCGCAACTACCTGTGCATGAACAAGCTGCACGGCGAGATGGACGACGATCCCGGCGAGGAGCAGCTGTTCGACGCGTTCGCCATCTCGGCCATGGGGCGCAACGTGAAACGCCTGCACGAGTGGTCGTCCGAGACCGAGACCGGCGACCGCGACGAGCTCGTCCCCGGCGTCCCGGACGCGGCGTGGCGGCAGGTGTCGGTCACCGCGCGGGAGTGTCTGGGTGCATCCAAGTGCCCGGTCGGCGACGACTGCTTCGCCGAGAAGGCCCGCGCCGAGGCCGGGCGGGCGGACATCGTCGTCACGAACCACGCGCTGCTGGCGATCGACGCGATGGGCGACGCGTCGGTGCTGCCCGAGCACGACGTCGTCGTCGTGGACGAGGCCCACGAGCTGGTGGACCGGGTCACCGGGGCGGCCACCGCGGAGCTGACATCGGGAACGGTCGCGGCGGCCGCGCGTCGTTGCGGCAAGCTCGTCGACCAGGACCTGGCCGACCGGCTCGCCGAGGCGGGCGAGGGTCTCGGCATGGTGCTCGGCGACATGAACCCCGGCCGATGGGAGTCGCTGCCGCAGGCCGCGGCGGGCGCGCTGAACGCGATCCTGGAGGCCGCGGCGGGCTGCCGCCAGGCGCTCGGGCAGAACCGCAAGGAGGACCCGGACGCCGCGACCGGGCGCAAGCTCGCGCTCGCGCTGCTGGACGAGGTGTCGGAGACGGCGCAGCGGGTCACGAAGGCGTTCGCGGAGTCCGACCCGGCCAAGCGGTACGACGTCGTGTGGCTGGGCGAGCAGGGCCCGGACGGCGCCCGGTACGCCGTGCTGCGGGTCGCACCGCTGTCGGTCGGCGGGCTGCTGCGCGAGCGGCTGTTCGCGGAGCGGACGACCGTCCTGACGTCCGCGACGCTGGCGCTCGGCGGCTCGTTCGACGCGCTGGCCCGCCAGTGGGGGCTCCCGGCGTCGACACCGTCGGAGCAGGGTGCGGCGAAAGCCGACGGCACCCACGGCGAGATGCAGGACCCGGAGGCGCCGCGCTGGTCCGGGCTGGACGTCGGGTCGCCGTTCGCGCACGCCCGCTCCGGGATCCTGTACACGGCCAGGCGCCTGCCCCCGCCCGGCCGCGACGGGCTCGCCCCCGAGACGCTGGACGAGATCCAGGCGCTCGTCGAGGCCGCAGGCGGGCGCACGCTCGGGCTGTTCTCCTCCACCCGCGCGGCCAAGCAGGCCACCGAGGCGTTGCGCGGCAAGCTGGACACGCCCCTGCTCTGCCAGGGCGACGACGCGACGATGCTGCTGGTCAAGCGGTTCGCCGAGGACGAGGAGACCTCGCTGTTCGGGACGCTCTCGCTGTGGCAGGGCGTGGACGTGCCCGGCCCGTCGCTGTCGTTGGTGATCATCGACCGGATCCCGTTCCCGCGCCCGGACGACCCGCTCGTCGCAGCCCGGCAGAAGGCAGCGGACTCCCGGGGCGGCAACGGCTTCCTCACCGTGTCCGCGACGCACGCGGCGCTGCTGCTCGCCCAGGGCGCCGGGCGCCTGCTGCGCGGGATGGACGACCGCGGCGTCGTCGCGCTGCTGGACTCCCGGATCGCGACGGCGCGCTACGGCGGCTTCCTGCGCGCGTCGCTGCCGCCGTTCTGGGCGACCACGGACCGGGAGAAGGTCCTCGGAGCGCTGCGACGGCTCCGCGGCGCGGACGCCGATCCCGAGGCCGACTGACCCTCGGCTGTGCCGCGGCACCGGCGCGGGATGCCGCCCACCCGCCGGCGCACCCCACGTCGGCGTGTCGCACCTGCTGCGACCGGTGCGACACGCCGGGCCGGGGTGCGGCACGGTGCCGCGGGCGGGTCCGCGCTAGGTTCGGACCAGGTCGGTAGCGCACTACCGGATTGGACACCAGCGAGGAGGAACCATGGCGGACGCCGTGTACACGACCGAGGCGATCTCGTCCGGCGGCGGGCGGGACGGCCGGGTCCGGACGGACGACGGGATGATCGACCAGGAGCTGAAGATGCCGCCCGGCCTCGGCGGCCCCGGCGGCGCGACGAACCCGGAGCAGCTGTTCGCCGCGGCCTACGCCACGTGCTTCCACGGCGCGCTGCGTCTGGTCGCCGGCAAGAAGGGCGTGACGGTCCCGGACGACGCGACCGTGAGCGCGACGGTCAGCCTGGAGCCGGACGACACCAGCTTCCACGTCGCTGCCGTGCTCGTCGCGAACCTGCCCGGCCTGGGCGAGTACGAGGCGAACGACCTGGTCAAGGCCGCGCACCAGGTGTGCCCGTACTCGAAGGCCACCCGCGGCAACGTCGACGTGACGCTGAAGGTCACGAACTGAGGCGCCCGGCGTCCCGTCCGATCAGGACGGGACGCCCTCAGGTCACCGCGATGACGACCAGCCCGCTCACCGCGCGGTAGGCGAGCGTCGACGCCGTCCGGTCGTCCCGAGCAGCGCCCCGAACGCCGGCGCGATCAGCCCGGCCCGCACGAGGACGCTCACCGCGCCACGCAGGTGACCGTGCCGGGGTCGACCTCGGTGAACCCGGCGTCCCGGACGGCGACGGCATCGCCGCGCTCCACGTCGGCCAGCAGCGAGGCCCACTGCTCCGGCGTCGCGGACCGCACCGCGAACGGCCGCGGCGCGGTCCACCCGCGCACCGCGGCCAGGATCATCGACGCGTGCCCGACCTGCGCGGCCGCCTTGCCCAGGCTCATCCCGGCGTGCGGCGTGAGCACGATCAGCGAGCGGTCCGGGTCCGGCGGTCCGGGGTCGTCGGGCCCGAGGTCGGTGCCCCCGATCTGCAGGCGGGACACCTCGCGGGCCACGTCGTCCACCGGGCCGGGAAGGAGTGCCCTGACCTGGTCGGACCCGACCGTGATCGTCACTCCGTCGATCTCCTGCACGGCCCGCCAGTGCGCGCCGCGCGCCCGACGGGCGATCTTGCGGATGCGGCCGTCTGACCAGGCGCGGACGTCGTCGTACCAGGGGCCGCCCGGTGCGGCGCGCTCGTCCAGGCAGACCGCGACCGCCGCTTCGGCGGCGGCCTCCAGCAGAGCGGTTCGCGACGGCTGCGGGTCGCGCTCGATCCGCAGGATCACCGGCATGGCCCGCACGACACCCGAGGAGCCTGCGGAGCCGGCATCCGCACCGCCGGACTCCGGAGGGATCTGCGGCGGCGGGCCGCCGGCGAACCGCGCGGCGAGTGCCTCGAGCACCCCCGGTTCGTCCGGGCCGCTCACGCGAGCGGGACCCTCCGGAGCACGCCCTCCGCCTCGTCCGCGCTCTCCACCTCGGCACGCGTGATGCCCAGCACGAACAGCACGACGTCGAGGTAGGGGACGGTCACCGAGGTGTCGGCCACCTCGCGCAGCGCGGGCTTCGCGTTGAACGCGATGCCGAGCCCTGCCGTCGAGAGCATGTCGATGTCGTTGGCGCCGTCCCCGACGGCCACGCACAGCTCGATCGGGATCTCGTAGCTCTCGGCGAACCGGCGCAGCTGCTTCGCCTTGCCGGCGCGGTCGACGATCTCCCCGGTCACCCGGCCGGTGAGCACGCCGTCCACGATCTCGAGGTCGTTCGCGGCGGCGAAGTCAAGCCCCAGCTCGTCCACCAGACCGGCGATGACCTGCGTGAACCCTCCGGACACGACGCCGCAGCGGTAGCCGAGGCGCTTCAGCGTGCGGATCGTGGTCCGCGCGCCGGGGGTCAGCTCGATCAGGCCCGCGACGTCGTCGACGACGCTCGCCGGGAGGCCCTCCAGCGCCGCGACCCGCCGTCTCAGCGACTCGGCGAAGTCCAGCTCGCCGCGCATCGCCTCGTCGGTGACGGCGCGGACCTGTGCCTCGACCCCCGCGCCCGCCCGGGCCGCGAGCATCTCGATGACCTCGCCCCGGATCAGGGTGGAGTCCACGTCGAACACGATCAGCCTGCGGCTGCGGCGGTACAGACCGGCGCGGGACACCGCGACGTCGACACCCGCGCTGCGCGCCACCTCGACCAGGCGCTTGCGCAGCGTGCCCGGCGGGTAGGCGTCGGCGTCCCCGCCCGGCACCGGCGAGACGAGCAGCTCCAAGCCGGTGACCGGATAGTCGGCGACCCGGCGGATCGCGTCGATGTTCGCCCCGACGGCGGCGAGCTCGGCCGCGATCGCACCGAACGCGCGCGCCGTGATCGGCCGGCCGAGCACGACGACGGCGTGCGTCGACACCCGGGCCGCATCAACCGGGCCGCCGGGCTGCGTCTCCATGTGCACGGCCATGTCGATCGAGTCCATGGCCGCGCCGACGGACTCCTGCAGCTCGTCCGGGTCACCGTCCGGCACGACGAGCGCGCCGAGCGTGAGCCGCCCGTTGACGACGACCTGCTCCAGATCGAGGAGGTCGACGCCCTGTGCGGTCAGCGCGGTGAACAGCACCGAGCTGACCCCGGGCCGGTCAGGACCCGTGACGGTGACCAGGACGGTGGGACGGACCTCGCCGGGTTCGCTCACCGTCGCGATCAGACCGACTTCGGGTCGTCGTCCGGCTGGTTCTCCTGCCCGACCCTCTGCGTGACGACCTCGGCGACCGCCGGCTTGTGCCCGACGTGCCCCTCGGCACGCGCCCGCTCCACGAGGTGCGGGTAGTGCAGGTCGAACGCCGGACGCTCGGAGCGGATCCGGGGCAGCTCGGTGAAGTTGTGCCGCGGCGGCGGGCACGACGTCGCCCACTCCAGCGAGTTCCCGAAGCCCCACGGGTCGTCCGTGGTGACCACACGGCCGAACCGGTAGCTCTTGAACACGTTGTAGATGAACGGCAGCGTCGACGCTCCGAGCACGAACGCACCGATCGAGGAGATCGTGTTCAGCGTCGTGAACCCGTCCATCGCCTGGTAGTCCGGGTAGCGGCGCGGCATGCCCTCGTTACCGAGCCAGTGCTGCACCAGGAACGTCAGGTGGAACCCGACGAACGTGGTCCAGAAGTGCCACTTGCCGAGCGTCTCGTCCATCATCCGGCCGGTCATCTTCGGGAACCAGAAGTAGATGCCGGAGTACGTGGCGAACACGATCGTGCCGAACAGCACGTAGTGGAAGTGCGCCACCACGAAGTACGTGTCCGAGACGTGGAAGTCGACCGGCGGCATCGCCAGCAGGATGCCGGTCAGACCACCGAACAGGAACGTCGCGAGGAAGCCGACCGCGAACAGCATCGGCGTCTCGAACGTGAGCTTCCCGCGCCAGAGCGTGCCGATCCAGTTCACGAACTTGACGCCGGTCGGGATCGCGATCAGGAACGTGGTGAAGCTGAAGAACGCGAGCAGCACGGCGCCGGTGGCGTACATGTGGTGCGCCCACACCGCGACCGACAGTGCGGCGATCGCGATCGTCGCGTAGATCAGGCCCTTGTAACCGAACACCGGCTTGCGGGAGAACACCGGGAAGACCTCGGACACGATGCCGAAGAACGGCAGCGCGACGATGTAGACCTCGGGATGGCCGAAGAACCAGAACAGGTGCTGCCAGAGGATCACGCCGCCGTTGGCCGGGTCGAACACGTGCGCGCCGAGGTGGCGGTCCGCGGCGAGGCCCAGCAGGCCTGCGGTGAGGATCGGGAACGCGATCAGGATCAGCAGCGCCGTGATGAAGATGTTCCAGGTGAAGATCGGCATCCGGAACATCGTCATGCCGGGGGCGCGCATGCAGACGATCGTCGTCACGAAGTTGACGCCACCGAGGATCGTGCCGAGACCCGAGACGACGAGGCCGACGATCCAGAGGTCGGCACCGGGGCCCGGGGAGTGGATCACGCTGGACAGCGGCGTGTAGGCGAACCAGCCGAAGTCGGCGGCACCGCCGGGCGTCAGGAACCCGGACAGCACGGTCAGGCCGCCGAACAGGAACAGCCAGTAGGAGAACGCGTTCAGACGCGGGAACGCCACGTCCGGGGCGCCGATCTGCAGCGGCACGATGTAGTTCGCGAAGCCGAACAGGATCGGCGTCGCGTACAGCAGCAGCATGATCGTGCCGTGCATGGTGAACAGCTGGTTGAACTGCTCGGTGGAGAGGAACTGCAGCTCCGGGCGGGCGAGCTCGGCGCGCATCAGCAGCGCCATCGCGCCGCCGGCCAGGAAGAACCCGAACGACGTGACCAGGTACAGGATCGCGATGTCCTTGGGGTCCGTCGTGTGGAGCATCTTGAGGAACGTGGACCCCTTGCCGGTCCGGCGCGCCGGATACGGGCGCGACGTGATCGGCTTGGGCGCGACGGATGTCATCGCGAGACCTCCACTGGTGCCTCCTGCACTTGCCTGACCTGAGCTGTCCCCGCACACGGGGCACGTGGACTCTAGCTTCCGTGGACCGGTCGCCGCCCGCTCGGGGCGAGGGATCACCGGCCGCGGGACGATTGTGCTCTACCGGGGGTAGAACGACCAACCCGGTCCCCGGTCGGGGTCGGTGAACGGTGTCGCGAGCCCACCTCGCAGGGCGTCATCGGGCCGCGCAGGTCCGACAGGGCCTGCGGCGTCGGCGGATTCCCTGCGAGGTCGGAGGTCGCGTCCGCTCAGCGCAGGGGCTCGAACAGCTCCGACCAGATGTCCGGCGCGGACGCCGGGTTCGGCGGCTCGTCGACGATGTAGAACTCCGTGCCGAGCCCCATCGCGAACACCGGCTCCGGCATCGTGAGCATGAAGTGGTCCGGGCCCATCTGGCTGCGGTGGACCTTCATCGACGCCCGCTTCGTCTCGGCGTACTCGACCGCCTCGACCCGGTGTGTGATCTCCGACTCCGGCTTGCCGAACGAGCCGTCGTCCGGGATCTCCGGCGGCTCCCAGTCGGCGCCACCGCCCGCCCGCCCGAGGTTCTCCCGCATGCCCTTCATGCCGCGGATCAGCCAGTCCCGGTTCGTCGTGCCCTGCGCGACGACCGGGACGGCGGCCAGCTCGCCCGCCCGCTTGCCGACGCGGTGCACCTGGATGTGGTCGGGGTGGCCGTAGCCGCCGTTGTCGTCGTAGATCGTGAGGACGTCGGCCTCCTCCTCGTCGAGGATCAGCGCGAGCCGCTTCGCCGCGTGCTCGACCGGCGCCTGCCAGAAGCAGAACGGCGCGTCGTTGGTCGGCTCGCCCATCATCCCGGAGTCGACGTAGCCCAGGAACTCGACGCGCGCGGCACCGAGCACGGCCGCCGACTCGTAGCACTCCTGCGAGCGCCGCACGGCGAGCTGCTCGCCGTCGGCCAGCACGCCGGGTTGCGGCTCGCCCCGCTCACCGCGGGTGGCGAACACGAGCACGACGCGATGCCCGGCCGCCGTGGCCTTGGCGAGCGTGCCCGCGGTGCCGATCGACTCGTCGTCGGGATGGGCGTGGAAGCTGACGATGGTCCCCACGCCGCGGAGCCTAGCCAGACGGCGATCAGCCCAGGATGCGGGTCAGGGCCGGGCCGACCTCCCCCAGTCGCGACACCGTCTGGCACCGGCCACCGCCCCGGGCGGCCAGTGCGGCCGACGCCGCCAGCGCCTCCGGGTCCGGCTCGCCCGGCTGGGGAAGGAGCACGTGCACGCGGTCGATCCCGGCGAGCGCCGTGGCCGGGTCGTCGCCCGCGGTGTGCAGGCAGTCCGACAGCAGCACGACCATCCGCTCCTGCGCGGGCGCCGCCGACAGCTGCTTCGACGCCTCGCGCAGGGCTGCGGCGAGGTCCGTCGTGCCGTGCCCGCGCAAACCGACCAGCTCGGCGACGAGGGCCTCCGGTGGTCGGGCGTTCCCCTGGCGCTGGAGGATCTTCACTCCGGAGCCGAACGCCAGAACGCCCGGCTCCATCTTCGTCGCGCCCGACGACGACGCCAGCACGACGCCGGACGCCGCCACCGCCGCCAGCGCCACCGCCAGCCCCTGCATCGACCCGGAGATGTCGACGAGCAGGCAGATCGCCCGCCGGTGCGCCGTCCAGTCCCGGGTCACGACGTCCTCGGCGCCGGGTCGCGACGAGCGTCCCGGCTCCCAGGTGTCGAGCGTGCGGTCCAGGTCGAGGTCGCCCTCGCCGCCCCGGCGCGGGCCGAGCCTGCGGGTACCCCGCGCCTTGGCGGGCCCGACCCGTCCGAGCCGCAGGAACACGCGCCCGGCCAGCCGCTTGGCCTGCGCACGCAGCTCGGCGTCGGTCGCGACGGCGAGGTCGGCCAGCAGCGCGGACGCCGCTTCCGGGTCCTCGGCCATCATCTGGTCGAACGCGTCGACGTCGAGCTCGCCGAGCTCCGGCGACACGTCGTCGAACTGCTCGTGGCGCGACGACAGCTCGTTGCGCCCCAGCGTCCGCTCGCCCCGCTGCGGACGGGAGCGGCCACCCTGCTGGCCCGGCGCCCCGGAGGGCGGCGGGCCGTCAGCTTTTCCCGGGTCGGTGTCCTCGCCGGACTCCGCGGGGTCGTCCGGGGGCCACAGCTTGTCCAGGAGCTCGTCCAGCACCGATTCCGGGGTCCGTTCCACGCCGTCGGCGATCCGGATCCGTCCGGACAGCGCCGCGTGCGCCGCGTCCCGCGCCGTCTCCCGGCCGAACGGGTCCTCGCCGCGCAGCCGGGCCAGCCCGGTGAGCACGTGCGCCAGGTCGATCGCCCCGCGTACGGACGAGCCCATCCGGACGTCCCGGTGTTCCCGGGTGGCCCGCGCCAGTGCGACGGCCAGGATCACGGCGCGCCCCTCGACCTTCGTCACCGAGGCGGTGATCGTCTGCTCGGCGTGCTCGTCCTGGTAGCCGAGCACGATGCGGCACATGCGGTCGGCGATGGCCTGGCTGACCCGTGCCGTGCCGATCGCGTCGAACGGGTTCATCGCGGCGATCAGCCGGAACCCAGGACCCGCCGAGACGGTTCCCAGGCGCGGCACCGTGATCTCGCCCTCGGTGAGGACGGTGATCAGGACGTTCAGCGTCTCCTCGGGGATCCGGTTCATCTCCTCGAGGTAGAGGAGGCCTCCTCCCCCGTCCGCACCGTCACCGCGCATCGCCTGGAGCAGCGGACCGTCCACGAAGGACCCGGCCTGGTAGCCGTCGGTGAGGACCTGCGCCGGGTCGAACGTGCCGACCAGCCGCGCCGGGGTCAGCTCCGCGTTCCCCTCGACGAACACCATCCGCTGCCCGGCCTCGCGGGCGATCTCGTGCAGCAACGTGGACTTGCCGGTTCCGGGAGGGCCCTCCAGCACCACGTGCCGCCCGGTCGCGAGCGCGACAGTGAGTACCTCGCGCTCCCGTCGGAGCCCGACGATCGGGATCCGGTTCGCCTGCGTCTGAGTTGTCGTTGACAGCGCCGTCACCTCCGTGATGCTGGTCGCATGTCATCACACCGGAGACCCTTTCGGGAACGGTCGACGGTTCTTCGACGCCGCGCGAATCGTGTGTAGCATCACAGTTACGCCTGTTCGCTCCGCACCCGTCGCCGCCCGGTCCCGTCCGTTCGCTCCGCGCGCGTCGCTCACCCACCCGAACCAGGAGCACCACCACCATGGCCGATCTCTTCAACGCCGCGGAGTATCTGACCGCCCGTCGCGTGGACGCCGGTGACGGCGACCGCGTCGCCGTGCACCACCCCGGTGGCCGGCTGACCTACGCCGAGCTGACCGACGAGGTCCGGCGCGTCGCGGGCGCGCTGCGCTCGCTCGGGGTGCGGCCGGAGCAGCGGGTGCTGCTCGTGATGCCGGACGACGTGGAGCTGTTCACGGCGATCCTCGCCGCGATCTGGCTGGGCGCGGTCGCCGTGCCGTCGTCGACGATGCTGACCGGGCGCGAGCTGTCGGTGCTGGTCCGCGACTCGCGGGCCGGCGTGGTGATCGGTGGCGAACCGTTCGCCGCGGCGCTGACCACCGCCGTGGACGGAGCACCGGACGTGCACAGCGTCGTCCTGACCGGACAGTCGCGTGTGGACACCGCGGCCCGGTCGCTGACCTGGGACGAGATGCTCGCCGCCTCCGACGGGCCGGTGGACGCGCCGTACGGCACCTGGGACGAGTCGCAGGCGTTGTGGCTCTACACGTCCGGGACCACCGGCAAGCCGAAGGGCGCGATGCACCGGCACGCGGACATCCGCTCCGTGGCCGAGACGTACGGCACGCAGGTGCTCGGCATCGAGCCCGACGACGTCTGCCTGTCCGTCGCGAAGCTGTTCTTCGCCTACGGCATCGGCAACTCGATGTTCTTCCCGCTCTCGGTCGGCGCGTCCGCCGTGCTGGAACCGTCCCGTCCGAACCCGGATCTGTACTCCCGCCTGGCCGAGCAGCATCGCGCGACGCTGTTCTTCGCCGTGCCCAGCTTCTGGGGCCCGATGATCGCCGCCGACCTGCCGCCGGAGCGGTTCGCCACCGTCCGCCGCGGCGCGTCCGCGGGCGAGGCGCTGCCGGCGCGGATGTTCCACGGCGTGCGCGACCGCTACGGCTTCGAGGTGCTCGACGGCATCGGCTCCACCGAGGCGCTGCACATCTTCATCTCCAACCGGCCGGGCGAGGTCGTGCCGGGCAGCTCCGGATTCCCGGTACCGGGCTACCAGGTGGAGCTGCGCCGCACCGACGGTTCGGTGATCACCGGGGCGGGCGAGTCCGGGATGCTGTTCATCTCCGGCGACTCGATCTGCACCGGCTACTGGTGCCGTACCGACGTCAACCGTCTCGTGTTCCACGGCGAGTGGATGCGCACCGGCGACCAGTACGTCCGCGGCGAGGACGGCTCCTACACCTGCCTCGGCCGCGCCGACGACGTCCTGAAGGTCGGCGGGATCTGGGTAAGCCCGAGCGAGGTCGAGGTCCGGCTGCTGGAGCACCCGTCGCTGGCCGAGGCCGTCGTCGTCGGGCTGCCCGACTCCGACGGGCTGGACAAGCCGGTCGCGTTCGTCGTCGCCCGCGACGGCGTCGAGGCCCCGGACGCCGACGAGCTGATCGCGTTCTGCCGCGACGGGCTCGCGGCGTTCAAGCGGCCGCGCGCGGTGATCGCGGTCGACGAGCTGCCGAAGACCGCCACCGGCAAGATCCAGCGCTTCCGGCTGCGCGAGCAGGCTGCCACCCTCACCCTGACCACACCGGCGGTCCCCGAGACCGCGGTCTGAGAACGCGGCCGGACGAGGAACGCATGAGTGACTGGCAGTGGGTCCGCGAGACCCCCGCATCCTGGGACGACGACAAGGCCGACGTGCTGGCCGGGCTCGACCCGGGTCTGTTCGGCCTCGGCTCCCCGGAGCACGGCGACGCGCTCGGCGACGAGTGGTGGCGCGTCGAGGACTCCCGCGGCGAGGTCGTCGGCTACGGGCGGCTCGACGACACCTGGGGCGACGCCGAGATCCTCGTGCTCGTGTCCCCGGCACACCGGCGGACGGGCGTCGGCGGGTTCGTCGTGGCCCGTCTCGAGGAGGAGGCCGGGCGGCGCGGCCTGAACTACATCTACAACGTCGTCCCGGACGGCCACCCGGATCCCGAGCAGGTCACCGGCTGGCTGGCCGCACACGGCTTCGAGGGCAACGACGTCGGGGAGCTGCGCAAGAAGGTCGGCTGACGCCGGGCCGTCCCCACCCGGGCCGACGTGCACTCCGACTCTCTACAGAACTTTCGCGTTGCGTCTGCTTGTCGTAGACTTTTGATACCCACCCAGCAGGAGGCGGTGCCCACCATGACCGACACCGAGACCGCCCAGGAGACGCCGACGGTCGGCTTCGACCGGGAGCCGTCGTCGTACCGGCACTGGTCCCTGGACATCGACTCGCGCGCCGGCATCGCGTACGTGCGCCTGGACGTCGACGAGGACGGCGGGATCGTGCCCGGCTACGAGCTGAAGATGAACAGCTACGACCTCGGCGTGGACATCGAGCTCTACGACCTCACCCAGCGGCTGCGCTTCGAGCACCCGCACGTCCGGGCCGTCGTGCTGACCAGCGGCAAGGACCGCAACTTCTGCGCCGGGGCGAACATCCGGATGCTCGCGCAGAGCCCGCACAGCTGGAAGGTGAACTTCTGCAAGTTCACCAACGAGACGCGCAACGGCATCGAGGACGCGACCGCGAACTCCGGCCAGACCTGGATCGCCGCGCTGAACGGCACGGCCGCCGGCGGCGGCTACGAGATGGCGCTGGCCTGCGAGCAGATCCTGCTGATCGACGACAACTCCTCGACGGTCGCGCTGCCAGAGGTCCCGCTGCTCGGGGTGCTGCCGGGCACCGGCGGCCTGACCCGGGTCACCGACAAGCGCAAGGTCCGCAAGGACCGCGCCGACGTGTTCGCGACGCGCTCGGAGGGCTTCGGCGGCAAGCAGGCCGTCGAGTGGAAGCTCGTCGACGAGGTCATCCCGAAGCGCCGCTGGGACGAGACGGTGCGCGAGCGCGCGTCGGCCGCCGTGGCGGCGTCGTCGCGCACCGGGGACGAGACCGGAATCGTCCTACCGCCGCTGGACCGCAGCGAGGATGCCGACGGGATCTCCTACAACCACGTCCGTGCGACGTTCGACCGCGACCAGGGCCTGGTGGAGATCACCATCGACGGCCCGGCCGGCGGCGTCCCGGAGTCCCTGGACCGGGTGCACGAGCTGGGGGCCGACTTCTGGCCGCTGGCCATGACCCGCGAGCTGGACGACCTGATCCTGCGGCTGCGCACGAACGAGCTGGAGCTCGGCACGTGGGTGATCCGCACGCGCGGAGACCTGGAGGACGCGCTCGCGTTCGAGCGGGTGATCGCGGACCACGCCGGCGACGACTGGCTGGTCGCGGAGATCCAGCACTACTTCAAGCGCGTGCTCAAGCGGCTCGACGTCACGTCGCGCTCCCTGATCGCGCTGATCGAGCCGGGCTCCTGCTTCGCCGGCGCGCTGCTGGAGCTGGCGTTCGCCTGCGACCGCCAGTACATGTTGGACGGCACACTCGACGAGGACGACAACGAGCAGGGCGACGAGGCCCAGATCATGCTGTCGCCGTCGAACTTCGGGGTCTTCCCGATGTCCAACGGGCTGTCCCGGCTGGGGTCGCGGTTCTGGGGGGACGACGACCACGTCGCGAAGCTCCGGCAGGAGACCGGCCGCCGGATCGAGGCACAGGAGGCCTTGGCGTTGGGCCTGGTCACCGACGCCCCGGACGACATCGACTGGGAGGACGAGGTCCGGATCATGCTGGAGGAGCGGGCGGCGCTCTCGCCGGACGCGCTCACCGGCATGGAGGCCAACCACCGCTTCGTCGGGCCGGAGACGATGGAGTCGCGGATCTTCTCCCGTCTCACCGCCTGGCAGAACTGGATCTTCATCCGCCCCAACGCCTCCGGGCCGGACGGGGCGCTGCGCAAGTACGGCACGGGCCGCAGGGCCGACTTCGACCGCAAGCGGGTGTGACACATGTCGATCGACTACTCCGAGAAGATCCCGAACAACGTCGACCTGGCCGGGGACCGCAAGCTGCAGCGCGCGCTGGAGTCCTGGCAGCCGAACTTCATCAACTGGTGGAAGACGATGGGCCCGGCCGTGCCGACCCAGGACGTCTACCTGCGCACCGCCGTCGACGTGGGCAAGGAGGGCTGGGCGCAGTTCGGCCACGTCGCGATGGAGGAGTACCGCTGGGGCGTGTTCCTCGCCGAGCGGGGCGACGACCGGCGGATCGCGTTCGGCGAGAACAAGGGCGAGCCGGTCTGGCAGCAGGTGCCCGGTGAGCACCGCGCCGACCTGCAGCGCCTGATCGTCATCCAGGGCGACACCGAGCCCGCGTCGGTCGAGCAGCAGCGCCGCCTCGGCGAGACCGCGCCGAGCCTCTACGACCTGCGGAACCTGTTCCAGGTCAACGTCGAGGAGGGCCGTCACCTCTGGGCGATGGTCTACCTGCTGCACGCCTACTTCGGCCGCAACGGCCGCGAGGAGGCCGAGGCGCTGCTGCACCGCAACTCCGGCGACCTGGACAGCCCGCGCATCCTCGGCGCGTTCAACGAGGAGACGCCGGACTGGCTGAGCTTCTACATGTTCACCTACTTCACCGACCGCGACGGGAAGTACCAGCTCGGCACGCTCAAGGAGTCCGCGTTCGACCCGCTGTCCCGGACCTGCGAGTTCATGCTCAAGGAAGAGGCCCACCACATGTTCGTGGGCACCACGGGCATCGACCGGGTCGTCCAGCGGACATGTGAGCTGATGCGCGAGCACGACACGGCCGACATCGCCCCGCACGGCGGCGTCCCGCTCGACGTGATCCAGAAGTACATCAACTTCCACTACTCCGTGAGCCTGGACCTGTTCGGCTCCGAGCAGTCCACGAACGCGGCGAACTACTTCACCGCCGGGCTCAAGGGCCGCTGGCAGGAGGAGCGCCGCCGCGACGACCACGTCCTCACCGAGGACGCGTACGACATGGAGCTCGTCAAGGACTCCGCGGTGACCACCGACGAGGTCCCCGCGCTGCTGGCCCTGAACCTGGACCTGCGCAACGAGTACGTGAAGGACTGCCAGTCCGGGCTCAAGCGTTGGAACAAGATCCTGGAGAAGAACGGGTTCGACGACCGGGTCTACCTCCCGCACGTCGGGTTCAACCGCAACGTCGGGCTGTTCGGCGAACACAGCATCACGCCGAAGGGCGACCTCGTCTCCTCCGAGACGTGGGAGGCCAAGCGCGACAGCTGGCTGCCCAGCGAGGGCGACCGCACGTTCGTGCAGAGCCTGATGCGCCCGGTCTACGAGCCCGGCAAGATCGCCGGCTGGATCGCCCCGCCGTCGAACGGGATCAACGGCAAGCCGTTCGAGTACGAGTACGTGCACTTCGCCTGACCCGCCGACCCCTGCCCGGCACCCGGCACGGTCCGGCACCCGGCACCATCCCACCCGTTCCCGAACGAACGGCACCTTCGAGCAATGTGATTGCCCGAAGGTGCCGTTCGTTCGCGCCAAGGGGGCGGCGGCGACGGTCAGCGGGTCGCCTCGGCCAGGTAGGTCGCGGTCGGGTTCCGGTAGTGGAGCACCTGCCCACCGACGATCAGGACCGCTCCGACGGCGAACGCGATCCAGAACGGGAGCGGCGCCGCACCACCGCCGGTGAGGTTGTAGACCGTGTTGGCGACGGCGAGCACGGCCAGGACGGTCACGACCATCCGGCCGCGCCGCCAGCCGGCCCGCACCAGCCACAGCACCGGGAGGGCCGCTCCGGGGGCGACCCCACCGGCCACCCCGCCGATCGTCCCGACCACGATCATCCCGACCACCGTCAGCGCCGCACCCACGACGAGCGGCCGGGGTGGCGCCGGGGCCGGGGCGACCACCGGCGTGCGCTGCCCGTGCCGTCGCTCCCACTTCAGGGTGGTGGCGCCTGCGGGCCGCTCACGCGCCGTCGTCGCCTTCGTCTCGCCGTAGAGCTGCTTGGCCCACCGGGACGCGGGCGGCGCGAGCCGGACCGCGGCCACGATCCATACGATCAGGCCCACGACGATGGCGGTCATCGAGAGGACGCCCGCCCCGTTGAGGGTCAGCACCCCGCCCGCGGCGAACGTCAGGCCGACGACGAACAGCACGTACTTCTGCTTGAGCAGCACCGCCGAGGGGAACGCCCAGATCACCACCAGCACGAGCGTGATCGCGACGGAGGTCAGCAACGCGACGTTCACGACCTGCACCGTGCCACAGGCGCGGGCCGGGACCGTGACCCCTCCGCCGTCGAGATGAACACCACGGTCGTTCGGGCGATGCGTGACGACCGTGACGTTCACGTCGGCCGGTCACCTGGGCGTGGGTGCCGTCGAGCGTCCCGCGTGGACGTGCAGCACGACGGCCCCGACCAGCACGACCAGCGCCGCGGCCGCCCCGGGCAGCGTCGCAGGGTCGGGAAGGCCGGCGACGACCAGGACCGTCTCGACGGCCGCCAGCACCGCGGCGAGCCCGAGGCAGATGCGACCCGACAGCGGCCGACCGGCCGACGCGAGCAGCGCGTGTCCGATGAGGACGCCGCCGGCCAGCGACGTCACCGTCCCCAGCGGGACGCCGCCCAGGACGCCGACGACGACCGTCGCGAAACCCGCCGTCGATCCCGGCCCCCGCTCGGCGGCCACCACCGAGCCACCGAACCGCGCGTTGGCCTGCACCATCCGGTCCGCGTCGTAGCGCCACCGGGCCCACGGCGAGTCCGGTTTCGCGACCCGGGTGATACCGATGATCCCGATCACCGACACGATCGACAGCGGGGCGATCAGCGCGAGCCGTCGCTTGCCCTTGAGCCAGTGCACGGTCCCGACGCCGGTCACGAGCGTCAGGATCGCGCCGAGCGGGACCAGGACGTCGCCGACGAGCGTGAGGCCGCCGGTCACGGCCCGCCCCGCCCCGAACGAACGGCACCCTCGAGCAATGTCACTGCTCGAGGGTGCCGTTCGTTCGGGCCTGGCGCCCGGTGAGCACGCCGCGCGACCCGGCGAGCGCCCGATCGGCGAGCTCGGGCGAGCTGGGTGAGCACTCTCGCGACGCGGCGGGGCGAGCGGCCGCGACGACCATCCGGGCACGTATGATCGGCGCGGATCCGGGGAGCGAGGAAACCGGTCCTGATCGGGTACGGAGGGGTCATGGGCGAGCCGCAGCCGCGTCGGAGCCAGCCGACCGCCACTCCGCCTGCGGACCTCGTCGCCGCCCCCGGCTACGGAGCGCGGCGGATGTACCAGGCCTATCTCGCGGCATGGAACCGGCACGTCGACGGCGTGACGACCGGGCCGCAGTTCGCCGTGCTCTCCGCGATCCGCGCCTACCCCGACTCCGACCAGAGCTCGCTCGCGGGCGCCGTCGCGCTGGACACCTCGACGATGGCCGACGTGTGCCGCCGGATGGAGCGCCGCGGGCTGATCCGGCGCACCGAGTCGCCGCGGGACGCCCGTCGCAAGATCCTCTCCCTCACCGACGACGGGATCGCGGCGCTCGAGGAGGTCACCCGCCGGACCCGGCGGCTGGACCGCGAGCTGCTGGAGGCCCTGCCCGAGGAGCGCCGCGGCGAGATCGCCGGCCTGCTCAACACGCTGGGTGCGCACTGGGAGAAGGTCGCCGACCGCGGCCCGCTGAGCGACACCGCGTGACCCACGTCCCGTTCGGCGTGAACGGGACGTGACACCGCGTTTCGGTCGGGGTTCTTTCCGCGCAAACTCTTGCGTATTCGGATAGTACGTGCTCGGATTACTTCTCGTGCGGGCTGCGTCACACCGTCGACGGATCGCGGGCCCCGGATGCGAGGAGGTAGTCGTGGCACCCAGCCAGTCCCTGGAGATCACGGTCGTGGGCGGAGGTCTCGGCGGACTCACCGCCGCGCTCGCGCTGCGGCAGCAGGGCTTCCGGGTCTCCGTGCTGGAGGCCGCCCCGCAGCTCGGCGAGGTCGGTGCCGGCATCCAGACCGCGCCGAACGCCAGCCGCGTGCTGATCGGGCTGGGACTGCGCCCGCAGATGGAACGGATCCACACCGCCCCGCAGGACCAGGTACGCAGGCGCTGGGCCGACGGCAGCGTCATCGCCCAGCTCCCGCTCGGCCGGTCCGTCGTCGACTCCTACGGTGCCCCGTACTGGCACTACCACCGCGCCGACCTGCACCGGATCCTGCTCGACGCCTGCCTGGACCCGGACGGACCCGGCCCGGTCGTGGACGTGCACACGGACGCCGCCGTCGTCGGTATCGACCGCGCGAACCCGGACCGGCCGGTCGCCGTCACGGCCCGCGGAGCCCGCGTCGCGGGCGACGTGCTCGTCGGTGCGGACGGGATCCGCTCGGCCGTCCGCGACCTCGCCGGGTTCGACGACACCCTGGTCTTCTCCGGCGAGATGGCCTACCGGGCACTGATCCCCGGCGACCTGATCGCCGACGACCCGGCGACCCGCTTCCTCGTCGACCGCTATCACTCCACGATCTGGTACGGCCCGGACAAGCACCTGGTGCACTACGTGATCCGCCAGGGCGAGTTCCTGAACGTGGTCGCGATCGTCCCGTGCTCGCCGGAGGCGGAGCGGGACTGGACGGCCCCGGCGTCGGCCGAGGAGATGGTCGAGGCGTTCGGCGACTGGGACGACCGCGTCCCGGCCATGCTGTCCAAGGCCAAGGACGACGTCACGGCGTTCGCGCTCTACCGCAGGCGCCGCGACCCGGTGTGGGTCGACGGCCGGGTCGCGCTGCTCGGTGACGCCTGCCACGCGATGCTCCCCTACCAGGCGCAGGGCGCGTCGCAGGCGATGGAGGACGCCGCCGTGCTCGCCGAGGAGCTCGGCGCGGCCGGACCATCCGGTGTGGACGGTGCGCTGTCGCGCTACGTGCACCGCCGCGCGAAGCACGCCGGCATGGTGCAGGACGCGTCGCTGCGGAACATGAGCTTCTACCACCTGCCCGACGGGCCCGAGCAGCGTGCGCGCGACGAGAAGCTGCGCCGCTTCGACGGCGAGTCGGACGTCTCGTACGACTGGCTCTGGCGCGGATCCCCGCTGCACGATCCGGACAACGAGGCCATCACCTACCAGTTCGCCCGCTAGCCCCCCCACCACCCGAGGAGTACCGACATGCGTACCGGCGACCAGGTCGTCCAGGACCTGCCCTGGCGGTGGAACGTCCAGGGGAAGATCTTCATCATCGGCGGCCTCGGCTACATGTTCGACGCCTGGGACGTCGCCCTCAACGGCTTCCTCACGCCGTTGCTGGGCACCGAGTTCGGGCTGTCCACCGGCCAGCGCGGCCTGGTCGCGACGGCCAACCTGATCGGCATGGCGGTCGGTGCGATCGCGTTCGGCACGATCGCCGACCGGATGGGCCGCAAGAAGGCGTTCAGCGTCACGCTGCTGATCTTCGCCCTGTTCTCGGTGCTCGGTGCGCTGTCGCCGAACTGGGAGATCTTCCTGGTGCTGCGCTTCCTGGCCGGCGTCGGGCTCGGCGGCTGCATCCCGGTGGACTACGCGATCGTCAGCGAGTTCTCCCCGCGCAGGCAGCGGGGCAGGGTCCTGTCCGCGATGGACGGCTGGTGGCCGGTCGGCACCACGCTCGCCGGGCTGTCGGCGACGCTGCTCGTGCCCGTCGACGGCAACTGGCGATGGATGCTCGTCCTGATGGTGCTGCCCGCGGTCCTGCTGTTCTGGATCCGCCGGGGCGTCCCGGAGTCCCCGCTCTACCTGGCCCGCACCGGCCGCGAGACCGAGGCCCGTCAGGTCATCGACGACATGGTCCGCCGCACCGGCGCGACCCCGGAGCCCTACGCGATCAGCGCCGCCGCACCGGAGCCGACGACGTCGCGCCGGCGCGGTCTGGCCGCGCTGGTCGAGCAGCTCCGGATGGTGTGGGCGTTCTCCCCGCGGATCACCGGCGTCGCCTGGGCCCTGTTCGTCACGGTCATGGTCGTCTACTACGCGGCGCTGTCCTGGATGCCGTCGATCCTGCGCGCCCAGGGCATGGGCGAGGTCGCAGCGTTCGGCTCCACCACCGTGATGAACGGTGTCGGCATCCTCGGCGTGATCACCTCGGTGCTGCTGGTCGAGCGCCTCGGCCGCAAGTGGGTGATCGGCGTGGCCGCCCCGGCGGCCGCGCTGTCGCTGATCGTGTTCTCCCTGGTCATGGGGTCGTCGACGGCGGCCATCGTGATGATCGCGGTGTTCGGCTTCTTCGCGCTGGTCGTCATCCCGGTGATGTACGCCTACGTCTCCGAGCTCTACCCGACCGAGCTGCGGGCGTCCGGGTTCGGCTGGGCGTCGTCGTCCAGCCGGGCGGTCACCGGCTTCGTCCCGCTGATCTTCGGCAGCCTGCTGTGGCCGGTGCTGGGCCTGCCGCTGACGTTCACGCTGATGGGCCTGCTCGTCGTCGCCGCCGTCGTGTTCATGGCCGTCGGCGCGCCGGAGACCCGCGGCCGGGAGCTGGACCGGATCACCGGGACCGAGCAGCGGGTGGACACCACGTCGGACGCCCCGGTGGTGGAGAAGGCGTGAAGCCCGCCCCGTTCACCTACCACCGGGCGTCGTCGGTGCGCGACGCGGTCGACCTGCTGGCCGAGCTCGCCGACGGCGAGCCGAAGCTGCTGGCAGGCGGGCAGAGCCTGGTCGCGATGATGAACTACCGGATGGCCCGGCCGGGTCACCTGGTCGATCTCACGCACGTGCCCGGCCTGGACGGGATCCAGCTCGAGGGCCCGACGCTGCGGATCGGGGCGCTCGCCACCCACCGGGCCGTCGAGAAGGCCGACCTCGGCCCCGGTTTCGCCGTGCTGTCCGCGACGATGCGCTGGGTCGGGCACCTGCCGATCCGCACCCGCGGCACGGTCGGCGGTTCGCTGGCGCACGCCGACGCCACCGCGGAATGGTGCCTGCTCGCGGTGCTGCTGGACGCCCTCGTGATCGTCGACGGCCCCGGCGGGCGGCGGGAGATCGCCGCGCGGGAGTTCTTCCACGGCCCGTTCACGACGGCGCTGGACCCGGACGAGGTGATCGTCGAGGTCGCGTTCGGCCGGCCTGCCCCGCGGGCGGCGGTCGCCGAGTACGCCGACCGGCGCGGCGACTTCGCGGTCGTCGCGGCCGGGGTGGACCTGGACACCGGCGACGTCGTGCTCGGCGGCGTCGCGCCGGTGCCGCTGCTGGTGCGCGGCGCGGGCAGCCCGGACGAGGTCGCCGACGCGCTGGAGCTCCGCGACGAGCCCGGCGTGCCGGCGGCCTACCGGCGCGGCCTGGTCAGCACGCTCGTCGCCCGCGCCCGGGAGGAGGCGGCCTGCCGTGCGTGACCCCGGACTCCGGCCCGACGGCACGTGGGTGGGCGCCGACGTCCCGCGCCGCGAGGACCCGCGGCTGCTCACCGGGCGCGGCCGGTTCGTCGACGACATCGAGCTGCCCCGGATGCTGCACGCCGCGTTCGTCCGCAGCACCGAGGCGCACGCCCTCGTGTCCGGTGTGGACCTGAGCGAGGTGCGGGAGGTGCCGGGGGTGGTCGCCGCGTTCGACGCGGCCGACCTGGACCTCACCGACATCACCGCGCTGCTGGACCGCCCGGCCGAGGAGTTCACGCCGACGTCGATGCCGGTGCTGGCCCTGGACAAGGTGCGCTACGTCGGCGAGCCGCTGGCCGTCGTGCTGGCCCGCGACCCGTACGCGGCCGAGGACGGTGTCGAGGCCGCCGTCGTCGACTACGAGCCGCTCGACCCGGTCGTCACCGAGGCCGCGGCGCTGGCCGCCGCCGGCCCGCCGGTGCACGACGAGGCGCCGGGCAACGTGCTCGTCGACGTCAGCCTGTTCGCCACCGAAGGCATCGACGACGTGTTCGCCACGGCGCACACCGTCATCACGGTCGAGGCGCGCACCGGACGGCAGAACGCGCTGCCGCTGGAGACCCGCGGCGTCGTCGCCGACTGGGACGACCGCGACGAGCAGCTGCTCGTCCGCACCTGCACCCAGGTGCCGCACCAGGTCCGCACGGTGCTGGCCCGGTGCGCAGGGCTGGACGAGAAGCAGGTCCGGGTCACCGTGCCGGACATGGGCGGCGGGTTCGGGCAGAAGTGCGTCGTCGGGCGCGAGGAGATCGCCGCGGCCGCCGCGGCCCGCCTGCTGCGCAGGCCGGTGAAGTGGATCGAGGACCGGCGCGAGGCACTGACCGCGAGCTTCCTGGCCCGCGAGCAGCACTACGTCGCGCGCGCCGCGTTCGACGCCGACGGCGCGATCCTGGCGCTGGACGCCGACATCGTCTGCGACATGGGCGCCTACTCCTGCTACCCGTTCACGGCCGGGATCGAGCCGCTGATGGCCTCGGCCGAGATGCCGGGCGTCTACCGGGTCCCCGCCTACCGGGTGCGGGGCCGCGCCGTCACCACGAACAAGGCCCCGACAGCGCCCTACCGCGGTGTCTCGCGCCCCCAGTACGTGATGGTGATGGAACGGCTGATGGAACGCGCCGCGCGCGAGCTGGGGCTCGACGCGCTCGACGTCCGGCGCCGCAACCTGATCACCGAGTTCCCCTACCGGGGGATCAACAACGTCACCTACGACCCCGGCTCGTACCTCGAGTCGCTGGACCTCTGCGAGCGGGTGCTGCGCGACGAGGGCTGGCTCGGTCACGCCCTCGACGACGGCCGGGTGCTCGGGATCGGCTATTCCTGCTTCTCCGAGCGCACCGGCTACGGCTCCGGCGCGTTCGCCCAGCGGAAGATGCAGGTCGTCCCCGGGTTCGATCTCTCCCAGATCACGATGGACCTCGACGGCACCGTCTCGGTCACCACCGGGACGCTCTCGCACGGGCAGAGCCACGAGACGACGTTCGCCCAGATCGTCGCGGACCGGCTCGGGATCCCGTACGACAAGGTCAAGATCGTCCAGGGCGACACCGACCGGATCACCTACGGCTGGGGCTCGTTCGCGTCCCGGTCGGTGACGATCGGCGGGTCGGCCGCCTCCGCCGCCGCGGTGAAGCTCGGCGACCAGCTCCGCGCGCTGGCCGCCCATCTGTCCGGTGTGGACGTCGACTCCTGTGAGCTCGACGGGCGGGGCGGCGTCCGCGCGGGCGAGCGGACGTACCCGTACGCGGAGCTGGCCGACGTCGCCTACCTGCGGGCGCACCTGCTGCCCAAGGACGTCGGTCCGGGTCTCACCGCGACCGCGAGCTTCGACGTCGGCGGCGACGGCACGTTCTCCAACGCCACCCACGGCTGCGTCGTCGCGCTGGACCCCGGCACCGGCGGCGTCGAGATCCTGCGCTACGTCTGCGTCGAGGACTGCGGCGTCGCGATCCACCCGCGGGTGGTGGAGGGCCAGGCCCGCGGCGGCATCGCGCAGGGCATCGCCGGCGCGCTGTTCGAGCAGGTCACCTACGACGAGGTCGGGCAACCGCTGGCGCCGAGCTTCATGGAGTACAAGGTCCCGACCGCGTCCGAGATCCCGGACGTGCGGATCGAGCACCTCGAGACGCCGTGCGCGTTCACCGCCGACGGAGCCAAGGGAGCGGGTGAGGGCGGCACCATTGGCGCCCCGGCCGCCGTGCTCAACGCCGTCAACGACGCGTTGCGCCACACCGGGATCGAGCTCGACTCCACCCCGATCCCCCGGGCCGCGATCTTCACCGCGCTTCAGGAGGCCACCCCATGATGACCGACATCCAGCTCGTCGAGCTGACCGTGAACGGCGAGCGCCACGAGCTCGTGATCCCGCCACGTCGCACGCTGGCCGACGTGCTGCGCCACGACCTCGGGCTCACCGGCACGCACGTCGGGTGCGAGCACGGGATCTGCGGGGCGTGCACGGTCCTGGTCGACGGCGCACCGGCCAGGGCGTGCCTGTTGTTCGCCGCGCAGGTGGAGAACTCGGCGATCCGCACCGTGGAGTCGCTGTCCGGTCCCGGCGACGAGCTGTCCGACCTGCAGCGGGCGTTCGCCGACCACCACGGCCTGCAGTGCGGGTTCTGCACGCCCGGGTTCCTCATGCTCGCCGAGGGCTATCTCGCCGACGAGCCGGACGCGACGCGGGAGGACATCCGCGAGGTCGTCTCGTCGAACCTCTGCCGCTGCACCGGCTACCAGACCATCACCGACGCGATCGACGACTGCGCGTCGCGGCGCCGCGCGGCGCTGCAGAGCGCGCTGCTGTCGACACAGGACGGGAGCACCGCATGAGCCTGCACGGAGCCGAGACCGACGCCACCTACGCCGCCGCCGGGTTCGGGGCGGCCACCCGGCGCGGTCCCCGGCCCGCCGTCGTCGTCGTGGACCTGACGGCCGGGTTCACCGACCCGTCGTACCCGACCGGCAGCGACCTGTCCGCCGTCGTCGCGGCGACGTCGTCGCTGGTCGAGGCCGCGCGCCCGCTCGGGGCGCCGGTCGCGTGGACGACGATCGCGTTCACGCCCGCCGAGCGCGACACGCTGCCGTGGCTGGTGAAGGTGCCCGGCATGCGCGGGCTCATGGTCGGCTCGGACGCGGCCGCGTTCGACGCCCGGCTCGACGTCCGCGCCGACGACCACACGATCACGAAGAAGGGCGCGTCGGCGTTCTTCGACACCGGGCTGGCCAGCCTGCTGCGTGCGTCCGGTGTGGACACCGTCCTGGTCTGCGGCGCCACCACAAGCGGGTGTGTCCGGGCCACCGCGGTCGACGCCGTCCAGTCCGGTTTCGGCGTGCTCGTACCGCGCGAGTGCGTCGGCGACCGGGCCGCGGGTCCGCACGAGGCCACCCTGTTCGACATCGACGCCAAGTACGGCGACGTGCTCTCCCTCGACGACGCCGTCGGCTACCTCAAGGAGCTCGCGTGACCACAACGCTCACAGCCCGCCAGGTCCGCCAGGACGCGCTGGCCGATCTCGCCGACGTCCCGGCGACGTCCCGCTGGGTCCGCAACGGCGACGTGCGCCTGCACGCGCTCGACTACGGCGGCGACGGCAGGCCGGTGCTCGTACTCCCCGGCATCACCAGCCCTGCGGTCACTCTTGCCTTCGTCGCGCGCGAGCTGACCGATCTGTGCCGTCCGATCGTGCTCGACGTCCGTGGGCGGGGCCTGTCCGACTCCGGCGACTCCTGGACGCTTGACGACTACGCCGACGACGTGCTCTCCGTCCTGGACGGGTTCGGGCTCGGCGGCGAGACGGTCCTGTTCGGACACTCGATGGGCGCGCGGATCGCCTCGGTCGCCGCGACCTACCGTCCGCTGCGCGGGGCCCTCCTCGTCGACCCCCCGCTGTCCGGACCGGGTCGCGGTCCCTACCCGACGACGCTGGAGGCGTTCCTCGGCCAGCTGCACGAGGCGCAGCGCGGCACCGACGCCGACGAGGTCGCGAAGGCGTGGCCGCGCTGGCCGCGAGCCGAGCAGGAGCTGCGGGCGCGGTGGCTGTCGTCGTGCGACGAGGCCGCAATCCGCGCCACCCACGCCGGGTTCGAGAGCGAGGACTTCTTCACGGCGTGGCCGTCGGTCCCGGCCCCGGTGACCGTCCTGTACGGCGCGGACTCCCCCGTCGTCACGGCCGACGGCGCGGCGGAGGTCGCCGGCAGGAACCCGCGCGCCGACGTCGTCGCGGTCCCGGACGCCGGACACATGGTGTTCTGGGACAACCCGGCGGTCGCCATGGCTCTGCTGCGCGACGCCCTGGAGCCCCTGGTCCGCTGACCGACCCGCGACGGGTCCGGCGTCCGTACCGATCGCGGTACGAACGACGCTCGTCACGGCGTCGGCGCGGTGGCGCTCCTCCCACCCGTCCACCGCAACCTGCCACCCGACCGGGGGTCGCGGATCGAGTGGTGGGTTGTGGCGGTCGCGCCCGCCACAACCCACCACTCGATCGCTGCGAACGACACGCGTGCGGGTCAGCCCGCCAGGAGCGCCCCGGCGCCGGGGACGCGCGGCTCCAGGCCCAGCTCGGTGAGGAGCCGGTGGGTCGTGGCGGTGGCCGCGGACAGCACCGGGATCCCGATCTCGTCCTGGACGGGCTGGATGCTCGGCAGCGACGGCATCTGCACGCACGCGCTCAGCACGAGCGCGTCGGCACCTCCGAGGTCCAGCTTCCGGTGGTGCTCGCGCAGGTCGGCCGGGTCCAGACGGGCGACGGCGAGGTTGTCCGGCACCTGCAGCGAGAGCGAGTCGACGACCTCGACGCCCGCGTCCTCGAGGTAGTCCACGACGGCCTTCGTCAGCGGCTCCATGTACGGCGTGATGATCGCGACCCGCCGCGCGCCGAGCGCGGCGATGCCGGACAGCAGCGCCCCGGCGCTGGACACGACCGGCGCCTGCGCGCCCTCGGCCCGCAGCGCCGCGGTGATGTCGTCCTCGGCCGTGCAGTGGAATCCGGGCCCCTGGGCCATGATCGCGACCAGGCAGGCGGTGGCGACGACGTCCGGGCGCGCGTCGGCGAGCTCCGTCGCCGCCCGCTGCGCCTGGGCGTTCATCGCCCGCAGCTGCTCGGGGGTCACGTGCTGCATCCGGGCGCGTGCCGCGTGGAAGACGAACCGGTCCTCCGGGATCACCTCCTCGCGGGCGCGCAGCATCCGCGGGAGCTCGGTCTCCATCGTGAGGTTCGAGCTCGGGACGATCATCCCCACATGATGGTCACGCGTCATCGGCGCGACACCGGCTTCATCTCGGGCACGGTCAGCGCGCCGGCGTCGACGATCAGCTCGTCGTCGAGGTAGAGCGAGTTGCCGCGCATCGGGATGTCGAAGTGGCATGCGGTGTCGTTCGGGCCGCCGAGCTCGTTGTTCGGGCCGATCGAGAACATCACGTTGCCGTAGAAGCTGCGCAGCTCCATGCCCATCCCGCCGCCGAACTGGGTCAGGCCGTGCCAGTGCGCGCGCTCGTCGAGACCCCAGCCGACGTGGCTCATGCCGTAGCCGCGCGGGTCGTCGAAGCTCTCGATGTAGGAGCGCAACAGGTCGGCGTCCAGGCCGGAGGATCCGGCGCCGCCGCGGATGTCCCGGATGAAGCCCTGTTCGATGGTGATCTCCACCGGGGTCTGGACGTAGGTGTTGAACGGCAGGAGCACGTCGCCCGGCGCGAGGACGATCGTCCCGTCGACGCCGTCGTCGGAGCCGCCGGTGAACACGAACGCGGCCGGCCAGTGGTCCCACCGACCGGGGGTGTCGGTGTAGCCGTACTCGCTCATCGTCGGGTACATGCCGAGCTGGTAGGTCACGTCCGTGCCGTGCGGGCTGGTGATCCGCATCGAGGACGCCTTGGCCAGCAGCTCCGCACCGGTCTCGACGCGCTCGCGCAGCTCGGTCGTCGGCATCAGCCGGGCGAGCAGCTCCGGCGGCTCGACGGCGGTGAGGATGCGGGTCCCGGCGTCCTGGATCGCGAACTGCTCGGGGCTGAACAGCAGGAACGTGCAGTCGACGACCATGTCCGCGGCCTTCAGCGCCTCGACGGCGAGCGGGATGTTCCCGAGCCCGGAGTCGCCGACCGCCCAGGCTCCGCTCGCGCTCGCCGGGGACGGCAGCCGCATGTGGTAGCCGGTCGCCCCGAGCTTCTGGATCGCCCAGAGGAACGCGTCGGCGTACTCGGTCCGCTCGGCGCCGCGGGTCAGCACGACGACGGTCTCGCCCTCGTGCACGCCGGACAGCGTCAGCTGCTGCAGGCAGATGTCGTTGAACAGGTTCTGGTCCATCGCGACCACCTCCGTGTCTCGGATTATTAATCCGAGCACGTACTATCCGGGGACGCAAGACCTGAGCGACGAGGAAACAGAACCGTCACGATCTCCCGCCGCGCCGTCGCAGCCTCCCCACGCGCCGTCACGGCCTCCTGACGGGAACGAACGGCACCTTCGAGCAGTGTCACTGCTCGAAGGTGCCGTTCGTTCGGGACCCCGGGGGCGGTGCCGGCGCGGAGCCGGGCGCGGGTCGGCGCGGTGCCGGCGCGCGGGTCGGCTCCGGGTGGTCAGGCGCCGCCGGTCGGGGCCGGGGCGGGCTTCGTCGGGTCCGGCTGCGGGAGGGGCTCGCACTGCTTGTCCGACCGGTTCCCCGGCACGCGCTTCGGGAGCGCCCCGGTGGACAGGTAGTCGGCGATCGCGTTGTCCGTGCACGCCACCCCGGACAGCGACGACGAGTGCGACGTCCCGCCGACGCCCTCGATCAGCGAGGACTTCGGGAACAGGCGACGGGCGTTCAGCGCGCCGGGGAACGGCGTGGCGCCGTCGTACGTCTCGGCGATCAGCAGCGGACCGCCCGCGACCCGGAACCCGTTCACGATCGGCTTCGGGCCGGGCTTGACCGGCCAGTCGCGGCACGGCGCGTTGTACCAGGCGTTGCCCCAGGTCTCGAACTTCGCCTTCCGGTCGGTGCGGGTGTTGTCCCGCTGCCAGGTGTTCCAGCTCGTCGGGAACGGGGCGTCCGTGCACTGCGTGGCGAGGTAGACGGCGTAGTTGTTGTCGTCGGTGGGCGACCCGGCGTTGTCGTAGGCGGCCTTCAACGCCGCCGAGTCCTGCCGGATCGCGCCCGCGACGAACGCGTCCGCGGTCGCCGTCCACTCACCGGCGTTGTAGCCGGCGCGCAGGAAGATGTCGGTCCATTCCGACGACCCGATCTTGCCGCCCGCCGGTGCCTTGCGGAGCTTCGCGGCCTCGTCGTAGAAGCGCTTCTCGACGGCGTCGCCGGAGTTCCCGAGGTGGTAGACGGAGTCGTACTTGGCGACCCAGTCGAAGAACGCCTGGATGTTGTGCTCGAACGCGACGTCCTGGTTCAGGTTGGCCTGGTACCACCAGTCCCGCTGGTCGACGACGCCGTCGAGCACCATCCGCCGGACCTTGTCCGGGAACATCGTCGCGTAGACCTGGCCGAGGAACGTGCCGTAGGAGAAGCCGTAGTAGTTGATCTGCTTGGCGCCGAGGGCCTGGCGGATCAGGTCCATGTCGCGGACCGTGTCCTCGGTACGGAGGTGCTTGAGCAGCTCGCCGCCCTTGGCCTTGCACGCGTCGGCGTAGGCCTTCGCCTTCGGCAGCCAGGCCGCGACGGCGCCGTTCTCCGGGCGGTAGTCGGGCCGGTTGTAGCCGCCGTAGTCCGAGTCGCAGCTCAGTGCGGGCTTGCTGGCGCCGACGCCGCGCGGGTCGAAGCCGATCCAGTCGTAGGCGCCGCCGACGCCGCGTGGCACGGACGCGCCGAGCCGGGACAGCGACAGCCCCGGCCCTCCGGGACCGCCCGGGTTCACCAGCATGACGCCCTGGGCCTGCGCGTCCGGCACGGTGTGCTTCACGCGCGAGACGGCGAGCTGGATCGTCGGGCCGGTGGGCTTCGCGTGGTCCATCGGCACGGTCACGAAGCCGCACTCGGCCTTGGCCTGCTGCAACGCGGGCGAGGAGCACGGCCCCCACCTGATCGGGGCGGGCGGGGGTGGCGCGGGGGCGGCCGGGGCGGCCTGCGCGACGGGTGCCGCGAGCACCGAGCCGAACCCGACCAGACCTGCCGTCAGTACCGAGACCAGCGTCCTGCGCACCCGCGCCCCCCGTTCCGACGCGGGACCCGGCCCGCGGTGATCGTCGCCGGAGACGGTGCCATCCGCGGGCGCGTTCTCACAATCACCACGCCGGGACGCGGTCGCGATCGCGAACCGCGTCCCGGCGCGAATCCGGTGAAACCGGACCTACCGGAGCAACGCCTCGGCGAGATCGGCCGCCGCCCGCGCGCCACCGGCCGCGCGGGCCCGCTCCTTCTGCTCGGCGCAGGCCGCGGCGACGTCCGGCGACGAGGCGATCCGGTCGACGCCCGCGCGCAGCGACTCCGGCGTCACGGCCGCGGTGTCCATCCGCTCCCCCACCCCGAGCGCGACGAGCTGGTCGGCGTTCCCGAACTGGTCGACGGCCTGCGGCACGGCGATCATCGGCACGCCGTGGAACAGGCCCTCCCCGCAGCCACCCATGCCGGCGTGCGTCACGAAGGCCGACGCGCGGGACAGCACCGCGAACTGCGGCACCCACCGCTCGATCGTGACGTGCTCCGGGACCGGCCCGAGCGCGTCCGGGTCGACGTGCGCTCCGATCGCGACGACGACCTCCCACCCGGGCTCGCGCATCGCCTCGACGACGGCGCGGAAGAACTCCGGCCGGTCGGTGTAGGCCGAGCCGAGCGTGACCAGCAGCAGCGGACGATCCGTCGCGGGCCAGGTCTCCTGGTGCGGGCGGTGGTCGAGCACCGGGCCGACGAAGGTGTGGACGCTCCGGTCGACCCGGTCGGCGTGCGGCTGCATCGCCTCCGGGATCAGTACGGCGCAGCGCGACGGGTGGTTGAGGAACGCGTGGCTGTCGACGCCGGCCCCGACGTCGTCGAGCCACCCGTCGAACTCGCGGCGCCACGCGACGCCGTCCGGTTCGTCGAGGAACGACCACGCGCCCGCCATGTCCTCCTCGTAGCCGTCCCAGGCCACGATGTGCGGGTAGAGCGCGAGGCTCGGCAGGCCGTGCACCCGGGCGAACGCCTGCCCGGCCCAGCCGGAGCCGTCGTAGAGCACGGCGTCCGGCGGGTCACCGGCCAGCGCGTCGGTGATCTGCGGGTACACGCCGCGTGCCTCGTCGGAGAAGATGCGCATCGCCGGGACGCCGGCGTCCGGCCACTGCTCGCCCGCCGACTCGTCGGGCACGTCGGAGGCTACGACGAGCGGGGTCGCGCCACTGGACGCGACGACCGGGGCGAACCGTTCCGGGCAGGTGTAGCCGACGCGGTGCCCGCGGGCGACGAGCTCGGTCATCACCGGCAGGTTCGGGTTGACGTGCCCGTGGGCACCGATCGTGGACATGAGGAAGTGCGCCACTGTGGACTCCAGTGTGCTCGTACGTGATCAGGGCATGGCTGAGCACCCGCGGAGCGGGTGACGGCGAGCCCGGATCAGAGGTAGAGCGGCGTCTGGATCACGACCGGCACGCTAGTCGGCGCAGGACGGTTGTGCATCCGGATTGCGTCCCACCAGGATGCGCGGCGTGGAACTGATGCCCGGCGTACGCGCGTCGCACGTGGACACCGACCGGATCCGGATGCACGTGCTCGAGGCGGGGCCCGACGACGGCGTGCCGGTCGTGCTCGTACACGGCAACCTGTCCACCGGGCGGTTCTACGAGCACCTGATGACGCGCTTCGGCGACCGCTACCGGGTGATCGCGCCGGACATGCGCTCGTTCGGGCAGAGCGACCCGGCACCGCTGGACGCGACCCGTGGCCTGTCCGACTGGGCCGACGACATCGACGCGCTCCTGCGTGCGCTCGGCGTCTCGGCGCCGCCGCACCTGGTCGGCTGGTCCACCGCCGGAGCGGCGATCGTCCGCTACGCCGCGGCGCACCGGGCCGCGTCGCTGACGTTCCTGGACCCGGTGTCCCCCTACGGCTACGGCGCCGTGCACCGCGACGGGCGCCCGGCGTTCGACGACTTCGCGGGCTCCGGCGCGGGCGGCGCGAACCCGGAGTTCGTGCGCCGCCTGGCCGAGGGCGACGACTCCGACGAGAGCCCGTTCTCCCCGCGCACGGTCATGCGCACGACGTACTGGTCGGCGGACTTCCGGCTCCCGCGCGACCGCGAGGACGTGCTCGTCGCGGAGATTCTGCGGACCGTGATCGGCGACGACGGCTACCCCGGCGACGGCGCGGAGTCCTCGAACTGGCCCGGTTTCGGGCCGGGCACCCGCGGCATCCTCAACGCCCTGTCGCCAAAGTACTGCCGGTGGGACGACGTCGTCGACCTCGACCCGAAGCCGCCGGTGCTGTGGACGCACGGGACGAACGACCTGGTCGTCGCGGACGGCTCGATGCTGGAGTTCGGGACGCTCGGGCAGGCCGGACTGGTGCCCGGCTGGCCGGGTGACGACCTGTTCCCGCCACAGCCGATGATCACGCAGATCCGGGACGTGCTGGAGCGTTACGCCGCGGCGGGCGGTCTGGTGCGCACGGAGATGTTCGACGGCTCCGGGCACGGCCCGCACGTCGACGCGGACGTCCGCTGGCTCGCCGTCTACCTGGACTTCCTGGCCGGCGCGTCGTGACGGGGCCCGGCCCCGGGGCCCCGGCCGCGACGTGGGCCGCCCGCCGGGTCCGGCCGTGCGCTCCTCCGTCCGGGTGAGATCGGCCGGGCGACCGTCGGAACGCCCGTCCCCGGGTCGATGACCGGACGTGAACCAGCTCGGACAGGTCCGGCCCGACCCGGGTCCCGCCCTGCTCGCGCTCTACGACGAGGCACTCCCGCAGGTCTTCGGCTACCTGCTCGCCCGCTGCGGCTCGCGGGCCACGGCCGAGGACCTGACGGCGGACTCGTTCCTCGCCGCGGTGCGGGCGTGCCGGGGTGACCCGCCGCCGTCGCCGACGGTCGGCTGGCTGATCGGGATCGCCCGACACAAGCTCGTCGACCACTGGCGGGCGGCCGAGCGCGAACGGCGGGCCCTGACCGCCGTCGGCGAACCGGAACCGGACGACCCGTGGGACGTCGAGCTCGACGTCCTGCTCGCCCACGAGGTGCTCGCGCAGCTGACGCCGATCCACCGCGCGGCGCTGACGCTGCGCTACCTCGACGGGATGGCGGTGCCGGACGTCGCGGACCACCTGGGCCGCACCGTGCACGCCACCGAGGCGCTGCTCGTCCGCGCCAGAGCGGCGTTCCGCCGCGACTACCCCTGCTCCCGGGAAGGAGACCGGCCGTGAGCACCCCGCCCGACCCGCTGGACGCGCTGCGCGAGCCGGTCCGTCCGGTCACGCCCGATCCCGCGTTCGCCGCCCGCCTGCGCGAGCGCGTCGAAGCCCTGGTGCTCGACCCGTCACTGCCGATCGAGGAGGAACCCATGTCCGACACCACGACCACCGACAGCACCGTCCGCCTGCGACCCGGCGACCTGTCCTACACGTCCGTCTGGACCGCCGACGCCGACGCCGCGGCCCGCTTCTACTCCGCCGTGCTCGGCTGGGAGACCCGGAGCGACCACGGTGGACGCGGCCACCGCGTCACGAACCTGCGCACCGGCATGGGTATCTACGGCGGCCAGTCGCCGACGCTGTTCTTCGCCGCCGTCGTCGACGACGTGGACGCCGCCGTCGAGCGTGTGCGCGCGGCGGGCGGGACGGCGGGCGAGCCGACCGAGGAGCCGTACGGGCGGATCGCGGACTGCCGCGACGACCAGGGGCTCGCGTTCGCGGTGCACGAGCCGCCGCCCGGCGCCACGTCGGCGGCCCCGTCGGACATGGGCCACCCCGGCGAGCTGGCCTACGTGGCCATCCACGTCCCGGACACCGACCGGGCCCGCGCGTTCTACGGCTCGGTGCTCGGGTGGGGGTTCAGCCCGGCCCGCTTCCCGGGCAACTTCAGTGTCGAGGTCGGAGGAGGCTCGCCGCGCCCGACGATGATCGGGGTCGGGCAGCACGACGGTGAGCCCGCCGTCGTCCCGATGTTCGCCGTCCGGGACATCCACGCGGCCCGGGACGCCGCGCGCGCCGCGGGCGGCACCTGCACCGAGCCCTCCGCAGCCGGCTACGCGACGTCCTGCGACGGCACCGACGACCAGGGCGGACAGTTCTACCTGGGCCAGTTCTGACCCACCGGGTCTGCGAGGATCGGGCCGTGGCCCACCTGAGGTGCGACTTCGTCGCCGACTCGCTCGGACTGGCGACGTCGATGACGGTGCTGCTGCCGCAGCCGTCGCGGACGAGGATCGGCGTCGAGGGAGCGGCCGGTGACGACCCGCCTCCGGTGCTCTACCTGCTGCACGGTCTGTCCGACGACGACACGGCCTGGTCCCGCAACACGTCGATCGAGCGCTACGCCGAGCAGCTCGGCCTGGCCGTCGTCATGCCCCAGGTGCACCGCAGCTTCTACACCGACGAGGCATACGGCGGGAACTACCGGACGTTCCTCACCGAGGAGCTGCCGGACGTCGTGCACCGGTTCCTCCGGGTCACGACGGAGCCGGCGCGCACGTTCGTCGCCGGCCTGTCGATGGGCGGCTACGGCGCGCTCGGCTGGGCACTGTCCGAACCGGACCGTTTCGCGGCGGCCGCGAGCCTGTCCGGCGCGCTCGACGTCCCGGACTGGGCCCGCGGACCCGGCCGCGGCGAGGACCCGCGGATCTGGGAGCGGATCTTCGACGGCGCCGAGCCGCTCGACGTGTTCGGGTTGCTGTCCGATGTCGACCCGGCGACCGCACCGGCGCTCTACGTCTGCTGCGGTGCGGGCGACCCGCTGCTCGACGGCAGCACCCGCTTCGCCGCCGCGGCGGCGGAGCGCGGTCTGGACGTCACGTCGTCGTTCACCGCGGGCGTGCACGAGTGGGGCTACTGGGACGCGCGGATCCGCAACGTCCTGGCGTGGCTCCCGCTCTGACTCACCACGGGACGGCGCCGGCCGCGCTCGGCCAGCCGCCGCGCCGTCGTGAAACCCAGTCCCTTGTTCGCCCCGGTCACCAGGGCGATCGTCGTGTCGGCCATGGACCCACCGTCACCCTCGGCACCGGATCCGGCCAGGCACCGCCCAGCAGGGGACCCGCGGTACCAGGATGCGACGGCGATCCCGGCGCACACTGGACGCCATGGACCGCACCGAGCTGGGGACGATGCTGCGGACGTGGCGGGAGCGGGTCCGGCCCGGTGACGTCGGCCTGCCCGCCGGCACCCGCCGCCGGACGCCGGGCCTGCGCCGCGAGGAGGTCGCGCAGCTGGCCGGGATGAGCGTCGACTACCTGTCCCGCCTGGAGCAGGGCCGCGGGCCGCACCCGTCGGACGCCGTGCTGTCCGCGCTGGCCAGGGCGTTGCGGTTGGAGGATCCCGAGCGCGACCACCTGTTCCACCTGGCGGGCGTCGCCCCGCCGGCGCCGGGCCGGATCTCGCGCACCGTCCGGCCCAGCGTGCTCCGGCTGATCGACCGGTTCGCCGACCTGCCCGCGATGCTGATCAACGCGCGCACCGACGTACTGGCCTGGAACCCGATGGCCGCCGCGCTGTTCGGCGACTTCTCCGCCGTGCCGACCGAGCGCCGCAACGTCGCGCGCGACCGGTTCCTGCACGGCACCGCCCGGCACGTCCCGTCGTCGGAGGAGGACCGGCTGCGGCTGGGCCGGGCGATGGTCGCGGACCTGCGGTCGGCCACCGCCCGTTACCCGGACGACGCCGAGCTCGGCCGGTTGGTCGACGACCTGTGCGCGGGCAGCGCGGAGTTCGCCGGGTTCTGGGAGGAGCGCGAGCTCGTCGACCACCACGACGACCGCAAGACGTTCGCGCACCCGGAGCTCGGGCAGATCACGCTGGACTGCGACGCGCTGCACGTGTTCGCCGACGACCAGATCCTGCTCGTCTACTCCGCGACGCCGGGCAGCCCGGACGCCGAGTCCCTCGCGTTCCTGCGGGTCCTCGGCACCCAGGACCTCTCCGTCCAACGGTCACCCGGAATACCCTAGGGGGGTATACCGGTTGGCGCCGGAGTACGTTCCGGCACGACGACGGAGGACCCCATGACGGCAGCACGTGACGAGCACTCCGGGCACGGGGACCACGCGGGCCACGGCGACCACGCCGCGCAGTTCCGGGACCGCTTCTGGTGGACGCTCGCGCTGTCCGTCCCGGTCGTCGTGTTCTCCCCGATGGTCGGGCACCTGCTCGGGTACATGCCGCCGTCCTGGTCCACGTGGATCCCGCCGGTGCTCGGGACGGTCGTGTTCGCCTGGGGCGGCCGGCCGTTCCTGACCGGCGCGGTCTCCGAGGTGCGCGCGCGGCGGCCCGGGATGATGCTGCTGATCGGGCTCGCGATCACGGTCGCGTTCGTGGCGGGCGCGCTGTCCTCCCTCGGCATCGCCGGTCCGTCGCTGGACTTCTGGTGGGAGCTCGCGCTCCTCGTCGTGATCATGCTGCTCGGGCACTGGCTGGAGATGCGCGCGCTCGGCCAGGCGTCCGGCGCGCTCGACGCGCTGGCCCGGCTGCTGCCGGACACGGCCGACCGGATCTCGCCCTCCGGCGACGTCGCGACCGTCCCGCTCGCCGAGCTGGCCGAGGAGGACCTGGTTCTCGTCCGGTCCGGCGCGCGCGTCCCGGCGGACGGCACCGTCGTCGACGGGTCCGCCGAGGTCGACGAGTCGATGATCACCGGCGAGTCCCGTCCGGTCGGGCGCACGGTCGGCGACCGGGTCGTCGCCGGCACGGTGGCCACCGACTCCGCGCTGCGCGTGCGTGTCACGGCCGTCGGCGAGGGCACCGCACTGGCCGGGATCCGGAGGCTCGTCGAGCAGGCGCAGGAGTCGCGGTCCCGCGCGCAGGCGCTCGCCGACCGGGCCGCTGCACTGCTGTTCTGGTTCGCGACGGGCGTCGGTGCGGTGACGTTCGTCGTGTGGGCCCTGCTCGGCGACCTGGTCAACGCCGTGGAACGGACGGTCACGGTGCTCGTGATCGCCTGCCCGCACGCGCTCGGCCTGGCCATCCCCCTGGTCATCGCGATCTCGACGGCCCGCGCCGCCCGCACCGGCATCCTCGTCACCGACCGTCTGGCGCTGGAACGCATGCGCACCGTGGACACCGTGCTGTTCGACAAGACCGGCACGCTGACCACCGGGTCCCCCGCCGTCGTCGGGACCGCCGGTGCGCCGGACACGCTCGCGCTGGCCGCCGCCGTCGAGGGGGACAGCGAGCACCCGCTGGCGCGCGCCGTCGTCGCAGCGGCGTCCGATGTGGAGGTTCCGACCGCGACCGGGTTCCGCTCGCTCACCGGGCGTGGCGTTCAGGCCATGGTCGACGACCGACCGGTCGCCGTCGGTGGCCCTGCACTCCTGCGCGAGCTGGGCGCGACGGTCCCGCCCGCGATCGCCACCGACGCGGACCGCTGGAGCGCGGACGGGTCCACCGTGCTCTACGTCGTCACCGGGCGGGCCGCCGGCGGGGCGGGCAGCGGACGCGGCGGCGAGGTGGTCGGTGCACTCGCGCTGGCCGACGCCGTGCGCCCGGAGTCGCGCGCCGCCGTCGACGCGCTGCACGCCAGGGGCGTCCGGGCCGTGATGCTCACCGGCGACGCCCGCCCGGTCGCCGAGGCCGTCGCCGGCGGGGTCGGCGTGGACGAGGTGTTCGCCGAGGTCCTGCCCGCCGACAAGGACGACGCCGTCCGTCGCCTGCAGGAGCGCGGCGCGACCGTCGCGATGGTCGGCGACGGCGTGAACGACGCGCCCGCGCTGGCCCGCGCCGACGTCGGCATCGCGATCGGAGCGGGCACCGACGTGGCGATCTCCTCGGCGGGCGTCGTGCTCGCCTCGGACGACCCGCGAGCCGTGCTGTCGGTGATCGAGCTGTCCCGCGCCGGGTACCGGAAGATGCGCCAGAACCTCTGGTGGGCCGCCGGCTACAACCTGGCCGCCGTCCCGCTCGCCGCCGGGATCCTGGCCCCGATCGGCTTCGTCCTCCCGATGGCCGTCGGCGCCGTGCTGATGAGCCTGTCCACGATCGTCGTCGCCGCGAACGCCCAACTCCTGCGGCGCGTGCAGCTGAGCCCGGACGACCTGGCGCCGGCGACGGGCTCGCCCGCCACCCCCGCCCCCGCGGACACGGCCCCGGCGTCTCGCTGACCCCACCCGACGTCCACCGACTCGGCGACCCGCCCGATCCGATCACGCCCCGATCGAGAGTGACGTCACGGCGGCGCGAACCGCCACGACGTGCCGACCGATCCCCTGCTCGGATCGAGCGTGACGTTCCGGTCGCCTCGGCGGGTTCTGGCGGTCGACGCCGTCGGGAGTCGGCGGGCCGGCCGGGCGACCTACCCTGCCGGGGCGTCGTCCGGGCGGCGCGGGGACGGGAGGGTCACGCCCGGCAGGCGGGGACGGTCCGACAACCGGCTCTGCGGGGCCACGCCCTCCGGCCACCAGTCGCGCGGGTCGAGGCGCACGTGTCGGTCGAGGGAGAACAGCACGACCTGGTCGGCCCCCGGTCGGTGCGGATGCCGGATGTGCGCCCGCACCCAGCCCGTCGACCGCCAGTGCCCTCCGATCCGGACCATGCCCACCTCCCTCCTACCAGGAAAGCACGACCCTCCGACGATCACGGACCGTTCACCGACGCGGACGCCGCGTTGACCTCCGAGCCGAGCCATGATCGTTGCTGGTCACCGGTCCGTAGTCACCATTCGCCGATCGAGCGATCACGTTCCGCCATGTGCGGTCGCGAGCACCCGGATCGGCCTAGTTCACTTGCACACATGGTGGCCGCGCAGTGGGGCGAGACCCGTGACACCGGCGCCCGGACGGGTGGCGGGGCGTCCGGTCGGTTCCGGCTGCTCGGCGGCGCCGGTACGACAGCAGGCGAGGTGCCGGACACGACGCCGCCGACGTTCGGCACGGCGCCGTGGGGCTACCGGAAGTCCGAAGTGGACGCGTGGGCCACGTGGGTGGCCGGGCTCGTCGCGCACGGGCGGAACGAGACGGTCCGCGCGGACAGCGCAGAGGCCACGTTGCGGGCGACGCTGGAGCGGCTGGAGCAGCTCGAACGTCCCGGCGCGACCGCTCCGTCGGTCCCGGACGCCGTCGATCCCCTTCCGGCCCGGCACCCGGACGGGTCGGGGAACGGCTCGACCGCCGCGCCGACCGGATCGAGAACGGGCGGTCGTCTCCACGTCGAGACTCCCACCGACCTGCCCCGCCGCAGGGCGCGCGGCACCTCCGCCGGAGCCGACGCCACATCAGGAGCCGACACCGCGTCCGGGGCAGGCACGGCCGACGTGGACGGTACGGACGCGACCGGGCCGACCCGCGCGGACGTCGGACAGGGAGATCACGAACTGGCCCGCCTGCACGTCGTCGAAACGACCCTGCACGAGGTCATGGGGCTCCTGCACCACCTGGCCGACCGGAAGGCAGACCCGAACGCCCGGTAGCGGTGCGGGGCACGGTGTTGCCATGATCGCGCCGCGGGCGCAGCCGGACGAGGGAGTTCGATGAACGCGTACTACACCGACGAGGTCCACGGCCACCACGAGTACCTCGAGCTCGGGGGATTCCCGCTGCGCAGCGGCTACACGCTGCCGGACGCGAAGCTGGCCTACAAGACGCAGGGCACGCTCAACGCGGCGAAGGACAACGCCGTGCTGTTCCCGCACATGTACTCCGGCACCAGCGCATCGATGGAGATGTACGTCGGTGAGGGCCGTCCGCTGGACCCGTCGAAGTACTTCGTGATCTTCCCGGGCCAGTTCGGCGGCGGGTTCTCGTCCAGCCCGTCGAACACGCCGCCCCCGTTCGACCGCGGCCAGTTCCCGCCGCTCGCGATCGCCGACGACGTGATCGCCCAGCACCGCCTCGTCACGGAGCACTTCGGGATCTCCCGGCTCCACGCCGTGCTCGGCTGGTCGATGGGCGCCCAGCAGACCTACGAGTGGGCCGTCCGCTTCCCGGACATGGTGCCGCGCGCCGCCGTGTTCGCCGGCAACGCGCGAACGCCGGTGCACAACCAGATCTTCATCGACACGCACACCGAGCTGATGATCTCCGACCCGGCGTTCAGGGGCGGCTTCTACGCCGACGGTGACGACCTGACGCTGGCCCTGAAGCGGCACGCCGTCGCGTTCTCGCTGATGGGGCTGTCCGCCGCGTTCTGGCGCGACGAGCTGTGGCGCGATCTCGGTTTCGTCTCCTCCGACGACTTCCGGCAGGGCTTCCTGCGCGCCTACTTCGCGCCGATGGACCCGAACAACCTGCTCGCGCAGGCCGCGAAGTGGCGCGGCGGCGACATCGGCCACCACGCGGGCGGCGACGTCGCGGCAGCGCTCGGGAAGATCACCGCGACGTTCTTCGTGAGCTCGTTCTCCGAGGACCTGTTCTTCCCGCCGGAGGACCACGACGCGGACTGCGCGCACATCCCGAACGGCCGGCGGCGCCCGATCGAGACGCCGATGGGCCATTTCGGCATGTTCGCCCTGCGCGAGGCCGACCAGGCCGCCGTCGACGCCGTGATCGCGGAGATGCTCGCGTCGTAGGAGCGGGCCGCCGGGCCGGGGCTGCGCCCGTCCGTCCCGTGACGTCCTTCTCCGTCCCCCGGCGAGCCCGACGACGCGCTACGGCGGCGCCGTCGTCCCCCGTACGACCAGCCGCGTCGGCAGCTCGACGTCGTCCGGCACGCCACCGGACAGCGTCTCCAGCAACGCCCGCGCCGCGATCTCGCCCTGCTGGCGGACGGGCTGGGCGATCGTCGTGAGGTCGGAGACCGCGGCCATCTCGTGGTCGTCGAACCCGATCACCGACATCCGCCCCGGCACGGCGACGCCCGCCCGTCGCAGCGTGCCGATCATGCCGAGCGCGGCCTCGTCGGACATCGCGAACACGGCGGACGGCAGCCGCGCGCCGGACAGCAGCCGCTCGGCCGCACGGGCACCCGCGGCGACGTCCGCGCCCTCTGCGAGGGTCCACTCGGGACGGACGGGCAGGCCGGCCTCGGCGAGCGCGTCGGTGAACCCGAGCCGGCGCAGGCGCGTCGTCTCCCGTCCGCACGCCTCGTCCGGGTCGAACGACAGCAGGCCGATGTACCGGTGCCCGAGCCCGACGAGGTGTCGGGCGGCCGCGCGGGCGCCCGCCCGGTCGTCGACGCCGACGTGGGCGCGTCCCGGCAGCTCGCCACCGACGACGGTCATCGGCAGGTCGAGCGAGTCGAGCGCGGCCCGCTCGTCGTCGTCGAACGCGGAGGCGACGACGATCAGTCCGTCCACCCGCCCGCGGACCGGGAGGGTGGCGAAGAACTGCGCGCGGCCGGACGGGTCACCGAGGTCGTGCAGCAGAGGGCTGTACCCCGCCGCGGACAGCACCTGCGCCACGCCGCGGATCGCCTCGGCGAAGAACCACGCCGTCGGGAACCGGGCGAGCACGGCGACCGTCATCGTCGCGCCGGGTGCCGGTACCGGTGCGGGCGGCACGTAGTCCAGTTCGGACGCCGCGCGCAGCACCCGCTCCCTGGTCGCGGCGGAGACGGTCGTCGAGCCGCGCAGCGAGCGCGAGACGGTCGCCGCGGACACGCCGGCCAGGCGCGCCACGTCGCGCACCCCGACCCGCTCGTGTTCCGTCACGAATCCCATCCTGCCGCGCCGTCGACAGCCTACGCAACACTGTGAAACACTCTGAAACAGCCTGAAACGCCGTGTGGGGAGGGGCATGACCGCGACCGCGAACGACCTCGACTGGTGGCGCGACGCCGTCGTCTACCAGGTCTACATCCGCAGCTTCGCCGACGGGAACGGCGACGGCACCGGAGACGTCGCCGGCCTGCGCAGCAAGCTGGACCATCTGGCGCGCCTGGGCGTCGACGCGATCTGGATCAACCCGTGGTACCCGTCGCCGCTGGCCGACGGCGGTTACGACGTCGCCGACTACCGCGCGATCAATCCATCGTTCGGGGACACCGCCGAGGCGGAGGCGCTGCTGCGCGAGGCCCACGATCGCGGCATCAGGGTGCTGCTGGACATCGTCCCGAACCACCACTCCGACGAGCACGCCTGGTTCCGGGCGGCGCTGGCCGCCGCCCCTGGGTCGCCGGAGCGGGAGCGCTACATCTTCCGCGACGGCCGCGGACCCAACGGCGAGGAGCCCCCGAACAACTGGGAGTCGATGTTCGGCGGTCCGGCGTGGACGCGTGTCGACGACGGCCAGTGGTACCTGCACCTGTTCGACGTCCGGCAGCCGGACGTGAACTGGGACGCCCAGGAGATCCGCGAGGACTTCGAGACCACGCTGCGGTTCTGGTTCGACCGGGGTGTCGACGGCTTCCGGGTCGACGTCGCGAACTCGATGATCAAGGAGCCGGGCCTGCCGGACCTGGTCGAGGGCGTGAACGACGAGCAGGACGGCAACCACCCGTACCTGGACCGCGACGGCGTGCACGACGTGTTCCGCTCCTGGCGCGCGATCGCCGACTCCTACCACCCGCCGCGCGTGTTCGTGGCCGAGGCGTGGGTACCGGACGCCGAGCGGCTGGCCCGCTACCTGCGGCCCGACGAGCTGCAGACGGCGTTCAGCTTCAACTTCCTGCGCGCCGCATGGCTCGCTCCGGACCTGCGGGACAACATCTCCGAGGCGCTCGCCGAGAACGCGGCGGTCGGTGCGCCCGCGACGTGGGTGCTGTCCAACCACGACGTCGCCCGGCACGTGTCGCGGCTGGCCCGCAAGCCCGAGACCGGCCGCGGGTACACGGTGGACGACATCATCGATCTCCCGGCCGACCTCGACACGGGGATCAGGCGAGCCCGCGCGGCGACGCTGCTGATGCTCGCGCTGCCCGGGACGGCGTACCTCTACCAGGGCGAGGAGTTCGGACTGCCCGAGGTCGAGGACATCCCGGAGGAGCTGCTCGACGACCCGACGTGGGAGCGGTCCGGTCACACCCGCCGCGGGCGCGACGGGTGCCGCGTGCCCCTGCCGTGGGCCGCCGACGAGCCGTCGTTCGGCTTCTCCGCCCGTTCTCGTTCCGCCGGCGCTGCTCTCGCTGCACCGGCCTGGCTGCCCCAGCCGGACGTGTTCGCGGCGCACGCGGCCGACCGGATGGAGTCCGACCCGGACTCGATCCTGCACCTGTACCGGGACGCGCTGGCGATCCGGCGGGCGCACCCGGCACTCGGCGGCGACGCGAGCGATGGCGAACTGTCCTGGCAGGACTCGCCGGAGGGCACGCTGGCGTTCGCCCGCGAGCCGGGGTTCACCGCGCTGGTCAACGTGTCGTCGTCACCGGTGTCACTGCCCGAGGACGCCGAGATCCTGCTGGTCAGCGCCCCGCTGACGGCGAACGGCTCGCTGCCGGCGGACACCACGGTCTGGCTGCGCACCGGCTGAGACACGTACCGACGCAGACACGACGGGCCCGGAACCGCTCCCCGGCGCTCCGGGCCCGTCGCCGCTTCACGGGGTGCCACACCGCCCCGCACCCAGCCCACCCTCCCGAACGAACGGGCCGTTCGGGCAATGTCATTGCTCGAAGGTGCCGTTCGTTCAGCGGGGCGGCCCGGCGGTGGGCGGGGCGGCGGTGCGCGACCTTGTCAGCCCGCCCGGTGCCAGGTCTCGTCGCGCAGAAGGCACTCGGACATCTGCCAGAGACGCGACGCGTCGTCGGAGTCGAGCGCATGCGGGGCGACCCCGCGGTAGCCCTCGTCGTCGCCCGCCCACGCGGCCTCGCCGCAGTCCTCGAAGTAGCGGCCGGTGACCCCGGAGACCCATGGCGACGCGGCCATCAGCACCGACGTGGCGGCACCCTGCTCCGGCGTCTTCCACTCCGGTGCCCCGGTCCGCTCGCGGTAGCGGTCCACGGCCTCGAGGTCGACGTGCCGCAGCAGCGCCGTCCGGATCGCGCCCGGGTTGACGGCGTTGACCGCGATGCCGTCGTCCGCCCAGCGCCGCGCCGCCTCGACCGCGAACAGCACGTTCGCCGTCTTGGACTGGGCGTAGGCGGACGACCGGTCGTAGGGCCGGGTCAGGAAGTGCATGTCGTCGAAGTCCAGCGGGCCGTGGCGGTGCGCGTCCGAGCTGACCGACACGACGCGGGCACCGTCCACAGCGGTCAGTGCCCAGTGCAGGCCGGTGGCCAGCGCGAAGTGGCCCATGTGGTTCGTCGCGAACTGCAGCTCCCAGCCCATCTTCGTGCGCAGCTCCGGTGTGGACATCACGCCGGCGTTCAGGACGAGCATGTGCAGCGGCCCGTCCCAGAGCCGCACGAAGCGGGCCACGGACGTGAGATCGGCCAGATCGACCTCGCCGACGCGGACGCGGTCGTTGCCGGTGGACTCGGCGATGCCGGCGCGGGCGGCCTCGCCCGCGTCAATGTCACGGACGGCGAGCGTGACCTCGGCGCCGGCGGCGGCCAGCGCGCGTGCGGTCTCCAGGCCGATGCCGGAGGTCGCGCCGGTGACGATGGCGCGACGGTTGGTCAGGTCGACGCCGCGCAGGACGTCGGCGGCGGTGGACTCGGAGTCGAAGGGAGTGTGCCGGAGCGAGATCGACGCAGTCATGGGGCGGCTCCCGTCTTGCTGGGGGTCCGGGGATCGGGCCCGGGGATAAAATCGGAGGCTCCTCCGCTATGAGGAAGACACTATCCGGAGTACCCTCCGAATCGCAAGTCGTATCCTGATTCCGACGAAGGGAGCTCGGGATGACAGCCGGCACGCGACGGGGCATGCGCGCCGACGCCGCTCGCAACCGCGAGCTGCTGCTCGACGCCGCGGTCCGGGCGTTCGCCGTCGACGGGCCGGAGGCGACGCTGGACGGCATCGCCAAGGCCGCGGGCGTCGGGATCGGCACGCTCTACCGGCATTTCCCGAACCGGGACGCGCTGGTCGAGGCCGTGTACCGCAACGAGCTGGACCGGCTGTGCGACGCCGCGGCCGAGCTGCTCGCGATGCTCCCGCCGGACGAGGCCCTACGTGCCTGGATGGACCGCTTCGTCAACTACATGATCACGAAGCGGCACCTCAAGGACGCCCTGCACGCGCTCGCCGCGTGCGGCACGAACCCGTTCGCGCACAGCCGCGAGCGGATGCTGGCCGCCGTCGAGACGCTGCTCGAGGCCGGCGTCGAGGCCGGGACGCTGCGCGCCGACGTCGCCGCGACCGACGTGCTCGTCGGGATGAGCGGCGTGTGCATGGCCGTCGCCGACCCGGACGGCCGCGAGCAGGCGGGCCGCCTGCTGGACCTGATCGTCGACGGGCTGGGCACGCGCTCGCCGGAACCTGCGTAGTCCCCCGCGGGGCCCTGCGTAGGTTCACGGAACCGCCCGCGGCCACGGGCGACGAGGCTCGTCGCCCATGAGCACCGCGTCGTCGCGCCGCAGCACCGCCGGAGCCCGTTCCACGGTGCGGCGGGCGATGGCCGTCGCCGTCCCGATGGTCTCGGTCGCCGGTGCCGTGCTCGGTCATCCCGCACCGGCGCTCGCGCCCGGTACGGCCGGGATGTCGCGGGGCCGCTGCCACCGCGCGTGCGGCGGCCGCTGCCGCTCGGCCGTCCACGCCCGGCCCCTGCTCGTCTAGGAGTGGGGCGGGACCCGGTACCCGCCGCCGCACGCCTCGGCGACCAGTCCGGCGACGGCGACAGCCCGCCGGTCCTGCAGGAACGGGGCAACGACCTGCACCCCGGCGGGCATCCCGGACGCGACCGTCCCGACCGGCGCCACGGCCGACGGCAGCTCCACCACCCCGATCAGGCCGGGCCAGTCGACGAGCTCGCGGTGGTAGCGCTCGCCGAGCCGCCGCGTCGCGAACGAGCCGGTGTCGTCGTGGCCGAACGCCGTGGTGAACGTGACCGGGCAGAGCAGCACGTCGAACCCGTCGAACCACCGGGTCCACGCGTCGATCGTCCCGGCCCGCGACGACTGGCTGCGCAGCCAGTCGCGGTGCCCTCCGGCGATCGCCTCCGCGTGCCCCTCGCCGAGCGCCGGGGACACGGCCGCGTCGAGCAGCCGGTGGTAGAGCTCGATCTGACCCCCGACGTCGACGGGCGGCGCGGGTGTCGTGAGCAGGGCGCCCGCGTCGGAGAGCACGTCCGCGACCCGGCGCAGCACCATGCCGTACTCCGGATCCACAGGCAGCCCGGGCAGATCACCCCAGAACGCGACCCGGAGCCCGTCGAGCCGGGTGGCGTCCGGCGCGGGAAGGGACACCCGCCACGCCGGGCGGTGTCGCGGGGAGGGCCCGGCCAGAACGCCCAGCAGCAGGTCCAGGTCCTGCGCGGACCGCGCGATCGGCCCGACGACGTTCACGTCGGCCGCCGTCGCACCGCCACCGACGTGGTCCAGGTAGCCCAGCGACGGGACGAGCCCGTAGCTCGGCTTGAGCCCGAACACCCCGCAGAAGTGCGACGGGATGCGGATCGAGCCGCCGAGGTCGGTCCCGACCTCGACGGATGTCAGACCGGCCGCGACGGCCGCGGCCGCACCACCGGAGGACCCGCCCGGCGTCCGCTCCGGGTCCCACGGGTTGCGGGTCGTCCCGAACACCGTGTTCGACGTCTGCAGGTCGGTCGACCAGCGCGGCACGTTCGTCTTCCCGACGATCACCGCACCCGCTTCGCGCAGCGCCGCGACGACCGGGGCGTCGGTGCCCGGCACGTGATCGGCCAGCTCCTCGGCCCCGCCGGTCGAGCGCATCCCGGCGACGGCCAGCGCGTCCTTGACCGTCATCGGCAGCCCGTGCAGCGGACCGCGGACCGGCTCGGCGTCGCGGGCCGCTGCCTGCTCCAGAGCCCCCTGGGCGTCGACGGTCACGACGGCGTTCAGCACGCTGGACCCGATCCGCGCCAGGTAGAGCTCGGTCAGCTCACGGCTGCCGATCTCCCTCGCACGCAGGGCTTCCGCCAGCTCCGTCGCCGACCGGTACGCCGTGTCCACGGTGACGATGCTGGCACAGCGGTCGCACCGGGAACGGCGTCCGGGCACGCTGGCCGGATGAGCGACCCGGTGATCCTCGAGGTGGCGGTCAACGGCGCCACCACCCGCGCGACGAACCCGCACGTCCCCCGCGCCCCCGCCGAGATCGCCGACGAGATGTGCGCGGTGATCGAGATGGGCGCGTCCATCGTGCACAACCACAACGACGAACCGATGTTCACCACCGACGGCGTGCACGCCGTCGAGCCGTACCTGCAGGCGTGGGAGCCGGTACTGGAGCGTCACCCGGACGCGCTGCTCTACCCGACGATGGCGGCGGGCGCCCGGGACATCCCGGTGCAGCGCCGGTGGGCGCACGTGGAGGAGCTGGCACGACGCGGGATGGGCGGGCTGAGTCTCGTCGACCCCGGCTCGGTCAACATCGGACTGACGGCCGACGGGTCCACACCGGACGCCGCGGCGGCCGAGCCGTACCAGAACAGCATCGCCGACACCGAATACATGTTCGCGCGTTCCGCGGAACTCGGTGCGGGCCCGAGTATCTCGATCTTCGAGCCGGGCTTTTTGCGGACGGCTCTCACATTACATCGGCACGGCCGCGTACCTGCGGGCGCGATCGTGAAACTCTATTTCGCGGACGATCTCCAGTTCGGTCTACGGCCGACCCCGGCCGCGCTCGAGGCCTACCTGGAATTGCTGGAACCGTCCGGGCTGCCGTGGTCGGTCGCGGTACTCGGCGGCGACGTCGTCGCGTCCGGGATCGCGGAGGTGGCGATCCGGCGCGGGGGGCACCTGCGGGTGGGCCTCGAGGACTACGCCGGACCGGACACGCCGACGAACACCCAGCTCACGCGCGGTGCGCTGGACCTGCTGGAACAGCTGGGCCGACAGCCGGCGACCCCGGTCCGCACGCGCGAGATGCTCGGTGTGCCGGACCGGGGTCGCTGAGGCGGATCGGGCGTCAGAACCAGACTTTTCGTCCACCGACCGGGCGACCGACGTTGCCCAGGATCAGGAACACCACTCCGATGATCAGCAGGATGCCGCCGATGTAGTAGAGGATCGACAGGCTGGTGAAATAGCCGATCAGGAGCAGGATCAATCCGAGGATGATCATTTCGGGGGTCCTTCCGTAGCGAGGTGTTCCCGAAGTACCCCTGACGACGGGCCCGAAACGGTCCGTTCGGAGGAATCCGTCGCGCTCTGTCACGAAATGGTCACGTCGTCGGAAGGCGCGACTCCGCCGTCGTCGCGAGATCGGTGGCGGCACCGCAGGTGCGTTCCCTCTGCGCACCCGCGATCTGCACGGTCGTCGTGACGGTCTCGAGCCGGTCGTCCGGACCGGGGCCCTCCCGGTGCGCGACGGTCACCGAGCACGACGCCTGGTCGGCCTCGACGTAGGTCTTGTGGTCGGCGATCGGAGGGCCGTCCTCGCCCGCGATGCCGGTGCGCCGGGTCGTTCCGCCGAACGAGACCGAGGCGTAGCTGTCGGCGGTACCCCACGAGCAGGACCAGGACGCGTAGCCGGGGAACGGGGCCGCGCCGATGCCGGCACGCGCGAGCACGGCGGCGTCCAGCGTCCGGCAGGCGTCCGCGGTGGCCAGCGAGAAGCCCGCGTTGCGGTTCGGGTCGTAGCGCACCCCGTCGCGCTGCAGCGCCGCGACGGCCGAGTCGAGCGCCTGGTCGGCGAGGTCGCAGGGCGCGATCCCCGCGGTGAACGAGTAGGCGCGCAGCAGCACCTGGTTGCCGTCCGGCAGACCGATCGTGTGCTGGCACAGGCGCGCGTCGGCCCCGCTCGCGGCGTCGGTCCGGCCACGCTGGACGGTGAGGTCGCCGATCTGCTCCGAACCGCCGTCGGCGGGGACCCCACGGCTGTAGGACGCGGTGACCTGTGCGGGCTTCCCGTCCGACGCCGTGACGTCGGCGCGGCACCCGGACGGCGACACCCCGGCCGACGGCGCCACCGCGCCGAACCGGCCGAGCGCGGGCAGGTCGAGCAGCGTGCAGGGCTCGGCCGTCCGCGGGTCCCCGGAGATCGCCCGCGGCGACTCCGCGACCGGCGCCCCGTCCTCGCCCCCGGTCAGCGCGCGTATCCCGACGACGGCGGCCACCGTGAGCAGTGCCGCGACGACCAGCACGACGGCCAGGACCGCTCGCCGGTTCCGGCCGGGTGGCGCGACGGGATCCGGAGCGCGGTCCGGCCGGTCCTGCTCGACCGCGGACGGCCGTTCTGCCGCCGCCACCGACGCGTCCTGCGGGGCGACGCCCGCCGCGGCGGCGGGGACCTGTCCGTGCGGCGACCCGGAGCCCGACGGCCCGGCACCGCCGGGACCCGACGTGCCGGGACCGTGACCCGGTCCGGACGAGCCGGAACCGGAGGGGCCGAGGCCGGGCGGGCCCCCTGCGACGGGTCCGCCGGCGGACGCGCGCGGCTGGCGGCCGGACGGCGGGCCCTGTGGAGCAGGACCGCCTCCCCGCGATCCGGCCGGTCCGGCGGGGTGGCCGGGCGTCCCGCGGGCCGGAGAGCCGGGGCCGCGCGATCCGGGCGTGTGCGGCCCCGGCGAGCGTGACGGCCCTGCGGGCGGCGTCCACCCGGCGGGCGGCACCGCCGCGGGCCCACCGTCCACCTGGGACGCGACCGACTCCAGCCATCCGGCGACGGTGCCCGCGTCCGGCCGCCGCACCGGCTCGTCGGCCATCATCGCCATCAGCACCGGGACGAGCGGGCCGGCCTGCTCCGGAGGGCGGACCGGGTCGTTCGCCACCCGGTAGACCATCGCGCGGGGGTTCGACTGAACCCCGAACGGGCCGATGCCCTCGACCGCGGCGTACAGCGTCGCTCCCAGCGAGAACACGTCGGACGCGGGCGTCGCGTCCTCACCGCGCGCGACCTCGCGCGCCATGTAGGCGGGGGTGCCGGAGACCTGCCCGGTCGCGGTCAGCGTGGACTCGCCCTCGGCGTGCGAGATGCCGAAGTCGGTGAGCTTCGCCTCGCCGCCATCGCTGGCGATCAGGATGTTGCCGGGCTTGACGTCGCGGTGGGTGATCCCGCGCGCGTGCGCCGCGGCGAGCCCGCGGGCCACGGTCGCGCCGACCGCGGCCACGGTCCGGACGTCCAGTGCCGTGCGGCCCGCCGTCAGCTCGGCCAGGCTGCGCGACGGGAGGTACTCCAGGACGAGCCACACGTCGTCGTCGGAGACCTGGACGTCGTAGATCGCGACGACGTACGCGACGCCGCGCATCTGGGCGGCGTTGCGGGCCTCGCGCAGCGTGCGCTCGCGGGTCTCGGCGGCCAGCTCGTCGGGCAACGCGGCGTAGCTGACCCGCTTCAGCGCGACGGGCTGGTCGAGCACCAGGTCGCGGGCCTCGAACACGGTCCCCATGCCCCCGGCGGCGATCCGGCGCACGACCCGGTAGCGGTCGAACAGCACCGTCCCCGGCTCGGCAGCTGACACGGCGATCCCCCTGTGGTCGTCGCCGTGGATCCTAAGCGGGGGTGGCCCGGTAACCGGGCGTCACCCCACCCGCAGGTAGTGCATCCAGTAGCCCCGCTGGTCGCCGTAGTGCTCGGCCAGCCGGGTGAACTCGGTGGCGCGCACCGGGTAGCCGTACACCCGGGTCGCCGCGGCCAGCGCCTCCCGGTCGGGCTCGGCCCGCTCGGTCCGGCCGAGCCCGCGGATCATCAGGAACATCGACGACCACGGGCCGATGCCGGGCAGCCCGCGCAGCGCGGTGTCGACGGCGTCCTGGTCGCCGTGGCGCAGGAAGTCCTCGTCGAGCTCGGCCCAGCCGCGCAGCGCACCGGCGAGGAACCGGCCCTTCCGCTCGTTGCCGACCAGCTCGACGAGCTCCGCCTCGGTGAACCCGAGCAGCTGTTCCAGGTCCGGGAACGCGCGCAGGACCACGCCGTCGACCTCGACCTCGTTGCCGCACGCCGCGACGAGCGCGGCCTTGGCCCGGCGCGCGACCGGCATCGGGGTGCGCTGGCACAGCACGGCCCAGCAGAGCAGCTCCAGCGGGGAGCCGAACCGCACCTGGTGGTAGCCGTGCAGGCGCTCGACGACGGCGGCGAACGGCGGGTCGGTCGCCGCGCGGTCGTAGAGCGGGACGAGATCGTCGTCGAGACCGAACCGCTCGCGGATGCGGCCAGCGATCTCCTTGCGGGCCACGGGGTCCTCCGTCGACGGTTCGACCCGCAGGCCGTCGCCGGACGCGCGGATGCGGAGCCCGACCGTCCGCCCTGCCGCGCGGACGGCGTCGCGCAGCACGCCGTCGTCGACGTCCTGCTCGCCGCGCGTGGCCGGGAACGCGCAGACGAAACCGAGGCCCTTGGCGAAGTCGAACGGGGGTGTGGCCGGGAGGTCGATGGGGTTGCTCATGGAGGGAGCGTCCACCCGAATCACGACACCGACTGTCGTGATTCGTCGAACGTCGCCAGACCGGCCGCCGACGTCGCCCCGTCCAGCGCGACGGCAGCGGCGCCGACCAGCGGCGCGTCGGGACCGTGCACGGCGTCGCGCACCGGCACCCCCGGCTCCCGGTGCATCGACATCAGCCCGGCGCCGTAGGCGACCCCGAACGCGTCCGGGGCGGCCGCGCGCATCGCCGGTCCGAGCCCGCCGATCACCAGGACGTCCGGGTCGTGCGCGTTGACCAGCCCGGCCGCACCGCGCCCGAGCCGGGACGCGACGTCCTCGGCCGCCGCACGCGCGTCCGGGTCCCGGCCGGCGCGCTCCAGCACGGCGAGCGCGTGCCCGGACGGGTCGTCGGCGTCCGGCTCTCCGAGCAGCCGCGCGAACACACCGGCCCCCACGCCGGTGCCCCAGCACCCGCGCGCACCGCAGGCGCACACCACGTCCGGATCCCCGAACGGCAGGTGCCCGAACTCGCCGGACGCGCCGCGGGCACCGGCCAGCGGGCGCCCGTCGACGACGAGCACGCCGCCGATGCCGACCTCGACGGTCACGAACACGGCCGTCCCCGCGCCGACGGCCGCGCCGGTCCGGACCTCGGCGACGCCGGCCAGCGTGGCGTCGTTGCCGAGCGACACCGGGACGTCGAACGCATCGGTCAGCAGCTGCGGGTCGGACGGCAGCCACACGCGGTCGGTCGGCCGCGGGTCGCCGGTGGCCACCGTGGCCGCGACCGCGATCCCGACGGCGACGACCGGCCCGGGCGCCTGCGCCTCCATCTCGCCCACGACCGTCGCCAGCCCGGCCACGACGTCGTCGGGATCGCGGCGGCGGTAGCGACCGGACCGCACCGGCCCCGGACGGCCGTCCAGTCCGGTGACCGCGCACCGCCAGCCCTCGTAGCGCAGGTCGACGGCCACCACGCACGGCCCGTCCGGAGCCGGGCCCAGCGCCGTCGTCGGCCGCCCGCGCCCGGTCGCCGGAGCCCTGCTCTCCGCGACCCAGCCGAGCTCGCGCAACCGCGTGGTGATCTCCGTCGCGGACCCGCTCGCGAGGGACAGCCGCCGCGCCAGCTCGACGCGCGTGATTCCGGGCTCGCGCCGCACCTCGGCCAGCACCTCGGCCGCGGCACGCCACCGGTCCACGGCAGCCCGTCCGGACATCGCGCTCCCCACATCTGACGACAACGTCATTGACAATCCGTGCCGGTCGAATCTTATCCTCGTGGCACGATGAAAAACCGTTCCGTGCCCCCAGCCATGGCGCTCGCCGTACTCGCCCTCGGCGGGTTCGCCATCGGAACCACCGAGTTCGCCTCGATGGGCCTCCTCCCCGACTTCGCCTCCGACCTCGGTGTGTCCGTTCCGACCGCGGGCTCGGCGATCAGCGCGTACGCGCTCGGCGTCGTCGTCGGCGCCCCGCTGCTCGCGATCCTCGGCGCCCGCTGGCCGCGCAAGCGTCTCGTACTCGTGCTGGCCGGAGCGCTGGCGGTCGCGAACGCGTCGTCCGCGGTCGCGCCGACGTTCGACGCGTTCCTGGTCACCCGGTTCCTGTCCGGTCTGCCGCACGGCGCCTACTTCGGCACGGCCGCCGTGCTCGGCGCGTCCCTGCTGCCGCACGCGCAACGGGCCCGCGCGATCGCCACCACGCTGTCCGGGCTGATGATCGCGAACATCGCCGGCGTGCCGCTCGCGACCTGGCTCGGCCAGACCGTCGGCTGGCAGGCCGCCTACCTGGGTGTCGCCCTGATCGCCCTGGTCACGGTCGTCGCGATCGCCCTGCTCGTCCCCGACGTCCGCGACGCGCGCCCCCGGTCGATCCGCGGGGAGCTGTCCGCGCTGCGACGCCCGCAGGTGTGGCTGACGTGCCTCGTGATCGCGTCCGGGTTCGGCGGCACGTTCGCGATGTTCAGCTACATCACGCCGACGCTGACCGAGGTCACCGGGTTCGCGGCGTCGAGCGTCCCGATCGTCCTGGCGATCTTCGGCGTCGGCATGACGATCGGGAACTTCGTCGGCGGGCGGATGGCCGAGAAGGCACCGACCCGCACGATCGCGGGCGGGATGGTCGCGACGTCGCTGTGCCTGTTCGGGTTCGCACTGTTCGCGCACGTCGCGTTCGCGGCCGTCGCGCTGCTCGTCGTGATGGCGATCTGCGGGCTCGGAGCGTCCCCGGCGCTGAACACCCGCCTGATGGACGCGGCCCCGGACGGCCCGACGCTCGGTGCGGCGCTGCACCACTCGGCGTTCAACGCGGCCAACGCGCTCGGTGCGGCGATCGGTGGCGCGGTGCTCGCCGCCGGACTGGGCTGGACCGCGCCCGCGGCCGTCGGTGGCGTGATCCCGCTGGTCGGGCTCGTCGCGCTGGCCGCCGCGGTGTACGTCGAGCGGCGGTCCGGCGGCCTGGCACCGGAGCGACGGGTCAGCGCAGCGCGTCCCGCGCGTCCATCGGAGCGAACCCCAGCAGGGTGAGCCCGCGCCGGTACCCGGTGGACCCGGCCGCCGCGCCGCTCGGCGGCGCGGCGGTCCGCGACGTCGCGCGGCCTCGTCGGACGGTCATCGCGCCGATGCGTCGCTCAGCGCCGTCAGCTCGTCCGGGGCCAGCTTGAGATCCATCGACGGCAGGATCGCACGCAGCTGGTCGAGCGTGCGTGCGCTGGCGATCGGGGCCGCGACGGTCGGCTGCGCGGCCAGCCAGGCGAGCGACACGGAGGCGACCGGCACGTCGTGCGCGGCGGAGACCTCGTCGAGCACGCCGAGCACGCGCTCGCCGCGGGCGTCCAGATAGGACCGGGCGCCCTCGGCACGTGCGGCGGCCATCCGTCCGGACGTGACGCCCGAGTCGACGTCGCCGCCGCCCGGCCGGTACTTGCCGGTCAGGAACCCCTTGGCCAGGCCGAAGTACGGGAAGCAGGACAGGTTCTCGGTCTCGACGAGCAGCGCATGGTCGCTCTCGTAGTCGCGCTCCATCAGGTTGTAGTGCGGCTGGACGGCGTCGAACCGGGCCAGCCCGTCGCGACCGGAGATCTTCAGCGCGGACCGCAGCCGATCGGCGTCGAAGTTGGACGCGGCGATCGCGCGGACCTTCCCGGCACGCACCAGCTCGTCGAACGCCGCGAGGTACTCCTCCTGCGGGGTGTCCGGGTCGTCGGCGTGCGCGTAGTAGAGGTCGATGCGGTCGGTCCGCAGCCGGCGCAGCGAGTCCTCGGCCGCGGCGACGATGTTCTCCCTGGCGAGCCCGGTCCGGCCGGGCAGCTTCCCGACCTTCGTCGCGACGACGACCCGGTCCCGGGTGTCGCGATCGGCGAGCCAGTTCCCGATGATCGTCTCGGACTCGCCGCCGGAGTTGCCCTCCGCTGCGGCCATGTACGAGTCGGACGTGTCCACCATGGACCCGCCCGAGTCGAGGAACGCGTCCAGCAGCGCGAACGAGGTCGGCTCGTCGGCCGTCCAGCCGAACACGTTCGTGCCGAGGCACAGTCCGGAGACCTCGAGGTCGCTGCGTCCGATCGTCGTCATGAGGTGCGGTTACCCGGATCACCTGCGCCGCATGTGTCGATCACGTCACGAGCGTGCGCGCCGGCCGACCTCACGCCAGGGCGGAGGCCAGCAGCGCGAACGCGGCGACGATCACGGCGACGCGGACGTGGTGGAAGCGGTCCCATCGGTGGATCTGGTCCTTCCAGTCCTCCGGCCGGTTCTCGGCGGTCCAGGTCTTGCTCCGGTTGTTGATCGGGACGAGCAGCAGCACCGACATGACCACGCTCACGATCAGCAGCCCTGCGGCGACGGCGACGAGTCCGGTGCCGGGTCGGGACCACGCCGCGACGACCCAGATCGCGCTCAGGACCAGCGAACCGACATACCAGAACGGCATGAGCGCGCCGAGCATCCGGCCGCCGTGGGCGCGGCCGAGCTGGCCGCTGTCGGCCGGGAGCCCGTCGAGAATCGGGTTGAGGACGAAGGCGACGGCGACCTCCACCCCCACCATCAGACCGACGACCACGACGGTGACGACCGCGAGTGCGCTGAGCATGGTGGACCCCCAGAGAATCTAGCGTTGCTAGCTGATGAGGCAACGCTAGACCTGCTGTTGCTCGATTGTCTAGCAGTGCTAGGTTCAGAGGGTGTCGGTACGGGAACGCAAGGAGCGTGAGTGGGCGGACCGTGAACGCTTCATCGTGGCGACGGCCCGGGAGCTCGCCGAGCAGCAGGGCTGGGACGCGGTCACCACGCGCAGGCTCGCGGAGCGGATCGAGTACAGCCAGCCCGTCCTCTACAGCCACTTCCGCGGCAAGCGCGAGATCATCGGCGCGGTCGCGCTCGAGGGTGCCGCCGAGATGGCCGCTGCGGTCCGGGCCGCGGCCTCCGCAGCCGACGGCCCGCGCGCCCGGGTCACCGCCGTCTCGCACACCTACCTCGACCTCGCCGCACGCACCCCGGCCGTCTACGACGCGATGTTCCAGCTCGACGGCGGCCTGACGTTCGCCGAGGAGCACACCCCGGAGCAGCTGAAGGACGCCTTCGCGGCGCTGCTGGAGAGCCTCGGGCAGGTCGCAGGGGACGGTGTCGACCCGGCCTTGTTCACCGAACTGTTCTGGGCGGCCTTGCACGGGCTGGCGACCCTGACCCGCGCCGGACGGGTGCCGCCGGAGAACGTCGAGCGGGGCGTGGAGCTGCTGGTGGACCGGCTCGCCGCCCTCTGACGCGGGAGCGGGTCAGGACCCGTCCGCCGCGTTCCGCTGGCGGGTCGCCTCGTACAGTGCGAGCGCGGCCGCGGTGGCCGCGTTCAGCGAGTTCACCGTGCCGCGCATCGGGATCACGACGGTCTCGTCGGCGTTCTCCAGCCACCGGTCGGTCACCCCGGTGGCCTCGGTCCCGACCACGAGTGCGGCCGGACCGCCCAATGTGGACCGGTCGAGCCGGGTCGTGCCGGCCGGCGTCGTGACCACGATCCGCAGCCCGCGCGCGCGGAGCCAGGCGAGCACGTCGTCGCTGTCCGCGGCGGCGACCGGCACCGCGAACACGGTGCCCTTGCTGGCGCGCACGACGTTCGGGTTCCCGAAGTCCGTCCCGGCCGACGCCGCGACCACCGCGTCCGCCCCGCACGCCTCCGCCGTGCGCAGCATGGCGCCGACGTTGCCCGGCTTCTCGATCCCCTCCGCGACGAGCACGAGCGGGTTCGCGCCGAGCTCCAGCTCCTCGAGCGGCCGCTCCGGCGCCGGGACGACGGCCAACCACCCGTCCGGCGACTCCCGGTAGGCGACCCTGGCGAACACGTCCCGGCTGACCGACGTGACCCGCGCGCGGCCGACCGCGTCGAGCAGGTCCGGCTCCCGGACCAGCGACGGCGCCCAGAACACCTCGGACGGCCGCACCCCGGCCTCGAGAGCCAGGCGCAGCTCGTCGTGCCCCTCGACGAGCGTCACGCCCGCCTCGGTCCTCGCACGCCTGGTGCGCAACCGCACCAGTGCTTTCACCCGTGGGTTCGCCGTGCTGGTCAGGTCGGCGGCGTGCGGGTCGACCATGCCGGGCAGCGTATCCCGGCGCCCGATCCGGTCAGCCGCCGAACACGCGGCACGGCAGCTCGACCGGTCCCCACCGGCCGGCACGTCATGGGTACCGTCCGGACCGGGCATCACGGGAGGAGACGACGATGGGTGAGCCGACGACGCTCGCGGTGGACGTGGACGGTGGAGTCGCGCGGGTACGGCTGGACCGCCCGGCGTCCGCGAACGCGATGAACCGTCCGATGTGGTTCGAGCTGCGCGACGCCGTCCGGGTGCTGGACGCCGATCCGTCGGTCCGGGTCCTGGTGGTCTCTGGGAACGGGAAGCACTTCTGCGCCGGGATCGACCTGGAGATGCTCGGCGAGCTGCGCGGAGCCGCAGGCGACGACTCGCGCGGGCACGGCGCCGACGAGCTGCGCCGCACGATCCTCGACCTGCAGGACTGCCTCACCGCCGTCGAACGCTGCCGCAAGCCGGTGATCGCGGCCGTGCACGGGGCCTGCGTCGGTGCCGGGCTGGACCTCGCCGTCGCCTGCGACCTGCGCTACGCGAGCGCCGACGCGCGGTTCGTGCTCAAGGAGGTCGACATGGGCCTCGCCGCCGACGTCGGTGTGCTGCAACGCCTCCCGCGCATCGTCGGCGAGGGTGTGGCCCGCGAGATGGCCTACACCTGCCGCCCGGTCTCCGGCACGGAGGCCGCGGCGCTGCGCCTGGTCAACGAGGTGCTCGACGACCCCGCAACGCTCGAGACCCGGGTCGGCGAGCTGGCCCGCGAACTGGCCGCGAAGAGCCCCCTTGCGCTGCGCGGCACCAAGCACGCGATCACCTACGCCCGCGACCACACGATCGCCGACGGCCTGGAGCAGATCGCCACCTGGAACAGCGGCCAGCTCCTGTCCGCCGACCTGGACGAGGCACTCGCCGCGTTCGCCGAGAAGCGCCCCGGCTCCTACCGCGACTGACCGCCGTCGCACAGGTTCGGGCGCCCTCGCACGCGCCCGGGAGCGTGCGAGGGCACCACATCCTGTGCGAGGGAGGTCCGGGCCCTTAGCCGAGCCGCGGCCGCAGGCGGGCCAGGACGGGCGTGAACGGCCGGATCTCCTGCCAGCGCCACCGCACGACCGTCCAGCCCTCGGCGCGGATCGCGTCCTCGCGCAGCTTCTCGCGGTACACCGCATCGCCGGGTTCCTCCCCGGGTCGGAGCAACCGGCCGTACTTGATCTTCCCGTCGAACTCGCCGACCGTGCGTCGCTCCGGCCAGGCGAAGTCCACGGTGGCGACGTGCACGCCGACGGCGTCGCGGATCTCGTACTGCAGGACGGGCACGGCCAGCCCGGCCGCGTCCATCGCCACCCGGCTGCGCGACTCGCCGGGACTGCCACTGCGCCCGTCGGCGAACGTGGCCACCCGCCGCGCGGCCGCCGCGCCCGGGCGACCTCCCGCGTCGGCGACGGCGGCGACGAGCTCGTCCGGCGTCACGAGCGGTGGCACGTCCCTGCGCGGTCTGGCCAGTGCCGCGTCGGCGACCACGACGGCCTGCTCGAACCCGTACGTTCGGGCGACGTCCACGACGGTCCGGGCCGGCGCCGTGACCCGCAGCGTTCCCGCGTCCCCCGGCAGCATCACCGACGTCACGTCGTGATCGGGCAGCGGCGCGGCACGGACGAGGAGCTCCGCCGACCGGCGCGCGCCCGACACCCTGGCCCGCGTCACGACGACCCGGTCCAGCGGCAGCCCCCAGCAGGGCAACCCGTGGACGGCCGCGGCCGACGCGTGACTGACGACCGCCGTCGGATCCAGACGGCGGACCACGGCCCGGACGCGGAGCACATGCTCCACGCGGCGATCGGCCGGGGCGGGTCCGGCTGTGGTGTAGGTCCCGCGGCCGAGCCGTCGCAGGTCGCCGCGGGTCACCATCCGGCGGATCTCGTCCGGCGACCATCCGGCCACCAGCAGCTCCGACCTCAGCACCACGTCCGGGATGTGCACCGGGCCAGCGAACACGGCCGGGACCGCGCCACGGAGCGGATCCGGCCGGATCGTTCGCTCCCGCACTCCCCCGCACGGACAACGGTGCCCTCGCACACGTCCGGGCGTGTGCGAGGGCACCACATCTCGTGCGAGGGATCAGACCGGGAGCACCCGCCGCAGCGCGACGACGGCGCTCGTCGCGACGACGGCGTGCATCAGCATCAGGCCCACCGCGTTGACCACGGTCGCGCCTCCGAGCAGCACCGCGACGTCCGGGATCCAGGTCAGGACGACGACGACCGGCACCAGCACCCGCAGCACGGCCGCCGGGCGTGCGGTGAACCGGCGGACCAGCGCCCATCCGGCCGCGCCGATCAGGATGCCCACGACGCTCGCGCTCAGGTACTCGGCCGGGGTCAGCCCGACGGGTGCGGCGCCGGGGCCGAGCGCCAGCGCCCCGGTCGCGATCACGGCGTTCACCAGCATCGCGACGACGGCGGCGGCGCCGATCGTGAGCAGGGCGCGGGTCGTGCGGTCGGTGGTCCGCGTGGCGGTGGTCATGGTGGTCGCTCCCCCTGGAGTGGTGGGTTGACTGTTCAACTCACTATCGATCCTGCTCTGGGTTGACTGTTCAAGTCAAGGCTTCTGCCATACTGACTTGCGTGTTCAACCCGACGACGGAGACGGACGACGCACCCGGCGGCGCGGAACCCCGCTGGCTCGACGACGACGAGCGACGGGCGTGGATCAACGTCTGCAAGGTGCTGCTCACCTTGCCGGGCGCGCTGGAGAGCCAGCTGCTGCGCGACGCGGACCTCACGCTGTTCGGCTACATGATCCTGGCCCGGCTCGACCACGTACCGGAGTCGACGCTGCGCATGACCGAGATCGCCGAGATGGCGAACGGGTCGCTGTCCAGGGCGTCGCACGCCGTCGCCCGTCTGGAGAAACGCGGCTGGGTGACCCGGACCGTGCACCCCGGCGCCGGCAGGCGGTACACGGTCGCCACGCTCACCGACGAGGGGCGCTCGCATCAGCAGGCCGCGGCGCCGGGCCACGTCGAGATGGTGCGCTCGCTCGTGCTGGACCCGCTCGGCGACGACGGTGTCCCCACGATCGGCGCGCTGTGCAACCGCATCGTGGCCGAGCTCGGCCTGCCGACCGACCCGCTCTACTAGACGGCCGGGCCGGCTCGCGCGACGGCGTCACCGTCCCGTTCGGACCAGGCCGGGATCGCCGCAGCGCCTCGCCCCGCACCGCGGAGGGCACCCCGGACCATGATCGGCGGGACCGGTCAGAAGACGCCACCAGCGGCGCGCTCCGACCAGTCCCGCCGATCATGCATGACCACGCGGTCAGCTCAACGGCCCACGGCCCGCCCAGGTCCAGGCGTAGGCGGGGTCCTCGCAGGCCCGGCCACCCTCACCCAGTTCGAGAGGACGGAACGTGTCGACCATGACGGCCAGCTCGTCGAACCGCTCCGCCCCCAGGGCCTTCTCGATCGCCGACGGTTGCGGGCCGTGGCTGTGTCCTCCCGGGTGCAGGGACACCGACCCGAGCGCGATGCCGGACCCCTTGCGCGCCTCGTAGTCCCCGCCGCAGTAGAACATCACCTCGTCGGAGTCCACATTGGAGTGGTAGTACGGCACCGGTACGGCGAGCGGGTGGTAGTCGACCTTGCGCGGCACGAAGTTGCAGATCACGAAGTTCTCGCCGGCGAACACCTGGTGCACCGGCGGCGGCTGGTGGACCCGCCCGGTGATCGGCTCGAAGTCGGCGACGTCGAACGTGAACGGGTACAGACACCCGTCCCAGCCGACGACGTCGAACGGGTGCTCCGGCACGACGTACCGGGTCCCGGCGTCCCCGCGCGAGCCGCGGTGCCGGACCAACACCTCGACGTCGGAACCGGAGACCAGCAGCGGACCGGTCGGACCGTGCAGGTCGCGCTCGCAGTACGGCGCGTGCTCCAGGAACTGGCCGTACCGGGACAGGTACCTGGCCGGTGGGCCGATGTGCGAGCTCGCCTCGATCACGTACGCGCGCAACGGGTCCGATCCGGTCGGGATCCACCGGTGCGTCGTCGAACGGGGCAGCACCACGTACGTCCCGGCCGCGGCGGTGAGCGTCCCGAACACCGTCTCGATCGTCGCCGACCCGGACTCGACGTAGACGCACTCGTCGCCGACGGCGTTGCGGTACAGCGGCGACGTCTCGCCCGCCACGACGTAGGAGATCCGCACGTCCGCATTGCCGAGCACCAGCCGTCGACCCGTCACGACATCCAGGCGCTTCGCGTCGAGGGAGTCGAACAGCGAGTGCAGCCTGAGGTGCCGCGGAAGCAGCGGCCGGTTCTCCGTGGTGGACCGGTCGGGCAGCTCCCACGGCGTCGCGTCGACGACGGCCGACGGCACGCCCGAGTGGTAGAGCAGCGACGAGTCCGACGAGAAGCCCTCCTCCCCCATCAGCTCCTCGCGGTACAGGTTCCCGGACGGGTCACGGTGCTGGGTGTGCCGCTTCGGCGGCACCGATCCCACGCTGCGGTAGTGAGGCATGTCTAGAAGTTCCCCCGACGGGCCTGCTCGCGCTCGATGGCCTCGAACAGCGCCTTGAAGTTGCCGATCCCGAACCCGAGCGAGCCGTGCCGCTCGATGAACTCGAAGAACACCGTCGGCCGGTCCCCGACGGGTGCGGTGAAGATCTGCAGCAGGTAGCCGTCCTCGTCGCGGTCGACGAGGATGCCGCGCGACTCGAGCTCCTCGATCGGCACCCGGACCTCGCCGATCCGCGCCCGCAGCGCCGGGTCCGTGTAGTACGACGACGGCGTGGGCAGGAACGTGACGCCGCGAGCCCGCAACGTGTCCACAGTGGTCAGGATGTCGTTCGTGGCGAGCGCGAGGTGCTGCACGCCAGGGCCGGCGTGGAAGTCGAGGAACTCGTCGATCTGGGAGCGCTTCTTCCCGATCGACGGCTCGTTCAGCGGGAACTTCACGCGGTGGTTCCCGCTGGCCACGACCTTGCTCATCAGCGCCGAGTACTCGGTCGCGATGTCCGAGCCGACGAACTCGGCCATGTCGGTGAACCCCATGATCCGGTGGTAGAAGTCCACCCAGGTGTCCATCCGTCCCATCTCGACGTTCCCGACGACGTGGTCGAGCGCCTGGAACACCCGCTTCCCACGCTCCACGGTGGACGACCGCGCGACGTAGCCGGGCAGGTACGGGCCCGAGTAGCGCGAGCGGTCGACGAGCGTGTGCCGGGTCTCGCCGTAGGTCGCGATCGCGGCCGTGCGCACCGTCCCGTGCTCGTCGGACAGATCGTGCGGTTCGACGAGCACGCTCGCACCCTGCGCGCGGGCGTGCGCCACGCAGCGGTCCACGTCCGGCACCTCCAGCGCGACGTCCACGACGCCGTCGCCGTGCCTGCGGTGCTGGTCGGCGACCGGGCTGGCCGGGTCGACGGCACCGCGCAGCTCGAAGCGGACGGCGCCGGAGCGCAGCACGTAGGCCTGGTGGTCGCGGTTGCCGGTCTCCGGACCGGAGTACGCGACCAGCTCCATGCCGTAGACGACCTGGTAGAAGTGCGCGGCCTGGGTCGCGTTCCCGACCGCCCAGACCACGGCGTCCCAGCCGGTCACGGGGAACGGGTCGCTCCCGGCGTCGTACTCGACGAGTCCGACGAGCCGTGACAGCTGCTCGGCGTCCAGCTCGGCCAGCCGTTCCTGGCTGGTCAGCGTGTTGTCCATGGTCATGCGAAACTCCCGGGTCTCGGGCGTGCCGTGGCGCGGCCGCGGGGTGTGCGGCCTCACGTCCACAGTTAGCACGCGCGCGCGTACCGGTCGACATCCGTTCGCGTTCCGGACGACCGCGCTACCCGGCACCATGGGTGACGACAGTCGCGAGCTCCACCTGCGCCGGGTCGACGAGCTGTGGTCCGGCAGCGCGCGCGGGCGACCTCGTCGCGGACACGCCCGTCGGGCGCCGGCGCGGACGGGCGAGACGCCGGACGGCCCGATGGAGTTCGTCGGGCACGACATCCTGCGCAGTTCGTCCAGTTCCGGGTGGTCAGCGCGCCGGCGGGCTAGACGTCCAGGTTCCGCAGCGCGTTCTCCACGACCTCGGACAGCGCCGGGTGGATCCAGTACTGCACGTCGGCCAGACGATGCGCCGTGACCTCCAGAGCCATGGCCTGCACGAGCTGCTGCACGAGCGTCGACGCCTGCGGGCCCATCAGGTGCGCGCCGAGCAGCCGCCCGGTCCCCGTCTCGGCGATGATCTTGCAGAACCCGGTCTCGTCCTCCATCGCCCAGCCGTAGGCGACGTCGGAGTACGGCTGCACGGCGACGGCGTAGGACAGGCGCTGGTCCCGGCACTGCTGCTCGGTGAGCCCGACCGTCCCGACCTGCGGCGACGCGAACACCGCCGCAGGGACCAGCGAGTTGTCGACGGCGCGCAGCGGACCGTCGGTCGTCAGGTTGTCCCCGACGACGTCGGCCTCGTGGTTCGCGACGTGCTTGAGCGGATGGTCGGTGCTGATGTCGCCCAGCGCCCACACCCCATCGGCAGTCGTGCGGCCGAACTCGTCGACGACGATGCGGCCGTCCTCGTGGGTGTCGACGCCGGCCGCCCCGAGGTTCATCCGGTCGCTGTTCGGCGTCCGGCCCGCCGCGACGAGCAGCATGTCCGCCTCGACGACCGCGCCGTCGTCGAGCATCAGCCGGACGCCCTCGTCGTCGCCGACGACCTGCTCGGCGGTCCGGCCCAGACGCAGGTCGAAGCGGTCCCGCACGGTCGCGGCGAAGTGCTCGGTGATCGTCTCGTCCATGCCGTACAGCAGCTCGTCGGCGGCCTCGACCATCGTGACCTCGCAGCCGAGCCCGCCGAACACGTGCGCGAACTCGGCCGCGATGTAACCGCCGCCGAGCACCGCGAGCCGGCGCGGCAGCGCGTCGATCCGCATGATCGTGTCGGACGTCTCGTAGGGCGCGCCGCCCTCGACGACCGGCGGCGGGACGATCGGGCGTCCGCCGGCCGCGAGCACGATCCGGTCCGCCGTGAACTCCGCCGTCGACCCGTCGGTACAGGCGACGGACATGGCGCGCGGACCGGTGAACGACGCCGTTCCGATGTAGACGGTGCCGTGGTCCTCGCGGTACTTGCGGCCCTCCTGGGCGATCGGGTCGAGGCGGGAGAACACGCGATCCCGGATGTCGGTCCACCGGACCCGGTCGACGCTCGCGTCGACGCCGAGCGTGTGCGCGCTCCGGACGGTCTCGGCGACCTCGGCGGCGTAGGCGAGCATCTTCGTCGGGATGCAGCCGACGTTCAGGCACGTGCCACCGAAGTGGGTGGCCTCGACGAACGCGACATCGAGGTCGGCGAACCGATGGTCGACGATCGTGTTCCCGGAGCCCGCCCCGACCACGACGAGATCATGATGTGGCACCCGCCGAGCGTAGGGCGGTTCCCGCCGACCGGCCATTCGGTCACCGACCGGCGCGGGCATGCGGTCGTCGGCGCGCGGCGTCGGCGCCCGTCCACGTCGGCCCCTCCGGAGGGTGGGCGAGGTGCCGGCGCACCGACTCCACCACGCCGGCGTCCGGTTCCGGCGGTGCCCCATCGCCCACGGCCGGGCCGCCGGACCTGGTTCCACGCGGAGAACGCTCCCGCCCGCGGAGAACGCGGCCGTCTGCGGTGAACGCGCCCGGGCACGGAGAACGCGGCCGTCCGGACGAGCGCGTGCTCCGGTCCGGCGTGCGTTCTCGCCGTCGTGGTCGCCGCGACGACCAGGTACCCGCCCGCCCGAGCGCCGCCGGACGGCCGCTTTGCTCTGCTCACCTCCACGCAACGGGGTCGGAACCCGGTCGTCCCATCCACTGGGCCGATCGGTGGTGTGCCCGTGTAAGCAGAGCAAAGCGTCGCTCCGGAGCAGGTCACGGACGTGGTCGCCGGCGCGTCCCGGCCGTTCCCGCGCGAGGAACCGGCTCGCGCGTGCGCCGTGACGGTCGCGGCACCACGACGGACCGCGCGGGACGGGAGCGATGAGTGCGGCTCCCGCGGGCGGTCTCCCGTCCCGAAGCCGGAATCGAGAAGGAGCCCATGTCCGAGGAGACCGTGAGCGTCGCGCTGCACGTCGACGCATCGCCGGAGGCCGTGTTCGCCGTGCTGACCGAGCCCCGGTCCCACCCCGCCATCGACGGGACCGGTTGGGTCGTCGCGGCACGCGCGTCGGAGCGGATCACCGGGAACGGCCAGGTGTTCCGGATGGGGACGTACCACCCGAACCACCCGGACATCGCGTTCCCGCCGTTCACCCCCGACCATCTGCGGAACTCGCTGCGCAACCTCGCCGGGCCGGCGACCGCCTGAGTCACCCGAGCGCGGCGCGGACGGCCTCGACGAGCGGCGTCGACGGACGGCCGACGAGCGCCACCAGGTCGGTGCTGTCGACGTCCAGGTCGCCGCGGGAGATGCCCTCGTCGAGCGCGCCGACGAACTGCGCGGTGCCCTCGTCCAGGCCCGCCCCGGTGAGCGTCGCGACGAGCTCGGCCGGGGTCACGGACGTGTGGACGACGGTCCGTCCGGTCACCTCGGTGATCGCCGCGGCGAGATCGCCGAGGGTCACCGGCGGGCCGGCCAGCTCGTAGGTGCGCCCGGCGTGCGAGTCGTCGACGAGCGCCGCCGCGGCGGCCGCGGCGTAGTCGGCACGGGTGGCCAGGCCGATCCGCCCGTCGCCGGTCGCGGACAGGATCGCGCCGCGCTCCACGTACTCAGCGGTCCGCGCGGTGTAGTTCTCGGCGTACCAGTTGTTGCGCAGCACCGTGGTCGCGACGTCGGCGGCCGCCAGCAGCTCCTCGGTCGCCTTGTGCTCCGGCGCCAGCGGGAGCGACGACGTGTCCGCGCGCGGCAGGCTCGTGTAGACGATCCGCCCGACACCGGCCGCCCGGGCCGCGTCGATCACGTTGCCGTGCTGGGCCACCCGCCTGCCGACCTCGCTGCCGGACACGAGCAGCAGCCGGTCCACCCCGTCCAGTGCGGTCGCGAGGCTCCCCGGCTCGGAGTAGTCGCCACGGCGCACCTGCACGTCGCGGGCCGCGAGACCGGCCGCCTTGTCCGGGTCGCGCACGATCGCGACGATCTCCCCGGCCGGTACCCCGCGCTCCAGCAGAGCCTCGACCGCAAGGCCTCCCAGGGGGCCGCTGGCCCCGGTCACCGCGTACGTCATGACACTGCCTTCCTCGCGTCCGTCGTTCCGGTGCGGTCAACCCGGACGGCCGCGCGGAGCTTCCCGGCCATGATCAGCGTCTCTTTGTGACGCTGTGTAGGCTCCGCTCCCGGAGGCGACAGCACGATGAATCGCACGTCGGAAACGGCATCACCCACGTCCCTGAAGCGGACCGCTCTCTACTGTGTGGGAGCGGGTTCGGTCGAGTGGTACGACTTCTTCCTCTACGCCACGGCGTCCGCGGCGATCTTCCCCGCCGTGTTCTTCGCCGAGCTCGGGCCGACCGGGAGCCTCTTCGCGTCGTTCCTGACGTTCGCGCTCGCGTTCGTCGCCCGGCCGCTCGGCGGTTTCGTGTTCGGCCCGATCGGCGACCGCATCGGCCGCAGGGCCGCCCTCGCAGCCGGCACCGTCACGATGGGCGTCGCGACCGTCCTGATCGGACTCATCCCGTCGACGGCGTCGATCGGCATCGCGGCGCCGATCCTGCTCGTGATCCTGCGTCTGGTGCAGGGGCTCGCGCTCGGCGGCCAGTGGGCGGGATCCGTCCTGCTCCTCACCGAGCAGGCCCCCGCCGGGCGGCGGGGTTTCTGGGGCAGCATCGCCCAGCTCGGTTCGCCGATCGGCGGTCTCGTCTCCAACGCCCTGTTCTTCCTGTTCGCCGCCGTGCTCTCGCAGGACGCGTTCCAGTCGTGGGGCTGGCGGATCCCGTTCCTGCTCAGCGTGCTGGTGATCGGTCTCGGTCTGGCGCTGCAGCTACGCCTGGACGACTCCCCCGCGTTCCGCAGGATCAGCGCGGCGTCCGACCGCTCGCGCACCCCGGTCCTCGAGGTACTGCGCACCCGCTGGACCGGCGTGCTGCTGGCGGGCGGCACGTTCGTCGCGGCCAGCGCGAGCCTGTGGGTGTTCGTCACGTTCATGATCACCTACGGGTCGAAGAACCTCGGGCTGCCGCAGTCGACGATGCTGCTGCTGGTCACCGTCACCCAGGCGTTCCAGATGGTGTCGATCCCGCTCGCCTCGGCGATCTCGGACCGGGTCGGGCGGCGCCGGGTGTACCTGGTCGCGGCCGTCGCGAGCGCGGTGTGGGCCTTCCCGGCGTTCCTGCTGATCGACACCGGCTCGGCGGCGCTGGTGGCGCTCGCGCTGGCCGTCGTCCACCTGATCCTCGGTGCGATGTACGGACCGCTGGCCGCGCTGTTCTCGGAGATGTTCGGCACGCGCGTCCGCTACAGCGGCGCGTCGCTGGGTTACCAGCTCGGCACCGTCCTCGGTGGTGGTTTCGCCCCGATCGTCGCGACGGCGCTGTTCGCGGCCAGCGGGACGTCGCTGGCGATCGCGGGGTACCTCGTCGCGATGTCGCTGATCACCGTGCTCTGCGTCTCGCTGGTTCGCGACATATCGGGTGAACCGTTGCACGACGGTGGACCGGCGGCTGCCGGCCAGGATTCGTCGACATACAGTGAGCAACGCTAATCAGTGACGGGCGCGTGGCACGCACGCCGCGCGCGGAGGGGGTGGGCGTGACCTCGTCCGACGGCGACCGCGCGCGGGACATCGATCCGCGGGCGGCCGCACCCCGCGGCCGTGGGCTGCGCAACTGGCGCGTCCGCTCCCGGTTGATCGCGCTGATCGCCGTCCCGACCGTCGTCGCGCTCGCGCTGGGCGCGGTCGGTGTCGGCGGTGCGGTCTCCGCCGCTGCGGCCTACGGGCGCGTCGGAACACTGGCCGACGTGGCGGCGGCCCTCACCACGTCCGTCGGTGACCTGCAGTCCGAGCAGTCCGAGTCGGCCGCCTACGTCGGGGCGGGCCGCACGGCCGACCGGTCCCGTGCCGTGGCCGACGCGCAGCGGCGCACCGACGAGGGCACCGGCCGGCTGCGCGCACTCGCCGCTGGCATCGGCGACGCGTACCCGGACTCCACCCGCGACCGGCTCCGCCGCGCCCTGTTCCGCCTGGACACGCTGCCCGCGCTGCGTACGGCCGTGACGCAGGGACGGCTGCCGGCGGGCGTCACGGTCGACCGCTACGACACGGTCGTCACCGACCTGCTCGGGCTCGACGACGAGATCGCCCAGGAGGGCACCGACCCGGAGCTCTCCGCGTCCGTGCGCGCGCTCGGTGCGCTGTCCCGGTCGCGCGCCGCGCTCGCCACGCAGCGCGCGCTGCTCGAGTCGGCGCTGCTGGCCGGCGGTTTCGAGCCGGGCGGGGCCGCCGCGTTCTCCCAGGCGATCGCCGACCAGAACGGCGCGCTGCAGCAGTTCCGCACGTCGGCGTCGGTGCCGCAGTCCCAGGCCTACGACGACATCGTCGCCGGCGCCGACGTCGACCAGACGAGCGCCGTCCGCGACGGCATCACGGCCGGCCGCCCGCCCTCCGGCGGTGCGGCTGCGGCGGGCAGCTGGGAGGCGTCCGCCACCGGGACGCTCGGCAAGGTGGGCCGGGCGGAGTCCGCCCTGGTCACGGCCGTGTCGGACCGCGCCGACCAGCTCCGGTCCGACGAGGTCCGCCAGGCGTGGATCATCGGGATCGTCGCGCTCGCCGTGATCCTGATCGTGCTGCTCGCGACGACGGCGGTGGCCCGGTCGCTGGTCCGGCCGCTGCGGGCGCTGCGGGACGGCGCGCTGTCGGTGGCCGAGCGGCGGCTGCCGGACACCGTCGCACGCCTCGACCGCGAGGACCCGGACACGGTGGACACCCGGGTCGAGCCGATCGCGGTACACAGCGCCGACGAGATCGGCGAGGTCGCCCGGTCGTTCGACGCCGTGCACCAGGAGGCGGTACGCGCCGCCGCCGGTGAGGCCCGCCGTCGCGCCCAGGCCGGCGCGCTGTTCGTCACGCTGTCGCGTCGCACGCAGTCCCTCGTGGACCGTCAGATCGAGCTGATCGACGATCTGGAACGCGGCGAGGAGGACGCCGACCGCCTGGACAGCCTGTTCCGGCTCGACCACCTCGCCACCCGGATGCGCCGCAACGGCGAGAACCTGCTGGTGCTCGGCGGGCAGGAGCCGGTGCGCCGGTGGAACCGCAGGCTCGGGCTGCTCGAGGTGCTGCGGGCCGCGCTGTCCGAGATCGAGCAGTACCCGCGTGTCGACGTCGGCGACGTCCCGGACGTGACGCTCGCCGAGAGCGCGGTGAGCGACGTCGTGCACCTGCTGGCCGAGCTGCTGGACAACGCGACGGCGTTCTCCTCGCGACAGTCGCGTGTGGACGTCTCCGCGACGGCGCTGCCGGACGGCTCCGCGCTCGTCGAGATCACCGACCGGGGCATCGGGCTCACGGCGCAGGAGTGCGAGGAGCTCGGCAAGCGGCTCGCCGCGCCGACCGAGGTCGGCGTGGACGCGTCCCGCCGGATGGGCCTGTACGTCGTCGGGCGGCTCGCGGCCCGGCTCGGCGCGCGGGTGTGGCTGGCGCCGGGCTCGCCGCGCGGGGTGACGGCGTCGGTGACGCTGCCGGCGGCGGTGCTGACCGAGGACCCGGCGGAGGCGGTGCCCGGCCCGCGTCCGGAGCCGTCCGGCACGTCGGAGGGGGCGTGGATCGGCGAGCGCTTCTCGAAGGCGATCGCGACGCCGGGACCGGGCGCGGACAGCTGGTTCGGCGGGGCGTCGCTGGCCTCCGCCGCGCCGACGCCGGGCTCCCCCGCCGCGGCGGCTCCGGAGTCGGAGGCGGCCGGGGCGGCGGCGTTCGTGCCGACCGCCAGCGGGACCACCGACGCCGGTCTCCCGCTGCGCCGGCCGGGCGCGAACGAGGTCCCCGGCACGGGAGGCACCTCGCCGTCCGACGAGCCGGACGAATCCGTGCCGCACGGCCGGGCGGTCGCCGGCAGGCACGCGGCTCCCGAGCCGGAACGGGCACCCGTCGATCCCCGGCCGGACGCCGAGGCAGCCGACCGCTCACCGGACGCGATCCGCGAGCGCTACGCCCGCTACCAGCGCGGACGCCGTGGCGCTGCCGGAGCCGGCACTGGCCCCGCCTCCGGTGCGACGACCGCGGGTCCGGACCCGACGCCCGTCACGGAGGCGGACGCCGCGTCGACCGCGGCCGCGCCGACACCACCGGCCGCGACCGAGCCGACACCGCCCACCACGTCCGCGCTAACACCGCCCGCCGCGGCCGCGCCGACACGGCCCACCACCTCCGAGCCGACACCGCCCGCCGCGGCGGCGCCCGGGTCCACCTCGTCGGGTGCGACCGCATCCGGGCCGCTGCCGTCCAGCCCGGTCTCCGACGCCGCATCCTCCGGTCCGAGCTCCGGACCCGGGCCGTCCGACCCGGCGTCCGGGACCGGTCGGGTGGAGGGATCGATGTCCGGCCCTGCCGACCCGGCGTCGCCGGACTCCGCGCCGACCGAGCGCTCCGGCGGGCTCGGGACCGCCGCGGGCGTCGGCGCGGCGGGCGCCGTCGCGGCCGGTGCCGCATGGGCCGCCTCGCGTGGGGGCGCGGACCCCGCCGGGACGGATGCCGCAGGCACCGCGGAGGACACCGGGAACCGGACGGCTCCGTACGACGGATCGGCGGAGGCGCCGCCGACGACCCCGATACCCGTCGTGACGTCCGGGGACCGTGCGTCGACCCCGTCGACCCCGGCGACCCCGTCGACCCCGTCGACCCCGGCGACCCCGGCGACCCCGTCGACCCCGTCGACCCCGGCCGCGACCGGCCCGTCGCCCACCGAGCAGGTGACGGCCGACACCACGACGGGCGCGCAACCCGGCGCGGACGCGGTGACGCCGGGCGAGCCGGACCCCACGGCGGCGCCCTCCGGCCCGCCGAGGCCCGTGATGCCACCGCGGTCCGGCGCGCCGGCGCAGCCCGGCACCGGCACCTCGCCGCCGACCGGAACGCAACCTCGGCCCGGCCCCCCTGCTCCGGAGGGCGCCCCGGCACCGGACGCGACGACCGACGCGGGGACGACCCCCGCCGGAGCGGATCCGGCGGGCGGCATCCCGGCACCCGACGTGCCGTGGGGCGCGGACGCCGTGCGCGAACCCACCGCGGCCGGGTCCACGACGTCCGGGCTCCCGTTGCGGGCGCCGGGCGCGAACTACGTCCCCGGAGCCGTCCCGGACGGCGACGGCCCGAACGGCCCGGACAGCACCGACGGCACCGACGGCACCGACGGCACCGACGGCACCGACGGCACCGGATCAGGCCGGCAGGACGGCAACGGCGCGACGACACCCGCTCATGGCGACGACCGCCTCGCGTGGGACCGCTCGGCCGAGGCGATCCGGCGGCGGTTCGCCGCACACCAGGAAGGACGACGGCGCGGAATGGAGAGGACCGGCAGATGACCGAATCCACGACGGCTCAGCCGGGCGGTCAGGACTTCGACTGGCTGCTCAGCGACTTCGTCGAACGCGTGACCGGCGTCGCGCACGCCGTCGTCGTGTCCGCCGACGGCCTGCCGATGGCCCGCTCGGCCGAGGTGCCCGCGGACCGGGCCGACCAGCTCGCGGCGATCACGTCCGGGCTGAACAGCCTCACCTCGGGTGCCTCGCGGGTGTTCCAGGGCGGCCCGGTCGAGCAGACCGTCATCGAGATGCGGCACGGGACGTTCCTGGTGACCGCGATCGGGCAGGGTGCGGCGCTCGCCGTGCTGACGTCGCCGACGTCGGACATGGGTCTCGTGTCCTACGAGATGGCGCTGCTCGTCGAACGGGTCGGGCGGGGCATGTCGCCCGCGTCCCGCACGCCGCAGGAGACCGGGAAGAACTGATGACCGAGCCGGACCGCGGCGCGGACCGTCACCGCCCCGGCGGCGACGGTGCCCCGCGGTCCCCGGTCCGCCCCTACGCGCTGACCGGCGGCCGCACGGCGCACGCGGACCTGCCGCCGGAGACCGTGGTCGCGGCGACGGTCCAGGACCGGCCGCCCGGCTCCGGCCACTCCCCGGAGGCCACCCGGATCCTCGAGCTGTGCCGCCCGTGGCGTTCGGTGGCCGAGCTCTCCGCACTGCTCAGGCTCCCCCTCGGCGTGGTGAAGGTCCTCGTACAGGACCTCGACCGCGACGGCGCCGTGCACCTGCACCATCCCTCGCACGCCGGCGAGGACACCGACCAGTTGGAAAGGGCCCTGCGTGAACTCCGCAAGCGGATCTGAGGGTGCCGGCACCCGTCGCCGGTCCCGGCCGGTCACCCCGCTCAAGATCGTCGTGGCGGGCGCGTTCGGGGTCGGCAAGACGACGTTCGTCGGCGCCAGCTCGGACATCACCCCTCTCACCACGGAGGAGGTGATGACCGCGCCGTCCGAATCCGTCGACGACCTCGGCGGGCTCCCGGACAAGCGCACGACGACCGTCGCGATGGACTTCGGCCGCCTGGACCTCGACGACGACCTCGTGCTCTACCTGTTCGGCACGCCCGGCCAGTACCGGTTCTGGTTCATGTGGGACCAGCTCGTGCTCGGAGCCGTCGGCGCGGTCGTCCTCGTCGACACGCGACGGCTGATCGACTCGTTCCCCGTGCTGGACTACTTCGAGCGGGCCGGGCTGCCGGTGGTCGTCGGCGTGAACGGCTTCGACGGGCAGTTCCCCTACTCCGAGGCCCAGATCCGGGAGGCACTGGCGCTCGGGCCGGACAAGCCGATCGTGCAGTGCGACGCGCGCGACCGCCGGTCGGCGACGCGGACGCTCGTCACGCTCGTCGAACTCGCGCTGGCCGGTCGTGCGACGGCCGGCACGGCGTCGGCCACGCCGGACGGGGCGCGCGGATGATCCGCACCCGCGCCGGCGCCGTCCTCGCCGCAGGGCTGGCGCTGCTGTTGTCCGGATGCTCGCAGGCCACCTCCGCGCCCGCGGACGCGCCGCCGGAGAAGGCGTCGATCACGGTCACCGGTCTGCCCATCGTGGACACCGCGCCGCTCTACCTGGCCCAGCAGGAAGGGCTGTTCAAGGCCCAGGGCCTGGACGTCACGATCCGGACGCTGCCGTCGTCGAACCAGTCGTTGCCGGGGCTGGCCGACGGGAGCGTCGACATCGCGGGCGGCGGCAACTACGTCACGTTCTTCGGCGCACAGGCCCGCAAGGACGCCGACCTACGGGTCGTCGCGGAGGGGGCGCTCGCCTCCCCGGGGCTCGACCAGGTCGTGACCCGTCCGAACAGCGGGATCGACGCGCCCGAGCAGCTCGCCGGGCGGACGATCGCGGTGAACACGCCCCCGCCGAACATCCAGACGCTCACGCTCGGCCGGGTACTGGCCGCACGCGGCGTGGACCCGGACTCGGTGAAGTACGTGACGATGCCGTTCCCGCAGGCCGTCGCCGCGCTGAAGGCCGGGACGCTGGACGCGGCGTGGCTCGTCGAACCGTTCGTCACCCAGGCCGAGTCCGACTTCGGCGCGCTGCCGCTGATCGACCCGACGAGCGGCCCGACGGGGACGTTCCCGCTGGACGGGTACTTCACGACGGCCCGCTTCGCCGAGCAGTACCCGGCGACGGTGCGGGCGTTCCGGAGGGCGATCTCGCAGGCATCCGAGATGGCCGCTGACGACCAGCGGGTGACCGGGATCCTGCCGACGTACACGACGGTCTCGCCGACGACGGCCGGGATCATCACACTCCCGGACTACCCGACGACCGTGCAACCGGCACGATTGCAGCGTGTACTGGACCTGATGGCCCAGTCCGGCATGCTCGGACAGCGACTGGACGCGACCACGCTGGTGACGCAGTGACCGGCCGGAGGGACGAGGGGGCGACCGTGACCGAGACCGGCAACGGCGCGGCGCGCGACGGCGGGCCGGGCCGCAACGGCTACGCCCGCGGCTCGTTCGACCGCGAGCGCCAGGGACGCAGCGCGTACCTGGTCGGCGTGCTCGCGCGGGCCCTCTCCACACAGGTCGAGGAGATCGCGCGGCACGCGGCGCCGACACCGGACGGCTGGTGGTTCACGGAGCCGAACCGTCAGGACACCGCGACGGCCGGTGCCGCCGCACCGGCCACCGACGAGCGTGAGGAGCACCGGTGAGCGCCCCGGAGATACCCGCGACCGCGATCCGGGTGCGCGTGCTGCGTGCCGGGACCGGACGCGCCGTGCCGTCGGTGACGCTCACGGTGCTCGACGGCGAGGGCAGCCAGGTCGCGCGCGGCAACGGCGGCGACGACGGCGTGTTCCGCACCGGCCTGCCCGGTCCCGGCGACTACCTGCTGATCGCCGCGGCGGGTGGGCACGAGCCACGCTCGGCGACCGTGACGCTGCCGGACCCCGGCGAGTACGACGTCGAGCTCTCCCTGCCCGGGCGCAACGGCGGCGTGGCCGGCACGGTCACTGGGCCGGGCGGTCCGGTCGACGGCGCCACGGTCGTCGTGCACGACGTGCGGGGCGAGGTCGTCGCGACGACCGTGACCGGCGGCGACGGGCGGTACGTCGTGACCGACCTGTCGCCCGCCGTCTACACCGTCGTCGCGGTCGCGCCGGGCATGGAGCCGGTGACCGACAGCATCGTCGTGGACACGACCGGCGACACCGGTTGGGACGCCACGCTGCCCGCGCCGGTGCATGCCGGGAACGGGGCGCAGGGCCGCGGGAGGTCCGCAGGGGGCAACGGCACGCTGAGCGGCACCGCCCGCACGAAGGACGGCCGCCCGCTGGGCGACGCCCGGGTCGCGCTGCTGAACGGCGACGGCACGTCGGTGGCCGTGGCCGACACGGACGCCGAGGGCCGGTACCGGTTCGGCGACCTGCCGCCCGGCGACTACACGGTGATCACCACGGGCTACCCGCCGGTGGCCGACGTGCTGCACGTCGAGGGCGGCCAGCGCTACGACCCGGTGCTCGGGCACCCCGAGCTGACCTGATCTCACCCGCCGAGCGCGGCCAGTGCGGCGCGGGTCGCGGCCGCGATCGTCGGCTTCCCGGCCGTGCTGTCCGGATCGGACGGTGCGGTGAACACGGTGACGACGATCGGGGCCCGTCCGGGCGCCGAGACGACACCGACGTCGTTGGACTCGCCGCGGTTGCCGCTGCCGGTCTTGTCGCCGACCCGCCATCCGGCCGGGACGCCCGCCCTGATCTGGGCGGCCCCGGTCGTCGCGGCGTCCATCCAGCCGACGAGCCGGTCACGCTGCGGCGGAGGAAGCGCGTCGCCGAGCGTCAGCAGGCGCAGCGTCTCGGCGAACCGCGCGGGCGTCGTCGTGTCCCGCCCGTCGCCGGGCGCGGTGTCGTTCAGGGCGGGTTCGACGCGGTCGAAGCGGCTGAGCGGGTCGCCCAACCCCCGGACGAACGCGGTCACCGCCTGCGGGCCGCCGACCTGGGCGAACAGCAGGTTCGCGGCCGTGTTGTCGCTGACCGTCACGGCGGCCGCGCAGAGCTCGGCGACGGTCATGCCGGTGGCCAGGTTCGGCGTCGTCACCGGCGCGTACTCGAGCAGGTCGTCGCGCGTCCAGCGGATGCGCCGGTCCAGCAGCCCGGTGTCCTCGACGCTGCGGCGCAGGACGAGCGCGATGAGCGGCACCTTCGTCGTCGAGCACATGAGGAACCGCTCGTCGGCGCGGTGACCCACCGCGCGTCCGGTGCCGGTGTCCAGGGCATACAGGCCGAGGCGCCCGCCGAAGCGGGACTCGATCCCGGCGAGCTCGGCGGGATCGGGCGGTGGTGTCGACGGCACGGGCGGTGAGCTGCACCCCACCAGCGCGGCGCCGAGACCGGCGAGCAGGACGGTCCGTCGTCGGATGATCACGAGCCCACCCTGCACCGGTGGCGCGGCACACGCGTGCGCCGGGGCGCAGAACGTCGCGTCGGGCACGGGACTGGGGGCGACGACGGCGTCGGCGGCCACGCACGCGACCCCGCGAGCGCAGGCCTCGGCGCGTGGTGATCCGCAGAACGCGTGGTGATCCACGGAACGCACGGGCCCGGTCGCGCGCGTTCTCCGTCCGTCCGTGCGGACTCCTGGGCGCCGAGCGGACCTCGGCGCGGACACGACGGTGCCCGGGCCGGCAGGGCCGACCCGGGCACCGGTGTCACGATCTGGCGATCAGGCCTTGCGCTTGTCGTTCAGGTCGTAGCGGTCCAGCTGCATGACCTTGTCCCACGCGGAGACGAAGTCGCGGACGAACTTCTCCTTCGCGTCGTCGGAGGCGTAGACCTCGGCGATCGCGCGCAGCTCGGAGTTCGAGCCGAAGACCAGGTCGGCACGGGTACCGGTCCAGCCGGCCGTGCTCTGGTAGGTCTCGCCGTCACCGTTCTGCGACGACCACTCACCGCCGTTGCTCAGCAGGTTGACGAAGAAGTCGTTCGTCAGCTGCCCGACGTTCTGGGTGAGCACACCGTGCGACGAGCCGCCGGTGTTGGCGCCGAGCACGCGCAGCCCGCCGACCAGGACGGTCATCTCCGGCGCGGACAGGCTCAGCAGGTTCGCGCGGTCCACGAGCTGGAACTCGGCGGGCAGCCGGTAGCCCTTGCCGCGGTAGTTGCGGAACCCGTCGGCCGTCGGCTCCAGCGGGGCGAACGACTCGACGTCGGTCCACTCCTGCGTGGCGTCCGTACGGCCCGGCGTGAACGGCACGGTCACGTCGTGGCCTGCCGCCTTGGCGGCCTGCTCGACGCCGACCACACCACCCAGGACGATCAGGTCGGCCAGCGAGACCTTCTTGCCCTCGCCTGCGGAGGCGTCGAAGTCCGACTTGATCTGCTCCAGCGCGGTGAGCGCCTGGGTCAGCTCGGCCGGGTCGTTGACCTCCCAGCTGCGCTGCGGCTCCAGGGCGATGCGCGCACCGTTCGCGCCACCGCGCTTGTCCGAGGCACGGAACGTCGATGCCGACGCCCACGCCGTCGCGACGAGCCGGGAGACCGACAGACCGGAGTCGGCGATCTTCGCCTTCAGCGCCGCGATGTCGGCGTCGTCGACCAGCGCGTGGTCGACGGCGGGCACGGGGTCCTGCCAGATCAGCTGCTCGGACGGGACCTCAGGGCCGAGGTAGCGCTGGATCGGGCCCATGTCGCGGTGGGTCAGCTTGTACCAGGCACGGATGAACGCGTTCTCGAACTCGGCCGGGTTCTCCATGAAGTGGCGCGAGATCTGCTCGTAGACCGGGTCGAAGCGCAGCGACAGGTCCGTCGTGAGCATCGTCGGCTTGCGGGCCGGCTCGTTCGTCTCCGGGTCCGGGATCTTCGCCTCGGCGTCCTTCGCGACCCACTGGTTCGCGCCCGCCGGGGACTGCTCGAGCTCCCACTCGTAGCCGAACAGGTTCTGGAAGAACTCGTGGCCCCACTTGACCGGCGTGGAGGTCCAGGTGACCTCGAGACCGGATGTGATCGCGTCGCGGCCCTTGCCGGAGCCGAAGCTCTGCTTCCAGCCGAGGCCCTGCTCCTCGATCGGGGCGCCCTCGGGCTCCGGGCCGACGTTGTTGTTCTCGTCCGGGTTCGCCGCACCGTGCGTCTTGCCGAACGTGTGGCCACCGGCGATCAGCGCGACCGTCTCGTAGTCGTTCATCGCCATGCGGCCGAACGTCTCGCGGATGTCGCGCGCCGCGGCGACCGGGTCCGGGTTGCCGTTCGGGCCCTCCGGGTTGACGTAGATGAGTCCCATCTGGACGGCGGCCAGCGGGTTCTCCAGCTCGCGGTCACCGGTGTAGCGCTCGTCGCCGAGCCAGGTGTGCTCCGGGCCCCAGTAGACGTCCTGGTCCGGCTCCCACACGTCCGGGCGGCCGCCGGCCACGCCGAACGTCTGCAGGCCCATCGACCGGATCGCCTGGTCACCGGTGATGATCATCAGGTCGGCCCAGGACAGCTTGCGGCCGTACTTCTGCTTGACCGGCCACAGCAGGCGGCGGGCCTTGTCCAGGTTGCCGTTGTCCGGCCAGCTGTTCAGCGGCGCGAACCGCTGCATTCCGGCTCCGGCGCCGCCGCGGCCGTCCTGCACGCGGTAGGTGCCCGCGCTGTGCCACGCCATACGGATCATGAACGCGCCGTAGTGGCCGAAGTCGGCCGGCCACCAGTCCTGCGACGTGGTGAGCACCTCGTCGATGTCCCGACGCAGCTGGGCGAAGTCGATCGTGTTGAACTCGGCCGCGTAGTCGAAGTCCGCGTCCATCGGGTTCGACACGTCGGGGTGCTTGCGCAGGATCCCCAGGTTGAGCTGGTTCGGCCACCAGTCGGTATTGCCCGGCCCCTCGGTGGCGGACTGGATCAGGCCCGGGGCGACCGGGCATCCGGGCGCGTTCTCGTTCATCTGCGCTTCGACGGTGACGTGTTCGTCAGACACGGGGTGATTCCTTCCGAACTTCTGATGTGGGTGCAGCGGTGGAGCAGTCGGGGCAGAGCCCCCAGAAGACGACCTCGGCCTCGTCGATCGTGAAACCGTGGTCGTCCGACGCGGTCAGGCAGGGCGCCTCCCCGACGGCACAGTCGACGTCGGCGATCGTTCCGCAGGACCGGCACACGATGTGGTGGTGGTTGTCCCCGACCCGCGACTCGTAGCGGGCCGTCGCTCCCTGCGGCTGGATGCGCCGCACGAGCCCGGTGGTGGTCAGGACGCGCAACACGTCGTAGACCGCCTGGTGGGACACCTCGCCGAGCTGCGTCCGCACGGCACGGATGATCGCGTCCGTATCCGCGTGCGGGGCGTCGTGCACTGCGGCGAGCACGGCCAGCCGGGGCCGGGTCACGCGGAGGGCTGCTCCGCGCAACATGCTCATCAGTTCCGACGTCGGTGGCACGGGCCACATCCTGGCCCCGTTTCTGGAATGAGTCAAGAATTCCAGGTCAACCGATCGGCCCAGCGGAGATCCGGCCCGCACAGATGAGTTCCGGACGGCCGCCCGGTCCATCCGGCATGACCACGCGCACCGCGACCACGCACACGCTCTCCCTGCCCGGCGTCGAGCTCGTCCACGACGTCCACGGCCCCCTCCCGACGGCCGACGGCCGTCCGCCGATCGTGGCGATCGGCCAGCCGATGGACGCCACCGGCTTCCGAGCACTGGCCGCGCGCCTCGACGACCGCACCGTCGTCCCGTACGACCCGCGCGGCATGGGGCGCAGCGTCCGCAACGACGGCCGCACGGACAACGACCCGGAGGTCCAGGCCGGCGACGTGCACGCACTGATCGAGCACCTCGGCTGCGGTCCGGTCGACCTGTTCGCCAGCAGCGGCGGTGCCGTGACCGCGCTCGCGCTCGTCGCGGCCCACCCCGGCGACGTGCGGACGCTCGTGGCGCACGAGCCACCGGTCATCGCGGCCGTCCCGGACGCCGACGCCGTCGAACGGGCGCGGCTCGGCTACCGCGACGCGTACATGGAGCGCGGCTGGGGCGCCGGGATGGCGGCGTTCATGACGATGTCGGGCTGGGAGGGCGAGTTCACCGACGACTACTTCGCGCAGCCGGCGCCGGACCCGGCCGCGTTCGGCATGCCGACGGAGGACGACGGGTCCCGGAACGACCCGCTGCTCTCGGACCTCTCACTGGCCGTCCTGCGCTACCGCCCGGACGTCGAGGCGCTCACCGCGGCGCCCACCCGGATCGTCGTCGCCTACGGCCGGGAGTCCGCGACCACGTTCACCGGACGCGCCGCGATCGGGACGGCCGCCCTGCTCGGCACGGAGCCGGTCGAGTTCCCGAGCCACCACGGCGGGTTCATCGACGGCGAGTTCGGCTGGCCCGGCGAGCCGGACGCGTTCGCGGCGCGCCTGCGGGAGGTCCTCGACGCCGACTGAGACACGTTGCCGAGATACTTACCATTCGGTTAGTCTTCTGACCGTGATTCAGGATGCGGTCGTCCCGCCCGTGCGACGACGACGGCGCGTCCTTCTCGCCGCACTGGCCGCCGTCGTGGTCGTGCTGGTGGCGGTGCTCGCCGGGCGCGACTCCTCCCCCGTCGGCCACGTCACGTCGGCCGAGGGTGCGGATCGGTACCGCGCCGCCTACGACCGCGCGATGGCCGACCTGCCGCCGCCCGCCGCGGTGCTCGACGTCCGGACGGCGTTCGGGGTCGTGCGCGCCTACCGCTTCGCCGGCGCCGACCCGTCCGCCACACCGTTGCTCCTGCTGCCCGGGACGGCGTCCGGCGCACCGGTGTTCGCCGACAACATGCCGTCGCTGCTGGCCCTGCGCGACGTCTGGCTGGTCGACCTGCTCGGCGAGCCCGGCATGTCCGTCCAGGACCGTCCGATCACGACGGACGCGGACAAGGCGGCCTGGCTCGACGAGACGCTGCGTGGCCTGCCCCCGCAACGCTTCCACCTGCTGGGACTGTCGATCGGCGGGTGGACCGCGGTGAACCTGGTGATCCACGCACCGGACGCACCGGTCGCGAGCCTCACGCTGCTCGACCCGGTCCAGGTCTACGGCGACATTCCCCTGTGGACGGCCCTCCGCTCGGTCCCGGCGGCGGTCAGCTGGTTCCCGCGCAGCTGGCGCGACGGGTTCAACTCGTACACGGCGGGCGGCGCCCCGGTGCAGGACGTGCCGGTCGCGGACATGATCGAGGCCGGGATGAGCACGTACGCCATGCGCCTGCCGCAGCCGTCGCTCGTCCCGGAGGACCGGCTGCGCGCGATCCGCGTCCCGGTGCTGGCGATCGTCGCCGGCCGGTCGGTGATGCACGACCCGGCCACCTCGATCACCACCGCCGAGCGCGTGTTCGGACCGGAGAACGTGCGCGTGTACCCCGACGCCAGCCACGCGATCAACGGCGAGCAGCCCGATCGCGTCGCCGCCGACGTCGCGGCGTTCCTGGCCCGGATCGGCTCGTAGGATCGCCCGGTGCCACCCCGTCGGCGTTCCGGCTCCACGTTCACCGAGCGCGCCCGTCGCGACCAGCTCGTGGCGCTGACCGTCGACCTCGTCGCCGAGCACGGGTACCGCGGGACGTCGCTGCAGCGGATCGCGGACGCGGCGGAGATCTCCAAGGCCGCCGTGCTGTACCACTTCCCGTCCAAGGACGCCGTGATCGCCGCCGCGTACGAGCACGTCATCGGCGGCCTGATCACCGAGGTGGGTGCCGCCGTCGAGGCCGCGCCCGACCCGCTGGCCGCCGCGGAGACCTACGTCGACACGGTCCTGGCGCACCTCGCGGCACATCCCCGGCACGCCCGGCTCGTCGCCGAGTCGCTGCCGGACGACCGCGAGATCACCGAGGACAGCCCGAGCAGCCCACGCCGGTGGGAGACGCTGACCCGGCTGATCTCCGAGGCCGCGGAACAGGGCCTGGCCCGCGACGGCGTCGACCCCCGCACGAGCGCGATCATGCTCAACGGCGTGGTCGACGGCGTCGTGGCCGCCGCACTGGAGGACCCCTCGATCGACATCGGGGGATCCCGCGCGGCCGTGGCCGACCTGGTCCGCCGTCACCTGCGCCCCTGACCGGCGCCCCCGTTCGCACGGTGATCCGCCGTTCGCGGTCGGGATCGGCGAACGCGCGCGTCCAGCCGCGCGCGTTCCCCGGAACCGAGGACATCCGCCGGATCGGACCGCGTACGCCGGATCCGACCGCGTTCCCCCAACCAGCGCGCGTTTCCCCGGACCAGCGCGTTCTCCGGACGGGCGCTCGTCACCGGACCGGCGCTCGTCACCGGAGCAGCGCGCGTCCGCCGGACCGGCGCGCGTCCCAGCACGCGCCTCCCCGGGCACCTGTGCTCCTGCGCGGCGCCCCCGTTCGCACGGTGATCCGCCGTTCGCGGCCGGTTCCGGCGAACGCACGCGTCCGGGCACGCGCGTTCCCCGGAACCGACCGCATCCGCCGGATCCGACCGCGTTCCCCGGACCAGCGCGCATTTCACGGGACCAGCGCGCGTCCCGACATGTGCGTCCCCGGGCACATGCGCCCCTGACCGGCGCCCCCGTTCGCACGGTGATCCGCCGTTCGCGGTCGGGATCGGCGAACGCGCGCGTCCGGGCACGCGCGTTCACCGGACCACAACGCGTTCCCTGAATCACAGCGCGTCCAGCGGAACCGTGCGCGTACGCCGGGTCAGCGCGCGTCCGCCGGATCAGCGCGCGTCGGCGGCCCCGATTGTCGGCGCGGACGCCGGCCCGGCAGGCTCTCCCGATGACCGACGTCGACGAGCGCGCCGAGCAACTGGCCGAGGTCTACCTGCTGGTCGGGCCGTTGTACAGGCGGGTGCTGCGCGCCGTCGAACAGGAGCAGGAACACGATCGCGTCTCGGTGGGCGTGCGGGCGGTGCTGGACCAGATCCGCAGGCACGGTCCGCTGACCGTCCCGCAGATCGGGCGCAACCAGTCGTTGAGCAGGCAGTTCGTGCAGCGCATGGTGAACGAGGCGGCCGACGACGGGCTGGTCGAGCTCGTCGAGAACCCGCAGCACCGCCGCTCGCGCCTGGTCCGGCTCACCGACGACGGCCGTGCGGCGATCGACCGGGTCGTCGCACGGGAGCGGGCGGAGCTCAGCATGATCGCCGCGCACGTGGACGACGCGGAGATCGCGGCCACGAGACGTGTGCTGCAGCAGATGATCGACGGTCTCGCCGAGATCGAGTGACGGCGCGGATGCGGGCCGGCGGTCAGTGCAGGACGCGCACCGGCCGCCCGGCACCCCGCTCGGCCCGCAGGCTGAGGATCTCGATGCGGGCGGCGAGGCGTTCGAGCGGCTCGTCGCCGCCGCCGGTCCACGGGTGATAGAGGTCGGCGTACCAGCGTGCCTCGACGCGGGCGTCGTCGAGCAGGTCGACGCCGCCGATCCGGAACAGCTCGCCCTCGACCAGGCCGAGGGCCCAGGCGCCGCGAGAGGTGTCGTCAGGGGTCACGTCCCGGAACTCGCCGGAGCCGGGGCGGCGTTACGCACACGCGTGGCCGACCGGCTTGCACTCACCTCTTTTGCGTATCGCCGAGCGGTCACGAGGTCGTCGCCGACGATTCGCCCGGTGTACCGTCCGCCGGACGCATGAGTCATCGACTGATCACCGCGGACCGGGTCGTCACCGCACCCGGGGAGCCCGTGGTCCCGCACGGAGCCGTGCTCGTCGACGGGGACACGATCGTGGCCGTCGGAACCGCGGCCGACCTCGAGCCCGTGGCGCGGGACGCCGAACGCTGGGACGTCCGGGGCGGGACCGTGCAGCCGGGGCTGCTGAACGCCCACGTGCACCTGTCGTTCCGCGTCGACGACGACCCGGTGCCGAGCCTGCGCGACCGTGACCACGACGCGCTGCGGAGGGCGATCGCGGCGAACGCCCGCGCGTGCGTCGAGGCCGGTGTGACGACGGTCCGCGACCTCGGCGACCGCGACGGCCTGGTCTCGGCGTTCCGTGACGACGTCGCCGCCGGGCGGGCCGACGGCCCCCGGGTGCTGACGGCACAGTCGCCGCTGACCGTTGCGGGCGGGCACTGCTGGTTCCTCGGCGGTGAGATCGACGTCGACGCGCACCCGTCCGACGTCGTCCTGGCGATCCGGGACGCCGTCACGCGCCGGGCCGCCGCGGGCGCCGACGTGATCAAGGTGATGGCCGGTGGCGGCCGGATGACCCCGTCCGGTGCGCCGATGTGGCAGAGCCAGTTCGGCCTGCGGGACCTGCGCGCCGTCGTCGACGCCGCGGCCGGGCACGGACTGCCGGTGGCCGCGCACGCGCACGGCACGCACGCCATGGGCCTCGCCGCCCGCGCCGGGGTGACGACGATCGAGCACGGTGGCTGGCACACCGCCCCCGGGCCGGACGGCGGCACCGCGCACTTCTGCGACGACGCCGTCGCCGAGGCGATCGCAGCGTCCGGCGCCGTCGTCGTCCCCACGCGGTTCCGGGGCTGGCGGGACTGGCCGGCCGACGCCGGCCTGCAGGGACAGATCGACCGCACGCACTGGTCCCGCGGCCACGGCATCGCGATGATCGCCGGCAACGACGCGGGTGTCGGGCGAGGGTGGTTCGACGACCTCACCGACGCGCTGACGTACTACCGCGCCGCGGGCGTCCCCGCCGCGGAGGTCCTGGACATGGCCACGACCGGCGCCGCGGCGGCGCTGGGCGTCGGCGACCGCACCGGCCGGCTGGCCCCCGGTCTCGCCGCGGACGTCCTCGCCGTCGGCGGCGACCCGCTCGCCGACACGGACGCGCTGCGCGACGTGCGTGGCGTGCTCGCCGCCGGACGCGCCGTCCGGACGCCGGCCTGAGCTGCTACTCGAACGTCCCCAGCAGCTTGCGCAGCAGCCGTCGCAGCTGCTCCTGCTCGGCCGGGTCCAGCACGTCGAGCAGCTTCGACTCGTTCTCCATCAGATCCCCGGTCACCTCGTCGACCAGCGCCATCCCGGCCGCGGTCAGCTCGACCTCGACCTTGCGCCGGTCCGTCGGGTGCATGTGACGGCTGATCAGCCCGGCCTCCTCGAGGCGCTCCAGGCGCTGCGACATGCCGCCGGAGGTGATCAGCGCCGACGCCTGCAGCTCCCCCGCCGTGCGGCGGTACGGGGCGCCGGTCCGTCGGAGCATGGCCAGTACGTCCAGCGCGACGCGGTCGGTGCCGAACGCGTCCAGACGCTGCTTGCGGTGCCGGTCGAGATGGCGACCGATCCGCCAGATCCGGGTGACGATGCCGACCGAGGTGACGTCGATGTCCGGACGCTCGCGACGCCATCCGGCCTCGACCCGGTCGACGCGGTCCGGCGCGTCCGGCACGTCGGAGGAGGGCATGGCCGTCATCGTTCACCTCCGGACGTTTCTCCTGCGCGCCAAGTATCTCACCCCGAAGCGGTCGCACCCGGGCTCGCGGCGCGCGCCACCGACGCGACGTCGGTCATCCAGGCGAAGATCGGGTCGGAGTGGGCGAGCTGTTCCGGGTGCCACTGCACGCCGACGACGTCGCGTCCCGGCAGCTCCGCGGCCTCCACCACCCCGTCCGGCGCGTGCCCGACGGCCACCAGCCCGTTCCCCACGACGTCGACGGACTGGTGGTGCAGGCTGTTCACGGGAACCGTCGTGCCGTACACGGAGTGCAGGACGCTGCCCGGCAGGAACGTCACGTCGTGCGCGCCGTCGCGGCCGAGCGGGTGGTGGTCGAGGTGCTGCACGAGCGTCCCTCCGAAATGGACGTTGAGCAGCTGCAGCCCGCGGCAGATCGCCAGCACCGGGATCCCGCGCTCCAGCGCGGCCGCCAGCAGCGCCATCTCCCGCAGGTCCCGGCCACGGTCGTGAGCGGCCCCCGGCCGCGGCGATGCGCCGTACAGGTCGGGGTCGACGTCGGAACCGCCGGTGAGCACGAGCGCGTCCAGGCGGGCGACGACCTCGCCAGGGTCGGCCCGGACCGGGATGTGCAGCGGCAGCGCGCCCGCGTCGGCCAGCCGGTCCGCGTAGCCGGCGAAGTACACCTCGACGTCGAGCTCGTCGAGCGCGGCGGGGCCGTCGTGCGCCCCGGCGGCCGGCCGGCGCCGTCCGGAGATCCCGACGATCGGTGGAGCGGTCATCAGACGACCGTACGGCGCTTGTCCTCGCAGGACCGCTCCCACGCCTCGACGACCAGGCGCGGCAGGTCGCTGCCGGAGAGCGCGTCGATCTCCCGGATGCCGGTCGGGCTCGTCACGTTGACCTCGGTCAGCCGGTCGCCGATCACGTCGATCCCGGCGAACACGATCCCCAGCTCGGCCAGGTCCGGCGCCATCGCGGCGCACAGCTGCTTGTCCTGCGGCGTCACCTGGTCCGCGACGGCCCGTGCACCGGCCGCCATGTTGCAGCGGAACTCGCCGGGGACCGCCACCCGCCGCACCACGCCGATCGGCTCGCCGTCGAGCACGATGATCCGGCGGTCGCCGTGGTCGGCCTCGGACAGGTAGCGCTGCACGACGACCTGCCGGGTCCCGCGCAGCGTCGCCAGCTCGAGGATCGACGGCAGGTTGGAGTCGTCCGGGCGCAGCTGCAGGATGCCGCGTCCGGCCATCCCGTCGGTCGGCTTGAGCACGGCCCGCCCCCACCGCCGGACCGTCGACACGATCTCCCGCGGATCGGCGGTGACCAGCGTGTCCGGGATCAGGTCGGGGAAGCGCAGGGTGAACAGCTTCTCGTTCGCCGTCCGGAGCCCGGCCGGCTTGTTGACCATGACGACCTTCCGGTCGTCGACCTGGTCGAGCAGGTACGTCGCGTTGAGGTAGTTCCCGTCGAACGGGGGGTCGGTACGCATCGCGACGACGTCGACGTCGTCGAGCCGCACGTCCTGTTCCGGGCCGGCGCGGTACCAGTCGTCGACGGCCGTCCAGTGCCCGTCGGCGAGCTTCGCGGGAACGACCGCCACCGACCGGCACGCCGCGTACGTGCGGGTGTCGCGGATCCTCAGGCGCGCGGCCGTCGTGCACAGCAGCTCGTGACCGCGTTCCTGGGCCGCCTCCATCAGCGCGACGGTCGTGTCGTGGCCGGGGTTCAGATCCGGCAGCGGGTCGGCGACGATGACGATCCGCAGGCTGTGCGGCATCTCGATCCTTCCCCCGGGGGTCGTCGCCCTCAGCGGTCCTGGTCGGCGCCCGGGCCGCTGCGCATCAGGGTCGCGAACTGCTCGGCGGTGAACGGCGTGGAGCGCTCCGACTCCCCGGTCTTCGGGTCGGAGAGCTGCACCTTCCCGGACGGCCGGGCGGAGATCCGCTCGGACCAGGCCGCGACGTTCGGGAACTCCGCGATGTCGATCCTCTGACCCTTGGCCACCCGGACCCAGCCGAAGCAGGCGATGTCGGCCATCGAGAACTCGTCGGCCAGGTACTCCCGGTCGGCGAGCCGCTCGTCGAGCATCGCGTAGATCCGCCGGATCTCCCGTCCGTAGCGGTCCTGCGCGTAGGGGACCTCGATCCCCTGCTGCGGCGCGTAGGTCAGGAAGTGCGTGGCCTGCCCGGCCATCGGCCCGTGGTTGGCGACCTGCCAGGCCAGCCACGAGATCGCCGTCCACCGGCGCGCCGGGTCCTCCGGGAGCAGCCTGCCGGTCTTCTCCGCCAGGTACAGCAGGATCGCGGCGGACTCGAACAGCGTGATCTCGGCCCCGCCGGGGCCGTCGTGGTCGACGAGTGCGGGCACCTTCGAGTTCGGGTTGACCGCCCGGTAGGACTCGGCGAACTGCTCGCCCGCCGTGATGTCCACCCAGATCACCCGGTAGTCGAGCCCGAGCTCCTCCAGCGCCATCACGACCTTGCGGACGTTCGGCCCGGTGAAGCCGTACAGATCGATCACGACGACCCCCTGGTGGTATCCGGCCTAGACCTTGAACTCGTCGCGCAGGCGGTCCGCGTAGGCCATCAGGTTCTTCTTGCCCTTGATGTAGGCGACGCCCTCGAAGTCCGGCCACGGCTGGTCGGCGACGTGGCGGACCGTCGAGTAGATCGTGGCGTCCACCGAGCGCACCTGGTCGCCCATGAAGTAGGGCTTGTCGCCGAGAAAGTCGGACAGCGCGTCGACGTCCTCCTTCAGGCACTCGACGATGTCGTCGTGCTCGCGCAGGCCCATGCCCTGCTTGAGGTGCTGGTCGTGGATCTTGTCGCGGAACGCGAGCAGCGCGTCCTGCACCTCCTGCGGGAGCTCGTCGAGACCCGGGCCGCCGGTGATGTACGGGACGTAGACCTTGAACTTCTCGATCGTCGGCCAGCGCGGCTCGATCACGCCCGACCAGTACGTGTACTCCTCGACCATGCGCTGGAACGCCAGCGCGACGGCCCGGTCGGGAGCGGTCATGCCCTCGTCGAGATCCGCGCCGTACTTGTTCTTGACGTGCTGGATGATCCGCGTGGAGTCGTTGATCTGCTCCCCGTCGTCGATGATGTAGGGGAGCTTCGCGGTGGGCGAGTCGGTGCCCAGGGTGCCGAGGTCCTGGTTGCGGTACTCGAACGGCGTGCCGGTGAACGTCAGGTAGTTGATGGTCTTGGTGACGTAGGGGCTGATGTCCGGGAGCCCCCATGCGGGGACGTACCCGTAGATCGTGATCATTGCGTCGTTCCTCCTCGTCGAGTTGGTACCGGTGTCACCAGGGCAGGTAGGTGCCGTTCGAGTGCTGGAACCGCCCCGAGGTCTCGGGCGTGAGCTCGTCCATGTCGCGGATCAGCCCGGCGGCGGCCTCGGCCGGCTGGATGAAGTCGCCGCCGAAGCCCTTCGTCAGGTCGGTGGCGACCATCCCGGGGTGCAGCATCAGCACGCTGACCCCCTGCGGGGACAGGTCGTGGTGCAGGTTCAGGCCGACCATGTTGGCGCCGGCCTTGGAGACCCGGTAGGCGTACATCTTCCCGGATCCGTTGTCCCCCAACGATCCGACGCGGCTCGAGACGATGCCCACCTTGGACCCCTGCCCCAGCAGGTCGCGGTGCGCCTCGACCGTCCGCAGCGGACCGATCGTGTTGATCTCGAACTGGCGTCGGACGTCGTCGTAGTCGATGCTGCCCAGCTCGTCGGTGCCGAGCACGCCCGCGACGTGCAGCAGCCAGTCCAGCCGGGTGCCCGCAGCGCGCAGCCGGCCGGCCATCGCGACGACGGCCTCGTCGTCGGTGACGTCGACGCCCGGCTCGACGGCGATGCCCTGCTGCTTGAGGTCGTCGCCGTCGAACATGCAGGCGGCGATCACGTTCTCGCCCCTGCCGTGCAGCCGGAGGGCGATCTCGTGCGCGATCCCCTTGTCGCAGCCGACGACGAGTGCGGTGAGGGTCATGACGCGGCCTCCGTGGGATCGGCCGAGTCGGCCACGGCGGCCACCGCGACGGGTGCGCCGGTACCCGACGTCGTGTGCTCGTCGCCCAGCGCGCCGGACGCGACGAGCGCCGCGATCTCGGCGTCCGAGAAGCCGGCCTCGGCCAGCACCTCGGCGTTGTGCTGCCCGATCAGGGGCGCGCCGCGCGGCGGGCCGGGGACGGTGCCCTCGAAACGGGCCGCGGTGCGGGTCTGACGCAACGGTCCGGCCGTCGGGTGCTCGGACTCCAGCAGGATGTCCGACGCCAGCACCTGCGGGTGGTCGAGCAGCTCGCGGCGGCGCATGGCCGGGGCGCACGGCACGCCGTACTCGGGCAGCAGCTCCAGCCACTCCTCGGCGGGTTTCCTGTGCAGCTCGGACTGGATGAACTCGAGGCGCTCGTTGACGTTCGCGTCCCGGTCGGCCGCCGTGGCGAACCGCGGGTCGGCGATCATGTCCTCGCGCCCGGTGGCCCGGCAGAACGCCGTCCACTCGGCGTCGCGCATCGTCGAGACCGTCATGTAGTCGGTCGACGTCTCGTAGATCAGGTCGATGAAGCTGGCGGCCTTCTCCGGCTCCATCGGCTTGTCCCGGAACGTGTACGCGCCCATGTCCGACGCCCACAGGAACGCCATGACACTGTCCAGCATGGACACCCGGACGTGCTGGCCCTCGCCGCCCCGCTCCCGGGCGAGCAGCGCCGCGGTGACGGCCTGGGCGGCCGTCACCGACGTCAGCTTGTCCGGAAGCACGGTCCGGATCAGCCGGGGACGGGCCTCGTCGGAGCCGGCCTGGATCGTGGTGAGACCGGAGAGCGCCTGGACGACCGGGTCGTAGACGCGCCGCCCCGCGTACGGGCCGACCTCGCCGAAGCCGCTGATCGACAGGTAGACGACCCGCGGGTTGACGCGCCTCGCGTCCTCGTAGCCGATGCCGAGGCGGTCGACGACGCCCGGGCGGAAGTTCTGGACCACGACGTCGGCCGTCTCGTAGAGCCGCAGCAGGGCCGCGACGCCGTCGTCGGACTTGAGGTTGAGCGTCACCGACCGCTTCGAGCGGTTGATGTTGACGAACATCGCGGGCAGGTCGCCCGAGCGGTTCGGGAGCAGCCGGACGTGGTCCCCGATCCCCGGCGGCTCGACCTTGACGACGTCGGCGCCCTGGTCACCGAGGATGTCCGCGGCCCACGGCCCGGACAGCATCGACGACAGATCGACGACGCGGATTCCCTCCAGTGGACCCGGCACGCGCTCCTCCTCGCCTCGGGCCCGGCTTCCGGACGACCTCGGCCGGGCGAGCGGCAGTTAGGTTAGCGCTAAGATACTCACTCGACAACATCTTGCTCGTGAGCCTCTGAGCCGGTAGCTTTCGGCTCCGAGTGTGTCAGCGGTCACACCTGAGGGTCAGGATCCCTCCCCGACCCAGGGCGAGAGCTGCTCTCGTCCGGGCCGGGCCACGCGAGAGCTCCGCTCGCCCACCGAGCGCTCGCCCCAGGACGCGAAACGGCCCGTGCCCGCGAGGAGTCGCGGGCACGGGCCGTGAGCGGGATCCGTCAGGGCGTCCAGGTGCGCAGCCAGACCGTCTGCGGCGCGCTGCGCAGTCCGGCGAGCGTCTCGTCGGAGATCTCGGCGTCGGTGTCGGTGACGACGTAGCCGTACTCGCCGCGGGTGGACAGCGACTGCCCGACCACGTTCACCTTCGCGTCCGCGAGCGTCTGGTTGATGCCGGCCAGCACGCCCGGCTCGCTGCGGTGCAGGTAGCCCATGCGGAACGCGCCCTGCGGCTGCGGGTTGGCGACCTGCGGCATGTTCACCGACAGCGCCGTCCCTCCGCCTGCGACGAAGCCGGTCAGCTTGCCGGACACGAAGTGCCCGATCTCCTCCTGCGCCTCCTGTGTGGACCCGCCGACGTGCGGGGTGAGGATGACGTTGGCCAGGCCGCGCAGCGGGGACTCGAACTCGTCGCCCTGGGCCTTCGGCTCGATCGGGAACACGTCGATCGCGGCCCCGGACAGGTGCCCGGACTCGATGTTCTCGCGCAGCGCCACGTCGTCGACGACCATCCCGCGCGAGGCGTTGATGAAGATCGACCCCGGCTTCATGGCGGAGAACTGGTCCGCGCCGAACAGGCCGGCGTTCCCGGGGCGCCCGTCCACGTGGATGCTGACGAAGTCCGACTGCGCGAGCAGCTCCTCGATCGTCCCGACGCGACGGGCGTTGCCGAACGCGAGCCGGTCGGCCGTGTCGTAGAAGATCACCCGCAGGCCGACGGACTCGGCGACGCTGGACAGCTGCGTTCCGATGTTGCCGTACCCGACGATGCCGAGCGTGCGCCCGCGGACCTCGTGGCTGCCGCGCGCGGACTTGTCCCAGACGCCCTCGTGCATGCGCTGCGTCTTCTCGGGCAGTCGCCGGGCCAGCGCGATGATCTCGCCCATGACCAGCTCGACGACGCTGCGCGTGTTCGAGAACGGCGCGTTGAACACGGCGATGCCACGCTCGGCGGCCGCGGTCAGGTCGACCTGGTTGGTCCCGATGCAGAAACACCCGACGGCCAGCAGTTCCTTGCCGGCGTCGAGCACCTCCGCGGTGATCGTGGTGTTGGAGCGGATCCCGAGCAGCGACACCCCGTCCAGCGCGGCGGCCAGCTCGTCGGCGGGCAGGGACCCCGGACGCTCCTCGACGTCGAAGCCCTCGCGCCGGAACGCCTCGGCGGCGACCGGGTGGATGCTCTCCAGCAGGAGTACCTTCACCGATCCAGCCTAGCTGCCGACACCCCCGGGTCATGCCCCCGAACGTCGCTCACGTGGCGGCTGTCACCGCAAGGACTACGCTCGGGTGATCCGCGGCGCCGCAGCCGCACCGACCATGGAGCGCAGCATGCAGGTCCCGTTCGGCGTCCGCGACTTCATCGACAGAGCCGAGCTCGTCTACGGCGAACGGACCGGGATCGTCGACGAACCCGACCAGCCCGCCGCCCCGCTGACCGGCCTCACCTACGCGCGGGTCGCGGAGCTGGCCCGCGCCCAGGCCGCCGGGCTGGACGCGATGGGCGTCGGCGTCGGCGAGCGGGTCGCGATCGTCTCGCACAACAGCGCGCGGCTGCTGACGTCGTTCTTCGGCGTCTCCGGGTACGGACGGGTGCTGGTCCCGATCAACTTCCGGCTCTCGGTCGACGAGGTGACCTACATCGTCGAGCACTCCGGGGCGAGCCTGCTGCTCGTCGACCCGGAGCTCGAGGAGTCGCTCAAGAGCGTCCCGTGCGCGCGCACGATCGTCCTGGGCGACCACGGCGACGAGGAGATGTACCGGTTCGGCGTCGAACCGCAGGCGTGGGAGCCGGACGAGAACGCCACCGCGACGATCAACTACACGAGCGGCACGACGGCCCGCCCGAAGGGCGTGGAGATCACCCACCGCAACATCTGGGTGAACGCGACGACGTTCGCGTTGCACACCGGCGTCAGCGACCGGGACGTCTACCTGCACACGCTGCCCATGTTCCACGCGAACGGCTGGGGCATGCCGTTCGGCATGACCGGTATGGGCGGCAAGCACATCGTGCTGCGCAAGGTGGACGGTGCGGAGATCCTGCGCCGGGTCGACGAGCACGGCGTGACGATGATGTGCGCGGCACCGGCCGTCGTCAGCTCCGTGCTGGCGGCCGCGGCCGACTGGGACGGCGAGATCCCCGGCCGCGGGCGCGTCCGGATCGTCGTGGCGGGCGCGCCGCCGCCGTCCCGGACGATCGCGGAGATCGAGACCCAGCTCGGCTGGGAGTTCATCCAGATCTACGGCCTGACCGAGACCAGCCCGCTGCTGACGATCAACCGCAACCGCGCCGAGTGGGACGACCTCGAGCCGGAGGAGCGCGCCGCGAAGCTCGGCAGGGCCGGTGCACCCGCGATCGGCGTGACGATGAAGGTCGACAACGAGGGCGAGGTCCTGGCCCGCTCCAACGTCGTACTCAAGAGCTACTGGGAGCAGCCGGAGGAGACGGCGGACAAGCTCAAGGGCGGGTTCTTCCACACCGGTGACGGCGGCACGATCGGCGACGACGGCTACGTCACGATCAGCGACCGGCGCAAGGACGTGATCATCACCGGCGGCGAGAACGTGTCGTCGATCGAGGTCGAGGACGCGCTGTTCAGCCACCCGGCGGTGGCCGAGGTCGCGGTGATCGGCGTGCCCAGCGACAAGTGGGGCGAGACGATCAAGGCGCTCGTCGTGCTCGCGCCGGGCGCCTCTGCCGACGAGGCGGAGCTGATCGAGCACTGCAAGAGCAGGGTGGCCCGCTACAAGGCCCCGACGTCGGTCGAGTTCCGCGACGAGCTGGCCCGCACGGCGACCGGCAAGCTGCAGAAGTTCAAGCTGCGCGCCGAGTACTGGGAGGGTCGCGACCGCCAGGTCAACTGAGGGCTCGCCAGTCGGTGGTTAGGTTCGCCTAATCTGTACGCATGAGACGGAAGAACCTCGTGCGCGCCGCCGGGCTCGCCGGCGTGCTCGCGTCGGCGGCCTACGTGGTCGGAGACGTGCTGCTGCTCGGCCGCAAGGTCGAACCCGCCGCCCATCCCGCCCTCGTCGCGATCGACGGCGTGGACGAACCGGTGCTGTCGATGGTGCCCTCGTCCACGGCCCGACTCACCGCGGGCGCGCTGGCCGGTGTCTACGCCACGCCGCTGTACCTCGCGGCCGTGTGGCACCTGCACGAGGGCCTCGCCCCGGCCGGGCCGCGACGAGCGCTGCCACCGGCCCTGATCCTCGCCGGCGCGTGGACCTGGGCGTCGTTCGTGCACGGCTCGTTCTTCCACACCGGACAGTCCTACAAGGATCTGGAGGAGCTCGCCGACGACGCGCGGGCGCGGGAGCGGCTGCTGGCCACGGCCACGGCGTTCGAGCGCGCGACGATCAGCGCGTACGTGCCGTTCGGCGCCGCGGTCGTCGTCGCGTCCGCGCTGATCGTCGACGCCGTCCGACGCGGCGACACGGCCTACCCCCGCTGGTCGGGGCCGATCGTCGCGCCGCTGGCGCCGATCGCCGCGGCGACCGCGCTCACCGCGAGCCACGTCCTGCCCGGTCCGGCCCGGCACGCGCTGCAGGGCGCGGGGATCAGCCTCGGGAACCTGGTCAGCCTGGGCGCGAGCACCGTGCTGCTATGGCGCGACCGCCGGTCGGGGCACCGGTGAGGCACGTACAGGGCGAGCCTCGGCCGGTCCGGCTGCCGGACGGGCGCGAGCTGTACGCGACGGAGCTGGCCGCCGGGGCGGCGCCCCCGACCGTCGTGTTCGAGGCCGGTGCGGGCGCCACCCGCTCCTCGTGGGCGCTGGTGCAGCCGCTGGTCGCGGCGTTCGCGCACGCCGTCGTCTACGACCGGTCCGGAATGGGCCGCAGCGCGCCGGACCCGGTCTCGCGCACGATGCGGCGTATGGCCGACGACCTCGACGGGCTGCTCGACGGGCTCGGCGACGGCCCGTTCGTGCTGGTCGGGCACAGCGCGGGCGGTCCGATCGTCCGGCTCGCGGCGGCGGCCCGTCCGGAGCGCATCGCGGGCCTCGTGCTCGTCGACCCCTCGGACGAGGCGTCCGAGGTCCTGTTCGGACGGCCGTTCCGGATCGCCGAGAAGGTCGTCGTGCGGCTCAACCTGGCGCTCGCCCGCGCCGGCCTGCTCGGGCGCCTGTACCGGCCGATGATGCGTCGGCTGCCGCCGGATGCGCGGGCCGACATGGAGCGGGAGGGGTTCACGCCGGAGCTGGTCCGCACCCACATCGCCCAGACCCGCACGTACCTCGACGAGCTCGTCGCGTTCCGGGACGCGCCGCCGGAGCTGGGTGACATCCCGGTCACCGTCGTCTCCGGCGCCCGGACCGGGTCCGGCATGAACGCACGGACCCGCGCCGACGCCAACTCCGCGCACGCCGGGCGCGCCGCCGCGTCGCCCGCGGGTCGGCACGTGCTGGCGCACGACTCGGGCCACTACGTCCCGATCACCGAGCCCGGCGTCGTCGCGGAGGAGATCCGGAGGCTGGTCACGGTCGCCCGGACCTGACGCGACGGAGCACCGGGGCCCGGCCCGCCACCCGCACGTGATCGCCGCGGCGACGGAGCCCGCGGACGTCACCGGGCAAGGTTGCGTCGGACAACGATGAGATCCGTGTGCGACGCCGGTCCCTCCTGCCGACATCCCCGACCGGAAGGGACCACCGCCATGGCGAAGGTCGTCTCCACCCTGTTCATCACCGCCGACGGCGTCGCCGAGATCGACTTCGCCTGGCATTTCCCCTCCTTCGACGAGAACATGGGCCGCGCCGTCGGCGAGGACTACGAGCAGGGCAACGTGCTCCTGCTCGGCCGCGGGACCTACGACAGCTTCGCCGGCGCATGGCCGGACCGTGAGGCCGCGGGCGGCGAGGACGCGACGTTCGCGGCGCGCCTCGGCGACACCCGCAAGGTCGTCGTCTCCCGCTCGCCGCTCGAGTTCACCTGGCGCGGCTCCGAGCAGCTGCGGGGCGACCTCGTCGAGGCCGTCACGGCGCTCAAGGACGAGCCCGGGGTCACCGGCGTGCTCATCCCCGGCTCGATCTCGATCGTCCAGCAGCTGCTCGCCGCCGGCCTCGTCGACGAGCTCCGGCTGCTCGTGCACCCGGTGGCCGCGCGCAAGGGCCAGAAGCTGTTCGACGACGGCGCGGTGCCGTACCACCTGAAGGTCACGGCCACCGAGGTGTTCCCGACCGGCGTGATCCGGGTGATCTACGCACCGGTCGAGGCGCCGGCACCGGTGTCGTACGAGCAGGTCACGGGCCAGGGCCCGGAGTAGCCGCTACCAGTCCTTCACGTGGTCGGGCAGGTACACCGACGGGGCGAACTCCGGGTCCATGTAGAGCTTCTCCAGCACGTCGGGGTCCACGGCCTTCGCCGCGGGCGCCTTCGCCCCGGCCTCCTTCCACGCGCTGCTCCAGAGCATGGCGAGCGTGCGGCAGCCGTCGGCGATGCAGGCGATCGTCGGCTCCCCGACGAGCGCCCACAGCTCGGTGCTGTGGCCGCGGATGTCGTCGCGGTCCGTGGTGACCCACGCGTCGAGCAGCTTCTCCGGCGGGAGCGTGCGGATCGTGCGTGCCATCAGTTCGACGACGGCGAGCGCCGCCTCACGATGGCCCGTGACCGTGTCCATCGGCCGGGCCCCCTTCAGGGCGTCCTCGAGCCCGGTCGCGAGCGCGGCCTGCTCGTCGGAGACCATCGCGGTCTCGTAGTCGGAGTGCACGCCCTTCTCCGACTCGTCACGCCCGTCGTGCCAGCGGGAGGTGTGCAGGGGCTGGCACGCGTCGCCGACGTAGTGCGCCATCACCCCGGCGGCGGCGAGCGCCCTCGGGGTGTCCCCGTCGGCCAGGGCGTCGACGACGATCCGGTAGAGCTGCGCCACCCGGAACGGCAGCAGTCCTCTGTGGTTCACGGCGACCGACTTCTCCGTGTAGAACGCGTCCCACGTGGACGGATCGACGGTCGCCGGGTCCTTGTCGAACATCGACATCAGCGTCGTCGGATCGGTGTCCGAGACCGGGTCGTCCATGTCCGCGAAGTGGTTCGGGCTCTCCTTCGGCCGGATCCACCCCTTCTTGCGCCGCTTCCACACCGTGTCCGGCACGTCGGCCAGCGGGTGGAACACGTCGGCGTCCCCGGTCTTGTAGCCGCCCGCGGCCAGCGTCGCGAGGTCGAACGAGATCCGGGTCCGGTTCGCGACGAAGTACTTCTTCAGCGCGGCGGGCTGGACGAGATCGCAGGCGAGCGCCCCGATCGTGTAGTGCCCGACCTCGCCCCAGTACAGCTCGGACGTCCCGTCCCCGCTCGTGACCGGCTCGACGTCCAGCGCCCGGCACGCCGTGCTGAGGAAGCTGACCAGCGCGTACGGGGTGGTCTCCGGCGTCGGGTCGGCGCCGGCGAACAGGTGCCCGCCCCACTGCAGGGCGAGCGGCCGCGCGGTCGGGACCGGATCGGTGGACCCGGTGTCGGCCGCGGGCTCGTCGAGCACCCAGAGCGTCCCGGAGTCGCCCGGCCGGGTCGGTGTCGTCGACTGACCCACCCGCGGGCCGACGACGGCGTCCGCCAGGTACTCGACGCCGGCGCGGGTCCGGTACCGGTAGTACAGCGCCGTGACCTCGCCGGTCATCGGTCCGGACGCCCCGCCGAACGCCCGCACCGGTTCGCCGAGCATCCCCAGGCTCAGGGTCTCCGGTCCGAGGTCGACCATCGGCCCGAGCTCGCCGACGCCGAAGATCTGCGTGGTCCACCGGCCGACGTCGTCGACCTCGATCAGCCCGGCGTCGACCGCGACCTCGGCCCGCCGTCCGGCGAGCCCCGGGTAGGCGTGCTCGAACGGCAGCCGGCCGACCGACTTCCCGGCCGCGACGCCGAGCCGGACCTCGTCGCCACCGACCATCGTCGTGACGACCTGGCCGGCCCGTCCCGCGACGTGCCGGTTGGTGAGCGCGTACGTCCGCAGGCCGTCGGTCACGACGCAGGCGATCGTCCCGGAGCGCTGGCCGCCCTGCACCGCCGCGAGGCACGCGTAGCCACCGCCGAACAGCGCGCTCGGGAAGCTCAGCGTGGCGGGCAGGCGCGCGGTGGCACCGGACGGCACGGGCGGGGCGTACACGACGCAGGTGGGCACCATCCGGCCGTCCGGGAGGTAGAGCCGCCGCGGCACCATCTCGTCGGGCGCGGCGTGGATCTCGTCGGCGTCCATCCACCTGTCGACGAACACCAGGACGCACGGCCAGGACCACGGGCGGACGCTCGAGTTCTGCAGGGTGCGGGGCGGCCGCTCGCCCGGCGGCAGTGCCAGCCGGTCGGCGAGCCGCATCGGGGCGTCCGCGTCGGAGCCCTCGTCCTCGGTGCGCACCAGATAGCGCCCGACCGCGGTCGCGACGACGTTCGGCTGGCGCAACAGATGGACGTGATAGGCGTCGCGGGCGTCCAGCAGGTCGGGCAACGACAATCCGGCGAACTCCGCCGCCGAATCCATCTGCGCGTCACGCCAATATCTCCGAGAATTCATCGGGCTCTCCAGCCTGACGCACATTTCCGGGGCACCTGAGTGGATCGCCCGGACGGCCGAGGACAATGCATTCCCGACCTATTCCGGCCGACGACGGAAAAGGTATCAGCGGCCGCGAGAAAAGAGACACGGCCGTCGTGGACTTCATGAAAATGAGGTAGCCGCGACGCGAGGCGACGTACGGGGGACGCCGCCTCGCGCCCACGCCACCTCGCCCCGGTCCGGGTCGACGCGCGGTCGACGACCGTACATCAGCCGAACGACGTGATCACGGGCCGCCGGGCGATCCCGGTCGGCGGGGGCGGTCCGGACCGGTGTCGAGCAGGCGGTGAAGGTCGACGGCGACGGGCGGCGGCAACGGCTCCCGGTGCGTCCGGTCGGCCCGCAGGGCGTCGAGGACGAACCCGACCAGGCGCCGGGACGCCGCCCGCGCCTCCTCCGCCGTGCCGGCCACCAGGCCTCGGTTCGCCAGCAGCAGCAGGACGAGGTCGTCGACGGTCACGTCGGCGCGCAGCAGCCCGGCCTCCTGCGCCCGGCGCACGAGCTCGGCCAGCCCGGACAGGGCCCGGTCGCGCTCCCGGCCGATGTCGATCGCGTCCGGGAACGCGGTCACGAACGCGGCGCAGAATCCGCGGTCGGCGGCCTGCATCGCACACAGCGTCGCGACGACATCCCGCAGGCCACGCCACGGGTCCGGGTCGGCCAGCGCGTCGTCGACGACGGCGACGCAGCGGGCGAACTGGTCCGCGAACACCTGCGTGACCAGCGCCTCCTTGGTCGGGAACCGCCGGTACAGCGTGGCGGCGCCGACGCCGGCCCGCCGGGCGACCGCAGTCATCGGGACGTCCAGGCCGCGGTCGGCGAACAGCGTGCGCGCGACGTCGACGATCCGGTCCCGGTTGCGGCGCGCGTCGGCCCGCAACGGCGGTAGGTGGGAGACCTCGGCACCCATCACTCTCACCTCCGCGAAAGTGGAAAGCCTACTCCACTTCGCGGCGTTGAACCGGGCATGATCACCGTGAACCGGCTCCCCCGTCGCCTCGTCGACGCCGTCAACTCCCGGGTGCTCGCCCTGCGCGACCATCCCCGCCTCGGACCGTGGGCCCGGCGTCGGTTCACGACCGTCACCTACACCGGACGACGCTCCGGGCGGACGTTCTCGCTCCCGGTCGGCTACCACCGCGACGGGGACGCCGTCACGATCACCGTGATGCTGCCGGACGCCAAGAAGTGGTGGCGCAACTTCCTCGGCGAGGGCGGTCCGATCACGCTCGACCTCGACGGTGGCCGTGACGGGCACGCCGTCGCCCGCCGGACCGCACGCGGGCAGGTCGAGGTGGCCGTCCGGCTGGAGGGCTGACGCGCGGCCCCGCCCACGCCAGGTCGGGGCCGGCGGGACGGGCACCGAACCATGACCGCTCCCGGCGCACGCGGCGTCGGCCCGGCGTCGCGGCGTCGCCCGCGACGACGATCAGGTCGACCCCGAGTCGGTGCCGACGGCGTCCGACCGAGCGGTCACTCGTGGTCGTGGTCGTGGTCGTGGTCGTCGTCCTCCTCGAAGTCGGCCACGCCGCGCTTCCAGTACCCCGTCACCTCGTGGTCGTCCGGGCCGAGCCCGAGCTCGTCACGGATCCAGCGGCGCAGCGGGCGGATGGCGCCCGCTTCCCCACCGACCCAGGCGAAGACCGTCGAGCCCTCCGGGATCTCGACCTGCCGCACCGCGTCGGCGAGTGCGTCGGACGACCCTGGCGGGACCGGACCGCGGTGCACCCATCGCACCGCGACGCCGTCCGGTCGGCCCAGCTCGATCTCCTCGGAGGAGTCGGCGACCTCGACGAACGCCCATCCGGCCGCGTCCGCCGGCAGCGCCTCCAGCCACCGCGCCATGGCAGGCAGGGCGGTGATGTCACCAGCGAGCAGGAACCGGTCGTAGCCGTCCGGGACGGCGAGTCCACCGGGCGGGCCGGCGACGTCGATCTCCTCGCCCACGGCGACCGTCTCCGCCCAGCCGGCGGCGAGCCCGCCGTCGTGCAGCACCAGATCGATGTCCAGCTCGCCGGAGTCCGGGTCGAACCGGCGCACGGTGTACTCCCGCGACCGTGGCATCGGGCGCGGCCAGCGGAGCATCTGACCGTTCGGCTCCGGCAGCCGCAACGTGCCGTCGGGGTCGGGGAAGATCAGGCGGACGTGCTCGGTCGGGCAGAAGCTGAGGAACCCGTCCAGTCCGGCTCCTCCGAGCGTGACCCGCACGATCGCCGACCCGATCCGCCGGGTGCGGCGCACGACCAGCCTGCGGATCCCGATCGGGTAGGACACCTTGGCGCATCCGGTCCGCCGGGCCCGCGCCTCGGCGACCCGGCCCCCGGGGTCCGAACGGTCGGTGGTGGTGGCCATCGGGTCATCCCTTCAACGCGGTCGAGATCTTCGGCGCGATCGTGCCGATCCCCCAGCGGATGCTGATCGGTGACGGGAACGCGATCGACTGGGCCGTCGCGGCGTCCAGCGGAACGTACCCGCCGCGCGCGACCACGGGCAGCGCCGTGAACGAGGGTGTGGCCTTCAGTCGCGCCAGCCCCGACGGCGGACCGGTCGCCAGCAGCACGTCGGCCTGCGCGAGCGTGAGCTGCTCGTAGGACAGCTTCGTCCGGCCCGGGATCCCGGACGCCGGCGTGCCGGCGATCGTCGGGGTCAGCGTGAGCCCGAGCCCGGACAGAAGCCCTGCCGAGGCGTCGTCGACCGAGTTGACCGCGTAGACGCCGTCCGGCGACGGGCCCACCAGCAGCCCGAACGTCCGGTCCGCGAACTCCGGGTGCTGCCCACGGGCGGCGGCGACGGCCGCGTTCGCGTCGTCGATCGAGCGCTTCGCCGCGTCCGGCACGCCGAGTGCCGTGCCGATCCGGGTCGTCGTGTCCTGCCAGGTGTCGGCGTTCGGCGCGTTCCGGTACCCGACGACGGGCGCGATACGGCTGAGATCGGCGTAGCTCTGCTCCAGGTTGTAGTCCTTGGTGGCCAGGATCACGTCCGGCTTCAGTGCGGCCACGGTCTCGATCGGGTCGGCTCGTGTCACGTCGAACAGCTCGGGCGCCGGTGCGGTCCCGAGCACCGCCTTCGTCCACGGCTCGATACCGCCGTCCGCGGTGGACACCGACGCCATCCCGACCGGCGTCACGCCCATGCCGAGCGCGACGTCGGCGTCGGTCCAGCTCATCGCCACGACCCGTAGCGGCTTCGCCGGGATCGTGGCCGGTCCGAGCTTGCCGTCGACGGTGACCGGAAACGCTCCCGCGGCTCCCGTCGCCCCCGCCTGCTCGGATCCGGACGAACCACACGCCGCCACCAGCGTCAGCGCGACGGCCACCGTCGCGACGGCGGCCCACCGGCCGCGGCCCTTGCCCCCCACCATGCCACTCCCCGTATGTTGCATCTCGTAATCGAACCTCAGGGGAGGCTTACCAACATGGGGGCCGGAGTCAAGTGACCGGGGAGGGTACGGTCCTGCGCGCGGCGATCGTGGGCCAGTGGCGCCGGGTCGTCCCGGCCTCCGCGCTCGCGATGGTCCACCAGGCCTGCGAAGCACTCGTCCCGGTCCTGATCGGGGTCGCCGTGGACGGCGCGATCGGGCGCCAGGACCCCGCGGCGCTGACCGGCGTGCTGGTCGGGTTCGTGGTGCTGTTCGCCGCCCTCACGGCGTCCATGCGCGGCGGCGGCCGGCTGGTCCGGCGCGCCACCCAGGGTGCCGGGCACGCGCTGCGAGTGCGGATCACCGAGCGCGCGCTGCACCCGCGGGGCGTCGACCGCGACGCACTCCCGACCGGAGAGGTGTTCTCCATCTCCACATCGGACGCGCAGCGCGTCGGCATGGTGAACGCGGCGGTGTGGACGTCCGCCGGCGCAGTGGCCGCGCTCGTGGTCGGCGCCGTCCTGCTGCTGGACGCGTCGGTGCTGCTCGGGGTCGTCGTCCTGGCCGGGATCGTCCCGGTCGTGGTCGCCACCTCGCTGCTGTCCGGGCCGCTCGTGCGGCGCAGTGCCACCGAGCAGGCGGCCGCCGCCCGTGCCGCGACGACGGCGACCGACCTGCTGTCCGGGCTGCGCGTGCTGGCGGGGCTCGGCGCGGAGACGGTCGCGGCCGCCCGCTATGCGGCGGTGAGTGCGGCGGCCCGGGATGCCGGGACGCGCGCCGCCGTGCTGATCGCGGTCCGCAGTGGACTGGTAACGGCCGTCACCGGGCTGTTCCTCGCCGTCGTCGCCGTGCTCGGCGGAAGCCTCGCGATCGACGGTTCGATCTCAGTCGGCGAGTTCGTCGCGGCGCTCGGACTGACCCAGTTCCTGCTCGGACCCCTGACGCGGATCATGACGGTCGGCGCGCAGGTGTCGCGGGCACGGGCATCGGCCGGACGGGTCGCGACGCTGCTCGACGCGCCGTTCGCGATCCGGCCCGGCACCGTCGACGACGCCGGTACGGCCCTGCGGATCCACGATCTGCGGACCGGCGTCGGGCCTCCCGTCGACCTCGAGGTCGCGCCCGGTGAGTCGGTCGGCGTGGTGCTCGGCACCCCCGGCGCGCCGGAGGCGCTGCTCGCCGTGCTCGGATGCGAGGCCGAGCCGCCGGACGGGCGGGTCCGGCTCGGCGGGACGGCGCTGGAGGCCCTCCACCCGGACGCCGTCCGCCGTGTCCTGCACGTGGCCCGGCACGACGCACCGCTGTTCACCGGCTCGATCCGGGACAACATCGCGTTCGGAGCGGACGGCCCCGACGCGGATCGGCGGGTCGCCGCCGCCGCGCACGCAGCGGACGCCGACCAGGTCGCCGCCGTCGTCCACGGTGGACTCGACGCGCCCGTCGGCGAACGCGGTCGGGCGTTGTCCGGCGGGCAGCGCCAGCGGGTCGCGCTGGCCAGGGCGCTCGCCACGAACGCCCCGGTGCTGGTCCTGCACGAACCGACGACCGCGGTCGACGCGCTGACCGAGACGGGCATCGCCGAGCGGCTCCACGAGCTGCGCCGCGGGCGGACGACGATCCTGATCACGACGAGCCCGATCCTGCTCGCCGCCGCCGACCGCGTCGTCCTCGTCGACGACGAGCACGACGGTGGCGTCGTCGAGGGCACCCACGCACGGCTGTCCGCCGAGCGACCGCGCTATCGGGAGCTGGTGCTGTCGTGACCGGGCTGCTGCCCACCGCGGGGTCTCGCGAGGTCCGGGCGGAGACCCGCCGCCTGCTCCGGAGCCGGCCGGGCCTTCTCACCGGGACGGTCGTCACGCTGGTGCCGGGCACGGTGTGTGGGCTGGCCGGACCGTGGGTGCTCGGCGCGATGGTCGACGTCGTGGTCGGCCACCGCGCGACGGGTGAGCTCGTCGGGCTCGCCGGGGTCCTGCTCGGCGCCGCCGTCGGCCAGGCGCTGCTGACCGGCGCCGGGAGCGCCCTGATGGCCCGGCTCGGCCAGGACCTCACGGCCGGGGTGCGGGAGAACGTCGTCGCCCGTGCGCTGGAGATCCCCGCACACGAGGTCGAGCGGGCCGGCACCGGCGACCTGGTCGCGCGGGTGTCCGGTGACGTCGAGTCCGTCAACGAGGCGGTCTCCGGCGTACTGCCGACGTTCGTCGAGGCGGGACTGACCATCGCGCTCACGCTCGCTGCGCTGCTCCTGCTGGACTGGCGATTCGCGCTCGCCGGGCTGACCGCCGTGCCGCTGCAGGTGATCGCCCTGCGCTGGTACCTGCGGACGGTCGTCCCGATCTCCCGGGCCGAGCGGGTCGCGGAGGGTGCGCGGGCGCAGCAGATCGTCGAGACGGTCGGCGGTGCCGCCACGGTGCGCGCCTACCGGCGCTCGGCCGAGCACACCGCGCTGGTCGCCGCGCGCTCCGACGAGGCCCGACAGCTGTCGATCCGGCTGGCCGCGGTGCAGCGCCGGTTCTTCGGCAAGCTCAACTACGGCGAGCTGACCGGTCTGTGTGCCATCGTCGCGGTCGGGTACTGGCTGGTCGGCGCCGGCGCGGCGACAACGGGGACGGCGGCCGCCGCCGCGCTGTACTTCCACCGGCTGTTCGACCCGTTCAACGCGCTGCTCGGCCTGTTCGACAACGCCCAGACCGCGGGGGCAGCCTTCGCCCGGCTCGTCGGCGTCGCCGCGATCGCGCCGCGCCCGGCGTCGGGGGCGGGCTCCGGACCTGTCGACGGCCGGGTCCGGGTACGGGACGTGTCCTTCCGGTACGCCCCGGGGCTCCCGGACGTGCTGGACGGGATCGATCTCGACGTACCCGACCGCGGTCGGGTGGCCGTCGTCGGTACCACGGGGGCCGGCAAGACGACGCTGGCCACGCTCGTCGCCGGCGTGCACCGGCCCGGCCGCGGCACCGTCGCGCTGGGCGGGACCGATGTCGCCGACCTCGACGGCACGACCCTGCGCCGCACCTGCGTCCTGCTGACCCAGGACGGCCACGTGTTCGCCGGGCCGCTGTCCGAGGACCTGCGGCTGGCCGCCCCGGACGCCACCGACGACGATCTCGAGCGGGCACTCGAGACGGCCGGGGCGCTGTCCTGGGCGCGCACGCTCCCGGACGGCATCCGCACCCGGGTCGGGGCGGGCGGCGTCGCCGTGAGCCCGACCCAGGCCCAGCAGATCGCGCTCGCCAGGGTGTTGCTGGCCGATCCGCGGATCGTCGTTCTCGACGAGGCCACCGCCGAGGCGGGCAGCGCGGGCGCCCGTGTCCTCGAGACGGCCTGCGAGCGGGTGCTCGTCGGCCGGACAGGACTCGTCGTCGCGCACCGGTTGAGCCAGGCCGCGGCGGCCGACCGGGTGGTCGTCCTGGAGCACGGCCGGACCGTCGAGTCCGGGCCGCCGGACGTACTGGCCCGGGGCCACGGTCCGTTCGCACGGCTCTGGTCGGCGTGGTCGGTCCATCGTTCGCCCTGACGTCACCCGGCCAGTAGCCGCCGCGGGTCGTCCACCGGTGCGCGCTCCGGGACGTCGTCGCCGATTCCCTTGTCCCGCGTCCGGGTCGGGTCTGTCCCGTGTGGGGCGGTGCTCGGTCGGCCGGGCCCGGGCTGGTTGGCGCGTCGTCGGCGGACTCGTGGTCAGGGTGGAAGTAGGTCGCTGAGGACCTCGAGACGGGCTCGCATGCGTGCGAGCGGTTCGGCCCCGTGGCCGTTCCAGGGGTGGTGGCGCTCGAGGTGGTCGCGGGCCAGCTCGCGGGCGGTGCTGAGCAGGAGGGCGCCGCCGCGGCGCTGCAGTTCGGCCTCGATCTGGGCGAGCACCCAGCTCAGCCGGTCCCGGTCGGGGTCGAGCATCGCGGTGACTCCGTCGTGGTCAGTCGCGGTGGGGCGTTCCGTCTCCGTGCAGGTGATCTACGTGGGATCGATGGGTGGATCAGTGTTCAGACGGCGGTCGATGAGGCGTTCTGGTGGTGGATCGGGCAGCGGGGGTCGATCAGCGGCTCGGTCACGGCTCCGACGCGGTAGCCGGCGTTGGCCAGCACCGAGCAGAGACATCCCTGTTGGCGAGCCGAGGCGCTGCCCACGGGTAGGGGACTCGGCGTTGCGGCAGCGGATTCGGGGGCGCCCGGCTCGCTCGTGGCGGGTGGTGTGTCAGCCATGACGGATCTCGCGGAGATGGCGACGTCCGGCCCGTTCGTGTCTGCGGTGGTCACGGAGCCGTTCCCACCTGATGATCAGTTCGTCCTCGGCGCCGGCGGCCCTGGTCAGACGCTCGGCGGTGAGGATGTCGTGCAGGATTGCGGCATCGTGCTCGTCCATACCTGATCTCCGTGTCGGGGGAGCGAACGGCCCACGGTGTGGTCCTGGATGTGTGACCCGACGAGGGAGCCGGTCGTCACGCCTCCGACGTTGTGGCGTAGCACACAGGGGTGTCGTCAGGTGAGGACGTCGTCGATGATCACGGTGACGGTCGCTGCGTGGAGACCGGTGGTTCGGTGGATGCGATCGGCGACGACGGTCCGGACGTGCTCGGCGAGCAGGGCGAGGTCGCGGCCGTAGTCGGCCGCGAGGGTGATCTCGATGGCGACGCTCTCGCCGACGACACCGATCGAGACCGGTGCACCGCTGGACGGGGGGTCGAGTGCGCGGCTCAGTGCGACCCGTACGCCGGGTACGGCCTGGGCACCGTGGCGTGCGGTGACCAGGATGACGCGGGCCGCAATCCGGGTCGTGCCTGCGGGGTCGGTCAGCAGCGCGTAGTCCGGTTCGGACAGGGCCCCGCGCAGGCGTTGCATGATCCGGTCGATACGTCCTTCGGGGGCGGCGATCTTCTGGGCCGCGAGTTGGCGCATCGGTGCCCACAGGCGTTCGTACTCGGCCAGTGCGGCCTGACAGTGCACGCAGTCGCTCTGATGGGCGTCGTACTGTCCGGCCTGCCCGGCGGCTACCTGGTCGAGCAGCGCGTCGGCGTGACGCCCGCACCGGAGCAGCTCGCCGGGGTCGGGCCCGTCCTGGATGCTCATGCCCAATCTCGCAGGGAGTAGAGGAGGTGGCGGCGTGCTCGGTGGAGCCGGCCCCGCACGGTCGCCGGCGTCACGTTCAGGATGCTGGCGACTTCCTGGTAGCGCATCTGCTCGATGTCGACGAGCACCACCACCGCGCGCTGGTCGGGCGGCAGTGCGCCGATCGCGGCCAGCGCGGCCAGCGCGGCCTGCTTCGCCTCGGCCTCGGCATCGGCGCCGGCGATCGGGACATCCGGGTTCTGCAGCGGTTCGTGTTCCGGACGTCGCTCGATCAGATTGATGCAGCGGTTGACGACTACCCGGTAGAGCCAGGTGGTGAATCGGCTGTTCCCGGAGAACCCGGTCAGTGTCGTCCACAGCGACAGCACCACGTCCTGGGCGATGTCGTCGGCGTCGTGCGGGTTGCCGATCATCCGGAGCGCGATGCGGTAGATGCGGTCACGGTGGCGCCGCACGAGCTCTTCGTAGGCGTCGCTGTCGCCGCGGCGGATCTTGCCGATCAGCCACTCGTCCGCGGCGGCGTCGAGGCTCCCCGGCTCCGTTCTCTCCGACTGTGGGCTCACGGCATCATCCGGAAGCGCGAGGACCACGGTGCAGCGGGCGTGGCCCGGTCAGAGCTCGATCCTCGACCGCCTCCCGCTGCCTCGACATGACCGACATCTCGTGCGTCGAGCCCCGCCCCCGCCGTGGGGCGAGCACGCTCGCAACGACGCACGCCAGATCACCCCCCTACCCCCGGTGACGCCCGGCCGGGACCCGCCCCCGCAGGCCCCGGCCATCAGGGCCGCGGCCGCTCCCCGAGGACCGCGGGACGCCGTGTTCCCCGACGCCCTGACATCTGTTGGACACACGCACGGTCCCGTCGTCACGTCTCTGTTCCTGTGGTCTCGCCCACTCGGCCGGCCGGGCTGACGAGACCGATCCCGCACGGTCTCCAGACCGTCGACCGCCTGAGGGCGTGCGTGGCGCGCGGCCGGACCAGGCACCACGCCGGGGCGTCTCCGCTACCTGTGCCGGCGACCTGGGTCCTCGTCCGGCCCCCAAGCGGGACGAGGATCCAGGCTCCACAAGCTGGGCCGCCTTCTCCCCAAGCGCGAAAGCCCAGCTGGTGACGGCTCGGCCGTCCGGAACGGACCGCGGCGCCGCACCTGTCACTCAACACGCCGACGAGCTGTCCGCCCTGCTCGAACGGGCCGTCGTCGCGTTGTTGTGACCCAAAGTCATCCGAGCAGGTGACAGGACACGGAGCCGCCTGGTCCGCCACCGTCGCACCCCGTTCACACGTGTCGCACCCCGTCTCGGCGTGCCGCACCTGGTGCGACGGATGCGGCACGCCGAAGCGGGGTGCGGCACCGACCGGCCGGGCCTGGCGCTGCGGCACCGACCGGCCGGGCCGGGGCTCCGTCCGGCAGCTCCGGTACTGCGCCGGCCACCGGAGCGACCGGCAGAGGCCTGGTCCACCAGATGGAGCGTTGACTCTCGGCCGCACCGCGTGCTTGCCTGAGAACACCGACGATGTAAGCCTTTACATCCCGCCTCGGTACGCGAAGGAGCGCCATGGCCCGCACGCGCCGGTCCTCGGTCGGCATCGTCGACCTGGCCCGTGAGCTCGGAGTCTCCACCGCGACGGTCTCCCGCGCGCTGAACGGCAGCTCCGCCGTGCGGCCGGACGTCGCGGAACGGGTGCGGGCGCACGCCACGGAGCGCGGGTACCTGGCGAACCGGCTGGCCAGCGCGCTGTCGGCGAACACGAGCCGTGCGTTCGTCGGGTTCGTCATCCCGTACGTGGACACGCCCGCGTACTCCGCGGTCGCGGCCGAGTGCGCGCGGCTGCTGTCCGCGGGCGGCACCCAGATGATCCTGACGATCACCGAGAACGACCCCGACCGCGAGCTTCAGCAGGTCCGCGAGCTGGTGGCCAGCCGGATCGCCGGGCTGGTGATCTCCCCGAGCACGTTCGTGCTGCCGGAGACGCGCCGCCTGCTCGCGTCGATCCCGTCCGTGGAGCTGCACCGCTCGGCCGACCTGGGCGGGCCGGGCGTGTTCGCCGACGACGCCACCGCGATGACCGAGGCCATCGCCCATCTTGCCGGGCTCGGGCACACGGAGATCGCGTACGTCGGCACGCCGCGGGCACTGTCGAACGGCGCGACGCGGTTGCGGGGCGTCCGGGAGGGCATGACCCGGGCCGACCTCGACCCGGATGCGCTGCACGTCCGGCTCGTCGAACCGACGCGGTCGAACGGGCGTGCGGCGGCCGCCGAGTTGCTGCGGGGCCCGGCGACGGCGCTGCTCGGTGGCGGCGGGTCGCTGTCGGTCGGGGTGGCCGAGGCGGCGCACGCGTCCGGGCGCCGGATCCCGGACGACCTCTCGCTCGTCGTCTACGGCGACCCGGCGTGGTTCACGTTGAGCGACCCGCCGTTGACGATCGTCGAGGCCGACTACGCCGAGCTGGCCCGACGCGCGGCGGGCCTGCTGCTCGACGAGCTGGAGACCCCGGGCGAGGCCGGACCGGTGCTGGTGCCCGCGTGTCTGCGGATCGCCGGCTCTACCAGCGCGCCACGGGACGCCGCCGCGCCGCCGAGGGCCGGCGCGCGCCACCCGGACACCGGCCCAGAGCAGGACACCCACCGGGAAGGAGAACGATGAGCACGCCACACGCCGGCCCGTTGGCAGGCCTCCGGGTGATCGACGCCGCCTCGCTGGCCGCGGGGCCGCTGGTCGCCACCTGGCTCGGCGAGCACGGCGCCGAAGTGATCAAGGTCGAGCAGCCAGGTCCCGGCGACCCGATCCGGCAGTGGGGCGCGCAGCGCGACGGCGTCGGTCTCATGTGGAAGAGCCTGGGACGCAACAAGAAGTCCGTGACGCTCAACCTGCGCGAGCAGGCCGGGCGCGACCTGCTGCGCCGGCTGACCGACACCGCCGACGTGGTCGTGATGAACCTGCGTCCGTCCACGTTGGAGCGGTGGGGCCTTGACCACGCGGCGCTGTCGTCCTCGAACCCGGGGCTGGTGATGGTGCACGTCACCGGCTACGGGGCGGGCGGGCCGAAGGCGGACCGGCCGGGTTTCGGGACGCTCGGCGAGGCGATGAGCGGGTTCGCTCACGTCACCGGTGAGCCGGACGGCCCGCCGACGCTGCCGTCGTTCATGCTCGCCGACGGCGTCGCGGCCCTGAATGCGACGTTCGCCGTGATGATGGCGCTCTACCACCGCGACGTCCACGCCTGCCCGGGCCAGCTGATCGACGTCAACCTGATCGAGCCGCTGACCCGGCTCATCGAGCAGCCGCTGCTCACCTACGACCAGCTGGGCACCGTCCCGGGCCGCACCGGCAACCGGTGGGACATCTCGGCCCCGCGCAACACCTACCGGACGAAGGACGGGCACTGGCTCGCCATGTCCGGCAGCGCCCCGTCGATCGCGATGCGGGCCCTGCGCGCCGTCGGGCGGGCCGACCTGACGACCGACCCGCGGTTCGCCGAGGCCCAGCAACGCCTGAAGAACGCCGAGCTGGTCGACTCCGTCGTCGCGGAGTGGGTCGCCGAACGCACGCTCGACGACGCGATGACGGTGTTCGAGGAGGCCGAGGTCGCCGCCGCGCCGGTGTACACGGCCGAGCAACTGCGGGCCGACGAGCATCTGGAGGCGCGCGGCACGTTCGTGACCGTGCCCGACCCGGACCTCGGCGAGATGACCGTGCAGGGGCCGGTCCCCCGGTTCTCGCACACGCCGGGCCGCGTCGACCACCTCGGCGCCGGCATCGGCGAGCACAACGACGAGATCTACGGCGGCCTGCTCGGTCTCTCCACCGAGGAGCGGGACGCCCTGCGCACCGAGGGGATCATCTGATGGCCCGCCCGCCCCGCCCCCGTCGCTCCGAGCTGGCCACCCCGGCCAGCAACGAGCGCATGTTCGCCAAGGCCGCCGCGTCCGGGGCGGACATGGTGTTCCTCGACCTGGAGGACGCCTGCGCACCCGCCGAGCGCGAGTCGGCCCGCGGCAAGGCCGCGAAGGCGCTGCGCGAGCTGGACTGGGGGCGCACCACCCGCGCGATCCGGATGAACGGTGTGGACACCCGCTGGGCGTACGGCGACGTGATCGACGTCGTCACGGACGCCCGCGAGGCGCTCCAGACGATCATCGTCCCGAAGGTCCGGCACGCCCGCGACGTCTGGTGGGTGGACACCCTGCTCACCCAGGTCGAGGAATGGATCGACCTGCCGCGCAAGGGCATCGCGCTCGAGGTGTTGATCGAGGAGACGGAGGGCCTTGAGAACGTCGGCGAGATCGCCCGGTCCTCGGACCGGCTGGAGGCGATCATCTTCGGAGCCGGCGACTTCTCCGCGTCCCAGGGCGCCCGCGTCGACACGAACTTCGACCCGGTCGTCCCGTACCCCGGCGACCTCTGGCACTACGCGCGGTCCCGGATCGTCGTCGCCGCCCGCTCGGCCGGTGTGGACGCGATCGACGCACCGTTCCCGAACTACAGGACCCCGGACGCCTACCGCACGGCCTGCGACCAGGCCGCGGCCATGGGCTACTCCGGCAAGTGGGCCATCCATCCGTCCCAGGTGGACATCGCGAACGACGCGTTCGCCCCGACGTCCGACGAGATCGCGCACGCGCGCCGCGTCGTCGCCGCCTACCGCGACGCCGAGGCGAACGGGCTGGGCGCCACCGGACTCGACGGGATGCTCGTCGACGCCGCCCACCTGCGCCACGCCGCGACCGTCGCGGCCACCGCCGATCTGCTCGGCCTCAGCTGACGATCCACAGGAGAACCGATGACCAGACAGATGACCCTGGTCGGCTTCATGCAGGCCGGCAACGTGACCGTCTACTCCGGATCGTGGCGCTACCCGTCGGCCGATCTCGGGTTCCTTTCGATGGACTACTACGCGCACATCGCACAGGTACTCGAGGCGGCGAAGTTCGACTGCGTGTTCTTCGACGACCGGCTCGCCATGCCCGGCGTGTACGGCAACTCGGTGTCCGACGCGGTCCGCTACGGCGCCCGCCCGATCAAGCTCGACCTGACCGCAGTGCTCGGCGGGATCATCGGCGCGACGTCGCGGATCGGTGTGGGCGCCACGTACTCCACGACGTACTACGACCCGTTCCACATCGCCCGCACGTTCGCCACGCTCGACCACCTGTCCGGTGGGCGGGCCGCCTGGAACGTGGTCACGAGCGTGAACGACTCGGAGGCGCAGAACTTCGGCGTCGAGACCCACCTCGACCACGACCAGCGCTACGACCGCGCCGAGGAGTTCCTGGAGGCCGTGCGGGCGCTCTGGGACTCCTGGGAGGACGACGCGCTGATCATGGACCGCGAGTCCGGCGAGTTCGCCGACCCGTCGAAGGTCCACGAGGTCGACCACAAGGGCGACTACTTCTCCGTGCGCGGCCCGCTGACCGTGCCGCGCACGCCGCAGGGCCGCCCGGTGATCCTGCAGGCGGGCTCGTCAGGGCGCGGACGCCGGTTCGCCGGGCGGTGGGCCGACATGATCTTCACGGCCGACCCCGGACTGCCTGTCGCACAGCGGCACTACGCGGAGCAGAAGGAACAGATCGCATCCGAGGGCCGGAACCCGGACGACGTGAAGCTGCTGCCGATGGCCTACACCGTCGTCGGCGAGACCGAGGAGATCGCGCGGGAGAAGGAACGGCTGTTCCTGGACGCCTACGTGCACCCGCACGCGTCGCTGGCGCTGCTGTCCGAGGTCCTGAACTACGACTTCGCGAAGCACGACCTCGACGACGTGATCTCCGACGAGATGATGGCCGCGTCCGGCGGCATCCGTGGCCTCGCCGAGGGCGTGCGCCGCCATCTCGACCGCGAGGTGACCGTCCGCGATCTCGCCGCGCACCGCGCGACGCTCCTGCAGGGACCGCGGTTCGTCGGCACCGCGACCCAGGTCGCCGACCAGATGCAGGAGTGGTTCGCCTCCGGTGGCTGCGACGGGTTCGTGCTCGCCGCCACCCACCTGCCGGGCGCGTTCGAGGAGTTCACCCGCATGGTCGTGCCGGTGCTGCAGGAGCGCGGGCTGTTCCGCTCCGAGTACCCGGGCGCCACCCTGCGGGACCACCTGGGCGTCGAACGGCCCTGACCGTCGTCCCCGATGGGTTCGTCGCGCGGCCGATCGGTGGGTGGGTGATCCAGCGCGAGCTGGACGTCCGCTAACGCTCGCTGTCCAGCATGGCCATCAACGGCGCCGCGTAACGCTCGCCCGCGGCCGCGCCGGGCGGGACGGCCTCCTCGATCGCGGTCATGTCCGCGTCGGACAGTGCGAGATCCGCGGCGGCGACGGCGTCCGGGACCCGGCTCGGGCGGCTCGCCCCGACCAGCGCCACCAGGTGCGGCTCGCGGGCGAGCACCCACGCCACGGCCAGCTGCGCGACGGTCGCACCCCGCGCGTCGGCGATCGGGCGCAGCCTCTCGACCAGCGCCAGGTTCGACGGCAGGTTCTCCGTCGCCAGCTGCGGCAGGTGCCCCGGGCCGACGGCGTCCGGGCGGTAGGAACCGGTCAGCAGCCCGTGGGCGAGCACGCCGTACGCCGAGACGCCGATGCCGAGCTCGCGGCACGTGTCCAGGATCGCCCGCTCCGGGCCGCGGTTGAGCAGGGAGTACTCGATCTGGACGTCGGCGATCGGGTGCACGGCGTGGGCCCTGCGGATCGTCTCCGCGCCCACTTCGGACAGTCCGACGTGGCGCACGTACCCGGCTTCGACGAGCTCGGCGATCGTGCCGACGGTGTCCTCGATCGGGACGGTCGGATCCAGCCGGGCGGGACGGTAGACGTCGACGTGGTCGGTCCCGAGCCGCTGCAACGAGTAGGCGAGGAAGTTCCGCACGTGAGCGGGCCGTCCCTCGACGCCGACGAACCGACCCGCAGGATCGCGCAGCCCGCCGAACTTGACGCTCAGCTGGACCCGGCCGCGATCGCCGGGCCGCAACGCACGACGGATCAGGTCCTCGTTGGCACCGGCGTCGTAGAAGTCGGCCGTGTCCAGGAACGTCATGCCTGCGTCGATCGCGGCCTGCACGGTCGCGACGGCGTCCGGACCGTCCACGAGCCCGCCCGCGCCGAGCCCGATCGCCGGGGCCGACATCGCTCCGAGGGTGCGCGTCTGCATCCCGATCACGCTACGACGGAAACGTTCGCCGCGCGTCCGGCGAGATCTACGAGCGAGCGCCCCACCCCGCGGCGTCACGTCATGAGGAGCCGGTCGGAATGCGCAGCAACCTGTTCGCCCCGGAGAACCAGGAGCAGGAGTCCGCGCAGCCGGGCCTGCGCCTGCAGAACTCGAAGATGCTGAAGATCGAGCTGAACGGCGAGGCGTTGGCCCGCCAGGGCTCGATGGTCGCCTACCAGGGCGACGTCCGCTTCGAGGCGCTCGGCGCGGGTGGCATCGGCAACTTCCTGAAGCAGAAGCTCACCGGCGAGGGCGTGCCGCTGATGAAGGTGTCCGGCCGCGGGGACGTGTTCCTCGCCGACGCAGCCGCCGACGTCCACGTGATCGACCTCGAGGGCCAGGACGACGCGCTGACCATCAACGGCAAGAACGTCCTCGCGTTCGAGCCGACGCTGTCCTACGACATCCAGATGACGTCCGGCGGCGGCTCGATCGGCAACGCAGGGATGTTCAACTGCGTCTTCCGCGGCCGGGGCCGGCTCGCGATCACGGCCAAGGGCTCGCCGGTGGTGCTCACGGTGGACGCCCCGACCTACGCCGACCCGCAGGCCGCGATCGCCTGGTCGGCGGGCCTGCAGGTCGGGATCCACCGGGCCGAGGAGTTCGGGCTGAACATGCTGATCGGCCGCACCACGGGCGAGCGGTTCACGATGGCGTTCGGCGGCAACGGGTTCGTCATCGTCCAGGCGTCCGAGGAGATGCCCCTGGACGCGATCGGCGGCACCGGTGGCGGCGAACAGGCCGGGAACACCGGCGGGGTCGGCGGGCTGCTGGGCGGCCTGCTGCGGTAGACCAGCCTGGTGGGACCGCGGACGGGAACCCTCCCGCTACGCCGTCGCGACCAGCCCCACGAGCGGCGCCCACCGGCTGCCCGCACCGAGCGGGAGATCGAGAATCTCGACGGCGTCGAAGACGGCCCGCGCGGCCGCCGCCAGATCGTCGGTGGCCGCGCCCGCCCTGCGCCGGTAGAGCTGCCGGGTCGCCCAGGTCAGCGGCGCCGCCGGTCCACGTGGGACGAGGTCCAGGTCGACGACGAGCAGCCGGCAGCCCGGTCGCAGCGCCCGTCGGACCGTCCTCAGTGCACCGTCCACGTCGGCCACCGCGCTGAGCGCGAACACGGCGACGGCGCCGTCGAAGCCTCCGGGTTCCAGCTCGGCACCGGAGATCTCGGCGTGCACCAGCTCGACCTGCCACAGGCGGTGCTCCGCGACCCGCTCCCGGGCGCGGTCGAGCATCGCCCCGCTGAGGTCGACGCCGACCACGCGCCCGTCCGGACCGACCGCGTCGCACAGCGCGGGGAACGCCGCTCCGGCGCCGCAGCCGACGTCGAGCACGCTCTGTCCCGCACCGAGACCGAGCCGGTCAAGGCCGACCGTGTCGAGCGCCGACGCCGTGCGTTCGAGGGCGGGCGCGAACGAGCTCAGGTTGTCCCAGTAGCGGCGTCCGCGCTCGACGCGCTCGTCGTGTCCGCCCACCGGCTCACGCCGCCCGCCGGTCGGCCGCCAGCCGCTGCCGGGTCGCGTCGAGGTCGGCGCGCGAGTGGTGGGTACCGGCCCGGACGACGCCCGCGACGCGGTGCAGGTTCGCGACGTCCGCGGTCGGGTCCCCGTCGAGCACGACGAGGTCGGCCCGGCGTCCGATCTCGACGGTGCCGATCTCGTCGTCCAGCCCGAGGAACCGCGCCGGGTCCACGGTGGTGCTCTGCAGGATCCGCAGCGGCGACAGTCCGGCGGCGGCGAGCTCGTCGAACTCCTGGTGCAGGCTCGTGCCGGGGACCTCCCAGGACGCGCCGGTGACGTCGCTGCCGGCCAGGATCCCGACCCCTTCTTCGGCCAGGATTCCGGTCAGGCGCAGCTGCGCGGCGTAGAGGTCACGGAAGACCTCGCGCGTGGCGGGCGGGAGCTTCCGGAACCGCCGGGCCGTCCGTTCCCACAGCTTCATGGTCCCCGGCGAGACGAAGCGCAGATCGGAATGGCCGTGCAGCGCACAGTCGTCACCGCGCTCGTTCGTCCGCTCCCGGATCAGGGTCGGGCAGTGCCACGTGTCCGTCTCGGCGAACACGCGGGCGACCGAGCGGGCGGCGTCCTCGTCGAACGTGTCCAGGGCGCGGCGCATGATCGCGATCTCGTCCGGGCGCGTGAGCAGCGCCGGGTTGACGACGATCCGCCGGAGCAGAGCGCCGAAGACCTTGTCCGCGAACGGGAACCGCACGGTCGGGACGGGCAGCCCGCGACGGCCGAGCAGGTCGGCCTCGATCGCCGCCTTGTCCGGTGAGCAGGAGCTGAGCACGCCGAGACCGGGGCCGACGTGCTCGACGAACCGCAGCCCGGCGCGGGCCGCGGCGAGCGCGTCGGCACCGGACGGCAGGTGGCCGCCGAGCGGGATCCCGACCCGGTTCGCCTCCTCCTGCGCCGCGGGGTGGACGGCGGCCGTGACCAGGCCCATCTTCACGAAGTCGGCGCCCTGCGCGGCCTGCTCACGGACCGTCGCGCGCGCCCGATCGGCCGTACCGGCGTTCAGCGGCGTCAGCAGCGCACCGGGCAGTGCGAGCAGCGCCGGACCGGCGTCCGGCAGCCGGCCGTCCCGTCGGCGCTCCAGCAACGCGGGCGAGCCGGACATCTGCCGGAACCCGGTCACGCCGTACGTGAGCATGAGCGCGAACGCGTCGGCCGGGTCGGACAACTCGAGCGTGTGGGCGTGCATGTCGTTGTAGCCCGGGACGATCCAGCGCCCCGACACGTCCACACGGTCCACGTCCCCCGTGGACGGCTCTGCGACCGGACCGTCCCCGACGGCGGCGATCCGGCCGTCGCGCACGAGGACCGACCGGACCGCGACGGAGCCGGTGCGGACGTCGACGACGGAGCCGCCGGTGAGCAGCAACGGGCGCGGCATGGGTGCCCCTTCCTGGAGAACGACGGCATTGTCGCCTGCGAGTGGAGCTGACGCCGCTCCAGCCGAGGCCCGCCGAGATGCGGCTCAGCGGGGCATGGTGATCGTTCCGGCCCGCTCGGCCGCATCTCGGCGACGCCTGCCCGCCGGCGAGCGGTCGAGCCGGACCTCAACCGGCGCGACGGTCCGCCGCGCGGGCCGCGACGCCGTCGTCGTCGCAGAAGCCCCGGCCGGAGCGCTTGCGGCACAGCAGTCCCACCAGCCGTCCCTCCTCGGCGACGACGGCGAACCGGCGCCGCCCCCGCTCCGCCATGTCACGCGTGACGGAGCGGAGGTCGGCGCCTGCGGACACGGTCCGGCCGTCCAGGCGACCGAGGGGCCATGCCGGGTGACCGGCGGGCGCCCCGGCCAGGTCGTCGCGTTCCACGACGGCCACGAGCACGCCGTCGGCGACGACGAGCAGGGCGTGCACGTGGTCGTCGAGCAGGCGGGTCCGTGCCTCGCCGACGGTGAGCCCGGTCCCGCACAGCTTCGGGAACCGGATCATCGCGTCGGCGACGACCGAGGCGAGATCGTGTCCCACCGGGCCTCCTAGACGACCTCGACCTCGACGCGGGTGTCCGAGAACGTCGGCGCGTTCCCCAGGTCGGCGAACGCGAACGGGTTCACCGCACCCACTGTATTCCCTTCCTTCGAGTTCTTCGGCCAGGTCCCCAGTGGACAGACGACGACGCCCGGTGCGACCTCCTCGCTGATCTTCGCCAGCGCGACGAACCGCCCGCGGTCGTTGTGCACCGCGACGTACTGCCCGGACGTGATGCCCCGTGACTCCGCGTCCTGGGGATGGATCGTCAGCGTCTGCTCGCCCTGGATGCGCTTCTGCCGCTCCTGGTCGCCCGCACTGGAGTTGATGTAGGCGTGCGGCTTGGGCGACAGCAGGTTCAGCGGGTACACCTCGGCCGTCTCGCGCGGCGCCACGTAGTGCGGCAGCGGGTCGACCGGGGTGCCGGGCTGGTGGTCGTCGGAGAGCTGCCGGAACAGGTTGACGACGAAGTTCCCCATCGCCTCCAGCGCCCCGGAGCGGAACTCCGTCTTGCCCGACGGCGTCGGGAAGTTGCCCTCGGCGTGCGGGCGGTACTCGTCGGAGGACGGCAGGTTCAGCCGCGCCCATCCGGTCTCGCGCAACGACTCCAGCGTGATGCCCTCCATCGCGGGCGCCGACCAGTCGTACGCGTCGCGCAGCAGCTCCTCGTCGGACCGCAGCAGCGGCGCGTCGTCGAACCCCATTGCCGTCGACAGCCGCCGGAACAGCTCCGTGTTCGACACGGCCTCGCCCACCGGATCGACGGCCGGGGTGTTCAGCGTGACGTAGAAGTGGCCCCAGCTGAACATGATGTCGTGCTGTTCGAGTGCCGTCGTGGCCGGCAGCACGATGTCGGCGTACTTCGCGGTGTCGGTGAGGAAGTGGTCGCTGACCACGGTGAACAGGTCCTCGCGCTCCAGCCCGCGGGCCAGCTTGTCCTGCTCGGGGCACACGACCATCGGGTTGGAGTTGTAGACCATCAGCGCCGAGATCGGCGGGTCCAGCGCCATCTCACCGGTCAGCGCGCGGCCGAGCAGGAACTGGTTCACGACGCGCGTGCCGGGCGTGCGCAGCTCCGGGACGATCATCGCGGGCCAGTTCACCGGGTGCGCCCACAGCGGGAGCTGCAGCAGCCCGCCGCCGACGTGCCGCCACGCTCCGACGAGCGCGGGCAGGCACGCGATCGACCGCACGGTCTGACCGCCGCCCGCGTGCCGCTCGACGGCGACGCCGATCCGGATCATCGCCGGGTCGGTCGTCGCGTACTCGCGGGCCAGCGTGCGGATGTCCTCGACCGGGATCCCGGTCTCCTCCGACGCCCACTCCGGCGTGTACTGCTGCACGCGCTCGACGAGCTCGTCGTAGCCGTGCGTGTGGTTCTCGACGTAGTCGGCGTCGGTCAGGCCCTCCGTGATGATCACGTTCATCATCGCGAGGGCGAGCGCGCCGTCGGTGCCGGGACGGATCGGGATGTGCCAGTCGGCCCGCTGCGCCGTCCGGTGCTTCATCGGGTCGATGCAGACGACCTTGGCGCCGTTCTTCTGTGCCTCGGCGATGATCGGCCAGAGGTGCAGGTTCGTGGAGATCGTGTTCGTCGCCCACAGGATGATGTAGCGCGAGTGGACGATGCTCTCCGGGTCGACGCCCGCGGTGGCACCGATCGTGGCCGCGTAGGCGGTGCAGGCACCGGAGTCGCAGTACGTGCGCTCGGTGACCGTCGCACCCAGCTTGTGGAAGAACCCGTCGCCGACCGACAGGCCGTTCAGCACGCCCTGGTTGCCCAGGTAGCTGACCGGCATCACGGTCTCCGGGCCGTGCTCGGCGATCGCGGCCGTGAACCGGGTCGCGATCGTCTCCAGCGCCTCGTCCCAGGTGATCTCCTCGAACCGGCCGCTCCCCTTCGGGCCGGTGCGGCGCAGCGGGTGCAGCAGGCGATCCGGGGCGTAGGTCTTCTCCTGGTAGTTGTTGACCTTGACGCACAGGCCGCCCCGGGTGATCGGGTGGTCCGGGTCACCCGCCACGCCGGTGGCCTTGCCGTCCTCGACGGTCACGATCATGGCGCAGGTGTCAGGACAGTCGTGCGGGCAGGCTGCCCGGACCGTGGTGGCGGTCGGGGTCAGCGGGAGTTCGGTGGTGGTCACGCGTCAGCTCCTTCTCCGATCCGGGCCGATCGGAAACGGGCGGATTCCGGTCGGCCGGTAATTCGCATGATGCGACGGGCCAACGGCACGGAGCTTGTCGGAGAGTGCCAGATGTCACCGGTTCCGCTAGCTTCTGACGTTCACCCGGACAAACAACGCGCTGGTCGGAGGCGGTGGATCGTGACGGAAACGCCGTGTCGCGTCGGACCGTTCGGCAATTCCGGAAACGCGGAAGAATCCCGGACCGCAGTCGGCAGATGCGGAAGTGTCGACGTGTGGCGCGAAATGTTGCGCGAACATTTCGTCGCGCTCGACGTGGCCGACGCACACGCCGACGGGCCGTTCGGCAGCGAGGTGCGCAGCACGCTCGTCGGGCATCTGTCGGTGGCCGAGGTGAGCTCCGCGCCGCAGAGCTGCGTGCGCTCCGGCCGGCTCGTCCGCGAGGACCCGGAGACCTACCTGCAGGTGGGCATGCTGGCGCGCGGCCGCGCCGTCGTCGAACAGGACGGGCGGGAGGCGGTGCTCGAGCCCGGCCGCTTCGTCGTCTACGAGACCGACCGCCCGTTCAGCTGGCACTTCCCGGAGCCGTGGACGCTGCTCGTGCTGACCTGGCCGCGGCATCTCGTCGACCTCGACGTCGACCTGTCGCGTTCGGCCACCGCCCGTCCGTTCGGCGACGGCAGGCTCGGCGGCATCGTCGCGCGCTCGCTCGCCGAGTCCGTGCTGGCGCCGCCGGAACAGGCCGACGTCGGGCGCCGTCTCGCCGGGGAGCTGTCCTCCCTGGTCGGGACGACGTTCGGCGGGCATCCCGACGACGAGCCGCTGTCGATCCCGGCCGCGGCCGGGCTGCGCCACCGCGTCGCCGCCTACATCGCCGACCACATCGAGGACGGCGATCTCGGCGTCGAGGCGCTCGCCAGGGCGCACTACGTGTCGGTCCGCGGGCTGCACCGGGCGTTCGCCGGCGTCGACATGAGCGTCGGCTCGCTGATCCGCACGCTGCGGCTGGCCCACGCGCGGCAGCGGCTGGCCGACCCGCGCGACGCCGGCCTCTCGCTCACCGAGATCGCGGCCGCCTGCGGGTTCGCCGATCTGCCCACGTTCAGCCGCGGGTTCAAGACCGAGTTCCAGGAGTCGCCGAGCACCTACCGGCGGCGCAGCGGGACGCGGACCTCCGCGTGAGCCGCGTCAGCCGCGTGAGCCGCGTCAGCCGCGTCAGCCGCGTCAGCCGCGTCAGCCGCGTCAGCCGCGAAGCGTCGCCCTCGGCGAGCGTCCGAACGCCTCGCGGTACTGCACCGAGAACCGGCCCGGGTTCGTGAACCCCCATCGGGCCGCGATCGCGGCGACGGTGTCGCCGTGCGTCGGGTCCGCGACGAGCAGGTCGTCGTGGGCGAGCGCGAGCCGCACCCGACGCAGGTGCTCGAGCGGGGTGCGGTCGCGGTGCCGCCGGAACAGGCTCTGCAGCCCGCGCACGCTGATCCGGGCCACGACGGCAATGTCGTCGACGCCGATGTCCTCGCCGGCGTGCTCGTCGATGTAGTCGAGGGCCCGACGCAGCACGGCAGGTTCCGTCGGCCCGGCCCGCCCGCCCTGCTCCCACCGGGTCAGCCCGGTGTTCGGGAACGTGACCAGCGCCGCGGTGACCAGCGACCGGGTCGCCTCCGCCAGGACCAACGGGGCGTCGAGCATCTCCTCGCGATCCACCACGTTGTGCCGCACGTGCGCGGCGACCCCGGCCCAGTACCGGGCCGCCGCGTCCGACACCGGGGTCATCGACGTGAACGTCACGTCCCCGACGTCGGTGCCGAACACCGAGCAGGCCACGCGGGCGACCATCGCGGGCTCCAGGGTGACCGTGTCGACCGTCGCGTCGTCCACGTCCGACCGCCAGTCCACGTCGTCCAGCGTGGTCAGGACCGGCTCACCGAGATCGGGGCGGACCGTCTCCCTGCCGGACTCGAACCCGATCGTCCCGCCGCCGAGCGTGACCACCAGGAACAGTCCGGCGTCCGCAGGCACGACGAAGTGGCCTGCCGCCGCGTAGCGCACCCTGGCGAACGTCGCCGCTCCGGGGACCCGCACGCCGGTGTGGCCGAAGTCGAAGTGCTCGATGTCGCCGAACGTCCGGACCGAGAAGTCGCTGTACGCCTCACGCAACACCTCGTGCGCGTACTCCGGGTCCTGCGAGTGCACGTCGAACCGCACGAGGGGCGAGTCAACCGCCGACATCCACTCCACCTCCCGGGATGACATCGCTCGCACCGGCCCGCGGGTTAGCGGAGGTGGGCGACGAGCAGCTCGTGCCGGCACCGGCCACCACGCGTCGCGGGCGTACCCGCCGACCAGCAGGCATCCCACCTCCCACCCGGGACGCCCGGAGGCTCGCCCACCCATCGTGGGTGACCGCACGATAGACGATTGCGAGCAACTGTCGCGCCGGACGCGCCCGAGCCCTCGACGACGCGCGGTGTGAGCACGACGACCACAGGATCGCGTCCACGACAGCCGGGTCCGCCCGGGTGCGGGTCGTGCGTGCACCCGCGTTCCGGCCCGATCCCCCAGGTTTCCGGACACGAGCCCGCCGGGAGCTCGGCGCACGGCCCGCCCGCACCGACGATCACCACGACGCCGGAGCATTCGATCGGGGGACGGGATGGCGGACGACGGACCGCGCCGGGGCACGGGCATTGGCGAGTGGCGGCGGTCGGGACTCGGGATGGTGCGCGAGGGCGTCCGGCCACTGCTCGTCCTCGCGTCCCTGGCCGCGATGGCCGACGCCGTCGCGGCACCGGTCGGCCCCGATCCCGTGGTGGGGTCGATCGCCATGGCGGTCGCCGCTGTCGTGCGGGCGTGGACGTACGCCGCAGCCGTCGTCGTCCTGCTCGTGTTGCGGGGCCGGAGAGCGGGATCCGCGCTGAGCGGGCTCGCCCGGTCCGCGCGTCGGCTGCCGTTGCTGGTGGGCTGGCTCGCGGTCGGGGTCGTGGCGACCGTCGCCGGGCTCGCGCTGCTGGTGCTTCCGGGGATCTGGCTGCTCGTGGTGCTCACGGCGACCCTCGTCGCGGTCGTGACGATCGAGGGCGGGAGTCCCCTGCGCTGCCTGCGGCTCGTGCGGGGCCGGTGGTGGGCCACCGCCCTGCGCGTCCTGCTGGCCGTCGGGCCGGTGGCGCTGTGGTGGGCCGCGACCGGCGCCGCCGTCGCGGCCCTGCCGGTGCACCCCGTGGCGGCCGCGGTGCTGACCGCGGTGCTCGCCGTGCCGGGCTACGCGGTCGTCGCCGCGTTCCTGGCTGCGGCCTACGTCGAGCTGCGCCGGCGCGAGGACCCGGGGTACGGGCCGGTGCCGCTCCCGTCCGTGGCGCCCGGGGCGGCTCTTCCCAGGCCGGCCGGCACGCCGGCACTCGATCGCACGGGACCGTCTCCGGTCCTGCTCGGGGTCGGGGGCGGCGTGCTCCTCGCCGCCGCGCTCGTGGCCGTCCTCGTCGTGACGACGTGGCCCGGCCCGGAACGGGCCCCCGCTCCCCCACTCGCGGCAGTCGGGCCCGAGCGCCCCCCGGCGACGGCGGCCGAGGTTCTCTCCGCGACCTACGCGCGGTCGCGCCTGGACCGCACCGGGATCTACCGGGCCGACCCCGGCGATCTCTGGGAGGACGTCGGCTACGTCGGTAGCCGGGGCGAGTTCGCCCTCGACGGCGACTCCACGTCGGTGCACGCACGGCTCACCGACACCGGGCTCTCCGTGCGCGAGACCATCGTCGTCGACGACCGCAGGTGGATCCGGAGCCGCTATCCCGAGCCGGTCGGCCACTGGGTCCCGTGCTCGATCGGCGACGGCTCCGTGTACGCCGATGCCTGCGTCTACACCGTCTACCAGCAAGACCTGGCCGATCCGGTGGCCGTCCTGATGCGCGCCGGCCGGTCCGCGACCGTCGTCGGATCCGGGGCCGAGGTCGTCGACGACGTCCCGGCGACGTGGTTCGACGTGCGGCTCGCCGCCGACCGGGCCGCGGCGGACGAGCCCGACCCGGCATGGCGGACCCGCTTCGCCGAGAGCCTCCTGGGTGCCGCACCGGTGCGCGTGTGGACGGGTCCGGACGGGCGGCTGCTGCAGCTGGCGTTCGCCGCACCGTCCGACAACCGCGTCCGCTACACGGGCTGGGGCCTGACCGGTCCCGTCCTGCCGCCGCGCTGAACCACGAACGGTCGTGACGTCCGGCAAGGCGGTCACGGCGACCGCCGGCGCCACGCCCGGCGAGCCCGTCGAACACCGGGGAGACACCATGACCGCCCGCATCCGCCGCACGGCGACGATCCTGGTCCTGCTGCTGGTCGCGCTCGCCCCGGCGGGCGTGACGGCCGCGGTCGCCGCGCCCGCCACGTTCGCCTCGCTGCACGTGCCCGGCCCACCACGGCCGGTGCCCCCACCGTCGGCACGGGGCCACGACCCCCACCTCCCGACCGCCGTCGTCGTCCTCGGCAACGACGGCGCCGTCGTGTCCGATGTGCTCGGCCCCTACGAGGTCCTCGCCGCCAGCGGCCGGTTCAACCTCTACACCGCCGCCCCACGCCGCGAACCGGTCCCGCTGACCGGCGGCCTGGACCTCGTCCCGGACCTCACGCTCGACGAGGTCTCGCGCCGCACCGGTCCCGCGGGGCCGGATCTCCTCGTCGTCCCGGCGCTGCCGGCCGACGACACGCCCGCGGCCCGCGCCGTCGCCGGCTGGGTCGCCGGCCGGTCGGCGGCCGGCACGACGCTGCTCGGGGTCTGCAACGGCGCCGGGCTGCTCGCGTCCGCCGGCGTCCTGGACGGCAGGCCCGCCACCGCCCACTGGAGCCGGCTGGGCCGCCTGCGCTCCGCGTTCGACCGCGTCGGCTGGGTCGAGGGCCGCCGCTTCGTCGACGACGGCGACGTCGTCACCACCGGGGGCATCCTGTCCGGACTCGACGGCACCCTGCACCTGGTCGAGCGGTTCGCCGGCCGCGACGCCGCCGACCGGGCCGCCGCGGCCGTCGGCTGGCATCGCCACCCGGGGGACGCGCCGGTGCACGCGCCGGGCGGACCGGACCCTGCGGCGATCCTGAACGCGGGGTACCGGCTCGACCCGGACCGGATCGGCGTCGTCCTCACGCCCGGGGTCGGCGAGCTGGAGCTGGCTTCGGTGTTCGACGTCCACGGTGGACAGTCGCTCGCCGGCCGCACCGTCGCGCTGGGTACGGCACCGGGGGCGGTGCGATCGCGACACGGACTGACGTTCCTCCCGCGCGCCGTCCTGGCCGACGCCGCCGTCGACCTCGACCGCCTCCTCGTCCCGGGACGCGACGCCGCGGCCGACCGCGCCGTCCCGGCACCGGAGCGGGGCCCGCTCCCCGAGTACCCGCACCGTGGCGACGGTTTCGCCTTCGACGACACGATCGCCGACGTCGCCAGGACCATGGACCGCGCAACCGCGACCTGGGCCGCGAAGGCCTCCGAGATGCCCACCGACGGAGTGCGACTCGACGGCGCCGCCTGGCCGTGGACACCGAGCGCCACCCTGCTCGCGCTCCTCGTCGGCGGGGTCCTGCTGGCCCGCGGCGCCGCGGGCGCGCTCCGGGCCGTCCGCCGGTCGGCCCGTCACGGGGGTGGAGACGGGACGAGCCGTCCGTCGTGACCGGTGGCGACGACACCCGGCAGGTACGTCACCTCGTCGGCGCCCGTCCGTCGCGTGCGGACCGCGCGTAGAGCGCGACGCACAGCCAGGAGACGGCCGCGACGACGATGAACCCCGCGTAGACGATGCCGAACCCGGTCACGGCCGCGATCGCGGACGCCACGACCGGCGCGAGGAGGCCGGCGATCCCCCAGCCGGAGAACACACGGCCGTAGACCGCGCCGAAACGCTGCGTCGGGACGACGTCGGACACGGCAGCCGGGGTGAGGGTCGAGAGCGCGCCGTACTGGGTTCCGAGCAGGAACAGCGCGACCAGGGCGGGCGGTCCGTCCACCCCGGCGGCCAGAGGGATGCAGGCGACGACGAGCAGGGCCGAGTTCGCGTGCAGCGTCGCCCGTCGTCCCCATCGGTCCGACGCCGGTCCGGCCACGAGGCGGCCGACGAAGTTGCCGACGTTGAGCAGCGTCACCGCCGCCGCGGCGGCGGCCGTCGACCCGGCGAGCGGGCCGGCGCGGGCGAACGCCGCGAGTGCCGGCGCGCTCCCGAGCCCGAACGCCAGCCACAGGGCGGCGACCTGGCCACGCGGAGTCCGTCGGTCGTCATGGCCGGTCTCGACCGTCGGCGCGGTGGCGGCCTCGGCCGGGAGCAGGACGGCCGCGACCACCAGGAGGATGCCGAGCACGGCGGCCAGCAGGACGAACGTCCAGCTGCGGCCGAGCCCGTCGAGCAGTGCGGCCGCGACCGGGGCGAGGATCGCGGTGCCGATCGCGTAGGCGCTGACGACCAGGCCGAGCGCCAGACCACGTCCGGTCGTGAACGTCCCGGCCACCCGGACCGCGGTCGCGTAGCCGAGACCCGTCGTCCCGCCGAGGACGATGCCGAAGGCCAGGACCATCACGAGGACCGACGCGGCCGCCGCGCTCCCGAGCAGTCCCGCGACCGTGCCGACGGCGGCGACCAGGGCCATCCGTCGCGGTGCGATCGAGTCGGCGATCCGGCCACCGACGAGTACGCCGGTCGTGAACGCGGCGAGACCGACCGAGAACACGCTCGTCAGCGCCGTCGGTCCGGCACCCAGGTCGCGCTGCAGCGACGCGGTGAACACGTCCCAGGCGAACAGCGGGCTCACGGCCAGGTCGAGCAGCATCGCGCCGAGCAGCACGCGCCGTCTGCTCACGCGATCCTCCGTCCGCCGGTCGGGCCCGCGCCGATCAGCGCCGCGGCCGGGCCAGGACGGCCGACAGGCGTCCGAACGCGTCGGGCTGCACCCGGTAGTAGATCCAGGTGCCGCGCCGCTCCCCCGAGATCAGCCCCGCTTCGCGGAGAACCTTCAGGTGATGCGAGATCGTCGGCTGGGACAGGTCGAACACGTCCGTCAGGTCGCACACGCACGCCTCGCCACCCGCGTGCGAGGCGATCAACGACAGCAGCCGCAGCCGCACCGGGTCACCCATCGCCTTGAACACCCGCGCCAGCTCGGCCGCGTGCTCCGCCGACACCGGTTCGGCCACCAGCGGGGAGCAGCACTCCACCGCGCCGGCCGGATCGACGACCACGTCGCCCTGCATCGACATACTTCTATATTGACGACCGCCGATGCAGGGCGCAAGGTCTGTATCGACCGTCATCGATACAAGGGAGTGGTCATGTCCCGAGTCCAGCTCGCCCTACGGGTCTCCGACCTCGACGGGTCGATCGCGTTCTACAGCTCGCTGTTCGGCGTGGAGCCCGCCAAGCGGCGCCCCGGCTACGCCAACTTCGCCATCGCCGAGCCACCGCTCAAGCTCGTCCTGATCGAGGGCGACGCCGACCGGCTCACCGTCATGGATCACCTGGGCGTGGAGGTCGGGACCACCGCCGAGGTCGACGACGCGACCGAACGCCTGTCCGCGCTCGGACTGTTCACGCAGGTCGAGGACGACACCACCTGCTGCTACGCGCTGCAGGACAAGGTGTGGGTCCACGGCCCCGGCCAGGAGCCGTGGGAGGTCTACACGGTCACAGCCGACGCCTGCCGCGTCACCACCGGCTGACGAGCACGGCGATCGAGCACGGGTGCGACGGGGTCAGCGGCTCACGCCGGCGCCGTCGGCTCCTCGTGGCGTCAGGGCTTGCGACCGATCACGGCACCGTTCGCGCCCGGCGCCTCGAACCAGACGGTGCGGATGTCGCGGAAGCCCAGATCGTGAAGCCATCGGCCGTATTCGGACGGCGTGTAGTTGCGGCCCTCGGTCTCGATCAGCATGTTGAGGCTCATGAGCGCCGCCGGCGAGGGTCCCGATCTCTCGTCGTTCACGAGCAACTCGCTGATGATCACGACGCCGCCGCGTGGCAGCGCCTCCCAGCACTTGGCGAGGATCGTGCGGTCCCGCTCCTCGTTCCAGTCGTGCATGATCATCGAGAGAAGGACGACGTCGTGGCCCGGCGGGAACGCGGCATCGGCGAAGAAGTCGCCGCCGACGGTGTCGATCCGCTCCGCGAGGGCGGCGTCCTCGATCTTCCGCGCCGCGATGTCGGCGACGAACGGGAGGTCGTAGACCGTCGCGCGCAGGTTCGGGTACAGGCGACACAGCTCGATGTCGTACGCACCGGAGCCGCCGCCGACATCGAGCACCCTGCCGAACGCGCTCAGGTCCACGGCGCCACCGAGCGAGCGCGCGGTGAACGTGGACAGCGAGTGCATCGCCTCCCAGAAGACCGCCAGCAGGTCCGGGTCCTCGCCGTCGAACAGCGAGTCCTGCCGGTCCGGGTCCCAGGTCGTCGGACGGTTCGTACGGATGGCGTCGGTCAACCTCCCCCACCCGGGATAGAGACGCTTGTCGAGCATCTGGACGAAGCCGCCGAAGTAGTAGGGCTTCCCGCGGACCAGATACTCGTCGGCGAGCGCGCTGCAGACGTAGGCGGCGCCGTCCTTCTCGAGCAGGCCGAGAGCGGCACACGCGGTGAGCAGCATCTCCGCCGGCCGTTCGTCGATACCGAGCGTCCCGGCAAGCTCTGCGATCGTCGTCCCGCCGGTTCCGGACAGGCGGGTGAACAGATCGAGCTCGTGCGCGGCCGCGAGCGTCTTGAACGCCCAGAACCCGGTCGCCAGCTGCATCAGCGGCACCGGCGTCACGGCCGGATCGTCCTGCTCGGTCGTCATGGAGTTCCCCTCACGGGTGTCGGTGTCGGGTCGGGGCTGCGTCGAGCGGGGCCTCGGAGGTGGCCGCGGTTCCGACGACGTGGCCGGCGGTGTCGGGGCCGAACCTGACGGTGGCGGCGCGGCGGTGGCGTTCCCATCCCCCTCGACGCCGGTCCCGGCGGCGGTGACCCCCTACAGCCGGGGGGTTGTCCGCGCGGTGGCCAGGCCCGACCATCGGCACGGGCGCACCGGTGGGTGCGGCCCGCGACCGGGGGAGGGACGGCTCCGATGGCGGTCACCGCGACCACCGCACGTCAGGTGGAGGCGCTCGTCGCGAGCTGCGCCGCGCCGGGTGAGAGCACCGAGCTGTTCGCCTCCGTCTCCCGCCGGCTGCGCCGGATGGTGCCCTTCGACGGGGCGTGCTGGTTCGCCACCGACCCGGTGACGACGTTGGCGACCTGCCCGGTGCGCATCGAGAACGTCGAGTCCGGGCACTGCGAGTCCTACTGGGACCGCGAGTTCCTGGTCGAGGACTCGCTGTTGTTCCGCGACCTGGCCCGCGGCTCCCGCGGTGCGGATACCTTGTTCACCGCGACGGACGGCCATCCCGCCCGCAGCGCCCGCTACCGGGAGTTCCTCGCCCCGCAGGGCTACGGCGACGAGCTACGCGCGGTGTTCCGGCTGGGCAACGGCGTCTGGGGTGTGCTCGATGCGTTCCGTGAGCGCGGCCGTGAGCCCTTCTCCGAACGCGAGGTCGACCTCGTCGCGAGCGTGGGGCCGGCGTTGGCGGCCGCGCTGCGGGCCCGGGCGCTGACCGAGCCGGCTCCGGTCGCGGCGCACGACGTCGACGGGCCCGGCACCGCGCTGTTCGACGCCGCCGGGACCGTGTGCTCGTTCGACGAGCAGGCCGACCACTGGTTCACCGAGCTGGCCGGCCCCGGCTGGAACGGGGACGAGCTGCCGCCGCAGCTCGCCATCGTCACCGCCGTCCTGGCCAGGGCCCACTCGGTGGCCACAGGGCGCGACCACGGGCCCGCGTCCGCCCGGCTGTGCTCGGCGTCCGGGCGCTGGCTGGCCGTGCACGCGTCGTGCCTGCGCACTCCCGCCGGTGAGCCCGGTCCCGTGGCGGTGGTCGTCGAACCGGCGAAGTCGGCGCAGATCGCGCCGATCGTCGTCGAGGCCTACCGCCTGACGCCCCGCGAGCAGCAGATCACCCAGGCGGTGGCCCGCGGGTTGTCGAACCCGGAGATCGCCGCGGGCCTGCACCTGTCCACACACACCGTGCGCGATCACCTCAAGGCGGTCTTCGGCAAGGTCGGCGTCGCCAGCCGGGGAGAGCTGGTGGCCACGCTGTTCGCCGAGCACTACCGACCGGCGCTGCACGAGGACGGGGCGCCGGTCACGCACGTGCAGTACTGATCCACGCGTTGACGACGCCGGCGGACAAGCTCCGACGCCGCCACGCCATCGTCATCGGCGCACCGCGTCGCGGTGGATGACGCGCGGGCCCGCTTCGCCTGCGTAGAGGTCCTCGACGTCGGAGGAACGGCGTTCGAGAACGACTCGCTGGTTGATGTAGCCCTTGTCGGTGATCTCGCCGGCGTCGAGGTCGGGCGGTTCGGAGCAGAGCAGGAGTCGTTCGATACGGCCGGCCGAGCCGGCGTGGGTGGCGAGGTCGGCGAGGACCCGTTCGAGATGCGCGCGCAGGACCGGGTGGTCGATCGGGACGTCGTTGTCGGTGTCGCACAGGGCGCGTGCCTCGGCCTGGTTCACCCAGGCGAGCGCGGTGACCTCGGACCGGTCGTGCCCGGCGATGACCGCGTCGGTCAGCACCCTCGCGGCCGAGATCAGGTTTCCGCGGACGGTGGCGACGCTGACCCACGTGCCGGTGGCGAGCTTGAAGTCCTCGGCGATCCGGCCGTCGAACATCAGTCCCTGGTTGGGGTCGTTCTCGTCGACGAACACGACGGCGTCCCCTGTGCGGTAGAACCCGTCCTCGTCGAATGCGACCGCGGTGGCGTCCGGGCGGTCGAGGTAGCCGGGAGTGATGGTCGGTCCGGCGATTCGGATCTCGCGCTTCCCGCTGTCGGGTACGAGTTTGAGCGTGACCCCGGGCAGGGGGACGCCGATGCAGCCACATCGTGCACCGGTCCAGTGCGCCGACGTGGCGGCGGGCGCGGTTTCCGTGGTGCCCCAGGAGGAGGTGAACGGGACAGGGCGCGGTGCGTGCCGCTCGACCAGGCGTTCCAGGCGGTCCCACAGCGTCTGCGGGAGGGCCGCGGCCGCGTAGAACAGCAGGCGGAGCCGGGAGAAGAACTGCCGGGCGAAGGCGGCGTCCCGTTCCAGGTAGGGCACGAGCATCGCGTAGCCGGCGGGCACGTTGACGTACACGGTCGGCGCGATCGTGCGAAGGGCGTCGACCGTGTGCTCGAACAGGCCGGGGGCGGGTCGGCCCGCGTCGATGTGCAGCGTGCCGCCGTTGGTCAGGACCATGTTCACGTTGTGGCTGCCGCCGAACGTGTGGCTCCACGGCAGCCAGTCCACGAGTACGGGCGGTTCCTCGGCCAGGAACGGCCAGACCTGGCGCATCATCTGCTGGTTGCTGCTCAGCATCCGTTGCGTGGTGAGCACGCCCTTCGGGACCCCGGTCGATCCCGACGTGAAGAGGATCTTCGCGATCGTGTCGCCGGAGAGGCCGGCGTAGGCCCGGCCGAGCTCCGGGCCGGGCACGGTCGCGACCAGTTCGCCGAAGGTGGGTCCCACCCGGAACGGCCGCCGCGCCGTGACGATCGTGGGGGTCTCGGCCGCGGCGTCGAGGACCGCGTCGATCGCGGGGCCGTAGGCGTCGCCGTCGTCGGCGAACACCACGCCAGGGCGCACCAGCTCGACCATGGCCCGTAGTTGATGATGGTCGGCGGAGGACAACGAGTACGCGACGCTGACCGGCACCGCGGGGATGCCTGCGGTGTAACAGGCGAGGGTCAGGACCAGGTGTTCTCGCCCGTTGCCGGACAGCAGCATGACCGGTCGCGCCGGTCCGGCGCCGAGGTCGAGCAGCCGTTGCCCGGCGCTGTCAGCCTGTTCCCGGGCCTGCCCGTAGGTCAGCTCCCGGCGCTGTCGCCCGTCGGGGACGCTCAGCAGAACGGTGTCGGGGATGCGCTCGGCGTGCGCGCGCAGCGTGTGGGCCAGGTGGTCGTGGTGTGGCCCGACGGTGGTCGTCGAGCTCAGGATGATCGTGCCGTCGTCGTGGTGCTCGGCGGCGATCTGTGGTGGGGCGAACGTGGGGCTCGTGATCGGTGGGCTCGGGCTCGTCACTCGGTCACCTCGAGTACGAGCGCGGCGCCGGTGTCGCCGGCGGCGCAGCCGGTGAACAGCCCGAGCCCACCGCCACGCAGGCGGAGTGTCTCGATGAGCTCGGCGATCGACCGCAGTCCGGTCGGGCCCTGCGGGTGGCCGAACACGAGGCTGCAGCCGTGGGCGTTCATCGCGTCGGTCGCGATCCCGGTCTCCCGCGCGAGGTAGAGATCGTTCACCGCGAACGGGTTGTGGGTGGTCACGGCGGCGACGTCGCGGACGGCACGGCCGGCGTCCGACAACGCGGACAGCGCTGCCGGGACCGGCGCTTTCGGCATCCGGCTCGTGTCGACGCGCGCGAAGCCGGACGCGAGGACGCGCACGATGCCCTCGCCGCCGGCGAGCTCGCGCGCCCGGACGGCGGTGGTGACGATCGCGCCGGCGCACCCGTCGGCCGGGTGCGTCTGGGAGGCGAACGTGTGGACGCCGTCCGGCGTGGCGGCGCCCAGCTTCGCGATCGAGGTGAGTTCCTTGGGCCGGACGCCTTCGTCGGCCTCGACCGTGAGTGTCGAGCGCTTCCCGGGGATCTCGACGGGCACCATGTAGCGGCGTTGGAACGCCCGGTCGTCGTCGAGTGCGGTGGTGTACTGCTGCCAGCGCAGCGCGGTGAGCTCGTCGATCTCGGAGCGGGTGGCGGCGATCTCGGTCGCGACGGCCTCACCGGCCGCGATCATCGACGCGTCTGCCCACGGGTCGCGCGCGAAGCTGTCCAGGACCCAGTGTTCGGTGATCGGCGCGCCACCCTGACGGGACGGGGCGGGCCAGGACAGCGAAGGCCCGTTCGAGGTGCGATCCGTGGTCACGACGAGTTGGGGTCCGGCTCCGCCGGTCACCGCTCCGGCGGCCGCGTGCACCGCCGCGACGCTCGTGGCACAGGCCTGGCTCACCATCGGGCCGGAGATCCGGGGTGCGCCGATCCGGGCCGCGACGGTGGGTGCGCCGTAGAACACCTCGGGCTGGGGCACCGTCCAGCCCAGCACGATGCCGTCGAGCCCGGCGGGGTCGACGCCGCGGTCGGCCAGCGCGCGGCTGGTGACCGCCACGGCCAGGTCGAGACTGGAGATCTCGGCCAGCGAGCCCTGCCACTTCACGAACGGCGAGGACCAGGCGTGTCCGAGCGGGACGGCGACGTCGGGGTACTGCACGGGACTCCCTCGGTGTGGTTCACGGCGTGCGGGCAGGACGACGCCCGGTGCCCGGCCCGCGAGGCGGGCTCCCAGGTGTCACCCCTGGGACGGACGGCGCGGGCTCACCCGCGCACGGCGGCCACCCAGTCCTGCACGGTGGGGATGCTGCTGTCGGCCGGAACCTCGCCGTCGGTCAGCACGAGGCCGGTCTTCGGTGCGGGTACGTCGAGCGGGACGAGTTCGGCGCCGGGCAGGCCGGATGCGCCGGCGCCCATGGCATGGGCCATGGCCCGGTGGAAACGGGTCACGTTGCCGATCGTCCTGGCGACGTCGGCCGGCGTGTCCCCCTCGAGGACGACTCCGTCCACGCCTGCGTCCAGGAACGCCGTCACGTCGTCGAGCACGGTCGACGTCGTCCCGTCGAGGACCGCGATCAGCACCGACTCGTCGCGCACGGTGGTACGGAGCCGTCGGGTCGCCTCGAGCGCCGTCTCGCGGCGGATCCCCGCGTCGTCCTCGGCGAGAACGGTCGGCAACGTGACCGGCACCCCGTCCGGACGGACGGCGTCGATCAGGTCCCCGAGCCCGTTGGCGAGCTGGGTGGGGTCGGTGAGGAACGCGTCCCACGGGCGTTCGGCGATCTTCGCGGCCAGGCGGGGGGCGAGCGGGACGGCCAGCGTGTGCCCGCCGCCCCGCCGCCCCGCGATCGCCTGCGCGCGCTGGCGTGCGGGCAGGTTCATCCCGTCACATCCGCATGAGCGGGTTGACGACCTGGGCGTCCGGCCACGAGCCGTAGAGGCCGAGGATCTCCTCCGGCGGCTTGCGGTCGTTCCACGTCGCGTGGAAGTCGTCCCAGGTCTTGCCGCGGGCCTTGCGCTGCTCACGAGCCTCGCTGCGGAACGCGGCGGTCGCCTCCTCGTCGACCCGGCCGGTCTGCTCGTCGAACCTGACCGCGTAGACGTTGGCGGCGGCCCACTCGGAGATCATCCCGTCGGTGAGGTCACGCTCGACCGAGGCGGGCTCGCGGTCGATCGGGTCGCCGTAACCGGTACCGCCGGTCGAGATCCCGAGCGTGATCACCTGGTCGCCCATCACGGGACGCGCGGTGCGGGCGTAGGTCTCGGACACGATCCGCCCGCCGTACTTGCCCTCCAGCAGGCTGGCCAGATCGAGCGTGCCCTCGTTGCCGGCACGCAGCAGCTCCGGGATGTCCACGTCCTCCATGGACAAGCCGGGGCAGGTGCACTGCGAGTACCCACCGAACAGTGGCTGCGGCGTCTGCACGATCGAGTTGTCCGCGATCGACATGAAGATCACGAACGGCGCGTGGTGAGCCACCCACAGCTGCGCCGTGCCGACGCCCCCGCGGTACTTCCCGGCGCCGCCGGAGTCCTCCCAGTGCTGGGAGAACGGCACGAGCATGGGCAGCTCGTTCTCCATGTTCTCCACGTCCGGCGCTCGCCCGAACGCACACCACGGAAAGCCGTAGGCGTTGATGCCGTCCTGTGTGGAGCGCCCGCCGGAGCCCTCGGTGTTGATCGTGTAGGCGAGCATGTCCGCGAACGGCATCCCCCACTGCGACACGCCCGCCAGCACGGAGGCGTTCCCGCCGTTGCCCAGTGACGCCGACACCTGCCGCCACTCGACCGTCCCGAACCGGGCCCGCCCGACGCAGTTCGCGATCGCGCTCATCGCCCCGGTGGCCGCCATGACCGCGCAGCTGGTGGCCGCGTTCGGCGCCGGGGAGAGCATCGAGTTCTCCGGGAACAGGAAGTCGATCGGCTGGAACGTGGCCGAGGAGATCGGCAGGTCGTGGAACACGTACTCGTAGATGTAGTTGGCCATGTGCCCGATCACGGCCTGCGGGTGCGCGTTGTAGGACGACCCGTTCTCCGGGCTGGTACCGGCGAAGTCGACCTGCAGCGTGTCGTCCCGCTTGGTCATCGTCATGAAGCAGTTGCGCATCAGGCCGTGCTCGGTACCGGCGGCGTCGGAGAACGTCGCGCACCGATAGGTGCCGTCCGGCCAGGAGGACAGCCGGGTCCGGGCGCCCTGCTCGGCCTCCTGCAGCATCTTGCGGAACAGGCCGGTGACGAAGTCCTTGCCCTCCCGCTCGAACATCTCGAGCAGGCGGACGCGGACGCGGTCGGCGGTGGTGCAGCGGGCCCGCAGGTCGACCGTCACCGAGGTCTCGGACCGCAGCCCGAACGCGGCGAACATCTCGATCACGTCGTCGCGCAGGACGTGGTTGTGCCCGATCTTCATCGGCGGCAGGTTCATGCCCTCGTCGAAACGGGACTTCGCCGACACCGGCATGCCGCCGGGCTCGCACGCCCCGGTCTCCGTGGTGTGCGACAGCGCCGCGGTCCAGGCGACGAGCTCGCCGCGGAAGAAGACCGGCATCATCGCCACCTGGTCGGGGTTGTGGATCCCGCCGTAGAGCGCGTCGTTGGTGTACCAGATGTCGCCGTCGGCGATGCCAGGGTTCTCGGCGAACCGCTTCAGGATGAACTTGATGACGATCGGCGGGATCACCGCGTGCAGGTAGGTGCCCGCCGAGGCGTTCACCAGGTCGCCCTGGGCGTTGAAGATCGCGACGATCGAGTCGCCCGCGACGCCCATCTGCGACCGGGACGAGCGCATGAACACCTCGTAGCCCTCGTCGAGGATGTCCGCGGTGCGCTGCACGCCGATCTCGTACCGACCGGTACCGACCTCGTCCAAACAGGACAGCTCGTAGTCGGTGGGCTCGCTGACCTTCAGCGCCGCGAGCTTCTCCTCCAGCGTCGGGTAGCTCATGCCGAGGCTCCTTCCAGGGCCGCCGCGGGAACGTTGTCGCCTGCGTGTTCGCTGTCCTGCAGCAGACCCAGCCCGTGCTCGTCGATCGTGAGGCTCTTGCCTGGCGGAACGACGATCGTGGTGAACTCGGCCTCGACCAGTGCCGGGCCGTCGACGCGGTTGCCGGGCGTCAGCTGCCCGAACGCGTAGACGGGCGAGTCCGCACGCTTGCCGGTCTCCGCCCAGTAGGCCTCCCGGCTGCCGACCCGCGCCGCCGACGGGTCGGCCGACCCGAGCTCGTGCACCGGCAGTTCCAGCTTCTCGGTCGGGACGGTGGCCTTCACGACGATGCCCTCGATGTAGGCGCCACCCGGCTTGTTGACCACGTGCGGGCTGAACGCCTCGGAGTACTCCTTCTCGAAGGCGTCGTAGACGGCCTGGGCATCCTCCACGGATCCGATCTCGAGGAGCGGCGACGACACGCGCTTCACCTGCACCTGCCCGCCGTAGAGCATGTCCAGCTCCACGGTCCAGACCGCGGTGTCCGGGTCGAGACCCTCGGAGAGGAGGTCGGCCCTCCCCTGGGCCACCATCTCGCGGACGGGGGCGTTGTAGGCCTCGTAGTCGTCGATGAGCTGCTGGGTCATGCCGTTGAGGAACAGGATCCGCCTGGACTGCTCGTAGACGTGCATGATGTCCATGACCGAGCTGCCCAGCGCGGAGAACACCGGCGCCTGCGGGAAGATCACCGAGGTCGGGACGTCGGCGCCGTAGCCGGCGACGTGCGTCGGGCCACCGCCGCCGAAGGCGAACAGGACGAAGTCCTCGGGGTGGTAGCCGCGCAGGTGCACCTCGCGCTTGATCGCCGAGGCCATGTTCTGCTCGATGATCCGCCGGATCAGCGCGGCCGCCTCGTCGACGCTCACCCCGAGCGGCTTCGCGATCTTCGTCTCGATCGCCTGCACGGCCTTGTCGCGGTTCAGCGGCATCCGGCCGTTGAAGTAGCCGTCCGGCGAGATGTAGCCGAGCACGACGTCCGCGTCGGTCGTCGTCGGCTCGGTCCCACCCAGGTCGTAGCAGACCGGGCCCGGGTACGAGCCCGCACTGCGCGGCCCGACCTCGAGCCGCCCGCCGAGCAGGTCGTTGATCCACGCGATCGACCCGCCGCCCGCACCCATCGTGGTCGCCTGCAGCATCGAGATCCCGACCATCCAGCGGTCGATGATCGGCCGGAACTCGTAGGACCGCACGCTCGCGTCGACGACCATGCCGAGGTCGAAGCTCGTGCCACCGACGTCGGAGGCGATCACGTTCTTGAACCCGAGCGACTGTCCGATGTGGAAGCTACCCATCAGGCCGGCGATCGGGCCGCCGTTGTAGGTGCGCGAGGCGGTGGTCTTGAAGATCTCCGCGGAGCCGCCGGAGTTGTGGGTGAGCAGGAAGCTGCCCCGGTAGCCGTGCTCGCGCAGCTGGTCCCAGGTCGCCTCCATCTCGGCCTTGATCGAGGACTGGAGGTAGGCGTCCAGGACGGCGGTCATGGTCCGCTCGTACTCGCCGACCTTGCCGACGACCTCGTGGGACAGCACGACCGGCAGGTAACCGACGTGGTAGCCCTTGTACTCCTCGCGGATGATCTCCCGGATCCGCTTCTCGTGGGCCGGGTTGACGAAGCTCCACAGCAGCGACACCGCGATCGCCCGGGCGCCGCCGTCGACGAGCTTGCGCAGCTTGCGCCGCACGTCCTCCTCGTCCAGCGGGCGCAGGACCGTGCCGAACGAGTCCACCCGCTCGCGCACCCCGGCGATCATGTCGCGGGTGATCAGCGGCGCAGGCTTGTTCTGCACGGCGACGTTGCGTCGTTCCGAGATCCGTGTGCCGTCGGTCCACTGCGCGCCGCGGCCGATCAGGATCGCGTCCTCGTGGCCCTCGGTGGTCAGCAGGCCGAGGCGCGGGCCCTTGCGCTCGATCAGCCGGTTCATCGCGACGGTCGTCGAGTACCGCACGAGCTCGATCTCCGGCAGCAGCTCGTCGACCGAGCGGCCCATCTGCTCGGCACCGTCGGTGAGCACGTCGAGGAACCCGACCGACAGGTCGTACGGGGTGGTCGGCGCCTTCGCCGTGATCCGCTGGTCGTCCCAGGTCAGGACCAGGTCCGTGAACGTGCCGCCCACATCGATGTCGATGGCCTTCACGCCGTCACCTCCAGCTTTCCGTGCTCGTCGATGCGCAGTGCCCCGTCGCCGAGCTTGCGCTTGAGGCTGTCGAGGTCGATCTCCGTGTCGTGGGTGATCGGGTGTCCCGGCGGGAGGTACTCGGTCTCGGTCTGCTGACCGCAGCCCGGGCAGTAGAACTCGATGATCCGGATCCACTCCGGATTCGGGGAGAACGTGAACTCGCCCTCCATCAGCGGCGGGTGCACCTCGCCCGGGTCGCGCTCGTGGATGAGCAGACCCTTCTTGTAGTTGTCCCGCGCGTCGCCGATGTCGTGGCCGCAGGTGTGGCAGAGCCAGCGCTCCGCGCCGACGTCCAGGTCCAGGTACTCGGCGATGTGGAGCTTCGTGGTGCTCATCGGGCTATCCCTTCCTCGCCACGGCGTCTCCGCGGGCGTCGACGTCGAGCTGCCAGCCGGGGCCGGCCAGCCAGGTGAAACTGCCGCCGTCGATCAGGGCCGGCCCGGTCACCGACGACCCGGCCGCGCCGCTCCAGGTGTGGGTGGGGATCCCGCCCCGCTCGCCCACAGAACCCGACCCGCCCGTGGCGACACTCGCCTGCTGGAGGCTGGGCAGCGTGTAGCTGGCGGTCAGGCGGACCAGGCTCGGGGTACCGGACGCCAGCGCCCCGTCGACCGACCCCTCCGAGGTGGACCGGCCGCCGTCGGAGTAGCGGACCTCGTAGTGCAGCTCGGCCCTGTCCGCGTCGAAGCCCTCGCCGGCGAGATCCCGGCGGGCCTCCTCGGCCAGCGTGCGACCGGCGTCGCGTGCGGCGTCGTCGGAGTTCACCGCGGACTCGTAGACATGGACCACGTCCGAGATCGCCGAACCGTAGGCCGACAGCACATGCCCGAACCCGAACAGCCGAGCCGAGCGGGCCCCGAGCCGGTCGGCCACTCCGGTGGCGAACAGCGGCCCGTTGCCGCCGAACGCATAGATCGCAGTGTCGGCGAGGTCGCCCGGAGCCTGCGAGGCGGCGCCATCGAGCTGAGTCCATCCCATCTCGGCCGCCGTCTCGCGGGCGAGCTCGGCCACCATGTCGTAGGCCGTGTCGACGATCCGGCGGGCCGCGTCCTCGGCCGGGATCCCGAGCGGAGTGCCGACGGCGCGCTCGATCGCGTCCTCGGCCGCGTCGACGTCGAGCGTGCGGCGTCCGTCCAGGAACGCGTCCGGCGCGAGGTAGCCGAGCAGCACGAAGGCGTCGGTCACGGTGGCGTTGCGCCCGCCGAGGCCGTAGCAGGCCGGGCCCGGCGCGGCACCCATCGAGTCCGGGCCGAGTGTGACCGTCCCGTCCGCGGCACGGGCCACGGACCCGCCGCCCAGCGCGATCGAGCGCAGCAGTGGCAGGTTCGTCCGCACCGGAATGCCGAACAGGTTGCCCTCGTCCCGGTCGACGACCCGCCCGTCCTCGACGGCGGAGACCTTCGCGGTGGTGCCGCCGACGTCCAGGGCCAGCACCTTGGCGTCGCCACCTGCGGTGGCCTGCGCCGCGGAGGCGTGCGTCCCGAACAGCGGGCCGGACTCGATCGTGTCGAACGCGGTGGTCTTGCCGATCCGCGCGACACCGCCGTTGATGTGGCCGACCAGCACGTTGCCGCGCCAGGAGTGCTCCTGCTTCAGCACCTCCTCGGCCTTGTACAGCGTCGTTGCCAGCGACGGGTGCACGTAGGCGTTGATCAGCGAGACGAACGTGCGGGTCGAGTCGTCGGGACGCAGCAGGATCTCCGAGGCGGGCAGCGCCGGGATCGAGCCCAGGAAGTGGTCCGGGTACTGGGCGTCGATCATCGCGACGACCTTGCGCTCGCGCGAGTTGTCCTCGAACGCGCCCTTCAGCGAGATGTTGATGCGCCGGATGCCGTTGTCGAACAGGCCCTTGACCGCCGTGCGGACCTCGTCGTCGGACGCGTCGTCGGAGATGCCGGTGATGTTCTCCGGGGCGATCAGCGGCCCGAGAACCGTCGACGCCTCGTCGGCGCTCGTGTAGAGGTCGCCCTCGTGACCCGCGCTGACCAGCAGGCCCAACTTGGGCCCGGTCTTCTGCGCCAGGACGTTCGACGTGATGGTCGACGACCAGCGGATCAGCGCGACGTCGTCGAGCAGGTCCCGCAGGCCGGCGGCGCCGACGTGCGCACGGGCGGCCTCGAGGACCTCCAGGAAGGAGATCGTCACGTCGTGCGGGGTGGTCTCGACCTTGACCGAGAACACGCCGCTGAATCCGATCCGTGGCGCGTCACCACTGACCAGACCGTCGGTCATGGTCCCGCCGGTATCGATGTCGATGTTCAGCACGGCGTCACCTGCTCATCTCCCTTGATGGTTGCTCTCCGGCGCGGGTTCGGGTGCAGGACCTGGACGGGTCTAGCGGCGCCGACGGACGAGCTGGGCCTTCATCTCCCAGCGGGGCAGGGCGTTCGGAGGCACGAGCTCCACTGCCGCCTTGACGATCAACTTCTCGCGAAGCGCGCGCTCGACGTCGTCGCGCAGCCCGTCGAGGTCCTCCTCGTCGGGCCCGTACTCGACCTGCACCCGCATCGGCGGCCGGATGACCGGGCCGGCGTCGGGCACGACGATCTGCATCGCTCCGGTGGTGCGCGGCTCCATCGAGGCGACGACGTCCTTCACCGCGCTCGGCCACACGTTCACGCCGGCCACGAACAGGAGGTCGTCGGTCCTTCCCGCGCACAGCAGTCGCGGGCTCGTGCGCCCGCATCCGCAGGGGCTGCTGTCCACCAGGACCCGGTCGCGAACCCGGAACCGGACCAGCGGCACGCACTCACGCCGCAGATGGGTCACCAGCAGCTCGCCCTCGACCCCGTCCGACCATTCGATGATGCGGTCGGAGTCCGGATCGACCAGCTCGACGAGCAACTGGTCCTCGGCGCACAGGTGCAGGCCGTCCTGCTCCGGGCAGCTGGCCAGATAGATCGGGAACACGTCGGCGTTGCCCATACCGTCGGACACCGTCGCGCCGTAGTCGGCTTCCAGCCGTGTCCGGACGGCAGGGATCGAGCCACCCGGCTCCGCGCCGACGAGCAACTTGGTCAGGCCGAGCTCGCGCGGTTCCATGTCGAGCCGGTTGCGGCAGTACTCGGCCAGGTAGGTGGCGTAGGACGGAGTACACATCAACGTCGTCGCGCCCAGGTCGCGGATGCTCTGCACGACCCGGTCCGTGGCCGACGTACCGATCGGCACGAACGTCGCGCCGATCCGCTCCGTGGCGTCCTTGAGCGGAAGGCCACCGACGAAGAACCCGAGCCCGAACGCGTGGATGACGACGTCGTCCGGGCGCATGCCCTCGCAGTAGAGGACGCGGGCGACGACCTCGGTCCAGTCCTCGAGGTCACGTGCCGTGATACCGACGTAGCTGGGCCGGCCCGTCGTCCCGCTGGACGCGTGGATCCGGACGACCTCGGTCATGTCGACGGCCGCGTGAGCTCCCAGCGGCGGGGCCTCCAGCTGGCTGGTACGCAGCTGCTCCTTCGTCGTGAACGGCGCCGCGAACGTCTCCAGGGAGGTGACCGCACTCGGGTCGAACCCGGACGCCGCCCACATCTCGGCGTAGAAGCGGGAGTTCTCCGCCACCCACCGCAACTGCTCCCGGAGACGTTCGAGCTGCAGCGCGCGCAGCGACGCGCGGTCCATCGTCTCGACGGCCGGGTTGAAGTAGCGCCCGTCCGGGCGGCCGGCGCTCACCGGGCCTCCTCGGTCTCGCCGCGGTCGTCCTGGTACTCGAGCAGGTAGCGGCGCACGGCGCGCTCCGCGGCGCCGACCTCGCCGTCGTCGACCAGTCGCATCAGGTGGGTCAGCCGCTCACGCGACGCCGCGCACCATGCCGGGTCTCCCACACGCTGGCCGAGGCTCATCGCGATCGGACCCCGCAGGCTGTCGTAGACGGCGACGAACACCGGGTTCTCCGAGGACTCGACGAGCGCCAGGTGGTACTGGACCAGCGCGTCCACCACCCGCGCGGGCCTGGTCCCCGCGGTTCCGAGTTTGCGCAGCGCCCGTCCGAGGTCCATCGAGTCGTGCGCGGCCGCTGCGAGCCGCGCGGCCATCGGCTCGATCGCCAGCCGCACGTCCATCACATGCCGCGGCTCGACATCCAACGTGGACAGCGGCGCGGCCTTGATCGAGACGAACTCCTCGGCCTCTGGTGCGGCGACGAACCGACCCCCGCCGTACCCGCGACGAACCTCGAGATACCCCGACACCTCCAGCGCCTTGAGCGCCTCACGCAGCATCGGCCGCGACACCCCGAGCTGGGTCGCCAGCTCCGGCTCCGACGGCAGCCGGTAGCCGGTCGGCAGGTCGCCCCGGACGATCGCGCCGCGCAGCGTCGAGACGATCTTCTCGAAACCACGCCCGACGCCGATCGACTCGAAGGTGTAGCCGAACTCATCCGTCGTCACACGGCCCTCCCTCCGCAGCCGGCCACCACGGGTACGGATCGACCGCGGCGCCGGCCTTCTCGGCCGCGAATCATCGCGCCGAGCCGACGCGGGAGGGCGCGACGGGGGCAACCGCCGCGCCCTCCCGCGCGAGCCCAGGACAGTGATCACGGTCGACTCCAACCGGAACGTGTGACCTGACGTCTGACATCAGGTTGTGAATGGGCTCACTGTAGGAGCGGCACCCATGAGGGTCAATACCCTACGTCGCTCCCGTGTATCGCAACTCTTCTGTAGAACTTTATCTGCCTCTGAGCTGCGACAACAGGAGAGAACTCCTGCATCGCGAGGAGCGACTCCCTTGACGACGATCCAGACCGTGGCCACGCTCACCCACTGTTGTCAGACTGCCACTCGGTCAGCGAAGAGACCCGGATGGCGCCCTTCACCACGCCCCGACTCGAACCATCGGAGGTCTCCCCCATGTCGTACCCAGCCCCGTTCGACCTCACCGGGCAGGTCGGACTCGTCACCGGCGCCGGCTCCGGACTCGGGATCGAGTTCGCCGAGGTCCTCGCCGATGCCGGCGCGGACGTCGCCTGCGCCGACGTCGACGCCGACGCCGCGGCGGACACCGCTGCCCGCGTGGAGAAGCTCGGACGCCGCTCGGTCGCGATCACCTGCGACGTCGCCGACGAGCAGCAGGTCCAGGGGATGGTCGCGCGCACGACCTCGACACTCGGCCGGCTCGACGTCCTCTTCGCGAACGCCGGAATCGCCGACGCCAACCCGGCACCGGTACACCAGTTCCAGACCCGGGACTGGCACCAGGTCATCGACGTCGACCTCCACGGCGTCTTCTACAGCGCCAAGCACGCACTCGAGGTCATGGTCGCGCAGGGCAGCGGAAAGATCATCAACATCGCCTCGATGTGGGGCACCACCGGATCATCGAGCGTGTTCCCCATCCCCGCCTACAGCGCCGCCAAGGGTGCCGTGGTCAACCTGACGCGAGAGCTCGGACTCGAGTACGCCACTGCCGGCATCCAGGTCAACGCACTGTGCCCCGGCTTCTACCGGACCCGGCTGGCCGGCGGCGCCTACGACGATCCGGACTTCGTCTCCGCCGTCACCGGCTTCACCCCGATGGGCCGGGTCGCCGAGGCGAGCGAGATCCGAGGCCCCGCCCTGTTCCTCGCATCGTCAGCGTCCGACTACATGACGGGCCAGCTGCTGATCGTCGACGGCGGCTGCATGGCGAAGTAGCTCGCGCCGACACCGCGATCGCGCGTGGGGCCCGCCTCGGTTCAGCCGCTCGAGTCGGACGGCTCGAGCGTGACGAGGACCTTGCGCAGCAGCGTGGTGAGCCGCCGCTGTTCGGTCGGTGTGAGGGCCTGTTCGAGGACCTTGGTGTCGTGGTCCATCAAGCCGGCGAGGAGGGCGTCGACCAACTCGACCCCTGCCTTCGTCAGCTCGACGTCGACCCGGCGCCGGTCGGAGGTATCGACGTGTCTGGTGATGAGACCGGCACGCTCGAGCTTGTCGAGCCGCTGTGAGACACCACCTGCAGTGATCAGCGAGGACTGCGTCAGCTCCCCGGCCGACCGACGGTAGGGCGGCCCGGCACGGCGGAGCATTCCCAGCACGTCGATGGTCCCGCGGTCGCTCTCGAACTCGTTCAGCTGCGCCTTGCGAAGCTGCTCCAGGTGGCGACCGATCCGCCAGATCCGGCTGACGACGCCCATGGACGATACGTCGATGTCCGGTCGCTCGCGTCGCCAGTCGGCCTCGACCCGGTCGATGGAGTCACCCTCGCTGTGCCCCTTCGGCAGCGGGGCGGCGGCATCCTCCGCGGCGGCTGACACGACGGCGTGACCCCTTTCGCCCGGGCCCCCGGACGGGGCACCTCACAACGATAACGTAGCGCTGAACCTCTTAGCGTGTGGAGGATCTGCGGTGTGTCGGCGGTCTCGCTCCGAGACGGACGTTCCGGGCCGCTCCCGACCCCGGTCCGCCACACCCGTCGCCGATCCCCGAACAGGGTCTCAGCCGACGTGCTTGATCTGTGGCTGGTGGTACCGGCTCCCGAAGAACATCAGGGGGGAGCCGTCGTTGCTTCCGCAGGTCAGCACGCGGGCCACGAAGACGGTGTGGTCGTGGACCTCGAAGCGCTGGATGACCTCGCACTCGAACCAGGCCAGGCAGTGTTCGAGGGTCGGCACCCGGTCGCGGACCGTGAACCGAGGAGGCACGTCGGCGGGCTTCCCGGCGAAGTTGTTCGACACGTGCTCCTGGTCGTGGGCCAGCACGCTCGCCCCGAAGTGCCCGGCGCCGGTGATGAACCGATGCGCCCGCCCTGCCATCAGAGAGACCATCACGGTCGGCGGCTTGACGCTGACGGAGGTGAAGCTGTTCACGGTCGCGCCGTGAACGGTGTAGCCGAAGTCCGTGCAGTCGACGTCGGGATCGACGCAACTGATCACGGCGACCCCGGTCGCGAACAGGCCGACGTTGCGGCGGAACTGCTTCTGAGCGTCCATGGTCAGCATCTGCGTTCTACCTCGGTGCTCGTGGTGGTCGGGAGGTGTCGACGTGGGGTGCGCGCTCAGACGGAGGCGGCGACCCGAGCACCACGACTCAGCCAGGCGGCCGTGCGCTCCGGGGTGGCGAAACGGTCCCACTGCTGTTCGGGGTAGTTGAAGCCGTCGGTGAACTCGTCGGCGAGCTGAGGGCTCTCGGCGATCGTGCGGAGCGCCTCCCGGAACTCGGCAGGCATCGTCCGCAGGCCTTCGAGCATGAAGTTGGTCCACCGTGTCGCGGCCAGGACACGGTCGTCGCGCTTGCGCTCGACCTGTTCGACGAAGCGTGCATCGAAGATGTCCTGGGCGACGATCTCCTCACCGAGCACCCACGCTGCGTGGGACGCCACGTTGCCCCCCTGGCCGAGCACGGGGTCGACCGTCGCCTTCACGTCCCCCAGCGACACGGCCAGCGTGCCGTCGTCGAGCACGATGTGCGAACGGCGAACCGACGGAGTCACGCCGCCCTGCACGAGGTCGCGAGAGCCGTGGGGGAGGTCGAACGCGGAGGGGTCGACCCGCTCGGCGGTCAACGGGTAGTGGGTGCGGAGCGCGTCGAGGATCCGGGCCCGGAACGCCGCCGGGTCGTCGTCGTACGTGGTCCGGGACAGCACCTCGAGGTCTCCGCCGATGTGGTTCTCGAACACCAGGGCCGTCGCCATGCCGCCGAAGGTGAGGAACGGGATCTCGATCATCTCGCCCGCACCGGGCGACGCCGACCAGACCACCGACCGTGGATCGAGCTGCTCGACGCCCTGGAAGACACCGACGCAGAGTGCCCGCTGCGGACGGTCGAACGGCGAGTCGGTGGGCAGCCGTCCGAACATCTGCCCGAACGGGCCCTTGCCGGTCCCCACCGCGAGCAGGTCGAAGCGGGCCCCCAGAGCCGGGACGTCGTCGTGGACGATCTGGCCGTACTCGATCCGGCCCCCACGCTCGACGAAGTCCTCCATCAGACGGGGGTGGTAGATCCGGTAGTCGACGGCCCGGCTCGGCGAGTGGTAGTCGCCCCGGAAGCGCAGCGGCTCCGGCCCGCCCACGAAGTACTCGTGGCCGACGTAGCCGTGGTCGTCGACCCCCCAGTGGTCGATGCCGAGCTGCTGCTCGCGCCGGATGGTGACGGCGTGGTGGGCCACCGTGTTCGGCAGCTGCCCGTTCCGGATGGCGTCCGGGTCGCGGTCGCTGAGGATCGTCACGTCGACCCCGTGCTGCAACAGGTACAGGCCGAGGTGCAGTCCCGCGGTGCCTGCGCCGATGATGCCGATTCGCTTGTCCACGGTCAGAGCTCCCGGGTACTCGGGCGACGTCGTCCTGACGCCGTAGTCGTCGATGACCACTCGTGCGTACGAGAGGGTCTGCTTCTCGTGTGAAGTGCCTTACAGCAAGATTAGCACAGGGCTAAAATATTTAGCGATAGGCATGCCCGTAGGCGGACACGTCGGCGGGGACCCTGCTCTCGACCCAGGCGATGACGGCGTCGCCGAGGCGGGTGCCGGCGAAGGCGTCGATCTCACGGACACCGGTCGGGCTGGTCACGTTGATCTCGGTGAGGTGGTCACCGATCACGTCGATCCCGACGAACGCGAGGCCGTTCTCGGCGAGCGCCGGTGCGAGCCGGCTGCAGATCTCCTTGTCGCGGGGCGTCACCGTGTCCACGGCCACCGTCGCACCGGCGGCCATGTTGCAGCGGAACTCCCGTCCGGATGCGACGCGGCGAACAGCGCCGATCGGCTCGCCGTCCAGCACGATGACGCGGCGGTCCCCCTCGCCGGAACGGTCGAGAAACCGCTGGACGACGACGTGGTCGCGGCCGCGGCCCGTGGACGCCTCGATGATCGAGGCGAGATTGGGATCGTCGGCACGCAGCAACATGATCCCGCGCCCGGCCATGCCGTCGGTCGGCTTGATCACCGCCGTGCCCCACCGCTCCGTGGCCCGAACGATCGCGGCCTTGTCGGCGGTGACGAGCGTGTCCGGGCCCAGGTCGGGCCAGCGCAGCGCGAAGAGCTTCTCGTTGGCGTGGCGCAGGCCCGCCGGGTTGTTGACCACGAGACACCGGCTCGTGTCGACGAAGTCGAGCAGGTAGGTGCCTCGCAGGTAGCGACCATCGAACGGAGGGTCGGTCCGGACGAACACGGCGTCGGTGTCGTCGAGAACGATCCGCTCCGGGGTCCCCGCCGCGAACCAGTCCGGACGAGCCGTCCAGTGACCGTCGTGCAGCTCGGCCGGCTCGACGTCGATCGGTGTGCACAGGGCGCGCGCACGGCCGTCCTCGACCTCGAGGTCGGTCATCGTCGTCGTGAGAACGCGGTGGCCGCGGGCCTGCGCGGACTCCATCAGCGCGACGCTCGTGTCGTGTGCCGCGTCGAGCCCGCCGAGCGGGTCGATCACGAAGAGCAGATCGAGTGAACGATGGGTGCGGTCAGGGTCGGACATCGACGTCCTCCTCGCATCGGTGACGCTCGGTTGCTGCGGCCGCAGGCCATCTCAGCTCATCGCCTGATGCTCAGGACCTTGATGTTGGTGTACGCGTGCAGGCCGTGGATCGACCCCTCCACGCCGATTCCGGACTGCTTCGCACCGCCGAACGGCACCGTGGCCGTGACGACCGGGTGCTGGTTCACCCACACCGAGCCTGCGTCGAGCCGCTCCGCGACGGCGGCCGCGCGGTCCAGGTCCGGCGACCAGACCGAGGCACCCAGGCCGTAGTCGGTGTTGTTCGCGCGGGCGACGGCGTCGTCGAGGTCGCGGTAGGTCAGGATCGGCACGACCGGCCCGAAGGGCTCCTCGTCGACCAGGCGGGTCCCCTCGGCGACCCCGCGGATCAGCGTGGTCGGGAACCAGTAGCCGGGTCCGTCCGGCACCTCGCCGCGGAAGAACGCGTCCCCGCCCTGTGCGATCGCGTCGTCGGTGAGCTCCCGCACGCGGTCGAGCTGCGGCTTGTTCTGAACCGGGCCGGCGTTGACGCCCTCCTGGAGCCCGGGGCCGACCACGACCGTCGCCGCCTCGGCGGCGAGCGCGTCGCAGATCGCGTCGAACTTCGACTCCGGGACGTAGAGGCGCTTCAGTGCGGCGCAGACCTGGCCGGAGTTGGAGAACGCCGCCCAGAACAGGTCCTTGCCGACGACGGCCGGGTCGGCGTCGTCGAGCACGATGCCCGCGTCGTTGCCGCCGAGCTCGAGGGTGACGCGCTTGAGTGTGCCCGCCGAGGACGCCATGACGTGCTTGCCGGTGGGGACCGAGCCGGTGAAGGAGATCTTGTGGACACCCGGGTGGCCGGTCAGGGCCGGGCCGAGCTCGTCGGTACCGGAGACGACCTGAACGACGCCGGGCGGAAGCACCTCCTGGAGGAGCTCACCGAGCCGCAGCGTCGCGACCGGCGTGTACGGCGACGGCTTGATGATCACGACGTTGCCGGCGACCAGCGCCGGAACGATCTTGAACATCGCGGCGAGGATCGGGTAGTTCCAGACGGTGATGCCACCCACGACGCCGATCGGCACCCGTCGTACTTCGACGCGCCCCGTCTCGTCGTCCTTGATGATCTCGGGCTCGAGCGTGGACTGGCCGAAGAAGTCGACCTGACGCAGGCTCGCGCCGATCTCGCCGCGCGCGTTGCCCAGCGGCTTGCCCTGCTCCAGCGTGACGAGGTTCGCGAGCTCGTCGATGTTGGCCCTGATGACCTCCGCGATGTCGCGGACCGCGTCCTGCCGCCGCTGCAGCGGCGTGTCCCGCCAGGACGGGAACGCGGCGTTCGCCGCAGCGACGGCCTCGTCGAGCTGCGCCGCCGAGGCGGCCGGAACCTCGATGAACGACTCCCCGGTCGAGGGGTCGATCACCGGGAGCGTTCCCGCGCCGTCGACACCGCGGCCGTTGATGGTCAGCCGGGGACGGGTGATGGTCGGAGTCGCCATGGCGATGTGCTGCCTAACTGTCGCGAGGGGTGTGCGGGGACCGCGGGCCGGACGGGTCGTTCTCAGCCGACCGGGCGAGCGTCGGCGCCGAAGAGAAGCCGGTACTGCTCCGGGGTGTAGCGGAAGTTCTTCGCGTCCTCGGAACGTTGGTCAGGCACCGTGACCTGGGCGGAAGGCCGCTCCGAGATGCGGTCGGACCAGTCGCGGACCGCCGGGTAGTCGTCCAGGGAGATGCCGTGGCCCTTGCCCAGACGGGTCCACGGGAAGGAGGCGATGTCGGCGATCGAGAACTCGTCCACGATGTGGTCCCGGTCGCGGAGCCGCTCCTCGAGGATCTGGTAGACGCGCGCGGCCTCGGTTCCGAACCGCTGCCGGGCGTACGGGTCGTCGTGCCCGTTCTGAGGTGCGTAGGTGGTGAAGTGGGTGGCCTGACCCAGCCCCGGCCCCTGGTTGGCGACCTGCCAGACCGTCCAGCAGATCGCCTCCCAGCGGGCACCGGGGTCGGCCGGCAGCAACCGGCCGGTCTTGTCGGCCAGGTACTGCAGGATGGCCGCGGACTCGAACAGTGCCAACGGCCGGCCACCGGGGCCGTCGTGATCGACGATCGCGGGGATCTTCCCGTTCGGGTTCACCTGCAGGTAGTCCGGGTCGAACTGGTCTCCCCGGGTGATGTCGGTCCACCGGATCTCGTAGGCGAGCTCGAGCTCCTCGAGCGCCATGAGAATCTTCCGGGCGTTCGGGCTGACGAAGTAGAACAGGTCGATCACTGCGATGTCTCCGGTGGCCGTTGGTCGGTCAGACGCCGAAGCGGTTCTGCATCCGCTCGGAGTAGGCGACGAGGTTGGACTTCGAGCGGGCGTGGTCGCGCCCCTCCCAGTCCCACGGGACGTCCGCGATGTGGCGGAACGTCGAGTAGACGGTCGCGTCGTAGGACGTGGGCTCGGAGCCGAGGAGGAACGGCTTGTCGCCCAGGAACGACGACAGCGCGTCGAGGTCCGTCTTGAGGTTCACGAGGACGTCGTCGTGGGTGCGCAGGCCCATCCCGTGGCCACCGGCAGCGCCCCAGATCTTCTGCCGGTACGCGAGCATCGCCTCGAGGAACTCCGGCGCCGGCTCCTCACCGGGCGGGACGAAGGACGGCAGGTAGACCGCGAACACCTCGTCGTTGCGCCAGCGCGGGTAGATGACGCCGGACCAGTAGAGGTTCTCCTCGATCAGGCGCTGGAAGGCCACCCCGACCGCCTTGTCGGTCTCGCCGAGGTGGCTGTCGAGCTTGTCGCCGTACTTGTCCTTGAGGTGGTCGACGATGGTCGTCGAGTCGTTGACCTGCCTGCCCTCGTCGATGATGTAGGGCAGCTTGGCGGTCGGCGACGTGCTGGCCAGCGTGTCCAGCGGCTGGATCCTGTACTCGAACGGGACGCCGGCCATCGTCGCGTAGTTGACGACCTTGGTGACGAACGGGCTGATGTCGGGCAGACCCCATGAGGGGACGAACCCGTAGATCTCGATCACGACAAGACTCCTTCGGCTCGTGCTGTGTGTGGTGATGGGGAGCGGTCGAGCGGACGCCGGGTCCGACTACCAGGGCAGGATCTCGCCGTTGGCGTGCTGGAACTGGCCTGCCGTCTCGAGGGTCAGCCCGTCGAGGACGGTGACGAGCTGTTCGGCGGACTGCTCGGGCCGGGCGAACACCGACGCGTATCGCGTCAGCTCCTCCTGGTCGACGACGTCGAGCAGGTGGGTCCGGACCATTCCCGGGTGCAGCGCCTGGACCGCGACACCGACCTTCTTGAGGTCGTGGTGCAGGTTGAGAGCCACCATGTTCGCGGCGGCCTTCGAGATGCGGTACGCGTAGTCGCCGCCGCTGGTGTTGTCCACCATCGACCCGACACGGCTGGTGAGGATCCCGACCTTCGAGCCCTCACCGAGGAATCCGCGCAGAGCGCGGACCACGCGAAGCGGTCCGAGCGTGTTGATCTCGAACTGCTTGCGGGCGTCGTCGTAGTCGACCGTCTCGATCGTGTCCAGGTGCATGATCCCGGCGACGTTGACCAGCCACTCGAGCTGGACGTTCTGCTGCTCCAGCCGCTTGGCCAGACCGGACACCGCCTCGTCGGAGGTCACGTCCACGCCGGGCTCGACCTTGATTCCGGCGCCGGCGAGGTCCGCTCCGTCGCCGAAGCAGGCCGCGAGCACGTCGTCGCCGCGCTCGTGCAGGTGGCGCGACATCGAGTTCGCGATGCCCCGGTCGGCACCGATGATCAGCTTGGTTCCCATGGTCATGCTCCTCTGGTCAGAACGGTGTCGGTGTCGGCCGGCTCGGGGGCGGGCTCACCGAACTCGCTGCCCACCACGCCCGCGGCGGACAGGCGGTCGATCTCGGCGGGGTCCAGGCCGATCTCGGCGAGAACCTCCCGGTTGTGCTCGCCCAGCCGAGGCGCGCCCCGGGGCAGGTCGACCGGTGTACCGGCGAAACGGGCGGCGGTCCGCGCCTGGCGGACCCTTCCTGCCGTCGGGTGGTCGGTCTCGATGATCGTGCCGGAGGCAAGGACCTGCGGATTGTCGAGAAGCTCGAAGCGACGCAGTGCGGGCGCGCACGGAACGTCGTGACGCTCCAGGAGGTCCAGCCACTCCTGCGCGGGACGCTGGAGCAGGACCTTCTGGATCTCCGAGAGTCGCTCGTCGACGTTCTCCTCGCGCTTGGAGGGGGTGTCGAAGCGAGGATCGGTGAGCAGATCCGGCCGCTCGGCGGCCTCGCAGAACGCCGTCCACTCCCGGTTGCTCATCGTCGAGACGGTGATCCACCCGTCCGCGGTTTCGTAGATCAGGTCGATGAAGCTCGCCGCCTTCTCCGGGGTCACCGGCTGGTCGGCGAACGTGTAGGCGTTCATGTCGCTGGCCCAGAGGAAACCCAGGACCGTGTCGAGCATGGACAGCCGGATGTGCTGGCCCTCGCCGTTGATGCTGCGGGCAACCAGCGCCGAGCAGATGGCCTGTGCACCGGTGACGGCCGTCAGCTTGTCCGGCAGCACCGTGCGGACCAGCCGCGGCCGGTCGGTGTCCGAGCCGGCCTGCACCGTCGTCAGACCGGACAGTGCCTGAACGATCGGGTCGTAGACACGCCGCTTCGCGTACGGGCCTTCCTCGCCGAAGCCGCTGATCGACAGGTACACGAGCCCGGGGTTGACCTCGCGCAGGTCGTCGTAGCCGATCCCGAGGCGCTCGACGACGCCCGGGCGGAAGTTCTGCACCAGCACGTCGGCCGAGGCCACCAGCTGCTTGAGCACGCGGACGCCGTCGTCGCTCTTGAGGTCGAGCGTCAGAGAACGCTTCGACCGGTTGACGTTGACGAACATCGAGGCGAGGCCGCCGACCTGGTTCCGGAGCGCGCGGACGTGGTCTCCCACCTCCGGCGGCTCGACCTTGATCACCTCGGCGCCCTGGTCGCCCAGGATGTCCGCGGCCCACGGCCCCGACAGCATGGCCGACAGGTCGACGACCCGGATGCCGGTCAGGGGACCACTCATCGTTCACCTCGTCGTTGTGTGACGCCGTTGACCCCGGCAAAGTAGCGATGAATTTCTTAGCAGTCAATTACTTCCCGGGACGACGATCGCTTGCTAGCGTCCTCCCACACTCACCGCCGAGCACTGATCGAGGTGGTCCTCGTGCCGTCAGCCCACCGATGCATGACCCCGGCCGCCGCTGCCACGGCCGTCGAGTCCCTGCTGGCCGGCGACGGTCGTGAACGAGCCGGGATCGAGATCGAGTGGCCGGTCTACGACGGCGACGATCCGTCGGGGCGCCCTCACGTCGACGACCTGCGCGCGGTCTGCGAGGTGCCGCTCCCGGCCGGCGGCCGCGCGACGGTCGAACCCGGCGGCCAGTTGGAACTGTCGACGGCACCCGCCGGCTCGATCGAGGCCGCGCTCGACGCCGCAGCGGGAGACGCGACCGTCCTGCGCTCCCGGCTCGCACATGCCGGGCTGACCTACCGCGAGTCCGCGCTCGACTCGAGCAGGATCCCGTCGCGGATCCTGCCCCACGGCCGGTACGCGGCGATGGAGTCGTTCTTCGACGCAGGTGGGGACGCCGGCCGCTGGATGATGTGCAACACCGCGTCGCTGCAGGTCAACCTCAGCAACCACCCGACCCGTCCGGAACGCCGGTGGGAACTGGCGAATCGACTCGGTCCGATCCTGGTCGCCACGTTCGCCAACTCCCCCGGCCGCGACGCGTCGGGGCACAGGTGGGAGTCGCTCCGACAGGGGATCTGGGGTTCGATCGACCCGGCTCGCACCGTCGCCGTGAGCTGTTCGGGCTCGATGGCCGAGTCCTGGCTGCGCTACGCACTCGCCGCGGACGTGATGCTCCTCCGCACCCAGGACGGGCGCGACGTCGCCGTCCCGCCGGGACTGTCGTTCGGCAGCTGGATGGCCCACGGTCACGAGCTCGGCTGGCCGACGGTCGAGGACCTCCTCTACCACCTGACGACCCTGTTCCCGCCGGTCCGACCGCGTGGGTGGCTCGAACTGCGGATGATCGACGCGCTGCCGTGGTCGTTGCTCGAGGTGGGTGCGCTGGTCACGACGACGGCGCTGACCGTCGACGACGCCATGGACGAACTGCTCGCCCGGCTCGAGGTCGCCGACTCGTTGTGGCTCGACGCGGCGCGCTACGGGCTCGCGCATCCGCTCGTCGCCGAATGCTCCCGGACCCTCTTCGAGGTCATCCGGCCCCACCTGGCCGCCGTGGCGCGGTCGCGCACCCGCCACGACGGCGTCCTCGCGTTCGAGGACCGCTTCGTCCGGCGAGCGATGTCGCCGGCGCAGCTGGTGGGCTGCCAGGACCTCCCGTATCGGCCGTGTCCGGCCCTGGCCGTCAGCGAGCCGCTACTGGCGGCCGGCAACCCGGCCTGAGCGCCCTCGGGCTCGAGGCACCGAACTGCCGGACCGCTGCTCCAGGCTCATCAGGAGCTTGCGCAGCAACGACTCCAACGCGTCGAGCTCGTGCGCGTCGAGGGCGGCACCCAGCAGCTCACCATCGTGCGAGGTCATCTCGGCCAGGACGACGTCGACCAGTTCCAGCCCGGTCTCGGTCAGCTCGACCTCGACGCGCCGACGGTCGCCCAGGTCGACGTGCCGCGTCACCATTCCGGCCCGCTCGAGCTTGTCGAGCCGCTGCGACACCCCACCCGACGTGATCAGCGCCGACCGCGTCAGGTCTCCGGCGCTGCGGCGGTAGGGCACGCCGCTGCGCCGGAGCATGGCCAGGACGTCGATGGCTCCGCGATCGGTTGCCAGTTCGGCCAGGAGCAGCTTGCGTTTGGTGTCGAGATGCCGCCCGATCCGCCAGATGCGCGTGACGATGCCGAACGAACTGACGTCGATGTCCGGCCGGATGCGGTGCCATTCCTGCTCGACGGCGTCGACGCCGTCCGACACCGCCCCGCCGTCGATCACCTGGAGGTCGACGCGTTCTTCGCCGTCGTCCGGCGGCGACGCGGAACGCACCACAATCACTCCCTGCGCAGTACGACATGGATCCGCCGGCCGGGCGGACCGTCACGGTCGCCCGGCCGGCGGGTGATCACCTGGTGATCAGGCAGATGCGCCGACCAGGTCGCTGGTGGCCCTGTCGCGGGTCAGCCATGCGCCGATGCGATCGGGGTGGGCGAACACGTCCCACTGCCTCTCGGGGAAGTTGAAGTTGTCCGTGAACTCGTCCGCCAGACGACGGTCCTGCGCGAGCGCGCCCACGAACGCCACGAACTCGTCGGGCAGTGTGTCCAGCGCGCCGAGCATGAAGTTCGTCCACCGCGTCGCGGCCAGCACACGATCCCGCCGACGGGCGTCGACCACCTCGACGAACCGCGCGTCGAACACGTCCTGAGCGACGATCTCCTCGCCGAGGATCCACGCGGCGTGCGAGGCCATGTTCGCCCCCTGGCCCAGCACCGGGTCGACGGTGGCGTTCACGTCACCGAGGGCGAGAGCGGTCGTGCCGCCCGGCAGGACGGCGGACGTCTTCCGGACGGTCGGCACGACGCCACCCTGCAGGATGTCCAGCGGGCTGTTCGCGACGTCGAACTCCTTCTCGTCCACGCGCTCGAACGTCATCGGGTAGTGCGTGCGCAGCTTCTCCAGCATCAGCGTCCTGAACGCGGCCGGGTCGTCCTCGTACTTCGTGTGGCGCAGCACCTCCAGGTCACCACCGATGTGGTTCTCCCACACCAGCGCGGAGGCCATCCCGCCGAACGTCAGGTACGGGATCTCGATCATCTCGCCGTGCCCCGGTGAGGCACCCCATACGACGGCGCGCTTGTCGAGCTGGTGGATGCCCGTGAACACCCCGACGCAGAGTGCGCGCTGCGGCGTCTGGTGGGGCGAGTGGTCGGCGTCCCGCTCGAAGAGCTGGCCGAACGTGCCCTTGCCGGTGCAGACGACCAGCAGGTCGTGCTGCGCCTCGAGGGTCGCAACGTCCTCCTCGCCGAGGGTGCGGTACTCGATGGTGCCGCCGCGCTCCGCGAAGTCCTTCATGAGCTGCGGGTGGTAGATCCGGTAGTCGATCCCGCGGCTGGGGGCGTGGTAGTCGCCGTAGAACGTCAGCGGTTGCGGACCGCCGAGGTAGTAGTGGTGACCGAAGTAGCCGAAGTCGTTGACGTCCCAGTGGTCGATGCCGAGCGCCCGCTCGCGCTCCACGGTCACCGCGTGGTGGGCCACCGTGTTGGGCAGCCGACCCGCCGCGATCTCCTCCGGGTTCTTGTCCGTGTAGATCGTGGCCTCGATGTCGTGCCGGCGCAGGAACAGGCCCAGCTGCAGACCCGCAGTCCCGCCCCCGATGATGCCGATCCGCTTGCTCATATGAACTCTCCCTGGTTGAGGCGACGACGACGTCGCGCGCGTCGGGATGTGGCAACGAGTCTCAGACCTTCGGCACAGGACGCCGCGTCCATCGCTGCCCGTGCGTGGGGCACTCGTCAGCGCACCGTTCATCAGGTGCGACTGGAGGAAAACATAGAGCTAAAATACTTACTCGTCAATATCCTTGCGAGGCCTTCCATCTGGCGGCTAGCTAGAGCCGCCGGCCTCCGTCTGCGTAGATCGTCTGGCCGGTGATGAAGGACGAGTCCTCGCCGGCGAGGAAGGCGACGATGCCCGCGATGTCGGCCGGGGTTCCGGCCCGTCGAACCGGAGTGATCGCCGCACGTTCCTCGGTGAACGCCTCCAGCGTCGTGCCGAGACGCTCGGCCAGCTGACCGGTCATCTCGGTCACGACGAAGCCGGGCGCCACGGCGTTCGCGGTGATGCCGAACGGCCCCAGCTCGATCGCCAGGGTGCGGGTCGCGCCCTGGATACCCGCCTTGGCGGCCGAGTAGTTGAGCTGGCCCCGGGTGCCGAGAGCCGAGACGCTGGACAGGCTGATGATCCTGCCCCAGCGCGCGTCCACCATGTGCTTCTGCGCCGCGCGCGTGACGACGAACAGCCCCCGTAGATGGACGCCGAGTACCGTGTCCCAGTCCTCATCGGACATCTTGAACAGAAGGTTGTCCCGCGTCACGCCGGCGTTGTTGACGAGCACGCCGAGCGAGCCCAGCTCCTCCACGACTCGCTGGACCGCCGCTGCGACCTGTTCCGGGTCGGTCACGTCGGCGCCGATCCCGATGACCTCCCGTCCGGTGTCCGCCGCGATCTCGGCAGCCGCCTTCTCGGACCGGGTCCGGTCGAGATCGACGATCGCGACGTCCGCGCCGTCTCCGGCGAGACGACGGGCCGTCGCCTCCCCGATGCCGCGCGCACCACCGGTGACGAGGGCGACGCGTCCCTCCAGGCCCGTCACGTCGCTGCGTCCTGCTTGTCGGCGTCCTTCTTCGCGACGAGGGTGAGGACGTCGTAGCGGGCGACGGACTGGCCGTCCTGGCGGGTGACGTCGGCGTCCCAGCGGACTTCGCCGTAGCCGGCCGATTCGCGTGGGGTGAGTTGTTTGCAGGTCAGGGTCACCGTCAGGGAGTCGCCGAATGTGACGGGGGTGAGGAAGCGCAGGTTGTCGACGCCGAAGTTGGCGAGCACGGGGCCGGGGTCGGGGTCGACGAACAGGCCGGCGGCCAGTGAGACGATCAGGTAGCCGTGCGCGACGCGTTCGCCGAACAGCGGGTTCGCCGCGGCGGCCTCGGCGTCCATGTGCGCGTAGAACGTGTCGCCGGTGAACTCGGCGAAGTGTTCGACGTCTTGCTGGGACACCGTGCGGGGGCCTGCGACGAGGGTGTCGCCGGGCTTGAGTTCTTCGAGGTGCAGCCGGAACGGGTGCCGCTCGGTCTCGCGGCGTTCGGCCCCCTGAACCCAGCGGCCGGTGACCGCGGCGATCGTGTCCGGGTCTCCCTGCACGGCCGTGCGTTGCATGTGGTGCAGCACGCCGCGGATGCCGCCCATCTCCTCGCCGCCGCCGGCGCGCCCTGGTCCACCGTGGACGAGTTGGGGCATCGGGGAGCCGTGGCCGGTGGACTCGCCTGCGTCGCGGTCGTTGAGTACGAGCAGGCGGCCGTGGAACGGTGCGGTGCCGAGCACGACCTCGCGGGCGAACGCGGTGTCGGCGGTGACGATCGAGCCGGCCAGGCTGCCCTGCCCGCGGGCCGCGAAGTCGATCAGCTCCTCTGTCGAGGAGTACGGCAGGATCGTGGAGACCGGGCCGAACGCCTCGACCTCGTGTGGTTCGGCGCGTTGCGGGTCCCCGAGCAGCAGCAGCGGGGACACGAACGCGCCGCGCTGGGCGTCGGCGCCGGTGACCTCGACGGTGTCCGGGTCGCCGAACACGATCCGGCCGGCGTCGCGCAGCGCTTTCACGCTGCGCCGGACCTCCTCGCGCTGGTCGAGGCTGGCCAGCGCGCCCATGGTCGTGCTCTCGGCGTCCGGTGCGCCGACGACGACCGTGTCGAGGCGTTCGGAGGTGGCCGAGATGACGGCGTCGACGTGCTGGGAGGGCACGAATGCGCGGCGGATCGCGGTGCATTTCTGTCCGGCCTTGACTGTCATCTCGGTGACCAGGCCGGTGACGAACAGGTCGAACTCCGCCGTGCCGGGTGTGGCGTCCGGGCCGAGTGCGGAGAAGTTCAGTGAGTCGGCCTCGGCGGAGAACCGCACCGAGTTCCGGACGATCGCGGGGTGTGTGCGCAGGGTCTGCGCGGTCGACGCGGAGCCGGTGAAGCTGACCAGGTCCTGGCCGGTGAGGTGGTCGAACGCGTCACCGAGGGAGCCGGCGACGAACTGCAGTGCGCCGTCGGGCAGCAGTCCGGAGTCGACGATCAGCTCGACCAGGGTCGCGGTGAGGAACGCGGTCGGGCTGGCCGGTTTGATCAGGGTCGGCACGCCGGCCAGGAACGCGGGGGCGAGTTTCTCCAGCGGCCCCCACACGGGGAAGTTGAACGCGTTGACCTGTACCGCGACGCCGCGGCGTGGGGTGCAGACGTGTTGGCCGAGGAACGTGCCGCCCTTACCGAGGGGTTCGATGTCGCCGTCGACGTAGACGGTGTCGTTCGGCAGCTCCCGTTTCGCCTTGGACGCGTAGGCGAGCAGTACGCCGATGCCGCCGTCGACGTCGAACTTCGAGTCGCCGAGCGTGGCGCCGGTGCGCGCCGAGACGGTGTAGAGCTGCTCGCGGTGCTCGCGCAGGTGCCCACCGAGCGCCTTGAGCAGCGCCGCCCGCTGGTGAAACGTCAACTCGCGCAGCGCGGGGCCACCGACCGTGCGTCCATAGTCCAGGGCGGCCTCGAAGTCGAGGCCCGTTGTCGACAGGCGTGCGATCTGCTCGCCGGTCACCGCGTCGTGGACGGGGCGGCCGTCGTCGGAAGCGGCGTACCAGCGGCCGCCGACATGGCTGCGCAGAAGCGGGGTACTCATGGGTCTCCCTGTTCGGGTGATCGGGGTATCGCGGATGTCAGACGGACTCGATCAGGAGCGCCGCACCCTGGCCGACGCCGACGCACATCGACGCCAGGCCGCGGCCGCCGCCCTCGCGGCGCAGCCGGTTCGCCAAGGTGATCGTGATGCGGGCGCCGGAGCAACCCAGCGGATGCCCGAGCGCGATCGCGCCGCCATCGGCGTTCACGATCGCCGGGTCCAGGCCGAGGCGGCGCACGCTCGCCAGGCTCTGTGCGGCGAACGCCTCGTTCAGCTCGACGGCGGTGAGGTCCGACGCGGCCCATCCGGCGCGGTCGAGCGCCTTCTGCGATGCCGGGACCGGCCCCAGACCCATGACGTGCGGCGCCACCCCGGCGCTCGTCCCCGTGACGACGCGGGCGAGGGGCTGGAGACCGTACTGCTCGACGACGCGCGCGCCGGCGAGCACCACGGCCGCCGCGCCGTCGGACAGCGGTGAGGAGTTGCCCGCGGTGACGATGCCGTCGCGCCGGAACACGGGGCGCAGCCTGCCGAGCGACTCCTGGGACGCATCGGCGCGCGGGCCCTCGTCCGCGGAGACCGTGATCGGGTCCCCCTTGCGTCGGGCCACGGAGACCGGGACCAGCTCGTCGTCGAAGCGGCCGTCCTTCGCGGCCGCAACCGCGCGCAGGTGGCTCTCGACCGCGAACGCGTCGCATTCCTCGCGGGTCAGCCCGTCGAGCGCGGCGACCTCCTCAGCGGTCTCACCCATCGACAGCGTCATCGGCCCGTCGGTCTCGGTGTGCTGCTCGGGAGCCTCGCGATCCATCGCGGTGAACCGCGGGTTGGTGAACCGCCACCCGAGCGCCGAGTCGGCGACCTCGCCCGGCTTGGCCCACGGAGTGCCCGGCTTGGCCATCACCCATGGCGCGCGGGTCATCGACTCGACGCCGCCTGCGACGACGATGTCCGCCTCGCCGGAGCGGATGGCCTGCGCCGCACCGGTGATCGCGGTCATCCCGCTCGCGCACAGGCGGTTCACCGTGTAGCCCGGGACGGTCTGCGGGAGGCCGGCGAGCAGCGCGGCCATACGAGCGACGTTGCGGTTGTCCTCCCCCGCCTGGTTCGCGGCGCCCAGCACGACCTCGTCGATCTCGTCCGGCGACACTCCGGCTCGCCTCACCGCCTCACCGACGACCAGAGCCGCCAGGTCGTCCGGGCGTACCTGAGCCAACGCACCCCCGTACTTGCCCTGCGGGGTCCGGACTCCACTGACGAGGAACACGTCACTCATGCGGCCGCTACGCCTCCGATCGGATATCCACACATGCCGAACGAACATTCGGTCGGCTGGCGGGCCAGTATTGCAGGAACGGGCTCCCCGACATGAGCCACCTCCGGTAGTCGTCAGAACTCGAGGCCGAGGAGCGCGTTCTCCACGACCTCGGGCAACGCCGGGTGGATCCAGTACTGCTGACGAACGATCTCGCGTACGTCCTGGTCGGAGGCCATCACCTGGACGAGCTGCTGGATGAGGGTCGACGCCTCCGGGCCGATGATGTGGGCCCCCACCAGTCGGCCGGTGTCCCGGTCGGCGATCACCTTGACGAAGCCCGTCGTGTCCTCGAGCGCCCAGCCGTAGGCGACGTCGGCGAATCGCTGCACCGTCACGACGTGGTCGAGGCCGAGATCCCGGCACCGTTGTCCGGTCATGCCGACGCTCGCGATCGGCGGCGTCGTGAAGACCGCCGACGGTACGAACCGGTGATCCGTGGCACGCAGGTCGTCCGGGTGCAGGAGGTTGTGCGCGACCACCCGCTTCTCGTGGTTGGCCACGTGCTTCAGCTGGAACGGGGAGCTGACGTCCCCGATCGCGAAGATCCCGTCGACCGGCGTCCGCTGGTACTCGTCGACGACGATCCGGCCGTCGAGGTGCAGCGGGATCCCGGCGCTCCCCACATCGAGGAGGTCGCCGTTCGGGCGGCGCCCGGTCGCCACGAGCACCGTGTCGGCCTCGACGACCGATCCGTCCGACAGCTCGACCCGGATGTCTCCCGGCGATCCCGTCATGCCGGCGACCCGCGTGTTCAGCCGTACGTCCCAACGCTCGCGGGCACGGTCCGTGAAGGCGGCCGAGACGTCCTCGTCCTCCCGGCGAAGGAGTGCCGGCCCCTGGCTGACAACGGCCACGTGGGCGCCGAACGCGGAGAAGACATGGGCGAACTCCGCCCCGACGAACCCACCACCGAGGACGACCAGCCGTCGGGGTACCGCTGACAGCCGCATGACCGTGTCCGAGGTCTCGTAGGGCACACCGGAGGACTCGACGATCTCCGGCACGTCCGGCCGGGCCCCCGCGGCGATCAGGATCCGGTCGGCGGTGAACTCCTCTGCCGTGCCGGTGGGCAGCTCGACCCGGACGGAGCGGGCGCCGGTGAATCGGGCACTGCCCTCGTAGGTCGTGACGTTCGGCGTGCGGACCGGGTCGTTGCGGTAGTCGCGCACACCGTCGGAGATCGGGTCGATCCGGCCGAAGATCCGTTCCCGGATGTCGGCCCAGCGCACCTTGTCGACGGTCGCGTCGACGCCGAAACGGTGCGCCTCGCGGACGGTGTCGGCGACGTGCGCCGCGTGCACGTACATCTTCGTCGGGATGCACCCGACGTTCAGACACGTCCCGCCGAAGCGACCGTGCTCGACGACGGCGACGTCGAGGTGGTCGAACCTGCTGTCGATGATCGAGCTTCCGGAGCCGGCCCCGATGACGGCCAAGTCGTGGTGACGCACGCGGACACCGTACCAGAAGTGCTTTAGTAGTGAACTGTTTAGCGCAGCGGTCATCGCTCGGCGCCACGGCCGTCCGCGTCAGTTCATTTAGTAATAAGCTTTTGACGCCTTGGTAATCGACCGCTATGGTGATGCGCGTCGCACCGCCAAGACCCCCGACGACGTGGATGAGCTTGTCGCGCAGTGGCCACCGGACCACAGGTCGCGTCGTCGCCCTCACCTGACAGGAGCAGACAGACAGACCCCGGCACCGTGTGGACGGCTCCCCCTCGATCCCACACGGCGCAGCACGACTCCCCGGCCGACGCGCACCTCCCGACCCGGCCGGATCCCCTTCCGACGTTGCCCGCGAACGGCTCCCGAAAGAAGTGAGTGCCGCCGCACGAAGGAGAAGCGACTCCGATGAACGCTGTCGCGATCGACGACCCCCGGATCAAGCACGCGGGTGTGGACGGTCCTCAGCCGCCCGCTCCCGAGCTGAGCCCGTGGGAGCTGCGCACTCTCGAACGGGTCCACGAGGCCATCCACCTGCGCTTCCCCGGTGTGCTGGGCTGCTGCTACGCGGCCATCGGCTGTCCGGCAATGCGGCTGTGCGCACTCCACGACCTGGAGCTTCCGGCGATCTTCGGCCGGCTGGGCTCGTCGGGTCACGACAGCGGTTTCTCGGTCGAGGCTCACGCCGACTCCTCTGGCACCACCCGCTTCGTCGCGACCGCCGTGATCGCGCGCGACGGTCGCACGACGGGCCGGGTCCAGTTCGTCGCGAGCTGCGCGCCGGACGTCGCGGCGCTGTCCCGCATCGTCGCCGTGGCCGTCCAGGAGGCCGAGAACGATCTCGACGGCGTCCTGGACGGCGGAGCGCCCGCCGAGGAGAAGGCGTTGCGCCTCGACCCGGCCGCCCAGGAGACGCTCATCGAGCTGTTCGAGGCCGATCCGGGGACGCAGCCCACGGTGCGCTGCCTCCTCCAGCGGGTCTCCGCGGCGCTCGGCAGCGCAGTGGCCGTGCAGACGGCGCGCGGAGTCGTGATCGGTTCGGCCGGGCGGGCCGAGCCGGTCCTGCTGAACACGTCGAGTCACCGCGACAGCGACGCCATCGCACGGGCGGCGCGCTCCAGCACGCCGGTGTTCACGCCCGGGAGCTCAGCGCCGTTCGTACGTGCCGTGGTGAAGATCGGCGTCGGTGGCGCGCACCCCTATCTGCTCGTCGCCGAGGTCGATCGGCGCAGCGCATGGAGCATCGCCGTCCTGCGGCAGGCGGCCGGCATCCTCTCGTGGCTACTGAGGATGGAGCAGGACGCCACCGACGACATCACTCTGCGCCGGTCTGCCATCGTCGCCGACCTCATGCGGGGGGCGGATCTGGCGAGCGTCCCGGCGCGGGCGGCCGTGCTCGGCCACGACCTGAGCGGCCCGCACCGGGCACTCGCGTTCACCGCGGCGCGGGCAGCATCGGAGACCGATCTCGTCCGCGTCGGCCACGCGCTGGCCGACCGGTTCCGCAACGCGGGCGGTGGGAACGGCCCCGACACCCTGGTGTCGACGATCGGCCCATACGTCATCGCCCTCGTACCCGACACGGGGAACCGCGAGTCCGAGACGGATGCCCGGCTCTGCCTGACCTCACTGCGCCGCGACGGCTTCCAGCTCGTCTGCGGCATCGGTCCCTCCGCCTCCGGACCGGAGGCGCTCTCCGAGGGCTTGGACCAGGCGGTCCGGGCTGCGGACATCCTGCGCGACCACGACCAGCGGGACGCCGTGACGTACTACGAGGACCTCGGCCTGCTCGGATTTCTCTACTCGGACTCGGACCGCCACCGGCTCCACAGCTTCGTCTCACGATGGCTGGGACCACTGCACGAGCACGACGACTCGTCGAACTCGGAGCTCCTCCGCACGGTGGAGGCTGTGGTCGATCATCCGACGCTCAACGCCGCCGCGAACGCGCTGTACATCCACATCTCGACGCTGAAGTACCGCTGCAAGCGGATCGAGGAGGTCCTCGGCGCCGATCTTCGTGATCCCGAGGTCACGTTCAACCTCCGGCTCGCGATGAAGCTCAGCTCCATCCAGCAGAAGCTCGGCACGCGATCGAGCTGACGCCGGACCCGGGCTCGCCGACGCGACAGGCCGGGCGGGCGCCGCTCCCTCGGCCGCCCGCCCGGCATCATCGGCATCTCGTCTCCCGGGCGTCGGGAGGAGGACGGCCGACGCCCGGGAGACGATCAGGCGCCGGCGCCGACCAGCTCCGGGGCCCGGTCCTTCCCGAGCCACGCGCCGATCCGGTCCGGGTGGGCGAACACGTCCCACTGCCTCTCGGGGAAGTTGAAGTTGTCCGTGAACTCGTCCGCCAGACGACGGTCGAGGGACAGTGCGCCGACGAAGCCGAGGAACTCCTTCGGCAGCGTGTCCAGCGCGCCCAGCATGAAGTTCGTCCACCGCGTCGCGGCCAGCACACGATCCCGACGACGCGCGTCGACCACCTCGACGAACCGCGCGTCGAACACGTCCTGAGCAACGATCTCCTCGCCCAGGATCCACGCGGCGTACGAGGCCATGTTGCCGCCCTGCCCCAGGACCGGGTCCACCGTCGCGTTGACGTCACCGAGCGCCAGCGCGGTCGTCCCGTCGGGCAGGACGGTCGAGGTCTTCCGTACCACCGGAACCACGCCACCCTGCAGGATGTCCAACGGGCTGTTCGCCACATCGAACTCGGACTCGTCCACGCGCTCGAACGTCATCGGGTAGTGCGTGCGCAGCTTCTCCAGCATCAGCGTCCTGAACGCCGCCGGGTCGTCCTCGTACCTCGTGTGCCGCAACACCTCCAGGTCACCACCGATGTGGTTCTCCCACACCAGCGCCGACGCCATCCCACCGAACGTCAGATACGGGATCTCGATCATCTCGCCGTGCCCCGGGGAGGCACCCCAGACGACGGCGCGCTTGTCGAGCTGCTCGATGCCCGTGAACACCCCGACACACAGCGCGCGCTGCGGGGTCTCGTGCGGCGAGTGCTCCGGGTCGCGCGGGAACAGCCTGCCGAACGTGCCCTTGCCGGTGCAGACGACCAGCAGGTCGTGCTGCGCCTCGAGCGTGGCGACGTCCTCCTCGCCGAGAGTCCGGTACTCGATCCTTCCGCCGCGGGAGGTGAAGTCCTCCATCAGCTGCGGGTGGTAGATCCGGTAGTCGATACCCCGGCTCGGGGCGTGGTAGTCGCCGTAGAACGTCAACGGGTCCGGGCCACCGAGGTAGTAGTGGTGACCGAAGTAGCCGAAGTCGTTGACGTCCCAGTGGTCGATGCCGAGCGCCCGCTCGCGCTCCACGGTCACCGCGTGATGCGCCACCGTGTTCGGCAGCCGACCCGCCGCGTACTCCTCCGGGTTCTTGTCCGTGTAGATCGTCGCGTCGATGTCGTGCCGGCGCAGGAACAGGCCCAGCTGCAGACCCGCGGTCCCAGCGCCGATGATGCCGATCCGCTTACTCAAGTGAACTCTCCTGTGGTTGTGCGACGTCGGCGTCGCTCTCGGGGAGACCGGTGTGGACAGGTGGAACCGGTCGATCAGGGCCGGCTCAGATCGCTACCGCGATCGCGACGGCGACGAAGACGAGTGCCACGACCAGGCAGGTGATCCCACCTCGCCTGAGGACCCGGACCCGCTTGTCCCGCTGCTCTCCGGACATCTGGGCCGGCACCAGGTTCTCGACGTTGCCGCGAGCCCAGAGGCCGAGTGCGGCGAGCGCGACGGCCATGACGAGGAGGATCCCTCCGTTGGCCAGACCCTCGGACGTCATCGCGGCGGCTCCACGGCCGGGGGTGCGGGCGCGCCGCCCTGAGGCGCGGGAGCACCGCCCTGGGGCGCCGGCCCAGCAGGCGCCGGGTCCGCCACACCGGGCGGGGCGTCCGGATCGGCCGGACGGTAGTTGTCGGCGTACTCGACGTCGGCGTCCGTGATCCGGGTGGCGATCCAGTTCCGCCACGCCTCGGTCGACTTCTCCAGCTCGAGCGTGGCCCTCAGGGGCTCCTTGATCGCCTCGAACGTCGCGGGAACGGGCGGCGTCGTCGCCCCGCCCACTCCGACGTTCCAACCGTGCTGGGTCTGCACCGGACCGAACACCGTCCCGGGGGCCGCGGCGAACGCGGCCTGCCCGTACGCCGGCTCCAGCTGAGCCGCCGCCACCTGGCCGAGATCCCCGCCCTTGTCACGGGTCGACTGGTCCTGGCTCACGGAGCGGGCGACGTCTGCGAACGGCTCACCACCCCGGATGCGTGCGACCACCTGGTCGGCGGCCGCCCTGTCGGCGACGACGATGTTGGAAAGCCGGCGCTTCTCCGGCGTGCCCAGCTGGTCGTGCCGCTCGTCGAAGGCCTTCTTCACCTCGTCGTCACTCACCGTGATCGGACCGGTGACCTTGTCCATGAGCTGTGCGACGGTCATCTGCCGCTTCACCTCCCCGAGCACGGCCTGCTCGGAGGTGCCGCTGTTGCCGAGGGCCTCGATGAACTTCTCGCGGGCCTGCGGACCCTCCCCGAGCTGCTGCGCGATGAACCGGGAGAGCGTGTCGTTGACCGCCTTGTCGGCCGCGACGACGCCCTCGTCCCGCGCGGCGTCGTCGAGGACGATCGCGACGGCGTAGGACTTCGCGGCGTCCCGCCGGAAAGCGTCGAGCTGGTCCGGCTCCGTCGGCGGGTTCACCCCGTACAAGGCGCGCAGGGTGTCCACCTGGCGGTCGAGCTCGTCGGTGGTGACGACCCTGTCCCCCAGCCGGAACGCCGCGTCGTCGGGGAGGGCCTCGATCTGCCACCACGTCACCCCGCCGGCCACCAGGGCCAGCAGCACGATGAGGCCACCCGCGATCACGACCTTGGTCCGCCGCCGGGCGGCGGCGAATCCCTTGCGGGCCTTCCCGGGCAGCCCGCCCACGGTCCCGGACGCCTTGTCCAGCGTTTCCTTGGACAGCATGGATGTCATGCGCCTACTCCCGTCAGCTCGAGGGAACGCGGTTCGTGCTCCGGGGAGGAGCCAGGCGGCTGCGGGGTCGGCCGGGGCGGCCACACCCACACCGCGAGCCGTGCCGCGCCGAGGGCGAGAAGCACGGACACCGCCAACAACAGTCCGAACTCGCGGATCGCCTGCAGACCGGAGGCTGCGAGCACGAGGTACCCGACGCCGGACGTGGCCGCAGCCAGGGCGACCGAGCGCCGGAGCCGGATCTGGCCGCTCCGGGCGGCCTCGGCGAGCATCACGCTGAACTCGCAGCCCACCGCCGCCGTCAGCGCGCCGAGGGTGACCGTGACCGGGTTCAGGGCGACGCCGAACAGCCACGTCAGCGACAGCCCGACGCCGGTCGCGATCGCCGCTGCGAGCACGGCGCGTCCCGCATCCGCCCGCCGCCGACCGAGACCGATCAACAGGACCAGACCGGCGGCGAGGACACCGATGCCGTTGGCCAGATAGCGCTCGCCGTCGATCAGGTCGTAGCCGTGCGCGGCCAGCATCGGCAGACCGGTCACCTCGACCCGGTACCCGCTCGGCGGCGCGGGGAGTCCGGTGAGGACGGTGTCGCGGAGCTGCTCGAGCTCGACCGCATCCTGCTGCGTGCTGCCGAACGCGAGGCTCGCGACCGTGGCGTCCGGACCGACCACCGCGCCGAGCAGGTAGGGAGGCAGCAACCGCAGCGCCGCGGAGATCTGCTCCGGTGTCGGCTCGGAGCCCAGGAACCGCATCATCTGTGGCACGGACGTCACCGGCCGGAGCACGTCGCCGTAGCGGCTGACGATGCTCTTCTCGGCCTCGGACATCCATGCCATCGCCTCCGGCGACGTGACGTCCGGTCCGCGCAGGACGACGTCGACCTCACCGGAGGTGCCCAGTGAGCGCTGGAGGTGCTCGACGTCGTCACCGACCGCCAGACCCTTGGTGAAGCTGGTGAAGTCGGCGGTCAGCGGTATGGCGGGCAACGACGCCCACCCCGCGGCCGCCACCGCGCCGGCGAGGACGACGGCCGCGACGCGAGTCGCGAGCCGAGTCCTGTTCGGACCGTCAGCGGCCGGCCCGGTGGCCTCGACCGGTTCGGTCGGTTCGTCGAGCCGCATCGTCCGCGTCACCAGCGCCGCCGCCCCGCACGAGGCCAGGACACCGAGCGCGAGCGAGAGCCCGAGGTCTCGGACGAACGGCATCGGCGACAGCGCGAGAGCGCCGAAGCTGACGGCGGTGGCGAGCGCGACGGTCACCACCACCCGCCGCTCGGCACGTTGTGCCCAGTAGATCGGGTAGTAGCTGCCGACACCGAGCAACACAGGGAGGAACGCCACCACACCGAGGGACAGTGGATGCCCGATCCAGCCGTACACCGCCATCGTGGTGGCCGTTGCCAGCAACGTCACCGCCACCGGCATCAGACGCCGACGTCGGGTCGATGCCCATGGCGTCGCGACGAGACACAGGGCGACGCCGACGACCGCCAACCCGCCCAGGAGCGGGACCTCCTGACGGACCTGGTGACCGAGCCCCGCGACGACCGCCGGCACGCCGGACACCGTCGTGCGGGTCGTGTCCAGGCCGGACCGGTCGACGAGGTCCCCGACGCGGTCGACGAGCACCTCGGTACTCCCCTGGTCCAGCTCCTGACGCGGCCGGACCAGCAGCGCGACCGACCGGTCCGACGGGACGACGAAACGCCACTGTGGACGCGGCCGGCCCTGTTCGTCGTAGATCGCGTTCTCGACGAACTGCTGGTTGCGGATCGTCGGGAGACCCGACGGCAGGCCACGGGCGAGCAAGGTGCCGTAGCGGCGGTCGAACTCGGCGCTGGCCTTGTCAGCAGCCCGGTCGGCCTCCTCCGGTGACGCCCCCGCCGCAGCGGCCTGGGCCCGGGCGGTTCCCCGCACCCCGTCCCGCCGGCCGACGAGCTCGGCGAGCAGGTCCTGGGCGCGCCCGGCGACCTGGTTGAGCACCGTCGCCGGCCCGTAGACCGCCGAGACGTCCGGCAGCCGGGCGAGCTCGCCCTCGAGGCGGAGCAAGGACTGCAGCTGGTCCCCTTCGAGCAGGGATCTCGGTCCTGGCGACTCGAGGAGCACGACCGTCGCGTCGGAGCCGAACGCTCCGGCGTAGTCGTGCAGAGCGTCGACCGCCGGGTCGTTCGCCGGTAGGAACGAGTCCACGCCGGTGGAGACGTCGACCTGCGCGAGCCCCCCGATCAGGAGGCCGAGAGCCACGACCACTCCCACGACCGAGCCGGCCCGACGCGTACGCGACACGTCCGGAGCAGCCTGCGCGCTGCGCGCCTCCCGTCCGGCGGGCGCCGGGCGGCGCGCCGCCGTCGACACCGTGGCGAGCCCGGCCCGGCCCAGGGCCACCGCCGCCGCGAACGGACGCCGGAGGGCCCTGGCCGGGGAGTGGCCGCGGCGGCTCATCGCGGCGGGTCCTGCTGGATGCGCGGGTACTGACCCGTGAACGGACCGGGGTCGGCGGAGCCGCCGGCGTCGGGGTAGGCGTTCGACTTCGCCAGCAGCGGCGCCTTGTTCGTGTCGACCGGGATGCCCTTCACCGTCTGCTCGTTGAAGACCATGAAGATCCGCAGCGTCTTCCCGTTGACATCGCCCCGGTTCAGGGCCTGGCCGAAGTTGGTGAAGAACGCGGCCACGTCGCGGTCGTACGGCTTCAGGTAGGCCAGCATCGGGTTGACGTCCGACATCGCCACGTCCAACGTCCCGACGAGAGAGCTCGCGTCGTCGGCCACGGCCGGGACCCGCTGCAGCGTGTCCGGCGCCCGGTCGACCACGCCTTGCAGCGACGGGAGCATGCCGCGCAGATCCGCGGAGGTCCCCGGCAGCTGCGTGAGTGCCGCGGACAGGTCGGGCGCGGCCGTGTCGAGATCGCGCGCGACCGGTGCCAGCGCACCGGACAGGGTCGTCAGATCGTCGCTGGCCCCGCGCACGGAGTCGAGCAACGGCGGCAGCGTCCGCATGGTCTCGGCCAGCTTCTCGTCGTTCTGCGCCGTGGCCGAGAACACCTGCTGGGAGTCCGAGACCAGCTGGGCGATCTGCCCGTCCCTGGTGTCCAGCGCGGCGAGCAGCGTCGCCGTCTGCCCGGTCAGCGTCGTCAGGTCCTCCGACTGGGCGGCGAGCGCGTCGGTCACCGTGCCGCCCTGCCTGCCGACCTCACCGAGGCCGGCGACGGCGTCCGTCAGCGACTGCGCGCTGTCGTCCGTCGCCAACCCGGACGAGCGGACGACGTTCCCGATCGAGTCGCGGGTCGGCTGGTCGAGGGAGCGGTAGACGTCGTCGAGCTCGACGCCGGGCTTGCCGGTGCCGGGCGGCAGCGTCGCGCCGTCCGGGATCTCCGCACCCTTGCCGTCGGTGAAGTCGAGGTACGACTCCTGGATCAGCGTCTTGTTCCGGATCTCCGCGCTGACCCCCTCGTGCAGGGGGTGGTTGTCGTTCATCTCGACCTCGACCGAGGCCTGGTCGCCGACCGGCTCGATGTCGACGATCTTGCCGACGTTGACGCCGGCGACCATGACGTCGGAGTCGTAGACCAGGTTCGAGACCGACGGCACGTCGAGGTGGACCCGGTAGCCGGCCTGGGACACCACCGGGATGCGCCCGCCCGAGTTGACCCAGAGGTAGCCGAAGAGCGCAGCGCAGGCGGCTGTGAACCCGACCAGGGCCAGTAGCCGCGCGTGCGGCAGAACTGTGGTTGGAACTCGCATGTCGTCCGCCTAGTTCGAGGAGCCGATGGGCAGGTCGGGCACGACGGGCCGCGGGTCGGCGCCCGGAGGGACGCCTGCGCCGGACGGGTCCTGGAACAGCTGGGGGTGGCTCCTGGTCAGGCCCAGCAGGCCCGTCACCGACTCGGGCGAGTACTGCTGCATCCCCCGCAAGATCCCGCCGTTGGCGTCCTTGAGGCTGTACGCCGAGTTCGTGTTGAACACGAAGGCCTGCAGGTCGTCGAGGTAGGGAAGGGAGTTCCCGGTCAGCTCGTCGAGCCGGCCGGAGGCGGACTTGACGTTCGGGAGCGAGCCGTTCAGGTCGCTCACGAGGGGCCGCAGGTCGGCCACGACCGGCTTGGCCTCGTCGAGGACCGGAGCGGCCTTGTCCACGACCTCACCCGCAGTGTCCACAGTGGTGGTCAGCCGGTCCAGCGCACCGGGAAGGGTGTCGCCGGCCTCGCGCAGGTTGTCCAGGGTCGGGTCGAGCTGGTCGGACAGACCTTGCACTCCGCCGGTCGCCTCACGCAGGCGATCGGTGACCTGCGGGAGCTCGCGCAGGACCGCGTCGACCGCCTGGCTGTTGTCGCCGGTGGTCTGCAACGTCTTCTGCATCGACGTCGCCAGGTCGGCCAGCCGCTTGTCGTTCTTCCCGACGGTGTCCGAGATCGTCCCGAGCGAGGTCATGAGCCGCGCGATCAGGTCCCGGCGGTTCTGCAGCGCCTCGGCGAGGGGCTGCATGCGCGTCAGCATGGCGTCGGTCGCACGTACCCCGGGCGGCAGCGCGTCCGGGAAGCTCGCCATCGACGCGTCCGACTGGGCGAGGAGCGTGGTCAGGGCGTCCTGGGTGTTCGCGTCGAGATGACCGAACACCTCGTCGACCTGGACCGGCGCGACCGATGCCGCGGACGGCAGCGTGTCGCCGTCCTGCAGCTCACGAGCGGCAGGCGTGCCCGGCGAGAACTCGATGTACATCTCGTTCAGGGGGCTCTTCGGCCGCAGGACCAGACGCGCGTCCTCGTACACCTTGTACTGCGGGTCGATCGTGATCGCCAGCTCGGCCTGGCCGCGCTCGTTCACGTCGGCCTCGCGGATCTCCCCGACCTTCACGCCGGCGATCCGGACCTCCTGGCCGTTGCCGGGGCTGACCGCCGGAGCCGAGTCGAATGTCGCGGTGAAGCGGAACTCCTGCTCCCACGGCCAGTTCGCACGGGCCTGGCTGAAGATGTAGCCGCCGACCACGACCGCGAGTCCGAGCAGCCCGGCCACCACCAGGATGTTCCGGATCAGTCCGGGTTCGTTGCGCGCCTGCTCGTAGGTGCGCCGGATGACGTTGCCACGAGGACTCATCAGTTACCCCCGGTTCCCGGGCCGTCCGGGTTCTCGAGCTTGGCGAGGTTCTTCCAGAGCGATTCGATGTTGATCGGCACGCCCTCGACGGAGCCGGCTCCGAACCCGGGCTGGAAGCCCACGTTGGCGCCGTTCGCGTCGGTCAGCTTCGACGCGCGGTCGACGTTCGTGACCATGTAGCCCAGTTCCTCGTAGAACGGGGTCTCGCCGTCGCCGGTCCCGGCGTAGGTGCCCTGGCCGGTGTACGGGCCCATCACGGTGTCGCGCACCGGCCCGTTCAGCCGGTCCAGGACCGGGCCCTTGAGGTCGTCGAGCACGGCGGTCCCGGTCTGACTGGCCGGGACCAGGTCGTCGACGATCGGACGGGTGTCGGCCAGAACACCGCGCAGATCGCGGACGACCGGAAGAGCCCTGGCGAGAACGGGTGTCGCGTGGTCGATCAGCGGGTCGAGGTTCTCGACGATCGGCTCCGTCGGGCCTGCGGCGTCACGCAGCTTGCCCAACGTGGTGTCCAGCCGGCGCAGGCCGGCGTCCGCCGTGTCCAGGGTCTCGGGCAGATCGGCGAGCAGGTCGGACGTGTCCTGGCTACGGGCGCCGACCACGCGGCTGGTCGACGCCAGGTTGGCGACGATGCTGTCGAGCTCGCCGTCCTTGGCGGACAACGTCCGAGAGGTCGAGTCCAGTCCGGCGACGACCTTGGTGAGATCGTCCGGCCGGGTTCCGGACACTCCCCGCAGGACCTCGGCACTCGGCGTCAGCGCGGCGGGCGCGGTTCGGGCGATGTCCTGGATCGCGCTGCGTCCGTCGCCGGCCAGCGTGGCGTCGAGCTGACGCGAGGCGCTGCGCGCGCCGGTGATCGCATCCGGCTGGAGCACCGAGGCGACCTGGTCCAGCTCGACCGGGACCGATGTGCGCTCGGGCGGGATGACGTCCGAGAACTCCCGGTCGTCGTGTTGCCCGCCGGGGATCAGCTCGAGGTAGTAGTTGCCGCCCAGCAGGATCGTCGGCCGGATGGCCGCACCAGGCTCGGAACCGATCTTCTCGGCCGTCCCGCCGTCCAGCTTGACCGTCACCATCGCGGTGCCGTTGTCGAGGCGTTCGACGTCGGACACCTTGCCGACCTTCACGCCGCCGACCTTCACCGGCGTGACGTACTCGCGGAGCCGGTAGTCCTGCGCGAAGTTGATCTTCACCTCGTCACCCGGCAGGAGGTTCGTCAGCAACATGTCCTTCTGGAACATGACGTAGCCGACGAGTGCGGTCACCAGGATCGCGACGACACCGATCGTGAACGGGGACCTCGACCAGCGCTTCAGCCCGGAACGCCTGGGCTTGTCCGCCGCCGGAGCGGGTCGGTCCTGAGCGTCGACGCTCATCGGTTGCCTCCGACGCTGGGCAGGGGCAGCGAGCCCGTGCTGTCCTGTCCCGCGGCGCCGGGAGCCGGATAGGGGTTGCGTGCGACGAACGGGTCGCGGATCCCCAGCTGGCCGTCGACCGACTGGGTGTGCAGCATCAGCGTCACGCGTAGATGCCGGTTGTTCGGATCGCCCTTGCCCGCCTGTCCGTTGGACATGGCGTCGGCGAAGTTCTCGAAGAACAGCATGACCTCGGGTGCGTACGGCGAGAGCGTCGTCAGTACCGGGTTGGCGTCGGCGAGGGCGTTCGCGGCACGCGGCGCGAACGGCCGCGCGTCGGTCATCGTCCGGGTCAGCTCACCGAGCGCGGGCTGGGCCTGGTCGGACACGTTCGGCACCCCGTCCAGCGGCGGGACCGCCTCGCGGAGCACACCTCGCAGATCCGGTGTGGCGTCGCCGAGTCCGCGCGCTCCTGGTTGGAGCTTCGCGGTCGCACTGTCCACGTCGGACAGCGGTGGCTGCAACGCCGCCATGGCCTCGCGGGCTGCGGCCAGGGTGTCCGGCGCCTTGTCCAACGTGTCCCTCAGCGGGACCGAGTTGTCGGTGGACACCGATCGCAGGGTCGTACCGAGGTCACCGGTCAGTGCGGCGATCTGGTCCTGGCGACCGGCGAAGCGGCCGGACAGCGAGTTCGCGGCCTGCAACAGCCGGGTCAGGTCCTGACCGTCCTTGTCGGTCAGCGCGCGGGAAACCGTGCCGAGATCCGGCAGGATCTGCGGCGCGTTCCGCACGACGTCCTGGACGTCCCGGCCGTGGCCGCCGACGCCCTGACCGGTCTGCGTGACCGTGCTGGTCAACGCGGCGCGGGTCGGGTCGTCGAACACCGCGAGCAGCTCCGACAGGTTCTCCGAGCCGGTGGTCTGCTCCTGGGGAAGGACGGAGCCCTCGGGGAGCTCGCCGGCGTCCGGGGTACCGGGGTCGATGTTGACGATCTTCTGACCGAGGCCGGAGCGGCTGTCGACCGACGCCGTCGCGTTCCGGTAGATCGGCCGGTCGCCGTCGAGCGCGATCGTCGCGACGGCCGTGCCGTCCTTGATCTCGACGTTGTCGACCCGGCCGGCGCGTACGCGGGCGATGCGGGCGTCGTCACCGGCACGGAGGCCACCGGTCTCCTCGAACGCCGCGGAGAACGTCGTCAGCTGCGCGCCGGGCAGTCCCTTGTGGGCGTTCACACCCACGTAGACAGCTACGGCGAAACAGGCCAGCGCAACGGTGCCGATCAGCAGCGAGCGGCCCTTCGTCGACTTCGGACCGCCCATCAGTTGCCTCCCAGCAGGTAGTCGAGAGCGCCGGACTCCTGCTTCTCGTCGAGACCGGTGGCGCCGCCGTCGGCGGACGGACCGGGCTCGAGGAGCCCCGGGAGCGGGGCGCCCTCCGGCGACACGCCGGGGATCTGCGGGAGCGGGGCCGGTCCGGGGGTCGCGGCGTCCGGCGGCTGGTTGCCGTCGAGCAGCGGTGCCGCCGGTGGGACGGCGTGGGTGATCTCGTCGGTGTTGACCGTCACCATGGCGCGGAAGTAGTGCGACAGGCCGTCGTAACCGTTGGTGGTCAGCGCCCAGCCCTGGATGAAGTTCCAGAAGCCGGGGAGCCGGTCGGTGAACTCGTTGGCCAGCGGGTCGAGACCTGCGGCGGTGCCTCGCAGGTCCGGCCCGGCGGGCTTCAGGTCGGACACGACCGGCCGCGCCTCGGCGAGCAGCTCACGGGCCCGGTCGAGAACCGGCTGCGAGCTGGCGAGCGCCGGGTCCGCCGAGTCGGCGAACGTCTGGAGCTCCGCGCTGATCGCGACCAGGTTGTCCGTGGTCGGCCGCATCGACCGGAGGGTCGGCGTCGCGCTGCGGGTGACCCCGGCGAGATCCTCCAGGGCGCCGCGGGTCTGCGCCAGCGTGTCCGGTGCGCGGACGAGCGTCTCGTTCAGCGCCTTCTGACGGTCGGCCGTCGTCCCGAGCAGCTGGTTCGCGGAGTCGACGAGCCCGTCGAGCCGCTTGCCGTCGTCCGCGGCCAGCGCGCCCGCGACGGGTTCGGTGTTGTCGACGAGCTGCTGCAGGGTCGCGCTCTGGTCGTTCAGGACCCGGACGAGGTTCTCGGTGTCGGTCATCGCCGGGGCCAGCGCCTTCACCGCCTCGTCGGCGTTCTTCCCGTTGTCGCGCATCCCGTCACCGAGGGTGGTGACGAGGCCCGCGAGCGCACGGCCGGTCGGATCGTTGATCGCGTTCAGCAGCTGGTCCAGATCGGACGGACGGCCGGTCTGCTCGACGGGAAGGGGCTCGTCCGGCCCGAGCAACGGTGCCTGCGGGCTGCCGCGGTCGTACTCGATGAACCGCTCGCCGAGGAGGCTGACCGGCTTGATCGTCATCCGGGCGTCGCGGTGTACCGGCATGGCTTCCGGTTCGAGTGCGACGGTCACGGCCGACTGGTTGCCGACGACCGTCATCGACCGGACCTTGCCGACCGGCACGCCGTCCATCAGGACGTCGTTGCCCTCGAGGATCGGGCTGGCATCGGCGAACATGGCCGTCACCAGCCGGGGCTCGTCGTCCCCGATGGCGCGGGGCGTCGCCGCCGCGGTCGCGAACACACCGGCCGCGGCGACCAGCGCGAGTACCCGCGCGGCCAGGGTCACACTGCGTCGGGACGGTGTCATCGCGCTCCACCTCCGTACGCGTCGGTCCACGGCTGCCCCTCCAGGGCGCCGGGCACCGGGTGCGGGTCCTTCTCGATCCCGGGCGGCAGGACGCCCGGGTTCACGGTGAGCGAGCTCGCGCCCTCGTTGATGGTCGAGCGCATGTAGTGGCCGTTCGCGTCGTAGTTGGCGGTGGCGGAGCCCCAGTTCGACATCCAGCCGAGGAGCTCCGGGGTGTACGGGCGCAGGTAGGTCAGCGCCGGCGTCACGTCACGGACGAGCGAGTCGACTCCGGGGACGGTGGCGTGCGCACTGTCGAGAAGCGCCGGGGTGTGGTTCAGCAACGTCGACGCCGAGTCGAGCGTCGGCCTCAGCTCGCCGACCGCGGGCCGCAGCTCCTGCAGTACCGGGCTCAGGTTGCGCGAGAACTCGGGGAGCTTCGCGGCCACCGGCTGGAGCTTGGTCAGCAGCGGAAGGGTCCTGTCCACGGTGTCCGGGACCTGGTCGAGCGTGGTGCGCGCCGTGTTCAGCGTGCCGGGGAGCTTCTGCAGCGCGGCGTCGAGCTGCTGCCTCTGCTCGGCCGTCGCCGCAGCGCCTGCGCTCAGGTCGGTCACGATCGAACGGACGTCGGCGTCGCGCTTGACCAGGGTGTCCACGACGGTCGACGTGTGGCCGATCAGCTGCTTGATCGCCGGCCCGTCGTTGCCGAGTCCACGGAGGACGTCGCCGAGGGCGCCCAGCGCCGGACCGGCTGAGCGGATCGTCGCGTTGATGTCCTGCTCGCTGCCGGTCAACGTCCGGTCGAGCCCCTTGAGTGTTCCGGCGAGCCGGGTCCGGGTCTCCGGGTCCAGCGCCGACAGCACCCGGTCGACCTCGACGGGTTCCGGCATGGCCCCCGAGATTCGACCGCCGTCCGGGATCTCCGGTGCGTCCGCCGGGCCGTCCTTGACGACGACCTGCCGCTCACCCAGGACCGCCCGCCACGCGACCGACACCTCCGCACCGTCGCGGAGCGGCGCGAAGTCGTTGTCCAGGTTCATGTCCAGGACGGCCTTGCCGTCCTCGACCCGGACCTCGTCCACCTGGCCGGCCTCGAAGCCGTCGACCAGGACCTTGCCGCCTTCGATCACGTTCGGCGCCGTGGGGAGCACGACGCTGACCCGGTACGGCACGTTGTCGATCAGTGCCCAGCCACCGGTCGCGAGCACCGCGAAGCAGACGATCGGGACCGCCCACAGCCCGAGGAACCTGTTCTTCATCGTCATCAGTCCATGCCCAGCGGTCCGGCGGACTCGCCGCTGAGGAACTGGCGGACGAACGGGTCCTGCGAGGCGAAGGCCGCCCTGGCCTCCCCGTAGTGGACGACCTGGCCCTTCCAGATCAGGCCGACGTAGTCGCTGACCTTCCGGGCGGTCCGGATGTCGTGGGTGACCAGCATGTAGGTCCCCTTGTGCTCCGCGTGCATCTGCAGGATGAGGTCGTTCAGCAGACTCGTACGGACGGGGTCGAGACCGGAGTCCGGCTCGTCGAACATGACGATGTCGGGATTCAACACCAGTGCGCGGGCGAAACCCGCGCGCTTGCGCATACCGCCGGACACCTCGTTCGGCCGCTTCTTGACGGCCTTTTCGAGTCCGACTTCCTGAAGCCGCTCCATGACGATCTCCTTCACCTCCTTCTCCGGCAGGTTGCTGTGCTTCCTCAACGGAAAGGCGGTGTTGTCGAAGATGTTCATCGAGCCGAAGAGCGCGCCGTCCTGGAAAAGAACCCCGAACCGCTTCCGAAGCTCGTACCGTTCGGCTTCGCTGATCTTCCAGATGTCCTGGCCGAAGATGAGGACGTCGCCGGCGTCCGGCGCGAGCAGACCGACCAGATGCTTGATCAGAACGCTCTTGCCCGTGCCGGAGGGCCCGAGGATCGTCGTGATCGCGTTGTCGGCGAAGTCCAGGTTCATCCCCTGGAGGATGTGGCTGTCGCCGAAGGACTTGTAGACGTTTCGGACCTGCATCGAATGCGGTCGACCCGCGTCCGTGCCGCCGCCGTGGGAACCGGCGGGCGCCGCCGCCCGCGGTGCTGCCGGGCCGGCACCGACGCCTGCCGGAATGGGAATCGGACGCGTCATGTCCATGTCGTCGCTGTCATGCATTATCGGGGAGCTCCTCGGAGAGGCTCGAGAACGTCAGTTGGCAATGGGGGCGTTCGGGGAGAGTCCCCAGAACAACTGAGTTCCGAGCGTGCTGATGATATGCACCAGAACCATGTTGACCATCATCGATTTCGCGGTCGCCTGACCCACTCCGACGGGCCCACCGGAAGCGTTGTACCCGTAGTAGCAACCGACGAAGATCACGCATGTACCCATCGCGATCACCTTCACCGTGGCATAGATGATGTCCAGCGGATTCTGGTAGAGCCAGAAGATGTAGAGGTATCCACCGGAGGAGACCTCTCCCAGCTGCAGCACCACGACGAGGTACATGGCGATGTAGCTCATTCCGAGACCGACGATGAACAGGAACGGCATCGCGATCCAGGACGCGAGGATCCGGGTCCCGACGAGGTAGCTGAGGGACTTGACGCCCATGACCTCCATCGCGTCGATCTCGTCCGCGATGCGCATCGAGCCGATCTCCGCGACGAGCCCGCAACCGACCTTCGCCGCGAAGATGTACGCCCACATGTACGGCGACATCTCGCGGAGACCGCAGTAGTCGGTGAAGATCGCCGAGTAGAGCGGCGCACCGACCTGCTTCAGGGTGTAGCTGGCCTCGGTCGCACACATCGTGCCGACCATGAACTGCATGAACCAGACGATCAGACCGCTGGAGAGGATCAGGACGCCGGCCTGGTGGAAGACCTCACCGACGTAGTGCCGCATGTCGGGGAAGTTCCGGATCGTCCTGCTGGAGAACTTCGCGATCAGCCCGAAGGTCGAGACGGCCTCCCGGAACTTTCCGACCGCCATCCGCGGGGAGACCTCGACGGAGTCACGGCTGTCGGGATCGTCGGTCGGCTTCTCGGGTGCGTCGACGCTCATGTGCTCCGCCTCCTCACTTGAAGACCTGCATCTCGGGGTTCAACCCGAGGAGCAGAGCCGTGTAGACGTAGTTGAAGACCCAGATGCAGGCGAACGCCGTCACGACGGACACGTTCACCGCCTTGCCCACGCCGGCCGGTCCGCCCTTGGCGCGCAAGCCCATGAAGCTGCAGACGATTCCGATGATCAGGCCGAAGAACAGGGACTTGACGACACTTCCCCAGATGTCCGGTGTGGTCGCGTTCGCGAAGAAGTTGCTGACGTAGGCGGCGGGGTTCGCGCCGAGGTACACCGACGCGATGAAGCCGCCGATCACGCCGCAGAGCAGCGCGAGGATGTCGAGCATCGCGGTCATGATCGTCACGGCGATGACCCGCGGGATGATCAACGTGCGGATCGGGTCGACGCCGAGGACCTCCATCGCGTCGATCTCCTCGCGGATCCGGCGCGCACCGAGGTCGGCCGTCATGGCCGTTCCCATCACGCCGGCCACGATCATCGCGTTGATCCACGGGGCGAACTCGCGGACGGATGCCATGAGGAAGAACGACCCGAGCCTGTCCGGGATGCCGAACAGCAGGTAGATGTTGCCGCCCTGGAGGCCGGGGGCACCGAACCCGAACGCCACACAGGACACGACGACCGGGATCCAGCAGAGCCGGAGGGTGTCGTACATCTGGTCTCGCGTGTCGGCCCAGTAGCCGACCGGCCTGCTGATCGCGCTCCAGAGCACGTGGCCCGTGTAGGCGATGATCTCGCCGGCGGTGACCAGCGGTCTCGTCACGCCGTCGACGTACTTGCCGGCGGTCCCGCGCTTGCGGCCCACCGACGTCGTAGGGGGTCCTTCAGCCGTTGTCGTCATGAGTCACACCCGTCCTCGACGATTCCGCGCCGCGACGCCGGAGACGGCACCGACGAGCACGGCCGACACGAGCAGTCCTGCGACGTCCGATCCGCCCAGCGGGCCGATCGGGAACAGGAGGATCAGCGGCAGGCCGAGGAGCACCGTCACCAGTGCGGCGCCTGCGCCGCCCACGTGGGCAGGTCCGGTCGGCCGGGCACGGCAGCCGGCAACGGCGAACGCGAGCAGCGCGACGAACCATGGCCATGCGGCAGCGAGAGGCGGAACGAGCGCTCCGACGAGCGAGCCGGACAGCATCCCGAGGACGAACACCGTGAAGCCGGAGGAGCCGGCCCGGAGAACCGACGGAAGGCCGTCGCGACCGCTCGCGGCACCCCGATCGTTTCCGACCGGCGGTGACGACGTTCGCCGCAGGCTGACCGCACGTGCAGACATCACTGACACTCCCAACAGACGGACTTGCGGTCACGAGTCACACGACCGGAGCCCGGGCTCCGGTCGCGGGGACGCGGAGACACGTCGGGGGTCGTGATCTCCTCGGACGGGCTGTGGAAGTCCCGGCCGTACGTCCTCGCGCCGCTCGACGGCGCTACCGGTCGAGCGTGTGGCTGTCAGGGCCTGCCAGCGTCGGTGTCACGGCGACGGGACCCGATCAGTACGTGTCCGAGGTTCTCGGACAGACGGAGACTGGCAGGAGGACGTGCCTCGGGGGCCCACATCGTCAGACCAATCGGACGTCCACGTTCGTCCGAATGCGACGACGTCCTCCGGAGACGCCTCTCACGTCCACGGCCACTGACGTGATGTCGACGCCCGGCACAGGCACCTCACCGACGACGGAGTCGGACGGGCACGCCGTCGAGTTCGACGCCTTCACGATGTCCGGCGACCCGGCGGCACCGTCACCGGGTAGGCGACATCGGACAACTCGGCGGTCCGAACCGTCGTCAACCGAACCGAGTGAGGACGACGCCGGCCGGATTGAGCCGTTCCGGACAGCGGTTCTCCCTCTCCGTGTCCCGAGAATGCGATGAAGCCGGACGGCCGGACGCAGGGCGTCGACGCCGGCTGCCTCAGCACAACGACGTTCCCGAGGAGACCCACATGGCACTGACGTTCCTGTCCGACGAGTGGTGCGCCGCGGCGATGGAGGCGATCAACGCCAACGATGCCGTCCATCAGGGGTTCAAGGCCCCCGAGACCTTCGACCACCCGATGTACCTCGGCCTGCTGGAGAAGGACGTCACGACGTACTTCACCTTCAAGGGCGCCAAGCTCACCGAGTGGTCCACCAGCCCGCTGCACGACGCGGTCGACTTCGGCCTCCGGGCGAAGGTCGAGCACTACCGCGAGGCGGCCGAGGGCAAGGCCGAGGCGGGCACGCTACTGATGGGCGGCCAGCTCAAGCTGGTCGAGGGCGACGTCCAGCTGGCGATCCAGAACGCCGCAGCCTTCAACGCGTTCCTCCGCACGTTCGGCGAGATCGACACCGACTGGGACGTCTGACCACGACGAACTCCCGCGCCGGCCCCGACCGGTCGCGTAGCTCCCCGCACGACCACGGTTCGCGGCCTCGTCCTGGTACGGGGCCGCGAACCGTTCTCCGCACCCTCGGCACCCGCCACACCCAGATCGGATCCCGACATGGCCAACGACACGCAGACGTACGGCGTCACGTGCCACGACGGCGACGAGGCCAACGGCGTCGCCACCATCCTCAGCATGCTGCTCTCCCAGAACTTCGCGAAGAAGCCGGAGCTCGTGGACGTCGCCCGCCGGATGTCCCGGCCGGTTGCGGTGATCAGCACGGACACCGGTACCGAAGCGACGCTCGAGTTCGGCACCGACGGGGTCGTGCTCCGCAACGGGGTGCACGGGAAGCCGTCGGTCGCGGTGCACGCCACGGTCGACCAGATCCTGGACGTCTCCCAGCTCACCATGAAGGCGGGCGGCCTGCTGCCGGTCGGTTTCCTCACCGGACGCGGCATGAAGGTCCTCGGACAGATCCTGGCGCACAGGCTCGTCGTCAAGGGACTGCTCACCCACACCGTCTCGTCACTCCGCACCATCGCGCTGCTCTCCGTCGCCGACTGAGACCGCCGTCGGAGCCGGGATGCCACTCAAACACTCCGGGCTACCGGTGAACCTCATGGTGCGGGCTGGGCGGTGTCCTCCTACGGCCCACCCAGCCCGCAGGACAGCTCGACGGCTCCCCAACCGTGGCTGTCCGAACAGTCGCGCCTGCTCATGGCTGCCCCGGGAGGCAGGGCGCGACTGCGTCTACGACGGCCCGCGGTCGCCGACGCCGCCTCCTGCCGCGGGGTGCACCGGACAGTCCGGATCCACGAGTGGCAGGTCGGCGGCACCGACCCGGTACGCCGCATTGCCCAGTACCGAGCACCGACAGCCGAGCTGGACCGCTGCAGCGCTGCCCGGTACCGGTTCCTGCCGCTCGACCGGTCGAGTTCGATCGGTCGACGACGTGTCGTCCGGAACCGGGGCGGGCGATGTCGCCTTCTCGAAGAGCGGCACGCCGACGGCGTCGTCGTGAGTGACGCCGCCGACGCCGTGCTCACGCCCGCCCCGCGCGACGGAATCCGGTTCGGCGCACTCCCCGAGCGCCGAGCCGTCGTCCGCGCGCCGGCCGGACCACCGTGCAGCGGGGGTCTGTGGGCCGAGGGCCGGCATCGACTGCGGATTCTCGTTCATGCAACACCACCACCGGCATCGTTCGGGTGTTCCCCGCCGGGGCGCTCCCGGCGAGAGCATTCCGGGTCTGGACGGCGAACGCCCTCGTGCCGACGTCGGTCGCACAACCGCCGCCACCGAATCACGATCTCCTCGTGCGGATCCGTCGCCCGCGCAAGCCGATCCGCCACCAGGATCTCGTGGAGAATCGTCACGTCGCGTCGATCCATCGAACAGCTCTCCTCCCATGACGACCGCGGCCACACCCGGACCGAACGGGCCGGTCCCCTCCTGTCCACGACGGGTCATGGGCCACGACAACACAATACCGTGCGGTATTGAACTTGGGCTCGGTGGCGCTCGGGGTCGCAACTCGAGCGGTGTGCCGTATCGCTACGGTCTGTGAAGCCTTCGGCTCCGGTACTCATCCGGGTGAGGCGATACCGTCGAGCACCGGTAGCGACGTCGGTGAACCAGAGGGACCAGGTGAGGAGGAGAGCACGGTGCCTCCGCGAAACGGCGGGACATCGGGACGCACTCGTCCGACACGGGCCCAGACCCGGCGACGGGTCCTCGACGCCGCGTTCACCGTGTTCGGGCAGCGCGGCATCGCCGGGTCGTCCCTCGACGACGTCGCGGCCGAGGCCGGGTTGACCAAGGGTGCGGTCTACTCGAGCTTCACCGGTAAGGACGATCTGGTCCTCGCCCTGATCGAGGAGCACGCCTTTGTGCGGCTGAACCGGGTCATCGACCGAATCGGCGACGTACCCGATACACAGAGCGTGCTCGCCGACGTGGCCTCGACCCTGGTCGAGGCCATGCACGTCGACGCCGCAGCGCACCGCATCCTCGCGGAGTACTTCGCGCTGTCCCACCGTGACCCCGAGCGACGCGAAGCGCTCCGTCGCACCCGGGCCACCGCCCGGGAAGCCGTTGCCCGAGGTGTCGAACAGTTCAGCACCCGCACCGGCATCACGCCGGCCCTCCCGCCCGAGCAGATGGCGGTGATGCTGTTCGCGTTGAGCAACGGTCTGGGTGTCGAGTCGGCCATCGATCCGCAGGCGGTGCCCGCCGACCTGCTCGGTCGGGTCCTTGCACTTCTGGTGGCCCGACCCGACACCGATGGGGCGGCGTCAGGTTGAGGCCGGGCACGGCCGGCAGCACGGCGGATTGCGCTCGGCCCGTGCTTCTGACCTCGGGTTCTAGGGATGGAGCGTGCAACGAGGATCGTGCAACGGCGCGCTGACGGCACCGTCCCGGTAGGCAGCGTTGCCGAGTACCGAGCAGAGGCAGCCGAGCTCGACGGCCAAGGCACTACCCGGCAGCAGGACTCCGTCGAGACCGCGCCCGTCGACACCGTCGGCGTAGGCGACGCCGTGGCCGTCCGGTCCAGGCCGGACGTCGGCGTCGAACCATGTGTTCTCGGTCGGCACGCTTCTCTCCACGATCAGGTGTGGTGTCGGTAGTCGAGCCGGGTGTCGACGCAGGCAGCGCATCCGTCGCCGTCGAACACTCCGGCCGCCGCCCGGTCGCCGTCGAGCTGGGAGAGGAACCACGCGGTGATCAGACCGCGGAAACCGCCCCCGTCCGGGACCGGCTCGAGATGGCCCGCGCCGCGTAGCCCGGCGTAAGCCGCTTCGACCTGGCGTGTGCGCTGGTAGAACGGCTTCACGATCAGAGCCGGGCTGACGACCACGTCGTTGTCGCCTGCGAGATACAACACCGGGCCTCGTAGCCGCTCCGGAACGGCGGCAGGGCCCGGTTGTACAGCGACCGTGGTCCGGACGATCCGATCGGCTCCGGCGTTCATCGCTCCGGCGCCGCCTTGCGAATGGCCGGCGGCACCGATGGCGTTGGTGTCGACTCGGTCCGCGTACGGGCTGGCCGGGTCACCGTCGGCGGCGACGAGCTCACGTGCCCCGGCGAGCATCGCGGCACCGTCGTTGGCCTGGGTGGTGTTCGCGGCCGACACGATGAATCCGTAGGACGCGAGATGCCGGAGCAGGCCGTCGTACGCGAGTGGCACGGCGCCCGTGCCGTTTCCCCAGACGATGACCGGGTGACGTGTCCCGGGTGCGCCGAGATCGGCCGGGCGGTAGATGGTGTGCTGCGCTCCCGACTCCGTCAGCACGTCGTTGGGGCCCGGTTCGGCCAAGGTGCTGATCAGGTCCTGCGCTGCGTCGTCGGATGTCGGGGACTCGACGCCGCTGGCAGCCGGTGCCAGTGCAACCACGGTGAGCGCACAGAGCAGGCCAGCGACGAGAATGCGCAGTTTCACAAGCCGTCCGTTCTCGGGATGCCGGCGGACGGGGAAGGGGAGCGCCCGTCCTGACCGGTTCGGGGTTCGACGCGGACCTCGCGGCCTCGCGCCTCGGACGGTATGTCGACATCGAGCGGCCGCGACAGACACACTTTCGGCACGCAGCTACGCGAAATCGGTAGGGCCGGCCGGACAAGGGGCGTCCACACCGGCGGGCGATCAACGTGAGCCTGCGATGGCGCGGGATCACGTCGAGCCTCGCACGCTCGTGCCACCACCCGTCCGCTTCGCGGACCTCGAGCACGAGCGCCTCCGCGGCGAACGGTCAAGCCCGCCGGCGTGGTGTGTGACGCCTGACGCGTGGTGTCGGGACGGCGATGATCCGGGCCGCCTACGACGTCTCGACGCGCCCGTCACCAGGCCGGTCGCACACCACCCTGGTGAATACCGCTCGACGGGCGTTCACCGAGTGGGAACGCGCGATCGTCGCGGAAGGAAGCTCGCCGAAGTGCTCGCGGTAGACCGCGGCGAATCTGTTGGCCTGGGGGTAGCCCCACCGCCTGGCTACATCGGCGATCCGCAGTTGTGCGTCGCCGGCCTCGACACCGACCTCGAGGTCGGCGCGGGCTCGTTCCATCCGCAGACGCGTGAGGAACTGCTTGGGGGACTGATCGAACTCGCGACGAAAACCTGCATGGAGTCCGCGCATCGACAGGCCTACCTCGCGAGCGATGAACTCGACCCCGATGGCTTGCCCGGCGCGTGCCGACATCAGCGAAGCGGCGTCGAGGATCGCCGATCGTTTGCCTTGACGTCGTTCTCGACGCTCCATCTGGCCCCTCAGGGAATGATCGTGGCCGAGTAGCAGCGTGGTCATGATCTGCTCCCGTAACAGGACGGCCTGCATTGCACTGAGACCTCGGTTGCCCAGATCGTGCGGGGCGTTCGCCAGGTTCCGGAGGAACTCTGCCTGGTTGACGAGCGTGTCGACCACGACAGACGAACTCAGTTCCGAGTGGAAGTCGAGACCGTAGGTCTCGTCCTCGGGCGCCACGGTGCGTGCCGCGAAGCGTCGGACGTCACTCATGGCAAGCATGATCATCACGTACGTCACCCCAGGCTCGAGCTCGAGCGTCAGCTGCCCGCCGGGAGACTTGATGAAAGCCGAGCTGTCGACGGCCGAACGGAACGACGCCCCTTTGTAGTCGACACTCATGCCCCCGACGACGGGCAACGAGATCGCGAGGTAGTCGTCGACCGCTGGATCGTGGATCGCATCGAGGCGGATCCGCGCGTCGCCGTACGTTATGCGCATCATCGACAAGCCGTCCGCCTCAAGGCCGTCGACAACGCCGCCGACCTCCTTGACTCGCGACGCTTTCACCGAGGCCTCTGCCATCATGGTTCCGAGCTCGTCGACCATGGACTCGACGTCGTCGGTCTCGATCAGCCTCGAGCCGAGGGGCGCCGAGGCTAGATTCACCATCGCGCCCGAACTGTTCATCAATGACATCACCCTCTGCGAGGATCGGCACAACGGAGCCGCTACGGATGCTTACCGACGGAGCTCCGTCCGCACTTACTCGCGAACCGGGGATCCCGTTGAGTATGACCAGTCGAGCGCCGCGCTTCGTTCTCCACGATAACAAACCACGCATTGTTGTTGACCGTGGACGCACTGTCATCGCTACTCGCCCGGTCGGCGTTGCCGCATCTGGAGAGTCCACTACATCTCTTCCGGCTCATATCGTTCGCGCGAGGTCGTCACGGATCCGACGCTGACGCGGTCACGTCCGCCGCGCTTCGCCCTGTACAGGGCCAGGTCGGCAGCCCGGAAGAGCCGGGTTCTGTCGGAGGTGTCGAGCCCAGGGAAGACCGTGGCGACTCCTACGCTCACGGTGACCCGCACGTCGGCATGGCCTGGATGCCCGATGCTGAGTTGCCGGACAGTCGTCACGAGCTCTTCGGCTATGGCCCGCGCTCGGTCTGTCCCGGTGGCCGGGAGAAGCACCACGAACTCCTCCCCACCGTAACGCGCGAGAATACTCGTCCCACCGGGCAGGGTCTCGCGAATCGCCTGGGCGATGGCGACGAGCACCTGATCTCCGTCGGCATGCCCGAAAAGATCGTTATAGATCTTGAAATGGTCGACGTCGATAACGAACATGGAAAGGACATCGCCCGACGCAGCGGCCGCGGCCCATTCCGTCGACTCTGCTCGAGCCAGCCCCCTGCGATTGAGCAGGCCGGTCAGTAGATCCGTCGTCGCTGCGAGGTCGAGCTCGCGATTGAGCTGTTCGATCCGCTCGATTCCTCGAAGCCGTTCATCCGTGACGTCTTTGCCGACGACGACAACGACCGGCCCGTTGGTCGACCATCTCCGGTCGAGCCACACCTGGACGTCCACCCAACGGAATGAGCCACCGATCGTCATGATCCATCCCGAGTAGGTTCCACCCCGCAGTCCGGCGCGAGCCACGTCGAGTGCCTGCTCGATACGCCATACTTCGTCCGTGAGTGCGAATTCACGCCACGCTCGGTGTACGACCTGCGCCGTGTGCCGGGACGGTGCCACAGCGACGATCTTCCCGAGCGGATCGACCAAGCAGGCGAAATGGTAGCCGTGACGGACTACCAGATCGTCCAGGTCGTGCACAGCAGCTCGAGAACGTTGGAACCTCATCAGGCAGACGAACAGGATGCTCGCCGCCAGAGCCGCCGACCCGGCCCACAGAACGTCGGGGGTGAAATCTGCGCAGACGGAGGCGCTGCATGCGGCCCCGACCAGGGCCGCGCACACACACGCCGCAGCCACCGCAGGTGCGTCGCCGACTCGTGGTCTCACGGCAGGTGGCTCGCACGGTCAGCTGTGGTGCCGGTGGTCGAGTCGGTCGTCGGCGCATGCTCCGCAGTCGTCGCCGACGAACTCCCGAGCTGCAGCCTCGTCGCCGGCGAGCTGGTGACGGAACCGAGCGGTGATGAGGCCGCGGACATCCCCACCATCCGACACCGGTTCCAGGTGACCCGCTCCGCGCTACTCGGCGTACGCCGCTCCCACCTGCGCCGTGCGCTCGCAGAACGGCTTCACGGTCAGGTCGGGGCTGACCACGACGTCGTCGCCGACCGCAGCCGGTGCCACCGCCAACACGGTGAGAGCCCGGAGCACCCCCACGACGACCATGCGCACGTTCACGAGCAGTCCGTCCTCGAATCGTTGGGCCGGGGCGGAGCGCAGATGTCGCACCCGGCCATGCGAGACAGACGGATCCGCACCGAGCTCCGCGCTGACCGTAGATCGAGCTCACGCTGCTACCCAGACCACGTTTCGGCAGCCAGATGGTCAGGATCAGCACAGTGTCGACGACGCCGAACCGCTCCTGGCGGCAGAGCGTTCGTGCAGTAGTGGCGTCCACCCGAGGTGGCGTGCGACCCCCGGTGACGGGCGTGCGCGTCGACGAGCCGGACGGCCATCGCGGCCCTCACCCATGTGAGGCCAGCTAGACGCCGTGCTCCGGATCCGCTCCAGCTTCGGGGGCGGTGAGGTCCGGTCGATCACGTCGTGGTCAGGCCGGCTGGACAGGACCACCCGGCCAGGTAGCGAAGATCAGGTGCGTCTCGAGGCGGCCGACCTCGCGTCGGGCGGTGAAGTCCAGCACGAGTCGTTGCAGGTCGTCGGTGTCAACGCAAGCAATGTGTACGAGAAAGTCGTCACCGCCGGTCACGAAGAACAGATCGATCGTCTCCGGTAACGCGCGGGCCCATTCGACGAACGGGTCGACCAGGGGTCGGGCGTGCGAGAGGAACTGCACCGCGAGGAACGCCTGAACTCCACGCCCGACGGTCTTCGGGGCGACGCGGGCGTGGAAGCCGGTCACGACGCCGAGCCGTAGGAGCCGGTTCGTCCGCTCCAGGCACGTCGACGCGGCGACGCCGACGAGAGTGGCCAGGGCCTTGTTCGAGATCCGTGCATCGTTCTGCAAGTGCTGAACGATCTTCCGATCGACCGAATCCAGAGTGACCGATTTCGCCATGGACCGAATCCTATGCGGTTTCCAGGCTCTCCGGCCGGATCTCCGGCGAGCATGTGCCCCATGACGCGGCACTCCCTCACCACCCGCGCGGTGCACTCCGGACGTCACGACCTGGTCGACCTCGGCGTGCACGCCGTCCCGATCGACCTGTCGACGACATATCCGTGTCGGGATTCGCGGGCCGAAGCAGCACGGCTCGACGTGCTGGGAGCGGGTGCCGACGACGGCGGGTTACCCGTCTACGCTCGCGTCGGTAACCCCACGGTGGCCCGGTTCGAGCACGCCCTGGCGGATCTGGAAGGCGCGGAAGCCGGGGTCGCGTTCGCCAGCGGCATGGCTGCCCTGTCCGCGTGCCTGCTGGCTGCGGTCGCCGCAGGCCGGCCTCACGTCGTCGCGGTCCGGCCGCTCTACGGCACGAGCGACCATCTGCTCGATTCCAGCGTGCTGGGCACGTCCATCACCTGGACGACGGCCGACGACGTCGCCGAAGCGGTCACCGACCGGACCGGGCTCGTGGTTGTCGAGTCGCCCGGGAACCCCACCCTCAACGAGATCGACATCCCGGCGCTCGTGGCGTCGGTCGCCGACGTACCGGTCCTGGTGGACAACACCTTCGCCACCCCGGTGCTGCAGCGGCCCCTCGAGCTGGGCGCGGCCTACGTACTGCACAGCGCCACCAAGTACCTCGGTGGACACGGCGACGTGATGGGTGGTGTCATCGCCTGCGCCGAGGAGCGCGCCCGACCGCTACGGCAGCTCCGATTCGCGACCGGCGCGATACTGCACCCACTGGCCGGTTACCTCCTACTACGCGGGCTGTCCACGCTGCCCATGCGGATCCGCGCGGCCTCGCAGAACGCCGCCGAGCTGGCCGACCGCCTGTCCCGACACCCCGCGGTGACGCGCGTCCACTACCCCGGCCTGTCCGAACCGCGTCCGGCTCACCACATGAACGGGGGCGGTGCGATCGTCTCCATCGAGATCACCGGAGAACCGGCCGACGTCATCGCCGCCGTGCGGGTGTTCACCCCGGCGGTCAGCCTCGGCAGCGTGGACAGCCTGATCCAGCACCCCGGCTCGTTGAGCCACCACATCATGGATCCGGGCGAACGCGAGAAGGCCGGAATCAGCGAGCAGTTGCTACGACTCTCGGTCGGGATCGAGGACCTCGAGGACCTGTGGACCGACTTGGACGAGGCGTTGTCATCCGCGAAATGACCGACGAACCAAGGGCCAGGCCGGCCGATCCGGGCGGTAGCGGCACAGGGACACGACTTCAGCGCTGACCCACTGTCGTTCGGCGGCGCCCGGAGGACGCCGGGTAGCTCGCCACGGCCGCTCGGCGACGACGAACCCAGCCCTCGGGTGCATCCGCACCTCGGTTCGAGCCCGTCGTAACCCACGACGAGCACTCTCGTTGGAATCTGCAAACCTTTAGATTCCAGGAGGCGCACCGATGCTCCCTTCCCTGTTCCGTCGACGGCTCGGCAGACGCGCCCTGGGCTCGGCCGCGGTGGTCGCGGCCACCCTCGCCGCCGCCGTCGTCGGTGCCGGCTCGGCCGCCGCCGCGCCCACCCAGTGTCGGGAGGTGTCGTTCCCGGTTCGTCTGGCGGCCCTGTCCGGCTCGATCCACGGCACTCTCTGCGCTCCGCCGGAGGCGCGGACCCTGCAGATCCTGGTGCACGGCCACAGCTACAACCGGTCGTACTGGGACTCCCCCTACGAGCCCGAGCGGTACTCCTATGTCCGCCGGGCCACCGAGCACGGTTACGCCACCCTGGCCATCGACCGGATCGGCACCGGGACCTCATGGCGTCCGCCGAGCGTGGCGACCACTCTCGACGCCAACGTCGACACCGTCGGCCAGGTCGTGGAGGCCGTCGCCCGCGGCGAGGTGGGCGGCTTCGAGCACCTCGTGCTCGTGGGGCACAGTTACGGCACGTTGACGGCCTACGGCGTGGCCGGTGACCCCCGGGCGGGCCGCCACCTCGACGCGGTCGTGGCGACCGGCGGGTCGCACGGTATCGACTACGCCTACGCCGGACTGGCCTACTTCCCGTTCGTCCGGCCCGCCGTGACGGACCCCGCCTTCGCCGACCGGGCGCCGGATCCCGCCTACGTCGTGGCGGCCCCCGGCAAGCACAACGTGTTCGTCAACGCCGCCAACACCGATCCGGCCCTGCTCGAGCTCAACGAGGGCGCGCTCAAGGACACCGGCACGCTCGAGGAGCTGGCCACACTGGGCACCCACACGGTGCAGAACCTCACCCCTCTGCGCTCCAGCGCCCCCGTGAACATCCCGATACTCGCCATCAACGGCGCCGAGGACCCCTTCTTCTGCGGGCCGCCGCTCGCGGCGGACTGCTCGTCGGGGGAGGCTCTCGCACGCTACGAGCGCCCGTTCTTCGGACCAGATGCCCAGGTCGAGGGCGTGGTCCTCCCCGGGACCGGGCACGGGTTCGCGATCGAGCGGACCGCGCCGATCGCGTACGACGCCATGCTGGACTTCGTCGACCGCCACGTCGGCGTCTGACGCCACGTCCGAACCCGTGCCCCGCGGCGGAGGTCCGCCGCGGGGCACGGTTCAGCCCCGGTAGATCGACTTGAGCTCGAAGTAGGCGTCGAGCGCCTCGGGGCCGAGCTCACGACCCAGCCCGCTGTCCTTCATCCCGCCGAACGGCGCGTCGAGGTCGATCGTGTAGCCGTTGATCCCGACGGTGCCGGTGCGGATCCGCCGGGCGATCGCCGTGGCGCGTTCGGGATCTGCCGACCACACCGAGCCCGCCAGACCGTACGCACTGGCGTCGGTGATCCGGATCGCGTCCTCGTCATCGGTGTAGGGGATGACCACGACGACCGGGCCGAAGACCTCCTCCTGGGCCAGCCGATCGGCGTTGTCGACGTCCGCGAACACGGTCGGCTCCACGAACCACCCTCGGTCCAGACCCGCCGGAACGCCTCCGCCGGTCACCAAGCGGGCACCGGAGGACCGCCCGACCTCGATGTGGTCCACGACCCGGTCGCGGTGGCGGGCCGAGACCATGGGGCCGATGCGGACCGCGGGATCGAGCGGGTCACCGATCGTGCGGGACCGGCAGTAGTCGACGACCGTGTCGACGACGTCGTCGTAGCGCGACCGGGGGGCGAGGATCCGCGCCTGCGTGGTGCACGTCTGACCGCTGTTCATGAACGTCGCCGCCCCGAGGCCCGCCCGCAGGACGTCCAGGTCGGCGTCCTCGCAGACGACTGCCGCGGACTTCCCGCCCAGTTCGAGCGTGCAGCGCCGGATCAGCCTTCCGCACTCGGCGCCGATCAGCCTTCCTGCCGCCGTCGACCCGGTGAACGCGACCTTGTCGACAGCGGGGTGTGAGACCAGGCTCGCCCCGGCGTCGCGGTCCCCGGGCACCACGTTCAGCACGCCCGGCGGCAGCCCGGCCTGCTCTGCGGCCAGGGACAGCATCGCGGCGTCGAGCGCGGTCTCCGGCGAGGGCTTGAGCACGACCGTGCAGCCGGCCGCGAGTGCCGGCGCGATCTTGTACATCGCCAGCGCCTGGGGGTAGTTCCACGGTGCGATGGCACCGACGACACCGACCGGCTCCCGGCGGACGAGCGTGGTTCCCCGCACCTCCTCCAGGTCCAGCGCCTCGACCCGGTCGGCGTAGCGCCGCAGGAGCGCGGACGGCAGCGCACCGTTCAGCGCACGGGACAGTCCGATCGGGGTGCCGTTCTGCCTGCTCACCAGCTCGGCGACGGAATCGGCCATGGAGGCGAACGCCGCCGCGAACCGGCGCATGGCCGAGGCGCGCTCGACCGGACCCGACCGCGCCCAGTCGCCGTCGGTGAAGGCACGCCGGGCCGCACGCGCCGCCCGGTCCACGTCCTGCGCCGACGCCATCGGCGCCGCCCCGAGTGGCTCGCCGTTCGCGGCCTCGACCACCTCACGGACCCCGGCGCCCGGATCCGTCCGCTCCCCATCGATGTACAGCCACCCGGAGTCTTCGGCCACCATCACGACCTCTCAATCTAACGATCATTCGATGATCTCTACGGCTGGCTCCACCCAGGACCAGCACTCATCAGGCACTGAACCTAGCCTTGCGCCGTCCTTCTGTCTGGCATAATCTTTAGATCGTTAGTTTTTAGGGACCGGAGGCCGAGACGATGGCGTTCAGCTTGCGCGCACTGATCGAGGACCGCGGCCGTCACGACCCGGACGGTGTCGCGATCGTCGAGGGTGACAGCGTGCTCACATGGTCGCTTCTGCATGAGAGGGCGAAGCAGACGGCCGCCGCCCTCCACCGGGACGGGGCCCGCCCCGGGGCGCGTGTGGTGTACCTGGGGAAGAACAGCGCCTGGTTCTTCCCCTACCTGTTCGGCTGCGCCATGGCGGGTGCGGTCGCGACACCGGTGAACTGGCGTCTCGCCGTCCGCGAGCTCGTCGAGATCGTCGACGACACCGAGGCGACCGTGCTCCTCGTCGACCACGAGCTCCGATCGGTGGTCGAGCAGGTGGAGGTGGCGGCACGGCGCCCGCTGACCGTCGTCGACCTCGGTGGAGGCCACGGGCACTGGCCCGGGATCGAGGACTGGTGGGGTGCGGCGGACGAGCCCGGCCCGCAGGTCGTGGCGGACGACGCGGGTGACGACATCGCCCTGCAGCTCTACACGAGCGGGACCACCGGGCGCCCCAAGGGCGCGATGTTCGCGGGCCGGACCAACCTGCGGGTGCTGGCGCAGGACATCGCGCCGCGCTGGGGACTGGGCCCCGGCGAGACCAGCATGCTCTCGATGCCCCTGTTCCACATGGGTGGTGTGGCGTGGGCGATCGCCGGCCTGGCGCAGGGCGCTCGCGGCGTGGTGGTCCGCGACTTCGTCCCCGCCGAGGTGCTGGACACGATGGAGCGCGAGCAGGTGACCACCGCGTTCTTCGTTCCCGCGATGCTGAACGCACTGGTGGCCCAGCCGGGGGCGGACGCGCGCAGCCTGGGGTTGCGGCGGGTGACCTACTCGGGAGCGCCGATCAGCACGTCGGCCCTCGTCGCGGCGATGAAGACCTTCCGGTGCGACTTCGTGCAGATCTACGGCCTCACCGAGGCGACCGGCGCGTTCGCCCAGCTCGAACCGGAGGACCACGACCCGTCCGGTCCGCACGCCCACCTCCTGCGCTCGGCCGGCAGGCCATACCCGTGGGTCGAGGTGCAGGTCGTCGACGCTCAGGGCACGACGTGCGGCGTCGACGAGATCGGCGAGATCTGGACCCGTTCGGAACAGAACACGGTCGGGTACTGGCGCCGGCCGGCGGACTCGACCACGTCGATCACCGAGGACGGCTGGCTGCGGACCGGCGACCTCGGCCGTCTCGATGCCGAGGGCCGCATCTTCCTGGTCGACCGGGCGAAAGACCTGATCATCAGCGGCGGGGAGAACGTGTACCCGGCCGAGGTCGAGAACGAGCTCGCAGCCCACCCCGACGTCGCCGAGGTCGCGGTGATCGGTGTACCGCACGAGCGGTGGGGCGAGACGGTCAAGGCCGTCGTGGTCCCCCGGGCCGGGGCCGAGCCCGACGCGGCGGACCTCGTCGCCTTCGCCCGTACCCGCCTGGCGGCGTTCAAGTGTCCGACCACGGTGGATCTGGTCGAGGAGCTGCCGCGTACGGCGACCGGGAAGGTCGTCAAGGGCGAGCTGCGCGAGCCGTACTGGCGGGGTCACGACCGCCGCATCAACTGACCGAACTGCGCACGGAGGGACCACCATGACCGTTCTCGACGAACACCCCGTCGACCCCGTCGAGGAGGAGTTCCTGGCGATCATCGACGCCGGGGAACGGGCCGAACCCACGGACCCGCTGCTGCCCGGCTACCGCCGCCACCTCGTCCGCCAGATCTGCCAGCACGCCCACGGCGAGGTCGTCGGCATGCAGCCCGAGGCGAACTGGCTCACCCGCGCCCCCACGCTGCGGCGCAAGGCCGTGCTGCTGGCGAAGATCCAGGACGAGGCGGGCCACGGGCTCTACCTCTACAGCGTGGCCGAGGCGCTGGGGGCCGTGCGCGAGGAGTTCCTCGCCGAGCTGCGCGACGGGCGGCAGAAGTACTCCTCCATCGTCAACTACCCCACCCTGAACTGGGCGGACGTGATGACCGAGGGCTGGCTGGTCGACGGCGTCGTGCTCGCCATGCAGGTCCCGCTGCAGCGCTGCTCCTACGGCCCGTACGCCAGGGCGATGGTGCGGATCTGCAAGGAGGAGAGCTTCCACCAGCGCCAGGGCTTCCAGGGGATGCTGGAGATGGCCCGCGGTACCGAGGAGCAGCGCAGGATGGCGCAGGACGCCCTCGACCGCTTCTGGTACCCGGTGCTCACCGTGCCCGGCCCGCCGGACTCGGACTCCCCGCACCTCGGCAACGCCACCCGCTGGGGCATCAAGAGCGTGACCAACGACGACGTGCGGCAGCGGTTCGTCGACTCCGTCGTGCCCCAGGCGGAGTTCCTCGGCCTGCGGGTCCCGGACGACGACCTGCGCTGGAACGCCGAGCGCGGGCACTACGACTTCACCCGGCCGGACTGGGCGGAGTGGCAACGCGTCGTCGCCGGGCACGGCCCCTGCAACCGGAGCCGGCTCGACACGATCGTGCAGGCCCACGAGGACGGTGCCTGGGTCCGCGAGGCCGCCCTCGCCCACGCCGCGAAGCGTCGGGAGGCCGCGGCATGAGCGACCCGGCCACCACCGACCGGTTCGGGGACTCCTACGAGGTGTTCGTCCGCAGCCACCGCGGTGTCGAGCACGTGCACTGCGGCACGGTGCGAGCGGCGGATCCCGATCTCGCGCTGCAGCGGGCCAGGGACCTGTTCACCCGGCGCAGCGAGGGCGTGAGCATCTGGCTCGTCCCCTCCTCCGCCGTGATCGCCTCCGCACCGGCGGACCGCCCGGAGCTGTTCGACCCGGCGGGGCACCACCCGTACCGCTCGGCGGCGTACTACCCGGTCCCGGCTGGGGTGACGGGGCTGTGACGGTCCACCCTACCGACGACCCGATCACCACCGTCGCGCTGCGGCAGGCCGACCGGACCGTGGTGCTGGCGCAGCGGCTGGTCTCGTGGATCACCCACACCCACGAGCTCGAGGAGGAGATCGCGCTCGCCAACATCGGCGTCGACCTGCTCGGGCAGGCCCGCGCTCTGTACTCGGCGGTCGCCGAACGCGAGGGGACCGGACTCACCGAGGACGACTACGCCTACCACCGCGACGACTGGCAGTTCCGCAACCCGCTGCTCGTGGAGCAGGCGAACGGCGACTTCGCGCACACGATGGTCCGCCAGTTCCTGCACGACGCGTACGCCACGGAGCTGTGGAACGGCCTGCTCACGAGCACGGACGAGAGGCTCGCCGCGATCGCGGGGAAGGCGGTCAAGGAGACCGCCTACCACCTGCGGCACTCCGGTACGTGGGTGGTGCGCCTCGGCGACGGCACCCCGGAGAGCCACGACCGCGCCCAGGACGCGCTGGACCGGCTGTGGCGGTTCACCGGCGAGCTGTTCGAGTCCGACGACGTGGTCGCCGGTCTCGTCGCCACCGGTGTGGTCCCGGATCCGGAGGACCTGCGGCGGCGCTGGGACGCGACCGTGGACCGGGTGCTCGGGCAGGCGACCCTCGTCCCGCCCGCGGACGTCGTGATGGCGACCGGCGGCTGGTCCGGCCACCACGGCGAGGCGCTGAGCAGGCTGCTCGGCGAGATGCAGGTCCTGCAGCGCACCCACCCCGGAGCGAGTTGGTGAGCGCGCCCGTCGACGCGGTCCGGCGTGCGGTGCACGAGGTGCCGGACCCCGAGCTCCCGTTCCTGACGATCGGCGACCTGGGCATCGTCCGTGACGTCCGACTACCGGAAACCTCGGACGGCACGGTCGAGATCGACATCACCCCGACCTACACCGGCTGCCCCGCCACCGAGGCGATCGCCGACGCGGTCGCCGACGCGGTCCGGGCCGTCGGCCACGCGCACGTCCGTGTCCGGTCCGTGCTCGCACCGGCCTGGAGCACCGACTGGATCTCCGACACCGGCCGGGACAAGCTGCGCGAGGCCGGCATCTCACCGCCGGGACCGGCAGGCACCGTCGGGCTCGGCCTTCCGCCCGCCTGCCCGCGCTGCGGCTCCGCGCTCACCCGCGAGCTCAGCTTCTTCGGCAGCACCGCCTGCCAGGCCCGCTACGTCTGCGGCGCGTGCCTCGAACCGTTCGACCACGTCAAACCCCTCTGAGCCGGGAGGCGAACCCGATGTCCACGACCCTCTCGCCGTCGCCCACCCGCCGCGCGCTGGTGTTCCACCCGCTGACCGTCGCCCGCGTCGTCCGGGAGACCCCGGACAGCGTCGCCCTGACCTTCGACGTCCCGCCCGAGCTCGCCGAGGAGTTCACCTTCCGGCCCGGCCAGCACCTCACACTGCGACACGGCACGGAGGACGACGAGGTCCGCCGCAGCTACTCGCTGTGCAGCACGCCCGGCGGCCCGCTGCGGATCGGCGTCCGCAAGGTCGACGACGGCCGGGTCTCCACCTGGCTGGCCGACGAGATCACCGCCGGGGACGAGATCGAGCTGCTGCCGCCGCTGGGCTCGTTCGTGGTCCCGCCCTCGACCGGGACGTCCCGCAGACTGTCGTTCGTCGCCGCGGGCAGCGGGATCACGCCGGTGCTGGCGATGGTCTCCGCGGTACTCGCCGAGGATCCCGACGCCACGGTGACGCTGCTGGTGCTGAACCGCACCATGGCTGACGCGATGTTCGTCGAGGAGCTGCAGGAGCTCAAGAGCACCCACCTCGACCGGCTGCAGCTGACGTTCTGCTGCACCCGCGAGCAGCGCGCTTCCGACCCGCTCGGCCGTCGGCCGACCGGCGAGGACCTCCGGCGGCTGCGTGACCTCGGCGTCCTCGCCGACGCGGACCACTGGTTCCTGTGCGGCCCGCACGGCCTGCTCGACGAGCTGACGGCCGTGCTGACCACGACCGGCGTGCCGGACGACCGCATCCACCACGAGCTGTTCACCACCGGCCGCGAGGCCGTGCGCAGGGCGGCCGCCACCGCCGGGCCCGCCGCCGCGTCCACCCGGGCGACGGTGACCTTTCTCGGCCGCTCGACGGCGGTGCCGGTCCCCCACGGCGCCACCCTGCTCGACGCCGCCCGCGCGGTCCGCCGCGACCTCCCGTACTCCTGCGAGGCGGGGGTCTGCTCCACCTGCCGGGCGCTCGTCCGCGAGGGCGAGGTCGAGAGCCCGGACTGCCCTGGGCTGACGAGCGAGGAGCGGGACAAGGGCTTCGTCCTGGCCTGCCAGGCCACGGCGGCCGCGGACTCCGTGGAACTCGACTTCGACATCTGAGCCGGGAGGAGTGGGCGAGAATGCGGACCATGTCTGCAGCGCAGCCCGGTCCGACCAAGGGAGACCGCACCCGGCGACGGCTCCTCGACGCCGCCGCAGCCCACCTCGCACGGCACGGTCAGGCCGGGGTCAGCCTGAGTGGCATCGCGGCCGAGGCCGGGCTCAAGACCGGCAGCGTCTACTTCCACTTCGGCTCGAAGGACGAGTTGATCGCGACCGTGCTCGAGGAGGGGCTGCGCGAGTCGTTGCGTCACCTCGACACCGCGCTGACCCCGCTGTCCGGCGCGGATCCCGGGACCCGCCTGTGGGCGGCGGTGCGGGCTCATCTCGACGCCCTCGTCGAGCTCAGCGAGTACGCGGCGGTCGTGCTCACCATGGCCGAGCCGGAGTCCGGGGTGGCGCTGGCCGCCTACCGCTCGCTCAAGCAGCACTACGGCGGCCAGTGGACCGAGCTGGTGGACGACGCCCAGCAGGCCGGGGTGATCGCCACCGGCGTCGAGCCACGCCTGGTCCGCGACCTGCTCTTCGGCGCCATGAACGCCGTGGCCGACGGGAGCGGACGCCCGGGACGGTCCGCCGAGGACTGCACCGCCGCCATCAGGGCGCTGCTCGCCGGCCCGACCCCCCACCCCGACCGAGGAGACCCATGACGACCCGCCCCGTTCGCGTGGCGAACTGTTCCGGCTGGCTGCACGATCGCGTGTCCGGTCTGCGCGACGCGCTCGCGGGCCCGGTCGACGTCGTCACCGGCGACTACCTGGCAGAGCCGACGCTGCGCCAGCTCGCCCGCGAGCGCGGCCGCGATCCCGGGCTGGGCTACGCGCGCAGCTTCCTCGCCCAGTTCCGGGATGCCGTGGACCTGGTCGTGGCGGCCGGGACCAAGGTCGTCGTGGACGCGGGCGGGCTCAACCCCGCCGGCCTGGCCGACGAGGTGCGCAAGGCCGGGCTCGACGCCGGTCACCGCCTCTCGGTCGCGCACGTCGAGGGCGACGACCTGCTCGCCCGGCTCGACGCCCTGCAGGCCGACGGCGAGCCGCTGAGCCACCTGGACACCGGCGCGCCGCTGCGCAGCTGGGGACTCACCCCGCGCACCGCGAACGCCTACCTGGGCGCCTTCGGGATCACCGCCGCGCTGAACGCGGGAGCGGACGTGGTGATCTGCCCCCGGGTGACCGACGCGTCGCTCACCGTCGGTGCCGCCGCGTGGTGGCACGGCTGGCGACCGGACGATCTCGACGCGCTGGCCGGAGCCGTCGTCGCCGGTCACGTCATCGAATGCGGACCGCAGGCGACCGGCGGCAACTTCTCCGGGTTCACCACTCTGGCGGACCCCCGCAGACCCGGCTACCCGATCGCCGAGATCGCCGCCGACGGCAGCGCGGTCATCACCAAGCACGACGGCACCGGCGGCACGGTCAGCACCGACACCGTCACCGCCCAGCTGGTCTACGAGATCCAGGGACCGGTCTACCTCAACCCGGACGTCGCGGTGCACCTCGACACCGTGCGCCTGGCCCAGGTCGGCCCGGACCGGGTCGAGGTCCGCGGAGCGACCGGGACCCCGCCACCCCCCACGACCAAGCTCGCCCTCACCGCAGAGGGCGGGTTCGAGACCTCGGTGTCCGCCTATCTCACCGGGCTGGACGTCGACGCCAAGTACGCACTGCTGCGCGACCACATCGAGGACCTCGCCGGGTCCCTCCCGCTGACCCGGGTCCGGCTGGACCGGATCGGCGTCCCTGCCGAGGACCCGCCCGACCAGTGGGCGGCGGCCCAGCAGGTAGTGATCACGGCCCAGGCACCCGACCGCGACGCGGTCGGGCTCTCGGCGTTCGTGCAGCCCGTCGTCTCCCAGATCCTCGAGACCTACCCCGGCTTCTACGTGAGCCCGGTCCGCGCGGCCCAGCAGATCGAGGCCTACTGGCCCGCGGTCGTACCGGTCAGCGCGATCGAGCACGCCGTGGTCCTCGAGGACGGCAGCCGCCTCGTGATCCCCCCGGCCCCGCTCACCGAACCGTTCACCGGCCAGCCACCCGCTCCGGAACCCTGCGGCACCGACCCCGTGGGCGACACGGTGCGGATCCCGCTCGGGCGGGTCACCCACGCGCGCAGCGGCGACAAGGGACCCAACTCCAACGTCGGGTTCTGGTGCGACGAGCGGACGTGGCCATGGCTGCGGTCGGCCCTGACCACCGACCTCCTGCGCCGCCTCCACCCCGACGCCGGCGGTCTGCGGATCGAGCGGCACGAGCTGCCCGCGCTGCGCGTGGTGCACTTCGTGCTGCGTGGCGCGCTGGACGAGGGCGCGGGCACCAACGGCAGGCCGGACGGCGCCGGCAAGGCGGTCGCCGAGTTCCTGCGCGCCCGCCACGTCGACGTCCCCGTCGAGCTCGTCCCCGCCGAGTACCGGGCCGCCACCCGATGAGCGCGCTGACGGACCGGCTGCACGAGGTCACGGGCAGGCGGGAGACGACGGCGGACGTCGACGCGCACTCCGTGCTGGCCGACGTGCTGGGCGGGGTCGGGACGCCCGCCGACGCGGCCGGCGGCACGGTCACGTTCACCGGCGCCGATCCCGTCGTACCGAGCACCCTGCGCCTGGGCACCGCGGCCGGGGTCGGCCTCGCGGCGAAGTCGGTGGCGATGGCGGCGCTGTGGCGGCACCGGACCGGCCAGACGCAGGACGTGGCGATGGACCTGCGCGTCGCCCCGCACCGGCTGTGCCCCTTCTACGACAGGAAGTGGGAACTGCTGGGCGGATACCCCCCGACGTCGACGGCCGAGCCGCACCCCGCCATGGCGTTCAGCTTCTACCGCACCGCCGACGACCGGTGGGTGCTACCGCAGAACATGTACCCCGGGCTCCGCCGGCACGCCCTGAGCCTGCTCGGCAGCCCGGACACCAAGGAGGCGGTCGGCGCGGCCATCGGCCGGTGGCGGGCCGCCGAGCTGGAGCAGGCCGCCGCGGAGGCAGGCGTCGTGTTCCCGATGCTGCGCACCCTGCCCGAGTTCCTCGCCGAGCAGCAGTACCGGGAGCACCTGGCGGACCTGCCGCTGATCGAGGTCGAGCGGATCGGCGACAGCGCGCCCGAGCCCTTCACCCCCGCTCCCACCGACCCCCTCGACGGGATCCGCGCGCTCGGCATGGGCAAGGTCATCGCGGGGGCGGGGATCGGGCGCACCCTCGCTCTGCACGGCGCCGACGTGCTGAACATCTGGCGCCCCACCGAGCAGGAGCACGAGAACGTCTACTACTCGGCCAACGTCGGGGTCCGCTCCACGCTGCTCGATCCCGACACCCCGGACGGGCGCGCACGGCTCGAGAACCTGCTCCACGGCGCGGACGTCTTCTACCACAACCGGCGCCCACGCCTGATCGACCGGCTCGGGCTCGGCCCCGAGCAGGTCGCAGCCCTGCGTCCGGGCATCGTGCACGTCACCGCCTCCCTGCACGGCCTCACCGGCCCCTGGTCGGACCGGCCCGGGTTCGACCAGACCGCGGGCACGGTCACCGGGATGATGCTGCTCGAGGGCGACCGGGACCGGCCGCGACTCCCACCGATCCTGGTCGTGAACGACTACCTGGTGCCGTGGCTCGCGAGCGTCGGGGTCGCCAGGGCCCTGCAGCGCAGGGCCGAGCACGGGGGCAGCTACCGGGTGCACGTCTCCCTCACCCGGACCGCCCTGTGGATCCTCGGCCTGGGCATCCTCGACAAGCAGTGGGCGCGGGCGACGGCGGGTGCCACCGAGCGACACCGCTACCCCGACCCGGAGACCTTCCGGGCCGAGACACCCTGCGGCGACTACCAGGGCGTCACCGACCAGGTGTGGATGAGCCGCACCCCCGGCCGCTACCGCACGCTCCTCGTCCCCCGCGGTTCCTGCCGGCCGGAGTGGCGTGCCGACCGTGCGGGCTGAGTGACGGGTCGCCCGCCCCCCGCCGTCGGACACCCCGCGTCCCGGTCCGGATCAGGCCTCGGGCCGGTAGGGCACCGCACGGATCACCGTGACCTCCATCGGCTGGCCGTCTGGCAGGACGTAACGCACCCGCTCCCCCTGTCGTCGCCCGGGCAGGGCCATCCCGAGGGGTGAGTCCGGCGAGCAGATCACCAGGCCCGCCGGGTAGGCACCCTCCTCGTGGTGGGCGAGGAGGACGGTCTCGGTCTCCTGGTCGTCCTCGTAGCGGATCGTGAGGACCATGCCCGGCTCGGCCACCCCGTCGTCGGGAGGATCCTGCCCCACCACCGGGTTCTGCAGCAGTTCCTGCAGTTTGCGGATTCGGCTCTCCCGTTCCCGGCGAAAGGTCAGCAGCTGCTGTTCGGTGTTCTGGTCGGCGCGGTCGCCGACGAACTGCTCTGCCATGTCCGGCTCCTCGGAGCGCTGGCGCAGCAATTGCGCGAGCTCGATTGTCAGCCGCTCGTAGGCGCTCCGAGCCAGCCAGACCGGCGTTTCGGTCATCGTCTCACTCCTCGGTTTCGGGGAATCGGTTCTCCGCGCGTCCGGCAGGACACCGCCGCCGTACGGCGCGTACGCGAACGAGCACGGCCCGGGCCGACGGGGCCGCGCTCGGCTGCAGGATCAGCTGTACCACAGCACGACCGACGGGCGGCAGGATTGCCGACCTCCGGCAAACAGGGCCGTGCCGACGTTGCAGGGGCGCGCCCTGCACAGGACGCGCCGTCCCGGGGCATCCTGTGCGTCAGGTCCGCCGCACCGCCGCGACCACCTCGTGTCGATCGTCCGCAAGAATGCGGGCCACTTCCCGGTTTCCGTCACTTGTCGGTCCCTCCCCACATTCGTTTACGGACACCGCTTCCGGTCGGCGCGCCACCACTAGCGAGAAGAACGAGAGCCCGTGAACGTGACAGGCCAGGACGACGCGAAGAGACACTTTCCGGAAAACAGCGCTCCCGGGCGCGACGACAGGTTCCGGCCGTCCGCCGGAGACGTCGCCCGACAACGCCGGGGCCCGCAACGCGTCGCGGTCGTCGGCGCCGGGATGGTCGGGCTGTCCACCGCGTGGTTCCTGCGGGAGCGCGGGGTCGACGTCGAGGTGGTCGAGCGCGAGCACGTGGCGGCCGGATCGTCGTGGGGCAACGCCGGATGGCTCGCCCCGGCACTGACCACGCCCCTGCCCGAGCCGGCCGTACTGCGCTACGGGCTGCGCGCCGTGCTGGACCCCGGTTCACCGGTCTACGTGCCGATCAGCCTGCGCGCGAACCTGTGGCGCTTCCTCGTCGGTTTCGCCCGGCACTGCACGACCCGCCGGTGGCGGAGCGCAATGGGCACGTTCCAGGGGGTCAACCGGCAGGCCCTTGACGCCTTCGACGAGCTCACCGCGGGCGGTGTCACGGCACCCACCCACGTGGCGGACCCGTTCCTGGTGTGCTTCACCGACAGCAGCGAACGGGAGCACCTTCTCGAGGAGCTCGCCGAGCTCGAACGGCTCGGGCAGAAGACCGGGTTCGACCTGCTCACCGGGGAACGGGCCCGGGAGCACGCCCCGATCCTCACCGAGCACGTCGGGGCCGCGGTGGCCCTGCACGGGCAACGGTTCATCCATCCCCCGCAGTACCTGACCGCGCTCGCCGAGTCGGTCCGCGAGCGGGGAGGGGGGCTCACCGAGGGCCGGAAGGTCCACGACGTCCGTGACGACGGCCGCGGGGTCCTCGTGCGCTCGGACGGGGGCGAGCACCGCTACGACGCCGTCGTGCTCGCCACCGGAGCGTGGCTGCCCGAGCTCGCCCGCCCGTTCGGGGTGCGCGTCCCGGTCCAGGCCGGCCGCGGTTACAGCTTCACCGTGCCCGCGCGCCACCTCCCGGACGGGCCGATCTATCTGCCCGTGCAGCGCGTCGCGTGCACGCCCCTCGGCGACCGGCTGCGGATCGCCGGGATGATGGAGTTCCGGGACGCCGACGAGCCCCTCGACCACCGGCGGGTCCGGGCGATCGTGAACGCCGTGCGCCCGTTCCTGCGGGACGTCGACCTGGACGACCGGCACGACGAGTGGGTGGGCTCCCGCCCGTGCACCCCGGACGGGTTGCCGCTGGTCGGCCCCACGAGCTCGCCTCGCGTGTTCGCCGCTGGCGGGCACGGCATGTGGGGCATCGTCCTCGGTCCCCTCACCGGCCGGCTCCTCGCCGACGCCGTCGTGGGCGGCGAGGCGCCGTCGGGGCTGCACCCCTTCCGCCCGGTGCGGTGAGCGTGCCCGCGCCGGACGATCTGACGGCGCTGCGGGCGGCATTCGCCACCGGCGAGCTGACCCCGGCCCAGCACGTCGGCACGGTCCTGGAGCGGCTCCGGCGCGATCGGCACAACGTGGTGATCGCCCTCGACGAGGCGCGGGCCTCGGCCGACGCCGAGACCCTCGGTACCGAGCTCCGCAGACACGGCCCGCGCGGTCCGCTGCACGGCGTGGCGGTCGGGGTGAAGGACCTCGTCGACGTCGCGGGGCTGCCGACGCGCGCCGGCTCTGCCGTCCGGGCCGACGCCTCCCCCGCCGGCACCGACGCCGCGGTCGTGGCCCGGCTGCGCCGGGCGGGTGCGGTCGTGGTCGGCAAGCTGCACACGCACGAGTTCGGGCTCGGGCCGACCGGCGACGTCGCGGTCACCGGAGCCGCCCGCAACCCGCACGACCCCGGTCGCATCACCGGCGGATCGTCGTCCGGACCGGCCTGCGCCGTCGCCGCGGGCCATCTCCCGCTCGCCGTCGGCACCGACACCGGCGGCAGCGTCCGGATCCCTGCCGCACTCTGTGGCGTCCTGGGCCTCAAACCGGCTCGGGGAACGCTGCCGACCCGCGGTGTGCTCGCCGTCGCGCCGTCGCTCGACCACGTCGGTCTGTTGGCCGCGGACCCGTCGGCCGCCCTCGCCGGCTGGGAGGCGCTCGTCGGGGCCTCCACGCGGCCTCCTGCCGGGCCGCCGCGGCCGTTGCGCGTCGGGCTGCCGCGTGACGAGTACTGGACGCAGACCGAGCCGGTCGTCTCCGACGCCGTGGCCCGTGCCGCGTCGGCGCTCGAGGCGGCGGGATGCCGGGTCACGACCGTCGCCACGCCGCTGGTCCGGCAGCTCGCGGAGACCTACATGCCGATCCTCGCGGTCGAGGCCCACGCCGTCCACGCGGACACGGTGGCCGAGCGGGGCAGGGACTACCAGACCCCCACCGCGGTCGACCTGGGTTCCTTCGCCGAGTACGGCGTACACGACCACGAGCGGGCCCGGCGAACGGCGCGACGGCTGACCGCACGGCTGACCGCGCAGCTCGCCGACGTCGACGTGCTGCTGACGCCGACGACACGCGTCCGGGCCACACCGCTGAACCGGGCGCTCGCGACCGTGGGGGACGCCCGCACCACGGTCGCCGCGGCCCTGCTGGACCTCACGCTGCCGTTCAACCTGCTCGGATGGCCGGCGCTCTCGGTCCCCGCCCCCGGCGACGGGCTCCCGGTCGGGCTGCAGCTGGTGTCCACCGGCGGTGACGAGCACGTCCTGCTGGACCTCGCCCGCATCCTGTGGCCTCAGATGAGACCCAGCGCGAGCATTGCCTCGGCCACCCGGGCGTAGCCGGCGATGTTCGCGCCCGCGACGTAGTTGCCGGGCGACCCGTACTCCTCCGCCGTGCGATGGCACCGGGCGTGGATGTCGATCATGATGTCGCGCAGCCGGGCCTCGGAGTGCTCGAAGGTCCAGGAGTCGCGGGACGCGTTCTGCTGCATCTCCAGTGCGGAGGCCGCCACTCCGCCCGCGTTGGCCGCCTTGCCGGGGCCGAACGCCACCCCGGCCTCGTGCAGCACGCGGACCGCCTCGGGGGTCGTGGGCATGTTCGCGCCCTCCCCCACGGCCAGACAGCCGTTGCGGACCAGCGCGCGGGCACCGTCGGCGTCGAGCTCGTTCTGGGTGGCCGAGGGCAGTGCGACCTGGCAGGGGACGTCCCAGATCGACCCGCCCTCGACGAGGGTGGCACCCGAGGCCTTCTCGGCGTAGGCGGCGATCCGCTCCCGACGGACCTCCTTGACCTCCTTGAGCAGGTCCAGGTCGACGCCGTCCGGGTGGTGCACGTACCCGTCGGAGTCCGAGCAGGCGACGACCCGTCCACCCATCTCGTGGACCTTCTCGATGGTGTAGATCGCGACGTTGCCCGAGCCGGACACGACGACGTCCTTGCCCTCGAACGACTCGCCGCGCACCCGGAGCATCTCCTGCACGAAGAACGCGCTGCCGTACCCGGTGGCCTCGCGGCGCACCTGCGCGCCGCCGTAGATCAGGCCCTTGCCGGTGAGCACACCGGACTCGTAGCGGTTGGTGATGCGCTTGTACTGGCCGAACAGGTAGCCGAGCTCGCGCCCGCCCACACCCATGTCACCGGCCGGTACGTCGGTGTGCTCGCCGATGTGGCGGTAGAGCTCGAGCATGAAGCTCTGACAGAACCGCATGATCTCTCGATCCGAGCGGCCGCGCGGATCGAAGTCCGAGCCACCCTTGCCGCCGCCGATCGGCAGGCCGGTCAGCGCGTTCTTGAACACCTGCTCGAAGCCGAGGAACTTCACCGTCCCCAGCAACACGGACGGGTGGAACCGCAGGCCGCCCTTGAACGGGCCGAGGACGCTGTTGAACTCCACCCTGAACCCGCGGTTGATGTGGATGCCGCCGTCGTCGTCCTCCCACGGCACCCGGAAGATGACCTGGCGCTCCGGCTCGCAGATCCGTTCGACGATCTTCGCCTGGGCATACTCCGGATGCTTGTCCACCGCCGGTCCGATGCTCTCCAGCACCTCGCGGACCGCCTGGTGGAACTCCGTCTCACCGGGGTTGCGGGACAGCACCCGTTCGTAGATCGGCCGCAGCGTCTCGTGCATGAAATCCATACCCTCCAGGGTTCGTCCACCGCGAGTACGCGGCTCCGGCATCCTGACCTGTTGCGTGATCGACAGCGTGCACCGGGGGTGGTCACGCGCCGGGCCTGCGACGTCGTCGCGGCCGGCCGGGGCCTCCCCGCAGCCGGTGGTCAGCGCGGAAGGGTCAGGTCGTGCGCCGGCCAGCCGAGCAGCCGGGCCCCGAGCACGGCGGCCTGGATGGTGAACCGCTGCGTCGGGTCGGTGGGGTCGTATCCGGTGAGTGATCTGACCCGGTCGAGGCGGTAGGTGACAGCCCGTACGGACAGGTGCAGCCGGCGCGCGGTCTCGGTGGTCACAGCGCCGACGGCGAAGTACGTGTCCAGCGTGGTCAGCAGCGGTTCCGCGCCGCCGCGAGCCTGGACGAGGTGTCCGAGCACCGAGTGGACGAGGTCGGTGATGGCGGGCTGGTCGCGCAGCAGGACACGGTAGATGAGCAGCTGCTCGGCGTGGATCACCGGCGTTTCCAGATCCAGCCGGACGGCCATGGTCAGGCCCTCGCGGGCTTCCTCGTAGGAGCGTGGGATCCCGTAGGAACCGGTGTAGGGCCTGCCGACGGTGACCCGCCAGGACCGTCCCCGCAGGGAACGGCTGAGCTCGGTGTGGATGAAGTCACCGAGCCTGGTGGCCGCGGCGGACGGGCCGGGTGGTGGTGCGACCGGGTCGGCGGGGGCGACGACGACGATCCAGCCGTCCTTCGTCGCCACCAGCACGTCGCGGTCCCCGACCCGGTGCACGATCGCCTGTTCCAGGTCGCTGACGGCCGTCTCGGTGCCGTCGAGTGCGCCGGTGGGGGCCGCCAGTGCGACCTGGTGGGGGCGGGCCATGTCCAGGCCGAAGGGCTCGGCGCGTTCGACGAGGCGACCGACGTCGGCGTCGCCGCGCAGCAGGTCGTCGATGAACTCGCGGCGCTGGGTCTCCTCCCAGCGCGCCATCTGCCTGCGGGCGTCGGTGTAGCCCTCGGCCAGGCTCGCGACGGCGGCGTCGACCACGTAGAGGACGGCTTCGGTGGCGCCGCGCACGGCCGCGCTGTCGCGGGACCGGATCCTCGTCGGGAGCTCTCCCCACAGCAGTCGGGCCGCGCAGAGGTAGAGCTGGACGGCGCTGCCTGCGGTCACCCCCAGCTCGGCGGCCCGTCGCCCGAGCAGCGCCACCGCGTCCAGTTCGGAGGTGTGTGGCTTGCGTCCGGTGATGGCCGCGTCGGCGAGCAGGGTCAGGTAGTCGCCGAGGAGCTCGACCGAGACCCCGGCCTCTCGGCCGGCGGCGTGGGCGACCTCGGTCAGCCACGTGTCGTCCGCCAGGCCGTCGCCGGATGGTGCGGACGGGGATGGTTCGTGTCGGGGGGTCACGGCCGCCACCTCTCCGCCGGTCAGGATCATGGTCGTCACGGTCCGTCCGCGACGTGATGACCACGATGCAGGGACCCGGCCCGCCGGGCGTACGGGGGGGGGTCGACCACCGTGGGCCTCGACCCGGAGGTGGCTCATGGTGTCGCCTCCGGTGGGGTGATCGGTGTCGCGGTCCGCAGGCGGTCCAGGTCGGCGGTGGGGCCGAGGTGTCCGAGCTTGGCGGGGTTGACCACCGAGCGGATCGCCTGGACGCGACCGTCGACGATGTCCAGGCTCAGAACCGCGACCAGCAGGCCTTCGGTGGTCTGCAGTCGGAGGCCGGGTTGTCCGTTGACGGCGACCGGGTCGAAACGGAGGCCGGCTCCGCGACGGTGGAACGACAGCAGCAGCCGGGCCACGGCCGGGCGGCCGTGCACCGGCCTGGTGATCGCGATGCCGGGCGGGACGTTGCCGCCCCCGTCGCCGGTGAAGACGGCGTCGGCGGTGAGCAGGTCGGTGAGCTCGTCGAGGTCACCGGTCCGGCAGGCGGTGAGGAAGCGCGTGGTGACTTGTTCTCGCTGCTTGTCGTCGACCTCGAAGCGCGGCCGGCCGGCCTCGACGTGGCGGCGCGCCCGGGTCACCAGTTGTCGGCAGGCGGTCGGGGTGCGCTCCAGCATCTCGGCCACACTCGGGTAGTCGTAGCCGAACACCTCGCGCAACAGGAAGGCGGCCCGTTCCGCCGGACTCAGGGTCTCCAGCAGCACGAGGAACGCCATCGATATGGAGTCGGCCGTCTCGGCGGCGCCATCCGGGGTCGCCGGCGCCGGTACGTCGAGCAGCGGCTCGGGTAGCCAGGTGCCGACGTAGTGCTCGCGGCGCACCCGCGCCGAGCGCAGCTGGTTGAGGCTCAGGCGGGTGGCGATGGTGGTGGCGTAGGCCTCCCAGCACCGGATCTCCTCGGCGTGGGACCGGTGCAGGCGCACCAGGGTCTCTTGGACGATGTCCTCGGCTTCGCTGACACTGCCCACCATCCGGTAGGCCACCGCGAACGCGACAGGCCGCAGCGCCTCGAGGTCGGGCGCCGTCGTCACCGCGCGGCCGCCGCGAGATGACGGCGGGGGGCCACATACGGCCCGGGCCAGGCGAACAGGAGCAGAGCACCCCGCAGGGTGGCGTTCTTGTAGAGCATCGCGACCCGCCCGGTGAGGATCCGGTCGCGCGGCGTCTCGTCGGCGTGCAGGAACTGCACCAGCCCGCGCCGGCGTCCGAGACTGATGCACTCGTGGACATAGCGGTAGCGCATCGACCCGGCAGGTGGGCGGCCGGTCAGCACCGCGGCGACCACGTCAGCGACCTTCGGCCCGGTGGCGCCGCCCGTACGACACCCCATGGCCAGCTCGGAGCCCCAGGAGCCGGAGATCGCGGCAGCATCACCGATGGCATACACCTCAGGATGCGAGCGTGACCTCATCGAGCCGTCCACGACGGCACGCCCGCCGGAGGTGACCTCGAGGCCGGCCCGGGTGGCCAGATCGGGCACGCTGAACCCACCGGCCCAGACACAGATGTCGGCCGCCGCCCTCTCGCCGTCCTCCAGGATCATGTGATCGTTCTCCACCGAGGCCACTCGGGTACCGGCCCGCACCGTGATCCCCAGCTGGCCCATGACCCGATCCAGATAGCGTTGTGCCGGTAGCGAGAGCCAGCCGCCGGGCCGGTCGGCGCTCACCAGAGCGACCCGGAGATCGGGATGGGACTCGGCGATCTCGGCGGCCACCTCGATTCCGGTGAGCCCGCCACCGCACACGACCACCCGCGACCCGCCGGCGGCCTTCAGCCGCTTCGCGAGCCGGTCGGCAGCGGCCACGTCGTTGAGGACGTGGGCGTGCTCGAGGACGCCGGGGACCTGGTCAGGGTCGATCTGGCTGCCGAGCGCATAGATCAGTGTGTCGTATCCGAGTCGCCGGGTGGTGCCGTCGGCTCGTGCCAGCACCGTGCGAGCGCCGAGGTCGAGGTCGGTCACGGTCCCGACGACCAGCCGGACCCCGGTCCCCGCCAGGAGAGCGCCCAGTTCGACGGCGGGGATCGGTTGGCCGGTCGCGACCTGGTGCAGTCGTGGTCGCTCCACGAACGCAGCGGAGGCGTTCACCAGCGTCACCTCGACCTCGTCGGTGAAGACGCGGGCGGCCAGGCGTTTCGCCGCCAGGAGCCCCGCGTATCCGGCGCCGAGCACGACGACCCGGTGCCGGGGTCGGACCCGATCCGGCCTGGCGGCGCCTTGATGCTGTGTGGTCATACCCCATCGACACACGACGCCGACCCGCTGTGACATGACCCCCGTCGCTCGTGCACGGGCCGCGGACGAACGCACCCAACGACGATCACGTCGACGACGCACGATGTGCAGCACGGTTCAACAGCGAAACGCCGACTTCGACATCGAGGTGTGGGGTGGACTTGAGGCAGGCCCTGTCACACCCTCCCCGAAGGTGCGGCAGCTGCCTGGGCTGGCCGAAGACCGGGCGACGCAGCAGCGCCCGACAGCAGCGTCACCGCCCCTTCCGGATCGCAGCGACCTCCGACGGCGGTGCCTCGGTCCCGATGGTCTCCGGCCGGTACGCGCGCTCGCCTGCCACCCGGTCGGCAAGTCCGTCCAGCCTGCCGAGCTGCTCGGGACTCAGCACGACCGCGACGCCGCCCACGTTCTCCCGCACGAACTCCGGGTGCCGGGTCCCCGGGATCGGGACGACGTCCTCGCCGCGGGCCAGCACCCAGGCCAGCGCGACCTGCGACGGCCGCACCCCGAGCTCTCCCGCGACGGTCGCCACCTCGTCGGCGAGGGCGCGGTTCGTCGCGAAGTTCGCCTCGGCGAAGCGGGGGTGTGCCTCCCGGTGGGTGTCCAGGTCGGCGCGCGAGCGCACCGTGCCGGTCAGCCACGCCCTCCCGAGCGGCGAGTACGGGACCAGCGCGATGCCGAGCTCGCGGGTGACGGGCACGATCGTGGCCTCGATGTCCCGGCTGAACAGCGACCACTCGCTCTGGACGGCAGCGAGGGGATGCACGGCGTGCGCCCGCCGGATGGTCTGCGGGCCCGCTTCGGAGAGTCCGATGTGGCCGACCGTGCCCGCCTGGACGAGTTCCTTCAGCGCTCCGACGGTGTCCTCGATCGGCACCGTGGGGTCCACGCGGTGCAGGTAGTAGAGGTCCACGTGGTCGACGCCGAGCCTGCGCAGCGAGGCCTCGATCGCGCGCCGCACGTACTCCGGCCTGCCGTCGATCCGGTGGTCCGGGTTCATGGCCCGGTCGAGGGGGTTGCCGAACTTGGTGGCGATCACGACCCGGTCCCGGCGCCCCCGCACGACCCGGCCGAGCAGGATCTCGCTGTGCTCGGGCCCGTAGACGTCGGCGGTGTCGACGAACGTGACGCCCGCGTCGAGCGCGGCGTCCACCACGGCCCTCGCCTGCCGTTCCTCCTCGGGCCCCGACCCGGTCCGGAAGCTCATGAAACCGAGGCCGACGGCCGAGACCCACGGCCCGTCCGTTCCCAGCCGCCGCCGCCCGATGTCGGTCATCTCGCGTCTCCTGTCCGGCCACGGGGCGGCCACGGGGTGTACGGGTGCCCGAGCGTCCACTGGTCGGCCAGCAGCCCGTTGAGCTCGTAGTTGCCGACGGCGTGGTACTTCCACCGCACCCCGTCGTGCAGCGTGTGGGTCCGCGCGTTGCGCCAGTGCCGGTCGAGGCCGTGCACCTGAAGGGTCGACTGGGTGCCCGCGAGCTCGAACAGCCGGTTCGACGTGTCCAGGGCGACGGTCGTCGTGAGGATCTTGGCCTCGGCCACTGCGACGTGTGCACCGGCGGCGTCGTCGGGGTCGTCGGTGGCGCGGGCGCGGTCCACCGCACGCGCCGCCCGCTCCAGCAGCGCCTCGGCCGCGTGGAAGGCCACGGTCAGCTCACCGACGTCCCGCACGGCGATCGGGTCCTCGGTCGCGTGGGCCACGCCGCTCCCCCGTGCCGCGTGGGCGGTGGTGCGGAGGAACACGAGGGTGTCGTCCAGTGCCGCCCTGGCGATCCCGAGGTCGACGGCCGCGTGGTAGATCTGCGACACCGGGCTCACCGACGTGGGCGTCGGGTCGCCGCGCCGGGTCGCCGCGACGTGCAGCGCGTCCACCAGCACGCCGTCCAGCAGCACGGTGCCGCTGGCCGTGGTCCGCTGGCCGAACCCGGACCAGTCGTCGACCACGGTGAGCCCCGGTGCGTCCCGCGGGACGAACGCCGAGTGGTGCACGCCGTCCGCGTCGGTGGCCGAGACCGGGACCCAGTGGGCGAACAGCGCGCCCGTCGAGTAGACCTTGCGCCCGTCGAGCCGGTACCGGTCGCCGTCGCGCCGGATCCGCGTCCGGTGCTCCGTCGGCGCGAGGTCGCCCGGCTCGGCCGAGGCGTTGCCGAGCCGGTCGCCCCGCAGGATGCGGTCGTAGAAGAACGCCTTGCGGGCCTCGCCCCGCTCGACCCGCAGCCCCTCGATGCCGGCGAAGTGGTTCTGCGGAATCTGCCCGATCGACGGGTCGGCCGCGGACAGCAGGGCGACGATCCGGACGAGGCCGAGCGTGCTGATGCCGGCCCCGCCGTGCGCGCGCGGCACCGTCACCGCGAGCAGACCGGCGTCGGACAGCTCGTCCAGCTCGGCGGCGGGCAGGACCCGGTCCCGGTCCCGCTGCACGGCCTCGCGGGCGAACCGCTCCGCCAGCACGCTGGCGACCGCGACGGCCTCGTCCTCGGAGGCGATCCGGTGGGCCGTGCGGACCGGCTGTTCCGTTCCCGTCATGCCGGCGCCACCGCCCGGTCGCGCGGCGCGGTACCGAGCGGGACCGGGTCCGACGGCTCGGCGGGCAGCCCCAGGTTGCCGCGCAGGGTCCGGTGGGCGTACTCGCTGCGGAAGATCCCCCGCCTGCGCAGCTCGGGGACCACGTGCTCGACGACCCGCTCGAGCCCGTCCGGCAGCACGTCGATGTTGAGGTTGAAGCCGTCCGCGGCCCGCTCGGTGAACCACAGTTCGATGTCGTCGGCGATCTGCTCGGGGGTGCCCACCACCATCCGGTGCGCTCCCCCGTTGCGGTCGATCAGCTGCCGGATCGTCCAGCCCGACGCGACCGCGAACCGCACCGTCGCGTCGAGGAACCCCTGGGAGGAGCCGGACACCGCGCTGCCGGACGTGACCCGCGGGTCCAGCGGCCGGTCCAGCGGGATCTCCTCGACACCGACCCCGAGCTGGGCGGCCAGGCGGGCGTGCTCGCGGTCGTAGTCGTAGTGCTCGTTGAGGTCGGCCAGCCGGGCCAGCGCCTCGGCCTCGGTCGACCCGACGACCGGGAACAGCCCGGGCAGGACCACCACCGACCCGTCCGGCCGCCCGTGCGCGCGGGCGCGTGCGTTGATGTCCGCGTAGAACTCCGCGGCCTCGGGCAGGGTCGTCTGCGCGGTGAACACGACGTCCGCCCAGCGCCCGGCGAGCGTCCGTCCGCCCTCCGAGGAGCCCGCCTGCACCAGCACCGGGCGGCCCTGCGGCCCTCGCGGGACATTGAGCGCGCCGACCAGCGGGTAGCGGCCCTGCAACGCCACCGGATGCACGGCGCCGCCCCGGGCGAACGTCCCGGCCTCCTGGTCGGCGACCAGGGCGTCGGCGTCCCAGCTCGCCCACAGCGCGGCCGTGGCGGCCACGAACTCCTCGGCCTGGGCGTAACGCTGGTCGCGGTCGGGCAGCGCGCCGTGGCCGTAGGCGGCGGAGGCCGCAGGGTGCATGGTCGTGACGATGTTCCAGGCAATCCGGCCTCGGCTCACGTGGTCGAGGCTCGCGAACCGCCTGGCCAGCGCGTACGGGTGGTTGAACGTCGTGGAGGCCGTGCCGATCAGTCCGATGTGCTCGGTCACCGCCGCGACCGCGGACAGCACGATCGTCGGGTCAAGGGACTGCCACGGCTTGGTCGGGGTGGTCTCGGTCAGCGCCGGGTAGTCGGACAGGAAGATCGCGTCCAGGCGGGCCGCCTCCGCGACGCGGCCGATGTGCTGGAAGTAGCCGATGTCCAGGAACGACCGGGGGTCCGGCTGCTTGCGCCACGCCGCCGCGTGCTTGCCCGCGTCGGTGATGTTGACGTTGAGGTGGAGTTCGCGGGTCATGACGCCGGCACCGTCTGCGGGTCGATGATCGGGTTGAACACGACGGAGACGTCCCTCTTGTGCTTGACCCCACCCGCGGCGAACGCGGCGTCCGCGACGGCCTGCTGGCGCGCGACGAACGCGGGGTCGCCGATCTTGTAGAAGCGGGTCACCGCACCGTTGTCGAAGTTGATCTTCGCCAGCTCCGGGCTCTGCTTCAGCACGCTCTGGTAGACCCCGGTGACGGCGGCCTCGTTGTTCGGGTACCAGTCCCGGTAGAGCGAGCTGAAGCGGGAGAAGAAGTCCCTGATCGCCTCGACCTTCGCGGGGTCCTTGAGGACGTCGGCGCGGGTGATGAACCCGGCCCCGCCCTCGACGCCGAGGTCGACGTTGGTCGCCAGGCGAACCGCGTCCCCGGCGTCGACGGCCTGCTTGACCTGCGCGTACCCGCTGACGACGGCGTCCACCTTTCCGGCGACGAACGCGGCGGCCGCGGCCTGGTTGTCCGGCAGCTGGACCGGCTCGATGTCGTTCACGGTCAGGCCCGCGTCGGCGAGCACCTTCACGTACCCGGCGTAGATGTTGCCGCCGAAGTTGTAGGCGACCTTCTTGCCGCGCAGGCCGGCCAGCGAGGTGATCCCCGCCGACTTGCGGACGAACAACGACGGCGACGGGTTCGGCGCCTGCGGGGCGCTCACTCCCGCGATCGTGTAGACCCGGGGCTCGGTGGCCGACCAGTCCTCGTCGGCGTTGTCGGCCTCGAACGCCGCGGTGTTCTCACCGACCAGGCCCACGTCGGTGGCCCGCGAGTTGAGCGCCGCGATCTGCTGGGCCGGGCCGGAGATCACCGGGGTCTCCAGCGTGTACGGGAGGTCCTCGAACTTGCCGGAGGCCTTGAGCAGCTCCGGGTAGTCGGCGGTCTGGAAGCCGAACGTGAGGGTGACGTCGGAGAGGTCACCGGACGTCGCGGCGGGTGCGGCGCCCTGCAGCCCTGCGCTGCAGGCCGCGAGGAGCGCGCCGGTCAGGACGGTCGCGGCGGCGACGGTCGCCCGGCGGAGAAGGGTGGACACAGTGTTTCCTCGGTTCAGGGTTTCGGTGGGTCTCATCGGGTGGCCGTGGCGGCCTCGCGGCCGACGCCGAGCTTCTCCAGCAGCAGCGCGCGCAACTCCAGGAACCGGGGGTCACCGCGGCGGCGGGGCTCGTCCAGGTCGACGCGCACGTCGACGTCGATCTCCCCGTCGGCCAGCACCAGTACCCGGTCGGCGAGCAGGATCGCCTCGTCCACGTCGTGGGTCACGAGCAGGACCGCGGGCCGGTGCCGGGCGACGAGCTCGCCGACCAGCTCGTGCATCCGGATCCGGGTCAGCGCGTCCAGTGCGGCGAACGGCTCGTCGAGCAGCAGCAGCCCCGGCTCGGTTGCGAGCGCCCTGGCGAGGGCCACGCGCTGCGCCTCGCCACCGGACAGGGTCACCGGCCAGGCCTCGGCGTGCGAGGCGAGCCCGACCTCGGTCAGCGCCTGCTCGGCCGTGGCCCGCAGCCCCCGGGGGTTCCGCCCGCCGAGCACGACGTTGCGCCAGACGCGACGGGACGGCACCAGCCGGGGCTCCTGGAACACCACCGAGCGGGCGCGCGGGACGTGCACCTGCCCGCCGTCGGCGGTGTCCAGCCCGGCCAGGATCCGGAGCAGCGTCGTCTTGCCGGTGCCCGACGGGCCGAGCAGCGCGACGAAGTCCCCGGAGCGCAACTGCAGGTCGATCCCGTCGAGCACGGCACGGTCGCCGAACACCCGGCGGACGTCCCTCGCGTCCACGGCGAGCTCGGCGGCCCGCCCGGTGGCCGGCGGACGGTCGGGGTCAGCCGAGGGTGACACGGGGCCTCCACGGGAGCGCGAGGTGCTCCACCCACCGCATGACGACGTCCGCGACGATGCCGAGCAGTGCGTAGATCAGGATCCCGGCGATGACGATGTCCGGGCGCTGGTTCTGGTTGGCGTTGATCAGCACGTAGCCGATGCCCTCCCTGGCGTTGATCTGTTCGGCCAGCACCAGGGCGAGCAGCGAGATGCCCGTCGCGTAGCGAAGCCCGGTCAGTACGGACGGCAGTGCCGTGGGCAGCACGACCCGCGTGGAGAGCCGCCAGCCCCGCAGGCCGAACGTCAGCCCGGCCTCGACCAGCTTCTTGTCGACGCCGCGGACGCCGTGGTACGTGTTCAGGTAGACCGGGAACACGGTGGCCGCGGCGATCAGGATGATCTTGGGCTCCTCTCCGATCCCGAACCAGGTGACGAACAGCGGCACCACCGCGATGAACGGGATCGTCCGCAGCATCTGCATCGGCGCGTCGAAGATCTCCTCGCCGATGGCCCACAGGCCCGCGAACAGGCCGAGCACCAGCCCGATCGATACCCCGATCGCCAGCCCGACACCCGCGCGGTGCAGCGAGACCGGCAGCGCGGCCTGGATGTCTCCACCGGACCACAGCTCACCGAACGCGCCCAGGACGGTCTGCGGTGACGGCAGCACGTACTCGCTGATCAGCCCGGTGGCTCCGCTCAGCTGCCACACGGCGATCAGGGCTGCGGGGACCGCCACCCGGAGGATGCGTCCGCGCCAGGCGGACCATGTCCGGCTCCGCCGATGCAGGCCGCTCGGGCTGAGGTCGTCGAGCGGCGGCACCGCGCCCTCGTCGGTGGCGGCGGCGTCCGGATGCGACGAGAGCGCCGTGGGGGCAACCATGATCTGTTGTCCTCGGGGTCGGGGTCAGTGGAACGTCGCGAACGGGACGGTGTCGTCCTGGTTCAGCTCCGCGACGAGACCGAGCTCCCAGGACAGGTAGGCGCGGAACCCGGCCTTGCGGCGCTCGGGGTCGGTCTCGCGCCACCCGGAGGCGACGACGTCGTCCGCTGGGTGCAGCGGCGCGTCGAAGCCGGTCTCCAGGGGGAGGCCATGCGCACGCCATGCGGCGGTGCCGCCGTCGAGGACCCGGACCGGACGCCCGGTCGCCGGGGCCAGCTCCGCCGCGGCGAGCTCGGCGAGGACGCCGTCCGGCGAGGTCAGCACGACCGGACCGTCTCCGGGGATCTCCTCGACCGACCCGACCAGCCGCGAGCGCAGGGCGAAGACCGCCCCTGGCAGGTGGCCCGCCCGGAAGTCCTGGCTCGGCTGCAGGTCCACGACCTGCGCGTCCGACCGGTCGCGCAGCTCGGCGGCGCTGACCCGTTCGACACCCGCCACCGGAGCGCCGAGCACCTCGCGCTGGACCGGCCCGGTCTCCAGCACCTCGCCCGCCAGCGCATCCCGCAGCACGAACACCTCGCCCCAGCCGAACTGGACGATCCAGGAGGCGGCGACCGTCGCGCGCACGAGGTCGTTGTCCACCAGCACGATCCGGGCGTGGTGGGTGCCGATGTAGCGGAACACCCACGGTGCGACGTCCCAGCTCGGGGCGGAGACCGACCCGGCGAGGTGACCCTGCTCGAACTCCTCCGGCGTCCGGACGTCGAGCAGGTACAGCGAGCGCTCCCGCTGCTCCTGCCGGAAGCGTCGCAGGGTGTCGCCGTCCACGGTTCTGACCCCGAAGCGGTCCGCGATCCGCCCGGCCGCGGCCTTGGCGTTCTCCAGGGCCTGCTCGGCGGGCGGCGGCGCGGCCGAGCTCTCGCCGTGGTCGAGCTCGTGGCCTTCGAGGACCCAGGACTGGGTCCCGCCCTCGAGCGAGACGACCCGGTTCGGCAGCCCGGCGTTGATCAGCACCTGCGCACCGAGGATGCTGCGGGTCCGGCCCGCGCAGTTGACCACGACCAGCGAGTCCGGGGAGGTCACGACCTCGCCGGCGCGGTAGACCAGCTCGGCGCCGGGAACCGAGGTCCCGCCGGGGAGACTGTGGTTCTCGAACTCCGGCAGCGGACGGCTGTCGAGCAGGACGACGTCCTCGCCCGCGGCGAGCTTCGCCCGGTACTCCTCGACGCTGATGTGCGGGGTCGAGTAGACCTCCTCGATCCACTCGCCGAAGGCCTGGCCGATGACGTGGTCGCCGCCGCTCTGGACCTTGAAACCGGCCTCCGCCCAGGCAGCCAGGCCGCCCTCGAGCACCACGACGTCGGTGTAGCCCAGTTCGGCGAGCCGCGCGGCCCCCCGCTCGGCGAGGCCGTCACCGCCGTCGTAGACGACGACGCGGGTCGAGCGGCGCGGGACGAGCCCGGCCACCCGCAGCTCGAGCGTGCTCAGCGGGACCGACACCGCGAGCAGGATCGAGCCCTGCTCCGCGGTCACCCTCGCCTCCCGCACGTCGAGCAGGGCGTACTCCTCGCCGTCGGTCAGCAGGTCGTGCAGGCTCGTGGCCGAGATGGTCGCCAGTGAGGTGGTCACCGTGGGAATCCCTCTCCTCGTGGTTCGGTCGGTGGGGGTCGGTCAGTAGTAGATGAAGCCGGGCACGCCGCCGCCGGCGACGATCCCGTCGCCGGTGATCGCGACGCTGCGCGGCGAGGCCAGGAACGCGACCACCCACGCCACCTCCTCGGGCTCGACGACGCGGCCGATCACGTTGTCCGACAGGCGTGCCCGCACGGACTCGCTGAACGCGGAGGTCCTCTGCAGCTCCTCGTAGCGCTCGGTTCGGGTGGCGCCGGGGTGCACGACGGTCACGTTGATCCCGTGCGGGCCGAGCTCGTCGGCCACGTTCTTGGTCAGCGCCGTGACCGACGCGTTGCGGACCGAGCCGATCACGGAGACCGTCTGCCGCGACCCGGTGCCGCTGATGTTGATGATGCGGCCCCAGCCGCTCGCGATCATGGTCGGCGCGACCGCGCGGATGGTCCGCAGGTAGCCGATGACCTTGACGTTGATCTGCCGCTGGAACCACTCGTCGGTCGCGTCGGTGTAGCTGGACCCGTGCTGGGCCGGCTGCTCGGCCGCGTTGTTGACCAGGATGTCGATGCCGCCCAGCTCCCGGTTCACGGTCGCCACCAGGTTCGCCACGGACTCGTCGTCGCCGGTGTCCGCGACCACGGTGAGGACCTCGGCGCCGACCTCGGCCCGGATCGTCGCGGCCGCCTTCTCCAGCACCTCCGCCCGCCGGGAGGTGATGGCGACCGACACGTTCGCCCTGGCCAGCTCCAGGGCGACGGCGTAGCCGATGCCGGTGCCGCCGCCGGTGACGATGGCCCGCTTGCCGTCGAGGCCGTTGGACATGGGTCTCCCGTCGTGGGGGTACGGCCGTGTCCCCGCGCAGCGACGCTGTCGGGTCCACGGCACGCGTGGGGGCGGGACGACGCCGGAACGGGGCGCCCCGTGGGAGGAGCAGGTGCTCAGGTCACGCGAGGTGCGTGCGACAGCTGCTCGAGACGATCCGCATGAGATCGAGCTCGTGGCAGGAGATCAGCCGGACCGCGGGCAGCTGCCCGAGGATCCGCGACGACGAACGCCCGGCCATGGCAGCACCTCCCGCACGTCGACGACGGCTCACCCGGCGAGCGACAGGAGACGCCGCCCGACGACTGTCACGGTACGGCGGGACGCGAGTGCCGTAAAGGCCCTCTGTCCCGCAATGCGGTAAATCACTGCACACAGGTCGGTTTTGCCCTCACGGCGTCGGCTCCAGCAGCGACGCAGGCAGGCCCAGTGCCCCCGCCGCGGCCGCCAGCAACCTCCCCCGCCGTGCGATGTCGGCGACGTCGAAGCGCTCCGGCGTGCCGACCGCCTCCAGCGCGGCCACCACGTCGCCGTCCGCGGAACGCACCGGAACGGCGACGGCCCGCAGGTCCGGCCGCTCCTCACGGTCGGCCACCGCGTAGGCGCGGGTGCGGACCCGCTCCAGCTCGTCGGCGAGCGCGTCCGGATCGGTCACGGTCTCCGGGGTGAGCGCCCGCAGCGTCCCGAGCGCCTCGACGGTCTCCCGTACGGACTCCGACGCGTAGGCCAACAGCGCCTTGCCCGCGGCCGTGGAGTGCACCGGCGACCGCTCGCCCGGTCCCGCGTCGGGCGAGGTCCCGTCGACGTCGACCACCAGTACCGTCTCGACCTCGTCGCCGCGCCGCACCACCACCCGTACGGACAGCCTGACCTGCAGCGCGACCGCTGCCAGCAGCTCGCGGACGCTCGCCAGGTCGTCCCGGTCGAGCAGCGCGCGGGAGAGCCTGAGCAGGCCGGGCCCCGGGAGGTAGCGCTCCGTGCTCCCGTCGTGCCAGAGCAGGCCCGCCTGGGCGAGCGTGCGCAGCAGGCGGTGGGCGGTACTCACCGACAGGCCGGTCGCGCGGGCGAGTTCGGAGAGCCCCTTCTCGTCGGGGCCGTCGGCGAAACAGTCCAGCAGAGCGGCGGCACGCAGCACCGACTGCACGGTGTTCGGGTCGGTCCGGGCTGCCTGGCCGGCGGGGACCACCGGCTCGACGCTCACGGCGCACCGCCGTCCGGGCCGACCGGACGGGTCCCCGCGACGCTCACCCGGTGCACGATCCGCAGGGCCCCGTCGACGTGGTCGGCGTGGTGCAGCGTGGCGCGGGTGTCGGTGAGCAGCAGGGAGCCCGGCTCCGGCGACACGACGCACTGGTAGGCGGGTGCCGTGAGCACGGAGAACAGCCTCTCCAGCAGCCGCGTGCCCGCCCGGGCGTCCAGGCCGACCACCGAGCGGGTGCTCCAGGGGTTGACGTAGAGCCCCAACCGTCCGGTCTCGGGGTGACGACGAACCACGGGATGGTCGACCGGGCGGACCTCGGTGACCGGCGGGCCGTCCCACTCACCGGGCCCGAACGCGCGGACGAACCGGTCCAGGTCGGGCGTGTGATGGACCGCGCGCAGGTCGCGGATCCGCCGCCTGGTGCGCTCGTCGAGCCGGTCGTAGGCCGCCTCGGTGGACGCCCAGCGCAGCGGCCCGCTGCCCGGGGAGCCGATCCGCACGTAGAGGACGGAGAGCGACGTCGGCGTCGGCATGTACGGCATGTCGGTGTGCCACATGTCCTGCCGCCCGAGCCACCGCCTGCTGTCGAAGACCCGGATCTCCGGGTGGGCGGGATCCATCCCAGGGAACACGGCGCTACCGGGGGTGACGTCACCGAACCGGCGCGCCACGGCGACGTGCCCGTCGGCGTCGAGCACCTGGTCAGGGAGCAGGACCACCTTGTGCCGCAGCACGAGATCACGCAGGGCCGCGACCGTCTCGCCGTGCGGGTCCGGCCCCGCCAGCGCGGCCATGTCCACGCCCGTCACCCGAACTCCGAGGGTGGCGGTCAGTGGCGTGAGGACGAACGAGGTCATGCGTTCCGCTCCATGGTGCAGCGACGGTTCGCGCCGAGACTAACGCCAGGGCGGCATATTCCCGCGATACAGAATAACCTACTATCTTGGTAGGAATTGTTCGGTTAGGCTCCGGCCGACGGTCCGTCCGCTGCCGGGGTGCTCTCTGCCGCCGGAGCCCGATGGTCGACGGCGACTCGTCCCACTCCCACGATCCACCGGAGAAGTCCTCGTGCCCTCAACTCCCACCGCCACCCACGCCCCGCCGTCGTCGGTCGACGCCGCGACCCTGCACGCCCGGCTCCGCGACGGCGCCGAGATCGCGGTGCTGGACGTCCGCGAGCAGCCGGTCTTCGTCACCGGCCACCTCGTCGTCGCCGTGCCCGCCCCGCTCAGCAGGCTCGAGATCCTCGCCCCGGTCCTGGTCCCCCGGCGCGGCACCCGGGTGGTGGTCGTCGACGGCGACGGCGGCGGGCTCGCCGCCCGCGCGGTCCGGCTGCTCACCGACGGCGGCTACCCGGCGGTGAGCAGCCTGGAGGGTGGTGTCGACGGCTGGCGCGCCGCCGGGTTCGAGCTGATCACCGGCGCGAGCTCGCTGTTCAAGGCGTTCGGCGAGTTCGTCCAGGACACCTACGAGCCCCCGCAGATCGAGGCGACCGAGCTCGCAGAGCTGCTCGAGGCCGACCCGGACGTCCTCGTCGTGGACAGCCGGACGCTCGACGAGTTCACCCGGGTCTCCATCCCCGGCGCCGTGTCCTGCCCCTCCGGCGAGCTCGTGCTGCGCGTGTTCGGGGCGGTGACCTCGCCGGACCAGCAGGTGGTCGTGAACTGCGCGGGCCGCACCCGGGGGATCCTCGGCGCCCAGGTCCTGATCAACGCGGGGCTCCCGAACCCGGTCCGGGTCCTGCGGGACGGGACGGCCGCATGGGAGTTCGCGGGCCTGGAGCCCGCACGCGGCGCACGCACCCAGCTCGGAACGCCGACACCGGCGGGGCTGGACGCCGCCGTCGCGGCGGCCGCCCGACTCCGGGACACGTTCGGGGTGCGGACCGTCGACCACGGCACGGTCGCGGGCTACCGCACCGACCCGGACCGCACTCTCTACCTGCTCGACGTCCGCGACCCGGTCGAGTACGCCGCGGGCCACCTGCCGGGCAGCCGGTCCGTGCCGGGCGGTCAGCTTCTGCAGACGCTCGACGAGTAAATCGGCACGTTCCGTGCCCGGATCGTGCTGGTCGACGGCCGCGACGGGGTTCGCGCGACCTCGGCGGCCGCCTGGCTGACCCAGCTCGGCCTGGACGACGTCGAGATCCTCGTCGACGCGTTCGCCGGCCGGGAGCTGGAGTACGGGCCGGAGCCGCGGCCCGCACCGCTCGGCGACCCGCACCGCGGCGCGGGCCTCGTGCCCGCGGCGCAGGCGCAGCGGCTGGTGGCCGACGGCGCGGTGCTGGTCGACGTCGGGCCGTCCGACACCTACCGCGCCGAGCACGCCGACGGCGCCCGGTTCGCCCGGCGCTCCGAGCTCGCCGACGCCCTGCGCGCGCTGCGCTCCGCCCCGGTCGTGCTCACCTCGGGCGACGGGGTGCTCGCGGGTCTCGCCGCCGCCGATCTCGACGACCGGACCCCCGGCGTCGACCTCTTCGTGCTCGACGGCGGCAACGCGGCATGGCGCGATGCGGGCCTGTCGCTCACCGGTGCCCCCGGCGAGCACCTGACCGGCCCGGACGGGCTCTACCCCGACCATCCCGATCTCGAGTCGCGGCGGGCGTTCTACGCCGACTACGTGCGGTGGGGGCGGCAGGCGGTCGACCAGGTCGCGCGGGACGGCGTCGTCACGTTCCGGACCGCGTCGTGACCGTCCTCGCACCGACGGCCCCGCCACCGGGCAGCGTCGTCCTCCCGGCCAGGGCCCGGACCGGGCGCCGCAGCGGCCGGTGGCGGCGCTGGCTGCGGGTCCTCGTCCCGCTCGCCCTCCTCGGCCTGTGGCAGGCCGGCTCGTCGACCGGGCTGATCCCGCAGCTCGTGCTGGACTCGCCGGTCACGGTCGGCCGTGCGCTGGTGGAGCTGTGGCAGGACGGCCTGCTGCGGGACAGCATCGCGGCGTCCCTGCAGCGTGCCGCCGTCGGATTCCTGATCGGCCTGGTCACCGGGCTGGTGCTCGGCCTGCTGACCGGGCTCTCCCGGCTCGGCGAGGAGATGCTCGACTCGACGGTGCAGATGTTGCGGACCGTGCCGTTCCTGGCGCTCATCCCGCTGTTCATGATCTGGTTCGGGATCGGGGAGGCGCCCAAGGTCGCGCTGATCGCCGCCGCCTGCACGTTCGCCGTCTACTTCAACACCTACGCCGGGGTGCGCGGGGTGGACCCGCGGCTGGTCGAGGCCGGCCGCACGTTCGGCCTGTCCCGCTCCGAGGTCGTCCGGCAGATCACGCTGCCGCTGGCCCTGCCTACCCTGCTGGTCGGCGTGCGCTACTCGCTCGGGGTGTCGCTGCTCGCGCTGGTCGCCGCCGAGCAGGTCAACGCGCGGTCGGGACTGGGCTACATCGTGATGGACGCCCGCAACAGCCTGCGTGTCGACCTCGTCCTGGCCGGCATCGTCGTCTACGCCGCGCTCGGCATCGTGGTCGACCTGCTCAGCCGCGCGCTCGCCAAGGTGCTCATGCCATGGCACGTCGAGAACGTCGGCGCATGACCGCCCGGGAGGAGGGGACGAACCCCCGGTCCGGACCGGCCGTCGACCTGCGTGGGGTGCGGCGGGTGTTCGGAGACCGCGCGGTGCTCGACGGCGTCGACCTGACGATCCGGCGCGGCGAGTTCGTGGCGCTGATCGGTGCGTCCGGCAGCGGCAAGAGCACCCTGCTGCGCATCCTCGCCGACCTCGACCGCGCCGACGAGGGCTACGTCCAGGTGCCGGAGTCGCGCTCCGTGGTGTTCCAGGACCCGCGGCTGATCCCCTCGAAACGTGTCTGGCGCAACGTGATCCTCGGACGACCCGGCCCGCTCGCCGACGAGCGACACGCCGTGGAGGCACTGCGCGAGGTCGGGCTCGAGCGCCACGCACGGGGCTGGCCCCGCACCCTGTCCGGCGGGGAGGCCCAACGGGTCGCGCTGGCCAGGGCGCTGGTCCGGGAACCCGCGCTGCTCCTGCTCGACGAGCCGTTCGCAGCCCTGGACGCACTGACCCGGCAGCGCATGCACGGACTGGTGCGCGAGCTCTGCGCCCGTCACCTGCCTGCGACGCTGCTCGTCACCCACGACGTCGCGGAGGCCGTGCTGCTGGCCGACCGGGTCGCCGTCCTGCGCGACGGCGGGATCGCGGTCGACCTCCCGATCGACCGGGCCCGCGTCGACGCGGGCGACGCCGGATACCGCGACGAGCTGCGCCGTCGCTTCCTCACCGAGCTCGGCGTGTCCGCCGACCCGGTCCCCACCGACGCACCGGCCCCCACCGGTCCCTCCCGAGAGGCGGTCTCCCCGTGACCCGACCCCGATCCCGGGTGTACGCGGCCCTGTTCACCCTGCTGGCGGTCGCGCTCTCGGCGTGTGCCGCCGGGGGCGGGTCCGGCGCACCGGCCCGCAACGCGGACGGCAGCCTCGACCTCAGCGACGTCACGCTGCGCGTCGGCCCCTTCCAGGAGCAGACCATCGAAGCCGCCGAGAGGTCCGGGCTGTTCGCCGACACGCCCTACACGATCGACTGGTCGGTGTCGGTCGCCGCGGGCCCCGCGATGGAGTCCCTCAACGCCGACGCCATCGACCTGGTCTGGGGGCTCAGCTCCACGGCGCCGGAGAAGGCGCAGGCCGACGCCGCCACCGCGTGGACCGACGAGGACGTGCGGTTCAAGACCGTCGCGTTGCTCGAGCCCGCGTTCGCCGACGAGTACCCGCCAGCGGTCGTCGCGGTCAAGAAGGACCTGCCGGGTGTCAACTCGATCGCGGACCTGCGCGGCACGCGTGTCGGCTTCAATTCGGGCGGCAACAACCACGCCGCGTTCCTGCTGGCCCTCGACTCGGCCGGGCTGTCCCCGGACGACGTCCAGGGCGTCGACGTGCCGTACAAGGACCGCCCGCAGCTGCTGCGCACCGGCTCGCTCGACGCGGACGTGAACAGCGCCGACGGGCTGGCCGCGGCGATCTCCGATGGCGCACGGGTCATCTCCACCAGCAAGCAGTTCGGCTATCCCGGCACCACGGCGCTCACCGCACGGAAGGCGGTTCTCGACGACCCGGCCACGGCGGCCGCGCTGGAGGACCTCGTCGGACGGATCACCCGGTTCCACGCCTGGTGGAACGCCGACCTGGATCGGTCGGCGAAGCTCGTCGCGGACTTCTCCAAGATCGACGAGAAGACGGCGCTGACCCGCGCCAAGCTGGCCGGCGTCCGCGTGGTCCCGGTGACGCCGCAAGCCGTCGCGGCCGAGCAGAAGGTGATCGACCGGCTGCACGGCGTCGGGTTCACCAAGAACCAGGTCGACATCGGCCTGGTGTTCGACGACCGCTACAACGCCGCGATCGAGCGCGCCGCGAGGTCGGCCAAGTGACCCGCACCCTGCACCTCAACCTGAACCTGCTGGGCTCGGGGCGCCACGACGGCGCGTGGCGCACCCAGCCAGACCCGCACGCGTTCCTCGACCCCGCCGAGTACGCGCGGCACGCGCGGACCGCCGAACGCGGCCTGTTCGACGCCGTGTTCCTCGCCGACACCCCCGCGCTCGGCGAGGAGGCGGCCTGGCGACCGTGGCACGCGCTCGACCCGACCGTCGTCGTGCCCGCGATGGCCGCGGCCACCAGCCGGATCGGGTTCGTCGCGACCACCTCGGTGATCGTCGGCGACCCGTTCTCGGTCGCCCGCCGGTTCGCCTCGCTGGCCCACGTGACCGGCGGCCGGACGGCCTGGAACGTGGTCACCAGCCAGACGCCCGCCATGCTCGCCAACCACGGCGACCAGCCGGTGCTCGACCCCCCGGAGCGCTACGCGCGGGCGGCGGAGTTCGTCGAGACCGTGGTCGCCCTGTGGGACAGCTTCCCCGCGGACGCCGTCCTGGCCGACCGCGAGCGCGGGGTGTTCGCCGACCTCGACCGCGTCCGGCCGATCGGGCACCGCGGCCGGTCCTTCCGGGTCAGGGGACCGCTGAACGTCCCCCTCGGCCCGTGGGGCCGGCCGGTGATCGTCCAGGCCGGAGACTCCCCCGAGTACCGCGACGTCGCCGCTCGGCTGTCCGACGCGGTGTTCACCGTGCAGCGCGATCTCGACGGCGCGGTCCGCTTCCGCACCGACCTCACCGACCGGGCACGGCGGCACGGGCGCGACGTCGCCCCCGTCGTGCTGCCCGGGCTGCTCCCCGTGCTCGGGTCCACCGAGGCGGAGGCGCGCAGGCGCAAGGACGAGCTCGACGACCGGCTCGACGCGACCGCCGAGCTCGGGCGCCTGGAGCTGCGCCTCGGGATCCCGCCCGGCGTGCTCGACCTCGACCGGCCGCTGCCCGACGACCTCGCGGCAGGTGGGCCGGGAGTCGTCGCGGCCGCCTTCGTCCGCGGACTGGTGGCCGAGGCCCGCCGGGACGGCCTGACGGTGCGGGAGCTGTTGCGCCGCAACCCGCTCGGCGGCCACCGGGTGCTCGTCGGCACGCCGGAGCAGGTCGCCGACGAGATGGCCGAGTGGTTCCGGCGCGGCGCCGCCGACGGCTTCAACCTGAACATGGACTCCCTCCCGGACGGCCTCGATGCCTTCGTCGACCACGTCGTGCCCGAGCTGCAGCGGCGTCGCCTGTTCCGCACCTCCTACGCCGGGCGGACGCTGCGCGACCACCTCGGGGAAACCTCCTCCTACCGTGCGACACGAGAGCTGGTGGACCGATGACGACAACGACGAGGGCCGCGACCACGGCGGTGTTCGACCCCCTCTCCGCGGAGTACCGCGAGCTGCTCGCCGAGCTCGCCGAGGGTGCGGGCGAGCGCGACGCCACCCGCGGGCCGCTGCAGCCGTTCGTCCGCAGGCTCCGCGACCTGGGGCTCGGGGCGGCACGGGTGCCCCGGGCGGCCGGTGGCGCCGGGCTGGGCGTCGCGGAGCTCTTCGGCGTGGTCCACGAGCTCGCCCAGGCCGACCCCAACCTGGCGCACAGCCTGCGCAACCACTTCCTGTTCGTGGAGGGCCTGCTCCGCCCCGGCGCGTCCGACCGCAGGCGGCGGTGGCTGCCCGGCGTCCTGCGCGGCGAGCTGCACGGCGGCTCGTTCAACGAGAACGGGTCCGCCCCCGCCGGGAGCACCCGCTTCACGACGGCCCTGCGGTCCACACCGGACGGCCTGGTCCTGGACGGGGAGAAGATCTACAGCACCGGGAACCTGTACTTCCAGTGGATCTCGGTGACCGCGGCGGGGCCGGACGGCGCCACGGTGTCGGTGATCGTGCCGAGCGACCGGCCGGGGGTCGAGGTACTCGACGACTGGGACGGGATCGGCCAGCGGCTGACCGGGTCGGGCACCACCCGGTTCCGGGACGTGGCGGTGGCCCCGGACGAGGTGTCGAGCGCCCGTGAGGGCAGTGGCGGTCCCGCGGACCGGCGCCCCTACGAGGCCACCTATGCGCAGCTCTGGCTGACCACGACGATCGCGGGAATCGTCCGGGCGGCGGAGCGGGACGCCGTGGCACTGGTCATCGGCAGGCGACGGAACTACTACCACGGTGTCGCACCCGAACCGCGGCACGAGCCCGCCCTGCAGGAGGTCGTCGGCCGCATCGGCGCGGCCGCGCACGTCGCGGACACCGCCGTCCGCGACGCCGCCCGCAGGCTCGAGGCGGCCTGGGCAGATGACGACCCGGACCCGGACCTGCATCTCGCGGCGTCGCTGGCGGCCGCCCGCACCAAGATCGTCGTCGACGGGCTCGCCCTGGACACCGCCACCGCGCTGTTCGACGCGGGCGGGGCCAGTGCCACGAAGGCCTCGGCGCACCTGGACCGGCACTGGCGCAACGTCCGCACGCTCGCCTCGCACAATCCCGCGTCCTACAAGGCGCGCGTGCTGGGCGACCATGCGCTCAACGGGACCCTGCCGCCGGACGCGTCGTTCTTCTGACCGGGGCGTGACACGGTCCACACGTCACCGGTCGTCCCGCCGTGTCACGATGGGCGACGTGCCCGACATCCGTGTCTCACTCCTCCGGAGTCTGACGCGCCGTCGGAGCGTCGACCTCGGACGCGTCTGCAGCGCTCTCTGTCACTGATCAGGACAGTCACCGTCCCCCGTCAGTGATGGGTGGGCGACCGGTCCCCGTGCTCGCCCGCCCCGGCCCCGGTCGAGGTCTCCGTCATGCCGTCGTCGCACGTCTCTGCCGTCCGCCCCACGCCGCACGCCCCGCACGACCGCGCCATCCGCGAGTCGCTGTCCTTCGAGGACTATCTCCGCCTCACCCCCGGACGCCGCAGGCGCCGGGGCGGGGACCTCACCGACGCCGAGCGGTCGGCCCTCGACCGCCTGCCCGGCCCGCTCGACGTGCTCGCCCACGTGCAGCCGGAGGCGGTGCCCCCCGCGCTCTCCCAGCTCGGCCGCCTGGCCAGTAACAGCAGCCGGGTCCGGCTGCACGTCGTCGTGGGGACCAGGGCGGGCGGCGACGACCCGCTGTTCATCGTGCTCGACGCCGACGGCGCCGAGCTCGGCGTCCTGGACGGCGGGCGAGCGCGGGTGATCGACGACCTGGCGAGCCTCGTCCAGCGGACTGCGTCCTGAGCCTCGTCGCAGACCCGACCTGGCAGGATCGACCGGGTGCGGATCTCGACGAAGGCGGACTACGCGATCAGGGCCGCCCTCGTCCTCGTGACCACCGAGGGTGACCCGGTGAGCTGTGCCGAGATCGCGCGCCGCCAGGGCATGCCGGAGAAGTACCTGGAGGGGATCCTCGGCCAGCTCCGCCGGGCCGGACTGGTGCGCAGCCAGCGCGGCGTGGACGGCGGGTACTGGCTGAGCAGGCCGGGCCGCACGATCTCACTCGCCGACGTCATCCGCTCGGTCGACGGGCCCCTCGCCACCGTGCACGGTCTGCCCGCACAGGACGTCGGCTATGCGGGCGAGGCCGCCCACCTCCCGCAGGTGTGGGTCGCGCTGCGATCCAGCATCCGCCACGTACTGGAGGGTGTGACCCTCACCGACGTGGTCTCCGGGCGCTTCCCGGGGACCGTCGACGAGTTGTCAGCGCTGCCGGGCGCGTGGGAGAGCAGATGAGAGAGCGAGTGACGGCATCGACCGCGTACCACGCATAGCTCGGTCCACCAGCGGAACAGCCGCGCCCGTCGCCGGGTCCTGCTCGCCGTCGGATCGAGCTCCACCGTGGTCCGGGCAGTGGGGATCAGCTGGATCAGCGTGAGCGGATGTGATCGAGATACACCTGTGGCCAGCACCAGTCCGCGAACCCGCCGCCGGATTCTCTCTCGATCGACACCTCGAGGACGGAGTCGAGGAGCGTGGTGTGGGTGTCCACCGGGAACGGGAACTTCGCGAACGCGGTGCCGTCGACGACCGTCTCCCGGTCGAGCGCGTCGACCGCCGTCAGGCGGACCTTCTCGTGGACGAAGTCGGCTCCGTAGTCGACGTCCCACGACACCCGGCGCACTTCCGCGATCTCGGAATCCTTCAGGACGTATCCGGCGACGTGGTGCTCTCCGAAGCCTGCGATGTCCAGCACGTGGACGGCCGCCGTCGGCGTCGTCGCCTCGAACCACTTGTAGTGCTGGATCCCGGCCCAGTCACGGGTGCCCCATGAGTGGTCGTGATGACCCTGCGTGTCGAAGTCGATGACCCGGTCGCCGCAGGTCAGGCGGCCACGAACCCGCCCGCTCTGCTCGACCCTGTCGGTGGCGAAGAACTGCGGGCAGCCGCCAGGAGAGCTCGAGTAGAAGTAGGGGGCGTGCCTGCCCTCGAACGTGAACTCGACGGCGCACTCCGAACCGGTCACCGAGATCGTCGCTGTGTCGGAGGCCGGGGACAGCGACAGGTCGAGCTTGCCCAGCTTCCAGCGGTCGAAGCCGACGTCGTCACCGACGGCGATCCCGTCGGTGTGCTCGAGCAGCGTCGACCCGTCCGGGCGGCCACCATAGAAGAAGATGGCGTAGCCGGCGTTCCCGCTGCCCTTCACCCAGGTGTAGACGGAGACCCCGAGGCCGTGTTCGGGGAGTTGGAACATGAAAAGCAACGACTCACGGGCCAGTTCCCCCGAGCCGATGTCGTGGCGGACGTGGCTGCGGCGGAGGCCGTCGTGGCCGTCGGAGGGGTCAGACATCGATGTCCTTCCACTGTCGTCGGGTGACCGGACGCTCGTCCGGCCGGATCTGTGAGGTGGGCCGGCCTGTCCCGGCGGACCGGAGTCGGGCCGCCCGCCCGGGGCCGGGGTCGGTCAGCGCCGACCGAGAAGGTCGAAGGTCTCCAGGTCGCGGGTCTGGACCGCAGCGCGCTCGATCCACGCCTTCCACATCTGGTCACCTCGCTCGGTCCGCTTGACCCGGGTCGCGGCGAAGACCCCGCACTGGAGGCCGTGCGCGCTCTGCACGCGGTAGTCGTCCCAGCACCGGTCACGGCTGTAGTCGGTGACCCCGTGTGCCACGAGCTCCCGGTGGTAGTGATCGAGGAGATCCCGCTCGTGCTCGCGCCGCATCTCGGTGGTGAGGCTCAGGCCGAGGAAGTACGACACGTCGGTGACCCCGACCCCGGCCGCTACGGTCTGCCAGTCCAGGACCGTCACGGGCTCGGTACCCCCCTTCGCGTCGAAGAGGATGTTGTCGACCCGCAGGTCCGAGTGCCACAGGCACTGCTGGGTCTGCAGGATCCGGATCCATGGGTCGACACAGTCGGCGAACCGGGCCGCCTCCACGAGGCAGCTCTCGTCGACCAGGTCGGAGAACGTCTCCCGGAAGTGGTCCGATACGGCGGCGAACTCCTTGGTGACATGGGTGAACGTGTTCGCCATGGCCTGCAGCCACGGTGCCCGCAGGAGCTCAGCCTGGCCCCATGAACCGGCGTGCAGGCGGGCGGCCTGCGCCAGCACGGTGGCCGCCTCCTCGATCGTGCAGCCACCGATCTGGTCGACGCTGCGAGCCGGAGCCATGTCCTCCAGGAAGAGGTTGAAGGCCCCGCTCTCGTCGCGCTGGGCGTGGATCGACCGCGGCGTCGCGACATCGACGGTGTGCGCCACGTCCCGGTAGAAGCGGATCTCGCATTCGTAGAATCCGGCGTCGATACCGAGTTGCAGGCTCGCCGGATCCTCGGAGGGGAACTTGCCGATGATCGTGGCCGGTCCGGCGTTCGGCGGGTCATAGGTCAGGGTGAACCGGTAGGAATCCGCGAGCTGGCCGGTGCCGCACGGTTCGTGGAACATTTCCACGACGTTACCCTCAGCGAGGTCACCCGATCCCCGAAGAACTGCGGTCAACCATTCCGGCTGGATGTCCTGAAGACGGGTGACAGGTGCAAGTTCAGTGGTCATGCACATGGACTATAGCCGCCATCACAGGATTTGGCCATACCATTCTAGAGGTCGGATAGGTGCGTATATCGTACCGTTATAAGCTATTTCAGGGCATGCCGACGAGTGGTACAGGTACACCTGCACCACTCGTCGGCGGACGGATTACGGTTCCGATGAGAACGCGGATTGACAGCCAGATTCGCCCGTTCCACGTTCTCCGAACCGACTACCCGCGAAGGACGTGCTTCAGGATTTTTCCGGTCGTGTTCCGGGGCAGCTCCGCCACGACGCGCACCTCCCGGGGCAGCTTGTACCGCGCCAGCCTGCCGTCGAGGAACGCGCGCAACCCGTCGAGGTCGACCGTCGCACCCGCGACGGGCACGACCACTGCGACTACCCGTTCCCCCCACTCCTCGTCGGGAGCACCGATCACCGCGACGTCGGCGACATCACCGTGTTGGTGGACGGCGTTCTCGACCTCGGCGGGGTATACGTTCTCACCCCCGGTGATGATCATGTCCTTCAGGCGGTCGCAGATGAAGTAGAAGCCCTCCTCGTCCCGGTAGGCGACGTCCCCGGTACGGAACCAGCCGCCGGGAATCGCGGCGTCTGCGGTGGCCTCCGGCAGGTTCCAGTACCCCGGGGTGACCGTGTCCCCGCGCACGCACAGCTCTCCCGCGACGTGCGGGCCGGTCACATCCTCGCCGTCGGCGACCCCGATCAGCTTCACCTCGTTCAGGACCCCGGAGGTTCCGCACGATCCCACCTTCGCCAGTGCCCGTTCCGAGGACAGGAACGTGGCACCGGTGGCCGTCTCGGTGAGCCCCCAGCACTGGCTGACCGCGACGCCGTGCTCGCCGAAGACACGCAGCAGCGACTCCGGCACGGGCGCCGCACCGGCGACGACGAACTCGAGCGAGGACAGGTCGGCCTCGGCGAACCGGGGTGACCGGGTCAGGTACAGCATCATCGTCGGCACCAGGAACATCGTGCTGACCTGGCGCTTGGTGACGGTCTCGATCGTGGCGTCGGGATCGAAACTCTGGTGGAGGATGACGTGCCCACCGGCCATCAGCAGCGGCAGCACCATCACGCAGAGCCCGCCGGAGTGGAACAGCGGAGCGGACGTGAGGCCCGTGTGGCCGCGGTGGTAGTTGCATGACAGCATCCAGTTGACGTTGTTCGTGAACAGGTTCCGGTGGGTCAGGACCGCACCCTTCGGGTGACCGGTGGTCCCGGACGTGTAGAGGATGACCCCGGGCGAGTCGACGTCGACGTCCACCTCGGAGGCCCGAGGGGCACGGTCGGCCGAGTCGAGGTCGTACCGGGTCCAGCCCGCCCGTTCCTCGCCGAGGGTGATGTGAACCGTGACCGCGAGTTCGTCCCGGATGCCGTCGATCTCGGAGACGTGCTCGCCGTCGGCGATCAGCAGGGTCGCTCCCGAGTCGTCGACGACGTAGCGGAGCTCCCTGCCGGTGAGCCGGAAGTTCAGCGGAACGAAGATCGCCCCGAGGCGCGCCACGGCAAACAGCGCGACGACCTGGGAGGTGTGGTTGAACCCGAGGTAGGCGACACGGTCACCGGCACGTACCCCCTGCGCGGCGAGGAAGTCGGCGAACGCCTCCACCATCGACTGGAGGTCGCCGTACGTGTGGGTCTCCTCGGCGAACGTCAGTGCCGCGCGTCCGACGTCCCGTTCCGCCCGTCGTCGCAGCCAGGTGGCCAGTCCATGCATGGTTCCCCACTCCGTCAGTGACCTGATGCGGTCCTCGGCACCGGGCGGTGGCGGCCACCACGCCGTCGACGGGTGACCGGCCGCGCCGCGCCCCGTCGCATCACGGAAACCCCGGACGTCGCCGCGGGCACGACCGCGATAGCTCGTGAAGGAGTGTGTGCCGCCCGGCAGGAGACGCACCTCACCCCGGGGGAGAATTCGTGTCCTCCCGCGGGAGGGGCTCGTCGCCGGACGGCCGCGCCCGGCGACGGCGGCGCGGTTACCGGTAGTAGCGGCTGACGGCTTCCGCGCGGTTCGCCGCGGACAACTTGCGGAAGATGTGCTTGACGTGGGCCTTGACGGTCGCCTCGGTGACGAAGAGCCGTGCGGCGATCCGGCTGTTGGTGTCACCGGCCGCGATCAGGTCCATCACCTCCAGCTCCCGCGGAGTCAGCAGCCGGGCGACCTCCGGGTTGCGCGCGGGTCGTTCCGACCGCGGCTGCGAAACACCCACTGGTGCCGTCACGGGCGGTTCGTCGAACGTCGGCGCGCCATCCGTCATCTCCTCCACCATGTCGAGCACCGACCCGGTGTACGAGGCGAGGACCTGTTTCAGCGAGAACAGCCGCTCACGGTGGACGATCCGTTCGACGGCGAGACCGATGCCCTCCGCCAGTACCCCGATGAGCTCCCGGTCGAACTCGTCCACCACGTTGCCCACGCCGGTGTCGCCGTGCACGAACCCGATGACGCTGCTCCCCGCGACGAGTGGAGCGGCGACGTAGGCCAGCGACCCGCTGGTGCTCACGAGCTCGCGGTGCACCCGCGGGTGGTCCTGGGCGTCGGCCACCAGGATCGGTTTCCGGGTACGGACCAGCTCCGCCTCGACCAGCTGCCGGTCGATCTGCCTCGGGTGACGGCTCCCGGCCTCCCGGATGGCCTCGGCCAGCCGGGGGTCGTCCCGGACATGGGCGGCCCGGGCGATCCACCGGCCCCGGTCGACCTTGGACAGGAGGCAACGCTCGAAGCCCACCCGCCCGAGCTCCGCAGGCGCGCGCTCCATCAGCGAGGTCACCGTCGACAGCGGACGGAGGCGCTCAAACACTCCGCGGGCCGACGCGAGCGCGACCGCCCGCCTGCTGAGCGCAGCCTCGCGCACCGCGCTCCGCACCTCGCAGATCTGCACCAGGAGCACCGACAGCCGCCCTCGGTCCGCCTCGGAGCCGTCCGCGGCGGCGATCGCGGCGACGACCGCATCCCGGGCTCCGTCGAGTGCACCCTCGGCAAGCCGGCGGGTGACCAGGTCCGCGCGGCCGGGCGCGCCGGTCCACCCCGTCAGCGAGGTGACGAGTTCGAACACGTCGCGCAGACGCCGGACGACATCGCCGTCGTCGAGTTCAGCGGACAGGCCGCGAGGCACTCGGGGAATCGTTCGCGGGGACGGCGACGACATCAGGTCTCCTCGTTGAGAGCTGCTTTCGCGGGCTGCGCACCGACGTCGTGACGTCGCCCGAGCGCAGATATCAGTCGACCAAACTTAACGTCCAACGATCATACCGAACCATTACCCGGGATGACGAACGTTCTCCCAGCGGACGATGTGGCCCGCTCCGACCGGACCCGATGATGTCCCTCCCCGACCGACGTCCGGCACGCCGCCGACGTCGGCCCTCCGACCTGCTGGAGTCCTCATGCCCGGGCCTGCTTCCCGGTCGTCCGACCGGGTCGTCGTCGTCGGTGCGGGACACGGCGCGTCCTCGCTCGTCGGCATGCTCCGACAGGCCGGCCATGCCGGGGAGCTCATCGTCGTCGGTGAGGAACCGGAGTACCCCTACCAGCGGCCTCCGTTGTCGAAGCGGTTCACCGACGGCGAGCTTGCGCAGTGGATCCGCCCGGCGGCGTTCTACCGGGACCAGGCCGTCGCGCTCCGGCTCGGGGAGCGGGTCGTCGGCATCGACCGCGCCGGCCACACGGTCACGCTGCGATCAGGGGAACGGCTGGGTTACGACGTGCTCGTGCTGGCGACCGGGTCGGTGCCGCGCAGGCTCACGGTCCCGGGCTCCGATCTCGGTGGCATCGCAACCCTCGGGTCCCTCGCCGACGCCCGCGAGCTGCGGAAGTGGGTGGCCGAGCACCGCCGGCTCCTCGTCGTGGGCGGTGGGTTCATCGGTCTCGAGGCCGCCTCCGTGGCGACTGCCGCGGGCGCCGGGACCGTCGTACTCGAACAGCAGCAGCGCGTGCTGGCCAGGGTGGCGGGCCCCGAGCTCGCCGCCGTCGTCGCCGACCGGCACGCCAGGCACGGCACGACCATCCGGACCGGAGCTCACGTGGCCGGATTCGAGGGGATCCACGGACAGGTACGGCGGGCGGTCCTCGACGACGGGACGCAGGTCGACTGCGACGCGGTCCTCGTCGGGATCGGTGCCCGGCCGCGGGACGAGCTGGGGTTGGCGGCCGGTCTGCGCGCCGGGCCGGCCGGCCGCGGCGTGCTGGTCGACGGGGCCGCCCGGACCAGCGACCCGGACGTGTTCGCGATCGGCGACGTCACCTACCGGCCGGTGTGCGGGCTCGACGGGCCGCACCGACTGGAGAGCATCCCGGGAGCGACCGAGCAGGCCAAGCAGGCCGCCGCCGCGATCCTCGGCGACCCCGCACCCGCACCCGAGACGCCGTGGTTCTGGTCCGACCAGTTCGATCTCAAGCTGAAGATCGCCGGGGTGCGGCGGGACGGCACCACCGTCGCCGTCCGCGGCGATCCCGCGGCCGGCCGGTTTGCCGTCTTCCACCTCGACGGCGACGTCGTCACGACGGTCGAGACCGTCAACTCGGGTGCCGAGTTCATGGCGGGCCGCACCTGGATCGCCGGGAGGACGCGCGTCGATCGCGAACAGCTCACGGACACGTCCGTGCCGCTTCGCGAGGCCCGCCGCTGAGACCCCGGCTCGTCCGCGGATCCACCGACCGCGGGTGGCTCACGAGCACCCGCCCCGATTCGAGGAGCCTGCTATTCCCCAGGTCATCTACACCGTCCCCGACGGCTCGGTCCACGTCGTCGACGTCCCGGTCGGCCAGAGCGTGATGGACGGGTCGGTGCGCAACAACCTTCCCGGGATCGTGGCCGAGTGTGGCGGCAGCTGTTCGTGCGCCACCTGCCACGTCCACGTCGACGACGAGTTCGCCGACCTGCTCGGGGAACCGGGCGACGAGGAGACCGACCTGCTCGAGTTCCTCGACGGCGCCGACCGGCGCTCCCGCCTGTCCTGCCAGCTCGTCGTCACCGAGCAGTGCGAGGGCCTCCGGGTCTGCGTGCCAGAGGGCAACGGCTGAGCCCGCGCCCCATTCACCGATGAGATGTGGAGAACCATGACCGTACTGAACGGGACGACCGACTACTCGTCCTTCTTCGTCGACGGGCGCTGGGCCGCCCCGGCCGGCTCCGGGACGCTCGAGGTGCGCGCCGCTGCCACCGGAGATCGGCTCGGCAGCGTTCCCGAGGCGACCGAGTCCGATGTCGACAGCGCAGTCGGCGCGGCACGCGGCGCGTTCGACGATCCCCATGGCTGGGCGCACTGGTCACCGCAGGAGCGCCGGGAGGCGCTGGAGCGGTTCGCGGCGGCGCTCGAGCAGCGTGCCGAGCAGACCGCCACCCGGGTGAGCGCCCAGAACGGCATGCCCCTCCCGGTCGCCATGCAGTTCGAGGGTGGCTTCCCGGCGATGCTGCTGCGCTACTACGCCGGCCTCGCGGCGGATGCTCCTGCCGACGAGACCCGGGACGGCATGCTCGGCGGCCGGGCACGGGTGATCGGCGAGCCGCTCGGCGTGGTCGGGGCGATCGTCCCGTGGAACGTGCCGCAGGGCATCACGTTCCTCAAGATCGCCCCCGCGCTCGCGGCCGGCTGCACGGTGGTGCTCAAGCCCGCTCCGGAGACGGTGCTCGACGCCATGCTCATGGCCGAGGCCGCCGAGGAGGCCCGGCTCCCCGCCGGGGTACTGAACATCGTGCCGGGAGGCCGGGAGGTCGGCGCGCATCTCGTCTCCCACCCCGAGGTCGACAAGGTGTCGTTCACGGGCTCGACGGCCGCCGGCCGGGCGATCGCCGAGACCTGCGGTCGCCTGCTCCGCCCGGTGACGCTCGAGCTCGGCGGCAAGTCGGCCGCGATCGTGCTCGACGACGCCGACCTGGCGTCGACGATCGAGAGCTTCTTCGCCTCCACCCTGCTCAACAGCGGGCAGATCTGCTGGCTCGGCACCCGGGTGCTCGCCCCGCGTTCCCGCTACGACGAGGTCGTCGACACCGTCTCCGGCCTGGCCGGGGCGCTGGTGATCGGCGATCCGCTCGCCGAGGGCACCCAGATCGGCCCACTGGTGTCCGAGCGCCAGCGCGACCGGGTCGAGGCCTACATCGCCAAGGGGCGGGCGGAAGGTGCCCGGTTGACGGTCGGCGGTGGGCGGCCGGAGGGGCACGAGCAGGGCTGGTTCCTCCAGCCCACTGTGTTCGCCGACGTCGACAACGGGCACACGATCGCGCAGGAGGAGATCTTCGGCCCGGTGCTGTCGGTGATCCCCTACTCCGGCGAGGACGAGGCCGTCGCGATCGCCAACGACTCGGACTACGGCCTCGGCGGGTCGGTGTGGACGCGGGACCCGGACCGCGGGGAGGCCGTCGCCCGACGGGTGCGGACCGGGTCGATCGGCATCAACCACTACGTGAACGACCCGGTCGCCCCGTTCGGCGGAGTGAAGGCGAGCGGCATCGGGCGGGAGCTCGGCCCGGAGGCGCTGAACAGCTACCGGACCGTGAAGACCATCTATCTCGGCCCGCCAGCGCAGGGCTGAGGCCCTGCCCGCCGGGTGCAGCACAGGCCACCGGCGCCAAACTCGGCAAACTTTGGCATAACCAATAGAATGGTATGTCCATGTCGTGAAGGAGGGTTCATGGATCTCGCCGACTCCGCGGACGAGGCGGCGTTCCGCGAGCGCGCCAGGTCATGGCTCGAGGAGGCACTGCCGACGCTCCCGTGGCCCGAGCCGGTCGAGCTGGTCGACCGGCTGCCGTTCTGGCAGCGCTGGCAGCGGATGCTCTACGAGAGCGGCTACGCCGGGCTCTCCTGGCCGCAGGAACACGGCGGCCAGGGTGTCGACGCGACGACCAGGTCGATCTTCCTGGACGAGGCCGGCCGGGCGGGCGCGCCCGAACGGCTGAACACCGTCGGCGAGGACTTCGCCGGACCGACGATCGTCACGTTCGGCACCGGCGCGCAGAAGCAACGCTTCCTCCGCCCGATCCTCACCGGCGCCGAGATCTGGTGCCAGCTGTTCTCGGAGCCCGAGAGCGGCTCCGATCTGGCATCGCTGCGCACCCGGGCGGTGCGGGTGAGCGGCGGATGGCAGATCACCGGGCAGAAGATCTGGACCAGCCGTGCTCAGCTCGCGAGCAACGCGATCCTGCTGGCCCGGACCGGCGGCACGGACCTGCCCCGGCACAGGGGCATCAGCTACTTCCTGCTGCCGATGGACAGCCCGGGGATCACGGTTCGCCCACTGGCCCACATGCTCGGCGAGGCCGAGTTCAACGAGGTCTTCCTGGACGAGGTGTTCGTCCCCGACGAGCTGGTACTCGGCGAGATCCACGGCGGATGGAAGGTCGCGATGTCGACGCTCGGCTTCGAGCGCGTCGGCATCGCGACCGGGCGGGTGAACACCCGGCGCGCCATGGACGACATCATCGCCGACATCCGCGGGATGACCGGCTCCGACGGCCAGCCGCTCGGCGCGGACCCGAGGGTGCGCCGCACCGTCGCCGACCTGTACGGCCGGGCGCTCGTGCACCACGCCATCGGGCAGCGCGCGCTCACCGACGCCGCCGCGGGAGCCGCTCCCGGCCCGGTCACCTCGATCGGCAAGCTGTACTTCTGTCCGCTCGTCGAGGACCTCGCGGACTTCCGGCAGTCCCTGTCCCCGCTCGGGGGCCAGCTCGCGCCCGAGACCCAGTCCCCGGAGCAGGCCCGCTGGCAGCGGCTCGCCTACCAGGCCCGTGGGACCGCCATCGCGGGCGGCTCGACCTTCATCCAGCGCAACATCGTCGCCGAGCGTCTGCTCGGCCTCCCGAGGAGCTGACCATGGGCGCCTCGCGCATCCCACCGTGCGCCTCGCCCCCGGCCCGCCGCGTCGCGCACCGGATCATCCTCAGCGGACCGAAGTGACCGGCACCGAGCATCGGCGCACGGTGCCGGGTGCCGTCGGGGACTCACTCACCCTCGGACAGGGTCACCGTCGTCCGGTCCTCGACCTCCAGCGCCGCGGTCGCGTAGGAGTGCACGTGCCGGGCCATGCGCCGCTCCGCCGCGTCCGGGTCGCGTTCCCGGATCGCCCTGGTCACCGAGCGGTGCGCGCGCACCGCGATCGACCTGACTTCGTCGTTGACGAATCCGTCGGTCTTGGTGGCCGTGTAGATGGCCCGGGAGAGCGCCATCATCATGCCGGTCAGGATCTCGTTCCGGCCTGCTGCGGCGACGGCGACGTGCCAGTCGACGTTCGCCCGCAGGAAGCTCTCGAGGTCGTCGCTGTTGCTCACCGCGTCGTTGGCCGCCTCGATCGCCCGCAGGTCGGCGTCACTGCGCTGCAGGGCCGCCAGCCGGGCACAGGTGGGTTCGATGGCCTCACGCGTCTGGTGGACCGAGGCGAGGCGGAGCCGGCGGCCGCGGATGAGCATCTCCACCGAGCTCGCAACGGACTCCTCGTCCGGCTGCTGGACGAACGCCCCACCGGCCCGACCGGCACGGATCCGGATCAGCCCCTGCACCTCCAGGATGCGCAACGCCTCGCGGACGGTGGTGCGGCTCATCCGGGTCTGGGTCACCAGCTCCCGCTCCGGCGGCAGTGGGGTGCCCTCGGCGAACTCACCGGACAGGATGCGCTCGCGCAGCTCGGTGGCGAGCACATCGGATGCCTTGGGCACGGACATGGGCTCGAGCCGAATCGTCGACCGCACGGCGTCTGCCACGAACTCCTCCTCATGTCTAAAGGTCTGACCTAAAGTACACGGCGCGCGTGCGGGTTCGCACGCTGAACAGGGAGTACGTCATGCGTTGGGGACTCTCGCCCGAGCAGGCCGCGTTCCGATCGGTGCTCGCGGACTGGCTGGAACAGGCCTGCCCACCGGATGCCCTCCGGCGATGGCTGGAGAACGGTGACCGGGCCGGGTTCGAGCATCGCCTCCACCAGGACGGGTGGTTCGGCGTCGGCTCCCCGGAGGAGATCGGCGGCGAGGGTGGCGGGCTCGTGGAGCTGGCCGTCGCGGCCGAGGAAATGGGACGGCACGCCGCGCCTGCGTCCGGCTGGCTCGCCTCGGCGGTCGCGATCCCCGCCGTCCTCGCCGATCCCGGAGCGAACGGGAAGGCCCTCGCCGACGGCCCGGGGATCACCCTCGCCAGCCCGGCGGGCTCGCTCCCTGGCGCCCCGACCGGGATCCGGATCGACCCCGCGGGCCGGCTGACCGGTGTCGTCGAGACCGTGCTCGCCGCGGACGCCGCACACACCCTCGTCGTGCCGGTCGGCGACGACGATCCCGTCCTGCACCTCGTCGACGCCGCCCAGCCCGGGGTGCGGCGCCACCCCCGCGTCCTGACCGACCGGTCCCGGGCGGTGGCCGACGTACACCTGGAGGGCGCGACGGGAGCGCCCGTCCCGCTGGACGGCACGAGCGGCCTGGCCGCGATGGCCTCCCGCGCCGCGGTCCTGGTCGCGGCCGACGCGCTCGGCTGCGTGGTCCGCATGCTCGCCGACACCGTGGCCTACGTCGGTCAGCGCGTCCAGTTCGGCGTACCGGTCGGCTCGTTCCAGGCGGTCAAGCACGCCGCTGCGGACATGCTGGTCACGGTCGAGTCCTCCCGGTCGATCGTCTACCCGGCGGCGGCGGCGGTGCAGGAGGGGCGAGCCGACGCCGCGACGCTCGCCGCGGCGGCGAAGGCGCAGGTCTGCGGGGCCGCCGTCGCGGCAGCGGACACCGCGCTGACCCTGCACGGGGCGATCGGCTACACGTGGGAGCACGACCTGCAGTTCTTCTACAAGCGAGCGCTGCTCGACGCCGAGCTGTTCGGTTCGCCCGAGGCGTGGAACGACCGTCTCGCCGACCTGCTGGCACTCACCCCGGGCCGCGGGTGAGGCCGCTCTGCGACCACGACGCATCTATTGGTCAGTCCTTTGTTATAGTCGGTCCAATATAGGACGCGGCCGAGAGGTGAGGCGTGGATTTCGAGCTCAGTGAGGATCAGGCGATCATCCGGGCCGCCGTGGCGGACCTGGCCGGGAAGTTCGGCGACGACTACTGGATGGAGCACGACCGGGACAAGGTGTTCCCGTCGGAGTTCTACGACGCCCTCGCCTCCGGCGGCTGGCTGGGGATCACCACGCCCGAGGCCTACGGCGGACACGGCTTCGGGATCTCCGAAGCGGCGCTGCTGATCGAAGAGGTGGTCCGCTCCGGCGGCGGGATGAACGCGGCCAGCGCGATCCACCTGTCGATCTTCGGGATGCACCCGGTGATCAAACACGGCTCCGCGGAGCTGAAACGGCGGACGCTACCCCGGATCGTCGACGGCTCACTGCACGTCTGCTTCGGCGTGACCGAGCCGGGCGCCGGCCTGGACACGACGAGGATCACCACGTTCGCGACGCGCGAGGGCGACCACTACCGGGTGAACGGCCGGAAGGTGTGGATCTCGAAGGCGGCCGAGTCGGAGAAGGTGCTCCTGCTGGCCCGCACGCAGAAGCTGCAGGAGGTCGACCGCAAGACCGACGGCATGACGCTGTTCCTGACCGATCTGGACCGTGACCGGGTCGACATCCGCCCCATCCCCAAGATGGGCCGCAACGCGGTGACCTCGAACGAGCTGTTCATCGACGACCTCATGATCCCGGCCGAGGACCGTGTCGGCGAGGAGGGCAAGGGCTTCACCTACATCCTCGACGGGCTCAATCCGGAACGGATGCTGGTCGCCGCCGAGGCGCTCGGGCTGGGCCGGGTCGCACTGGACCGGGCCGTTCGGTACGCCAACGAGCGGGAGGTGTTCGGTCGCCCGATCGGGATGAACCAGGGCCTGCAGTTCCCGCTGGCGGACTCGCTGGCCCGGCTCGACGCCGCCGAGCTGGCCCTGCGCAAGGCGACCTGGCTCTACGACCGGGGCATGCCGAGTGGACGCGAGGCGAACACGGCCAAGTACCTGTGCGCGGACGCGGGCTTCGAGGCCGCGGACCGGGCCCTCCAGACCCATGGCGGGATGGGCTACTCGGAGGAGTACCACGTCGCTCGCTACTTCCGGGAGGCACGGCTGCTGAAGATCGCTCCGCTGTCCCAGGAGATGGTGCTCAACTACCTCGGCTCGCACGTGCTGGGCCTCCCCAGGAGCTACTGATGCCCGCGCTCGAGAGTTTCTCCCTCGACGGACGAGCCGCCCTCGTGACCGGGGCGGGCTGCGGCATCGGCGCCGCGGTCGCCACGGCCTTCGCCGCGGCGGGCGCCGCGGTGCTCGTGACCGACGTGGACCCGGACGCGGCCACCGCCGTCGCCTGCCGGATCGCCGGTCAGGGCGGGAACGCCGACGCTGCCGCCCTCGACGTCCGGGACCGCCCCGCCGCCGATGCCGCCGTCGCCGCGGCGGCGGCGCTCGGCGGCGGCCCGCTGCACATCCTGGTGAACAACGCCGGGGCGATCGCTCCCGCAATGTTCGGGAACCTGTCCGATGAGGACTTCCGCCGCATCGTCGACATCCACGTCGGAGGCACGTTCACCTGCTCACAGGCCGCGCTGGGATTCCTGCCCGACGACGGCAGCGGGCGGATCCTCAACGTCACCTCGGCCGCCGGACTCGTCGGCACCATCGGCCAGGCGAACTACGGCGCGGCGAAGGCCGGCGTCGTCGGGCTGACGAAGTCGCTGGCCAGGGAACTGGCCCGGACCCGGGTCACGGTGAACGCGATCGCGCCACTGGCGGCGACCGCGATGACGGAGAACATCCGGAACAACGAGAAGCTCGCGGCCAGGACGCTGGAGCGCATCCCGCTCGGCCGATGGGCGCACCCGGAGGAGATCGCCGCGAGCTTCGTGTTCCTGGCCTCGCCCGCCGCGTCCTACATCACCGGCCAGGTCCTCCCGGTCGATGGCGGGACGGTCATCTGATGGCGCGCCGGAGCGGACCCTTCACCGGCCGGGACGTGTTCGTCGTCGCGGGGGCCCGGACCCCCTTCGGGCGGTCGCACCCGGAGAAGGGCTGGCACCGCGACGTGCACCCCAACGACCTGCTCGGGGCCGTCTACCGGGACCTGCTCCGACGCGCGACGATCGCCCCCGGCGTGGTCGAGGACGTCGTCGTCGGCTGTACCGCGCCGTTCGGCGAGCAGTCGCGCAACATCGGGCGTAACGCCTGGCTGCAGGAGGGATACCCACCCGAGGTGCCCGCCGTCGTCCTGGACCGGCGCTGCGGCTCCGCACAGACGGCGGGCGAGATGGCCGCGTCGCTGGTCGCATCGGGGGTGCACGATGTCGTGATCGCCGCGGGCGTCGAGCACATGGGTCACGTCCCGATGAACTCCCCGGCGGCGATCTCCGAGCTGTACGGCGACCCGTGGACGGCCCGGATGTGGGAGCGCTACGACTTCGTGCCACAGGGCGAGAGCGCGGAGCTGATCGCGGACCGCTGGGAGCTCTCGCGCGACGAGATGGACGCGTTCGCGGCCCGGTCGCACCGGCTCGCCGCGGAGGCGGTCGCGGCGGGCCGGTTCGACGAGGAACTGATCCGCTGGGAACACGACGGCGAGATCCTGCGCGGCGACCAGACCATCCGCCCCGGGACGACCGTCGAGACGCTGTCCGGCCTCGCGACGGTGTTCCGTCCCCAGGACGGCCGGGTCACCGCAGGCAGCTCCTCACCGATCTGCGACGGCGCGGCCGGGGTGCTGCTGGCCTCCGGTGACGCCGCCGCGGAACACGGCATGGTTCCGCGCGCCAGGATCGTCGACCAGACCACGGTCGGCGTCGACCCGGTGATCATGCTGACCGGCCCCATCCCCGCGACGCGGCGCATCCTCGACCGCAACGGGCTGACCGTCGCCGACATCGACCTGTTCGAGGTGAACGAGGCGTTCAGCTCGGTGGTACTCGCCTGGGAGCGCGAGCTGGAACCGGCTCCGGACCGGGTCAACGTCAACGGCGGCGCGATCGCACTCGGCCATCCGGTCGGCGCGACCGGTGGGCGCCTGCTGGCGACCGTCGTCGCCGAGCTGGAGCGACGCGACGCCGAGCTCGGGCTGGTGACCATGTGCTGCGGCGGCGGACTCGGCACCGCCACTCTCGTCGAGCGGGTCTGACGTGCTGGACCTGCGTCCGTACGTCCGGCCCGGCCGGGGCGTCTGGTGGGGCCAGGCCGGGGCCGAGGCCAGACCGCTGGTCGACGCCCTTCTCGACCGTGCGCCGGAGATCGGCGACGTCCACGCGTTCTGCGGTCTCAGCCTCAATCGGCGACTGCGGGACCTTCCGCCGCAGATCCGGATGTGCTCCTACGGCGCGATGGGCGAGCTGCGCGCCACGCACCGGTCCGGGCGGCTCGACATCGTGCCTGCCCACTACTCGGCCCTGCCCTCGTTGTTCGCGGAGCGCCTGCTCCCGGTCGACGTCGGGCTGGTCCAGGTGGCACCGCCCGGCCCTGACGGCGTCTGCTCGCTCGGCATCGGCGTCGACTACGTGGCCGATGCCTTGCCGCACAGCGGCATCCTGATCGGAGAGATCAACACCCGGATGCCCGCCGCGGACGCGCCGGGCATCCCGCTCGCCCGCTTCGACGCGACGGTCGAGACCGACCGGCCGTTGCCCCAGGCCCCCGACCGCGCACCCGACCCGGTCGACCGGGCCATCGCCCGGCGCGTGGCCGAGCTCGTCTCCGACGGGGACACCCTGCAGCTCGGTGTCGGCTCGCTGCCGGGAGCGGTGCTGCAGGAGCTCACCGGTCACCGCGATCTCGGTCTGCACTCCGGCATGATCGGCGACGGCGTACTTCCGCTACTCGAGTCCGGGGTGCTCACCGGGGCACGCAAGGAGATCGACCCCGGTCGGGTGGTGGCCGGAACGGCCGTCGGGAGCCGAGAGCTCTACGACCGCATCCCGGAGCTGCCGGTGTCCTTCCGGCCGGCGAGCTACACCCACGCGCCGGGCGTGCTCGCCCGGTTCCGGCGGCTCGTCTCGGTCAACTCGGCACTGCAGGTCGACCTGCAGGGACAGGTCGGCGCCGAGAGCACCGGTGGCCGTCACATCGGGGGCATCGGCGGTCAGGCCGACTTCTCCGGGGCCGCGGCCCGGTCCGGGGGCCTGTCGATCATCGCCCTGCGGTCGACGACCGCGGGCGGCACCTCGACGATCGTCCACCGGCTGGACGGCCCGGTGACCACCGGACGCCCCGACGTCGACGTGGTCGTCACCGAACACGGCGTGGCCTGGCTGCGCGGGGCCCCGTCGGCCCGGCGGCCCGCACGGCTCGCCGCCGTCGCCGCGCCCGGACACCGGGACGCACTGCTGCGCACCGACGAGGAGGACGCATGGGCCTGCCCGTGTCCGTGACGGTCCACGCGATCGGACGCGCGACGGCTTCCGCAACGAACCGGAGCTCATCCCGACCGAATACGAGGTCCGGATGATCGATTCCGTGCGGACCGCCCGGCACGTGCCGGGCCGTCCGCCGACCGGCACCTGACCACGGCCCGAGCACCCGGGCCCCGCACGGAGAGAAGGACAGATGAGCAACCGCACCGCGTTCGTGACCGGCGGAGCCCAGGGGATCGGCCAGGGCATCGCGACCACCCTCGGCGGGCAGGGATTCCGGGTCGCGGTCGCCGACCTGAACCTGGAGGCGGCGCAGGCCACCGCCGCGACGATCACCGAGGCGGGCGGCACCGCGCTCGCCGTTCGCGCCGACGTCACCTCCACCGAGGAGATCCGCACGGCCGTCACGACGGTCACCGAGGAGCTGGGGCCGATCGAGGTCGCCGTGAACAACGCCGGGTGGGACGACTTCATGAACTTCGTCGACACCACCGAGCCGTTCTGGGACCGCATCCTGGACATCAACTTCAAGGGCATGCTGCGGGTCTGCCACGCGGTCGTACCCGGCATGGTCGAGCGCGGTTTCGGGCGGATCGTCAACGTCGGGTCGGACGCGGGCCGGGTCGGCTCGTCCCTGGAGGCCGTGTACTCGGGGGCGAAGGGCGGCACGATCGCCTTCACCAAGACCCTCGCCCGGGAGGTCGCGACGAAGGGCGTCACCGCGAACACCGTGTGCCCCGGGCCCACGGACACCCCCGCGCTGCGCGCGTTCGCCGACAACTCCGGGCAGGGCTCCGACAAGGTCCTCGGTGGCATGACCCGCGCGGTGCCCATGAAGCGTCTGGCGTCGCCGGCCGACGTCGCCGCGGCCGTCGCGTTCTTCGCCTCCGATGCCGCCGGTTACCTCACAGGTCAGACGCTGTCGGTCAGCGGCGGCCTCACGATGGCCTGAGCCGGTGCGCTTCCCCGGAGAGCGGCTGCCCGTCGACTGGACCGCCGCCCACGACTACACCGACATCCGGTACGACGACAGCGGCGGCGGCATCGGGGTGATCGTGCTGACCGGGCAGGGGCCCGACGCGTTCTGCTCCGGCGGCGACCAGCGCGTCCGCGGCGACACCGGCTACCTGACCGACCCCGATCAGGTCGGCGGTGTCGGCCGGTTCCACGTCACCGATCTGCAGGTGCAGATCCGGCGCCTCCCCAAGCCGGTCGTCGCTATGGTCGCCGGGTACTCCATCGGCGGCGGTCACGTGCTTCACCTGGTCTGTGACCTGACCATCGCCGCGGACAACGCCCGGTTCGGGCAGGTCGGCCCGAGGGTCGGGTCCTTCGACGGCGGTTCGGCGCGGCCCTGCTCGCCCAGCAGATCGGACAGAAGCGGGCCAAGGAGTTCTGGCTGCCCTGCGAGCAGTACGACGCCGAGGAGGCCTTGCGGATGGGGCTCGTCAACGCCGTGGTCCCCCTCGCCGAGCTGGAGGCGGAGACGGTCGCCCCGGTTCGACCGTTTTCCCGGCGCGCATGACTCGAGAGGAACCCACCGTGACCGACGTGGTGAGCTGGACCGAAGGAGCCGAGGACGTGTTGGTCGCGACGATCGCCCGGCGCCCGGCGAACGCGCTGGGGCCACCGATCATCGACGGTCTGCACGCGGTGCTCGACGAGGCCCAGCGTCGCGGCACCCGGGTGCTCGTCCTGACGTCGGCGATCCCCGGCTTCTTCGGCGCCGGCGCCGACATCGGACACATGCGCACGCTGGACGCCGAGTCCTTCACCGCCTACGGCGACCAGCTCCGGTTCGTCGTGGAACGACTCGCCGACGCGGATCTGGTCGGCATCGCCGCGGTCGAGGGGGTCGCGCTGGGCGGCGGCCTCGAGCTTGCGATGGCCGCAACGATGCGGGTCGCCGGAGCCGATGCGGTGTTCGGGCTCCCGGAGGTGACGCTCGGGCTGATCCCCGGGGCCGCCGGGACGCAGCGGCTCCCGCGTCTGGTGGGCCGTGGGAGGGCGATCGATCTCATGGCCACCGGACGGAAGATCGATGCGGCCGAAGCAGGCGCGATCGGCCTGGTGGACCGGGTGGTCCCCGCCGGCGCGGCCCTGACCGCGGCGCTGGAACTCGCCGGGCGGCTCAGGGCCGTCTCCCGACCGGCGGTCGCGGCGGTCGTCCGCGCGGTCGACGCCGCCTTCGACCGGCCGTTCGCCGAGGGACGCCGCTACGAGGTGGAGCAGATACAGCAGCTCTTCGAGCAGGGTGAGGCGGTGGAGGGCATCTCGGCGTTCTTGGAGAAGCGCGCTCCACGCTTCCGCTGAGCAGGGGCCCGGGCGGATCGTCCGCCCGGGCCCGGGTGCGTCTCAGTGCGTGCGGTACTGGGCGAACTCCGGTTGGCGCTTCTCGTTGAAGGCCGTGATCCCCTCCTGTGCCTCGGCGGACTCCCCGAAGAGCTTGAGCGACGAGTACGCCATCTGACCGACCCCCGCGAAGTGCTCGGTGTCGGAGTTGAACGACTGTTTGAGGACCTTCAGCGCGGTGGGCGAGAGCCGGAGGATCTCGTCCGCCCAGGCGCGGACCTCGGACCGCAGGTCGGCCGCCGGGACCACCTTGTTGACCAGGCCCCACGCCTCGGCCTGCTCGGGCGAGTACTTCCGGCAGAGGAACCAGATCTCCCGCGCGCGCTTCTCCCCGATGGCGCGGGCCATCAGGCCGGTGCCGAAGCCGGCGTCGAAGGAACCGACCCTCGGGCCGTTCTGCCCGAAGACGGCGCTGTCGGCGGAGATGGTCAGGTCACAGAGCAGGTGCAGCACGTGGCCGCCGCCGATCGCGAACCCGTTGACGGCCGCGATGACCGGCTTGGGGACGTCCCGGATCACCCGGTGCAGCGCGTCGACCTCGAACAGCCCGGTCTCCGACGGGCCGTAGTCACCCGACTCCATGCGCTGCTTCTGGTCGCCACCGGTGCAGAACGCCTTCTCTCCGGCCCCGGTGAGCGCGACGACACCGACCGCGTCGTCGGCCCACGCCAGCTTGAACGCGTGCACCAGCTCGTCGACGGTGCGTGCGCGAAAGGCGTTGTAGCGGTCCGGCCGGTCGATCGTGATCCACGCGAGGCCGCTCTCGACCTCGTAGCTGATGTCCGTGAACTCCTCGGGCTTCATGCCCACCCTTCCTCGACGGTGCGGAAGGCTGCATCGGAGCGCCTGCGCGGCGCGCGACCAGCGAACCTGATTTGGACTGACCTTTTATATCATTCTCATGTGTGCTCGTCGCCGGCTGCCATCGCCACCTCGCGTTCGCTCGGATCTTTTGGTCTGTTCTTTGATATGGTCTGTCCGCAGATATCTCGCGTGGAAGGATGGACATGTCCGATCGGCACGGCCCGGCACCCGCTCCGACGACGCTGCACCTCACCGAGCATCCGGGCGGCGTGGTCGTACTGACGCTGAACCGTCCGGACCGCGCCAATGCGATGACCGCGACGATGTTCGACGAGCTGGCGGACGTCGCGCACCTGCTCGAGCGCCGGGACGACGCGCGAGTCCTGGTGGTCACGGGCGCCGGACGGGCGTTCTGCGCCGGGTACGACCTCGCCGACGCCGAACGGCTCCCGGAGCTGGGTGCCGTCGGCATGCTGGATCTGCAGGAACGCGCTGCCCGCGCGCTGTTGGCGCTCCGCTCGGTCCGGGTCCCCGTCGTCGCCGCCGTCAACGGGGCGGCCGCCGGTGGAGGCATGGCGCTCGCGCTCGCCGCCGACATCCGGATCGGCTCCCCGAACGCCCGCTTTGTGGCCTCGTTCGTCACGATCGGGCTCTCCGCCGGCGACCTGGGCACGTCATGGCTCCTTCCGCGGCTCATCGGCCCCGCCGCGGCCGCCGAGCTCGTCTTCACGGGGCGCACGATGTCCGCCGACGAGGCCGAGCGCAGGGGCCTCCTCAACCGCATCGTCCCGGCGGACCAGCTGCTGCCGACCGTGCGCGAGCTCGCGGGTCAGATCTGTCGCAACTCGCCGGCAGGCGTGCGGATGTCGAAGCGCGCGATGCACGCCAACTTGGAGATCGGCTCGTACGCGGCCGCCCTGGAACTCGAGAACCGCGGGCAGGCCGTGCTCAGCCGCACGCGGGACATGAGCGAGGCACTCGACGCGTTCCGGGCGGGCCGTGAGCCCGTGTTCCGAGGAGAATGACGGCCTGCCGGCATGCCGCATCCCGAAGCCCGGGTTCGTGCTCACCACGACCGGTTCCGCCGGGCGGCGAGCGGAGTCAGCTCTGTCGATCCCGCGCCAGGACCGCGTCGCCGTCGGGCGAGGACACTCGGCCGCTCTCCGGTGGCCGGTCCCCCTGCGCCGTCCGCACCGACGGTCTCCGGGAGAACTCCGCCCCCGGATGCTCCGATGCGGTCGGCCGGCACGACCGGAAACCGTCGAACAGCCGGTGCCGCCGCATCCCGTACTCGATCGGGATCTCCTGGAGGACCTCCCGCAGCACCGCTCCCCGGTCCACCCCGGGCGTCCGCAGCGTGCGGCTCAACCCCACCACCAGCCGCCGGGGGCTGATGACGGCCTCGACCGGACGCGCCCGGTTGAACGTGTCCGACAGGTTCGGCCCGGTACTGCCCGAGAACGTCCGCAGGACCTCACGGATCAGCGGGCTCGTCGGTCCGGGACGGGTCTCCCGGTTGCCCCAGTGATAGGTCGAGATCGTGTCCGCGTCACGCTCGGCCTCCCAGCGCCGCACCGCGGCGTCCAGCTCGACGGGGTCGTCGAGGTGCACCGCGGCCGTCTCGCCGAGGAGACGCCCGAACTTCAACGCGTCCCGCATCCCGTTCCCGGTCGTGGGGTCCTTGAAGTGGCCGGAGTCGCCGGCGAGTGCCCAGCCGGGGCCCGACGAACGCCGGTAGTAGGACGCCAGATCCGCCGTCGTCCGCTGTGAGCTGACGTTCGTCGCGCCCTCGATCCGTTCCCGGACCCGGGGGTTGCGCTGCATCACGCCTTCCCACTCGGCGTCGGGGTCGGCGCGGAACCGCGGGATCAGCGCCGCGTCCACCATGTTCACGACCACCATCCGCCCGGCCGGGCACGACGGCAGCACCAGGACGGAGTCGCCCTCCTCGCGGTAGATCTGCATGGCGTCCGGGGCATCGTCCCCCATCGGATCGTCCACGTAGCGGAACGCGAAGCCCCGGCCGTTCCTCGATGACCGGTACGGCTCCCACGAGCCCACCTCGGCCGCGACCTGGGAGCGCCGCCCGTCGGCACCGACCACGAGTGACGCGTGGATCTCGTACTCGTCGGTCTTCGTCCGGCAGCGGACACCGGCGACCCGTCCGTCGGTGTGCACCACCGAGTCGACGTTGACCCCCTCGCGGATCTCCGCCCCGGCGGCCCTGGCCGCGTCCACGAGTGCCTTGTCCTGCAGCGTCCGCGGGATGCACAGTCCGAAGTCGATACCGGAGAACGGCCGGAACCGCTCCCGGATCTCGACGTCCCCGTCCTGGAGGGTGAGGAACCTCGAGCGCGAAGGGTTCATCGCGAGGATCGCGTCGAGCGCACCCTGCCGCTGCAGCTCCTGGACACCGTTGGGCACCAGCACGTGCGTGGACATCGTGTCCGACGGGAACCGGCTCTTGTCGACGACGACGACGGAGCGGCCTGCCCTGGCAAGGGGTGCCGCGGCGGCCGCTCCGGCGCACCGGGCCCCCACGATGACGACGTCGACCTTCTCCACCCTGGTCATCAGGGATACCCGTCAGGCGATCCCGATCGCCCGCAGCAGGGCGATCGAGTCGTAGAAGGCGTGCACCGAGACCGCGCGTCCCTCGCTGTCGACCTCCCACACATCGGCACCCGGGATCGAGAAGGAGGCGTTGCTCGCGGGTACCCCCGCCGGGAACTCACCGAGGTGGGTCCCGGTCATCATCCAGGCACAGGCGACGCGGGCATGCTGCTCGTCGACGAGCGGAGCCCCGACCGCCTCGAACCGGATGTCGGGAAAGCCCGTCCAGGCCCCGCCGAAGAACCCCCCTGCTCCCTCATGGTCGGTCAGCGGCTCGGGCAGCAGCGGATCGGTCCAATGCACCTTCGGGTGGATGACCTCGAGGGCGATGCTCGGGTCACGCTGGTTCCAGGCATCGAAGTAGCGCTGCGGGTACGCCTCGAGCGCGGAGCGGGCAGTCACGGCCATCGGAGTCCTTTCGTCGTGCGACGCGCTGCCGGAAACCGGGATTCGTCGCGAACGACCTCACCTTCGTGGACACCGTTACCGGGGACGTCCTCCTCCGGGGGTAGATCCGGTACTCGCCGGGAGACCACGTCGTGTGCCGTCAACGATCGCCCGACGACGTCGGCCCGCCGTGTCCCCCGATGCGCACACCCACCTTCGACGAGATCGCCCGTCGCGGCGACGCCATGAACATCTCGACCCACTGCGGGTTGGGGTTGCCGATCTGATCGCAGAGGGGCAGGCCGTCGGTGTGATCCGTACCGATCTGGACGTACACCTGGTCACCCTCGCTATCGACGGCATAACAGGATGGTCCTACCCCTGGTATCGGGAAGGTGGCGGTCTCGCTCCCGAGGAGATCGGTGAATCAGTGAGTCGTGCCTGCGTGACTGGCGCGATCGCCCGTCAGCGCCCGATCTGCAGCTGGTGGAGGTGATCCGTGACATCCACGCACGCTCGCGGCAGACCTATGGCTCCCCGCGCGTGCACGCCGAACTGCTCCTGGGCACCGGAGTCCGGGTCGGACGCAAACGCGTCGGGCGGGTCATGCGCGAACACGGCATCGTCTCGGTGCACTGTCGGCGACGACGGGGCTGCACCTGGTCAGACCCGCACGCCGTGCCCTCGGCGGACCTCGTGGAGCGACATGATGACGATGACGAGCGAGAGCACGTTGCGCCGGCCGCCTTCGGTCAATTTTTTGTCTTACTGGACAAGTAAATAACGGAGGGATGAAGCGCGCGTCAAGAGTCCAGCAGGAGTCCGCCGAGCAGCTTCATGACCTCGTCGCGGACCGCGTCCGGGTTCAGCCGGCCCGACGGCCGGTACCAGCGGGCGACGGAGGTGAACGTGGTGTTCAGCAGGTGGACCGCGACCGCGACGTCGATGTCCGCTCGGATGACGCCCTGCTCGATCCCCTGCCGCAGCAGGTGTTCCAGCGACCGGTTCACCTGCCGAGCCCAGTCCTGGTAGCCGCGCAGCCCCTCCGCGGAGAGCTGGTGCTGGTCGGCCATCAAGACCTGGTAGTAGGCCGTGTAGCGAGTCGCGGAGCGGACGTGCAGATCGACGTAGGCCTCGATCTTGGCGCGCGCGTCGCCGGGACTGTCCACGATGCGCTCGATCCCGTCACGCAGCGGGTAGATGACCTGCTCGACGATGATCTCCAGCAGGCGCTGCTTGGACTTGACGTACTGGTAGACGGTCGGCTTGCTCACGCCGGCCTCGGTCGCCACGTCCTGCAGGGTTGCCTCGGCGAAGCCGCGCCGCTCGAACACGCGAGCGGCGGCATCGACCAGGGTCTGCACGTCCGTCGAGCGGGGTCGCCCCATCCGGTATCACCTCCAGGACCGGATCTTAACTTGACCTATGGGGCAGCAAATGCTTGACACCCGACGAACCCGCCCCTAGTTTTCTTACTCATCAGGCAGTTAACTCGATGAGGAGGCCGCGTGCGGCAGGTCGACATCGTCGGGGTGGGCATCACCCCGTTCGGCAAGCACGAGGACGCCACGCTGGCTCCGCTGGGCGCAGCCGCGGTCGGCGCAGCGCTGGATGACGCGGGGATCGAGCCGACCGGGGTCGATCTCCTGGTGCACGGCAACGCGATGGCGGGCCTGGTCACCGGGCAGGAGATGATCCGCGGGCAGGTCGTCGCCGCGGCAGCCGGCCTCGCGGGTGTGCCCGTGCTCAACACCGAGAACGCGTGCGCGACGTCGTCGAGCGCGCTGCACGTCGCGGTGGCCGGTGTGCGATCCGGCATGTACGAAACGGTCGTCGTGTGCGGCACGGAGAAGATGACCGGGCGGCCGACCAGGCAGGTGCTCGACGCGATGACCACGGGCACGGACATCGACCGCATCCCGGCCATCACCCGCGAGCTCACCGGCCGCGACGAACCGGCCGAGTCCTTCTACATGGAGGTCTACGCCCGGATCACCCGGCAGTACATGGAGCGCTCCGGCGCCACCGCGCACGACCTGGCCGAGGTGGCCGCGAAGAACTCCGCACACGGTGCGCTCAACCCGAACGCGCAGTACCGCCAGGCGCGCAGCGTCGAGGAGATCCTGGCCGGCCGGGTGGTCGCCGACCCGCTCACCATGCTGATGTGCTCGCCGATCGCCGACGGTGCCGCCGCGCTGGTGGTCCGGGCAGCCGATCGTCCGCTGCCGGGCGCGGACGCCGAGGGCGCCCGGGTCCGCGTGCTGGCCTCGGCGCTACTCTCCGGCATCCCCGGCACCGCGGGCGAGCTCCTCGAAGCCCGTACCGCGACGCTCGCTTACGGCCAGGCGGGCATCGGGCCGGAGGACCTGGACGTGGTCGAGGTGCACGACGCGGCGTCCCCCAACGAACTGATCATGTACGAGGAGCTCGGCCTCTGCGGCCACGGCGAGGGCCCCAAGCTCCTCGCCACCGGTGCCACGCGGCTGGGCGGGCGGGTACCGGTCAACCCGGACGGCGGATTGGTCTCGCGCGGCCACCCGGTGGGGGCGACCGGGTGCGCGCAGGTCGTGGAGCTGGTCACCCAGCTGCGAGGCCGGGCCGGTGACCGGCAGGTCCCCGGCGCCCGGCACGGGCTGGCCGAGAACGCCGGCGGCTACGTGCACCCCGACGCCGCCGCCTGCGCCGTCACGATCCTGGGCCGGCAGTGACGTCCCCAGTGCAGGTGGCCAGGCGGGACGCCGCGCTGTGGTTGCACCTCGACCGGCCCGCGGCCCTCAACGGGCTCAGTGACGACCCGCCCGCCGCCCTCGACGCCGGGCTCGAGCTGGTGCTGGCGTGCGACCTCGTCGCCGCCGCCCGCTCCGGTCTTCCCCACCCCGAACAGGAGTTCCTGACATGACCGACCTGCTCAGCCTGAGCGGACGCACCGTGCTGGTCACCGGTGCGGGACAGGGCGTCGGCCGCCAGACCGCCCTGCTGGCCGCCGCGCACGGCGCGACGGTGGTCGTGAACGACTACCACCTCGACCGCGCCGAGGCCGTCCACGCGGAGATCACCGAGGCCGGCGGCACGGCGCTCGCCGTGCGCTGCGACGTCACCGCTCTCGACGAGATCACCGACATGGTCGAACGCGCCGAGGCCGCCGTCGGCACCATCGACGTCCTGGTCAACAACGCCGGCAACGCCGGGCCCGCCCAGGACCCGATGGCCACCGCACCGCCGTTCTGGGAGACCGGGCCCAAGGACTGGGAGCCGTGGATGGGCACCAGCTACTTCGGGGTGCTGAACTGCTCGCGCGCGGTGCTGCCCGGCATGGTGGAGCGCCGGTACGGCCGCGTGGTCACGGTGATCTCCGACGCCGGCCGCGTCGGCGACCCGAACCTGGTCGTCTACGGCGGTGCCAAGGCCGGCGCGGCCGGGTTCTCCCGCGGCCTCGCCCGCGCGACCGGCCGGTACGGGGTCACCGTCAACTGCGTCGCGCTCTCGGCGATCCGCACCCCGGGCGTGGCGACCGCGACCGCGAACGACGCGCTGGTCGCCGCGATGCTCAAGCAGTACGTCATCCGCCGACTCGGTGAGCCGAGCGACGCCGCCAACATGATCCTCTTCCTCGCCTCCGACGCCGCCTCGTGGATCACCGGGCAGACCTACCCGGTCAACGGCGGCTTCTCGCTCAACCAGTGAGGGCCGAGCACATGAAGGTCGATCTCTACCTCTACACCCAGCACGCCGACGAGCTGCCTGCCCGGGCCCGGCAGGTCGAGGACGGCGGGTTCGACGGGCTGTTCGTCGCCGAGACCATCGGTGACCCGTACCAGTCGCTGGCCGTGGCGGCGCAGCACACCGAGCGGGTCACCCTCGGCACCTCGGTCGCACTGGCGTTCCCGCGTAGTCCGATGACGACCGCCGTCGCGGCCTGGGACCTGCAGCGGGCCTCGCGGGGCCGGTTCGTCCTCGGCCTCGGCACCCAGGTCCGCAAACACATCGAACGCCGCTTCTCCATGCCCTTCAGCCGGCCCACGGCTCGGCTGCGCGACTACGTCAGCGCTGTGCGCCACATCTGGGGGGCGTTCCAGGGCGAGCACCCGCTGGACTTCCACGGCGAGTTCCACGCCCACGACTACCTGCCCAGCGCGATGAACCCCGGCCCGCTGGAATGGGGGCCGCCGCCGATCTACCTCGCCGCGCTCGGGCCGCTGATGTTCCGGGCGTCCGGCACCGTGGCCGACGGGGTGATCGTCCATCCCATCCACACCCACGAGTACCTGCGCACCGTCGCCGAGCCCGCCCTCGCCGAGGGCCTGGCCGAGGCCGGCCGCGACCGCAGCGAGATCGACGTGGCCGCGACCGTGCTGTGCATCCCCGGCGAACAGCACCGCGAGGCCGTGCGCCGCCAGTTCGCCTTCTACGCCTCCACGCCCGCGTACAAGCCCGTGCTCGACCTGCACGGCTGGGGTGGGCTGAGCGACGAGCTGCGCGCCCGCGTCCGCCGCGGCGAGCTCGACACCATGGCCGACATCGTCCCCGACGACGTGCTCGACTTCTTCTGCATCGTCGCCGACGACTGGCCGCAGGCCTACGAGCTGGCCCGCGAGCGCTACGCAGGAGTGGTGGACCGGGTCAACTTCCAGACCGCCCCACCCCTCGACGTACGACTGCTCGCGGACGCCCGGGCGTAGAAGCGCAGCGACGACCTCGACGAGGAGACCCATGCACATCCCGAGCTCGGCCGATCCGACCGTCGGTGACCTGATCATCGAGGCGTTCGGCCGCTACCCCACCCGTGACGCCTTCGTGCTCGGCGACCGGCGCGTGACCTACGCCGAGGCGGCCGACACGACCGGCCGCATCATGGCGGTCCTCGCCGCACACGGGATCGGCAAGGGCAGCGCCGTCGCCGCGTTGAGCCCGAACACGCCGGAGGTGTGGCTGCTGCAGGCCGCCAGCTACCTGCTCGGCGCCACCTACACCGGGCTGCACCCGCTCGGCTCCGCCGACGACCACGTGACGCTGTGCGAGGACGCCGGCATCACCCTGCTCGTCGTCCATCCCGAGTTCGCGGCCACCGCGGCGAAGATCACCGCCGGCTCGGCGAACGTGGCGCACCTGCTCTCCCTCGGTCCGGCCGAGGTCGGCCGGGACCTGCTCGCCATGGCCGCTGCGGCCCCGGCGCGTCCCCTCGACCGCGGCCCCGCGGGCCCGGAGGACACGGCGTGGCTCCAGTACACCGGCGGCACCACCGGCCGGCCCAAGGGCGTCGAGGTGCCGCATCGCGCACTCGTCGCGCAGACCGCGATGCTCACCGTCTCGTGGGGGCTGCCGGAGAACCCGCGCTACCTCATCCCGGCGCCGATCACCCACGCCGGGGTGCTCCCCGTCCTGCCGACGCTCTGCAAGGGCGGCACCGTGGTCCTGCACCAGGGTTTCGATCCCGAGCACTGGCTGCGCACCGTCGCCGAGGAGCGCATCACCTACACGTTCGCGGTGCCCACGATGCTCTACGCACTGCTCGATCACGGTGCCGGCGACGCCGACCTGTCGTCGCTGGAGACGCTCCTCTACGGTTCCGCCCCGATGATGCCGGCCCGGATCGCCGAGGCGTACGAGGCCTTCGGCGCGGTGATCATGCAGGGCTACGGCCAGACCGAGTGCCTCGGCATGGCGACCAGCCTGCGCAAGGACGAGCACGCAGACCCTGCGCTGCTCGCCTCCTGCGGCCGCCCGGTGTCCGCGACCAGGGTCGACATCCTCGACGACGGCAACCAGCCCGTCGCCGACGGCGAGGTCGGCGAGCTGTGCGTCCGCTCCGCCGCGGTCATGACCGGCTACCGCAACCAGCCCGAGCAGACCGCCGACGCACTCGCCGGCGGCTGGCTGCACACCGGCGACCTCGCGATGCGCGACGACCGCGGCTTCTTCCACCTCGTCGACCGCAAGAAGGACATCGTCGTCAGCGGCGCCTTCAACGTGTACCCGCGCGAGATCGAGGACGTCATCGCCGAGGCGGCCGGGGTGTCGGCCGTCGCCGTCATCGGGGTGCCCGACGACAGGTGGGGCGAAGCCGTGACCGCCTACGTCTCCCCCCGGCCGGGCGCAAAGATCGACACTGCGCCGCTGACCCGGCTGGTCCGCGAGCGCAAGGGCGCGCACCAGACACCGAAGGCCATCCACGTCGTCGACGATCTTCCGCGCACGCCGGCGGGGAAGATCGACAAGAAGGTGCTGCGCTCGCGCCACTGGGCGGACGGCGGCCGTCAGGTTCACTGATTCACCCGTATCTTCGCTGCTCAGAGATCGTTGTACCGGATGAGCAACCACCACGAAGCGGCCCTTCTCGGTCATCGACCGTCCCCAGCCGCGCGGACCTTGCCACTCCAGTTCCGCGGGCCCCTCGACGACCGCTCGAAGGTCGGCCCACCCCCGACGTGGAGGGTGTCGTGACCAGACGCAGACGATGGCTGCTGCTCGTAGCCGCCGGATTCCTCGCCGCAGGCGGGCTCGCGCCCGCCGCATGGGCGGACGAGCCGGGCTCGGGCACCCCCGATCCGGTCGCCGTCGCCGGAACCACCGGGACCGCCAGCAGGACCGAAGTCGCCACCGATCGCACCGCCAGCGGTGCCACGTGCGGCGACTACTCCCTGCCGGTGACGCTCAAACCCGGCCGCACCGAGCGCTACCAGATCTTCGCGCGGATGTGCAGCAAGTCCGGTTTCACCGACCGGCCCGTGCAGCTGCTGCTGCACGGCGGCACCTACAACCACGCCTACTGGGACTGGCCCTACCAGCCGGAGAACTACAACTACGTCAAGTACGCCACCGACGCCGGCTACGTCACCCTCGACGTGGACCGCCTCGGCTACGGCTACAGCGACCGCCCACTCGTGGACGCCGACATCGACTTCGAGTCGAACGCGTGGGTCGCCCACCAGGTCGTCCAGTACCTGCGTGCCGGCGGGCTCGGCACGCCGTTCGACCAGGTGGCGCTCGTCGGCCACTCGCTGGGCTCCGGCACCGCGTTCACCGAGGCCGGGCGCTACCGCGACGTGGACGCGCTCGTCATCTCCGGCGGCATCCACAACGTCAACTACGTGGAGCTGTTCGGGCAGGCCGGCTTCTACCCCGCCTCCCTCGACCCGAAGTTCAAGGGCAAGGTCGGACTCGCCAACACCTACCTGACCACCGTGCCCGGCGCCCGCTGCCGCACCTTCTACTACGCGCCCGACGTCGACCCGAAGGTCTGCGATGTCGACGAGCAGTACAAGGACAGCTTCACCGGCGGCGAGACCGTCGGGCTCCCGATCGTGTTCACCAGGCCGACCCCCAGCAACCAGGTGACCGCGCCCGTCCTGCTCGCGCTCGGCCGGCACGACAAGTTCACCTGCTTCAAGCCGAACATCCTCGAACCGGACTGCGCCGCGCCCGGCAGCAACGCCTACGACGAGGCCAAGTACTACCCGAAGGCCAAGAGCTACGAGCTCTACATCCAGCCCCACAGCGGACACAACAACAACCTGCACGTCGGCGCCAAGGACTGGTTCGCCAAGGCCAACTCCTGGATCGACGAGCAGCTCGGCCGCGCTCCCCAACCCGGAAGGAACGACTCATGACCCGCACGCTCGGACTCGCCGCCACCATCCTCGTCGCCGGAGTCACCGGAGTCACCGTCGTCAGCACGGCCGCGGCAGCCACACCGCAGTACGCGCCGCCGCCCGGCCCACCCACCCCCGTAGAGATCCTCGAGAACGAGAACCCCCTCGGCCTCGTCGACGGTGGCACGGGAGCCGACAACATCGTCAAGAACGCCGGCGGGCTCGCCGGCAACGCGATCAACACCGTCGAACTGAACCTTCCCCTGCCCTGACCGGCTGCACGAACAGCGGACGGCACCGCAGTCAAGAAGTGACCCGACAAGACCGCGAGGTGGTGCACTGCCCGGGAGTGTCCGATCAAGGTGTTACCGGCGTTGATCGGACACTCCCGCCCGTCCCACGACCAGATCCGGCAAGCCCTCGTGCGGGCTGGCCCTGTCTCGTCCGAGTGACCCCCCGGCCACCGCCGATGCACCTGGCGGAGAAGGGAGTCCGACGCGATCGTGCGCGCGACGGAGAGCGGACCTAGTCGCCGTCCGCGGGGCTGGCGTCGAGGCGCTCGCGTAGCTCGGGGTGGCTGGTGAACACGGCGACCTGCAGCTCGGCGACCAAGCGCTGGGTGAAGTCGTCGACGTCGACCCCGAACGCGTCCCGTATCCGGGTGAGCCGGTACTTGAGGGTGTTGCGGTGCACGAACAGGGTGCGGGAGGCGGCAGTCAGGTCCCCTCCCGCCTCGAAGTAGGCACGCAGGCTGGGGAGGTACTCGGTGCCGCGGTCGCGGTCGCTGACGACCATTCCGGCGACGCCACCGTGTAAGAGCCGAGGTCGTTCGAGTACCAGGTCGGTGAGCTCGGACATGACCGCTTCGGCGACGGAGTCGTCGAAGGCGACGACTCGGCGGGACTCGTCGAGCAGCGGCAGGTTGAGCAGCCGGTCGATGTCGCGGCGGGCGTCGAGGAGCCCGTCGGCGTCGGTGATCTCGCCGCTGACCGCGGCCCGCAGCTGGACGCGTAGCTGACGCTGGGCCTGGCCGACCACCTCGCGGGCCAGGGTCGTGACGAGCTCGCCTCCCACCTCGTCCGGGTCCTGTGGGATCGCCGCGTAGACGCGCCCGTTGCAGCAGGTCACGGCGCCACGACGGGAAGGTTCGAGGCGCAGCGCGAGGAGATCTTCTACCGGTCGCAGAGCGAGCTGGTCAGTGGTCGAGGAGTCGGTGCCGCCCGTGTCGTCCCGGGCGAACGCGACGAGCTTGAACGTGCCCCGTTCGAGACCGAGGCGGGTGGTGACGGTCTGGCTGTCGCCGCGGCCGGCGAGCGCGTTGCGCAGCAGGTCGCCGCGCAGGCGGCGGTCGAGATCTTCGTTGATGCGCGAGCGGATGATCTGCAGCGCCGCGACCCGCGCGATCTCGGCGAGCATGTCCTCGGAGTTCTGGTCGAGCTCGCGCTTGGTCTCGGCGACCCAGAGGTAGCCGAGGATGTCGGTCCCGCCGCGGATGGCGGTGACCAGCCTGGTCGCACCGTCCGGCGGCACGACGCGAACCGGGCGCAGACTCTGACGAACCCGCGGGAGGATGCCGGTCGACTCGCACCAGGCGAGGAACTCCTTCGGTGGACGGCGATTGATGATCGACTGATGGCGGATCTCGTCGATCTCGTCGCCGAGGCTGGAGAAGGCGATGACCTCCATCCGGTCGTCGTCGATGATGACCGGCCCTTCGAGCGATGCCGCCGCGGAGTTCGCCAGCGCGAACAGGTCGCCGAACGGGACACCCCGGTCGTCGGCGACCGTGGCGGCCGCCGAGGAGATCGAGGTGCGGGCAAGGGCATGCAGCTGGTCCCAGGACATCTGCGGCGAGATCGCCAGAACTGTCGCGCCGTGGGCCACGGCGAGATGCCGTAGCGCGGTGCGCTCCTGGTCGTCGGCGACCTTGAACGCGAGGACGATCTCGCCGGCGAGTACGTCGAGCAGCTCACCGACGGCGGGGTCGGTGGGACGGACGCCGATCACGAGGATGAGGTCGCCGGGGTTGGCTTGGCTCGTGGTCGCGGTGTCGTAGATCAGGACCGCGCAGATGGTCAGGTCCAGGCCGGTGGGGGCGTGCACCACGTCGGCGAAGTCTCCGCCGACCAGCCCGAGCAGCGTGTCGAGGGTGAGGCCCTGGGCGCTCACGGGAGTGGTCATGGCTCACCTCCAACCGTGGTGGTCGGCTACACGGTCTGACCGGCCACGCCAGAGTGGGACGCTTGGTTGTCGGCGTCGTCCCGTGCTCGTTTCGTGCCGGTAAAGGTCGCGAACAGGTGAGCGTAGACCGCGACGGCGGTCATCAGGGACTCGATCTCGACGTACTCGTCGACGACGTGGGCGAGCTCGAGCTTGCCGGGGCCGAACACCACCGAGGGGATTCCGAGCTGGTTGCGCATGAACCGTGCGTCGGTGGTGAACGGGAGTCCGGTCGTGCCCGGCTCCCGCCCGGTCATCGTGGTGAACGACGTGGCGACCTGATCGACGAACGGGTCGGCGGCGTCGATCGCGGAGGGCTCGCAGAACCGCTCGACGTCGATCTCGTAGTCGGTGCCCGCGGTCAGCCCGAGGGAGCTGATGCGGTCGACGATGCCTCGCACCACGCCGTCCTCGGTATCGCCGGGTAGGACCCGTCGGTCGATGCGCAGCTCGCATTCCTCCGGGACGACGTTGGGGCCGCTGCCGCCGCGGATCATGCCGACGTTGCAGGTAGTGGTTCCGAGCAGTGGGTGCGGCTGCTGGGGGAACTCGTTGTCGTGCAGGACCTGGGAGATCGCGGCGGCGGTGATGATCGCGCTTCGCCCCTTGGAGGGTTCGCTGCCGTGTGCCGGTACGCCTCGGGTGGTGATCCGCGCGAACAGCAGACCGCGTTCGGCGAGGCAGAGCTTGAGACCGGTGGGCTCGGGGTCCAGGCAGGCGTCGGCTGCGATCAGGCCCCGCTCGACGAGTGCGCCGGTGCCGTGCTCGCCGCCGAGCTCCTCGTCGGCGACCAGATGGAACACCACCTCACAGGGCAGGTCGACGCCGATGCTGCGGCACACCTGCAGCGCGGTGATCGCCGCGGCGATTCCGCCCTTCATGTCTGCGCTGCCACGACCGTAGAGGCGCCCGTCGTGGACCTGGCCGCCGAACGGGTCGTGGCGCCATGCCTGCGGCCGCACCGGCACGGTGTCGAGGTGCCCGTTGACCAGCAGGACGGGCTTGCCCGACGCTGCGCCGTCGCCGGTGCCGACGATCAGGTTCTGGCGACCGGGCGTGGCTTCGACGACGTCGCCGCGCCCGAGGCCGAGGTCGGCGAACACACCACGCAGGTGCTCGACGACCTCGGTCTCCTGTCCCGGTGGGTTCTCCGAGCGGATCTGCACGAGGTCGCGAGCCAGGCCCACGACTGCATCGACGTCCACCGCAGCCCGGATTCGGCGATCCAGCGGGGTCATGTCAGCTGCTCCACGTCGTCGTGTGTCAAGAACCCGGCATCCGCGAGCCGTCCGAGGAAGGTTGTGAGCCGCGGGGTGCGGGTCAGCGGGCGGCGCAGCTGCTCGCGCGCCGCGTCGAGGTCACCGCTGCGGGCCAGAAGAACTGCCCGCCAGAACTCGGCCTCGGGGTTCCCTTCCATCGTCTCGGCCGCGTCGGCCAGCTCCGCCAGGGCTCGGTCCCGGTCACCGGGTTGCGGCTCGGTGTACGGGCCGACCATGAGTCCGGGGGCGAACATGGTGCCGGACACCGCGTCGAAGGCGCGGCGGTAGGTGAGCAGGCGACGCAGCTCGCCGATCGGGTTGGTGTGGTCCTCGATGCGCAGGTCGACCGGTCGGTGATTCCACGGGTCGTCGACGGGGTGGCCGTCGACCACGAGGAGCGCGGCGCCCTGGCTGCCGCGGATGTCGCCGCCGGCGAGTTCGGCGGCCTCCATCGCCGTCATGATCCGTTCGGCGAGGTCGCCGTCGGCGTGCTGGTAGGCGTCGAGCATGGCGGGGAGTACTCGGTCGTTGTCGAGCATGTTGCCCTGCACCGCGACCGGTCCGTCGACGATGCCGCCGCAGACCGCGATGCAGGAGCCGCCGGTCCAGGTGGCCGCGTCCCCGCTGATTCCGACGAGCCCGACCTGGCGGACTTCGGGGTGGTCGTCGGTCGCGGTGAGGTTCTCGAGCACGTCGGCGGCTGGAGCGCCCTGGGCGAGCATGCTCATGCCGGTGCCGCCGTAGGCGCCGTTGATGAAGGCCTGGGTGGCGATCGCACCGACACCGGGCTGGGCCCAGGTGACGCCGGCGCCGGGGGCGAAGAAGTGCGACTCGCAGGCCACGCCCAGCTGGCCGGTCTGCTTGTCGCGGGCGACGATCGAGTAGGTCATCCGAGCTCGCTGAGGAAGTCGTGCACCGCGCGCGCCGTGCCTCGCGGATCTTCAAGCATCGGCAGATGTCCGATGTCCGGGATCTCTCGGACGTCGCCACCGAGAGAGCCGGCCAGCTCGTGGGCCATCTCCGGCGGGCAGGTCGGGTCGTGGGTGCCGACGAACGCCCGGGTCGGTGGTAGGGCGTCGATCGAGGCGGCCGCCGCGCGGGCGTCGGCCTGTCCGAACGTGGTCTGCAGCACCTCGATCACCGTGTCGAGGTCCCGGTCGCCGTCGCGGCCGACAGTGGCCAGTTCGACGAGCTCGCCGGCGGCCCCGGGCCGGCTGGCCGGCCCGAGGATCTCGCCGCCGTGGCGGGTGAACCACTCCCGCACCCCGAGCTCTCGCAGCGCCGCGACGGCCTCGTCGATCAGGTCGGCGCCCCATCCGACCCGCAGGGTCGCGCCGAATGCGGCGATACTGGCCACTCGCTCCGGTGCGGCCGCGGTGAGCTCGGCGGCGACCGCGCCGCCGATGGACCCGCAGACCACGTGTGCCCGACCGATCCCTGCGGCGTCGAGCACCGCGAACGCGTCGGCCGCGTAGTCGCCCGGTTGATAGGGCCCGGCCGCCCCGGACCGACCGTGGGCGCGGTAGTCCACCGCGACGGCCGGCCGTTCACCGCCGAGTTCGGCGGTGACCTGTTCCCACACCGCGGCCGCGGTGTTGACCGGGTGCAGGAACAGGATCGGTGTGGCGGTCTGCGGTCCCGGCCAGCTCAGGTAGGACAGCTCGCCGGCCTTGCCGGTCGCGGTGTGGCGCTCGGGATGCGGCATCGCTCTCGTCTCCCGCGGGCGGGGTTCGTTGTGGCCGGCCGGGGGGTCAGGCGTCTTGCGGGAAGCGGGGCGTGTCCTTACCGGCGATCGGGGACGCATGGAAGTGCCAGATCTTCCACTCCGGGTTTCCCTTGCCGTCGTCGCGGCGGTACACCTCGGTGACCCGGAAGACCAGCGGCTCGGGGTCGGGCTCGAGCACCCCGGTGCCGGTGTTTCCGGTGACCAGCGCGCTCCAGTAGGTGGTCAGGTAGGCGAGGTCGCCCTCGGCGTAGACCTTCGGCTCCTCGACGATCTTCATCTGGGAGAGGTTGAAGCCGATCTCGTGCAGCCCGTCCCAGAGCTTCGCCTTCTCGTCGGGCCCGTTGTACTCGTGCCCGTTGAGGTTGAACTGCAGGTATCCGGGGTTGGCGAAGTTCGGGTACATCTTCTCTTTGACCAGGTCATTGTTCGAGTCCAGCCAGGAGTGGTGGACCGCCAGGATCTCCTTGACGTCGTTCTCGTTGCTCGCCATCAGACCTCTCCTCGATCTTCGTGGGGTACGACTCGCGCCCGTCGGGGCAAGTCACGCGGGCGGTGCGAGCGCCCGCAGCTTCGGCAGGACGTCCTCGGCGAACTGGGACAGGAACCGTTCCTGGTCGTCGCCGGGACCGTGGAACACCAGATGGTTCAGCCCGGCGTCGACGTACGGCTTGATCTGCGCGACGGCCTCGTCCGGGTCGGAGGTGACGATCCACCGGCCGGTGATCTGCTCCAGCGGCAGCTCGTCGGCCAGGCGCTCCATCTCCTCCGACGAGCTCACCGAGTTCTTCTGCTCGGCCGAGAGCGACAGCGGCGCCCAGAACCGGCAGTTCTCCCGCGCCGCCTCCGGGTCCCGGTCGTAGGACATCTTGATCTCGATCGTCCGGTCGATCGTCTCCGCGTCGCGCCCCTCCTTCTCCGCGCCCTCCTTCAACCCGGGGATCAGCTTGTCGGTGTAGAGCTCCATCCCCTTCCCGGACGTGCAGATGAACCCCTCGCCCTGACGCCCGGCGTAGCGCGCCACCATCGGCCCACCGGCCGCGACGTAGACCGGGACCGGGTGGGTCGGGCGGTCGTAGATCTCCGCGTCGACGGTCGTGTAGTAGTCGCCCTCGAAGTTGACCTTGCCGTCCTCGGTCCACAGTGCACGCATCAGCCGGACCGACTCGCGCAGCCGGGCGAAGCGCTCCTTGAACTCCGGCCATTCCATGCCGGACACCGCGATCTCGTTGAGCGCCTCGCCGGTGCCCACACCCAGGGCCACGCGCCCGTCGAACAGCAGCGCCATCGTCGCCAGCTCCTGGGCGAGCACGGCCGGGTTGTAACGGTAGGTCGGGGTCAGCACGCTGGTGCCGATCTGCACGCGGCTCGTCCGCTCCCCGACCACGGCCATCCAGCTCAACGCGTACGGCGCGTGGCCGCCGTTGTGCCGCCATGGCAGGAAGTGGTCCGACGCCCAGACACTGTCCAGCCCGAGCTCCTCGGCCCGGACGGCGTACTCCACCAGGTCGCGCGGCCCGAACTGCTCCGCCGACGCCTTGTAGCCGATCTTGAGGTCCACGACGGCCGTCAGCCGAGCTGGGGCAGCACGGTCGAGGCGACCAGCTCGAGCTCGTCGAGGGCGCTGTCGGCGTTCACCGGGGACAGCACGACACTGGTGGCGCCCGCGCCGCGCAGCTCCGCGATGCGCGCGGCGACCTCGTCCGGGTCGCCGGCCACGGCGAGGGTGTCGATCCACTCCTCGGGCAGCTTGTCCGCCATCGTCTCCGGGCCCTCGTCGAGCAGCTGGGCGACGTGGTCGTTGTAGCCGAACGCCCCGGTCAGCGGGTTGTGCGGTCCGACGGCCGCGATGTATGCGGCCAGCGACGGCCGCACGGCATCGCGGGCCTGCTGGCCGTCCTTCGCCACGCTGAACAACGCCAGTGTGGGGACGAGGTGCTCGGTCCGGCCGGACTCGGCCATTCCCTCCCTGATGTGCCCGACCGCGGACTCCAGGTAGCTCGTGCCGGCCAGCACGCTCATCACGGTCCCGTCGGCGATCTTCCCGGACAGGCGCAGCGACTTCGGGCCGAGAACGCCGGTCAGGATCGGCACCTGCCCGTCGACCGGGTGGGTCGCGGACACCGAGCGGAAGGTGAACTGCTTGCCCTGCAGGTCCACCGTGTCGCCGGCCAGCAGGGACCGGACCCCGTCCACGCACTCGGTCAGCGCCGCGAGCGGGGACTTCGCAGTGGCACCCATCTGGTCGGTCCACACCGGGACCCCGTGACCGATGCCGGGCAGGAACCGGCCCGGGTAGGTCCGGGCAAGGGTGGCGATCTCCATGGCGGTCACCGCAGGATGCCGCGCCACCGACGCGACGACGCCGAGCCCGACCGTCACCCGCTCGGTCGCGCCGAGCGCCAGCGCCGCCCCGGTCAGACCGCCGTAACAGAAGTAGTCCTCGGCCAGCCACACCTCGCCGTAACCCAGCCGTTCGGCCGCGGCAGCGATCGCGGGGATGCGCTCGGGGGGCGTCGAGGTCGCGACGAAGACGCCGACAGGGGTGGTCACACTCATGGGTTCCTCCGCAAGCGGTGGGGGTAGCCGGCTCACCGCGGTCGACGGTCGGGACACGGACGGCACGCCGTCGGTCGTTCGACGAGTCTCGGGCCGCCCGGCCGACCCGACAATTGGCGCCGTGACGAACTCGCGCCCGTGATGTCGGGCAAACCGACGAACCGGCGGCCCTTTCTCCTCCCGTGCGACGTCCTCCGACGCACGGTTCCGCAGATGCGGCTGCCCGAAGCCTGCAGGTCACGGCCGATGTCATCGGGACGGGGCTGGGATTGGCGGTGTGACGAACCGGGGCGGTCAGCTTGTGGCGATCCGTCAATGGACACGCGCTGTGGACAGCCCCGACGCTGGCTCGCATCCGAAAACCGGGCCGAACGCAGCATGACGCTGTCGCCGAACTCTTGCCACGCCGAGCAGGCCCGGCCGATGCCGTCGGCGCCCGCGTCGTCACGTCCACCACGAGAGGCTGATCGTGACTCAGCAACTACCACCAGGCTTGATCGGCTCACGGGTACGACGCCAGGAGGACCCGCGGCTGCTCACCGGCCGCGGCCAGTTCGTCGACGACGTCGCGTTGCCCGGGATGCTCGAGGCAGCGGTGCTGCGCAGCCCGCACCCGCACGCCCGGATCACGAACGTCGACGTCAGTGAGGCGCTCGCGCTTCCCGGGGTGTTCGCGGTGCTGACCGGCGAGGAGGTCCGCGACGTGTGCGCGAGCCCGCAGCCGGTGGTGTGGCGGATGATTCCCGACCAGCGGATGACCGACCAGTACGCATTGGCCGTGGACAAGGTCCGCTACGTCGGGCAGGCCGTCGCGGTCGTGGCCGCGGTGGACCGCTACGTCGCCGAGGACGCGCTCGGCCTGATCGAGGTGGACTACGAGGTCCTGGACGCGGTCGTGACCCTCGACGACGCGCTCGCCGAGGATGCCCCGCTGCTCTACGAGGACTGGCCGGACAACGTCAGCTGTCGCCAGACCATCCCGAAGGGCGACGCCGCCGCCGCGTTCGCCGAGGCCGACGTGGTCGTCTCCGAGACGCTGACCTACGGCCGGCAGATGGGCACCCCGCTCGAGACCCGCGGCGCGGTCATGTCCTGGGACCCGTTCACCGACCGGCTCGAGGGCTGGATGTCGACCCAGTCGCCCAACCTGACCCGCGACCTGCTCGGCGAGGTCCTCGGACTTCCGGTCGAGCGGATCCGGGTCCGCACCCCGGACGTCGGCGGCGGGTTCGGCAACAAGTTCGACTTCTACGGCGAGGAGGTCCTCGCCGCGCTGCTGTCGAGGCGCACCGGACGCCCGGTCAAGCTGATCGAGGACCGGCTGGAGAGCTTCGTCGCGAACGCACACTCGCGCGAACAGCGCATCGAGGTGTCCGTGGCGGCAAAGGCCGACGGCACCATCACCGGACTGCGCGGCACGGTCTACGCCGTGCTCGGCGGGCAGCTCGCGACCGTCGGGATCGGGCCGTGCTGGCTGTCGATGGCGGTCATGGCCGGCCCGTACGCCATCGAGAACATCGAGGCCACCGTCGTCGGGGTCGTCACCAACCGTTCCCCGTACGGCTCGTATCGCGGGTGGGGCCAGCCGAAGGCGAACTTCGCCCACGAACGCATCATCGAGAAGCTGGCCGGTGAGCTCGGTATGGCGGCCAACGACGTCCGGCGCCGCAACCTGATCCCGCCGGACGCGTTCCCGTACGCCAGCCAGGTCTTCTTCTACGACAGCGGAAACTACGCCGAGTGCCTCGACCTGGCCGAGAAGGCCGTCGCCGAACGCGGCTGGGCCCAGCGCCGCGACACCGCCGCCGAGCAGGGCCGCTCCGTGGGGATCGGTTTCTCGTTCCACATCGAGATCAGCGCGCTCGGACCCAGCAAGATCATGAACCAGTCCGGGCTGCAGCACTCCTCGTTCGACGAGGAGGTCGTCCGGATCGACTCCTCCGGCGGAGTGGTCGTCCGCACCGGCCTCTCCGCGATGGGCCAGGGCATCCAGACTGCGCTGGCCCAGGTCGCCGCCCAGACGCTCGGTGTGCCGCTCGACTCGGTCACGGTGCATCACGGGGACACCGAGACGAACCCGTTCACCGGGTACGGCACCGGCGCCAGCCGTGGCGCCGCCCTCGGCGGCGGCGCTCTCCTGCGCGCCAGCACGCGGCTGCGGGACAAGGTGCTGCGCATCGCCGCGAACATTCTCGAGGCCTCACCCGACGACCTGGAGATCACCGACGGCCGGATCTCGGTCGCCGGGACCCCGGGCGGACCGTCGGTGACCATGCGCGAGATCGGCGACGCCGCCTACCGACGTCTCGCCGACAAGCTCCCGGACGGCGAGGACCCCACCCTCGAGGAGCGCGACGTCCTCGACCCGGAGAACGTCGCGTTCTCCTACGGCACCACAGCGGTACTCGCCGAGATCGACCGGGAGACCGGCCGCGTCACGCTGCTCGACTACCTGCTCGTCCACGACTGCGGCACCGTCATCAACCCGACCATCGTCGACGGGCAGATCCACGGCGGGGCCACGCAGGGGATCGGCGGCGCACTGTTCGAGGAGATCGTCTACAGCCCCGAGGGTCAGCCGCTGACGACGACCTTCATGGACTACCTGATCCCCACCGCCTCCGAGATCCCGACGTTCGAGACGGTGCACATGACCACCACCGCCGACCACATTCCCGGCGGGTTCAAAGGCATGGGCGAGGCCGGCACGATCGGCGCCGCCTCCGCGATCACCTCGGCCATCGAGAACGCGCTGCCCGACCTCGGCCTGCGCCTCAACCGGCTGCCCGTCACACCGCCCCGGCTGCTGCAGGCCATGACCGACGCCGCCCCGGCTGCGTCGTCGCGTGAGGAGACGCCGTGAAGCCCGCACCACTGCACTACCGCCGTGCCGGCAGCATCGACCACGCCGTCGAGCTCCTGGTTGCCGAGGACGGCGACGCGAAGATCCTTGCCGGCGGCCAGAGCCTGGTCCCGCTGCTGTCGATGCGCCTGGCGCAGCCGACCGCGCTGGTCGACCTCGGCGGGCTGCCGGAGCTGTCCTACATCCGCGACACCGGAGACAGCGTCGAGATCGGCGCCATGACCCGTACCCGGGAGGTCGAGACCTCGCCGCTGATCGGGCAGGCGATCCCGCTACTACCAGCAGCGCTGCGCTACTCGGGACACGTGACCATCCGCAACCGCGGCACCCTCGGTGGCAGCGCCGCCCACGCCGACCCCGCAGGCGAAGTTCCGTCGGTGCTGCGCGCGCTCGACGCCCAGTTCGTCGTGGCCGGACCCCGCGGGCAGCGCACCGTCGCCGCAGCGGACTGGTTCCACGGATTCCTGCTCAGCGCCGTCGAGCCGGACGAGTTGCTCGTCGCGATCCAGGTTCCCAAGCAGCAGCCAGGGACCGGAGTCGCGGTCGAGGAGTTCGCCCGCCGCCACGGCGACTTCGCCCTCGTCGCGGTCTTCGGGGCGCTCCGCCTCGACCCGGCCGGGCTGATCGCCGAGGCTCGGCTCACCGTCGCCGGGGCCGGCAGCGTCCCGATCCGAGCCGATGCGGCCGAGCAGATGCTCACCGGCCAGACACCTGGCGCCGAGCTGATCCACGCCGCGGCATCAGCGGTCGCGGAGGCGACCGAACCGGGCGACGACATCCACGCACCCGCCGAGTACCGCCGGACCCTGTCTCAGGTACTGGCCCGCCGGTGCCTGGACCGGATCCTGCCCAGCATCGAAAGGAGCGCGGCCGCATGAGCGCGACCACCGAGATCGGCAGCACCGACAGCGACGACGCCGGCAACGCCGGAGATCCCGGGATGACCGTGCGGATGACCGTCAACGGCCAGTCGCACGCCCGCCACATCGACCCGCGCCGGACCCTGTCGGACTTCCTGCGCAAGGACTGCGGCACCACCGGTGTGCACCTGGGCTGCGAACACGGCGTCTGCGGGGCATGCACCGTTCTCCTCGACGGGCGCACCGCTCGCTCGTGCTGCACGCTCGCCGCCCAGGCCGACGGCGCCGACGTCACCACCGTGGAGGGACTCGCCGACGGACCGGAGCTGAACCCGCTGCAGGAAGCGTTCTGGAAGCACCACGGCCTGCAGTGCGGGTTCTGCACCCCCGGCTTTCTGATCGTCATCCAGGAGCTGCTCGCCGAGAACCCGGACCCCACCGACGAGGAGATCCGCGAAGGCATCTCCGGCAACATCTGCCGCTGCACCGGCTACCAGTTCATCGTCGACGCCGTCCGCGACGCCGCAGCGATCCTGCGCGGCGAACAACCCAGCGCGGCCTCGGGTAGCGACCACTAGGCACCGCGCTCTCCAGCCGCGTCGTGGCGGAGCCGCTCGGGCTCCGCCACGGCGTGGCGCCCGCTCGCCTGAACACCTACCGGAGCACCCCGAAACGGGCGGCCCCGGCCATCGGCGTGCCCGCGTCTCGGCACCCCCACGACGTGGCAGGCCATCACCTGGCACGGCCATCACACCCTGGCTGACCAGCGCGACTGAGGAGACGGACATGCGCATCGGAGTTCCCCGCGAGGTCAAGGACAACGAGTTCCGGGTGGCCCTCACCCCGGCCGGGGTCGATGAACTCGTCCGCCGCGGCCACGACGTCGTGGTCGAGAACGGCGCAGGCGACGGGTCGTCGTGCCCGGATGACGAGTACAGCGCCGCCGGCGCCCGGCTGCTTCCGGACGCCGATCAGGTGTGGGACAGCGCCGAGCTGCTGCTCAAGGTCAAGGAACCCGTCGAGTCGGAGTACCACCGCCTCCGCAGCGACCTGACCCTGTTCACCTACCTGCACCTCGCCGCGTCCAAGGCCTGCACCGACGCCCTGATCGACGCCGGCACCACCGCCATCGCCTACGAGACCGTCCGCACCGCCGACGGCCGGCTACCGCTGCTCGCGCCGATGAGCGAGGCCGCAGGCCGGATCGCGCCCCAGGCCGGCGCCTACCACCTGATGCGCTCCGCCGGCGGCCGCGGCGTCCTCATGGGCGGGGTACCGGGCGCGCCCGGCGCACACGTCGTCGTGATCGGCGCCGGCGTCTCCGGCTCCCACGCCGTGCAGATCGCCGCCGGAATGGGCGCCCGCGTCACCGTCCTCGACGTCAACCTCGACAAGCTCCGTGCCCTCGACGACCTCTACCGCGGCAGGGTCCAGACCCAGCACTCCACGTCCTACGCCGTCGAACACGCAGTCCTCGACGCGGACCTGGTGATCGGAGCCGTGCTCGTCCCGGGCGCCAAGGCACCCGTTGTCGTGTCGAACGACCTGGTCGCACGGGCGAAGCCCGGCGCTGTGTTCGTCGACATCGCGGTCGACCAGGGCGGCTGCTTCGCCGACACCCACCCCACCACCCACGCCGAACCGACCTTCCCGGTCCACTCCGCGGTCTTCTACTGCGTGGCGAACATGCCCGGCGCCGTGCCGAACACGTCTACCCGGGCGTTGACCGCGGTCACCCTGCCCTACGTCATCGAGCTCGCCGAACACGGCTGGAAGCAGGCCCTGCGAGACGATCCTGCCCTCGCCGGTGGGCTCTCCACCCACGCCGGACGGCTGACCAACGGCGAGGTCGCCCAAGCGCACGGGCTCAGCGCGGTCGCCCTTGACGACGTACTCGGATGACGCCGCCGAGCCGACCCGCAACTCGGGCCGCCCACCCCCGCACCACGCCCAGGCCTGTGATGCCGCCGACGACATCAATCTCGACACTACCTGTCCGCCCCGTGTCCCTGGCGTGACGAAGATCTGCTTGCGCGGTGCCTGATCGGTATTCCCGCAACACCTCGCGGGCCCCTCAGTGTTCGGTGCTGAAGAACCGTAGCAACAGCGGGCCGACGGTCTGTGGGTCGACGACATGATCCGGCCCCTCGAGGGGCTCCCGTTGAGCGTGGGGTAATTGGTCTGCAAGCTCGTCGGCTGCGCGGTCGAAGAAGTCCGAGGGCAGGCCTGCCATATAGGGGACCGTGATCGGCCCTCCGGTGGTGACCAGGACCGGTTGGGTGACCGTTGCCAGTCGATCGGCCGGCAATTGGTAGCGGTTGAGGAAGACGCTGTCGTGGACCAGCGTGGGCGCGAGGGCGACCGAATGCGCCCAATGCGCCGTCTGCTTGCCTGCCGCTTTCCTGGCCGCGATGTTGTCGTCGGAGGCGCCGGTCATGCGCATGAACAGTTCGAGAACCTCCTCGTCTCGCCCGGCGTCGAAGGCGCGTCGGGTGTCTGCGATGTACTCCTCGAATCGCGGGCGTATGTCGTCCCCGACCGCGTAGGGCACCTCCCAGACGGCGATCGTGTCGATGGCTGACCCGGCCGCGGCGGCTTCCAGCGCCAGCGCGCCGCCTGAGGACGCCCCGAACAGGTGTGCCGAGCCGCCCGCCTCCGCGATCAACGCATCCAGGTCCTCGATCTCCCTTTCCACGGCGTACGGCTCGGTGAAGCCGCTCGCGCCGCGTCCCCGACGGGCATAGTTGTAGACCGTGAAGTGCTCGGCGAGAGCTGGTGCCAAGGGAGCGTTCTCCACCCCCTCGTCGAGTGCTCCGCCCACCAGAATGACGGCCGGACCGCTTCCTTCCCTGTCGTAGGCGATGGTGGTGCCATCGTTTGATGTCACGCGAAAGGCCATCTCGTTCATCTCACATCTCCGTTGGCCGAGTGGGCCGGGTTGTCGGAGTTGATTTCGACCAAGTGCTCGCGGTAGCGGCATCTACTTCTTGTTGCGGTAGAGGACCATGGTGATGGGACCGAAGACCGCGACGAGAAGTACGGACGAGACGAGCACCCAGCCGATTTGCCCGGCGGGCACCGAGCCGTCCATCAGGCCGCGTACCACGGTCGCCAGGTGGGTGATCGGGTTGACCTCGACGACCGCCTGCATCCACCCGGGCATCGTCTTCGGGTCCACGAAGATGTTGCTCCCGAACGTCAGCGGGAACATCACCATCATGCTGACCCCCGCCACCGAGTTCGGCGTGCGCAGGATCAGGCTGAGCATCGTCCACAGCCACGACAGGCAGAACGAGAACACCAGCAGGAGCACCACCGAGAGCACCACGCCGACGGCGCCACCCTCCGGCCGGAACCCTAGGACCAGTCCGAGCGTGATCACGATCGCCGACCCGATCGAGTAGCGCATCACATCGCCGAGCAGGGCGCCGACCAGCGGGGACGGTCGCCACACCGGGAGCGCCCTGAACCTGTCGAACACCCCCTTCTGGATGTCGGTGTTCAGCGTTATGCCGGTGTTCATGGTGATCATGACGTTCGCCTGCACCAGGATGCCGGGCAGCAGGAACTGTAGGTACGCCTGTGTCGACCCGGCGAGCGCGCCGCCGAACAGGTAGGTGAACATCAGCGTGAACATGATCGGGAACATGGTCACGTCGACGAGCTGCTCCGGGACGTGTTTGATCTTCAGCAGAGCGCGCCAGCCGAATGCCAACGAGGTGCGCACCGGGCCGGGGCGAGACGGCCGCTCGCCGGCCAACAGCACACTGCGCGGCGCGTACTCGGTGACCGGCGCCGACGCCTGCTCCGCGGTCGTGGCATTCATGCGGCATCCTCCTCGGGTGTCTCTTCGGCGGGATGTCCGGTCAGGGTGAGGAACACCTCGTCCAGGCTCGGCTGACCGAGCGCGAACTCGGTGACGTCGATGCCACTGCGGGACAGCTCGGCCAGGGCGCGGGCGACCCGCTCGGGGTCGGAGATCCGCGCGGACAGCGCGGCCGGGTCAGCGGACGGCTCGGCCGTCACCTCGAGGACGCCGGCGAGGACTCGTTCTGCCTCGGCCCGCTGCTCGGGCGCACGTAGCCGTACGTGCAGCGAGCCGGCGCCGACCGACGCCTTGAGCTCGCCGCTCGAGCCCTCGGCGATGACCTTCCCGTGGTCGATCACCGCTATCCGGTCGGCGAGCTGGTCGGCCTCGTCGAGGTACTGCGTGGTCAGCAACACGGTGGTGCCTTCGGCGACCATGCCGCGGACGATCTCCCAGACCTGGTTCCTGCTCCGGGGGTCGAGGCCGGTCGTGGGCTCGTCGAGGAAGATCAGTTCGGGGGTGACGACCAGGCTCGCCGCGATGTCGATGCGCCGACGCATCCCGCCGGAGTACTTCTTCACCTGCCGGTCGGCCGCCTCGGCAAGACCGAACGCGTCCAGCAGGTCGGTCGCCCGCTCCCTGCCTCGGCGGCGTGAGTAGCCGAGCACTCTGGCGAGCAGCAACAGGTTCTCCACCCCGGTGAGGTCCTCGTCGACCGACGCGAACTGCCCGGTGAGGCCCACCCTGCTCCGCACCGCCCGGGCGTCACGCACGACGTCGTAGCCGAGCACTTGCGCCTCCCCGGCGTCGGGGCGCAGGAGCGTGGCCAGTATGCGGATCGTGGTGGTCTTGCCCGCCCCGTTCGGACCGAGCACGCCGTACACGCCCCCGGCGCTCACGGCCAGGTCCACACCGGCGACCGCGTGGGTCGTGCCGAAGCTCTTCTTCAACCCTCTCGTCTCGATCGCGAGCGTTCCCATGGGTTCGATTCCTTCTCTCGGTGTTGCGAACGGACCGGTTGAGCACTAGTCAAGTTTGAATACTTGGCGACAGTGCACGAGGAGGAACGTCTTGTCAAGTTTGATTAGAAGCGCATCTTGAGGGGATCGGGGACCGTTCGCCACGAACCCGGATCATCGGCCATGGTGTAGGCGCCCTCAGACAGTCGTTTGCTCAGGCTCTTCGCCCACTCCAGTTCGGTGCGTGCGTGTCCCGCCCACAGTTCGGCCTGATCGCGGACGTGCTCGGGGGTGTCCCGATCGGGGTGCTCCCGCCACTTGGCCTGCTCTACGAGCTCCGCTTCCAGGCGCGCGACCCGCTCGTTAACGTGCGCGATGGCATCTGTCCTCGTCAGCATGGGCAACATGGCGATGGACGCGTTGAGCATGTCCGGGTCGTGGGTGCGCCGCAGACCGTCGCGGACCAGTTCGACTATCTCGTCACGTCCCCGAGCTGTCGCGCGGTACAGAACGCGCTCCGGCCCGGAGTTGCCCGGCTCGGCGTGTTCGGTGAGGAGGCCATCAGCCGCCGCCTTCTTCAGTGCGTGATAAATCGAGCCGGGCTTGATCTTGGCCCAATTCTCCGCACGCCAGCTCTGCAGCAGTTCGGACCGCACCTGGTAGCCATGCGCGCCGCCGGAAAGGTGCACGATACCGAGTACCAGGAGCTTCGTCGCCGACATGCGCCCACCTCCGCTCAATCTGCTCGGACTCGCTCCGCTTGCGCGCCCACCAGGGTGGTGTCAACTCCGACCAACACTCGGGTGTCCTCCTGGTCCGGGTGGTGTTAGCACTGACCTACCAACGGTGCCGGTGGAGACCTCCAAAGCCACCCATCGCGGCGGAAGCGCCGCGCCTCGCCCGGGCGACACTCACCATGAAACGCCGCTGCAACTCATCGCTTCGGGCGGTGGTTCTTCACTGCCTTGACGGTGCCATCGGCGTTGTAGGTCGTCCACTCGCCGACCTTGCGACCCCGGTCGTAGTCTCCGGAATCGAGGGGGCGACCTCGAGCGTCCCAACGCTCCCATCGACCGTGCTTGACGTCCTGGTCGATGTCACCACGCTGCATCATCGCCCCGTTCGCCCGGTACCAGACCCACGTACCGTGGAGGACACCGTGGTCGTAGGGGCCTTCGGAGCGGAGTCGTCCGTCGAGGGAGTAGTGCTGCCAGGTGCCGTGACGCTCGGCTTCGAGGTAGTCGCCGATCATCACACCGCCGTGCGGGTCGGACTCCGTCCAGCGCCCCGTCTTGCGGCCCTGCCTGTCCAGCGCATTGGGAGACTCCGGCGCTGCGACCGTCTGGGACTCGCGAGCTTCGTTCCGAGTCATGCTCCGAATCGTATCCAGGCCGTACCGGCGAACCCGGTCCTGGAGCAGGGTGCGACGGTGATGGACGAGATCTTTCCCGTCGCCGAGGACGACGACGCGGGGTCGTCACCCAGTTGGTCACTCATGCGAACGCCCGCCGGATCCAATGGATCACTCGACGGGCGTTTTCGCTGCTGGATGGGGTGGAGCTGAGGGGATTCGAACCCCTGACCCCTTGACTGCCAGTCAAGTGCGCTACCAGCTGCGCCACAGCCCCTTGCAACGAGAAGAACGGTACACGAACGCCCGTCGCGCTCCCCAAGCGGGTAGTGATCGGCCTAGCGTCGGCGGCGTGCGACCTGAGGACATCGGACGGCTGGTCACCCTCGGCGACGCCGCCGTCTCTCCCGACGGGCGGTGGATCGCGTTCACGGTGCGGCGCGTGGACCTCGACGCCAACCGCTACCGCAGCAGCGTGTGGCTCGCCGCTGCGGACGGAGGGAGCGCTCCGTACCAGTTCACGAGCGGCACCGACGACGATCGGACGCCGGTCTGGTCACCGGACGGCCGCCGGCTGGCGGTCGTGTCCGGGACCGGGACGCTGCGGTTGCTGCCGGTCGGGATCCCGGGCGAGCCGGTCGCACTCTGCGAGCGGCCGGAGGACGTGACCGAGCCCGTGTGGTCGCCGGACGGCTCGGCGATCGCGTTCGTCTCGCGGGAGCGGACCGCCCGGTACGGGGCGCCGGACGAGCACGCGCGCGGGCCGCGTCGGATCGACCGGTTGTTCAGCCGCATGGACGGGGCCGGCTGGATCGTCGACCGGCCGGCGAGCGTGTTCGTCGTGCCGGTGGACGGGTCGGCGCCGCCGAGGATCGTCGCTGGCGGGCCCCACGAGCACGCAAGCCCGGCGTGGTCGCCGGACTCGGTCACGCTCGCCGTCGTCACGAACCGGGAGCCCGACGCGGACCTGCTGCGGTACGCGTCGCTGTACCTCGTCGACGTCGCCGGAGGCGGTGATCCACGACGGCTGACCGGCTCGGACCGGTCGTATCGCGCTCCGTCCTTCTCACCGGACGGCACCCGGATCGCCGCTCTCGCCGCCGACAACCGCGTCGTGCCCGCGGGTGCGGTGCCGGTGATCGTCGACGCGCGGACGAGCGCCGAGACGGTGCTGGCCGACGCGCCCGACCGCACGTGCGCGCCGTACCGCGCGACCCGCTCCCCGATCTGGGACGACGGGACGCTCTGGTACTCCGTCGAGGACCACGGCGGCGTGCACGTCCAGCGCAGCGGACACGGCTGCGTGCTCGGCGGGACGCGGGTCGTGAGCGCCCTGGACGGCGCCGGACCGACCACCGCCTTCCTGTCCTCGACGCCGGCCCGGTGCGCCGAGCTGCACGTCCTCGACCCCGGCGGGTCGGAGCGACGCCTGACACACCTCACCGACGCGTTCCACGGCGACGTGCCGGGGCCCGACCCCGTCCACATGGCCGTCCCGTCGCCGGCCGGGGACGGCGACGTCGACACCTGGGTGCTGCTGCCGTCCGACGGCGAGGGCCCGCTACCGGTGCTGCTGTCCATCCACGGTGGACCGATGACGCAGTACCCGACCGCGTGGTTCGACGAGTTCCGGCTGTGGGCGGGCGCCGGGTACGCCGTCGTCTGGTGCAACCCGCACGGCTCCACCGGCCACACCCGGGCCTGGACCAGGGCCATCCGCGCGCCCGAGGCGGACGTGGACCCGGGAACCGGCTGGGGTGGGATCGACGCCGACGACGTGCTGGCCGCGCTGGACGCCGCCCTGTCCAGGTTCGAGCGGCTGGACCGCGACCGGGTCGGCTTGATCGGGGGTTCGTACGGCGGCTTCCTGACGTGCTGGCTGGTCGCCCACACCGACCGGTTCGCGGCCGCGTGCAGCGAGCGCGCCGTCACCAACTTCGAGTCCGAGGACTGGAGCTCCGACATCGCGGGCTGGCTCCGCTGGGAGCTCGGCCTCGACACCGGCACGGCGACCGCGGCGTTCCGCCGGATGTCGCCGCTGACCTACGTGGACGAGATCCGCACCCCGATGCTGTTGCTGCACGCGGAGAACGACCTGCGCTGCCCCGTCGAGCAGGCCGATGCGCTGTTCGCGGCGCTGCGCTCGCGGCGGCGTCCGGTCGAGTACTGGCGGTTCCCCGAGGAGGGACACGAGATGTCGCGGGCCGGGTCCCCACTCCATCGGGTGCAACGGGCCCGGATCGTCCTGGACTTCTTCGCGCGGCATCTCGGGGGCGACCCGCCGGGCTGACTACCCTGACCGGCGTGCGGGCGATCGTTCTCACCGGGGGTCCGGCCGGATCGAGCCACGACTTCCGCGCGACGACGGCCCGCCTGTCCGATCTGCTGGCGGACGCGGGCGCGCGTGTCGAGGTGCACACGGGCGTCGAGGAGGCGTTCGCCGCGCTGCCCGGCGCGACACTGCTCGTGGTCAACGCACTGCGATGGACCATGCGCGAACCGGAGCACTACCGCGGGCGGGCCGACGTGGACGGCGTCAGCCCGTCGGACGCCTCGCGCGCCGCGCTGACGGCGCACCTGGCCTCGGGCAGCGGGGTGCTCGCGATCCACACCGCCGTGCTCTGCTTCGACGACTGGCCGGAGTGGGGCGACGCGCTCGGCGGCGCGTGGGTCTGGGGCCGCTCGCACCACCCGCCGCTCGGGCCGCCGGTGGACGTCCGGGTGGAGGGCCCGCACCCGCTCACCGACGGCGTCGGCGGCTTCCGGCTCGTCGACGAGGTGTACTCCGATGTGGACACCGCCCCGGAGGTCGTGCCGCTGCTGACGGCCGGCGGGCAGCCGATGCTCTGGGCCCGCGAGCACGGCGGCGGCCGGGTCGTCTACGACGCGCTGGGCCACCACCCGCCGTCCTACGAGGTGCCGGAGCACCGGGAGATCCTGCGCCGCGCGATCGAGTGGCTGACGGGCGGCCGACGTGGCGCGTGAGATCGCCGGCATGTCGGTGCTGGTCACCGGCGGAGGGTCGGGCATCGGCGAGGGCGTCGTGGCCCGGCTGGCCGGGCTCGGAGCGCGGGTCACGGTGAGCGGGCGGCGAGAGCACCGGGTCGCAGCCGTCGCGGAACGGACCGGCGCACGTGCGGCGGCCGGGGACGTGACCGTCCCGGACGATCGACGGTCCATGGTGGACGCCGCCGTCGAGCACGGTGGCGGGTTGGACGCCGTCGTGCACGCGGCCGGGAACATGTACCGCGGCCCGATCGAGGAGCTCACCCGGCAGGGACTGCAGGATGTGTTCGCGTCCAATGTGATCGGCCCGATGCTGCTCACCGGCCTGGCCGCACCGCATCTGGCCGAGCGGCGCGGTGCCGTCGTGTTCTTCGGCTCGGTGCACACCGTGCGCGCGTTCCCCGGCGCGTCGCCCTACGCCGCGACGAAGGGCGCGCTGGAGACCCTGACCGGGGCGCTCGCCGCGGAGCTCGGGCCGCGCGGGGTCCGGGTCGGCTGCGTGCGTCCCGGGGGCGTGCTGACCGAGATCAACCAGCGGGCCGGCCTGATGGACGACGCGACGGCTGCGGCCCGGATGACCGCGCTCGGCGCCGAGCACGCGCTCGGGCGGGCCGGGACGCCCGACGAGGTCGCCGAGGCCGTGCAGTACCTGATCACCGCCGAGTGGGTCACCGGCGCCCTGCTGACCGTCGACGGCGGTCTCGGACTCGGGATCACCGGGGCCTGACGTCCGGTCAGGACAGCGGGCGCCCCCGCCTGCGTTGCGGCACGCCGCCGTGGCCGCCCGGTCCGCGGGCGAGCAGGGTCGCGGGGAAGCCCTTGTCGCCGCGCAGCGCGAGCAGCGCCGGGTCCGACTTCCAGAAGCGCTCGAAGTCGTCGGGCGCGAACTTGTCGGCGATCAGGTGCATCGCGATGTCGTGGCGCACGTACTCGACGGCCACCAGCACGACGGCCGGGTCGTCGGTGTAGACGCCCCACGCGTCGTCCCCGACGAAACCGCCGATCACCGCCTGCTCGCGGTCCGCGGAGACCACCATCAACCGGCACCCGAGGTTCTCCAGCACGACGTCCGGTGAGGAGAAGCGGTGCCGCGTGGTGGTGCCGATCGGGTCGTCGTCCTCGCCGAACACGACGACCTGGACGTTCACGCCCTCGTCGGCGGCCCGGCGGACCATCGGCTTCAGCGGCCCGATGTCGTCCGGCCAGCCGGACAGGAACAGCTCGCCTCGCGCCGCGGCGACGACGTCCTCGGACCGGGCCAGCAGCGACGAGCGGTCGGTGAGGTTGTGCACGAGCCGCACCTCGGGCGGCGCGGCGAGCTCCGGGAGCGCCGACGTCAGGTGGTCCACCGAGCGCTCGAACTCGCGTCGCAACCGGTCCAGCAGCGCCGACGGAGGCAGCGCGATGTACCCGACGCTGGCGTCGCCCGCGCGCACCTCGTAGGCGGCCTCCCGACCGACCAGCTTGGACAGCGTCTCGTACACCGTGCTGCGTGGGACACCCGACCGCTTCGCGACCTCGTAGCCGTTCAGCGGCGAACCCGCCGCGACCAGCGCGACGTAGGCCTTGGCCTCGTATCCGGACATGCCGAGGCGCTGCAGCTCCTCGATGACGCTCTGCTGCGACATCGTGTCATCATCCCATCGACGTGGGAACGCCGCGTGCCGCACGGTCAACCGCAGCGATCCGGAGCGGACCGGGGAATCCCGGACAGGGCGGCACGCACGAGTCCACCGTCGACGGTGACCGTCTGCCCGGTCACGTACGCCGCCCGGTCCGAGGCGAGGAACAGCACGACGTCCGCGACGTCCTGTGCCGCACCCTGTCTACCCACCGGGACGGCGGCCGACCGCCGCTCGCGGACGTCCGGATCGGAGTTCACCGCGTTCGACATCCCGGCGTCGATCAGGCCCGGCGCCACGGCGTTCACGCGCACGCCGCGATCGGCCCACTCGAGCGCCATCTGCTCGGTGAGACGTGCCACACCGGCCTTCGACGACGTGTAGGCGCCCGCGTCGACGGCAGCCGTCACGCCGTTGACCGAGGCGATGTTCACGACCGTTCCCCCTCCGGCCGGGATCATCCGGCGGACGAGCGTGCGCGCCACGACGAACGTGCCGGTCAGGTTCGTGCCGAGCACGGTCGTCCAGTCGGCCACCGTGAGGTCCAGCAGCGGTCCGAACCGGACCACGCCCGCGTTGTTGACCACGAGCCGGGGAGCCTCCGGCAGTGCCGCTGCGGCCTCCTCCACGGCGGCCTGGTCGCCGACGTCGACGACCGCCGTCGTCAGCGCGTCGCCCAGCTCCGTCGCGAGGTACGCCAGCCCCTCCGCGTCGATGTCCCAGGCCGCGACCCGGTAGCCCGCGCCGATCGCGGACCGGGCGATGACGGACCCGATACCTCCGGCCGCGCCGGTGACGACGGCCCATGAACCCGACACGAGACTCCCCCCGAGGCCGTGCGTCTCACGGCGCCGTCAGATCAGTCGTGCCGAGCACACGTGCGTTACCGTCCGTCACCAATTTGCATGACGACGACGATCGTCACGGCTCCTCACAGGGCTGGCAGGACCTCTCGCCCGAACAGGTCCATCGCCTCGAGCACGGACGCCTGGTCGGGCCCCGTCGGGTACCGGAAGATCGTCAGGAAGTCGTCGACGCCCGCGTCGTCCCGGAAGCGCCGCAAGGTCTCCACGCACTCGTCGGGGGTGCCGAACACGAACCGGTCCGCGACGAACGCGTCCAGGGTGATCTCGTCCGACGACGTGACCCCCGGCAGGTCGACGATCGCGCCGTAGTCGAACAGCGTGCGTGCCATCGCGAGCGCCGTGTCACCGAAGTGGGAGAGCGCCTCGTCGCGCGACGTGTACGGCCAGCAGAAGCGGATCGCGGTGACGTGCGGCGTGCGACCGGCAGCACGCGCGGCGGCGCGGTAGGTCTCGCCGGCCGCGGCGATCGTCGGCAACGCCATCAGCGCGTTCGTGATCCATCCGTCGCCGAGGCGACCGGCCCGGCGCAGCCCGCCGGGCGTCCACGCGCCGAGGTGCAGCGGGACCCCCTCCGGTGCGACCGGGCGGGGCTGCACCGCGACGTCGTCGAGCGTGTGGAGGTCGCCGTGGAACGTGAACGTCTCCCGGGTGTGCGCGGCCCGGACGATCCGGACGACCTCGTCGAAGCGCTGCGCGCGGTCGTCGAACCCGACGCCGACGCACGCGAAGTCCTCGGGCGTGTAGCCGGCGCCGAGCCCGAGCCATGCACGACCGCCGGAGAGCTGGTCGAGCATCGCGGCGTCCTGGGCGAGCCGGACCGGGTTGTACAACGGGCCGATCGCGATCGCCGTCCCGACCCGCACCCGCTCGGTCCGCGCCGCGATCGCGAACGCCAGCGGCAGCGCGGACCCGAAGTACTCCGGCGAGCGCGTGTGCTCGGTGGTGAGCGCGGCGCAGAAGCCGAGCCGGTCGGCCGCCTCCGCCTGCTCCAGCATCTCCGACAGCACGATGTGGGGGTCCCCACTGACCGTGCCCTGGGTGAACAGCACTCCGACCGACATCGCTCTCCTCAGCTGGTACGTCCGGCGACGGGGCGGACGGCGGAGCCCGTCGCGGCGGCCAGCCCGGCGACCCGACCCAGCGCGAACCCCCCGCCCAGGTGGATACCGCCGAGCTCGGCGCACGCGTTGAGGCCGCCCGCGCAGTCGCCCGCGGCGAACAGGGCGGGGACCGGGTCGCCGAACACGTCGAGTACCTGCATGTCGGTCGTGGTCCGGAAGCCGCCGTACGGGAAGTTCACGCCTTCGACCATGGCGACGGCCGTGAACGGCGGCCGGGCGCACCGCCGCCTGCCGGGCGGCAGCACGACGCGGCCGTGGAGATCGGTCGCGGATCCGCTGTCCAGGAACGTGTTCCAGCCGTCCACGGTGTCCTGCAGCGCCGCCGACGGGACCCCGATCCGGTCGGCAAGGCCCGCGAGCGTGTCCGCCCGCACCGGCTCCGACGGCATCCCGCCGATCAGCCGGGCCTTCTCGGCCGCCACCTCGCCGTCGACGACGTACCACGCGCGCCCGCCCGGCTGCGCGCGCAGGCGGAGGACCCGCTCGTCGGTCGGACCCGCCTCGTCGTGGAACCGGACACCGTCGGAGTTCACCGCGATCGCGTCCTCCACCAGCGACGACGACACCATCACCAACGGCGGCAACGCGGTCATGTTGACCAGGTCGCCGCCGACGGCCTGGCCCATGAGGTGCCCGGCGCCGCGGCACGTGTCCAGTCCCAGGTACGGCGACGACGCCGCCCTGGCCGGCTGGTAGCGCCGTCGCAGATCCGGGTTGGCCTGGTAGCCGCCGGTGGCGAGCACGACGCCGCTGCGGGCCCCGATCTCCCGTTCCGCGCCGGTGTCGCGGTCGTGCACGCGCACGCCGGTGACCCGTCGGCCGTCGGTGACGAGGCGGTCGGCGAGCGTCCGGTGCAGCGTCGCGACGTTCGGCCGGGCGAAGTCCGGGCGGAACGCGTCGGCCAGCATCGCGACGTCCTCGACGGCGGCGAGCCGGTCGACCGTGTTCACCGCGGGGCGGGGCACGAACCGGCGGAACCGGACGCCGCGCGAGACGAGGAACCGCTCGGCCCGCGGGCTCTCCCGGACGAACAGGCCGGCCAGCCGCTCGTCCCACTCGACGCCGAACGACGAGCCTGCCGCCTCGACGCGCGCGCGGGCGTCGGCGAGGAACGTCTCCTCGTCGTCGTCCAGACCCGCGGCGCGCTGGCCGTCCGAACCCACGACGACGACGTATCCGGTGGAGCGCACGGCGTTGCCGCCGATGTCGTCGCACGCGTCGACGGCCACCACGTCGGCGCCCGCGAGCGCCGCGGCGGAGACGGCGGCCATGCCGGCCGCACCCGTCCCGAGAACGACGACGTCGGCGTCCCATCGCTCCGGTGCGCCCACGCCACCCCCGTCTCGTCGGTGGCGACAGTGGACCCCGCCGACCCCCGCGTCAAGGCGACCGGCGCCGGTCCGCGCGGAGCGGGTTGTTAGCGTCGGCGCGAGGAGAAACGGTGCCCGTGCAGACGATCACAGTGGACGGCTACGCGCAGATCCGCGACGCCTACCGGTGCCGTGACCTGCGGCAGGCGCTCTACGACGCGAGCGGCGTCGTGATGGCGGACAGCCTGCTCGTGCTGCACGGCGACGCGCACAAACGACGCAGACGAATCGAGAACCGGCTGTTCCGCCGCGGCGTGTTCCGCGAGTGGGAACGCACGATCGTGCGACGGACGGTCGCCGAGGCGCTCGCGCCGTGCCGTGCCACGGGCCGCGCCGAGCTCGTCGAGCTGGGGTACCGGGCGATCAGCACGCTGACCGCGACGGTGGCCGGCGTCGACGTCGACATCGACGCCGGGGACACGCTCTGGCGCTTCGCCCGCACGTTCTCCGAGGGCGCGACGCTCGCGCACACCACCCGCGACCCGGCCGTCGTGCGGGCCGAGGTCGGCGCCGCGCTCGAGGAGTTCACGACCCTGTTCGTCGTGCCGTCCGCCGCGCGCAGGCGGGACCTGCTGGAACGCTTCCACGCGGGGACGGTCGCCGACGACGACCTGCCCCGCGACGTGCTCACCGCCCTGCTGCGGCACCGCGACGAGCTCGGTCTGGACGACGCCACGATCCGCCGGGAGTGCGCGTTCTACCTGCAGGCGGGCTCGCACTCGTCGGTGGACGCGCTCGTGCACGCCGTCGACGACCTGTTCGCGTGGACGACCCGCGACCCGGTCCGCGCGGCGCGGGCGTGGACGGACCGGGCGTTCCTGCAGCGGTGCGTGCACGAGTCGCTGCGGCTGCACCCGGCGAGTCCGGTCGCGCGCCGGCACGCGGTCGCCGACGTCGTGCTGCGCGACGGCACCGTCGTCCCGGCCGGGACGGATCTCGTGATGGACGTCGCGGCGGCCAACCGGGACCCGTCCGTGTTCGCCGACCCGGACGTCTACGACCCGGATCGGACCGTCCCGCCCGGCGTCGCCCGGTGGGGGCACGCGTTCGGCGGCGGGATGCACGCGTGCATCGGGACCGAGCTGGCCGCGGGCGTCCCGGGCCCGGACGCCGTGCTCGGCACCGTGACGACGATGCTGGCCGCCCTGCTCGACGCCGGGGTGCGACCGGACCCGTCGGAACCGCCGCGACGGGATCCGCGCTCCGCGCGTGACCACTTCGGACGGTATCCGGTCGTGTTCGACGGCGGGTAGGCCTCAGGCGCCGCCGGTGGCGTTCTTCAGCCAGTTGCCGTCGTTGATGTCGGCCTGAGCCCCGTTCAGCAGGATCGTCGGCGTGGACAGGCGCCCACCCGGTGCGACGGTCTGGTTGCCTGCCGCGGCGTTCGTCGCGTCGAGGATCGCCTGGCCGTTGGCCGCGTCGTTCACGCAGCCGGCGAAGTCACCCTTCGCGCCGACCTGCTGGCCGATCGTCACCAGCTCCTGCGCCGTCTTGCCGGGGCCGCCCTCGGACGGCTGCTCGTCGTACAGGCGCGAGTGGAACGCCGGGAACACGCCGGCATCGGCCGCGCACAGGCCCGCTCCGCCGGCCAGCGACGAGTAGCCGGGCGGCGTGGAGCGCTGCTCCAGGATCGCGATCAGATGGTAGTTGACCTTGACCTTGCCCTCGTTCAGCGCCGTCGTGATCTCGTCGCCGTAGATCTTCTCGAACTGCTGGCAGGCCGGGCAGAGGAAGTCCTCGTAGACGTCGACGGTCGCGGGCGCCGTCGGGGACCCGGCCGTCACGACGGCGCCGTCGCGCGTCGCCTGGTACGTCGCCGCGACGGGGGCGCCCGTGCTGTCGGAGCTCGACGAGCTGCTCGTCTGCCACGCGATGACCAGCCCGGCCACGACGGCGACGACGAGCACGACGGCGGCGATCGCCAGCCCCTGCTTGCCGCCACCGGGCTTCTTCCTCGTCTGGATGCCCGCCGCCGCGAGACGCGCCTGCGCCGCCTCACGCCGCTCCCGCTCGGAGCGTGCCATCGCTACCCGACCCTCTCCATGTCGTTGCGTTCCCGCTGTGCGTCGTCCCGCGGGGCCGCCGGCGCCCAGAGCGCGTCGAGCGACACCAGCGTCCGCGGCCGCACGATCATCCAGCCTGCGAGGGCGAGGAAGCCCAGGTCGCGGACCAGTTCCAGGCCGTACTCGGTCTCGCCGGGCGCCACCGGCCCGCCACCGCCGAAGCAGCCGCAGTCGATCGAGAGCCCGCGGATCCACGCCTGCGCGAGTCCGCCGATGAACACGATCTGCAGCACGGCCGACACGACGGCCGCGGCACGCGTACCGGCGCCGACCAGCAGCAGCACGCCGAGCGCGATCTCCAGCAGCGGCAGGACCGACGCGACCACGGGAACGACACGGTCGGGCATGACGTCGTACGCGCCGACGGCCACGACGGTGCCGAACCGGTCGAACAGCTTCAGCGTGCCGGAGACAAGCCAGATCGCAGCCAGTACCAGGCGGACGAGCGTGCCGACGGGATCGAGCACACGGGCGGACCTCACCCGACCGAGACTACTGACCCGGCTCAGAACGCCTCGCGGGCGGACTCCTGTTCCAGCACGGCGTCGAGGTCGGAGAGCCGGTCCATCGTCGCGACGGCCCGCGCCGTGCGGTTGTTCGACGCCAGCAGCTCGCGATGGCGGTGCACCCACTGCCAGTACCCGGCCGTGAACGGGCAGGCCTTCTCCCCGACGCGCACCTTCGGGTCGAACGCACAGCCCGTGCAGTGGTCGGACATCCGGTCGATGTACGCCCCTCCGGACGAGTACGGCTTCGTCGCCATCCTCCCGCCGTCGGCGTGCTGGCTCATCCCGATCACGTTCGGCGGCATCACCCAGGCGTAGCCGTCGACGAACGCGGTGGCGAACCACTCGTTGAGCTCGGCGGGCCGGTACCCGCGCTGCAGGGCGTGGTTGCCGAGAACCATCAGCCGCGGGATGTGGTGCACCCAGCCGCGATCGCGCACGCCCTCCAGCGCGCTCGACAGGCACCGGGCCGTGACGGCGTCGGAGTCCAGCTCGCGGAACCAGTCCGGCAGTGGCGTGCGGGCCCTCAGGTGGTTGCGCTTCGGGTAGCCGCGCCCGAAGTACCAGTAGAGCTGCCAGACGTACTCCCGCCAGCCGAGGATCTGGCGGACGAAGCCCTCGACCGAGCTGATCGGCTGGTCGCCGGACCGGTACGCGTCCTCGGCGGCGTGCACCGCCTCCAGCGGGTGCAGCACGCCCATGTTCAACGGGACCGAGAGCAGCGAGTGGGCCATCGCCCAGTCGTTCTCGAGGATCGCGTCCTCGTACGGGCCGAACGTGCCGAGCCGGTGTGTCACGAAGTGACGCAGGGCCTTCGTCGCCTCGTCGTGGGTGACGGCGAACCAGCGCGGGCCGTCCTCACCGACGGTCGGATGGCCGGCCTGATCGAGGTCACGGCGGACCTGCTCGTCGATCTCGTCCTCGGTCGGCCGCCACGGGCCCTTCACGTCCAGCGTGTCCGTGCCCTTGGGTGGGGGCTCGCGGTTGTCGTGGTCGAAGTTCCACCTCCCCTCGACCGGCTGGTCGCCGTCCATCAGGACCTCGAAGCGCTCCCGCTGCGAGCGGTAGAAGTCCTCCATCCGGAACGACGAGCGGCCGTCGGCCCAGTCGTCGAAGTCCTGCTGGGGCAGTGCGAACGTCGGCGTCGGGCGGACCTCCGCGACGAGACCCTCCTTCTCGAATCGCCGCACCATGTCCAGCGCCGGGAACGACGTCGGATGGTGCACGACGACCGGTCGTCCGACCTGGGTCAGCGCCTCCCGGTACGTCGCGGTCCGCAGGTGCGTGACGCGGTCGCCGAGCTGGTCGGCGAGGTGACGGACCGCGGACAGCGTCAGATGCAGCTTCTGGCGGTGGAACGGCTTGCGGCCCAGCGCACGCGACGACTCGACGAGCACGATCTCCCGGTCGCGGAACTCGTCGTTGTCCCAGACGTGCGGGCCGAGCTGGTCGGCGAACAGCCAGAGTGGTGGATCCGACATCGCCCCAGTGTCGGGCCGGGCCGGTCGGTGCGCGCGGCGAACCAGCCCAGGCCACGCTCCGGTGAGCCCAGGCTCGCCGTCCTGTTCCGCCGCAGGTCAGGGACCTACGCTGACGGCCATGACCGATCCCGGTTTCGAGGCGGAGCTGGCCGAGCACGACCGCGACCACCGCCATCACGACGTCTCCGGCGGCTGGCTGCGCGCGGCGACGTTCGGCGCGATGGACGGGCTGGTCACGACGATCGCGCTGATCGCGGGCGTCGGCGGCGGGGGCGCGGATCGGCAGCTGATCGTGCTGACCGGGCTGGCCGGCGTCGTGGCGGGTGCGTTCTCGATGGCGCTCGGCGAGTTCGCGTCCGTGGGCACGCAGAACGACGCCGTCGACCGCGAGGTGGCCGTGGAGCGCCGCGAGCTGACCCGGCACCCGCGCGCCGAGCAGGCCGAGCTCGAGGCGACCTACCGCGAGATCGGGTTGTCTCCGCGGACGGCCGAGGCGGTGGCCCGCGAGGTGCACGCCGACCCGGAGCTGGCCCTGCGCGCACACATCAACCGTGAGCTGGGCGTCACGCTCGGCGAGGAGCCGTCGCCCTGGACGGCGGCGCTGTCGTCGTTCCTCGCGTTCGCGGTCGGCGGGATGATCCCGCTCGCGTCGTTCCTGCTCGGCTCGTCGTCGCTGTGGCTGGGACTCGCGATCGGCGGCGTGGGCCTGCTCGTGGCCGGTGCGCTGACGTCGAAGTTCACGTCGCGCACGTGGTGGGGCGCCGCGCTGCGCCAGCTCCTGTTCGGAGCGATCGCGGCGGGCGCCACCTACGTGGTGGGAATGCTGATCGGCGTCGGTGCCGCGTAGCAGCGGCCTGGGAGCGCTACTCCTCGACGCTGATGACCCGCGCCGGGCACACGTGCGCCGCGTCCCGGACGGCCTCGGCGTCGCCGTCACCCGGCGTGTCGGTGAGCAGCTCGACCAGGCCGTCGTCGTCCTGGTCGAACACGTCGGGCGCGGTGACGACGCACTGGCCGGCACCGATACAGAGATCCTTGTCGACGGTGACTCGCATGGCCATCAGAATGCCACCGGCAGCTCGTGCACGCCGTACACGGCCATCTGCTCGCGGAACCGGATCTGCTCGTCCGGCACGGTGACCCGCAGATCCGGGAAGCGCCGCAGCAGGGCCGGGTAGGCGATCCGCAGCTCCAGGCGGGCCAGCGGCTGGCCGAGGCACTGGTGGATGCCGAACCCGAACGCGACGTGCTGGTTCGTGCCCCGCGTGACGTCCAGCTCGTCGGGCTCCGGGTACTTCTCGGGATCGCGGTTCGCCGCCTCGGCGGCCACGATCACGCCCTCCCCCTCGCGGATCACCGTGCCGCCGACCTCGACGTCCTCGGTCGCGACCCGGCGCCGCCCGATGTGGGTGATGGTCAGCATCCGCAGCAGCTCCTCCACCGCGGACCGGACCGTCGCGTCGTCGCCCTCACGGACCAGCGCCGCCTGGTCCGGGTGCCGCAGCAGCGTCAGCGTCCCGAGGCCGATCATGTTCGCCGTCGTCTCGTGGCCGGCGACGAGCAGCAGGAACGCCATCGAGCTGACGTCGTCGACCTCCAGCTCACCGGTGTCGATCCGGGCCGCCAGGCGGCTGATCAGATCGTCCTGCGGACTGCGCCGGCGGTCGTCCACGAGCCGGTCCAGATAGCCCATGAGCGCGTCCGAGGCCGCGATCACGGCCTCCTCACCCGCGGTGAGGTCGAGCAGCGCGTGGCTCTGCTCCTGGAAGAACGCGTGATCGGAGTAGGGCACGCCGAGCAGATGACAGATCACCAGCGAGGGCAGCGGCAGCGCGAACGCCTGCACGAGGTCGGTCGGGTTCTCGCCGGCCTCCATGGCGTCGAGCAGGTCGGCGATCGCCTGCTCGACGAGCGGCAGCAGCTTCTCGGTGCGCTTGACCGTGAACTCGCCGATCAGCATGCGGCGCAGGCGGGCGTGCTCCGGGTCGTCCATCATGATGAACGACGGCCGCATGCGCGTCTGGCGGATCTTGCGCGACGGAGCGGCGTGCGGGTACCCGGCGCGGAACGGGTCGGAGCTGAAGCGCTGGTCGGCGAGGACGGCGCGGACGTCGGAGTAGCGCGTGACCAGCCACGGCGTCGAGCCGTCCCAGATGCGGGCCCGGGTGACGGGCTCCGACTCGCGGATCTCCCGCATCTCGTCGGGCGGGCTGAACGGGCACTGCCGGGCCATCGGGTACGACGGCGTCTCGGTGGTGGTCATGACGCGGCACCTCCTGAGCGATCATCAAGAGGTTAGCAATGCATAGTTTCGTCGTGCAACGTCAGATCGTGGTGATGGCGGTGACCGTCACACCTCACAGGTCAGTGGCGTCGAGCGCCTGCCGGATTCGCTGCTCCTCGAGGCTTCCGGTGGTCTTCAGGCGAAGCAGTCGCAGACCGTAGACGTCGGCGATCTCGTCCTTCAGGTCGTCTCGCGCCAGTTGAGCCGGGTTGTTCTCGTGGAAAGCGAATCCGTCCACCTCGACGGCCACCTGAGGCCGGTTCGTCACTCGGTTGTAGACGACGAAGTCGACCGACGCCCGGCGTCGCACGAACGCCACCTGCCGATCGGTTAGCCGTTCGAGGTCGGGCAGCAGGTTGCGCAACAGGACCTGGTTGACGACGTCGAGGTGCGCGTACTGTTTCTCGGCGAGAATATCCCGGAGAGCGGTCCAGATGATGTCCTCGGATCGGTAGGCCATCTCGTTCCGCAACCGCGCGGCCAACGGTCGTAGCCGGTCGTTGTACTCGCGGTAGAGGAGATCGAACATCGACACGACGGCACTGTCGACGACCTCTTCTCCGGGGTTGCCGTACGCGATGTAGCCGATGAGGTCACGGAGATGTCGACTCGTCGGCATCATCGCGTTGTTGGTCACGAGGATGAAGCGGTCGACGGCCCGCGACACGGCTACGTTGATCTTCTGCGGATCGTCGACGAACGCCAGCCCGGTCCGCCCGCGCCACGTCTCGTCCAGAACGGTCGTCATGATGACGACCGGCTTCTGGCGACCTTGGAACTTGTGGACCGTGTCGGATTGGACGTCGGCAATCAGCGCGTCTGCCACGGCGTCGGCCTGCCGTCGGTACGGAGTGGTGATACCGATGTCCGCAGCGTCGACACCGTCGCACTGGCGGGGGATCACCTCCTCCCGGATGACGTCCAGCTCGCGACGGTTGGTTCGCCCACCGCCGCGGTGCTGGCGCATGTGGTTGCCCTCCACAGTGCGCACGACGGTCATCGGGTTCGCGGTGCCGCGCGTGGTGTACGGGATCAGGTCGCCACCGTAGAACGCCTTGTTGCAGAAGCCGATGATCCTCGGGTCACTCCGGTAGTGCTCACGGAGGAGCGTGCGCGGAAGCCTGTCGCCGTACAGCGCGATCATCGACGACAGGATGCTGTGACCATGACAGTCGTACACCGGCGACGGCGGATGGTGTGACCCCCTCACGTTGTCCGAGATGGGCGGGAGCTGGCAGAGGTCCCCGACCACGATCACGTTCCGGCAGCTGGACAGTGCGAGCACCGAAGTCAACAGATCGACCTGCGAGGCCTCGTCGATGACGAGGTAGTCCAGCAGATACCCACCAGCCAGGTTCCGCCGCAGCGAATGGCAGGTGCTCAGTACCACGGGATAGTCATCGAGGAACCGTGCGAACGTGGGCGCGCGCCGATAACTCTGCGCCGTGTACGTCTCCGGCGTCCGGCCGTAGTATCGCGCGTCGAGTGCCGTTCTGAGTGCGCGCCCGGACAGGTCCTGGTGCTCGTCGGCCAGCCGGTCGAAGTCGGCCGTGCGCAGTGTCTCCTCGGCTGAGTCGATCTCGGCCTGCAGTTCGGCGATCCGTTTGTCGTAGTAGGCCCGCTGCAACCGCAGCACGACGGCGGTGTCCTGCGGGTCGAGATTCCCGAGTGCCCCGTACCGGAAGAAGCGCCGGATCCTTCGGAGAAGTCCGGGCCGACTGCCGTCGTCCTCCAGTCCCGTCTCGACGATGTAGTCGAGAATGCGCCCGGACGAGCGGCGCAGCAGCGGAAGGTGCTCCAGATCGGGTACCTGATCCTGCTCGAGATGGCGCGCGAAGTGCCGTAGTTCCAGCCGGTACGCGTCGAGCTCTCCGCGCCGTTCGGCGCGGACTCGCTCGGTGCACTGCAGGTCCCGGAGGCGACGATCGAGCTCGATCAGCCGATCGGGCTGCGGAGGTGCGGATCCGGTTGCGCGCAGCGTGGACTCCACCTGCGCGTTCCGCCTCGCCTGAGCCGCGAAGAAGGACTCCGTCTTCTCCTTGTTGCCGAGGCTCGCGACGATATGGCCGAACCCGAGGTCGTCGAGCTTCTCACCCACGTTCTCCACCGCAGCGTTCGTGTACGAGATCACCCCGACGCTGCCCAGCCGAGCGCTGACGATGTTGGCGACCAGATTGAGGATCGTCTCCGTCTTTCCGGTACCGGGCGGACCCTCGATGACCGATATCGACCGCCTGAGGCCGAGTTCGACGGCGGTCCGCTGGCTGAGGTTGCACCGGAACGGAAAGATCAGGGAGGTGTCCGGATCCCGCTCGACGACGGGCGTCGCCCGTAGGTAGGTCCCGAGAACGCTCTCCGGATGGACGAAATCCAGCCGACGATACGGATCCCGTAGAGGGTCGTCCTCTGGCCGTCCGTCGACGACCTCGCGGAAGTACCTCAGCACCTCGGCCGCGCCTCGCTCCTGCTCGGCACTCGTCACGACCCGGATCAGAGAAGCCGGGAACGTGTAGTGATCCGCGTCGCCGCGGAAGACTCGCCACCACTCACCGTCGCGGTCGGAGAAGATCAGGACGGCGGTGACCCGGCTCCAGCACACGCCGGCAACCTCGATGCGCATCCGCGCGTCGAGCGGCAGCGGCCGAGGCGCGCGCAGGATCCGGACGTTGCCCGGACGGTAGGTATACGACCTGCGTCCCCCGCGGAACGCGATGTGGGTCGTGCCGTCGGAACCGACGTCGTAGCGATCCACGTCCCTGGTGCGGTCCGAGAGCAGGCCGGTGCTCTTGTCGGTGATCAGAACGGCTTCACCACGAGGGTCGATCACACGGTCTCCCGAGAGTTGGCCCTGTCACCAACAGTGACATGAGGGAGACCGGATGTCACGAATGGGTTCGCACCTGCGAACGAGAACGGGGCCGCACCCACCGGCTGGTGGATGCGGCCCCGTCTGCGGTTTCACTGGGTGGAGGTGCCGGGAATCGAACCCGGGTCCTCCGTCGGTTCACGAGGGCTTCTCCGTGTGCAGTCTGCTGGGTCTCTACTCGGGTCCACCGCTCACGCAGACAAGCCGGTGTGACGACCCCAGTCACTGTTTGGTGTTCCGTACGGCCCCGTGACCGGGCCGGACGGTGAGTCCCCTAGATGATGCCGGGATCCGGGGCGGGGACGCCCCCGGTCCGACAGCCTCTACCTGACTAGATCAGGCAGCAAGAGCGAGGTCGCTCTTGGCGGCAGCGGGACTGTTGTCCGCATTTATTGTTTGCGACGTCATGGTTAACGAGATCATCGCCGCTTTCCTCGACACGCTTCACCTCGATCGACGATCGGAGTCGAAACCGTTCACCCCCTTGGCGTGGTACGCCGGCCCGGCGTTCCCGGGCGGTCACCCAGCATAACGCGCCCGCCATCGCGGATCATCCCGGTTCCACGACGGCGGTCCTAAGCTCCCGAGTGGTACCATAAAGCGGTACAAGCGAGGTGATGACCGTGGCGCTGTCGGCGAGCGAGGCTCGCAAACTGCTCTTCCCGCTGATCGAGCAGGTCAACAACGACCAGGTGCCAGTGGAGATCGTCTCCAGGACCGGCACCGCCTTCCTGGTCTCTGCCGACCAGTGGCGATCCCTCCAGGAGACCGCCTACCTTCTCCGCTCGCCGGCCAACGCCGAGCGCCTGCTCCGCAGCATCGCGGAAGCGGAGTCGGGGCATGGCGAGCCCCACGAGCTGATCGATCCCGGGCACGATGTCGCGTGAAGGTCACCTTCACACGTGACGGCTGGGCGGACTACACCTCGTGGGCCAACGAGCGGGCGACGCTAAAGCGGATCAACAGGATGATCGAGGAAGCCGTGCGTGACCCCGCGGTCGGCATCGGCAAGCCTGAACGGCTGTCGCACAACCTGTCCGGTTACTGGTCCCGCCGCATCACAGACGAACACCGCCTCGTCTACCGCGTCCGCGACGAGGAGCTCGTCATCGTGCAGGCCCGTTATCACTACTGATCGTCGAGACCCAGCAGCGCTGACGGCGCGTCGTGCAGGACGGAGCGCAGGAACGCGAGACCGAGACGGTCGTCCGCGGCGGCCCACGACTGGATCGTCCGCAGCTGCTCGGCGTACTCGTACGGGATGTTCGGGAAGTCGGTGCCGAGCACGACGCGGCCGGGGAACTCGGTCAGCAGCGCGGGCCATTCCGCCGGCAGCGGAGCCATGGCCTCGGTGAACGCGGTACCGACCATCGTCGTGTCGATCAGGACGTTCTCGTGTCGGCGCAGGATCTCCAGGGCGCCGGTGTAGTCCGGGAGCCCGGCGTGGGCGATCACCACCCGCAGGCCGGGATGCGCGTCGAGCACCTCGCCGAACAGGTCCATGCCGGTGTACTTCCCGGGGATCGGCCCGTTGCCGCAGTGCACGATCGCCGGCACGCCCGCCTCGGCGAGCAGGCCCCACGCGTCGCGGAGCAGCTCGTCGCGCGGGTCGTAACGCCCGACCTGTACGTGCGACTTGACCAGCCGCGCGCCCTTCTCGACGGCCGCGCCCAGATAGTCGACGACGTCCGGCTCCGGGTAGAGCGTGGCCGTCCGGACCGCGTCCGGGTGCTCGTCGCAGAACTCGCCCGCCCACTCGGTGAGCCACCGGCCCATGCCCGGCTTGTGCGGGTAGGTCAGCGGCGCGAACCGGCGGACGCCGAGCCGCCGGAGCACCGCGACCCGCTCGGACTGGGGCAGCCGGTAGCGGATCGGCCAGTCCCGTCCGTAGTGCTCCCTGGCCTCGTCGAAGTACGCCCAGACCTTGCGCAGCATGCGCTCCGGCAGGAAGTGCACGTGCGCGTCGACGAGACCGGGGAGGCCGAGCTCGGCCGTCCAGCGGGGGACGTCGTCGTCGGAGTCCGGCGGGGCGGGGAGATCCACCCCAGCACGGTACGACGTCCCCCGCCGTACGGTTACTCGCCGCCGCCGCAGTGAGCGCTACGGGTGGGCGGCACGTCGAGCGCCGGGTTGCGGTCGAAGAAGTTGACCGGCTTGAGCGTGAAGCCGGTGTAGTCCACCGGCATGACCGGCCAGTCCTCCGTGCGCGGGAAGTGCGTCGTGCCGAACGTGTGCCAGACGACGATGTCCTCGCCGTCGACGTCGCGGTCCGCCGCCGTCCACGCCGGAAGCCCTGCACCGCCCGCGTTCTGGTTCACGAAGTCCCCCGCCGGGTAGCGCTCCGAGTGCTCGTAGCGGGTGACCCACAGGTTGCGGGTCGCGAACGTGGCCCGCCCCCGGATCGACGAGTTCTCGTCGGCCAGCAGCGTCGCCTTGTTCTCCGGGATCAGCGCGTAGCCGACGTTCTGGCCGAGCGCGTTCTGCTTGTCCCGGTTGACCACGTGCCAGGTCCGCACGACCGACCCGTCGTTGACCCGCTGGGCCTCGGACTCCGTCGTCAGCGGCGTGACCTTCTTGCGGAACGCGTTGCCGTACAGGTTGCCCTCGCCCATCGGCACGCGCTCGGCCTCGACCTCCTCGACGGCGTTGCGGACGCCGTCGACGGTCATGTCCAGCCGGGCACAGAACAGGTGCTGGTGGTACGGAGCCCCGACACCGGGCGCGACCTCGCTCGCGTACTCCCCCGGCGTGCCGGACGCGAACACGATGCCGGTCGCCTTGCACTCGAGCTGGATCGTGCCGTCGAGGTAGAGGTACCAGTAGAAGCCGTAGTCGTAGTTGCCGATCGGCACGAAGAAGCTCAGCACCAGGCGTCGCTGCCGTCGCACCTCGCTGGCCTGGGTGAAGAACACGTCGGTGTGCTTCCACAGCACGCCGTAGTCCTCCTCGTGCATGCAGATCGCGTTCTCGATCGTGCGCGGGTTGCCGAAGTCGTCGGCGATCGTCGCGTCGGTGTAGTGGATGTCGCCGAGGCAGTCGCAGCCGAGCGTCAACGAGTCGGCGTAGCGGGCGAACATGTACTCGCCGCAGTCGAAGTAGTTCTGCCAGAAGCGGACCGGGGCCGGGTCGGCGTAGGGCACGACCATCTCGGCGACGCTGGCCCGGTAGACGATCGGGCGGCCGTCGAACGAGATCTGGTGCAGGGTGAGGCCCTCGCGCTCGTTGAAGCCGTAGCGCAGGTCCCACTTGCCCCAGCGGACGCGGTTGCCCTCGACGGTGAAGCTGCGCCCCTCCGGCTGGGTGATCTCGATCGGCTTGAGCGAGTCCAGCGGCGGGCCCTGCACGTCGGGGTCCTGGAAGTTGCCGGACCCGTCCGGCACCGGCACCTGCTGGTGGTCGATCACCTTGTCGACGGTGCGCGCGGTGAGGTCGACGTAGGCGACGAGGCCGTCCACCGGGTGCGCCCACGGGTGGTCGTCCGGGCCGTCCTGGCGGAACGCGAACGCGCGGGCCAGCCGCCGTCCGGTCTCCTCGGGGTAGTCGTAGACCCCCGCGGACAGCGGCACGGCGCGCACCGACGCCGGGTCGATCCCGCGGGCCGCCAGTGCGTCCGTCCATCGTGGATCGGCGTTGAGGATGTCCTCCATCGGCTCGAACTCGGAGTCGATGATCGGCGGCTGGCCGTCGCGCGGCGGGTCGAGCTCGCGGGAGGAGACGACCTCCCTCGCATCCGTCGACACGACCGTGTCCCAGGACCGGCCGGTGTTCAGGTCGAGCAGGACGGCCCGGAAGCGGCGGTCGGTCGGGCCGCCGGCCAGCACCTCGTCCTTCGGCGGCTCCTCCGGCGCGAAGAACGCGTAGCGGACGGAGTCGGTCAGCAGCCCGGCCCCGGTGAGGACCTCGCGGACCGTGCGGACCTCCGCCTCGGTCGTCATCTCCAGGGCGTGTGTGCGGTTCTCCAGTGTGGTCACGGATGTCCCCTTCAGGCGGCGGGCGCGGTCGGCGTAGGAGTAGATTCGGACAGAACGGACGGTCGGCGCAACGACCAGACGATGCCGACGACGAACGCGAGCACCAGCACCGCGCCGATCGCGGTGGCCAGCGCCGGCGAGCCGCCGATCAGGGTCGGGAAGTTGCTCACCGTCAGGACCAGGCACGTCAGCAGCCCGAGCATGCCCAGTACGGGTGCGACGAGCGTGTGCCACACCCGGGTGTCCGCCCGGCTCCGGCGGAAGTAGGCGAGCACGGCGGCCGACGTCAGCGTCATCAGCGCGAGCACGCCCAGCGTCGCGGTGCCGGCCATCCACGCGAACACCTGCGCGACCGGATCCATCCCGGCCAGCGCGAACACGACGATGAACGCGGCCGCGACGACGGTCTGGGTGGCCGACGCGACGTGCGGCGAGCGGTGCTTGGGGTGGCTGGTGCCGCAGGCCCGGTGCAGCGCGCCGGTCTTCCCGAGCGCGAAGTAGTAGCGGGCGAGCACGTTGTGGAACGACAGCGCAGCGGCGAACAGGCTGGTCATCAGCAGCACCTGCGCGATGTCGCCGCCGACGGGGCCGAGGACGTTCGTGACCGTCGTGATGATCATGTTGCCGGGGTCGGCGCCGGCGGCCTCGACGGCGGCGGCGTCGCCCCACGCGGACACGACCGACCAGCTCGAGACGGTGTAGAACACGCCGATCAGCAGCAGCGCTGCGTACGTGGCGCGCGGGATCGTGCGCTGCGGGTCGCGGGCCTCGTCGCGGAACACGGCCGTCGCCTCGAACCCGATGAACGACGCGATCGCGAACATGATCGCGATGCCGAGCGAGCCGGACACCCACTGCGGCGGGGCCAGGAACGCGGTCGAGAGGTGCTGTCCCCGGGCGACGACGACGGCGTCGAACACCAGCACGATCGCCACCTCGGCGATCAGCAGCAGGCCGAGCACCCGCCCGGACAGCTCGATGTGCCGGTAGCCGAGCACGCCGACGACGGCGATCGCCACCAGCGCCCACAGCCACCACGGCAGCGCCGGCCCGCCCCAGTGCTGGACGAGCCCGTCGACGACGGCGCCGAGGTAACCGAACACGGCGAGCTGCACGGCCGCGTACGTGACCAGTGCGAGGAACGCGGCGCCGAGGCCGGGCGCCCGGCCGAGTCCCTGCTGGACGTAGGCGTAGAACGCGCCGGCCTGCGGGACGTGGCGGCTCATCGCGCAGAATCCGACCGCGAACAGCAGCAGCACGGCGCAGCAGAGCGCGAACGTGATCGGGAACGCGGGGCCGTTGCCCGCGGCGAGCCCGAGCGGGACCGTGCCGGCGATCACCGTCAACGGCGCGGCCGCGGCGACGACCATGAAGACGATCGACCCGACCCCGAGGCGTCCGGTGAGGGTGTGTGATCGTTCCGTACCCGTGTCGCTCATGAAGGCCTCCCAGGCCATCCGGGTCCTGTGACGCCGAGCACCCTGCGCGGGCACCACGGCGGGGTCAAAGGCCGTTCTCATTCGACCCGCTGGTGCGTGCCGGTCGTTCTCATTCGGGAGTCGTCGCTGGTCATCGGGCTGTTGCCGGCGGTTACGATCGCGCCCTGCCACCTGAGGAGCAGAGCGGATGAGCGACGACGTGCGGCCCGGCCTGCGGCGGCGGTCGCCGGTGCACGGGCTCGCGCGACGGCAGCTCGGACCGCTGGAGGTGCTCGCCCAGTCGGTGTCCGGCGCGGCGCCGTCGGCGGCCATGGCGGCGGTGCCGGCGATCGTCGCGGCGTCGGCCGGGGGCGGCACGGTCTGGTCGTTCGTGATCGCCACAGCGCTGGCGCTGCTGATCGCCGGCTGCATCGCCCGGTTCACGCGGCGGATGGCCGCGCCGGGAGGTCTGTACAGCCTGACCGCGAAGGGGCTCAACCCCGCCGCGGCGTACGCGAGCGCCGTCGGCATGGTGACCGGCTACGGCCTGCTGGCGGCGGGGACGCTGGCCGGGTTCACGATCTACGTCGAGGCGTTGCTCGGTGGTCTCGGGCTGGGGTTCGACGTGCTCACCGTCGTCGTGGCCGGGGCCGTGACCGGCGTGTTCGTGCTCCGCGGCGCGCGGCTGTCGGCCCGGGTCGTGCTGCTGGTGGAGAGCGTCTCGATCGGGCTGATGCTGGTCGTGTTCACGCTGCTGCTGGCGACGACGCCCGCGTCCCCGGCACCGTCGGCGCCGGCGAGCGTGACGGGTGTGGCGGTCGGGGTGCTGCCCGCCCTGACCGCGTTCATCGGGTTCGAGATCGCCACCGCGCTCGGTGCCGAGGCGCGCAGGCCGTTCCGCAGCGTGCCGCGGGCCGTCGGGATCACCGCGGCCGGGACCGGGGTGCTCTACCTGTTCGCGGCGCAGGTGCAGGTCGTGGGGTTCTCGGCGACGCCGGGCGGGCTGGCCGGCTCGGTGGAGCCGGTCGTCACGCTCGCCGAGCGGGGTGGCTGGAGCTGGATCCCGACGGTGCTCGACGCCGGTCTCGCGGCCTCGTTCTTCGCCGGCTGCCTGGCGGCGTCGACGGCATTGGTGCGGGTGCTGTTCTCGCTCGCGCGCGACGAGGTCGTCCCGGCCCCGCTGGGCCGGACGCACCCGGTGCACCGCACGCCGCACGTCGCCGTCGCCGTCGCGCTGCCGGTGGTGACGGCCGTCCCGGCGGTGATGCTGGCCGTCGGTGTCTCCCCCACGACGGCGCTGATGGCCCTCGTGACGCTCGCCGCCTGCGGGTTCCTGCTCGCGTACGTGCTGGTGTGCGCCGCGGCGCCGGCGTTCCTGCGCCGGATCGGGGAGCTGACGTGGCCGGCCGTGGCGGTCAGCGTGGTGCTGGTGCCGATCCTGATCGCGGTGCTGGTCGTGTTCGTCGCGGGCTCGCCGTGGTCGGTGCCGGTGCTGGGCGCGCTGCTGCTCGCCGGTGTCGCCGGGTACGTGACGCTGCGGGTCCGCCGTCCGGCCGCGCTCGCGGCGATCGGGGTCTACGACGAGACGACCGCCGACGACGTGCTCACCGACCGGTCCGGCCCGACATGACCGGCTCCCTCCCGCTCTCCGGGCGTCAGCCACGCGCCGTGCGCAGCGCGCTCGAGGTGCTGGAGGAGGTCGTCGTCGCCGGGCCGGGGGTGACCGCGAAGGAGATCTCGGAGAGCGTCGGGCTGCCGCAGGCCACGACGTACCGGATCCTCAACCTGCTCGTCGCCGAGGAGTACCTGGTCCGGCTGCCGGACCTGTCCGGGTTCGCGCTCGGTCGCCGCGCGTCCCGCCTCGCGCTCCCGGTGCCCGCCACGCCCAGCACGGCGGCGCGGGCCGTCGTCGCACACATGCGGACGCAGACACGGTGGGCGGTGCACCTCGCGTGGCTGACGTCCGGACGGATCACGTTGGCGGACACCGACCCGGACCATCCCGGACCGGACGCCGACCTGCTCACCCGGCATCCGTACGCGTTCGCGCTCGGGCGCCTCCTGCTGGCCGAGCACGCGGACTGGCGCGTGCTGGTCCGCGACCTGCGCGCGCTCACGCCCCGGACCGTCACGTCGGAGTCCGAACTGGACACGACGCTGAAGGCGGTCGCCCGCGACGGCGTCGCGAAGCAGTGCGGCGAGGTGCGCGAGGACCGCGGCTGCATCGCACTGCCCGTCCGCGCTCCGGACGACGGGCGCCTGGTCGCCGGGCTGGCGCTCGCCGGCCCCGCCGCACGCGTCGCGGAACCGAACGCGGAGCTCGTCGCCGTGGCGCGGGAGCACACGGACCGTCTGGCACCGTTGCTCGCGTGAACCGCGCTCCTCCGCCGGCTCAGCGCATGCTGCGGGCGCGGCCCTTTGCGGCCCGGCCGATCGCGCGCTGCATCTCGCGGTCGGCGTCCCGCTTGGCCATGTCCTGGCGCTTGTCGTAGTCCCGCTTACCGCGGGCGAGCGCGATCTCGCACTTGACCTTGCCGTCGTTGAAGTACAACGACAGCGGGACCAGCGTCAGGCCGCCCTCGCGGATCTTGCCGTACAGGCGGTCGATCTCCGAGCGGTGCAGCAGCAGCTTGCGCGACCGGCGCGGGGCGTGGTTCGTCCAGCTGCCCCGCAGGTACTCCGGGATGTGCAGCCCGCGCAGCCAGACCTCGCCGTCGTCGATGTTGGCGAACGCGTCCGCCATCGAGGCCCGGCCCTCCCGGAGGCTCTTGACCTCCGTGCCCATCAGGGCGACCCCGGCCTCATAGGTGTCCAGGATCGTGTAGTCGTGCCGGGCCCGGCGGTTCTGCGCGATCACCTTCCGGCCCTTCTCCTTCACCCCTGCAGTCTACCCGTGCAGGTCCAGGCGGTTCCGGCCGTCAGACCTTCACGTACCAGCGGAGCGTGAGGTAGCCGGTCAGGCCGGCCACGATCCCGCCCGCCGGGACGAGCAGCACCGCGACCGTGACCACATCGGACAGCAGGACCGGCGGGATCACGTTGGACTGCGCGATGGCGCCCAGCAGGTCGTCCACGACGAGGAACTTGCCCGCGATCAGCCCGGCCCCGGCCAGCGCACCGCCGATCAGGCCGGCGACCATCGCCTCGACCAGGAACGGCAGCTGCGTCGTCCACCGCGTGGCTCCGACCAGGCGCATCACACCGACCTCGGTGCGCCGCGTGAACGCCGACACCTGCACCGTGTTGGAGATCAGCAGCACGGCCGCGATCGCTTGGACCAGGGCCAGGGCGAACGCCACGTTGCGGACGCTGCCGAGGAAGTCGAACAGCTTCGCGACGACGTCGCGCTGGTCGATGACGTCACGCACGCCGGGCTGGCCGGTGACGGCGGCGCTCACCGCGGCCGGGCCGCCGACCTGGTCGGTCAGCTGCACGCGCAGCGTGGCCGGGAGCGACTGCGGGCGGGCGACGTCGGCGACGGCCTGACCGGCGAACAGCTCCTTGAACCGGGTGTAGGCGTCCTGCTGGCTCTCGAACCGCACCTCGCCGACACCGGGCGTCGACCCGATCAGGTTCCGCAGGGCCGAGCACTCCGGACCGGAGCAGTCCCGGTCGGACGCCGAGACGTCCGGGGTGAGCGCGACCTGGATCTCCAGCTGGTCGGTGTAGAGGTCACCGATCGCGTCGATCGTGCGCACGACGAGCAGCCCGGCGCCGACGGAGAGCAGCGTGACGGCCGTCGTCAGCACCATCGCCACGCTCATCGTGACGTTGCGGCGCAGGCCGGAGGAGACCTCGCGGGTGAGCAGCCCGGCGCGCATTACCGGCCCGCCCCGTAGACCGCGCGGGCCTCGTCGCGCTGGACGACGCCGTCGTCGAGCTCGATGACGCGGCGACGCATCGAGTCGACGATCCCGTCGTCGTGCGTGGCCATCAGGACGGTGGTGCCGCTTCGGTTGATCCGTTCCAGCAGGTGCATGATCCCGCGGCTGGTCTCCGGGTCGAGATTGCCGGTCGGTTCGTCGGCCAGCAGTAGCGGCGGCTTGTTCACGCTGGCCCGTGCGATGGCGACGCGCTGCTGCTCGCCGCCGGAGAGCTCGTGCGGCATCCGGTTCGCCTTGCCCTGCAGACCGACCATCTCCAGCAGCTCCGGGACGGCGCTGCGGATCTCGGCGGGTCTGCGGCCGAGCACCTCGAGCGCGAACGCGACGTTGCCGCCGACCGTGCGGTTGGACAGCAGGCGGAAGTCCTGGAACACGCAGCCGATGCGCTGGCGCAGGCGCGGGATCCGGCGGCGGGACAGGCTGCCGATGTCCTGGCCGTCGACCAGGACCTTGCCGGACGTCGGGCGGTCCTCACGCAGCAGCAGCCGCAGCAGCGTCGACTTGCCCGACCCGGACGGCCCGATCAGGAACACGAACTCGCCTCGGTCGACCGTGGCCGAGACCCGGTTCAGCGCCGGACGGGTCGACGCCGGGTACAGCTTGGTGACGTCCCGCAGCTCGATCACGGAGCGAGACGCTACCGCCGCCGGACGTGCACACCGCGTCACGACGCGCCCGTGGCGTGGCATCTCACCTGGCCGTGCTCCGAGCCGCTCCGCGCTCGCCGGAGCCTTGCCGGACGACGCTTTGCTCTGCTCACGCGGGCGCACCACCACCTGGACCAGCGCGTGCTCCATCCGGGTCGTGAGCCCGTTGCGTGGAGGTGAGCAGAGCAAAGGCGCAGTTCGGAGGGTCCGCCGTGGGTGGCCGAGCCGCATTCATGATCCGCGGAACGCGCTCGCCACGGGAGAACGCGCGTGCCCGGGCGCACGCGTTCTCCGACGACGCGCGCGTTCTGCGGATCAGCACGCGTGCGGCAGGACGGGCTACGGCGACGGCGGGGTGATGTCGGTGGGCACGCCGAGGTCGGTCAGGCGCAGCGTGACCGGGCCGGTGGCCGACCCGCCCGCCGGTGAGACACGCAACTGCGCGACCCGTCCGTCCGGGCCGAGCCAGACCTCGACGGCCGGGCGCCCGGTCACGAGCCCGGCCAACGACCGCAGGCCCGCCGCGGTGGCGGGATCGGCCGATGCCGCCGCGGCCGCCTCGAGGTCGGCGGTCCCGCGGTAGCGGGTGGTCGGGACACCGCCGAGGTCCTCCGTCCCGTCCGCGACGACGTCGCGCAGGCCGGGCGCCGCGTGCAGTGCGCCGGTCAGCGCGTCGACCGGGACGAGCCCGGAGGAGACCCGCTGCCACCGCCCGCCGAACTCGACCCACGACGAGCCGTCGACGGTACGTACGGAGACCGCCCTGCCCTGCACGGTCGCGGACAGGTCGGCGGCGAACGGCGCGAACCGCAGAGGGCCGTTCGCGGTCACCGCTCCGGCGGCGGTGCCTGCGTCGATCGACGCGCGGGCCGAGCCGGCGGACAGCGTCGCGGCGAGCGCGTCGCCGACGACGCGGTCCGGGGACGCCGTCGTGGCGGGGGACGGCGTGGCCACGGACGCGGCGGGCGTGGTGCCGGTGCACCCGGTCAGGACGAGCAGGGCGCAGGCCGCGGCGGCGAGCGCCGCGGCCGGTCGGGCGAGGTTCACGCGCCGGTCGACTCGGTCTCGGTCTGCTTGCGCCAGCGGATCCCGGCCTCGATCAGGTCGTCGATGTCGCCGTCGAGGACACCGCTCGGGTTCTGGTTCTCCAGGCCCGTGCGCAGGTCCTTGACCTGCTGGTACGGGTGCAGGACGTAGTTGCGCATCTGGTTGCCCCATGACGAGTCCGACGAGTCCTTGAGCGAGTCCATCAGCTCGCGCTCCTCCTGCTTGCGGCGCGCGAGCAGCTTGGCCGAGAGCACGACCATGGCGCTGGCCTTGTTCTGCAGCTGCGAGCGCTCGTTCTGGCAGGAGACGACGATGCCGGTCGGGATGTGCGTCAGCCGGACCGCGGAGTCGGTCGTGTTCACGCCCTGACCACCGGGTCCGGACGAGCGGTAGACGTCGACCCGCAGGTCCTTCTCGTCGATCTCGACGTGGTCGGTGGTCTCCACGACCGGGACGACCTCCACGCCGGCGAAGGACGTCTGGCGGCGGCCCTGGTTGTCGAACGGCGAGATCCGGACGAGCCGGTGGGTGCCCTGCTCGACGGACAGCGTCCCGTAGGCGTACGGCGCGTGGACCTGGAACGTCGCCGACTTGATCCCCGCCTCCTCGGCGTAGGACGTGTCGTAGACGTCGGTGCCGTAGCCGTGCCGCTCCGCCCAGCGCAGGTACATCCGCATGAGCATCTCGGCGAAGTCGGCGGCGTCCACCCCGCCCGCGCCCGCGCGGATCGTGACCAGCGCCTCGCGCGGGTCGAACTCGCCGGACAGCAGCGTGCGGACCTCGAGCGACTCGATCTCGGAGCGCAGCTTGCCGCGGTCCCGGTCGGCGTCGGCGATCGCGGAGTCGTCGCTCTCCTCCTCGGCCAGCTCGTAGAGCACCGGGAGGTCGTCCAGCCTGCGGCGCAGCTCCTCGAGCCTGCGCAGGTCGCCCTGGGCGTGCGCGAGCCGGCTGGTGATCTTCTGCGCGGCCTCGACGTCGTCCCACAGATCCGGACGCCCCGCCTGCTCGGACAGCTCGTCGATCTCCGTGCGCAGGTTCTCGACGTCGGCGACGGTCTCGATGTTGGAGAGCGTGCCGTCGAGTTCCTTGAGGTCGGCCTGGACGTCCGGGTTCACAACGGTCCAGCCTACGCGGCCGGACGAACCGCCCCGATGCCCGGCAGCCGGTGCGGAGGCCGCGGATCAGTCGGTCGGGACCGAGTCGATCAGCTTGATCATGGCCCGGGTGTGCGCGACGGCGAACTCGGCGACCGGCTTCTCGTACGGGTCCTCCGTGTCCTTGGCCGCGGCACGTGCCTGCGCCAGGCGCTCGGTGTAGGCCTGCTTCGCGTCACGGACGAGCTCGGTGCGCTGCTTGACCGTCAGCGACCCGGCGTGCAGCACACGCAGCACCAACGGGCTGCGGACCGGCTCCGCCTCGCCGCCCTCGGCGAGCCAGGCCTTGAACGCGCGCTTCCCGGCGGCGGTCAGCACGTACTGCTGCGACGCGCGGGCACCCTGCTTGCCGAGCCGGAGCAGTCCGGCGTCGGTCAGGACGGGCAGCTCCCGGTAGACCTGGCTGCGGGTGACCGAGAAGAACAGCCCGAACTGCTCCCCGGCGGCGGACACGAGCTGACCACCGGTCATCGGCCCCCCGTGCAGCAGGCCGAGGAGTGCGGCGGCGGTGGAATTCACGGGTACGGCAGGTGGCATCGACTCACCGTCCCACGTCAGCGCCGTACCCGCCATTCCACAGTGCACATCCGCGACGGCGTGTCGCCGGGCGGTCCGATGCGGACCGTCCCGGCGAGACATCCACCACGGGATCGGTTGGGGCTCTAGACGGTCAGCGCCGCGATCTTCTCGCGCTGGACGTCGACGCCGCCGAACTGGCCGGCGAGACGCTTGGCGCGCTTGTAGAAGAAATGCGCCTCGTGCTCCCAGGTGTACCCGATGCCGCCGTGGTACTGGATCATGGCGCCGGTCGCCTGCAGCGCGACCTCGCTCGCCTTCCCCTTCGCGACGGCGACGGCGAGATCCGCGTCGTCGAGCCCGGTGTCCACCGCGTGCGCGGCGTACAGCGACGCGTGCTCGGCCATCGTGACGCCGACGTGCAGGTCGGCCATCACGTGCTTGATCGCCTGGAACGAGCCGACCGGGACGCCGAACTGCTCGCGCTCGCGGTCGTAGGCCACGGTGCGGCTCAACGCCTCCCGCGCGATCCCGACCAGGTCGGCCGCGACCAGCACGGTCGCCCGGTCCACGAGCGCCTTCTGCACCTCGACCGTCGCGCCCGCCAGCTCCTCGGCCGTCCCGCCGGACAGCGACGCGAGCCGCGTGGTGCCGTCGTAGCTGCCGACCGGCGTCGCGGACGCGCCGGTGACCAGCGACAACCCGGGCACACCGTCCTGCGACGGGGCCACGACGACGTCGGCGATCGCGCCGTACTCCACCGCGGGCAGCCCGCTCGCGGCGCTGCCGCGCTCGGTGAACGCGCCGACGGCCTGACCGGCGGCGAGCTTCGGCAGCCACTCCGAGCGCTGGGAGTCGCCGCCCGCCAGCCGGATCGCCTCCGCGGCGAGGACGGTGCCGCGCCACGGTCCCGGCGCGCAGCCCGCGCCGAGCGCCCGCGCGATCACCTGGGCCTCGACCAGGCCGAGGCCGAGCCCGTCGTTCTCCTCTGGCACGAGCGTCGCGAGCCAGCCCTGCTCGCCGGCGGCCGACCACAGCGAGGCCGGGTTGCCGTCGGACGCACCGTCCTCGACGACGCCGCGCACCGCCTCCAGGTCGAAGCGCTCCGCCAGGTAGCCACGCACGGCGGCGTCGAACTCGCGCTGGTCCTCATCGAGTGCGAAGAACATCGCTTTCCCCTACCGCGGCAGGCCGAGCACACGCTCGGCGGTGATGTTGCGCTGCACCTGAGACGAGCCGCCCCAGATCGTCACCGAACGCGACCACATGGCCTGCGCGTTCAGCGGACGGAGGTCGGTCCCGTCCGGCAGCGTGTCCTGTGTGGCGTACTCGCCGAGGATCCGGTCGTAGACCTCCCAGAGGTCCTGGAACGTCTCGGACCACTGCAGCTTCGTCATCGACGCCTCGAAACCCAGGTCACGGCCCTGCTCGACCTGGGTGAGCACGTGCATCGAGTGCAGGCGCAGGCACTCCAGCTCGGTCAGCACGCGCGCCAGCTCGTTGCGGATCACCGGGTCGGAGTCCCTGCCGAGCGACGTCGCGACGGCCACGATCTCGTCGTACTGCCTGCGGAACTCCGTGTACTGGGAGATCCCGGACGCGCCGCGCTCGAACGAGAGCAGCAGCATCGCCGTCCGCCAGCCGTCGCCGATCTCGCCGAGGCAGTCGGTGGCCGGGACGCGCGCGTCGTCGAAGAACACCTCGCCGAACTCGCTCGCGCCGCTCATCTGGCGCAGCGGCCGGGCGTCCACACCGGACTGGTGCATGTCGATCAGCAGCATCGAGATGCCGCGGTGCTTCTCCGAGCCCGGCTCGGTGCGCACCATGGTGAAGATCTTGTCGCCGTGCACGGCGTTGGTCGTCCACACCTTCTGCCCGTTGACGACGAAGTCGTCGCCGTCCCGGGTCCCCTTGGTGGACAGGGCCGCGAGGTCGGATCCCGCGCCGGGCTCTGAGAAGCCCTGGCACCAGATCACCTCGTTGCGCAGCATCGGGCCGATGATCTCCTTGCGCTGCGCGTCGGTCCCGATCGCCATGACCGTCGGCGCGAGGAACGTCAGTCCCAGCGGGTTCACCGTGCGCGGGGCGTTCGCGAGGACCATCTCCTCGTCGTAGATCGCCTTCATCCCGGGCGTACCGCCCCGGCCGCCGTACTCGGTGGGCCACTGGATGCCGGCGAAGCCGGCCAGTGCCTTGTCCCGCTCCCAGTCGCGGCGGATCCGGAAGTCCTCGTCGTCGTCGAGGGCCTCCCAGAAGCCGGGGCGGGACCACTCGTCGGGGATGTTGGCCGACAGCCAGGACCGCAGCTCGCTGCGGAAGTCCTCCTCGGCCGCGGAGTAGGTCAGGTCCATCGTGCGGTCTCCTCACCACGCTGCTTCGCGGGAGCGTACTCGTCGGTAACGTATCTATCACCCGACGGGAAGCGCCGCTCCGTGGTCGGCGCGGTATGCACGCGGTACGATTTCGGTATGCGCAGTGAGCGGGTGACGGTCACCCTGCCGGCAGAGCTGGTGGCCGAGGCGCGCGACGCGGTCGCGCGCGGATCGTCGGCGAGCCTGTCCGCGTACGTCGCGGAGGCCGTGCAGGCGAGGCAGGATCGCGACGCCTCGCTGGCCACCCTGGCCAGCCTCTACGGCGGCCCGCCACCCGCGGACGAGCTGGACGCGGCGCGGCGGTCGCTGCGCCCGCGCCACTCCGCGTGCGTCGGCTGACCCGCCGATGATCGGCGGACGCGTACTCGACTCCTCTGCACTGGCGGCGTTCGCGACCGGACGTCCGGTCTACGTGCGCGCCCTCGTCTGGGCCGCGGTCGAGGAGAACATCGTTCTGGCCATCCCCAGCGCCGCGCTCGGACGGGCCTGGTCGGTCCTCGAGCCGGAACACCACGGCGCGCTGCAGGTCCTGCTCGGGCTACCGAACACGGTGATCCACGAGCTGGACCCGGACACGGCGCAGGAGGCCGGGCTCCTGCTCGCCTCGACCGGCCAGGAGGACCTCGTCACGGCGCAGGTCGTGAGCACGGCACGGAAGCGCGGCTGGCCGGCCGTCACCGGCGACCCGGGCGGCCTGCGCAAGCTGGACACCGCCGTGATCGTCGAAGAACTGCCCTAGACGCTTGACCTGAAGTCGGCTTCATCTCGGATGATCGCGTCGTGGACGCGATCGTGCAGGAGGAGTTCGGGCCGCCCGACGTGCTGGTGGCCCGCGATGTCCCCGACCCGGCGCCCGGGCGGGGACAGGTGCGGGTCCGGGTCGCGGCGGCCGGGGTCCACCTGGTGGACACGCGCCTGCGGGCCGGCGAGGCGGGCGGGCCGTTCGGGCTGCCCGAGCTGCCGATGGTGCCCGGACGCGAGGTGGCTGGCGTCGTCGATGCGGTCGGCGCGGACACCGACCCCGACTGGCTCGGCGTCCGGGTCAGCGCGCACCTCGGCCCGGCCGCCTCCGGCGGGTACGCCGAGCTGGCCGTGACCGACGCGGACGCGCTGCACCGGCTGCCGGACCACGTGTCCGAAGTGGATGCCGTGGCCGTGCTCGGGACCGGCCGGATGACGACCGGGCTGCTGTCGCTCGCCCGCCCACGTACCGGTGAGCTCGCGCTCGTCACGTCGTCCGCGGGCGGCATCGGCACGCTGCTGGTGCAGTGGCTGGTCGCGAACGGCGTCGACGTCGTCGCGACCGCCGGATCGACCGCGCGGGCGGCGTCGGCGCACGGCACGGTGGCGACCGCCGGCTACTCGACGCCCGGCTGGGAGGCCCGCCTGGCCGCGGAGCTCGGGGACCGGCGCCCGTCGCTGGTGTTCGACGGCGTGGGCGGCGCGGTCGGGCGGGCCGCGTTCGACCTGCTCGCGCCCGGCGGGCGGATCGTGCTGCACGGGTGGTCGTCCGGGTCGGCGACGGCGTTCACGTCGCAGGACCTCTACACGACCGGCCGGACGGCGATCGTCGGGCTCGGGCCGCCGATCCTCGCACTGGGTCTGCGCCGGCTCGCCGACGAGGCGCTCGACCTGCTGGCCGACGGCACGTTCGCGCCGGTGACCACGCGCTTCCCGCTCGTCGACGCGGCCGGGGCGCACCGGGCGCTCGAGGAGCGCCGCACGGAGGGAAAGGTCGTGCTCGTGCCCTGAGTCGGTCGAGCTCGTGGTCCAGCTCGACGCCGTGGGTGCCGTCGGCGTCCACGACGAGCGCGCCGCGGCCGTGGATGCCGGGCCAGCTACCCGTACGAGCGCCCACCGACACCGGATCGACGACTCGCGACGCCGGCTAGTGACGGCCCTCGGCGGAGACGGTCTCGCCGGGGACGTCGTCCGCCGCGTCGTCGCGGAGGCGGGCGCGCAGGTGGGCCAGCTCGTCGTCGGTGAGGCCGTTGGCCTGCAGCCACGCGACCGGGCCGCCGTAGCGCTCGTCGAGCAGGGCCAGGAACCCGTCCATGACCTCGGCGCGCGGGCGGTGGCGGTCCAGCTCCTCGGCGTCCGGCATCGGCACGCCCGCGACGGTCGACCAGCGGCGGAACATGTCGTCGATCCGGGTCGCGGACAGCGCGTAGTCCGCGACGACGTCGTCGCGCCGCACACCGGCCGCGGACAGCACGAGCGCCACCAGCACGCCGGTCCGGTCCTTGCCCGCCGCGCAGTGCACGACCGTCGCTCCGGAGTCGAGCCCGGCGACCAGGCGGACGCCCGCGACGACGTTCTCGGCCCGGTCGGTGAGGTAGGCCAGGTAGTTGTGGACGACCGGGTCGATGTCACCGTCGATCTCCGGGAGGCCCCTGCCCTCCTCCGGGATGAAAGACAGGCGGTGCGTCTCGACGCCCGCCGCGTACAGCGCGCCCCGCCCGAAGCTGATCACCTCGCCGTCCTTGCGCAGGTCGATCACCTGGCGCACGCCGAGGAGCCCGGTCAGGCGGGAGACGTCGGAGTCGCTGAGCGACTCCAGGGACTCGGTGCGCAGCAGCACGCCGGTGCGCACGTGCCCGCCGCCGTCGAGCGGGAGCCCGCCGACGTCGCGGGCGTTCGAGAGGCCGTCGAACGGGAGCCAGCGATCCTGCTCGGCATCGGTCACGATCCCAGCCTAGGTGCCGGAACCGGCGCGGCGGGCCGGTTCGTGACGAGTACCCCGTCAGCGACCGTGCGGGGGCGGGCGGCGCAACGCGGACGGCAGGCCCTGCGCACCGGCGCCCTGGGCGCTGATCCGGTCGTCCGGGTTGATCAGCCGGCAGGTCGTCATGGACAGGCAGCCGCAGCCGATGCACCCGTCGAGCCCGTCGCGCAGCGCGAGCAACGCCTCGACCTCCTCGTCGAGGCGGGCGCGCCAGGCGCGGGAGAGCCGGGACCAGTCGGCCTTCGTCGGCGTCCGCTCGGACGGCAGCGACTCCAGCGCCTCCCGGACCTCGTCGAGCCCGATCCCGATCGACCGGGCCGCGCGGATGAACGCCAGCCTGCGCAGCGTGCTGCGGCGGTAGCGGCGTTGGCCGCCCGACGTCCGCGTCGTCGAGATCAGACCCTCACGCTCGTAGTAGCGCAGCGCCGAGTGCGGGAACCCGCTGCGCTCCACCATGTCGCCGATGGTCAGCAGATCCTTCGCGTCCACTTCGTCCCCCACGCAGAACCGACTCTGAAGCTGACTGGAGCTTACGGGATTCGGGCCCTTCGTCGCCCGTCGACGCCGTGCCCGGTACCTGGGTGATCGACCGCCTGCCGTGCGGGTGGCCCGTCGATCGCGCGAGCAGTACCTGGTTTCATGATCGAATCGTCGGTGAGCGGTATCGCAGACGCGCCGACGGACACGCCCCGTAGTGGACGTGATCATGGCGGAGCCGTAGGGTCCTCCGAGTCATCACGGCCCAGTCACGGACGGGCCGGGAGCCGGCCCCCCGACCGGCTCCCCCGGGACCCCCGACCCGGACGTCCGTGAGTGCGCCGTCCGTTGATCGCGAAAGGCGCGCACAACCTTGCCTGCACACCGCTCCCCCGGTGGCTACCGCATGCCTCCGACCGTGGCAGTCCCCGCTGCCGCACCGGCCGGTCCCTCCCCGAACCGGCCCCTGCCCTCGCCGGCGTCCGCCGCCCGGCGGGTCGGCACCTCGACCGTCGCGGCGGGCGCCGCGTTCGGCGTGGTCGCCTCCGGCGCGTTCGCCGCCGTCATCCCGACGACGCTGGACGGGCACTCGACCGAGGCCGCCGCGTCCGACGCCCCGGCGACGATGCTCGCGTCGCAGTCGACGCCGCTGGCCATGAAACCGACGTCGAGCAGCGCGACCGGCACGTTCAGCCCGGTCTCGTTCGCCGACGCGCCTGCCGCCCCCGGCGCCGCACAGGTCAGCAACGCCGATCTCGCATCGGCCGGCAAGGCGGGCAAGATCGCCCAGAAGATCGCCGCAGAGCAGGCCCGCGCGGTCGCCGCCGACCAGCAGCGGCAGGCCGCCCGCTCGGCACTGGACAAGAAGATCGCCGCGGGCGGGCTGGACGGCTGGATCGCCGAGGCGCTCGACCACATGGGCATGTCGCAGGACTTCGCCCCCGGTCTGAAGCGGATCATCCTCAAGGAGTCCAACGGCAACCCGGACGCGATCAACAACTGGGACTCCAACGCGCTCGCGGGCAACCCGTCCGAGGGCCTCATGCAGGTCATCCCCTCGACGTTCAAGAAGTACGTGCACCCGGACTTCGCCGACCGCGACGTCACCGACCCGGTCGCGAACATCACCGCGGGCGTCCGGTACATGATCGACCGCTACGGCGAGGACACGCTCGCCGCAGGCGGCCGCTCCGGCTCCGGCGGCGGGTACCTGGGCTACTGACGCCCGGCGTCACGTAGCGTCTCGGACGGGCCGGCAGGTTCTCGCTGTCGGCCCGTTCGCGTGTGCGGGGTCGATTCCCCCGCGCCACGGAGGGAGACGGTTTGGGCCCACAGGACCCCGTTGCCGGTTCCGTCGGCACCACGGCGGGACACGCGACCGCCCGGCGGCGCTTCCGGCCCGAGCTGGAGGGTCTGCGCGCGGTCGCCGTCGTCCTGGTGGTCGTCTACCACGTCTGGCTGAACAGGGTCTCGGGCGGCGTCGACGTCTTCTTCCTGATCAGCGGCTTCCTGGTGACCGGCGGGCTGTACCGGAGGGCGGCGGGCAAGGGCTCGGTGGCCGTGCGTGCGACGTGGGCGCGGCAGTTCGCGCGCCTGCTCCCGGCCGTCGCGGTCGTGCTGCTGGCGACGGTCGTCGCCGCCGCGCTGCTGCTGCCCGAGACGCGCTGGCTGCCGACCGTGCGCGAGATCGTCGCGTCCGCGCTGTTCCTGCAGAACTGGGAGCTGGCCGCGGACGCCGTGGACTACGCGGCGCGCAACGACGCGGCGAGCGTGGTGCAGCACTTCTGGTCGCTGTCCGTGCAGGGGCAGTTCTACCTGGTCTGGCCGCTGCTCGTGGGTGCGGTGGCGGTCGTCGCCCGGCGCGACGGCGCCGGTCTGCACCGGGCGCTGACGGCGACGCTGCTCGCGGTCGGTGTCCCGTCGCTGGTCTACTCGGTGCTGCTGACGGCCTCCGACCAGCCGCTGGCCTACTTCCACTCGCTGACCCGGGTATGGGAGTTCGCGCTCGGCGGCCTGCTCGCGTTGTGGATCGACCGTCTGGAGCGCCTGCCGGGGCCTCGCACCCGTGTCGTCATCGGCTGGACGGGCGTCGCCGCCCTGGTCTCCTGCGGGCTGCTGCTGACCGTCGACCGGGCGTTCCCCGGCATCGCGGCGCTGTGGCCGACCGGGGCGGCGGCTCTCGTCCTCCTCGCCGGGCACACCGGTCACCGCTTCGGCGCCGACCGCTGGCTGTCCGGTCCGCTGGCCCAGCGCCTCGGCGCGCTCGCGTTCCCGCTCTACCTGTGGCACTGGCCGATCCTGGTGCTGACGCTCGTGGTCACCGGACGCGAGCAGCTCGGACTCGCGTCCGGCGCGGCGGTCATCGCGGCGTCGCTCGTGCTCGCCGAGGCGACCCGGCGGCTCGTCGAGGAGCCGTTGCGCGGCGCAGGCACACGGACGGCGCTGCGGACGTCGGTCGCACTCGTCGCCGTCGTGCTCGTGCTGTGCGGGGCCTGGCAGGCCCTTGCCGTGGCGCGTACCGCGAGCGGGGGCGAGGACGTCGCCGCCGGGTCGGAGGACGTCTCCCTGACCCATCCCGGCGCCGCCACGCTGGACCCGGCGTCCGCCGTGGACTCGGCGACGACGGCCGAGGCGCCGCTGCTGCCGTCACTCGTCGGCGCCGGTGACGACTGGAGCTACCGCAACGGCACGTGGCAGTGCGGCCCGTCGCCGAGCCGTCCCGATCTCGAGGTCTGCCGGATCCCGCCACCGTCCGGGGCGCCGCCGCAGAAGCGGATCGCCGTCGTCGGGGACTCGCACGCCCAGCAGTACACGGCGACGCTGATGCCACTGGCCGCGCAGCGGGACTGGGAGCTCGTCGTCATGTTCCGCGGCGCCTGCCCGTACTCCGCGGCGTCCGAGGTGGACCCGGCCGACGACGGTTGCGTGAACTGGAACCGCGAGGCCGCCGACGAGGTCGCCGAGCAGCGCCCGGACGCGCTGATCACGCTGGCCAGCCGGGACGTGCGCACCGGACCGGACGGTCCGACGGAGCAGACGCCGCCCGGGTTCGTCGCGCAGTGGTGGCGTGCCCACGACGCCGGGATCCCGGTCGTCGCCGTGCGCGACAACCCGCGCCCCGGCTTCAACGTGCCGGACTGCGTCAGCCGCGAGGGCCGCCACTCGGGTGCCTGCGACCTGCCCCGCGACGGGTACTACCACTCGCTCCCGCCGTGGTCGACGGTCCCGGACGTCCCGCCGAACGTGAGCTTCCTCGACGTCGCCGACCTCGTGTGCGATCCGCAGCACTGCCCCAGCGAGGTCGGGAACGTGCTCGTCTACCTCGACGACAACCACCTGACGGCCACGTACGCGGCCACGCTCGCCCCGGCGATGGGCCGGCATCTGGAGACGACACTGGCCTGGTGAGACGGGCGCTCAGCCGGTCACCGGACGGGCGCTGCGGCCGTTCACGGCGACGACGTCGCCCGCGCGCAGCTGGGCGCCCCTGCGGTCCTCGGTGCGCCCGTTCACCGTCACCTCGCCGGACTCGAGCAGCTCCTTGGCGTGCCCGCCGTCCTCGGCCAGGCCGGCGAGCTTGAGGAACTGGCCGAGCCGGATCGGCTCCGCCGAGATCGGGACGTCGTCGGTCGGCGCGCTCATGCCGACCATCATCGCGCCCGTAGCATCACCGGGCGTGCCGGACCACTACTTCTCCGCCGCGCCGTCGGCGCCCAGCCGGCCGGGCTCGGTCCGCCTGCACACCGACGGCGTCGACCTGAGCCTCGCGACCGACTCCGGCGTGTTCTCCCAGGGGCGGGTCGACCGCGGCACGCAGGTGCTGCTCGACCACGCCCCGATGCCGTCCGTGCGCGGGCCGCTGCTGGACCTGGGATGCGGGTACGGCCCGATCGCGCTGACGCTGGCCACCCGTCGTCGACGGCTGCCGGTGTGGGCGGTGGACCTCAACGAGCGCGCCGTCGGGCTCACCCGGGCGAACGCGTCGTCCGCCGGGCTCGGCAACGTGACCGCCTGCCACCCGGACGAGGTCCCGGACGACCTGGAGTTCGCCGGTATCTACTCGAACCCGCCGATCCGGTCCGGGAAAGCGGCCCTGCACGAGCTGCTGCTGCGGTGGCTGCCGCGCCTGCAGCCGGGCGGGGCGGCGTTCCTGGTGGTGGGCAAGAACCTCGGCTCGGACTCCCTGGCCCGCTGGCTCGACGAGCGGGGCTGGCCGACGACGCGCGTCACGTCGCAGAAGGGATTCCGTGTGCTGCGCTGCGAACGGGCCCCCGGGAGTGATCCCGAGGGCCCGTCCGATGAGTAGCGGGGGCAGGATTCGAACCTGCGACCTCTGGGTTATGAGCCCAGCGAGCTACCGAGCTGCTCCACCCCGCGTCGGTAGTGACCACTCTACAGGTCAATGATCGACGCTCTCCGCGGGGGCCCGCCTGCCGTGCGGGCCCCCGCGACCCCCGACGACGCACCGGAGCTCCTCGTCCTGCTGAGCCGCCGCACCCCCGGTCGGCGTGTCGCACCGGCTGCGACGTGTGCGGCACGCCGGGAAGTGGTGCGGCACGCGCCGGGGAGGTGCGGCGGAGCACACACGCGACGACGCCCCCGGACCGGGGTCCGGGGGCGTCGCGTTTCGTAGCGGGGGCAGGATTCGAACCTGCGACCTCTGGGTTATGAGCCCAGCGAGCTACCGAGCTGCTCCACCCCGCGCCGTGTTTCGTTGTGTCCCTGACAGTACACGTCGTGTTCGCGTGAGGAGTCGGTGGGGTCCGGGGACGCAGGCCGTCCCGGACCCCACCCCGGTCAGCCTCCGGACGCCGACTGGAACTTGTTCACGGCCGAGTCCAGCGCGGACAGAGCCTCGCCCTGCTTGGCGAAGTCGCCGGACTGCTGGGCGGCCTTGAGCTCGTTCAGCGCGCTCCGGATCTCCGCCGCGGCCGCCTGCTGCGCCTGGCTCCCGCCCGCCGGGGTGGGCGTGGTCGGCGTCGTGGGCGTCGGTGTCGGCGTGCTGCCCTGGGTCGGGGCGGCACCACCGGCTGCTGCGCCCGCTCCCGAACCGAACACCTGATCCAGGGCGGTCGCGAGGCTCGGGTGGTATCCGACGCGACCGCCGTAGCTGACCAGCACGCGAGCCAGCTGCGGGTACGACGAGTCCTGCCCCGCCCGTTCGATGTAGACCGGCTCGATGTAGAGCAGCCCACCGGCGACCGGCAGCGTCAGCAGGTTGCCGTAGTCGATCGTGGTCTGGTTCTGCCGCAACAGGTTCAGCTCCTGGGACACCTGCGGTGACCCGAGGAACTGGGCCTGCACCTGTTGCGGACCGAGCGTCTGCGTGTCCGTCGGCAGCTGCAGGACCGTGAACTTGCCGTAGTTGTCCGGGTCGGAGTCCACGGACACGTACGACGCGAGGAACTGCCGTCGCAGGCTCACCAGAGCGCTGGTCAGCTGGAACGACGCCTCACGCTGGCCCGGCAGCCCGGCCAGGATGTAGTACGGCGGCTGCGCGTCCTGCGCCGCACCGGTGTTGCCCTGGACGGTCGGGTCGGACGGCACGTCCCAGAACGACACCGTCGAGAAGAACTCGCCGGGGTCGTCCACGTGGTAGCGGGTCAGCAGCTCCCGCTGGACCTTGAACTGGTCCTCCGGGTAGCGCAGGTGCGCGTTGAGCTCCGGCGAGATCTCGGACTTCGGCCGGACCGAGCCCGGGAACGCCTTCTCCCACGTCTGCAGCACCGGGTCCTGCTCGTCGAACGCGTACAGCTTCACGCTGCCGTCGTAGGCGTCGACCGTCGCCTTGACCGAGTTGCGCAGGTAGCTGATGTTGTCGTTCGGCAGCTGGGAGCCCTGCGCGCCGAGACGGCTGTCCGATGTGGTCTCGCCGAGCGGGACCTGCTGCGCGTACGGGTAGTTCTGCAGCGTCGTGTAGCCGTCGACGATCCACTGGATGCGCCCGTCGACGACGGCGGGGTACGGGTCGTTGTCGGCGGTCAGCCACGGGGCGACCTGCTGCAGGCGGTCCCGCGGGTCGCGCACGTAGAGGATCTTCGAGTTCTCGTTGATCGAGCTGTTGAACAGGATGTTCCGCTCGCCGTACTCGATCGCGAACACGAGCCGGTTGAAGATGTTGCCGATCGAGACGCCACCGGCACCGTCGTAGGTCCACTGCTGGGTGTCCGAGTCGTACTCGCGCGGGGCGTCACCGGGCCCGGCGCCGACGATCGAGTACTCGTTGTTCAGCAGCTCGCCGTAGTAGATCCGGGGCTGCTGGACCGGGATGGTCCCCTGGCCGGACGTGTCGCTGACCGAGAACCGCGGCAGGCCGCCCTGGCCACCGGTGTCCTCCAGCGCCGCGTTCACCTGGTTCGCGGGTGCCGAGACGAAGCCGTTGCCGTGCGTGTAGACGAGGTGCTTGTTGATCCAGTCCGTCTGGTTCCCGACGAGCGCGCTCTGGTCGAGCTCCCGGGCCGCGACGACGTAGTCCTGGGTCTGGCCGCCGACCGTGTACCGGTCGATGTCCAGGCCCTGGGCGAAGCCGTAGAAGTTCCGGCGCTGCTGGAGCTGCGTGAACGTCTTGTTCAGCTTGCCAGGGTCGAGCAGCCGGATGTTCGGGATCGTCGTGGTGTCCGCACGCACCTGGGCCGGCGTCGCCGTCGACGTTCCGCTGTAGGGCTTGATGTCGACGTTGTCCGGGGTCAGCCCGAACGCCTGCCGGGTGGCGTCGATGTTGCGCTGGATCGACGGGGCCTCGCGCTCGTTCGCGTTCGGCGCGACGACGAACTGCTGCAGCACGGCGGGCCACGCCGCCCCCAGCAGGATGGACGAGATCACCAGCATGACCAGCGCGATCGCGGGCAGCTGCAGGTTGCGCCGGAACGCCGCGACGAAGAACGCGATCGCGCAGATCACCGAGATGATCAGCAGGATGAGCTTCGCCGGCATGACGGCGTTCAGGTCGGTGTAGGTGGCGCCGAAGAACGTCGCCCGGTTCCGGGTGGAGAACAGCAGGTCGTACCGGTCGAAGTAGTAGGCGACGGCCTTGAACAGCACGAACACGCCCGCCAGCACGGCCAGCTGCGCCCGTGCGGCGGACGACACCTGACCGGAGCGGCCGGTCAGCCGGATGCCGCCCATCAGGTAGTGCGCGATCAGCGCGACCACGAAGCTGATCGCCGTGGCGGCGAACAGCCAGTTCAGCACGAGGCGGAAGAACGGCAGCGAGAACGCGTAGAACGAGACGTCGTTGCCGAACTCCGGATCCGTCTGACCGAACGGCGTGGCGTGCAGGAACATCTGCACGGTCTGCCAGTCGCCCTGGGCGAACACGCCGCACAGCAGACCGACCACCACCGGGATCCCGATCCCGAACAGCCGCGGGCGCTGCAGGATCACGGTGCGCCAGCGGGCGACCGGGTCCTCGGGGCCGCTCACCGGGACGAACACCGGCCGGAACCGGTAGGCGATCCACAGCGCGAGCGCGGTCAGGCCGCCCAGCACCATGCCGACGACGAGGAACTGGACGATCCGGGTGAACAGGATCGTGGTCAGGACGTTGCGGAAGCCGACCTCGCCGAACCACAACCAGTTCACGTAGAAGCTGGTCAGCCGTGAGCCCACGATCAGTAGGACGACCACCACCCCGGCGGTGATCAACAGCAACCGGGTACGGCGGGACAGCGACGGCGCTCCCACCGGGGGCCGCATGGACACGGGCACGCTCCATGGTTCGGGGTCTTCGAGAGCGGGTGCCGGGCCGACGGGGAGCGACGGCGCGATGTCCCACCTGTTGCAGACAACTCTACGGAGAGCGCGTGAGTTCCCTGTTGATTCCCCCTGACTTCGACGGATCCCCGGCCGCGCCGTCCCGCCGGGCGGCCGTAGGGTGCGCCCGTGGGCGTTCGATCATCTCCGTGGGTGACGTCGCTCCTGCTCCTGTTCGCGGTCGTGGTCGTGGCGCTCGTCGTGCCGGTTCCGGTCGTCGCGCTCGGGCCGGGACCGACGTTCGACACCCTCGGCGACGCGGGCGGTCGCCCGGTCGTCACGGCGGGCGGCCTGCGCACCTACCCGACGACCGGACACCTGAACATGACGACGGTCGGGGTCACCGACGGCATCACGGCCGTCCAGGCGCTCGGGTTCTGGGCCTCCGGTGACCACCAGCTCGCCCCGCGGTTCACGCTGTACCCGCCGGAGCTCTCCGGCGACCAGGTGACGCAGGAGAACCAGCAGGAGTTCGACTCGTCGGTGGCGAACGCCGAGGCCGCCGCGCTGACCTACCTGCGGCTGCCGACGAAGGTGACGGTCGGAGCGCTGACCCCCGGATCGCCGTCCGCTGGCGTGCTCACGGCCGGGGACCAGCTGGCCGCCGTCGGAGGGCGGCCGGTGAGCTCCGTCCCGATGCTGTTGGACGCGCTGCGCACGGCCGCACCCGGCAAGCCGGTCACGCTGCGGGTGGTGCGCGGTGACGACCCTCCGCGCGACGTGACGGTCACGGCCGCGCCCTACCCGGGCGACCCGTCACGGGCGTTCCTCGGCATCACGCCCGCGACCACGCCGCTCGACGGCGACCGGATCTCGATCGCGCTCGCCGACGTGGGCGGCCCGTCCGCGGGGCTGATGTTCACGCTCGCACTGGTCGACAAGCTGACCCCGGGCCCGCTCACCGGCGGCCGGTTCGTCGCCGGCACCGGGACGATCACCGCCGACGGGGCGGTCGGCCCGATCAGCGGCATCCGCTTCAAGATGCTCAAGGCGTCCGAGGTGGGAGCGACGACGTTCCTGGTGCCGGCGGACAACTGCGCCGAGGCCGCGTCGGACGCGCCGGACGGCCTGCAGCTCGTCCGCGTCGGATCGCTCGGCGACGCGATCACGGCGCTGGACATGCTCCGCGGCGGGGGCACGCCACCCGGCTGCTCCTGAGTTCCCTCCGACCGGGAAGTTCCCGGATCACCTCTCGGCGAACACGGGCCGACCAGCGGCGGAGCGACCGGCGACCGGACGTCGCACCCGCGTACGGTGGAGGCCATGAGCGACATCCCGTTCGGCTTCGGACCGTCCGACCGCGACCGCGACGACCGCAGCCGCGAGTCGGGGTCCGAGGGCGCCGAGGGATCCGGGAGCTCGGGCAAGGACCCGTCGGAGGAGGGCCCGAAGGATCCCTTCGGCTTCGGCACGCTGCCCCCCGGCGCGAACGACCCGTCCGGTGGCCAGGGCGGCATGCCCGGGTTCCCGGGGATGCCGGGCATGCCAGGGATGCCGGGTGGAGCGGGCGGCTTCGACATGAGCCAGCTCGGCCAGATGCTCAGCCAGCTCGGCCAGATGCTCAGCCAGGCCGGCACGACGTCCGGTGACGGCGGCCCGGTCAACTACGACCTGGCCCAGCAGATGGCCGTCCAGCAGCTGTCGCAGACGACGTCGTCGCTGACCGACGCCCAGCGCACGGCCGTGCGGGACGCGTTCGGACTGGCCGAGCTGTGGCTGGACCCGGTGACCGAGTTCCCGGCCGGCGCGCACGACGTGGTGGCCTGGACGGCGTCGGACTGGGTCAAGGCGGGCATGCCGACCTGGAAGCGGCTCTGCGACCCGGTCGCCCGCCGGTTGTCCTCGGCCTGGGTGGACGGACTGCCGGAAGAGGTGCGCTCCGCGGCCGGCCCGATGCTGTCGATGGTCGGCCAGATGGGCGGCATGGCGTTCGGAAGCCAGCTCGGGCAGGGCCTGGCCCAGCTCGCGGCCGAGGTGCTGACGTCGACCGATCTGGGCATCCCGGTCGGCCCGGACCGTACGGCGGCGCTCCTGCCGGAGGCGATCGCCACGTTCACCGAGGGTCTGGACCGGCCGTCCAGCGAGGTGATGCTCTACCTGGCCGCGCGCGAGGCCGCCCACCAGCGGCTGTTCGCGCACGTCGGGTGGTTGCGGGAGCGTCTGCTCGGCACGGTCGAGGAGTACGCGCGCGGCATCACCGTCGACACGTCGCGGATCGAGGACCTGGCGCGCAACATCGACCCGTCGAACCCGGCGTCGATCCAGGACGCGATGTCCTCGGGCATGTTCGAGCCGGAGGACACGCCGGAGCAGCAGGCGGCGCTGGCCCGGCTGGAGACGCTGCTCGCCCTGATCGAGGGCTGGGTGGACACGGTCGTCGCCGAGGCCGTCGGTGAGCGCCTGCCCGGTGCGGGCGCGCTGCAGGAGACGATGCGCCGCCGTCGTGCCTCTGGCGGGCCCGCGGAGCAGGCGTTCGCGACCGTCGTCGGGCTCGAACTGCGTCCGCGACGGCTGCGCGCGGCCGCCGAGCTGTGGGAGCGACTCGGGTCCGAGCTCGGCAGCGCCGGCCGCGACGGCGTGTGGGGCCACCCGGACCTGATCCCGTCCGCGGACGACCTGGACGACCCGGAGTCGTTCGTGCGCCGCACCGCGGGCTCCGGAGACGCCGACGACCCGATCGCCGAGCTCGAGCGTCAGATGAAGGCCGACGAGCAGAAGGCCGACGAGGAGAAGAAGGACGACGACGAGTCCTGACCGGCGCGGTCAGCCCGCCGTGACGGCGTCCTCCACCGGCTCGTCGGCGTCCGCGTCCTCGTCGGCACCGCCGGTGTCCTCGCCGTCGACGCCGGTGAGGCCCAGCGCGGCCGCGGCGTTGAGCCCCTCCAGGTAGCCGATCGCCCGCTCGGTGCGCGGATAGCGGTGCACCCACGACCAGAAGCGGGCGTCGTGACCGGCCTCGAGCAGGTGCGCCAGCTCGTGGACCAGCACGTAGTCGACCACCCACCCGGGAGCGTCGCGCAGCCGCTCGCTCAGGCGGATCGTGCCGTCGACCGGCGTGCAGGACGCCCACCGTGTGCGCATCGGCGGCACCCAGCGGATCGAGACCGGACGGGCGCGCCCCTCCAGGTAGCGGGTGGAGAGCTCCCGGCCGCGGCGCAGCAGCGCCTCGTCACCGCGGCGGCCCGGTGAACGCCTGCGCGACTCGCTGCGCTCCAGGCGCCGGACCATCTCGGCCACCCAGTCGTGCTCCTCGGCCTCGCTCATCCACCCCGGGATGAACACGACGACGGTGTCCCCCTCGCGCCGGGCACTGACCATGCGACGCCTCCGGGCGCTGCGGCGGACCTCGACGACCGGAGTGGAGCCCATGCGTCCAGGGTAGGCACCCCCGCCACGCACGGCGACGCCCGAGCAGTGCACGGGTGCGAACGGCCCACCCGGAGCGGCGGCCGTGGGACGGGCGGTCCGGGCACGATCGACGGGTGTCACCGCGATCCGCCCGCGTCCTCCCGGACCGGCTCGTGCTCGCCGCCCACCATGCCGTGCACGTCCGCGGGCCGGACGCACGCCAGATCGGGCTCGACCCGGCGTCCGGAATGGTGCTGGAGGACCTCTCCCCCGCCATCGCCGCGATGCTCGACGAGCTCGGACCGGCCGCCGTCGGGTCCTCGGAGCTGCTGGAGCGGGCCGGTGCGCGGGGCGCCGAACCGGCCGACGCGGCCGCCGTCCTGTCCGGGCTGCTGGACGGCGGTCTGGTGTGCGACGCGAGCGGTGCCGGACGGGTGGAGCGGCGTCGGGCGGGGTCGGTCGTCGTCGTGCGCGGGGACGGCCCACTGGCGCTCGGCACGGCGGCCGGGCTGGCGGCGGCCGGGGTGGGCGCGGTGCACGTGAAGACGGCGGGGCGCATCGACCGGTCCGATCTCGCCGTCGCCGGGCTCGTCGCCGACGACGTGGGCCGGGACCGTTCGGCCGTCGCCTCGGCGCTGCTGCACCGGGTCTCCCCGAGCGTGCGGACCGGGTCGCCCGGGCGGAACGCGCCGGACCTCGTGGTGCTCGCCGACGCGCAGGCCCGCCACCCCGACGAGGGCGCGGCGCTGGTCGGGAGCGCCGTCGAGCACCTTGCCGTGCACCTGCGCGACGGGCGGGGTGTCGTCGGGCCGCTCGTGCTGCCCGGCCGCTCGGCGTGCCTGGGCTGCCTCGACCTCGTCCGGACCGGACTGGATCCGGGGTGGCCCGGTGTGGTGGCCGGCCTGCTCGGGCGGACCGGAACGGCCGAGCAGGCCGTCATCGGCGCGACGGTCGCGCTCGCCGTGGCACAGGCTCTGCTGGCCCTGGACGGCCCGGTGACCGGTGGTCCGCCCCCGCCGACGCTGGGAGCCACCGTCGAACTCGATCCGGCACGGGCCAGCGTGACCACCCGGCGCTGGGACCCGCACCCCGGATGTCCCTGCGGCGCGCCGCCTCCGGGCGACGCACCGTGCGGAGCCACGGCCGGTCGGGGGACAATTCCGGGGTGAGCGACATACCCCGCCGGACCGCCTCGCGTACCGCCAAGCTCGCCGGCCTGCCCCTGGGCGTCGCCGGACGTGCCGCCGCGGGCTGGGGGCGTCGCCTCACCGGCGGCGACCGCGACGAGATCTCGACGCAGCTCGCGGCGAAGAGCGCCGAGCAGCTGTTCGCCGTGCTCGGCGAGCTCAAGGGCGGCGCGATGAAGTTCGGCCAGGCGCTGTCGGTGTTCGAGGCCGCGATCCCGGACGAGTACGCGGAGCCCTACCGCGAGGCGCTGACGAAGCTGCAGACGGCGGCACCGCCGATGCCCGCCGACGACGTGCACTACATGCTGTCCGAACAGTTCGGCCGCAGCTGGCGCACGCGCTTCCGCGAGTTCGACGACACCCCGGCCGCGTCGGCCAGCATCGGACAGGTGCACCGGGCGGTGTGGCGCGACGGGCGCGAGGTCGCGGTCAAGGTGCAGTACCCGGGCGCCGAGGAGGCGCTGCGCTCGGACCTGCGCCAGCTCGGACGGATGAGCAGGCTGCTGCAGCCGCTCGCCCCCGGCCTGGAGCTCAAGCCGCTGATCACCGAGCTGCGCGAGCGGATGGAGGAGGAGCTCGACTACCGCGACGAGGCCGCCTACCAGCGCGAGTTCGCCGCCATCTACGACGGCGACCCGAACGTGAAGGTCCCGGCCGTCGTCGCGTCCGCGCCGAAGGCGATGGTCAGCGAGTGGGTCACCGGGCGGAAGCTGGCGTCCGTGATCCGGGAGGGCACGCGCGCCGAGCGCGACCACGCGGGGGCGCACCTGGCCCGCTTCCACTACTCCGCCCCCGCCCGCGCGCACCTGCTGCACTCCGACCCGCACCCCGGCAACTTCCAGATCCTCGACGACGGCCGCCTGCTCGTCCTCGACTTCGGAGCGGTCGCGCGGCTGCCGGAGGGCATGCCGTCGACGCTCGTCACGATGACGAAGTACGCCCTGCAGGGACGGCCGGCCGAGCTCATGCAGGTGATGCGCGACGCAGGGTTCGTGCTGCCCGGCACACAGCTCGATCCGGACGAGGCGATGGCCTACCTGGCGCCGTTCACCGAGCCCCTGCACACGACCGAGTTCCACTTCAGCCGCCGGTGGATCCAGCGCCAGGCCGAGCGCGTCGGAGACCTGCGCAACCCGGAGGCCGCGACCGGCCGGAACCTGAACCTGCCGCCGCAGTACCTGCTGGTGCATCGGGTGTCGATGGGCACGCTCGGCATCCTCTGCCAGCTCGACGCGACGGTGCCGCTGCGCGAGATCGTCGCCGAGTGGCAACCGGAGCTGTTCGAGTCCGACGGCCGCACCGGCTGACCGGGAGCGACCGGCCCACGGCGGCCCCGGACACGACGGTGCCCCCGTCGCGGCGTGCGCGACGGGGGCACCTCCTGCGGCGGAACGCTCAGGTCACCGCCGTGCGGGCCCGGTCGGCCCGGCGCGCGGCCCATGCCGCCAGCCGGGACCAGGAACGGCCCGCGGTCAGCCGGCGGGCCCGGCGGTACTCCGCCGCGGCCCGCTCGGCCTCGGTCTGTCGTGACCGTGCGAGGGCTTCGTGGATCAACATGCCCGGGTCTCCCTCTCCTCGGGTGCGGATCGTCATGTCGCGGTCGAGTACGGAGATCGGCTTCGGGAAGTCGGACATCGTCGTTTCTCTTCTCTCGTCGTTCGGTTCGGTCGGGAAGGTCAGGCGCCCGCGGCGAGGGCCCAGGCGCGGTCGCGCTCGAGGTCGGCCTTGCGCGGCCGGCCACGCGGCCGCTTCCGCGGGATCACCCGACCCCGCTCCAGGATCTCGCCGCCCCACACGCCCCACGGCTCGCCGCGGGACAGGGCTCCGTCCAGGCACTCGGCCCGGATCGGACACTGGACGCAGAGGGACTTCGCCTCCTCCAGCGCGGACGGCGACTCGGCGAACCACAGGTCCGCGTCGACGTCGCCCCGCAGGCACGGCAGGTCCTGCCCCGCCGTCGGCGTGGCGGTGAGCAGGCCGGCGAGCGCACCCGCCACCGTCCCGCCACCGCCCTCCGACGTGACCACTCCGCCCTCGCACGGAGTCGATCGCACTAGCACTGAACTCGACCTCCTGAATCAGAACTGCATTTCGGTTGTCGGACAAAAAAATCGGGGCCGCGGATCCCTGGTGTGGGTTCCGCGGCCCCGATGAGCTTCGGCCGTCGACGTCGGGCGTCTAGGTGACACCTCGGCATCCAGGAACAGACACACCTGTGGACTTGTGCTTCTGCCAATCGGCGACACGCGCGACCACGCCGTCGGCCATCGGGTACGCCGGCCGCAGACGCGGCAGGAACCCGGGGCACGCGGACACGACGAGCTGCCCGCGACGCGTGCCGAACTCGATCGAGATCAGGTTCGTGGTCATCGGGGCACCTCCTCCATGGATCGCGGACCGGCTACCGCCGTCCGATGAGTCGACTGTAGAAGCCGCCTCCCGGCCGCACAACGGATTAAATCGCTTGATACTCAGAAAATCGCGTGAGTGTTGCATGCGGAACGATCACTCGTCGCTCAGCCGTCCTCCGAGACCAGGGCGAGCACCGCGTCGCCGTAGCGGTCCAGCTTCGCCGCGCCGATCCCCGGGATGCCGACCAGCGACGCCGGGTCCGACGGGCGCTGCTCGGCGATCGCGGTCAGCGTCGCGTCGGTGAGCACGACGTAGGCCGGGACGTCCTGCTGCTTCGCCGTGTCGGCCCGCCAGCGCTTCAGGCGGTCGAGCAGCTCCAGATCCACATCGGACGGACAGTCCGAGCAGCGGAGCAACTTCGTGGCGGCGCTGCCGAACAGCGGCGTCCCGCAGACCCGGCAGCGCGGCCGGGGCGCGCCGGGCCTGCGCTCGCCCGCGACGCGCGACGCCGGGTGCGAGTCCGGGACCAGACCGTGCAGGAACCGGCTGCGACGGCGGGGGCGGCCGCGGCCGGGTGCGCGGGTCAGCGACCAGGACATCGTCAGCACCCGCCGCGCGCGCGTGATCCCGACGTAGAGCAGCCTGCGCTCCTCCTCGATCGCGACCTCGTCGTTGTCCGCGTGCTGGATCGGCAGCGTGCCGTCGGCGAGCCCGACGAGGAACACGACGTCCCACTCCAGGCCCTTGGCCGCGTGCAGCGAGGCGAGCGTGACGCCCTGCACGACCGGCGGGTGCGAGCCGTCCGCGCGGGTGTCCAGTTCCTGGACCAGCCGTGCCAGGTCGGCGGCCGGTTCGACGGCGGCGAGCTCCTCGGCGACGCCGACGAGCGCCAGCAGCGACTCCCACGCGGCGCGCGCCGCGGCACCGGCGGGCGGTTCGTCGGTCAGGCCCGCGCGGGCGGCGAGCACCGCGCGGGTGATCGCGACGAGGTCGGTCTCCGGGCCGTCCTCCCCGGCCCGCTGCTCCGGCGCCGCGGACCGCAACGCGATCATCGCCCTGCGGATCTCCGGACGGTCGAAGAAACGCTCGCCGCCGCGCACCTGGTACGGGATGCCGGCCTCGGTCAGCGCCTGCTCGTAGGCCTCGGACTGGGCGTTGATCCGGAACAGCACCGCGATCTCCGACGGCGGCGTGCCCTCGGCAACCAGCCGCGTGATCCGGCCGGCGACGGCGTGCGCCTCCGCGGGCTCGTCGTCGTGCTCGGCGAAGTCCGGGTCCGGGCCCGGCGGCAGCTGCCCGACGAGCTGCAGCCGCGAGCCGGCCGGACGGTTGCGGGCCGCCGATATCAGCTGGTTCGCGCTGGACACGATCTGCGGCGTGGACCGGTAGTCCCTCTGGAGCCGCACGACCGTCGCGTCCGGGAATCGGCGCGGGAACTCCAGCAGGTAGCGGGGCGACGCACCGGCGAACGTGTAGATCGTCTGGTTCGCGTCCCCGACGACGGTGAGGTCGTCCCGCTCGCCGAGCCACGCGTCGAGCAGGCGTTGCTGCAGCGGCGTGACGTCCTGGTACTCGTCGACGACGAAGCAGCGGTAGCGGGAGCGGAACTCGTCGGCGACCCCGGCGTGCTCCTCCAGCGCGACGGCGGTGTGCAGCAGCAGGTCGTCGAAGTCGAGCAGCTCGGCGGCGTTCTTGAGCTCCTCGTAGCCCGCGTAGACGGCGGCGACCTGGTCGGCCGAGCCCGGGGTGTCCCGGCGGCGCCGCGCCGCCTCGGCCGCGTACTGCGACGGCGCGACGAGGCTGGACTTCGCCCACTCGATCTCCGAGGCGAGGTCACGCAGGGCGTCCGCGTCGGTGCCGGCCCGCGCCCGTGCCGCGGCCTGCCCGACCAGGCGCAGCTTGCCGTCGAGCAGCTGCCACGGCTGCCCGCCGACGACGCGCGGCCAGAAGTAGCGCAGCTGGCGCAGCGCGGCCGCGTGGAACGTGCGGGCCTGGACGCCGTGCGCGTCCAGCGCGCGCAGGCGGGTCCGCAGCTCGCCAGCAGCCCGGGCCGTGAACGTCACCGCCAGCACCTGGCCGGGCGCGACGTGGCCCTGGCCGACCAGGTGCGCGATCCGGCGGGTGATCGTACGGGTCTTGCCGGTCCCGGCACCGGCCAGCACGCACACCGGGCCGCGCGGCGCCGTCACGGCCTCCTGCTGCTCCGGGTCCAGCCCACCCGGTCCGGCTCCGCCCGGTCCTGCTCCGCCCGCGGGCTCGGGACGGGCGGCGGCTGCGGTGCGGGGGGCGGAGGGCGGCACGAACCCATCCTGACACCCGCCACCGACGATTCCGCGTCACCTCCACCGCGCCCGTCGCACCCGTGAACACCTCCGGTCGACGCTGTGAGTTCCGGCACCGCGGGAAGATGCGGGGACTCGGCGGGGTTCCATCGGTCATGGCCGATCTGACGATGTACACGACCAGCTGGTGCGGCTTCTGCCGCCGGCTGAAGATGCAGCTCGACGACGCCGGCATCGCGTACCGGGAGATCGACATCGAGCGTGAGCCGGACGCCGCGTCGTTCGTCGAGAAGGCCAACGGCGGCAACCGGACGGTGCCGCTCGTCCTGTACGCCGACGAGACGACGGCGACGAACCCCAGCTTCTCCGAGGTCAAGGCGAAGCTCGCTGCATGAGTGCGGAGCCCTCCGCCGCGACGACACGGACCCCGGCCGGGATCGGCCGGGGTCTCGTGCTGTTGCTGGCGATCACGTGCGGTGCGGCCGTCGCGAACATCTACTACGCGCAGCCGCTGCTCCCGATCATCGGCCAGGCCCTGCGGGTCTCCGAGGGCACGGCCGGTCTGCTCGTCACGGCGTCCCAGGTCGGGTACGCGCTGGCGCTCGCGCTGCTGGTCCCGCTCGGTGACGTCCTGGAGCGACGACGGCTGGTCTCCGCGCTGCTGGGCGTCACCGCCCTGACGCTGCTGGGCGCCGCGTTCGCGCCCGGGTTCGCCGCGCTGCTCGCGGCCGTCGCGCTGGTCGGTGTGACGTCGGCGGTCGCGCAGATCGTGGTGCCGATGTCCGCGTCGCTGGCCGACGACGAGTCCCGCGGCCGGGTCGTCGGGACCGTGATGAGCGGGTTGCTGATCGGCATCCTCGGCGCGCGAACGCTGGCCGGCTTCGTCGCGGAGCTCGGCGGCTGGCGCGCGGTGTTCGGCCTCGGTGCCGCGCTGATGCTGGTACTGGCCGTCGTCGTGCGGCTGGTGCTGCCGCTCGTGCCGGCGCCCGCACCGGACACGTCGTACCCGCGCCTGCTCGGCACGGTGCTCGCGCTCATCCGCGACGACCCGGTGCTGCGCGTGCGGATGGCGCTGGCCGCCGTCGGGTTCGCCTGCTTCTCCGTGCTGTGGACGGCCGTGTCGTTCCTGCTGGCCGCGCCGCCGTACGTCTACGGCCCGGCGACGATCGGCCTGTTCGGCCTGGCCGGTCTCGCGGGCGCGCTCGCGGCCCCGCTGGCCGGACGGCTCGCCGACCGCGGTCACGCGCTCCGGACGGTGACGGTCGGTCTGGTCACGCTGGCCGTCAGCTGGGCCTTCCTCGGACTGGGCGGCGTCTCGCTCGCCGCCCTGCTGGCCGGAATCGTGCTGCTGGACCTGGCCCAGCAGTCGTTGCAGATCTCGCACCAGAGCGCGATCTACGCCCGGCACCCGCAGGCCCGCAGCCGGGTGACGACGGCATTCGTCACGTCCGCGTTCGCCGGCGGCGCCGTCGGGTCGGCCGCGGCGTCGACGCTGTACGTCGTGGCCGGCTGGGTCGGCGTGTGCGTGCTGGGCGGCGTGATCGCCCTGATCGGCACGGGGATCTGGGTACTGGCCCACGTCCGCGGGATCGCCTCCCCGGACGCCCCGCTCCGCACCGCCTGACGCCCCTGGCCCCGCCCAGCAGGGCCCTGAACTGCCCCTTTGCTCTGCTCACACGGGCGCACCACCGCCTGGACCAGCCTCGACACGATCAGCTCAATCGGGCGTTGCGTGGAGGTGAGCAGAGCAAAGCGTGCTCCGGAGGGGCTGTCGGTCCGGCGTCCGGGGACCGGGGACCGGCATCCGGGGACCGGCATCCGGGATCCGGCGTCCGGCGACCGGCGTCCGGCGACCGGCGTCCGGCGTCCATGATCAGCGGACCGGTCCGGTTCGGGGCGAGATGATGCCCGGATCCGGACCGGATCGGCGATCATCCGACGCGGCCGCCCGTCGCGCCGCGCATGATCGCCGGAACTGGTCGTACCGCGACAGGGATGGCGCGCTCTGACCAGTTCCGCCGATCATGAAATCGGCGGCGGACCGTGAGCCGCCCATGATCGTCGGAAATGGTCACGGGGGCGACACGGATGGGGCGATCCGACCGATTGCGCCGATCATGGGGCGGAGGCGGGCCGTCCGCGGCGCGCCGGGTACCGGGTCCTCGTCCTGCCGGCTCGCTCCGCGGCGCGAACGGCCCGGTGTCGCCTGCGGGCGCACCGGATATCCCGCGGGGGCTCAGCCGCCCTGGGCCGCCCAGGACTCGAGCATCGTGCGGGCGATCGACACCTTGCCGGGCAGCATCACGACCGGCTGGCCCTCAGCGGGCTCGCCGCCCCACTCACCGCGGGCCAGTGCCGCGCGCAGTTCCGCGCGGGTGATCCACAGCGCGTCGGCGATCTCGCCGTCGGCCGGGGCGAGCGGGACGTCGGGGTCGCCGATCGCGTGGAAGCCCAGCATCAGCGACCGCGGAAACGGCCAGGCCTGGCTGCCCAGGTAGCGGACGTCGGAGATCGCGATGCCGACCTCCTCGCCGATCTCCCGGTGCACGCACGCCTCGAGCGACTCGCCGGCCTCGACGAACCCGGCCAGCACCGAGTACCGCCCGACCGGCCACACCGGCTGGCGGGCCAGCAGGACCTTGTCCGCGCCGTCGTGGACCAGGCAGATGATCGCCGGGTCGGTGCGCGGGTACTCCTCGTGCCCCTGCTCGCAACGGCGGGCCCACCCGGCGTTGTGCGGGGTCATCGGGGTGCCGTCCTGAGCGCAGAACGCGGCACGGTCGTGCCAGTTCAGCGACGCGACCGCGCCGGTGAGCAGCGCGGAGCCCAGCGCGTCGAGCCAGGCACCCGCGGCGCGCAGGTCGGCCCACTCCGACGGGTCGTCGCCGGCGACCAGGTCCGGCTCGCCGTGGACCGCCCAGTAGGCGACGCCGTCGGCCTCGCCGAGCAGCACCGCGTCCGACGGCGGGCGGTCGCCCAGCGTCGCCGCCGACCGGGTGCGCAGGCGGCCACCGCTGCCGGCGGCGGAGTCCCACGCCGCGGCGTCGCCCTCCCGGAACGACTGCTGCGGCTGCTCCTCCCAGGTCACCGGCGTGCGTCCGGTCTTGTCGACGACGACGAGCCGCGCCTGCGGCCACGTCCGCAGCTGGTAGTCGGGGTCGAGGCGCAGCTGCTCGTCGCGGTCGACGACGCCGCGGGACAGCACCGGCGGCTCGATCAGGCCGAAGTCCCCCGGCGAAGCACTCACGAGACACCGCCGAGCGCCCGCAGCCGCGGTCCGACCACGTCCGCGTCCCCGACCACCACCCCGGTGAACCGGGCCGGCGCGAACAGCTCCGCCGCGGCCGCGGCGACCTCGTCGACGGTCACCTCCTCGAGCCGCTCCGGCCGTTCCCGCAGCCAGTCGACCCCGAGCCCGACGGCGTCGAGCGCGGACAGCGTCGAGGCCAGCGCGGACTGGCTGTCCAGCGAGATCAGCAGCGAGCCGATCGCGTAGCGGCGGGCCGACTCGACCTCCTGCTCGGTCGGCGGCACGGCCACCATCCGGCCGAGCTCGTAGCGCGTCTCCAGCAGAGCGGCCGCCGTCACGTCGCTCGCGACGTCGGTGTCCACGCTCAGCACGGCGCCGCCGGGAACGAACTCCTGCCCGGAGTGCGCGCCGTAGGTGTACCCCTTGTCCTCGCGGACGTTCTCCATCCACCGCGAGGAGAAGTAGCCCCCGAACACCAGGTTCGCGATCTGGAACGCGGTGTAGCGCGGGTCCTCACGGGACAGGCCCTGCGCGGTCAGCCGGAGCTGCGACTGCACCGACCCCGGCCGGTGCACCAGCTCCAGATCCCCGGGTTCGACGGCCGGTGGTGCGGAGAGCTCGCGCGCCGCGTGTCCCCCGGTCCATCCGCCGAGGTGCCCGGCGACCGTCTCGATCGCCGCGTCCGGGTCGAGGTCGCCGACGATCGTCAGCCGGGCCCCGCCGGGGACGACGGCGTCGGCGTGCAGGGCCCGGACGCGGTCCGGCCCGATCTGCGCGACGGCCTCGGCGGTCGGCATCTCCGAGGCGATCGGGTGATCACCGAAACGCTTGCGCTGCAGCGCCTCCCGCGCGACGGTCCGGGGTTGGGACCGGGCCACGGCGATCCGTTCGCCGAGCCGGTCGCGCTCGCGCAGCACCTCGGCGTCCGGGTACGTCGCGGCGGTCAGCAGGTCGGCGAGCACGGCCAGCGTCCGGGGCAGGCCGTCGGACAGCGACGACGCGCCCACCTGCAGCCACTCCGGGTCGACGCCCACGCCGAGCTCGGCGCCGACGGCGGCCAACTCGTCGTCGATCCCGACGCGGTCGCGGCTCGCCGTCCCGGCCGGCATCGTCTCGGCCAGCAGCTCCATCCCGGCCGTGTACGCCGGATCGCCGGTGGCCCCCGGCGCCGCGGCGGGGATCCGCAGGGCGACCTCGGCCATCGGGGCGCCCGCGCGGCGGGCCGCGAGGATGCGCAGCCCGTTGTCCAGCGTCGTCGCGCGGACGTCCGGCAGCGGCACGTCCCGGGTACGGCCGAGCTCGGGCAGCGACCGCGGACCGGCCGGCGTACGCCCGATCTCCTCGGCGCTGCGGTGGCCCGCGCGAGCCGGCGAGGTGGCCGTCACTGCATCTCCTCGGTGTCGTCGAAGCCGAAACCGTCCGCGGCCGGTTCCACCAGCAGCACCGCGCGCCCGGCGCTCCGCAGCCGTGCCGCGGCGGCCGCGACGTCGTCGGTGCGCAGGGCCGCGAGCCTGCCGGTCAGCTCCCTGGCGATCTCCGCACGGCCGTAGAGCAGCTCCCGGCTGGCCAGGCCCAGCATCCGGTACATCGCCCTGTCGTCCTCGCGGTGCAGGGCAGCGGCCCAGCGGGCGGACTGGCCGGCCAGCTCGTCGGCGCCGGGGCCCTGCGACGCGAGCCGGTCCAGCTCCTCGTCGACGACGCCCAGCACCCGGTCCGGCTCGACGGACGCCGGGTGCACCGCGGTGATCGTGAACGTGTCCGGGTCGCGCGCGTCGAGCGGTCCGCCCATCAGCCCGTTGGACGCCGTGACGTCGGTGACCAACCCCTCGCCCTGGACGAGACGTCGCTGCAGGCGGGCGGACTCGCCGTCGGTGAGGACCGAGGCGAGCATCGCGTGCGCGAGGTAAGCGTCCAGCTCGGTCGCCGGGTCCGGCACCCGGTAGCCGACGGCCGTCGCGGGCAGCGGCGCGTGCGCGTCGGTCACCGCCTGCCGCCGCTCGTCGCCGGGCACCGGCTCGGCGAACGACGGGCGCTCCGGCGTCGGCCGCTCCGGGATGTCCCCGAAGTGCTTCTCGACGAGCGCGAGCACGCCGTCCACCCCGCCGCCGGAGTCCAGGTCGCCGTACACGGTGACCTGCGCGTTGCCCGGCGCGTAGAACGTGTCGAAGAACGCCGCCGCGTCGTCCAGGCTCGCCTGCTCCAGCTCGGAGAAGTCGCCGTAACCGTTGTGCGCGTTGGGGAACGTGTCGTACAGGACGGGCGGCAGCAGGATCCACGGGAGCCCGCCGTACGGCCGGTTGTGCACGTTGAGGCGGATCTCCTCCTTCACCACGTCGACCTGGTTGCGCAGGTTCTCCTCGGTGAGCCGTGGCGCGCGCAGCCGGTCCGCCTCCAGGAACAGCGCCCGCTCCAGCGCCGCGCCGGGCAGCACCTCGAAGTAGTCCGTGTAGTCCTGGTGGGTGCTGCCGTTGAAGATCCCGCCGGAGGCCTGGACGTGCCGGAAGTGGGCCAGCTTCTCCAGGCTCTCGCTGCCCTGGAACATCAGGTGCTCGAACAGGTGCGCGAACCCGGTCCGGCCATGGGGCTCGGACCGGAAACCGACGTCGACGTGCACCGCGACCCCGACCACCGGTGTCGACGGGTCCGGCACGACGAGGACCCGCAGTCCGTTGGGGAGCGTGGCCCGGTGCAGCTGGGCGGCGCGTTCGAGATCGGTCACCGACACGGGAGCGACACTATCCCCCGGCCCCGACGATCTGCGCGATCAGGAGGCGCTCACCCGGGCGGCAGCACGACGAACTGGCGCAGGCCGAGATCGTGGTACGTGACCGGTCCGCGCGGGCCCGGCGTGTGGTCCACGTTGATCCCGGTCTCCGGCAGCCCGAGCAGCTTGAACCCGTCGAGCAGGCGCGAGGTCGTGTTCCAGAACGCGCCGGTCCCGGTGTAGTGGTCGAGGAACGTGGTGGCGGCGCCCTCGTCGGTGGTGCACACGGTCGCCGCCAACCCGGACGTCTCCCGGGACGCGACGAGCGCGGCGTCGGCGGGCCCGTCCACCGGTGCGACGGTCACGTGCGCCTCGGAGCCGGAGTCGAGCGCCCACTCGTGGCCGAGCGGGTGGGCGTGCGGCGGCTCGGACAGCGTGATGCCGCGCTCGTCGAGCGCCGCACGGGCAACCGGGAGCAGGCGGTCCCACGCCGGGCGGTCGACGAGCAGCAGGTTCAGCCGGTTGCAGACGCCGAGCCGGTCGGTCGAGTCGGTGACCAGGCGTGCCACCGCGTCCGGGTCGGCCGCGGAGTCCAGGTAGAGGACGCCGCCGCCGTCGGCGTGCGCCAGGATCCGCGTCCCGGCCGTCGCACCCAGCACGGACAGCCGCCGGGTCACCTCGCCGCTGCCACGCACGACGACGAGCGGGACCAGGTCCGGCAGCCCGACGAGCGCCTCGGCGCCCGCGTGGCCCGGGGTCGGGACGAGCGACACGGCGTCCGCCGGGATGCCCGCCGACTCGCACGCCGGGCCGAGCACCTGCTCCACCAGCGCCGTCGCGCTGCCGAGGGCCGCCGACCCGGTCCGCAGCACGGCCGCGCTGCGCGCCTTGAGCACCTGCGACGCGACGTCCACGGTCACGTTCGGCCGGGCCTCGAACACGGCCCCGATCACGCCGACCGGGATCCGCCGCTCGATCACGCGCTCACCGGTCTCCAACGTGCGCACCGGCCACTCCGACGGCGGCTCCGGCGTCCCGGCCAGCACCTCCAGCTGACCGGCGATGCCGGCGAGGCGTTCCTCGTCGAGGCGCAGGCGGTCCAGCAGGCCCGCGGCCATCCCGCCGCGCTCGGCGGCCGCGACGTCCTCGGCGTTCACGTCGAGCAGGTCGCGTGCCCGCTCGCGGATCAGGGCGGCCGCGGTGCGCAGCGCCTCGTCCACGGCAGCTCCACCGGCCGCGCGCACGACCGGTGCGGCCGCCCGGGCCCGTTCCGCCGCGGCACGGACGGCCTCGACGTCCGACGGCTCGGTGACGGCGGGGGCAGCGGTGCCGGTCGAGGTGCTCACAGCGTACGAGCCTACCGACCCGGATTTCCGGGACGAAGCACTGCACGTTCGTGAGCGGATCTGTCACACTTCGCGTCGATCCGCACCGACCAGCAGGGGGAAGACCATGGACGACAAGCTGCGCAGCGCACTGATCGCCGGGCTCATTGCGGCGGTGATCTGGACCGTGATCTCGCTGCTGACCGGAGCGGCGGTCGGCCCCACGCTCGTGTGGGCGGTGGTCTTCTTCGTCGGCACAGCCGTCGTCAGCTGGCTGGTCTACACCGCGATCGCACGCTCCAGGGCGCCGCGCGCCTGAACGACCCTCAGGCCGGGACGGCGTAGACCACGATGTTCGACTCGTAGCTGCGCGCGGCCGGGTCGAACCGCCCGCCGCACGTGATCAGCACGAGCTGCGGGGCGCCGTCGCGGCGGAACACGTCGCGCGGGAGGTCGTACTTGCCGTACTCGCGGCGGGCGGCGACCCGGAACGTCGCGGTCCGCCCGGTCGCGTCCCGCACCAGCACCGGCTCGCCCTGGGTGAGCTGCGGCAGCACCGACAGCACGCCGACGCCCTGCGCGCGGGAGTCGACGTGACCGGCGATCACCGCGCTGCCGACGGAACCACCGGGCAGTACGCCGGGTGCCCACCAGCCGACCGTGCGGACCTGCTCCGGCACGACCATGCCACCGGACGGATCGGTCCCGACGGGATCGACGGGCGCGGTGACGGAGCGGGCGGGCAGGTCCAGCTGTGCCGGGACGACGGGCGTCCGGGTGCTCGACGGCGGCGGGTCCGGAACGCGGTAGAGCGGCGAGACGAGCCAGGGCACCTGCGGGGCCAGTGACGGCTCCGGGCGCGGCATCGGCTGCGGCGACGGACGCGGCGGGTCGTAGGTCGGCGTGGGGTCCGCGAGCTCCGGGCCCGGTTCGACCGACGGCGCGGACGTGCCCGGTGCGGGCGAGCCGGGTGTGGTCGGCGGGGACGGTGTACGGGGCGGCGCGGCCGAGGCACCCGCGGATCCCGTGGCGGGCGCGGGCGCCGCCTCGAAGCCGCCGGGCACCGGGCCGGCCGACCGGTCCGGGTCGTCCGGCCCGGACAGGACCGGGATGTCGTCGGCCACCGGGCCGGACGTGGTCATGGCGACCGTGGCGGGAGATCCCGGCACCGCGCCGAGGTCCTGCGCGACGACCGAGCGGTCGTCGTCGTCCTGAAGACCGAGAACGGCGCCGACGCCCAGGGACAGCGTTCCGGCCAGCAGCAGAGCCACCGGTCCGCGAATCCCCGGGCGCCGACGCCGTGCACTCACGCGCGGGAGCGGCGCAGCCACACTCCGGCACCGGCGATCAGCAGCAGGCCGAGCCCGCCGAACGCCAGCGGCAGGGTCGGGTCGCCGGACTCGGCGGCCTGACCACCCGTGCCCGCGTTGACGGCCGGGCCGCTCGTACCGTCCGAGCCGCCCTGGCCGGAGCCGGCCGAGCCGGACCCGCCGGACCCGCCGGACCCGCCGGACGCCGAACCGGAGCCCTGGCCCGCGGCGCCGCCCTGGCCCGCGGCGCCGCCCTGGCCGGAGCCGTCACCCTGGCCGGAGCCGTCACCCTGACCGGAGCCGGAACCGCCGGCGGCCTGGTTGCTCTGGTCACCGCCCGGCGTCGCGGCACCGGACGCCGAGGCCGCGGCGGCCAGCTTCTGGCCCAGCTGGTCGAGGTTGTCGATCTGCTGCTTCGCGGCGGCCTTCTGGTCCTCCGGCAGGCCGGGGATGTTCAGCAGGCCGGACGCCTGGTCCTTCAGCTTCTGCTGCTCGGCCTGGGCGGCCTGGAGCCACGCCGGGTCGAACTGGTCACCCGCGCGGGCCTTCAGGTCGTCGAGCTGCGCCTGCACGTCCGGGTTCACCTGGTCCGGCAGCGAGACGCCGACGGCGGACGCGAGCCCGCGCAGCTTCTGGTCGATGCCCTGTCCCTCGGACTGCACCTGCGGCGCGAGGTCCTTCACCTGCTGCCCCACACCCTGGGCGGCACCGAGGCCGCCGAGCGCGGCGAGCCCGAGCGCGCTCTGGTGCGCGTCGCCGAACGCGGCCTTCGGGTCACCGACCCCCGGCACCGACGGCAGGTTGGACGGCAGGTTCGGCACCTGCGGCGTGTTGCCACCGCAGGCGGTCACGCCCACGAGCGCGAACGCGGCCACGGCGGCGCCGACTGCGGTGCGGCGACTCTTGACGGTCATTGCTCTCCCCCGAGGGTCGTGGTTCACGCGCGGTGACTAGCAATGCTGCTCCATCTGGCGCAACCGGGACCCTACGGAAGGTGAAGGCCAGGCGGTGAACGGTTACTTCTTCGCCCTCAGCGGCGCCGGTGCACTCGGGGGCGGGACGACGGGCCCGGTGTCGCCGTCCGGCGCCTCGTCGAGATCGAGGATCAAGGGGGCGTGGTCGCTCGGGCCACTGCCCTTGCGGGCCTGGCGATCCACCCAGACCGCTGCGCGGCGGCCCGCCGGGCCCGAGCCGGCCAGGATCAGGTCGATGCGCATGCCCTGGTCCTGGTGGAACCGCCCGGCGCGGTAGTCCCAGTACGTGAACACGCGCTCGGTGGGCCACCGCTCGCGGGTCACGTCGGTCAGCCCGGTGTCCTGCAACGCGGCCAGCGCGGCGCGCTCGTCCGGCGTGACGTGTGTGGCGCCGTCGAACGCCGGGCGGTCCCACACGTCGTCGTCGGTGGGGGCGATGTTCATGTCCCCGGCCACGACCGACGACGACGGGTCGCCCGCGGCGACCATGTCCCGCAGCGCGCCGAGCCAGCGCAGCTTGAACAGGTAGTGCGGGTCCTGCGGGTCGCGCCCGTTCGGCACGTAGACCGACGTGACCCGCAAGCCGCCGCAGGTCGCGGTGACGGCGCGGGCGTCGGGCTCGTCGATGCCGCCCTCGGTGAACGCCGGCTCGACCGGCAGGCCGCGCACCACGTCGTCGAGCCCGACGCGGGACAGCAGCGCCACCCCGTTCCACCGGCCCTGCCCGTGGTGGGCGTGGGCGTAGCCGCGCTCGGCCAGCGGGGCCGCCAGCGCGTCGTCGAAGTCGCCGTCGGAGAGCTTCGTCTCCTGCAGGCAGACGACGTCCGGCGCGCGCTGGTCCAGCCAGGGCAGCAGCCGGGGGATCCGGACCTTCGCCGAGTTCACGTTCCAGGTGGCCAACCGCACCCGGGCGATCCTAGGGGGTGTCCGGCGAGCCGGGCTCAGTCGTCGTCCGGCGGTGTCGCCTTCCGCACGTACAGCAGCTGGTCACCGCGCTCCAGCGCGTCCACCGCCGCCGCATCCACCCGGTGCAGCTCCCCGCCCCGGACCACGCCGAGCACGATGTCCGGCAGGTGCCGCGGCGATCCGCCGACCTCCTGGGTCTCCACCGGCCGCTGGCTGATCGCGAACCCGGCGTCCGGCGTGAGCAGGTCCTCCACCACCTCGACGACGGCCGGGGACCGGGTCGCGACGCCCAGCAGCCGGCCCGCCGTCTCGTCGGAGACGATCACCGAACTGGCCCCGGACTGGCGGAGCAGGTGCACGTTCTCGGCCTCCCGCACGGCGGCGACGATGGACACGGTGTCGGAGATCTCGCGCGCGGTCAGCGTGACCAGCACCGCCGTGTCGTCGCGGTCCAGAGCGACGACCAGCGAGACGGCCTGGTGGACGCCGGCGATCCGCAGCACCTGCGACCGGGTCGCGTTGCCGGACACGGTGACCAGCCCGAGCCCGGACGCGACGTCGAGCCGCGTCCGGTCGGTGTCCACCACCACGATCTTCTCCGGGTCGACGCCGTCGCCCAGCATCGTCTCCACCGCGGCCCGGCCCTTCGTGCCGTAGCCGACGACGACCGTGTGCTCGCGCACGCGCGACCTCCAACGCTGGATCCGGAACGACTGGCGGGAGCGCTCGGTGAGCAGCTCGACCGTCGTACCGACGAGGACGATCAGGAACAGGACCCGCAGCGGCGTGACGACCAGGATGTTGATGCCACGCGCGACGGGTGAGACCGGGACGATGTCGCCGTACCCGGTCGTGGACAGCGACACGGTCGAGTAGTAGAGCGCGTCCAGCAGCGAGATCGGTCCGGCGCCGTTGTTGTCCAGGTAGCCGTCGCGGCCGAAGTAGACGATCAGGGTCGTGGCGGCCAGCGCCGACACGGCGATGATCAGCCGCACCACCAGCGACCGGACCGGCCCGACGCGCTGGTCCGGCATCCGCAGAGCGCCCATGACCTGCGGGTCGAGGGTCGAGAAGCGCGACGACAGGTCGGACACGCCGCGCAGGCTAACGCGTGTCCGGTACGACGCCCGCGCAGGCGGCGCCGGTCGTGAGCTCGTCGAGACCGAACGCACCGACCGGGTCCAGCGCCCCGGTGCCCCGCACGCCGTGCTCCGCGGCGCGGGTCGCGCCCCATGCCAGCAGGCCTGCGGTGATCGTGTACGTGTCCGGCGCGGTGAGCCGCGTGCGGGCGAGCAGCGTGCCCGCCGGATCGAACACCTCGGCGACGAACGACGACGTCGTGCGCTCCAGCGTGTCCGGGTCCGGCGCCTCGGACGCCCGGCCCGTGGCGAGACCGGCCAGCCCGGACACGGCCCTGCCCAGCGCAGGCACCCGGTGCAGAAGCGCCGACGCGCCGCTGGTGGCGTGCACGATCCCGCTCGCGGAGCCGAACCAGCCGAGGTACACGTCGACGACGCGCAGGCCGGGCTCCAGCCTCGGCAGCGCGAACTGCTCGACGCCACCGATCGTCACGCCGTGGCGCGGCCTCCCGGCGACGTCGAACGTCCGCATCCGGGCGCCCGCGGGCTCGGCGCGCAGCGTCCCGCCGCGCCAGGCGTACCCCGGCGCCGTCGCGGCACCGGCCAGCGAGCGCAACGTGCCGCGGGAGAAGCCCTGGCCCTTCCCCGTCCCGTGCTGAGGCTCGTTCCGCGTGGGCTCCTCCCGCTGCACGAAGTACCCGACGTCGACGCGTTTGGGCTCGCCACCGGCGGCGCGGGCGTCACGCAGTGCGAGTGCCCCGGCCAGCACGCCGGGCACGTAGTCGTTGCCGAACGCGGTGAGCAGAGCGGCGCCGGTGCGCTCGGCGCGCGGGCCGTGCTCGTCGAACACCCGGCGGACGAACGCGGGCTCGCCGGCCGAGTCCAGGTAGACCGCCCCCTGCGCCACCGCGGCCCCGACCGCGGCCCCGCCCACCTCCGAGAACGGCCCGACGGTGCTGACCAGCACGTCACCGGCCCCGAGGAGCGTCTCGAGCGACTGCGGATCACCGACGTCCGCGACGCGCGTCGGCAGCCCGCCGAGCGTCGCACCGAGCGTGGCCAGCCGCTCGTGGTCACGGCCGGCCAGCACCGGTTCCGCGCCGCGGGCCACGAGCGCCTCGGCCACCCGCGTCCCGGTGTATCCGGTCGCTCCCCACAGGACGATCTTCGAGCTCACGGCCGCGAGGGTAACCACCCCGAACGACGTCCGGCGCCCCCTATGGTGGGCGGGTGGCGACGACGGGGACGGACGGCGACGGCCATGGCGCCGACAGCGCCCGGACCGTCGTCCGGCGCCCTCGTCTGCCCCGCCGGGTCCGGCCGGCCCCGGCACCGCCCCCGCCCCCGCTGGACGTCCTGGACGCCGGCCTGGCGATCGCCACGGACCTGCGCGACGGGCCGTCCGGTCCCCGCGCCGCGGACGCGCTGCGCCGCCTCGGCGAGCTGGCCGGCGCGGACGCGCTCGGGCTCGCCGATCCGGACGGCACGGTGGCCTGGTGGGGCCCCGGCCACGACGAGGGTGCCGCGCTCGCCGGTCGCGCCGCCGCGACCGGGCGCCGCGCGTCGGACCGGGAGCGGGTGGCGCTGCCGCTGCGCACCGAGGACGGTGCGGCGGCGGGCGCGCTGGTCGTCGGTGGCGCCGTCCCGGCGGCGACGGCGCGCCGGGTCGCCGCGTGGGTCGGTGACGCGCTGGAGCGCGGGCGGCTGGAGGCGGGCGCCGCGGAGGCCGAGCGCGCCCGCCTGCGCACGCTGCGCGCCCAGATCTCGCCGCACTTCGTCTACAACGCGCTGACCACGATCGCGTCGTTCGTGCGCTCGGACCCGGCGCGGGCCCGTGACCTGCTGCAGAGCTTCGCCGAGTTCACCCGCCACTCGCTGGCCGCCCGCGGCGACTACACGACGCTGGCCGGCGAGTTCCGCTCGGTCGAGGCCTACCTGACGCTCGCGCGGGCCGTGCTCGGTGACCGGCTGCGCGTGCAGGTGCGGGTCGCGCCGGAGGTGCTGCCGGTCCCGATCCCGGTGCTGGCGCTGCAGCCGCTCGTGGAGAACGCGGTGCAGCACGGCGTCGAGCGGTCCGGCGACGGCGGCACCGTCCAGGTGTGCGGCGAGGCGCGCGGCGACGACTGCCTCGTCGTCGTCGAGGACGACGGGCCGGGCATGACACCGGAGCACGCGCGGGCCGTGCTGGCCGGGACGGCCGACGGCGCCGGGCTGGCCCTGGTCAACGTGGACCGGCGGCTGCGCGCGGTCTACGGGCCGGACCACGGGCTCGTCGTGGAGACCGCGCCCGGCGCCGGGACCCGGATCGTGCTGCGCGTCCCGCGCTTCCAGCCGGGCGTGGTGGTGTCGTGACGCTCCCGGATCTGTCCGTGCTGGCCGTCGACGACGTCGCCCCGGCACTGGACGAGTTGTGCGCCATGCTCGCCGACACCCCGGGCGTCGGGACCGTCGCCCGCGCCGGGGACGCCGTCTCGGCGCTGCGGCAGATCCCCGGTGGTCGCTTCGACGCCGTGTTCCTGGACATCACGATGCCGGGGATGGACGGCCTGGAGCTGGCCAGGGTGCTGGCCGCGATGGCCGACCCGCCGGAGGTCGTGTTCGTGACGGCGTTCGACGAGCACGCCGTCGCCGCGTACGGGCTCGGCGCCGTGGACTACCTGCTCAAGCCCGTCGCGCAGGACCGGCTCGCCGAGGCGCTGACGCGCGTCCGGCGGGTCACCGGCGCGGTCCGGCCGGCCGTCGCCCCGGACGCACCTCCGTCCCCGGCGCCGGAGCCGCCGCCGGTGCCGCGTGTCGACGAGCTCGCCGTCGTCCCGGTGGAGCTCGGCGGGCGGACGCGCTACCTGCGGCGCGAGGACGTCCGGTTCGTCGAGGCGCACGGCGACTACGTGCGGCTGCACACGGTCCGCGGGTCGCACCTGGTCCGGATCCCGTTGTCCCGGCTCGAGGAGCACTGGGCGCCGCACCAGTTCGTCCGGGTGCACCGCAGCTTCCTGCTGGCGCTCCCGTCGGTGGTGGAGCTGCGCAGCGACGCGGGCGGCGGGCTGCTCGCGCACACCGAGGCCGGGGACGTGCCGGTGAGCCGCAGGCACTCCCGCGAGCTGCGCGAGATGTTGCTGGACGCCGCGGCGGGCCGGGCGGCGCCGTGAACCGCCGACGGGTCGCGGTCACCGCCCCCGCAGATCCGACCCCGCCGCGACGGCGACCGCAGGCCGACCAGGTCGTCCCCCCGGAGTCGCTCGCGGCGGCGCGCCGGATCCGTCGCACCCAGCTGCGGCGGACGGCCGTCGTGCTCGGCGCGAGCGCGCTGCTGCTGTTCGGGGTGCCGGTGCTGATCCGGCTGGCGCCGTGGCTGGTCGAGATCCGGCTCGCCGGGGTGCCCGGCGGATGGCTCGTGGTCGCCGTGCTGCCGTACCCGGTGATGGCGGCGCTGGCCTGGGCGCAGCTCGTCGCGGCCGAGCGGGCCGAGCGGGCCCCCTCTCCCCCGCCTACCGGGCGGGACCGCGCGTGACCGAGGCCGCCGTCGTCGCGCTGGTGCTCGTCACCGTGCTGATCGGCGCCCGCGGCGTCGCGGCGATGCGCACGACGTCGGACTTCCTTGTCGCGTCCCGCCGGACGTCGCCGCTGCTCAACGCCGCCGCCGTGTCCGGGGAGTACCTGTCGGCGGCGTCGTTCCTCGGCGTGGCAGGCCTGGTGATCAAGGAGGGCACCGGCGCGCTCTGGTACCCGGTCGGCTTCACCGCCGGGTACCTGCTGATGCTCGGTCTGGTCGCCGCGCCGATGCGTCGCTCCGGCGCGCTGACCGTGCCCGGGTTCGCCGAGGCCCGCTTCGGTTCGACGCGGCTGCGGCGGTTCTGCGCGCTGGTCGTCATCGTGATCGCCGGGCTGTACCTGGTGCCGCAGCTCGTGGCCGCCGGGCAGCTGCTGACGGCCCTGTCCGACGTGCCGTACTGGGTCGGCGTGATCGTCGCCGGGGCCGCGATCGGGCTCACGCTCGCACTCGGCGGGATGCGGGCCGCGACCTACGTGCAGGCGTTCCAGTTCGTGCTCAAGCTGCTGCTGTTCGCCGGGCCCGCGATCTGGCTGCTCGTCGTGGCCGGACCGGACCTGCGCGAGCAGATGACCGCACCGCCGCCGTTCGAGCGGTTCGCCCGCGAGACGACCGTCGACTTCCGGCTGCCGGCCACGCTCGTCGTGACCGAGCCGGTGACGGTGCTCGTCGACGGCGAGGCGCGCGAGCTCGAGCCGGGCCCGCACCGGGCAGCCGCCGACCAGACGTGGGCGTTCCCGGCCGGTGCCGACGTGCCCGACGTGGAGGGCAGCAACCTGCCGGTCCCGGGCGGTCCGGAGTGGACGATCCCGCTGCTCGGGTCCGGCACGGACTCACCGCTGCTCGTCACGTGGTCGGTACTGGCCGCGACGGCGCTGGGCACGATGGGGCTGCCGCACATCATCGTCCGGTTCCACACCAGCCCGGACGGCCGCGCGGCCCGTCGTACCGCGGCGATCACGGTCGCGATGCTCGGCACGTTCTACCTGTTCCCGATCGTGTACGGCCTGCTCGGCACCGTGCTCACCCCGGAGCTCGCGCTGTCGTCGGCGACCGACACGGCCGTCGTCACGCTGCCGGGGCGGGTCGCGGGCGGGACCTCCGGCTCGGTCGTCGGGGCGCTGCTGGCGGTCGGCGCGTTCGCCGCGTTCCTGGCCACCTCGCTCGGGCTGCTGCTCGCGCTGTCCGGCGCGCTCGCCCACGACCTCATGCCGTCCGGTCTGCGACGGCTGAGGCTCTCCGCACCCGCCGCCGCGGCCGTCGTCGTGGTCGCCGCGTTGTTCGCGGGCGGGCTCGACGTCAGTGCCGCCGTCACCTCCGCGTTCGCCGTGGCCGCGTCCACGTTCTGCCCGCTGCTCGTGCTCGGGCTGTGGTGGCGCGGGCTCACCGCACGCGGCGCGGGCGCCGGCATGGCGACCGGCCTGGTGACGTCGGCGGGGGCGATGGCGCTCGCCGCGCTGCCCGGACCCCCGATCCCCGACGACGGCACGGTCGCGCTGCTCTGCGCGCAGCCCGCACTCTGGTCGGTCCCGCTCGCGTTCGCGGTCATGATCGGCGTGTCGCTGCGTGACCACGCTCCGGCGTCGGCCGAGGTCGCGATGCTCCGCCTGCACCTGGACGACGAGCGTTAGCGTTTCGTGTCAAGACCGTTCGTCGATCGGTGTTGTCGTCGGCGGCCCGATCGTCCACCGTTCGACTCAGTTGTCGCCTGTGCGGCGCGCGCGGCTTTCGCTCCCGGCTCCCACGCCCTTTCCTGGGGCGCATCGGTGGCCGGGCGGAACCGTGCGCGGGCACGAGACATGCGAGGAGGCATGCGTGAGTACCACGGAGTCCGAACAGAGTGCGGGCGGTCCGCCCCCCGGCGGTGGTGGCGGAACGGACTGGACGGCGGTGCAGGCCAGCTCCGACTTCCAGGAGCTGCGCAGCCGGCTGCGCCGGTTCGTGTTCCCGGTGACGATCGGGTTCCTCGCCTGGTACCTGCTCTACGTCCTGCTGGCCAGCTACGCGCCGGGATTCATGGCGGCGAAGGTGCTGGGCAACATCAACATCGGGCTGATCTTCGGCCTGCTGCAGTTCGTGTCCACGTTCGTGATCACGATCCTGTACGTGCGCTTCGCCGACCGCAGGCTCGACCCGCTGTCGTCGAAGATCCGTGAGGAGATCGAGGGAGGCTCCCGATGACGCTCGCCCAGGGCGGCACGATCGCCAACCCGGCCCTCAACATCACGATCTTCCTGGTGTTCGTCGTCCTGACGCTCGGCATCGTCATCTACGTGAACCGCCGCGCGCAGCGAACGGCGTCGGACTTCTACACCGCGGGCGGCGGCTTCTCCGGCCCGCAGAACGGCACCGCGATCGCCGGTGACTACCTGTCCGCCGCGTCGTTCCTCGGCATCGCGGGCGCGATCGCCGTGAACGGCTACGACGGGTTCCTCTACTCGGTCGGCTTCCTGGTGGCGTGGCTCGTCGCGCTGCTGCTGGTCGCGGAGCTGCTGCGGAACACGGGCCGCTTCACGATGGGCGACGTACTCGCGTTCCGGATGAAGCAGACCCCGATCCGGGCCGCGGCGGCGACATCGACGCTGGTCGTGTCGTTCTTCTACCTGCTGGCCCAGATGGCCGGCGCCGGCGGCCTTGTGTCGCTGCTGCTCGGCGTCACCGAGCCGATCGTGCAGGACATCGTGATCGCGGTCGTCGGCATCGTGATGATCGCCTACGTGCTGATCGGCGGCATGCGCGGCACGACGTGGGTCCAGATGATTAAGGCCGTGCTGCTCATCCTCGGCACACTGATCATGACGATCTGGGCGCTGGCGCTGTTCGGGTTCAACTTCTCCGGCCTGCTCCAGGGCGCCGTGGACAAGGGCGGCGCGACCGGCGAGGCGCTGCTGGCACCCGGCAAGCAGTACACGAGCAAGATCGACTTCATCTCGCTCGGCCTCGCGCTGGTGCTCGGCACGGCGGGTCTGCCGCACGTGCTGATGCGCTTCTACACCGTGCCGACGGCCAAGGAGGCTCGGAAGTCGGTCGAGTGGGCGATCTGGCTGATCGGCATCTTCTACCTGTTCACGCTCGTGATCGGGTACGCGGCAGGCGCCCTGGTGGGCCCTGAGGCGATCAAGGCGGCGCCGGGCAAGGTCAACTCGGCGGCACCGCTGCTGGCCAACGCGCTGGGCGGACCGGTCCTGCTGGGCATCATCGCGGCGGTGGCGTTCGCGACGATCCTCGCCGTCGTCGCCGGTCTGACGATCACGGCATCGGCGTCGTTCGCGCACGACGTCTACATCAACGTGATCAAGAAGGGCAACGTCCAGGACGAGCAGAAGACCGAGGTCCGGGTCGCGCGGATCACCACGGTCGTGATCGGCATCGTGGCGATCGTCGGCGGCATCCTGGCCAACGGCCAGAACGTCGCGTTCCTGGTCGCGCTCGCGTTCGCGGTGGCGGCGTCGGCGAACCTGCCGACGATCCTCTACTCGCTGTTCTGGAAGCGGTTCAACACGACCGGCGCGCTGTTCAGCATCTACGGCGGCCTCGCGAGCGCCCTGATCCTGATCGTCTTCTCGCCTGCCGTGTCCGGGAAGCCGGCGACGGCCTCGACGCCGTCGATGATCACCGGGGCGGACTTCGCCTGGTTCCCGCTGGAGAACCCGGGAATCGTGTCGATCCCGCTGTCGTTCGTCCTCGGCATCGTCGGCACCTACGTCGGCCAGAGCCGGGCCGACGGCAGCAAGTACGCCGAGATGGAGGTCCGGTCCCTGACCGGCGCCGGGGCGGCCAAGGCGTCCACGCACTGATCCGCTCGCACCACTGATCGACGAGGAGCCCGCGTCCCCGACATCCGGGGGCGCGGGCTACCTGCGTTCCGGGCTCGGTCCGCCCTCGGTCTCGGCCCGGCAGGCTGTCCGGCCGCTCAGCTCGTCCGGTACTGGCGCGCCCAGTCGACCTGCAGCCGGACCTCGTCCGGTGTGGACGCGTCCGGGGCGGGCATCCAGTTCACGGCCGGTCCCTGGTCGAGCTGGATGCACAGGTGCATCGGCGTCGTGGGGATGACCGCGCGGTCGGTGGTCTCCCAGGCCTTCCTGCCGTCGACGAACCAGGTGATCCGGTCCGGCTGCCACTCCATGGCGAACGTGTGCCACTGCGTGAAGTCGCCGTCCCGGCTGGTTCCGACGATCCTGTTGTCCGCTCCGTAGTGGACGAACGCGGTCGCGGCGGTCCGCTTGTCGCTCGGGACCTCCATCATGTCCAGCTCGCCGTCCTCCGGGAACTTCTCGGAGTCCGGCCACAGCAGGATCGCCGAGCTGTAACCACGGCCCGGGTCGGTGCGGGCGCGGAACTCCCAGCGGCCGTAGAGCTGGCCCTCGCCGAGCGCCATGCCTCCGGACGTGCCGCCGTCCTGCCGGGGACGGGCGGTGATCGTCAGCAGGCCGTCGCCCTGGGAGATCGCCGACGGGTGGCGCGTCCCGTTGCCGAACGCACCGACCGAGTCGTAGGCGTTCCATCGGTCCGTGTCGAGCGCCGGGCCGTCGAACTCGTCGCCGCCGGTGTAGGTCCAGCCTGCCGGCGCCGGGACGGCGGGCTCCTGCACCCGCGGAGCGGCCACGGCGGACGGGGCGATCACGGCCAGCGCCGCGACGGCGGCCAGTACCACCGCACCGACTCCGGCTCGGCGGGAGCGCAGGGCAGCACCACGCACGGGAACTCCTCGCCGCCGGTCGGGGGAGCGGCGCGCCCTGGGGAGTGGGCGGCCTCGGGAGCTCTCCGGCGTCACCCGAAAGAGTAATAGCGGACATCACGGCGCCGTCACGGACGAGTCACGCTTGCGCCGAACAGCCCTGCACAGAGCGCCGACCGGTCGAGTCAGACTGTCTCGGCCACCTGCGGCACCGACGCGAGAAGGCCGCGGAGTCCGTCCGCGTCGAGCAGGTCGGCCGGGCGGAGCGTGATCCCGTGCCGCACGTAGTGGAAGACGGCGCGGACCCGCTCCGGATCCACCCCGGCCAGCGCGGCCCAGGCCAGCCGGTAGGCGGCGAGCTGCACCGCGACGGCCTGTTCCCGGGCGCCCTCCGGCACCGCGCCGGTCTTCCAGTCCACCACCGTCCACCCGCCGTCGGCGTCGGCGAACACCGCGTCCATCCGCCCGCGCACGGCGATCCCGTCCACGACCGTCTCGAACGACACCTCCACCTCGACCGGGACGCGCTCCGCCCACTCCGAGGCCAGGAACGCCTCCTGCAGCTCGGCCAGAGCGTCGTCGCCGGCAGCGTCCGCGTCGGCGGCACCGGGCAGCTCGTCGAGGTCGAGCAGCCGCTCGGCTCCGAAGCGCTGCTCGAGCCAGGCGTGGAACGCGGTGCCCCGGCGGGTGTGCGGGTTCGGCGGCATCGGGACCGGGCGCCGGAGCCGCACGGCCAGTTCGTCCGGGTCGTCGGCCAGCTCGACGAGCCGGCTGACCGACACCTGGCCCGGCAGCAGCACGGTCGGGCGCCGGGCCGCGGCCGCACGCTCGGCCAGCAGCACGTCGACGTCCGCGGCCCAGCCCTCCGGGTCCCCGCTGCCGTCCACGACGTCCTCCGGCGTCGGGGGGAGGTCGAGGCTCAGCTGGTCGGGGGAAGCGGGCCGGGCGCGCCGGCCGGGCGGGCGGGAGCGGCGCCGGACCGCGTCCCGGACGAGGTCGGCACCGGCCCGCACGTCGGTCGCGCGCTCGCCGAACGGCTCGGTCGGCCACACGGCCGTACGCCGGACCGTCAGCGCCGGGTTGCCGTCCTCGATCTCGGGAGCCGGCGCCCACTCGTCGAGCACCCCGACCTCGCTGCCGCCCGGTCCCTCCAGGATCTCCCGCAGCTCCTCGAGGAACACCGACGGTTCCTTCGGCCGCTCCCCCGTCGCGGGCCAGCGGTGCCCGGAGGCCAGCAACGTGTGCTCCGAGCGGGTCAGTGCGACGTAGAACAGGCGCCGCTCCTCGGCGAGGCGGCGATCGTCCAGCGCCGCGTCGTGGGCGTCGAGTGCCTCCTCGATCTCCTTGCGGTCGCCCCCGGGCGGCAGGAGCAGGCCGGGCAGGTCGTCCGCGTCGCCGCGCAGTACCACCGGCAGCTCGGAGGGGTCCTTCAGCCAGCTGCCGGACATCTTGCGGCCCGGGAACACCTGGGAGACCAGGTGCGGCACCGCGACGATCTCCCACTCCAGGCCCTTGGCCGCGTGCACGGTGAGGATCTGGACCCGGTCCGGCGCGACCTCGACCTCGCCCGGCGTCAGCCCGTCCTCGGCCTTCTCCGCCGTCTCCAGGTAGTCCAGCAGCGCGGGCAGCGTCGCCACCTGGGCGCCCGCCGAGAACTCGGCGACGACATCGGCGAACGCGTCCAGGTGCGCCCGCCCGGACGGTCCGGGCCGGGCGGCGGTCTCGACGTCGAGCAGCAGCGTCCGCTCGGCGTCGGCCACCAGGTCGGTCAGCGGTGCCGAGGCACGCCCGCGCAGCAGGGACAGCTCCCGGCCGAGCCTGCGGATCCGGTCGAACCCGGCCTCGGAGTACCGGCCCGGCTCCCCCGGATCGTCGATCGCGTCCACCAGCCCGGCCTGTTCGGCGTGCTCGCCCGGCAGGGCACCGAGCGCGAGCTCTTCCGGCGAGAGCGGACCGGGACGCGGGCGCGACGCCGGGACGAGCTCGCGGGCCCGTTCCCAGAGCGCCGCCAGGTCCGCGACGCCGAGACGCCACCGCACGCCGGTGAGCAACCGCACCGCGGACGGGCCGGCCAGCGGGTCCGCCACCACGCGCAGCGCACTGACCAGGTCCCGCACCTCCGGCGTGTCCAGCAGCCCGCCGAGCCCGACGACCTCGACCGGAAGCCCCCTCGCCCGCAACGCCGATGCCAGCGGATCCATGTCCGCACGGCGGCGGACCAGCACGGCCGCCGTCGGCGGGCTGCCGTCCCGCTCACCGGCCCGTTCGTGCCAGCGTGACGCCACGGCGTCGGCCACCCAGTCCACCTCGGCCCCGACGTCCGGAAGCAGCGCGGCCCGCACCTCGCCCGGTGCCGCTCCCGGCACCGCCCGCAGCTCGCCGACCTCCACCGTGTTCGACCGCAGCGCTCGTAACTCCTCGGAGACCCGGTTCGCCAGCGTCAGCACCTCGTCCGGGTTCCGGAAGCTGGTCAGCAGCCCGTAGACCGGGGCGGGGTTCCCGTCGACGTCCGGGAAGTCGGTGCGGAAGCGGGCGAGGTTGCCCGCGCTCGCCCCGCGCCACCCGTAGATCGACTGGCACGGGTCGCCGACCGCGGTGACCGACCCACCACCGCCGGCGCCCCGCCCGAACAGCGCGCGCAGCAGCACCCGCTGGGCGTGGCCGGTGTCCTGGTACTCGTCGAGCAGCACGGCCCGGTACTGGCCCCGCTCGATCTCGCCGACGCTCCCGTCCGCCTCGGCGATGCGCGCGGCGAGCGACATCTGGTCCGAGAAGTCCATCGCCTGCTCGGCCTGCTTGCGCCGGGCGAACTCCTCGACCAGCGGGAGCAGCTCGCGGCGCATCCGCTGGCCGGTGATCCGGGCCCGGTAGCCGGCCGACGGCTCGGCCCGCTGCCCCTTCCCGCGCGGCGCCCGCTCCAGCGTCGCGATCATCTCCTCGGCGAGCCGCCGGACGTCCCCCGGCTCGGCGAGGTGCTCCCCCAGCTCGCCGGACAGCGCGAGCAGGTAGCCGGTGACGGTGGCCGGCACCCGGTCGATCTCCAGGTCGTCCGCCCACGTGGACACGACCCGGTGCGCGAGCTGCCACGCACCCGTCGGGGACAGCAGGCGGTTCGCCGGCTCCGCGGGCAGGCGTAGCGCGTGCTCGGACACGAGACGGCCCGCGTAGGCGTGGTAGGTCGACACGGTCGGTTCGCCCGCCAGCAGGGCAGCCCTGCGACTGCCGCCGGGATCGAGGTCGTCCAGCAGGCGGGAGTTCGCCAGCCGCCGCAGCCGCGACCGCACCCGCGTGCCGAGCTGCTGGGCGGCCTTGCGGGTGAACGTCAGCCCCAGTACCTGCTCCGGCAGCGCCCGGCCGGTGGCGACGAGCCAGACGACGCGGGCCGCCATCGTCTCGGTCTTGCCCGCGCCCGCTCCGGCCACGACGAGGGCGGGCGCCGGCGGCGCGGCGATCACCGCGGCCTGCTCCTCGGTCGGGGCCGGCAGGCCGAGAGCGACGGCCAGCGCGGACGGGGTCAGTTCCACGGGACGGTTGTACCGCCCACCCCCGACAGTTCCGTCACCCGACCTCGTACTGGCGGGCCCAGTCCACCTGCATGCGCACCTCGTCCGGCGTGGTGGCGTCCGGCGCTGGCATGAACTTCGCCGCCGGACCCTGGTCCAGCTGGATGCACAGGTGCATCGGCTTCGTCGGGATCACCGTCCGGTCGGTGATCTCCCACTGCTTCGTGCCGTCGACGTACCAGGTCAGCCGGTTCGGCAGCCACTCGAACGCGAACGTGTGCCACTGGGTGAAGTCGCCGTTCACCTGCGCGCCGCGGGTCTTGTTGTCCGCGCCGTAGTGCACGTACGCGCTGGCCGTGCTCCGGTCGCCGACCGGTGCCTCCAGCATGTCCAGCTCACCGTCGATCGGGAACCGCTCGGAGTCCGGCCAGAGCAGGACGGCGGGGCTGTAGCCCGTTCCGGGGTCGGCGCGGGCCCGGAACTCCCAGCGTCCGTGCAGCTGGCCCTTGCCCATCGAGATGCCGCCGGACGTGCCGCCGTTCAACCGCGGCCGAGCGGTGACCGTCAGCAGACCGTCGCCCTGCTCGACCGCGGACGGTCTGCGCAGCCCGTTGCCGAACCCGCCGACCGAGTTGTAGACGTTCCACCTCGAGCGGTCGAGGGACGGCCCGTCGAACTCGTCGCCGTTCGTGCGGACCCAGTCGACGGGAGGTGCGGCCGGTCTCGCCGGTACGGCGGCCGGGCGCTCGTCGGCCCGGTCGTCGCTCCCGACCGGTGGGACCAGGATCGTCCAGCTCGCGGCGATGATCGCGACGAGGCCCAGCGCGATGCCGCCCATGACGCCACCCGCCCGTCGTGCCCGGGAGGCCTTGCCGCGCTTCGCCATCGGGTCGGCGGGCGGCACGGCGCGCGCCGGAGGTCGTCCGGCGGGGGCGCGGCCGACGGCGGGTGACGGGGAGACGGCCGCCGCGGTGCGCCCGGGCCCGGTCGGGCGGGGACCCGCCGGACGAGGTGGAGCGGCGGGGCGGGCGGACGGTGCCGCTGCCGGGCGCGGAGTCGCCGGGCGCGGCGCAGCCGGTCGGGGCGGGTCCATGGTCCGCGTGGCTTGAATGGACGGAGCGGGCTGAGCCAGGTCGGACGGGGCCTCGCCGGACGGGGCCTTGCCGGACGGGGCCTGCTCCGGCGCGGGGGCCGCGGCCGAGTCCATGATCGGCGGAACGGGAGCGGACGCGCCACCAGTGGCGCGATCAGACCACTCCTGCCGATCACCGCCCGGTTCGCCGGTGCCGGGTGGGGACGGGGGCGGACCACCGGGCATCACCGGACGGCCCTCCGGCATCGGGCGTGGCTCGCGTGGGGCGCGGGCCGCAGCCGGAATGACCAGGCCCGGCCCGGGGACGTGGCCTTCCTCGGCGGCGCGGGCCGAGACCTGCGTGACCGCCTCGACGGCCGCGGCCGGGACTCGCGACGTCGCCTCGACCGCCGCGGCGGGGACCCACGAGGTCGCCTCGGTCGTCGAGACCTGCGCCTGGGCACCGGAGCGGACGACCCGCGTCGTCCCGTCGACGCGATCGGCCCGCTCGGCGGGCCCGTCGGCGGCGATGGCCCGCGTCCGCTCCACCTCGACGGACACCGTGGTCGACGGCAGCGCCACGGTCCCGGCGACCGGCGACGCGCCATCGTGCGGCGCGGCAGCGGCGTTCAGCCGGACGGTGGAGTCGTCGCGCATCGCGGTCACGGTACGAGACGACGATCATTGTCGGTTCACTCGGGTAGCGGGCCGCCCCGGTGACGCCCGCACGCAGGAATTCCGCCGGGGTCGAGAACGTCCCAGTGACCATGACGATCGATCCGGGCCGCTACGGGATCTGGCGGCGAGCGAACGGGCTGGGACCGGAGCTGGCGCAGGAGGTCGAGCGCCTCGGCTTCGGGGCGATCTGGATCGGCGGCTCACCTCCCGCCGATCTCGCGGTCGCCGAGTCGCTGCTCGCCGCGACCGACCACCTCGTCGTCGCGACCGGGATCGTGAACATGTGGTCGACGCCCGCCGACGACGTCGCGCCGTCCTACCACCGCCTCGCCGAGCGGTTCCCGGACCGGTTCCTGCTCGGCGTCGGCGTCGGGCACCCGGAGCACACCGGCGAGTACACGAAGCCGTACGCGACCGTCGTCGAGTACCTCGACCGGCTCGACGCGCTCGACGTCCCGGTCGCCGGACGGGCGCTCGCCGCGCTGGGGCCGAAGGTGCTGGCCCTGGCCGCGGAGCGGACCGCGGGCGCCCACCCGTACCTGACCACCCCGGAGCACACGCGCCGGGCGCGCGCCACACTCGGGCCGGACGCGCTGCTCGCCCCCGAGCACAAGGTGGTCCTCGACGACGACGCCGACCGGGCCCGCGCGCTCGGCCGCCCCGCCGTGCAGACGCCGTACCTGGGCCTGCGCAACTACGTGACCAACCTGAAGCGACTCGGCTGGACCGACGCCGACATCGAGAACGGCGGCAGCGACGCGCTCGTCGACGCGCTCGTCGCGCACGGTTCTCCGGAGGTGGTCGCGGCCCGGCTGACCGAGCACCTGGACGCCGGTGCCGACCACGTCTGTGCCCAGGTCCTCACACCGGACGGCGCCGACGTCGTGCCGGACCTGCGACGGCTGGCCGGTGCGCTCCGGCTCGGCTGACACCCGTCCGGGTCGGCGTCCCGGGCCACGTGCGGCGGTACCCTCGATCCGGTGCTCGTCTCCCGCGATCCCGTGACCGTTCTCGGCCCGTTGCGCCGGCCGGCTCCGGCAGTGATCGCGGTGGCGCTGGCCGTCGCGGTCGCGCTCGGGGTCTGGTATTCCGGAGACCCGGTCGCGGGCCGCGTGGACCGACGCACCGAGTCCATCGTGGACTCCGTGACCGGGGACCACTGGCGGTTCTTCTCGCGGATCGTCGAGCTGGGGTCCCCGCAGTTCGTCGTGCTCTGGGCCGTGCTGCTCGCCGGGGCGGCACTGCTGCTGCACCGTCCCCGCCACGCGGTGCTGGCGATCGTCGGGCCGGGCGTCACGGGGGTCGCGACGACCGTGCTCAAGCCCCTGGTCGGGCGCTCGATCGGCGACTCCGCCGGCTACGCCTATCCGAGCGGGCACACCGGCGGCGCAACGTCGATCGCACTGGCGGTCGCGCTGCTGGTGATCGGGCTCGCCCCGACCGGACGGGCGGTCGCCGTGACCGTCGTCGCGTCCGCGGCTCTGCTCGCGGGCGGTGTCGTCGGCACCGGAATGATCACCATCGGTGCCCACTACCCCACCGACACGGTCGGCGGGTTCTGTTTCGCCGTCGCGATCGGGCTCGGCTCGGCCATGGTGATCGACCGCGTCGCGGACCGGCGGGCCGCACGCGCGGGCCGGTCACCGACCCCGTCGCCCCGCTGATCCCCGGGCACGCCCGGCCGAGCAGCGTCAGCCGTCGAGCACCGACCGGCCCGGCTCGACGGCGGGGCAGCTCGTCCGCACCGGACAGCGGTCGCAGTCCGGCCCGACGCGCGCGACGAACGCCGTCCCCGACGAGTCGTCGGCGCACTGCAGCACCACGTCCCGCCACTGCTCGGTGCCGTCGCCCTCCAGCGGTGGTTGGCTCGGCTCCTTGGGCATCCCGCTCGCCTTGCGGTCGGCCAGGAACACCAGCCGGGCCCCACCGGGCGGGGCACCGGCCCCGACCAGCGAGTCGAACGCGCCGAGCGCCGCGGCGAGCTGGTACACCGCCAGCTGGGGGTGCTCGGCGGCCTGCTTGGCAGGGGTCGCCGTCTTGCCGGTCTTGACGTCGACGACGACCGGGCGCCCCTCGGCGTCGGTCTCCAGCCGGTCCACCCGTCCCCGCAGACGCACCCGTCGGGGCCGCTCCTCGGCGGGCGGGTCGTCGTCCGGAGTGTCGCCGCCGAGGTCGAGTTGCACCGGCTGCTCGACCGCGACGAGGGACAGGCCGCCGTCGCGACTCGCACGGACCCACTCGTCGAACGCGGCCAGCATGGCCCGCACCCGGTCCAGCTCGCGCCGCCCGAACCAGGGCGCGCCGGCGTCGAGCCGGGCCCACGCGGAGTGCAGCGCCGACTCCAGCTCGCCCGGGTCCGCGCCGGCGGCCTTCGCCTGGACGAGGGCGTGCACGAGCGAGCCGGTGACTGCGGCCAGCGCACCGGTCTCGTCGCCGCCGTGGCGGGCCAGCACCCAGCGCAGCGGGCACGAGCTGATCGTCTCCACGTCGCTCGGCGAGACCGGCACGAGCTCGCCGGGCGCGCGCAGGGGCTCGGTGCTCGACGGCGGGGCCAGCCCGTACCAGTCGTCGGGATGCGCCCCCGGCACTCCGTCGGCCGCGAGCCGGGACAGCTGGACGGCGGCCCGACGACGGCGCGCGACGGCGGCGGGCTCGCCGCGGTCCGGGGTGCACACGGCGCGGCGGAGCTCGCCGACGAGCTCGGAGAGCACGAGCGACCGGCCCGGGTGGTGCACCGGGCGGGACTCCGACGCGTCCGCCGGGAGCGGGTCGAGCTCGTCGAGGAACCGCGACGGCTGCTCGTCCTCCCCCTGTACGCCGCTCACCAGCAGCATCTCCCGGGCGCGGGTACAGGCGACGTAGAACAGCCTGCGTTCCTCGGCCAGCAGCGGGGCGACCCGGGACACCGACCCGTCCGGTTCGTCGACGCCGGCGACGAGGTCCACGAGGCGTTCGTTGCCGAGCAGGCTTCCGCGCAGGCGCAGGTCCGGCCACAGTCCTTCCTGGACGTTCGGCACGGCGACGACCCGCCACTCCCGGCCGCGCGCCGCATGCGCCGTGAGCAGCTCCACGGCGTCGCCCTGCGGCGACTGCGGGGCCAGCGTGTCGCCGGGTAGCTGCTGGTCGGCGATGTAGTCGAGGAAGCCGGCGACGTCGGCGCCCGGCAGCCGGTCGGTGTAGCGGGCGGCCGCGTCGAACAGCGCGAGCACGGCGTCCAGGTCGCGGTCGGCGGCGGCACCGGCCGGACCACCGCGGGCGCTCGCGTCGCTCCAGCGCCGGGCGAGGCCGGTCCGCCGCCAGACGCGCCACAGCACCTCCTCCACCGAGTGCCCGTCGGCGACCGCGCGCGACGCGGTGTCCAGCAACGTGCCGACGTCCCGCAACGGGGCCGTCTCGGCGGGCGCGAGCGCGGACAACGGGTCGGGGTGTCCGGTCGCGGCGGCACGAAGCGCCTCGACGAGCAGCGGATCGCTGCTCGCGGCCTCGACGTCGGCCGCGGTGGAGGCGGGTCTCGGCGGGGACGCCAGAGGACCGTGTGCGGGTGGACCCGGCGTCTCCGAGCCGGCGTCACTCCCGGTCGGGCGGTCACCGGCCGGTCCATCGGTGACGGGACTCGGATCGGGGCCGGTCGCGCGTGGCACGTCCGGTCGATCCGGTGCCGGGTCAGCGGTGGCGACCGGGCCGTCCGCCCCGGCCGCGGGAGCCTCCGGCACGCCGTCTCCCTCGCGCGCACCGGCGCCACGGCGGCCCGCGGCGTGCAGTCGCAGCAGCCCGCGGCGCAGGCGGCGCATCCGCATCGGATCACCACCGCCGAGCGACGAGGTGAGCAGCGCGACCGCCAGGTCGGCGTCGATCGTGGACGGCCGCGTCACCCCCTGCAGGATCAGCAGCAACGGCACGACGGCGGGCTGGCGGGACAACGGCAGCTCGTCCGGAGGCGCGACGATCGGCACCCCGGCCGCGGCCAGCGCGCGCCGCAGCGCGGGCAGTGTGCGGCGCGCGGAGCGGGACAGCACGGCCATCTCCGACCACGGGACGCCGTCCACGAGGTGCGCCCGGCGCAGGCGGTCGGCGATCCAGCCCGCCTCCGTCGCGGCCGAGGCGAACACACGGACCGCGACGGCGTCCCCGGCCTCCTCCACATCCGGCCCACCTGCGCCCGGGTCCCCGGTTGCACGGTCACCACCCGACGTCGACCTCTCCGCTCCGGGAGCATCACCGTCGGGGTCCGTGACGGTGTCGGCGCCGTCCGCCTCAGGTCGGGCGCCACCGGCGTCGGTCGCGGGAGCGGTCTCGCGGGTGCCGTCCGTGCTGCTGTCCGCCCCGTCGACTCCGGGACGGGTGCCGGGGGAACCCGCGTCGGGCTCGTCGGGTCCCGGCGGGACGCGGCGCCGCCCCGGCCCGGCGCCCGGCAGGCGGGCGGCCAAGCGGGCCGCGGCGGCGCGGACCCCTGCCGTCTGGCGGTGGTCCTCGATCAACACCTCGGTCGGGGCGTCGACGGCGTTCATGCCCTGCGGGTCGGCGCCGCGGAACGTGAGCACCGCCTGATCCGGGTCACCCGCCAGGAGCGTCGCCCGTGCCGACCCGGCCAGTTCCCGCACCAGCTCCATCTGCTGGGGATCGAGATCCTGCGCGTCGTCCACCAGCAGGTACCGCACCCGCTCCCGTTCCCGGGCGCGCAGCTCCGGATCCGCGGCCAGTGCGTCCAGCGCGGCCGCGACGAGCTCGGCCGAGTCGAGCGCGGGCGCCGTCGCCTGCGGGGCGCCGCGGCCCGCCGCCCCGCGCAGCAGCACCACCTGCTCGTACGTGCGGAAGAACCGCCCGGCCGCGACCCACTCGTCGCGGCCCCGTGCCTCTCCGATCTCCTCGAGATCGTCCGGACCGAGACCGCGTTCGGCCGCGCGCAGCAGCAGCTCGCGCAGTTCGGCCGCGAACCCCGGCAGGCCGAGCGCCGGGCTCAGGCGGTCCGGCCAGCCGGACCCAGGCACGCTCCCGTTCCAGTTCGCGATCTCGCCCGCGAGCAGATCCCGCACCACGACGTCCTGCTCCGCGCTGGCCAACAGGCGCGGCGGCGGGTCCTCGTGCTGCGCCGCGTGCAGCCGGAGCACGCCGAACGCGTACGAGTGCACAGTGCGCACCAGCATCTCGCGCGACGTGCGGGCGGCACCCTCGCGCGCGAGCAACGGCGTCAGGCGGCCGCGGAGGTCGGCGGCCGCACGTCGGCTGCCCACGAGCAGGAGGACGTTCTCCGGGGCTGCGCCGTCGGCGATCCGCCGCGCGACGGACTCGATCAGTACCGTCGTCTTGCCGGTGCCAGGGCCGCCGACCACGCGCAGCGGACCGTCCCGGTGGTCCAGCACCCGCCGGGCAGGCGCGGACCACCGCCGCGGCGTCACGACCGCAGCCGGGACGCGGACCAGGCGCGGCCCGGTCGACGCCGCCGGGGTGGCGGTGCGCGAAGCTGTCACGCGGACGATTCGACCACGCCACCCCGACAAGAACGGGTCCCGGTCGTACCGCGGCGGCGGATGGCGGGCTGCGATCGACGGGAGACGGAATGGACGAGGAGACGGTGGAGCGGGTGCGCGCCGTCGTCGCCGCCATCCCGCCGGGCGAGACGTCGACCTACGGGGAGGTGGCCGAACAGGCCGGGCTCCCCGGCCGGGCCCGGCTGGTCGGAAAGATCCTCTCCGAGGACGGCGCCGACCTGCCGTGGCACCGGGTGCTCCGCGCGAACGGCACGTCCGCCCCGCACATCGCGCACGAGCAGGCCGAACGCCTCCGCGCCGAGGGCATCCTGATGGTCGACGGGCGCCTGCCTCGAGAGCACCGGCGCACCGCTGACCGCCGCCGGGAGAGCTGACAAGAGTGAGCGCGCCCGGGTAGTCGCCATCTGGGCACGGCCGAGGACGGCGGGTGAGAGCGTGCCGCACTCCAGCCGCCCGACGGGGCAGTCCGCTCCCGGCTACGCCCGTGTGCCCGGACGTCGGCCGTTCCCTGTCGAGTCGCGACGGGGACGGACAGTGCCCTCGGGCGGCGGTCCGGGCTCCTCCCGGAGGACGCTTTGCTCTGCTCACACGGGCGCAGCACCGCTCGGAGCAGCGGCGACCCGGACGGCCCACCAGACCCGTTGCGTGGGGGTGAGCAGAGCAAAGGCGCTGTTCAGGAGCGTCCCGACGAGGTCCTACGGCGGCCCGCGGGGCAGTTGGCGATCCGCGGAACGCGCTGCTCCTGGGCGAACGCGCGTGTCCGGGCAGTCGCGTTCTCCGGAGCGGCGCGCGTTCTCCGGAGCGGCGCGCGTTCTCCGGAGGGGCGCGCGTTCCGCGAGGTGGGTGCGCGTTCTCCGGGGCGGACGCGTTCCGTGGATGGTCCGGTCCGGGACGCGGTCGGCCGGACCGGTGTCAGGGGCCCGGGGCCGTGCCGATCACGACGGTGGCCTCCAGGTCGTCGTCGACGACGATCCTCGGGTCCAGGCCGTGCCCGGTGACCTCCTGCGCGAGCACCGGGGCCTGGCGCTCGCTCGTCTCGATCAGCATCGAGCCGGACGGGGCGAGCCAGAGCGGGGCCGCGGCGACGAAGCGGCGGGCGACGTCGAGGCCGTCCGGGCCGCCGTCGAGGGCGCGGCGCGGTTCGTGGTCGCGCGCCTCCGGCGGCATCCTCGCGATCGCTCCGGTCGGGACGTAGGGCACGTTCGCGACGAGGACGTCCACGCGCCCGCGCAGGTGTGGCGGGAGCGGGGCGTCCAGGTCTCCGGTGTGCACCTCACCGCCGTACGGCGCGAGGTTCCGGCGGGCGCACTCCGCGGCCACCGGGTCGATCTCCGTGGCATGCAGGTCCGCCGGGAGCGGACCGCCACCGCGGCGCAGGTCCTCGGCCAGCGCGGCGGCGATCGCACCCGCACCACTGCACAGGTCCACGACGATCGGCGCGGCGCCACGGGCCCGTACGAGCGCCGCGGCCTCGTGCACCACCGCCTCGGTCCGCCGCCGCGGCACGAACACGCCGGACGACACGGCGAGCCGGAGCCCACCGAACTCGACGTGGCCGAGCAGGTGCTCCAGCGGCATCCCGGCCACCCGGCGGGCGACGAGCGCGTCCAGGGCCGCGCGGTCCGGTGCGGCCTCGGCGAGCAGGTCGGCCTCCTCCTCGGCGAACACGCAGCCGGCCGCACGGAGCGTCCGGATCACGTCGGGCGGGGCGTCGGTCACCGGCCCATCATCGCGACCCGGGGCCGCCCGGGAGGTCAGACACCCCGTAGAGGTCCAGCAGCGCCGTTCCGCGCACCGTGCGCCGCACCAGCGTCCGGCGCCCGTCCCGGTGACGGACCACCAGCCCGTCGGCGACCAGAGCGGTGATCTGGTGCGTGAGCGTCGCCGGCGACAGGCCGACGCGGGCGGCCAGGCCGGACATCGACCACTGCGTGCCGAGCAGCCGCAGCAGGGCGGCGCGCACCGGGGTCAGCAGCGCGGCCAGGCCCGTCTCGTCCTCCGACTCCGGCCGCGGCGCCGGGTAGCCGAACCACACCTGGCCGGGGCGCTCCAGGTTGCTGATCGAGACGTCCACACCGGACAGCAGCGGCGCGAGCACGACGGTCTGCGGCGGCTCCGGCTCGATTCCCTCCGGATCCGGGAACTCGAGGACGCCGTCGACGATGCGGCCGCGCGGGTGGGCCCTGGCGAGGACGAGGTCCAGCGCGCCCCGCGCGGCGGCCGTGCCGACCCGCTCGATCTCCTTGCTGCGCAAGCGATCCTGCGCCGCCCAGGCCGGTTCGATCCACTGCCAGACGGCGTGCAGCGCGTCGGCGAGATCGGAGAGCCAGCGGGGGCCCTGCTCCGCCACGTCCTCCCAGTGCGCGGGCGGCGCCCCAGCCCATGTGGTGTCGATGTCCGCGTACAGCTCGTCCGCCGACATCGAGCGCAGCCGCTCCAGCTCGACCGCCACGTCGGTGTCCCGCTCCGGCACGGCCGGTGTGAGCGCCTCCGGCGCGACCGATGCCCCCGGTACGACGAGCCGCGAGATCGCGTACTGCTCGCGGCCGGACAGGCGTGCGGCGAGCAGTGCGTCCCCTCCCTCGCGGTGCGCCGCCACCGCCGCGCAGGCCAGCGCGAGCACGCTGGTGTACGGATCCACCGTCACCCGCACCCGCGCGTTCTCGTGCAGCCGGACGCGGCTGACCGTCCCGCTCGTCATCGGCCCCCCGGTGTTCGTCGCCGCCCCCCGACGGCCCTGCGAACGACCCTAGACCGACCCACCGACAATCATCGGATCGTTTCCCGGGCGGCGAACCTCACGCGACGTCGCGCACCACTCCGGCCACCGACCGGTAGCGCCGCACCACGGCGTCGACGACGTGCTCGTGCACACCCAGCGGCTCGGCGACGACCTCGGCGCCGGACCGACGCAACCGATCGGCGAACACCCCCGGCGCCAGCAACCACGACGCGACGGCCACGCGCCGCTCTCCGGCCCGGCGCAACGCCTCCACCAGGGCGGAGACCTCGGGCGCCCCGGTCGCGGCGAACCCCACCCGGACGCGTCTGCCCGCCGCCGCACCGAGCGCGCGGGCGGCGCCGCGCACCTGCGCCACGGCCCGCGCGTCCGACGACCCGGCCGCGGCGAGCACGACGGCGTCACCGGGCTCGTGCCCCGCGTCGGCCAGCCGCGCCCACGCGGCGGCGAGCACCGACGGGTCCGGCTCCGTGCCGGGGGTCCCGGCCGCCACCCCGAGCGCCGCCGTGAGCGGGAAGTGCCCGGCACCGCACGCCGCCAACCGGGCGGGCAGGTCGACCCGGACGTGGTATCCCGCGGCCAGGAACGCCGGGACGACGACGGCCCCCGGCAGGTCCGCGACGGTCTCCTCGACCGTCGGACCGTGCACGTCGACGAAGCAGACTCGCACGTCGAGATCCGGCTCGCGGAGCGCCACGGCCGCGGCGATCCCACCGGCGACGGACGCCGCGGCGGGGTTGCGACTGCCGTGCGCCACGAGCACCAGGGGCAGGCCGGTCATCGCGGTCCCGTGCGCGCGTCGGCCGTGCAGTGGCCCCCGGTCAGGCCGCCGTTCCCGGTACCGGGCTCCAGGGCGAGCCGGTACCCGCGCCGCACGACGGTCTGCACCAGCCCCGGCTCGCCGAGCGCCGTGCGCAGCCGGGCGATCGCGTTCTCCACGGCGTGCTCGTCGGTCCCGCCGGGCTGCGCGGCGAGCAGCTCGCTGCGCGCCACCACCCGCCCCGGCCGCCGGGCCAGCACGCGCAGCAGCGCCATCGGTGTCGGCGGGACCGGCCGCAGCACGCCGTCCACCAGAACCGCATGCCCGCGCAGCTCGATCTCCTTGCCGCCCACCGGGAGCCGGCGCGCACGGGCCGGAGCCACCGACTCCAGCGTCCGCACCATCGCCCCCAGCCGGGACCGCTGCGGCTGCACGGTCGGGACGTCCAGCGCCTCCAGCGGAGCGGCCGTCACCGGTCCGACGCACAGCGCCAGCACCGGTCCGCGCAGTGCGGCCACCAGCTCGTCGTGCTTCCCCCGCTCGGAGGCACGGGACAGCAGGCCGGCCGCCGCCGGGGCGCTGGTGAACGCGAGCATGTCGATCCCGCCGGCCAGGACCGCGTCGAGCAGCCGGTCCAGCGGGCCGAGATCGGCAGGCGGCGCCCAGCGGTACACCGGCACCGTTCGTACCTCCGCACCTGCCAGCTCCAGCGCCTCGACGACGTCGGGGAGCGGCTCCCCGTGCAGCTGCACGGCGATCCGGCGTCCCTCGACACCGCGTTCCAGCAGGTGCTCGAGCACTTCCGCGGTGGACTCCGACTCCGGCGACCACGCGTCGACCAGCCCGGACGCGCGGATCGCGCCGCGCGCCTTCGGTCCGCGGGCGAGCATCTCGCCCTGCCCGAGCGCGGCCAACAGATCCTCGCCCAGCCCCCAGCCGTCGGCGGCCTCGATCCATCCGCGGTAGCCGATACCGGTCGTCGCGACCGTGATGTCCGGCGGGTTCTCGATGAGCGCGCGCGTCGCGGTCTGCAGGTCGGTGTCGTCGGCGAGCGCGACGATCCGCAGTGCTGGTCCGTGCTGGATCGTCGCGCCACGGCGCTCCAGCATCGTCGCGAGCTCCTCGGCCCGCCGGGCCGCGGTGATCCCGACGGTGAAGCCGGCCAGTGGTGGGACGGCCTCGGCGTGCGTGCTCATTCCGGCTCCGATCCCCGGGCCGGGAACGGCGCGCGGGCGGGCCGGTGGCTGGTGCGTCGTCGCCCGGGTCCGGACGGTCACCGTAGCCCGATCCAGACGTCGCCGTCGTACGAACGGGGCTGGTAGACGGCCAGCGCGACGGCCGGGTCGTCGAGACAGCGGCCGTCGGCCAGGCCGAACGCCTGCTTGTGCACCGGGGACGCGACGGTCGGCACGCCACCACGGTCGCCGACGATGCCGCGGGAGATCACGGCCGCGCCGGTGAACGGGTCGATGTTGCCGACCGCGTACAGCGCCTCGTCGCCCGTCCGGAACACGGCGACCTGGACACCGCCGACGAGCGCGGCGACCCCGCGGCCGGGCTGCAGCCGGTCCAGGGCGCAGACGCGCAGCCACGCACCGGGCTCGACGCCCTCGCGGGCGGGCGGGCGGTTCTCCTGCGACGCGCGCGCCTCCGGGAGGTCGGCGGTGGTCGCGGGGTCGGCGACGCGGGACGTGGTGGTGGACGGGTCGGCGGTCATGCCGGCACCTCCGGGAGGCCGATCAGGACGGGGTCCTGCGAGGTCGGTGCGGGGACGTTCTGCCCGCGCTCGGTGACGAACTCGATCGTCGGGTCGGGTGTCTCGGGTGCGTTCACGAACGACACGAAGCGGGCGAGCTTCTCCGGGTCGTCCAGGACGCCACGCCATTCGTCGGCGTAGCTCTCGATGTGCCGGGCCATCGCGGCGTCCAGGTCGGCGCAGATCCCGAGCGAGTCGTCGACGATCACCTCCCGCAGGTGGTCCAGCCCGCCGTCCATCGCCTCGATCCAGGGCGCGGTGCGCTGCAGCCGCTCCGCGGTCCGGACGTAGAACATGAGGAACCGGTCGATCGTCCGGACCAGCGTCTCCGAGTCCACGCCGGCCACGAGCAGCTCGGCGTGGCGCGGGGTGAACCCGCCGTTGCCGCCGACGTAGAGGTTCCAGCCGTCTTCGGTGGCGATCACACCGAAGTCCTTGGCCCGCGCTTCCGCGCACTCGCGGGCACAGCCGGACACTCCGGACTTGAGCTTGTGCGGGCTGCGCAGACCGCGGTACCGCAGTTCCAGCTCGACGGCCATGCCGACCGAGTCCTGCACGCCGTAGCGGCACCACGTGGTGCCCACGCAGGACTTCACCGTGCGCAGCGACTTGCCGTAGGCGTGCCCGGACTCGAACCCGGCGTCGACGAGCCGCCGCCAGATCCGGGGCAGGTCCTCGACGCGCGCGCCGAACATGTCGATCCGCTGACCGCCGGTGATCTTCGTGTAGAGCCCGAAGTCGCGGGCCACCTCGCCGATCACGATCAGCCCCTCCGGCGTGACCTCGCCGCCCGCGATCCGCGGCACGACCGAGTAGGTGCCGTTGCGCTGCAGGTTCGCCAGGAAGTGGTCGTTCGTGTCCTGCAGCGTGGCCTGCTCGCCGTCGTGGATGTGACCGTTCCCGAGTGTGGCCAGGATCGACGCGACGACGGGCTTGCAGATGTCGCATCCCGCGCCGCGCCCGTAGGTGGAGACCAGCGCGGAGAACGACGTGATCCCGGCCCCCGCGACGATCTCGAACAGCTCGGCGCGGGAGTGGTCGAAGTGCTCGCACAGCGCCTTCGACACCTCGACGCCCTGCTGCGCGAGGATCTTGGCCAGCGTCGGCACGCAGGACCCGCACGTCGTCCCGGCGCGCGTGCAGGACTTCAACGACGGCACGTCGTGCGCCCCGTCGTCGATCGCCTCGCAGAGCTGTCCCTTGGTCACCGCGTTGCACGAACAGATCTGCGCCGAGTCCGGCAGTGCCCCGGCGTCCGGCTCCGCGCCGCCTCTGGAGATCAGCGTGACCGGGTCCTCCGGCAGCGCGGACCCGACGAGCGGGCGCAGCGCGCCGTAGCGGGACGCGTCGCCGACGAGGATGCCGCCGAGCAGGGTGGACGCGTCGTCGCTCACGACGAGCTTGGAGTAGGTGCCGGCCACCGGGTCGTTGACGACGATCTCCAGCGCGCCGTCGGTGGCGCCGTGCGCGTCGCCGAAGCTGGCCACGTCGACACCGAGCAGCTTGAGCTGGGTGGACATGTCCACGTCGTCCGGGGTCATCCGGGCATCACCGCCGAGCAGCCGGTCCGCGACCACCTCGGCCATCGCGTACCCCGGCGCGACCAGCCCGTACGTCCGGCCCTGCAGCGCGGCGCACTCGCCGACGGCCCACACGTGCTCGTCGGCGGTGCGGCAGCGGTCGTCGACGAGCACGCCGCCGCGCTCCCCGACGTCGAGCCCACACTCCCGGGCCAGCGTGTCCGCGGCGCGGATGCCCGCCGAGAACACGACGACGTCGGCGTCCAGCTCGACCCCGTCGGACAGCGTCGCGACCAGCCGGTCGCGGTCCGCGGCCACGGAGTCGACGGACACGCCGGTGCGCACCCGCAGCCCCTGGTCCTCGACGAGACCGCGCAGCAGGGCGCCGCCGCCGTCGTCGACCTGGACCGGCATCAGCCGCGGCGCGATCTCCACGACCTGCGGGGAGAGCCCGAGCTGCCGCATCGCCCGCGCCGCCTCCAGACCGAGCAGTCCCCCGCCCACCACGACCGCGGACCGCCTTCCCGGCGCCGTCGTCGCGACGGCCTTCTCCGCCGCCGAGCGGATCGCGTCCAGGTCGTCGAGCGTGCGGTAGACGAAGCAGCCCGGCAGGTCCTTGCCGGGCACCGGGGGCACGAACGGGACGGAGCCGGTGGCGAGCACCAGCGCGTCGTAGTCCAGCGTGCGCCCGGACGCGGTGGTGACCCGGCGTGCGTCGCGGTCGATCGCGGAGACCGGGTCGCCGAGGTGGTACGTGACGCGCTCGTCGGCGCGCAGGGACTCGTCGTCGAGGCGCAGATCCTCCTCGGTCGCTCCGTCCACGTAGGACGAGAGGGCGACGCGGTCGTACGCGCGCCGGTCCTCCTCGCCGAGGACTGTGATCGCCCACTCGCCGGGCGCATCCCGGTCACGGAGGGCGGACACCACCCGGTGCCCGACCATGCCGTTGCCCACCACCACGAGCCGCTTGCCCATGGACCCGACGCTAGGAACCGCAGATGACGACGAGGACACCCCCGATGACGTGGGCGTTACGAGGTGCTCCCCGGCGCGGGTGCCCGGCGTGAGCGGCCACGGCACGACGGCACCGCACCGTTGCGTCGGGCGTCCGACGAGCGGGGTGGGGGGTTCCCTTCGGGGGCGGTGCCCCGGACCCCGGGTCAGACCCTGGCGAACGCCACGTCCGAGCGGTCGGCTCCGACCGGCTGGCTCCGCAGGTAGACCGCCCAGGTGACGGCCATGCACAGCAGGTAGAACACGAGGAACGACCAGAACGCGGGCGCTCCGGTCTTCGCCGTCAGGAACGACTCCCGGAACGCCAGGTTGATCAGCACACCGCCGAGCGCACCGACCGCGCCGACGATCCCGATGACCGCGCCGGACACCCGTCGCGCCATGGCCAGCTCGGTGGCCTCGTCGCCACCGGACGCGATGTTCGCCTTCGCCCGGCTGGTGAAGATCGCCGGGATCATCTTGTACGTCGAGCCGTTGCCGATCCCGGTGAGCGCGAACAGCACCACGAAACCGATCGTGAACACGGCCAGCGAGTCCACCGCCGACGCCGCGATGACGACCGCCGTGGCCACGGCCATCCCGATGAAGTTGAGCATCGTGACCTTCGCGCCGCCGTAGCGGTCGGCGAGCCTGCCGCCGACCGGCCGGATCAGGGACCCGATCAGCGGGCCGATGAACGTCACGGCCGCGGCCTGCAACGGGGTGCGGCCGAACTGGTTCTGCAGGACCAGACCGAACGCGAACGAGTAGCCGATGAACGACCCGAACGTCCCGATGTAGAGGAAGGACATGATCCAGGTCTGGCGGTCCTTGCACGCCTCGGCGAACGCGCCGGTGTCGTTGGAGACGGCCGCGATGTTGTCCATCCGCGTCCATGCGCCCGCCACCGCGATCAGGATCAGCGGGACGTAGATCCACAGCAGCACCCGGGGCGAGCCCGCGCCCGCCGTCGCGATCACGAGCAGGCCGAGCAGCTGGACGACGGCGACGCCGAGGTTCCCGCCGCCCGCGTTCAGTCCGAGCGCCCAGCCCTTCGCCTTGTCCGGGTAGAAGGCGTTGATGTTGGTCATCGACGACGCGAAGTTCCCGCCGCCGACGCCCGCGACGGCGGCGGCGACCAGCAGCGTGCCGAACGAGACGCCCGGGTCCATCACGACCAGCGCGAAGATCGTCGGCGCCAGCAGGAGGGCCGCACTGATGATCGTCCAGTTCCGGCCGCCGAAGCGGGCGACGGCGAACGTGTACGGCAGCCGCAGGACGGCCCCGATCAGCGTCGGGAACGCGACCAGGAAGAACTTCTGCGCGGCGTCGAACCCGTATTCCGGCCCCATGAACAGGACCAGGACGGACCAGATGCTCCAGATCGAGAAGCCGATGTGCTCGGACAGGATCGAGAACCACAGGTTCCGGGTGGCGATCCGCTTACCGGTGCTCTCCCAGAACCCCGGATTCTCCGGTTCCCAGTGCTCGATCCATCTGCCGCCCAGCCTCGGTGTCGTCACGTGCTTCTCCCACCAGCAGTCGTCGGGGTCGCGACGACGGTAGGAAGATCCGGTTGCGACGATGTCGGCCTCGCGTGACGGGCCGGAAAACCCCTGCTCCCCGACGGGAGACGCGGCTGTGAGGTCAGATGCGGCGGCTGAGCATCCCCGCGACCCGCTCCAGCCCGGACAGCGACGACGGCGTGGCGTCCGGGTGCTGGGCGTGCAGCGCCAGCCGGTGCAGCAGCGCGCGCAGCAGCACCTGCGGCCACTCGGTGAGCTCCGACCACCGCTCGATCAGCGACTCCTCGGCTCCACCCCAGGCGATCGCGTCCACGACGACGACGGCGGCTGCCCATTCCGCGGGCCGCCAGAACGGCACCAGGTCGAGGACGGCGGGAACGCCGGAGCGGTCGAACAGCGTCGCCCCGAACAGCTCGCCGTGCACGATCTGCGGGGTGAGCCGGACGGTGCGACGGTGCGCGGCCAGCTCGGAGAACAGCGTCCCGCCGGTCGCCGGGTCGAGGTCGAGCTTCCGCTCGCCGAACGCGGCGGCGGCGGAGCGGGTCAGCAGGTCGTCCCGATCGTCGAGCAGGCGGGGGCGCAGGACGGACGCGGTCGCGGCGTGCAGGCGCAGGGAGGCGGCGACGACGTCGTCGTGCCGCGGTTCGGCCGTACCCGGCAGGTGACGGGACGCCGCCCAGCCCGCAACGACCCATCGGCCGTCCGAGGACCGCACGGGGCGGGCCAGGCGGACGCCGTCGACGTCCAGGTTCTCCAGCACGGTCGCCGACCACGCGGCGACGACGTTGTCCGACACCGGCCGGAGCAGCACGTCGCCGCAGTGCCACGCGCGCTGACCGGCCCAGACCACGGGTCGCGGCACCGCGTCCCGGACACCGAAGGCGACCCGGACGTGCTCCGGCAGGGCGCTCGCCGCCGGGGCGGGCGTGAGCGTACGGGCGGTGGTCACGGCCGGACGGTACCTCCGCCGGCCCCCACACGGGGTAGCGCCACGCGGCCGCCCGACGAAAGTCCGCCCGCCGGCGCAGGTCCTCCTACGCGCCGGCCGCCTTGTCGCCGGACCCGGCGGACGCCGTCTGGCCCGATCCGGACGTCGCCGTGGCGTTCGCCGACCCGCCCTTCGCGCTGGCCGACGCCGTGGCGGAGCCCGCCGACGCGGTGGCCGATCCGTTGGACGCGCTCGCGCTCGCCGTCGTGGTGGTGCCGTTGACGGTGGACGACGCGTGCGCCGAGCCGCTGCGCTCGGTGTAGCCGGGACCGTTCGCACTGTTCGACGACCGGGAACCGTCCGACTTCTGACCGCCGTCCGACTTCTGACCGCCGTCCGACTTCTGACCGCCGTCCGACTTCTGACCGCCGTCCGACTTCTGACCGCCGCCGGAGTTCTGACCGCCGCCGGAGTTCTGCGAGCCGTTCGCCTTCCGGCCCCCGTCCGACGTCTGGGCCGCCCCGCCCGACCCCTGCGAACGATCCGCGTTCTGCGAGCCGTCCGACGTCGCGTTGTCGGACCGGGAGTTGTGCGACGACGTGCCGCCGGACTTCTGCGACCCGTCGGACTTCTGCGACCCGTCGGACTTCTGCGCGCTCCCGGACCGATCGTGCGTCCGGTTGCCGTCGGACTTCTGAGCGCCGTCCGAGCGCTGGGTGCCGCCGGATCCGCCGTCCGGGAGCTGACCGTTGCCGGACCGCTGGCCCGAGCGGTCGTTGCGCTGCCCGTCCTGGCCGCCGGCGCTGCCGCCGCCGTTCTGCCCGCCGGCGCTGCCGCTGCCGTTCTGCCCGCCGGCGCTGCCGCTGCCGTTCTGCCCGCCGGAGCGAGCACCGTCACGGGACCGGTCCGCGCCGTCGGCGCCGTTGCCCTGAGCGCCGGTGCGGTCGCCGTTGTTCGTCGCGCGGAACGTCGCGTCGTCGGTGTTGCGCGCACCCGACGAGCCGTCGCCGACAACCCACCGGGTCATCGGTCCCGTGGGGTTCGACTGCCCGTTCGAGCCGTTCGCGCCGTTCGCGCCGTTCGCGCCGTCGCGTTTCTGGTCGGACCGATCCTGGCCGTCGCGGTCGGTCCCGTTCGGGGCGTTCCGGTCGGCGCCGTCGCGTCCGCCGGAGCCACTGTTCCGGTCGCCGCGGTTCCGGTCGCCGCTGTTCCGGTCGCCGCTGTCGCCCCGGTCGCCGCCGAGTCCGAGCGCTCCCGCCAGCCCGCCGCCCTTGTCGTCGCTGCGCTTGTCGTCGCTGCGCTTGTCGTCGCTGCGCTTGTCGCCGCCGGCGCCGCGGTCGTTCCCGTTGCTCCGGTCCTTGCCGTCGTTCCGGTCCTTGCCGTCGTTCCGGTCCTTGCCGTCGTTCCGGTCCTTGCCGTCACCCCCGCCACCGCCGAGTCCGATCGCCCCCAGCACGCCGCCATCGTTGCGGTCGCCACCGTTGCGGTCGCCACCGTCGCGCTTCTGCTCGTTCCCACCCCGGTCCGAGCCGGTGCCCTTGTCCCGCCCGGCGGTGCGATCACCGCTCCGGTCACGGTCCGGCCTGCGCTCCTGGTCACGGTCGCGGCTGCCGGACGGCCCGTCCTTCTTCGTCGCGTCGCTTCCGCCGCCGGTCAGCCCACCCAGCGCGTCGCCCGCGGCGCCGACGACCTGGCCGACCGGCCCACCGCGACCGGCCGGCTGCACGTCCGGCTGCCGCCGGTCCGACCCGGCCGTCCGTGCGCGGTCCCCGCCGGACTGTGCCGTGCGGTCCCCACCGGACCGTCCGCGGTCCCTGCTCCTGTCGTCGGCCTTCGCACCGGCCTTCGCACCGGCCTTCCCGCCGGCCTTCGCCTTGTCGCCGCCGACGATCCGGCCCACGCCGTCCGCGGCGTCGTGTACGGCCGTCGTCAGCGCCTGCGCAGGGCCCCGGTCCGATCCGGTCCCCGCGTTCTGCCTGTTCCGTTCGGCACGCGGCTCCGACTCGTCGCGCGGGCCGCGCGGGTCGGGGGGACCGCTCGTCGTGACCTGGTTGCCCGGGCGGTCGCCGTCGCCCTCGCGCCCGCCGGCGAGCACCTGCGGCGGGTTCGGGACGGACGTCCGCTCCGGCGTCCTCGTGGGCTCGCCCCGGGTCAGCGCCAGCACGTCCCCGGTGACGCGGTCGGTCTCGGCGGCGTCGGAGGGAAGGACCGTCCGGCGTGCGACGGAGACGTTCTCGTTCAGCGAGCGCAGCTCGTCGCGCTTGGCGTCCCGCTGGCGGGCGCGCATGTCGCGCTGCTCGTCGAGGGCGGCGATCGCGGCGACCTGGTCCGGGGTGCGCGCGCCGGCCGGAGGCAGGTCGGCGACGACGCCCTCGAGCTGGGAGAGCTGCTGGTCGGCCAGCGCGAGATCGTCGCCCGCCTTCCGCAGCGACTGGTACGCGTCGAGCTGCGAGGTGATGGCCGCGCGTTGCTGCATCAGCACGGCGCGGCGCTGTCCCAGCTGCTGGACGGCGACCGGCCGGGTGGACACGGCCCGCGTCGGGTCGCGCTGCACGGCCTGCCAGGCGAGCTCGGTGCGGTTCAGCGTGTCGAGCTGGCGGTCCAGACCGGCCAGCGCGACCCGGGCCTGGCCCGCCCACTCGTCGGCGCTCATCTCGCGGGGCGCCGCCGTCGGCGGCGTGGCCGGCACCGACGACGAGGTCAACGCGTAGCCACCGACCAGCACGGCCGTCGCGCCGATGATCGCGAGCGTCCGCTTGTGCCGCATCAGCATGCGGGGCACGGTCAGACGCGGCGCGGTGGCGGGCCGCTCCTCGGTCCGCGCGGCGAGCCGGTCCCGGCCCACGCGCGCCGGCTCGAGCATCGAGGAGCCCGCATCCGGCTCGTCGTCCGGCCCGGGCTCGGCGACGGACGACGACGGGTCGAACGACGACGGGACGGGCGACGACTCCTCGCGCAGCCACGGCAGCGTCTCGGCCAGTCGGACGTCCGACTGGGTGGCCTGGCGGCGGGCCCGCCGGGCGGCGGCGCGGTGGGCGGCCGTGCAGTAGCGCCGCTCCGGGCGGCCGGGCACGACCTCGATCGGCTCGTCGCACCCCGACAACGCGCAGTGCCTCGCCTCGCCCGTGCCGTCGTCCACCCGGCCCTCCCGCCCCTAGGTCCGCCGCGCGATGGGCCGAATCGCTCTTGGGAGCGCGCAGCAACCACCGGTTCGCCAAGGGCTTGTCGCGACGACCGGTCGTTACGTTTCGCCGTACGGCGGTGCTGCATCGTCGAACGCGGTGAATTCACTCATAAGGACGATCACCGGTGACACCCTGTCGGCAGTGGGACGCGAACGGCCGTACCGCTCGACAGGAAACGGCCGCCCCGGTCGGATCACCGGGGCGGCCGTCGAAGGGAACGGACTCAGTAGGTCGGCAGCGAGGGGTCGACCTGCTTGGCCCAGGACAGCACACCGCCGCCGACGTGCACGGCGTCGGAGAACCCGGCCTTGTGCAGCGCCGCCAGCGCCTCCGCCGAGCGACCCCCGGACTTGCAGTGCAGCACGACGGGCTTGTCCTGCGAGATCTCGGACAGCGCCTCTCCGGACAGGATCCGGTCCTTCGGGATCAGCGTCGCGCCGGGGATGTTCACGATGTCGTACTCGTGCTGCTCGCGGACGTCGATCAGCTGGAAGTCCTTCCCGGCGTCGATCATCTCCTTGAGCTCGAGCGCGGTGATCGTGTTGCCGGCCGCCGCCTGCTGGGCGTCGTCGGACACGGTGCCGCAGAACGCCTCGTAGTCGATCAGCTCGGTGATCTTCGGCGTCTCCGGGTCCTTGCGGATCTTCACCTGGCGCCAGGTGGTCTCCAGCGCGTCGTAGATCACCAGACGGCCGAGCAGCGGCTCGCCGATGCCGGTGATCAGCTTGACCGCCTCGTTGACCATGATCGAGCCGATCGACGCGCAGAGCACGCCCAGCACGCCGCCCTCGGCGCAGGACGGCACCATGCCGGGAGGCGGGGGCTCGGGGTAGAGGTCGCGGTAGTTCAGGCCCAGCCCGTTCGGCGCGTCCTCCCAGAACACCGACGCCTGGCCCTCGAACCGGAAGATCGAGCCCCAGACGTACGGCTTGCCCAGGATCACCGCGGCGTCGTTGACCAGGTACCGGGTGGCGAAGTTGTCCGTGCCGTCCAGGATCAGGTCGTAGTCGCGGAAGATGTCCAGCACGTTGTCGCTGGTCAGGCGCTCGTTGTGCAGCCGGACGTCGACGTACGGGTTCACCTCCCGGATCGAGTCGCGCGCCGACTCGCCCTTCGGGCGGTCCACGTCGGACACCCCGTGGATGATCTGACGCTGCAGGTTGGACGAGTCGACGACGTCGAACTCGACGATCCCGAGCGTGCCCACCCCGGCGGCGGCCAGGTAGAGCAGGGCGGGAGACCCGAGCCCACCGGCGCCGACGACCAGCACCTTGGCGTTCTTCAGGCGCTTCTGCCCGTCCATCCCGACGTCCGGGATGATCAGGTGGCGGCTGTACCGCTCCACCTCGTCCTTGGTCAGTTCGGTGGCCGGCTCCACCAGCGGCGGTAGCGCCATTCTTCACTCCTCGCAGCAGTTCGCGGCGTTCCGGGACCCAGGTCCCGTCCTCATCCGGCCCAACGCCGGTCCGACCGGCATTCTTCCCGGTCGGGCCGCAGGATCACGAGCCGGAGCGCGACCAGCGACCCTCGTCCTGCGCCTCCCACGCTCCGGCGACGGCGCGGGCGACCGTCTCCGGTGCCTCCATCTGCGCGACGTGCCCGACGTCCGGAAGCACCAGCAGCCGGCCGTCGGGCAGCGTCTGCGCCGTCCGGCGCGCGAGCCGGGAGGTGACGATCCGGTCCCGCTCACCCCACACGACCAGCGTCGGCACGGCGGTCCGGGCCGCCGTCGACCACACGGAACGTCCCGCCCACATCCCCAGCAGTCCGCGCGTGGCACCGTCGGCGGCCTCGGCGGCCCACGGCAGCGTGCGGCGCTCCTCGCTCTCGGCGATCAGCTCCTCGAGACGCCGCTCGCTGCCCCGCGCCGGGTCGGCGAAGCAGAGCGCCAGCACCCGCTCGGCCCGCACACGGGTCGACTCGGCCTCCAGCGCGCGCCGGGCGGAGCGCCCGAGCAGGGGCACCATCGCGAGCGCCATCCGCGGGTCGGACATCCGTCGCGGGTCGGGGCGGCGGTCCGGCATCGCGGGCGACACGAGCGTCAGCGACCGCACCAGCTCCGGGTGCCGCGCGGCGACGTTCATCGCGATCAGCCCGCCGAGCGAGTTGCCGACCAGGTGCACCGGGCCCCGCTCCTCGCGGCGCCCCGCCAGCCAGCACAGCAGCGCGTCGGTCAGCGCGGCCGGGTGGTACGCGCGGGACCGGGTGGGCTCGGAGCGGCCGAACCCCGGCAGGTCGACGGCGACCCCGGACGCCCGCGTGGACAGCAGCCCGGCAAGGTCGGTCCAGTTCGTCGACGAGCCGGCCAGACCGTGCACGTAGACGCACTCCGGCAGCTCCTGGCTCGCAGCAGGGGTCTCCCGCACGTGCATCGCGACGCCGCCTGCGGTCACCGTCCGGCCCGGCCACGGCGTCCGGTCCGGCTCGAGACGGCCCAGCGTGCCGGCGTGCGCGTGCTCGGGTTCGGCGAAGTCCAGCCCGTTCTCCCGGCGCGCGGGCGCGAGATGAACGTCCGGTGACGGGGAGACGACCATCCCTCCAGCATGACGTGTCGTCATCGCGACCCGCCCGACCCGGTGGTGGTGATCACCCGGTCGGCCGCTGCGACGCACGGTGACCAGATGGTCACGAACGGGCGTCCCCCGATCCGGTCGGCCGCGACCCCGGTCCCGGTGCGGGCGTTGTACAGGTGTGACCAGCGAGCCGGATCCCGACGAGCGCCGGACCCGTACGGCGGGCCGGGTGACCGCGCTCCTGGCCGCGGTCGCGCTGGTGTTCGCGGCCGGGTGGGCACTGGGCAGCATCGGCGGCGCGGCGCCCGGTTCCGCCGGCCGTCTCGCCCCCGGCCCGGCTCTGCGGAACGCCGTCGACACGGCCGACCCGGAGACCGCGCCGATGGGGCTGGTCTCCACCCGCGCCGGCTACACGCTGCACCCGGTCCGGACGGTGCTGCCGTGGAACCAGCCGACCGAGGTCGCGTTCACGCTGACCGGCTCGGACGGCGTCCCGGTACGGGCGATCGACGGCGGCGCGACGGCCGTGGACGTCGCCGTGATCCGCCGCGACGACGCCGGATACGAGCCGTTGCGCGCCACGGCCGGGCCCGACGGCGTGTGGCGGGCTCCGGTGACGTTCCCGGGGGCCGGGGTGTGGCGGCTCTACGCCGGGTTCACCCCGACCGGCGGTCCGGCGCTCGACCTGGGCGCCGACCTGTTCGTGCCGGGACCGTTCGGCCCGTTCACGTTCACCACCGAGCAGCGCACCGCCACCAGCGGCCCGTTCCAGGTCCGCGTGGACGGCGAGCTGGCACCCGGCGGCTCCTCCCCCGTGTTCGCGACGGTCTCGCGGGACGGCCGGCCGGTGACCGACCTGGAGCCGGTCGCGGGCACCGGTGGCGCCTACGGGCGGCTGGTCGCGGTCCGCCAGGGCGACCTGGCCCGCATCCCGCTGCGCGCACAGGTCACCGGAGCCGCTCCGGCGGGGCGGTCCGGCCCCGGCATCGGGTTCGTGGCCGAGCTGCCGTCCACCGGGAGTTACCGGCTGTTCCTGACGTTCACCCAGGGCGGTGCCGAACGGACGGCCGAGTTCACCGTCGACGCCGCCGCCGGGAGCTGACGGCCGGTGGTCCGCGATCGGCTCGTGGTGTGCGCGCTGCTCGCGGCGCCGGTCGTCGTGCTGTCCGTGGTGCCGTCGTGGCAGTTCGGGCACTGGACGTGGATCTGCCTGACGCTCGCCGCGCCCGTCGTCGCGTGGGGGGCGCTGCCGCTGTACCGGGACACCGTGGGCCGGGTGCGCCGCGGTACCCCGCCGGTGGACGCGCCCGCACTGCTCGCGACGGCCTGCGCGGCGATCTGGTCGACGGCCGTGCTGCTGCGCGCTCCGGCAGGCGACCCTGGCTGGACCCAGCCGTTCCCGCCGGGCAGCACGCCGCCGCCGATCCGGCTCGACGTTGCCGCAGGGGTCACGGTCGCGCTGCTGGTGGCGGCACACCTGCGCGGAGCCGGGTCGCCCGCCGGACGCGTCGGGCGCGCGGCCGGGAGGGCGGTCGTCCCGGTCGTGCTCGCCGTCGCCGCCGGCGTACTGGGCTACGGCCTGGGCGCGGGAGACGACCCGGTGCGGTCCGCATCCGCCGCGGCCGCCGTGCTGCTGGTCGCGGCTCCGTCGGCGTTCCGGCCCCGCGCCGGCGCCCCGCGCGTCGAGCGGCGGGTGGACACGGTGCTGTTCACCTCGCGCACGCTCGCCGGCGGCCCGCGCAGGCTCGTGGACGTCCACACGGACGGCACGGAACGCGACGAGGTCCTGCGGCTGGCGGGCTCCGTCGCCGAGCCGTCCGCGCACCCGGCTGCGCGCGCGATCGCGACCGCCGCGGCCGAGCAGGGCGAGGTGCCCGCCGTCGGGGAGTTCGACGAGCGGCCCGGACTCGGCGCGAGCGGCATCGTCGCCGAGCTGCAGGAGCCGTGCGACCCGGACGACACCCCGGACGACGCCGCATCGGGCGGCGGACCGGACGGCCCCGCCGCCGCCGGACGGGCCGGCCCGATCGGGCGCCGGGGCGACGGGACGGCCGTCACGGTCGTCGCGCACGCTGTGCTGCTGGGGCATCCGGACCTGCTCGCCGAGCACGACGTCGCGCTCCCGGACACGCTGCGGACCGCCAGCCAGGAGATCGAGGGGACCGGCCACACGGCCGTCGCGCTCGCCTGGGACGGGCGGGCGCGGGCCGTGCTCGCCGTGGCCGCGGACCTGGGGCCGGACGCGGACGACGCCGTCGCGACGGTCCGGAGGATGGATCTGGTCCCGGCGCTGCTGTCCGCGCGCCCGGAGGCCGCCGCGACCGCCGTCGCCGGGCGGGCGGGCATCGACGCCGGACCGAGCACGGTGCTGGCGGGCGTCCGCCCGGACGCCGAGGCGGACGCCGTCGCGCGGCTGCGCGCGGACGGCCGCGTGGTGGCCGTCGTCGGCAGATCCGGGCGCGACGACGCCGCGCTCGGTGCTGCGGACGTCGCCCTCGCCGTCCGCGGGGAGGAGGACGGAGCGACGGGACACGCCGACGCGGCCGCCGCGGTGGCCGCGCTGCGGCGCGGACGACGCCGCCCCGGCCGGGCACAATGGACGGTCGCGGCGGCCGTCGCCTACCACCTGGCGGTGATTCCGGTAGCGGCGTCCGGACTGCTCGATCCGCTGCTCGCGGGCGCCGCGGGCGCGCTCGTGACGGTCGCGGTCACCGGGCTGCCGGTGGCGGTGAGTGAACCAGGTGACCACGCCACGGGGACGACCCGCCCGACCGGGACGGCACACCGGGCGACGCGCGGTGGCGCCACGTCTCGTGATCGGGGCTACTCGCGGGTAGGGTGACGTCACCACCGGGTGAAAGGCGGCGCGATGACCGGCACCACCGCACCCCGCGGCGCGCGACTGTCCCGAGGTGCGCGGCGGGCCCAGCTCCTCGTCGCCGCTCGGGACGTGTTCGCCGCGCAGGGCTACCACGCCGCGGCCATGGACGACATCGCCGAGCGTGCGGGCGTCAGCAAACCGGTGCTCTACCAGCACTTCCCCGGCAAGCTCGAGCTCTACCAGGCGCTGCTCACCACGTACGCCGACGAGCTCGTCGAGAAGGTCTCCGGCGCGATCGCGGACACCGTCGACAACCGCGAGCGGGTGCACGCCGCCGTCGCCGCCTACTTCGACTTCGTGGCCGGCGAGGGCCGCGCCTACCGGCTCGTGTTCGAGTCCGACCTGCGCGGTGACCCGGAGGCGGCCTCGGTCGTCGAGGGCGCGCTGAACCGCTGCATCGATTCGATCGCGGGCGCGGTGACCACGGACGCGGGCCTCGACAAGGACCGGGCGCAGCTACTGGCCGTCGGGCTGGTCGGGCTCAGCCAGGTCGGCGCGCAGTACTGGCTCGACTCCGACCAGCGGATCCCGCGCGAGGAGGCCGTGGCGCTGATGTCGTCGCTGGCCTGGCGGGGCATCGCGGGCTTCCCGCGGGTGAACGAGTCGACGCCGGAGGCGTCCTGACCTCCCGCTGATCAGCGCCTTCGGAGGATCCCGGCCGCAGGTGGCCGGCATCCTCCGGACCGGCCGATCATGTGCTGGTGACGCGCGCGGCGGCCTGCTGGACCAGCGCGGCGATCCGGGAGGACACGCCGTCGACCCGCTCGACCGGGATCATGTGCCCGGCGTCCGGGAAGATCGTCATCGCCGACTGCGGCAGGTGCGTGCGGATCCGGCGGGTGAACCGCGGTGGCGTGAGCCGGTCGGCCGACCCGACCATCACCTCGACCGGCAGGTCGGCGAACGCGTCCAGCGCGGCGTCGCGCTCGTGCTCGGTGAGCGTCGGCGTGAAACCCGAGACCGTCGTCGGGCGGCAGTCACCGATCGCGCCGTAGGTCAGCCGTCGGGCACGGCCGTCCGGACGCCGCCCGAGCAGCAGCGCGCGCAGGCCCGGACCGAGCAGCGCCGGGTGGCGGCTCAGCTCGCGGCGCTCCGTCCACCGCGGACTCGTCGTCAGCGCCTGCTTGCCGGCCAGGAACATCCGCGCCGGCCGACCGGACATGCCGAGCGTCGCGGCGCCTCCGAGACCGCCGCTGGCGGTCGCGACGAGCGCGACACCGGCCACCCGGGACGCGACGAGCTCCGGGTGCCGCTGCGCGAGCGCCATCACGGTCATGCCGCCCATCGAGTGCCCGGCCAGCACGAGCGGACCGGACGGCGCCACCTGCCCGATCAGCTCGGCCAGGTCGTCGGCGAGGCGCTCGAGCGTCTTCGACGCGTCCGGGGTGTCGTCCGAGCGGCCGTGCCCCCGGTGGTCGTACCGGATCACCCGCGGGCGCGGGCCGGGGTGCGAGCCGCCGGTCAGCTCGTGCGCGACCGGTGCCCAGCAGCGCTCGTCGAGCGTCCAGCCGTGCGCCAGCACGACCGTCACCGGTGCCCCGTCCGGCCCGGAGTCGACGGCGTACAGCCCGGTTCCGTCGCCGGTCAGGACGCGGTACCGATGCTCGTTCCGCATGCGCTGCTCCCGGTACCGGCGTTCGTCGTGCATCAGATCAGGTCCGCCCTCCGCCAGATGATCTCGGTCGGTCCACCGATCATGCCCTGCTCGCGCAGGAACGGCACGAGCTTGCGGGCCGACCAGCGGCGCATCTCGATGTGGTGCGGGTTCCTCCGGGCGACGGCGTGGCCGACCTTCGGCTCGATCCCGACGCTCCGGTAGACCTCGGGGTGGATCAGGTTGTTCACGACGATCGAGGCGATCCGCGCCGTCTGGTAGTTCGCGAACGCCAGCTGCGCTTTGTTGATCTTCGGAACGAGCCGCTGCAGCTCCTCGCGGGCGTAGCGGACGTGCCGCGCCTCCTCCGTCACGTGGATCTTGTTGATCATCCGGGACAGCGGCTGGACACGCTCGTCGCGCATGCCCTCGCGCTGCAGCTGGTCCAGGATCTCCTCGACGAACAGCGTCCCGGCGAACATCGCGGGCCCGGTGCCGACGGCCTTGAAGTAGCGGCCGGCCTCGTGCACCAGCTTGCGCGGCGCGTAGTCCGGCACGCCGTAGCGCTCGGTCGCCTTCGCGAACATCATCGAGTGCCGGCACTCGTCGGCGATCTCGACGAGCGCGTACTGGATGTGCGCCGAGCGCGGGTCGCGGTCGTAGGCGTAGCGCAGCAGCATCTGCATGAGGATCATCTCGAACCAGAGGCCGATCCGGGCGACGCTGCAGAACTCGTGCACCGACAGCGTGATCCGCTGCTGTTCGCTCAGCCCGTCCCACAGCTCGGTGCCGTAGAGCGAGACGCGCTCCGGAACGATCCCGTACTTGCCCTCGACGAGCGGGGCGTCCCAGTCGATGTCGACGCTCGGCTCGTAGGAGTTCTGGACCGACGAGCCGAGCAGGCGCGCGGCGGTGGTCTCGCGGTCGTTGAGCTTCTTCGCCGTGGGTGCACTCATGTCAGGAGCTCCTCTGCTCGACGGGTGCGGTGACGGTCGGGACGGAACGTCCGGTCAGGCGCCGGACCAGGCCGGCGGCCAGCGGGGAGGAGTCGAAGACACCGGCCGCGGCACGCGAGCGCACCCGGCGGGCGACGACGGTGCCGATCAGCCAGGGCAGGTGCCGCCCGGCCCACAGCTCGACCTCGCCGAACCGGGACCCGGCCGTGTCCCGGCGCGGGCGCGCCGCGGTCAGGGCACGCAGGACGGTCCCCACGATGTCGTCGACCTGCTGGCCGAGCACCTGCCCCTCGAGCGCGAGACCGACGGCGCGGCCCTCGTCGTGGATCGGGGTGCGGACGTAGCCGGGGTAGACCGTGGTGACGGCCAGCTCCGTGCCGTACTCGACGCGCAGCGCGTCGGCGTAGGCGCTCATGCCGCGCTTGGCCACGCTGTAGGCGGAGACGAACGGGAGCGGGAGGTAGGCCAGCTCGCTGGCCACGAACACGACGCGCCCCTTTCCGCCGCGGCGACCGGCGCCGTCGAGCAGGGCGGGCAGCGCCGCCGCCGTGACCCGCCACGCGCCGAGCAGGTTCACCTGGAGGACGCGCATGGCGTCCGGCTCCAGCGGGCCGCCCGCGTCGTTCGGCGTACCGACACCCGCGTAGTGCACGACGGCGTCCAGCCCACCGAGCCGCCCGACCGCCTCGTCGACGGCGGCGGTGACGGCCGCGTCGTCGGTGACGTCGCAGGCGATCACACCGTCTCCTGCGGTCCGGTCCAGACCGATCACCTGGGCGCCGATCTCGCGGAGCCGGGCGACGGTCGGCTCGCCGAACCCGCCGGCCGCACCGGTGACCAGGACCCGGCTCCCGCGACGGATCTCCGGAACTGCGTCCACGGCATCTCCTAGCTGTTACCAGCGGTAACTGTTACCATTGGTAACGTGCCCCAGGACGGCAAGGATGTCAAGGCCGAGCGCGCCTACGCGCGGGACCGGCGCCGGACCGAGCGACGGGCCGAGATGGTCGAGGCCGCGATCGGCGCCGTGCGCGAGCACGGACCCGGCGTGTCCGTCGCGCAGATCGCGTCCGCGGCCGGGATCACGAAGCCGGTCCTCTACCGGCACTTCGAGGACCGCGGTGACCTCCAGCGCGCCGTCGGCGAGGCCGCGGCGCAGATGCTGATGGGCCGGATCTACCCGACGCTGGAGATCGAGGCCGAACCGGTCGAGCACGTCGCGGCCGTGATCGACGCGTTCCTCGCGGGCATCGAGGACGAGCCGCAGCTGTGGCGGTTCGTCGTGCACAACCCGGCGGAGCCGACGCCCGGCGCGGAGATCGTCGAGGACGTGCGCGGCACGATCGCCGCGCTGCTGGCGACGATCTTCGGCGAGCACCTGCGGGCGAGCGGGCGCGACTCCGGGGGCGCCGAGGCGTGGGCGTACGGGCTGATCGGCATGGTGCAGCTGGCCGGCGACTGGTGGCTGGACCGGCGCACGATGAGCCGCGAGGCGCTGACGAACTACCTGACGTCGCTGATCTGGGGCGGGATCTCCGGCGTCACCGGCCTGGACGGGACGGAGAGCACGGCCGACATCCTGAGCCTGGTCCCGAACCCGCGTTCCGACACCGCAGGGGAGGCCGACCATGGCTGACCAGGACCACGACCACGACGGCGAGTACGAGGGCCCGGCGACGATCGTCGTCGACGGCACCGAGGTCGTCGTCGAGGTCCGGCTCGGATGTCACCACGAACCGTTCGACGGGAAGCTGCACTGGGCGGGCCGGGTGAAGGCCGAGCCGCGGCTGGCGGAGCTGGTCGGCACCGGGGCGGACGTCGAGGTGCGCACCGAGGGGCACAGCGCCACGGGGCGCCTGGGCGATGCGGACCTGTGGGACCGCTACCGGCTCACCGGAACCGGACGGCCCCCGTTCGCCCTGGACGTCGCAGACGCGTAGCGCGCGGCAGCACACCCCTGCGGCGTGCCGCACCCCCGCCCGGCGTGCCGCACCCGTCGCAACCGGTGCGGCACGCCGACACGGGGTGCGGCGCCCCGGACGACGATCAGCCGCCCAGGCCGAACCCGACCTTGCGCTCCGACTCCGGGGCGATCTCGACGTAGGAGATCCGCGCGACCGGCACGACGAAGCGGTTGCCCTGGTCGTCGGTCAGGTCCAGCAGACCGTCGTCCGACTTCATCGCGCCGCTGACCTGCTCGGCGACCTCGTCCGGCGTCCGGTCGCTGGACACCACGAGCTCCCGCGGGCTCTCCGCGATGCCGATCTTGACCTTCACCGGTGACCTCCTGTGTTACTGGTGCCGAATGCGGGCGCCAGCGTAGTCCGGAATCGTCAGGAGAGTCCGAGGCGGGACATGCGCTTCCCGTGGTTCGTCTGCACCTTCTTGATCAGGTTCGCGACGCCGCCCGCGTCGCCGGAGCCGCGCACGATGAACTCGGCCAGCTCGTCGCGCTCGGCGACCACGCGCTGGGCCTGGGTGACCGCCTCGCCGAGCAGCCGCCTGCCCCAGAGCGCCAGCCGGTCGCGCTGCTGCGGCTGCACCTCGCACGCCGCGCGCACCTCGCGCTCGGCGAAGGCGCTGTGCCCGGTGTCCGCCAGCACCTGACGGACCAGCTCGCCGGTCCCCGGGTCGACCCAGCCGGCGATCTCGCGGTAGAAGTCGGCGCCGAGCCCGTCGCCGAGATACGCCTTGACCAGCGACTCCAGCCAGCTCCGCGGCGCCGTCGACACGTGGTAGGAGTCCCACAGCGCCACGAACGGCTGCATCGCGTCGGCCACCCCGACGCCCGTCCGCGCCAGGTGGTCCTCGATCAGCCGGAAGTGTCCGATCTCGGCCGCGGCCATCGTGGAGAGCTGGGCCCTGCCGGCCAGCGTCGGTGCGGCCCGCGCGTCCTCGGCCAGCCGGTCGAACGCGGACAGCTCGCCGTACGCGAGCACCCCGAGCAGGTCCACCATCGCCCGTGCCGGCCCGTCGGCATCGACCCCCGCACCGGCATCGGTCGTCATGGCGGCCACCCTAGTGGAGGGACCGGTCCGCTCGGGGTGGCGAGCGAGGTCACGGATGCGGCACGGGTCACCCGGCCCGGTGCGGGCGCGCCCCACCACCCTCGGGACGCGACGGGGTATCATGCACACCAGCACGACACGTCGTGCACACCGCGCGGATCACGGGCAACGGGTTCTCGCGGCGGGAAGTATCCAAATCCGCCGCGCAGCGACTCACCGGTTCCGCACACGAACCGGTGCGCGCAGCGCCTCGGCGGCTCTCCCACCAGCGGACCCGAGTGACACGGGACCGGGTGGTCGACGAGCCCGCCCCCGGCCTTGTGCGCTTGAGAGAGGCGATCACCCTGTCCGTGCAGAACGACAACTCCGAGACCACCCCCGAGAACCCCGCCGACCACGAGATCGACCCCGGGTTCGAGCAGACCGGCATCCAGGCGAAGGTCACCGACGCGCCGGCAGCCGACGAGAAGCTCCCCCCGACGTTCGCCGAGCTCGGCGTCCGTCCCGAGATCGTCTCCGCGCTCGCGGAGAACGACATCGTCCGCACGTTCGCCATCCAGGAGCTGACGCTCCCGCTGGCGCTGGCCGGCGAGGACTGCATCGGCCAGGCCCGCACCGGCACCGGCAAGACGCTGGGCTTCGGCGTCCCGATGCTGCAGCGGATCACCCCGCCCGGTGAGCGGGCCGCCGCCACGGCGGAGGGAGAGGCGGCCGACCGCACCAAGGACGTACCGCAGGCGCTCGTCGTCGTGCCCACGCGCGAGCTCTGCGTGCAGGTCGCGCGGGACATCGCGGCGGCCGGCAAGAACCTGGGCGTGCGCGTCGTCGCGATCTACGGCGGCCGTGCCTACGAGCCCCAGCTCGAAGCCCTGCGCAAGGGCGTGGACATCGTCGTCGGCACCCCGGGCCGGTTGCTCGACCTCGCCGAGCAGCGCCACCTGGTGCTCGGCCGGGTCAACGCGCTGGTGCTCGACGAGGCCGACGAGATGCTCGACCTCGGCTTCCTACCGGACGTCGAGCGGATCCTGAGGATGCTGCCCGAGCAGCGCCACACGATGCTGTTCTCGGCCACCATGCCCGGCCCGATCGTGCAGCTCTCGCGGCGGTTCCTGACCCGCCCGACGCACATCCGGGCCGAGGAGGCCGACCAGGGCGCCATCCACGAGCGCACGAAGCAGCACATCTACCGCGCGCACGCGATGGACAAGGTCGAGCTGCTCACCCGCGTGCTGCAGGCCAAGGACCGCGGCCTGACGATGATCTTCGCGCGGACGAAGCGGACCGTGCAGCGCGTCGCCGACGACCTGGCCGAGCGCGGGTTCGCGGTGGCCGCCGTGCACGGCGACCTGGGCCAGGGCGCCCGCGAGCAGGCGCTGCGCGCGTTCCGGTCGGAGAAGGTCGACGTGCTGGTGGCGACGGACGTCGCGGCCCGCGGCATCGACGTCTCCGGCGTCACGCACGTGGTCAACTACCAGTGTCCCGAGGACGCGAAGACCTACATCCACCGGATCGGCCGCACCGGCCGTGCCGGACGCGAGGGTGTCGCGGTCACGCTCGTCGACTGGGACGAGATCCCCCGCTGGAAGCTGATCTCCGACGAGCTGGGCCTCGGTGTGGACGAGCCGGCGGAGACCTACTCCACGTCCGACCACCTGTTCGCCGACCTGGAGATCCCGGCCGGGGCGACCGGCCGCCTTCCGATCGCGAACCGGACCCGCGCCGGACTGGACGCCGAGTACATCGACACCGAGGGCGACCACGGCGGACCCAAGCGCCGCAACGATCGCGACGCCGCCCCGGAGACGTCCCGTCCACGCCGCAACCGTTCCCGGACGCGCACCCGCGGCGGCGTGACGGTGAAGGGCGAGGCCGGCCCGGCCACGGCCGCGTCGGACGGGCGGTCCGCGCCGTCGGCGGGCCCCGAGTCGAACGGGACCGACGGCGAGGGTGCGGCCAAGCCGCGGCGCCGTCGTCGTCGCGGGTCGCGCAGCCGCTCCGGCGGTGGCGCGGAGACCACCGGCGACAGCAGCAACTCCGACGCCGCCGCGAGCTGACCCCGGCGTGCTGCGACGGCTCCCCAGGCCGGAACGACGGAACCGCGGTGACCTGCTGGTCGCTGCGGTTCTCGTCGTCGTGCTGGCCGGAGCCGCACTGGTCGTCGGGCTGAACAGCCCGGCGGCGACGACGGACTCGGTGACGGCCACGACGCCGTCCGATCCGCCGCCGCCCGCGACGGCCATCCCGCCGTCGTTCTCCGAGCTGTGGCGCGCGCCGAGTCCCGCGACGCCGGTTCCGATCGCGGCGGGCGGCGGGGCCGTCGTCGCGGAGGGGTCGCGGGTGTCCGGGCGCGACGCCCGCACCGGCGCCGAGCGCTGGAGCTACACCCGCGAGCTGTCGTTGTGCACGGTCGCGGCGGCGTTCGGCCGGGTGCTCGCCGACTACCGCAACGACGAGTACTGCAGCGAGCTGAGCTCGCTGGACGCCACGAGCGGGGCACGCGGGCCGGCGCGCACGCTGGACGCCCGGCCCGGGACCCGACTCGTCGGCGACGGGCCGGTCGTCGCGACCGGGCAGGACTACCTGGAGGCCATGCGCTCCGACCTGGTGCGCACGGCCGAGTACGGCAACGTCCGTGCCCTCGAGGAGCCGGACGACCAGCCGCGCACCGGGTGCACGTTCTCCTCGTTCGCCGTCGCCCCCGCGCGCGCCGGGGTGCTGGAGACGTGTCCCGGCGACGGGTCGGACCGGCTGACCGTGCTGCGCCCGGACGCCTCATCGGGCGACAAGCCGGCGTTCGACTTCTCCACGGTGCTCGGCGTGAGCGGGGCGCGCCTGATCGCGCTGTCCGGCGAGCGCGCCGCCGTGCTGCTGCCGGGCAGACCGCGCCTGCTGCTGCTCGACCGCGCGGGTGCCCGCGTCGGCGAGGTGCCGCTCTCGGTCGGGCCGGCCGTGCAGGAACCGCAGGACGGCGTCGCCCGCACGACCCGCGGCGGCGCGGCGCTGTACTGGTGGACCGGAGCGGCGACGGTCGCGCTGGACCCGGAGACGCTCGTCCCCCGCTGGACGCTGCCGAACGCGCTCGGCCCCGGCGTGGAGTACGACGGGCGCCTGCTCGTCCCGGTGCAGGGCGGGCTGGCCGACGTCGACCCGCGGACCGGCGCCGTCGCGCGGACGCTTCCCGTCGACCGGGCCGGTTACGTGGGCCCGGTGCAGGTCGTCGCGCAGGGCGAGATCCTGCTGGAACAGCGGGGCCGGGACCTCGTCGCGCTCGGGCCCGCACGATAGGACTGGATTAGTGTCGTCGACACTAGTACCGTCGACACTATGACCCAACGGTCCGGCCTCGCGCTCGCCGTCCTCGCCCTGCTCGTCGAAGAGCCGATGCACCCCTACCGGATGCAGCAGCTCCTGCGCGAGCGGGGCAAGGGCGACGTCGTGAACGTCGGCCAGCGGTCACAGCTGTACAAGACGATCGACCGGCTGGCCCGGGACGGCCTGATCGCCGAGCACGTCACCGAACGGGACTCCACGCGCCCGGAACGCACCGTCTACGCCCTCACCGCGGACGGGCACGAGACCGCGCAGGAGTGGACACAGGAGATGCTCACCGCCCCGCGCCAGGACTTCCCGGAGTTCGTCGTGGGGCTGGCGTACCTGCCGCTGCTGCATCCGGACGTCGTGGCGCGCGCCGTCGCGACCCGCCTGAGCACCCTGCGCACGCGGCTCGCCGCCACCCGCGCCGGGCTCGACGGCATCCGGGACCAGCTGCCGCGCGTGGTGCTCGTGGAGGGCGAGTACCAGGTCGCGATGTTCACCGCGGAGATCGCCTGGGTCGAGGCGCTGGCCGAGGACCTGCGTACCGGCGCACTGCACTGGGACCACGAGTGGATGGTCCGCATGGCCACGGGGCAGGTGCCGCTCTCCGGCGACTGACCCGGCACGTCCCCACCGCCCCGCGCGATCCCGCGCCCGGCGGCACCCCGTCCTGCCCTCGAAAGGGAGCACACCATGAAGGTGATCATCGTCGGTGCCGGCACCGGCGGCATGTGCCTGGCGCACGGCCTGCGCCACGCCGGCATCGACGTCGAGGTCCACGAGCGCGACCGCACCCGCACCGGCGGGCTGCACGGCTACCGGGTCGGCATCTCGCCGAACGGTGCCCGCGCGCTGAAGGCCTGCCTGTCCCCCGAGCTGTTCGACACGTTCGTCGCGACCACGGCGAAGCCGTACGACAACTACACGATGTACACCGAGCGGTTCCGCGTGCTGATGAGCATCGCCGCCGACCAGATGACGGGCGTCGGGACCGCGCCGGAGGACCGCGACCACAACGTCAGCCGGATGACGCTGCGCCAGGTCCTGTTCACCGGCATGGAGGACGTGATCCGGTTCGACCGGCGGTGCACCGGCTGGACGCGGCACGACGACGGTCGCGTCACCGCCCACTTCGACGACGGCGAGGACGCCACCGGGGACCTGCTCGTCGGCGCGGACGGCGCGAACTCGGCCGTCCGCCGTCGGTACCTGCCGCACGCCCGGCACACCGAGACCGGCCTGCTCGCGATCGGCGGCAAGCTCGCACTCACCGACGCGAACCGGCACCTGTTGCCGGACACGGCGATGCGCGGGATGTCGATGCTGTTCGACCGGCGCGGCCAGTTCGGGATCGCGCACGCCATGTACATGCCGTGGTCCGCCGACGGCGCTCCCGGATCGACCGACCGCGCGCTCGTCGAGCAGTGGCCCGGCATCTGCTACGACAACACGACCGACCACCTGTCCTGGGGCCTGTCCACGTCCCGCACGCTCGCGCCCCCGGACGCGCTGGACCGCCGCGGCGCCGACCTGAACGCGCTGGCGTTGGAGCTGACCCGGGACTGGGACCCGCGCTGGCGGGAGCTCGTCGCGACGTCCGACCCGTCGGCGTCGATCGCGTTGAGCGTCCGCACGTCGGACCCGCTGGAGCCGTGGGAGCCGACGCCGGTGACATTGATCGGGGACGCCGCGCACACGATGACGCCCGGGCGCGGTGCCGGCGCGAACACGGCGCTGCGCGACGCCAGGGAGCTTCGGGACCGCCTGGTCCGGGTGCGCGACGGCGAGCTGTCGCTCGTCGCGGCCGTCGGCGAGTACGAGGAGCTGATGCGGCGCTACTCGTCGCTGGCCGTGCGGGAGTCGCTGGAGATGATGAACGACGACGGCACCGCCCGCCGTCCGATCGTCGGCCCGCTGTCGGTGTTCGCGCAGCGCACGGGCATGCGGGTGGTGGACCACCTGCCGCCGGTCAAGCGCCGGATCGCCCGGAACATGCAGAAGGTGCGCGACTCGGAGCTGGTCTGAGCCTCCGGACGGCAGCGCTCAGAGGAACCAGGCGAACCCGAGCACCAGGATCACGATGCCGACCACGACCAGCGCCGCGACCGTGCCGGTGCGGTCCGGGCGCCGGTCGGCCACCCGCTGCCCGACGACCGCGAGGACGGCGCCGACGATGTGCCCGATCACGACGTCGGCACCCGGGCCGGGCAGCCCGTAGCGGTCGGCGCCGACCCACACGACGATCATGCCGATCGCCAGCACGACCAGGCCGCCCGCGAGCACGCCGGCCAGCCCGCGCAGCAACCGGTCCGGCCATGGCAGGCGCACCGTGTCCCCGTTGCGACGACCGGGCTCCTGACGATCGGGCTCGGGGCGTGCGGCCGGCTCGCGACGGCCCGATCCGCCCGGACCGTCGGCACCGCCCGGGTGCCGCAGTCGCCGGGTCGGGCCGGTGTCGCCGCTCCGGGCGGGTTCCGGCGGACGCCGGACCGAAGCGGGCGGGACCGGGCGGTGGCGACCGGTCCCGGTCCGCGACGCAGGACGCGGTCGCTCGGGGTACTCGGCCGTCACGACGGCAACAGAGCCCACGACGCGGGTTCCGGGGTCGCGGCCCGGCCCTGGGCGCAGTTCCGCCGGACCGGGCAGGTCCCGCAGTGGGTGCCGGTGACCACGCCGAACAGCACGTCCGGGTCGCCGCCGTCACCCAGGGCGTCCGCGGCCGCGGCCATCTCCGCCGCCTGGTGCTCGGCCCGCTCGCGGTGCCCGCGCAACGACGCGTCGTCGTGCTCCCATGCGGCGACCTCGCCGGTCGGCACGTGGTGCAGCTCGACCCGGTGGCACGGCCTGCGCAGCGCGGGGCCGGCGGCCAGCGCGTAGAGCGCGAGCGCCTGGGAGTCGCGGGCACGTTCGGGCGTCGGGACGTTCCCGGTCTTGTAGTCGACGACGACGGACTCGCCGTCGCGCACGTCGACGCGGTCGATCCGGCCCTCGACGAGCATCGTCCCCACCGGTTCGCGGACACCGCGCTCCAGCGCGACCGGCTCGGTCCGCCCGTCGGGACCCGCGGCGATCGCGGCGACCCAGTCGCGGGCGCGGGCGCGGTAGTCGGCGGACTGGGCGGCGTCCCGGAAGCCCTCGTCGGACCAGTTGCGGTCCACCAGCTGCGCGGCCAGCTCCGGGCTGCGACGCGACGGCACCAGCTCGAACAGCGACCGCAACGCCAGGTGGACGACGGCGCCGAGCGTCGTGTGCGCCCACGCCCCGCCCCGTGGAGGGGCGGGCCGGTCCAGGTAGAGCAGCCGGTACCGGCGCGGACAGGACGCCCACGCGGCGAGCCGGGCGGGGGTCACCCGGTGCAGCGCCGGCGCGGAGAACGCCGGATCCAGCAGATCGAGGCCGAGCTGCTCGTGATCGCCTGCACCCACGCCGTCAACGGTACCGATCCGCGTCCGGGCGGTGACGGGGCGTCAGCCGGTACCTCGGCCGGTGACGACCTCCACGCCGCGGGCCCGCTCGAGCAGCGCGTCGAGCACGTCGGGATCCGTGGTCTCGGCGGCGATCGGGGTGGTCTTGTTCCGGCCGTGGTAGTCGCTGGACCCGGTGGCCAGCATGTCGTGGCGGGCGGCGATGTCGCGCAGCAGCTCCCGGTCCTCCGGTGCGTGGTCCGGGTGGTCGACCTCCACGCCACCGAGCCCGCGCGCGGCCAGGTCGGACAGCACCGACGGCTCGACGACCCGTCCGCGCCGCCGGGCCAGCGAGTGCGCGAACACGGCCACGCCGCCCGCCGCGCGGATCATCTCGATCGCCGTCTCGACCGGCGTGTTCGAGCTGCGGACGTAGTACGGGCTCGCCGGGCTGAGCACCGTCGCGAACGCCTCCCCGACGGACCCGACCACGCCGGCCGACACGAGCGCACGGCCGAGGTGCGGCCTCCCCGCACTGCCACCCTCCGGCAGGTGGGCGAACACGGTCGGCACGTCGACCGGGTAGCCGTCGGCGGCCATCCGCTCGATCATCGTCTCCAGGCGGGCGACGCGCGCCTCCCGCCGTCGGGCCTGCTCCGCGACGATCGCCTCGTGCCCCGGGTCGAACAGGTACCCGAGCAGGTGCACCGAGCAGGGCGGCTCCCCCTCGCGCCCGGTCGGGCTCACGCAGGAGAACTCGGCGCCCCGGACCAGCCGCATCCCGGGCGGGCAGGCGTCCTGCGCCTCGCCCCAGCCCGCCGTCGTGTCGTGGTCGGTGATGGCGACGGCGTCGAGACCCGCCGCGGCGGCGGTCCGGACGAGGTCGGCCGGGCTGTCGGTGCCGTCCGAGGTGGTCGAGTGGGTGTGCAGGTCGATCCGGGCCACCCGGACGACCCTAGTGCGCCGCTCGGCGGGCTACCGGCGCCAGCGCGGTTTGGCCAGCATGCCGGTGGCGCGGGTCTTGCCCTTCTCCCCGAAGACCAGCTCGGAGAGCGCCTCGTAGATCTCCTCGGGGCGGGGCATGTAGTCGATCTGGTTCAGCGCCTGGATCTGACCGGCCGACTCGACGACCATCGTCCCGTAGCCGAGCATGCGGCCGGACAGCGTGCGCCGGAACGTGAGGTCCGTGACCTTGCCCAGCGGCATCATGCCGACGTTGTGCACGACGATGCCCTGGGCGATCATGACGCGCTTGTCGGTCACGACGATGCGCTCGATCCACCACAGGATCGTGTTGGCCGTGAACCGCAGGACGGCGACCAGCGCCAGGTAGAACGTGACGTTGTCGACGATGATGTCCGCATCGGCCGGTACCCGCCCGTCGAGCAGCGACTCGACCAGCACCATCACGAGGACGAACAGGGCCGTCTGCCAGATGTGCTTGGCCATGACGGCCCAGTGCTGGCGCACCCGGATGACTCGTCGCTCCGTCGGGAGCAGGTACTCGTCGATCTCCCGGGGCGCGAGCACGGTCAGACGAGGTTGGTGAAGAAGGTGGAGACCGACTGCGCGGCGTCGTACAGGATGTTGCCGATGTTCTGCACCGACGACGAGGCACCACCGGGATTGGTGATGATCAGGAACAAGACGAGTGCCACCCCGACGAGAGTCAAGACCCTCTTCACGTAAACCGCCCACCCGTTCTGGCCCGTAGGGAACTGCCCGTTCATTGGTACCGGACCACGGTGGCGGACCGACACCGGCACGCGGGCAGCATACAGAACACCCTCGCTGACCCACGGTAGCCGACACGACGCCGATGTGGGGTATTTCGGTTGCTATCGCGAAGACCCTCGGCGACGACGCGACCTCCATGCGTCACCCGTTCGCCCCATGTCGGGCACGATCACGAGGCCGATCGGATGATCTTCGACGTCCGGTGCGGCGGTCGTCCGGCGGTCCAGGTCGTACGCTCCGCCGATGACCGACCGTAGTGCGACCGGATCGGGTGAAATCCCGCTCGTGCCCTGCGTCGGCGGGCTCGTGTTCGACCACCGGGGCCGCCTGCTGCTGATCCGCAGGGCCAACGAGCCGGGTCGCGGGCTGTGGTCGGTGCCCGGTGGCCGGGTGGAACCGGGCGAGGACGACCACGCGGCCGTCGTCCGGGAGATGGCCGAGGAGACCGGGCTGAGCGTCCGGCCGGGGCGACTCGTCGGCGTCGTCGACCGCGGGCCGTACCGGATCGCGGACTACCTGTGCACGCTCGACGACCCGGCCGACGAGGAAGGACTGCGGGCGGGCGACGACGCGGACGACGCCCGCTTCGTGGACGCCGCCGCATTCGCCGCCCTGCCGCTCGTCCCGCTGCTGGCCGAGACGCTCGACGGGTGGGGCGTGCTGCCCCGCTCCTGAGACGTCAGACCTGCGGCTCCGGACGGCCCGGCTGCTCGCCGCCGCGGGTGTCGCCGTACACCGTCTTCGGCACCATCACCTTGCGGCGGAACGTGCAGACGACCGTGCCGTCCTGCTTGTAGCCGCGGGTCTCCACGTACACGACGCCGCGGTCGTCCTTGGACTTCGACTCCGTCTTGTCCAGGACCTCGGTCTCGCCGTAGATGGTGTCGCCGTGGAACGTCGGCTTCGTGTGCCTGAGCGACTCCACCTCGAGGTTCGCGATCGCCTTGCCGGACACGTCGGGGACCGACATGCCGAGCAGCAGCGAGTAGATGTAGTTGCCGACGACGACGTTGCGCTTGAAGTCGGTCGTCTCCTCGGCGTAGTTCGCGTCCATGTGGAGCGGGTGGTGGTTCATGGTCAGGAGGCAGAACAGGTGGTCGTCGTACTCGGTGACCGTTTTGCCGGGCCAGTGCTTGTAGACCGCACCGACCTCGAACTCCTCGTAATAGCGACCGAACTGCACCGTCCACGCCTCCATCGGGTCTCGCCTGCGTTGCGGGGGTAATCTATCCGGCGGTCCCCGCTGGCGTCGGCGCGGCACTTGTCACACCGGCGGCACGCGGAACGATGGATCACACGGCACACCGAGACGGACCCGGGAGGTGAGAGCGGTGTCGCGAACACCGGATAGCAGTACGACCCGCCTCCCGCGCACACGCGCCGGCATCCGGTAGACCCGGCCGTCCGGGCAGGGAGGCATCGACCGAACATCCGCGGCCGCCTCGTCGACGGCGACCGCGCTCCCGCCCCCGGCAAGGAGGTCCTGCCGTGCCGCCGCTGTCCCGCCTGCGTCCCGCCATCCGTTCCGCCGGGCATCTCGGTCGTCGCTCCGGCCGGGCCTCCGGGGTCCACCCTCCGAAGCTGCGCGTGCCGCTGTCGGCCTACGTCGTCGACTGCGCGGTCTACGTCGACGGGGCCCGCCTGCCCGGCCGCTGGAGCCACGACGAGGCGATCGCCGAGGTCCGCGAGCGCAAGGACGGCTTCGTCTGGATCGGTCTGCACGAGCCGGACGAGGAGCAGATCACCGGCGTCGCCGAGACGTACGGGCTGCACGAGCTCGCCGTCGAGGACGCCGTGCACGCGCACAACCGCCCCAAGCTCGAGCGCTACGACGAGACGCTGTTCATGGTGCTCAAGACGGTCCGCTACGTCGGGCACAAGGACCCGACGGCGGCGAACGAGATCGTCGAGACCGGCGAGGTGATGGCGTTCCTCGGCCGGGACTTCGTGGTCACCGTCCGGCACGGGCGCCACTCCGGGCTGCGCGAGGTGCGCCGCAAGCTCGAGGACGACCCGGAGCAGCTCGCACTCGGCCCGGCCGCCGTGCTGCACGCGATCGCCGACCACGTGGTGGACAGCTACACCGAGGTCGCCGGCCAGATCGAGGACGACATCGACGAGATCGAGGCCGAGGTGTTCTCGCCGCGCTCGACGATGAACCCCGAGCAGATCTACGTGATGAAGCGCGAGATCCTGGATCTGCGACGAGCGGTGATGCCGCTCGTCGGCCCGATGCGCAAGCTGTCCGAGGGCTACAGCTCGCTCATCCCGCACGACGTGCGGTCCTACTTCCGCGACGTCGACGACCACCTCGGCGGCGTCGCCGAGCAGGTGGCCGGGTTCAACGAGCTGCTCACCACGCTCGTCGACGCCGTGCTGGCGAAGATCAGCATGCGTCAGAACAACGACATGCGGAAGATCACCGCGTACGCCGGCCTGATCTCGGTGCCGACGATGGTCGCCGGGGTCTACGGCATGAACTTCGACAACATGCCGGAGCTGCACTGGAACTTCGGCTACCCGATGGTCCTGCTCGTGATCGCCGTCGTCTGCGGGGTGCTGTACCGGAACTTCCGGCGCAACGGCTGGTTGTAGCTCCGGCGCGTCAGCCCCGCACCGGAGGGTTGCCCTCCGGCGGCGTGTCGATGTCGGCGTCGCCGAGGCTCTCGCCGGTATCGGCACCCGGCTCGTCGTCGGCGGCGGGCTCGGGAGTCCGGTCGGTGCCCGCGATCGCGAACCGTCCGGTCGGTCGCCCACCGGAGGGCGCCGCGGGCGGGACCGCCGAGGGGGCGTCGCCAGCGTAACCGGCGTCCTCCGGACCGCCCGCGTCCTCCGGGCCCGGCGCGTCCTCGACGTCGGGGGCCGGCACGTCGGGCTCCCGTTCCGGGTCCGCGGCCGCGGCGGCCGCACGGGCCGCCTGACGCTGCCCGACCACGTCCGGCTCGTCGGGCCGCCGTCCCAGGAACGTGTAGACGACGTGCTGCTGCCAGCCCGGCACCGTCTGGACCCGCACGTCCTCGAACCCGGCCCGCTGCATCCGGTGGGTCATCGACTCCACGCCGTCGGCCGTCCGCACCCGGTGGGTGCGGTAGCGGAGCAGGTCGGCGGATCCCAGCCGGAAGCGCGACATCGGGATCAGATACCCCCACGACGCCAGGGCCCAGCGGACCCGGCTGGTGAGCCGGCCGGCGACGGCGTAGTCGTGGATCGCGAGCGGCGCGCCGGGGCGCAGCAGCGACAGGATCCGCCGCAGGCCGATCTCGGCGTCCGGGAGGTTCGAGACCAGGTAGGCGGCGAAGATGCCGTCGAAGGGCCCCTCGACGCCCGCCTCGGACAGGGTCTCCAGGCGGGACTGCACGAAGCTCACCCGCGGCGGCCAGTTCTTCCGGCGGGCCACCGAGAGCATGTCCGGCGACGCGTCCACCGCGACGACCTCGGCCCCGGGCGCCGCGTCCAGCAGGGCCGCGGTCGACGCGCCGGTCCCGCAGCCGAGGTCGAGCAGACGCAACCGGGACCCGCCGGTCAGGCCCATCCGCGTCGTCGACATCCGCAGGTGGTTGTGGTAGCCGGGGATCGACTTCACGAAGCCGTCGAACCCCGCGGCGCCGCGCCCGTAGGCCCGGTGCACGTTGGCCGGGCGGATCGGTTCGGTGGCGCCGGCGTCGTTCACGCGAGGCATCCTCGCCCATCACCTCCGGTCACCGGTAGCGGCGCGCCCGGGTCGTCCGGGATCGTCGGGTGACGGTCCGCGCGTGCGGTCGGGTGTCCGGCTCAGGTGTTCGGTGACGTGCCCATCGCCAGGCGGGCCAGCATCTCCCGGGCCTGCTCGGCGTTGCGCGGTTCGCACAGCACGTCGTAGCGACCGGCGACCATCTGGCTGGCCGTCTGGAAGTCCCGGCGTCCGCGGCTCGCGCCGTACCCGACGGCCGCGAACACCATCGCGAACACGGCACCGCTGATCAGGCCGACCAGGAAGGGGCCGATCCCGCTGCCCGGTGTGAACAGGAACAGCAGCATGCCCACGAACAGACCGAGCCACGCGCCGGACAGCGCCGCGGAGCCGAGGACCCGTCCCCAGCTCAGCCGGCCGATCACGCGCTCGACGAGCATGAGGTCCACGCCCACGATCGTCACGTCGCGGACCGGGAAGTCGGAGTCGGCGAGGTGGTCGACGGCCCGCTGCGCCTCGGCGTAGGTCGCGTAGGAGCCGATCGGCCATCCGGTCGGCGGGGTCGGCAGCTGGGGCAGTCCCGGCGCGGTGCGCGCAGGTCCGCCGAAGGGTGTCGTCATGGCGTCCTCCGCTTTCCTCTCGGGTTCCCGTGATGTCGGGTTCCTGCCCCGTACAACGTCTCCGGCCCGGCGGACGTGCCCGCCGGTGGGGCACGCCACCGGGCCGGTGAGGGTCGGGGCATCGTAGCGCCCGGATCGGGCACTCTACGAGTACACGTCAGCGCAGCTTGTAGTCCCGGAGCAGGCCGCGCGAGATGATCGTCTTCTGGATCTCCGACGTGCCCTCGCCGATGAGCAGGAACGGCGCCTCGCGCATGAGGCGCTCGATCTCGTACTCCTTCGAGTAGCCGTAGCCGCCGTGGATCCGGAACGACTCCTGCGTGACCTCGGCGCAGTACTCGCTGGCCAGGTACTTCGCCATACCGGCCTCGACGTCGTTGCGCTCGCCCCGGTCCTTCAGCCGGGCCGCGTTGACCATCATGTGGTGCGCGGCCTCGACCTTCGTCCCCATCTCGGCCAGCTTGAACGCGATGGCCTGGTGCTGGGCGATCGGCTTGCCGAACGTGGACCGCTGCTGGGCGTACTCCGCGGCCAGCTCGAACGCGCGGATCATGATCCCGCAGGCGCGCGCGGCCACGTTCACGCGGCCGACCTCGACGCCGTCCATCATCTGCGAGAACCCGCCGCCGCGCTTCCCGCCGAGGATCTGGTCACCGGAGACCTTGTGCCCCTTGAACACCATCTCGGTGGTGTCGACGCCCTTGTAGCCCATCTTGTCGATCTTGCCGGGCACGATCAGGCCGGGCGCGACCTCGCCGTAGCCGACCGGCTTCTCGACCAGGAACGTGGTGAGGTTCTGGTACGGCTTCTCGGCGCCCTCGTCCGTCTTCACCAGCGCAGCGGTCAGCGTCGACGTCCCGCCGTTCGTCAGCCACATCTTCGCGCCGTCGATGACGAAGTCGTCGCCGTCCTGCACGGCCTTGGTCTTGATCGCCGCGACGTCGGAGCCCAGGTCCGGCTCGGACATCGAGAAGGAGCCGCGGCACTCACCGGTGGCCATCTGTGGCAGGTAGCGCTGCTTCTGCGCGTCCGTGCCGTGGTGCATGAGCATGTAGGCCACGATGAAGTGGGTGTTGATCACGCCGGAGACGCTCATCCAGCCGCGCGCGATCTGCTCGACGACGAGCGCGTAGGTCAGCAGCGACTCGCCGAGCCCGCCGTACTCCTCCGGGATGGTGAGGCCGAACAGCCCCATCTCCTTCATCCCGTCCACGATGTCCTGCGGGTAGGCGTCCTCGTGCTCCAGCGCCGTGGCGTGCGGGATGATCTCCTTGTCCACGAACTGGCGGACGGTGTCGAGGATCTCGGTCTGGATGTCGGTCAGACCGGCGGTCTGGGCGAGCCGGGCCATGTGTGGTTCCTCCCTGGCTGACGTCGAGTGCCGCCGGGACCGACCCGGCGCTGGGCTGCGCGTGAGTATCCCCTGCGTGGCATACCTAGCGCTCGTGCTGTGAACGTACTCACCGGTAGCTCGTGGCGTGACACCAGCCACTCGGTCAGGTCACCCCGGCTCCGACGCCGGGCGGCCCTGGGCGGGAGCGCCGAGATGCAGCTCAGCGGGGGTCCGGTGATCGTTCCGGCCCGCTGGGCCGCATCTCGGCGCGCGGGGCTCACGCCTCCGGCGGGGTCCACTTGTCGCCACGCTGCATTCCGGCCGCACGGCCCTTGCCGGAGATGACGAGTGCCATCTTGCGGCTGGCCTCGTCGATCATCTCGTCGCCCAGCATGGCCGAGCCCTTCCTGCCGCCGGCCTCGGACGTGAAGTACTCGTACGCGTCGAGGATGTTCTCGGCGTGGTCGTAGTCCTCCTGGGACGGGCTGAACGTCTCGTTCGCGGCGTCGATCTGGCCGGGGTGCAGCACCCACTTGCCGTCGAAGCCGAGAGCGGCCGAGCGTCCGGCCACCCGCTGGAACGCCTCGACGTCGCGGATCTGCAGGAACGGGCCGTCGATGGCCTGCTTGTCGTGCGCGCGGGCGGCCATCAGGATCGACATCAGGATGTGGTGGTAGGCGTCGCCGACGTCGTATCCCGGGGGCTGCTCGCCCACGACCAGCGACTTCATGTTGATCGAGGCCATGAAGTCGGCCGGTCCGAAGATGATCGTCTCGACGCGAGGGGACGCGGTGGCGATCGCGTTCACGTTCGTCAGGCCCAGCGCGTTCTCGATCTGCGCCTCGATGCCGATCTTCCCGACCTCGTAGCCCAGCGTCTTCTCGATCTGGGTCATCAGCAGGTCCAGCGCGACGACCTGCTCCGGCGTCTGCACCTTCGGCAGCATGATCGCGTCCAGGTTCTCGCCCGCGCCCTCGACGACCTCGGTGACGTCCCGGTAGGTCCACTCGGTGGTCCAGTCGTTGACGCGCACGACCCGGACCTTCTCGCCCCAGCCGCCCTCGTTCAGCGCCGCGACGATCGTCTTGCGCGCGTCCGGCTTGGCCAGCGGGGCGCAGGCGTCCTCGAGGTCCAGGAAGACCTGGTCCGCGGGCAGGCCGCGGGCCTTGTCGATGAACTTCTGGCTGGAGCCGGGCACGGCCAGGCAGGACCGGCGGGCGCGGAGGGTGCGGCTCACTGGTGGACTCCTCGTCGAGATCGTCTCGCCCGCTCCGGAGCGGGCGCTGGCATCGCGCTGATGCTGGCACGACGAGCGCGGCTCCGCGCCCACGGGTGATTGGTTTCTCACCCACGGGAGGTCGGGATCGGGTTACCGACGGGTCACCCGGCTGGGACGGCGACCAGCTCCCCGCGTGCGACGGCGGCCACCCCACCGGCGACGGTCGTGGACACGGCGGCGCCCGCGGAGCTGGTGACGGTCGCGTACAGCGTCGACGGGCGACCGATCTCGGTCCCCTGGGAGACCGTGAACGCGTGCTCACCCTCCGGAGGGGTCAGCCCGCGATCGGCCAGGAACACCCCGAGTGCGACGGCGGCGGAGCCGGTCGCCGGGTCCTCGTCCACCCCGGAGCCTGGCGCGAACGTGCGCGCGTGCACCCGGGCCACGTCCGCGTCGACCGAGCCGATCATCAGCCCGGTCGCGGCGGGCGCCAGCGCCAGGATCGCCGCCGCGTCCGGTACCGCACGCGCCACCGCGTCCGGCCGGACCAGCAGGAACAGGTAGTCCACCCCGGCGCAGGCGAACCCGGGGGCGGCGGCGCCGTCCACGTCGTCGAGGGTCAGGCCGACGGCGGCGGCGACCGCGCCTGCGTCCGCGTCCTCCCCCACGGTCGGCGCGCCGCCCGCGATCCGCGCGCCGTCGCCGTCGACCCGGACCGGCAGCAGCCCTGCTCCGCACTCCTGGACCCGGTCGCCGTGCGCGATCACGCCGTCGCGGGCCAGCACCCACGCCGTCCCGACGCTCGGGTGGCCGGCGAACGGCAGCTCCACGGCCGGGGTGAAGATCCGCACGCGGTAGTCGGCACCGGTGTCGGTCGGGGGCAGCACGAACGTCGTCTCGGACAGGTCGAACTCCCGCGCGATCGCCTGCATCTGCTCCGTCGACAGGTCCTGCGCGCCGTGCACGACGGCCAGCGGGTTCCCGGCGTACGGGCGGTCGGTGAAGACGTCGACGACGTCGTAGCGCAGCGCGGTCACGGCCGCCGACCCTAACCGCGGATCGAGAGCTCCACCCCGTCGCCGACGCCGAGCGCCACCGAGCGGTACCCGCCGCCGTCGCGGACGTGCGCCAGGTAGGCGGCGAGCGTGTCCGGGAACAACGACGTGTCGTCGGCGACGACGAGCGCGCCGGCCCGCAGCCGCGGTTCGACCACCGAGAGCACGGGCAGATAGAGCTCGCTCCACCCGTCGAGCAGCAGCAGGTCGACGTCCGACGGCAGATCGCGCAGCGTCTCCAGCGCGTCGCCGACCCGGATCTCGGCGAGGTCGGACAGCCCGCTCGCCGTGAGGTGCGCCCGCGCGGCGTCCGCTTTCGACCGCTCGATCTCGGTGCTGACCACGGTGCCACCGCCGTTGTCCCGCAACGCCGCCGCGAGGAAGACGGTCGAGACGCCGAAGGACGTGCCGAACTCGACGACGGTCCGCGCGCCGGTCGAGCGGACGAGCATCGCGAGCAGCTCGCCGACCTCGCGCGGCACGCTGATCCACGCGTCGCGCAGGTGCGGTGCCAGCTCGGTCTCGCTGACGCCGCCGTCCGGCGCGACCTCGGCGAGCATCGCGTGCAGCTCCGGTTCCTGCGCGTCGGCGGCCGCCAGCATGGCCGCGATCTCCGCCCGTACCGGGCCGCTGTCCAGAGTGGATGTCATGGCGTCGACGCTAGGTGGAGGTAGAGTTGAGCGACAGTTACGAGTACTGAAAGTAGAGTTGCACACCGTGCAATCCACGGCGGACCTCAACCTGCTGGCGGTCCTCGACGCCCTGCTCCAGGAGGGCAGCGTCACCGGCGCGGCCCGGCGCCTGCACCTGACCCCGCCCGCGGTCAGCCGCGCCCTGTCCCGGCTGCGCACGGTCACCGGCGACCCGCTGCTCGTCCGGGCCGGCCGGACGCTGGTGCCGACGCCGGCGGCGGAGCGGCTGCGCGGCCCGGCGCACGAGGCGCTCGCGGCCGCGCAGGCGGTGCTCGCCCCGCAGCGCACCCCGTCGGACGCCGAGCTCGAACGGTCCCTGGACGCCGTCCTCGTCGTGCGCACGAGCGGCGACGCCGTGCAGGCGTGGGGCCCCGCGCTGCTGGGGGCCGTCACGACCGCGGCGCCCGGCGTGCGGCTGCGGTTCGTCGGCGAGGGCGACGAGTCCCCGGACCCGTTGCGCGACGGCAGCATCGACCTGGACATCGGCGCTCCCCCTCCGGACGCCCCCGGCGCCGACGAGCTGCACCACGAGACGCTGCTGCGGGACACGATGGTCGTGGTCGGCCGGGCCGACGGCGCGTTCGCCCGCCGCGTCGGCGACCGCTCCCCCACGGCGTCCCCGACCGCGGCGGACCTCGCCGCCGTCCGGCACGTCGCGGCGTCCCGGCGCGGGGTGCTGCGCGGCCCGCTCGACGACGAGCTGGCGCGGCACGGGCTGGAGCGCACCGTCGTCGCCACCGCCCCCGGGTACGTGCCGGCCTGCGCGCTGGCCGCGGACGCGGACCTGGTCTGCCTGGCGCCCGCCCGTCTGGTCGGCACGCTCGCCGTCACCGGCCTCGCGACGTGGCCGTCCCCCGTGCCGTTGCCGCCGGTGCGGATCGGGCAGACCTGGCACCGTCGCACGCACACCGATCCGGCCAGGAGGTGGCTGCGCGACCGCGTCCGGGACACGATCGCCCCGGGCGGGTGAGCAGGCCGGGCCGCGGTGCCGGGGCTACCCTCGCCCGCATGGCCGCCAACCGGGTGTTCGTCGCGCGCATGGCCGGCCTGGCCGTGTTCGGGCCCGACGGCGAGCGCATCGGCAAGGTCCGCGACGTCGTCGTGGCCCTGCGGGTGGACGCGAGCCCGCCGCGGGTGTTGGGGCTGGTGGTCGACCTGTCCAGCAGGCGCCGGATCTTCGTGCCGATGCTGCGGGTCGCGGACATCGACTCGGCGGCGGTCACGCTGGCCAGCGGCTCGGTGAACCTGCGGTCGTTCGACCAGCGACCGAACGAGACGCTCGTGCTGGGCCAGCTGCTGGACACCCGGGTCACGCTGCGCGACTCCGGTATCGAGGGCGTCGTCGCGGACGCCGGGATCGAGCCGACCCGGTCCCGGGACTGGGTGATCGGCCGGGTCGCGGTGCGGACGCGGCGGTCGCGGCTGTCCCGGCGCGGGCAGGTCGAGGTACTCGCCTGGGACGCGGTACAGGGTCTCGCGCTGGGCGAGTCGCAGGGCACCGACCGGCTGCTCGCCGTGTTCGGGACGATGCGCCCGGCCGACGTCGCGAACGCGCTGTCCGAGCTGCCGCGCAAGCGCCAGCAGGAGGTCGTCGACGGGCTCGACGACGAGCGGCTGGCCGACGTGTTCGAGGAGCTCTCCGAGTCCGACCAGCAGGTGCTGCTCGGGTTCCTGGACTCCGAGCGGGCCGCCGACGTGCTCGAGGCCATGTCCCCGGACGACGCGGCGGACCTGCTCGGCGAGCTGCCGGACGAGGAGGCCGGGCGGCTGCTGGCGCTCATGGAGCCGGACGAGTCGGAGCCGGTGCGACGGCTGCTGCGGTACGAGTGGAACACCGCGGGCGGCCTGATGACCCCGGAACCGATCGTGCTGACGCCGGACGCGACCGTCGCCGAGGCGCTCGCCCGGGTCCGCAACCCGGACATCCCGCCCGCGCTGGCCAGCATGGTGTTCGTCTGCCGTCCCCCGCAGGCCACGCCGACCGGGCGCTACCTCGGCTGCGTGCACGCCCAGCAGCTGCTGCGGGCGGCGCCGTTCGAGCTGGTCGCCGGCATCGTCGACGCCGAGCTGGCGCAGCTCGGCCCGGACGCGCCGCTCGGCGAGGTGACCCGCTACTTCGCGACGTACAACCTCGTCGCAGGCCCGGTCGTCGACCCGCAGGACCACCTGCTCGGCGCCGTCACCGTGGACGACGTGCTGGACCACCTGCTCCCGACCGGCTGGCGCGACCAGGAGGATCCACCGCTGGACGTCCCCGAGGTCGCCTCGGAGGTCGCCGGCGAGGTCGCTGCCGGGGTCGGTCAGGAGGAGGTGGCCGATGCCTGAGGCACAGCCGGGCAGGCGGCTCGACCAGCCGCTGGTCGCGCGGCGCCGGTTCGAGGTGGACCCCGACGGGTTCGCCCGGTTCTCCGAGAGGATCGCGCGGTTCCTGGGCACCGGGCGGTTCCTGGCCATCCAGAGCGTGGTCGTCGCGGTGTGGATCGCGCTGAACCTGATCGCCTGGCGGATCCAGTGGGACCCGTACCCGTTCATCCTGCTCAACCTCGCGTTCTCCACGCAGGCGGCGTACGCGGCGCCGCTGATCCTGCTGGCCCAGAACCGGCAGGACGACCGGGACCGGATCGCGCTGGACGAGGACCGCCGTCGCGCGGAGCGGACGAAGGCCGACACCGAGTACCTGGCCCGCGAGCTGGCGGCGCTGCGCCTGGCGGTCGGCGAGATGGCGACCCGCGACTACCTGCGCGGGGAGCTGGAGAAGCTGTCCGTCCAGATCCAGGACGCGCTCGACGGACGCGACGGCACCGACCCGTCGTCGACGTCGTCGCGGCGTCCGGAACGCCGCCGTCCGGACAAGCCGCGGGAGAAGAAGGACCGCGACAAGCCACGGGACAACCACCGCGACCGGGACGACCACCACCACGTCGGCGACGGACGGTTCAGGGGACCAGCTTCCGGGTGACCCGCTCGAGGTCGGCCAGGTCGTCCTCGTCGAGCTGTTCGGCGAAGTGCACGCGGATGCCGCGCAGGTGGGTGACCGCCGCCGTCCGCAGCCGGTTCAGTCCCTGCTCGGTGAGCTCGGCCGCGACGCCGCGGCCGTCGTCGGCCACCCGGGACCGCGCGACGAGCCCGACCTTCTCCAACCGGTCCACCAGCCGCGTCACGCCGGAGCGGGACAGCAGCACGGCGTCCGCGAGCTCCGTCATCCGCAGGCGACGGCCCGGGGCCTCGGAGAGCTGGACGAGCACGTCGTAGGCGGCGAGCGAGAGCTGCTGCTCGATCTCCAGCTCGCCCTCGAGCGTCTTCGTGATCGCCGCGTGGGCGCGCAGGAAGCTGCGCCAGGACGCCATCTCGGTCGGCGTCGGCACCACCCTGCGGTGTTCCGGATCCCGCGTCCGGGGCGTGTCGACACTCTCACTCACGGTCGTGATGCTACGGACACGCCGGAGTCTCCCGGCCTCCACGTAGCATGGGTGTGTCGCGATGCGGCCTTCACCGTCCGGCCCGCGACCCACCATTGGCGAGAGGTCTGAGCGCAGCGCATGTCCGTCATCGGCAACACCAGCACCGAGACCGTCGAGCAGGGTGTCCGCGCCGCACTCGGCGCGGTCGAGGACCCGGAGATCCACAAGCCGATCACCGAGCTCGGGATGGTCAAGAGCGTCGCCGTCTCGGCCGACGGCCTGGCGCAGGTGGGCGTCTACCTCACGGTGGCCGGCTGCCCGATGCGCGAGACGATCACCTCGCGGGTCACCGACGCCGTCTCGAAGGTCCCGGGCGTCTCGCGCGTCGAGGTCGAGCTGGACGTGATGAGCGACGAGCAGCGCACCGAGCTGCGGAAGAGCCTGCGCGGCGACACCGAGGAGCCGGTCATCCCGTTCGCCCAGCCCGGGTCGCTGACCCGCGTGTTCTGCGTGGCGTCCGGCAAGGGCGGCGTCGGCAAGTCGTCGGTGACGGTCAACCTCGCGGCCGCGATGGCCCAACGCGGGTTGAAGGTCGGCGTCGTCGACGCGGACATCTACGGCCACTCGGTGCCGCGGATGCTCGGCGCGGCCGACCGGCCGACGAAGGTCGAGAACATGATCATGCCGCCGCAGTCGCACGGCGTGAAGGTGATCTCGATCGGCATGTTCACCGACGGCAACACCCCGGTCGTCTGGCGCGGCCCGATGCTGCACCGCGCATTGCAGCAGTTCCTGGCCGACGTGTTCTGGGGCGACCTGGACGTGCTGCTGCTCGACCTGCCGCCCGGCACCGGCGACATCGCCATTTCCACCGCGCAGCTCGTGCCGAACGCGGAGCTGCTGGTCGTGACGACGCCGCAGCAGGCGGCCGCCGAGGTCGCCGAGCGTGCCGGGTCGATCGCCCTGCAGACGCGTCAGCGGCTGGCCGGCGTCGTGGAGAACATGTCCTGGATGGAGATGCCCGACGGCACCCGGATGGACGTGTTCGGCACCGGCGGCGGTCAGACCGTCGCCGACTCGCTGTCCCGCTCGATCGGCGCGACCGTGCCGCTGCTCGGCCAGATCCCGCTGGAGCCGAAGGTCCGGGAGTGCGGCGACGACGGCACCCCGATCGTGCTCGCCGACCCGGACGCCGCGAGCGCCAAGGCCCTGAACGGCGTGGCCGACTCGCTGACCAGCCGCGCCCGCGGCCTGGCCGGGATGAGCCTGAACATCTCGCCGGTCCGCAAGTAACCCCGCCCCTTCCCGCCCCGCCCCGCCCCGCGCGCGGGTGGGATGGGAGCGGGGCGCGGGGCGCTCAGCTCAGGGCGTCGTTCAGGGCCTTCGTCCACAGGGCCAGGCCCTCGTCGACCTGCTCGGACGTGACCACCAGCGGCGGGATCATGCGCACGACGTTGCCCTGCACGCCGCAGGTCAGCAGCAGCAGGCCCTGGGCCGCGGCGGCCGCGTGCACCTTCGCCGCGGTGGCGCCGTCCGGGTTCCCGTTGGCGTCGACGAACTCGATGCCGACCATCAGGCCGCGCCCGCGGATGTCGCCGATCGCGCCGATGCCCTCGGCCGCCTCGCGCACGCCCGCGACGAGCTTCTCGCCCTGCACCCGCGCGTTCTCGACGAGGCCCTCCTCCTGCACGACCTCCAGCACCGCGATCGCCGCCGCGCACGCCACGGCGTTGCCGCCGTAGGTGCCGCCCTGCGAGCCCGGCCAGGCCTTCTCCATCAGGGCCTTCGGCGCCGCGATCGCGGACAGCGGGAAGCCGGAGGCCAGGCCCTTCGCCGTGACGATGATGTCCGGCGTGAGGCCGTCGACGTGCTGGTGGCCCCAGAACCGGCCGGTGCGGCCGTAGCCGGTCTGCACCTCGTCGGCGATGAACAGGATGCCGTGCCGGTCGGCGCGCTCGCGCAGGCCCTGCAGGAACCGCGCGGGCGTCGGGACGTACCCGCCCTCCCCGAGCACCGGCTCGACGATGAACGCGGCGACGTCGGACGCCGGAGCGGTGCTGGCCAGGACCCGGTCCAGCTCGCGCAGCGCGAAGTCGACGGCCTGGTCCTCGGTCCAGCCGTAGCGGTACGCGTAGGGGAACGGGGCGAACGCGACGCCGCCCATCATCGGGCCGATCCCGGCGCGGATCTTGGCTCCGGACGTGGTCAGCGCCGCGGCGCCCATCGTGCGGCCGTGGAACCCGCCGTCGAACGCGATGATCGTGGAGCGCCCGGTGGCCTGGCGGGCCAGCCGCACGGACGCCTCGACGGCCTCGGAACCGGAGTTGACGAAGAACACCGAGTCGATGCCGTCGGGCAGCACCTCGCCCATCTTCTCGACGAGCGTGAGCAGCGGCTGGTGCATGACGGTCGTGTACTGGCCGTGGATCAGCGTGGCGACCTGCTCCTGCGCGGCCGCGACCACCTTCGGGTGGCAGTGCCCGGTGGAGGTGACGCCGATGCCCGCGGTGAAGTCGAGGTACCTGCGGCCGTCGGTGTCGTAGAGGTAGACGCCCTCGCCTCGGGCGGCCTGGACCGGGGTGGCCTGCTTGAGCTGCGGGGCGAGCTGTGCCATGTCGTGGGGCTCCTGGAGGTCGCGGTCGGACATTGTCAGGTTGTCGACAATCCTGATGGAAGCATGACGTGGCGCGGCGAGCAACCCTCGCGGCTCACGACACCAGCGCGACGACCCCGATCATCGCGGGGACGCCGACGATCGTGGTGGTCAGCGCCGCGTCCCTGGCGAGCGTGACGCCGCGGTCGTAGCGCACGGCGTAGCCGAACACGTTCTGCGCCGTCGGGAGCGCGGCGCACACGACGGCGGCCAGCAGCGGCGTGCCGGTCAGCCCGAGCACCGGCCCCGCGACCACCCACGCCAGCGCCGGGTGCGCGACGTTCTTGATCGCCACGACTGTCCACAGCGACGGGCCGATCTCCCCCGCGCCGGGCCGCGCGGCGCCGTTGAGCGAGATCCCGAACGCGAGCAGCATGCCCGGCACGGCCAGGTCCGCGATCAGCTGCAGCGGGGCGCCGACCGGCTCCGGGACCGGCAGTCCGGTGCCGGACACGATCAGACCGGCCGCCGTCGCGATCGCGATCGGGTTGCGCAGCGGCGCGGTCAGCGTGCGTATCCAGGACGGGCGTTCCCCGGCCGAGTCCCGGTCCGGCAGCACGTCGAGCAGCGTCGTGAACACCGGCGTCAGCACGGCGAGCTGGAACAGCAGGATCGGTGCGACGGCCGCCGCGTCCCCGATCACGTAGACGGCGATCGGCAGGCCGAGGTTGCCGGCGTTGACGTAGCCGGAGGCCATCGCGCCGACCGCCACCTCGCCTGCCGGACGCCGTCGCAACAGAGCGAACGGCACGTAGAGCAGGCAGGCCAGCGAGCTGGTCACGGCCGTGACCAGCAGGTTCGACGAGAACACGGCGCCGATGTCGGTGCGCGCCAGCGTCGTGAACAGCAGCGCGGGCGTGGCGACGAAGAACGCCGTCCGGGACAGCACCCGCGTCGCGTGCGGACCGAGCACCCCGGCCCGTCCGACCCCGTACCCGACGGCGACGACGATCCCGATGACCAGGAACCCCTCGAGCACGCCGTCCACGTGCCGCGACGCTACGGCGCGCGCCCCCGCGGGTGCCCCGGACCGGTCAAGCGTCACACCCCGCCGCGCACCCGATCCGTCGTGCCGCACCCGCGCCCGGCGTGTCGCACCGGCTGCAACGGGTGCGGCACGCCGACACGGGGTGCGACACGCCGACACGGGCGCGCGGGCGCCAGGCGAGGTGCGCGGCGTCAGCCGGGGGCGGGAACGACGTCCGGCATCGCCGCCAGGATCCGCGTCACGGCGTCGTTCATGTGCGCCTCCAGGCGCGTGAGGAGCCGCTCCGTGTCCCCGTCGCGGACGGCGTCGCGCAGCACCCGGTGCTCGTCGACGAGGTCCGGTGCGGGCGGCCCGGTGTCCTGCAGCGCCGCCAGGCACATCCGGGTCTCGACGAGCAGGCCGTCGGTCATCCGGCGCAGGCGCGGGCTCCCGGAGGCCGCGACGAGCTCGGCGTGGAAGTCGTGGTCGGCGTCGGCCAGCGCGACCGGGTCGCCGGCCCGGGCCGCCGCCTCCATCGCGGCCAGCGCTCCGGTGAGGCGCCGCGCCGCCGCGGACCGGTCCCCCGCGACGACGAGCAGCGCCGCGGCCCGCTCCACGGCCGTGCGGGCGATGTAGACGTCCCGCACGTCGTCGGCGCCCAGCTCGCGCACGAACAGCCCGCGGTGCCGCTCGCTGCGCAGCAGGCCCTCCGCGACGAGCCGTTGCATCGCCTCGCGCAGCGGCCCGCGGCTGACGCCGAGCCGCGCGGCGAGGTCCACCTCGCCGAGCTGCGTGCCCGGTCCGAACGTGCCGCGCATGATCGCCGTCCGGATCCGGTCCGCGACGATCTCCGCGGTGGAGCGTCTGCTGACCGGCTCGAGCTCGCTCATCTCGAGACCCATCGCGGCTCAGCCCTTCCGGAAAAGGGTTCCGAGGCCGTCGCGATGCACGTCCGATCCGGCCAGCCGCAGCCCCTGCCAGATGCTGACCTGGTTGGCTGTCAGCACCGGCTTCCCGACCCGCTCCTCCAGCGCGTCCAGCACGTCGACGGTGTGCAACGCCGTGTCCGGCAACAGGATCGCCTCGGCGTCCTGCGCGTCCCCGGACACCGCCTCCGCGAAGTCCAGCACCACGTCGCCGGGCAGCGTCCCGACCTCGGCCGCCGTGATGATGTCGCGCGCCGACATGGTCAGCACCGAGATGTCGTGGTGGGTCAGGAACTGCACGAACCGGCCGGCGACGTCCGGCGGGTACGTCGCCCCGACGGCCACCGAGGACACCCCGAGCGCCCGGCACGCGTCGACGAACGCGAACGACGTGCTCGACGCGGGCACCCCGGCGACCTTCTGCAGCCGCGCGACCTGGTCCCGCGCTCCGGAGACGCCGAACACGAAGCTGCCCGACGTGCAGGCCCAGACGATCGAGTCGAGCCCTTCCGACGCGAGCGAGCGCGCGCCGGCGCCCAGCACGTCGTCACCGCCGATGTCGAGCAGCGCGTCGACCCGGTGGGCGTCCTCGCGCATCTCGGTGTGCACCAGCGCGAGCCGCGACGAGTCCGTCAGCAGCTTCTCGGCGCGGGGGTAGTCGTCCTCGGCGGAGTATCCGGGGTACAGGATGCCGACCGTCGTACTCATATTGTCGACAATCCTACGGATTCCGCCGGGAGGCAAGTCTGCGGATCACCCGGCTTCCACGACGCGAGCAACCGGCCGCCGCCGACAGCGGCACGGTCGATCTTGCGGCAGGCGTCCCACATCGTGACCTGGTTCGCCGTCAGCACCGGCTTGCCGAGCGCCTGCTCCAGCGGCTCGATCACGTCGTAGGTCGGCAGGTTCGTGCAGCTGATGAACAGCGCCTGCGCCTCCGGGCGGTCCACCTGCCTCACGATGTCGACGACCTGGGCGTACGTCGTGCGCCAGATGTTGCCGATCAGCCCGAGCCCCTCGCTCGCGACGGTCTGGACGCGGTGCTCCGCCAGGAACGTCACGAGCCGCTCGGTCACGGCCGGGATGTACGGCGTCGCGATCGCCAGCCGCTCGACGCCCAGGACGGCGAGCGCCTCCACGAGCGCACCGCTCGTCGTCGACGCCTTGGGTGCGCCGGCGTCCAGGATCGTGCGGTGCAGCACGTACTCGGCCGCGGCACCCGCCACGAAGCTGCCGGACGTGCAGGCGTAGCTGACCACGCCGGGGCGCGGCGTGAGCACGTCGCGGGTGGCCCGCCGGACCGGCCTGCGGTCGGCGATCGCGACGGCCATGTCCACCGTCATCGGCGTCGTCAGGTACGGCATCCGGGTCAGGTACAGCGACACGTCGTCCGGCGCCCAGCGCCACAGCTCGCGGTCGAGCGCGAAGTCGAACGGCGCGATCATCCCGATGCCGGGCGGGTCGTCGGACGGGCCGGGAGCAGCCGCCGCCTCCTGCGCGAGACCGACGGACAGCTCGGCGGGCATCAGCCCTCGAGCCGGGAGTACACGAGACGCTCGCCGACGCTCCCGGACCGCCACACGTCGTGGCAGGCCGTCGCGATCGCGTCGAGCCCCTCGGTGATGGACGCCCACACGTTGCCGGGCACCCAGCCCACGTCGCCGTTGAGCAGGAGGTTGTTGCGCCCGTAGAAGATCGCCAGGTCGATCCCGCCCGCGTCGGCGTCGATGCCCTGGTCGTCCTTGAACGCGGCGTCGAGCATGCCGCCGTGGAAGTCGAAGTAGCAGACGTCGCCGGGGATCGGCGTGACCGTCGGGTTCTCCTGCCCGATGCGCGGGCCGAACCGCGGCACGATCGTGTAGACCTCGTTGCGCGCGTACTTGGCGTGCTGCGCGTCGCCCCCCATCGGGCCGCCGGCGAGCGCCTCCCACACGGCCGCGCACGTGCGCGGCGCCTGCTTCTCGAGGAGCTCGGCCGTGCACGCCACGCCGCGCTTCTCCAGCTCGATTCTGATCAACTTGGGCACGGGAGATCCCCCTGGGAACGTACGGGATGTGTGGGTGACCTCCGCCGCTCGTGAGTCGCGCGCACCCGGCACCGAACGCAGCAGATTGTTGACAACGATAGTGGCGCTTCCTAGCGTGTCAACGCCTCCCCGCCCACCGTGATAAGGATCTTCATTTGACCATCGGCGCAGGTCAGGGCGCTCCGACGATCACCGTCCTGCACGGTGGAGATCACCCGCCGGGCCTCGAGGCACAGACGGGTGACGCACGTCTCCGGTTCGCTGACGACGCGGCGTCGCTGGCCGAGGCCCTCCCCGGTTCCGACGTCCTGCTCACCTGGGACTTCCTGTCCGGCTCCGTGCGCGACGCGTGGGTCGCCGCGGACGCGGGGGCGAGCGTGCGATGGGTGCACACCGCCAGCGCGGGCGTGGACAAGGTCGCGTTCCCGGAGCTGCTCGCGTCCGACGCCGTGCTCACGAACTCGCGCGGCGTGTTCGACCGGCCGATGGCCGAGTGGGTGCTGGGCGCGATCCTCGCGTTCGCGAAGGACCTGCCGCGCACGCTGTCCCTGCAGCGCGAGCGCACCTGGCGCCACCGCGAGACCGAGCCGGTCGCCGGACGGCGGGTGACCGTCGTCGGCAGCGGGCCGATCGGGCACGCGATCACGGACCTGTTGCGCGGCACCGGGATGCACGTCGAGCTGGTCGGACGCACGGCGCGCGACGGCGTGCATGCGTTCGAGGCACTGGACGGGCTGCTGCCGGACACGCAGTACCTCGTGCTGGCCGCCCCGCTCACCGACCAGACGCGCGGCCTGCTGCACGCCGGCACGCTCGCCCGGCTGCCGCACACCGCGCGCGTGATCAACGTCGGGCGCGGGCCACTCGTCGTGCAGGACGATCTGGTGGCCGCGCTGACCGACGGCACGATCGCCGGCGCGGCGCTGGACGTGTTCGAGGTCGAGCCGCTGCCGTCGGAGGATCCACTGTGGGCGATGGAGAACGTGATCGTGTCGCCGCACATGTCCGGCGACATCGTGGGCTGGCGTGACACGCTGGTGGACCTGTTCGTGGACAACCTGACCCGCTACCGCGCGGGGCGGGAGCTGCGCAACGTGGTGGACAAGGAACGCGGCTACGTGAGCACCGGGACGAGCTCGTGAGCCCCGAAGACAGCACCGGGAGTCACTGATGACGGACACGGCGGATCTCAGCGCGACGGAGCTGCTGGCCGGCTACCGCTCCGGCGAGATCTCCCCGGTGCAGGCCACCCGGGACGCGCTGGACCGGATCGAGCGCCACGACGGCGCCGTCAACGCGTTCTGCCTGGTCGACGCGGAGTCGGCGATGGCGCAGGCGAAGGACTCCGAGGCGCGCTGGCAGGCCGGCGAGCCGCGCGGGGCGCTCGACGGCGTCCCGACGTCGATCAAGGACATGCTGCTCACGATCGGGTGGCCGACCCGCCGCGGCTCGACGACCACGAGCCCGGACGGCCCGTTCGAGGTCGACGGCCCCCCGGTCGCCAGGGTGCGCGCCGCGGGCGCCGTGCTGATCGGCAAGAACACGACGCCGGAGCTGGCCTGGAAGGGCGTCACCGACTCGCCGCTGACCGGCGTCACGACGAACCCGTGGAACCCGGCGCTGACGGCGGGCGGCTCGTCAGGGGGCAGCGCCGCGGCCGTCGGGCTCGGCATGGGACAGCTGTCGCTGGGCACCGACGCGGGCGGCTCGGTCCGGATCCCGGCCGCGTTCACCGGCACGGTCGCGCACAAGCCGACCTACGGGCGGATCGCGCACTGGCCGGGCAGCGCGTTCGGCACGCTCGCGCACGTCGGGCCGATGACCCGGACCGTCGACGACGCCGCCCTGCTGCTCGACGTCGTCTCGCAGCCGGACACGCGGGACCCGTGGGTGGCCGACGTGCCGCGCGAGTCCGCCGTCTCCCGGCTCGCCGGCGGCGCGGCGGGCCTGCGGATCGCGTTCAGCCCGACGCTCGGGTTCGCGAACGTGGACCGGGAGGTCGCCGAGCTCGTCGCGGACGCCGTCGAGGTGTTCACCCGGCTCGGCGCGACCGTCGAGCGGGCCGACCCGGGCTTCGACGACCCGATCGACCCCTTCTCGACGCTCTGGTACGCGGCGGCGGCGAAGTCGTTGGAGCCGCTGGACGCCGAGGCGCGGTCCCGGATGGACCCGTCGCTCGTCGCGATCGCCGAGCAGGGCGCCACGACGAGCGCGCTCGACTACCTGGGCGCGATGGCCGTCCGCAACGAGCTCGGCACGCTGATGGGGCGCTTCCACGACGAGTACGACCTGCTGCTCACGCCGGCGCTGCCGATCACGGCGTTCCCCGGCGGGCTGGAGGTGCCGGAGGGCTGGCACCACCCGCGGTGGATGTCCTGGACGCCGTTCACGTACCCGTTCAACATGACCCAGCAGCCCGCCGCGAGCATCCCGTGCGGGTTCACGTCGGAGGGACTGCCGGTCGGCCTGCAGATCGTCGGGCCGCGGTGGTCGGACGCGACCGTGCTGGCCGCGGGGCACGCCTACCAGCAGGCCACCGACCACCACACCCGCCGGCCACCCCTGCTCGGCTGAGCGTCCGGAACGCGATCAGGTCGCGTCGGGGTCGATCGGGGGCCGCTCGTTCGATCCGAGCGGCTTCTGCGGTGCCGCGCCGTTCGGGGCGGGCGGGGTCACCGACGCCGGGGTCCCGTTCGCGGTCGTGGCGTAGCCGTTCGGCTTGACCGGCTCGTCGTCGGAGAACAGCGTGCGGGTGATCGCCCGCTTCGGGTTGAAGTCCCGCAGGCCGCGCAGGTCGTTCAGCGGCTGCTGGAGCTGGTCGAACTCCGGACCGAGCTCCTTGCGCAGGTGGTCGCGGGCGCCGGTGGCGTAGTCCCGCACCTGTTTGATGGCGCTGCCCAGCCAGCGGGCAGCTTCCGGTAGCCGTTCGGGGCCGAGGATGAACAGGCCCGCCACGACGAGTACGAGGATCTCGGCCCAGCCGACGTTCTCGAACACACGGCCAGGTTACGCAGCACGGCCCCTCACTTGGTGCCGAGGGTCGCCGTCACGGTCAGCGGGCGACCCTGCCGGACCACCTCGACCGGCACCGGTTCGCCGGGCTCGTGCTCGCGCACGGCGACGACGAGCTCGTCCGCACCCGCGATGTGGCGCCCGGCGACGCGGACGACGACGTCGCCGTCGAGGATCCCGGCCGCGGCCGCCGGACCACCGGCGACGACGTTCTGGATCTGGGCGCCGTCGGTCGCGCCGTCGGTCACCGACCGGGCGTTGACACCGAGGTCGGCGTGCGCGACCTTCCCGGTCCGGATCAGCTCCTCGGCGATGCCGCGGGCGTCGTCGATCGGGATCGCGAAACCGAGACCGATCGAGCCGCCCTGGCTGCCGCCACCCTGCTCGGCGCCCAGCGAGCGGATCGCCGTGTTGATGCCGACGACGGCGCCGGTCGAGTCCACCAGCGGCCCGCCGGAGTTGCCGGGGTTGATCGCGGCGTCGGTCTGCACGGCATCGATCACCGCGTCCCCCGCGCTGCCCTCCGGGTCGAGGCGCACCGGCCGGTTCACGGCGCTGACGATCCCGACGGTGACCGTTCCGGCCAGCCCGAGCGGCGACCCGATCGCCATCACCCCGTCGCCGACGGCGAGGTCCCCGGAACGCCCGATCGGCGCGACCGTCGGGTTCACCACCGGCACCTTCACGACGGCGAGGTCGGTCATCGGGTCGGCGCCGACGACCTGCGCCGGCACGCGCGACCCGTCGGAGAACACGGCCTCGATCGTGCCGCGCGACGGACCGACCGCCGGCGCGACGACGTGGTTGTTGGTCAGCACATAGCCCTGCGGGTCGATCAACACCCCGGACCCGGTCCCGGCCTCCTGCCCGACCGTCGTCTCCAGCGAGACCACCGACGGCAGCAGCCGCTTCGCCAGGTCCGGCACCGAGCCGGGCGGGCGCTCCTTCGAGTCCTCGGTGGACGCGAGCGTCGCGCCGGGCTCGGTGAGCCCGTCCGCACCGACCGCCGTCCAGTGCCCGACGAGCCCGCCGACGGCACCGACGAGCAGCGCGATCACGCCGAGGATCGCCAGCGCCTTCGGATCGACACGACCGCCGAACAGCACCTCGCGCACGCTCAGCCGGGGCCCGCGCGGGCGCTCCGGTTCCGGCTCGTCCCCGGTCTCGGCCGGTGCGACGCCGGTGACCGGGCTCTCCGGGCTGCGCCACGGGTCGTCGGTCGTGCCACCGGGCCAGAGCGGGTCGGCCGGGTCGCTGCCGTCACCGTTCTCCGAGGGGCCGTGGCCGTTGCGGCCGGGGGTCCGCTGCAGGCCGGCGGCCCCGTCGTCCGGGCGGCCGAACGCGCGGGCGACGGCCGCCGTCGGGGGTGGGGAGGTCGCGAGCGACGAGCGGGATCCGCCGCGCTCCTTCGGTGGCGCGAACGACGAGCGCACGCCGTCCGGTCGCCCGAACGCCGCGCGGTCGGACGGATCGGCCGCGGGCCGCTCGAGTGGCCGGGGGCCGAGGCGGGGCGGTTCGCCCGGTGCGGAGCCGTTCCCGTTCGCCGCGGCGGGCACGTCGCCGGACGCGGCGTCGTCGGGGGTCTCCCGGTCGTCGGTCATCGCCCGATGGACCGCGGGGACATCGAACCGTGCACCAGGACACTCTGCACCGGGATCGGTGAAGTCCGCGTTGTGAAGCGGTGGAGAGGTCAGCGCCCGTCGGTCGGCAGGCCGGCGTTGAGCATCGTCCGCGACGGGCCGGGGGCCGGGGTCTGCGACGGCGCCGGTGCCGGGGTCGGGTTCGTGGCGAAGCGCGCCACCGGGACGGCGTCGACGCCACCCGGTGCGGCCGGTCCGGCCCCGGGCCCCGCCAGGCTGCCGGAGGCGGGCACACCGAACGCCAGCGCACCGATGGCGAGGCCGGAGACCGCCGCACCGGCGCCGAGGCGCATCCGGCGGGTCCGGCGTGCCGACCGGGCGGGACGCTGCAGCGCGACGAACTCGCCGTGCTCGTCCACGGAGAGGCCGGCGGGCGGCGGGGGCAGCTCGGTGTTCTGCGGGATCGCGCAGAGCGAGGACATCAGCGACGACGGCAGCGACGGGCAGTCCGCGCCCCGCAGGGCCGTGCGGGCGCGACGCTGGTCGAGGACGTCGGCGGCGCAGTCCGGGCACCGCCCCAGATGGCGGGTCGCCCGTTCGTGGGGCCCTGCTGCCAGCTCGTCGTCGGCGTACGCGACGACCGCCTCCGGGGTCAGGTGCGCCTCCCCCCAGTCGGGGGCGACGACCTCGAAACGGCGACGTTCGGTCACGGGACCAACTCTGCCACCGGTGGCATGCTTCCGGCCACGTCGGCCGCCCGGTAGCGCTCGAGCGACGCGCGCAGCGCCGTCCGGCCGCGGTGGATCCGGCTGCGCACGGTGCCCAGCTTCACGCCGAGCGTCGCGCCGATCTCCTCGTAGGACAGACCCTCGACGTCGCACAGGACGACGGCGACGCGGAAGTCCGGCGGCAGCTCGTCGAGCGCGGCCTGCAGGTTCGGGTCCAGGTGCGTGACCGAGAAGACCTCCTCCGGCTCCGGGCCACCGCCCGGCAGACGGTCGGTGTCCTCGGGCAGGCCCTCCATCCGGAGGCGGGCACGGCGGCGGACCATGTCCAGGAACAGGTTCGTCGTGATCCGGTGCAACCAGCCCTCGAACGTGCCGGGCTTGTAGCTCGCGAGCGACCGGAACACCCGGATGAACGTCTCCTGGGTGAGGTCCTCGGCGTCGTGCTGGTTGCCGGAGAGGCGGTAGGCCAGGCGGTAGACCCGGTCGGCGTGCTCCCGGACGACCTCGTCCCAGCTCGGCGGCGTCCAGTCGGCCGAGTCGGCCAGCTGCGCGTCCGCCGGGGAGGGGGCGGTCGCGACGGCGCCCGCGGCGCCGGACTCGGGACCAGGATCGGGCATCGGGGTGGGGCACCTCCTGCGGCGGGTCGTGCCTGCCGGTACTGCTCGGTGCTCCGGACGGGTCCGTCCGGTGGCGGGGCGGACCGACGACCCCGGTTCCGCGTTGACAACAGACTGCCCGCTCGGCATGAGGAACATGTGAAACCCGTCTGAGAGAACCCTGTGAATCACCCACGGGCGTGTACGTGCCCACCGGTGGTCATCGGGCCGTTAACCTCCCCGCATGACCCTTCCGGCGAGCGCGTCCGGCCCGGCTGCGGCTCGGGCCGAGACCTACCTCGCCGAGGACGACGGGATCACCCGTGCCCGCGCGCTGAGCCGCTCCGCCGGCGTCGAACCGGTCAGCGCCGCCGCAGGCGCGACGCTCACGCTGCTCGCCGCCGCGGTGTCCGCACGGGCCGTCGTCGAGATCGGGACCGGAGCGGGCGTGAGCGGGCTCTACCTGCTGCGCGGCATGGCCGCCGACGGCACGCTGACCTCGATCGACGTCGACCCGGAGCTGCAACGGGCCGCGCGCGCGTCGTTCCTGGGCGCCGGTGCCGGACCGTCGCGGCTGCGGCTGATCAACGGGATGGCGCTGGAGGTGCTGCCGCGCCTGACCGACGGCGGGTACGACCTGATCGTCGCGGACGCCGTGCCCGCGGAGTACCCGGGCTACCTGGACGAGGCCGTGCGGCTGCTGCGCCCTGGCGGGGTGCTGGTGCTCGACGGCATCGTGGCTCCGGACGGCCCGGGGTCGGCCGCGCTGCAGGAGACCGTCGACGCCGTCCGCGACGACGAGCGCCTCGTCTCGGCGCTGCTGCCGGTCGCGGACGGGATGCTCTGCGCCGTCCGGCGCTGACGCCCTGCCGGGTCCGGCGCTCTACCGGGTCCGGCGCTCTACTGGGTCTGGGCGGTCACGCCCTTGCCGAGCACGACGACGCCGCCGCTGGACACCGTGTAGCGCGACCGGTCGGCGGTCAGGTCGACGCCGATCAGCGCGCCCGGCGGTACGACGACGTTCTTGTCCAGGATCGCCCGTCGCACCACGGCGCCGCGGCCGATCTGCACGCCCGGCATGACGACCGAGTCGGAGACCTCGGCGCCGCCGTGCATCATCACGTTCGGGCTGATCACCGACCGGCGCACGATCGCGCCGGAGATGATCGTGCCGGCGCCGACGACGGAGTCCTGCGCGATCCCGCCCTCGACGAACTTGGCCGGGGGCAGCGTGGCCGGCGTGCCGGTGCGGATCGGCCAGCGCTGGTTGTACAGGTTGAAGATCGGGTGCACGGAGACCAGGTCGGTGTGCGCGTCGTAGTAGGCGTCGATCGTCCCGACGTCGCGCCAGTAGCCCGCGTCCCGCTCGGTGGCGCCGGGGACGACGTTGTCGGCGAAGTCGTAGACGTGCGCGGCGCCCTGGTCGACCAGCGCCGGGATGATGTCGCCGCCCATGTCGTGCTCGGAGTCGGAGTTCTCCGCGTCCGCGCGCAGCGTGTCCAGCAGCGCCTCGGTGGAGAACACGTAGTTGCCCATCGAGGCGAACGTGACCTCGGGGTCGTCCGGCACGTGCGGCGGGTCGGACGGTTTCTCCAGGAACTCGGTGATCCGGCCGGTCTCGTCGGAGGCGATGCAGCCGAACGCCTTCGCCTCGGCCCGGGGCACCCGGATCCCGGCGACCGTCACCCCGGCACCGGACTCGATGTGCTGGGAGATCATCTGCGCCGGGTCCATCCGGTACACGTGGTCGGCGCCGAAGACCGCGATGTAGTCGGGCTGGTCGTCGTAGACGAGGTTCAGGCTCTGGAAGATCGCGTCCGCGCTGCCGGTGTACCAGCGGCGGCCGAGCCGCTGCTGCGCCGGCACCGTGGTGATGTACTGGTCGAGCACGCTCGACAAGCGCCACGTCGTCGAGATGTGCCGGTCCAGCGAGTGCGACTTGTACTGGGTCAGCACGCAGATCCGGTCCATCCCGCAGTTCACCAGGTTGGACAGCACGAAGTCGATCAGGCGGTAGTTGCCGCCGAACGGAACGGCCGGTTTCGCGCGGTCCGCGGTCAGCGGCCAGAGCCGTTTGCCCTCACCACCCGCGAGCACGATTCCCAGCACGTTCGCCGAGAGCTTTCCGGACGCGCTCACTCCGCTCACCGCTATCCCCGCTCCGTTCCCGGGTCCGAGGGGCCGTTCACCCGCCGGCCCGCGGCGACGTTTCCCCGCCCGACCCTAGTGCCCGTCGCCGGAGCGGGCCACCACCGCCGCGCGGGGCCCGGATGAACACCCGGATCGGACACCGATGTCCGCCTGCCGGCACGGACGCTACGGTCGCCCGGTGCGCGTCGGACTACTGACCAAGGAGTACCCCCCGGAGATCTACGGCGGGGCGGGTGTCCATGTCGGACACCTCGTCCCGGCGCTGCGCGAGCTCGCCGAGGTGGACGTCCAGTGCTTCGGGGCGCCGCGGCCGGACGCGACGGCGCACCCGGTGCCCGCCGAGCTCGCCGACGCGAACGCGGCGCTGCAGACGCTCGGCGTCGACCTGTCCATGGTCGGCCCGCTCGCCGGCTGCGACGTCCTGCACTCGCACACCTGGTACGCCAACATGGCCGGTCACGTCGGCGGGCTGCTGCACGGCGTCCCGCACGTGGTCACCGCGCACTCGCTGGAGCCGTTGCGCCCGTGGAAGGCCGAGCAGCTCGGCGGCGGGTACCGGGTGTCGTCGTGGGTGGAGAGGACGGCCTACGAGGCGGCCGCCGCCGTGATCGCGGTGTCCGAGGGGATGCGCCGCGACGTGCTGGCGTCCTACCCGTCCGTCGACCCGGCCCGGGTGCACGTCGTGCACAACGGCATCGACACCGAGTTCTACCAGCCGGACGACGGGCGCGACGCGGTCCGCGCGGCCGGGGTGGACCCGGACCGGCCGATGGTCGTGTTCGTCGGTCGGATCACCCGGCAGAAGGGCGTCGGGCACCTGGTCGCGGCGGCGCACCGGATCGATCCGGCCGCGCAGATCGTGCTGTGCGCGGGCGCGCCGGACACCCCGGAGATCGCCGAGGAGACCGAGCGGGCGGTCGACGAGCTGTCCGCCGGGCGCGGTGACGTGATCTGGATCCGGCGGATGCTGGAGACCTCCGAGGTCCGGCAGTTGCTGTCGGCGGCGACGGTGTTCGTCTGCCCGTCGGTCTACGAGCCGCTCGGGATCGTGAACCTGGAGGCGATGGCGTGTGCGACGGCCGTCGTCGCCTCGGACGTCGGCGGCATCCCGGAGGTCGTCGCGGACGGCGACAACGGGCTGCTCGTCCACTACGACGCCGCGGACGCGGAGCGCTTCGAGCACGACCTGGCCGACGCGGTCAACGCGCTCGTCACCGACCCGGACCGGGCGGCCCGGATGGGCGAGCGCGGCCGCGAGCGTGCCGTCGCGGAGTTCGCCTGGCCGGAGATGGCCCGACGGACGCTCGAGGTCTACCGCTCGGTCGCCTGAGGCCCTGCCGGATTCGGCGCAGACGTTCGCTACGCGAGCTCCGCTCAGCCGACCGTCGACTTCAGCGCCTCCGACAGGTCGCTCGCCTCGTCCGGGGTCATCTCGACGACGAGCCGTCCGCCACCCTCGAGCGGCACCCGCATCACGATGCCCCGGCCCTCCTTGGTGACCTCAAGCGGGCCGTCGCCGGTGCGCGGCTTCATCGCGGCCATGTCTGTTTCCTCCGTGCATCTGTTCCGGCGCCGGCACGTCTCGGGGAACGCGTCGGTGATCGGGGTCTGTCGCGTCTCGCTCCATTGTCCCCCATCGCCCACGGCACGGCGCAACCGAGGCGATCACGGCTCGGCGGCGTTCACGCAGCGCAACGGCTCGGGAACGCTGACGAGCCGCTCAGGGCGCGGCGCGCCAGCAGTAGCGGACGTGGTCGTCGACCAGCCCGGTGGCCTGCATCAGCGCGTAGCACGTCGTCGGCCCGACGAAGCGCATCCCCCGCCTCTTCAGCTCCTTGGCCATCGCCGTCGACTCGGGGGTGGTGGCCGGGACGTCGGCCAGTGTGGCCGGTCGTTCACGCGTCGACGGGTCCGGCGCGAACGACCAGAGCAGCTCGTCCAACGGCGTGTCGAGACCGGCGACCACGCCGGCGTTGTGGATCGTCGCCTCGATCTTCTGCCGGTTCCGGACGATGCCGGGGTCGGCCAGCAGGCGCGCCACGTCGTCGTCGTCGAAGCGGGCGACGCGCTCCGGGTCGAACCGCGCGAACGCCTCCCGGAACGCGGGCCGCTTGCGCAGGATGACGATCCAGGACAGACCGGACTGGAAGCCCTCCAAGGTCATCCGCTCGAACATCGCGTGCTCGCCGCGGAGCGGGTTGCCCCACTCCTCGTCGTGGTAGGCGACGTAGTCGGGGGCCGAGAGCGCCCAGTCGCAACGAGCCGGGTCGTCCGGTGGAGGGGGTGTCACGCGCCCGCTCCTGCCCGGTGGCGCTCCTCGGTATGCCGGGCCATCCGGCGCAGCGAGTGCACGACGCCCGCCCGGAACGCCGGGCGCACGAGCGGCCATCCGGCCCGTCCGAGCGCTCCCAGCGGGAGGTCGAGCAGCTCCGTCCAGAGGAACCGGCTCCGCCGCGGCCCGAGCTCGACGACCGCGAACACGCCCTCCCCGCGTACCACGTTCCCGGTGTGCCGGACGACGCACCGCCGGGGCCCGCCCTCCTGCTCGGTCCACTCGGTGATCTCCATGGTGTCCGCGACGCCGACCGGCCCCGCTCCGGTCACGGCCCGTAGCGTCGAGCCGACCGAGCGGCCGTCGCCGCCGGTGAGCTCCACCCGGGTGCCGAGCATCCACTCCGACTGACCGGGCCAGTCGGTCACGGCGTCCCAGAGGACCGGCGCCGGTACGCCCACGTCGACCGGGATCGTGAGCTCCGCCCTGTCCGGCGTGCCGTCAGCCACCGTTCGGCCCCTCGCTGCGCATGCGCGCGATCGTCGTCTCCAGGCGGGCGACCCGCTCGGCGAGCTCCCTGCGGTCGGTCTGCACCCGGTCCAGCTCGCCCGCCAGCCGCTCCAGCGCCCAGTCCACCTCGATCATCCGGTAGCCGCGCAGGACCTGCTGGAACCGCAGTCCGCGCACGTCGGATCCCTTGACCTCGACCGAAGGCAGGCGGGTCGGCGTGGCATCCGGTGCGAGCGGGGCGAGCTCCTCGCCGCGGCCGAACACGGCCGCCGCCGCCACGAAGACGACCCCCGCGACGACCGCCAGGACGAGCACGTAGATCAGCGCGGTCCCCATGGCGTCCATCCCATCACGGTGCCTCCGGTCACGGGGTGACCGGCGCGGGCCGGGCGCAGGCGTCCAGTGCGGCCTCGACGTCGGTGACGACCGTGATCCGCCGCATCAGCTCGCCGAACGCGAAACCCTTCCCGCTCAGGCCGGCGACCCAGTCCAGCAGGCCCTGCCAGTGCCCGTCCGGGTCGAGCAGGACCACCGGCTTGTCGTGCAGCTCCAGCACGCCCGACGACCAGACCTCGAACAGCTCCTCGCAGGTCCCGAGCCCACCGGGCAGGGCGAGGAACGCGTCGGAGCGCCGTTCCATCTGCTCCTTGCGCTCGCGCATGCTCCCGGTCACGACGAGCTCGTCGGAGTCGGCGTCGGCCCACTCCCGTTCGACCATCGACTGCGGGATGACACCGACCGTGCGGGCCCCACCCTCGCGCGCGGCTCGCGCGACAGCGCCCATCATCGAGCGCCTCCCGCCGCCGGAGACCAGCGACCAGCCCCGGGCCGCGACCTCGCGCCCGACGGCGGCGGCCAGCTCGACGTACCGGGCGTCGACTCCGTCCGAGGAGGCGCAGTAGACGGCGACCGTCCGTGCGCCCGGCTCCGTCCTCAATGCGCTTCTTCCCACGCGTGGTAGGCGTCGTGCACGACGTCCACCGCGTCGTCGATGTCGTCGGTGAGGTGGATCAGGTCCATGTCCTTCGGGCTGATCTTGCCCTCGGGGAGCATCGTGTTCCGGATCCAGTCGTGCAGCCCTCCCCAGTAGTGCGTGCCGAGCAGCACCACCGGGAACTTCGTGACCTTCTTCGTCTGCACCAGGACCAACGCCTCGAACAGCTCGTCGAGCGTGCCGAAACCGCCGGGCAGGCAGACGAACGCCTGTGAGTACTTGACGAACATCGTCTTGCGCGCGAAGAAGTAGCGGAAGTTGATGCCCTGGTGCACCCAGTCGTTGAGGCCCTGCTCGAACGGCAGCTCGATGCCCAGCCCGATCGACAGGCCGCCCGCCTCGGAACAGCCGCGGTTGGCCGCCTCCATCGTGCCGGGACCGCCGCCGGTGATCACCGCGAAGCCTGCGCCCGCCAGGCGTGCGCCCAGCTCGCGGCCGATCTCGTACTCCTTGGAGTCGACGGGTGTGCGCGCCGAGCCGAACACGGTCGCCGCCCGCGGGAGCTCGGCCAGCATGCCGAAGCCCTCGACGAACTCCGCCTGGATCCGCATCACCCGCCACGGGTCGGTGTGCACCCAGTCGCTGGGGCCGCGGGAGTCGAGCAGCCGCTGGTCGGTCGTCGTCGGCTCGTGGCTGTACCGGCCGCGCAGCACGATCGGTCCGCGCTGCTTCTCCTCCTGCGGACCGCGCCCGGGTTCACCGGACGCGGTGTTGTGCCCCCAGGGACGGTCGGCGCTGTTCGCCGTGCCGTTCCCCGCGCCGCTCTCCGAGCCGTTCTCCGAGCCGTTCGACGTCATGGGCGCCACCCTAGTGAGCCCCGGTCGCCGGACCGTCCCCGGCGAGATAGCGGCGCAGCACGTCCGCGCATCGGGTGATGGCCTCCTCCGCGACGTGCTCCTCGCGGGTGTGCGCCAGGTTCGGGTCGCCGGGGCCGTAGTTCACCGCCGGGATGCCGAGCGCGGCGAACCGGGACACGTCGGTCCAGCCGTACTTCGCCCGCGGCTCGGCGCCGCTGACCCGCACGAACTCGGCCGCGGCGGGCGCGGACAGCCCGGGCAGGGCGCCGGGCGAGAGGTCGGTCACGGTCAGCGTGTGGCCGTCCATGACCTCGCGGACGTGCTTCTCCGCCTCCTCCGGGCTCCGGTCGGGCGCGAACCGGAAGTTGATCGTCACGATGCACTCGTCCGGCACGACGTTCCCGGCCACCCCGCCCGCGATCCGCACCGCCTGCAGACCCTCCCGGTACACGCAGCCGTCGATGTCGACGCTCCGCGGCGTGTACGCGGCGAGCCGGGCCAGCACGTCGCCGGCGTGGTGGATCGCGTTGTCCCCCAGCCACGACCGTGCCGAATGCGCACGCCGCCCCGTCGTCCGGACCTCCACCCGGAGCGTCCCCTGGCATCCGGCCTCGAGCGTCCCGTCCGTCGGCTCGCCGAGCACCGCGAGATCGGCGTCGAGCCAGTCGCGGTGGTCGCGCTCGATCCGGCCGAGCCCGTTGCGCGCGGCCTCGACCTCCTCGCAGTCGTAGAACACGCACGTCACGTCGTACGCCGGCTCGGTCACGGTGGCCGCGAGGTGCGCGATGACCGCGTCCCCGGCCTTCATGTCCGACGACCCGCACCCGTACAGCAGCCCGCCATCGCGCCGCGACGGGACGTTGTCCGCGATCGGCACCGTGTCCAGGTGTCCCGCGAGCAGCACCCGTCGCGGCCTGCCCAGGTTCGTGCGCGCCAGCACCGCGTCGCCGGAGCGCAGCACCTCGAGATGCGGCGCCTGAGCCCGCAGCGCGTGCTCCACGGCGTCGGCGAGCACCCGTTCCTCCCCCGACACGCTCTCGACGTCCACCAGCGCCGCCGTGAGCTCCACCGGATCGGCCGTCAGATCCAGGACCGGCACCGTGCTCGTCATCGGACCGACGCTACCCACCGGCCTCGCGCACCCCGTCCCGCGCCGCCCCATCCGGTCCGCGCCGCCCCGTCCCGTCGGCGCCGCCCCATCCGGTCCACGCCGCCCCGTCCCGTCCGCGCCACCCCATCCCGGTGCCGTCGCACTCAGGCCGCGCCACCTCACGTCTCCCCTCGTGAGCGATCCCAGCGAACGCGCGCCTGTCGGGAGAACGCACGTGTCCGGGCGAGGGCGTTCGCCGGATCCGAGCGCGTTCTCCGGATCACCGCGCGTCCCGGCGCCGACCGAGCAGTCGAGGGCGACGGGCCGGGGCGCGAGACGGGCGAGCCTGACGGGGCCGCCCGGGCGGAGCCGGACCGACCGGACATCGGACCGGGCCGACCGCACCCGGCCGTGCCGACCGCACCGGGCTGGTCCCGGCAGACAGGGCGGATCGAGGCCGATGACGCCGCCCGTCCCGGCCACACGAGCCGGCGTGATCGCATCTGGCGCGGGCGGGAGGGTCGCTGAACCAACGCTTTGCTCTGCTCACACCCGCGCATCGCCGACAGGCGCAAGATCACCACGTTCGGCCCAGCAATCCATTGCGTCGAGGTGAGCAGAGCAAAGGGACCGTCGGGAACGGTCTCCCAGGGGGCCCTCGGCCGGCACGTGCTGTCTGCGCGGACTCTCCGTATCCGGTCGCGGCTCCGCAGACCACGTTCCTGCCGGCCGCGCTCCCGAGGACCGCACCATCCGCGCGGTCGGAGAACGCGCATCGGTCGGGAGGACGCGCGCGTCCGGTCGCGTGCGTTCTCCGGTCAGGTGCGCGTTCACCAGGTCGGAGCGCAGAGCCAGGTCGGCGCTCATCGGCCAGGTCGGCGCTCATCCCCCACGTCGGAGCGGCGTCCGCCAGGTCGGCGCGACGTTCGCCAGGCCCGCGCGACGTTCGCCAGGTCCGCGCGACGTTCGCCAGGTCCGCGCGGCGCTCGCCAGGTCGGCGCGGGCGCTCGCCAGGTCGGCGCGGGCGCTCGCCAGGTCGGCGCGGCGTTCGAAGCGTCGGGGCGCGTCCGCCGGACCGGCGCACGCCCGAGGGCGGTGCACGTCGTGCCGGGAGTTGTCCACAACCCGACTCGTCCGTCCACAGGTCGGACGTTCCTCGGTGCATCGACCGCCGCGGGCCGCATCCTCGAGGTATGGAAACGTCCACCGCGCCGGTCACCGGCGGCCGCCGGATCGCGGGGCTCGACGTCGTCGGGCTGGTCCGGGCGGCCCGGCGGCGCGCGGACACGTCCCAGCGGGAGATGGCCGAGAAGGCCGGGCTCGCGGCGTCGACGGTCGGGCGGATCGAGGCGGGGTCGCTCCACCCCAGTCTGGCGGTGCTGGAGGCGGTGCTCGCCGCGGCGGGGATCCGGCTGGTCGCCGTCGGACCGGACGGCAAGGCGGTGCCTCCGATGCTCGACGCGCCGGACCACAACCTGCGGGACGGGGCGGGACGGCGGTACCCGTCGCATCTCGACGTGATCATCGACCCGACGGGCTGGGACTGGTGGGGCGGGCGGTACGGCCTCGCCCGTCCGCCGGAGACGTTCCTGCGCGACCGCGAGCGGCGGGACGTGCAGCGCCGTCGCAGCCGGTGGGAGGTCCGTGTCGCGCTGCTCTACGGCATCCCGCCGCCGATGACCGTCGAGCAGTGGGTGCGGGCGCAGAAGGCACGGCGGGGCCGGCGCCGCGCCGCTCCCGTGATCGACCGCACCGGAGGCGGCTCGCGCGCGGGTCCGGTCGGGGCAGGTACGTTCGCCCCGTGAGTACCGAGTACCGCCGCGAGGGCGCCTCCGGGACCGGACTGGCCACCGTGACCTCCGATGGCACCGTCCTCGACGTCTGGTTCCCGTCGCCCGCACTGTCCGGGTCGGCGCCGGCCGAGGACCCGACGAGTGCGCTCGAGGCGCTGGTCGGCACGGACGAGCTCCGGGGCGTCCGGACCGAGGTCGTGCAGAGCGAGATCGACTCGTTGGCGGGTGCACCTGCCGACGCCGCCGACGTCTACCTCCGCCTGCACCTGCTCAGCCACCGCCTGGTCCGGCCGCACGAGGTCAGCCTGGAGGGCCAGTTCGGACTGCTCGCGAACGTCGTGTGGACCAACCACGGACCGTGCGCCGTCCCCGGTTTCGAGCTGACGCGGGCGAAGCTGCGCGGGCGCGGGTCGGTGACCGTCACGCACGTCGACAAGTTCCCCCGGATGGTCGACTACGTGATCCCGTCCGGTGTGCGGATCGGCGACGCGGACCGGGTCCGGCTCGGCGCGCACCTCGCCGAGGGCACCACGGTGATGCACGAGGGCTTCGTGAACTTCAACGCCGGCACGCTCGGCGCGTCCATGGTCGAGGGCCGGATCTCGGCGGGGGTCGTCGTGGGTGACGGCTCGGACCTGGGCGGCAGCGCCTCGGTGATGGGCACGCTGTCCGGCGGCGGCAAGGAGGTCATCTCGATCGGCCGCCGCTGCCTGCTCGGCGCGAACGCAGGTCTGGGCATCTCGCTCGGCGACGACTGCGTGGTCGAGGCCGGCCTGTACGTCACGGGAGGGACCAAGGTCACGCTGCCGGACGGCGCGGTCGTCGCGGCCCGGTCGCTGTCCGGGCAGGACGGACTGCTGCTGCGACGGAACTCGGTGACCGGAGCCGTCGAGGCCCTGCCCCGCACGGGCGACGGCATCGAGCTCAACGCGGCACTGCACGCCAACTAGGGATCTCGGTGACGACGACGCCCGTGCCCCGGACACCGGAGAACTCGATGTCGGCCACCGCACCGCCGTCCGGGAACGCCTCGTCGGCCGGAGACGATCCGACCGGAGACGCGCCGTCGGCCGGGAGCGGTGGTACGCCCGGGAACGGTCGTGTCCCCGGGACCGTGCAGGAGACCGACACCGTCCCGCGCCTCGACGACCTGCCGGAGCCGGTGACCGCGGGCCCCGGTGACCCGGCCGTCCACCATGTGCGCGTGCTGCTGGACAAGCGGCTGCGGTCGCTGCTGCGGCACGAGCCCGGCACCCGGAACGGCGCGGACATCGAGGACCTGCACCAGATGCGGGTCGCCGTCCGGCGGATGCGCGCGGCGTTGAAGTCGGCCCGTCCGCTGCTCGACGCCGCATGGGCCGACGGGCTGCGCTCCGAGCTGGGGTGGCTCGGTCGCGCGCTGGGGCCGTCGCGGGACCTGGACGTGATGATCGACCGCCTGCGCGGCGAGACCGCCACGCTGCCGCCCGCGGAGCGGTCGGCGGGCGACCTGTTGGTCGGCCGCCTGGACGTCGAGCGGGTGACGGCACGGCGCGCGATGAACGCCGACCTGGACGACCCGCGCTACGGCGCGGTCGTGCGGCGGCTGGTGGACGCCGTCGCCGAGCCGCTCCCGGAGCCGCCGGAGGGCGTCGCCCGGCCGGAGCTGGTCGATCTCGTGCGCGCCGAGGCCCGCAAGCTGGACAAGGCCGTGCGCCGGGCCGGAGACGACCCGCCGGACATGACGCTGCACGATCTGCGGATCCGGACGAAGCGGCTGCGCTACACCGGCGAGCTCGTCGAGCCGGCGATGCGCACGGACAAGGGCAAGCGGACGCCTGCCGCGAAGACCGTCCGGAAGGTGCTCAAGGCCGCCGCCGAGCTGCAGGAGGTGCTCGGCGACCACCAGGACGCGTGCGTGGCCGAGCACCGCATCCGGCAGCTGCTCGACGATCTGGGCGGCGCCCCGGACGCGCACGTCGTGTTCGTCGGCGGGCGTCTGGTGGAGCGCGAGCGGGCCCGGGCCGAGCACCTGCGCGGACAGTGGCGCGACGCCTGGGAGGAGCTCGGCGCGCGGACGAGTTCGCTCTGAGGCCGGCCCGACGCCGGTCACGGTGACGGCGTCCGACGCGCGCCGGACGCGATGCCGGCATCGGCACGGATGCCGGTCACGGTGACGGCGTCCGATGCGTACCGGGCGCGATGCCGGCGTCGGTACGGATGCCGGTCGCGTCGTCCGCGCCGGGTCGTTGCGCCGACTCCGGACACAGGCCCGCCGCGGCGCCGTCGTCAGCGCCGGGTCTCGGCGTCGGCACCGGCTCGACGGTCGGGCGCAGGGGGTGCCGGCTCGTCCCCCGGACGCGGCCGGTCGCCGACCCGCCAGATCGCCGTCGCCTGGATCACCGCGAAGACCAGCAGGAGCCCGATCGCGGCCGGGTAGCCGCTGGCGTCGACGAGCAGGCCCATCGCGAGCGGCGTGAGGCCCGCCGCGAGGTACCCGATCCCGAGCGCGAACCCGCCGACGGCCGCGCTGCGGGCCGCGTCCGGGGTGCGCCAGGCGATCACGGCCAGGCCGAGCGGGAACCCGGACCCCACGCCGATCCCGATCAGCACGGCCCACACCCACGGCGCGAACGTGCCGGCACCGGGCACGAGCAGGACGCCGAGCGTGCCCACCGCACCGGACGCCGTCGCCACGAACGCCCACAGCCGGAACCGGCGGCGACGTTCGGCTGCGGCCGGCATCAGCAGCGCCGCCGGGATCTGGGCGATGCTCCACACGGACAGCAGCAGGCCGGCGACGGCCGGGCTCCAGCCGAGCGACTCGTAGACCGGGGACAGCCAGGTCAGCCAGCCGTAGAACATGCCGGAGGAGCCGACCAGGTAGCACGCCATCCGTCGCGCGAACGGATCCCGCCAGGGCCGCGGACCGGCGACCTCGCCACCCGCCGACGAGACCGAGGCGACGGACGGGGCACGCCCCATGTGCCGCGCCACCGGTATCCACACGGCGACGGCCAGCACCGCGGGCACCGCCCACACGGCCAGCGACAGCGACCATCCCCCGAGAGCGACGGCGAGCGGCACGGCGACGGCCGACGAGATCGTCGCACCGATCATCATCGAGACGACGTAGCCGCCGCTGACCACCCCGGCGCGGTCCGGCAGGTGCTGCTTGACCACGCCGGTGATCAGCACGCCCGCGACACCGATGCCGAGCCCGACGAGCACGCTGCCGCCGATCAGGGCGGCCAGCACCGGGATCGACCGCAGCAGGCTCCCGGCCGCGATCGACCCGACCGCGATCCCGAGCAGCCGCTCCCGCCCGATCTTCGCCGCGACCGGCGCCGCGACGAACGAGCCGAGCGACATCATCAGCACCGCGCCGGCCTGCACGAGCCCGGCGGCACCCGCTGTCACGCCCAGGTCGTCGCGGGCCGTCTCCAGCAGCGGCGGGTACCCGGCGAGCGCGGCGCGCAGGTTCGCGGCGAGCGCCAGCACGCCGATCAGGACGAGGCCGGGACGGAGCCGCGCGGCCGTGCCGGTCATGAGCCACACCGGAAGGCCGCGATCACGAAGGGAGCAGCCGGGCTCACGTCGACAAGCGCGCGACGGCGGCGTCGATGCGCTCGTCGCTCGCGGTCAGCGCGACCCGCACGTGCCGGCGACCCGCCGGCCCGTAGAACTCCCCGGGGGCCACCAGGATCCCCCGCTCCGCAAGCCGGTCCACAGTGGACCTGCAGTCCTCGTCCTCGGTACACCACAGGTACAGCCCAGCAACCGAGTGCTCGATCTTCAACCCGAATGCCTCGAGCCCGCCCCGCAGCCGGGCGCGGCGGGCGTCGTAGAGCGCGGCCTGGACGGCCACGTGCGCGTCGTCGGAGACGGCGGCCTGCAACGCGGCCTGCACCGGGCGCGGGACGATCATCCCGGCGTGCTTGCGCACCTCGAGCAGGGCGGAGACCAGGGACGGGTCGCCCGCCACGTAGGCGGCGCGGTACCCGGCCGTGTTCGACGTCTTGGACAACGAGTGCACGGCCAGCAGACCGGTGTGGTCACCGTCGCAGACATCCGGGTGCAGGACCGACCGCGGCGCGGGGTCGGAGCCGCCGGGCAGGCCGAGATAGCACTCGTCGGACGCGACGACGGCGCCGCGCTCCCGCGCCCAGGTCACGACCTTCCGCAGGTGGTCGACGGGCAGCACCCGCCCGGTCGGGTTCGACGGCGAGTTCAGCCACACGAGCTTCACGCGCCCAGGGCCCGCCGCGGTCAGCGAGTCGGAGCGCACGTGGTCCGCCCCGGCCAACCGCGCGCCGACCTCGTACGTCGGGTACGCCAGCTCCGGGATCACGACGATGTCGCCCGCACCGAGCCCGAGCAGCGTCGGGAGCCACGCGACCGTCTCCTTGGAGCCGATCGTCGGCAGGACGGCCGCCGGGTCGACGCCGGTCGCGCCGTAGCGACGCGCCAGCGAGTCGGCGATCGCGGTGCGCAGCGCCACCGGCCCGTACGTCGTCGGGTAGCCCGGCTCGTCGGCGGCCGGACCGGCCAGCGCCGACCGCACGACGTCCGGGACGGGATCGACCGGGGTTCCGACGGAGAGGTCCACCAGCCCGTCCGGGTGGGCGGTGGCCTTCTCGCGCGCGGCGCCGAGCGAGTCCCAGGGAAAATCCGGGAGCCTGTGTCCTACCACTGCGTGGGGCCGGGCATCACTCGTCGTGTTCCTGCGGGGGCAGGCTCTTCGCCGGCTCCACGTCCTTGTCGACCTTGCCGACCTTCGACGCGCCGCCGGGCGAGCCGAGCTCGTCGAAGAAGTCGACGTTCGCCTTGGTGTAGGCGGCCCACTGGTCCGGGACGTCGTCCTCGTAGTAGATCGCTTCCACCGGACAGACCGGTTCGCACGCACCGCAGTCCACGCACTCGTCGGGGTGGATGTAGAGCATCCGTCCACCCTCGTAGATGCAGTCCACCGGGCATTCCTCGATGCACGCCTTGTCGAGCAGGTCGACGCAGGGCTCGGCGATCACGTAGGTCACTTCGGTGGTCCTCCACTCGGGCCGCGGAGCACCCTGGTGTGGTGGGCGGGTGCCCCATCAACTACGACTACCCGCAGGTTAACCCGCGTGCCCGGCCCGAGCAGGAGGGAGGTTCGCCTCACGTGAACAGCGGTGACGACCGTCTCGTCCAGCTCATCGGGAAGCGCGTCTCGTTGCGACACCGGATCGCGCCGGAGTCCTCGGCCGGTCCGCACCTGTCCGACGCGGTCGGGGAGCTCGACGACGGCGGTCCCGGCCCGGACGGCGCACCGACGCTGCGGGTGCGTACACGCGGCGGAACGGTGCACGTCCGGGTGGCCGACGTGGTTGCCGTCCGGGCGGTCCCGCCCGCTCGCCCGAAGCGGCCGTCCTGGGCGGCCGTGGAGCACCTGGAGCGGATCTGCGCCGACGCGTGGCCGGCGCCGGTCGTGCGCGACCTCGGCGCCTGGCGGCTGCGCGCCGCCGGCGGCTTCACCCGCCGCGCGAACTCCGCACTGGCCGTCGGGAACCCGGGTGTGCCGGTGCCGGACGCGCTGGCCGAGGTCCGCCGGTTCGCCGACCGGCACGGGATCCCGCCGGTCGTCGCGGCGCCGGAAGGCTCGCCGTGGTGGCGGGCCGTCCGCGACGAGGGCTGGGAGGTCGGAGCCGATCCCGGTGCTCAGGCGGTCGTCCTGGTCGCGGGCCTGGACTCGCTGGCCGCGGACGGACCGGCGCCGGGGATCGCGTTCGACGCGGAGCCGTCGCCGGACTGGTGGTCGGTGTTCGACGAGGAGGGCGCCGATCTCACAGCGCGGCGGGCGGTCCTCGTCCCGGATCGACCGGACGGGCCGCAGCTCGGGTTCGGCACCGCCCGGCGTGACGACGGCGCGCTGACCGGCGTCGTCCGGGCCGCGGTCGTCGGGGACCACCTCTACCTGTCGCGTCTGGAGGTCCTCCCGGCGGCACGACGGTCCGGAGTCGGCTCCGTGCTGACGGCCGCCGCCGCGCGGTGGGGCGCCGAGCGCGGAGCGCGGTACGCGGTCCTGCAGGTGGTGCGCTCCAACCGGGCCGCACGCGCGCTGTACGAGCGGCTCGGCTGCGTCGAACACCACCGGTACCACTACCTGGTCCCGGGTTAGTCCTCGGCGAGCTCCCGCCGCGTCAGCCAGCGCCGCCCGTTCGCGGCGGAGTGCTTCAGCCCGGACCACTCCCCCAGGTACTTCCCGACCACGCCGACGACGGGCACGAAGCTGATCCACTCGTGGTAGAAGCGGCCGTGCGGGCGCTTGTCGAGCTCGTCGGAGACGGCGAACAGCGCCCGCCCGAGCCGCCACACGGCCGACCCGACCCGCCGCAACGTCGACCCCGCACCGTGGTTCGCGCCGTCCAGGTCGCCGGTCAGCTCGGCCGCCTTCGCCTCGGCCGCCGCGTCCGCCTCCGGCGTGAGCGTCCCGGTCCGGACGTCGCGACGGAACAGCACCGACGCCAGCAGCGCCACCAGCGTGTCCTCGTCGGTCACGCCGTGCTCGCCGGCCACCGCGACGAGCAGCATCCCCTGGCCCGCGGCACCGACCGCGGACGACACCGGCAGCGACTTGGCCAGCGCACCGCCGAGCCCGGGGATCGCGGCGACCAGCGTGGTGAACCGGCCGACCCGGTAGACCCACCAGTGCTCGCGCTCGGTGACCGTCATCGCCGCCCAGGCGGACGTGCCGGGCACCTGGATCGACGCGAGCGCGTCGAGGATCTTGTCCGACAGCCCCCGCTCGACGTCCTCGGCGGCCTCCGCGCCGGACGGACCGGCCTGCCCGACGCGCGACCGCAGCCCGAACGGGTCGGTCTCGCGCAGTCCGGCGAGGATCGGCCGCGCGGCGCGGACGAACGGCCGCAGGATCCCGACGACGGCGTCGTCCGGGATCGGGCCGTGGTCCGGCTGCCGGTCGGGTGAACGGGTCCCGGTCACGTCGCCCGCCCCGCGTTGCCGATCCGGGGGTCCGACGGGCGCGTCGAGCGCTCCTCCCGGGCCGCCGCCGCGGCCGCGATCATCCGGTCCACGTTGCGCCGGAAGCAGAACAGTCCGGTCAGCACGCCGACGACGAGCAGCAGCAGCGTCTGCCACGCCGCCACCAGCAGCGTGTCACCACCGGGGCCGAGCAGGCCGAAGACGACCGTGACGAGGAACCAGACGACCGGGACCAGCGCGGCGCCCGCCGTCGTCGGCCACGCGTCGACGGTCGTCCGGACCAGCCACGGCATCGTCAGCACGATGACGAGCGCGCCGATCGGCAACGGGACCGGCCCGAGGTAGGTGAACTGGAACATCAGCTCCAGCACCGCCAGCAGCACGGTGACCACCATCAGGACGGTGAGCTGCGCCCCCGCCGGGACCCGGTTCACGACCGGATCCCGTCGAACAGGTCGGTCTCGTCCGCGTCCGGATGGCCGACGAGGACGAACTCCTCGACGTCGCGCAGCGGCTGGGCGACGCCGTTGCTCATCGCGTAGGCCACGGTCTCGTGGTACTCCCACACCGAGATCTGCGTCGCGTGCGCGCGCATCGCGGCGACGCGGGCCGGGCGCTGGTCCGCGACGTCGATCCGGGTGGTCACGTCACCGGCGTCGGCGCTGGGCAGCTCGTCCGGCGCGGGCACCCGGAACGGCAGGCCCGGGTGCCCGTCCAGGTCGGTGATCCCGGCGTCCAGCTCGGGCCGCGACCGCACCGTGAAGTACAGCTTCTCCACGACGTCCGGCCGGGCCGTCGCGGCCGCCGACGTGAGCTCGTGGGCGCGGACGTGGTCCGGGTGGCCGTAGCCGCCGTCGTCGGCGTAGGAGACGAGCACCTGCGGGCGGATCTCGTCGACGACGTCGAGCAGCTGTGCGAGCTGGGTCCCGAACGGCTCCTGCGCGGCGAACGCGCGCGGGTGCAGGTCCGGCGGCAGCGCGGCGCGGGTGCCGTGCCCGGCGAGCACCATCCCGCTGTCCCGCCAGCGCCCGAGCCCGCCGAGGTAGCGGTGGCCCGGCCCGCCGAGCGCCGCCAGCGCACCGGCCAGCTCGCCGGTGCGGTAGCCGCCGAGCTGGTCGGCGCGGTCCGGCGCGAGCTCGGCCAGCTCCGGCGGGATCACCTCGCCCTGCTCGCCGAGCGTGCAGGTGACGACGGTGACCTCGGTGTCCGGATCGGCCTGGTAGCGCGCGATCGTGCCGCCGGTGGTCAGCGTCTCGTCGTCCGGATGGGCGTGGACGAGGAGGAGACGTCGAGCTGCGGAGGACACCGGACGAGCCTACGAGACGATCAGCGCGGTACCGATACTCGCTCCGACACGCTCCGTTCGGTGTCCCGGACCGGGACCAGCGCACCGGTCAGCTCGACCGTCGGGACCGCCGTCGAGGCCAGCCCGGTCGCCGGCACGCCCGCACGCACGAGCAGGTCACCCAGCGCGGCGATCATGGCGCCGTTGTCCGTGCACAGCCGCGGCGCCGGCACCCGCAGCGCGATCCCCGCCCCGGTGCAGGCCTCCTCCATGCCGGTGCGCAGTGCCTTGTTCGCGGCGACGCCGCCGACCATCAGCAGCGTGTCCGCGCCCTGCTCGCGGCAGGCGCGGACGGCCTTGCGCACCAGCACGTCGACGACGGCCTGCTGGAACGACGCCGCGACGTCCGGCACGGCGACCGCACTGCCCGCGTCCTGCGCGGCCTCGACGTGCCGGGCCACGGCCGTCTTCAGCCCGGCGAACGAGAACCCGAACGGCGCGTCCCGGGGCCCGGTCATCGGGCGCGGGAACGCCACGGCGTGCGGGTCCCCGTCCAGCGCCGCCTTCGAGATCGCCGGGCCGCCCGGATAGGGCAGTCCGAGCACGCGGGCGACCTTGTCGAACGCCTCGCCCGCCGCGTCGTCGACGGTGTCGCCGAGGTGCACGACCGGGTCGCGGGCCAGGTCACCGAGCGACAGCAGCGACGTGTGCCCGCCGGACACGATCAGGCACACGCAGCGCTCCGGCAGCGGCCCGTGTTCCAGCACGTCCACCGCCGCGTGGCCGGCCAGGTGGTGCACGCCGTGCAGCGGCACGTCCAGCGCCGTCGCGTACGCCTTCGCCGCCGCGACGCCGACGTGCAGCGCGGGCGACAGGCCCGGCCCCGCCGTCACCGCGACGGCGTCCACGTCGGACAGTGACACCCCGGCGTTCGCGACGGCGCGGCGCACCATCGGCACGACGGCGCTCACGTGCGCGCGGGCCGCGACCTCCGGCACCACCCCGCCGAAGCGGGCGTGCTCGTCGGCGCTGGAGGCGAGCCCGTCGCCGAGCAGCACCCCGTCCGCGACGAGACCGGCCCCGGTCTCGTCGCACGACGTCTCGATCCCCAGTACCAGCGACACGCCCGCCAGTGTCCCTCGCCCGCCGCGGCGCCATTGCCTCGGCCCTCGACCGCCGGGCCTCAGAGCAGCGAGCGGACCTCGGCGAAGTGGCAGGCCACCGGGTGCCCGGTGTTCCGGTCGACGAGCTCCGGTTCCTCGTCCGTGCACCGCGCCTGCTGCTCGCCGGACAGTTCCATGGCGAACTTCGGGCACCGCGTGCGGAACCGGCAGCCCGACGGCGGGTCGGCCGGGCTCGGCAGGTCACCGACGACCGTGATCCGCTCCCTGGCCCGCTCCCGGCGCGGGTCGGGCAGCGGGATCGCCGAGATCAGCGCGTGCGTGTACGGGTGCGCGGGTGCGGTGAACATCTGCTCCGACGGCCCCGTCTCGACGATCTTGCCGAGGTACATCACGGCGATCCGGTCCGCGATGTGGCGCACCACGGACAGATCGTGCGAGACGAACAGGTACGCCAGCCCCAGCTCGGACTGCAGCTCCTGCAGCAGGTTCAGCACGCCGGCCTGGATGGAGACGTCGAGTGCCGAGACCGGCTCGTCGAGCACGAGCAGCTTCGGGCGCAACGCGAGCGCCCTGGCGATCCCGATCCGCTGGCGCTGCCCGCCGGAGAACTCGTGCGGGTACCGGTTGCCGTGCTCCGGCTTCAGGCCGACGGTGCGCATCAGGTCGCGGACCTGCTGGCGGCCACCGGAGTCGTAGAGGTCGTGGATCCGCAGCGGCTCGGCGATGATCTCGCTCACCGGCATCCGCGGGTCCAGCGACGCGTACGGGTCCTGGAACACGAGCTGCATCTGACGGCGCAGCGCGCGCATCCTCCGCGCCGGCAACCCGGTCAGCTCCGTCTCACCGAAGTGGACGGTGCCGGACGTCGCCGGGATCAGGTTCAGCGCGACACGGGCCAATGTGGACTTCCCGCAGCCGGACTCGCCGACCAGCCCGAGCGTCTCGCCCTCGGCGATCGAGAACGACACGTCGCTGACCGCCTGCACCGCACCGACCTGGCGCCGGATCAGGCCGCCGGAGCGGATCGGGAACTCCTTGACCAGGTTGCGCGCCTGCACCAGCGTGGGCGCCTCCACTGTGGTCACGAGCGCACCTCACCGTCGGTCAGGGTCGCCAGGTGCTCGAGCGCCTCGGCGTCCACCTCGTCGGAGTCGAACACGTCCGCGGCGGCCGCACCGGACACCTGCGACGAGTGGTGGCACGCCGCCCGCTGACCGTCACCGACGTCGGTCAGCTCCGGTTCGTCGGTCTCGCAGACGTCCGTGGACAGCGGACAGCGCGGCGAGAACGGGCAGCCCGGCGGCATGTTCTGCGCCGACGGCGGCGCTCCCGGGATCGGCGTCAGCCGCTCGCTCTGCTGGTCCAGGCGGGGCAGGCTGCCGAGCAGGCCCAGCGTGTACGGCATCCGCGGTGTGTAGAAGATGTCCTCCACGCTGCCGATCTCGACCGGCTTCCCGGCGTACATGACCAGCACCCGGTCCGCCTGCCCGGCGATCACGCCGAGGTCGTGGGTGATCAGCACCATCGCGGCGCCGGTCTCGGACTGGGCCGCCTGCAGCGCGTCCAGGACCTGGGCCTGCACGGTCACGTCCAGGGCCGTCGTCGGCTCGTCGGCGATGATCACGTCCGGGTCGTTGGCCATCGCGATCGCGATCACCACGCGCTGGCGCATGCCGCCGGAGAGCTCGTGCGGGTAGGAGTCGACGCGCTGCTCCGGGTTCGGGATCCGGACCGTGCGCAGCAGTTCGATCGCCCGCTCGCGGGCCTGCGCCTTGCTGACGTCGCGGTGGGCCAGCACCGCCTCGGCGATCTGGTACCCGGCCGTGTAGACCGGGTTCAGCGACGTCATCGGGTCCTGGAAGATCATCGCGATTCGCTCGCCGCGGATCTTCGTGAGCTCGTCCTCCTTGAGCGTCAACAGGTCGCGGCCGTCGAACATGATCGAGCCGGTGATCGTCGCGGTCCTCGGCAGCAGACCCATCACGGCCATCGACGTGACGGACTTGCCGGAGCCGGACTCGCCGACGATGCCGAGCACCTCGCCGCGACGCAGCGTGTAGTCGACGCCGCGGACGGCCTGCACGGCGCCGTCCGCGCTCGGGAACGTGACGGTCAGATCGGAGACCGTCATCAGGACGTCGGAGTCGGGCGGTGCCGTCTGTTCGCTCGCGGGCTCGCTCACTGCCGCACCTTCGTCTGCTGTGGATCGAACGCGTCACGCAGGCCGTCGCCGATGAAGTTGATCGTGAGCGCGATGATGATGATGAACAGGCCGGGGAAGTAGAACAGCCACGGCCGCGTGGTGAGGGCCGTCTGCGCCTCGCTGACCAGCAGGCCGAGCGACGTGTCCGGCACCTGCACGCCGAAGCCCAGGTAGGACAGCGCCGTCTCGAGCAGGATCGCGAGCGCCACCAGGATCGTCAGGTTGACCAGGATCGAGCCCAGCGCGTTCGGCACCAGGTGCCGCAGGATGATCCGGGTGTCGGACGCACCGAGCGCCTTGGCGGCCTCGATGTACTCCTTCTCCCGCAGCGAGAGCACCACGCCGCGCGCGACCCGGGACACGTACGCCCAGTACAGCCCGGCGATCACCAGGCCGATCAGGTACCAGGTGCCGCCGAAGTTGTGCGCCAGCATCGCGGCGACGGCGATCAGCGGCAGCGTGAGGATCAGGTCGGCGATCCGCATCATGATCGTGTCGGTGCGGCCGCCGAAGTAGCCGGCGACCGAGCCCCACAGCGTGCCGACGAACGTCGCCAGGATCGCGACCATCACCGAGACCTGCAACGAGATCCGGGTCCCGCCGAGCACCTGGGCGAACTGGTCCTTGCCGACCGCGTCGGTGCCGAAGGGATGGTCGAACGACGGCGGCACCGAGTTGTCCGGCGTGATCTCGCCGACGTCGTAGCGCCACAGCGCCCCGCCGACGTACGCCAGCAGGATCAGCAGCACGAGCACCACGAGGCTGACCATCGCCGCGCGGTGCGCCAGGAACCGGCGGAACACCAGCTGCGCCTGGCTGCGCTCCTCGACCGTGAACTCGCGGTCCACCGTGGACCCCGCCGTCGTGGTGTCCCCCGTCGTGGCCGGGGTCGCCTTCTCGTCCGTGTCAGACATAGCGGATCCGGGGGTCGAGGACGCCGTAGAGCAGGTCGGCGATCAGGTTGAAGACGATCACGATGGTGGCCGAGACGAGCAGCCACGACGTCACCGCGTACGTGTCGAACTGCGTGATCGACACGAGCAGGAAGTCCCCGAGCCCCTTCCACTGGAAGACCTTCTCGGTGATCACGGCGCCGCCGACGATCGTCGCGACGTCCAGCGCGGTGACCGTGGTCAGCGGGATCAGCGCGGTCCGCAGCGCGTGCTTGACCATCACCTGGCGCCGGGACAGGCCCTTGGCCCGGGCCAGCCGGACGTAGTCCGAGTTCATCGTCTCCAACATGGACGCGCGGGCGAACCGGCTCCACGACGCGTAGGAGATCAGCGCCAGCGCGATCGTCGGCAGCACGAGGTGACCGACGACGTCCCCGACCTGGGCGAAGAAGCCGTTCGGCGGCGGGATCGAGTTCGCGCCGATCGTGTAGATCGCCTGCGTGCCGACGGCGTTGTTGAACTCGATGCCGCCCTGCTTGAGCAGGATCGCCAGCCAGAACGCCGGCATGGCCAGGAAGAGGAAGCCGAGGAACGTGGCCGTGTAGTCGGCCTTGGAGTACTGGCGCACGGCGGTGAGCACGCCGACGATCACGGCCAGCACGAGCGCGATCACCATGGCGAGCAGGACGAGCCGCATCGTGATCCAGAAGCGGTCGCCGAGCTGCTGGCCGATGTTCTGGGTGGCCACGACGGACGGTCCGAAGTCACCGGTGAAGATCCCGCCGAGCCAGGAGAAGTAGCGCGGGATCAGCGGCTCGTTCAGGTGCAGGCGTTCGGCCTCGGCGGCGAGCACCTGGGGAGGTGGTGGTGGGTTGCGCAGGATCAGCGGGGTCAGCGGGTTGCCGGACAGCGTGCCGAGCCAGAACACGATGAACGACGAGACCAGCAGGACCGGGATCGAGATGAGGATCCGGCGCGCGGCGTAGATGAGCATCAGGGATCTCTCCGACGCGTGGTGGGAACCCGTGAGCGGCTCGTGGCCGTCGCGGGCGCGGAGGAGGGTGGCACGCGCGGAGCGTGCCACCCTCCTGTCGGGCGTCAGCTACCGGTGCGCAGACCCCACTGGCCCGCGTTGTACATCGGGCCGTCCAGGGTGGCGTTGCCGCGCACGTTGGCGATCGTGTTCTGCGCCGCCAGGAGCGTCGGCTTCTGGTAGATCGGCAGGACGTACGCGTCGCCCATGATAATCTTGTCCGCCTCGTTCAGCTTGGCGGTCGCGGCGGCCTTGTCCGTCGACGAGGCCGCGTCGTTGAGCAGCTTGTCCGTCGTCGGGTTGTTGTACTTGCCGAAGTTGTTGCCCGAGGTCGACAGGAACGTCTGCTGGGCGTTCGAGAACGGAGCCGGGCTCTGCACCCAGGCGAACACGATGATGTCGTAGTCGCCGGAGGTGGTCGTCGTGCCCAGGTCGTCGGTCGGCTGCACGGTGACGTTGATCCCCAGCTGCTTCATGTACTGGGCGAACAGCTCGCACTCGTTCTGCCGGATCGCGTTGCCGACCGTGTAGCGGATCCGCATGTCCGGAACCGGCTTGCCGTCCTTGGCGACGAGCTTCTGCCCGACGCCCGTGTAGCCGGCCTGGGTGAGGATCTGCTTGGCCTTCTCGATGTCACCGGTGCCGAGGCCGGTGGCCGACACGTTGTCCGTGTAGCCGTCCTGCTGCGGCAGGAACATCAGGCTGTCCAGCGGCTTCACGTCCGGGTTGAACTGCCCGACCGTCTTGGCGATGATGTCCTGCCGGTTCACGGCCGTGTACATCGCCTGCCGCAGCGCCTTGTCCTTCAGGGCCGGGGTGCGCAGGTTGAAGTCGTAGTGCTCCCAGGTCAGGCCGAGCTGCTGGAGCTGCGAGACGTTCGGGATCTGCTGCAGCTGCTGCACGATGTCCACCTGCGGCTGCGGGTAGAGCACCTGCACCTCGTTGTTCTGCAGCGCGATCGGTTCCTGGGTGGCGTCCGTGATCACGCGCATGATCAGCGTGTCCAGCTTCGGCTTCGTCGCGCCGTACCACTTCGGGTTCGGCACCAGGGTCAGCGCCTGGTTGTCCTGCCAACTCTTCACGACGTACGGGCCGCCGGAGTACGTCGGCGGGTTCTCCCCGAACCAGTCGAACGAGGACTTGATGCCGGCAGGTGTGTTGATGTCACCGTGCTGGGCGGCGATGTGCGCCGGGTAGAGGGGCTGGCCCGACGCGAAGTAGTTCTGCCAGTCCGTGAACGGCTTGGACAGCGTCATCGTCGCCGTCTTGCCACCGTCCGAGCCGACCACGTTCGTGACGAGGTCCCAGCCACCGTTGCCCGCCGTCTCGCAGTCCGGGCACTGGGTGGGGCTCTGCATCTTCCAGCCGTACGCGAAGTCGCTCGCGTCGATCGGCTTGCCGTCGCTCCACACCGCGTTCGGCTTGATCTTGTAGACGATCGTGGTGGGGTTGGTGAGCGTCGCCGACTCCATCAGGTCGGTGTTCAGCTCGAGCTTCAGGTCCGGGGTGTTGCTGAACGCGTACGGCAGGTAGGCCTTCGTGGCCATGCCGGTCTCGAACACGTTGCCGTCGGCCGAGTTGACGTTCCAGTTCGGAATGTTCTTCTCGATCGCGAACGTGATCTGGCCGCCCTGCTGGACCTGGTCCGCGGGTACGGCGTTGCAGTTGTTGATGTCGGTCGCGCAGTCGGCGAAGTTTCCGCTGGCCACGGCGTTGCCCTCGCCGCCACCACCTCCGCCGCACGCAGCCAGCAGCAGTGCTGCCGCCCCGCTCACCGCTATCGCGGCAGCCGCCTTGGTTCCCCTCATGATGTGCAACGTGCCTCTCGGTTCGAGGGCGCCTCGGTTGCGGCGCCGCCACGGGACAGGAGGGGGCAGCCGGATGTACTGCCGGGTAACCCCCGGAGGGACGGTAGAAATCCGGTTGACGGATGGCGACCGTCTCGCCGGATCGTGACCAAAGGGTGACCGACACACGACGTAACGGGCGCACCAGGAACGGCGGAGTACTCCAGTGGGGGGACTCTCGTCCGGGTCAGCGGTCCTTCGGCTCGGGTTCGTTCCACCGGGTCGCACCGGTGAACGGGCCGGTGGCCAACGGCCCTGGGGTGACGCGCGTCACGGCGTCGGTCTGCGGCGTGCTCACCACCAGCCCCTGCTGCTGGTAGAGCGGCAGCCCGGGCAGCTGGGTCCAGAGCACCCGCTCGGCGTCCGCCAGCGCAGCCGGGTCGGCGGGCGCGGTCTGGGCCGAGGTCAGGCGGTCGAGCAGCGGCTGGACCGCCGGGAAGCAGGACACACCGGGCGAGCCGGCGGGGACCGACGGGTCCGGGCAGCCGTACTCGGAGTCCAGTCGCGGTCCGGGCGCCCCGGTCGCGGGCCGGGCTCCGACCAGCACGTCCACGGCCACCGGGCCGGTCGGCGCGCTCGTCGTCGACGTCGTGCTCGGGGTCTCCGACGTCGCGGGTGGTGCCGCCTGCGGGGTCGGTGCCGGGGTGGTCGGGGCAGCCGGGGTGGTCGGGGCGCCGGGCGCCGGGCCGGCTCCGCCCGCGGCCGGGGTCGGCGTCGCGGACGGCGTCGCGGGGGTCACCGTCGGCTGGGCGAACAGGTCGGCCGCGGGCGGGGTGACGAGGGTGGCCCGCACCCCGGCCGCCTTCAGCTGGGCGACGACGACGCGGGCCACGGCGAGGTCCTGCGGCCGGTCCGCCGCGGCACCGACGACGAGCGAGAGCGGGCTCCCGCCGATCTGCCACTGCCCGTCGGAGCCGCGGACGTAGCCGGCTCCGGTGAACGCGGCCGCCGACGCCGCCGGGTCCGGTCGGGCCGGGGCGCCCGCGGGCGCGGTCGGCTCGTAGCCGGCGTCGGACGGGGCGACCCCGAACGCGTCGGCCGGCACCGCGGCGGGTGCGACGGCGCGCCGGATGGCGTCCCGGTCCAGCGCCGCGGCGACGCCCTGGCGCACCCGGGGGTCGGCCATCGGACCGCCGCCGGAGCGGAACTCCAGCGACTGCACGACGGGCCGCGGCGCGCGCTGCACGGTCGGTCGCCCGGTGCCTCCGGTGGAGGTGACGGCGGCGATCGCGCGGTCCACGTCGGGTCCGGCGTCCGGCAGGGCGAGGTCGATGTCGCGGTTGGCCAGCGCCGCGGTGAGCAACGGCGTGTCGATGCGGCGCAGCATGATCTCGTCGAGCACGGCGGGCGTGGCCCAGTACGGGTCGGCCCTGGTCAGCAGCACCTCGCCGCGTACCCGGTCGACGCCCATCACGCGGTACGGGCCGCCGGACACCGGGACGCCGTTCGCCATCGGAGCCGTCCAGCCGCCGGGCGCGTCCTTGAGGATGTGCGCCGGGAGCAGGCCGGAGAACAGCTCCGGCCAGTACGGGTACGGGCGGTCGAACGTGACGTCGACGGCCTTGCCGCCGGCCCGGCTGCGCACGTCGGTGATCGCCCGGTAGCCGGACGAGCCGATCGTGCCCGGCTGGCTGCGCATCTGCTGCCAGAGGTAGACGAAGTCCTCGGCCGCGATCGGCGCACCGGACGACCAGGACGCCTGCACGTTGAGCTCGTAGCTGACCGTGAACGGCGCGGTCGACGTGACCTGCGCGCTGGTGGCGATCGTCCTGTCGAGCTGCAGGTTGCCGTTCGCGTCCGGCCGGAACACCGACGGCAGCACGAGCGTCGAGATGGCCTGCGTGACCGCCGACTGGTCGGCGCGCAGGTGCGGGTTGAAGCCGGGCCCGATGTCGGTGATGCCGGCGACGAGCTGGGTCGTCTCGGCCTGCACGGTCGGCACCGGTGGCGCGGGCGCAGGCGCCGGGATCGGGTCGGCCGAGCAGCCCGCCAGCAGCGCGGTCAGCGCGAGCACCGCGACCACTGCGGCCCGGCCGGTCGGGCGGGATCCTCGACGTGCGATCACCCCGCCAGTATCCCGATGCCGCGGTCACTCCTCGCCGCCCGGGCACCCACCCACGAACGAACGGCACCTTCGAGCAGTGTCATTGCTCGAAGGTGCCGTTCGTTCGGGATCGGCGGGGCGGCGGCGCGGGTGCGGGAGCGCGCCGCCGGGCGGCGCTACTGGTTCGCGGCGGCCCTGGCGCGCGACCGCAGGCGGGCGCGGGTGTGCGAGTCCAGCTCGACCTTGCGGATGCGCACGTTCTCCGGCGTGACCTCGACGCACTCGTCGGTCGCGCAGAACTCCAGCGCCTGCTCCAGGTTGAGGATCGTCGGCGGGACGAGCTTGACCAGCACGTCCGCCGTCGAGCTGCGGACGTTGGTCAGCTTCTTCTCCCGGGTGATGTTCACCTCGAGGTCCTCGTTGCGCGTGTACTCCCCGACGACCATCCCGTTGTAGACGAGCGTCGTCGGGCCGACGAACAGCGTGCCGCGGTCGGCCAGCTGGTCGATCGCGTACGGGGTGACCGGGCCGGACCGGTCGGAGATCAGCGAGCCCTTGTTGCGGGTGCGGATCTCGCCGACCCACGGGCCGTAGCCGTCGAACACGTGGCTCGCGATGCCGGCGCCGCGGGTGATCGTCAGGAACTCGGTGCGGAAGCCGATCAGGCCGCGCGACGGGACGCGGAACTCCATCCGGACCCGGCCCTCGCCGTGCACCATCTCGGCCATCTCGCCCTTGCGCGCGGCCAGCAGCTGGGTGACGGCGCCGAGCGCGTCCTCCGGCACGTCGACGGAGAGCTGCTCGAACGGCTCGTGGATCTTCCCGTCGACGATCTTCGTGACGACCTGTGGCTTGCCGACGGTGAGCTCGAAGCCCTCCCGGCGCATCGTCTCGACGAGCACGGCCAGCGCCAGCTCGCCGCGGCCCTGCACCTCCCACGTGTCCGGGCGCTCGGTCGGCAGCACGCGCACGCTGACGTTGCCGACGAGCTCGGCGTCCAGCCGGTTCTTGACCAGCCGCGCGGTGAGCTTCGTGCCGGGGTGCGGGTCCCGCCCGGCCAGCGGCGAGGTGTTCGTGCCGATCGTCATCGAGATCGCGGGCTCGTCGACGTCGATGCGCGGCAGGGCGACCGGTGCCTCCGGATCGGCCAGCGTGTCGCCGATCGTGACGTCCGCGATGCCGGCGACGGCGACCAGGTCACCGGCGCGGGCGATCTCGGCCGGGACCCGGGTGAGCGCCTCGGTCGTCATCAGCTCGGTGATCTTGACGCGCGGGGTGGTGCCGTCCGCGCGGCACCAGGCCACCTGCTGGCCGCGGCGCAGCACACCGGCCCGGATCCGGCAGAGCGCGATCCGGCCCAGGAAGCTCGACGCGTCCAGGTTCGTGACGTGCGCCTGCAGCGGGGCGTCCGGGTCGTCGGACGGCGGCGGCACGGTGGCCAGGAGCGTCTCGAACAGCGGCGTCAGGTCCTCGGAGTCGGGCAGCTCGCCGTCGCCGGGACGGATCCGCGACGCCCGGCCGGCACGCCCGGAGGCGTAGACGACCGGCAGGTCCAGCAGGTGCGACGTGACCGACTCGTCGAGGCCCAGCTCGTCGGCCAGCTCGAGCAGCAGCTCCAGCGACTCGTCGACGACCTCCTCGATCCGCGCGTCGGCGCGGTCGGTCTTGTTCACGACGAGCATCACCGGCAGGCCGGCGGCCAGCGTCTTGCGCAGCACGAACCGGGTCTGCGGCAGCGGGCCCTCCGACGCGTCGACGAGCAGCACGACGCCGTCCACCATGGACAGACCGCGCTCCACCTCGCCGCCGAAGTCGGCGTGGCCGGGCGTGTCCACCACGTTGATCGTGTATCCCTGCCAGTTCACCGCGGTGTTCTTGGCGAGGATCGTGATGCCCTTCTCGCGCTCCAGATCGCCGGAGTCCATGACCCGGTCGACGGGCTCGGCGCGCTCCCCGAAGGCGCCCGACTGCCGCAGCATCGCGTCGACGAGCGTGGTCTTGCCGTGGTCGACGTGCGCCACGATCGCGACGTTGCGCAGCTCGGGGCGAGCGGTCCGGCCGGGGTCCTCCGACACGTCGGTCGCGGAGGGGACGGTGGAGCGTGAAGAGATCACGACACAGGGTATCCCGCTGCAACCCTGGACCCCGCGTGACGGTGAGCTTAGGCTCGCCTGCAATGGGCAAGGTGAAGAAGAAGTGCTGCCGCTCGTCCCCGAAGAGGTGCAAGAGCTGCCCCGTCGTCGCGCTGCGGCTGAAGAAGGCGGGCGCGAACAAGCTCAGCGGCAAGAAGTTCGCGCGTGCGATGAAGCTCGCGCGCGTCTACCCCTGACAACCCGGCCCGTCGTCGCAGGTCAGGACACCACACGCACCGCAGCCCCTGCCGGGCCGGTCGGTTCGGGACGCACGGCCCCCTCGATCCGTTCGACCACGTCGTCCGGGCGGGCGAGCACGTCGCACGGGTCGACGGTCACCACGGACCACCCCTGACGGCGCAGCACCGCCTTCCGCCAGGTTCGTTCGTCGTCGCCGGAAGGTGACGGAAACGACACCTCGACCGCCGTCCGCGACACCGGATGTGCGAGCTCCAGTGGCAAGCCGGCCACCTGCCGTTCACGGACCCATCCGGACGGCCCGTCCGCACCGAGCAGCACCCCGAGACGTCGCCGCGCCCGGAACCGGACCCCGCGCAGGGCGATCCCGAGCACCCGGCCCGCCGACGCCGCACCGTGCGATCCGGTCTGCCGCCCGTGCGCACGGCCCGCCGCGTCCGGTCCGACCCGCCCGGCGGCCAGCAGCTCCTCCAGGAACCCCGGGCCGCGCGCGCCCAGCTCGACGGCGGTCTCCAGCGCGGCCAGCGGCGCGGCGACGACGGGCAGCCCGGCCACCGTCCGGACGTCGGCCGCCGCCAGCTCCCGTCGGCGGACCGTGAGGCCGGCCCGGGGCCGCGGGTACCGGCGGCGCGGCACCGTCAGCCCGACCGTCACGGGTGGCTCCCGGAGCAGGCCGTGCCACCACGCCGCGGCCGTCCCGCTCAGCACGGCGCCGGGCCCGCCCCACAACACCGCGGCACGGACGGTTGCCTCCTCCGTCGCCGGGAAGGCGCCGTCCCGGTAGACGCGCGGGTGCACCGGGTGCCACCGGCGGGCGGCCAGGCGCCGGTCCACCGCGTCCGCGGACAGGCCGGCGGCCAGTGCCTGCGCCCTGGTGATCACGCCGGCCTGGCGCAGGAGCGTCGCGTGCAGGGCGGCGTCCACGCGTGCACGCTCGGGATCAGTCGCAGTCATGCGGCTTGGACGGGATCCGGGCCGATCCGGTTCCACTCATCGCCCATGATCGGCGGAAGTGGTCGGGGCGCGACACCCGTGGCGCGTCCCGACCGGTTCCGCCGATCACGAACGTGCGGGGCACGCCGACCGTGACCTCCGCCGGCACCGGTCCGTCAGCGCGGGTCCGCGGGCGCCGCGGCCAGCAGCGCCCGCAGTTCCGTCACCACCGCCCGGTCCGCGTCCAGCCACCCGAGCGCGGCCAGCTCACCCGGGCCGACCCACCGCAGCTCCCGGTGCTCGCGCGCGACCGGCTCCGCGGAACCGGGCCGCAGCCGTGCGCCGTGGATCCGCAGCACCCGCGGCCGGTCCGGGGTACCGATCGGCAGGTCGGTCCCGACCCGTCCGACCACCTCGACGTCCGCGCCGAGCTCCTCGGAGCACTCGCGCCGCAGCGCGTCGGGCTCCCGCTCCCCCGCCTCGACGCCGCCACCGGGCAGCTCCCAGCGCCCGGCCAGCTCCGGCGGGTACGCGCGGCACGCGACGAGCAACCTGCCGTCGCGGACGATCGCCGCCCCGACGACGACCGGGGCACCGGACAATCGCGCGACCCACTCGTCGAGCACCTCGCCGCGGGCGTCCAGCAGCCGGCGCGCGAACCTCCGCAGCACCGGATCGGCCACCCGCCCGAGCGGCCCGAGCGGCCCGGTCCAGCCGAGCTCGTCGACCACGCGAGAGGTCCTGCCGCCCGGCACCACCGAGCCGGCGGGCGACATCGAGGCGACGGACGGCAGCGAGCCGGCGGGCGCCACCGAGCCGTCGGCCACCACGGACGTCACGTGCCGCAGGTCCGCCGCGGGCCCCGCCGCCAGCTCGGACCACAGCCCGGCCATGCCCGCCCTCGTGATCCGCGTCCGGCAGGTGATCACACCACCGGGCAGGCCGACCTCGACCTCGTCGCCGGCCACGAGCAGGCGCACCGGGGACCGGAACACGCAGCCGATCCGGCTCAGCGCCTCGGTCGCGGCGGCCGTGTCCCGCAGCACGCCCGCGACCAGTTCCGGTGGTGCGGCGACGGTCGCGACACGGCTGATCTCGGGCACGCACGCCGATGCTGCCAGCCCAATGTTCCCGAACGGCCCCGGGGAGGTGCCCCGGCACGTCAGGCTGTGCGCGTGTCCACGACCGAACAGCGGCGGACCGCCGCGCGTGGAGCCGACCCGCTCCCGACCCGCCCGGCCGCCGCCCGGCTGCTCGGCGTGCGCAGGACGTTCGGGCCGGTGGTCGCCGTCGACGGCATCGATCTGGACATCCCGATGGGGTCGGTGCTCGGGCTGCTCGGCCCGAACGGGTCCGGCAAGACGACGCTCATGCGGATGCTGCTGGGCCTGGTCCGCCCGAGCGACGGCACCGTCGAGCTGCTCGGACGGTCGGTGCCGGACCGCGCGGCCGAGGTGTTGCCGCACGTCGGCGCCATGATCGGGGGGCCGGCGTTCCACCCGCACCTGACCGGCCGGGCGAACCTGCTGCGGGTGGCCGCCTCCGAGCCGTTGCTGGACACGCCGCGGGTCCCCGGCGCCGTCGAGACCACGCTGCGACGGGTGGGGCTCGCCGACGCCGCCGACCGCCGGTTCCGCGACTACTCGCTGGGCATGCAGCAGCGCCTCGGGCTGGCCGTTCCCCTGCTCGTCCGGCGCAGGCTGGTGGTGCTCGACGAGCCGACGAACGGCCTCGACCCGGCGGGTACCCGCGACGTCCGGAGGCTGGTCGCCGAGATGAACGCGGCCGGGGCGACCGTGGTGGTCAGCTCCCACCTGCTCGGCGAGATCGAGGCGACCTGCTCACACGTCGCGGTGCTGCAGGCGGGCCGGCTCGTCGCGATGGGCGGCCTGCGCACGCTGCTCGACGCGGCGGGCGGCGCGCTGGAGGTGACCACACCGGACGTCGAGCACGCGGTGCGGACGCTGCAGGGCGCCGGGATCGACGCGGAGGCCGGATCGGGACGCGTACAGGTGGCACCCGGCCCTCCCCCACCGGCGGTGGTGTCGATGCTCGTGCACGCGGGCGTCGCGGTGCACGAGGTGACCCGTCCCGCCGCGCGGCTCGAGGAGCTGTTCGCCCGGCTGACCGGGGCGGGTCCGGCATGACGGGGCCGACCCCGGTCCGCCCGACCACCGCCCCGATGCACCGCCTGCTGCGCTCCGAGCTGGCGCTCGTCGTACCCCGTCCGCGGACGGCGGCGACGCTGTCCGCGCTGCTGGTCATCCCGCTGATGGCGGCGTTCGGCCTGCACGCGCTCGGCTCCGGGGTCCCCGGCCTGGCCGTGCTGCCCGTCTCGGCCCATCCGTACACGGCGCCGGTACTGGTGGTGCCGGTCGTGCTCGTCGCCGCCGACGCGTTCGGCGCCGAACGGGCGCACCGGACGCTGGACCTGTTGCGGCTGGCCCCGGTCGGCGACGCGCGGCTGGTGGCGCTCAAGTCGGCGGGTGTCCTGGTGACGGCCCTGCTCGGTGGCACGGTGACCGCGCTCGTGGCCCTGCTCGCCGGGCTCGTGCTGCTCGGCGCGGGCGACTACTCGATCGGCGGGACGCTGGGCCGCGGGATCGCGATCGGGCTCTGGCTGTCCGTCCAGCTGGCCGGGCTCGGTGTGCTGCTGCTGCCGCTGTCCATGCTCGTGCGGCGCACGACGGGCATCGTCGCCGTCGGGCTTCTGCTCTGCGTCGTCGCGTTCCTTCCGAACCTGCCCGGGTGGGTGGTCGCGGTCCTCCCGAACGGCGGCTGGGAGTCGGCCACGACAGCGCTCACCAGCAGCCCGGTGGACTGGTCACCGGTTCTCGGTACGGCCGGCCGCGCCGCGGTCTACGCGCTGGTCGGCGCCGTCGCGACGGTGTGGTTGCTGCGCCGCCGCGACGAGTGACGCGCGGCCGCCGGTCGCGTGGTCCACCATGGCCCCATGGCGGAATCGAAGGCACTGCTCGACGACGACAGCATCGCCAGCGCGCTGGCCGACCTGACCGGCTGGGAGCGCGACGGCGACTCGATCGTCACCTACGCCAAGCTCGACGACTTCGTCACCGCGATCGGGGTGGTGGACAAGGTCGCAGAGGACGCGGAGTCCGTGCAGCACCACCCGGACATCGACATCCGCTACAACTCGCTGAAGTTCAAGCTCTCCACGCACTCGGAGGGTGGGCTGACGGCGAAGGACACCGACTTCGCGGCGCGGATCAACCAGCGGGTCTCGGACGCCGGCGGCTCCACCCAGTCCCGGGCGTAGCCCCTCAGAACCGGCGGTTGGCGAGCACCGGGATCTGCTCGCGGGTCGTGGTGGCCTGCCCGGGGTCGACGTCCACGACGAGAAGCTCCGGCGCGGCGCCCGCGGACGCGACGACCTCACCGCGCGGACCGGCCACCAGGCTCGCGCCGATCCCGGTCGGCGCCCTGCCGTGTTCGCGACCGACCGTCGTCGGATCGGCCTGACCGCACGCCACGACGAACGACCCGGTGTCCAGCGCCCTGGCCCGCACCAGCAGCTCCCACTGCTCCTGCTTGCCGGCCCCCGCGCCCCAGGACGCGGGGACCAGCGCGACGGTGGCCCCACGGTCGGCGAGGTGCTGGTAGAGGCCGGGGAAGCGGACGTCGTAGCAGGTGGTGAGCCCGACCGTGACGTCGTCGACGTCGATCGTGACCGGCTCCGTGCCCGGCTCGACGGTGTCCGACTCGGCGAACCCGAACGCGTCGAACATGTGGATCTTGTCGTAGGTCGCGTCCACGCCGCCGCCGACGGCCAGCAGCGTGTTGCGCACGCGGCCGTCGCCGGACGGCGTGAACATCCCGGCGACGACCGTGACGCCGGCCGCGGCGGCGATCTCCCGCACGCGCGTCGCCCACGGCCCGTCGGCCGGCTCGGCGACCGGGCCGAGCTTCACGCCGAAGCAGCACATCGTCGCCTCGGGGAACAGCACCAGCCGCGCCCCGGCCGACGCCGCCTCCGACGTGCGCTTCCCCACCTCGGCGAGGTTCTCGGCCGGGTCGGGCGTCGACGAGATCTGGGCGAGCGCGATCCGCATGGACCTGTTTCTACCGTCCCTTTGCTCTGCTCACACGGGCGCAACGGGCGCGTTGCTCCGTTCGTATCGGGTCTGGTCCGTGTGGTGATGCGTCCAGGTGAGCAGAGCAAAGCCACCTCCCGGAGGCTCACCGGTGGACAGCGGGCCGGGGTGCGTGGCTATGATCAGTTCGTGTTTCGGCGTCGCTACTACTGGTTTGGCGAGCCGGCCCGGGATGGGTCGGCCCGCGCGGTAGTGCTGCGCTGACCTCCATCCCCTCGAGCCGGAACCCGCGGGCCGGCTCGGTGGACGATCGGGGCGGTCCGGAAAGGACCCCACGATGCATCCCGTCCTCACTCCGCTGTCCGACCAGCGGATCGAGCAGATCAGTCCCCTGCTCTCCCCGTCGCTGCTGCGCCACGAGCTGCCGTGCTCACCGGACGTCGCCCTGACCGTCGCCCGCGGGCGCGACCGCGTCACCGACGTGCTCGACGGCCGCGACGACCGTCTGCTCGTCGTCGTCGGCCCGTGCTCGGTGCACGACCCGGAGGCCGGGCTGGACTACGCCCGCCGGCTCGCCGCGCACACGTCGCACCTCGAGGACGAGCTCGTCGTCGTCATGCGCACCTACTTCGAGAAGCCGCGCACCACGGTGGGCTGGAAGGGCCTGATCAACGACCCGGGCCTGGACGGGACGTTCGACGTCAACCGAGGCCTGCGCACCGCCCGCCGTTTCCTGCTCGACGTCCTCGAGCTCGGCCTGCCGGTCGGGTGCGAGTTCCTGGACCCGATCACCCCGCAGTTCATCGCCGACGTCGTCGCCTGGGGCTCGATCGGCGCCCGGACCGCCGCGAGCCAGGTGCACCGCCAGCTCGTGAGTGGGCTGTCCATGCCGGTCGGGATCAAGAACGGCACCGACGGCAACGTCGGCGACGCGCTCGACGGGATCCGCGCGGCCGCCGCGTCACACGTGTTCATGGGCGTCAACGCGGACGGGCTGGCCGCGCTGGTGACCACGACCGGCAACCCGGACGCGCACGTCATCCTGCGCGGCGGCACCGTGCCGAACTACTCGGCCGCCGACGTCGCGGGCACCCGGGAGCGGCTGCGTGCGGCCGGGCTGCCGGAGCGCGTCGTCGTCGACGCCAGCCACGGCAACAGCGACAAGGACCACGTCCGGCAGGCCGGTGTCGTCCGGGACGTCGCCGGGCGGATCGCGGCGGGCGACCGCGACGTGACCGGTCTGATGATGGAGAGCTTCCTGCTGCCTGGACGTCAGGACCTCGGGTCTGATCTGGACTACGGACGCTCGGTCACGGACGCGTGCGTGGGCTGGGACACCACTGCCGACCTGCTCGACGAGCTCGCCGCGGCGGTCCGGAGTCGACGGACGACCACCTGAACGCCCCGCGTGTCGACGGGCGCCGGGCTCCCGGGTATGCGTGATCCTGACGTCGACGGACCGGGCGTTCACGAGGGGACAGCACATGCTCAAGGGCTTCAAGGACTTCCTGCTGCGCGGCAATGTCGTCGACCTCGCCGTCGCCGTCGTCGTCGGTGCCGCGTTCACGGCGGTGGTCACGGCGTTCACCGAAGCGTTCCTCAAACCGCTGATCCAGCTGGTGTCCGGCGGCGGCGAGCTCGCCGGCACGTTCGTGGTCAACGATGTGGAGTTCGACTACGCGAGCTTCATCAACGCGGTGATCACGTTCCTGATCACCGCCGCGGTGATCTACTTCCTGGTCGTCCTCCCGTTGAAGACGATCTCCGAGCGCCGCAGGCGCGGCGAGGAGTCCGGCCCGGCGGAACCGACCGACGTCGAGCTGCTCACCGAGATCCGCGACCTGCTGCGCGAGCAGCGCCGGGGCGCCGGACCGGAGTGACTCAGGTGAGCGCGATGTCGACCTTGGGGCGCAGCGCGGCGGCGGCCGCCAGCGCCTCGTGCACCGGGTCGGCCAGGAACGCGTCCACCGTGGACGGATCCGGCGTGGAGCCGATCGCCGGCAGCGCGACCTGCTCGTAGGCGGCCTGGAAGCGCGGGCCCCAACGGCGGGTGCCCAGCCGCGCCGTCCGCGAGCAGTTGTCCACCATGTACGCGACGTCGCGCGCGTGCATGAACGGCAGCAGCGAGTCCACCGCCTCGATCACCGACTCGTTCACGATCTCCGACCACGCGTGCCCGCGAGCGGCGAACTCGTCGACCTGGGCGGTCATCGTGGCCACGAAGAACCCGGCGGTCAGCGGGTCGACCGGCGGGGCCCCCGCGGCGCGGCGGGCGTGCACCGCGTCCGCGTGCCGCCACATCTCGGAGCCCCCGATCGCGCTCATCGGACGCGCGGCCAGCCGCTGCTCGGCCAGCAGGACGCTGCGCAGCTCGGTGCCGGCGGCGACCTCGTCGTAGATCTCGCGGACGAGCTCGCGGGCCGGGCCGTACGCCGCCGCGTAGGCCCGGTCGAACGCCGCGGGATCCGTCCGGTCGCGCACGGCCGTCAGGCCGCCGTCGGAGATCGCCGACGCGATCGGGCCCGTGACGTTCTCGCAGGACCGTTCGTAGGCGGTCACCGGGTCGTCGCCGTCGATCCGGAACTGCCGGTACAGCGTCTCGACGAGCCCGTGGACGGCACCGAGCAGGATCGCCCGCTCCCCGACGATGTCGGACAGGTACTCGTCGCGCAGCGTCGTCGCGAACGTGTACGGCGCGCCGAGCGCGACCGACCAGCCGAGCGCGACGTCGGTCGCCCGCCCGTCCGGATCGGCATGGACGGCGATGCTCGCGTTGATCCCGGCCCCGTCCGTGTCCGCACCCTGCTCGTAGAGCCGCCGCACCGAGTCGCCCATCCCCTTCGGACAGACGGCGACGACGGCGTGGCCGTCCGGGAAGCGCCCACCGGTCGCCTCCAGGTGCCCGAGCAGGAACCCGTGCGACAGGCCGATCACCGCGCCCGGCTCGAGCGCGGCGAACACCTCCTCGTGGTGTGCGGCCAGCGCGGCGTCCGCGACCAGCAGCAGCACGAGGTCGCTGCGCCCGGCGACGTCGAGCCAGTCGCCGACGTCGAACCCGTGTGCGCGGGCGTCCGCTTCGGAGGACGATCCGGGCCGCAGTCCGACCTCCACCGCGATGCCGGTCCCGGCCAGCGAGTCGCGCAGGTTGCGGGCCTGCGCCCGTCCCTGCGATCCCCAGCCGAGCACGCCGATCCGCTCGATCCCGGCCAGCGCGCGCGGAAGGCGGTCGAACAGGTGGCGGCCGCCGCGCACGATCGTCTCGTGCCCGCCCGGAACGGTCATGATCTCGGTGTCGAACACCGACGAGGTGAGCTCCATGCGCCGGACGGTCCGCCGGTGCGACCTCTTGCGGCAAGCGCAACAATCGAAGCAGTCCGTTGCGGCAGACGGAAGGAGCAGGTCGTGCGCGACGAGCAGCGGGATCTGACGCTGTTCCTGCACCTGTGCGAGACGCTGAACTTCGGCCGCACGAGCGTCGACGCGCACGTCAGCCCGGCCACCCTGACCCGCACGATCCAGCGGCTCGAGGTCGCGGCCGGGCACCGGTTGTTCGACCGTGATCCGCGCGGCGTGGCGCTGACCGCGCACGGGCGCCGGTTCCGCGAGTACGCACGCTCCGCCCTCGCGCTCTGGGAGGACTACCGCGCGGGCGGGCCGGAGCCGTCGGCGCTGACCGGGTCGCTGTCGCTGTTCGCGACGGTGACCGCCTGCCAGGCACTGCTGCCCGACCTGCTGGCACCGCTGCGCACGGCCCACCCCGGCATCCGCCTGGACCTGCGGACCGGCGACGCGACGGCCGCGCTCGCCCGGCTCGCCGAGGGCGACGTGGACGCCGCCGTCTCCGGGCTGCCCGCGCGGCTGCCGGACGGGCTCGTCTCCCGCACGCTCGTCACGACCGACCTCGTGCTGGTCACCGCGGCCGGATCGGGCGGGGATCCGCTGGCCGGGCCGTTCGTGCTGCCGCCACGCGGGATCGTGCGCGACGCGGCGGAGCGCTGGCTGCGCGGCCGTGGGGTGCGCGCCCCGGCCGTCGCCGCCGAGCCGGACGGGCACGAGGGACTGCTCACGCTCGTCGCTCTCGGCTGCGGCACGGGCATCGTGCCCCGGCTGGTGCTGGAGACGAGCGCGGTGGCCGACCGGCTCGCCGTCGTCCCGGCCGATCCCGCGCCGGAGCCGTTGACGGTCGGGCTCTGCGTGCGCCGCGCCGATCTGCGACGACCGCTGGTCGGCGCGCTGTGGGGCACCGCGTGACGTCAGTGGTGCTCCGCCTCCGGCAGCGGCGCCCTGCGGGTCAACACCCGCTCCATGCGGTGCTCCGGGCGCCCACCGACGGCGGTACCCGGCACCGGCCCCATGTCGACGAACCCGTGCCTCAGGTAGAGCCCGGACGCCGGGGCGTTGCCCTCCACCACGTGCAGCGCCACCCGGTCGGCCCCCAGATCGCGGGCCCAGTCGCACACGGCCGTGACGAGCGCGTCGCTGACCCCGCGCCCGCGGGCGAACGGCGCGACCCACAGCGAGAGCAGGTCGGCCACGCCGAGCGGATCCGGTGGCAGGCCGCAGCAGATCCCCGCCCGGTGCCCGTCCAGGTCGGCGAGCAGGAAGCGGCCCGGGACGTCGAGCCTGCTGCGCCAGCGTTCCTCGGTCGCGCCGACCCAGTCCTCGATCCGGGTGTGGAACGCGTAGGGCGCCTCGGCCAGCGCGGCCAGGCGCATCTCCTTCCAGTGCTCCCAGTCGTCGACCGTCAGCTCGCGCAGAACGATCACGCTCGGTGCCTCCTCCCGGCCGCCGGGAGGAGAACCTAACAGCGGTGATCGGGCGGGGCGATCTCGTTGTGGACCTCGTGACGTTCCCGTTCGGGTGGGTCGGACCGCACGGATCGGCGCGACGTGACGGCGGACACCGCGACGACGAGCGCCACGGCGGCGATCACCACCGCGCGGGCCGACGCCTCGTCGCGGGTCAGCATCGTGACCGCCATCGCGACGACGAGTGCCGCCCCGACCGCGGGAGCGATCGCCGTCGTGCGGCGCCGCTCCGCCACGAACCGCGTCACGAGCAGTGCGGACGTCAGGGCGAGACAGACCGCCAGTAGCGCGGCGAGCACCGCGTCCGGCCAGGTCCAGCTCGCGCCTTCGAGTCCGGGCACGATGACCTCCCGGGAGTCGGCTCCGCGGACGCGGGAGTACTCGTCACCGGGACGCTAACCGTTACCGGTCTCCCGCGGGCACGACCTGGCGGATGGCGGCCCGCAGCAGCGCGGGTTCGTGCGCCGGGTCCATCGTGGCGATCAGCGACAGCGCCGCCCGGGACAGGTGGCGGGCCAGCAGCGTCGTCGCGGCCGTGACGTCGCGGGACCGGCAGTGCGCGACGAGCAGCGGGTGCTCGCGGCTGCCGAGCGACCACCCGTCGTCGCCGATGTAGATGCGCCGGTAGCGCGCCGTGTGCTCGGCCCACTGCCGGATCGAGCCGAGCATCCGGGCGCCACCGTGCCGGACCAGGCCCATGTGGAAGCGGTGGTGGCGCTCCTCCCAGAGCGCGAACCCGCCCGGCTCGGCGGCCTCGACGTCGGCGACCATCCGGTCCAGCTCGTCGAGCTCGGCGACGGAGAACCGGGGCACGCTCACGGCGAGTGCCATCGTCTCGTTCGCCACCCGCAGCGCGTAGAGGTGCTCGACCTCGTCGATCGACAGGGTCGCGACGCGGGCCCGCTGGTTCACCTGAGCCGCGATCAGGCCGTCGCGCTGGAGCAGGCGGAACGCCTCCCGGACCGGGCCCCTGCTCACCCGGTAGTCCCTGGCGACCCCGGTCTGGGAGAGTTCGGAACCGGCCGGGACGTCACCGGAGAGGATCCGGGCCCGCAGGTCACCGTGGATCACTTCGGCGGCGTCCCGGCTCCCCGGCACGACGAGGTGCCCGCGGCCGGCGCCGTCCGGCACCGTGAGCGTCACCGGCCCGGCCCGTACAGGCCGAAGATCAGCCGCGGGTCGCCCGCCCGGAAGCCGCCGGTGAACTGCGACAGCTCGCCGATCTCGCGGTTCCGGCGCAGCAGGTCGGCGCCGAGCGCGAGCTGCGCGGACTCCCACGACGCGAGCGCAGCCGGCACGTCGCCACCGGCCGCGGCCAGGCGGTCGGCGAGCACCCAGCCGTCCTCGGCCGCCTTCGCGGTGCCCGCCGCGGCGTGCGGGCGCACCGCGAACGCCGCGTCCCCGACCAGGCAGGTACGCCCGAACGCCATCCGTGGGACGTCGATGTCGAACACGGCCTGCACGAACGGCTCGTCGGCACTCAGCGCGACGTCGGCGATCTGCGGGGCGAGCAGTTCCCGGACGTCCTCGCGCATGGCCGCGACGCGCTCGTCGGGCACCGAGCCGGGTGGCAGCGAGACCGGGCGCCGCTGCCCGTCGCGGTCGGTCAGGAACCCGGCCAGCTCCGGTTCCGGCACGTTGCGGTACCAGACCATGTTGATCAGGCGCTGCCCCGGCTCGACCTCGCCGTCCGGGCCGGGGATCGGGTAGACGAGCACGTGGCTGTGCTCGAGGACCTGGTAGGTCAGGGCGTCGTGCAGCGCGTCGTAGGTCTCCCGGCCGAGCTTCGCCTCCGGGACGGTGGCCCGCCACGCGACGTAGCCCGAGTACCGCGGCGCGACGTCGGGCAGCAGCCGGGCGCGCGCCGCCGACGTGATCCCGTCGGCGCAGACCAGCAGGTCGCACGCCGACTCGCCACCGTCGGCGAAGCCCACCGTGACGTGGTCGCCGCCCTGCTCGAACGCCGTCACCTCCGCGCCGAGGTGATAGCGCCGCGGGTCGAACGCGTCGAGCAGGGCGCGGTAGATCGTGTTCCACGCCGAGAACCGGTACCGGTGCTCCAGCGCGCGGTCGACCGACCCGTTGCGGCGCACGAACCGGATCCACTCCGTGCTCGTGCTGATCGCGTCGGCGGCGATGCCGAGGCGCTCGACCGGGTAACGCAGCGTGTGCGGCAGCACCGCGATGCCCGCGCCGCGGGCCTGCAGCGTGTCGGTCGCGCGCTCGTGGACGGAGACGTCGCAGCCCAGGTCGCGCAGCAGCAGCGCGGCGGTGAGCCCGCCGAGGGATCCCCCGGCGATCGCGACGGTTGGCGTCACCCGCTCAGGGTCGGCCGAACGTGGCGATCGTGTCCACCCCGAGCTCGAACAGCACGCGCCGCTCGTCGCGGCCGGGGTCCCGCAGCTGGTACGGACCCGGCTGCCCGGTGTACTTCGTCCAGATCTTGTCGAGCTGCGCGGTGACCCGCTGCCCCTCCTGCGGGTCGTCCTCGGAGACCTCACGCGTGACCGTCGTCTTGATCGACAGCCAGTGGTAGGCGTTCGCCGGGTTCATCAGGCAGAACGTGGCGTGCGGGTTGAGGCGCAACCACTCGGACTTCTTGCGGTGGGTGGCGAGGTTGAGCAGGACCGTGTCGCCCTCGTAGTCGAACCACACCGGGGTGAGGTTGGACAGCCCGGTCTTCCCCGTGACCGACACGATCGCCGTGATCGGCTCGTCGAGGAGTTGCCGGTAGACCGGGTCGAGGTCGGTGAGGCTCGCGACGGCGGCGCGGTCCCCGATCTGGAACTGACCTTCCTGGAGCCCGTCCGCGACGTCGCGGAACTTCGTGACCGTGATCGCCATGCTGCTGCTCCCGCGGGATCGGTCCGTCAGCTACGGTGCTGACAGTTCACTGTGACTGTAGTCACCTCTACTGCCATCGGTCCACGACGATGGTCCGATGAATCGAACAAGTGTCGACACCTGGCGGCCCGGGTGTTCTCAGACGGCGGAGGCGGGATGACCGGACGGGAGACTGCCACGGCGCTGGCGACGGGCCTGGCGGACGCCGGCGTCACGCGCCTGTTCGGCGTGCCCGGCGGCGGCGCGAACCTGGACATGATCGGCGCCGCGGCGGAGCTGGGCATCGAGTTCGTCCTGACCCACGGCGAGACCCCGGCGTGCATCGCGGCGGGGGCCTTCGGCCGGCTCACCGACACGCCGGGCGTGGCCGTGGTCACCCGGGGTCCCGGTCTGACCAGCGCGGCCAACGGGATGGCCCAGGCCACGCTGGACCGCGCACCGGTCCTGCTGGTCAGTGACACCGTCGGCTCGGCGACACGCCACCGGACCGGGCACCAGCGCCTCGACCAGACCGCGGCAACCCGCCCACTGACGAAGTGGAGCGGCACGCTCGGCTCCCTCGACCCGCGTGCCGTCGCCGCCGCGGCCGCGACGCTGGCACTGGCCGGGCCGCGCGGTGCCGTCCATCTCGACGTCGACCCGACCGTCCACGGCGACCCACCTCCCGTCGTCCCCGCGCCGCCGGAGCCGTCCGGTCGCGACCTCGCCCGCGCGCGCGAGGTCGTCGGCGCGGCGGCCCGACCGGTCGTGGTCGTCGGCACCGATGCGGCCGTCGACACCGCGGCCGTCCGCGCGGTGCTGCGCGACCTCGGCTGTCCGGTGCTGGTCACCTACCAGGCGAAGGGCGTCGTACCGGAGTCGTGGCCGTGCTTCGCCGGCATGTTCACCGGAGCCGTCCTGGAACGGCCGCTGCTCGAGCGGGCCGACGTCGTCGTCGGGATCGGGCTCGACCCGGTCGAGCCGATGCCGGGCCCGTGGCCCTACCTGCCTCCGGTGGTGCTGCTGCACTCGCACCCGGTCGACCCCGCGTACTTCGGCGACGCGCTCGTCGTGACCGGTCCGTACGACCGGATCCTCCCGGCCGCGCTCGCGACGGCCGACCCGCGGTGGCCGGGCGGCGAGGCGGCCCGGACGTGGACCGACGCCCGTGCCGGTCTGGAGCCACCGGCCGGCCGGACGACGCTCGCACCCCAGGACGTCGTCGACGAGGCCCACCACGCGCTCGGCGGCGGCCCGCTCACCGTCGACGCCGGGGCACACATGCTGGTCACGATGCCGCTGTGGGCGACCGATGGTCCGGACCCGGTGCTCATCTCGAACGGTCTGGCGACGATGGGCCACGCTCTGCCGGCGGCGATCGGGGCGGCGCTGTCGCGACCCGGACGCCGCGTCGCCTGCCTGGTCGGTGACGGAGGGCTGGGCATGGCGCTCGCCGAGCTGGAGACGCTGGCCCGGCTGCGGCTCGACGTCACGGTCGTCGTGTTCGACGACGCCGCGCTCTCCCTGATCGCCGTCAAGCAGGGCTCCGGCCAGGGCGGTGCGGGAGCGGTCGACTACGGCGCCGTCGACTTCGCGACGGTCGCGCGGGGGCTCGGCGTGCCGGCCGAGCGCGTCGAGGACGCGACGCAGCTGCGGAAGGCGCTCTCCGACACCTCGTCCGGCCCCCGCCTCGTGGACGCCCGCATCGACCCGTCGGAGTACGCCCGGATCATCCGCGTCATTCGAGGGTAGATCCGAGCAGCGGTGACGCTGGATGGACAACGCCGTCGCTGTCTGTATGGTTGCGCGGTGCGCCCGCCGGCCTCCCCCCGGTACCGGCAGGCGTGCGGCCCGGCCGACGCATCCCCCCGCAGCCGGCCGGGCCTTCCCGCGGGTCCTCAGATGTGCGGCCACTTCTCGATCGGGGCGGGATCGCCCGCGACAACGAGCCCGAGCGGGTCGCGGCGGTGCCACAGCCCGAGCAGCAGGTCCGACGCGGTCCCGCGCAGCGTCGTCACCGGACCCGGGTCCGGCAGGTCCCTCCGGACGGTGCCGGCGTCGGTCATCTCCAGCTCCAGCGTGACCTTCGTGGCCGGTGCGCCGGCGGCGAGCCCGGCCGTGACGAACACGTCCAGGTACTCGCCGACACCGTCGTGCGCGATGTCGGCCGGCACCGGCTCCGGGGCGTCCGTGACGAGCCCGGCCGCGTCGACGCGGTGGATCGCGACGTCCTGCGCGGTGCGACGCAGCCAGAACGCGGCCGTCTGCTCACCGGTCGACCAGTTCGGGACCGCCCGATGCGGATCGACGCCGCGCAGCAGGCCGGCGAGGTCGTCCCCCGTCGCGTCCCAGTCCCGCAGCGCGGCGGCCGGATCGACGACGGGCAGCACGGACGCGACCCCGGCCGACCCGTCGAACACCGCGGTCAACCACGCGGTGAACGCCGCCAGGTGGGCCAGCAGATCCGCTCCGGTCCACTCCGGACACGTCGGGACCGCGCGGTCCGGGTACTCCCGACACGCCCGCCCGATGACGACGACGTCGGCGGCGACGCTCTGCACGTAGCGCTCGGCCGTCAGCGGCTCGATCCCCGTCGACATGACACTCAAGTTGCCAGATCGACGCGAGAATGACAATCCAGGTGTCATACTGACTCACCGGCGCGCGGCGGCGACGTCCTCGGACGTGACGCGCCGACCGGGAAGCCGGACCTCTCGTCGACGTCGATCACCGCAGGCTGACCGAGCGGAACCCGAATCAGACGTTGAACCGGAACTCGACCGGGCTCCGGCACAGAACGACGTCAGCGACGCTGCGGGGGCACGGGCCCGGAGGGTGGCACCAGCGCGGTCGACTCGGGTACCTCTCGCGCCAGTCCTTCGTCGAACGTGGCCAGCAACGAACCGGGACTGTTCGCCGCCAGGCTCGCCAGATAGGCGTCGGTCACCTGCCGATGCCCGCGCACATGGCCGAGTCCGGCGTCGGCGTAGGACAACGAGTCGGGCCAGAACTCGCACCCCGGAAGGGCGTGGATCGCCTGGAGCACGGACATCGCCACCGACGGCGTCTCGCCGGTGCGGACCAGGAACCGGACCAGCGCACCCTCCACCACCGGGCACACGGCGAAGCGCTCGACTCCCGCCGCCCACGACGAGGCGCGATCGTGGTGCTCGTGTTCAGCGACGGTGAGCGCGATCAGCACGTTCGCGTCGAGGAGGTAGGTCGTCACTCCTCGTCCAGCGCCGTCGCGACATCCTCCGAGGAGACCCGGCGCCCGACGCTGACCACCGGGAATCCCGATCGCTCGTCGACACCGATCGTCGCCGGCTCACCGAGCTGGATCAGCCCGCGCGCCGCCAGCTCCGCGACGACCGCCGAGAGCGACAGACCGCGGCGCTCCGCGATCTCCTTCGCCCGTCGGTGCACCGATGGCGGCAGGTCGACGGTCGTACGCATGTCTACATCGTAGCTGCATCAACCTTGATGCAGAGCGTCCGCCTACACGTTGAACCGGAACTCGACCGGGTGCCACTGCCGAACAACATCCATTGCGGGAAGTTCCGACGCATGCGGCCGAGCACCGGCAGAACTCGTCGCCCGGATGACCGGATGCGACGCGGTGGAGCGGGTTTGGGTAAGCTTTGGTGACTGTGACGCATCGTCGAGGACGCCAAAGGAGTGCCAATGCCGGACCCGGAAGCAGTGGCCGCCGCCTTGGCCGCGATCGCGAAGCGCACACGCTCCGCAGCCAGCCTGGAGAACCAGCAGCTCGACTTCAAGACCGACAAGCCGAGCGAGAAGGAGAGCTACCAGGACCTCGCCGAGGCAGCCGTGTGCTTCGCCAACGCCTCAGGTGGAACGATCGTCGTCGGTGTGGCCGACTCGCTGGTCGGCGCCGAGGCATTCATGGGCAGCCAGCTCAAGATCGACCGTCTACGGGCGCGCATCCACGCCCTGACCGAGCCGTCGATCGTCGTATCGGTCAACGAGATCGAACACACCGGCGCCCGCCTGCTCGTCCTTACGGTCCCTGAAGGCATCGACGTGCACGCCACACGCAAGGGACTGGTGACGAGGCGGTGGAACGACGAGTGCCTCCCCATGAGGCCGATCGACATCAGTCGCCTGGACGACGAGCGACGAGGGGCGGACTGGACCTCGCAGTCGAGCGGACGCTCGATCGTCGACGTCGACCCGGACGCGATGCTGCGCGTCCGGTCGTTGTTGCGGAGTACCCCGGACGAGTCCCGACGGTCACTCGGACTCGCCGCCGAGCCGGACGTGCTCGCCGGCCTGAGGGTCGTCCACACCGACGGGAGCCTGACACGGGCGGGCGAAATTCTCCTGTGCAGGAACGCCGGTGGAGTCGCGGAAGACGTGCTCGTCTACCAGTACCGCCCGACCCCCGGAGCCGAGGCCACCGTCGCCCGACGCTGGGGTACACCAATGATCAGCGCGTACGCCGAAGCCATCGAGGTCTTCTCAGCCAGAATCGGAACAACGCCGGTCAACACCACCGGTGGCCAGCAATTGCAGATCGAGGACTACCCACTGGCCGCCATCCGCGAGGCACTGGGGAACGCACTGCTCCACGGTGACTATCGGGAGAGAAGACCGGTTCAGGTCGAGCACTCTCCGGAGTCCCTGATTATTCGATCTCCGGGCCCTCTCGTCGCCGGCATTACGCCGGACAACATCCTCACGGCGGGCTCGCGTGCGCGATTCCCGCTGTTGACCGGGGCTGCCCGGACAGTGGGACTCGCCGAGGAATTGAGTCAGGGCGTCGATCGCATGTTCCGGGAGATGGTCCGGTCCGGTCGTGCGACGCCGACCGTGAGCGTCGAACACGAGAGTATCGACCCCGCGACGGTGGTCACCCTGAAAGGCGGGCCTCCGAACATCAGGATCGCACGGTTCGTCGCCGAACTCCCGGAAGGCGAGCGCAACGACACCGACACTCTTCTCGTCGTCCTACTTCTCTGCCAAAAACGAAGTGTGACGGCACGGGAGGTCTCACACGTGGTGCAGCGGGATGTTCCCGCAACCGAGGCCGTACTCCGCCGCCTGGCATCCGGCGAGGCTCAACTCATCGAGCCGACGGCAGGAACGATAACGCGCCGGCATCCGAACTATCGACTGAGGAGTGCCTCGCTCGTCGCACTCGGACCGGCAGTCGCCTACCACCGACAGTCGAACAGCGAGATCGACCGGAAGGTGGTGGATCACGTCCGCGAATACGACACCATCAACAGCGCGACCATCCAGCGGGTCTTCGACGTTGACGTCTATCGGGCGCGAGACATCCTCAAGGACTTTGTGGGCCGGGAAATCCTGGTCCGTATATCCACACAGACCAGGGGCCCGAAGGTCAAGTACGGACCCGGCTCTCAGTTCCCCGCTCGCCGGCCACGACGACGGTGAGACCGTCGATCTATACGTTGAAGCGGAACTCGACCACGTCGCCGTCGTGCATGACGTAGTCCTTGCCCTCCATCCGCACCTTGCCAGCGGCCTTGGCGGCGTTCATCGATCCGGCCGTCATGAGGTCGTCGTAGGAGACGATCTCGGCCTTGATGAAGCCCCGCTCGAAGTCGGTGTGGATCACGCCGGCGGCCTGCGGTGCGGTGGCGCCCCGCGGGATCGTCCACGCGCGGGACTCCTTGGGTCCCGCGGTGAGGTAGGTCTGCAGACCGAGCGTCGTGAAACCGGCGCGGGCCAGTGCGGCCAGGCCCGGCTCGTCCTGGCCGATCGACTCCAGCAGCTCGCGGGCGGACTCGTCGTCGAGCTCCAGAAGCTCCGCCTCGACCTTCGCGTCCAGGAACACCGCCTGCGCGGGCGCGACCAGCTCGGTCAGCTCCCTGCGCTTCGCATCGTCGGACAGGATCGCCTCGTCGGCGTTGAAGACGTAGAGGAACGGCTTCGTCGTGAGCAGCGTGAGCTCGCGGATCAACGTCGTGTCGGTGCCCGCCGAGAACAGCGTTGCGCCCTTGTCGAGGATCTTCTGCGCCTCCTGCGCGGCCTCCAGCACCGGACGCTTGTCCTTGTGCGTGCGGGCCTCCTTCTCCAGCCGTGGGAGCGCGCGCTCGAGCGTCTGCAGGTCGGCCAGCACCAGCTCGGTGGCGATCGTCTCGATGTCCGACGCGGCGTCGATGCGGCCGTCGACGTGCACCACGTCGTCGTCGGTGAACACGCGCACGACCTGGCAGATCGCGTCCGACTCGCGGATGTTCGCCAGGAACTTGTTGCCCAGGCCCGCACCCTCGGACGCGCCCTTGACGATGCCGGCGATGTCGACGAACGACACGGTGGCCGGGATGATCTTGGCCGAGGAGAACATCTCGGCCAGCTTCTCCAGGCGCGGGTCCGGCAGTGGCACGACACCGACGTTCGGCTCGATCGTCGCGAACGGGTAGTTCGCGGCGAGCACGTCGTTGCGGGTCAGCGCGTTGAACAGGGTCGACTTGCCGACGTTGGGCAGCCCGACAATGCCGAGGGTGAGGGACACGGGCGTCCAGGGTAGTCGCTCGCGCTCACCGTCCCGGTTCCAGGCGGTAGCCGGTGCCGCGGACCGTCGCGATCCGGCCCGCGCCGAGCTTGCGACGCAGGTAGCGGACGTAGACGTCGACGACGTTCGACGACGCCCCCGCGTCCGACCAGGCCAGACGCAGCAGCTGGTCGCGGGACAGCACCTGGCCCGGATGCCGGAGCAGGACCTCGGCGAGCGCGAACTCGCGCGCGGACAGCTCGACGGTGTCCCCGTGCACCGTCACGTGCCGGGTCCGCGGGTCCAGCTCCAGGCCGTGGAACGACAGCGTGTCGGCCGCCGCCGGACGCGCCCGCTCCAGCCGCAGCCGGACCCTGGCCAGCAGCTCGGCGAACTCGAACGGCTTGGCCATGTAGTCGTCAGCGCCGCCCTCCAGGCCGGCGACGGTGTCGTGCACGCTGTCCCGCGCCGTCAGGATGATCACCGGAAGGGTGCTGCCCGCCGCGCGCAGCCGTCGGAGCACCGCGAAGCCGTCCTCACCCGGCAGGCCGATGTCGAGTACCAGCAGGTCGAACCCACCGGTGACCGCGTGGTCGTACACGGCGGGACCGTCCGCGACGACGGTGACGTCGAACCCGTTGGCGGACAGTCCCTTCTTCAGGAACGACCCGATCCGCGGCTCGTCCTCGGCGACCAGGATCCGGTTCACGGACCCTCCACCGGGAGCTCGAGCGTGAACGTCGCGCCGTGGCCGGGCGTGCTCTCCAGCAGCACCCGGCCGCCGTGCGATGTGGCGATCGCCTCCACGATGGACAGTCCAAGGCCCGCCCCCTCCGAGCGAGGCCCGTACTCGCCGCGGGCGAACCGGCGGAACACCCTGGCCCGCTCGGCCGGATCGACCCCGGGGCCGTCGTCGGCGACCCAGAGCCGCAGACGGCCGTCCTCGAGCTCCGAGCCGAGCGCGATCCGGCCGTCCGTGCGGGTGTAGCGCGTGGCGTTGTCCGCCAGCGCGACGACCGCCTGCGTGATCCGCTGGCGGTCCATCCGGACGCGCACCGCGGCGACCGCCTCCAGCTGCCAGTCCCGCTCGGCCAGGCGGGTCAGCTTCCCGAACAGGTCGCGGGTGAACGTCGCGGCGTCGACGGTCTCGATCTGCAGCAACGACGGCTGCTCCGCCCTGGTGAGCGACAGCATGTCGGACACCAGCCGGTTCATCCGGTCCAGCTCGTCGTCGACGAGCTCGACGGTCTCGCGCACGTCGGCGGGATCGTTCGGGTCGACGACGTCGAGGTGCCCCCGCACGATCGTGATCGGGGTGCGCAGCTCGTGCCCGGCGTCGTCGACGAACCGGCGTTGCGACTGCGCCCCGCTCTGCACCCGGTCCAGCATCGCGTTGAGCGTCCCGGCGAGCGCGGCGATCTCGTCCGTCGGCCCGTCGCGCTGCGGGACGCGACGGGAGAGGTCGGTGCCGGTGATCGTCCGGGCGGTCGCCGCGACGTCGGCCAGCGGACGCAGGATCCGGCCGGCCACCAGATACGCCGCACCGGCGGCGAGCAACGCCGTACCGAAGCCGACCAGCAGCATCAGCCGGGCGGCCTCGTTGGCGAACGCGCGCTCCTGCTCGGTGAAGTACCCCACGACGATCACGCCCCGCCGCGGGTCGCCGGCCAGGTCCACCGGCAGCGCGGCCCAGCGGATCTCGCCGGCCGCGGTCTCGTAGCTCCCCCGGCTCGTCGTCGTCAGCGACCCGACGAGTGCGGTGAACCGGTCGTCCTCGCGCGGCAGCACCGTCGACTGCCGGCGCGACTCCCAGCGGAACCGCCCGTCCAGGTAGCCGAGGAACGTCTCGTTCGGGCGGGCGGGGTTGGCCGCGATCACCGAGCGCAGGATCTCGTCCACCGAGTGGTACGGGTCGCCGGTCGTGGGGTTGATCCCGGTGTCGGTGACCCTGGCGAACTCCTCGATCTCGGACGCGAGCGCGGTGTCGATCCGCTTGTCCGTCTCGTCGACCAGCAGCGCCCAGGTCAGGAACGTGACGACGGTGAGCGACCCCAGTACGAGCAGCAGGACCCAGCCGATGATCCGGGTGCGGGCCGTCGTGCGGCGCAGGAGGCGCTGCGCCCGGACCGGATCCTGCCGACCGTCACCCGACCCTGTCGCGGCGACGGCCGTGGCCGGTTCCGCGTGCTCGGTGGTGATGCGGGACTCCGTTCGACGCCGGGCTCCGGCCCGTCCGGCCGTTTCTTCATGATCGCGTACTTCGGCCGGTCCAGGCAGCGGCCCACATCACGTCCCTCGGACGGCCACCCGTCACTAGCCCGACCGGCCTAGGGCATACTGCTGCCACTCGCCGGAGTGACGGATCGTGAGCGACGACCCGACGCCGCTGTCACCCGGCAGGACGAGAGCCGAGCACGTCCGGGCGCACGTGCCGGGGGCGATCGAGGGGGAGCATGCGAGTTCCGGGAATCCACGTCCTGCTGACCGCCGGGGTCGTCGCGGTGACCTCGATCGGCACCGTGGCCGCGTTCTCGCTGACCGGCTCGAGCGAGGCGGAGCAGCGCCTGCCCGCGGTCGCGCCGCCCCCCGCCGTCGCCGCGCCGCTCGAGCCCGCACCGCTGCCGCCCGCCCCGCCGGCTCCGGCGTCGCCCGCTCCCGTGGTCGAGCAGGAGACCTCTGCCCCGGAGCCGACCCGGGACGCGACCCCGGAGCGCGACCGTTCCGACGACGGGGACCGCCCGACCCGCGAGCGCCGCCCGGACCCGCCGAAGGACAAGGGCGACGACAAACCCGGCAAGTCGACGGTCAAGCCGGACCGGAACGGCACGGACGAACAGAAGCTCGCCTACGCCTGCCAGGCGGGCTTCCTGCACGGCGACATCTGCAAGCGCTACACCTGACTCACCGGCCCCGGTAGACGGGGTCGCGCTTCTCGGCGAACGCGGTCGCCCCCTCGACCGCGTCGTCGGACCGCATCACGCCGATGAAGTGACCGAACTCGGTCCGCATCGCGGTGCGCTCGTCGGTCCCGATCCCGGCCAGCACGGACGCACGGGCGGCCCGGACGGCGAGCGGCCCGCGCGCGGCGATCACCTGCGCGAGCCGCACGGCCTCGGCCCGCAGGGACTCCAGCGGGACCACCCGGTTGACCAGCCCGACCCGGTGCGCCTCGGAGGCGTCGATCGGCTCGCCGGACAGGATCATCTCCATGGCGAGGCCCAGCGGCACGGCGCGCGGCAGGCGGACCGTCCCGCCCGCGCCCGGGATGATCGCCCACTTCGTCTCGGCCAGCCCGATCGTCGCGTTCGGCGACGCGAGCCGGATGTCGCAGGCCAGCGCCATCTCGCAGCCGCCGGCCAGTGCGTGACCGTTGATCGCGCCGATCATCGGCTTGGCCCGCTCGGTCGCGGTGAAGCCGCCGAAGTTCCACGGCGGCTCCTCCCCCGCCCGCACCCGGTCACGGAACGCGGGGATCAGCTTCTTCAGGTCGGCGCCCGCGGAGAACACGGTGTCCCCCGCCCCGGTCAGCACGGCGACACGCAGATCCCCGTCGGCCTCGAACTCCGCCACCGCGGCACCGAGCGCGTCCTGGTGCTCCGGGTCCAGCGCGTTGCGCGCCTCCGGGCGGTTGATCGTGATGACGGCGACGGGCCCGTCGCGTTCGACGTCGATCGGCATCGTTGCTCCCTGGGATCGGATCCGACGCGGATCCTCGCACCGACCACCGACGGAAACCGGCCGTCAGGGACGCCGGACGCGCGCGGACGGAAGAATGTCGGTGGCCGGTGGGACAGTCGTCACGTGCCCGACCACGACACCGGAGCGGTGAGCCTGCGGCTCGCCCACCGGTCCCCCTTCGACCCGCACGGGCTGCTGGAGTTCTTCGCCGCCCGCGCGGTCGACGGTGTGGAGAGCATCGCCCCGGACGGGTACCGCAGGACGTTGCGGCTGCCGCACGGGCCCGCGTCCGTGCACCTGGGACTGACGGGCGCCGGGAGCGCGGGCGGCGCCGTCGACGCGACGCTGCGGCTGGCCGACCCACGAGACCTCGAGCCGGCCGTCGCCGTTCTGCGGCGGCTCCTGGACCTGGACACCGACCCGGAGGCCGTCGACGCCGTGCTCGGAGCGGACCCGGCGCTGGCGCCGTGCGTGGCCGCGACGCCCGGTGTGCGGGTCGCCGGATCGGTGGACGCGGCGGAGACGGCTGTCCGGACCGTGCTCGGCCAGCAGGTCTCGGTCGCGGCCGCGCGCACGGCGGCGGCCCGGATGACGGCCGTGCTCGGAGAGCGGATGCCACCGGAGCTGTGCCCCGCGGAGAGTGACCCGCACCTGTTGTTCCCGGACGCCGCCACCGTGGCCGCGCGCGGGCGCGAGGTCCTCGCCGGGCCCGCGCGGCGGATCTCCACTGTCGTCGGCCTGTGCGAACGGCTCGCCTCGGGCGAGCTCGTGCTCGACGCCGGACGGGACCCCTGCGAGCTGCGCGGGGAGCTGGCCGCGCTGCCCGGCCTCGGGCCGTGGAGCGCCGGCTATCTCGCGATGCGCGTGCTCGGTGACCCGGACGAGCTCCTCGCCTCCGACCTGGCCGTGCGCCGGGGCGCGGAGGCACTCGGACTTCCCGGCGACGCGGCGGGCCTCGAGGCCCGCGCCGCGCGCTGGGCGCCGTGGCGGTCGTACGCCGCCACCCACCTGTGGAGAGCCGCCGCGAGCGCTCCCACCCCCACCCGTCGGAGGACGGCATGACCATTGAAACCACTGACATCACCGACACCACCACCGGCCGCTGGGCGGTCCGGGACACCCCGTTCGGCCCGTTCACGGCCGTCGTCGACGGCGACGGTGCGGTACTGGCCTCGGGCTGGACCGACGGCCCGGACGAGCTGACCGGCCTGATCCACGCCTCGCTGCGGCCGGCCGCGTTCGCCGAGGGGGACATCGGCCCGGTCGCCGAGGCGATCGACCGGTACCACCGCGGTGACCTGCACGCGATCGACGACGTGCGGGTCCGCCAGGTCTCCGGCGAGTTCCTGACCCATGCCTGGGACGTGCTCCGCACCGTGCCGGCGGGCGCCCCGGTGACCTATACCGAGTACGCGGCGAAGGCGGGCCGCCCGAAGGCCGTCCGGGGCGCCGCCTCGGCCTGTGCCCGGAACGCGGCGGCGCTGTTCGTACCGTGCCACCGCGTGCTGCGCACCGACGGCTCGCTCGGCGGGTTCCGCTGGGGCCTGGACGTCAAGCGGCGATTGCTCGAGCACGAGTCCGCCGGGCGCTCCTGACCCGCCACGGTCGGGTCGCCGACGGAAACTGTCGGTGCCCGGGTGCACCCTGCCGGGGTGGAACTCACAAGCGTGTTGTTCGGTCTGCTGACCGGCGTGGTGCTCGGGGCCGGGGCGGCCTGGCTGGTCGCCTCGGCCCGGTACCGGGCCGAGCTGGCCGAGGCGGCCCGCTCGGCGGCGAACACGTCGGCCACCACGCGGGCCGACGCGGCGGGCCTGCGGGCCGAGCGCACCGGGCTGCTCGAGCGGATCGAGGACCTGCACGAGCAGCTCGAGCGGGCCACCGAGCGGGCCCGGCGCGGCGAGTCGGAGGCCGCGGCGAACGGGGCCGCGCTGCACGCCGAGCGGGAGGCCCGCGCGGAGCGGGAGAGGGCCCTGTCCCGTCGCGAGGCCGAGCTGCGGGACGCGTTCGCGTCGCTGTCCCAGGAGGCGCTGGCACGCAACAACGAGCAGTTCGTCGCGCTCGCCGAAGGCCGGATCAAGGAGGTGACCGCGTCGCTGGCGGCCCGCGCCGAGGGTGACGAGCAGGCCAGGGCGCAGCGGGTCGAGGCGTTGCTGGACCCGCTGACCGCGACGCTCGGCCGGGTCGAGGGCCAGTTGAAGTCGGTGGAGAAGGACCGGGAGTCCGCCTACGCCGGGCTGCGCGAACAGGTCCGTGCGATGGCGGACAGCTCGGACCGTCTCGGTGCCGAGACCCGGTCGCTGGTCAACGCCCTGCGCGCACCGCAGGTCCGCGGCCGGTGGGGCGAGATGCAGCTCGAGCGGGTCGCGGAGATGGCCGGCATGGTCGAGCACTGCGACTTCACGACCCAGGTCAGCGCGTCCGGCGAGGACGGCGGCGTCCGGCCGGACATGGTCGTGCGGCTGGCCGGCGGCAAGCAGATCGTGGTGGACGCGAAGGTCCCGTTCGCCGCCTACCTGGAGGCCGTCGAGAGCCGGGACGAGGCCACCCGGGCCGACCGGCTCACCGCGCACGCCCGCCAGCTCCGCACGCACGTCGACCAGCTGGCCGGCAAGGCCTACTGGGAGGCGTTCGAGCCGAGCCCCGAGTTCGTCGTGCTGTTCGTGCCGGGTGACCCGTTCCTGGAGGCGGCGCTGCAGGCCGATGCGGGCCTGCTGGAGTACGCGTTCGGCCGCAACGTCGTGCTCGCCACGCCGACCACGCTGATCGCGCTGCTGCGGACGGTGGCCTACGGCTGGAAGCAGGAGGTGCTGGCGCGCAACGCAGCGCAGGTGCACCGCCTCGGCCGCGAGCTGCACGGGCGGCTGGCCACGATGGGCACGCACGTCGCGCGGCTCGGCAAGAGCCTCGAGTCCGCTGTGGACAGCTACAACCGCACGGTGTCCTCGCTGGAGGCGCGGGTGCTGGTCAGTGCGCGCAAGCTGACCGAGCTGCACGTCGCCGACGGCGACCTGGAACCGCTCTCGACGGTCGACGGCACCCCTCGGGCCGTGTCGGCGCCGGAGCTGGTCGCCTCCGCGGCCGACTCGCTCGTGTCGTTCGACGACCTCGGCCGCGGCTCGGGCAGCGCCGGCGGCGGCTCGGGCGGCCACAGCACCCACGGCAACGGGGCCGGGTCCGGCGGCGTCGGCAGCTGCGTCGGACCAGGCAGCGGGGCGACGGACGCGCCGCACGACGGTGCCGGAGAGGAGGGACCGATCCAAGCTAGGCTGAACAGGTGACGGATTCCCGCACCGCGACGGCCCGCCGGTCCGCCGCGTCGTCGAAGCCCGGGGCGTCGGCGACCCGCGAGCGCCCCGACCGTGCCCGGGCGGGCTCATGGCCGGTCCGCGAACGCTCGCTGATCGGACCGGTCCTCGGCGTCCCGCCGCTCGTCGCGGTCGCGCTGGCGGTCGGTCTCACCGCACTGGGCGTGTTCGTCGACCTGCTGCGGATCGGCACCGTCGGAACGATCTTCGAGGTCGCGTACGGCGTCGGCTGTGTCGTGGCTGTCGCCTGGGTGCGCCGCCGGAGCCTGTTCCTGCCGGCGATCCAGCCGCCGCTGCTGCTGGCCGTGGTCGTGCCGGTGCTCGCCGGCCTGGTCGGCGCGCCGTCGTCGACCGCGGGCGTCACCGAGCATCTGCTGCTGGCCGGGGCACCGCTGATCAACGCGTTCCCGGCGATGGCCGTCACCACCGTGCTCGTGCTGCTGATCGCCGGGTTCCGGCTGCTGCGCCAGCGCACCGGTCCGGACGACGCCGTCGGTCTCCTGCGGGCACGTCTGTCCGGGCGGTCCGCGTCGCCGGACGGCGACGGCGCCGCGGGCGGCCGGGGCCGGGGCCATGACGCGGAGCGTCCGGCCAAGCGCCGCTCCGGCGGGGCCGGACAGGGCGTTGGCAGGTCCGGCAGGCGCGACGGCGGGACCGCCGGGAGCGCGGCCGGCCGCGGCGGCACCGACAAGGACGCGGAGCGGAGCGCGCCGCCCCGGACCCGCGCGGACGGTGACCGCACCGGACGGTCGTCCGCGGCCCGCGACGGGGCACGCGACGAAGCCCGCGGCACCGCACGTCCGGCCCGCGGACGTGGCGGGCGGACCGACGGACGGGACACACCCCGTGCCGACGGCGCGGGCGACGCCGGGCGGAACACGGCGCGGGGCTCCGCGGGACGGGGCAAGCCGAGCTCCGGCCGCCCGGTCCGCGGCTCCGGATCGGGGTCCGGACGGCGGTCGGGCGACTCCGCACGGTCTCGGCGCACCCGGCCCTCCGACCCCGACTGATCGTCCATTAGGCTCATGCATGCGGCCGAGTGACGGAGCGTGCACGGCCGAACGGGGGAAGTCACCGAATCAGTTGGCCCCCACCCGCAACCTCGGGAGCCTCCGAGCGTCATACAGGGTGGGGACGGAGACGTCCCGCCGCTCCCCGAACTTCCGCTCCCTGGAGAACTCTTGATGCGCACCGCCCGCCGACGCCCCGGCGTGATCGTCGCCGTGCTGGTCGGGATCATCGGTCTGATCGGCGCCGGAACGGCGCTCGCGAACTCGCCCGCGGCGGCGCAGTTCGCGGAGCAGCCGCTGGTCTACGGCACCCCGTGCACGGTCACCGCGAAGGCCTGTGTCGACCTCGACTCCCGGCAGTCCTGGCTCCTGCAGGACGGCAAGATCATCAGTGGTCCGGTCCCGGTCGCCACCGGCGGCCCCGGACACGAGACCCCGGTCGGCCACTCACTGCGCGTGTACCGCAAGGAGCAGCTGCACACCAGCTCCGAGTACCGCCTGACGAACGGTGAGGGCGCCCCGATGCCGTGGGCGACGTTCTTCGAGGACGGCGGCATCGCCTTCCACGAGGGCCGCACCGACACCCCGTCCGGCGGCTGCGTGCGGCTGTCCCGCGACAACGCGATCGCCTGGTACAACCACCTGCAGATCGGCGACCAGGTTCAGGTCGTCCGGGCCACCCAGGTCCACGCGGACCGCGGCCTCGCGCCGCCGCCCCCGCCGAAGCAGTGGTGAGCTAGCCGCACGAACCCGAACGAGGGGCACCTTCGAGCAATGTGATTGCTCGAAGGTGCCCCTCGTTCGTGGGTGGGGGTGCAGGCGCAGGCTCAGCGCGCGGCGGCCTTCTTCGGGCGCAGCTCGCGGGGCAGCGAGAACGTCAGCGTCTCCTCCGCCGTGTCGACCTCCTCGACACCGTCGAAACCGCGCTCGGCCAGGTACTCGACCACGCCGCGCACCAGCACCTCCGGCACCGACGCGCCGCTGGTGACACCGATCGTCGCGACCCCGTCGAGCCACGCGTCGTCGATCTCCTTGGCGTAGTCGATCAGGTACGACGCGCCGGCGCCCGCGCCGAGGGCCACCTCCACCAGCCGCACCGAGTTCGACGAGTTGCGCGACCCGACCACGAGCACCAGGTCGCAGCGCGGGGCCATCGCCTTCACGGCGACCTGGCGGTTCTGCGTGGCGTAGCAGATGTCGTCGGACGGCGGGTTCTGCAGCGACGGGAACCGCTCGCGCAGCGCCCGCACCGTCTCCATCGTCTCGTCGACCGAGAGCGTGGTCTGGGACAGCCAGACGACCTTGTCCGGGTCGCGCACCGTCACGCTCGGCACGTCCGCGGCGGACTCGACGAGCTGGACGTGCTCCGGCGCCTCACCGGAGGTGCCCTCGACCTCCTCGTGCCCGGCGTGCCCGACGAGCAGGATGTCGTAGTCCTCGCGCGCGAACCGCTTCGCCTCCTGGTGCACCTTGGTGACCAGCGGGCAGGTCGCGTCGATCGTGCGGAGCTCGCGGCTGCGGGCCTCGTCGCGGACGGCCGGGGACACGCCGTGCGCGGAGAACACGACCATCTCGCCCTCGGGCACCTGGTCGGCCTCCTGGACGAAGACCGCGCCCTTCTCGGTGAGCGTCTCCACGACGTACTTGTTGTGCACGATCTCCTTGCGCACGTACACCGGCGCACCGTGCTGGGACAGCGCCTGCTCCACGGCCTCCACGGCCCGGTCCACGCCCGCGCAGTACCCGCGGGGCTTGGCCAGGAGGACGCGCTTGTCGGAAGCGGACTCGGATCCGGACATGCCTCCAGCGTACGGACGACGCGTGCGCGGGTCAGCCGGACGTGAGCGGTCCGACCCCGCAATGCCGCAGGTCGGCGACTCGGGAACAATGGCGGCATGTCACCGCTGCCGTACCCCGTGCGGATCGCCGCGGGCCTCGTCGTCACCGCCGTCGAACAGGCCCGGGAGCTGCCGCGGCACGCCGTCGAGCTGCCGGTCACGGCCGTGAGCCAGGCACTGCAGGTCTCCATGCGCGTGCAGCAGAAGGTCACCGAGCTCGCGATCAAGGGCGACCGCGCGCTGGGCACCCTGCGCCCCGCCGACGACGTACCCGCATGGGCGACGTTCGACGACGATCTGCCGGCCCCGGAACCGCGCAACGGGGCGAGCACCGTCGCGTCGCTGCGCCCGACCGTCACCGAGATCCCGGTCGAGCGCGCCCCGAAGGTCGTCCGCGCGCCGCAGGACCCCGGCACCGACGCCGACGCGCCGGAGCCGTCCTCGCTGCCGGAGTACCCGTCGATGACGATCCCGCAGCTGCGCGGCAAGCTCCGCTCGCTGTCCGTGGACGACCTGTCCGACCTGCTCGCGTGGGAGACCGCGCACGAGAACCGCCCGGCCTACGTCACCATGCTGACCAACCGGATCTCCACGCTGTCCGAGCAGTGAGCCCGGCGCCCGCCTCCCCGGCTCCGTCGACCTCGGAGGAGGAGCCCTGGCCGGTCCGCACCGTCGCGCGCAAGATCGCCGAGTGGGTGGACCGGCTCGGTGCGGTGTGGGTCGAGGGGCAGCTGGCGCAGGTCAACGCGCGGTCCGGCACCGCGTTCCTGACCCTGCGCGACCCGGCCGCGGACGTGTCGTTGCAGCTCACGGCACCGTCGGCACTCGTGCGCGAGTCGGCCGACGCGGTGCGCGAGGGCAGCCGGGTGATCGTGCACGGCAAGCCGTCGTTCTATCTGGGGCGCGGGACGTTGTCGCTGCGCGTGGACCGGATCCGCGCCGTCGGGCTCGGTGAGCTGCTGGCCCGGATCGAGCGTCTGCGACGGCTGCTGGCCGCCGAGGGCCTGTTCGATCCGGCCCTCAAGCGCAGGCCGCCACTGCTGCCGTCGACGATCGGCCTGGTCACCGGACGCGACTCGGCGGCAGAGCACGACGTCGTGACGAACGCGCGGTCGCGCTGGCCCGGCGTGCGGTTCCGGATCGAGAACGTCGCCGTGCAGGGCGGGCTGGCGGTCGGCCAGATCGTCGACGCGCTGCGGGCGCTGGACCGGGACCCCGGCGTCCAGGTGATCGTTCTGGCGCGGGGCGGCGGCAGCGTCGAGGACCTGCTGCCGTTCTCCGACGAGACGCTCTGCCGTGCCGTCGCCGCGTGCCGGACGCCCGTCGTGTCGGCGATCGGGCACGAGCCGGACACGCCGCTCGTCGACCACGTCGCCGACGTCCGGTGCTCCACCCCGACCGAGGCCGGCCGGAGCCTGGTGCCGGACCTGGGCGAGGAGACGGCGCGGATCGCCGGCCTGCGCGACCGTGCGCGACGGGCCCTGAGCGGCTGGGTGGACCGCGAGCAGCGGCGCCTCGGCGACCTGCGAGCCCGTCCGGTGCTGGCCGAGCCGCTGCGGATGCTGGACGCGCGACATCGGGAGGTCGCCGACGCCCGCGCCGCCGCGCATCGCGCCGTGCTGCGCCGGTTCGACCGTGCGGACGCCGAGCTGGAGCACCTGACCGCGAGGCTGACCGCGCTCGGCCCGTCGGCGACGCTGGCCCGCGGGTACGCGCTGGTCCAGCTCGCCGACTCCGCGGGCTCCGCAGGCGACGTGCCGCGGCTGCTGCACTCGACCGCGGACGCGCCCGCCGGGACCCGACTGCGTATCCGGGTCGCGGACGGGGCGCTCGCCGCGACGGTCGACTCCGGAGTGGACGGCCCCGCCGCGTCGGACGGGGACGGAGGCGTCGGGTCGGGTGGCTCGGCCGGCACGGACGAGGCCGGTACCGGCGGTACGGCGGGCGCGGACGGACGAGCCGGGACGGGTGGCGCGGCCGGGGCAGCGCGGACCGGAGGCGGGCGACGTGCCGGCCGGTCCGGGGGCGCCGGCGCTCGCGGACGGGAACGAGCCGGTGAGGAGGCAGTGGGATGAGCACCGACGAGCGACGGCCCGTCGAGGAGCTGGACTACGAGCAGGCCCGCGACGAGCTGGCCGAGGTCGTGCGGGCACTGGAGGTCGGAGGCCTCGGGCTCGACGAGTCGGTCGCACTCTGGGAGCGCGGAGAGGCCTTGGCCACGCGGTGCGAGCAGCAGCTGGCCGGGGCCAGGGAGCGGGTGAACACGGCCCTGGCCGAGGCCGAGGAGTCCGACGACGAGAACGACTGACGACGCCGGCCGGGCCGATCGGGTGTGATGCTCCGGCGGTTCGCGCCACCCCGCGACGCACCACTCGAGAGCAGCCGGCCCGTCGAGTGTGACGTTCGGGCGGCACGAGTCGCCGCAACCGACCACTCGAACCCGGGTGGCCGTCGAGCGTGACGTTCGGGCGATCGACCGGACGGCAGGTGCGGCCGTCCCCGGGCGCGCGGGTCAGTTCGTCTGCCCGCCCGGCGGGAGCACGCGGGCGCGGACGGTGGCCTCGGCGAGGGCGCGGAACTCGTCGTCGGTCCCGCTGCCGGTGATCAGCAGGCGGACCGTTGGCGAGCCGGGCAGGGTCGCGATCCGGACCGGCTCGCCGTTGTTGCCGCGGTAGGTGACCCAGTCCCGCCCGGCCGCCCGCGTGACCCCCTCCGCCGTCGAGCCCGGACCGCCCTCGGTGGCCAGCAGCCCCTCCTCGGACGCGTCGCTCTGGACGAGACGCAGGTAGCGGCCCTGCTCGGTGAGATACCCGACACGCACGGCCGTGCCGCCGCCCTGGACCGGGCCGCGGTCGGTGGAGTTCGAGCGCCACGGCACGTCCGGGACACGCAGGCCGAACGTGGACACCCGCGCGTACTCGGTGAGCCGGGCCGGGGCGTCGACGGTCGGGCCCGCGCCCGGGTCCAGCTCCGGGCCGGTGGGCGCGAACGAGCAGCCCCGCCCGACGCCGACGATCAGCAGCGCGATCGGGATCAGGATCAGCACCGCCCCGAGGATGTCCTTCATCCGCGTCTCGGTGCGCTCGGGCTTACGCATCGCCTGCGGCCCGACGACGACCGGGCGGGTGGGATCGGGCCCCGTACCGGCGGACGGCGCGGACGGCGCGGACGGCGGCGGGTCGGTCGGTCCCGGGCCCGCCGCAGCGTCCGGCCCGCCCCGCGCGACGTCCGGCGCCGTCTCCGCCGGTGCCGACCCGTCCGGCGAAGGCTCGGCGGACGGGGATCGCGGATCGGGCTCGGAACTCACGTCGTCCATGCTGCCGCAGGCCCTGGCGACGGGCGCGCGGGCATGGTCTGCGTCGCTCGTCGCACCACCACCGCGGATGAACTGGCAGGATCGGGGAAACCCGGCCGCGAACGCGACGAAGGAGCATGCCCGTGACCGAGTCCCCCGCCCCCCGGCGCCGCGAAGCCCCCGACCGCAACCTCGCCATGGAGCTGGTGCGGGTCACCGAGGCGGCGGCGATGGCGGCCGGGCGCTGGGTCGGCCGCGGGGACAAGAACGGCGGGGACGGTGCCGCCGTCGACGCGATGCGGCAGCTGATCTCGACCGTCTCGATGCGCGGCGTGGTGGTCATCGGGGAGGGCGAGAAGGACGAGGCCCCGATGCTCTTCAACGGCGAGGAGGTCGGCAACGGCCAGGGCCCGTACTGCGACGTCGCCGTCGACCCGATCGACGGCACGACGCTGATGGCCAAGGGCATGCCGAACGCGCTGGCCGTGCTCGCCGTCGCCGAGCGGGACGCGATGTTCGACCCGTCGGCCGTGTTCTACATGGAGAAGGTCGCGGTCGGCCCCGAGGCGGCGGAGGCGATCGACATCACGGCGCCGGTCGCGGAGAACGTCCGCAAGGTCGCGCGCGCCAAGGGGATCGACGTCGGCGACGTCACGGTCTGCGTGCTCGACCGCCCCCGGCACGAGGACATCGTCGCCGAGATCCGCTCGGTCGGGGCACGCATCCAGTTCATCACCGACGGCGATGTGGCGGGTGCCATCGCCGCGGCCCGCCCGGATTCCGGCGTCGACCTGCTCTACGGCATCGGCGGCACCCCGGAGGGGATCATCACCGCGGCCGCGTTGAAGTGCGTGGGCGGCGAGCTGCAGGGCCGGCTGTGGCCGAAGGACGACGAGGAGCGGGAGAAGGCGAAGGCCGCCGGGCACGACCTGGACCGCGTCCTGACGACGTCCGAGCTGGTCCGCGGCGACAACGTGTTCTTCTGCGCCACCGGGATCACCGACGGCGCGCTGCTGCGCGGGGTGCACTACCGCCCGTCCGGTGCCACCACGCAGTCGATCGTGATGCGGTCGCGCTCCGGCACGGTCCGGTTGATCGACGGCTACCACCGGATGGACAAGCTGCGCGAGTACTCCAGTGTGGACTTCGACGCAGCGGACGCGGACGCGCCGCGGCGTCCGTAGGGGCACACTCGGCTCCATGAGCGAGGAGCAGGAGTACCGCGTCGAGCACGACACGATGGGCGAGGTCCGTGTCCCGGCGGACGCCCTGTGGCGGGCGCAGACGCAGCGTGCGGTGGAGAACTTCCCGATCTCCGGACGGCCTCTGGAGCGGGCACAGATCCGGGCACTCGGCCTGGTCAAGGCCGCCGCAGCGCGGACGAACGCGGACCTCGGCGTGCTGGACGCGGACACGGCGTCGGCGATCGCCGACGCGGCCGACGCCGTGGCGCGCGGCGACCACGACGACCACTTCCCGATCGACGTGTTCCAGACCGGCTCCGGCACGTCGTCGAACATGAACGCGAACGAGGTGATCGCGTCGCTTGCCGGTCGCGCCGGTGTCGACGTGCACCCGAACGACCACGTGAACGCGTCGCAGTCGTCGAACGACGTGTTCCCGACCACGATCCACCTGGCCGCGACCGAGGCGCTCGCCACCGACGTCGCACCCGCGCTGGACCATCTCGCCGCGGCGCTGCGCCGCCGGTCCGAGGAGTGGGCCGAGGTGGTCAAGTCCGGCCGCACGCACCTGATGGACGCCGTGCCGATCACGCTCGGTCAGGAGGCGGGCGGCTGGGCCAGCCAGGCCGCGTACGGCGCCGACCGCGTCCGCGACGCGCTCCCCCGCCTGGCCGTGCTGCCGATCGGTGGCACCGCCGTCGGGACCGGCCTGAACGCGCCCGAGGGGTTCGGCGCGGGCGTCGTCGAGAAGCTCCGCGAGGCGACCGGACTCGGCGTGCTGTCCGAGGCGACCGACCACATCGAGGCGCAGGGCTCTCGCGACGGGCTGGTCGAGGGCTCCGGGGCCCTGCGCACCGTCGCCGTTTCCCTCTACAAGATCGCCAACGACCTGCGCTGGCTCTCGTCCGGCCCGCGGACCGGTCTCGCCGAGATCCACCTGCCGGACCTGCAGCCGGGCAGCTCGATCATGCCGGGCAAGGTCAACCCGGTGATCTGCGAGGCCACGATGATGGTCTGCGCGCAGGTCATGGGCAACGACGGGGTGGTCGGCTTCTCCGGTAGCCAGGGCAACCTGGAGCTGAACGTGATGATGCCGGTGATGGCGCGCAACGTGCTGGAGTCGGCACGGCTGCTGGCGAACGCGGCGCGGCTGCTGGCGGACAAGGTCGTCGACGGCATGGAGGCCGACGTCGAGCGCACCCGCGAGTACGCCGAGTCGTCGCCGTCGATCGTCACGCCGCTGAACTCCGCCCTCGGCTACGAGGAGGCCGCGAAGATCGCGAAGCAGGCGCTGGCGGAACGGCGCACGATCCGCGAGGTGGTCATCGACCGCGGCCACGTCGCGAACGGCACGTTGACCGAGGAGCAGCTGGACCGCGCACTGGACGTGCTGGCCATGGCGCACGGACGCAAGCCGGAGTGAACGCACGGCTCACCGTCCGCACTCGTGCACGCGCGGTGGGTCAGTCCGTCTACCGTTCATCCGGAGTTCCCCGTACGGTCGAGTTGGCGTGACACGGTGTCGTCACACGCTCCCCCGAACGTGCGAGGTTCCTCTGGTGCCCGGCGACCGTTTCGTGTTCGAGCCCGTCTACGACCTGCGCTCCGCCCGTGCGTGCGGATTCGAGGTCGTTCCGCGACGGGCGTCCGAGACGATCGCGCATCGGGCCCGTGAGGCCGGCTGGGGCCCGCGGCAGGTGGCCGACGTCGACGCCGGCACGGTGCTGTCCGCGCTGGCCCAGGCCCGGCGCTCGGACGCGGGCGTGCCGGTGCAGGTCGACCTCGCCGCGGACACCGTGGTGCTCGCGCGCGAGCGGCTGCGCGGCATGCTCGACGGCCGCGGTGTCGCCCCGATGCTGGAGATCGGCCCCGCGGTCGCCGCGGCGCCGCCGGACATGCTCGTCGCCGGCCTGACCGAGTTGCGCGCCTGGGGGTTCCGGATCGCGCTCGACGGGATCGCTCGCGGGTTCGGCCTCGAGCTCGTCGACGCGGTGCGCCCGGACGTCGTCAAGCTGGAGCCGGACCTGTCGGGCAACCCGGCCGTCGTCGGTGCCGTCTGCCAGGTGGCCGCGAGCGTCGGGACGCGGGTCGCCGCGACCGGCGTCACCGACCGCGGGCAGCTGGCGTCCCTGCACGCCGCGGGCGTCGAGGTGGCCCAGGGGCCGCTGCTCGGCACGGCCCGTGAGGCCCCGTTCCCCGACCCGGCCGGAGCGCCCGCCCTGCTGGGTCTCGCCGAAGCCTGCGCCCCGCGGGTCCCGTCGCGTCCGGCGATGGCCATGATGCCGTCGGGGCCGTCCGGGGCGGTCCCGCCCGCTCCACCGTCGCCGCCGGTCGGGAACGCCGCCGTGTCGGGGCCCATCCGCACACTCGGCTCGGCTGCCGTGACCGTGCGCGACGACGCGGTCGCCGACACCGTGCGGACCCTGTTCGGCGAGCACCCGGAGGCGGGCGGCGTCGTGCTCGTCGACCATCGCCATCGGCCCTCCGGCTACCTGGACCGCAGCCGGTTCCTGCTGGCCATGGCGGGGCCGTTCGGGCACGCGTTGTGGGCCAACAAGCCGGCCCGCGACATGGCCGACGCCCCCCGCATCGCCGACGAGCGCTCGTCGGTGCGCGAGGCGATGGAGATCGGCCTGTCCGGAGATCCCGCCCGGGGTTACGACGACCTCGTGCTCGTCGGTCCGGACGGTACCTGCACCGGGGTGGTCGGCATGTCCGAGCTGTGGCGCAGCGCGCTGCGCCGGGACGCCCGCCCGGTCCGTCCGGTGCCCGGCCGGGTGGTCCCGTCCCCGGTGCCCCGCGCCAGGCCCGTACAGACCGCCTGACCAGCTCGGCGAGCGAACCGTCGGTGGGTGCTGCTTCACTGCGCTCGTGCTGTTCTCCGACGTCGTCGCCACCTCCGCCGCGGTGGGCGCCACGCGCTCGCGCAAGGAGAAGTCGGCCGCGCTGGCCGAGCGCCTGACGGCCGCGGACCCGTCCGAGGTGCCCGCGGTCGTCGCGTGGCTGACGGGCGAACCGTTGCAGGGCCGGATCGGCGCCGGCTGGCGGACGTTGTCCTCGCTCGACGTCGCGCCCGCGGCCGAGGCGTCGCTCGGCGTCGCGGACGTGGACGCGCTGTTCGACGAGCTCGCCGCCACCGCCGGCAGCGGGTCCGCCGCCCGGCGCCGTGACCTGCTCGACCGCCTCTACGGCGCCGCCACCGCCGACGAGCAGCGGTTCCTGCACCGGCTGCTCACCGGCGAGCTGCGCCAGGGCGCGCTGGAGGGCGTGATGGTGGACGCGATCGCGGCGGCCGCGGACGTCGGGCTCGCGACGGTCCGGCGGGCGTTCATGCTGTCCGGCAGGCTTCCCGGCACTGCGGCCACGGCGCTCGACGGCGGCACCGCGGCGCTCGAGGAGGTCGGGCTGGAGGTCGGGCGGCCGATCCGGCCGATGCTGGCCAGTCCCGGCGACTCGCTGGACGCGGCACTCGACGCGCTCGGCGCCGACGTGACCGTCGAGCACAAGCTGGACGGCGCCCGGATCCAGGTCCACCGCGACGGCGACGAGGTGCGCGTCTGGACCCGGACGCTGCGGGAGATCACGTCCGGGGTGCCGGAGGTGATCGCGCGCGTGCGGGCCCTGCCGTGCCGCACGGCCGTCCTGGACGGGGAGACGCTCGCGCTCGACGACGACGGCCGCCCCCGCCCGTTCCAGGACACGATGAGCCGGTTCGGGTCCGAAGGTCCCGACGGAGACACACCCAGCGAGGAGGCCGTGCTCAGCCCGTTCTTCTTCGACCTGCTGCACCTCGACGGCGTGGACCTGGTGGACGAGCCGCTGGAGACCCGCCTGGACGCGCTGGCCGGGCTGCTGGCCGCCGAGGAGCACGCCCCGCTGCGGATGCCCGGCGCACGACGGCCGTCCGCCGAGGAGGCCGCCGCCGTCCTCGACGAGGCGCTCGGCCGCGGGCACGAGGGCGTCGTCGTGAAGGACCTGGCCGCCCCGTACGCCGCGGGCCGGCGCGGCAAGGCGTGGCAGAAGGTCAAACCGGTGCACACGCTGGACCTGGTCGTGCTCGGCGCGGAGTGGGGGTACGGGCGTCGGACCGGGAGCCTGTCCAACATCCATCTCGGCGCGCGCGACCCGGACGGCGGGGAGCCGGTGATGGTCGGCAAGACGTTCAAGGGGATGACCGACGAGCTGCTGGCCTGGCAGACGTCCACGTTCCCGGAGTACGCACTCGACCCCGATACGGCGCGCCCCGCGCAGCACGGCGAGGTGCTGCTCCGCCCGGCGCTCGTGGTGGAGATCGCGCTCGACGGTGCCCAGCGCAGCACCCGCTACCCGGGCGGTGTCGCTCTGCGTTTCGCGCGGGTGCTGCGCTACCGCCCGGACAAGACGCCCGCCGAGGCGGACACGCTCGACGCCGTGCGGGCGCTGCTGGCCTGACCGGCGGGCCGCGAAACGCGCACTGATCCGGCGAACGCGCGCCGCCCTGGTGAACGCGCGCCGCTCCGGCGAACGCGCGCCGCTCCGGCGAATGCGCCCGCCCGGGCGCGAGCGTTCTCCCACCATGCGCGCGTTCACCCGGACCGTGCGCGTTCGGGACCCGCTCGGCCGGCGGAGCGGGTCGGGCGGCGGAGCGGGTCGAGCGGCGGAGCGGGTCGAGCGGCGGAGCGGGTCGAGCGGCGGAGCGGGTCGGGTGGCGGAGCGGGTCGGGCGGCCCGCGGCACCGGGGGTCAGCCGGCCGCGCGGCAGTCGCCGGGCGCGGCGCCGCTACACGGGCCGGGCGGGTGCGGGTCACCGGGCGCGGCGTCGCCCGGCCGCATCCGGAGCACCGCCGCCTCGAACACCCGGCCGTCCGGGTCGCTCGCGGTCTGCTCCACGGCGAGCACCGTCGAGCCGGGCCGGACGCCGAGCAGCTCCGCGACCGACGGGTCGGCCGGCAGGTGGTCGACCTCGGCCTCGGTGCGGGCCGTCGCGAGCCCGGCGTCGTCGAGCAACGTCCGCCACCCGTCACGCATCGGGATGCCGAGCAGCTCGGCCGCCTCCGGCTGGAGCACGTAGTGCGTCTCGACGGCGGTCGGTTCGCCGTCGACCTCGGTGACGAACTCGATCCGCAGGCACGGCGCGCCCGCGGGCACGCCGAGCCAGGCCGCGAGCGGTGCCGGCGCGGCGATCCCGGTGCGGTCGAGCAGCCGGGTGTGCACACTCGCGGCGGTGGGGACGACGGCGGGAAGCGTCCGCGGCTGGCGGACGGCGCGGAACGTGCCGGGCGCTGTGAGCGGGCTGACCAGGCCCTCGTCGTGCAACAGGGACAGTGCACCGCGCACGGCCGAGCGGCTCGCGCCGAAGCCGACCATCAGCTCGCCCTCGCCGGGCAGGCGTCCGTCCGGGAAGCGGCCACCGGCGATCGCCGCCCGGAGCAGGTCGCGCAGGCGCCGGACCTCGTGCGGCTGGGACACCGCAGATGGCCTCGGCGACGGGACCGGCATGGACGCAACAGTAGGGGCTCGTAGTTGCACGGCCGTTCCCGGCCCGTGACGGGCATGTGACCGAGCGGGGTCGGGACGGTCGCCGTCACGCTGCCCGGATACCGCCGGTCGTGGCATCGTCTCGGACGTGCGTTTCCTCGACGACCGTGCCCGGGCGACCGACCTGACCTACGACGACGTGTTCCTCGTCCCCCGTCGCTCCTCGGTCGCGTCCCGCTTCGACGTCGACCTCTCGGCGACCGACGGCACCGGCTCCACGGTGCCCCTGGTCGCGGCGAACATGACGGCCGTGGCCGGACGCCGGATGGCCGAGACGCTCGCCCGCCGCGGTGCGCTGACCGTGCTGCCGCAGGACGTCGCGCCGGAGGCGGTCGCCGAGATCATCGGCTGGATCAAGTCGCGGCACCCGGTGTGGGACACGCCGCTGACGCTGCAGACCGGCGACGCCGTCGCCGACGCGCTGAACCTGCTGCCGAAACGCGCGCACGGCACCGTCGCCGTCGTCGACGAGGGTGGGCGCCCGGTCGGCACCGTCTCCGAGCAGGCGTGCCAGGGCGTCGACCGGTTCACCCGCCTGTCCGACGTGCTCGACCCGGCGCCGCTGACGCTGCCCCTGGACACGCCGCCACGGGAGGTGTTCGAGGCGCTCGGCGGCCGCCGCGCCGCGCTCGGGCTGGACGACGGGGGCCGGGTCGCCGGGCTGCTCACCGGGCTCGGCGCGATCCGGGCCGGGATCTACGACCCCGCCCTCGACGACCACGGCCGCCTGCGCACCGCGGCCGCCATCGGGATCAACGGCGACGTCGCGGTCAAGGCGAAGGCGCTGCTCGACGCCGGGGTGGACACGCTCGTGGTGGACACCGCGCACGGCCACCAGGACAAGATGCTCGACGCGCTGCGGGCCGTGCGCCGGGTCGCCACCGAGGTCGGGAGCACGGTGCCGGTCGCGGCCGGGAACGTGGTGACCGCGGAGGGCGTCGCCGACCTCGCCGAGGCCGGGGCGGACATCGTCAAGGTCGGCGTCGGCCCCGGCGCGATGTGCACGACGCGGATGATGACCGGCGTCGGACGACCCCAGTTCTCCGCCGTCGCCGAGTGCTCGGCGGCGGCCCGGGAGCACGGCGTCGTCGTGTGGGCCGACGGCGGCGTCCGGCACCCGCGGGACGTGGCGCTGGCACTGGCGGCTGGCGCGTCGTCGGTGATGATCGGGTCGTGGCTGGCCGGCACGTACGAGTCGCCGGGCGACCTGCTGCGCGACGAGCACGGGCGGCCCTACAAGGAGTCGTTCGGCATGGCCTCGAAGCGGGCGGTGAGCGCCAGGACCCGGGGGGACAACACGTTCGACCGTGCCCGCAAGGCGTTGTTCGAGGAGGGCATCTCCTCGTCGCGCCAGCGCCTCGATCCGGACCGCCCTGGCGTCGAGGACGTCCTCGACGAGATCTGCTCCGGCGTGCGCTCCGCCTGCACCTACGCCGGGGCCCGTTCGCTCGAGGAGCTGCACGAACGCGCGGTGCTGGGCGTCCAGACCGCGGCGGGCTTCACCGAGGGCACGCCGCACGGCGGCTGACCGGACCGCCACAACGTGACCACCGGTTCGCCGCACGGATCGAGCGTCACGGCACGGCGTCTCGGGGCACCGCACCGTCGCGGCCGATGCGAGCGGGTGGATCGGGAGTGACGTTCCGGTCGCGACGGCCGCGGCGTTCCACTCGATCGCGGCGGGGGCGTCGGGTGGAACGTCGCCGCCGCCGTCGGATCAGATCCGGCGGCCGAACAGGTTGCGCACCTCGTCGACGGCGGTGGACGGCGGGAGGGTGTCCTCGCGCCGCCACGGCGGGGGCTCCCGGCGGCCGTCGTGGTCGGCGCCCGGCAGCTCGACCGACGCGCCGGGTTCCTCGGTGGCGTCGGCGGCGGGGTCCTCGGCGGCGTCGGACCCGTCTCCGGAGGGGAGCTCGGTGTCCCAGGACGGCCGGTCCCACGACGACGGCGGCGTGGCGTCGCCGGGCTCGTCGTCCAGGCCGTGGCGCGCGCCGGAGGCGGCGCCGAGCCCTGCCGTGCGCTCGACGGAGTTCCCGGAGTCCTCCGCCTCGGGCGCGGGGGTGGCGGCCGGCGACGACCCACCCAGGATGTCGTCGCCGCGCGGGGTCCCGCCGAGCGCGGCGCCCCACGACGGGGCGGGGTCCCGCTCCGGGGCGCGGCCACCGGAGGCCGATGCGGAGGCGGACTCCCCGCGAGCGGGCGGGAACGGACGCGGGAAGCGTCCGTGCCCGATCACCTGCTGCCCGCTGGTCTCCGGGGCCGGGGCCGACGCGCCGTCGGTGTCGCGGTCGACGGAGGGGGACGGCTCGTCCTCGGACGACGCCGGTCGCGTCGCGCAGACCACGATCGCGTCGCCGCCCGCCGTCGCACCCGCCGCGCGGGGGCCGGGGTCGGACTCGGCGTCGATCCCGGCGAGCGCGTCGCGCAGCCCGCGCAGCGGGAGCGGGCGGTTCCGGGTGACGGTCGTGGCCAGGCGCCCGGCGAGCGGCACGTTCGGGTAGCCGTCGGACAGCAGCGTGAGCTGCTCCAGGATGTCGTCGCAGACCCGGGCGAGGTGCAGCTCGGACGCGCCGGGCACGACGATCAGGAACTCGCGCTCGGACATCCGGACGGCCGCGTCCACCGGGCCGAGCGGCTGGGTCACGGCGGACGCGATGCGGCGGGCCGCGTGGTAGGCCGCGCGGGTGTCGGTGCCGCCGCGGCTCGCCTCGGAGACGGCGGGCAGGTCGAACAGCGCGAGCCCGACCGGCAGCACCGTCGTGCCGTCGCCGTCCGACCACCGGTGCAGGAAGTCCGGCGTGGTCAGGCCGCTCTGCGGGTCGGTGCCCGCGGCGTGCCGGGCGGCGGCCGCGGCGTGCGCGTCGCCGAGCTGGGCCCGCAGCCGTGCGCTGCCGGAACGGGCGGACACCAGTCGCTCCGCGAGGTGGAACGCCGCGCTCGTCGCCCACACCTCCTGCGGCGTGCCCGCCGAGCTGGCCGGGTCGGCGCCCGCCGACATCGTCTCGCCGAGCAGGCGGTCGATCGTGCGGACCATGTCCTCTGGCAGGCGTCCGCCGATGACCAGGCGCAGCCGCGCCAGCTCGACGGTGGCCTGCACCCGCGAGAAGCCCCACCGGCTGCGGAACCGCCGACCGGCCTCCAGCGAGGATGCTCCCGGCTCGATGCCGTGCTGGTCGGTGGCCACCAGGAACGCGCCGGCCTCCGGGGTCACCGCGACGACCGACCACTCGTTGACCAGCGCCTCGGCCGGGTCGAGCAGCACCTGGGCGACGCCGTCGGGCAGCTCGTGCTGCGGCCCGTCGCAGAACCCGATCGCGACGCGCGCGCCGGTCCTGGCGATCCGCTCGTACGTGGCCCGCTCGCGCTCGAAGTACTCCATCCGCTGGAACAGCGCGAGCACGATCGTCGGCTCGGCGTGCGGCGCGGCGAGGACCGCCCGCTCGATGGCGTGCGAGACGGCGACGAGCGAGCGCTTCGTCGTCAGCTCCGGCCGCTGCCCGGACACCTGCTCCAGCACCCGGGCGGCGTCGACGGCGTTCGGTGCCGCGCGCGCACCGGCCCACGCGCTGAGCCGCTCGGCGATCGGCGCACCTCCGGTCCGGTCACCGTCTCGTCCGGTCATGCCGCGCCCCCACGTGTCGCTCCGCTGTGGCGTCGGCGTCGTGGTGCGAGCCGAACGCATCCACAAGTTCTGGTCCGATCACCGGCGATCGGACCAGAAATCACCGGCCGGATCGACTCGGGACCGGGGTCCGCCGACGAGAGGGCTACTGCGTTCGGCGGACGGCGACCTGCGCATACGCAGCGCGGCGCGACCGTCACGTGGGGTCGACGGTCGCGCCGGCGTGCGTACTACGAGGGGGTCAGGATCCGGGGCCCTCCAGCATCTCGGTCACCAGCGCCGCGATCGGGCTGCGCTCGCTGCGGGTGAGCGTCACGTGGGCGAACAACGGGTGGCCCTTCAGCTTCTCGATCACCGCGGCGACGCCGTCGTGCCGACCGACCCGCAGGTTGTCCCGCTGCGCGACGTCGTGCGTGAGCACCACCCGGCTCGCCGCGCCCAGCCGGGAGAGCACCGTGAGCAGCACGTTGCGCTCCAACGACTGCGCCTCGTCGACGATCACGAACGTGTCGTGCAGCGAACGGCCGCGGATGTGCGTGAGCGGCAGGACCTCCAGCAGCCCGCGGGCGATCACCTCGTCGATCACGTCCTGGCTGACGAGCGCGCCGAGCGTGTCGAACACGGCCTGCGCCCAGGGCGCCATCTTCTCGCTCTCGCTGCCGGGCAGGTAACCGAGATCCTGGCCACCGACGGCGTAGAGCGGGCGGAAGACGACGATCCGCCGGTGCTGCTGGCGCTCCAGCACGGCCTCGAGACCGGCGCACAGCGCGAGCGCCGACTTCCCGGTGCCGGCCCGGCCGCCCAGCGACACGATCCCGACCTCGTTGTCCAGCAACAGGTCCAGCGCAATCCGCTGCTCCGCGGAGCGTCCGTGCAGGCCGAACGCCTCCCGGTCGCCGCGCACGAGCTTGATCCGCTTGTCCGCGGTCACCCGTCCGAGCGCGTTGGACGTCCCGGTGAGCCGCAGACCGGTGTTGCAGGGCAGGTCGCGCGCCGCGTCGTGGTCGACGACGCCGTCCCGGAACAGCGTGTCGACGTCCTCGGCGGACACCTCGATCTCGCTCATCCCGGTCCAGCCGGTGGAGAGCACGTCCTGACCGTGGTACTCGTCGGCCTCGAGGCCGACGGCGGCGGCCTTGACCCGCAGCGGGATGTCCTTCGTGACGAGCACGACCTCGCCGTGCACCGACGCGTCGGCGCGCAGGTTCAGCGCGCAGGCCAGGATCCGGCTGTCGTTGGAGTCCGTGCGGAACCCGGCCGGGAGCACCATCGGGTCCGAGTGGTTCAGCTCGACGTGCAGCGTGCCGCCGGAGTTCCCGACCGGGATCGGGGCGTCCAGCCGGCCGTGCTTGACGCGCAGGTCGTCGAGCTCGCGCAACGCGGTGCGGGCGAACCAGCCGAGCTCGGGGTGGTGGCGCTTGGCCTCCAGCTCGGAGATCACCACGAGCGGCAGGACGACCTGGTGCTCGTCGAAGCGCAGCAGCGACCAGGGGTCGGACAGCAGCACGGAGGTGTCGAGGACGTAGCAGCGGGCAGGGGTGCCCGACGAGGTGGAACCAGACGGGACGTCGGCGCCGGTGGACGGCGCGGGACGACTATCGGTCACGGGTGCTCCCTCGCGGACGCGGCACCACGCCCACTCTGCGCTGGGCCGGCCGGTCCCGGTGCGGTCGCGACGGCGTCGGCGGACCGCAGAGGGTCCTCCGGCCGGCACGCCCGCGAGGGCCGGGTGCCGGCCCTCTCGGGTGCGTGTGACACCACGTCCAGGGCCTCCCGGACGGTCCGCATGGGGTGCGTCCCGTCCATGCGGACGCTACTAGTGGTCACCCTGGTGCGGTCAACAGTGACTCGCGGCGTCGAGTGGACGGAGAACCCCGTTGGAACAACGGCCACCTACCGTTCATCGCAAGATCGCCACCGTCCGCCGTCATCGGGACCTGCGCGAACACGACCGGTTGCCGACCGTGCGGGCCAACCGGTCACCCGCTGAACGGCCCCGCGCTCACCCCGCCGCGCGGGCGAGATCGTCGCGGAGATCGCCCGGGGTGATCGGCTCGTCGAGCAGCCTGCGCAGCCCGTCGACCGGGTCCGTACCGGGCCGCCGGAGCCATTCCGTGACCAGCGGGCGGCCCTCCGCGTACGCCGTCGCGTAGGTCCGCCAGTGCGGGTGGTCGAGAAACCCGAGCATGCGACGGGCGCGCGCCTCGTCGATCAGCAGCCAGCGTCTCAAGTGGGCCAGCACCTCGTCGGGGCCCGCGCCGCGGGCGTACCGCAGCACGGCGGCGTCCTGCCGCACCCGGCCCAGATCGTCCAGCGCGTCCTCGACGGCCTCGGCGAGACCGCCGTCCAGCGGAAGGCCGATGCCGGCCAGCACGTGCTCGGCGTCCGATCCCCATCCGGGGCCGGGCAGCACGTGGTGCGCGGCCTCCGCAGCGCCCTCGGCGAGCAGCCCCTGCGGGCTGTGCACCAGGCGCAGCCGCAGCTCCGGCAGCGAGTCCCCGGCCGCGGCCGCGTGGCAGTACTGGGTGTGGTGTCCGGGGTACGCCTCGTGCGCGACCAGCGGCAGGAGCTGCCCCCGGCGCAGGTGCGCGGACGCGTCGACCGCGATCCGGCTGCGGCCGCCGCCGAGATGGTGGGTGAACGCGGTCCACGGCCTGCCGTCGGCGACCTCCCAGGTCACCGACTCCCCGTCCGGCAGGCCGATCCGATCGACGACCGGCTCGCGCAGATGCGCCGCCATCGCCTCGACGGCGTCGGCCAGCCGATCCGGAGGGATCCGGTCGGCCTCCCGGTGGGCGGAGAGCCTGCTTGCGAGCGGCCCGCGGCCGGGCAGCAGCTCGGCGAGCCTGCGGTGGGCCGCCCGGTACCGGTCCGGGTCCTCGCACCGCACGTCGACCCCGTAGGTGGCCGCGACCTCGTCGGCGAACCCGACGTCGTCGCCCGCGACCAGCCGGGCACGGCACTCGAGCGCCCTCAGCTGCGCCTCGACGTACCGGGCACGCCGGGGCGGCAGGCCGGACGCGGGGAGCTCCGCGACGAGTGTCCGGGCCCGGCGCGCGAGCAGGCGCGGGTCCGCGGCCGGCTCGTCGGCGACGTGGCGCGCCAGCGCGGCGTCCGGCACCGGTCCGTCGAGCAGTCCGGGGACGAGCCGGTCGAGCCGCAGCGCGAGCAGCATCACGTCGCGCATGACGAGTCCGGACACCATGAGAACCCTACGGCGCGGACGCCGTCATCACCGACGGTCGTCGGCGATCGTTTGCGAGCCCCGGTCCCCGGCCACGACCGAGATCTCCCGGAACTGCCGGATCCGTCGCTGAGTAATCCTTTTACACGATGTGATTCACGGGTTTGTCCGGGTTGCCGATCTCGGGATACGTTTTCTCACAGCCGACGCGGGCTCCCTCGTTTTCGTGCGTCGGCAAGGTTCCCCGAAACCCACTGGAGAGAAACTGTGCTGAAGAAGGCTGGGCTCATCGTCGCGGCGTCCGCCGCGTCCATCGTCGCCCTGAGCCCGCTGGCGTTCGCCACCGACGACCACGGCCACGGAGACCAGAACTCCTCCGGCGTCGTCAACGGCCTGAACGGCAACAACCTGAACGCGCCGATCCAGGCCTGCAACAACGACATCCAGGGTCAGGTCGGCCTCGTCCCTGTCCAGGACGTCGCCGAGAACCCGACGGTGCCGCTGAACGGCGCGGCCGGCCTGCTGGGCGACGCCAAGGCGCACCAGGACTCCGACTCCGCCAACGCGCGCACCTGCGGACAGGACTCCGGCGGCGCGGGCTACGGCAACAACTGAGCCCTCCGGCGTAGCCGTGGAACGGGCCTCGGAGCCACCGCTCCGGGGTCCGTTCCGCTCTTTCGAAACCGCCTGAATCAGTTCCCGAATCTGCGGTGCCGCGCCGAGAACGAGCGCAGGGCCCGCAGGAAATCGACGCGCCGGAACTCCGGCCAGTAGGCCTCGCAGAACCAGAACTCGGAATGCGCGGACTGCCACAGCAGGAACCCGGACAGCCGCTGCTCGCCGCTGGTCCGGATGACCAGGTCCGGGTCCGGCTGGCCCGACGTGTAGAGGTGCTCGGCGATGTGGTCGACGTCGAGCGTCTCGGCCAGCTCCTCGATCGTCCGTCCGGCCTCCGCCTCGGCGAGCAACATCTTGCGCACCGCGTCGGCGATCTCCTGCCGCCCCCCGTAACCGACGGCGACGTTGAGCTGCAGCCCGCGCCGCCCGGTCGTCCGCGCCGCGGCGGCGGCCAGCCGCTCGGCCAGCGCGGGCGGCAGCAGCTCCATCGCGCCCACGACGCGCAGGCGCCACGGCGTCGACGGACCGGACAGGTCGTCCACGACCGTCCCGATGATCTCCAGGAGGGGCTCGAGCTCCCGCGGCGGGCGGGTGAGGTTGTCCGTGGACAGCAGGAACAGCGTGACGACCTCGACGCCCGCCTCGGAACACCATCCGAGCAGGTCGGCGATCTTCGCCGCGCCGGCCCGGTGACCCTCGTTGACGTCGACGATTCCGGCGTCGCGAGCCCATCGCCGGTTGCCGTCCAGGATCAGTGCGACGTGGCGGGGGCTCTCCGCGCCGGCGATCTGACGCAGGATCCTCCGCTCGTACACGGAGTACAGCAGGTCGCGCACGGCCACGTGGCGGAGCCTAGACCCCCTCGCCGGGACTCCCCCGGTCGAAGGTCGCGGTTGTGGCGTGAGTCCGGTTCGGCCGACAGGAACCCGGCCGTGCTCGTACCGTCGCAGACGTGAGCACGGACGTCGCCCCGCCGCCCGTCAAGCCGCTCCTGCGCGGACGGCTCCACCAATGTAGCTTCGTCGCCTCCGCGATCGCGTGTGCGGTGCTCACCGTCGTGGCCGCGACGGTCGCCGGCTCGGACGCCGCGGTGTCCACGGCCGTGTACGGCGTGACGATCCTCGGCCTGTTCGGCGTCAGCGCGCTCTACCACCGGCGCACCTGGACGGTGCCCCGCCACCGCGCACTGATGAAGCGCCTCGACCACTCGATGATCTTCCTGTTCATCGCGGGCACCTACACGCCGGTGTCCGTGCTGGCCCTCCCCCGGCCGACCGCGACCTGGGTGCTGGCCGTCGTCTGGGTCGGCGCCCTGCTCGGCGTGGTGCTCACGACGGCGTGGCCGAACGCCCCCTCGTGGGTCGGCGTGCCGATCTACATAGCCCTGGGCTGGGTGGCCGTGTTCGTGCTCCCGGCGCTGCTGCGTGGCGGCGGCGTCGCCGCCCTGGTGCTGCTGCTCGCCGGTGGGCTGCTCTACACGGTGGGCGGGGTCGTCTACGCCCTGCGGCGCCCGAACCCCTGGCCCGCCACGTTCGGCTATCACGAGGTGTTCCACGCGGCCACCGTGCTGGCGGCCGCGTGTCACCACATCGCGATCTGGATGGTCGTGCTGCCGGGCTGATCAGCCGTCGGAGTCCCGGTCGGCGTCCGGCCCACCGGCCCGCAGGTCGTCGACCCGCGCCATCGCTGCGCGCAGCTCGGACAGCCAGTCGTCGGCGTGCCTGCCGACCAGCCGTACCGCCCAGGCCAGCGCGTCCGAGCGGGACCGGGCCACCCCGGCGTCCACGAGCGTGTCCAGCACGATCCGCTCCGGCTGCCGCAGCCGGGTCATGACCGGCACCGACGCCGTCGTGAACAGCTCGGTCGTCCCGCCGATCCTTGCTCCCCAGGCGACCTTGCGGTGGTAGCGGGCCTCGGCCTGCTGGGCGATCTCGATCCGCTCGTCGCGGGTCTGCTCCCGGAACCGGGAGATCCGCCCGACCTCGGCGGCGGCGCGGTCGGCGCGGCCGGCGTCGGTGTCCGGATACTCCTCGGTCAGCGGCGGCAGGTCTCCGACGACGACGATCTCGTCCTTGTCCGCCGTCACGTCCGGCGACCCGGCGAACCAGCCGTCCGGCAGGCGCCCGGCGAACCAGCCGGACACGTCGTCGGTCGACGGGAGATCCGCCTGCTGCCAGCCTCCGCGTCCGCCGCCAGGGCGTCCGCGGTGCATCCGTCCCCTCATGTCCGTGCTCCCTCGTCTGCGATGCAGTGTGTTGCAGTACTTACATGCTTACACACTTTCGTTCGCGCAGGTGTTCTCCGAGAACGAACAGCGAGGTTCTGGCGCTAGGCAGCGCAGCACGTCGTCGAGGGACATGACCGGCCGGTCGCCGGCGCGAAGCGGTTCGGCATCGGGTCACCCTCCCGGCCGGGAAAGTGACCGGCAGGTCAGCTCCGGCTCTCCGAGCCCGTCGCGCTGGTGTCGCCCGACGTGCCGTCGGTGTCCTCCGGGGACCCGGAACCGGGCTCGTCGAACGACGCCGGGAGCTTGCGGATCCGCTTGCTCATCGACCGGATCAGCATGGCGGTGGCGATCAGCAACAGGAGGACGACGACGAGGCCGACCACCGACGCGTTGCCGAACTCCGGGCCCTTGCCGGGCGGGGGCGCGGGGTCCTGCGCCGGGACCGACACCACCGCCGTGGTCGCACCCGGCCCGGTCACCGCTCCCACCAGCACCGTCCGCCGCCCTTCCGTTGTCCGGCGCCGCTCCGGCACCGGACGACCAGGCTACCCGCCGGCACGGGGGGGGGCTCAGCCGGCACGCCGCTGTTCGGCGGCCTCCTCGATGCCGGCGAACAGGTCGGTCTCCGGCACGGAGGTCTCGACGAGCGACTGGACCAGCTCGTAGTCCTCGGTCGGCCACACGCGCGTCTGGACCTCCAGCGGCGTCTGGAACCAGCGGCTCGTCGGGTCCACCTGCGTGGCGTGCGCGCGCAGGGCGTCGTCCCGCTGCGGGAAGTAGTCGCCGCAGACGACCTTCGTGGTCACGCGCTCACCGGGGTCCGGACGGTCCGACCAGTTCGTCAGCCACTCCTCGTACGGCGACTCCTGACCGCTGGCCAGGATCGCCTCGTGGAACGCGGTGATCCGCGCCTTGGAGAAGCCGTGCCCGTAGTAGAGCTTCAACGGCTGCCACGGCGCACCGGCGTCCGGGAAGCGCTCCGGGTCCCCTGCCGCCTCCCACGCCGCCATCGACACCTCGTGGGTACGGATGTGGTCCGGGTGCGGGTATCCGCCGTTCTCGTCGTAGGTGACGATCACGTGCGGGCGGAACTCGCGGATCACGCGGACCAGCGCCTCGGCCTGCTCCTCGATGTCACCGAGCGCGAAGCATCCCTCCGGCAGCGGCGGCTTCGGGTCCCCCTCCGGCAGGCCGGAGTCCACGAAGCCGAGCCAGCGGTGCTGCACGCCGAGGATCTCGGCGGCCCGGGCCATCTCGGCGCGACGGATGGCGGTCATGTCCGCGAGGACGTCCGGCCGGTCCATCGCCGGGTTCAGGATGCTGCCGCGCTCCCCGCCGGTGCAGGTCACGACCATCACGTCGTGCCCCTCGGCCACGTAGCGGGCGCTGCTCGCGGCGCCCTTGCTGGACTCGTCGTCCGGGTGCGCGTGCACGGTCATCAGCCGTGGCCGCTCACCGGGGGCGAGGACGGCGTCGCTCGGGCTCATCAGGTGCGGTTCCCTCCACCGATCACGACCGGGGTGGCCGGTCGGTCCGGATCGAATACTTGCAGAGCGGTACGACAGTTTCCGGCGGGGCCGTCGGAGGCCCACCGCCAGACACCAACACCGCCGGTCGGGAACCTCTTCCCGGCGGCGCGTGACGGCCGCGCGGACGGGTGGCCGACGAGCGGTGCCGCCGTGCACACGACACCTGCCCCGTGCAGATGCACACGCCGTTCGCAAGGCCTCTACCTGCGACGACGGGCCGGTCGGGAACTCCGGGGAGTTCCCGACCGTTCGACGAAAGACTGCGACGAGCGGCATGGCCCGTGCTAAGGTGTGTCGCACACGGCCCGCAGGCGGGTCGTGTTTTTCCTTACTCGGGGCCACGACGCTCGAGCGGAGTCGCACCCCCGTGTGTCCGCTGTGCGCAGCGTGACCAGGTGGCGACGACAGTGCCCTGTTCCTTCCAAGGAGTGATGACGGTGACCGATACCCAGGCGACCTGGTTGACCCAGGAGGCCTTCGACCGGCTGAAGTCCGAGCTGGACGAGCTCATCGCGAACCGCCCCGTCATCGCCGCCGAGATCAACGCCCGGCGCGAGGAGGGCGACCTCAAGGAGAACGGCGGGTACCACGCCGCGCGCGAGGAGCAGGGCCAGCAGGAGGCACGGATCCGCCAGCTGCAGGAGCTCCTGCGCACCGCCCAGGTCGGCACGTCACCGACCAGCCTGGACGAGGCCGCCCCCGGAACCGTGCTCACGATCAAGTACGAGGACGACGAGGACACCGAGAAGGTCCTGCTGGGCTCCCGCGAGGAGGGCAGCCACGGCGACCTCCAGGTCATCTCCCCGAACTCCCCGCTCGGTGCCGCCCTGATCGGCGCCAAGCCCGGCGACACCCGCTCCTACCAGCTCCCCGACGGCGGCAGCATGGAGGTCAGCCTCGTGACGGTCGAGCCGTTCACCGGCTGATCCCCGCACCCGATCGGACGGCCATGAGGGCGGCCGCCGAACGTCGGAGGTAGCCTCGCGGTTCCGGACCCGCGACCAGCGATGGGCCCGGACTCCCGAGAGGACGATCATGACGCGGCTGCGCACCGCGGCACCGCTGCTGGCGGCCGCCGGCCTGGCCGCGCTCGCCGTCGTCTCGATCCGGACCGCGGGCTGCGACGACCCCGGGCGCTACGAAGCCCTCCCGGACGGCACGTACGCGCTGGTCGGCGGTTGTCTGGAGCCGGGCGACCTGGTCGTGCCGCCGCCAGCGCCGCTGCCGGAGCCCCCGCCGGTTCCGGCGCCCGTCCCGTCCCGGAGCTGACGGCCGGGCCCCTCGCGGAGCCCGACCGGGTGGGGACCGACGCGCGTCAGCGCACCGCGTCCAGCGCCGCGCGCAGGTCGTCGACCAGGTCGTCGCCGTCCTCGATGCCGACCGAGACCCGGACCAGGTTGTCCGGCACCTCCAGCATCGAGCCGGCGACCGACAGGTGCGTCATCTGCCCGGGGTGCTCGATCAGCGACTCGACGCCGCCGAGCGACTCGGCGAGCGTGAAGAGCTTCGTCGTCGCGCAGATCCGCAGCGCCGCTCCGGAACCACCCGCGGCCAGGAACGACACCATGCCGCCGAACCGGCGCATCTGCTTGGCCGCGATCTCGTGGCCGGGGTGCTCGGGCAGCCCGGGGTAGAGCACGCGCTCGACGGCCGGGTGCGCGGTCAGCAGCTCGGCGATCCGCTCGGCGTTGTCGCTGTGGCGCTCCATCCGGACGGCCAGTGTCTTCGCCCCGCGCAGCGTGAGCCATGCGTCGAACGGGCTCGGCACCGAGCCGACCGCGTTCTGCGTGAACCTCACCTGCTCGGCCAGCTCGTCGTCCGAGGTGATCAGCGCACCGCCGACGACGTCGGAGTGCCCGCCGACGTACTTCGTCGTGGAGTGCAGCACCACGTCCGCGCCGAGCGCGAGCGGCTGCTGCAGGTAGGGCGAGGCGAACGTGTTGTCCACGACGAGCTTCGCGCCCGCCCCGTGCGCGATCTCGGCGGAGGCGGGGATGTCCGCGATGCCCAGCAGCGGGTTCGTCGGGGACTCCGCCCAGACGACCGTCGTGGTCGGGCGCACGGCCTCCCGCAACGCCCGCGGGTCGGCCAGGTCGACCGGCGTGTACTCGATCCCCCAGTGCTTGAGCACCTTGTCCACCAGGCGGAACGTACCGCCGTACGCGTCGTGCGGGATGACGACGTGGTCGCCGGGACGCATCAGGACCCGCAGCAGCGTGTCCGACGCGCCCATGCCGCTGCCGAACGCGAACGCGTGCCGCCCGCCCTCGAGCGCGGCCAGCTGCTCCTGCAGCGCGGTCCGGGTCGGGTTCGCGGCGCGCGAGTACTCGTACCCGCCGCGCGTCCCGCCGACGCCGTCCTGCGCGTACGTCGAGCTCGGGTGGATCGGGGGGATGACCGCGCCGGTCGTCGGGTCGGGGTCCTGACCGGCGTGGATCGCGCGCGTGGAGAAGCCCTGCATGCCCCGGAACGCTACGCCGTCCGGGAGATCAGCCGTTGCCCAGGAACCCCAGCACGTCCGAGCGGGTCACCACACCGGCCGGCTTGCCGTCGACCAGCACCAGCGCGGCGTCCGCCGAGGCGAACGCGGACATCGCGTCCTGCAGCGGCTCGCCCGCGCCGAGCACCGGTAGCGGCGGGGACATGTGGTCCTCCAGCCGGTCCGCGAGCTGGGCGCGGCCGGTGAACAGCGCGTCCAGGATGTCCCGCTCCACGACGGCGCCGACCACCTCCGCGGCCATCACCGGCGGCTCGGCCTTGACGACCGGCATCTGCGAGACACCGAACTCGCGCAGGTACTGCGCGCCGTCGGCGACCGTCTCGTTCGGGTGCGCGTGCACCAGCGCCGGGATCGTGCCGTCCTTGCCGCGCAGCACGTCGCCGATCGTGAAGCCCTCGGCGGGCGGCAGGAACCCGTAGCTGGACATCCACCGGTCGTTGAAGACCTTGCCGAGGTAGCCGCGACCGCCGTCCGGCAGCAGCACGACGATCACCGAGTCGGCGGGCGCCTGCTCAGCGACCCGCAGCGCCGCGACCGTCGCCATCCCACAGGATCCCCCGACCAGCAGCGCCTCCTCCCTCGCGAGCCGCCGCGTCATCGCGAACGAGTCCGCGTCGGAGACCGCGACGATCTCGTCGCAGACGTCCTTGTCGTACGTGGTCGGCCAGAAGTCCTCACCGACGCCCTCGACCAGGTAGGGCCGCCCGCTGCCGCCGGAGTACACCGAGCCCTCCGGGTCGGCGCCGACGATCCGCACCGACCCGCCGGAGACCTCCTTGAGGTACCGGCCGATGCCGGAGATCGTCCCGCCGGTGCCGATGCCGGCGACGAAGTGCGTGATCTTTCCGTCGGTCTGCTCCCAGATCTCCGGCCCGGTGCCGAGGTAGTGCGACTCCGGGTTGGCCCGGTTCGCGTACTGGTTCGGCTTCCACGCCCCGTCCATCTCCTCGACGAGCCGGTCGGACGTCCGGTAGTAGGAGTCCGGGTGGTCCGGGTCCACCGCCGTCGGGCACACGACGACCTCGGCGCCGTACGCCTTGAGCACGTTGCGCTTGTCCTCGCCGACCTTGTCCGGGCAGACGAACACGCAGTGGTAGCCCTTGCGCTGGGCGACCATCGCGAGCCCGACGCCGGTGTTGCCGGAGGTCGGCTCGACGATCGTCCCGCCCGGCCGCAGCTCGCCGGAGGCCTCCGCCGCCTCGACCATCCGCAGCGCGATCCGGTCCTTCACGCTGCCGCCGGGGTTGAAGTACTCCACCTTCGCCAGCACCGGGGGCACGATGCCCTCGGCCACCGCCCCCAGCCGGACGAGTGGGGTGTTCCCGACCAGGTCGGCGACGTGCTCGACGTAGCGCATGCGGCAATCGTGCCATCCACCGCCGCGATCACTCGCGCTCGATCCGCCGCACCTCCTCCCCCGGCCGCCACCACCGGACGACGAGCCGGTCCCGCGCGTCGTTCAGCCCGGTCCAGACGACCTCGGTGATGTCCGCGCGGAACCCGTCGCCCTCGGTCTCCCCGGTGAGGTCGCCGGTCGGCACGGCCCGGCCGGAGACCTTCACGTCGCCGTCGCCCAGCGACCCGTCGGACTGGTCGGCGGGTGCGCAGTGCAACGCGAACCGCGGGTCCCGCCGCAGGTCCGCCCCCTTGCGGGCGTGCGGCATCGAGCCGAACGCGAGCTGCCCGTCGGAGACCACCGCGTCGAATCCGGACACCCGCGGCGACCCGTCCGCGCGCAGCGTCGCGACGATCTTCGTGATCGAGCGGTCCAGGCACCGCTGCACCAGCGCCGCGAACTCCGGCTCGTCGGCGGCGAACTCTTCCCATGTGGCCACGGCCACAGGATGACGGGTATCCCTGACAGTTCCGGTCGGGTTCATGGTTACCCGCGAGTAGAGTCACCGGCGAGGACACCCCGTTCACTGGAGGATGACGATGCCCGAAGCCGTGATCGTCGCCGCGGCCCGCTCGCCGATCGGCCGCGCGAACAAGGGCTCGCTGGCCGGCATGCGCCCGGACGACCTGACCGTGCAGATGGTCCGCGCGGCCCTGGACCAGGTCCCCGCGCTCGACCCGGCCGAGATCGACGACCTGATGCTGGGTTGCGGCCTGCCGGGCGGCGAGCAGGGCAACAACATGGCCCGCGTCGTCGCCGTCCAGCTGGGCTACGACGGGCTGCCGGGCACCACGATCACCCGGTACTGCTCGTCGTCGCTGCAGACCACGCGGATGGCGCTGCACGCCATCAAGGCGGGCGAGGGCGACGTGTTCGTCTCGGCAGGCGTGGAGACCGTGTCCCGGTTCGCGAAGGGCACGTCGGACTCCTGGCCGGACACGCACAACCCGCTGTTCGCCGACGCCGAGGCCCGCACGGCGCACACGGCCGAGACCGGCGCGGACGCCTGGACCGACCCGCGCGCCGCCGCGATGCTCCCGGACGCCTACATCGCGATGGGTCAGACCGCGGAGAACCTGGCGCGCTACAAGGACGTGTCCCGCGAGGACATGGACCATTTCGCCGTCCGGTCGCAGAACCTGGCCGAGAAGGCGATCGCGAACGGCTTCTTCGCGAACGAGATCACACCGGTCACGCTGCCCGACGGCACGGTCGTCGCCGCCGACGACGGCCCCCGTGCGGGCACCACGTACGAGAAGATCTCCGAGCTCAAGCCCGTGTTCCGTCCGGACGGGCGGATCACGGCCGGCAACGCGTGCCCGCTCAACGACGGCGCCGCCGCACTGGTGGTCATGTCCGACACGAAGGCCGGTCAGCTCGGCATCACGCCGCTGGCACGGGTGGTCTCCACCGGCGTCACCGGCCTGTCTCCGGAGATCATGGGCTACGGACCGGTGGAGGCGTCGAAGCAGGCACTCGGCCGCGCCGGGCTGACGATCGACGACATCGACCTCGTCGAGATCAACGAGGCGTTCGCGGCCCAGGTCCTGCCGAGCGCCCGTGACCTGGGCATCGACGAGGAGAAGCTGAACGTGCACGGCGGGGCGATCGCGCTCGGCCACCCGTTCGGCATGACCGGCGCCCGGATCACCACCACGCTGCTGAACGGCCTGCGCGAGCGCGACGGGCGCTACGGCCTGGAGACGATGTGTGTCGGCGGTGGCCAGGGCATGGCGATGGTGATCGAGCGCCTGAGCTGACCGCGGACGACCCGGCTCCGCACCTGCCCCGCTGGTCGACGATCAGCGGGGCAGCTCGTCGTCGGGTCCCGCACGAGATCGTGACGCCGGGGAGGACGACCTGAGCGTGGCGCGAGCGCCCTGGTGCCGCGGCGCCCGATCCGCGGCACCTCCGTCGTCAGCGGCGCCGGATCACGCCGCGGCCGGCGGATCCAGCGCGATCCCGGCCTCCTGCACCGCGGCTTCTGCCCGCAACCGGGCCAGCCCGCGGTCCGGGTCCAACGCGCCCGCCGTCCCGCCCGCCGCGACCGCGGCACCCAGCGGCGGGTCGCTCACCCCGACGGCGCGGCACACGGACAGCAGCACGTCGTCGTAGGCGGCGAGCAGCGCCGTGCGCCGCACCCGCGTCGGCGGCGCGGGCCCGCAGATCTCGCGGTGCAGCCGTCGCAGATCCGCCACGAGCGACTCCAGCGGGAGCCCCGACGGGCGCGGCGCCGGCTCCGGGCGAACACGTTCCCAGACCCATCGCACGACACGCGGCAGGCGCAGCAGCGTCCAGAGCCCGACGGCCGGGCCGAAGGCGATGGCCGCGAACAGGAGTACTCCGGTGAGTACCGACCCGTCCGCGGCCATGCCACGATGCTAGACGTGATGCAGGCCACCCGGGGCCGTCCGAACGGCCCCGGCAACCCCTAGACCTTCCCGGCCGCGACCAGCTCGCGCGCCTCCTCGACGGTCGACACCGCTGGCTGGCCCCCGAACAGCGGCCTCCCGGCCGTCTCGGTCAGCTTCCACGTGGCCAGCGCGCCGACGATGCCGGCCGCCATCAGGTAGTAGCCGGGCCAGAACGCGTGGCCGGTGCCGAGCACCAGCGCCGTCATGTACAGACCGGTCGGCCCCGCGAACGCGGACACGAAGATGTTGAACGAGATCGACAGTCCGCCGTAGCGGATCGCGGTCGGGAACAGCGCGGGCAGCGTCGACGGGCACGTCGCCGAGAAGCAGATCAGCAACAGACCCATGACGACCAGGCCGAGGATCACGGCCAGCACGTTGCCGCTCTTCAGCAGGAAGATCAGCGGCACGCCGAGCACGATCAGCCCGATCGACCCCGTCCACAGCAGTGGCTTGCGCCCGATCCGCTCACTGAGCAGGCCGAGGAACGGGATGATGATCACCAGGGCCCACAGGAGCGCGATCTGGCTCCATGCCGAGGTGTTCGACGAGATCGCCGTCCCGCCGACCTCCTTCACGTCGGACTTCAGATACGTCGGCATGTAGCTGGTGAGCATGTAGTTCGTGACGTTCCAGGCCACCACCAGCGCGCCGCACGTGAGCATGGCCGGCGCGTACTTGGTGAACATCTGTTTCACCGCGACCTTGGCCTCGGTGCCCTCACGTTTCTCGGACTCGTCGAGGAGGTTCTGGAACGACGGCGTCTCCTCCAGCTTGGTCCGCAGGTAGACACCCGCGATACCGAGCGGCAGCGCCACGAAGAACGGGATCCGCCAGCCCCATGTGCTCGTGAAGTCCTCGGAGGCGATCAGCGGGACGACGGTGGCGATCGTCGCACCCAGCGCGTACCCGATGAACGTCCCGCATTCGAGGAAGCTGCCGAAGAACCCGCGCCTGCGGTCCGGGGCGTACTCGGCGATGAACGTCATCGCGCCCGCGTACTCACCACCGGTGGAGAAGCCCTGTACCACCCGGCAGAGGATCAGCAGGATCGGCGCGAGGATGCCGATCGAGGCGTACGACGGGATGAGCCCCATCAGGAACGTCCCGACCGCCATCATGATCACGGTGATCGACAGGACCTTGGTCCGCCCGATCCGGTCGCCCAGCGGGCCGAAGAACAGCCCACCCAGCGGCCGCACGCCGAACGAGACCGCGAAGCCGGCGAACGCACCGATGTGCTGCAGCGTGGGGTTGCCGGGTGGGAAGAACTGCTCCGCGATGGTCGTCTCGAGGTAGCCGTACACACCGAAGTCGAACCACTCGGTGATGTTCCCGATCGCGGCCGCCCCGACGGCACGCTTCATCACGGCCGGCTCGGTCACCGTCACGCCCGGCGGCGGGTCACCACCCGCGCCCCGGTCCATCGTCTCGACCATCTGATCCCCCTTCCCGAACGGGCATGGCATCGCAATTCGCCAGAAACGGACATTCGCTCCCCAAGCGGATCACGAGCCACCCGAAAACGGTCGCTTCGTGGTTGCTGTAGCTAAATGTCCGATTTTCCCGTCAATTTCAAGAACCCTAATCGAGAAGACGGAGCGGCGCGGGATGGGCGCACGGGATGGCATAGGTCACGCAGATCGACGTCACCGGAATGAAACACATCCCGAGATCCACGCGTCATACAGGGTGAGTGCAGACAGCACTGATGAGTCCGCAAGCTCCGTCGGACGGACCGGGTCAACCGGACCCGACCATCCGCCGCGGTGCGTGCATGTGGTGAGGAGGGGCCGCTATGACGGCTGTGTTCGTGGCGATGGTTCTGAGCGCCGGTGTGGGAGTCGGAGTGGCCTCGAGCCTCGCCGCCTACGCGCAGCGGAACTGGACCAAGCCCGCCGAGGTGCAGGCACAGGAGGCCTGAGCACCCGGGAGACACGACGAAGGGCCCATCCCGCGCGCGGGATGGGCCCTTCGTCGTGTGTGGTGCCGGGTGTCAGTCCCCGCGCAGGTACGTCAGCAGGCGCAGGATCTCGATGTAGAGCCAGACCAGGGTGGTCATCAGGCCGAACGCGATATACCAGGCGAACTTGGCGGGCGCCTGGCCGCGGACGGCCTGGTCGGCCGCGTCGAAGTCGAGCAGAAGGCTGAACGCCGCCACGCCGATGATCACCAGGCTGATCACGATCGAGAGGAAGCCGCCGCTGCTCATCGGGTTGCCCGGGAAGAAGATGTCGCCGACCAGGCGCACCAGCACGAGCACGACGACACCGACCAGGGCGCCCATCATGAACTTCTGGAACCGGGGAGTGACCCGGACGGCGCCCGTCTTGTAGACGATCAGCATCCCGATGAACACGCCCGCCGTTCCGACGAGCGCCTGGAACGCGATGCCGGGGTAGACGTTGTTGATCATGCCGGCGATGCCGCCGAGCGCGATGCCCATCGCCACCGAGTAGGTGACCACCAGCGCCGGACTGACGGTCTTCTTGAACATCACCACGAGCGAGACGACGAACCCGACGATGAACGCGGGGAGCGCCAGAATGTAGAGCCCGCTCAGGGCCGTGGCGAGGCCCGCGGCGACCGCGAGACCTCCGCAGATCGCGGTCTTCTGGACGATGTCGTCGACCGTGATGGGCCGGTCGCCGGTACCGGCGCGGCCGTAGTCGCTTCGCTGTGACGCCTGGGTGTCGGCATAGGCGGCGCCACCGCCCATCAGCCCACCGCCCGAGCTGCCGAACGAGGCGTAGCCGCCCTGCCCGCTGGGCAGGTTGCGGAACGCCGGGTTGCTGGTGGAGCGCACCTTGATCCTCCTCGACGTGCGATCAGGACCCCTGACGACGACAGGCGGCCGGGGTGTCCGCCCGTTCAACGCGCGGTGACCTCGGAGGGTTCCCGCTCGGTAAAACCGACTTTACCCCAGCACCGGAGATCGCCACGGGCACGCCTCATCGCCGGTCGGGGCGCTCCACCACCGGCAGCCCGCGGGTGACCACCGGGATGTCCGGCGTCGTCTCCCCGACGTTCCGGCGGACCGGGCGGACCCCGGCCCCTGGGGCACCGACGGCGTCGAGAACCTCGGTGTCCGCACCGGGGCCGACGCCGTCGACACCGAGCGGAGCCGCTCCGCGCAGCTCGGCCCGGATCCGCCCCGGCCACCGCGCCATCTGGCCGGCGATCACGGCCACCGCGTCACGTCCGGCGGGCAACGCCACCACGAGCACCACGAGCAGCGCCACCACCGTCATGGCGACGGTCGCGGGCACTCCCATCCCGAACAGTCCCGGCACGACGACTCCTCACGACCGGTGGGGAACTCCTCACCGGGGTACAACGACCGGACGTCCCGCCGGTCACCGTCGGGCGGGCGCCGGGGTTCCGCGACGCGTCAGGTGCGCAGGCGGCCGAGTCCCCGGTTGCGACGGACCCGCTGGCGCGCGGGCCGCAGCGCGCGGTCCAGCTCGTCACAGCGGGGGCACCGGGCGCCGTCCGGCTCGATCAACGGAGCCGGGGCGATCAGGTGCCCGCACAGCGCCTCGTAGCGGCCCATCCGCATCGCGTGCGGCGAGGACAGCTCCACGTCGGTCACCATGTGCGCGCGACTGTCGATCACCGAGGTGAGCGACACGATGTCGTACTCGGTGGCCTCCTGGCCCTGACCGGCGCTCACGACACGCCCGTCCCGACGGCTGTCCTCATCGCGGACCGGCGCATCAACAGGGCTCCTCGCGTGGTGTATGCATCCCATCGTGGCGAATGCAGGTACCGTTTGCAACCTCAGATGCAAGAACGTTTGTTACGCTCCGCGCTGAATCGCTCGGCTCGTTGCTCCGGGTGCCCGTGACTGCTGCGTCGTACGGAGGTCCCATGAGTCACCCCAACGGTGTGCCCGCCGCGGACCTCGGCGGCGTCGTCTGGCGCCGGAGCTCGGAGAGCAACGCGACCGGCGAGTGCGTCGAGTTCGCCGTGCTCGACGGCGGGCACGTCGCCGTCCGCAACTCCCGCGACCCGCAGGGCCCCGCGCTGGTCTACACGCCCGCCGAGATCTCCGCGTTCGTGCACGGCGTCAAGGCCGGGGAGTTCGACGACCTGGTCCGGTGATCCCCGGAACCGGCATCACCGCAGGCAGGGCGCCCGCAACGGCGGTACGGTCGTCGCCGTGAGCGATGCCGGGGGCGACGACGCGCTGTCCGCCGACCCCACCGCTCTGCGGATCATCCTGGGGACGCAGTTGCGCCGCCTGCGCGAGTCGGTCGGGATCACGCCGCAGGCCGCGGGCAACGCCATCCGGGCGTCCCACGCCAAGATCAGCCGTCTGGAGCTGGGGCGGGTCGGGCTCAAGGAGCGCGACGTCGTCGACCTGCTCGGTCTCTACGGCGTCACCGACGCCGACGAGCAGCGGCACTGGATCGGCCTGGTCCGGCGGGCCAACACGCCCGGCTGGTGGCAGTCCTACTCGGACATCCTGCCGTCCTGGTTCGAGCCCTACCTCCGCCTCGAGCAGGCCGCCCAGGTCATCCGCACGTACCAGGTCCAGCTCGTCCCGGGGCTGCTGCAGTCCGAGCCGTACGCCCGCGCGGTCACCGCGCTGGCCGACGACCGCGAGGACGCGAACGAGCTCGAGCGCCGGGTGCACGTCCGGATGACCCGCCAGAAGCTCCTCGCCGAGCCGGACTCGCCGACCCTGTGGGCCGTCGTCGAGGAGGCCGCGTTGCGCAGGCTCACCGACACGCCGTCGCTGCTGCGCAGCCAGGTCGAGCACCTCCTCACGCTGTCCGCGCTGCCGGCGGTCACGCTGCAGGTGATGCCGCTGCAGGCAGGCGGTCACCCAGGTGCGGGCGGGCCGTTCACGATCCTGCGCTTCGCCGAGGCCGACCTGCCCGACGTCGTCTACCTCGAGCAGCTGACCAGTTCGCTGTACCTGGACAAGCGCTCCGACGTGGAGCGGCACATCCAGGTGATGGACCGGATCTGCGTGCAGGCCCGGACGCCGGAGGCGTCCACCGACCTGCTGCACGGTCTGCTGCGGAGCGCCTGACTCATCCGAGAAGAGCGCGTGCCTCGCTCCACATCCGGGTCACGATCTCCCCGGCCGGGTCGGTCGTGGCCAGCGCGGCGTTCTGCCCGGCCCAGTGGTTCGCCCGATCCACCGTCCCCGGCTCCCCCGCCCGCATCCTGGCCACCAGACCGCGCTGCTGCGGGTACGGCGCGGGCAGCGGGGCGCCGTCGTCGTTCCACGCGGTGACGTAGCGGGTCGGTGCGGCACGGCCGAGGCGGCCGCTGTACGCGCGGGTCGGGACGGTGCGCTCAGGCGCGAGTCCCACGAGTGCGGCCGACCAGCCGGGGTCGATGCCGGTCTCCGGCGCGCGCAGCAGCGCGGTGCCCACCTGGACCGCACTGGCGCCGAGCGTCAGCGCCGCGGCCAGGCACCGACCGTCGGCGATCCCGCCGGCCGCGACGATCGGCACGTCCAGCACGTCGGCCATCCGCGGCAGCAGCGCGAACAACGAGACGACGGTGCTCTCGGCGTCCGCCGGGTCGGTCGTGCCGCGGTGCCCGCCCGCCTCCATCCCCTGTGCGACGACGGCGTCGGCGCCCGCGTCCTGCGCGGCGAGCGCGTCGTCCACGGTCGTGGCGCAGGCGAACCACGCGATGCCCGCGCCGTGCAGGCGGCGCACGTACGCGTCGTCGAACCGGCCCATGATCGACGAGACCACGGTCGGCCGGGCCCCGAGCATCGCCGCGCACTGCTCGTCGAAGTCGGGGGGTGGGCCCTTCGGGTCGCCGATCGAGCCCATCGTGGACAGGAACCGCTCCGCGGCGGCGACCCGCTCCGGGTCGTCCACCGGCGGGTCCGGGACCCACACGTTGAGCTGCACCGGGCCGCTCGAGCCGGCCCGGAACGTCTCCATCCATTCCGCGATGCGGGCGGGCGGGTCGTTGACCACGCCGTTCGCACCCATCCCGCCCGCCCCGGCGACGGCGACGGCCAGCGCGGGCGGACACGCCCCCGCCATCGGCGCCTCCACCACCGGCACCGTCATGCCGTACCGGGCACAGAACCGCTCGGCCCGCTGCAGCGGGCTCCCCGAGACCGTCACGACCGGCAGTCTGCCGCCCGCTGTGGACCCCTGTCCGCCCGACGGGCAGGATCGGCGGACATGATCGGTGACACGTCGTTCGTCGAGTACCTGCGCGAGCACGCGCCGCAGAAGCTCCCGAGCCGGCTGCCCCGCGACCCGGCGCTGCGCGTCGACGGCGGCCTGCGTGCACCGCACGGCACCACGATCATCGCGTTCACCTGGGCCGACGGCGTCCTCCTCGCCGGCGACCGCCGCGCCACGTCGGGCAACGTCATCGCGCAGAAGGATCTGGAGAAGGTCGTCGTCGTCGACGAGTTCTCCGCCGCAGGGTTCGCCGGCTCGGTCGGGCACGCGCTCGAGATGCTGAAGCTGTTCGTCGCCGAGGTCGAGCAGTACGAGAAGCTCGAGGGCGGACCGCTCAGTATCGAGGGCAAGACCCGCAGGCTGTCCACCGTGGTCCGGGAGAACCTGCCGGCCGCGATGCAGGGCTTCCTCGCCCTCCCGCTGTTCGCGGGCTTCGACCCGACGGTCCCGGACCCGGCCGCCGCGTCCTGGATCGTGTCCTACGACCCGACCGGCGACACGGTCCGCGACCGGCAGGGCTACGAGTCGATCGGCTCCGGTTCGGTGTACGCGAAGTCGGCGCTCAAGAAGCGGCACGACCCGTCCGCCGGCCGGGACACCGCCGTCGCCACCGCCGTCGAGGCCCTCTGGGACGCGGCCGACGACGACAGCGCGACCGGCGGGCCGGACCTGATCAGGGACCTCCTCCCCAACCTGGTCACGGTGACCGCCCGCGGCACGGAGAGGGTTCCGGACGGCGAGGTGCGGGCCGCGACCGAACACATGCTCGCCCGGCGGGCACAGCGTCCGGGCGGCTGACCGCTGCGCGTCCGCCGTCGACCGTCGGGCTCACGCGGCGGGTCTCCTGCTGGCCGCCCGGGCGCACGCGGTCACGACCAGTTGCCGGGTCAGGTCACGGGACAGTAACTTCTCCTCCCGTACTTCAAGGTCACGGGGGACCACGGTGGCGACATCGGCGCACGTCGAGCGGGTCGAGATCCGGACGACCGACCCGGAGCGGGCGCACGAGACGCTGACCTCCATGTACGCCGCGCACACGCCCCGCCTGCACGGCAGCCGGGAACGCTTCCGGTTCCGGATCTCCGGCGCCGGCACCGACGTCCTGCGCGTCGACGAGCTGGCGCACAGCATGGGGCTGGACTCGCGCCAGGACGCCCCGTACGACGCGCTGATCGCGGTGGAGCTGCTCAGCGGGCAGATCGACTTCGCCAACGGCCGGACGTCGATGGTCCCCGCCGTCGGCGGCGTCCTGCTCGGGGACCCGCACCGGCCGAACCGCGTGCACTGGTCCGACGTGGTCGTCCGCACGACCCGGCTCGACCTCGCGGCGGCGCGGCGTGTCGTCGAGGACCTGACCGGCATGCCGGCGGCCCGGGTCGATTTCGAGCTGTCCGCGCCGGTGAGCGCCTCCGCCGCCCGCTACTTCCGGGCCGTCGTCGAGCGCGTCCGGCGCGACGTGCTGCCGGACGACGAGCTGCTGGCCCAGCCGCTGGTGCGGAGCGAGGTGTTCCGCCAGCTCGTCGTGGCGTTCCTGTCCACGTTCCCGAACAGCGCCTCGCGGGCGCAGGAGGACCGCCCGGAGCCGCACAGCCTTGGCGCGGAGCCCGCCGTGGTCCGGCGGGCCGTGGGCTTCGTCGAGTCCAACGCGCACCGCGACATCGGCCTCGGCGAGATCGCGCAGGCGGCCCGGATCGGCCCGCGCGGCCTGCAGCACGCGTTCCGCAAGCACCGCGGCTGCGCACCGACCGAGTACCTGCGCCAGGTCCGGATGGACTACGCCCACCAGGAGCTGCTGGCCGCCGACCCGAGCCACGGGGACACCGTCGCCGCGATCGCCGCACGCTGGGGATTCCTGCACGCGGGCCGGTTCTCGATCGGCTACCGCTCGATGTACGGGCGCTCTCCCAGCGACACGCTGCGGCACTGAGCCGGCCCTTCTCGCGCCGAAACTGTCGGTGCCCCGCCCTACGGTGCGCCCATGGATTCGACGGCCCCTCAGCAGGACGATCCGGTCATGACGCGGATCGGCGAGGCCGTGCAGCTCGGCCACGCCGGGGACGCGGCGGGCGCGCGCCGGCGGTTCGCGGAGATCTGGGAGGACGTCGGGGCGGGCGGCGATCCGCTGCACCGCTGCGCGCTGGCGCACTACGCCGCCGACGTGCAGGAGGACCCGGACGAGGAGCTGCGGTGGGACCGGCTGGCCCTGGCGGCGGCCGACGAGCTCGGAGACGGCCGGGCCCGCGCGTTCCACCCCGCGCTCGATGTGACCGCCTTCTACCCGTCGCTGCACCTGAACCTGGCCGACGTGCTCCGCAGGCTGGGCGACGCCGCGCAGGCCGGTCACCATCTCCAGCAGGCCCGTGCGGCGGTGGGCAGGCTTCCGGACGACGGGTACGGACAGATGATCCGCAGCGGCGTCGAGCGGTGCGCAGCGCGCCTCGAGGCCGGGGACGCGTCGTGACCACGCGCTACCCTGCGGCGCATGGGGACACTGGTCGGGGCGACGGCGGTCGTCGTGCTGTTCGCCGTCGTCCTCGGTGGGCTCGCGTGGGCGGCCGGACGGGTCCGGCGCCGCGGCGGCGGCGAGTCGTTGATGCAGCCGTTCGACGAGATCTGGCACCCGGCGGCACACCACGCGCGCGTGCACGTCGAGACACAGGAGGAGGTGCCGGCACCGGCACCGTCTCCCGGCGACAGGCTGGTCTGACGGCCGGCCCCGCGGAGAGGCGGCGGCGATGAGCGGGTTCGTGCTCCCGGACGGCGGTGGCGACGCCTACGCGTGGCGGGGCGCCGAGGTCCGGATCGAGGCGTCGGCCAGTACCGGATCCACACTGGACACCTCGGTGGGCCACCGGCCTAGCTCGCACCCGACCGCCGCAGTTCGGCGCCGGTGAACAGCGCCGTTGTCGAGAGCCCTTCTGCGGCCAGGTTCTGGCTCCCGCCCTCCTCGCGATCGACGACACACAGGACGTGCTCGACCAGTGCCCCGCGTTCGCGCAGGGCCGCTGTCGACAGGAGGACCTGACGGCACACCCGCCTGACCGCGGCCGTCCTCGCCGTCATCGGGAACACCCCCGGCCCGGTCGAGCGCGCGGCCCGCGCCCTGCGCCTCGAGCATCTGCACTCCCGACGGGCCCGCTGGTGGCCGTCCTGACCCGCTCTACCGATCCCGGGCGTGCCGTTCGTCGCCATCAACGCCGCGATCCGCGCCGGGCACGAGGAGTCCGCCCGCTTCCGGGCTCGGGGAGAACCCCGATGCATGAAACGTCAGCGCCTCTTCAGCGTGGCCGCCCGCTGCGGGCCGGTCATCTCACGGAAAGTCACGATCGCGGCCTGACGCTCCAACTTCGGCACGGCGTCTCGTGCCGGGCCGGCTACGCCCGGCCGCGGAGCTCCATCGCGGAGACTCACTCGCGGCCCAGTTCGGTACAGATGCAGACCGTGTTCCCGTCCGGATCTGCGAGCACGACGAAGGCCGGAGAACGACCGTCGTCGACGACGCTTCCTCCCGCCGCAACCGCCGCGGCGATCCGTTCCCCGGCGACCTCCGGAGGGACGGTGACGTCGAGATGGAAGCGCTGCCGATCAGGGGCAGTCGAGTCCGTTGCCTGGAACCACATCGACGGGAGCCCCTGGGCGGGATCGACAACGTCCCTGCCTTCGTCGTGTCCGGCAAGGACCGCCGCCCAGAACGGTCGCACCGAGTCGGAGACGGGAGTGTCCAGCGCCAACTCCATCACCTGCACACGCTGTGGTCGTGATGTCAGATCCCGATCACGAGCGAGGAGGCTGATCCGCTCGGCCAGGAGGACGTCCTGCTGGGTGACCCCACCTACGTCGGCAGTGCGTAGCGCGATCCGGACATGTCCGGCGCGCAGATCCACGTGTAGATGGTCATCGTCCGCACCGGCGGCCTCCGCGACCACATCGACGAACGTGGCCCCGTCGCGAAACGAACGGGTGTCGAAGTGGGCGTGCAGCGCTCCCAGCAACCACCGCCAGTCCGTCAGGTCGACCTCATGAACACCGAGACGAGCTGCGACCTGTTCCACACCGCGACCGTAGGCCGTCAGGTCGCGACCGAGTCGCGTACGATCCGCGACGCAAGTCGGTGGTGGATTTACAGGGAGCTGCCTTACCCGCTCTGACCTGCGGCGGAGTAGCGGACCACCCGTCGGCGTCCGCGTACAGTCCGCAGGTCGCATCGGCCGGGGTTGTAGCCCACTCCTCCCCCGTCTCCCTCGTCCTGGCCGCACTGCTCGTCGTGGTGTCGGGGGCCACGGGTGGCGGATCGCCGATGCGCTCGGGGAGCCGGACCGTGGCTGGGACTTCGACACGTATTCGACACAGGCACCCGGCCAGGACCGCTCAGGGCCGGGACGCCCGGACAACATCATCCGCCGCGTTGTGCGCATCCGCGCTGGTCAGAGCAACAAGACCGGACTCAGGACCGGTGCCCCCGGTGGGACTCGAACCCACACTGGGACCCCTTTAAGGGGGCCGCGCGCTCTCTGCCACCTGGACTCTCACTTGCGATGATCCGCGGTCCGGGCATCAGCCGATCGGAACTTCGGCACGTACTCGGCGCACGTCCTACGGAGCCGTCCCCCACAGAAGCCACCGAGTGGTCGTCACCTTGATAAGAGCACGAGGGCCTGAGCCGTCGTCCGCCTCGACGTCCCATCGGTATTTCTCACCGAGCCTCGCTACGACCTCGGGAGGGAACTCTGCCGCCAGGACGGATGCGGTGCCCTCTGCCACGACCGGAGCGCGACCACCGTCGAGCGCTACCGCGACCGCCGGGTTCACCCGGCAGTTCCGGGCCTTGACCGACCTCGCGTTGCAGCCGATCCACCAGACCCCGTTGTCGAAGACGAACCAGACCGGGGTGATGTGAGGGGTTCGGTCCCGGCGCACGGTCGTCAGCCATGCGATCTCGTCGTCCTGCAGTCGGCTTCGGACCAGCGCGTCGCCGTCGTCCATCGAGGAAGTATCACGTCGCCAGTGCTGACGGCTTTACAGAGAGGAGCCTGTTGCGCAAAGGAGCTGACGGTGGGATCTCAGGCTGGCTGGTGGTGATCCGGATGGCGCGCTCGGTGGTGTCCGGTGCGGGTCGGTGTTCAGATGGCAGTGGCGCGGTAGAGCTTGAGCAGGTTGTGGGTGGCGGCGATGAGCTTCCACTCGGCTCGGGCGGCGACCAGCCCGCGGCGGGATAGCTGTCGGATCCCGCGGCCGTGTTTGATCTGTCCGAAAACCGGCTCAACGCTGGTCGAGCGCATCCGCATCATCTTCTTGCCGGTGTCGGTCTTGAGGCGGGCGGTCATCTGTTCGACCAGCGCCGTGGTGGTGGCCTCGCTCGGTTTGCCATCTTGTCGGGGTTTACCGCGCCGGCCGTGTCGTGCGACCGCGATGTAGAGCGTCGGACCATCGGGGCGTGCGAGGTCGGGGTGGGAGGCGTTGACGTTCTCGGCGCGCCAGTAGCCGGCGTCGGCGACCAGAGCATCGATCGGCTCGGTGATCCCGGCGGCGGTCAGCCCGGCGCGGGTGGCGCTCAGCATTGGTGCGAGTTGGGCGACGTCGTTGCTGTCGGTGCTGACCTCGGCGGCCACGATGATCTGCCCGGCGGTCGTGACGGTCTGGGCGTTGAAGCCTTGGACTCGGCCATGGCGAGACTGCATCGGGCGACTGTCCGGGTCGGTCAGATTCGTCGTCGTTCCCGGCTTGGGTGCCTCGTCGCGAGCTCGGGGCCGGAACTGGCGCGGCGGCTGTCCTTTCGCCGCGCGGGCGGCGTTGAGCTGGGCGGAACGGGCCTCGAACCGAGCAGCGCGGTCAGCGGCGACGACCTCGAGCCGCGTCCGAGCCGCTTCGAGTCGCTGGCGTGCTGCGTCGAGCGCGGCCCGACGGAGCGCCGGATCCACCGCCGGTCCCGACTCGCTCTGGTGGTCCTGATCGGACGCCGCGTCCTCGGCGGCATCGATCTCGGCGGCCTCCGCGAGGATCGCGGAGATCTGTTTGCCGAGTTCCTCACTGGTCCGGTTGCGATCGATCGAGGCGTTCGCGGCGATCTTCGTGCCGTCCACGGCGATCGCGCCGAGCGAGACCAGCCCGGCCTCGGCGCACAGCCGTAGGGAGTCCACGAACACCGCGGCCAGCGCGTCGGCGTGGCGGGCCCGAAACCTGGCCAGGGTGACGTGGTCCGGGGCCAGGCCGGCGGCCAGGATCCGATAGTCGATCTGTTCGAGGCAGCGGCGCTGGATCTGGCGACTCGAGCGCACACCGGTGCAATAGGCGTACAGCAGCACCGCCACCATCACCGCAGGGTCGTAGGCGGCACGACCGTGCCCGTCAGCTCGGTAGGAGCGGTGGAACGCGTCCAGGTCGAGAGCCTCGACGACGTCGATCACGAACCAGCACAGGTGCTCCGGGGCCAGCCAGTCCCGCATGTCCGGCGCCAGCAGAAACCGCTGCTCACGATCACCCGTGACGTAGTTCAAACCCACCCGCCGATCCTGCCACCAAAGATCAACAGAGCGTTGGCCGGTAGGTAGTTTCTGCAACAGGCTCAGAGCTGTCAAACCGCCTTTGACCTGCGATTCAGTAACGGCCCACTCACTTGCGTCCGCAGATAGTCCGCAGCTCGCCCGGGAGGGTCTGTAGCCGCTCCTCCCCCGTCCCCCTTGTCCTGGCCGCTCTGCTCGTCGTGGTGTCGGGGGCAAGGGTGGCGTAGCCATCGCGTAGCGACGCCGTCAGGCGCCCTTGCGGCCGACGCCACGTCGTGGACCATGTCGGCCAAGGGGGACAGCATGACGCGAACGGAAGTCGAGTATCTGCCTGAACGGCGCGGTCTGGCCCGGCTGATCCAGCGCCGACCGGTGATCGCGTTCTGTGTGTTGCTGGCGGCGGCCAGCTGGCCGGTCCAGATCGTGGTGCCGGGCTCGCTGTTGTTGAGCCTGGTTGGTCCGAGCGTGTGCGCATTCGTCGTGGTCGCCATCGCGAACGGCCGTGCGGGCGCTGGGCAGCTCTGGCGTCGGGTGCTGCGCTGGCAGGTCGGAGTCGGCTACTACCTGTTCGCCGTGATCGGGCTGGGCGTCTACCTGCTCGTCGTAACCTACTCCGTGGGGACTGCGCTGTTCCCCGACCAGATCGCTACGCCGACGGCCGCTCTCGCAGTCTCGATCGCGGTGAACCTGGTGCTGCAGTTCGTACTGGTCGGGCTCGCCGAGGAGTTCGGGTGGCGTGGGTTCCTGCTGCCCCGGTTCCAGCGCCGGTATGGCCCGATGCGAGCGGCCCTCGTGGTCGGCGCCCTGTGGTGGGTGTGGCATCTGCCGTTGCGCGTCGTCTCGGGCGACAGCTCGATGCGACTGGCCTGGTTCGCCGTCGGGGTCCTGGCTGCGTCGGTCGTCTACGCCTGGCTGTTCAACAGCGCGGGCGGGAGCGTCCTGTTGGTCGCGCTCCTCCATGCCGGTGAGAACAGCTGGACCGGTGTCCCGTTCCAGACCCTGTTCCGGGTCTCGCCGCAGGACTTCGACGTGCTGTCGGCGGCGTCCCAGATCGCGTACGTGGTCCTGGCGCTGGTCATCGTGACCGCGACCCGGCTGGTGTTGGCGCAGTGGCGGAACCGCGTCGATGGTCTGCAGCCTGCCGAGGCCTCATGAGCACACGGGCGACCCGTGCGGTGGGGGGCGGGTAGCCGGTCCCGGCGCCGCGAACGGGCCGGAGGTGTAGTGAGCGAAGCGACGGGGCCGGCGTGGCCGGCCCGGCGCCGCCGGAGGTGGCGCCTTGATTTTCAGCACGTATTCAGCACAGGTACCCGCCGCGGCTCGGTGAGCGCCGGTCACACCCGGACAACATCAACGCGGCCACCGATGGCGTCGTCGCTGGTCAGGGCAGGGTTTCGCGGGTCGTGTCGGGGTGCCCCCGGTGGGACTCGAACCCACACTGGGACCCTTTTAAGGGGCCTGCCTCTGCCGTTGGGCTACGGGGGCGCCGGGCCAGCGTAGCCACGCGATCGCGCGCCGCCGGGTGCACACTGCCCCTGAACCGGGAGGTGGCCCATGACCGCGGAAAAGGTCGATCTGCGCGGAGCGGCGGCGACACTGTTGCTCACGTTGTACATGCGGGCGTGGGACGCGCGGCAGCGCAACCCGATCCTCGGCGACCGGTACGCCGTCGAGGTGATGGAGCGCATCGACGTGGATCGCCGGCTCCTGTTCCTCGCGTCCGGCGACGCGTCCGCTGTCACCTGCCGAGCGCGGACCCTCGACGGGTGGACCCGGGAGTTCCTCGCCGCGCACCCGGACGACGCGCAGGTCCTGCATCTCGGGTGCGGGTTGGACAGCAGGCCGTTGCGGGTCGAGGTCCCGGAGAGCTGCCGCTGGCTCGACGTCGACCAGCCCGAGGTGATCGACCTGCGGCGCAGGCTCTACGCGCTGCCCGATCACGTCGAGACGATCCCGTCCTCGGTCTCCGACGACGGGTGGTGGTCCCATGTCGCGACTGACCGCCCGACGCTCGCGATCGCCGAGGGCCTGTTCATGTACGTGCCCGGCGGGGACGTCCACCGCGCCGTCGACCGGCTCACCGACACCGCATCGGAGGGTGAGCTGGCGTTCGACGCCGTCGCGCCGTGGACCGTGTTCGCATCCGGGATGGCCCCCTCGTTCCGCACGGCAGGGGCGCGATTCCGGTGGTCGTGGGACGGGACGGACTTCGCGAAGCGCCACCCACGGCTCTGGGAGGTCGACGACGTCTCGGTCTACGACATGGCCGCGATCTCCGAGCCGCGCGTCTACCTGCGACCGTTGCTGAGCCTGGCCGGTCTCGTCCCGGCGATGCGGGACTCGATGCGCCTGCACCGCTTCCGATTCAGCGGCATAACCTCATGATCCACGGTCGTGGCGCGCGACGTTCGTTCCCCGAACGGTCCGCGCCGGGACCGGTGATCACTGCCCCCGCAGCCCGGCCGACCGCGCGGTGTCGGCCAGCACCTGCTCCACCATGGATGGTGTGAGACGACCGGTGAACGTGTTCTGCTGGCTGACGTGGTAGCAGCCGTGCAGGTGCAGCGGCGCGCGGTCGTCACGGGCCGGCTCGAGCGTCACGTGCACGCCGTGGCCGAACACCGGCCGGGGCCGGGGAATCTCCCAGCCCGCCCCGGCCAGCACCGGAAGCAGTGCCTGCCAGCCGAACCCGCCGAGCACCATCACCGAGCGGACCGTCGGCGACAGCAGGTCGAGCTCGCGCTCCAGCCACGTGCGGCAGGTGTCGCGTTCGGACGGTGTGGGCTTGTTCGCCGGCGGTGCACAGTGGACCGGGGCGGTGATCCGCACGCCGTGGAGCTCCAGCCCGTCGCCGCGCTGGACCGCCGTCGGCTGCGACCCGAGACCGACGGCATGCATCGCCGCGTACAGCACGTCGCCGCTGCGGTCGCCGGTGAACATGCGCCCGGTCCGGTTCGCTCCGTGCGCCGCGGGCGCGAGCCCGACGACGAGCATCCGCGCGTCCGCAGGCCCGAAGCCGGGCACCGGCCGTCCCCAGTAGGTCCAGTCGCGGTACGCCGCGCGTTTCTCCCGCGCGACCTGCTCGCGCCAGGCGACGAGCCGCGGACACGCCCGGCACTCGGACACCCGCCGGTCCAGCTCGGCGACCGTGGCCGGGGGCGCGTTCATGCGATCGATCGCGCGATGCCGTCCAGGATGTCGTGCTCCGAGACGATCACCTGCTCGATCCCGGCCCTGGTGTGCAGCTCGTCGGCCAGCGCCTCGACGACGAGCGACCCGGCGCCGATCACGTCGACCCGCCCCGGGTGCAGCGCACCGTGCTTCTCCCGCTCCTCGCGGCCGGACGTGATCAGCATCTGGGCGACGCGGTGCAGCTCGTCGCGGGACAGCCGCGACAGATGCACGGCCTCCGGGTCGTACTCCGCGAGCTCCTGCGCGATACCGGACAGCGTGGTGATCGTCCCGGCCACGCCGACCCACGTCCGCGCCGTCTCCACCGGCACGGCCGCGAACGCCTCGTCGAGGACGCCGGCGGCCACCTCCCGTGCTGAGGAGATCTGCGACGACGACGGCGGGTCGTCCGGCAGGCACCGCTCGGTCAGGCGCACAGAGCCGATGTCGACCGACTTCGCGGCCGTGACCTGCACCGCCCCGTCCACCAGCGAACCGATGACGACCTCGGTGGAGCCGCCACCGACGTCGGTGACGACGAACGGCCCGTCGTTCGGGTCGAGATCGCCGACGGCGCCGGAGAACGACAGCCGCGCCTCCTCGTCGCCGGTGATCACCTCGGCGTCGACACCGAGCGTGTCCCGCACCATGGAGAAGAAGTCCTCGCGGTTCGACGCGTCGCGGGTCGCCGACGTCGCGACCATCCGGACCCGCTCGGCACCCTTGCGACGGGCCGCCACGGCGTAGTCGACGAGTGCGACCCGCGTCCGCTCCAACGCCTCCGGATCGAGACGGCCGGTGGCGTCCACGCCCTTGCCGAGCCGGACGATTCGCATCTCGCGGTGCAGGTCCCGCAGGTCCACGGCCCCGTCGAAGGACGTCGTGACGTCCGCGACGAGCAGTCGGATCGAGTTCGTCCCGCAGTCGATGGCGGCCACGCGCGACATGCCGATCACGGTACGCGCCGCCCGGTCCGCCCTTCCGTGCGCCGGTCTCCGACGAGCCGCCGCACCCCATACCGGCGTGTCGCACCTGTTGCGACGGGTGCGACACGCCGAGACGGGGTGCGTGGCCAGGTTTCGAGGTGCGCAGCCGAGGCCGGGTATGGCGCCGGGCCCGGAGGGCGAGGTCGGCGGTGGACGTCGGGCGGAGAACGGTGCTCGGCAGCCGGGTCCGGATCAGAGCGGGGATCCTCCCTTGTCCGGACCCTCCCGCCGGCGGCGTCCGCGGCGCGGCGGGCGGCGCGGGCATCACCGGCCGGGCCGGACGATGCGAACCCTGCCGGTCCGGACGAGCCGTGCCGACCACCATCGCCGGCCGGTGCACGGTGATCCGTAGAACGCGCGGCCTTCCGGCGAACGCCCCAGCCCGGACACGTGCGTTCACCACGATCCCGTGCGCCCACCGCCGTCGCGCGCGTCCACCACGGCCGTGTGCGTCCACCATGGACCAGCGCCATCTCCACGAACGCGTACGCCCACCACGGACGCGCGCGCCCACCACGACCGTCGCGTGCGTCCACGACCGTCGCGCGCGTCCAACACGACGGCGTGCGTCCACCACGGACCCGCGCGCCCACCACGACCGCCTGCGCCACCGTCGCGTGCGCCCACCACGGACCCGCGCGCCCACCACCGTCGCGTACGCCCACCGCCGTCGCGTGCATCCACCACGGACCAGCGCCATCTCCACGAACGCGCACGCCGACCACCACCGTCGCGCGCGCCCAACACCGTCGCGCCGCGCCACCGTCGCGTGCGCTCACCACGGACCCGCGCTCACCGCGGTCGCGTGCGTTCACCGCCGTCGCGCGCGCCCACCGCGGTCGCGAGGTTCGGACGGGCGGGGGTTTCGCAACCGTTTCCCGCCGACCGACCGCAAGTTACTCTCCGGTACATGACGGAGCAGTCGGTTCGGCCGGACGGGATCACGTCTCCGCAGGCGGCGCCGCCGGTCGCCGACCTCGGCACGCACGAGGTCACGAACCAGGTCCCGCCCCGCGCCGACGGGGACATGCTGTCGGCCGATCCCGCTCTCGTCGACGCCGTGCGACGGGAGTGCGGCGACCCGGCCGCGCTCGGGCGGCTGGCCGACGCGATCGGCACGGCGGAGCACCGCGAGCACGCCCACCGCGCGAACGCGCACGAGCCGGTGCTGCACACCCACGACCGCACCGGGCACCGGATCGACGAGGTCGAGTTCCACCCGTCGTGGCACGAGCTGATGCGCGTCTCGGTCGAGCACGGCCTGGCCGCGGCACCGTGGCGGGCCGCACCCGGTACCGGCGCGCACGTGACCCGGGCCGCGGGGTTCTACCTGACCTCGCAGCTGGAGCAGGGCCACCTCTGCCCGGTCTCGATGACGTACGCGTCGGTCCCCGCGCTGCGCCACGATCCCGAGCTCGCCGCGCGGTTCGAGCCGGGGCTCACGGCCGGCACGTACGCGCCGGGCCTCGCGGAGCCGGACCTCAAGGCGGGCCTGCTCGCCGGCATGTCGATGACCGAGAAGCAGGGCGGCTCCGACGTGCGCAGCGGCACCACCGTCGCCACCCCGCAGCCGGACGGGACGTACCGGCTCACCGGCCACAAGTGGTTCACGTCCGCACCGATGAACGACCTGTTCCTCACGCTCGCCCAGGCGCCCGGCGGCCTGACCTGCCTGGTCCTGCCGCGCGTGCTGCCGGACGGCACGCGCAACGCGATCCGCCTGCAACGCCTGAAGGACAAGCTCGGCAACCGGTCCAACGCGTCGTCGGAGATCGAGTACCTCGGCGCGGTCGGGTGGCGGGTCGGCGACGAGGGACGCGGCGTCGCGACGATCATCGAGATGGTCTCGATGACCAGATTGGACTGCGTGCTGGGCTCGGCCGGGACGGTCCGGGGCGCGGTGACCGAGGCGGCGCACCACGTCGCGCACCGGTCCGCGTTCGGTCGCAGGCTCGCCGACCAGCCGTTGATGCGGGCCGTGCTGGCCGACGTCGCCGCCGAGTCCGAGGCCGCGACGCTGCTCGCGCTCCGTCTGGCCGGTGCGGTCGACCGGGGCGAGACGTCCCTGCTGCGGCTGGCCTTGCCGATGGCGAAGTACACGGTGTGCAAGCGGACGTCCGCGCTCGTCGCGGAGTCGCTCGAGTGCCTGGGCGGCAACGGCTACGTCGAGGAGGGCCCGCTCCCCCGGCTGTACCGGGAGGCGCCGCTGAACTCGATCTGGGAAGGCTCCGGAAACGTCACGGCGCTGGACGGGCTGCGTGCCATCGCCCGCGAGCCGCACGCCGTCGACGCCCTGCTGTCCGAACTGGACACGACGCGCGGCGCCGACCACAGGCTCGACGACGCCGTCGCCGCGCTCCGGAGTGAACTGTCCACTCCGGACGAACGCCGGGCGCGCAGGCTGGCCGAGCTCGGCGCCGTGTGCCTCCAGGCGTCGCTGCTGGTCCGGCACGCGCCGGACGCGGTGGCGGGCACGTTCCTCACCAGCAGGTTCGACGACGGCCCGTTCCGCACCGCGGGCACCCGCCCGTCGGGCGCGGAGGACGTGCTGCTGGAGCGCGCGACGCCCGGACGCTGAGCCGACGACGCGCACCACGCCTGCCGCTGCACCCCATCTCGGCGTGTCGCACCCTCTGCGACCGGTGCGGCACGCCGAAGCGGGGTGCGGCACGCCCAGGCAGAGTGCAGCACGCCCAGGCGGAGTGCGGCACGCCCAGGCAGAGTGCGGCACGCCGAGACGGGGTGCGGCACGCCGAGGCGGAGTGCGGCACGCCGAAGCGGAGCGCGGCACGCCCAGGCGGAGTGCGGCACGCCCAGGCGGAGTGCGGCACGCCGAAGCGGGGTGCGGCGCGCGTCACGCTCCGGGCGGCGCGTCAGACGCAGGGCCCGGCGGCCCACCACTGGCCGACCTCGTCCAGCGCCTCGTCGCCGAACGGGTTCACACCAGGTCCGGCGGCCAGTGCGTGCGCGGCGTGCACGTGCAGGCACTTGACCCGGTCCGGCATGCCGCCCGCGGTGACCCGGGTACCGAGCGGCTCGATCGCGTCGCGCTCGGCCAGGTACGCCTCGTGCGCGGCGCGGTACCGCTCGGCGAGCGACGGGTCGTCGGAGAGGCGGTCGGTCATCTCCCGCATCCGGCCCTCGGCCTCCAACGTGCCGAGGCGCGACGCGAGCCGCGGGCACGTCAGGTAGTACAGCGTCGGGAACGGGGTGCCGTCCGGGAGCTTCGGCGCCGTCTGGACGACGTCCGGCTTCCCGCACGGGCAGCGGTGCGAGACCTCACGAGCCCCGCGGGGGGCTCGACCGAGCTGGGCGGTCATCGCGTCGAGGTCCGCGGAGGAGACCCCGTCGGTGTCGGCGGCGCTCACCGGGACGCACCCGACACGTCCGTCCACAGTGTGTGGAACCACGGCACGCCGGGCTCGGCCACACCGGTCTGCGCGGGTGCCGGCGGAGCGGGCAGCTGCACGACGTACGGCGTCTCCCCCGGCGGGACGTAGCCCAGGCGCGAACGGGCCTGTGCGGCCACCTCGGACGGATCGGAGAGCCGGTCACGTTGCGCCGCAAGGTCGTTCACCTCGCCCTGCAGCGCCTGCTCCTGCTCGGTGACCTGGGAGAGCTGCTGGCGCTGCGCGACGTAGTTGTGCAGCGGGACGGCGACGGTCAGCGCGAGCGCGCACACGACGATCGCGAGGATCGCCGCACGCTTGGTCGACGAGAGCCCGAGCAGGCCGGTCGTGCGGGCCATCACCTCACCCGCCCGCGAACGGACCCTGGTCAGCCGCGGCTCGTGGGCACGGGCCGCTGTCGGGCGTGCCTGCTCGGACGCCGTGCGGCGCCCGGACGTCCGCGGTCCCGACGCGCTGCCGGGCCCGCGCCCGCCCGCCGGGCGCGCGCGGGACTCACGGGCGCGCCCGCGCTGCTCCGCCACCTCGCGTCACGCGTCCTGCGGCGGCGTGTAGCGCGGGAACGCCAGCTCGCCCGAGTAGCGGGCGGCGTCGCCGAGCAGCTCCTCGATCCGCAGCAGCTGGTTGTACTTCGCGACCCGTTCGGAGCGGGCCGGGGCGCCGGTCTTGATCTGCCCGCAGCCGGTGGCGACGGCCAGGTCGGCGATCGTGGTGTCCTCGGTCTCGCCGGAGCGGTGGCTCATCATGCAGTGGTAGCCGGCGTTGTGCGCCATGCCGACCGCGTCCAGCGTCTCGGACAGCGTGCCGATCTGGTTCACCTTCACCAGCAGCGCGTTCGCGACACCTCGGCCGATGCCCTCGTCGAGGCGCTCCGGGTTCGTGACGAACAGGTCGTCGCCGACGAGCTGGACCTTGTCCCCGATCGACTCGGTCAGCGAGACCCAGCCGTCCCAGTCGTTCTCGTCCAGCGGGTCCTCGATGGACACCAGCGGGTAGGCGTCGACGAGCTCGCCCCACTTCTGCGCCATCTTCTCCGCGGTGAACGAGCCGCCCTCGTAGGCGTACTTGCCCTTGGCGTGGAACTCGGTGGCCGCCACGTCGAGCGCGAGCACGATGTCGGTGCCCGCCGTGAACCCGGCCTTCGAGATCGCGCCGAGGATCAGGTCCAGCGCGCCCTTGGTGCCGCCCTCGACGTCCGGTGCGAACCCGCCCTCGTCGCCGAGGCCGGTGGACAGGCCCTTGTCCTTCAGCTCGGACTTCAGCGCGTGGTAGACCTCGGCGCCCCAGCGCAGCGCCTCGCGGAACGTCTCGGCGCCGATCGGCGCGATCATGAACTCCTGCACGTCGACGGACGTGTCCGCGTGCGCGCCGCCGTTCAGGATGTTCATCATCGGAACCGGCAGCACGTGCGCGTTGGAGCCACCGACGTAGCGGAACAGCTCCAGCCCGGACGACTCCGCGCCTGCCTTCGCCACCGCGAGCGACACGCCGAGCAGCGCGTTCGCACCGAACCGGGACTTGTCAGGGGTGCCGTCCAGGTCCACCAGGCGCCCGTCGACGAGCCGCTGGTCGACGGCCTCCATCCCGGACAGCTCCGGGCCGATCTCGTCCAGCACGGCCGCGACGGCCTTCTCGACGCCCTTGCCGCCGTAGCGGGACGCGTCGCCGTCGCGCAGCTCGACCGCCTCGTGCTCGCCGGTCGAGGCGCCGGAGGGCACCGCGGCACGGGCCAGCGTCCCGTCGTCCAGGGCGACCTCCACCTCGACCGTGGGATTGCCCCGCGAATCGAGGATCTCGCGTGCCCCGACCTGCTCGATGACCGCCACCCGCAACTCCTGTTCGACGTGCTCGACCGGACCGCGGGCCAGGGTAACGGGCTGTTGCTCCGTTCCGGTGCACGATCGGGTGTGAGGGCGTCCGTGCCGCGCCCGAATGCCCGCATCGCCCCCGATGTCAACCCTCGCGATTCCGCGCCGTCGCACCTAACGTGGGGTGACCATGAGTAGACCGGCAGATCTCGTGACGCACTTCCGCCGTGCGGAGAAGCTGCTGGCCGACCGTCGCCCGCTGGAGGCGCTGTCGGCGCTGCGCGACGTCGTCGAGAACCAGCCGAACGACGCCTCGGTGCTCCTGCTCGCCGGCCGTGCGTACCTGAACTCGGCGCAGCTGCAGCGGGCGCAGGACGCGTTCGAGAAGGTGCTCGAGCTCGACCCGGCCGACCACTACGCACGGTTCGCGCTCGGCAAGACGCTCCAGCGGCGCGGGCGGCTCGCCGAGGCCGTCACGCAGCTGAAGATGGCGGCCGCGATGGACCCGCGCCCGGAGTACCAGGAAGCACTCGGCGAGGTCCGGGCTCGGATCGCGCTCAACGGCTGACCGGACATTTCCGACAAAGCCCTGATCTGCGCGTTCGTTACACCTCTACGACGTGACGCTCGTCTTCGTCGCAACCACGTCACATCTCTTCTCAGCACGAATCGGCGAGGCTAGCCTGCCCCACGGGCAGCGCACCCTCACCTGATCGTCAGCGCCTGCCGTCTGAGCGCTCGGGAGGTGTGCCGTGCTGGGGAATGCGCTGATCGGACTGCGCGAGGGCCTGGAGGCCTCACTGGTCGTCGCGATCCTCGTCGCGTTCCTGGTCAAGACCGACCGCCGCCGGGAACTGCCGCGGGTGTGGCTCGGGGTCACGATCGCCGTCGTCGTCAGCGTCGGGGTGACGCTCGCGCTGACCCTGGCCGAGCAGGCGCTGACGTTCGAGGCCTCGGAGGCGCTCGGCGGGTCGCTGTCGATCATCGCCGTCGGCTTCGTCACCTGGATGATCTTCTGGATGCGGTCGCACGGGCGGTCGATGTCCACGGAGCTGGAGGGCAAGCTCGACGCCGCGATCACGATGGGGCCGGTCGCCGTCGTCGTGATGGCCACGCTGGCCGTCGGCCGCGAGGGCCTGGAGACGGCCGTGTTCTTCTTCAGCGCCGCCCAGGCCGCCGGCCAGACCGTCGGGCCGCTGATCGGGTTCCTGATCGGCATCGCGGTCGCGATCCTGCTCGCCTACCTGATCTACCGCGGCGCGATGCGGATCAACCTCGGGAAGTTCTTCACCGTCACCGGGTTCCTGCTCGTGTTCGTGGCGGCGGGCATCCTCGCCTACGGCGTCCACGACCTGCAGGAGGCCGGGATCCTCCCGGGGCTGAACACGATCGCGTTCGACGTCAGCGCCGCCGTCCCGGCCGACTCCTGGTACGGCACGCTCCTCAAGGGCGTCCTCAACTTCTCCCCGCGGACCACCGTGCTCGAGGCGATCGTCTGGGTCGTCTACGTCGCCGTCGTCCTCGCCTTCTTCCTGCGCCCGACCCGCCGGTCGTCGCGGACCAGTTCCAGCAGCACCGACAGCACGACCAGCGCGGCCTGAACCACCGCCCGTCCCCCCGAGGAGCACGCTCATGTCCCGCCGATCCACCGTCGTACTCGGCACGGTCAGTCTCGGTGCGGCCGCCGCCGTACTGGCCGGCTGCACGTCCACCGCACCCACCCAGAACGCCGAGGGCGGCGGGCCGATCACGGTGAACGCCACGGACTCCGCCTGCGAGGTCTCGACGACCAGCGCCCCCGCGGGCAACCTCTCGTTCAAGGTCACCAACGGTGGCACGAAGGTCACCGAGTTCTACCTCTACGGCGAGGGTGACCGGATCATGGGCGAGGTCGAGAACGTCGGCCCCGGCCTGTCCCGCGACCTGCTCGTCGAGGTCCCCGACGGCGGCACCTACACGACGGCCTGCAAGCCCGGCATGGTCGGCGACGGCATCCGCGCCCCGTTCACCGTCACCGGCAACGCGCAGCGCCAGACCGACCAGAACGCGAAGCTCGCGGAGGCGACAGCCGGCTACACGCGCTACATCAGCTCGCAGAACGACGCGCTGGTGGCGCGCACGACCGACTTCGCGAACGCCGTCAAGGCCAAAGACGTGAACCAGGCGAAGGCGCTGTTCCCGATCGCGCGCACGTACTACGAGCGGGTCGAGCCGGTCGCCGAGTCGTTCGGCGACCTGGACCCGAAGCTCGACGGCCGTGAGGACGACGAGCGCGACCCGGGCGTGGCGTGGACGGGTTTCCACCGCCTGGAGAAGGACCTGTGGGTGGACGGCCTGAAGGCCGACTCGCCGAAGATCGCCGACCAGCTCGTCGCGGACACCAAGGACCTCCAGGCGCGCACGCCCGGCCTCAAGCTCACCCCCGCACAGCTGGCCAACGGCGCCAAGGAGCTGTTGGACGAGGTCGCCACCGGCAAGATCACCGGTGAGGAGGACCGCTACTCGCACACCGACCTCTACGACTTCAAGGCCAACGTGGAGGGCTCGCAGGCGGCCGTCTCGGCGCTGCGCCCGGTGATCGACGAGAAGAACAAGCAGCTCGGCACCACGCTCGACCAGCAGTTCGCGAACGTCGAGAAGCTCCTCGAGGGTTACCGCCAGGGCGACGGCTTCGTCCTGTACACCTCGCTGACCGAGGACGACAAGAAGAAGATGACCGCAGCCGTCGACGCGCTCGCCGAGCCGGTCAGCCAGGTCGCGGGAGCCGTCACGACGTGAGCGAGCTTGCGAGCTCACCATCAGACGCGGCAGCACCGCGAACGCGGCCGACGAGCGCCGGCGAGGAGGTCCCGTGAGCACGGAGCAGGACGAACGGGCTCCGGCCGCCTCCGACGAGGCGGGCGAGGCCCCGCCGCGGCGCGGCGTCTCCCGTCGGGGCCTGTTCGGCCTGGCCGCGGGCGGGGTCGCGCTGGCCGGCGTCGGCGCGGCGGCCGGATACGCCGTGGGCGACGCCGGGAGCTCCGACGACGGCGTCGTCCCGTTCCGCGACGCGCACCAGGCCGGGATCGCGACGCCGGCGCAGGACCGGTTGCACTTCGTCGCGATGGACCTGACCACGACCGACAAGGGCGCGGTGCAGGACCTGTTCCAGCGGTGGACGCTCGCCGCGGAGCGCATGACGTCCGGCGGCGAGGTGACCGAGAACGGGGCGGTCGGGCTGAACCCGAACTCCCCGCCGACCGACACGGGCGAGGCGCTGGGGCTGCCGGCGTCGTCGCTGACGCTGACGTTCGGCATCGGCGCGTCGCTACTGACCAAGCTCGGGCTGGGGGCGCAGCGGCCGCCCGGCCTGATCGACCTGCCCCGGTTCACCGGCGACCAGCTCGACCCGGCCCGCTCCGGCGGCGACCTGTGCATCCAGGCCTGCGCCGACGATCCCCAGGTCGCCGTGCACGCCGTGCGCAACCTGGTCCGGATCGGCTTCGGCGTGACCGAGGTGAGGTGGTCGCAGCTCGGGTTCGGGCGCACGTCGTCGACGTCGACGAGCCAGGACACGCCGCGCAACCTGTTCGGCTTCAAGGACGGCACGAACAACCTCAAGGTCGAGGAGCCGTCGCTGCTCGACCAGCACGTGTGGGTCCCGCCGGGCGAGGGGCCGCCCTGGATGGCGGGCGGCAGCTACCTGGTGGCGCGCCGGATCCGGATGCACATCGAGACGTGGGACCGGACCTCGCTCGACGAGCAGGAGAAGATCGTCGGCCGGACGAAGGGCGAGGGCAACCCGCTCTCCGGCGGCGGCGAGTTCGACCCGGCGAACCTGGCCGCGACGGGCCAGGACGGCGAGCCGGCGATCCCGACCGACGCGCACATCCGGCTGGCGTCCGCGGAGGAGACGAACGGCGCGCGGATCCTGCGCCGCGGCTACAACTTCGTGGACGGCTCCGACGGCTCGGGGCACCTGGACGCCGGGCTGTTCTTCGTGGCGTTCGTGCGCGACGTCGGGCGCCAGTTCGTGCCGATGCAGCGCAGGCTCGCCCGTGAGGACAAGATGATGGAGTACATCGAGCACAGCGGGTCGGCCGTGTTCGCCGTCCCCGGTGGGCTCTCGGCGCCGGGGGCCTACTGGGGCGACGGGCTGTTCGCCTGACTCACCTGACGTCGCTTCCTGCTGCGGCACAGCGCTCCGTTCCGCGCCGGGCGACGGTGTGCGGTCAGCGCCGGGGCCAGTAGTGGCGCCAGTCGTCGGCGTCCAGCGCGTGCGGGTCTCGCCCGTCCGCGACGGCGGCGCGTTCCGCGGAACGGACGGCGTCGTCGAACGCGCGGGCGACCATGCGCAGCTCGGCCTCCGGGTCACCACCACCCAGCTGGGCCTCGGCGGCGAGGCGGAACAGCGTCGCCCCCGGCGCGTCACCGGACGGCAGCAGGTCGCCCGGCAGCCCGGCGCGCGACGTGCGGGACGCCAGCTTCGCGGCCAGCGCGACGGCCGGCTGCCCGGTCGCCACGCCGTCCACACTGGACTCACGCTTCTTCTCGGTGCGCTTGATCTCGTCCCAGCGCCGGTCCTGCGCGTCCGCCGACTCGACCGACTCGCCGTCGGCGAACACGTGCGGGTGACGCCCGACGAGCTTGTCCACCAGCCCGGTCGCGACGTCGTCGACGTCGAACGGGTCGTCCGGCGACTCGGCCGCGACGCGCGCGTGGAACAGCACCTGGAGCAGCACGTCACCGAGCTCCTCGCGCATCTCGGTGCGGTCGCCGTCCTCGATCGCCTGGTACAGCTCGTAGCACTCCTCGACGAGGTAGCGCAGCAGCGAGGCGTGCGTCTGCTCGGCGTCCCACGGGCAGCCGCCCGGCGAGCGGAGCCGGTCCATCACGGCGACGGCGTCGAGCAGCGCGGACCCGGCGGGCGCGGGCAGCGCCCAGTCCCCCACCGGCTCGGTGACGAGCACGACGACCGAGTCCGACAGCAGCGCCGGGTCGGTGCCGTCCCACTCGACGGCCCCGGCGGCCTCGACGATCGCGTCCGGCACCCCGGGAGCGGCCAGGACCGACGTCGCGGCGCGCAGCGCGGGCAGTGCCGCGGCCGGCACGACGGCGGCGCGGCGCGGGCAGGTGACGACGACGGCGGGCACGGCGGCCTCAGCCGGCCGAGGCGGACGGCAGGAGCTCACCCGCCTGGTCCGCGTTCGGTACGACCGACAGCGTGACCGGGTCCCACGTGCCGTAGCGCGGGCTGACCTCGACGCCCGCCTGCGCCGCGACGGGCGTGAGCAGCCGGATCCCGGCCTCGGACAACGTCTGCGGGTCGAGGCGGGACGCCGTGGCCGGGCCGGCCGGCGGGGCGTCGGTGCGCCGCTCGGTCACCCGGACCACGACCCAGCCCTGCTGCGACGAGATCGGGAACGCGGCCGTGGACCCGGCCGGGATGCCGATCAATGGGGTCGCCGCGGCCTGCGGGGTGGTGGCCGGGCGGATCTGCTGGTTGCGCTGGGCGGTGGCCGCCGTCGCGAGGGCGCGGTCCGCGGCGGGCCCGCCCGCGGCGATCGCGCGGGCCAGCGTGAGCGCCTCGTCCCGGGACTGGACGACGGCGATGTCCGCCGTCACGGACAGCCGGTCGATCTCGCGCTCGGCCAGCTTCGTGGCGATCAGCTGGTCGGTGATCCGCTCGCGCACCCCGCCCGCGTCCAGCGTGGACTGGGCGAGGACCTGTTCGCCGCCCGCCTGCGCGATCGCGGCGTTCACCTCGTCGTCGCTGACGACGATCTGCTGCTGTGCGGCGGCCCGGCCGAGCAGGTCGTGCAGGACGACCTGGCTGACGATCGCGCGGCCGATGTCCGGCGGCCCGTAGCCCTGGGACTTCAGCGTCGAGACCAGGTCCGGGCGCGCGAGCGCCGCCGTGATCCGCGGCTGCACGTCGGAGAGCGTGACGGTGTCGTCACCGATCACCGCCGCGGCGTCGACCTTGCTCGGCGTGCTGCCGCATCCGCTGACGAGCGCGACGACGATCGCCGCGCCCGCGAGGAGCCGTCCCGTCCGTGTGCGCACGCCGGTCACCTTCTCACGGGCCGGTGACGACGATCTCGCCACCTCGCTCCCGCCCCTCCGCCGAGTCGCCCATGGCCCGGTTCAGGGCCGGCCCGGCAGCGGCGGACGCGCACGGGACGGGCGGGTCGCGACGTCCGGTGGCCGGGCGGCGGGCTCGGCCTCGAGCCGCTCCAGCGCCAGGTCCACGGCCCGTTCGAGCTGCGGGTCCCGCCCCGCCACCCAGTCCTGCGGGGTGATCACGACCTCGACGTCCGGGTCCACCCCGTGGTTCTCCAGGCCCCAGCCGACGCCGTCGAACCACGTCGCGTACCGGGGCTGCGTGACCCGGGTGCCGTCGACCAGGCCGTACCGGCCGTCGATCCCGATCACACCGCCCCACGTCCGGACGCCCACCACCGGGCCGATGCCGAGCCGCCGGATCGCGGCCGTCACGATGTCACCGTCCGAACCGGACAGTTCGTCGGCCAGTGCGACCACCGGCCCGCGCGGCGCCTCCTCCGGGTAGGTGCTCGGCGTCCGGTGCCGCGGCAGGTCCCAGCCGATCACCTTGCGCGCCAGCTTCTCCACCACCAGCTGCGACGTGTGGCCACCGCGGTTGCCGCGCACGTCGAGGATCAGCCCGTCGCGGGCCGTCTCCCGGGCCAGGTCACGGTGCAGCTGCGCCCACCCGGGCGGCATCATGTCCGGCACGTGCAGGTAGCCGAGACGGCCGCCGGACCGCTCGGCCACCGCGGCCCGGCGTCCCGCCACCCAGTCCTGGTAGCGGAGCTCGTGCTCGGAGCGCAGCGGACGGACGACCACCCGTCGAACCTCCCCAGGGTCGGCGCGGTCCGGCCCGGAGCGCACGGTCAGCTCGACCAGCCGGCCCGCCCGGTCCAGCAGCAACGGGGCCGGCCCCCAGTCCGGGTCCACCGCCACGCCGCCGACCTCGAGGATCTCGTCGCCCGCCCGGACGTCGACGCCCGGGCCGGACAGCGGGCTGCGCGCCGCGGGCGCCGACGACTCCGGCGGCAGCACCCGGCGCACGACCCAGCCCGACCCCTGCGCGGCGGGCTCCAGGTCCGCGCCGAGCAGGCCAGGGCGGCCGGTCGCATCCACGCCGGCCGCACCGCCGCCCATCACGTAGGCGTGCGACGTGCCGAGCTCGCCCTGCAGTTCCCACAGGACGTCGACGAGATCGTTGTGGCTACCCACCTCGTCGACCAGCGGCCGGTAGCGGGCAACCTCGGCGTCCCAGTCCACGCCGGCCATGTCGGCGACCCAGAAGTGGTCCCGCATCAGGCGGGCGGCCTCGTCGAACATCTGGCGCCACTCGACGGACGGGTCGACGCTCACGACGAGCCGCTTGGTGTCGATCTCGAACTCGTCGGCGTCCCCGTCGGACGGCGCCGAGGAGCCGGACCGGTCGGCCCGCAGCACCCGCAGGGTGCCGGCGTCCCGCGTGACGACGCGCGTCCCGTCGCCGCTGACCGCGAACCCGCCGCACGGGTCGGCGATCGTGGTCAGCGTCCGCTTGGTCAGGTCGTAGCGCTCCAGCCACGGCTTCTCGCGCTCGGACTCGTCGTCGGCCCTGCTGTCGCCGAGCGTCCCCGAGATCGGGAAGCGCCGCCAGAGCAGCGCGTCCTTCGCGGCGGCCAGTCCGACGTAGACCGCGGCCTCCACGGGGATCCCGACGACACGCTCGGCGATCCCGTCCGGCTCGACGACGACCTCGGGCGGCGTGTCCTTGTCCCTCTTCGTGCCGGTCTTCTCGTCCGTCCCTGGCCCGTCGGCGTTCTCCGCGGAGGAGCCGTCGGGTGCGGGTGGGTCCTCCGGCTTCTCCTCCTCCGGCGACACCGGGCGCCCGTCCGGCCCGGCTCCGAACGGCGACGGCGTGCGGGCGGCCAGGGGGACCAGGAACGGCTTCCAGCCGGTCTGGAACGTGAGGTCGAACGAGTGCTGGTCGTAGCTCGGGTCGAACACCCGCCGGGACAGGAACGCCAGGTACTTGCCGTCCGAGGTGAACACCGGGTCGCTGTCGTGGAAGCGGGCGGGCGTCACCTCGACGAGATCGCCGTCCGTGATGCGGGCCAGCACGATCCGGGACAGGCCCGGCTCCGGCGGGTCGCAGAACGCCAGCCAGGCGCTGTCCGGGGACCAGGCGAGGTCGGACACCTCGCCGGACCCGCCGCGGGTGATCTCGCGCAGCGTGCCGTCCGGCCACTCGTCGGTCGTCGTCAGGTGCAGGACGAGCAACCGGCCGTCGTGGGTGGCCAGCGCGACCGCCGACCCGTCCGGCGCGGCCGTCAGCTCCAGCACCCGCCCGATCCGGCCGGACGACAGCCGTCGCAGCTCCGGTGCGTTCTCGGCCAGGGGGTCCAGCGGCGCGACGCACACGGCGTCCTCGCCGTCGGCGTCGTCGACCCACACCGCGCGATCGGTGCCCAGCGGCTCGGCCATCCGGGCCCGCACGCCCGGCTCGGCGAGCAGCGTGCGGGACGGCCCGTCCCGGTGCGTGAGCCGGTGCACGGTGCCGCGCACGCCGACGACGCTGGTCCGGCCGGTGCGGTCCGGCGCGAACGACCGCAGGTCCGTCCCGACGTCCGCCCGGAACGTCTCGCGCGCCGAACGCGGGCCGCCGAGCCGGACGTCGATCTCCCGGGGCGCGGAGTCGGCGTCCAGGGACTCCACCACGTACAACCGTCCGGCGGAGGCGTAGACGACCCGCTCGCCGTCGGTCGACGCCTGACGCACGTAGAACGCGGGCGCCCCGTCCGCACCGTGGTCGGTGTGCCGCCGCAGGTCACCACCATTCAGCGCGACGGAGTACAGGTTGCCCCAGCCCTCGTGGTCGGACAGGAAGGCGAGCCGGGACCCGACGATCATCGGCGCGCGCAGCTGGCCGTCGACGTCGGCCAGTATCCGCTCGAACTCACCGGAGCCGGTGGCGTCCAGCCAGACCCGCCCTGCCGTGCCGCCGCGGTACCGCTTCCACCACGCCGCGTCCATGCCGCCGCCGGACAGCGTCGCCACGGCGCCGTCCCCACCGAGGCCGACGGCGGTGAGCGGGCCGTACGGGAGCCGCCGCGGGCTGCCGCCGCCGGCCGGGACGGCGAACGCCCAGCGACGGTCGGTCGCGTCCCCGGTCCCCGAGATCGCGATCACGTCGCCGTCGGCGGTCCAGCCCGCACAGGACGTCGCGGGATCCCCCCACCACGTCAGCCGCGTGGCCCCACCGCCCTCGACGTCCGCGACGTAGACCTCGGCGGCCCCGTCACGCCGCGACGACCACGCGACCCGCGCGCCGTCCGGTGAGATCCGCGGCGACGAGACCGGCACCCCGTCGGCGGTCAGCCGCCAGGCCCGGCCACCATCCAGCGGCGCGGTCCACACGTCGTCCTCCGCGGTGAAGACGACCGTGTCACCGTGCAGGTGCGGGAAGCGCAGGTAGGCCATGCCCGAAATCTAACCGGACCCACCGACGATTCCGCTCAGGCCGGGGCGGGCGTCCCCACCAGCTGGCCGAGCAGCTCGGCGCACCAGTCCAGCAGTGCCGTGTCGCGCACCGCGGCTCCGCCGATCCGGCCGCCCTCCACCGGTTTCGGCACGGTGACGACCTGCGCCGCGGGCTTGTAGGCCGCCTTCGGGTACAGCCGCTTCAGACGCAGCTGGGCCGAGTCCGGCAACGTCACCGGACCGATCCGGATCTGCGTCCCGGCGACCGCCACCTCGGTGACCCCCAGCCGCCGGCACAGCTGCCGGAACCGGGCCACGGCCAGCAGGTTGTGCACCGGCGTCGGCGGCTCGCCGTAGCGGTCGGTCAGCTCGTCGACGATCGCGGACAGCATCTCCTCGTCCGCCGCCTCGGCGATCTTGCGGTAGACCTCGAGCCGCAGCCGCTCGCCGTCGATGTAGTCGTGCGGCACGTGCGCGTCCACCGGCAGGTCCACCCGGACCTCGAGAAGCTGCTCGTCCTCGATCGAGGCGTCGGTGTCCCCGCCCGCCTGCTTGCGGAACGCGGCGACGGCCTCGCCCACCAGCCGGATGTAGAGGTCGAACCCGACGCCCGCGATGTGCCCGGACTGCTCCGCGCCGAGGATGTTGCCCGCGCCGCGGATCTCCAGGTCCTTCATCGCCACCTGCGCGCCCGCACCCAGGTCGGAGTGCTGCGCGATCGTCGCGAGCCGGTCGTGCGCGGTCTCGGTGAGCGGGTGCTCGGGCGGGAACAGGAAGTACGCGTAGCCGCGCTCGCGCCCCCGTCCGACGCGGCCGCGCAGCTGGTGCAGCTGGGACAGCCCGAGCGTGTCCGAGCGCTCCACGACCAGCGTGTTCGCGTTCGAGATGTCCAGGCCGTTCTCCACGATCGTCGTGCACACCAGCACGTCGAACTCGCGGTGCCAGAACCCGCTGACGGTGCGTTCCAGCACGTCCTCGTTCATCTGGCCGTGCGCGACGCCGATCCGGGCCTCCGGGACGAGGTCCTGCAGCGTCTTCGCCGCCCGGTCGATCGAGCTGACGCGGTTGTGCACGTAGAACACCTGGCCGTCGCGCAGCAGCTCGCGGCGGACCGCGGCGGCGACCTGCTTCTGGTCGTAGGCCCCGACGTAGGTGAGCGTCGGGTGCCGGTCCTCCGGCGGGGTCGTGATCGCGGACATCTCGCGGATGCCGGCCAGGCTCATCTCCAGCGTGCGCGGGATCGGCGTCGCGGACAGCGTCAGCACGTCGACGTGCGCACGCAGCGCCGTGATGTGCTCCTTGTGCTCGACGCCGAAGCGCTGCTCCTCGTCGACGACGACGAGCCCGAGGTCCTTCCACCGCACCCCCGACTGCAGCAGCCGGTGCGTCCCGACGACGACGTCGACGGTCCCCTCGGCCAGCCCGGCGATCGTCTCCTTCGCCTCGGCCGCGTCGGTGAACCGGGACAGCCCCTTCACCGTGACCGGGAACGCGCGCATCCGGTCCGAGAACGTCGTCAGGTGCTGGGTGGCGAGCAGCGTCGTCGGCACCAGCACGGCGACCTGCTTGCCGTCCTGCACCGCCTTGAACGCGGCCCGCACGGCGATCTCGGTCTTGCCGAACCCGACGTCGCCGGAGATCACCCGGTCCATCGGGACGGCACGCTCCATGTCGCGCTTGACCTCGTCGATCGCGGAGAGCTGGTCCGGCGTCTCGGTGTACGGGAACGCGTCCTCCAGCTCGCGCTGCCACGGCGTGTCCGCGCCGAACGCGTGACCCGGGGAGGCCTGGCGCGCGGCGTAGAGCTGCACCAGCCCGGCCGCGATGTCCTTGACCGCCTTGCGCGCGCGACCCTTCGTCTTCGCCCAGTCCGCGCCGCCGAGCTTGTTCACGGCGGGCTGCTCGCCGCCGACGTAGCGGCTGATCTCGTCCAGCGCGTCGGTCGGCACGAACAGCCGGTCGGCGGGCTGCCCGCGCTTCGAGCTGGCGTACTCCAGCACCAGGTACTCGCGCGTGGCGCCCTGCACGGTGCGCTCGCGCATCTCGACGAACTTGCCGATCCCGTGCTGGTTGTGCACGACGTAGTCGCCGGGCTGCAGCACGGCGAGGTCCACCGCGTTGCGACGACGGGGCGTCGTCTTCCGGGCGGGCGCGTCCAGTCCCGCACGGCTGCCGGTCAGGTCCGACTCGGACAGCAGCACCAGCGAGATCTCGGTCGCCGTGAACCCGCTCAGCAGCCGCCCGCAGGTCACCGTGACCATGCCCTTGTCCGGCTCGTCGACGAGCTCCTCGACGAGCGTCGCGGGCACCTCCGCCTCCCGCAGCTGCTCCAGCGAGCGCTGCGCGGTGCCGTGCCCGGCCAGCACCAGCACGGCCCGTCCTCCGGAGGCGACGTGCGCCCGCAGGTCGACGATCGCGCGGTCGGTGTCGCCGCGGTACGGCTCGATCTCGTGCACGGCGGGGACGACGGCCTCGCCGTCGCCGGAGACCAGCGGCGACAGCGCGACGACCGGGCGCCCGCTCGTCGTGGAGTGCTCCAGCGTGGTGGTCAGCCCCTGGTAGGCCGACCCGGACACGTCGATCGGCGCTGCCCCGCCGCCCGCGACGTTGAGCCAGGACGCCTCGAGGAACTCCTGCCCGGTGCGCATCAGGTCGGCGCAGCGCGTACGGATCCGCTCGGGGTCGGCGAGCAGCACCCGGGAGCCGGCGGGCAGCAGGTCGGTGAGCATCTGCATCTCCGACCCGACCAGGGCCGGGATCAGCGACTCCATGCCCTCGCCGGGGATCCCCTCTGACAGGTTGTCGAGCAGTTCGCGCAGCGGGTTGCGGTTCAGGCCGACGTTCTCCGGCTGCTCGGCGGCCAGCGCCGCGGCCCGCTCCCGCACCGGCCCGGTCAGCAGCAGCTCCCGGCAGGCCGGCGCCACGACCCGCTCGACCGCCTCCACCGAACGCTGGTCGGCGACGGCGAACGAGCGCAGCTCGGACACCTCGTCGCCCCAGAACTCGACGCGCACCGGATGTTCCGCGGTCGGCGGGAAGACGTCGAGGATGCCGCCGCGCACGGCGAACTCGCCGCGCTGGGTGACCATCTCGGCGCGCGTGTAGGCGAGCTCGACGAGCCGTTCCAGCAGCGCCTCGAAGTCGTACTCGTCGCCGATGCCGAGCGAGACCGGCTCCAGCGCGCCCAGCCCGGGCGCGACCGGCTGGATCAGGCTCCGCGCCGCCGCGACCACCACCCGCGGCGCTGCTTCGGTCACGGCCAGCCTGCGGAAGATCGTCAGCCGGCGCGCGACCGTGTCCGCGCGTGGGGACAGCCGCTCGTGCGGCAGCGTCTCCCAGGACGGCAGCACGACGACGGAGTCGACCATCGGGTCCGGGAACTCGCCGCCGACGCCGAGCAGGTCGGACACGGCGGCCGCGAGGTCCTCGGCCTCCCGGTCGGTCGCGGTGACCACGAGCACGGGGGCGCTGCCGTCGGAGCCGGTCAGGCCCGCGGTCAGGAGGGGGCGCAGCGCGGACGGCCCCTCGACCCGGACGGCCGGGGTCTCGGCGGTGCGCGGATCGGCGGCGCGTGCGGCGTCCACCGCCGCGCGCAGGCCCGGGTCGGACAGGGCGGAGGTGAGCAGGCCGGACAGAGTGGCCACGACGGCGCGGACTCCTCGGATCGAGCACGGTGGGCACGCACGAGACAGACCCCTGCCCAGGTCGGGTAGGGGGTGTCGGGCCCGACGATACGCCCGCCGCCCCGGCCCGGCTCCCGGTGTCCGGGTTCGGCGCGGTTCAGCCGTGCCGCAGGCGGATCAGCGACACGCCTGCGGCCCGCGTGTCCGACACCGTCACGTCGTGGCCCGCGTCAACCGCGCGGGACAGGAAGTCCGCGGCCTGCGGACGGTCCGGGTCGGCGATCCACATCTCGCCACCACCGACGAGCAGCCGGGGCAGCAGCGCGAGCAGTTCCCGCACGCAGCGGTCGTTGTAGAGCACGTCGGCGCCCAGCACCAGGTCCCACGGTCCCCACGCGACCAGCGCATGGTCGTCGGTCCAGGGCCGGACGGCCGTCTCGAGCGTCACCCCGGAGAGCTCCGCGTTCCGCTCGGTGAACGCGACGGCGTCCTCCGAGCGGTCGGTGGCCAGCACCCTGGCTCCGGACAACGCGGCCGCGATCGACGGCAGGCCGAGCCCGCAGCCGATCTCCAGCACGGCCCGGCCCCGGAGGTCGGACCCGGCCACGGCGTACGCCAGCTCGATCCCGCTCGGCCACAGCTCGGCCCAGTACGGCGGGTAGGCCTGCTCCTCGTCGTCGAAGTCCTGGGCCATCAGCAGGTCCATCGCGGAGCGCGGGTGCACGAACTCGATCCGCCCGCGCGGCAGCTCCAGGGAGGCGGACACGACGTCGTTCCACGGGTCGGCATCGGGTGCGCGTTCGACCCCGGCCGCGCGGGCCAGCCGCTGCGTCATCCCGTCGTCCATCCCCCGAGTCTGCTCCTGGCCCGGAAGGGAGAATCCGGCGGCGTGACGGTGCGAGTGCGACGGATCTACGACGACCGCGCGGACGGCGACGGCACGCGCGTGCTCGTCGACCGCGTGTGGCCGCGCGGGCTGCGCAAGGACGACGCGCGCTACGACGAGTGGATCTCCGACGTGGCGCCGAGCACGGAGCTGCGGAAGTGGTACGGCCACGACCCGGACCGCTTCGACGAGTTCCGCCGCCGCTACCGCTCCGAGCTCGACGGTTCCCCGTCGTTGGAGCGGCTCCGCGAGCTCGCCGGAAACGGCACGCTCACGCTGCTCACCGCCACGAAGGACCCGGAGGCGAGCCAGGCCGCCGTGCTGCGCGAGCTGCTGGGCTCCTAGAGCAGTCCGGCCTCGGCCAGCGTGGTCTCGTAGCGGTCCTGGACCTCCTCGTCGTCGCCGCCCGCGGCCTCCGCGGCCGCCCACGCCGTCGCGAACCGGTCCTGGTTCGCCTCGTAGCGCGCCCGCAGCTTCTCCGCGTCCAGGTTCCAGTAGCCGACGACCCGGTAGTGCTTCGTGTCCATGCCGAGCTCGTGGCGCAGGTAGCGGCGCGCCGCGCGCGTCGCGGCGGCCTCGCCGACGACGAACAGGTACCCCGGCCCGTCCGGGATCTCCAGCCCGCGGACGATCTCCTCGAGACGGCTCGTCCCTTCGTCGGCGACGACGGTCCGCACGTGTGCCGCGTCCGGCAGCGGAGGCGGCCCGTCGCCGGCGTGCACCTCGACGGCGACGTCCGTGCGCAGCTCCGCCGGGCTCTCGTCGACGATCCGCGCGATGGCCGGGACACCCGCCGCGTCCCCGACGAGGATCTGCCACGCGACGCCCTCCGGGCGTTTGAACCAGCACGCGGAGCGGGAGACACCCACCTCGTCGCCGACCCTGGCCCGTCGTGCCCACTCGGCACCAACCCCGCCGGCGTGCGCGACGACGTCGAACACGATCGACCGCCCGTCCGGGGAGATGCGCCGCACCGTGTACCAGCGGCCCATCTCGTCGCGGGTCCCGTCCGGCAGCGGGAAGTGCAGCACGATCGCCTCGTCCGGCGTGCCGGGGAGATCGAGCGCACCGCTGGTGACCTCGGCCTCGATCCGCACGAACGGTTCCGACAGCGCCCGCACGCCCGTCACCCGCAGCGTCGTCCCGTCCACGCATCCCCCTCGCCTCGCGCCTCGGCTAAGCCAAGCCTCAGCTAAACACAGGCGCGGGGACGCGGTCCAGGCCGGACGAAACGGGCGACGACGATCACCTCAGCGGGCGTAGCGCAGCTCCGCCCTGGCACGGGCCTTCGCCGCCTCGACCTCGCGGTCCTTCGGCGGGGCGGTGCTGGTCAGGCCGTCGAGCAGCTCACGGGTCGCCTCGGCGACGGCGGCGACGGCCCTGTCGAAGGCCTCCGTGTTCGCCTGCGAGGGCTTCGACGCACCGGAGATCTTGCGCACGTACTGGAGCGCCGCGGCGTCGACCTCGTCGTGCGTCGCGGGCGGCTCGAAGTTGTGCAACGTCCGGATGTTGCGGCACATGCCGGCTCTCCCCTCCGCCCCGACGCGAACGAGGGGCACCTTCGGGCAAGGGTAGTGCTCGAAGGTGCCCCTCGTTCGGAATCGGGAGGGGTCAGACCACGTGCATCGACTCGTCGAGCTCGCCGGCCCTCTGGCGGGCGGACAGCACGGCGAGGCGGGTGAAGCGGTTGTCGAACGCGTCCCGGGTCAGGCCGCGGCTCCGGTACTCGGTGGCCAGCTGGTTGGCGCCGTCCGGGATGCTCCACTGCGCCTCGAAGCCGAGCTCCTTGCGGGCACGGGAGAAGTCGACGCGGTAGGAGCGCGGGTCGTTGCCGGCCTCGCCGGTGATGTTCAGGACCGAGCCGGGGACGGCGTCGACGACGGCCTGCGCGATCTCGGAGACCATGCGGTTGTTGCGCTCGGTACCCACGTTGTAGGCGCGGGCGCGGACCACGTCGGCCGGCGCGGCGAGCGCGGCGACGACGGCACCGGCGATGTCGTCGGCGTGCGCGAGCGGGCGCCACGGCGTCCCGTCGGAGAGCACCTTGACCTCGTTCGACAACACCGCGTGCCCGACCAGGTTGTTCAGCACGATGTCCGCCCGCAGCCGCGGGGAGAAGCCGAACGCGGTCGCGTTGCGCATCGACACCGGCACGAAGTCCGAATCCGCCAGGTCGGCGAGATCGTCTTCGACCCGGACCTTGGAGATCGCGTACGGGGTGACCGGCTTGAGCGGCGCCTCCTCGTCGACGAGGTCGTCACCGGACTGCGCGCCGTACACCGAGCACGTCGACGCGTAGACGAACCGCGAGACCCCGGCCTCCTTCGCCAGCCGGGCCAGGCGCGACGACGCGTGGTGGTTGATGTCGTAGGTGATCTCCGGCGCGAGCGAGCCGAGCGGGTCGTTGGACAGCGCCGCCATGTGCACGACGGCGTCGAACCCGGCCAGCTGCTCGACGGTCACGTCACGCAGGTCGGTGGACAGCCCGTCGACGTCCGGGGTGTCCAGCGAGCCGAGGACGCACTCCGCGAACAGGCCGCTGTCCAGCCCGGTGACCTCGTGCCCGGCGGTGGCGAGGATCGGCGCCATCACCGTGCCCAGGTAGCCCTGATGTCCGGTGAGCAGTACGCGCATGGGCGGTGTTCCTCCTGTGTAGCGGTGTGGCGGTGGTGGCTGTGGGTCGGGCTCAGGCGCCCAGTCCGCCCGGGTCGGACCCGGACAGCGGGGCGACCCCGAGCGTCATCTTCACGACGTGGAACGCCTCGGCGTAGCGCGCGTGGCACTGCACGCCGCGCACCCGCGCGAGGCCGCGGAACGTCTCGTCGTCGAACCACGTGCGGTCGCGCTGCGAGCCGTAGTGCTCGTTCAGCTTCGCGATCTTCTCCGAGAGCACCGGCTCGGCCATCGGGAGGTAGACGCTCGGCTGGGCGAGGTCGCCCTCCCACTTGAGGATCTCGTAGCCGAACGTCAGGTGGTCCCGGTAGGCCGTCGGGATCATCTGGGCGAGCGTGCGATGGTCCTGGTGGGCGTCGTGTGCCGACGGGCCGATCACCAGGTCCGGCTCGCCGCGGGTGCGCAGGTCCTCGAGCGCGTGCTTGGCCCGCTCCCAGTGCTGCGGGACCCGGCCGTCGGGCAGGTCCATCACGTGCACGTCGAGCGTCGCGCCGGGGCAGAAGGCCGCCAGCGCGGACCGCTCCTCCTCCTCGCGCAGCGACCCGGCACCGGTCAGCACGAGCGCGGTCACCGTCACGCCGGGGTGCGCCCGGCAGAGCTCGAGCAGCGTGCCGCCCGCGCCGATCGCGATGTCGTCGCAGTGCGCCCCGAGCAGCAGGAGGCGGTCGAGGCGTTCGGGTAGAAGGCTCAGCACGACGTCACGGATGCCGCTTCTGCATCTCGGCGATCGCGGCCTGCAGCGGGTCGCGGTCGGAGTCCTTGCCCTCCCAGAGCATCCACGGCCGGGTCCCGCCCTGGTAGGCGGCCTCCAGCGCGTTGCGCTCCTTGACCGTGTCGGCGGGCTGCCAGAAGCCGCGGTGCCGGTAGGCGCGCATCCGGCCCTTGCGGGCCAGCGGAGCGCAGACGTCGCCGATCAGGTCGCAGTTCGGCTCGAGGTGGTCGAACACCTCGGGCCGGAACATCAGGTAGCCGCCGTTCTCCCACAGCGGCATCTCCTGCAGCGTGGTGATCGACTCCAGGTTGCCGTCGTCGTTGATGTCGACGCAGTGGAACGCCGACTGCGGCGGGACGGCCATCAGCTGGCCGACCGCGTCGGAGTTCTTGAACTGGTCGACCATCTGGTCCAGCGGGGCGTCGGTGAGGACGTCGGCGTAGTTCGCGTGGAACATCTCCTCGTCCTTGACCAGCGCCTTCACCCGGCGGAGGCGCTCACCGATGGGCGAGTCCAGACCGGTCTGGACGAACGTGATGTTCCAGTCCTGGATGTCGCTGCCGAGCAGCTCGACCTCGCCGCCGTGCAGCGTGAAGTCGTTCGACTCGGTCTCGTCGTAGTTCAGGAAGTAGTTCTTGATGTGGTGCGCCCCGTAGCCGAGGCACAGCACGAAGTCCTTGTGGCCGAAGTGCGCGTAGTAGCGCATCACGTGCCAGATCAGCGGACGCGGGCCCACCGACTGCATGGGCTTGGGGAGGTCGGACACGCCGTCGCGCATCCGCATCCCGTAGCCGCCGCAGAACAGGACGACCTTCACTCTCGTCACACCACCTCGAGGGACGGGATCGGGAACACCAGCTGGCCGCCCCACTCACGAACATACGAGAGTTGCTCGGTGAGCTCCGCGCGCAGGTTCCACGGCAGGACCAGCACGTAGTCCGGGCGGTCCTCGGCGATCCGCTCCGGCGCGTGGATCGGGATCCGGGTGCCGGGCGTGAACCGGCCGTGCTTGTACGGGTTGCGGTCCACCGTGTACGAGAGCAGGTCCGGCCGGATGCCGCAGTAGTTCAGCAGCGTGTTGCCCTTGCCGGGGGCCCCGTAGCCGACGACCGACTTGCCCCGGCGGCGGGCGTCGATCAGGAACGACATCAGGTCGTCGCGGATCGTGGAGACGGACTCGGCGAACCCGTCGTGCCCCTCCGCCGTGTGCAGGCCAGCCTTCTCCTCGGCCGCCAGCACCTCGCGGACCGTCTCGGACGGTTCCCCGGCGACGGCGTCCGGGCGCGCCCACATCCGGATCGAGCCTCCGTGCGTGTCCAGCAGCTCGACGTCGACGAGCGTCAGCCCGCCCGCCGCGAGCGCACGCTGCCCGGTGAGCAGCGTGTAGTACTGGAAGTGCTCGTGGTAGATCGTGTCGAACTGGTTGCGCTCGACGAGCGTGAGCAGGTGCTGCACCTCGATCGAGACCCAGCCGTCGTCGGCGACCATGGCGCGCAGCCCCTGCGCGAAGCCCACGACGTCCGGGATGTGGGCGAACACGTTGTTGCCGCACACCAGCTGCGCCGGACCGTGCTCGGCACGCACGGCCGCGCCGGTCTCCGGCGTGAGGAACGCGGTGAGCGTCGGGACGCCCTTCTCGCGGGCGGCCTCGCCGACGTTGACGCTCGGCTCGACGCCGAGGCAGCGGATCCCGCGCTCGACGACGTGCTGGAGCAGGTAGCCGTCGTTGCTGGCGACCTCGACGACGAACGACTCCGGGGTCAGCCCGGCACGCTCGACCGCGTCACCGACGAAGCGGCGCGCGTGCTCCACCCACGAGGAGGAGAACGACGAGAAGTAGGCGTACTCCTCGAACGTGTCCTCCGGCGTGATCAGCGGCGGGAGCTGGGCCAGCAGGCACGACCCGCAGACGCGCACGTGCAGCGGGAACGTGTCCTCGCGCTGCTCCGCGGTCTCGGCGGTCAGGAACAGCTCGCACGGCGGCGTCGCACCGAGGTCCAGGAAGCTCCGCAGATCGGTGGAACCGCAGAGCCGGCAGGCGATCGCCTGCCCGGTCACGGGGTCACCCCCGCACAGGACCGTGGTGAAAGCTGGTTGAGCACGTTCCTCAGTCTTGCAACCCGACACCCCCGGGCCTGCGTCGGGGTGACGGGTACGCCCGATCAGGCGATTCAGATGCCCGCGACCAGGGGAGGCCGACGCGTGGCCATCCTGGTCGACCGGGTCTCGCGAGGCGTGCCAGGATGAAGGTCCGTCCGCCGTGGTGTAAAGGCAGCACCTCGGATTTTGGTTCCGATGGTCCAGGTTCGAATCCTGGCGGCGGAGCACAGCCCCTGACATGCGGAACGGCCCGACGGGTCTCCCCCGGCCCGGGCCGCGCGGTCGCCGCGGCACCCGTCTCCGGCATCGACCGAGCCCGAACGGGCCGTCCGGCACGTGGGCGGGCGAGGGCGGCGGTCAGGGCGCGAGCCACTCCAGGGCGGCGACGACCATGGCCTGCGTGCCCGTGTCGCAGGTGGGCTGGATGACCGGCGCGAAGTGCGGAGAATGGTTGGCCGGGACGTCCTGGGCGACGCGGTCGGAGTCGACGGCCCTCTGGTACGTGTCGGGGTCGATGCCGCCGATGACCCAGTAGGTGTACGGGACGCCGAGCGCGGTGGGGATGTCGCTGAAGTCCTCGCTGGCGGTCTGTGGGCCGATGCTCTCGGCCCGCTCTCCGAAGAACCGGCCGAAGGCCGCGGCCACCCGCGTGGTCGGGCCATCGTCGTTGCTGGTGAGCGGGAACCGGTCGAACAGCTCGAACTCCGGGTCCTTCGGACACTCGGACGCACGGCATTCCGCGGTCACGATGCGTTCGACGGCCTCGAGCATCTGTGTCCGGGTGTGCTCGGTGTACGTGCGGAGGTTCAGTTCGATGACGGCGCGGTCGGGGATGATATTGCTCTTGGTGCCGGCCTGGATGCTGCCGACGGTGAGTACCGCGGTCTCCGAGGGCGGTATCCGGCGCGACACCACGGTCTGGAGTCGGACCACGATCATCGCGGCCAGGACGACCGGGTCGACGGTCACGTGCGGCATGGAGCCGTGTCCGCCGCGGCCGTGCACGGTGACGCGCATGCTGTCCGCGGCGCTGAACAGCGGGCCGTTGCGGGTACCGACCGAGCCGGCCGGTGCGGGCACGACGTGCTGGGCCAGGGCGACGTCGGGCGTGCCGACCAGCCCGGCGAGCCCGTCCTCGACCATGCCCCGGGCCCCGTCGCCGGTCTCCTCGGCTGGCTGGAACAGTGCGACGACGGTGCCGTTCCAGGCCTCGCGTGCGTGCGCCAGGAGCGACGCGGCGCCGAGCAGGCACGTCACGTGGATGTCGTGGCCGCAGGCGTGGGCGACCGGGACCTCGTCGCCCTGGGAGTCGGTCGCCGTCACCTCGCTCGCGTAGGGCAGGCCGGTGGCCTCGCGGACGGGCAGGGCATCCATGTCCGCACGCATCAGCACGGTCGGGCCGTCGCCGTTGCGGAGGATCCCGACGACGCCGGTCCCGGCGAGTCCGTCGTGGACCTCGAAGCCGTCCCCGCGCAGCCGCTCGGCGACCGCCGCGGCCGTCTCGTGCTCCTGGTGGGAGAGCTCGGGATGCTGGTGCAGGTGGCGGTAGAAGTCCTCCTGCCAGGACCGCACGACGGGCAGCCCGTCCAGCACCGTTCGCTCGACAGCCATGACGCGCATCATGCCCGACCGCCCTCGTCCACAGGCGGTACGAGGAGTGGTCCCGCGCGTGTGTCGCGACGCCGAGCCACCGGACGTCGCCCGGCACTCCACGACCGCGTCGTCGCGTTCCCTCACCGGTTGATCGGCGGCGTCGGGCCCCAGGAGAAGCCGCGGTCGAACAGGTACCGCAGCTCCGGGTCCCCGACGGCGGTCAGCCGGAGCCCGTCGCCGGAGAGCGTCAGCGTGCCGTCCGGGCCCAGCGCCCAGACCAGGGTCACGCTGCGCGCGTACCTCCGTCCGACGAACGTGCGGTCGCCCGCGAGCACCGGGTAGAGGTCGATCCGGACGCGCTCACCCATCGGGCGGTAGCGGCCCTCGCTCAGGTCGCCGTTGGCCTGGCGCAGCGTGAACCGCGCCGTCCCGTCGCCCTCCCACTGCCCGAACGCGACCTCCTGCCACCGCCCGTCCTGGGACAGCCGTGGCGCGGCGGGCGTCGCGTCGGCGGTCACCCGGTAGACGCCGGGCAGCGGCGACGCCGAGCGGGCCGGCGGCTGCTGCAGGGTCCCGAGCGCCACCCCGGCCCCGGCGAACACGACCAGCGCGAGCGACGCGACGACCCACCGCGTGACCCGGTGGACGCGGGGCCACGGGATCGGCATCGGCTCGGAGTACCCGCTGGTCGGCCTGCCGCTCGCGAACCGGGCGAGGCGGCCGGATTCCGGCAGCGCGACGAGCGCGAACCCCACCGCCAGTGCCAGCGAGAGCTGTTTGACCGGCACGTCGAACGTCATGTTGAGCAGGAACACGACCCCGAGCGCGACGGAGCCGAGCACACCGCCGATCCATGCCGTCCGCCGCCAGATCAGCAGCACGCCCGCGAGGAGCTCGGTGATCCCGGCCAGCACCTGCACGGCGGGCGAGTACGCCATGAACGTCCACAACAGACCCATCGGGCTCTTCTCGCCGACGGTCAGCAGGGCGTCCGCGTAGTCGACGCGGCCCATCTGGCCGAGGAACACCTTGCCCCAGCCGTAGGCCAGGACCGAGACGAGCAGCGCGGCGCGCAGCACCGCGTGCGCCATCCACAGAACGGTCGTCAGCCGGCTCCCACGACCGGCTCCCGATGATTCCCCCATGCCGCGATCGTGGCCGGTCGACCGGTCGCCGCGCGTCCTCCCGGAGTACTACTGCATCCGTGGTGGTTCACGCGCTCGCAGTGTTCGTCACCGGTCTCCTCGCCGGCGAGGAGCTGATCGTCCGATGGGGTGTGCAGCCCGCGTTGCGGGGCCTGGGGGACGCCGCGCACCTGGAGGCGCGGCAGGCCCTGGTGCGCCGCCTGAAGGTCGTCGTGCCGATGCTGATCGTCCCCGCCGTGGTGCTGACCGTCGTGTCGCTCGTGCTGTCCGCGACGACGTGGCGCTGGGCGGGTGCGGCCGTCCTGCTCGTGTTCGTGCTGACGTCGGCGATCGGCACGGTGCCGATCAACATCCGGGTCGACGCGTGGGACCTCGACGCGCCGCCGGACGACTGGCGTGAGGTCGTGCGGCGGTGGGAGCGGATCGACGTCCTGCGCTCCTCGGCCGCGGTCGTCGCGTTCGCGTCGCTGCTCGCGGGGCTCGTCGCCTGACGGCTAGACCCGCGTGCTCCGCAGCAGGTGGGTGCACGCCGTCGCGCGGAGCGTCCCGCCCATGGCGTCGATCTCCCGCCGGAGCGCCGCGAACAGCTCGGTGCGACGGTCCGGGTCGAGCGTCGCGTGGTCGCTGAACGTGCCGAGCAGGTCGATCCAGCCGTCCGCGGTGAACGTGCGCGCCTCGCGCCAGATCTCCGTCGTGACCTCGCCGAACGCGGGGTCCGCGACCACCGGGTCGCTGTCGTAGGCCCGTGCGCCGCGACCGTGCCCGCCCGCCTCGACGCCCAGGTCGGCGTAGACGCGTTCCAGCCGCTCGACCGTGGCGTCGTCGAGCACGTGGTAGTTCCAGAAGCGGGCGAGCGTGCCGCCCGGCCGGAGCACTGCGGCGGCCTTCGCCACGCCGCGCGCCGGCTCGACCCAGTGCCATGCGGAGCCGCAGGTCAGCAGGTCGAAGCGGCGGCCGTCGTCGTCCCAGTCCTCGAACGGCGCGATCTCGACGACGACGCCGCGGGACCGCGCGACCTCGGCCATCCGCGTGTCGGGCTCCACACCGAGGACGTCCAGTCCGCGCGCGATGAGGCCGACGGCGGCCCGGCCGTTGCCGCAGCCGATGTCCAGGACACGGTCCGGGCGCCGTGACGCGAGATCGTCGAACAGGCCGTCGGCGTAGGGCGGGCGGTAGCGGTCGTAGTCGGCGGCCCCGGCGCCGAAGCTCTCGGCGCGCGCCCGGTTCCGGTGCCACTCGACGTCGGTCACGTCACGACCCTACGACCGGCGCCGCCGTGGCGACGCCGGCCGGAAGGGATTCAGTCGAGCGCGGCGTCCAGCGTGATCTCGACACCGGTCAGCGCCTTGCTCACCGGGCAGCCGGCCTTCGCGGCCTGCGCCGCCTTCTCGAACCCGGCCGCGTCCAGGCCGCTGACCTCGCCACGCACCGTCAGCGCGATGCCGGTCAGCTTGAAGCCGCCGTTCGGGTCCGGGCCGAGCGAGACGTCCGCGGACACCTCGAGCGCCTCCGGCGTGCCGCCCGCCTCGGCGACGTTCGCCGAGAGCTGCATCGCGAAGCACGCCGAGTGCGCGGCCGCGATGAGCTCCTCCGGGCTGGTCGTGCCGCCGGCGTCGTCCGCGGCCCGCTTCGGGAAGCTGACCTCGTACGTGCCGACCTTGCTGCTGCTCAGCTCCACCTGACCGGACCCGTCCTGCAGTCCGCCGTTCCAGGCCGTCCGAGCGGTACGCGTGGGCATCGATTCCTCCTAGGGATCCAGAGCTGTACCCGTCCGGGACAACCCGGTGACCGGAGCGACCAGCCCCCACCTCCGGACCGCTGCGACGGGCGGTCTCCGGGCCGCGCCGAACGGCCCAGCCGGGACGCGTTCCGCGCTCCGGTGCGGTGATCATCGGAATCGGCGTGGACGAGCACGGCGCAACGGCCCGGACGGGCACCCGTAGGATTCGTCGCGGCGTGCGAGACGGACCGGCCGGCGTCGCGCCACCGTCCCCCGGGACAACGGGAGACCACCGCCCGGTGAACACCGACGACACCACGTCTGACGAGGCAGGAGTCGAGATGCCCGACGGTCACCAGCCCGCGGCGTCGATCGTGCTGGCGGCGGGCGCCGGCTCGCGCATGCGGTCGGCCGTGCCGAAGGTGCTGCACACGATCGCCGGACGGAGCCTGCTGGGCCACGCCGTGCACGCCGTCGGGGAGCTCTCGCCGGAGCACCTGGTCGTGGTCGTCGGGCACGAGCGGGAGAAGGTCGCGGCGGAGACGGCCGCCGTCGCCGACGAGCTCGGCCGCCCGATCGCCACGGCCGTCCAGGAGCGCACGCTCGGCACCGGCGACGCCGTGCGCTGCGGGCTCAGGGGACTGCCGACCGGCACCACCGGCACCGTGCTCGTCACCTACGGCGACGTGCCGCTGCTCTGTCCGGACGCGCTGCGCGACCTGGTGCGCGAGCACGAGTCGGCCGGTGCGGCCGTGTCGCTGCTGACGATGGAGGCGCCCGACCCCACCGGCTACGGACGGATCGTCCGCCAGGGCGGTGCGGTGCACGCGATCGTCGAGCACGCCGACGCCACGCCGGAACAGCGCGCGATCACGGAGGTCAACTCCGGGGTCTACGCGTTCGACGCGGCGTTCCTCGCCGACGGCCTCGCCGGGCTCGCCGCACACAACGAGCAGCAGGAGCTCTACCTCACCGACCTGATCGGCACCGCCGTCGACGGCGGGCGCCCGGTCGCGACCCTGACCTGCAACGACCGCTGGTCGCTGTGCGGGGTGAACGACCGCGTGCAGCTGGCGGGCGTGCGCGCCGAGCTGAACCGCCGGGTGCTGGAGCGCTGGATGCTCGACGGCGTCACCGTCGTCGACCCGCGGAGCACCTGGGTCGACGTGCAGGTCCGGCTGGGCACCGACGTCGTGCTGCACCCGGGTACTCAGCTGCACGGCCGGACGACCGTCGGCGACGGTGCGGAGATCGGCCCGGACACCACCCTGCGTGACTGCGAGATCGGGGCAGGCGCCGCGGTCGTCCGGACCCACGGGTCGGAGTCGGTGATCGGCGACGGAGCATCGGTCGGCCCGTTCGCCTACCTGCGCCCGCACGCACGGCTCGGCGCACGAGGGAAGATCGGCACGTTCGTCGAGGTCAAGAACTCGGACATCGGCGACGGGACGAAGGTCCCGCACCTGACCTACGTCGGCGACGCGACGATCGGCGAGATGAGCAACATCGGCGCCTCGTCGGTGTTCGTCAACTACGACGGCGTGCGCAAGCAACGCACGGTGATCGGTTCGCATGTCCGGACCGGATCGGACACGATGTTCATCGCTCCGGTCCGGGTCGGCGACGGCGCCTACACCGGCGCCGGCACGGTCCTGCGCGACGACGTGCCGCCGGGGGCGCTCGCCGTCTCCGGCGGGCCGCAGCGCACGATCGAGGGGTGGGTCGCGCGCAAGCGTCCCGGCACGGCCGCCGCCGAGGCGGCCGGACGCTCCGCAGATCCCGACGTCCCACAGACCGACCCCGCACAGAACGGCACGGGCCCGCACACCATCGCGGAACCGGCCGGTGACACCCGCCGAGGAGGCACGACACGGTGAGCGCGATCGCAGGAACGCCGAAGAAGAACATGATGCTCTTCTCCGGCCGTGCGCACCCGGAGCTGGCCGAGCACGTGGCCAAGGAGCTCGACGTCACGGTCACGCCGCAGTCGGCGTACTCGTTCGCCAACGGCGAGATCTTCGTCCGCTTCGAGGAGTCGGTGCGCGGGAGCGACGCGTTCGTCCTGCAGGCGCACTCCGCCCCGATCAACGAGTCGATCATGGAACACCTGATCATGGTCGACGCGCTCAAGCGCGGGTCCGCCAAGCGGATCACCGTGGTCATGCCGTTCTGGGGCTACGCCCGGCAGGACAAGAAGCACCGCGGCCGCGAGCCCATCTCGGCCCGGCTCGTCGCGGACATGTTCAAGACCGCGGGGGCCGACCGGATCCTCACCGTCGACCTGCACACCGCCCAGATCCAGGGCTTCTTCGACGGGCCGGTCGACCACCTGTTCGCGCTGCCGGTGCTCGCCGAGTACGTGAAGGCGTCGCGGCCCGATGCGAACTTCGCCGTCGTCTCCCCGGACTCCGGACGTGTGCGGCTGGCCGAGCGCTGGTCGGAGACGCTGGGCGGTACGCCGCTGGCGTTCATCCACAAGTCGCGCGACCCGCGCAAGCCGAACGAGGCCGTCGCGAACCGGGTGGTCGGTGACATCGAGGGCCGCTGCTGCGTCGTGATCGACGACATGATCGACACCGGTGGCACGGTGGCGAAAGCGGTCGACGTGCTCCTCAAGGAGGGTGCGTCGGACGTGATCGTCGCGGCGACGCACGGCGTGCTGTCCGGACCGGCCACCGAGCGCCTCGCGAACTGCGGCGCCGACGAGGTCATCTTCACGGACACGCTCCCGATCCCGGAGGAGAAGCGGTTCCCGAAGATGACCGTTCTCCCGATCGCCCCGCTCCTGGCCGAGGCGATCCACCAGGTGTTCGAGGACGGATCGGTCACCAGTCTGTTCGACGGGAACGCCTGAGCACCTGATCCGTCGGGGCCGTGCACGGCCCGTCACCACGACCGCGTATCGTTGGCCCATCTCCGCGGCGAGGGCGGGTTGCACGACAAGCCCGCCGTGATCGACGTGGGCCGATCTCCGATCGCCCTCCTCGCCGCGCGCCGACGACATCGCACGACGCACGAGGAAGAGCAGAACCGTGGCCCAGACCCGCATCGCCGCCGAGACCCGGACCGAGTTCGGCAAGGGCGCCGCCCGCCGCACCCGGAAGGCCGGCAAGATCCCCGCCGTCCTCTACGGGCACGGCACCGACCCGCAGCACCTGTCGCTGCCGTCGCTGGAGTTCGCCGCCGTCGTCCGCGAGCAGGGCCGTAACGCCGTGCTCGAGCTGGACGTCTCCGACGCGACCGGCGCCCCGCAGCTGGCGCTGACCAAGACCGTGGTCGTGCACCCGATCCGGCCGTACATCGAGCACGTCGACCTGCTGGTCATCAAGCGGGGCGAGAAGGTCGAGGTCGAGCTCGACGTCGTCGTCACCGGCGAGGCCGCCCCCGGCTCCCTCGTCTACCAGGACCTGAACACCGTCCTGGTCGAGGCCGACGTGCTGAACATCCCGGAGAACATCGAGGTCTCCGTCCAGGACGCCGAGATCGGGACCCAGTACCTGGCCGGCGAGCTCCGCCTGCCCGGTGGCGTCGAGCTGCGCACCGACCCGGAGTCCCTGGTCGTGCAGGTCGCCGCGGCGCCGACCGAGGAAGAGCTCGAGGCCGAGATCGACACCGAGGGTGCCGGCGTGGTCGAGGACGCCTCCGACGAGGAGGAGGCCGCCGCCGAGGCCGCCGAGGGCGAGTCGGACGAGTCCTCCGAGGACGGCGACTCCGGCTCCGAGGGCGGCGACTCCGAGTCCTCCGACTCGTGAGCCCGGTGCCGGGCCCCGCTCTGGTGGTCGGGCTCGGCAACCCGGGTCCGGAGTACGCCGAGACCCGGCACAACGTCGGCTTCCTCGTCGCCGATCTGCTGGCGGCGAGGGCCGGCGCCCGGTTCTCGGTGCACAAGCGGTCGAACGCCGAGATCGCCCAGGGCCGTCTGGCCGGGCGTCCGGTGACCGTGGCCAAGCCGCGGACGTACATGAACGTCAGCGGCGGCCCGGTCGCCGGGCTCGTCCGGTACTTCTCGGTGCCCGCCGAGGAGGTCGTCGTCGTGCACGACGACCTGGACCTCGGCTTCGGCGTCATCCGCCTCAAGCGCGGAGGCGGCGAAGGCGGGCACAACGGGCTGCGGTCGATCAGCCAGTCCGTCGGGACCAGGGACTACCTGCGCGTGCGGTTCGGCATCGGCCGTCCGCCCGGTCGTCAGGACCCGGCCGACTACGTGCTCAAGCGGTTCTCCACGCCGGAGCGCAAGGAGCTGGAGTTCGCCGTGGACCTGGCCGTGGACGCGACCGAGGCGCTACTCGAACAGGGTCTGGAACCGGCGCAGAACCGGTTCCACGCACTGTCGGGCTGAGGTCGGCGGGCGGGCCGGGACGGAGACGCCGCCGATCCGCTCGACATGAACACCACTGTCGTCCCGGACGACGCTGAGAACCGTGACGTCCATCTCGGCCCGTCGCCCGCCACCTACCCCGTCGTGATCAGATCCGCCGTGGCGGCGCGGCGAAGCTTCCCCGACGGTGTCTTGGGCAGACTCCCCGGCGCCAGGACCACGACCTCACCGGGCCGTACACCGACGGCCGAGAACACCCGCCCGACGACGTCGTCGCGGATCGCCTTCACCGCGTCGTCGGAGTCCGCGTTCCGGGCCTCCACCACCACCGCGAACGTCTCGCGCCGCCGCCCGTCCCCCGCGGCGAGGCGCACGGCGACGACGTTGCCCGCCCGCACCCCGTCGGCCGTGCCCGCGGCGCGTTCGATGTCGGTCGGGTAGATGTTGCGGCCGCCCATGATGATCACGTCCTTGGTCCGTCCACAGACGACGACGGCGCCGGACTCGGTCCGGTACCCCTCGTCACCCGTGTCGAACCATCCGGCCGTGTCCTGAGTGGACACCGGACCGTCCACGGTGAGGTATCCCGGCGTCACGGCCTCGCCGCGCAGTTGCAGCGCACCGACCTCGCGCGGACCGAGCACCTGCCCCTTCCCGTCCACGGCGCGGACCTCGAGTCCCGGCAGCGGCGGCCCCAGCTCCGGGAACGCACGTGACGGGCGGTCGGAGATCGCGGGCGTGGCACGCCTGCCGTTCTCCAGGGAGTCGGCGTCGATCTCGTCCACCTGCAGTCCGGTATGGACAGGAGCGAACGAGACGCCGAGCGCGGTCTCGGCCATTCCGTAGGCGCACAGCACGGACTCGGGTCGCAGCCCGAAGCGCGCGCCCGCGTCGGTGAACGCGGCCACCGCGACCGGGTCGATCGGCTCGGCACCGTTCAGGGCGATGCGCAGCGACGACAGGTCGAGCTCCCCGTCGTCGACGCGCGCGAGCTGGCGGCCGAGGATCGCGTACGCGAAGTTCGGTGCGGCGGTGACCGTCCCGCGGTACTTGGAGATCAGCTCCGCCCACAGGCGCGGACGGGCCAGGAACTCGGCGGGCGTGACGGTCACGAGGTCCAGGCCGACGGTCATCGGGATCGTCAGGAAGCCGACCATCCCCATGTCGTGGAACAGCGGGAGCCACGACACCATCCGGTCGGTCGCGACGTCCAGTTCGGACGCCTCGACCATCGCCGCGATGTTCGCGTGCAGGTTCCCGTGGGTGATCCGCACGGCCTTCGGCGTGGCCGTGGAACCGCTGGTCAGCTGGAGCAGGGCCGTGTCGGACTCCGCGGCCACCGAGGCGTCGGGCGTGAACCCGGAGGCGTCGCCCTCCAGCGAGGAGAGCGTGCGGAACGCGACACCCTGCTCGGTCAGCACCGGCGCGAGCGCGTCGAACGGCGGGCCCAGCAGCACCATCGTCGCGTCGATCATGCGGAGCGTCTCGACGGTGTCCTGCGCCCAGACGGCGAGATCGGTGCGCTGCGTCGGCTGGTGCAGCATCGTCACGCTGCCGCCGCAGAGCCAGACCGCCTGCGCCGCAGGAGCGATGGCCGCCGGCTCGCCGGCGAGCACACCGACCGCCCCGCCGTGCGCGAGACCCGGCACACCGTCCGCCCCCTCGGCGAGTGCGGCCGCGGCGGCGCGGGCGGCGTGGTGCACCTCGACCCACGAGCGGCTCAGCGGCTCGTGCGGCTCGCCGGTGGTCATCCCCCGGGTCGCGCCGGACGCGGACTCCAGCATCGTCGCCAGAAAGCGTGACATGACGCCACACTACGGGCGCCGGATGAACGGCATCCCCACCGGAGGCGTCGGCGTAGCATCCGGCGACGTGTCAGAGCGTCCCGTCCCGCCGCCCCCGCCCGCCGAGCTCGCCGACGCGGTGAGCCGCGTCCTGCCGGGCGCCCGCACCGATCTCGAGTCGCTCGTGCGGATCCCGAGCATCTGGGCCGATCCAGCGCACGCCGACGACACCCGTCGCAGCGCGGAGGCGGTCGCCGAGCTGGCCCGCGCGGCGGGTCCGGAGTCGGTCCGGATCATCCAGGCCGACGGCGGCGCACCGGCGGTCGTCGCGCACTGGCCTGCGCCGGAGGGCATGCCGACGGTGATGCTCTACGCCCACCACGACGTGCAGCCGACCGGCGGCGACGACCAGTGGACGTCGCACCCGTTCGAGCCCACCGAACGCGACGGCCGCCTCTACGGCCGCGGCGCCGCGGACGACAAGGCCGGCGTGATGACGCACCTGGCCGTCCTGCGCGCCTACGACGGCCGCCCACCGGTCGGCGTCACGCTGTTCATCGAGGGCGAGGAGGAGTCCGGCTCCCCGACGCTGACGGCTCTGCTGGCCGAGCACCACGGGTCGCTCGCCGCGGACGTCATCGTGATCGCGGACGCGGCGAACCCGGCCGTCGACGTGCCGGCGCTGACGACGAGCCTGCGGGGGCTCGTCGACGTCGTCGTGGACGTCGCGATGCTGGAGCGGCCCGTGCACTCCGGTGTCTACGGTGGACCGGTCGGCGACGCGCTGACCGCGTTGTGCCACACGCTGGCCTCGCTGCACGACGACAAGGGCGAGGTCGCCGTTCCGGGTCTGGTCGTCGCGGCGAGCGACGCCCCCGACCAGGACGAGGCGACGTTCCGCAGCGACGTCGGCCTGCTCGACGGCGTGGAGCTGCTCGGCAGCGGCACGATCCCGGAGCGGGTCACGCACAAGCCGGCCGTCGCCGTGCTCGGCATCGACGCGCCGCGGGTGGCCGAGTCGTCGAACGTGCTGCTCCCCAGGGCCAGGGCGATGGTGAGCATGCGGCTGGCTCCCGGCCAGGACGCCGCCGAGGCGCAGCGGGCGCTCGCCGACCACCTGGAGAAGCACGTGCCGTGGGGCGCCCAGGTGACGACGACGCCGGGCACCGGGGTCGCGGAGCCGTACACGCTCGAGGCCACCGGCCCGGTCTACGACGCGGCCCGGCGCGCGTTCTCCTCGGCGTACGGCAACTCGTCGGTGGAGACGGGGATCGGCGGCTCGATCCCGTTCATCGCCGAGTTCGCCAGGACGTTCCCGGGCGCGGCCGTGCTGGTCACCGGCGTCGGCGACCCGGCGAGCCGCTGGCACGGCATCGACGAGAGCCTGCACCTGGAGATGTTCTCCCGCGGTGTGCTCGCCGAGGCGCTGCTGCTGCAGCGGCTGGCCTAGCCGACGACCTGGACCGTGTCACCCGGCTGCAGGGTGGCGAAGAACCTCTTCGCCGACGTGCTGCCGAGGTGCAGGCAGCCGGCCGAGCGGGTGCTCAGGCTGCCGGTGTGGAACGCGACGCCCGGGTAGAAGAACACCGAGTACGGCATCGGCGCGTCGAACTGGCGGCTGTGGTAGTTCCGCACCTTGTTCGACACCGCGAACGTACCCGTCGGGGTCGGCTCGCCCCTGCGTCCGCCCAGCACGCCGACCGGCCCGTAGGTCACGCGACCGTTGCCGTCCATCAGCCACGCCTTGCGGGCGCCCAGCGAGACGCACGCCTCGACGCCCGGCCCGCACGGCGGGCGGTTCGCCGCCAGCGCCCGGCCCGCCGACGCCGTCGACTCGGACATCGACGTCGTCGCCGAGGCCGCGACGAGCGACTGGACACGCCCGGCGGGCACCACGGTCGCCGCCGGCAGCACCGCAGCCGTCGCCTCCTTCTCCGGGCCTGCTGCGGAGGCGGCACCGGTGACCGTCGTCGCCACGAGAGCGGCCACGGCGAGCACGATGGTGGCCAGGAGCGGACGGCGGGCAGCGGGCTTCACGGGACCCCCAGAGTTGAGACGAGGCGATCGGATGGCGCGGATCGTAGACCCCACCGCGTCACCCGATCGGTGGCCGTGACCACTCTGCAACCGCTCCGGAGCCATTGCGTGGCGGGGAATCCGTCCTCAGGGGACGACCTGGACGAGATCACCCTCCCGCAGTGCCCCGAAGAACGCCGCGGACGACTTCTGTCCGAGATGGACACAGCCGTTCGAGTTCTCCGACGGGTTCCCGCCGTGGAACGCGATCCCCGGCGCGAAGAACACGGAGTTCGGCATCGGCGCGTTGTCGAACTGGCGGCTCAGGTGGTCGCGGTCCTTCCACGACACGGTGAACGTGCCGACCGGTGTCGGGTCGGAGCGGCTGCCGCCGCGCGCCGCGACGGGCCCGTAGGTCACGTGCCCCGCGCCGTCGGTGAGCCAGGCCTTGTGCGCGGAGAGATCGACGCAGGCGCGCGCCGTCGGAGCACAGGGCACCTCGGCCCGCGCGGGAGCCGCGGGAGCGGGAGCGACGGGAGCCGGCGGCGCGGGCGGGGGCTCCGGCGCGGCCTGCGCCGGCGCGGCCATGCCGCCCACGGCTGCGGCGGACAGCGTGCCTGCGGCCAGCACGGCGAGTCGGCGGGCGGGTGTCATACGGCCTCCTTCGGGGGCGGTGGACCGTTCCGTCGGATGGCGTACCCACCCCTCGAACGGGCTCACACGGCCTGAACCGGGATATCCGGGAAAGCGCTGGTGAGCGCGGGTCACGACCTCTTCCGGACCGGAAGCACCGCCGCCGCAGGGAATGCCATGGACGGTGGACGGGTACCAGGGACCGTGAGATTCGGAATCGCCACGTTCGTGACCGACGAAGGAATCCGGCCCGCCGCGCTCGGGCGCGCGCTGGAGGAACGCGGGTTCGACTCGGTGTTCCTGGCCGAGCACTCGCACATCCCGACGAGCCGGGAGTCGCCGTACCCGGGCGGCGGCGACCTCCCCCGCGTCTACTACCGCACGCTCGACCCGTTCGTCACGCTCGCCGCGATGGCCGACGCGACGACGGACCTGCTGCTCGGCACCGGGATCATCCTGCTGCCGCAGCGCGACCTGATCCACACGGCGAACGAGGCCGCGTCCGTCGACCTGATCTCCGACGGGCGGCTGGTCCTCGGGGTCGGCGCCGGATGGAACCGCGAGGAGATGCGCAACCACGGCGTGGACCCGAAGAAGCGGGGCCCGCTGATGACCGAGCAGCTCGCGGCGCTCAAGGAGCTGTGGACGTCCGACGAGGCGGAGTTCCACGGCGAGCACGTCGACTTCGACCCGGTCTACCTCTGGCCGAAGCCGGCCCGCTCGCCGCACCCGCCGATCTACCTGGGCGGCGAGAGCGACGCGGCGCTGACCCGGCTCGTCGAGCAGGGCGACGGGTGGTTGCCGCGTGGTGGACAGTCCCCCGAGGACATCACGCGCCTCCGCGCCTGGTTGGCCGACCACGGGAAGCCGGACGTGCCGACGACGCTGTTCGGTGGGCCGACGGACCCGGAGAAGCTGGCGCCCTATGTGGACTCCGGTGACCTCGAGCGCGTGACGTTCATGCTCCCGACCCGACCAGAGGCCGAGACGCTGTCCATCCTGGACGACTACGCGAAGGTCGCGGAGCGCTTCAGCTGAGCCACCGCGCCAGGATCGCGGTGAGCCGTTCCGGTGCGTCGAGCTGGATCAGGTGCGAGGCACCCGGCACCAGGTCCAGCCCGGCCCCCGGGATCAGCTCGGCCAGCCGGTGCGCGCGGTCCACCGGGATCCAGGTGTCCTCGGTACCCCAGACGATGTGCACCGGCAGGTCGATCTCCGGGTAGCGGGGTTCGATCTCGTCGGTGAAGCGCTGGTCGGCCTGGGCGATCTGCCGGTAGAACGCCGGTTGCCCGCGGTCGCCGAGCCAGGGTTCGACGAGCATCCGCTCGGCATCGGTGGACAGGCCACGGGCGCTCGCGCCGCGGATGTACGCCGTCACGAGCGCCTCGTGCAGCGGCGGCGGCAGCGACTCGAACACGGACGCGTTGTCGTGCACCAGCCGGAAGAACTCCGAGCCCCACGGCGCCAGCGCGACGACGTCGACGAGTGCCAGCGAGCGGTACCGCGCGCCGTGCAGGAGATGGGCACGCAGCGCGGTCGCGCCGCCGTAGTCGTGCGCGACGACGTCCGGGCACTCCAGCCCCCACCGCTCCAGCAGCACGGCCAGGATCCCGCCCTGCGTCGCCAGCGTGACGTCCGCGCCGTCCTCCATCGAGGACCGGCCGTAGCCGGGCATGTCCCACAGGAACACCGTGTGCTCGCCGGACAGGGCCGACGCGATCGGCTCCCACAACCCCGACGACCACGGCGTCCCGTGGCAGAACACGACGGGCGGGCCGTCCCCGGTACTCGTCCACCACACGCGGTGGCCCTCGATCTCGTACTCCACGAAGATCACCCTGGTCCGGAGACCCGGCCCGCCGCCACCCCCGACGACGGCGGCGGGCCGGAACCCCTCGGCGTGGCACCGCTCCCCAGCGCGCCACGCACCCGTGACGCTATTCGGTGGCGACCCGCCGGCGGATCGGTCGAACTACTGATTCCTACCCCTACTTCGGTAGGAGACGCCCCGGAGAAAGTCAGGCCTCGGCGCGCTCCGCCGCGGCGAGCCACTCCAGCTCCACGGACTCGCGCTCGGCCACGACGTCCTTGAGCTCCCGGTCCAGCTCGGCCAGCCGGGACGGGTCGGTGGCCGCCTCGGCCAGCTGCTGGTGCAGGCGCTCCTCGCGGGTCGCGAGCGTCTCCATCCGCCGCTCGAGGCGGGCCGCCTCCTTGTGTGCCGCACGCTGTTCGGCCGCGCTGGTGCGGGGAGTGGCAGCGGCGGGGGTCGACAGAACCGGAGTGGAGGCGGACTCCCGGCGGCGCAGGTACTCGTCGATCCCGCCGGGCAGGTGCGTGATCCGGCCGTCCCCGAACAGCGCGACGACCGTGTCGCACACCCGCTCGGTCAGGTACCGGTCGTGGCTGACGACGACGAGCGTGCCCGGCCAGCCGTCGAGGAGGTCCTCCAGGTTGGAGAGCGTGTCGACGTCGAGGTCGTTCGTCGGCTCGTCGAGCAGCAGCACGTTCGGCTCGGACATCAGCAGGCGGGTCAGCTGCAGCCTGCGCCGCTCGCCACCGGAGAGCTGCCCGACCGGCGTCCACTGCCGCGACGCGGGGAACCCGAGCCGTTCCAGCACCTGCGAGGCGGTCATCTCCTGCTTGCCGAACCGCACGTACTTCGCGACGGCCTCGGTCGCCTCCAGCACGCGCATGCCGGTCGGCAGGTCCACGAGCTCCTGGGACAGTTCCTCGAGCTTGACCGTGCTCCCCTGGACCCGCTTCCCGGAGTCCAGCGGCCGCTCGCCGGTCAGCGCGCGCAGGAACGTCGTCTTGCCGGACCCGTTCACGCCGACGACACCGACCCGGTCGCCCGGACCGAGCCGCCAGGTCACCCGGTCCAGCAACGTGCGCTCGGCGATCCGGACGGTCGCGTCCTCCAGCTCCAGCACGGTCCTGCCGAGCCGGTTCGTCGCGAACTGCATGAGCTCGACCGTGTTCCGCGGCGGCGGCACGTCGGCGATCAGCGCCTCCGCGGCCTCGATCCGGTACCGCGGCTTCGACGTCCGCGCGGGCGGCCCGCGGCGCAGCCAGGCCAGTTCCTTGCGGGCCAGGTTGCGACGGCGCTGCTCGGCCGCGTCGGCCTGCCGGGACCGCTCGGCGCGGGCGTAGATCCAGTCCGCGTACCCGCCGAGGTAGCTCTCCACCCGGCCGCCCGCGACCTCCCAGGTCCGGGTGCACACGGTGTCCAGGAACCAGCGGTCGTGCGTCACGACGACGACGGCGCAGCGGCGCTCGATCAGGTGCGTCGCGAGCCAGCCGATGCCCTCGACGTCGAGGTGGTTGGTCGGCTCGTCGAGCACGACGAGGTCCAGCTCGCCGATCAGCGCCGCGGCCAGCGCGACCCGTCGCTTCTCGCCGCCGGACAGGCCGTCCGTCGATCGCTCGATGTCGGTGATGCCCAGGCCGTCCAGCACGTCGCGGATGCGCGGGTCGGACGCCCACTCGTGGTCCGCGCCGTAGTTCGCCAGCACGACGTCGCGGACCCGGGACCCCTCCGGGAACGCGTCGCGCTGCGCCAGGTGCGCCATCCGCAGGCCGCCGACGCGGCTGACCCGGCCGCCCTCGACCGGGCGGTCGCCGGTGAGCACGTCGAGCAGCGTGGTCTTGCCGCCGCCGTTGAGACCGACGACGCCGATCCGGTCGCCACGCTCGACACCGAGGGAGACGGCGTCGAGCAGCACCCGGGACGCGTCACCGGGCACGTGCGCGGTGACCGCCTCCAGGTTCAGCAGGTTCGCCCGGCCCGCCATCAGGCACGCACCGGCGGCCAGGCGCCCGGTCCGGGTGGCGGCGGGGACGAGCCGGGCGGGGTGTCCGGCGGCTGCGCGTCGTCGACGACGCGGGCGCCGGCGACCGGGCCCTGCGCCACCCGCACGGTGCGGCACACGCCGGCTCCGGCCAGCTCGGTGGCCACCTCGACGGCCGAGTCCGCGTCCGCGCACAGGAACGCGCACGTCGGACCGGAGCCGGACACCAGGCCCGCGAGCGCGCCCGCGGCGACCCCGGCCCGCAGCGTGCGCCGCAGGTCCGGTGCCATCGAGACGGCGGCGACCTGCAGGTCGTTGCCCAGGTTCAGCGCGAGCTGGCGCGGGTCGCCGCCGGCCAGCGCCTCCAGGACGGGTTCGACGGGCCGCTCCTCCGGTTCGCCGTCGGCGCGCAACCGGTCCAGCTCGCCGAACACGGCGGGCGTGGACAGCCCGCCGCGGGCGAGCGCGATCACCCAGTGCAGGCGGTGCCGGGCCAGCACCGGGATCACCTGCTCGCCGCGGCCCGTCCCGAGAGCGGTGCCGCCGTGCAGCGCGAACGTGACGTCCGAGCCGAGCTCCGCGGCCAGCGTGGACAGATCGTCCCGGCCGAGCTCCATCCGCCACAGCTGTGACAGCGCGACGAGCGTGCCCGCCGCGTCCGCGGACCCGCCCGCCATACCGCCCGCCACCGGGATCCCCTTGCGCAGTACCACCTTCACGTTCGGCTCACGCTCGGCTTTCGCGGCCAGCAGCTCGACGGCGCGCCACGCCAGGTTCGTCGCGTCCAGCGGGACCTCGGCGACACCCGAGCCACGGCGGTCGAGCGGCGAGACGGCGGCGGCGTCGCCGTGCACCTCGAGAGCGGGCTCGTCGGCCTGTTCCACCGTCACCTCGTCGAACAGGCTCACGGCGTGGAAGACGGTGACCAGGTCGTGGTAGCCGTCCGCGCGCACCCCGCCGACGGCGAGGTGGAGGTTGATCTTCGCGGGGACCCGGACGGTGACCGGTCGCGGCGCGGCGGACAGCACCGCTCAACCCTACGGGCCACCGACCGGACCGTGCCGCGCCCGTCCGGTGTTCATGGCCCGGGTCACTCCCGGGCTGCGACCGCCGGTGCGACGGGCGGCGCGGTGTCGCGCAGCAGGTGCCGCGGCGTCGCGAAGCAGGCGACCGCCACGAACCCGACGACCAGCAGTCCGGCGGGCAGCAGCAGGGACTGCGCCATCGCCGTCGCGAACGGTTCCCGGAGAGCCTCCGGCAGCAGCCCGCCGGTCCCCGGCTCGAGCGATCCGCCCACGGCCGCCCCGCCCGGCATCAGGGCCGCGAGCCGCGCCTGGATCAGCACGGCGATCGCCGCGCTGCCGAGCACGGCCCCGACCTGCCGGGTCGTGTTGTAGACGCCGGACCCGCCGCCCGCCTGGTCCATCGGGAGGTTGCGCGTGGCGCTCGTGCTGATCGGCGCCCACACGCAGGAGTTCGAGACGCCGATCAGGGCCAGCGGCAGCAGCAGCTGCCAGACCGGGGCGTCCGGCGTCATCACCGCGGCCAGCCACACCAGCCCGATCACGAACGTCGCCACGCCGAAGCCGCCGATCAGGCGCGGGTGCACGCGGTCGGTGAGCCGACCGGTGAACGGCGCGAGCCCGCCGGACAGGATCGCCATCGGCGCGAGCAGCAGCGCCGCCTGCGTCGGCGTCATGCCGCGCACCGACTGCGCGTAGAGCATGATCGGGAAGCCCTGGGCGGTGACCGCGAAGCCGACCGTCGTGATCGCGATGTTGGCCAGGCTGAAGTTGCGGTCCCGGAACAGCCGCAGCGAGACGAGCGGCTCACCGGTCATGCGTGCCTGCCACCAGACGAACACGGCGAGCACGGCCAGCCCGGCGACGATCAGCGACCACACCGAGAGCGGACCGGCGATCGTGCCCCAGTCGTACGCCTGGCCCTCCTGGATGCCGAACACGAGCGCGAACAGGCCGACCGCGGACAACGCGACACCCACCAGGTCGAACCGGCGCGCGGTCCGCTCCAGGTCCGGCACCAGCCGCACCGCCGCCACCAAGCCGATCACACCGATCGGCACGTTCACGATGAAGATCCACTCCCAGCCGAGCCCGTCCACCAGCACGCCGCCGAGCAGCGGACCGACGAGCGTCGCGACGCCGGCGACGGAGCCCCAGAGGCTCATCGCCAGGCCGCGCTTGGCCGCCGGGAACGTCCGCGTGATCACGGCCATCGTCTGCGGCGTCATCAACGCGGCGCCGAACCCCTGGACGACCCTGGCCGCGATCAGCATGCCCACGCCCGACGAGAGGCCGCACCACAGCGAGGCGAGCGTGAAGACGGCGAGCCCGACCAGGTAGACGCGCTTCGGACCGAACCGGTCCCCCAGCCGGCCGGTGATCAGCAGCGGCACGGCGTAGGCCAGCAGGTACGCGCTGGTCACCCACAGGACCGAGTTGACGTCCGCGCGCAGCGACGTGAGCAGGGCCGGCGTCGCCACCGTCACGATCGTCATGTCGACCAGGATCATGAAGAACCCGATCACGAGCGCCCACAGGGCCGGCCAGGGACTCGTCCCGTCCGAGCTGACCACGCGGTCGCGTTCCACCACCATGGCGACATCATCGCCCGGACCACCGACAGTTTCGCGCGGGGACCCTCAGCCCCGGTGGGCGGCGATCGCGGCGAACGTGCCGACGTCGACCCGCTCGGCCCGGGTCATCGGGTCCAGCCCGACCGCGCGCAGGGCCTCCTCCGCGGCCGCGGCGCCGCCGGCCCATCCGGACAGCGCCGACCGCAGCGCCTTGCGCCGCTGCGCGAACGCGGCCTCGATCACGGCGAACGTTGCGGCTCTGTCCCCGGCGGGCGGGTCGCGGCGGGTGAACGCCAGCAGGCCGGAGTCGACGCCCGGCACCGGCCAGAACACGGCCCGCGGCACCGGGCCCGCGCGCACGGCGCCGGCGTACCAGGCCAGCTTCGCGCTGGGCGCGCCGTACTCCTTCGAGCCGGGGCGGGCGGCCAGCCGGTCGGCGACCTCGGCCTGCACCATCACCAGCCCACGACGGATCGACGGCAGCTCGGCCAGCAGGTGCAGCAGCACCGGGACGGCCACGTTGTAGGGCAGGTTCGCGACGACGGCCGTCGGCTCCCCGATGTCGGCACCCACGACCCGCAGCGCGTCCGCGGTCGTCACGGTCAGCCGGTCGGCGAGCTCCGGCGCGCGATCGGCGACCGTGCCGGTCAGCGCGCCGGCCAGCGCCGGGTCGATCTCCACGGCGTGCACCCGGGCGGCGACCGGGAGCAGCGCGAGCGTCAGCGACCCGAGCCCGGGCCCGACCTCGAGCACCTCGTCGGTGTCGTCGACGCCGGACGTCCGCACGATCCGTCGGACCGTGTTCGCGTCGTGCACGAAGTTCTGCCCGAGCCGCTTGGTCGGGCGCAGGTCCAGCCGGTCGGCGAGGCGGCGCACGTCGGCCGGGCCGAGCAGGCGGGCGAGCGCGGGGTCGGGCACCGGGACATCCTCGCCGTTCGAAACGACGACGGGCCGCACCGGGGTGGGTACGGCCCGTCGGACGTCGCGCGTCAGCTGCCGCAGACCGGCCAGGCGCCGTAGCCGCGGTCGTCGGCCACCTTCTCCGCGACCGCGATCTGCTCCTCGCGGGACGCCTGGTCCGCGCGCGGGGCGTACTGGTCGCCGCCGTAGGCGTTCCAGGTCTGCTTGTCGAACTGCAGGCCGCCGTAGTAGCCGTTGCCGGTGTTGATCGACCAGTCGCCGCCGGACTCGCACTTGGCGATCTTGTCCCAGCGGGTGCTGCCGCCGACCGCGGGAGCGTCGGACTTCTTCTTCTCGGCGGGCTTCTCGACCTCGGCCTGCTTCGTGCCGACCTTGACGACGCGCGGCTTGGCCGGGGTGGACGAGCCGGCGCCGATGCGCTCGCGCCCGACCTCGCGACCGTTGTCGTAGTTGACCCGCCAGATGACGCTGCGCGTGCCCTCGGCGCCGGGGTCGACGACGGTCCGCGTGCCGGCCGGGGCGTTCGGGTCCTGCTGGACCTGCTCCGGGATCGGCGTCTTCTGCGACTCGACGATCTGCTGCCCGGTCATCGGGGAGGCCGCCGCCTGCAGCGTGCCCGCCTCGACCGGCTGGTACAGGTTCATCGACGCACCGGAGCCGAGCGGCGACGTGCTGGCCGCCAGGTTCGTCTTCAGCGCCTGGGTCTGGTCGCCACCGAGGTCGGTGGCGATGACCGCGGCGGCGACGCCACCGGTCGGGACGGCGAACAGGGCGGCCGCGGCGGCGGTCCGGGCGGTCGACCGGTTCATGCCGGTCGACCGGTGCCGTCCGATGGACTCGTACCCGCTGCCGAGACCCGCCGGACCGGAGTCCGTCGCGGCTCCCGGGGAGGAGGAGCCGGTCGCACGCCCGAAGGCGTCACGGGACAGACGAACAGTGCGCTCGATCATGACTTCCCGAGGGTCGTCGGTCCGGGCAGGGAGAACGTGCGGCGAACGCGAACGGTGCTGTGGATCATCCCGGCGCCGTTGCCGATGATCCGTCGCTGGGGAGCGGACCGGTCGTGTGTCACCGCGGGGGAGCGTTCCCATCCCGGCGGGTACGAGCGAGGACGGTAGTAGATGGTCACGGACAGAACACGGTGACTCGCCGTCCCCGCGCCGAACGGACGGTGTGCGACGCCGAGCGTTGTTCGGCCGACCGGTGGGCGCAGGAGACCCGGTCATCCCGTTCCGGCGAGCCGGAACGTCCGCTCGGCGTTGCGGTGAGTGACATCGGCGACCCGTTCGGCCGAGTCGCCTCGTACATCCGCGATCCCCCGGATCGTCCACGGGAGGCAGTACGGCTCGTTGGCGCGACCCCGGTGCGGGTGCGGCGTGAGGAACGGCGCGTCCGTCTCCACGAGGAACCGGTCGTCCGGCACGAGCGCGGCGGCCTCGCGGAGGGCATGCGAGTTCCTGAACGTCACCGGCCCCGCGAACGACAGAACGTAACCGGCGTCGACACACTCACGGGCCATCGCCGCGTCGCCGGAGAAGCAGTGGAACACCACCGTCTCCGGAGCGCCCTCCTCGCGCAGGATGCGCAGCACGTCGTCGTGCGCCTCCCGGTCGTGGATCATCAGCGGCTTGCCGACGCGCTTGGCCAGCCCGATGTGCCAGCGGAACGCGTCCTGCTGGGCGGCGGGCGGTGAGTGGTCCCAGTAGTAGTCGAGACCGGTCTCGCCGACGGCGACCACGCGCTCGTCGGCGACGAGCCGCTCGATCTCGGCCAGGTCGTCCGCGGACACCGAGGCGGTGCGCGTCGGGTGCAGGGCCGCCGCCGCGTACACGCGCTCGTCCCAGTGTGCGGCCCGCACCGCCCACCGTGCGGCGTCCAGGTCGTCGGCGATCGTCACGGCGCGGGTCACGCCGACGGCCTGCGCCCGGTCCATCGCGGCGGCGACGTCCTCGGCCGTCTCGCACCCGCACGCGTCGAGGTGCGTGTGCGAGTCGGTCACGCTCGCGCCGAGCGGTTCCGGCGGGTCCGGACGGGGACGGCGGCCGTACGGTCCGCTCACCCGGCGCCTCCGCGAACGAGGGGCCCGTTCGAGCAGTCCCGTTGCCCGAACGGCCCGTTCGTTCGCACGGTGGTCGCGGCGTCCGCCGGGCGGTGCGGAGCGCTCACGGGTTGATCGGGGCCCACTCCGGGCCCGTCTCCCCCAGCTCGGGGGCGAGCTTAGCGAAGATCGGCGACGGCTTGGCCAGCGGGCGTCCGACCTCGATCGGCGTCGAGCCCCAGTGCGCCTGCTCGTCCGCGTAGTCGCCGGTGAGCACCGGGTACGACGGGCCGTCGCCCAGCTCCTCGACCTCGCGCCGCTGCGGCTGCGCGGCCCACACGCCGGTGCCGCCGATCGCCTCGTGCACCTTCTGCGCGGCGTGCGGCATGAACGGCGTGAGCAGCGTGTTCGCGTCCTGCACCACCTGCAGCGCCGTGTGCAGGATCGTGTCCCGGCGTTCCGGGTCGTCCTTGCGCTTCCACGGCTCCTGGTCGGAGAGGTACTTGTTCGCCGAGGACACGACGCGCATCGCCTCGGCGGAGGCCTGCTTGAACCGGTTGCGGCGCAGCAGGTCCCCGACGGTGTCGAACGCGGCCTTCGACGCGGCCAGCAGCTCGGCGTCGGCGGCCTCCGGCGCGACCGGCTTCGGGATCGACCCCACGTTCTTGTGCGCCATCGAGATGGAGCGGTTGACCAGGTTGCCCCACTCGTTGGCCAGCTCGAAGTTGATCCGCCGGACGAACTCGTCCCAGGTGAAGTCGACGTCCTGGTTCTCCGGGCCGGCGACCGAGATGTAGTAGCGCAGCGCGTCCGGCCCGAACTCGCGCAGGAAGTCACCGACGTAGATCACGGTGCCGCGGCTGGTGGAGAACTTGGAGCCGCTCATCGTCAGGTACTCCGACGAGACGACCTCGCTCGGCAGGTCCAGCGTCCCGTACGTGCCGGGCTCGCCGCCGCGGTCGCCCTGTCCGTTGTGCCCGAGCAGGATCGCCGGCCACATCACGGAGTGGAACGTGATGTTGTCCTTGCCCATGAAGTAGAAGGCCTCGGCGGACGGGTTCGTCCACCACTGTTTCCACGCGTCCGGGTCCGGCCCGCGCCGCGCCCACTCGACGCTCGCGGACAGGTAGCCGATCACCGCGTCGAACCAGACGTAGATCTTCTTCAACGGGTTGTCCCGCCACCCGTCGAGCGGGATCGGCACGCCCCACTCCAGGTCGCGGGTGATCGCGCGCGGCTTGAGGTCCTCGACGAGGTTGGCCGAGAACCGCAGCACGTTCGGCCGCCAGTCGGTGCGCGTCGCGAGCCAGGACCCGAGCGCGTCGGAGAACGCGGGCAGGTCGAGGAAGAAGTGCTCGGTCTCGACGAACGCGGGCGTCTCGCCGTTGATCCGCGACCGCGGGTTGATCAGGTCGACCGGGTCGAGCTGGTTGCCGCAGTTGTCGCACTGGTCGCCGCGCGCGCCGTCGTAGCCGCAGATCGGGCACGTGCCCTCGACGTAGCGGTCCGGCAGCGTCCGGCCCGTCGACGGGCTGATCGCGCCCATCTGGGTCTTCGGGACGATGTACCCGTTCTTGTACAGCGACAGGAAGATCTGCTGCGTGACCTCGTAGTGGTTCGAGGTCGTGGTGCGGGTGAACAGGTCGTAGGACAGCCCGAGGCCCTGCAGGTCCCGGGTGATCACGTCGTTGTACTTGTCCGCGAGCTGCCGCGCGGTCAGGCCCTCCGCGTCGGCCTGCACCTGGATCGGAGTGCCGTGCTCGTCGGTGCCGGACACCATCAGCACCCGGTCCCCCGCCATCCTCCGGTAGCGGGAGAACACGTCGGAGGGCACACCGAAACCGGACACGTGACCGATGTGCCGGGGACCGTTGGCGTACGGCCACGCCACCGCGGTCAGCACGGACGAACTCATACGACCAGCGTATTCGCCGCACGGAAGCGGATTGCGTGCGGGCGTCAGCGGGCTCACACACCGTGCACAGGGGGCGGTGGCATGCTCGGTTGCGTGGAGGAACCGGGGCGGGAGGGTGCGCGGGAGGCGCTGCTCGACGCCGGTCTGCAGCTGTGGCACGACCGCGGGTGGCCGGCCGCCACGCCCGCCGCGGCGGCGGAGCTGGCCGGGGTGGACCTGGCGGAGTTCCGCGACGAGTTCGCCTCCCCCGCCGACCTGACCTGCGCGATCTTCGACGCGATCGTCGACGAGCGCAGCGCGGCCATGCTCAGCGCGATGGCCGACGCCGCACCGACGATGGCACCGCGGATGCGCGCGCTGCTGGAGGTGATGGTCGGCGACGTCGCCGGGGACCACCGGCGCGCCGTCGTACTGGCCGAGCCGATCGGCTGCCCGGAACTGCTCGACAAGCGGCGCAGCGCGAACCGCGGGTTCGCCGAGATCGTCGTCAACTCCAACCGGGAGTCCCGGATGGAGCCCGACCACCTGCGCGCGGCCGGACACTTCGCGCTCGGCGGACTCAGCGAGCTGGTGTTCGCGTGGCTCGATCCGGCCAGCCCGGTGGAGCGGGACCTGGTGGTCGACCACGGGGTGCGGTTGTTCGAGTCCGCCGTCCGAGCCGGATGGCCAGGGCCGGTCGCCTGAGGCGTCAGCCCAGGGCCCGGTCCAGGTTGATGGCGGAGCTGATCAGGGACAGGTGCGTGAACGCCTGCGGGAAGTTGCCCAGCTGGTCACCGGTCAGGCCGATCTCCTCGGCGTAGAGGCCGAGGTGGTTGCCGTAGCTGAACATCTTCTCCAGTGCGATCCGGGCGTGGTCCAGCCGTCCGGCACGTGTCATCGCCTCGACGTTCCAGAACGAGCACATCGAGAACGTGCCCTCGTCGCCGTCCAGACCGTCCGGCGAGTCCTCCGGGTCGTAGCGGAACACCAGCGTGTCCACCACCAGGTCCCGGTTGATCGCGTCCAACGTGGACAGGAACCGCGGCTCGGTCGGAGCGCAGAACTTGACCATCGGCATGAGCAGGACCGACGCGTCCAGTGTCGTGGCGCCGTAGCGCTGCACGAAGCTCCCCAGTTCGGCGTTCCAGCCGCGCTCCATGATCTGGTGGTAGATCGCGTCGCGGGTCTCGGTCCAGGCCGCGACGTCGCCGGGCAGGCCGCGCCGTCGCGCCATCCGGATCATCCGCTCGATCGCCACCCAGCACATCAGCCGGGAGAACACGTGGTGCTGGCGCCCGGCGCGGGTCTCCCAGATCCCCTCGTCCGGCCGGTCCCAGTGCTCGCGCAGCCAGTCCAGGATCACGACGAGGTTCGTCCAGTCGTCGTGCGAGACACCGTCGCCGTGCTTGTCGTAGAGGTAGACCGAGTCGATGATCTCGCCGTAGATGTCGAGCTGGAGCTGGTCGGCCGCCGCGTTGCCGACCCGCACCGGGCGGGACCCGCGGTAGCCCTCCAGGTGGTCGAGCTCGTGTTCGGCCACGTCGTCGTCGCCGTCGATGGAGTAGAGGACGCGCAGCGGACCGCGCTCACCGTCCTGCCCGCCGGAGAAGCGGTCGGTCAGCCAGCCGATGAACGCGGCCGCCTCCTCGGTGAAGCCGAGCCGCAGCAGCGCGTACAGCGTGAACGCGGCGTCGCGCATCCAGACGTAGCGGTAGTCCCAGTTCCGCTCGCCGCCGATCCGCTCCGGGAGACCCATCGTCGGAGCCGCGACGACGGCGCCGGTCGGCTCGTGCGTGAGCAGCTTCAGCGTGAGCGCGGAGCGGTGCACGCGCTCGCGCCAGCGCCCCGAGTACGTCGAACCGGACAGCCACCGCTGCCAGAACCCGACCGTGCCCTCGAACAGGGCGTCCGCGTCCTCGACCTCGACGAGCTCGCCGGTCCCCTCGCCGATCTCCAGCACGAACACCTCGGTCCGGCCCTCTGCGAGGTCGAAGGCGGCCGTGGCGGCGCCGTCCGCGGTCTCGAGCGACACCGTCGACGAGAGGTCCAGGGTGACATCGGAGCCCTCGAACCGGACCCCGCCCGCGGTGCCGGAGACCGACGGGTGTTCCCGCGCGTAGTCCGGCCGGGGCGCGACCTCGACGCGCATGCCGACCGTCCCCCGGACGCTGGTGACACGCCGGACGAGGCGCTGGCGGTGCTCGTCGTCGTGCGGGCGGAGCAGCACCAGGAAGTCCTGGACCTCGACGATCCCGTGCTCGGTGAGGAAGCGCGTGATCAGGATGTTCGAGTCCGGATAGTAGAACTGGTGCCGGTTGCTGACCTCCGACGTCGGGTGCAGGCGCCAGTGGCCTCCCCGACCGGCGTCGAGCAGGGACGCGAACACGCTCGGCCGGTCGAACCGGCGGGGACAGAACCAGTCGACGGTGCCGTCGGTGCCGACGAGCGCGGCGCTGCGCAGGTCACCGATGACGCCGTGCTCGGCGATCGGGAGGTAGTCGCTCATCCGACGCGCCAGCCGCGCGGCCCCGGCAGCTCCAGCGCCTCGGCCGGACCGAACGAGCCCCTGGCGTAGGTCTGCGACGGCGGCGGGTCGGCGAGCACCGGGTCGCACAGCTCCCACAGCCGCTCCACCTCGTTCGTCGACGTGAACAGCGTCGGGTCGCCGCGCATCACGTCCAGCAGCAGGCGCTCGTAGGCCTCCAGGGGCTCGTCGTCCGGGAAGGACTCGGCGAGGTCGAGCCGCATCCGGCCGCGCCCGATCCGCAACGACGGGCCGGGGACCTTCGCGCGGACGTCCAGCTCGATCGTCGGGTCGTCGGTGAGCTCCAGGACCAGCTCGGACGGTGGTCCGTGCTCGGCGCCGCCGTCGAACATCCGCATCGCGGGCTCGGCGAAGCCGATCGTGACCGTGCGCCGGGTGGCGCCCATCGCCTTGCCGGTGCGCAGCAGGAACGGGACGCCGTGCCAGCGCCAGTTGTCCACGAACGCCTCCAGCGCGACGAACGTCTCGACGGTCGAGGCGTCGTCGACACCGTCCTCGTCGCGGTAGCCGTCGTACTGCCCGAACACGACGCGCGACGGGTCCAGCGGCCGGACGGAGCGGAACACCTTCTCCTTCTCCTCGTGCAGCTGCTCCGGCGTGACGTGCACCGGCGGCTCCAGCGCGACGAAACCGAGGATCTGGAACAGATGCGTGGAGATCATGTCCCGGAACGTGCCGGTGGACTCCATGAACGACGCGCGGCCCTCGATGCCGATCTCCTCCGGCACGTCGATCTGCACGTAGCAGACGTTCTGCCGGTTCCAGACCGGCTCGAACAGCCCGTTCGCGAACCGCAGCGCGAGGATGTTCTGCACCGACTCCTTGCCCAGGAAGTGGTCGATCCGGAAGATGTCGCGCTCGCGGTACACCTCCTGGAGGCCGGCGTGCAGCTCCCGCGCCGACTCCAGGTCGGTGCCGAACGGCTTCTCCAGGACGAGCCGGGAGTTGTCCGCGATCCCGCTGTCGCCGAGCATCCGGACCATGCCGAGCATCGCGCCCGGCGGGACGGACAGGTAGACGAGCCGCCGCGCGCCGTCACCGAGCCCGTCCTCGGCCTCGCGGACGGCACGTGCCAGGTCGGAACCGTCGTCGGCGTTCGACGGGACGAACGTCAGCCGGGACGCGAACTCCTCCCAGCCCTTCTCCCCGTCGAGACCGATCCCGGCCCGGAACTCCTCGTCGGTGCCGGGGGAGTGCCGTCCGGAGCCGATGACCCGGACCTCCGGGAGCAGCCCGGCGTTCCACAGGCGCAGCAGGCCGGGGAACAGCTTGCGCCGGGCGAGGTCGCCGGTCGCGCCGAACAGGACGATCACGTACGGCGGCAGCGTCTCCCCTGGCTCCATGATCGCCCGTGTACCCGCGACCGGTTCGCCGGAACCGTGACCTGCGACCGGGTTACCGTTGCAGTGTGAACGTCGACGTCACTCCTCTTCCCGGTATCGGGGTGCGCAAGGAGTTCGAGCTGCGAGGCGGCCGCCGGATCGGTGTCATCACGCACCGGGACGGGCAGGTCGAGCTGATCCTGTCCAAGGCCGACGACCCGGACGCCTGCGTGGCCGAGCTGCCGCTCACCACCGAGGAGGCCGGGGTGCTGGCCAACCTGCTCGGCGCGCCGCAGCTCGTCAACCAGCTCAACGACGAGCACCGCGAGCTCCCCGGCATCCACACGAAGCAGCTGCCGATCCGCACGAACAGCGCGTTCGACGGGCGCACGCTCGGCGACACGGCGCTGCGCACGCGCACGAAGGTGTCGGTCGTCGCGGTGATGCGGGCCGGCCAGGCACACCCGTCCCCCACACCCGAGTTCACGCTCGCCGGTGGCGACCTGCTGGTCACGGTCGGCACGTCGGAGGGACTGGAGCAGGCCGCCAAGATCCTCCAGCACGGCTGAGTGGCCGTGGATCACACCGCACTCGAACTGCTCGAGCTCGGCGCCGTCTTCTTCGGCCTCGGCCTGCTGGGCCGGCTGGCGAACCGGATCGGGATGTCGCCGATCCCGCTCTACCTGATCGGAGGGCTGGCGTTCGGCTCCGGCGGCATCATCCCGCTCGGTGACATCGGCGACTTCACGTCGCTGGCCGGCGAGGTCGGCGTCGTCCTGCTGCTCCTGCTGCTGGGTCTGGAGTACTCGGCCGCCGAGCTGATCACCGGGCTCCGCCGTTCCTGGATGTCCGGGATCCTGGACATCGTGCTGAACGCGGCGCCCGGCGTGGCGGTCGCGCTGATCCTCGGCTGGGGTGCGGTCGGCGCGATGGTGCTCGGCGGCGTCACCTACATCTCGTCGTCCGGGATCGTCGCGAAGGTCCTGTCCGATCTGGGGCGTCTCGGTAACCGGGAGACGCCTGTGGTGCTGTCCATCCTCGTGTTCGAGGACCTGGTGATGGCGCTCTACCTGCCGATCCTCACGGCGCTGCTGCTCGGAGTGACGCTGCTCGGCGGGCTGTCCGCGGTCGCCGTCTCCGTCGCCGTGATCGCGCTCGTGCTGGTGATCGCACTGCGCTACGGGCGGTTCGTCTCGGCGATCGTCGACTCGTCGGACCGCGAGGTGTTCCTGCTCAAGGTGCTCGGCGCGGCGCTGCTGGTCGCCGGTTTCGCGTCGGCGATGCAGGTGTCCGCGGCCGTGGGCGCGTTCCTGCTCGGCATCGCGATCTCCGGGTCGACGGCGGAGAACGCGACGAAGCTGCTGGAGCCGCTGCGCGACCTGTTCGCGGCCGTGTTCTTCGTGGTGTTCGGGCTGAACACGAACCCGTCGGAGATCCCGCCGGTGCTCGGCTGGGCGGTCGTGCTGGCCGTCGCGACGACGCTGACGAAGCTCGCGACGGGCTGGTGGGCGGCCCGCCAGGCGGGCATCGGGAACCTGGGGCGTGCGCGGGCCGGCGCCGCACTCGTCGCACGCGGGGAGTTCTCGATCGTGATCGCCGGTCTGGCCGTGAGCTATGCCGCCGTGCCGGACCAGCTCTCCGCGCTCGCGACGGCGTACGTGCTGCTCATGGCCGTGCTGGGGCCGATCGCGGCCCGGTTCGTCGAGCCGGTGAGCCGGGCGCTCGTCCGGCGCCCGACCGCACGTCCGGCGACGCAGAGCTGAGTTCTCAGCCTGCGGCGAGGGTCGCGTTGTAGAGGTCGCGCTTGCTGACGCCGGTGGCGGCGGCGACGGCGTTCACGGCGTCCTTGAGCCGCTCGCCGTCGGCCATCCGCTCCCGGACGGCCGGGATCAGGCTCTCGATCGGCGGCGCCTCGGGCGGCGCGGCGCCGGCCAGCACGACCGTCACCTCACCGCGCACCTCCTCCTCGGACGCCCACGCCGCGAGCTCGCCCAGCGTCCCCCGCCGGACCTCCTCGTAGCGCTTGGTCAGCTCGCGGCACACGGCCGCGCGACGGTCCGCGCCGAGCACGGCCACCGCCTCGGCGAGCAGATCGGCGGTCCGGCGCGGGGACTCGAAGAACACGGTCGCCCGCGGCTCGGACACCAGAGCGGAGAGCCACCGTCGTCGCTCCCCCGGCTTGCGCGGTGCGAAGCCCTCGAAGCAGAACCGCTCGCACGGCAGCCCGGACAGCACCAGTGCCGTCGTCACCGCCGACGGGCCGGGCACGCACGTCACCGGCAGGTCCTCGGCCGCGGCGGCCGCCACCAGCCGGTAGCCGGGGTCGGAGATCGCGGGCATGCCGGCGTCGGTGACCACGAGCACCGTCGCCCCGGAGCGCACGGCGTCCAGCAGACCGGGCATCCGGTCGGCCTCGACGGCGTCGTAGTGGCTGACGACCGTCCCCTCGTACCGGACGCCGAGCATGGCGGCCAGCGTCTTGAACCGGCGGGTGTCCTCGGCCGCGACGACGTCGGCGGTCGCGATCAGCTCGCGCAGTCTCGGCGACGCGTCACGCGGATCGCCGAGCGGGGTGGCCGCCAGGACCAGAGCACCGGGACGGTCGAGCGCGGCGGACATCCATCAAGCCTACGATCGGCTCCCGTGGCTTCCGACACCGCGACGGCCGAGCCCGGCAGCCGCGTGGCGGGCACCGGGGAGATCCCCGGGCTGACCCCCGCGGGGACGCCGCCTCCGATGCGCAGGGCCGACCCCGGCCCGATCTCCCGCCTGGGCAGGCCACCGGCCACCGACGCGCTGCGCGGCTGGCTGGTCACGATCGGCGTCACGCTGCTCGCCGCGTTCCTGCGGCTGTGGGACCTCGGGCAGCCGACCGACCGCGGCACGCCCGTCTTCGACGAGAAGCACTACGTGCCGCAGGCCTGGCAGATGGTGCGCAACGGCGGGATCGAGGACAACCCCGCCTACGAGAAAGTCGTGCACCCGGCGCTGAGCAAGCAGCTGATCGCGCTCGGCGAGATGGCCTTCGGCTACGACGGCGTCGGCTGGCGGATCTCCGCCGCGCTCGCCGGCGTCCTCACCGTGCTCCTGGTCGTGCGCGCGGCACGCAGGCTGACCCGGTCGACGGCGCTCGGCGGGCTGGCCGGTGTGCTGCTGGTCTGCGACGGGCTGTCCCACGTGCAGTCCCGCATGGGCATGGTGGACGTGTTCTCGGCGCTGTTCGTGGTGGCCGGGTTCACGGCACTGCTCTGCGACCGCGACGACGTGCGCGCCCGGATGGCCCTGGTGATCAGTCAGGACCGGGTCGGGGACGACCCGTACGGCCCGCGCTGGGGCGTGCGCTGGTGGCGGCTGGCCGCCGGCGTGCTGCTCGGGCTCGGCTGCGGCGTGAAGTGGAGCGGCAGCTACTACGTCGTCGCGTTCGCGCTGCTCGCCGTGCTCTGGGACGTGTCGCTGCGCCGCCGCGCCGGGGTCGCACGGCCGTGGGCGGGCACGGCGATGCGGGACCTGCTGCCGTCGGCGTGGGCGCTCGGGCTGGTCCCGTTCGTGGCGTACCTGTCCACGTGGTGGGCCTGGTTCGCCAGCGAGACCGGTGTCGACCGGCACGTCGTCGGCCGGGAGATCGGGACCGGCGGGGCGTGGTCGTTCCTGCCGGACGCGATCAGGTCGCTCTGGTACTACCACGGCCAGGTGCTGGCGTTCCACGAAGGACTGACCACGCAGACCGCCGGCCAGCACCCGTGGGAGTCGAAGCCGTGGACGTGGCCGATGGGGCTGCGTCCGATGCTCTACCAGTACGCGGACTCCGGCGTGTCCGGCTGCTCGGCGGACAAGTGCGTCCAGGCCGTGATGCTGATCGGCACGCCCGCGCTGTGGTGGCCGGCGATCCCCGTGCTGGTCTGGGGTCTGTGGCGGGCCGTCACGCGCGGGGACTGGCGCTGGGTGGCCGTGCTCGTCGGCTACGGGGCCGGGTTCCTGCCGTGGTTCCTGAACCTCGACCGGCAGATGTACTACTTCTACATGATGCCGGTGGCACCGTTCCTGGTGCTGGCGACGGTGCTGGTGATGGGGCAGATGCTCGGCCGCTCCGGCGTCCCGGAACGACGACGCCGGATCGGCCTGATGCTCGTCTCCGCATGGGTCGCGCTGATCATCGTCAACTTCGTGTGGCTGTGGCCGATCCTGAACGGCAACCCGATCACCGAAGCGCACTGGCAGGCCGAGCTCTGGCTGCCGTCCTGGCGCTGAACCGCCGCCCCGACGATCGAGACCGGTTGACATGTCGTCCATGGCTGTCCCACCCATGATCGAACAGCCATGAGTGCCATCTCGACCGGAGTCCCGGTCAAGCGAGGCGTTCGGCGGTGAGCGAAGGTGGTTCGGGCTCGCCCTCGCGCGTGTCCCACCACTCCTCGATGTTCGCCCGCGCGATCAGCGCCGCGTCCTCCAGCGGGAACTCACACAGGTCGGCCCACATCGAGTGGAAGGTCAGACGCCACCGATCGACACCCCGAGCGTCGGCGACCGTGACCTCGACGAGCACTCCCGCATCGTCCGCACCGGCTCGGTCGAGACGCTCGACGGTGATCGTCGCGGGGCGAGCGGGCGATACGCCAGGCGGAGCGATCAGCGCCTCGCACAGCTGCCCGGCCGTCCAGTCTCCAGCAGGAACGCTCACGCCTGCAGCCTAATCCTGTCGAAGAGTTTGCAGTCCGATCGGTAGCCGGCATCCGCCAGGTTTCCGGTCCAGCCGACCGAGTTCGGCCAGTTCGTCTCGTAGGCGGTCACGATACCCTGAGGGCGAAACTCCACACCGCGAAAGGCCCTGGGATTGACCTTGACACGGAAACGCTCCCGACAGTCCGCGTCGAAGAGCGCGTACGTCGAGCCATTGTGGAACTCCTGTCCTCGCGAGAACGTCAGTGCGATGCTCGCGTCGAAGCGCTCGTTCCACCTCAATCGCGCGACGACATGGCGGAAACCCCATGTCGCCGAACCGCATCGAAGCGGCATGACGACGGCACCACGCCGGTAGTTCAGCACGACCGACTCCTGCGACTTGGCAGCGCAGGCGTCGACGCCAGGGGTCATTGCGACGGCCGCAGGCGGAATCGCGAGCGACAACACGGCAACGATCGACGTACTCGATAATCCTGCGCCGATACGGCGGACCCAGTGCCGCATGAAACCTCCACTGTCGGTGAGAACAGAGTCACAGGCGCTCGCCGGCGCTACACCGCCTTTCCGGACGGACAGTTCGCGATCGAAAATTCGTCGACCGAACTGCTCCGTGACGCGTCTGGCTGCCGTCACGTGATGAAACGAGCCCTGTTATCGGCCACGCCCAGGCAGGGTCGGCACCAGTCGAGATGTCGTCCATGGCTGTCCCACCCATGATCGAACAGCCATGAGTGCCATCTCGACCGGAAGTCCGTTCAGCTCGACACGTCGGGCAGGCTCGTGAACGGACGGTTCGGTCGTAACGACAGGCCGCGTCCGGACGACTCCGCAGACGACCCCCACCGCAAGGACTCCCGTGGCCGTGCTGGACCGGATGCGCACGCTCGGACGGCTCGGCCGTTCGAGCGCGCTCGCGCGTCGTCGTTCCGAGATCCCCTCCCAACGCCCGCCGTCCGACGAGCCTGCCCCCGCCCCGCAGGTCGACATCGCCCCGGACGACCCGCTGCTCGACCACCTGCGCCGCACGGCGTCCCCGGTCGACCTGGACACGCTCGACGAGCTGGGCTCCCCCGCCGTCTCGGCGCTGCGGAAGGCCGGGATCGTGCTCGTCGTCCCGCTGGTCACGGCCGGTGAGCTGGTCGGCGTGCTCAACCTCGGACCGCGCCGGTCCGAGCAGGGCTACTCCACCGACGACCGGCGGCTGCTGGACACGCTTGCCGGGCACGCGGCGCCCGCACTGCGGGTCGGGCAGCTGGTGCGCGAGCACGAGGCGGAGGCCCGCGAGGTCGAGCGGATGGAGCAGGAACTGCGTGTCGCGCAGCTGATCCAGCAGCAGTTCCTGCCGCAGGAGCTGCCCGCGCTGCCCGGCTGGACCGTCCAGGCGCTCTACCGGCCGGCGCGCACCGTCGGCGGCGACTTCTACGACTTCGTCGCCCTCGACGACGGACGGCTGATGGTCGTCTGCGGCGACGTCACCGACAAGGGCGTGCCGGCCGCGCTGGTCATGTCCAGCACGCACGCCCTGCTCCGGGAGAACGGGCCGCGGCTCGTGTCCCCCGGCGCCGTGCTCGCCCGGGTCAACGACCTGCTGTGCGCGTCGATCCCCGAGCACATGTTCGTCACCTGCCTGGTCATGGTGATCGACCCCGCTGACGGGCGGGTCGTGTTCGCCAACGCCGGGCACAACCTGCCCTACCTGCGCGGACCCGACGGCGGCGTGCGGGAGCTGCGGGCCACCGGCATGCCGTTGGGGCTGCTGCCGGGTCAGACCTACGACGAGGTCGACGACGTCGTCGTCGCCGGCGAGTCGATGCTGCTGCACAGCGACGGGCTCGCCGAGGCGCACGACGCGCAGCGGAACCTGTTCGGTTTCGGCCGGGTCCGCCGGCTCGTCGGCGCGACGCCCGGCGGGCGCACGCTGATCGACCGCTGCCTGTCCGAGCTCGCCGCGTTCACCGGTCCGGGAGCCGAGCAGGAGGACGACATCACGCTCGTGACCATCGAACGGGAGAGGCGCACGTCCGACGACCCGCGCCAGGAGCCCGGCCACGCCGAGCTCACGCTGCACGTACCGAGCGACCCGGGCGGGGAGCGCGACGTCGTGGACCGCGTCGGCGAGGCGGCGCTCGAGCTGGGCATGGCCTGGGACCGCGTGCAGCGGCTGCGGACGGCGGTCGGGGAGACCGTGGGCAACGCGATGGAGCACGGCAACCGGCACGACCCGGCGCTGACCGTCGACGTGGCCGTGTACGCCACCGACGACGGCGTCGAGGTCCACGTCAGCGACCGCGGCGGCCCGTTCGAGCTGTCCGGCCCGGACCCGGAGCCGGACCTGGACGCGAAGCTCGCCGAGGAGCAGACCCCGCGCGGGTGGGGCCTGTTCCTGGTGCGGCACATGGTCGACGCCGTGGACACGCTGCCGGCGCCGGACGACGACCCGGAGCGCCACACCGTCGTGCTGACCCAGGCCCTGCAGGACTCCGACGCCAGACCGGGGAGGACCCGATGACCGACGTCCAGATGACGGTGCGCCGTCCCGGCACGCGGGTGGCGGTGATCGACGTCGTCGGCGACGTGACGGCCGACGCCAAGCCGGCGCTGGAGGCGGCCTACGACGAGGTCGGTCCGACGGTGCGCGCGGTCGTCCTGAACTTCTCCGGGCTGGGCTACATGAACTCGTCGGGCATCGGGATGCTGGTGACCCTGCTGGTGCGCACGAACCGCGCCAAGCAGCGGCTGCTGGCGTTCGGCCTGTCCGACCACTACCGGGAGATCTTCAGCCTGACCCGGCTGGACGAGGCGATCGCCGTCGTCGACGACGAGGACGCGGCCGTCTCCACCGTGGCGGCCTGAGATCGCGGTGCCGGACGCCGTCGTCGTCGGAGCCGGGCCGAACGGGCTCGCCGGCGCGATCACGCTGGCCAGGGCCGGACTGTCCGTCCGTGTGTACGAGGCCGCGTCGACGCCCGGCGGCGGCTGCCGCACGGCCGAGCTGACCGGCCCCGGTTACCTCCACGACGTCTGCTCGACGGTGCAGGCGCTGGCCGTCGTCTCGCCGTTCTTCCGCACGCTCGACCTGGAGTCGCTGGGCGTGCGGCTGCGCCGCCCGGAGGTCGCCTACGCGCACCCGCTGGACGGCGGGCGGGCCGGTGTCCTGCACGCCGACGTGGACCGCACGGCCGACGGGCTGGACGAGATCGCGCCCGGCGACGGGAAGCGCTGGCGACAGGTGGTCGGCCCGCTCGCCCGCAACGCCGACGACCTCTGGCCGGACGTCCTCGGCGACCTGCGCAGCGTGCCGCGGCATCCGGTGACGCTGGCCCGGTTCGGGGTGCCCGGCCTGCTGCCGGCGTCCGTGCTGGCCCGTTCGTTCCGCTCCGACGAGGGACAGGGCCTGATCGCCGGGGCGGCCGCGCACGCGATGCGCGCGCTGAGCGCCCCGCTGACGTCGGCGTTCGGGCTCGCGCTGATCACCGCGGCGCACGCGTCCGGCTGGCCGGTCGTCGAGGGGGGCAGCGGGGTGCTGGTCGACGCGATGGTGACGGAGCTGACCCGGCTCGGCGGCGAGATCGTCTGCGACCACCCCGTGCGGTCCGTCCCGGACGCCCCGGTGACGCTGCTCGACGTCACGCCCCGCCAGTTCCTCGCGATCGCCGGTGACCACCTGCCGTCGCGCTTCGCGAAGGCCATGCGCGACCACCGGTACGGGCCCGGCGTGTTCAAGATCGACTATGCGCTGTCCGGCCCGGTGCCGTGGACGAACCCGGACGCCCGCCGCGCCGGGACGCTGCACCTCGGCGGCACGCTCGGCGAGCTGGCCCGCAGCGAGGCGGACGTCGAGGCGGGGCGCCATCCGGACGCGCCGTACGTGCTCGCCGTGCAGGGCTCGGTGATGGATCCGACCCGCGCGCCCGCCGGCCACCACACGCTCTGGGCGTACTGCCACGTGCCGAACGGGTCGAATCGCGACATGACCGCCGGGATCGAGCGGCAGGTCGAACGGTTCGCGCCCGGCTTCCGCGACCTGGTGCTGCACCGCTCCACGCGCACCGCCGCCGGATATCACCAGTACGACGAGAACTACGTCGGCGGCGACATCAACGGCGGCATGGCGACGCTGCTCGGAACCGTGCTCGGCCCGGCGCCGCAGTGGTCCCGCTACGCGACGCCGTTGCCCGGCGTCTACCTGTGCTCGTCGTCGACCCCGCCCGGCGGTGGCGTGCACGGCATGTCCGGGCACCTCGCCGCGCGGGAGGCGCTGCGGTCGGTGCACGCGCGCGGACGGGCGGAGGTGCGCCGGTGAGCGACCGGTGGAACCGCGTCTGCGCCGCGATCGTGCTGCTGATCGGCGTCGTCGGCTCGGGTGTGGTGCTGTACGCGTCCTACGGGTTCGGCCGCGTCCACCCCACCGTGGCGGACCTGCTCGCCGGGGCCGTCACGTCGGTGACCACACTGATCTTCGTCGGTGTCGGCGTCGTGATCGTGCTCCGCGGGCACGACCGGGGGCGCCTGATCGGCCGGTTGCTCGTCCTCAGTGGACTGGGGTTGCTGGCGAGCTCCGTCGGGTCCGGGGTGGGGAGCCTCTACCAGGACGGCCACCCGGTCCCGCTCGGCGCGTGGGCCGCGTGGACCGACGACTGGGTGTGGGTGCTGCTCCTGCTCGGGGTCTGGCTGACGCTGATCCTGTTCCCGGACGGCCGCGCGTCCACCCGGACGGCGCGCGTGGCCGTCGCGCTGGGGCTTGCCGTCGCGGTCACCGTGCTGCTGACGTTCCCGTTCACGCCCGGCAATCTCTACGATCTCCCGGGCGTCGCGAACCCCGTCCCGCCGGTACCGGTGCTGTCCGCGCTGTCCGGGCCGGTGCACGCCGCGCTGATCCCGCTGATGCTCGGCATGTTCGTGCTGTCGGCGGTGTGCGTCGTGCTGCGCTACCGGGGTGGCGGGCCCGAGATCCGCGCGCAGATCCGGTGGCTCGGCTGGTCGACGCTGGTCACGGTGCTGTTCGTGATTGCCCAGAACGTGCTCCCCGCGCCGTGGTCGGACGCGGTGTCCGTCGCCACCCTGCTCACGATGCCGGTGCTGCCGGTCGTCGTCGCGATCTCGGTGCTGCGCTACCGGCTCTACGACATCGACCGGCTGTTGTCCCGCACCGTCTCCTACGCGCTGCTGACCGGACTGGTGGTCGCGGTCTACGTCGGCGTCGTCGCGCTGGCGTCGGTGCTGGTGCCGGAGGCGTCCGGGTCGCTCGGGGTCGCGGTCGCGACGCTCGCCGCCGTCTCGCTGGTGCGTCCGCTGCGACGCCGGCTGCAGGACGTCGTCGACCGGCGGTTCGACCGCGCGCGGTCGGACGCCCGCCGCACCGTCGCCGACTACGCCGACCGGTTGCGCACCATGGACACGTTCCAGGAGGACGACCTGCACGACGTCCTGTCCCGCACCGTCGCGCCGACGACGGCCTGGCTGTGGCAGCCGAACCGATGACGCGGGCCCGTCTGCTCTGCACCGGGGCGATCGCGCTGAGCGTGGTCGCGACGCTGCTGTGCTGGTACCTGCTGGCCGTCACGCCGGATCTGACCTGGGCGCGGGTCGTCAGCAACGTGCTGTTCGCGTGCTCCCCGCTGTTCACCGGGCTGGGCACGGTGATCGTCCGCCGCGGACAGGGCCACCGGATCGGGTGGCTGCTGGTCGGGACGGGCGTGGCGCTCGCCGTGGACATGGTCGCCGCGACGGCCGCGCAGGCGTACGTCGGCGGCGTCGCCGTGCCTCTCGGTCCGTGGCTGGCCTGGGCGGACGACTTCGCGTGGGCGCCGCTGCTGCTCGGCTGCTGGCTGATCCTGCTCCTGTTCCCGGACGGCCGGGTGGCGAACCGGCTCACCCGCGTCGGCCTCTGGGCGGGCTGCACGGTGGCCGGGGCGATCCTGGTGCTCGTACCGTTCCACTCCGGACAGCTGATCGACTACCCGACGGTGACCTCGCCGGTGCCGCCGGTACCCGTGCTGACCGACGTCACCCGGGCCGTGCTGCCGTTCCTCCAGCCGTCAGTCCCTCTGGTGTTCCTGCTGGTCGCGGCCTGCGTGATCGTCCGCTACCGGGGGTCCGGGACCGTGGCGCGGGCGCAGATCCGCTGGCTGGCGTGGCAGGCGCTGCTGATCGGGATCGTGATCCCGGTGCGGCTCGTCGTGCCGGAGGGCTGGCTTCCGGTGCTCGACGTCCTGTCCGGCGTCACGTTCCCGATGCTGCCGGTCGTCGTCGCGGTCGCCGTGCTGCGCTACCGGCTCTACGACGTCGACCGCCTGGTCAGCCGCACCGTCTCCTACGCGCTGCTGACCGGCGCGGTCGCCGGGCTGTACGTCGGCGTCGTCGCCGGCACGTCGGCGCTGCTGCACGACGACGCCGGGCAGCTCGGTGTGGCGGCGGCGACGCTGCTCGCCGTCTCGGTGGTGCGGCCGCTGCGACGGCGGCTGCAGGACGTCGTCGACCGGCGCTTCGACCGCGCACGCTACGACGCGCACCGGACCGTCGCCGGCTACGCCGAGCGCCTGCGGACGACCGAGACGTTCCGCGAGGCCGACATCCACGACGTGCTGGAGCGCACCGTCGCCCCGGAGCGGGCGTTCCTCTGGACCCCGACACCGACGCCGACGCAGGGGCGGACGTGACGCGGCGCCGCGCCACCGCCGTCTGCCTCGCCGTGCTGGCGCTGGCCATGGTGTGCTCGGTCCTGACGGTCGTCGTCCGCGTCGGGCGGCCGCTCGTCGGGGCCTCCCCCGCCGAGGCGATCAGCGGCGGGGTGCTGTTCAACACGTCGCTGCTGTTCGTGGCGCTGGGCACGCTGATCGTGCTGCGTGGCGCGGGGCACCGGATCGGCTGGGTGCTCGTCGGGACCGGGGGCGTGCTCGCCGTCGAGACGCTGGCCAGCACGGTCGGCACCACGTACATGTACGGGCAGGCCGTGCCGCTCGGGCAGTGGGCGGCCTGGGTCGACGACTTCGCGTGGGCCCCGCTGCTCTGGGGCGTCTGGGCGACACTCGTGCTGTTCCCGGACGGCCGCGTGCCCGGCCGGTTCGGGCGGGTGGTGCTGGCGGTGGCGACGGCGGTGGCCGGCGCGATCGTCGTCGTGCTGCCGTTCCACTCCGGGATGCTGGTCGACTACCCGACCGTCGCGTCCCCGGTCCCTCCGGTGCCGGTGCTGACCCCGGTCGCGGAGGTCGCCGCCGTCCCGCTGCAGGTCGCGACGAGCGTGGTGTTCGTGCTCGCCGCGTCCGTCACCGTCCTGCGCTACCGGGCGAGCGGCCCGGAGCAGCGGGCCCAGCTGCGCTGGCTCGGGTGGTACGGCGTGGTGCTCGCGACGTCCGTGCTGCTGTCCCAGGCCGTCGGCCGCGGCCTGATCACCGCAGCGCCGTGGCCGGACGTCGTCCAGATCGGCACCGGCCTGACCCTGCCGCTGCTGCCGGTCGTGATCGCGGTCGCCGTGCTGCGCTACCGGCTCTACGACATCGACCGCCTGGTCAGCCGCACCGTGTCCTACGCGCTGCTGACCGGCGCGGTGGTCGCGGTCTACGTCGCCGTCGTCGCGGCGGCATCGGTGCTGGTGCCCGACGCGGCCGGCTCGCTCGGCGTCGCGGCGGCCACGCTGGCGGCGGTGTCCCTGGTGGGTCCGCTGCGACGGCGGCTGCAGGCCGTCGTCGACCGTCGCTTCGACCGGGAACGCCACGAGGCGCACCGCGCCGTCGCCGCCTACGCCGACCGGCTGCGTGCCGACCCTGGCCGGGACACCGAGGCCGAGCTGCTGACCGTCCTCGACCACGCCGTGGCGCCGACCCGGGCCTGGTTGTGGAGGCCCGCGCCGGCGCCGGTGCTGCCGGACCAGCGGAGTCAGCCGATCACCACGTTCGTGCGGAACACGCCCGCCGGGTCGTAGCGCCGCTTGGTGTCCAGCAGCCGGGCCCGGTCGGCGTCCGACCACAGCGACCCGAGCCGCGCCGGACCGGCCTGGCCGTAGAAGTTGACCAGCCCGCCGGCCGCCCACGGCGCGAGCGACTCGACCAGCGACGAGCACCGGGCCGGCACCTGCACGGCCGCGTCCGGACCGGCGGGCACGCCGAGGCAGTACAGCGAGAACGCCGCGTCGCGCCCGGCGACCGCGTTCGGGACCCGCGGCGCCCGCGCGATCGCCCCGCCCATCAGGCGCAGCTCGACGAGCACCAGCGGGCTCGACGAGTCCGGCCCGGCCTCGGCGAGGATCTCCTCGACCGCCTCGGCGGGCAGCGAGGACAGCGTCGTCCCCCTGTCCCAGCACGGCATCGGCGACTGCGGGTCCATGTGCACGGCGTCCACGGCCGCGTACGGCATCTCGTCGACCAGATCCATGATCGGCTCGGCGACGGCGCGCATCGGGGCGATCAGCTCGGCGCCCTCGTCGGCCGACCCGAGGTGGGTGAACCGCAGGTGGGTGACGAACCGGCCCTGCAGCGGCGGCGGCAGCTGCGGGTCGGGGGGAAGCGCAAGCAGTGCCACCGACGTCGTCGTGTCCTCGGGCAGGGTGGGCGCCCACTCCCGCCAGGCGTGCAGCAGCTCGGGCGCCGCCTCACCCGGGAAGAAGATGCCGCCGCCGTAGAACCGCGGCTGCTCGACGAGCTCGAACTCGATCTCGGTGACGATGCCGACGGTGCCCTTACCGCCGCGCACGGCCCAGAACAGGTCCGGGTCGCGCTCCGCGTCGACGGTGCGGATCTCGCCGTCGCCGGTGACGACCGTCGCGGACAGCACGTGGTCGGCGGCGAAGCCGTGCCGGCGGGCCATCGGTCCGAGGCCGCCGCCGGTCGTGTAGCCGACGACCCCGACCGTCGACGACGAGCCGTTCAGCGGCGCCAGGCCGTACGGGGCGGCGGCGTCGATGACCTCGCGCCACCGGACCCCGGCCTGCACCCGCGCCGTGCGGGCGACCGGGTCGACGGTGCAGCCGGTCATCCGGCGGGTGGACACGAGCACGGCGCCGTTCAGGTCGCTGAGCAGGCCGTGGCCGGTCGACTGCACGGCGACCGGGAGGCCGAGCTCCGTGGCGTACCGGACGGCGGCCGCGACGTCCGTGTCGCACGTCGCACCGACCACCAGGCTCGGGGAGGGCATGTAGGCGACGTTGAAGCCCATGACCTCCTCGGTGTAGCCCTCGTCGGTCGCCCGGAACACCGGGCCGACGACGGTGGACAGGGTCTCGTCGGGGGGAAGGATCGTGGTCATGGTGGGCTCCGTGGTTCCGGGTGGTCGGCGGGTCCGTGTGCCCGTCGTCATGGCTGGAACTCTGGTCCGCGGAGTCGTCCGGACCCATCCCAGCGTTCTGGGGAGATGCCCCCCAGAAATCTGGGATAGGGCTCTGAGCTGCGGATTCGTCGGATCGGTTCATCAAGTTCGGGTATGACCGGCCGGTAACCCCGCCGCGAAAATCGGGGGGTGACCGCGACCACCGCAGAGCGCGCCAGGACCCGCCTCGAGGCACTGGCGTCGGCCGGGCTGGACACGCCCGCGTTCGCCACCGGGGCGATCGAGATCCTGCGCGGCGCGCTGCCGTTCTCGGCCGCGTGCCTGGCCACCGCGGACCCGGCGACCGAGCTCGTCACCGGCACCGTGAAGTGGGGCGGGCTGACGAACAACGAGGACGACATCTGGGCCCACCAGGAGTACGTGGTGGACAACCAGTACTCGTTCACCGACGTCACCCGCCGCCCGGGCGGGGTGACGACGGCGGCGGCCGAGACCGGCGGCGAGCCATCCCGCCTGCCGCGGTTCCACGAGTTCTTCACGCCCTGCTACGACTTCGGCGACGAGCTGCGGGTGTCCGCGCCCGCGGACGGCGCCACGTGGGGCTTCATCGCGCTGTTCCGCGACGGGAGCGGCCGGTTCACACCGGCCGAGATGGACTTCGCCAGCTCGGTGGGCCCGCTGTTCGGGCGCGGCCTGCGCGGCGGGCTCGTCGCGGGTGCCGTGGACACCGTGACGGGTCCGGACGGGCCGGCGGTGCTCGTCGTGGACCACGCGGGCGAGGTCGTGCAGGCCGGGGCGGGCGCGACGGCGCGGCTGCTCGACCTCGGTGCGACGGAGAACGGCCCCATGCCGTTCTCGCTGGTCGCGCTCGTCGGGGCGGCTCGCCGGTACGCGTCAGGACGCTCCCACCAGCTGCCGCGGACCCGCCTGCGCACCCGATCGGGGCAGTGGGTGGTGGCGCACGCGTCGCCGATGGCGTCGCGCGACGGGTCCGGCACCGACGTCGTCGTGACCATCGAGGAGGCGCGGCCGCCGGAGATCGTGCCGCTGGTGGTGGCCGCGTTCGGGCTCACCCCACGCGAGCAGGACGTCGTCCGGATGGTGCTGCAGGGGCACGGGACGGCGGAGATCGCGACCGCGCTGCACCTGTCCTCGTACACCGTGCAGGACCACCTGAAGGCGGTGTTCGCGAAGGTCGGCGTGCGCAGCCGCCGCGAGCTGACGTCGCGAGTGTTCTTCGACCAGTACGCCCCGCGCCTTGCCGAGGGCCGCGGCGTCGCGCCGTCCGGATGGTTCGCGCCGGGAACCCCACCGTGCGTGCCGACGACCACTGCCGTGTGACCGCTCTCCTGCCCCGTGTCCTGCGGGCCGCGACGCTCTGCGTCGTGACCGCCGTCGCGCTCGTCCTCGGCAGCGCGCCCGCCTGGGCGCACGCCGAGCTGGAGAGCAGCGACCCGGCCGAAGGCGCGTCGGTCGCGAAGGCCCCTGGCGCGGTGACCCTCACGTTCAGCGAGGCGGTCGCACCGAACCTGGCCACGATCTCCGTCTCCGGTCCCGGCGGAACCCGCTACGAGGCCGGCCCGGCGACCGGATCCGGTCCGACGCTGCGGGTGCCGCTCAAGCCGCTCGGCGCAGCGGGCGGCTACACGATCACCTACCGGGTGACGTCCGACGACGGCCACCCGATCAGCGGGATCGTGCCGTTCACGCTGACCACCCCCGGTCCGGCCGCAGCGGCCGCGTCCCCGGCCGCGTCGGCGCCGTCGGCACAGCCCGCTCCCGCACCGACGGCCGCCGCCTCCGACGACGGCGGCGCGCCGGTCTGGCCGTGGATCGTCGGTGCCGTCGTGGTCGTGCTCGGCGGCGCCGCGCTCGCCCTGCGGCGCAACCGGACGTGACCGAGGGGGCGGTCGGGGCGTCGGCCACCCCGGAGGCGGCCGACCGCCCGGCGGGCCGCGCGGCCCCGCTGGGGTGGGCCGCCGTCGCACTCGGCAGTGCCGTGCTCGCCGCCGGCGCGACCGGTGGCCTCACCGGCGGAATGCCCGCCGTCCTGGCGGCGACGCTCACCCGGGGCGCGATGGACGTCGCGGGCGTCGCCTGCGTGGGCGCCGTGCTCCTCGCGCTGCTCGCGCCGGGGCACGCCGCGGCCGCGGCACCGGTCCTGCGCGGGGCCGCGACGGTCTGGCTGGGCGCGGGCCTCCTCGACCTCGTGTTCCGCACGGCGCTGGTCCTCGGCAAACCGGTCACCGAGGTGCAGCCGCCGGACCTGGTCGCGTTCGTCACCGGACCGTCCGCCGGGACCGGGCTCGTCGCGGGCGTCACCGCGGCCGCCCTCGTGCTCGGCTGCTCGATCGCCGGCCCGCTGGGCGAGTGGCAGGGACCCGGCCCGGCGTGGCTGACGCTGGTGCTCGCACTCGCCGGGCTCGCCGGACCGGCCGCGACCGGCCACGCCACCGGGTCCGGTGAGGTGCCGGCGATCGTCGCGGTGGTCCTGCACGCGCCCGCCGCGGCGCTGTGGGTCGGCGGGCTGGCCGCGATGCTCGTCGTCGCCGGCCAGCGCGACGTGCTGGTCTCGGCGCTCCCCCGTTTCTCCCGGCTGGCCGTTGTCTGCATCACGGTGCTGGCCGTGACCGGCGTGGTCGCCGCCACCGCCCGGATCGACGCCGTCTCCGAGCTGGCGAGCCCGTACGGCGCACTGCTGTTCGCCAAGGCCGGGTGCCTGCTCGCCGCCGGGGTCCTCGGCGGGCTCACCCGCCGTCGCCTGCACACCGGTCGCACGCCGGTGCTGACGTGGGCCGGGGTCGAGGTGCTGGTGCTGGCCGTCGCGGTCGGGCTGGCCGGGACGCTCAGTCAGACGGCCTGAAGCAGTTCTCGGGGGTCGAGCCGGCCCGCGACCGGGTCCCAGAACCCGGCGTCCGGCTCGGCGCGCACGTCGATCCGGCCGTTCGGACCGTCCAGGGACAGCGCCAGCGAGTGCAGGTGGCAGCGCGGGGCGGGTGGCGCGCTCTTCGGACGGAACAACGGGTCTCCGACGATCGTGTGCCCGACCCAGGCCAGGTGCACGCGGATCTGGTGTCGGCGTCCGGTCACCGGATGCGCGAGCACGACGACGTCGTCCCCGTCGTCCCACAGCGCCCTGCACTCCGTCGTGGACGGGTAGTTCTTGCGCGGCAACAGGTCACCGTCGGCATGCCAGCGCGCCGCGGCCTCGTCGAACCGGATGTCGCCGCGCTCCGCCGCGACCCGCACCCGCCCGCTGCCGGCGGTCAGCAGCGGCAGGTCGATCGTCGCCTCGGTCGCGAACCCGCCGGGACGGCAGATCGCGAGGTAGGACTTGTCCACGGTGCGCTTCGCGAACCGGCGGGTCAGCTCCGCGTGCGCGGCCTTCGTCTTGGCCAGCAGCACGACGCCGGACGTGACCTTGTCGATCCGGTTCACCCACTGCAGCGACTCGCCGTCGTCGGCGGCCATCGTGATCAGGTCGGTGTCGTGGCGCTCGCCCATCACGGACAGGCCGTACGGCTTGTCGACGGCCAACACCGCGTCGTCCTCCCACAGCACGACGCGCTCCCGCATCTCGTTCCACCCGCCCACGGGGTCGAGGATGCCGGAATGACCTCCGACGGGTGGACCTGGGACCCCACGCTCTACGCCGGGAGCGCCGCGTACTACGTGACCGGCCGGGTCCCGTACCCGCCGGGACTCGCCTCCGTCCTGGCACGAGCCCTTCCGACCGACGGGACCGGCCGCCTGCTCGACGTCGGGTGCGGGCCCGGCTCGCTGACGCTGCTGCTGGCGCCGTTGTTCGACTCGGTGGTGGGCGTCGACGCCGACGCGGAGATGCTCGCCGTGGCCGCCGGTCAAGCCTCCGACCTGGGCGTCCGGAACGTGACCTGGCGGCACCTGCGTGCCGAGTCCCTGCCCGCCGACCTGCCCACGCCGACCGTGGTCACGTTCGCGCAGTCGTTCCACTGGACGGACCGGCCCCGGGTCGCCGCGGCGGTCCGCTCGATGCTCGCCGACGGCGGTGCGCTCGTGCACGTCCACGCCACGACCCACGAGGGCGATCCCACGTCCGTCCGGATGCCGCACCCGCAACCACCCCGGGCCGAGATCGGCGCGCTGATCCGGCGCTACCTCGGTGAGCGACGACGGGCCGGACGCTCGGTGCGTCCCGAGACGTACGCCCCGAGGCAGGAGGAGACGATCTACCGCGCTGCCGGCTTCCACGGTCCGGAGCGCCACGAGCTGCCGGAACGCACCGTGACCCGCTCGGCGGAGGAAGTGCGGGCGTCGGTCTACTCACTGTCGAACGCCGCCCCGCACCTGTTCGGAGACCGCTTCGACGAGTTCGACGCGGACCTTCGCGCGCTGGTGGACGAGGAGACCTACAGCGAACGCCTGCCCGTGATCACGATCGACGTGTGGAGGTGAGTTGCCCGCCCGGGCTGCCGGGCCGCCTCGCGATCACCCGTGGGCTCGCACGCGAGGGCTTCACGGTGCTGCTCGCCGCCCGACGAGTTCGCTCGCCCGGGCCAGAACCCTGATCTGGGCGGCGTGGTAGTTCTCGGCGAACGCCTGGGCGACCACCGTGTCCGCGGTGCGCTTGCCCCGCGGCGACCTGGATCCCGGATCACGCAACCACGGGAATCTCGCGTGATCCTCACGGACCGCCGCGGCCACCCGCACGGCCAGCGCCTCGATCGTCCCCTCGTCCGCGTCCTCCGGGAGCACCTCGAACTCCGCCTCGTACTCCCGGGATTCCGCAGCGAGCGCACTCAGGTCACCGAGGGACTCGTCCTCCCACACCCGCGAGAACACGGTGAGCAGCGCCCGGTCGCGTGGTCCCAGATCACCGGACACCGCACCGAACGCCGACGGGGTGTCCAGCGGCACCCGATGCTCCAGGATCACCGCCATCTCGGCGCGCATGCGTTGCAGCCGCTCGATCGTCGCGCCCAGCTCGTCATGGACCGCGCGGAGTGCCTCCTCCGGATGCACCGCGGCGCGGATCTCCTTGAGCGGGATCCCGAGCGCGCGCAGGCGCGTGACCTGGAGAAGTCGGACGAGGTGGGACGTCCGGTACTGCTTGTAGCCGTTCGGCTCGCGTTCGGGCTCGTCGAGCACCCCGACCTGGTGGTAGTGGCGCACCGCCTTCACCGTCGTGCCGGCGAGCTCGGCGAGCTCACGGGTGCTCCACGCCACGTCGTCCCCCGCTCTCGTCCTCGGGCTTCACGGCGCGCCGCCACAGGGTGCGCATCCGTGCCAGTACAGACCATGCCGTCGGGGCACAGGCAAGGGTGTCGACGGCCGCGTCACCGTCGCCTTGACCCTGCCCCGACGGCACACCGTTCACTCCGGCCGCGGTCGATCACCAGCCACGGTCGCCGCACATCTCCCCGGCCGCCACCGGGGAGCACCCGCCGGACGCGAGCGCTGCGTCGGCCCGAGGAGGAGGACGAGATGGACAGGACACCGACCGGCGTAGGCGCACCGGTGCACCACGCGAGCGGGCCGGCATGAGCACCGTCGCCGGTACACCGACCGCCCGGGCCGTCGCGCCCGACCTCGCCCGCGGCGCGATGCTGCTGATGATCGCGCTCGCGAACGTCCATCTCTACCTCTACGGCTCTGCCGGGCCGCGCGGCTACCCGGCGGATCTGGGCCTGGTCGATCAGATCGTCGCCGTGTTCCAGCTGCTGTTCGTCGACGGGCGGGCCTATCCGCTGTTCGCGATGCTCGTCGGCTACGGCGCCGTCCAGTCCGCACGAGGGCGGGAACCGGGCCGAGCCGTAGGGATCCTGCGCCGCCGCGGGGCCTGGATGATCGCGATCGGTGCGTCGCACGGCGTGCTGCTGTTCTCCGCGGACATCGTCGGCGCCTACGGCCTGCTGCTGCTCCTGTTCGCCGGGGTCCTGGTGCGCGGCTCCGAGCGCACCCTGCGGGTGATCGCGCTCGCCGGGCTGCTGGTCACCGGCGCGGTCGGGGTCACGTCGGGCCTGCCCTCCGGTCCCGCCTGGCCCAGCATGACGGTGGCCGAACCGGCCACGGCGTTCCTTCTGCGCCTGGCCGAGTGGCTGGGCAGCACGGTTGTCTCGGTGCTCACCACGGTCGGGATGCTCGCCCTCGGTGCCCTCGCGGCCCGCCGCGGCGTTCTCGACGAGCCCGGCCGGTACCGCCCGCTCCTGCTCCGGACCGCCGTCGCCGGGATCTCCGTCGCGGCGGTCACCGGGCTGCCGCTCGCGCTCGCGGCCGCGGGATGGTGGCAGCCGGCGATCGGACCGGCCCTGCTCTCCGGGGTGCTGCACCAGGCCGGCGGTCTCGCGGGTGGCGTCGGGTTCGGCGCGCTGTTCGGCCTGCTCGCGACGCGTGCGGCTCCACAGGTGCTGCTCGCCACCGGCCGTCGGTCGTTGTCGAACTACCTGGGCCAGTCCGCGGTCTTCTGTGCCCTGCTGCCCGCGTGGTCGCTCGGTCTGGGCGCCGACCTGACGGTCTGGCAGGCGTCGCTGCTCGGCGTCGCAACCTGGTTACTCGGGATCGCCGTCTCCGCGATCCTCGACCAGGCGGGTCGACGCGGCCCCGCCGAGGTGGTGCTCCGCCGCCTGACCCACGGCAGGCGACCGGCGCGGACCGATCCGCCCCACATCATCTGAACCCGGACACGGACCAGGGGACGGGACCTCAGGCAGTGGCGGCGGCGGATCCGCCGGTGGCGCGGACGAGGTCGCGACGGACGTCGCTCGAGGATGCAGCGCTCGTCCGACCTTGTCGTGAAGCGGTGCAGGGCGTGTGAAGAACGGTCGGGCGCGAGATGTTCGAGGCCACGCCTCCTCGGTGCCACACACCGAATCGCAGCTGGGAGCCGGCCTTGACCCTGCCCCTGCGGCACAGGAGAAGCTCGTCGCATGGAGATCGCGAACACCGCGCCGCAGGCAAGACCGCGTGTTAGCCGGCCCGGGTGGCTCGAACTTGTCGTTGGACTCGTCGTCGCCGTCGGCTTATACCTGGTGGGCGGAATCGTCGGCTATCTCGTACCCGAGGACGGACCTCTGTCTGCCGGACATGTCGCATTCATCGAGTCGGCGGCCGCCCCTGCCGGGGGCTTCCTCGCTGCGGTCCTCGTACGGATCCGCCGTCTTGGCCCGTTCGGGTTTCACCGAGTCCGCTCCGTCTGGATTCTTGCCGGCGCGGGGGCCGGTAGTGCGTGCTTCTCCCTCAGCTGGCCCGTGTCCTGGCTTCTCGATCCGCTGTTCCCCGGCTCTGAGGCTGTCCAGCAAACCTACCGGGAAGCGACCCAGCTGAGCCTGCTGTCGCTCGCTGTCACGGTCTTCCTCGGAGGAATCCTGTCTCCGATCGGCGAAGAACTGCTGTTCCGGGGCCTCCTTGCCAATTTCCTCTTCCGGTGGGGTCCCTGGGTGGGAGTTCTCGTGAGCGCCGCGATCTTCGCCGTCGCCCACGGTGTCAACGCTGTGATGCCCGTCGCGTTCGTCGTCGGCGTCGCGGCCGGCGTCCTCTTGCGAGTGTCAGGATCGATGTGGCCCGCGATCGCCGTGCACATCGTGTACAACTCGGCAGGATTGGTCTATCACGGGATCACGGGCTGAAAGGGGCCGCGCAGTGGCTTCGGGACACGGACAACTGGCCCGAACTGGCAGGGAACAGCCGACGAGGTCGGACTCCGTGAGATACCCGAGCGCGCCGCCAACGGATACAGCACGGACGAGAACGACTGCTGCAAGCCCATTACGCCAACGCGCTCAACCGGGCTCAGAACAAGGATAAGGCCGACCCCGGCGAACGACTCCATTGGCAAGGGCTCGAGCCTTGTGCGCGGAGTGGAGCTGAGGGGAATCGAACCCCTGACCTTCTCGATGCGAACGAGACGCGCTACCAACTGCGCTACAGCCCCGGAGTCCGCCGTCAGGCGGACGTGAGAACCATATCAGGGCCTACTCGCCGACCGCCGGGCGGTGGTCGGTCGCCCCGACGGCGGCGTCGAGCTCGTCCTCGTCGTCCACGTCGACCAGCGACGTGCCGGACGGGATCGGCGGTGTCGGGGCCGCACTGATCCGCGGGAGCGACGACGCGTGCTCGGTGCTCTCCGGACCGTCGACGGTCCGGCAGCGGGCGGGCAGGACGCCGAGGGGCTCGCCGGTGCCGCGGATGCGGCCGGTCTGATCGTCGTCGGCGGTCCAGTCCTCGTCGTCGGTCGCGTCGTCCTCGACAGCGGTCCCGGTGGCGCGCTGCCCCTCCCGCCGGTCGTCGCGCCGGGTGTCCTCGTCGTCGACGTCCTCGGCGTCGTCGGCGCGGTCGTCGTCAGCGCGGTCGTCGACATCGCGGCCGTCGAACTCCGCGTCGTCGAACCCGTCGACCTCGACCGGGCGGCGGGGACCGTTCAGGCGCTGGGTGCGCCGGGTGCGGATGTCCTCCTCGAACCGGACCTGGCGGCGCAGGTAGGTGAGGTAGCCGGCCAGCGCGAGGCCGATGCCGCCCGCGACCCACCAGAACACGTCGGAGACGAGCAGCGCGCAGGCTGCGGCGCCGAGCAGGAGCACGAGCAACGCGAGCACCAGCCGCTGGCGGAACGCGTACTTGGCGTGGGCCGTCGCGGCGGCCGCCTCCGGGTCGAACCCCCCGCGGCCGGGGCGGTAGCTCCTGACTGCAGGTGCCTCTCGGCGGCCGTCCTCCCGGTCGATCTCCCGGTCGATCTCGTCGCGGTCGAGCTCGCGGTCCAGTTCGTCGTCGAACTCCCCGTCCTCGCGCTCGTCGTCCTGGCTCCCCGTCTCGCGCTCGGAGTCCACGTCGCCGTCGCGTCCGGCCTCGGGGCCGTACCAGTCGCGCTCGTCGACGGGGCGGTCCCCCGCCTCGTCGACCTCGTCACCCTCCCGCGGTGACGGCACGTCGTCGCGTTGCCGGGCGAGCTCCCCCACCGTCGTCGCGCCGCCGTCGTCGCGCCGTTCCGTCATGTCCACCTCCGGGATTCGATGCCGCATCGGCCGCTCCAGCACGCGCCCGGACAGCACGGCCGGGCTCAGCCGCGCGACCTCCTGCTGCCGCCGGGCGACGGCCGGCACCAGAATCAGCAGCCACAGCACGACCAGGCCCGCGAAGATCAGCGAGCTGGGCATGGGGCTGCCTCCTCCCGACCGGCGCAGTCCACACGTGACCGCCCCCGACAGCAGGTCACACCCCGTCACCGTAGTTCGCGGACACGCCGCCACCTGGGCGCGACGCGCCGGGTGTCGCCCGGACGGACGGTGATTCGCGGGAAGAGTGAGGTCCGCGTGGGTGACCTACGACGCCCTGGGTCACGTGTGGCGGGCCCGTGCACCGGTCGGGTCGGCTCCCGGTGCCGCGATCGGGCGCGCCCGGTCGCGACGAGTCAGACGCGGGTCGGGAGGAGCGGCGCGAGCCAGCGGTCGTCGATCTCCCCGGACGCGACGAGCACCGCCGGGCCACAGAGCGTCGCACCGGTGTCGGTGATCGTCGCCCAGGTACGGCCACCCGGCGTGTCGACGGTCACGGTGCCGGTCCCGCCGTCCAGCGTCGCGGCAGCCGCGGCGACGATCCCGGTGCCGCAGGAGCGCGTCTCCCCCGACCCGCGCTCGAACACCCGGAACCGGACCGCGTCCGGCGCCGTGCGCGTCACGAACTCGACGTTCACGCCGTGCGGGAACACGGCCGCGTCGAAGCCGGGCGCCGTGGAGAGGTCGAGCGCGTCCACGTCGTCCACCGGGCACACCAGATGCGGGTTCCCGACGTCGACGGCCGTCCCGTCCAGCGTCGTGCCGGTGACCGTCGCGGTCGACCGGACGCCGAGCGCGGCGCGTCCCATCTCGACGGTGACCAGGTCGTCGGCGACGGTCACCGCGCGCTCACCAGCGCGGGTGTGCACGACGAACTCGCGTCTCGACTCCAGGCCGGAGTCCACGAGGTAGCGGGCGAACACGCGCACGCCGTTGCCGCACATCTCGGCCAGCGACCCGTCGGAGTTGCGGTAGTCCATGAACCAGCCGCCGGACGGAGCCGTGGCCACCCGGATCAGGCCGTCGCCGCCGATCCCGGCCCGCCGGTCGCAGATCGCGCGGACCGCGTCCGGACCGATGTCCAGCTCGTCGTGCGGGTCCGGGACCAGCACGAAGTCGTTCTCGGTGCCGTGCCCCTTGACGAACCGTACGGACATGCCCACCAGACTAGTGAGAGGCGCGGCCCTGCCGGACGAGCCGTCCGGCCAGCCCACCGGCCGGGAGTTCCTCGGCCGTGATCGCGTAGCTGTGGTGGTCGCGCCAGGCGCCGTCCACGTCGAGGTAGCGCAGCAGCACGCCCTCGTGGCGGAAGCCCAGCTTGGCCAGCACACGCAGGCTGGCGACGTTCTCCGGGCGGACGGTGGCCTCGAGCCGGTGCAGGCGCACGGCACGGAAGCAGTGGTCGACGACGAGTGCGACGGCCGCCGTCGTCACGCCCTTGCCGGAGAGCCTGCTGTCGCACCAGTAGCCGACGTAGCCGGACAGCAGCGGCTCGCGGACGACGTTGCCGACCATGACGTGCCCGGCCAGCCGTCCGTCGACGGTGATCGCGTACGGCAGCGTGCTGCCCCGGCGGGCAGCCGCGCGCAACAGGTACCAGCGGCCCGGCCACTCGACCGCGCTGTTGCGCCGGGCCCACCCGCCGTAGGGGGTGGGCTCCCACGGCGTCAGGTACTGCTCGTCGCGGATCCGGATCGCCGACCAGGCGCGCGCGTCACCGAGCCGGACGGGGCGCAGCGCCACCTCCCCCGCCGGTGTCCGCAGCGGCCCGAGCCGGCTCGGCCAGCCCGGATGCCCCCCGAGAGGCTCCGGGTCACGCACGTCCACGGGGCAGGAGCTCGACCTGCTCGCCGACGGTCAGCTCCGCCGTGTCCTCACCGACGATCGCCAGGGCGTTCACCTCGGCCAGCACGGCGAGCATCTGCCGGCCCGACGAGCCCAACGGCTGGGCCAGGTACTCGCCGCCTCCCTCCTCGCGCAGCAGCCGCGCCGGCAGGTACGAGCGCCGTCCCTGCGGCGAGACGACCGGCGAGGTCAGGCGCGCGGTGACGGTCTTGCGGTAGGGCTCCAGGCCGAGCGCGAGCCGCACCAACGGTCGTGCGAACACCTCGAACAGGACGAGCGCCGTCGCCGGGTGGGAGGGGAACAGGAACACCGGGACGGCGTCCGGCCCGAGTCGCCCGTACCCCTGGGCGGATCCCGGGTGCACGGCGACCCGGGTGTCGTCGATCCCGCCGAGCTCGGCGAGTCCGGCGCGGGCCTCCGCGGCCACCGCACCACCGCCCGCGCCACAGACGATGATCACTTCGCTGGCCGGCAGCAGGTCCTCGACGGCAGCCCTGATCTCCGCGGCGTTCCCGCCGGCCGTGCGCGACCGGTTCGTGGCGGCGCCCGCCTCACGGGCGGCCGCGACGATCGCGTGCGAGCACACGTCCGCGACCTGCCCGGACGCGGCCGAGCGCGACACCTCGACCAGCTCGTCGCCGACCGAGACGACCGAGACCCGCGGGCGCGGGTGCACGAGCAGCTTGTCCCGACCGGCCGCGGCGAGCATCGCCACCTGCACGGCGCCGACGACATCGCCCTCGCGCACGGCGACGTCACCGGACTGCACGTCCTCACCGATCCGCCGCACGAAACCGGCCGACGGCACCCCGCGATGCACCTGCACGCGCGCCGACCCGCCGTCGGTCCACCCGACCGGGGCGACGGCGTCGGCCAGCGTAGGCAGCGGCGCCCCGGCCGCGACCCGGACGGCCTGTCCGGGCTGCAGCCGCAGCGGCTGCCGGGATCCGGCCGCGATCTCGCCGACGACGGGGACCGTCGCCGGCTGGGTCGAGCCCGCACCCGCGACGTCCACGCTGCGCACGGCGTAACCGTCGATCGCGGCCTGGTCGAACACCGGGAGGGGCCGGGCCGCGACGACCTCCTCGGCACTGCGCAGGCCCTGGGCGTCGGCGATCGCGACCCGCACCGGGGCGGGCCGCACCGCGACGTCCATGATCCGCGACAGCTGCTCGTCGACCGTGCGCACGAGCTAGCCCTTCAGCCGCTCGTCGAGCCAGGTGCGCAGGCTGTCGCCGTACTCGGGATGCTGTAGCGCGTAGTCGACGAACGCACGCACGTAGCCCCCCGGGTTGCCGAGGTCGTGCCGGCCGCCGCGGTGCACGACGACGTGCACCGGGTGCCCCTCGGAGATCAGCAGTGCGACGGCGTCGGTGAGCTGCAGCTCGCCGCCGGAGCCCGGGGTGATCCGCTCGAGCGCGTCGAAGATCGCCCGGTCGAGCAGGTAGCGGCCGGCCGCGGCGAACGTGGACGGCGCGTCCTCCGGCTCCGGCTTCTCGACCATCCCGTGGACCTGCTTCACGTCCTCGTCGCCGGTGTCCGAGACCTCGAACACCCCGTACGCGGAGATCTGGTCGAGCGGCACGTCGAACGCGCAGAGGACGCTGCCGCCGAACCGCTCGCGGACGGCGGACATCTTCTCCAGCACACCCGTCGGCAGCACCAGGTCGTCCGGCAGCAGCACGGCGACGGCCTGCTCGTCGTCGGCCAGTGCGGGTCCGGCCTGCGCGACCGCGTGCCCGAGCCCCCTGGGTTCGTACTGGTAGACCGTGTCCGCCTCGATCAGGGCGGGCGCCCTGCGGATCTTCGCGAGCTGGTCGTCCTTGCCGCGAGCCTCGAGCGCCTTCTCCAGCTCGGAGTTGCTCCGGAAGTACTCGGCGACGGCCTCCTTGCCCGGTGACGTCACGATCAGCAGGCGCTGGGCGCCCGCCTGCGCGGCCTCGGCGGCGACCAGCTCGATCCCGGGCGTGTCGACGACCGGGAGGAGTTCCTTGGGAACGGCCTTCGTCGTCGGCAGGAACCGGGTGCCCAGACCGGCGGCCGGGACCACGGCGGTGCGGAACGAGGGGCTCGTCATGGTCGGCGAGCCTATCTGCGCGGTTACTCTGCGGGCGTGACGGCTCGCGAGGACACCCCGGGGTTATCGGACGAGAAGCGCCTGCTGCGGCGCCGTCTGCTGGACGCGCGCTCGGCACGGTCCGACGACGAGCGCGCCGCGTCGACCCGCGCACTGGCCGGTCACGTGCTCGATCTCGCTCGCGACATGCGCGGTCCGGTCTGCTGCTACCTCCCGATCGGCCCGGAGCCGGGCGCCACCGGATCGGGTGCGACGACCGTGCCGGACGCGCTGCTCGCCGCAGGCCACGAGGTGTACGCGCCGATCGTGCCCGCCGAGCCGGGGCCGCTGGACTGGACGCGCTACGACGGGCCGGACGGCCTGGTCGAGGGCAAGCTCGGCGTGCGGGAGCCGGGCGGCCCGCGGCTCGGGACCGCGGCCGTCGCCGACGCCGGCCTGGTGCTGGTACCGGCGCTGGCCGTCGACCGGCGCGGTGCGCGGATCGGACGCGGCGGCGGCTACTACGACCGGACGCTGCCCGCCGTGCCTGCCTCGACGCCACTGGCGGTCCTCCTGCACGACGACGAGCTGATCGACCACGTCCCTGCCGACGACCACGACGTCCGGGTAGGGCGAGTCGTGCTGCCCACCGACGGAGTGGTTGCCGTGCGGAACAACGGCTGAGCCCGACGGGTTATGCTTGGCACTCGCATCTATCGAGTGCCAGGTCCGTTACCGCGGAGGATGTTGTGCCGACCTACCAGTACGCATGCACGGCGTGTGACCACCGTTTCGACGCGGTGCAGGCGTTCTCCGACGACGCACTCACGGAGTGCCCGGAGTGCGGCGGGAAGCTGCGCAAGGTGTTCTCCTCGGTCGGGATCGTGTTCAAGGGCAGCGGCTTCTACCGCACGGACAGCCGTGGCGGTTCGGTGAACGGGTCCGGGTCGGACTCCGGGAAGTCGGAGTCGGGCACGTCGGAGTCCGGCTCGTCGTCGTCCGAGAGCAACTCGTCCTCCTCGTCGTCGTCCTCGTCGGACTCGAGCAAGGCGTCCTCCGGTTCGTCGTCGGGTTCGTCGTCCTCAGGGTCCTCCTCGACCACCAGTTCCGCGGCCGCCGCGAGCTCCTGACCCCCGAGTTGTCCACAACCTGACGACTCCGTCCACAGGCGGACGATCGTCGGGTCCGGACGGCGCCCGCGGCCCCTACCGTCGAGGCGTGGGGACATCGACCCCGGGTGACCGCCCGGCCCGGTCGCTCGCGCCGCCGGGGTGGCAGCGGGCGCTCGCCGTGCTGCGTGGCCCGGACTGGGCGCGCACGGCACTGATCCGCCGGATCGCCGCGGGCCTGCTCACCCTGGCCGCCGTCGCGCTCCTGCTCGTACCGGAGGACGCGCCGGCCGAGACGTCCGTGCTGGTCGCCGTGCGGGACCTGGCTCCGGGCTCCACCGTCGCGGCCGCCGACCTCGCCGTGCGGCGCTGGCCGACCGCCCAGGTCCCGGCGGGTGCTCTGCACGCCGTCCCGGACGCCGACGGGCGGGTGCTCGCGGGTGCCGTTCGCGCCGGTGAGGCGCTGACCGACCTCCGGCTGATCGGTCCGCAACTCGTGGTGCGCGCCGGTGGTCCGGACGCGGCGGCCGTGCCGCTGCGCCCCGCCGATCCGGCGGTGGCCGCACTGCTCGCGCCGGGAACCGTCGTCGACGTCGTGGCGCCAGGGGACGGCGCGGGCGGCGCTCGGGTGGTCGCGGGCCGGGCGACCGTGCTGTCCGTGCTCGCCACCGCGCCCGGCGGTCCGGGTCGTGGCACCGAGGGGCCGCTGGTGCTGGTCGCGCTCCCGCAGGACGTCGCGACCGAGGTGGCGGCCGCGTCGCTGGCCGGTGAGCTGGCGGTGACGCTGCGGTGAGGGGGCGCGCCACCGCGGGCATCGACCACACGCTCGACGGACCCGTCGGCGAGTCCGGCGACGGCCCGCCCGCACGCCTCGGCCGTTCCCAGGTGATCCACACCGGTCGACATGGCACTCATGGCTGTCCGAGTGGGTCCGCGACAACCGTGAGTGCCATCTCGACCGGATTTCCACTACTTCGCCCACAGGTGAGCGCTGCCTCGCGGAGTTCGGTCGCGGCTCAGCCGTGGTGGGGCGGGCGGTCCTCGCGCAGGTGGCGCTCGCGGTCGTCGGCGTCCTCGCGCTCGGAGGCGGACCCGCCGTCCGCTCTCTCGTCGCGCGTGGTCGGCGCGTCGTCGCCGAACACCTCGGCGAGGCGGCGGCGCACGGAATCGGGCAGGTCGGTCATGCCTCCATCGTGCCGCGATCTCACGCGAACGCCCACATGGTGCCAACATGGGCGCCAGCACCGCACGACGCGTGCGCTGCACACGGGAAGCGAGGAAGGATCCGCGATGGGGTTCCTGGACAAGGCGAAGGAAGCCGCCGAGAACGCGCTGGAGAAGGCGGGTCCGGCTCTGGAGAAGGCCAAGGAGAAGGCGGGCCCGGCGTTCGAGAAGGCCAGGGAGCAGGCCGGTCCCGCGCTGGACAAGGTCGCCGAGCAGGTCGACAAGGCCACCGGCGGCAAGTACTCCGACCAGATCGACGGCGTGAAGGGCAAGGCGCAGGACGCCCTGGGGACGAACCCGCCGCCCGCGCCGGGTGCCGGGACGCACGGCAGCGGCGTGTCCGCGGTTCCGCCGTCGCCGCCCGGCGGGGACGCGCTGTCCCCGCAGGACCACCGCCCGGCCGACACTACGCCGTCGAACGACGGGCCGTCCGCCGTGCCGCCGCCCCCGCCGGGTGGCGACAAGCCGTCGAACCAGGACCCGAAGCCGGGCACGGCGAGCGGCCCGGACCAGCCGCCCGCGGTTCCGCCGCCGTCGGCCTGACGCTCCGTCCGGCCGCGTCCGCCCGGCGGTTCCTCCGCCGGGCGGTCAGGCGTCCAGCCCGGACAGCTCCGAGATCACGTGCGGGACCAGCGGCGTCAGCGTCGCCATGCCGTCCCGCACCGCGGCACGCGACGGCGCCAGGTTCACGACGAGTGTGCTGCCGGACACACCGACCAGCCCGCGGGACAGCCCCGCGTCCACCGCCCCGGCGGCCAGCCCGGAGGCCCGCACCGCCTCGGCGATACCGGGGATGGGGCGGTCCAGCACGCCCTGCGTCGCGTCCGGCGTGACGTCGCGCGGTGACACCCCGGTTCCACCGACGGTCACGACGAGGTCGACGCCGCCGATCACGGCCGTGTTCAACGCGCTGCGGATCGCGACCAGGTCACCGGGCGCGAAGACCACGCCGTCGACCAGGAAGTTCGCCTCCTCCAGCAGCTCCCTGACCAGCGGTCCCGTGGTGTCGGATCGCTCGCCACCGGCCACCCGGTCGTCCACGATCACGACGAGTGCTCGGCCGATCTGCGGGTCCGCCATCTGCATGCCCGCCACCCTAGCGAGGCGTTTTCGGCGGCCGATTCGGGCCGTGCCGACGCAGGGAGGGGGAACCTGCGCCGGCACGTCCCTTGGTCACCCGGTCGGTGGGGCACCACCGGTCGGGCGGCTCCCAGACCACCATGCGGTCGATTCACACGTCAACGACAGTGCGACGGTGGCCACGATGAGGGACGGATCAGAGTACCCGCCCGTCATTTCTCACCCAACGTGACCTGGACGGTGCGATCCGCGAGCTGGACGTCGACGACGGCGCCCGGAGGCTGGGACCGCACGGCCGCCTGGAGCTCCGTCCCGGTGGTGATCTGCTGGTCACCGAACCGGACGACCAGATCGCCCGGCTTCAGCCCGGCTCGCGCCGCCGCGCCGTCCGGTGTCACCGTCCGCAACCGGGCACCGGTCTGCTGCGGATCGTCGGTGACCTCGACGCCGAGAATCGCGTGGGTCGCCTTCCCGGTGGTCCGCAGCTGGTCGGCGATCCGCTTGGCCTGGTTCACGGGGATCGAGAACCCGACGCCGATCGATCCCCCGCCCGGTCCGGCGGTCGCGATCGCCGAGTTGATGCCGATCACGCGGCCCTGCATGTCGACCAGCGGGCCGCCGGAGTTGCCCGGGTTGATCGCGGCGTCGGTCTGCAGGGCGGACAGCACGGTGCTGGACGCCGTGGGCCTCGTCGCGCCGCCCTCGTCGCCGCCGACGCTCACGGCACGGTTGAGCGCGGACACGATACCGGTGGTCACGGAGCCACCGAGCCCGAGCGGCGACCCGAACGCCGTCACCTGCTGGCCGACCCGCACCCCGTCGGAGTTGCCCAGCTCGACCGGGGTCAGGCCGGTGATGTCCGCCTTGACCAGCGCGATGTCCGACTCCGGGTCCCGGCCGACGATCCGCACGGTCGCGGTCCGGCCGTCCTGGAACACGGCACGCAGGGTGCCTCCGGACGCGGCGGGCTCGACGACGTGGTTGTTCGTCAGCACCAGGCCGTCCGGGCTGACGACCATGCCGGATCCCTCGCCGAGCTGGCCGCTCGCCAGCGCGCCGCCCTCGACGCGCAGCTGCACGACGCTCGGGAGCACCCGCTGCGCGACCTGCTCGACCGGGGTCATCGGCACGTCGGGGTCGACGTCCGGGAGCGGCCCGGCGAGCACGCCGCCGTCGCCGCCACCGGAGCGGGCGATGTCGGCCCCGACCGCGCCGCCGATCCCGCCCGCCACGAGGGCGAGCACCGCGCCGATCGCGATCACGGCGAGGACGCGGTTGCGACGGGTGGGCCCCTGCGCCGGTGCCGGTCCCGGCCCGTAGCCGGGCGGGTACGGCGGCGCTGCGGAGGGCACACCCGGCCCGGCCGGGTGCTGCGCGGTCGGCTGGTCCGCACCCACGGCCGGCATGCCGGGGTACTGCGGTGCACCCGGGTACGGCTGCTGCGCGCCGGGGTAAGGGACGTACGGGTAGTGGCCGTACGTCTGCGGCGCGCCCTGGCCCGCGTACGGCGGGTGCGGCGGCCGGGCCCCCGCCGTCGGGCCTGCGGGGTCCGCGGCGGCCGGACTCGCGGGGTGCTGCTCGCCCGCGCCGGGGTCCGTCGGTCGCTGCTCGGTCGTCGTGGCCTCGGCCGGTCGGTGCTCGGCCGACGCGGAGCCGGGCCGGGCCCAGGGGTTCGGGCCGGGATCGGGTGCGGCACCGGCGGCACCACCGGCACCCGCATCGCCCGTGGCTCCGTCCGCCGCACCGCTGCCCGCCGACGACGTCGACGTCCCGGTCGGCTCGCTGGTGTCGGACGGCTGCCCGGTCTCCTGCTCGCCGCGCGGGTTGTCCTGGGCCATGCGTCCACCGTCCGCCGTCGTGCTTCGTGCCGTGAGGCGGGTCGTGCACCGCCCCGCCGCGTCAAGGCTATGGGCTCGGCACGGTTTCCGGGTGACGGCCCGGAAGTCGCAGGGCGAGAAGCGCTCCGCCCTCCGGCGCGCGGCCCGCGGTGACCGATCCGCCGTGTCGCGCGACCGCCTGGGCGACGATCGACAGCCCGAGCCCGGAGCCGGGCATCGTCCGCGACTCCTCGGACCGGTAGAAGCGGTCGAACACGTGCGGGAGGTCGGCGTCCGCGATGCCCGGACCGGCATCGGCCACCTCGATCGCGATCGAGGTGTCGTCCACCGGGACCATCGTCACCCGGACTCGGGCACCCGGCGGGCTCCACTTCGCAGCGTTGTCCAGCAGGTTGAGCACGGCCCGCTCCAGCGCGTTGGCGTCGCCGTCGATCGTCCACCGCACGGTCGTGAGGTCGAAGTCGATACCAGGGGCGCGACGCCGGACCCGGGACAGCGCACGCTCGACGATCTCGCCGAGGTCCAGCGCCTCCGTCGTGATCATCGGTGCGTCGTCGCGCGCCAGCTCCACCAGGTCCCCGACGAGGTGGGACAGCTCCTCGACCTGTGCCCGGACGTCGACGAGCAGCTCGGCGCGGTCCTGCGGCGGCAACGACGGCGCGTCCGGCTGGTCGGCGGCGGCCAGCAGCTCGAGGTTGGTCCGCAACGACGTGAGCGGGGTCCGCAGCTCGTGCCCGGCGTCCGCGACGAGGCGTCGCTGCTGTTCGCGGGACGCCGCGAGCGCGCCGAGCATCGCGTTGAAGCTGTAGGTCAGCCGGGCGAGCTCGTCCGAGCCGCTGATCGGGATCGGCCGCAGGTCGCCGGTGGTCGCGACACGTTCGGTCGCCGCGGTGAGTCGCTGCACGGGGCGCAGCCCGGTGCGTGCGACGGCGACCCCGGCCAGCCCGGCCAGCACGACGCCGCCGAGCCCGACGACCGGCAGCGCGGTCCCGAGCCGGGTCATCACCGTGTACAGGCTGTCCAGCTTCTGAGCGATCACGAGCGCCCGGCCCTGGCCGGCCTGCACCGCGACCACCCGGTAGGGCTGCTTGTCCACGTAGCCGTCGCGGAACGAGTCCTCCGCCTGGCCGCGGGCCACGGCCAGCTCCTCCTCGCCGAGTGGCGGGACCGACGTCTCGTCGGCGACGGACGCGATGCCGGACGCGTAGAGCACGGCGATGTGCAGGTCGGCGGCTCCGAGCACGGCCGGCGGGACGGCCGTCAGCAACTGCGGGCTGGCCAGCTCGGTCTGCGCGGCGGCGGTCGCGCGGGCGTACAGGTTCTCGTTGAGCGAGTCATTGAGGTTCTTGCGGACGACCAGGAACGCGGCCGTGGAGACGAGCAGCACCATCACGGCGGCGACGAGCGCCGCGAGCACCCCGATCCGGGCCCGGAGGGTGAAGCGCTCCCGGTCGGACTCACGACCCGGGCTCGGCCGGACGGCCCGGACGGCCCGCTGCAGGAACGCGATCACGGTGGCGACTCGCGCAGCACGTAACCGACCCCGCGCACGGTGTGGATCAGGCGGGGCTCGCCCTCGGCCTCGGTCTTGCGCCGCAGGTAGCCGACGTAGACCTCCAACGCGTTCCCGCTGGTCGGGAAGTCGTACCCCCACACCTGCTCCAGGATCTGCGCCCGGGTGAGCACCCGGCGCGGGTGCGCCAGGAGGAGCTCGAGCAGCGAGAACTCGGTGCGGGTGAGGCTGATCGCCCGCTCCCCGCGACGGACCTCACGGGTGTCCGGGTCCAGCGAGAGGTCGGCGAACGTCATCGTGCGCGCCGGCCCGGCCGTCGCCTCGGCGACCTCCTCCGGCGTCCGGCGGCGCAGCAGCGCACGCAACCGGGCCAGCAGCTCCTCGAGGGCGAACGGCTTGGGCAGGTAGTCGTCGGCGCCCGCGTCGAGTCCGGCCACCCGGTCGGACACGGCGTCGCGCGCGGTCAGTACGAGGATCGGCAGCTCGTCGCCCGCACTGCGCAGCCGCCGGCAGACCTCCAACCCGTCCACCCGGGGCATCATCACGTCGAGCACGAGCGCGTCCGGTCGCTGGTCGATCATCAGGTCCAGGGCGGCCTGGCCGTCCTCGGCCAGGTCGACCTGGTACCCGTTGAACGCCAGCGAACGACGCAGCGAGTCCCGCACCGCCTTGTCGTCGTCGACGACCAGAATGCGCATGGTCGTCAGTCTTTCCCATCACCCTGAGAGAAATCTGAGCCCCCGGGGCGAACCACGTCACGACGCGAAGTACGCGCCCGCCATGTCGTCGCCGCCGTGACCGCGCTCGGACGCCCGTCGCAGGCGGGCCCCGACGGCCTGCGCCACGTCGAGCGTGATCCCGGCGTCCTCGGCCGCCGCGACGATCAGGCCGGCGTCCTTGGCCGCGTTGTCGACCGTGAAGTTCGGCGTGTAGTCGTCGCCCAGGATCGCGGACGCCTTGGCCTGCAGGTACGGCAGGTCGAGCGGGCCGCCGGAGATCGCGTCCAGGAACGCCTGCGGGTCGACGCCGAGGCCCTGCGCCAGCGAGATCGTCTCGCCGGTCGCGGCGGTGACGGCCAGCACCCAGCTGTTCGCGACGAGCTTGAGCCGGCTCGCTGCCGCATCCTCGGCCGTGTCCGCGACCCAGACCGTGGCCCTCCCGACCGCGTCCAGCACCGGGTCCACGGTGGATCGCGCGTCGGGCGGGCCGGCCACGAACATCGTCAGCTGCCCGGTCTCGGCTGGCTGGCGGGTGCCGAGCACCGGCGCGTCGAGGAACGTCAGACCGTGCCGGTCGGCGATCTCCCGCAGCCCGGTCGTCGGATCCACCCCGACGGTCGTCGTCTGCAGCCACACCTGCCCGGAGGACAGCCCGTCGGCGGCCTGGTCCATGACGGCGCGCACGTCGTCGGCGTTGCCGAGCATGGTGACCACCACGTCCGCGCCGCGGACCGCGTCGGCCGGGTCGTCCGGGACGGTGGCCCCGGCGTCGGCCAGCGGCGCCGCCTTCTCCGGGCTGCGGTTCCACGCGCGCAACGGAAGTCCCGCGGCCAGGACGTTGTGCCCCATCCCGGCTCCCATGATCCCGGTCCCCAGCAGCGCGACGGTCGGCTTCTCACTCATGCGATCACCGTAGGAGCGTCCGGCCACGAACGCTGCTTGACTGGGATCGTGACCGAGTTCGGCTACTCCAACCTCAGCGGACGGCCCCCCGGACGGCTGATCACGCTGGCCGGCCGGTTCCTGCCCGGTATCCGACGGGTGCAGTCGCAGGTCGAGCCGTACGCGCACGTCTGGCAGACGCGCAACCGCGCCGCACTCGACGCCACCGGCCCGCTGTGGGTCGCGCTCGGCGACTCGATGGCCCAGGGCATCGGCGCGAGCTCGCCGGAGCAGGGCTGGGTCGGGCAGCTCTCCCGCCACCTGCCGGGGTACCGGCTGCTCAACCTGTCGGTCAGCGGCGGCCTCGTCGAGGACGTGCTGGACCGGCAACTGCCGGCCATGGACGCCCTCGACGAGACACCTGCCCTGGTCACGTGCCTGATCGGCTCGAACGACCTGATGAACCCGCGGCACCGCGACGGGATCGGCGACCGCTACGCGAAGCTCGTCGACCGGCTCCCGCCCGGCACCGTGGTCGGAAACCAGCCCGGCACGTTCGAGGCGGCGCTCGAGGTCAACGACATCATCGACGACGCCGTCGCCCGCCGCGGCCTCGTCCTCGCCGAGCTCCGCGACCCCCGTACCCGCCACTGGCGCGGCAAGCTCTCGCCGGACCACTTCCATCCCAACGACCGGGGCTACGCCGGCATCGCCGACGTCTTCGCCGAGGCCCTGGCCCGCCGCTGACCACCCGTTCCCCGGGAGAACGCCACCCCTCCGACCCTCCGACCCTCCCGAACGAGGGTGCCGTTCGAGCAATGTCATTGCCCGAAGGTGCCCTTCGTTCGCGATGGGCCGGCCCCGGCGGGGGCGGGCGGCGCGAGCGGCGGGCGTGGAGTCAGGCCGCGGCGGGGGCCAGATCGGCGTCGCGAGCGGAGGCGCGGGCTTCGGCGCGGCGGTCCGACCGGCCGGCGACGACGGCGATGGCGAGCCCCGCAACGGCGAGTCCGGCCGCCACGACGTTCGGCGACGCGACGCCGAAGCCTGCGGAGATCGCCACGCCACCGAGGGCGGCGCCCAGGGCGTTGGCGACGTTGAACGCCGCCTGGTTCGCACCCGAGGCGAGGTTCGGCGCGTCCCCGGCCCCCGCGATGATCCGCAGTTGCACGGACGGGACCACGGTGAACGTCGTGACCGCGAACGCGAAGAGCACCAGGATCGTCGTGAGCTGGTTCTGCAGCGCGGGCACGAACACCAGCGCCAGCACGGCCTCCGCGGCGAGCCCGCCGTAGATCGTCGGCAGCGTCGCGGAGTCGGCCAGCCGGGCCCCGAGCAGGTTCCCGACCGTCATGCCGATACCGAACAGTGCGAGCAGTCCGGTCACCTCGGTCGGGCTGAAACCGGCCACGTCGGTGAGCATCGGCGTGATGTAGCTGTACGTGGCGAACAGACCGGCACCACCGACCGTCGCGACCAGCAGTGCCATCCACACCGGACGGCGGCCGAGCGCGCGCAGCTCACGGGAGAGCCGGACCGGGCCGTCGGCGGGCCGGACGTCCGGGACGTACAGGGCCACGGCCGTCGCGGCGAGCGCGCCGATCAGGCCGACCACGGCGAACACCCAGCGCCACCCGACCTGCTGTCCGAGCAATGTGGACACCGGCACACCGGCCACGTTGGCCAGCGTCAGCCCGGCGAACATCCGGGCCATCGCCCTGGCGCGGCGGTCCGGCGCGACGAGGCTCCCGGCCACGACGGCGCCGATCCCGAAGAACGCGCCGTGCGGGAGCCCCGCCATGAACCGTCCGACGACCAGGAGGTCGTAGCTCGGCGCCAGCGCCGAGACGACGTTGAACACCGCGTACGCGGCCATCAGTCCGATCAGGACGGCCTTGCGCGGGAAGCGGTTCGACGCCGCGATCAGCAGCGGCGCACCGACCACGACGCCGAGCGCGTAGGCCGAGATCAGGTGCCCGGCCGACGGCACGTCGACGGACAGGCCGCCCGCGACGTCGGGCAGCAAGCCCATGATCACGAACTCGCCGGTGCCGATCGCGAACGCGCCGATCGCCAGGGCGGCGAGCGCGAGCGGTGGTGATGTACGGGTCTGCGCGGCGCGCATCGATCCCCCTTAAGAGTCTGAGAAACAGAACGACGTCTTCGGCGCGAACAATCCACGCTACGGACGCCCGGGAGGAGATCTCCAGCCACGACGTTGTCCGTCTGGTCACGCTGTGAATCGGGGCGAACCGGGAATACCGTGTCGGCCATGGCCGACGCCCCGCCGCGACTCCAACGCAGGCCCTACGAGAAGGAGCTGCTCCGCCTGCAGGGCGAACTCGTCCAGCTCCAGGAGTGGGTGAAGGCGACCGGGGCGCGCGTCGTCGTCGTGTTCGAGGGCCGTGACGCGGCCGGCAAGGGCGGCGTGATCAAGCGGGTGACGGAGCACCTCAACCCGCGCGTCTGCCGGATCGTCGCGCTCCCCGCGCCGACCGAGCGGCAGCGCACCCAGTGGTACTTCCAGCGCTACGTCGAGCAGCTGCCGGCAGCGGGCGAGATCGTCCTGATGGACCGCAGCTGGTACAACCGCGCAGGCGTCGAGCGGGTGATGGGCTTCTGCACCGAGCCCGAGTACCGGCGGTTCCTCCAGCAGTGCCCGGTCTTCGAGAAGCTGCTCGTCGACGACGGGATCCTGCTGCTCAAGTACTGGTTCTCGGTGTCGGCCGACGAGCAGGAGAACCGCTTCCGCGAGCGGCTGGAGAACCCGCTCAAGCAGTGGAAACTCTCGCCGATGGACCTGGAGTCGATCAGCCGGTGGGACGACTACTCGAAGGCCCGTGACGACATGATCGACGCCACGGACACCGACCACGCGCCGTGGACCGTCGTCGAGTCGGCGGACAAGCGCCGGGCCCGGATCAACATGATCGCCCACCTGCTGGCGACGCTGCCGTGGGAGCGCGTGGAACGGCCGGCCCTCGTGCTCCCGGAGCGCCCGCCCGGCGGCGGCTACGAGCGCCCGCCGCGCGACCCGGGCCGCGCGGTGCCCGACCACGCGGCGACGCTAGAGGCGTGATCGACCGAACGAGTCGACCCACCGTCGCTGCCACGGCGTCTCGACGGCCTTCGGCCGGTGATGCGTCCGCGTCCAGGTGATCGCGTCCTCCGGAGAGAGTCCATCCATCGTGGCCAGACATGCGAGGACGGTCCCGGTGCGGCCGGTCCCACCACCGCAGGCGACCTCGACGCGCTCGCCACGGGACGCTCTCGCGTGCAGGTCGCCGATCGCGGCACGTGCGGACATCGTCGACAGCGGCAGACCGAAGTCCGGCCAGGTGATCCACGCGTGTGGCCAGGTGATGCCGGAGCCACGACGGCGGCGCAGCCACCAGGTGCCGAGGTACAGCCCGAAGTCGGGCCGGCGATCCGGTGGCGCGTCGCGCACCAGGCCGCGCCCGTGCACGGCCGCCCCGCCGGGGAGTATCACCCCAGGTCCAGCAGGATCGCGGCCAGCTTCTCCGGGACGTCGCGCATGAAGTTGTGCGCCGAGGACAGCACGTGCACCTCCCACGTCGCGTCGTCGCGGACACGCTCGTAGCTGGCCCGCATCGGTGACTCGCCGGGCCACTCGGTGGCGTAGAGGTAGACCCGGCGGCGGAAGCGTGACAGGTCGCCGCTCAGGTGGATGCGCTGCATCAGCGTGGCGCGCGGGTGGGCCAGCGCCCGCTCGTCGAAGAACGGCAGGGTCGGTACGGCGAACCCGGAGCCGTCGTCGTCGGTGTACCAGGCGCGCTCGGCGTCGTTCGCCTGCATCCAGCAGTTCTCGCCGTCGCGCGGGACGAACGCGTCCAGGTAGACGACGGAGTCGACGTGCTCGGGCAGCCGGTCGGCGACCCCGCTCACGATCATGCCGCCGTAGCTGTGTCCGACCAACAGCACGTCCTCCAGATCCGCGACGACCGATGCGGCGGCCGCGATGTGCGTCTCCAGGTTGACGCCGGACACGTCGTCCCCGGCTGTCAGCCCGGGCAGTGTCAGCGCGTGCACGGTGTGGCCCTCCGCACGCAGACGCGCCGCCAGGTCGTCGAAGCACCAGCCGCCGTGGTTCATGCCGGGGATCAGGACGTATGTGCTCATGGGTTCCACCCTGGTCGGCGGCGCGACAGAAGTCGAAGACCTGGATGTTCTGCCCGCGAGAAGCCGGCGTGCTGGGGGCAGAATCGTGACCATGAGGGTGCACGCGTTCTCCGACGACGCCCTGGGCGACGACGACGCTCTCGGGCTCGTCGCACGGTTGCGGCGCGGCGAGGTGTCCGCCGCGGAGCTGCGCACCGCCGCGGCGTTGCGCGCGGACAAGGTCGACCCGGACCTGCGCGGGCTAGTCGAACGCCACTTCGACGACCCGGTGCACGGCGAGCGCGGCGGCCCGCTGGCCGGCGTCCCGACGCTCGTCAAGGACAACACCGAGGTCAGGGGGTGGTCGTGCGGCAACGGCAGCGCCGCCTACGTCGCGCGCCCGGCCCGCACGCACTCGGCCGTCACGGAGCAGCTGCTGGCGTCCGGGCTGGATCTCGTCGGCACGTCGCGGCTGCCGGAGTACGGCCTGAATGCGAGCACCGAGTTCGCCGACGCCGAGCCGACCCGCAACCCCTGGGACGTCCGCTACTCGGCCGGGGCGTCGTCCGGCGGGGCGGCGGCGCTGGTGGCGTCCGGGGTGGTGCCGATCGCGCACGCCAACGACGGCGGCGGCTCGATCCGGATCCCGGCCGCGGCGTGCGGGCTGGTCGGACTCAAGCCGACGCGGGGCCGCACGGCGGTGAGCGCGCACGGTGCGCACATGCCCGTCGACATCGTGTCCGACGGCGTGATCACCCGGTCGGTGCGGGACACGGCCGCGTTCCTCGCCGCCGTCGACCGCAGGCAGCGCAACCCGCACCTCCCGCCGCTCGGTCGGGTCGAAGGGCCCGCGGCACGACGGCTGCGGATCGGCCTGATCCTGGAGTCCCCGACCGGCGCGCAGGTCGACGCGGACACCAGGGCCGCCGTCGAGGACGTCGCGCGTCTGTTGCAGGACCAGGGCCACGACGTCCTGCCGGCCACCACCGGCGTCGGCCGCCGGTTCGTCGACGACTTCCTCGACTACTGGTCGCTGCTGGCGTTCACGGTGTCCACCGGCGGGAAGCTGATGCACGGCCCGACGTTCGACGCCGGCCGCCTCGACCCGTTCACCCGCGCGCTCGCCGACCACTACCGCCGCGCCGTCGCCCGCACGCCGGCGTTCCTGCGCAGGCTGTCCCGGGTCCGCGAGACGTACGCCGAAGAGTTCACCCGCCACGACGTGCTGCTCTCCCCCACGCTCGCGCACGTGACGCCAGAGCTGGGCTGGCTCAGCCCGACCACCGATTTCGACGTGCTGCGGGCCCGCCTGCTCGACTATGTCGCGTTCACCCCGCTCTGCAACGTGGCGGGCGCCCCGGCGATCTCGCTGCCCGCGGGCGTCGCCGCGAACGGCCTGCCGGTCGGCGTCCACCTGTGCTCGACGATCGGCGACGAGCGCACGCTGCTCGAGCTCGCCTACGCCGTCGAGGCCGACCGTCCGTGGCGGCGGATCACCGACGACGTGCTGATGGAGTCCCCGTGAGCCTCGTCCGCAGCGCCGCGGGCGCGGTGCTCGTCGGAGGCGGCCGCGCCGTCGGGCACCTGCAGGAGCTCGTGCCCGCGCTGCGCGGCGCACCTCCGAGCGCCGGCCAGGAACGGTTGCTGCGCATGGTCTTCGGCGACGCTCTGCCGCCCGGGGAGATCAGCATCGTGGCCGGGCTGCGCGCGGCCGGGATCTTCGGACTCAACCGCAGACCGGTCACGCTGGGCACGACGATCTACCTGAAGGACGACACCCGGAACTCGTTGCTGGTCCACGAGGCCACCCACGTCTGGCAGTACCGGCGGCTGGGCGTGCGCTACGCGGCGGACGCGGTCGTCGCGCAGACCACCGGGCACGCCTACGACTGGCGTGCCGCGGTCGCCGCCGGTGCGACGCGGTGGCTCGACCTGGACGTCGAAGGGCAGGCCCAATACCTGCAGGACCTGTACGAGGGCGGCAACGGCTACGAGGACGGGAACCTCGTGATCGGCGGCGGGGTCTACTTCCGCGCCTGGGACGCGGGCACCGTCCGCGACCACCCGGGCCACCGCGCGCTCGCCGAGGACGCCGTCGCGACGATCCGTGGGGCGTGATCGCCTCACGCGGGCGCCGCGTCCCGGATCCGGAACAGCAGTGGAACGCTTCGCTCCCTGTCCGGACGATTCGTTCGACGACTAGGGTGATGCAAGTTCAGATGCATGTTCATCACCACCGAGCAGGCGACGACGGCGAGGAGCGCACACGCTGTGGCATCGGAGCAGCTCGACCGGTTAGAGGAGGCGTTGGCCCGCAGTGCTTCCGAGGTCGCTCGGCCGGCCGACCGGCCTGCAGGGCCCGGCGTCGAGGAGCGGCTGGCGGAGCTGACCCGCGCCGCCGTGGACAACGTGCCGGCGGCGGACGCGGTGGTGCTGACCATGCGCAGCCCCGACGGCGGTCTGGACACCTACGCCCCGACCGGCCCGGACGTCGTCGAGCTCGACCGGTTGCAGGCCCTGCTGCGAGAGGGACCGTGCCTGGACGCCGTCGCGGGCGGGGCGACGACCGTGATCGAGGTGGCCGACTTCGCGCAGGCGCGGGAGCGCTGGCCCCGGTTCGCCACGACGGCGGCCGAACAGGGCATCACCAGCCTGCTCACGTTCGCCGTGGCGCCGGACGGGGCGATCCCGTCGGCGGTCACGTACTACTCGCGGTCCCCGGCGGGCTTCGACGAGCTGTCCCGGTCGGTCGCCACGGCGTTCGCCGGCCAGATCGCGACCGCCCTCTACGGAGCGGAGCGGATCGCCGACTCCGACCGCACCGCCGCGCTGCGGGACGTGCTCGGCGAGGCGAAGGGCATCCTCATGGAGCGCCACCGGACCGACGGCGAGCAGGCGTTCGAGATCCTGCTCCGCGCCGCGCGCACGTCGAACCTCATGCTCGTCGACGTGGCGCTCTGGCTCGTGGTCGGCGGGGGGCGGCAGGCGGCACCGTAGGCCGGGCCTGTTCGACCCCCGAGCGGAGCGAGTCGAGCAGGCGCGTCGCGCTCTCGTCGTCGTGCTCGTCTGCCGACCGCGTGTAGTCCATCGCGCCCTGGTGGAACACGACCCACCACAACGCGTCGTGTGTTCTGCGCCCGGTCTGCGGCATGGGGAGAACGGTAGGTCGCACCCGCTGCCCGGCGCGTCGGTCGAGTTCCCTATCCCGGATCCCGGCCGCGCCCTATATACCGGGTACGTGACCGCCTCGACGCCCGAGCAGCGCCGCATCCTTGTCGTGCTCGTCGCGGCGCAGGTCCTCAGCGGAGCGGGTCTGGCCGCCGGGATCACCGTCGGCGCGCTGCTCGCCCAGGAGTTGTCGGGCAGCACCGGACTCGCCGGTGTCCCGACGGCCTTGTTCACGATCGGGTCGGCCGCCGCTGCCGTCGGGGTCGGACGCCTGTCGCAGGCCCGCGGCAGGCGACCGGGGCTGACGCTGGGCTACGTCGTCGGCGCCGTCGGCGCCATGGGTGTGGTGGTGACCGCGGTGACCGCGAACGTCGTGCTGTTGTTCGTCGCGCTGCTCGTCTACGGCGCGGGCACCTCCACGAACCTGCAGGCCCGGTACGCGGGCGCCGACCTCGCGCCGCCGGGCGGCCGTGCCCGCGCCGTCAGCATCGTGCTCGTCGCGACGACGCTCGGCGGGGTCGTCGGACCGAACCTCACCGCCGCGACGGGCTCGCTGGCCGAGGCGCTCGGCATCCGGCCGTTGGCCGGGCCGTTCCTGCTGGCCGCGGCCGCCTACGCCCTCGCGGCCCTCGTGCTGGGGGTGTTCCTGCGCCCGGATCCGCTGCAGCGGGCCCGTGAGCTCGACGAGTCCCCGGTCGTCGCGAACGCCGGACCCGCGCGGCCCGTCGACGGCAGTGTCCTGCCGGGCGCCGCCGTGATGATCGTGACCCAGCTCGTCATGGTTGCGATCATGACCATGACCCCGGTGCACATCCTCGAGCACGGGCACGGCGTCGGCGCCGCGGGAGCGGTGATCGCCCTGCACGTGGCCGCGATGTTCCTGCCGTCGCCGGTCACCGGATGGCTCGTGGACCGCGTCGGTCGCGTCCCGGTCGCCGCGGCCTCCGGTGGCACGCTGCTCGCGGCCGGCGTGCTCGGCGCCGTCGCACCGGACGACTCGACGGCGCTGCTGGCCGTCGCGCTGGTCCTGCTCGGCCTGGGCTGGAACCTCGGCCTGGTCAGCGGCACCGCGATGATCACCGACGCGGTGCCGCTGGCCCGGCGCGCCCGCACGCAGGGCACGGTCGACGTCGGCATCGCGCTGTCCGGGGCGGGAGCCGGGCTGGCGTCGGGGCTGGTGGTGGCCGGTTCCGGGTACGCGGAGCTGTCCCTCGGCGGCGGGATCGTCGCGCTGGTGATGCTGCCGTTCCTCGCGGCCGGGCGCCGTCGCAGAATTCCCTCGGATCGGCATGCCTGACGTGTCGAGAACCCGGCACCGGCTCCGTCCCCGGGGTGCGAGCGGCCGGACGGGCCGCGCCGACACGAGGAGAACGACGATGAAGTACCTGCTCCTGAAGCACTACCGCGGCGGCCCCACCCCCGTGACCGACTGCGGGCCGATGGACCGCTGGACGCCCGGCGAGGTGGACGCCCACATCACGTACATGCTCGACTTCAACGAGCGTCTCCAGCGGACCGGCGAGTTCGTCGACGCCCAGGGGCTGTCTCCCGACGGCACGTTCGTGCGCTTCGACGGCGAGGGCCGCCCGCCGGTCACCGACGGCCCGTTCGCCGAGACGAAGGACCTCATCGCCGGCTGGGTGATCATCGACGTGGAGTCATGGGACCGCGCCGTGGAGCTGGCCGGGGAGCTGTCCGCAGCGCCCGGTGCCGGCGGCGAGCCGATCCACGAGTGGCTGGAGGTCCGGCCGTTCATGTCCGCGCCGCCCACGGTGACCGAGTGAACGAGTCCCTGCTGCGGGAGCTGGTGCCCGCGGTGATCGGTGTCCTCGTCCGGCGCGGAGCGGACTTCGCGTCGGCCGAGGACGCCGTGCAGGAGGCGCTGATCAAGGCGCTCGAGACGTGGCCGGACGACCCGCCGCGCGACCCGAAGGGCTGGCTGGTCGCCGCGGCGTGGCGCCGGTTCCTCGACGCCGTGCGGTCCGAGTCGTCGCGACGGGGCCGGGAGCTGGCGGTGGACGCCGAGCCGCCGCCCGGCCCGGCGCCCGTCGCGGACGACACGTTGCGCCTCTACTTCCTGTGCGCGCACCCCACGCTGCCGCCCCCGGCGGCCGTCGCGCTGACGCTGCGGGCTGTCGGTGGCCTGACCACCCGTCAGATCGCCGAGGCCTACCTCGTGCCAGAGGCGACCATGGCGCAGCGGATCAGCCGGGCCAAGAAGAAGATCTCCGGGGAGTCGCTCGACAGGCCCGGGGACCTCGCGACCGTGCTCCGGGTCGTCTACCTCGTCTTCAACGAGGGCTACGGCGGCGACGTCGACCTCGCGGCCGAGGCGATCCGGATCGCCCGCCAGCTCGTGACGCTGACCGACGAGCCGGAGGTCGCGGGCCTGCTCGCGCTGATGCTCCTGCATCACGCACGACGCGCGGCTCGCACCGGCGCGGGCGGACGCCTGGTGCCGCTGGCCGAGCAGGACCGGTCGCTGTGGGACACCGTCGCGATCGCCGAGGGCGTGCAGATCCTGCAGACGGCGCTGGCCCGTGACCGCCTCGGCGAGTACCAGGCCCAGGCGGCGATCGCGGCCCTGCACGCGGACGCCCCGAGCACCGCGGAGACGGACTGGGTGCAGATCGTGGAGTGGTACGACGAGCTGCTGGCCATCACCGACAGCCCGGTCGTGCGGCTCAACCGCGCCGTCGCCGTCGGGGAGTCCGACGGGCCGCAGGCCGGTCTCGCGGCGCTCTCCGGTCTCGACCCGGACCTCCCCCGCCACGCCGCCGTGACCGCTTACCTGCACGAACGCTCCGGCGATCTCGCTCGGGCCGCGGACCTGTACGCGCAGGCGTCACGATCCGCGACGAGCACCCTCGAGCGCGATCACCTGGCCCGGGAGGCGGCACGGGTGCGCCGGTTGCCGGCACCCTGACGACGTGACCGTGGCGGGACCGCCGACCGGTGATCAGACGGCCGCGCGCGCCGGAAGGCCCGCTCGGACCCGGCGGCGACGGATCAGGACCTCGACGATCGTCAGGTTCACGATCCACGCGAGCACCTGACCGACCGGGATCAGCGACGACACGCCCGCCGCCGGGTCCGCGCCGTCGGAGAACGGGATCTGCACCACCAGCATCACCGGCACGAGCACGCGGGCGGTGATCGCCAGGAACGTCAGCGCGTAGTTGCGCATCATCCACTCGTGGTGCGCGACGACGTCGCCGCCGCGGATCGCCCGCACGGCGAGCCAGGCGGTGACCAGCCAACCCAGGAACGGGATGGTCAGCCCGACCTGCGTCAGCAACCTGCCGGAGAGGATCGCGACCGGGATGCCGACCAGCGCCGACGGCACCACCCCGACGAGCAGGTAGCACCGCCCGATGACGCGGTGCACCGCCCGTCGTGCACGGACGGCCGGCACGAACTGCAGCGGTCCCAGCACGAGCGCGACCGACGCCGTGACGATGTGCGCGACGAGCAGGGCGTAGTGCAACGTGCTCGTCGTCGGGATCCGGCTCGCGTCGACGTCGAGGCCCACGTACGGGACGACCAGCGCGATCGTGGCGCCCACCGCGACGACGCCCATGATCACGACGGGCCACGTCCACCCGCGCGCAGACCGGAAGCCGGGCGGCGCCGGTTCGGTGGGGGTCATGTCCGGAAGTCTGTGGCGCGAACCGACCGGTGTCGTCCTCCCGGTGATGACACCCGGACTACGTCCGGCGCAGTACGAGTTGCTCATGACGAGCCGGTAGTCTGCCGACGAGCCCCCGTAGCTCAGGGGATAGAGCACCGCTCTCCTAAAGCGGGTGTCGCAGGTTCGAATCCTGCCGGGGGCGCTGGTCAGAGGTCACATGAGTCCACATGCGACGGTTGTCGTGGGGCTATATGGTGCGACTTGTACCTGCCGAGAACGCATGATTCCGACCGGCAAAGGCATGAAAGTCAGCGACTACCCGACTGCTCCACGACAGCCCCACCCGGCAAGGACCGGCCGTCGCGCACCGTCCGTTCAGACGGCGTCAGTGGCCTGGGTGCTGCCTCCTCGGTCTGCTTGAAGAAGTCTTCGAATAGCACCCAGTCGGCGGCCTCTGCAGCGTCGGACGGCCGATGGTCGGAGGCGCGAGCGGATCATCGCGACGTCTCCCTCGAGTCGCTCGTCGAGGGATCCCGATTGGTCTCCACTCGCCTCTAGCTGTACTGCCCACTGAGGTTGAAACGGTCTAAAGCAGCGGCGTCATCAGGTCGCCGCCGAGCTGCACGCGCCCACAAGCTCGGGTTGTTGTTCTTGTGCAGCAGTGCGCAGTCCGCAGCGACCGCCCCGGCTCAGGCGTCGGTGCTGGCGAGACCGTCGGTGACGGGGGCGTCGGTCTGGTCGCGTACCTCATCCGCGGCTACGCCGGGGGCGAGCTCGCGCAGGACGAAGCCGGCGGAAGTCACGTCAACGACGGCGAGATCGGTGATCACGCGGCTGACGACGCCGCGGCCGGTCAAAGGCAGTGCGCAAGACTGGACGAGCTTGGCCGCGCCCTTCTTGGTCACGTGTTCCATGACGACGAGCACGCGGCGGGCGCCGTGGACGAGGTCCATCGCGCCGCCGATCCCCTTGACCATCGCGCCGGGAACGGCCCAGTTGGCGATGTCGCCGCCGGCCGACACCTGCATCGCACCGAGAACCGCGGTGTCGATCTTGCCCCCGCGGATCATCCCGAACGAGACTGCGGAGTCGAAGAACGAGGCGCCGTCGCGGACGGTCACCGTCTCCTTCCCGGCGTTGATGAGGTCGGGGTCGACCTCGTCCTCGGTGGGGTACGGCCCGACGCCGAGCAACCCGTTCTCCGAGTGCAGCAGGACGTCGACGCCATCCGGAAGGTGGTTCGGGATCAGCGTTGGCAGTCCGATGCCGAGGTTGACATAGGACCCGTGGGCCAGCTCGCGTGCGGCGCGTGCAGCCATCTGCTCACGGGTGAGGCTCATGGGCCCGTCCGAACTGTGCGCTTCTCGATGTGTTTGGCGGTGACCTGCTCGCTCGTCAGCTCGACAACGCGGTGCACGAAGATGCCGGGCAGGTGCACGTCGTCGGGGTCGATATCGCCGGGTTCGACGAGTTCCTCCACTTCGGCGATGGTGGTGCGTCCGGCCATCGCCGCGAGCGGGTTGAAGTTGCGCGCCGAGCGGTGGAACACCAGGTTTCCGTGCCGGTCGCCCTTGGCCGCGCGGACCAGCCCGAAGTCGCACACGAGGGAGAGTTCGAGGACGAAGGGGACGCGTTGTCCGTCGACCTCGAACTCCCGCACTTCCTTCGGCGACGATGAGACCGCCACCGACCCGTCGGGGTGGTAGCGCCACGGCATCGCGCCCTCCGCGACCCAGGTGCCGACCCCGGCCGGCGTGTAGAACGCCGGTATCCCCGCGCCGGCCGCGCGCAGCCGTTCCGCGAGAGTGCCTTGCGGGGTCAGCTCGACCTCGAGCTCACCGGCGAGGTACTGGCGGCCGAACTCCTTGTTCTCCCCGATGTAGGAGGCCACGACCCGAGCGATGCGTCCCTGCTCGAGCAGGACGCCCAGGCCCCATCCATCGGTGCCGCAGTTGTTCGAGGCCACCTGCAAGGCGGTTGCCGACCGGTGCGCCAGCGCGTCGATCAGTGCGATCGGGACCCCCGCGAGACCGAAACCTCCGACCACCAACGAGGCCCCGTCGCGGATGTCCGCGACGGCCTCATCGGCCGACGGGACTGTCTTGTCGAGGCTCACGTCGGTCGTCCGTTCACCGCGCAGTGGTGCATTCAGCTGCCGTACGTGCTGACGAACGGCGTGTCGACGGCGATGGTGCCGATCTTCATCGCTCCGCCTGGATTGCCGAGGGGTTCGGCTCGACCGGGCAGCGGCTCCCGGAAGTAGTCCGCGTTGTCGACCGCGAAGACGTCCGACCTTCCCACCGTGCTGGAGTTGCGGATCGCGTCCATCGGGCAGGCCATCTCGCAGGCACCGCAGTCGATGCACTCGACCGGGTTGATGTACATCTTGCGGTCGCCCTCGTAGATGCAGTCGACCGGACATTCCTCGACGCAGGCCCGGTCCTTCACGTCGATACATTCACTGGAGATGAAGTAGGTCATTTCGTTTCTCCTTTCGCTATGCCGTGGACGACGCGGCTACTGCCGCTGGCTGCTGCGCGCTGTCGGTGCTGTGACCGGGGGCGAGAGAGAGCTGCGGGTCGAGGTACGTCGCCGCGTTGTTGACGGCGAGCGCGGATTCGCCGAAGCCGACCGAGATCAGTCGGACCTTTCCGCCATAGTCGGTGATGTCACCGGCGGCATAGATACCGGGCTGACAGGTCCGCATCGCCGTGTCGACCACGATCCTGCGGTCGACGATCTGGATTCCCCACGACTCGAGTGGGCCGAGATCCGCTGTGAAACCGAGCGCAACGATCAGCGAGTTCGCCGCCAGAGTGGTGCGCTCACCGGAACTGTGTGCGATGACCACCCGCTGCAGATGGTCATCGCCGTCGGCGTCGGTGACCTGGGCGTCGGTGATGATGGTGCATGTGCCCTGCCGAAGTTCACCGACGCTCGACTCGTGAGCACGGAACTTGGCACGGCGATGGACGAGGGTGACCGATGCGGCGATCGGCTGCAGGGCGAGCGCCCAGTCGACTGCACTGTCGCCCCCGCCGACGATGACGACATCGCGTCCGGCGTGCTCGGCGAGGTGGCGGACGTGGTATGTCAGCCCACTGCCTTCCCAGGCTGCCGCGGCCGGCAACGGACGGGGGGTGAACCTCCCGATCCCGCCGGTCACGACGATCGCTCCGCAGTTGACGCGACGTCCGTGGTCCGTGCCGACCAGCCACCTCGACGGTCCACCGTCGCTCGACGGCACGATGGGAGCAGCGGTGGTCGCCTGCTCCCCCAGGATGTAGGTGGGTCCGAAGGCGTCGGCCTGACTGATCAGGTTCTCGACCAGGTCACGGCCGCGCACGGCGGGCAGCGCCGCGACGTCGTAGATCAGTTTCTCGGGGTAGAGCGCCGCGACCTGTCCGCCCGGTTCGGGCAGGTTGTCGATCACGGCGACGCGCAGACCGCGGAAGCCGCCGCAGTAGGCGGCGTACAGCCCGGCCGGCCCGGCCCCGACGATCAGGAGGTCCACCTCGATATCGACGTGCGTGCTCACCGGTGCCGAGCCACCTGGTAGGTCAGGAGCTCCACACCGGCCCCCGCGAAGTTGGCGAGATCGGCGGCGGCCTTCTGGCCCTCCGGGGATCCCAGCGCCGCCTGTAGCGCTCCTTCGTCGTCGAACTCGGCCTCGAACACGCAGCCGTACGTCGTGTCGCCCTGGATCGCCGCGACGTCGAAGGAGTAGCTGATGTTCCGGATGCCGGGCAGCGCCTCGACGAGAGGGACATGCACGGTCGTGTAGTGCTCCCGGAATGCGGTGGCGTCCTCGGGACGCGAGTACAGCGCCAGGAATCTCTGCATGGGTGTTCGTCCTTGCTGCGGTAGAGGGTCGGGGTTCGGTCAGCTGGGCCGGTCGGCCTCGATCGGGTTCGCCGATGGGTCCCACTCGACCCGCAGGTGCTCCGGTCCGCGGAACGAGGTGTTCGGCGAGTAGGCGAAGTCCTGCCCGGCCACGAGACGCATGTGGGGCAGGCGCCGGCTCAGCTCCTCCAGGAAGATCTGCATCTCGATACGCGCCAGGGCCGCGCCGAGGCACAGATGCCGGCCGAGGCCGAAGGCGAAGTGCTTCTTGGCGTTGGAACGGGTGATGTCGAACTTCTCCGCGTCCGGGAACACGGACTCGTCGTGGTTCGCGGAGCCGGTCACCGCGAGGACCTTCGAGCCAGCCGGAAGCTCCACACCCCCGACGACGACGTCCTTGACGACCTCACGCCGCCAGGCGATGACCGACGAGCTGTAGCGCAGGATCTCCTCGACCGCGTTCGGCGCCAGCGACGGGTCGGCGCACAGCGCGTCCCACTGGTCCCGGTTCTCCATGAGGGCCCGAAGGCCGTTGGCGGTGGCGTTGGTCGTCGTCTCGTGGCCCGCGAACAGGAAGTTCATCATGGTCGTGACGAGGTAGTTCTCGTCGAACAGCTCCTCGTTGCCGGGAGTCCGCCACGCCCTGATCAGCTCGCTGATGTAGTCGTCGGTCGGCTCCTCCAGGCGCCGCTGGACGTGCTCTTTGGCATAGGTCCAGTACTGGCCCATGCCGGCTGCGAGCTGGGTCTGCTCTTCCTCGCTCGGGTAGCCCCACGTGAACAGCGCGAGCCGGCCGGAGTACTCCTTCGCGCGCTCGACGTCCTCGTCGGGAACGCCCATCAGCGCGAACGCCACGAGTGCGGGGATCTCCCAGGCGAAGTCCGTGACGAGGTCGGCCTGGCCGCGCTGGACGAAGCCGTCGATGTACCGGTTGGCGAACTCGCGGATCCGGGGGCGTACCTGCTCGATGCGGGCCGGGCTGACCAGCGCGTCGCGAATGTGCTTGCGGCGGTCGGTGTGCAGCGGCGGGTCCTCGTTGACGAGGCTCGGACCCATCACCATCTGCGCCTTGACCAGCTCGTCGATCGCCGCCGCGCACAGTTCCTTGAGCGGGGTGATGGAGATGGAGGCCGAGAAGGAGTCGGTGTCCATGAAGATCTGGCGGACGTCGTCGTACCGGCTCACGATCCAGTAGTCGAGCGACGGGCTGTAGAAGACGGGCTCGTCCTGACGGGCCTCCTGCCACAGGCTGTACGGATCCTGCAGGTAGGGGTCGTTGAAGGGGTCGAACTTCTCGGCGAGGTGGCTCACCGGGCAGCGGGCGGCGTCCGTCCTGGGCTCTTCGCTCAGCGATGACGACATTGCTTCTCCTCGATCGAACGGGACAACAGCGGCCAGTCGGGCGGGGTGTCCGAGGCCGATCGGTCGCGCTTGGTTTTGCTCCGACGGCCTGTCGTGCGGATCTGTCCTGCTCCTGTGATCCGGGTCATGGACGAGGGCAAGATAGGGAGGCGGCCCGCCGGCACGGGAGTCACATCGCGTCCGGCGTAGCCGAGTTGCGAACCCCGGGACGCGCGATGGGTGCTCATCAGCCGTATTGCGAAGCGGGCGATCCGAAGGGCGAACCTCCCTGCGGATATCCCGCATGATCGGCGCCGCGGGCGTTGAAGTTTCCGGCCACCGACAAGACGATTGCTGCTCACCCCGCTGTCACCCGTGATGCGCGCAAGGGAGCGCCCCGTCATGGCAGAGCACGTTCCGTCGTCGGCGCTGCGACCACCACAGTCAGCGCTCGCCTCAGCCAGTACGAGCGGCTCCGAGCACGTTCTCGCGAACCGCGAGATCTGCCGGTCCAGCTCGTTGGAGGTCATCAGGGACAATCTCGGCGCGTACTACTACCCGGCTCGCGTGGAGACGCTGAGCCGGGCCGCCGACCTGAGCACGTCACTGCTCAGCGCCGTCCGGCTGAACTACACGACGCTCGGCTTTCTACGGTTCGGATCCGAGACGATGGTGGATCCGGGCGCCCTCGGCGCCTACCACGTCAACGTTCCGGTGTCGGGGCGAATCGCCTCCGAGTGCGGTGACAGACAGGTGGTGGCCGTCCCGGGGACGGGCGCCGTGTTCACGCCGCGCGACCACACGGTGCTGCCGTGGTGGAGCGACGACTCCGCCCAGATTTGCATCAAGATCTCGAAGGCGGCCGTCGAGACCGAACTCGAGGCGTTGCTGGGCCACCCCGTCGCCGGTGACGTCCGCTTCGATCTCGGCGTGGACCTCACCACTCCGACGGCGGCGAGCTGGCTGGGCGTCGTCCGGCTCCTCATCGACGAGGTCGACCGGCCCGGAGGTCTTCTGGAGCGGTCAGCGACCCATCGGGAGCACCTGGAGAAGCTGCTCATCAACGGGCTGCTGCACCTGCAGAACCACGACTATCTCGACGCACTCCTGAGCCCCGAACCACCGGCACGGCCGCGCACGGTCAAACGCGTCATCGACCTCATCGAGACGAATCCGGAGGCGAACTACACGATCTCGGACCTCGCTCGTCATGCCGGAGTCGGTGCACGGAGACTGCAGATCTCGTTCCAGGAGGCCCTCAACACCTCGCCGACCGGATACCTGCGCAAGGTCAAACTCGAGCACGCACGACAGGATCTTCTGACCGGTGACGAGTCGGTGATGACGGTCGCGTACCGCTGGGGCTTCAACCACGCCGGACGCTTCTCGACCTACTACCGGCAGACCTACGGGGAATCACCGTCGGACACCGCCCGCCGTAGTCGCGGTTTCTAAGCGGACTCGGCTCGTCGGTGGCGAAACGCCGTCAGCGATCCTTCGTCCACCCACGCCGGCAGGCGATGCGGCAGGCGCAGACGGGTGCTGTGGTCACGGAACCGGATGGTTGCCACCTCTGAGTCGACGTGCACACGAACGGCCTCGAGATTGTGCGGTTCACCCGGGTCACTTCCGATCGCCGACGCGACGAACGCGCGCATCGGGGCCGAGTGTGTCGCGAGCCGCTCGACAACGGCATCAGCCGCGTCCATCACGGTGCCGTCCACGGACACGCGAAGGTTGTCGAACCACGTCTCCGGCTGCAACGCACCGACGTCGATGCCGCCGGTCTCGCCTACTGCGTCGAGGAGGGAGCTACGGAGCGCTGCGGCGGTCGCGGTCGCCCGGGCGGTCCGGGCGTGCAACATCCGCACCGTCGTGCCCGGAGCGAGCTCCGACGCCAGTGACACACCACGGTCTCTGGCCTGGCTCTCGCCACGCTCGGTCAGACCGTGATCGCCGTCGTATCCGACGGTCTCCCCGTGCCGGAGCAGGATGACCTCGTACCCGGCGATTCCGTTGTGGCTCACGACGTCGCCAATGTCGCCGAGAGCTCGCCCAGCGACGGCAACCACTGTCGTACGTGGACATTCGACACGAGGCCGTGGGTACGAAACGGGTCGTCCTCGGTCAGCGCGAGCGCCTTCTCCTTCGAGGTGGCCCTGAGCAGCAGGAGAGCGCCTGCGTCCTCGTCGGGCCCGAACGGGCCGGAGCACAGATTGACCTCGCCGAGCCTTTCGAGGAACGCCCGGTGGCTCGGTCGTATCTCTTCTCTGCGCTCGTGCTCGTCGGTGTAGCTGTAGACGACGGCGAAGACCGACACCTCTCCACTCCCCACTGGTCAGCTGATCTGGTCGGATCGGCCGCCCCATCACGGTGGCCGCCGCACGCAAGGTGCGGCGGCCACCGTGGCTCGGGCGTCCCCCGTATCCGAAGTGACTGCGCCTGTCAGACGTCGATGGTGAGTGGCTCGTCGGCGCCGAGCAGGAGCCGTCCGTACGCCTCCTTACCGAGTTCCGGCATGACCAGCGCGTGCCGGCCGGCGATCTCGGAGTCGCGCCAGACCATGCTCAGCACGTTGGCGTCGGCGAACGACGACGCTCCGTTCGCCGTCATCAGCTTGTCCACGCCCTCCTTGACCAGCTGACCGATCATGCCCGTGTCCATGCGGACGCGTGCCCTGGTCAGCCTGTCGAGCTGCACGCCGCGGGCGGCGGCGTCGTCGACATCCGCACACGCCCTCTGCAGGAGCATCTCGGCCTGGTCGAACAGGCTGGACGCCTCCGCGACACCCACCTGGTGAGTCGGGGAATTGCGTGCGTTCGTGTAGCAGGTGTACGCGACGTTCTTCGGCGGGAGCTTCGACAGCGTGCGTTCCATCGCGTGCCGTGCGAGACCGATCTGCGCGCCGACCAGGATGACTGCCGCGACGGGGATGAACGCCATGTTCGCGTTCTGCTCGTCGGGCTTGTGCGAGGTCCGGAAGGCACCCTCGACCATGTCCGCGAACCGCTGGATGCGGTGGTCCGGCACGAAGTGGTCCTCGACGACGATCGTGTCGCTGCCGGATCCCTTCATGCCGGCGACGAACCAGGTCGGCTCGATCGTCCAGGCGCTCGCCGGGATCAGCGCGAGCGCGCGGGGGTCGTCACCCTCGACCCCGATGCCCAGAGTTGCCCAGGTGGCGGCGAACGAGCCCGAGGAGTACGCCCACCGGCCGCTGACGAGGTAGCCCCCCTCGACGCGCTCGGACTTCAGCGGGGGCGAGAAGATGCCGCAGGCCTTGGTGTTCGGGGTCGAGAACATCTCCTCCTGGGCCTCGTCGGAGAACGTGGTGGAGAACCAGGTGCACACGTTGAGCAGCGCCACGGCCCACGCCGTGGAGCCGTCACCCCGTCCCACCTCGGCGACGCACTCCATCATCGTGCGGAGGTTGGTCTCCAGGCCGCCGAGCCGGCGCGGAACGAGGAGCTTGAACAGCCCGGCTTCCTCGAGTGCGTCCACGACCTCCGGGACCACACGTCGCTCCTCCGACGACTTCACGGCGTGCTCGCGGATCAGCGGCACCAACGCGGTGGCGCGAGCGATCACGTCGTGGTCGGGCGCTGTTCCTGCCCCGGTCGCCTGTGGCCGGTCAAGGATGTCGGTCATGGCCTGTCCTCCGTTCGATCCTGAATGTGGCCGAGACGCTAGGCGGAGCGTGAGAAGTGACCAGCCGCTTCACGCCAGGCACAGTCCGGATGGCGAACCGACATACGAAAACCTCCGGGCGACGGGCAGGGAATAGTCGTGCGCGGCCTGGTCACCCGGCCTGCGAACAGTGATCGCCCTGCGGAGATCCGCTCGGTGCCGATCGACCACCGGTGCCGTTGACACCGGCTGCCGGCCCGCTTAGCTTCAGGGCCGATGACCCCGAGGAGGTCACGCCCACGGTGGCGGTGATGCCACCACTGCTTGTCCGGGAGACGGTCTCGTATGGAGCGGTCGACGGCCGACATCGAGCCGCTAGGGCCGGACGGGTCGCGAACTCCCGGGGTGCTGACCAGCTACGAGTTGTGCCGTGGTGCGCGGTTCGATGCCTTCCGCGACAGTCTGAACGGGGTCTTCTACCCCGCTCGCGTGGAGCCGACCGGGCCTGACAGTGCCGTTCCCGAATCGTGGCTGAGTGCGACCAGCCTCACCCACCTGACCCTGGGATTCGTCCGTTTCGGCACCGAGACGGCGCTCGACCCCGGCGCCCTGGGCGCGTACCACGTCAACGTGGCGATGTCGGGGAGCGTGGAGTCGCGGTGCGGCAGTCAGCACGTCGTCGCCAGACCCGGTACGGCGGCCGTGTTCACACCGCATGAGCACACCCTGCTCCCACGTTGGGGTGCCGACGCCGGCCAGCTCTGCATAAAGATCAACCGTCGCTCGCTCGAGAGCGAGCTGGAGAACCTGGTCGGCCGACCGATCTCCTCGTGGGTGCGCTTCTCCCTCGGATTCGACCTCACCAGCCCGGCCGGGAAGAGCTGGCTCGCGGTGGTGCGGCTACTGCTGTCCGAACTGGACACTCCGCACAGCCTGGTTCGCCGGTCCGTGGCGCATCGGGAGCAGATCGAACGAATGGTCGTCAGCTCGCTACTGCTCGCACAGCCCAGCGACTACTTCGACGCACTCCACACCGACGGTCCGCCGGCGCGGTCGCGGACGGTCAAACGCGTCGTCGACGCCATCGACGCGGCCCCCGAGAAGCCGTGGGACCTCTCTGACATGGCGCGGGTCGCCGGCGTGAGTGGACGCCGGCTTCAACAGGGCTTTCGGGAACAGATGGAGATGTCACCGACGACCTACCTGCGAACCGTGCGGCTCGAGCGGGTACGTGCCGACCTCGTGGCGGGTACCGGGTCGGTCACGGATGTCGCACTGCGGTGGGGATTCACCCACCTCAGCAGGTTCTCGGCCGCCTACCGTGATCGGTTCGGGGAAGCACCTTCGGACACGCTACGGACTCTCCGGAGCTGAGATCCGACGGCTCCTCGGTCAGGCCTGCTCCTGCAGGACGATGTCGAACTCGGCCAGCACGAAGGGCGCCTCGACGCCGTAGGCCGCAGCCAGCCCACTATCGGCACAGTCGGCGAAGTCGACGAGCAGCTGCTTCTTGACGGCGAACACCGCATCGGAGTCGGTGTAGGCACTCCCGGCGACGAAGGCGTGGGTGGTGACCTCCTCGTGTCCGTCGGCGGAGACGAGGAAGTGCACGTGTGCCGGGCGGTACGGGTGCCGGCGGGTGGCGGCCAGCAGGCGACCCACAGGCCCGTCCGTCGGGATCGGATAGTGGGACGGAACGACCGTGCGGAACCGGTACCGGCCGTCCTCATCGGTCGTGAACAGTCCTCGCCCGTTCCCCGGTGGCTGGACATCGGGTTGCTGGACGTCGTAGAAGCCGTCCTCGGTGCACTGCCACACGTCGACCGCCGCACCCGCCAGTGGACGACCGGAGGTGCTCCGCACCTGGCCGCTCATCACACACGTCCGGCTCCCCCCGATCATGTCGATGGAATCGCCGAGCATCCGCCGCGGGGACTCCGTCATGTGGAACGGCCCGAGCACGGTGCTCTCGGTGCCACCGTCCTGGCCGTTGATCGTCTCGACGAGCATCGAGACACCGAGGACGTCGGAGAGCAGGATGAACTCCTGACGGGTGTCGGAGCACCACTTCCCGACGTCGGTGAGGAACGCGATGGCCGAGTTCCACTCCTCGATCGTCGGGGAGGCCTCCCGAACGAAGTCGTGCAGGTGCCGGGTGAGCATCTGGAGGATCTCGCGCTGCCGCGGATCAGGCGTCGCCTCGAAGCTCGCAGAGACGGCCGGAGTGGCGGAGTCGATGGTGAAGTCCATGGTCGGCGCCGGCCTACGCGGTGACGGCGTCGGCCGCGAAATGCCGGACTTCCGGGGCATCGGCGAAGAAGTGCGCGACCTGGGCGGCGAACTCCTGGCCTGCCGGGCTCGTCGGGAACACCTCGAGGTGGTCCTCGAGCCGATCCCACGTCACCCGCAGCAGGTAGCTACCGGAGTACTCGGCGTCGCGGAACAACGCCGTCTCTCGGCAGCCGGCCGCCCCGGCGAGAACAGACTCCGCCTTGACGTACGCCGCCTCGAAGTCGGCCTCGCGACCGGCGACGACCGTGATGTAGGCATGCTCGACGACCATTTCGCTCCCTCTCTCTGGTCCGGGCCACGGTAGGTAGCCGGTCACGGGGTGACGAGCCGGATCGCGTGGCTGCGATCCGAAAAGCGAACACCTGATTACGTTCGCTCATCGGCTGCCCCGCAACGTCTTTCGGCTCTTCCGCACCGGCAACGGCACGTAGCTTCACCCGCGCCGACGCCCGGCAGGCCCGTCGGCACTCATCGACCGACTCGAGGAGGAGCACGCGATGACCACGTTGCCACTGATGCCCACCACCCCCGGCGACACCGCACAGCTCCGGACGGTCTTCGGCTGCTTTCCCAGCGGCGTGACCGCCGTGTGCGCCGACGTCGACGGCGCGCCGGTGGGCATGGCGGCCAGCTCGTTCACCTCGGTGTCGGTCGGGCCACCGCTGGTGTCGGTGTGCGTCCAGAACAGCTCCGAGACCTGGCCCCGTCTGCGTACCGCTGATCGCATCGGACTCAGCGTCCTCTCCGACGGCCAGGACGGCGTGTGCCGATCGTTGTCAACGAAGAACGGCGACCGGTTCGCCGGCGTGCGGTGGACCTGCAGCGCCGACGGCTCGATCTTCATCGAGGGGGCGGCCGCGATGCTCGACTGCACGCTGTACGGCGAGATGCCCGCCGGCGACCACGCCATCGCGCTGCTGCAGATCCGCCAGGTCCACGCCGAGGTCGGCGTAGCACCCCTGGTGTTCCACGGGAGCCGGTTCCGCCGGCTCGCCGAGGTATGACCCCGCGTCCCTAGTCATCCGCCCCAGCAGCAGGAACCGGTAATGCCGTTCATTCAGGGATCGCATCACGTGACCCTTTCCGTCGGTCACGCACAGGAGGACGTGGATTTCCACACCGGGGTGCTGGGGATGCGCTTCATCAAGAAGACCGTGCTCTACGACGGCTCGACGCCGGTGTACCACCTGTACTACTCGAACGCGGGCGGTGACCCGTCGAGCGTCGTGACGACGTTCCCGTGGGCCCAGCACAACGTCTACGGCAAGCGCGGCACCAACCAGGCCCGCGAGGTGCTGCTCTCCGTCCCGGAGGAGTCCCTGGACTTCTGGTACCGGCGGCTCACCGAGCACGGCGTGGCCGCGCGCAACGCGGAGGTCTTGGACGCTCGTCGGATCCTGTTCGAGCACCCGTGCGGCATCGAGTACGCGCTCGTCGGCACCGTCGGGGACCCGCGCGCGGCCTACGGCGGTCACGGTGTGCCCGCGGAGCACGGCATCCACGGAATCCACGGCACCGCGATCCACGCGCACACCCCCGAACGGGCCGTCGAGTTCGCCGAGACCGTCTTCTTCTCCCAGGGCGGTGAAGTTCGACATCGAGGGCGCCGGTTACACCGACATCTCCGAGCTCAAGGACCGCACCTATTTCAAGAACGTGTACTGCCGCATGCCCGGTGGAGCGTTGTTCGGGCTGGCTGTCACGCACGACGAAGGCGGCTGGGACTGCGACGAGTCGCCCGAGGAGCTGGGGCGGGACTTCATGCTCCCGCCGCAATTCGAGCACGAGCGCGACGACATCATGCGCCGGCCCGAACCGATCACCGTCGGCGACTGACACGGATGAGGCCCCGGGAGACGTCGACGGCCATCACGGGGCGGATAGGGAGACGACAGATGACCCCGCACACGGTCGAGGGACTGCAGCGCTTCGTTCACGAAGCGCTACCGATGCGGGTCCGGTTCGGCGCCGGGTCCGTCTCGGAGCTCCCTGAGGAGATCGACCTTCTCGGCCTGGAACGGGTGGTCGTGCTCTGCTCGCCGGAGCAGACCGACACCGCCGAGATGGTCGCCGGGATACTCGGCGACCGATGTGTGGGGATACTCCCGCACGCCCGGATGCACGTCCCCCGTGACGCTGCGACGGACACCCGGGAGTCAGTGGAGCGGGGCGACGCCCAGGGATGTGTCGCGGTCGGCGGCGGCTCCGCGGTCGGGCTCGGCAAAGCCATCGCCCTCACAACCGACCTGCCGGTGGTCGCACTGCCCACCACCTACGCAGGTTCGGAGATGACACCGATCTGGGGTCTCACCGAGAACGGCGTGAAGCGGACGGGACGCGACCGACGGGTTTTGCCACGCGCGGTCGTCTACGACCCGGAGCTCACGATCTCGTTGCCGGCGGCTCTGTCGGTGGTCAGCGGGATCAACGCCGTCGCCCACGCGGTCGAGGGCCTCTACGCTCCCGACTCGACCCCGATCCTCGACCTGATGGCGGCCGAGGGCACGCGCGCGCTCCTCGCCTCGCTCCCCCGCCTCGTCGAGAACGGCACTGACCTGTCTGCACGCGCGGAGGCTCTGTCGGGCGCCTGGTTGTGCGGGGCCGTCCTCGGCGCAACCACCATGTCGTTGCACCACAAGATCTGTCACGTACTGGGTGGGATGCTGGACCTTCCGCACGCCCCCACCCACACGGTAGTCCTCCCGCACGTCCTCGCGTACAACGCGCCTGCCGGGTCGCGCGCGGTCGACGCCGTCGCCGGAGCCCTCGGTGGGAGCGCCCGGCCGCCCGGGGATCTGTGGACCTTCATCGGGGATCTCGGCGGCCCACGGTCGTTGCGAGAACTCGGCATGAACGAGGGCGACGTCGCGGCCGTGGCCGAGGCCACCGTCCAGCAGAGCTACGCCAACCCACGGACCGTGACGACGTCTGAGGTCGGAGAGCTCCTGCACCGCGCCTGGTCCGGCGCGCCACCTGCAGCGATTTGATCGCCCCTCTCCTGGAGCCCAATGGTCGAGCACACCGGGAGCATCTCGTCGCTGCCACCACTGCACGGCGAAGGTTCTGACAGTCCGAGATCAGCGCGGTTCTGGTTCACGGCCGGAACCAGGAACCGCATAGCCGCGCGGGCCGCCACCTAGTTCGTGGGGCTATTCGTGGTGCGAAACTCCCGCCACGGACGCCTGTGGTGCCACTCGAGCGGCCGCGCGCACCGGCATCGTGCCTGTTCACCGGCCATGCACGCGTTTACGACAAGCCTCCTAAAGCGGGTGCCGCAGGTTCGAATCCTGCCGGGGACACTGCCGGGGGCGCCATAGTCTGACCAGCGGAAACTCCGTTCACGATCGCAACGGATCCGACCGCGTGGAACGATTCGTGGAACGAAACCGGCCTACCCTTCCCTCATGGCGGCGGGGAAGCGCAGGTCACGGGGTCACATCGAGCAGCTACCGAGCGGCTCGTACCGGGCGATCGTGTTCGCCGGCGTCGACCCGCTTACCGGCCGGAGCCGGCAGCTGAAGGAGACGGCGGCGACCCGCAAGGACGCCGAGAAGGCGCTCACACGCCTCCAGGGCCAGGTCGACGAGAACCGGCAGCCGAAGTCCTCGATCACCGTCGGCCTGGCCGTCGCGCAGTGGCTCGACGTCGCCGACCTCCAACCGACCACACGCGAGCGGTACGACGACCTGATCCGGCTCTACATCCTGCCGACCTTCGGCCAGCTCCAGGCCGGCAAACTCGACGCCGAGCTGCTGGAGCGCTTCTACGCCCGCCTGCAGCGGTGCCGGACACTCTGCAACGGCAAGACGCGCGCCGGCCACGACTGCGAGCCGCACTCGACCGCGCTGTCCGGTGGCGTCACCTCGGGGTCAACCCGGCCGCCATCGCCCAGGCGCCAGCGCCAAGCAAGGCCGAGCCGGACCCACCGAGCGCCAATGAAGCCGCGGCGATCCTCAACGAGGCGTGGCGCGATCCGGAATGGGGCCTGCTGCTCTGGCTGACGATGGTGATCGGCCCTCGACGCGGCGAGATCTCGGCGCTGCGCTGGCGCGACTCCGACCTCGACCGCGAGACGGTGTGGGTGCAGCGCAGCAACACCCAGTCCAAGGCCGGCGTCGTCGAGAAGTCGACCAAGACGGAGCGCAAGCGTCGGGTCGCGCTCGATCCGTACACGGTCCAGCTTCCTCCGAGAGCACCGCGAACGTTGCACAGCCCGTCTCGACGCCCTCGGACTGACGTTCGCCCCCGACGGGTTCGTCTTCTCGCCGGCGCCTGACGGCCGCACGCCCTACGCGCCGCGGGCGATCAGCCAGCGCTACCGCCGGCTCGCGGTGCGACTGAAGCTGCGCAGCACCCGTCTCCACTCGCTGCGGCACTACTCGGCGACCGAGCTGGTCGCTGCCGGCGTGGACATTCGAACCGTCGCCGGCCGCCTCGGTCACGGCAGCGGAGGCGCGACAACGTTGCGCGTCTACGCCGCGTGAGTCGAAGAAGCGGACCGACGGGCCGCGTCGACCATCGCGACCGTGCTACCGGCCGACTCACATGAATCCCGCGCGAACATCTGCTGCGGTCGGTGCTGATAAAGACGCGCACTCATCGTCGAAATAGGAAGGCTCCATACTGCCACGCTGGGTCGACCCAGCCGAACTCGAGCGCCATGCCGTGCGCCGCGACGTCGGAGACGAAGCGGTCGGGGTCGAACTTCGCGGAGCCGCGCTCGTCGTAGCCGAACCATGGGGGGATCCGCGGCACCGGCTCGGTCAGGCAGGCCCGCAGCGTCTCGGTGTCCTCCCAGAAGGCCGCCTGCTCCTCGACGGCGACGACGTCCGCGGCGCTCACCGGGCTCCCCCGTCCAGCGGCCGCCGCAGGCTGGACCGTCCCGCGTCCCAACACCCCAACAGGTGGTCGCCGAGCCGGTCGCCGAGGGCGCTCGACGCCCGGATGCCGAACACGACGTCGGCCGTCAGGTGCGGCTCGCCGTCGAGCAGCGGGGCCAGCACGCGGCGCCGGATGATCTGCTCGTGGACGGCGTCGGCCTCCACGTGCTCGTCGTAGAACCGGATCGAGGCGGGTCCGGCGCCGAGCCTGCGCATCGCGCGCACCAGGCGTTCGGACCCGGGCGAGCTCGTCAGCTCGACGACGGCGAACTGCCCCACGAGCGCGCCGCGCAGGCTGCGGTGCAGCCCGCACAACGACATGAAGTTGACCTCGGCGAGTGTCGCGCCCGGCACCGCGTCGACGTAGCCGCCGTAGGCGTCCGACAGGTCGAGCTCGCGCATCATGTCCGCGAACAGGGTGGCGTGCATGCGCTCCGGGTCGCCGCCGCCGTACTCGTCGTGCTCGACGGTGACCAGGCCCGCCTTCGCAGCGCCGGGCAGGCGCGGGATCACCCAGGCCTGCGGGTCGGCCTCCTTGAGGTGGTAGATCGAGCGGTGCGCGACGTACTCGCGCAGCTGCCACATCTCGCCGTCGCGGCACAGGCGGTGCGAGACACCGGTCTCCGCCGCCGGGCCGACCGGCTCCACCAGCAGCTCGTCCACCGCGGACCACACGTCGTCGGACGGCGCGACGTCCTTGCGGAGCGCATCTAGGAACACCCGCTCAAGCTCGCGACGGAGGCCGAGCACGCGCGGGTCCCACTCGAGCTCGTCGTCGACCCGGGAGTAGCCGCGGTAGTGCAGCTCGTAGCAGCAGTGCAGGGCGAGCTGCAGGTCGTCGCCGAATGGGTCGGCACCGGCCGCGTCGACGGGTCCGGGCTCCCCGCCGCGCAGCAGCGCGAGGACCGCACCGGACAGCGGGCCCCTGGCCTGCGGCAGCACGGCGTCCACGGGGGACGCGGTGGCGGCGGTCATCACGCCTCCTCCTCGCGTCCCGGGCGGACCCGGGTGCGGTGGCTGGTGTCGCAGAACGGGTAGCGGCGGCTGCGTCGGCACACGCACAGCGCGGTCACCGGCCGCTCGGACCGGACCCGGCTGCCGTCCGGCAGCTCGACGTCGACCGGCCCGTCGACGAGCACCGGCCCGTCCCCGGTCAGCACCACCCGGTGCGGTTCATCCGGCACGGCGACCTCCGATCACGACGAGCTCTTCGTCGACGGCTCCGGGTTCGACGAGCCCGCGCGCCTCGTGCAGCGCGGACCGGGCCCGCATCACCGGGCCCAACGGCACGCGTACCCGCTGCCGGACGTCCGCAGTGATGCCGGCGGCCGCCAACCGCTCGACGGTCGCGTCCGCACCGCAACCCGCCGTGTGCACGAGCAGCAGGGCACCACCGGGCACCAAGTGGTCGGCGGCGACGTCGCAGATCCGGTCGAGCAGCGCGCGACCGTCCGGGCCGGCGTCCCAGCACCGGGCCATGCCGTAGCGCGGCAACACGTCCGTCTCGGCGGGCACGTACGGCGGGTTCGCCGTGAGCAGGCCGAACCGCCTGCCCGCCACCGGCCCGAACAGGTCGCCGCGGCGGACGGTCACCGGCAGCCGGTGCATCCAGGCGTTCAGGCGGGCGGCCAACACCGACCGGCGCGACAAGTCGACGGCGGTCACCGACCGGGCACCGGACCGGGCGGCGGCCAGCGCCACCGCCCCCGTCCCGGTGCCCAGGTCCAGCACGTCCGATCCGTCGGCGTACCCGGCCCGTTCCAGCGCGCGGATCAGGACGTCGGTGTCGGACTGCGGCCGGTACACGCCAGGAGGGCTGAGCAGGAACGACGCCATCTCAGGAGACGGTTGACCGCGCCGCTTCGGCGTGACGCGACCGGGCGACGGTCAGCACGCCGGAGCGGTTCTTGTGCTCCTCCTCGTAGCGCAGCACGGCCTGCAGGTCCTCCGGGGACTCGAGGCCGCGCACGGCCGACGCCGCGTCGGACACGGACAGCGAGTCGAAGTCGCGGATCGGCAGCTCCGAGGCCTCCAGCGCCCCACGCTCGCGACGCACCGTGCGGACGGCGTCCGCGGCGTCTCCGGCCCCATCCCGGCGGGCCACCTCCTCGGCCCGGTCCAGCGCCGCGTCGACGCCCGTCCCGACCACCTCGCGGGTCTCCCGCGCGGTGCGGTCCAGGCCGCTGACCAGCTCGAGCACCCGGTCGCGGGCCAGCTCACCGGCCCGGGACACGGTGTGCCCGGCACGGTTGACGCCGTCCGCGGCGACGCGAGCGGGGAACCGGATCACTTGGGTGACCCCGTCCCGCACGACCTGCAGCGGCGTGGCGCGCAGCGGTGCCGGTCCGCCGACGGCCTCCTCGGCCAGCACGGTCGTCAGCCACTCGACGGTCTCGGTGTGGGCCTCGACCAGCTCGCCCGCGAGCGCGTGGTGGCTGGCGGACCCGCCGGCCGTGAGCGCCTGCAGGTAGCGGGCCCTGTCCTGGAGCTGGCGCTCCAGCGCGAGGTCACCGAGCAGCGCCTCGTCGAAGCGCTGCGCCTGCTCGACTTGGCTCTTCAGCACGGCGGCGACGCGTCCCATGACGGTGCCGACGACATCCGGGACGGCGCCGAGCTCGCGCAGCGCATCCTGGATGCGCCCGATCCGGCGCTCCGCGTTGTCCGCGTTGCGCTCCAGCTCACGGCGTGTCTCGTCGGTGCGCGCCTGCACTGTGCGCAGGCGGGCGATCTGGTGCTCGGTCCGCGTCAGCTGCTCGAGCGTGCGCAGCTGCGCGACGACGGCGGTCGTGTTCATCGGGTTTCCTCCCCGGTCGATCGGTATGTGCGGCAGGAGGTCGTCAGCCGACGCGGCCCCACTGGCCCTTCGGCTCTTCCATCTCCATCCGCGCCGCGGCCTGCACCAGCTCGAGCAGCTCGGGGTCGAGGCCGGGGCCGAACTCCTCCGGGCGCTCGGTCGCGATCTCCATCGGGGCGCCCTCCGGCGCCTGCTCGGTGGACAGCGTCGTGCCGTCCTTCGACGGCGACGGGCCCTGGCAGAGGCGACCGGCCTCGGAGAGCTGGTCGAGGCTGAACGTGTACTGCTTGCTCTGCAGACCCTGGTCGAGCAGCGTCTCGACCTCGGGGAAGCGCTCGGCGTTCGTCTTCGGGATCGGCAACAGCTTGTTCCACTCCACGCCGAGCGCCTCGAGCGCCTTCGCGTACGCATTCTCGTGCGCCTGGTCGCGCACGATCAGATACGCGATCGTCGACCGGGCCGTCTTGTTCGCCGTCATCTCGTACAGGCGGCACTTCTGCAGCCGGCCGGTCGACTCGAGCATGAGGTTGTACAGCAGGTTCAACGGCAGGTTCCCGCTGTCGTAGACGTACTTGCCCGTCCACGGATCGCCCTGCGCGTCGACCGGCAGCGCGCCCTGCGCCCCGACGAGCCAGTGGTGGATGTTTCCACCGGAGAGGGCCACGCTCAGCGGCGTGGCCCCGTCGGCGCCGGGCTCGTCCAGGCTCGACGGGTTGCCCTGGTAGCGCGGGGACCCGTCGACCAGCCGGGCGATCGTCGTGGCGATCAGCTCGACGTGGCCGATCTCCTCAGTGCCGACGCCGTAGAGCAGGTCGCGAAACGGCTTCCCGTCCGGCCCTCGGAAATTGAAGCTCTGGAACAGGTACTGCATCATCGTGCGCATCTCGCCGAACTGGCCACCGAGACCCTCCTGCAGCGCGTTCGCCGCGGCGGGGTCGGGCTCGTCGGGGACGATCTCGTTGATCAGGCGCTGAACGTGGAAGAACACAGACATACCTCGCAGGGAGGTCGGAGGTGCGTGACACCGGCTCGAGCTGAACCGGCACGGTCACGGAGAACGGCGGCTCGTCGTCGATGACGAGCGTCGGCGGAAACCTGCGCGACAGGTCCGCCCGCGCCGTTGACGGATACCCGCCTGCCGCGCCCCAAACCCTCGCCCGCGTGCGTTGCCGGTCTCCTACTGTCCGAGCGCATCGAACCGCCGCGAGGCCGGTAGGGAGCCGGCACAGACTGGGTTCGTGGGGCGCCCATGGGGGGTGAGCAAGCCCGCCGGCAGTTGGTCTTCGTCCACATCGCCGTCTCGGTCGGCTGGATGGGCGCCGGTGCGACGTACGTCGTGCTGGCCGTGACCGCAGCGACCGCGTCGGAGAGGACTCGCGACGGCGTCACAGGGCGGGACACCGCGGGACTTGTCGGCTCCCGGAGCGGTCCGGCTCTCGTATCGCCGGCGGCGAGACGGTCACGCGCGCTCTCGATCCGCTGCCGCGATTCGTTGTGGTCACCGGTCGAGAAGGTCGCCGGTCATTCGGGGCGTGGTGAACGCGTGACATCGGCGGCGGCGGGTACACCCCCGTACAACGCATCCCACGACACCTTGTCAAGCGAGCCGCACCGACAGTGCGGAGCACGGGGCGGGGGTGACGGCTGACGGGTCGAGGCGTGGCTCGATGCCCCACCGGTCTCTGTCATCCAGGAGTTTTCAAATGGCCTATGTCTCGTTCCCGTTCCAGGTTCCCGCCGGAGGATCTCCAGCACTGACACCCCCGCGGCGACCGATCATCGATACATCCACCCCGGGTGTCAGGGTGATCCGCGTGATCGGGCGAGTGGATCGGGGCACCGGCGCCCGGGTCTCGCGTCTGGTCGATGCTCAACTCGCAATAACCCATGTAGACGGGTGCAAGATCCGGCATGTGGTGCTCGATCTCGACGACGCCGAGATCGTGGACACGGAGGCGGTGCCGGGCTTGAACGAGGCTCATGCCGCGTGCCGGCGCCGTCGCATCACACTGCACTTGAGCGGCGGTTTCGGCGATCAGCGAAAGCTCGGGCTCCAGGCCAGCGCCCAACTTCGCTCATTCAGCCACTTCCCGGACCTAGGAATCGCACTGAACCATCTGGCGACCGCGCCGGCCTGAGCGGCTCGCATGCGACGTGGCGGCCGTCGTTGCGGCCGTTGTAGAGGAACACCCAGCGTTCAGCGGAACTCGGCCGGAGGCGGCGCGATCTGACAATGCTCTCCACGTCACCGAATGGTGATTTGCAGCTCGAGTTACTACGAGTCGCCCGCGCGACGCCCGGTGCTCTCGGGCCGACCGTGGACGGAAGCGGACGGTGCGGCCAGGGGTGCGTGCTATCGCCAGTTGCCGATGCCGGCCGACGGCACTTGCCCGGGCGAGCCCGAGCAGTTGTTTCCACGACTTCGGCACGAGGTCCGGAGCTCCCTCCAGCGTCACCCCCATTCAGTCCGAGAGGGGCATCTGATCACCGCAACGTCCAGTAAGGCAATCGGGCCCTGTTGAACGCAGGCCGTGTGACTGAGCCGCCGGGCAGGACGGAGGAGCATGCAACTGCTTGACCTGGTCTACCTGGCCGTCGGCGCGGCGGCGCTCTTGGCCGGGTTGCTCCCCCGCCTCCTGGCCGGTCAGCCCCTTTCGCTGCCGATCGTGTTCCTCGGCCTCGGGGCCCTGTTCTACCTGCTCGTCCCAGCGCTACCGGACCCGGACCCGCTGGCCCACCCCGGCCTTGCCGAACACCTCACCGAGCTCGGCGTGATCGTCGCGTTGATGGGCGCGGGCCTCAAGCTCGACCGGCCGATCGGATGGCGGCGCTGGTCCACCACGTGGCGGCTGCTGATCATCGCCATGCCCGTGACCATCGCCGCCGGCGCCCTGCTGGGGTGGTGGTGGCTGGGCCTGGTGCCCGCGTCAGCTCTGTTGCTGGGGTCCGCGGCCGCACCGACCGACCCCGTCCTCGCCGCCGACGTACAAGTCGGCGAACCGAGCGGGCACGCCCACGGTGAGGACGAGGTGCGCTTCTCGCTCACCTCCGAGGCCGGCCTGAACGACGCGCTGGCGCTCCCGTTCGTCTACGCCGCCATCGCGATGGCATCCGCCGGGCCCGCGCCATCGGACTGGATCGGCGAGTGGTTGCTGCACGACGTGCTGGTCAAGCTCGCGATCGGCACCGTCGGAGGACTGGTCGTCGGCAAGGCGCTGGGACGAATGTTCTTCCGCAGCCGCACAGCCACGATGCACCTGGCCTCTCAGGCGGAGGGCTTCATCGCGCTGGCGGCGACGTTCCTCGCCTACGGCGTCACCGAGGTCGCCGGCGGCTACGGATTCCTCGCGGTGTTCCTGTGCGCCAGGTCGATCCGGGCCACCGAACGCGACAGCGGCTACCACGAGGTGCTCCACGACTTCGTCGAGCAGATCGAGCGCCTGCTGATCGTGCTCCTGCTCGTCCTGCTCGGCGGCGCCGTCGTACGCGGCCTACTGGAGCCGCTGACCTGGCCCGCGATCGCCGTGGCGGCCGCGATCGTGTTCGTCGTCCGGCCGATCGCGGCCCGTCTGTCGCTGGCCGGAACACACATCAATCCGGGCGAGAAAATCGCGATCTCGGTGTTCGGCATCCGCGGGATCGGGTCGCTGTTCTACCTCGCCTACGCCACCACCCAGGCCCGCTTCGCCGATAGCGCACTGCTCTGGGCAATGGCCGGTTTCATCGTCGTGCTGTCCGTAGTGGTCCACGGAGTCACCGCCACACCAATCATGAAGCGGCTCGACCGCAGGCGCGACGACGCACCCACACCTGACGACGCACCCACACCGAAGGAGTCCGCATGAAGGCAGTGACATGGCACGGGAAGAACGACGTACGGGTGGACACGGTCCCCGACCCTGTGATCCAGGAGCCGACCGACGCGGTCATCCGGGTCACGACAACTAACATCTGCGGTTCGGACCTGCATCTCTACGAGACACTGGGTCCGTTCATGGGCCATGGCGACATCCTCGGCCACGAACCCATGGGGATTGTGGAGGAGATCGGCTCGCAGGTCACGAACCTCTCGGTCGGTGATCGAGTGGTGATCCCTTTCCAGATCGCCTGCGGTTCCTGCTGGATGTGCGGGCAGGGCCTGCAGACCCAGTGCGAGACCACCCAGGTTCGCGAGCAGGGGATGGGTGCGGCGCTGTTCGGGTTCTCCAAGCTCTATGGCGAGGTGCCCGGTGGGCAGGCGGAGTACCTGCGAGTTCCCCAGGCCCAGTACGGGCCGATCGTCGTGCCGCACGAGCATTCCGACGACCGGTTCGTCTACCTGTCCGACGTCCTGCCGACGGCGTGGCAGTCCGTCGCCTACGCCGACATCCCGAAGGGCGGTTCCGTCGCGGTTCTCGGACTCGGTCCGATCGGTGAGATGGCGACCCGGATCGCCCAGCACCAGGGTGTCGGCCGGGTGATCGCCGTCGACCTCGTATCCGAGCGACTCGAACGTGCCCGCGCACACGGCGTCGACGTCGTCGACCTCCGGAACACCACCGACATCGGGGCAGCGATCCGGGACATGACCGACGGCCGCGGAGCCGACGCCGTCATCGACGCGGTCGGTATGGAGGCCCACGGCTCCCCGGTCGCGCGAGGCATCCAGCAGGTCGCCGGCGCTCTCCCCCAGGCCGTCTCGGCGCCGATCATGAAGACCGCGGGGGTGGACCGCCTCGCGGCGCTGACCACCGCGATCGACGTCGTCCGCCGCGGAGGCACGATCAGCCTGATCGGTGTCTACGGCGGCACCGCCGACCCGCTGCCAATGCTCACCCTGTTCGACAAGCAGATCCAGCTGCGGATGGGACAAGCGAACGTCAAGCACTGGGTCCCCGAGATCCTGCCGCTGCTGACCGGCTCGGACGACCCGCTCGGGGTGGACGACTTCGCAACCCACCGCCTGCCCCTGTCCGAGGCGCCGCACGGCTACGACATCTTTCAGAAGAAGCAGGACAGCGCGATAAAGGTCGTCCTGACCCCATGAGCGTGACGACAACGTTTCGACGATTCTCACGCACCTCGATGTCGGCGCCGCCGCCGAACTCGGAACGTATCCCGGCCGGGCAGCGGTCCCGAGGCCTCCACGGGCTCCGGTTCGAGCCGACGACCTGACGAGTCCTACGTCCGCTGTTCAACCACAATCGGCGGTCGCCCACGATCTGCATCTGCGCTGATCACCAGGCAAGTTGGTAATCGGCGGAATCCAGTGGGGGTCGGCGGTGGGCGGTAGTAGACGTGGACATATCCGTGGGAGTTGATCACGGCAAACCCTCTCTACCGGTGAGGATTCCCTTCACGTCTTCCAGCCGGCCCTGACGGGCCGGTCGGGCGGCTGCGCTGCCTCCCGCCTCTACCTTCGGCCCGGCGTACGGCGCGCGCACGCCCGCCACGGAGTCAGGCCCAGCGGAGACGCCAAGGGCCCCCAACCGCGACGAGCTGAGGCGACAGAGACGAGCGAACCGGGCCGGTGGACGAGCTGCAGGTTGGGGTCGTGTTCAAGGCCGCACGGGCCATGGGATCGGGGCGGACCGCCTCCCGGCGGAGACCTGACGGCCCCTGCAGCGTCACATGGCCGCCCTCTGCATCAAGGGTGCTGCGCATCGGCTGACGCCGACCACCTCCGGCGGCCCTTGACACAGAAGCCTCCACGGCCATGACCCGCGCTCCGCGCGGAGGCGGGGGAACGCACCCCGCCACCAGGGACGGGGCCGACAGGCCCACGAACACTCGATAGCCAGCATCATGCCGAGGACTTGGACTTGACCACTACCGTATGGCCTCGTAAACCACGCATATTGCAACGCGAATGGGGTTCAAGAATGACGGCAACCACATTTCTGGCGATTCTCTCGTTCCTTGTTGCTGGCCTCTCAGCGATTCTCTCCTGGCAATCTTCTCGAACTGCACGCAAAGGTCTCGTTGCTAGCAACTTGATTATCGCTTTGGGTGACATGCTCACGGCACTCCAAAGGCTATCCGATGCAGCCGTAGGGTTTTCGATCCGAGGAAGAGTTGAGGCGTAGTCGTCCGGCTCTGGAGTCAGATTTCCAGGAGTTTACAACAGCTTCGATGCGGGTGGAGTTACTGGAAGTAGTATTAACAAGAGATGATTTGGGCGATTGGGTTCGGACACTTTTGAACAACTTCGCCGCTGACCTACTTCAGGCCAACGATCGTGCATTCAGTGACGCCGAGTGGCTAATTTCCGATGACGAGCCTAATCCCATTGCATTTCGCGCGTCGTCTTCATTCCGCTCGGCGACGATGAACGATCGAAGCTTTCCTCCGCCTGGGGCATCTGGTGTCGAGTCCCTCTGATCGACGAGCAGGCCGCGCAGCCCTGTCTCGGGCACGTGGTGTGCCGGCAGTTCTACCGGGGCGAGGACGGCGAGCGGGCGGTCGCCGGCCTGCCCACGATCTGTGCCTCGCCGGGCACGCAGACGGTCATCGGCGTCTGCGTACTCGTTGTCGTCGCTGTGGCGAACAGGCGGCACGCCGTCTGGAGACCGGCTCGGCCTCGGGCGTAGTGATCCCGCCGACCGTCGCGCCCCGTCCAGCCCACAGCCGGCTCCGGACCGATCGCTCAACCGGTGCTGACCGGATCAGTGGACGGGCGGCGGTGCGGTCCGTTCGACATTGCCTGCCGGGAATCGCTGGCGTATCCACGATCGAATCGTCATGCCGGACCTCCCTCTGACCTGCACACGCAGCCACTTCCGCTGCTGCCCGCGATCCGGGCCGCGCAGAAGCGCCGGGAGATGGCGTCGTGGTCCACCCGGCGGTGCGGGCAGACCGGGCAGATCGAGGACGGCGCGACGTCCCCGTCCCCCAGCGGCCGGGTTCCGTTCGGTTCGGTCACGCGTGTTTCCTCCGGTCGGACCGCGCGGCGCAGCGGGTACGGGTCGTCGTCCGCTCTCTGTTCCTCACGCGGGTGACTCCGTCGTCGTCGGCGGGTTCGCAGCACCGGATGCTGCCCGCTCCTGGTCGGGGTCCGGGGACTCGTCCTCGCGTTCCCGGTCCACGGTCGAGCCGAACACCTTCTGTTCCGACCCGTCGACGGCCTGCTCGGGATCGTGTGTCGGGTACTCGGGCATCCGAGGGTCGGTGCCCGGGTGGTGCTCGTGTCGTGACGATCGGCGGACGATCCGGCGGCGGGTGGTCATGAACGCTCCTCGGCGTCGGTGGAGCACGACGCCGTCAGGAGGTCGGTGCCGGTACGGCTGGTGGAGTCGACGGCTGCCGGGTCGCGCCGGTAGCGGCTCATGGTCCGGCGGCTGCGGGGCAACCGGTCGTTCGCGATCAGGACGGCCATCCAGGGCAGCGGGATGGACAGCACAAGCAGGCTGGCGGCAAGCCACGGAGTCGAGATCAGGAAGACCGCGGCCACCATGAGCGGGATCCGCATCCCCATCATCACGGCGTAGCGCCGCTTGCGTGCGGCCAACTCGTCCGCGTACGAGATCGGGGCGTCGGTGATGAGTTCGGGCGGTGGAGCCTTTCGCGTACGGACCGGATCGGTCACGTGTCACCTTCTCGATCACACCGGTGTCGGGTCGGGCCCCATCCGGGCGGGATCGACGGCATCGGCTGTCGTGCCCCCGCAACCCTCCTCTCCCCGTTGGCGTCGCGCGCGGGGAATCGGTGTCCGGTCTGGCGTCGGTGTCACCGGGCCGGTCCGGCTCAGCCGGCCCGGGCAGCAAGCCGGTCGAGGCGTCGGGTGGTGGGCCAGCGCACACCCGTGACCCAGCCGAGCCTCTCGAAGCCGCGGATCACCTCCGCGGAGATGTCGATCTGGCCCTTCCGCACACCGTGGCGGGCGCAGGTCGGGTCAGCGTGGTGCAGGTTGTGCCACGACTCGCCACAGGACAGGACGGCGAGCCACCACACGTTGGCGGAGCGGTCCCGTGAGGCGAACGGACGGTCGCCCCAGATGTGGCAGATCGAGTTGATCGACCAGGTCACGTGGTGCAGGAGCGCGACGCGGACCAGCCCGGCCCAGAAGAAGGCCGTCAGCGCGCCCCACCAGGACATGGTGGCCAGGCCGCCGATCACAGCGGGTCCGAGCAGGCTCATCACGACGATCAGCGGGAACGCACGGTCCACGCGCTGGATGTCGCGGTCGGCGAGCAGGTCCGGTGCGAAGCGAGCCATGTTGGTGCGTTCCGGCTTGAACAGCCACCCGAGATGGGCGTGCACGAAGCCCTTCACCAGGGCCGCGGGCCCGGTGCCGTAGAGCCAGGGTGAGTGCGGGTCGCCCTCCTTGTCGGAGAACGCGTGGTGGCGGCGGTGGTCGCCCACCCAGTCCAGGACGCTGCCCTGCAGCGACAGGCTGCCCGCGATGGCCAGGGCGATGCGTAGCGGGCGGGCCGCCTTGAACGCGCCGTGAGTGAAGTAGCGGTGGAACCCGACCGTGACGCCGAGGCAGCTGAGGAAGTAGAAGCCCACCGCAAGAGCCACGTCGGTCCAGCCGAGCCCCCACCCCCAGGCGAAGGGCACGGCCGCGACCAGAGCCAGCGTGGGCAGGGCGACGAACAGCCCGACCAGAACCATCTGGCCCGGCGGGCGCTGCCCGTCGGTGATCGGGGCGGGACCGCTCCGCGTGGGTGGCGGTGCGATGTCGAGTGTCGTCATAGTCCCATCAGACCCTGTATCGATCCCGAACACAGACCGGCTGGCCCCCGTCTCCGACGTCGGGTTCCGCCGTCACGGTCCTGGAGATACTGCGATCTCTTCCGGAATTTGCCTCGCCGCACCCGGGTGTGTACTGTCGAAACCTGTCACCGTAGTTCTGACTTTCGTGTGTGACACACGCTCGCAGGATGAAGATGCGGGCGGTTCGCTTTCCTTTGGTTTCAGCCGGAGATGGCTTCCGTCTGAATTTCCGCACGGCGACCCGGACGGCGCGACCAGCGGCCCCGGATTACGCGACACCAGAGGAGATGCACATGACACAAGGCACTGTGAAGTGGTTCAACGCCGAAAAGGGTTTCGGCTTCATCGCCCCCGACGAGGGCGGCCCGGACGTGTTCGTCCACTATTCCGCCATCGAGGCCGACGGATTCCGTGAGCTGGCCGAGAACCAGTCGGTCAGCTACGAGGTGACGCAGGGAGCCAAGGGGCCGCAGGCCTCCACCGTGCGGGTCTGATCCCGCACCGGTTCCGAACAACGGCAGCTCCCCGGTCCAGCACCGGGGAGCTGTTGCGTTACCCATCCCCGTCGTCACGACGGACGGGCAGGCCTCCCGCCGAGGTCGGGTACCGCCTCGTCGTACCGCGACGCCGCGTCGAGGATCGCCCAGACGGTCTTGCCGGTGTCGGTCCACACGACGTCCCAGCAGGCGCAGGACCCGACCAGCACCAGTCCGTGACCGCATGCCCCGTCGTCCCCGGCCCGGCCGACGGTCGGCGTTCCGCCGGCGTCGTGGTCGTCGACCTCGACGACCACACTGCGCGGCAGCACGCTGACCCGGAGCACATCGACTCCGGCGCCGTGGTCGATGGCGTTCGTGACGAGCTCGGTGACCACGAGAGCGGTGTCACAGGCCAGGTCCCCGCCGTCGACCAGGCCGCGGACCAGGTGCCGGACGGTGGGCAGATCGGTCGCCACACAACCGATGAGGGTGAACCCGCGCGGGATGGTGTGCGCGACGGCCACGAAGGACTCCAGTCCGATGGGGGATGTGCCATCCGGACGACGGCCCAACAAGTGGCGTACCCGTTCCGGACATCGCCAACCCGGAGCCGCGTGGTCTCGGACCGGAGCGAGACCACGGCAGGGTCGGAGCGAGGATGGCTGACACCTCCACCGACGGTGACCTCGACGCCATGGGCGACCTGCAACGGCTACGGGCGCTCGCCGGAACCGGGCCGTCCGACGCTCCGGACGACGGGATGCAGTTCATCGCCCGCTGGACACGCAGGGCGCCGGGCGTCCCGCTGGCGGTGGTGTCGCTGATCCAGGCGGACCACCAGATCGTTCCCGGGCCGTCCGCAGAGCCCGGGCTCCCCTCGTTCTCCCGGGCCGCCGTGCCGTCGTGGGAGGTGTGCCGCCGCGTCGTCGCCACGGGGGGACCGGTGGTGATCACCGCTCCCGGACCCGATGCTGCGACCCGAACCCACCCGGACGCCGGGCCGGGGTCGTCGCTGCGGCCGAGTCAGCGGCTGCTGCTTGGACGTCGAACCGGTCGACGACCACGGCTGCCGCCCTGGTTCACGCTGTTCCTGATCTGACCGCTACGTGTCCTGCCTCAGGTGAATTCGGGACCTCCGACTCGGAGCCGATGATGCAGTCCAACGCGACCCGCAGGGCTCGTTGTGCTTCCGTGGCGGACAGGCTGCTCATCAGCACGCGCATGGCGAGGCCGTCGGCCGTGGCCACCAGCAACCGGGCCTCGTCCCGGGGATCTCGGAGGTCGGGCGCAACTGTCCGGAGGAGTCGCGTCGCCTCGCGTTCCTGGCCGTCTTTGGCCTCGGCCAGGAGGCTGGCCAGGGTCGGGTGGTTGATGCTGGCGGCGACGTACTGGTGGAACAGCGAGACGCCTGCTCCGGCCCCTTCCGCCCGCGGGATGGGGTGCCCGATCAGGTGCAACAACGCGGCACGATCCTCGACGTGCTCGGTGGCGTCGGCATGGTGTTGCGCTGCGTCGGACAGCATCGCCTCCAGGCTCACTCTGAGGAGCTCGTCCTTGGTTCGGAACCAGTATTGGATCCGGCCGACCGAAACGGCGGCGGCCGCAGCGACCGTACGCATGGACACCGCCTCCATGCCCTGCTCGGCGATCACCCGCCACACCGCCCGGACGATGGTGGATCGACGATCGCCGGTGCCCGTGTCGCCGCTCACGTCACCAGCCTACCAATACGGTCGTATCGAAACACGGGTAGGCTCTGCCTCGTGATCGATACGACCGTATTTTCCGAGACCTCCACGAGCGGCAAGCCGCGTCGACGGGAGCGACGACACCGGTCGTTGAAGGTCCTCGCGGTCCTGACGGTCGCCTGGTTGGTGATCGACAAGGCAGCCTCGATCATCCAGCCGGCGTCGACGGTGGGCCATTGGCGTAGCCACGAGGGTTTCGAGTCCTATCGGACCGCCTACGACGAGGTGATGGCGACACTGCCGGCGCCGACCCGAACTCACGACGTCCACACCGAATACGGCGCCGTTCGGGTCTACGAGTGGGCGGCCGGCAACGACGCTTCGGCTTCCCGATCCCCCGTAGTGCTGCTGCCCGGGATCCGTTCGGGTGCTCCGATGTGGGGAGAGAACCTGATTCACTGGATCGGGCAGCGCACGCTCTACGCCATGGATGCGATCGGCGACGCCGGGATGTCGACTCAGGCGATGCCCTTCACCTCGTTCGACGACCAGGCCGAATGGGTGGAACAGGTGCTGGTCGGCTTGGATCTCGAGCGCGTGCACGTGGTGGGACATTCCTTCGGCGGCGCCATCGCGGCCGTCCATTCACTCCGGCATCCGGGCCGGGTGGTCTCGCTGACGCTGCTCGAGCCGGTGATGGTGCTGCGCGGGTTGCCCGCGTCGACGTACCTGTGGTCGGCGCTGTTGCTGTTGCCCATGCCGCAGTCGTGGAAGGACTACGCCCTGGCGGAGATCGGTGGTGTCTCGGTGGCCGAGGTGCAGGAACGAACCCCGATGTCCGTGATGATCGACATGGGATCCCGGCACTACGCCTCGGTCACCCTGGTGCCGCGGAGCCTCACCGACGACGAGTGGCGATCGACGTCCATGCCGGTCCGGATCGACCTCGCGAGCGACACGTCCCTCGCCGGTGGCGCCGCCGCCGCGGACCGGGCGCGCAGTCTGGGCATGGAGCCGGTCACCGTCTGGCCTCGGACCACTCACTCCTTGCCCGTACAGGTTGCCGAGCAGCTCGGATCGGAGCTGGACCGGTACTGGGAGCAGCACGACCGGTGAGCCGGCCCCCGAGCCCGACCGCCCTCGCCGCCACCACAGGAATCGACGCCGCACCCTGCTACTGGGCAGGCCCTCGCCGGGCGGGCTGGATGCTCCGGGCTGGGCTTGCCATCCCGCCGACCTCACTCCGGCCCACCACTCGGCCGTCCGCGCGGTCGGCCGACAAACGGATCAGTCCTTGGTCGTGGGTGTTCTCTGTGACCCGGCCGGGTGGGCGGCGGTCACGAAGCGGGCATCGGGAGCGGCCGGGGACAGTCGACGGAGCACGATGCAGATGGCCGGGTGGAGCTTGCATTCGACGTGGTCGACGAGCGTGCGGGCGCGTCATCCGGTTCGGACGCCACGGCGGGTCGCGACGGCGAAGAACTGGCGGACCGATCCCGGCACCCACAACATGGCGATGATGGCGACGTGGAGCACGTCCCCCGCGATCGCCCACCAGAGATACCCGGGACCGCGCGTCGCCGAGTCGAGGCTGCCGAGTGTGGCCAGGACGAGCGCGATGGTCAGCGCGACCCGAGCCCATCGCCGGCGCCGCAGCGTCATGGCTCCGAGCCAGGTGACGAGCACGGCGTAGACCAGGTGTATCGCAGCCGCGTACGCGACAGCCGCCGATGCCCAGCTCTGCACCTCCGAGGGAGGCAGCGACGGATTCTGCCGCTCAACGGACGCGGCCGTCGCGGCCGGATCGAGCACCATCGTCACCGGTAACGCCACCAGCACGACGAGCAGAGCGACGATGACCGCCGGAAGCAGGCGAAGCGGGGTGGGTGAGGACGCCGTCCTGGTCAACGCGTGACCTGCCCGCCGCCATCATCGGGACGCCTACCCCAGACCGAGAACGTCAGATAGGAGTTGACGACGAAGTCGGGGTCGCGCAGGGAGGAACGCACCTCGTCCAGGTCGCCTGCCGTGACCGGACCGGTGCGCAACAACTGATCCTCGAGCTGCCGGGAGTTGATCTCCAGCCACCGCGCGCCGTCGCCACCTCCCGGCCAGGGGTCCGCACGGGCGACCGATCCGACCTCGACCAGCCCCGCGTCCCGGACCGCCTGGTAGGCGTGTACGCCCCACTCGATGTCGGCGCCCGCCTGCTCCAGCACGGCGCACAGGGCGCGATGAAAGCGGGCGAACGCTGCGCCGGTGTCCGGATCGTTGGTCGCCAGCACCTGCAGGGTGGTGCAGTCGAACTCGCCGAGCAGCAGCCACCCGCCCGGCTTCAACGCGCGGACCATCCTGGCGAGCGCTCGACGACGTTCGGGCAGGTGCAGGAGCACCAACCGGGCGTGGACCAGGTCGAACTCGGCTTCGGGGAGATCATCGGTCACGATGTCGTGCCGCCGCACCTCGACGTTTCCTCCGGCGTGCAGGCCGTCCGGCACGGTGTCGGTCACCACGACCGATCCGGTGTTCCCGACCTGCCGACCGAGCCAGTCCGCCACCGAACCGCCGCCACCACCGACGTCCAGGCACCGCCATCCCGGGCCCACACCGAGCGCCTCCAACCGCGCGAACGTGATCGGGTCGAGACACCGCTGCATCGCCTCCCGCTGCTCGCCGACGAGATCGGCCCCACCGAAGACGTAGTCGCTCATCAAACCCCCCGGTTCGGGGTCGGCGTCGTCTCGACACCGCCCTCTTGTTAACACGACTGTACTAGTAAACGTGAGCAGGCTCCACCTCGGGGCGGCACCCGGTCGGCGGGACACGACGCGGCACGCGCAGACGGGCGCGCTACCGCGGCCCGGCCAGTCCGGGGTGGGGATCGGGAACGGACGCGACGGGCAACCCGGCTCTGCCGGCGGTAACGGTCCCCTCCGCAGGCACGGCCCAGAAAGTGTCGCCAGCGCGGAATCGAGCGAGAACGGTGAGCCCGGCGAGATCTCGTCTCATGCGGCCAGATTCAACGTATAGCGCACGGGGGGACTTGCGGCAAGCCCCTCATCGACACGCAGAATCCCGTCCGTCTCAGAGGCCGATGGCCGGAACAGGAGTGGGTTACGTGCGGGTGTTGCTGGCGACATACGGAACTCGGGGCGACGTCGAACCGGTTCTGGCCCTGGCGGTGCAGCTTCAGGAACTGGGAGCAACGGTGCAGGTGTGCGCGCCGCCAGACGTCGAGCTCGTGGCCGTGGCCGAACGGTCCGGAGTGGCACTGACGACGTTTCCGAAGCCCTGGCGTTCGTCGGAGACTGCCCCGACGACAGCAGAGGAACGGGTCGTGGATCCGAGCGAGTTCGTCACCGAGCACATCGACATCACGTTCTGCCCGCTTCTCGAAGCGGCCGAACAGAACGACGTACTACTAGCCAGCGGAATGCTGCATTTCGTTGCACGGTCGGTTGCCGAGCTGACCGGGATCCCCTACCGATTTGTCGTGTTCGCACCCGTCCTGGACCTCCCACAGCGGGACGCGGTGATCGGCCCTCCGATCAACGCCCACCGGTCCTCGCTCGGACTCGCGACGATCGACGACGTCCGCAGCCTCCTGTTCACCGCCCGTCCGTGGGTCGCGGCCGACCCGACCCTGTGGCCCGTGTCGGAGCCGTCGAGCGTCGTGCGAAGCCCCGCGTGGATCCTGCCCGACGACCGGCCGCTCCCGCCCGGTCTCGAGGCGTTCCTCGACGCCGGAGAACCACCCGTGTACGTCGGGTTCGGCAGCATGCGGGTCTGCGAGGACGCCGCTGCGGCGGCCACCACCGCGGCCCGAGCCCACGGACGCCGAACGATCCTCGCCCGTGGTTGGTCCGGACTGTCCGCGATCGACGACCGGGACGACTGCACGGTCGTCGGCGAGATCAACCAGCAGGCCTTGTTCCGGCGCGTGGCCGCCGTCGTCCATCACGGCGGAGCAGGCACCACCACGGCGGCAGCCCGCGCCGGGGCACCTCAGGTCGTCGTGCCCCAGGCGGCGGACCAGTCGTACTGGGCCGCCCGCGTCACCGAACTCGGGATCGGCTCGACACACCACGGCGCACGCCGGACGACGGAGTCACTGTCCGCCTGCCTCGACATCGCGCTGTCGCCGGAGACGCGCCGACGTGCCGACGCCCTGTCCGACCTCATCCCCGTCGACGGGGCACGGACGGCGGCACGATGGCTCCTCGAGTTCGCCGCCGACCGCACGTGACCGTCGCCAACCCGGGTGGCGGAGCCGGCGAGACTTTGCTATTACAGATGTACTAACAAAGGGGTGGGTGTCGATGCGTCGTCGGCCGGCGACCGGAGGGGGTTCGATGGACAGCTGCGTCGTCCGTACGGCCGATCTCGTCGCCGATCACCGAGAGACGCTGCACCAACGCCTCACCCGGATCACGATCGTCCGGCGCGACGCCCGTGTCGGGCCGAGCCGGTCCGACATGGAGCTCCGCGCCGGCGGGCGCAGAGCCGTGATCGGTGGGGAGTGATCGATGCCCAAGCTCATCGATCACGACGATCGCAGGACGCAGCTGGCCGAGGCCGCCTGGCGGGTGATCGTCCGGGACGGGGTCGCCGGAGCCTCGGTCCGCACGGTCGCCGCGGAAGCCGGAGTGTCGACCGGGTCGCTGCGGCACCTGTTCGGGAACCACGCCGACCTGCTCGTGTTCGCCCTGCAGCTGGTCATCGACCGCGCCGTCGGGCGCATCACCTCCCTGCCGACCCGATCCGACCCCGTAGCGGCCGTGGAGGCCGTCGCCGCGGAACTGCTCCCCCTCGACCAGGAGCGTCGGGCCGAGATGGAGGTCTACCTCGCGCTGTTCACCGCAGCCAACACCAACCCCGGCCTACGGAGCACCCGGGACGCGGCGCACCAGCAGGTGCAGGACTCCTGCCGGTGGATGATCGACCGACTCGCCCGGGGAGGGGCACTCGACGCAGGCGCCGACCTCCAGCTCGAAACGCTCCGCCTGCACGCCTTGATCGACGGCCTCGCCGCACACCTCGTCTACGACGTCACCGACACCGTCCCGGACCAGGCCCTCCAGGTCCTGCACCGACACATCCAGTCACTCGCCGCTCCCGCCGCGTAGCCGTCGACCATCAGCGCCCGGCGAACAGCTCGGCGCCTCGACGACCTCACACACCACCCACGATCGAGGTTGATCCGTTGTACCCACAGTTCACGGAAGTACCGCACGCACCGGGCTGCGGCACGTGACCCGCCGTCGCCGGACGACGGCCGCGGCCAGTGCGCGCACCGGACCCGCACGCGCGACGATGCTCGTCCTGCCGGCGCTTCTCCTGAGTGCTGTCCTCGTGGTGGCGGCCTCGGGTGCCGGGCTCGCGGCTCCGCCGGGCGACGCCCCCGGGAACCCCGGCGAGACCGCCGACGACGGTCTCCGTGGACTCGTCGACCACGCTGTCACGAGCCATCTCGCCGGGGACCGGATCCCGGGCGCGGCAGTGGCCGTCGTGGCAGGCGGGAGAACGGTGTACAGCCGCGGGTACGGAGTCGCCGACGTCGAGCGGCGCACACCGGTCGTCGGGGACCGGACCGCGTTCCACCCGGCATCGGTCGTCAAGCTGTTCACCGCGACCGCCGCGAGCCAGCTGATCATGCAGGGTCGGATCGACCCCGACGCCGATGTGAACCGGTACCTCGACACGTTCCGGATCCACGACACGTTCCCGGGGCATCCCGTGACGATGAACGCGCTGCTCACCCACTCCGCGGGCTTCGACCAGGACTTCGTCGGACTCAACGACACCACCGGCGACGGTGTGGCTCCGCTCCGGGACACGCTCGCCGACCTCCAACCGGCGCGGATGCGGCCCCCGGGTACCGCGGTCGCCTACGACAACTACGGGTTCGCCCTCGCCGGGCACGTTGTCGAGGTGGTCTCCGGGATGCCGTTCGACCACTACGTTCGCCAGCACATCCTCGATCCGCTGGGAATGGACGCGACCACACTCGCCCAACCTCACCCGGACGAGGTCACCTCGTCGGTGGCCACCGGCTACCGACCGGCAGGCGACGGGTACACGGCCGCGCGCGGCCAGTACGGGCCATGGACACCGACGGGAGCCGGAGCCGTGACCACCGCCCCCGACATGGCCCGCTTCATCAACGCACAACTGACCGGCGACCCTCGCCTCGGCGAGGGGGTGACCGACCTGATGCAGCGCAGGCACTTCGGCCAGGACCCGCGGGTCCCCGGCATGGGATACGGCTTCGCGGAGGGGCAACGCGGCAGCACCCGTCTCCTCCTCAAGGACGGCGACCTCCCAGGGTTCCACAGCAACCTCGCACTGCTGCCCGAACACGGGATCGGAATCTTCGTCGTCTACAACGGCGACGGCACCGACGGCACCGCCTACCAGGACGCCAAGGACCTGGTCCTCCGGATCGTCGACCACTACATCCCACCGACCGACCCGCCGACGCCGACGGCGACGAGCGATCCGGCCCGCTACGCCGGGACCTACCGGGCATCGACCACGAGCCTGCACTCGTTGATGAAGGTCTCCGCACTGACCACGCCGGTCACCGTCGAAGCCGACACCGGTGGCGGACTCGTCACCACCGGACTGTCGGCAGACCCCGCGGCCGACCCCCGGCACTGGGTGCAGGCCGAGCCCGACCTCTTCGTGTCCGACGACGGGCAGGAGCGGCTCGCGTTCGACGAACACGGTGCGCTGGTCGGCGCCGGCCCGGAAGCCACGTCCTACGAACGACTGGCGTGGTACCAGAACCCCACCCTGCACATGATCGCCCTTGGTCTCGGCGCCACCGTCCTGATCATCTCCTTCGTGTGGTTCCCGGCCACGGCACTGCTCCGTCGTAGCCGCCGGGTGCAACCGACACGCGGTCCCCGGCTCGCCCGGCTCACCGGCTGGGCGAGCGCCGCCCTCGCCGTCGCGTTCACCAGCGGCTTCGTGCTCCTGACCTCGGACGGCAACGCGATGATGGAGGCGGGAGTCCTCGGGTCACCATTGCTCACCGCCTTACCGTTCGTAGCCTCCGCGATGATCCTGACCAGCGCCGGCGTCGTCGTTGCGACGCCGATCGCCTGGCGCAACCGTTGGTGGTCACGGCCCGGGCTGCTGGGCTACACGGTGCTCGCCGTCGCCTCCGTGGCGTTCGTGTCCGTCGCGATCTACTACAACCTCGCCGCACTCGGCGATCTGCGGGGGTCGTGACGACATCGACCGGGGCCTGGCGAGCGATCAGCGCTGAGAGCCCTCAGCGTTGTCGCAGCAGGAAGCGCTGGATCTTGCCGCTCGGCGTCCTCGGAAGCGCGTCGACGAACCGCACGGAGCGCGGGTACGCGTGCGCCGAGTAGTCGTCGCGTACGAGCTGTCGGATCTGGGCGGCCAGCTCGTCGCCCGCCTGGACGCCCTCGGCAGGCACGACGAAGGCCTCGATGATCTCGCCGCGGACCCCCTCCGGGTCCGGGTTCCCCACGACCGCCACGTCGACGACGGAGGGATGGGTGATGATGACGCTCTCGACGTCGGTCGGACCGATGCGGTATCCGGCAGCGAGGATGACGTCGTCGTCACGGGCCGTGAAGTAGAAGAAGCCGTCGTCGTCGACGCGGCCGGTGTCCGCGGTCCGGTACCACCGTCCGTCGGCGGTGAAGCGCTCGGCGGTCCTCTCCGGCGCGTCGTGGTATCCGGCGAACCACAGCAGTGGGCTGTGGGACACGTCGACGGCGATCTGACCGTCGACGATGCCTGCCTGGTAGCCGGGCAGCGGCTTGCCCATCGATCCGGGCCGGAGCGGCTCGGCCATGGCGTCGTTCCAGGCGTTGCTGATGACCATCCCGAGCTCGGTCTGTCCGTAATGGTCGCGGACCTCGACGCCCAGCGCACCGGCCGCCCAGTCCACGACGTCGGGCGTCAGGGGCTCGCCCGCTGACGAGGCTCGACGCAACGATATCCCGTCGATCCGCCCGCACTTGCTCAGTGCCCGGTAGATCGTGGGGGCTCCAGCGAAGTTCGTGACCCCGAACCGCTTGATCGTCGCGATCGTGGACTCGGGGGTGAATCCGGCGTCGAGCAGCAGGTTCCGGCGTCCGCAGGCCAGTGGACCGAGCACGCCGTAGTAGAGGCCGTAGGCCCAACCCGGGTCGGCAGCGTTCCAGAAGACGTCGTCCTCGGTCACGTCGAGGCCGAAGTGCATGTAGCTGTGGAAGGCGGCCAGTGCCCGGGTCGGGACGAGAACGCCCTTGGGACTCCCGGTCGTCCCGCTGGTGAACAGCATGACCATCGGGCCGTCGCCGCCCACCGCCGCCGAGCTCGCCAGCGGCGGGCTCGACTCGACCAGCCGGTCGAGCTCGGCGCCGACCTCGAGCACGTCCACCCCGACGGACGAGTCCAGCTTGGCTCGCTGGGACGGCTCGGTCACGACGATCCCGGCACCGGCGCCGTCGAGACGGGTCCGGATCGCCCCCGTGGCGAAGGCGGTGAACAGCGGGACGTGCACGGCGCCCAGGCGCCAGATCGCGAGCAGGGTGGTCACCAGCTCGCGGCGCCTGCCCATCAGGACGGCGACCCGATCCCCTCGGGTGACCCCCCTTGCCGCCAGGACCGTCGCCAGGCGGCGGGACGTGTCCGCCAGCTCGCCGTATGTCATGTCGTGCGCGGACAGGTCGGCTGCGACGAACGTGAAAGCCACAGCGTCGGCGTCGTGCCGGTCGCACAGCAGGTCTGCGACGACGGCGTCGGCGCGGTCGTACGTGTCGAGCAGCGCATCGACCGTCTCGTTCAGGGACGTGGTCATGTCTCCTCCGGGCCACGGGTCGTGGGTCGGGCGGCCGGGGCGGGGCGCGGACCTGCGTCCGGCCCCGCCACGACGGTCACTCGCCGACCAGCGCCGACAGGACGATGTCGGACAGCTTCTGGGAACGTCGGATGTGGTCGGTGTCCTCGAGGGCACCGGTGGTCACCATCGCGAAGCTGACGTCACGGTCCGGGTCGACCCAGAACAGGCTGGAACCGGAGCCCCACCCGCCGTAGGTCCGCTCGCTGCCGAGATTCGGCAGCGGTCCCGGGTTGATGGCCGTCCCGCGGACGAAGAACCCGAGTCCGACGGCCGCGGGCCAGGGGAGCAGGTGCCGCTGCGAGACCGCGTAGTTGAACATGGTGTTCGGTGCGTCGCCGGTCAGGTTCTTCGTGACCAGGTCCAGTGTCGCGGGCGCGATGATCCGGTGACCGTCGGCGGACACCCCGCCCCTGCGCAGCGTGTCGGCGAACCGCCAGAGGTCGCCGATGGTGGTGACGAAACCGCCGCCGGGGATCTGCGAGCCCGGGGCGAGCACCAGGCCACCGATACCGGCGACCTCGGCCTCGTGGAAGATGCCCGCGGGCGCGTTGTACCGGGTGACGACGGGCGCGACCTGCGACGGGTCCTCGGGCGGGCCGAGCGTCGTGTTCACCATGCCGACCGGCTGGAGGATCTCGTCGCGCAGAATCTGGTCCAGGGAACGCTTCTGTGGGTCGGCCGCGACCAGGATCGAGGACAGAACGGCGTGGCCACCGAGCAATGAGTAGATGACCTGGCGACCCGGTTCCGGCGTCTCCGGGAGCGCGCCGCAGACGTACTCGGTCCACTTCTCGTACCGGATCAGGTCCTCCGGCCCGAACGGAGGAATCCCGGAGAAGACACCGCCGGTGTGGGTCAACAGGTGCCAGATCTGGATCCGGTCTTTACCGCGCTGGCCGAACTCGGGGATCACCTCGGCCACCGGCTGGGCCAGGCCGATCAGACCTCGCTCGACGAAACCGAGGATGGCGACGTTGATGAACTGCTTGCTCACCGAGAACGGGATGACGAGCTGGTCCTCGACCATCGGACGTTCCTCGGCACGGTCGGCCCAACCGGCCACGTCGAGCGACACCAGCCCCGCACCGCGGCCGACCGCCACCGCGCCACCGTCGTAGTGCCCGGAGTCGATGTCGGCCTGCAGGGACTCCCCCACCCTGCGGAGACGATCCGGATCGAAACCGGCGTCGATCACGTCCACAGTCGTCATGTCGTGCACCCTTCCTGTTCCCCACCACCGTTGGCGGGACCTCGTCGAGCGCGTCGGTCGTGGCCCGAACGGCGCCGGCCACCTGCCTGGACGCGAACTTGACCACGACTCGCGCCGTGGTGACACTCTCGGCATGGCCGGCGTGGACGGGAACCCTCCGAAGAGGGGGGCGCTGGACGACACGCTGCGTCCGCTGATCGACCGGTCCCTGGTGCGCCTGCGGAAGGAGACCGGCACGTCGTTGACCTTCGCCGGCCGGGTGCAGGACACGGCGCTGGAACTGGGCTACTTCGACGGTCGCGTGGTCGGGCCCCTCCGAGGCGCCCTGCTCGACGCCGGGCACGGCCTCGGTGGCCAGGTGCTGGTTCGGCGTCAAGCCATGGCGCTCAAGGACTATCTGCGCACCCCGGCGATCACGCACGTCTATGACACGATCATTCGGGCGGAGCAGCTGCGGTCCTTGGCCGCGGCCCCGGTCATCGTCGGACGCACACAGGTCGCCGTGCTCTATTCCGCCGTCCGCTCGCCGGTCCAGGAGTTCGGCCGCATGGTGGACGCGGTCCTCACCGAAGCACGTCTCCTGGAGCAGTCGCTGGTGGTAGCCGATGTGCTTCGCCTCCTGCGTTCCCCGGAGAGCGATCGGGCCGTGACGGCGCGCCGCGACCGATGCGACAACGTGCAGCAGAAGATCGACGAGATGGCCGGGAAAGTCCCCGACAAGGACGTCAGGTTCATGGTGCGCGCCGTCGTCGAGGAACTCTCCGACGGCGACCAGGAAAGCGTGCCGGTCCGTCTGACTCCCCGCGAGAACGATGTCTTGATGCTGCTCAGTACGGGGGCGTCGAATCGCGTCATTGCCGAGCGGCTGGGAATCGGCGTACACACGGTGAAAGGTCATGTCAAGAGCATCTTGACCAAACTGGACGCCACCAGCCGTTTCGAGGCCGTGGTCGTGGGGCGCCAGCTGGACCTGTTGCCGTGACCCTGCCTCTGCCGAGGGGCCTTGAAGCGGTCCGGCTGCCGCCATTGCGCGGGGCACGGCCGACGCCGATCTGGTGCAGGCGGCCCTGACAGCGGATCGAGACGGCTCCGGTGGTGTCGATGCGGTCGCGGCGGATCCGCGGGTCCGCCGCGGCGATGGTGGTGGCCGGGGTGGCTTTCGACGGGTGTGCCTCGGCCTGGGCGCGGTGGCGGCCACGGGTTCGTCGGACGGCGGCGATCGTCGCGGCCCGCGCGCCGGTGCACACCTACGGTCGCAGTGGGCCCGAGCCGCCCACCGCTGTACATTGCTGCTCCGTGCCGACTCTCGCCGATGTTGCGCGGCTGGCGGGGGTCGGTGTCGGTACGGCGTCGCGCGCGATCAGCGGCAAAGGATACGTCGACCCGGTCACCAGGGACCGCGTCCTCGTCGCGGCGCGGGAGTTGGGCTACCGGCGCAACGCGGCCGCACGGGCGCTGCGCGAGCGGCGGTCCCGCGCTGTCGGCCTGCTCGTCCCCGACCTCAGCAACGAGTTCTACACCTCGGCCGCCGAGGTCCTGCAGGCCGAGCTGGACGCGGCCGGTTTCCAGCTCGTCGTCGCGCTGACCGGGGCCGATCCGGCCGACGAGCGGCACGCCTGGGAGACGATGCTCGACCGGCAGGTCGACGGCGTGGTCCACGTGCCGGTCGACCCCGCAGCCCCGCTTCCGGACGGACCGCCGATCGTGCAACTCAACCGGCGATCGCGGCGGGTGTCGGTGCCCGCGATCGTGAGCGACGACATCACCGGCGTGCGCGAGCTGACCGAACAGGTGCTGGCCGCCGGGCACCGCGACATCGTCGCCATCGCCGGTCCGCCCCGGCTGAGCACCACCCGTGACCGGGTCGAGGGCTACCGCCGCGCGGTACGGAAGGCCGGGCTCGGTGAGCCCGCCGACGTCGGCCGGACCGGCCCCGATCGTGCGCGCCTGATCAGCGCCGACCTGACCACCGGGGGTGGGCGGGACGCGATGCACCGCCTGGCGGCGGACCCGCCGACGGCCGTGGTGGCCCTGAGCAGCCGGCTGCTGCTCGGCGCCCTGAAGGCCTGCGCGGAGCTCGGCATCCCGATCCCTGACGAGCTGTCCGTGGTGGGCCTCGGCGACCCCGAGTGGTTCGCCATCTGGCGGCCGTCGATCACCACGTTCGCCCCGCCGCTGGCCGAGATGGGGCGCGAGGCCGGGAAGGCGATCCTGGCCGCGATCTCGGCGGACGGCGCCGCGGAGCGCCCCGCGCGGCCGCACGTCCTTCGCCTCCCCGGCCGACTACAGCTCCGCGAGTCGATCCAGCCACCCGGCTGACCCGGGACGGCGAACCCGGTGGACGGGCCTTGACACGACCTGGAATCGATCCCATAGTGGAATCTATTCCACATCGTGCTCCCGCCGCCCGTCCACCAGTGCGGCCCGGCACTCGTCCCGTGAGGACGCACGTCAGATTGGACGCCAGCACATGGACGTCGGCGCGCCGATTACCCAGGCACCGCCCTTCACCCTGCTCACACAGCTCGTCGGGGACCCCGACCAGCTCGAGATCTTCTCCGAGCGTGGCGCGATCGAGAGCTGGCTCGCCGTCGAGCGGGCACTCGCACTCGCCCAGGCCGAGCACGGGATCCTGACCGACGACGAGGCCGTCGCGATCGCCTCGGCGGCCCGCTACGACAACGTGGACCGTGCCCGCCTGTGGGGATCCGCCCGCAACGTCGGCTACCCGATACTCGGGCTCGTCGGCGAGATCGGCCGGTCGCTCGGCCGGCACGACGCCGGTCGGGTCCATTTCGGAGCGACCACCCAGGACATCATGGACTCGGGCCTCGCCCTCCAGATCGTCCGGTCGGTGGGTGCGCTCGACCGCGATCTCGGCCTGCTCGGGGATGCCGTCGCGCGGCGGGCCGTCGAGCACGCCCACACCGTGATGCCCGCCCGCACGCACGGCCAGCAGGCGGTCCCGACGACGTTCGGGGCGACGCTGGGGACCCTGCTCGCCGAGCTCACCCGGCACCGGGCCCGGCTCGCCGAGGGACGCGCGAGACTGTCCGTCGTCTCGCTGTTCGGGGCGGGCGGCACCGCCGCGGCGCTGGGGCCGCGGTCCCGGGAGGTCCGGGCGTCGGTCGCGCGCCTCCTCCGTCTGCGCGACCCCGGGGTCTCCTGGCACGTCGGTCGCGACGTCGTCGCGGAGTTCGGCTGGCTCTGCACGACGGTCACCGCGACCTGCGCGCGGTTCGCGCGCAACATCGTCGACCTGTCCCGCACCGAGATCGGCGAGGTCTTCGAGCCCTACGCCACGCACCGCGGCGCGTCGTCGACGATGCCGCAGAAGGCCAATCCCATCTCGTCGGAGATCCTGATCGGCCTGGCCGGGACGGCCGGATCGCTCGCGTCGTCGCTGGCGCGGATCCAGGAGGCCGGCCACGAGCGGGCGGCGGGCGAGTGGCAGATCGAGTGGCAGGTGCTCCCGCAGCTGGCGGTGCTCGCCGGCAGCGCGCTGAAGGAGGCGACGACGCTGGCCGACGGGATGCGGGTGGACGCCCGGCGGATGCGCGCGAACCTCGACCTCGACGGCGGCCTCGTCATGGCCGAGGCACAGATGATGCGTCTCGCCGACGACATCGGGCACGACGTCGCGCACGATCTCGTCTACACCGCGGCCCACCGCGCGCGGGAACGGGGTGGCGGGCTCGCCGACGCGCTCTACGAGGCAGCGGGTGCGCGCGGCCGTCCGGACCTGTTGCGCGCCCCGCTCCCGACCCCGGAGTCCCACCTGGGCGAGGCAGCGACCGCGGTCCGGACCGCGGTCGATCAGTGGTCCCGGACCCCACCCGGCGCGCCGGAGCCCGACCCCCCGGTGGCCGGGCTGGCCACGACCGGCCCCCGGCCACCGGTGCCCGGCGCCGCGAGTCCGGACCCTCCGCACCTCCGGTCGGAGTCGCTCGTCGCGCAGAAGCACGCCGCCTCCGAGATCGAGAGCAGATCATGACGACGTCACCCGCCGCCACGCGTGGGGCCATCGACCACCTCGACACCCGCCTGTCCGTCGGCGGTGTCCGCCGCGACGCCGCGACCGGCCGCACGTTCGGTGTGGAGAACCCGGCGACCGGCGAGATCGTCTGCGAGGTCGCCGACGCGAACGCCGCGGACGCGCTGGACGCGCTGGACGCGGCCGCGGCCGCCCAGGACGGATGGGCCGCGACCGCGCCACGGGAGCGGTCGGAGATCCTGCGCCGCGCCCACGACGCGCTCGTCGCGCGCACCGACGAGATCGCCGAGCTGATCACCCTCGAGATGGGCAAGTCGCTGGCCGAGTCGCGCGGCGAGGTCGCCTACGGCGCCGACTTCCTGCGGTGGTACGCCGAGGAGGCCGTGCGCATCGCGGGCGAGTGGCGGGTCAACGGTGCGGGCGACGGCCGGATCCTGACCATGCGTCAGCCGGTCGGGCCCTGCCTGCTGATCACGCCGTGGAACGTGCCACTGGCCATGCCCACCCGCAAGATCGGCCCGGCGATCGCCGCCGGGTGCGCCATGATCCTCAAGCCGGCCGAGCAGACACCGCTGACCGCGCTGCTCGTGGCCGACGTGCTCGCCGAGGCGGGCCTGCCGGACGGCGTCCTCAGCGTGCTGCCGACGTCGGACCCCGCACCGGTCAGCGACGTGCTGATGCGCGACCCGCGGCTGCGCAAGGTGTCCTTCACCGGTTCCACCGAGGTCGGCAGGCTACTGCTGGAGAAGTCCGCCGGCACCGTCCTACGCACGTCGATGGAGCTCGGCGGGAACGCCCCGTTCGTGGTCTGCGCGGACGCCGACGTGGACGCGGCCGTGGCCGGCGCCATGATCGCCAAGATGCGCAACATCGGTGAGGCGTGCATCGCGGCGAACCGCTTCCTCGTGCACGCAGACGTCGTCGAGGAGTTCGCGACGAAGCTCGCCGCCCGGATGGGGTCGCTGGACGTCGGCGACGGCAACGCCGACGGCCCCCGGGTCGGACCGCTGATCGACGCCGCGGCCCGGGACAAGGTCGCGGGCCTGGTAGCGGACGCGACGGCGTCCGGGGCGCGCACGCTGGTCGGCGGCACGGTGCCGGACGGTGCCGGGTACTTCTACCCGCCGACCGTCGTCACCGACGTCCCACCGTCGGCGCGGATCAACCGTGAGGAGATCTTCGGCCCGGTCGCGTCCCTCTCGGTCTTCCACGACGAGGACGACGCGATCCGCAGGGCCAACGACACCCCGGCCGGCCTGATCGCCTACCTGTTCACCCGCGACGTCGGCCGGGCCGTACGTCTCGCCGAGCGGCTGCACACCGGCATGGTCGGGCTGAACCGCGGTTACGTCTCCGACGCGAGCGCACCGTTCGGCGGGGTGAAGCAGTCCGGGCTCGGCCGGGAGGGCGGCTCGGCAGGCATCGCGGAGTACCTGGAGACGAAGTACGTCGCGTTCGGGCTCTGACCAGCGCGGCGGAGGGGACACGGTGGCACTCGAACTCCCACCCGAGGAGCGCCTGACCGCGGGCGACCTCATCGCGGAGGTCGCCGACAAGTCCCCGGACACCGGGCCGAACACGTCGGTCTGGCCGGGCCTGACGTTCTACCGCTTCACCCGGCCGCAGCCGGCCCAGTGGTCGATGGTGGAGTCGTTGTCCCTCTGCTGCGTGCTGCAGGGAAGCAAGCGGGTGGTCGTGGACGGGCAGGAGTTCCGCTACGACCCGTTCAGCTACCTCGTCTTCACCGGCGGCACGCACTACGAGACGCAGGTACTCGAAGCGGGTGTCGAGAAACCGTTCCTGTCGTTCGTGCTGCAGATCGGACCCGGCCTCGTGCGCTCCGTTCTCAGCGAGATGGCGGACCCGTCGACGACCGCGGCGGGCAGTGCGGTTCCCAACCCAGGCAACTCCAAGGCATACGTTTCCCCGGTGGACCAGAATCTCATGGGTGCGGTTCTCCGATTTCTACGTTCCCTCACCGCGAATATGGACAGGCGCGTTCTGGCACCCACCTATCTGCACGAGATCACGTATCGGTTGATGCGGGAGGCGCAGGTGGCCCGGCTGGTGGATGCGGCCACCACCGAGCAGGACACGAACCCCGTCTCGGAGGTCATTCGATACGTCCGCGAGCGGATGTCGGAACCGTTGACGGTCGCCGACCTGGCACACCGGGTCCGACTGAGCCAGACCACCCTGTCGACGGTCTTTGCCGAGGCCACGGGCATGACCCCGTACCAGTTCGTCAAGCGGATGCGCCTCGACGAGGCCCGGGTCCTGCTGCTCCGCGACGACGTGAACGTGGGAGAGGCCGCCCGCAGCGTCGGCTATACGAGCCTGTCCCATTTCATCAACGAGTTCAAGCGCTATTACGGCACCACTCCCCGGGCCTACGCCGCCACACAGCGTCGGAACATGGGCGCCGGACCCGGGGAGACGTACCGGAGGTCCGACTTCCGCGTCTGATCCCACGGGAATGGGCACATTTTCCGCGGGATCGCGACTAGGGGGTGGCCGAACGCCGCTTCTACAGTGTTGTCCGACGGCGATCCAGCCCAAAGGAGGAGTTGCGATGCCACGTCTGATGTTCCTCGTTTCGAGTGCTCATAGTCTGCCACTCGACGACGGTACGACCCACCCGACCGGATATTTCGCAGAAGAAGCGTTGACGCCGTACGAACGGTTCGTCGCGGCCGGCCTCGACGTGGATGTGGTCACCCCGGACGGGCGGCCACCGTACGCCGATCCGTACGGCCTCGACCCGATCTTCCACTACCCCGACGAGGACGAGGACTTCCTCGCCTCGGTCACCCGGACGTTCGCCCACGACGTCGACGACATCCGGCTCACCCTGCGCCACCTGACCGAGCTCGGCATGATCGCCGCCCGGCGAGTGTTCTTCGCGCTCCGCGAGGAGGGTCTCACCGCCTCCGACGCGCGGGACCTGGTCGACCGCGCGGCACGGATCTGCTGGGAGCAGGACCGTGAGTTCGTCGAGGTCCTCGTCTCGGAGAACCTCGCGGGCCCGCTGAGCGCGTCGCGCGTCCAGGCCGCCCTGGACGCGGTGAACCTGGACAGCCGCGCGGAGTCCGATCGGGTCGCCCGCGCGCTGTCCGAGATCGAGGGATTCCGCGCGCCGCTGGACCTGTCCCGGATGAGCGTCGAGCAGATGGCCGCCTACGACGCCGTCTTCGCGCCCGGCGGGCACGGCCCGATGGTCGATCTGGCCGACGACGACCAGGTCCAGAGGCTCCTCGCGGTACTGCACGAGAAGACCGCGCCGATCGCCTCGCTGTGCCACGGACCCGCGATGCTCCTCGCCGCCCCGGCCGGGACCGACGGGCAGTGGATCTTCGACGGGTACCGCGTCACCTCGATCACGAACGAGGAGGAGTACCAGACCGAGCCGGCTGCCCGGCCGGTCGCCGACGAGTCGCAGCGGCCGACCGGTGCCGTGCCGTGGCAGCTGGAGTCGGCGCTGCGCAACGCCGGGGTCGTGTTCGACGACGCCCGCGCCCCGTGGACCTCGCACGTCGTGGTCGACCGCAACCTGATCACCGGTCAGAACCCGAACTCGTCGGAAGCGGTCGCCGACGCGGTCCTGAAGTCGCTCGATGTTCTCTGATGTCCGATCCGGGGCGGCTCGGCTGGTCACGGGCCTGACCCGTCGACGCGCCCGGCACGACCCCGACCACCACGATGGGAGCAGCCCCGTGACCGTCCCCGACGGCAGACCCCCCGCAGCCGAGTTCTGGGCCGGACTGGCCGACCGCGACGTGGCGGCGGCGTTCTCGGTCGTGGCCGACGACGCCGAGGTCACCATCATCCCGGCCGGCGTGGTCGGCACGTCCGACGCCGGGCGCCGGTTCTTCGAGGACACCGTGTCCGCGTTTCCCGACGTGGAGTTCTTCGTGAAGAACTCCTTCACCGGGACCGACGGCGTCACCGTGACCGAGGTGTCGATGGAGGGCACCCAGGCGGGCGACTACCTCGGTGTGATCAACCAGGAGAAGCACATCGACGTCGACCAGGTCTGGCTCGTGCACGACGACGGGAACCAGGTCCGGTCCATCACCGGCTACTGGTGCCAGAACCAGCTCTACCGGCGGCTGGCCGTGAAGCGTCTCGACCAGGTCGCCATCATCTGAGGAGTCGTCATGACACTGGCAAGCCAGGAACGTACGACGTCGAGCACCACGGCCGCCGTCACCGCGTTCTTCGACGCCTACCGCGCGCAGGACGTCGAGGGAATGGTCGACTGCTGCTCCGACGGCGCGTCGTTCGAGTACATCCCGTTCGAGATGTGGGGGCGGCAGCGCGTCACGCGCGGCGCGGGAAAGGTCCGGACACTCGGGAAGCCGCTGTGGACGGGAATGATCGACGCTTTCCCCGATCTGACGAACACGGTCCGTTCGATCACGGCCGACGCGGCCGGTAACGCCGCGGTCCAGGTCGTTCTCTCCGGGACCCAGAGCAGCGCGTGGGGCACCATCGCCGGCCGCGGTCTGAGTTTCTCCGAACCGAACCTGTTCGTGATGCGTGTCGACGACTCGTCACTCATCGAGTCCATCACCTGCTACTGGGACTGCGCGAGCGTCGCACGGCAGCTCGGCCACCTCGAAGTCGACTGAGAAGGGAATGCAATGACGCTCCTGAAGCGGGAAGAGTGGCAGGACATCGTCCGGGACGTCGACTGGACGTACGGTTTCGTCGACGACGACGCGGTCTTCCCGGACTGGCAGTCCGGGACCGGGAAGATCCCGCGTGCGGACTGGTCGAAGTGGGAGGAGAGCTACAAGGTCTCCTACCCCGAGTACGTGATGACCCAGCACGAGAAGGAGGGCGCCGCCTACGCCGTCAAGGCCGCGCTGCAGCGGTCGAGGACGTTCGAGTCGCTCGACGCGGGATGGAAGTCGGCCACGAAGATGCACTTCGGTGGCGTCTCCCTGGTCGAGTACGCCGGGCTGCTCGGCGAGCTGAAGATGGCCCGGTTCGGCCTGAGTCCCTCGTGGCGGAACATGGCCGTGTTCGGCGCGCTGGACGAGATGCGGCACGCACAGATCACGCTGTTCTTCGGCCACGAGTTCGTCGCGAAGGACCCGCAGTACGACTGGTCGCAGAAGGCGTTCCACACCAACGACTGGGCGTCGATCGCGCTGCGCACCCTGTTCGACGGGATGATCATCGGCCCGGACGTCGTGGACCTCGCGGTCCAGCTGCCGATGACGTTCGAGACCGGGTTCACGAACCTGCAGTTCGTGGCCCTGTCCTCGGACGCGCTCGAAGCGGGCGACATCAACTTCGCCAACATGATCAGCTCCATCCAGACCGACGAGGCGCGGCACGCCCAGCAGGGCGGCCCGACCCTGGAGCTGCTCGTCGAGCACGACCCGGTCCGAGCACAGTGGACGATCGACAAGTACTTCTGGTTCTCCGCCCGCGCGTTCGCCGGGCTCACCGGACCGCCGATGGACTACTACACCCCCGTCGAACACCGGAAGCAGTCCTACCGGGAGTTCATGGAGGAGTGGATCATCGACCAGTTCGTGCGCACGCTCGAGGACTACGGGTTGCGCAAGCCGTGGTACTGGGACGAGTTCATGCAGGGCCTGGACACCTGGCACCACTCGTTGCACCTCGGGTTCTGGAACTACCGGCCGACGGTGTGGTGGAACCCGCCCGGTGGGGTGGACGCCGACTCCCGCGACTGGCTCCGCGAGAAGTACCCCAACTGGGACAAGTTCTACCTCGAGAAGTGGGAGGTGATGGCGGAGAACATCACTGCAGGAAACGTCGAGGCGACCCTCCCCGAGACGCTCCCCTGGCTGTGCAACATGTGCCACTTCCCGGCCATCAACCCCTCGTTCGGCCGTGACGGGAAATGGCGGGTGCGCAACTACCCGCTCAAGCACAACGGGACGACGTACTACTTCTGCACGAAGGGCTGCCGGCAGATCTGGTGGGAGGACCGCGACGCGGTCAACCACCACACCGTCGTCGAGCGATTCCTGGGCGGCGAGATCCAGCCGATGGACATGCCGGGAATCCTGAACTGGATGGGCCTGACCCCGGACGTGATGGGGGACGACGCCGACGGCTACGCGTGGGCGGAATCGTTCGCCCCGGCCGAGGACCACGGCGGCCTTCTCGTGGCGGGCGGTTCCGGACGATGACCGGCACCGAGACCGCTCCCGAGCCGGAACTGGTCCCGCTGAACGGGATCTTCGCCGACGATTACTCCCAGCTCCTCATCCCGGTGATGTCGAACGAGACGGTCGCCGAGCTCGCCGAGAAGGTCGCCTACCACAGCGAGGGGAAGCGCGTCCGCAAGCAGGACAAGGAGAAGGTCGTCTACCACGAGTCACGCGTCGTACCGATGCACCTGACCGTGGCCGAGGCCGGGATCAAGCCGCTCGACCACGTGCGCGTCGACTACAAGGACTGAGGACCAGACCCATGGACAACCCCGTCGGCCCCGTCCTGCGCATGGGCGACGACGTCGAGCTCGTCGTCGCGGCCATCGAGGACGACAACCCGGACCGCGAGATCGAGGTCATCGACCGCGGCGCGTACGTCCGGGTCCAGGCCTCCGGTCACCTGAGGGTGACGGCGGTGTCGCTGAAGCGACACCTCGGTGAGGCGTTCGAGATCCGATCCCTCGAGGGCATGCTGTCGTCGTTCTCGGGCCGGATCAACACCAGCAGCGACGCCATCGAGTGGTCGCTCGGCCGGCGCGCCGCCACGACCACCGCGGCCCGCTGAGAGGAACACGACCATGACCGAGACACCGTCGGCCCCGCCGGCCGGCAAGCGACTGCGAACCTGGAGCGCGTTCGGCGACATCCGCAAGCGTCCCAGCGAGTACGAGATCGTCACCGAGGGCGCCAACTGGACGCTGCGATCGGGCCGCAAGGCCCCGCTGGAGGGCAACCCGTCCTCTCCAGGGAACCTGTGGCTGACCACCTACCGGGACAAGTCTCCGCTGCAGGTCGAGGACTGGGGCGGGTTCCGCGACCCGGACGCCCAGACCTACCGCTCCTACGTCGCGCTCCAGGACGAGCAGGAGAGTCAGGTCAACGGCCTGCTCGAGCAGTACGCGGAGGCCGGTGCCGATGCCACGCTCGGCGAGCGGTGGCGGCACGTGCTGGCGCACCTGCTCACCCCGCAGCGCTACCCGCTGCACGGGCTGCAGAAGATCGAGGCGTACCTCGGCTACGTCGCACCGTCGCCCTACATCACCAACGCCGCCGCCCTCGGCACGGCGGACCTGCTGCGCCGGGTGACGCGGGTGGCGTACCGGACCCGCGAGCTCCAGCTCGCCCACCCGGAGGGTGGCTTCGGCACCGGGGAGCGCGAGGTGTGGGAGCGCGCGCAGGGATGGCAGCCCACCCGCGAGGCGGTCGAGCTCGCGCTGATCTCCTACGACTGGGCCGAGGCGTTCACCGCGGTCAACCTGGTCCTGCTGCCCACCCTCGACGACGTGCTGCTGCGCCAGTTCGGCGACGTGGCACGGGAGAACGGGGACGAGCTGACCTGGCTGCTCAACTCCTACCTGAGCCGGGACACGGAGCGCCGGGCCCGCTGGTCGGCGGCCCTCGCGCGCTACGCCGTGGAGCACCGGCCCGCCAACGCCGACGTCCTCGGGAAGTGGATCGCGAGGTGGAGCCCGAGGGCGGACGCCGCGGCGGAGTCGCTTGGCACGCTGCTCGAGACGCTGCCGGAACGCGGCCGGGCGGCGGGCGTCGTGGCGGACCAGGCCCGGGACGCCCGCACCCGGTTCCACGCCGAGCTCGGGCTGGTGCCGGCCACGGCCGGCTGAGACGACAGCAGAGGAGGAGGAGATCCGTGGCCCCCGTGAACGACGTCTCGCCCGGTCCGTCGAGCGCCGCTCGGAGCTGGACTCCCGCGTTCGCCGAGGACGACCTGTGGGAAGGAGACATGGTCGGCGTCACCGTCGACGGCGAGAAGGTGCTGCTGCTGAACGTCGACGGCGAGATCCGGGCGTACCGGAACCGGTGCCCGCACCAGGACTGGGCCCTCGACGAGGGCGAGTTCGAGGACGGGACGCTCACCTGCTCCCGTCACCTGTGGGAGTTCGACGCCGTCACGGGCAAGGGCATCAACCCCGACGACTGCGCGTTGACCCGGTTCCCGGTCAAGGTCGAGGCCGGCGAGATCTCGGTCTCGGTGTCCGGATGACCGGGTCCCGGTTCGTGATCGTCGGCGGCGGCGCGGCGGCGGCATCGGCCGCCGCCGCGCTCCGCAGGGCGGGTTACGACGGGGCGGTGACCGTGGTGTCCGCCGAGGGGATGCCGCCCTACGAACGGCCCCCGCTCTCCAAGGGCTTCCTCACCGGTGCATGCGGCCGCGCGGAGCTGCTGCTGCACCCGCCGCAGTGGTACGACGAGAACGGCGTCGAGCTCGTGCTGGACACCCGGGCGGAGTCGGTCGACGTGCCCGGCCACGTCGTGCGGCTCACCGGAGGACGGCGGATCGCCTACGACCGCCTCCTGCTGGCCACCGGCGGCACCGCCCGGCGGCTGCCGGTACCGGAGTCCGAACGGGTGCTGTGCCTGCGCGAGGTCGGGGATGCCGAGGCGCTGGCCGGGCGGCTGGCGCCCGGAGATCCGCTGGTCGTCGTCGGCGGCGGCTTCATCGGGTGCGAGATCGCGGCGTCGGCTCGGGAGCTCGGCGTCGACGTGACGATGCTGGAGGCCGGACGGGTCCCGCTGCAGCGCGTCCTCGGGGACCAGGCGGGTTCCGTGGTCGCCGAGCTCCACCGGGAGCGCGGGGTCACCGTCCGCACCGGCGAGACGATCGAGACGATCGAGTCCGGGGCGGACGGTGCCGTCGTGCACACCACCACCGGGCCGATCGAGTGTGCGACGGTCGTGGTCGCGCTGGGCCTGACGCCGGCCACCGGCCTGGCCGCGGGCGCGGGCATCGCGGTCGACGAGGCGACCGGCGGCATCCTGGTGGACCGGTTCTGCCGCACCTCGGCCCCCGACGTGTACGCGGCCGGGGACGTCGCGGCACACGAGCATCCCGCCTACCCGCGACCGGTGCGGGTCGAGCACCACGACCACGCGGTGCGCCAGGGCGCCGCGGCTGCCCGCAGCATGCTGCACGGCGACACCGAGCCGTACGACGACCTGCACTGGTTCTGGTCCGACCAGTACGAGTTCAGCCTGCAGCAGATCGGCCGGGCCGACGGGTGCGACGGGTCGGTCGTGCGGGGCTCGCTCGACGAGCGGTGCTTCTCGGTCGTCTCGCTGGCCGACGGGCGGGCCCGGTCGGTGTTCGCGTTCGACCGCGCCACCGACATCCTCGGCGGGCGACGGCTGATCGCCTCCGGACGGCAGGTCACGGCGACCGAGCTGGCCGACACCTCGGTGAGCCTGAAGAAGCTCGCCACGGCAGAGAGGGAACGGACATGAGCAGCGCCGTCGTCGAACCGTCCGCGCGGGCCGACCCCGGCCCGAGCCGGGTGTACGTCGGGCGGACGAACCAGGCCAGGGTCGATCCGCGACAGGCCCTGCGGGTGCTGGAACGGGTGGACGGGATGCGCGCCCCGGACGCGGTGGCGACACTGCGGTTCGCCGCCGGCTCCGTGTGCGTCGAGGTCGCGAGGGTCGTCGAGCAGGCCGTCGCACGAGCGAGGTCGACGTCCGGCGTCGACGAGGACGCGCTGGTCGTCACCGGCTTCGAGGTCGGTGACGGGGAAGCGATCACCCGGGTACGGCGGCTGGCCCACGGCCGTGCCGACTGGATCACCACGCGGACGACGTCCGTGCGGGTCGAGCTGACCGACGTGCGAGTGGAACGGGAGGAGCCGTGATGACCGCGAGCACCGTCGGGACCGACCGGCTGCGGGACGCCCTGTTCGACGTGATCGACCCGGACCTGGGTGTGAACGTCGTCGACCTCGGGTTCCTGTACGCGATCGAGTCCGGCCCGGACGGCCGCGTCAGCCTGAGGATGACGCTGACCTCACCGGCCTGCCCGCTCACCGGCGTGATCGAGGACCAGATCCGGGCCGCGCTGGTCGACACCGGCCTGGCCACCGCCGTCGACGTGGAATGGGTCTTCGTCCCGGCGTGGACCCCGGCCCGGATCACGGAGGACGGGCGCGACCAGCTCAGCGCCATCGGCTTCACCCTGTGACGACGACACCCGGACCCGGACGGGCCGGCCGCTGATCCAGCGGCCGGCCCGTCCGTCGTCGTGCGTCAGGACGCCAACGCCTCGACGATCGCGTTCGCCATCGGGGCGCTCGACGCCGGGTTCTGCCCGGTGAACAGGTTCCCGTCGCGCACCGAGTAGGCCTGGTACGCGGCACCGCCCTCGTGCAGGGCGCCCCGCTCACGCAGCCGGCTGGCGAGCAGCCACGGCGCCCCCTCTGCGGTGCCGAACATCTCCTCCTCCTCGTCGGTGAACGCGGTGAGCCTGCGACCGGCGAACCGCCACTCGCCCGCGTCGTCGACAGCGCTGAGCAGGGCGGCCGGGCCGTGGCAGACGGCACCGATCAGCTTGCCCGCGTCGTCGGCGCCCAGCAGGAGCCGGCCGAGGTCCCGGTCCTCGAACAGGTCGACGACCGGACCGTGCCCGCCGGGCAGGACGATCGCGTCGTAGTCGTCGAGCGCGACGTCGGACAGCCTCAGCAGGGGCCCGAACGCGGCGAGCGCCTTCTCCGCGTGCTCGACGTACTGCCCGCAGTCCTCGCCCGCGATCGCCGGATCGGCGCTGTGCTTGTCCAACGGCTGCAGGACCCCGCCCGGGGAGGCGAAGTCCACCGTGTGACCGGCGTCGACGAAGATCTTGTGCGGCGCCGCGAGCTCCTCGGCCCAGTAGCCGGTCGGGTAGGCGGACCCGTCGTTGCGGACCCAGGTGTCCGCAGCGGACATGACGATCAGGATCGTGGACATGCTCGTCCTCTCGTAGCGATCGGTGCAGGTCGGACGGGCGACGCCGGTGAGCCGGGGGGCTCACGGGCCGCCCCCTTCGCGGGGGGCGGCCGGTCGGGGTCGTCCGTCCTGGGTGGCGCCGCGTCGTGGCCGCGGCGTGGTTCAAGCCTCGCGCCGCGGCCACCGGCTCGGGGACGCATGATGAGCCCTGCTCGACCTGGTACCGCCGTGACGAGGACTCCCAGGCCCACCTCGGACGCTGACAGGCCGCGCGTACGGGCGGATGATCGAGGTGTGGCCGACGTCAACCCGGAACTGTCCGACTTCCTGCGCCGCGCACGCAGCCAGTGCGACCCCACGCGGGCCGGGCTCCCCGCCGACGGTCGCGTTCGTCGGGTCCCGGGGCTGCGCCGCGAGGAGGTCGCGCTCCTCGCCGGGATCTCGACCGACTACTACGCACGCCTCGAGCAGGGCAGGCGGATCCAGCCCTCGGCCGCCGTCGTCGACGCCGTGGCCCGCGCGCTGGAGCTCGACGCCGCAGGCCGGGCGCACCTGGCGGACCTGATCGGGAGACGCTCCGGCGCCGCGGGCAGGCGCCCGCAGGGCGTCCAGCGCGTCCGCCCCGGCCTGCGCCAGCTGCTCGACTCGCTCGACGGCCAGCCGGCGCTGCTGCTGGGCAGGCGGACCGACGTCCTGGCCGCGAACCGCATGGGCGCCGCGCTGTTCACCGACTTCGAGCGGTTCCCGGGCCCGGAGCGCAACTACACGCGTTGGATGTTCCTCGACGAGCAGGCCAGGGCCCTGTTCGCCGACTGGGAGACCAACGCCCGCGTGCTCGTCGAGAACCTCCGACTCGACGTCGGGAACGACCCGTCCGACCGCGCGACCACGGCGCTGGTCGTCGAGCTGCGCTCGCGCAGCCCCGAGTTCGCCCGGTGGTGGGACGACCACCGCGTCTACCAGCGCACCCACGGATCCAAGACGCTGCACCACCCGGTCGTCGGCGAGGTCACCGTCGACTACGAGACGCTCCTGCTGCCCGGCGACCCGGACACCACGCTCTACGTCTACACCACCGAGGCCGGGTCGTCGTCCCGCCAGGCGATGGACATCCTGGCCAGCTGGACGCTGACGTCCACGACCCGCGACCGGTCGGCAGGCCCTCCGGCCTGACGGCGTTCCGGACCCGGTGGACGGGCTCGGTCGGCCAGGCGTGACCGGTGCCGGTGGACGTCTGCTCCCGAGACGTCGTTCGTCGCCGCACGCCGGCGAGAGTCGGCCCCGGCACGGAGGGCGATCGCGGGACGCTCTCCGCACCGGGGCCGTGGATCGACTACCCCGCGACGTCGTCGCGCAGTGCGCGGGTCGCGTCCGCGTCGACCGTGATTCCCTCCGGGTCGTCGTCCGGGTCGCCGAGCACGACGACGCCGTAGTCGGCCTTCGCGCCCACGACGCTGACGTACCCGTCGCGGACGTCGCGCAGGACGCGCTCGGGGTCGCGGGTGCGCGGGTCGCCCCAGCCTCCGCCGCCGTTGGTCAGGTAGCGGAACATCGCGCCGGCCTTCGAGTCCCAGGACGGCTGCGAGGCGAAGTAGAAGTACCGGCCCTGCGGGTCGAGTTCCTTGGTCGTCGGGTCCAGCATCCCGCCGACCGGGACGGTTCCGCCGTAGACGTCCGGCGCGTGCGGAACCAGCCCGCCGCGTTCCCGGATCCGCGCGGCGTCGGGCGGGAACATCCAGACCGCGCCGAGCTTGCCGTCGCCACCGCCGTGCGCGCCGACCCCGCTCGGGACCTTCGTGCGGAACGGCGAGCAGTAGGCCGAGGCATCGGTGAGCCAGAGGCTGTCCCGCATGGTCGCGGCGCCGCCGCGGTTGAACCCGGGGCCGGCGGTGTCGACGGTCGCTTCCTTGCGCAGGAGCACGACCGGCACGTCGTGCTCGATCGCCTCGGTGGCCGGGTCGAGGTTGTTGAGCATGAACAGCACGGTGTAGCTGTCGCCGTCCCCGTCACCGGTCGCGCCCCACGGACCGTGCTCGCCGCCGCACTGCGCCGCGGTCGCCCACGGTGTCCCGTCGGGGAGCACTCCGGTCGCGTTGTGCAGGCTCAACGAGCCGTAGTCGCCGGCGACGGCACGCTCGCCCAGCACCGGGTTCAGCGCGTCGAACACGGCGCAGACAAGCGTCGTGGTGATCTCCCAGAACATCATGCTGGCGCCGCTGGGCGGCATGGCGTTGAGCAGCGACCCCGGTGGGCAGGCCATGTCGATGGTGCGCCAGGTGCCGCTGGTGAACGGCGTCGAGGGGTCGAGCAGCATCGTGATCGCCACGCCGACGGCGGTCTTCGAGTCGAGCATGCTCGCGTTGATCGACGTGCGAGCCTGCCGGGAGGTGCCGGACAGCTCGGCCTCGATGTGCTCGCCACGCTTGATGAGCGTGACCTTGATCCGGAACTCCTCGGTGTCGTCGAGGCCGTCGGCGTCGACGAGCCCGGTGCCGACGTAGTCGCCGTCGGGGATCCGGGCGATCGCCTCCCGCATCCGTTCGGCGGACGTGTCCACCGCGTACCGGAGCGTGCCGAGCAGCGGTTCGGCGCCGTAGCGGTCCAGGTTCTCCCGGATCAGGCGGGCTCCGAGGTGCAGCTGCTGGTAGCAGGACTTGAAGTCGGGCAGCAGGATGTCGCCGAAGCGGGAGTTGTCGAAGATCAGGCTGAACGTCGACCGGACCGGCTTGCCTGCGCTGTAGAGCAGCACCGGAGGGATGGTCAGGCCTTCCTCGTACTTGTTGTTCTTCGTGCCGGAGAATCCGCCGGGCACGGTGCCGCCCATGTCGAGCTGGTGGGCTCGGATGTTGACGAACGCGACGATGCGGTCGTCGTGGAAGACCGGATGGATGAACAGGATGTCGTTGACGTGGGTACCGGTGCGGTACGGATCGTTGCCGATCAGCACGTCACCGGGGCGCAGGTTCTCCGGCCCGTACTCGATGACGGTGTTGCGCACGGCATCGCCCATCGTGCCGAGGAACACCACGAGGCTGTTGCTGACCACCGACATCGGGTAGTCCTGCTCGGGTGGGCCGCTGATGGTGCAGGCGAAGTCGTACCAGTCGCGGATGATCGGGGAGAACGCCTCGCGCAGGAAGCCGGTCGACATGTGTTCGACGACGTAGTGCAGCCGGTTGGTGATGACCGAGGCGGTGAACCGGTCGGTCGCGTAGCGACGGGTGAACTCCGCGTCGGACATGTTCCGGAGTCGGACGTCTGGCAGGTCGGTGGTGGTCACGTCGGTACCCTTCTCACTTCCTCGTGACGACGAGCTCGCCGTAGGGGCCGACGAGCGCGCTCTGCCCGGCACCGACGTGGGTGGTGGACAGGCTCTCGTCGATGATCGCGGGGCCGGTGACGACGTCGCCGGCGCGCAGGTGGGCCCGGTCGTAGACCGGCGCCTGCTGTTCGGTGTCGGTCAGGTAGCGCAGCGTGGTGTGCCGTGTCGGTGTCAGGTCGCCGTCGGCACCGCCTCGGGTGGGCACGAGCGGGTAGTCGACCTTCTCGGTACCGAGGATCGCCCGGACCCGGTAGGTGACGCCCTCGACCGGCATGACCTCGAAGCGGTTGCCGGTGTGCTGCTCGTAGGTGTCGTGGAAGTTCGCGATCATCGATGTCACGGCGACCGCGTCCAGCCGGCCGTCGGGCACCGGGACGAACGGGGTCTCCCAGCTCTGGCCGACCAGCCGGCCGTCGAAGCTTCGGGCGAACGTGACGTCGCGGGCCTGCCCGACCCGCTCGCGCAGCTGCTCCTCCATCTCGGAGAACAGGGCGTCGACGCTCTCGGCGGCGTCCTGGGTGAGCACGGTGTAGGCGCTGCGGTTGGCGGTGAACACCTGGTCGGTGGAAAGCAGCCCGAGCGCGGAGAACAGTCCCGGGTTCGGCGGGACGACGACCTGCTTGCACTTGATCAGGTCGAGCAGGGCGGGCAGCAGCATCGGGCCGGCCGCACCGTAGGCGACGAGGCTGTAGTCGCGCGGGTCGACGCCGTGCTTGATGGCGATGTTGAACACGCCCTCGGCGATGTTGTTCACGCCCATCTCGTAGGCGTAGCGAACCCGCTGGGCGAAGGTGAAGTCGCAGTCCAGTGCCTCGAAGGCGGCGCGGGAGCGCTCGACGTCGAGCGAGAAGCGCCCGCCTGCGAAGTGGTCGCCGTCGAGGATCCCGGCCAGCAGGCAGGTGTCGGTCGTGGTCGGGCGATCGCCGCCGCGCCCGTAGCAGGCGGGTCCCGGCTCCGCGCCGGCGCTGCCCGGCCCGACCTGGATCTCGCCGGCCGAGCCGACGGTGACCAGGCTGCCGCCGCCGGCGCCGATGCTGGACACGTCGATCGCCAGCGAGTTGACGATCAGGTCGTGCTCGAGCTCGAACGTGGTGTTCACGGTCGGCTCGCCCCCGGTCACGACGCTGATGTCGCACGAGGTGCCGCCGACGTCGGCACAGAGCAGGTTCCGCTCGTCGATCAGCGCGCCGAAGTGCGCGCAGGCGACGGTGCCCGCGGCCGGGCCGGAGAACACGATCCGGAACGGCTGCTCCATCGCGCGCTCGGCCGGGACGAGCGTCGCGGCACAGTCGGCGTAGTTGAGCTGGCCGGTGAAGCCCAGCTCGGCCAGGCCCTTGCCGAGCTCGTCGGAGTACGCGCTGTAGATGATCTTCATGAACGTGTCGACGACGGTGGTCGACGCCCGCGCGTACTCCTTGGCCAGCGGGGAGACCTCGCTGGAGATCGAGCACGGCACGTCACCGAGCTCCTCGCGGACGAGCTCGCGCAGCCGCTCCTCGTGGGCGCGGTTGACGTAGGAGTTGAGCAGGCAGATCGCGACGCCGGTGACGCCGCACCGGCGCAGCACGGCCAGCTGCGCACGGGCCTGCACCTCGTCGAGTCCGAACAGGACGTCGCCGGAGGCCAGCACCCGCTCGTGCACCGGGCGGCGGAGGTAGCGGGGGACCAGCGGACGGCCGGCGTCGCCGAAGCTGCGCCGCCACCGCGGGTTCAGCATCGCCGACGCGGGCCGCCACGTGCGGCCCTGGTCGAGGACGTCGCGGTGGCCCTCCGTGGTCAGGAACCCGATCTTGGGGAGGTTGCGGGTGATCACGGCGTTGAGGCCGTGGGTGCTGGCGTGGTTGAACACCGCGGCGTTCTCGACGCCCAGCTCGGCGGCACCGGCGAGCACCGGCCCGTACGCGGTGGTCGGGTCGGTCGAGACCTTCGCCGTGCGGATGCGTCCGTTCTCCAGGGCGACGACATCGGTGAACGTGCCGCCCACATCGACTGCGATCATGGCCTTCTCCTCCTTCAGATCGTGTCGGCCAGCAGCTGCAGCGAGCCGAACAGGTTCCACCGCTCGCGGCTCACCGAGTGCAGGCAGTTCTGGCACTTGACGACCTGGAACCAGCCGCCCTCGGAGTTCACGGGGTAGCGGCGGAGCTCGGCCGCCGAGCACGCGGGGCAGGACCCGTCGACCGGCTCCTTCACCAGCGAGACGGTCGGTTCCTCGGGTCGGGGGAATGGGGGCATGCAGCGACTCCTTCGTCGACGAGGCCGGTCGTTCCGGCCGGTTGGAATGTCACGGCGACACGGGAGTGCCGCGCCGGGAGATCGGCTCATCGGCCGGCTGCGATCACCTCCAGCGTGTGCCGGTAGGCGCCGGCCAGCGTGTGCCGGTCGAGCAGCGCGGTCGCGATGCGGCAGCCCGCCGCGCGCCATCGGGCGACGGGCTCGGCCGACGCGTCGGCGTCGGACTCGAGCGTGACGGCGACGCAGTCGAGACCCTCGCCGGCCGCGGCCGCCAGGACGCGGTCGAGGGCGGCCCGGACGTCCGGATGGGCGTGGTCACCGCTGTGGCCCATCGCGACGGCCAGGTCGAACGGGCCCATGACCAGCGCGGTCACCCCGGCTCCGGCGGCCTCCCGGGCGAGGATCTCGATCTCGGCGACGGCGTCCGGGTGCTCGATCAGCAGCCAGACGTGCGGTGCCGGAGCCTCGTCCCAAGCGAGTAGTCCGTGATCGAGCGAGGGCACGTACGGGCAGGCGCCGCGGTTCCCGGCGGGAGGGAACCTGGTAGCTGCGGCGACGCGCCGGGCGTCGTCGGCGCTGCGGACTCCGGGGACGAGGACACCGCGGGCACCGGTGTCGAGTACCCGTCCGATGGTCGTGGCCTCGACCGCCGGGACGCGAACGACGGCATCCGCGCCGCGACCCTGTACGGCCCGGACCATGCCCGCGACCGCGGGCAGGTCGAGCGCGCCGTGCTCCATGTCGACGACCACGACGTCGAAGCCCGCGGCGGCGGCCAGCTCGCCCGTCTCGGGGCTGTTCATCTGGACCCACGTGCCGATGGCGCAGCCGCGCTCGTCGAGCGCAGCCGTGAGCGTCGAGGAGGCCCGAGCACCCGGGGCCGCCGTCACGGCGCGGTCCAGCGAACGAGCGTGTCCTGGATCTCGGACGGCGGTTGCGGCGCGGTCGGCGTTCCCGGGGCGGTGCGGGAGAACCGCGGGGCCGGCGCCGGCTGGACGATGCCCTCGAGCTCGACGAACGCGTCGCGGGCGTGGGCGTGTGGGTGGTCCGCGGCCTCGGAGAAGGTCAGCACCGGGGTCACGCAGGCGTCCAGGTCGGCGAACACGGCAGCCCAGTCATCACGCGGGCGGGACGCGAACTCGGCGGCGAACCGCTCCCGCAGTGCGGGCCATGCGGCGCGGTCGTCCTGGTCCGGGAGGTCCTCGCCGATCAGGCCGAGACCTTTGAGCAGGTCGGCGTAGAACGCGGGCTCGATCGCCCCGACGGCGACGAAGCGGTCGTCGGCACAGCGGTAGCAGCGGTAGTACGGGGCGGCGCCGTCGAGCAGGTTCGCCTCCCGCCCGTCGTCCCACCGGTCGGAGCCCCGCCAGGCCCAGACGGCCTGCATCAGCAGGGCCGATCCGTCGATCATCGCGGCGTCCACGACCTGCCCCCGGCCGGAGCTCTGCCGCTCCCACAGCGCGGCGAGCACGCCGGTCAGCAGCAGCATCGATCCGCCGCCGAAGTCTCCGGCGAGGTTGAGCGGCGCGACCGGCGGCTCCGCTGCCGGGCCGATCGCGTGCAGGGTGCCGTTCGCGGCGATGTAGTTGATGTCGTGCCCGACGGCGCCGGCCAGCGGGCCGTCGCCACCCCAGCCGGTCATCCGGCCGTAGACCAGGGCCGGGTTGCGGCCGGTCAGCTCGTCGGGGCCGAGTCCGAGCCGTTCCGCGACACCGGGCCGGAAGCCCTCCAACACGACGTCGGCGTGGTCGGTCAGCTCGCGGACCTCGTCCCGCTGCGCGGGGTCCTTGAGGTCGAGGACGTGGGTGCGGCGGCTGCGCAGCAGGTGGTCCCGCTCCGGGTCGGTGATCGTGAACCCACCGGGACGCTGGATGCGGACGACGTCGGCGCCGAGGTCGCCGAGGACCATCGCCGCGTGCGGGACCGGTCCGATGCCGCCCAGCTCGACGACCCGAAGGCGGTCGAGCGGCCCGGCGGTCACGACGCCCTCGAGTGCTGCGGCCGGACGGCGGGGGTCGAGGTGAAGTCGTCGAGATCCGCTTCTCGGGTCATGGCCCAGTAGTCCACGACGCGATACGGCGAGTTCGTGACGACCCGACCCCGGGAGTTGCGGTAGTAGGTACTCATCCCGGGGTGGCTCCAGACCATCCGCTCGTGCGCGGCGTCCACGTCGGACCTCCACCGGTCGAGCGCCTGCGGGCGGCAGTCGAGCGTCCCGAGGTCGTCGCGCAGCATCGTCGCGAGGAGATCGACGATGTAGCGGCCCTGGGACTCGGCCACGAAGATGAAGCTGCCGCCCGCGCCGGCGTTGGTGTTGGGTCCGTACATCAGGAACAGGTTCGGGAAGCCGGGCACGCTGATCCCGAGGTGCGCGACGGCGTCGTCGTCGCCCCAGACGTCGTGCAGCTCGCGCTCGTCGCGGCCGGTGATCCGGATTCCCGGCAGGTAGCGTCGTGCGGCGAAGCCGGTGGACAGAACGACGACGTCCGCGTCGTACTGCTCGCCGCCGTCGGTGACCACGCCGGACGGGGTGAACCCGGCCACGGACTCGGTGACGAGCTCGACGTCGTCGCGGCGCAGGGCCGCGTACCAGCCGTTGTCGAGCAGCATCCGCTTGCCGAACGGCGGGTAGTCCGGCACGCACTTCTCGATCAGGTCGGGTCGCCCGTCGAGCTGCTGTTCGATGTAGCGGGTGAAGTGACGGCGGTGCCCGTCGTTGGCCGCGTTCAGGGAACGCTGCGGGTCGTTCCAGGTGTCGTCGATCTGCAGCGACGCGTGCACGCGGTCGTTGAACACCCAGGCCAGCCGGAACCGGTACCAGGCGTGATACCAGGGCACGTGGGCCATCAACCAGTGGACGTCGTCGCCGACCGGGGCGAAGTACTCGTCGTTCGGGGCGACCCACTGCGGGGAGCGCTGGAACACCGTGAGATGCGCGGTCCGGTCGGCGACCGCTGGCACGACCTGCATCGCGCTGGCTCCGGTCCCGACCACCGCGACCCGCTTGCCGGTGAGATCGACATCGTCGGGCCACTCGGCGGTGTGGAACACCGGGCCGTGGAACGACCCGGCGCCGGGCAGGTCCGGCACGGTCGGGGTGTTGAACAGCCCGACCGCACTGATCACAGCGCTCGCGGTCCAGGTACGCGCTCCTGCGGTGACCGTCCAGCGCTGCGCTGTCTCGTCCCAGGTCGCGCCGTCGACGTCGACACCGAACTCGACGTGCTCGCGGAGTCCGAAGTGGTCGACGACGTCGGCGGTGTAGTCGGCGACCTCGTCGCGCTTGCCGAAGTGCGTCGACCAGTTCCGCGGGTGGAACGAGAACGAGTAGAGGTAGCTCGGGGTGTCGACGCCGGCACCGGGATAGGTGTTGGTCCGCCACACGCCACCGACGTCGTTGCCGCGCTCCAGGATCGTGAACGGGATGCCGGCCGCCTGCAGCCGCACGGCGGCGATGATCCCGGAGACCCCCGCTCCGATCACGATCACGGAGAAGTCCCGCTCGGCGACCGCACCGGCCGACACGGTGGGCGGACCGGGGTCGGGGTCGAACCCCATCTCCTCGCGCATGAGCCGCTCGTACTCGTCGGGAACCGGCTCGCCCATCGCCGTGGAGAGCATGCGGCGCAGCAGATCCGGCTCGGGAGCGGGAACGGCGGGCTCGGCACCGCGCGACCAGGCGGTGATCGCCTCGACCGCGCCGCGGCGCAGCTCGTCGGCCTCCGGGGCGTCCAGCCCGCCGGAGTCGTGCGGGCCGAGCCCCGGGCCGCGGGTCGGGCGGAACGGGTCGCGCAGCCAGCGGTGGTCGCCGGTGAGCTGGAAGGTCACCATCGCCAGCGTCGGCAGGTTCGCGGCGGCCACCGCGCGGTGCAGCCGGTCCTCGTCGAGGGGCCGATCGGGCGTCGGGATCCTGGACACGTCGGTCCTCCAGTCGGGCAGGGGAGATCGCGCAACGGGCCGGTCGGGCGCGTGGCGTGACCTTCGGGGTGCGGGCGGGTCAGGTGGTGCGGACGGGTCCGTCCCGCGTCATGCGCCACCCTGCGGCGGTGGCGTCCCATGTGGACTCGCCGACTCCCGCGGAACGCAGCTTGTACTTCTCGACCTTGTCGGTCGGGGTCCGTGGCAGCGCGTCGACGATGTCGATGTAGCGCGGGACCATGTGGTAGGGCATGGACGCGGCGTAGTGCAGGAAGAGCTCCTCCGGGGTGGCCTCGACCCCGTCGCGCAGCACGACGGCGACCCGGACCTCCTCCTCCCCCAGCTCGGACGGGGCCCCGACGGCGGCCGACTCGGCGACCGCAGGGTGGCCGTTCACGAGGCGCTCGACCTCGTAGGAGGAGATGTTCTCGCCGCGGCGGCGGATCGCGTCCTTGATCCGGTCCTGGAACCACAGCGCGCCACCGGCGTCGCGCACGGCCCGGTCCCCGGTGTGGAACCGGCCGCCCCTCCAGGCGACCTCGGTCGCCTCCGGCAGCCCGTCGTAGCCCATCGACAGCAGCAGCGGATCCGTGCAGCTCACGACGATCTCGCCGGACGCACCGTCCTGGACCTCGTCGCCCGACTCGTCGACGACACGGACGTCGAAGACCGGGTTCGGGCGTCCGCAGGCGCCGGGCAGCGATTCCTGCAGCGAGGAGTTCACGATCAGGTTCGTCTCGGTCGAGCCGTAGGCCTCGACGAGCTTGAGGCCGAACCGCTGCTCGAAGTCGTGGTAGATCTCCGCGGGAGCCGGGACGGCGTAGACGATGCGGACCGGGTTGTCCGCGTCGTCCGGTCGCGGCGAGCGCCCGTGCAGCATGTGGCAGACCCCGCCGATGGCGACGAACCCGGTGATGCCGTACTCGCGGGCCTCGTCCCAGAACCGTTCGATCGACAGCCGGGTGCGGAGCACCATCCGCGCGCCGGACAGCAGGCAGCCCAGCGTCGTGAACTTGCCGGAGATGTGGAAGAACGGCGAGTAGTTGAGCATCACGTCGTCCGCCGACAGAGCGGTGATCTCGGCGAACAGGTGCCCGAACGCGACCTGCTGGTGCTGGCTGACCAGCACGCCCTTCGACGGGCCCGTGGTGCCGGAGGTGTAGAGCACGCACGCCACGTCGGACGGCGCGGCGACCGCGTGCACGGTGGCGGGGCCGCCGTCGAGCAGATCCGAGTAGGCGCCCGGGAAGGTCAGGATCTCCGTGATCGTCGGGACGTGGTCGCGGACGGCCTCGACGGCGTCGGCGAGCGTGCCGTGGTCGGCGATCACCAGCGTCACCGCCGCGCGGCGCATCTGATGGGCCAGCAGTTCTCCGCGATAGGCGGTGTTGATCGGCACCTCGACCGCTCCGAGCTTGGCCAGCGCGAACCAGCCGTAGAGGTACTCGATCCCGGTCGTCATCAGCAGTCCGACGCGGGTTCCGGACCCGACACCACGCGCCCGCAGGCCGGCCGCGAGCACGTCGACCCGGTGGTTCACGTCGGCCAGCGTGTGGTCGACCCGCTCGTGGGTGACGAGCACGTCGTCCGGCCGGGACCGCGCGGCCCGTTCGAGCAACCGGCCGACGGTCCGCTCGGCCAACGGCACCTCGGCCAGCAGGCCGGAGACGATGCCGGACCCGGGTTCCTGGGTGGTGATCACGGCGTCAGTAGCCCTTTCCGGCCGTCCAGCCACCGTCGGCGAACAGGGTGGTCCCGTTCACATAGTCCGAGTCCGGACCCGCCAGGAACAGCACCGGCCGGGCGATCTCGTCCGGTTGCGCCCAGCGCTCCATCGGGGCGTTGGCCCTGATCGACGCGGCCATCTCGTCGGATCGGAAGTACGCGCTGGTCATCGGTGTCTCGACCACACCCGGTGCGACAGCGTTGCACCAGATTCCGCTCGCTCCGAACTCCATGGTGATCGTCTTGGTGAGCATCATCAGCCCGGCCTTGGCCGTGCAGTACGCGGCCCGGTCCCGGAACGCCATGTGCCCGGCCATCGACGCGATGTTGACGATCTTCCCGCGGCCCTTCTCGACCATCCCGGGGATCGCCGCGCGGGACAGCACGAAGGGCGCGGTCAGGTCCACGTCCAAGGTGCGGCGCCAGTCGGCGGGCTCGAGCTCCAGCATCGGGACGATCTGGCGCACCCCGGCGTTGTTGACCAGCACGTCCAAGCCACCGAGCTCCGCACGTACGCGCGCAGGCAGGGCCGCGGTCTCCTCGTCGTCGGTGAGGTCGACTGCGATGGTGGCCACGTCGTCGCCCGACCACTCGTCGGCCACCGCGTCGAGTGCCGCCTTGTCGACGTCGACCAGGGCGACCCGGGCGCCGGCGTCGCGCAACCCCCGGCAGATCGACTGCCCGATCCCACCCGCCGCGCCGGTCACGAGGGCCACCTGGCCCGACAGCGTCGTCGTCATGCTCGCGCACCTCGTTTCATACCATCTGGTCGGAATGTTTGTAGCCGACCAGCGGTCAGAGCGCAAGAGGCAATCAGACGGTCAGGACAGCACGACGGTCGAGTGCCGCGCCCCGACGCTGTTCATGGTCATCGTCGCGAACTGGCGCGCCACCTCGTTCGCCTCGCGGGGACCGGTCGGGCGGAACCACTGGTAGGACCACACCCACATGCCGAGCAGGCCGAGCGCGGCCACCGTCGGGTCCAGGTGCCGGTCGAACTCGCCGGCCTCGACCCCGCGCCGCACCGTCTGCTCGAACAGCGCGGTCGAGCGCCGCCGCTTCTCCAGGATCGCCTCCCGGATGTCGCCGGTCAGGACGCCGATCTCCTGGAAGAACACCCGGACGTGCTTCTGGTAGTCGATGCAGATCCGGGTCGTGTCGAACGCCATCTTCGCCAGTTGCTCGGACGGCGAGGAATAGTCGGCGAGAGCCCGCTCCTGCGAGTCCAGCGCACGGTCGATGAACTCGTCGTGGATCAGATGCAGGACGTCGTCCTTGGTCCGGAAATGGTGGTAGAACGCCCCCTTGGTCAGGCCGGCCGCATCGGCCACCTCCTGCACCGAGGTACCGCGGAAGCCCTTCTCCGCGAAGAGCTCCAACGCCGCGGCGATCAGGAGCCGGCGAGTCTCGTCCGGGTCGTAGGACCGCTCCGGAGGCTTACGGGGCACCACCCACTCCTTCCCTCGACCAGAAACCCGACCACATGGTACGAGGCCGTACCGCGGCCGACCCCACCCTGCCGAACTGGTCACCGGGTTCCGCCCGTCGGGGTCGACGCCCGGGGACGACAACACCGGCGCCGGATCCACGGACGTATTCACATCATACCGACCAGATGGTACGTACTGCCCCTGATCGAACTCGTCGAGCTGAGCCACGAGCGCGCCGTCTTCACGACCACCACGACGAGCTGAGAGGTCGACCGGCAACCACCGGGGACGACCCTGAACAACCTCCGGGCAGCGCGGCGCGATCTCACACGCCAGGCGTCCTAGCATCGAGGCGTGCGTCAGCGAATCCGTCGGGTCGCGCCCGCAGTGGGGTTGTTCCTGCTGGCGCCGCTGACCGGGGAGTTCCTGCTCGGCAACCTGCGCATCGACCAGCTGTACATGCTGGCGCCGTTCGCACTGCTGTACGGGTCCGGCGCGCTGCTGATCCGCGAGACGGTGCGGCGCACCGGCCGGGGCTGGCCCGCGATCCTGATGCTCGCGGTCGCGTACGCGCTGCTCGAGGAGGGGCCGGTCGACCAGCTGCTGTGGAACCCGTCGTACAGCGAGCAGGTCACGCTCGCCGGCGACGCGTACCTCCCCGCACTCGGTACGAACGTCTCGATCGTGCAGGCCGTGCTGTCCCTGCACGCGATCTGGAGCATCTGCGTGCCGATCGCCATGGTGGAGACGTTCGTGCCGGAACGCCGCACGGTGCCGTGGCTGGGCCGCGTCGGCCTGGCGGTCACCGTCGGGCTGTTCGCTCTCGGCGTGGCCGTCTGGTGCCTGGGCAGCCGGATGGAGTCCCACTTCGCGGCCGGCGCGGGCCAGCTCGCCGGGTCCGCAGTGGTGATCGGGGTGCTGGTCGTGTCCGCGTTCGTGATCCCGTTCCGTCCGCGGCGGCGCATCGAGCGCGAGGCACCGAGCCCGTGGTCGGTCGGGGTGCTCGCGCTCCTGCTGACCAGTCTGATGCTCGCCCTGGTGATGTTCTGGCCGACCTGGCTCTCCCAGTGGGTGAGCGTGGCCGGCTGGTGCGTCGTGGCCGCCACGCTAATCACCCTCGTCGCGCGCTGGTCGCGGTACCGAGGCTGGGGTGCCGCACACCGGCTCGGCCTCGCAGCCGGCGCGCTCCTGACCTACGTCTGGGTCGCGTTCCCGCATCGCCCGGGGGGCGCCGACCCCGCCGGGACCGCCGACCCCGTCGACCTGCTCGGCAACACGGTGTTCGCACTGTTCGCGGTGGTACTGATCGTGTCCGCCGCTCGGGTCGTCCGTCGTACCGGTGAGCCCGCCGCACCCGTCAGCGCGTAGGCAGGCCCGGGTACGACGGACCAGGACGCCGCAGATCCGGGACGTGGTCCCGCCCTCCACGCGAGCCGGTGGCCGCAGGTACTGGGCTCGCCGGTTCGATCAGGACCGCACGGTCATCGTCCGTCCGCCGGCCGCCGGAACGCGTCGCAGGGCCACGGAGAGAACTGCCGCGAGGACGCAGAGCGCACCTGCGCTCCACCAGGCGCCGTCGTAGTCGCCGGTCAGGTCGTGGATCAGGCCTGCCCCGCTCGCGGCGATGGCCGATCCGATCTGGTGGCAGGCGAACACCCAGCCGAACACGATCGCGCCGCGGTCACCGAAGTTCTCCCGGCACAGGGCGACGGTCGGGGGCACGGTCGCGACCCAGTCCAGCCCGTAGAAGATCACGAACGCCCAGATCGGCGGGGTGGCCGTCGGCGCGAGCACCACGGGCAGCACGAGGAGGGAGACGCCGCGCAGCGAGTAGTAGACGGCGAGCAGGAAGCGCGGGTCCCAGCGGTCGGTGAGCCAGCCGGAGACGACGGTGCCTGCGACGTCGAACAGCCCGATGACCGCGAGCAGGCTCGCCGCGGTCGTCGCGGGCATCCCGTGCTCGTGCGCGGCCGGGACGAAATGCGTACCGATGAGCCCGACCGTGCTCGCGCCGCAGATCGCGAACCCGCCCGCGAGCAGCCAGAACGTCCCGGTCCGCGCGGCGTCGCGCAGTGCCGTGACGGCCATTCGCGCTGCACCGCCGGTCGGTTGCACGGAGGGCGCGACCTGTCCCGGTTCCGCACCGTGCGCGACGGCCCCGACGTCGCGCGGATGCTCGCGCAGGAGCAGCAGCACGATCGGCACGACGAGCAACGCCGCGCCGGCGATCACCAGGGAGGCGGGCCGCCACCCGACCGAGCCGGCGAGCGAGGCGATCACCGGCAGGAAGATCAGTCCACCGGCTGCCTGCGCCGCCGTCAGCACCCCGCTGACCAGTCCGCGGCGGCGGACGAACCAGCGCCCGGTCACCGTCGCGACGAACGCGAGCGCCATCGACCCGGTCCCGACCCCGACCAGCACGCCCCACAGCAGGACCAGCTGCCACGTCGCGTTCATGAACACGGTCAGCCCGCTGCCCGCGGCGACCAGCACCAGTGCGCCCGCCACTACCCGGCGCATGCCGAGCCGCTCCATCAGCGCCGCCGCGAACGGTGATATGACGCCGTAGAGCAGCAGGTTCACCGACACCGCCGACGAGATCGTCGCCGTCGACCACCCGAACTCCGCGTGCAACGGCTCGATCAGCACGCCGGGCGCCGAGCGGAACCCCGCCGCACCGACGAGCGCGACGAACGCCGCCGCGGCGACGGCCCACGGCCACAACGACGGCCGCACGGAGGGTTCGACGGGTGCGGCGCGCTGATCGGTCACGACATCGCAGTCTCATCGTCGGCTCGCCCGCGGAACAGTGGCCGGAACGCCAACATGTGCAAGAATCCGGCCATGCCCACGCCCGACGGTCGTCACGTCGTCGTCGTGCTCGCGTTCGCTCCGGTCGTCGGGTTCGACCTGCAGATCCCGCCCCAGGTGTTCGGCACCGCGGAGCGGGACGGGCGGCCGCTCTACGACGTCCGGGTCACCGGCGTCGAGGGACGCACCGTCCCGACCGCGGCGGGCTTCGCGCTGCAGCTCGAACACGGCCCTGAGGCGCTGGCGGAGGCGGACACCGTGATCGTCCCGGGCACCCGGCACGAGTCCGCCCGCCGGGACGGCACCCTGTCCGACGACGTGCTCGAGATCCTCTCGACCGCACCACCGCACGCACGGTGGATGTCGATCTGTACGGGCGCGTTCGTCCTCGCGGCGGCCGGGCTCCTCGACGGCCGTCGCGTCACGACGCACTGGGCCCACGCCGACGAGCTGCGCCGGCTGCACCCGCGCGTCGAGGTCGACGAGTCCGTGCTGTTCGTCGACGACGGCGACCTCGCCACGTCCGCGGGACTCGCCGCCGGGCTGGACCTGTGCCTGCACGTACTGCGCGGCGACCACGGCGCCGCGGTGGCCAACGACGTCGCGCGCCACCTCGTCGTCGCACCATGGCGCGACGGTGGGCAGGCCCAGTTCATCGACTCCCCCGTGCCCGCCGCCGGCGACGGGTCGACGGCCGCAGCCAGGGCATGGGCGCTGGACCACCTCGACGAACCCCTCGACGTCGCCACGCTCGCCGCCCGCGCGTCGATGAGCGTGCGGACGTTCACGCGCCGGTTCCGCATCGAGGCCGGAGTGTCGCCGCACGCCTGGCTCGTCGCCCGTCGGGTGGCTCGCGCGCGCACGCTCCTCGAGGACAGCGACCTCCCCGTCGACCGGATCGCCGTCGCCGCCGGCCTCGGCACCGCCGCGTCGCTGCGGTCCCACCTCGCCGCGGACGTCGGACTCTCGCCGCTGGCCTACCGCCGCCGGTTCCGGGGCGCTGACCGCTGACCGGCCCCGTGACGTCGGCGACGCCGGCCTGTAGCTCCGCCCGGAGCTCGTCGTGGATCCCACGAGGCGTCGTGCCGTGCTGAGGACACTGCGCCCTCGATGAGCAGCCGGGTCGAACCGATCGGCGGGTGCTGATCAGAGTTCGAGCAACGCGCGCAGCGCGATGTCGACCTGTTCCATCTCCTCGTCCGAGACCACCCCGACCTGCTCGGTGAGGCGTCGGCGCATCACCTGCTCCAGGGTTCCCGCGGCGGCCCAGCCGTGGGGGTCGACGGCGACAAACAGCAGCGAGTCGCTGGCGTCCGCCACAACGTGCACTGCGAACGCCGTCGGCAGGTCGGCCCGATCGATGGAGTCGGAGGAGACGATCAGACGCAGGTTCGAGCGGTTCTCTCGCCCGAGGATGGGGTCGTGGCGCCAGATCTGACCACGGGTCGGGGAGACCGGTCCAGGGAGAAGGGCGCACCAGCCGGGGCTCTCCCGGTATGGCGCCTGGCGGTCGATGCCGGCCGCCCGGCGCGCGGTCATGTTTCCGGATTCTGCCGGGACGGAAGAGAGTGGCCGCTCGCCGACGATGTCGTCACACTGACCGCGTACCGCCCGGCGCGTGCGGGTGGAGACTGGCCGTGCTCGGCCGTGGTGACTAAGAAGGGTCGGGCCGCTCCCCAGCGTTCCTCTCCCCCGGTGGCCGCGGCGATGGCCACTCTGGCCGGGCGCGCAGGTCGGCGTCGCGGTCCGCGGCCCCGGGGTCGGGGTAGGTCCTGTGCCCACCCTGAAGTGCCGTGCGACGCAGGAGCATCCGGCCCCGATCGTGGCCGTCTGGCCCGGCCCCATCAGCGAGTTCTGGTGCCGTGCAGGGGCGGGCTGGGGCGGAGGGTGTGTGCCGGGTGGTCGCCCCTCGGGACGACCACCCGGCTCGCGGCCGCTCACGTCCGCTCCCCAGCGACGAGGCGGCGAGGACTCCATTGTGCGCCGTGCCCTACCCCGTGCGCAGAGGTTTTGCGGCGATATCACCGCGATGGGGCCTGTCGCGTCGCTCGAAGGGGGGTGGCCGTCGCCGCACAGCGACCTACCCTGCGGCGGTGTCGGTGGTGCGGATGTCGTGCCGTGGCCGGGAGTGGGTCGGCCCTGATCGTGCGCACTGCTGTGTCCGTCGCAGTGGGTTCGGCGCGCTGTTCGACGATGCGGAACTGTGGGACGCCCACCGTGGGTCGGAGGCTGCCGCGATCCGCGTGAGCTTGGGCGGGTGGCAATCCGCAACGGGGCCTGGCTGCGCGCGCTCGGTGAAGTAGACCGGTGCGGTCACTCGGCGATCTTGGCGATAGGCCAACCCCAAGGGGGATATTGCCAGCCGGTTTTGATGCAGCACACGCGAGTCTCACCGCAGGGATACCGACGTCCGGCGGTCCGCTATGGAGGGTCGTCCGAGCTGCGTCGAGTCGCGCTTCTTGGCTCAGCGCGCGGGTCTTGACGACGCGGCAGGCCGTCCAATGCGCTCCGGATCTGCGTCCGCTCGTCTCGATCCGCGGAGCTCGCCACGACCCGGGCGACGTCGACGAAGGAGCGGCAGACCGCATGAGATGTCAGCGATGGCCGCACGGGAATATCAGTACATCGGGCCGGTGCCGGTGGAGAGCGACACTTGCCGACCCGAGGGATGCCCATTCACGGCGAGGGACTTCTGGCCTGGACAACGACGGCCGCGATCACGCACGCAACGACCGTGACCACACTACCGAGCAGAGCCAGCGTCAACGGCAGGGCGGCAAGCGCAGCTCCGGCGAGCACGTATCCGATGCCGGTGGACGCGGAGTTGAGGCCATAGGCCTCGGTCTCCCGGCTCTCCGGAGCCAGATGCTGAACGGTCCGCAGCACAGTGACGATCAACGGGGCGGTGCACAGGCCCACCAGCACGTAGCCGGCCACCAGCGCGGTGATGCCCGGCTGGCAGGCCAGCACCACCACACCGACACCAACACCGACAAGCAGAACCGCCCCACGCTGGACGGCGCTGCCGGGTATCCGGTCGCTGCGAGCGGCGTAGACGATCCCCGACACTGCGCTCGCCAGACACACGACACCTGCAACGCCACCGCCAGGACCGTCCCACCGCCCACCTGCCGGGCGAGCGGGAGAGCCGAGACCTCGACCACACCGATTCCCTGACCGGCGGCCACGCCGACGAAGAACCACAGCGCGAACGCCGGCGACCAGAGCCGCGGACCCCGAGCGTGCCCGCCCCCGCCCGCGGATGCCGTGGCCCGCGCCGGCGGGGCCACGAGCCCGCGCACCAGAAGCGCCGCCAGCCCGGTGAACAGGGCCATCGCCCCCACGCCGCCGACCCCGGCCGCCACCGCGGCGGCGGCCGCGACCAGGAGCGGGCCGCTCACGACCGTCAACTCGACGAAGATCCCATCAACGGCCAGAGCCGGCACCAGCAGCCGGACCGGCACTGTGACCGACAGGATCCGTCGCATCCCGGCCGGGGCCCCCGCCGTCAGACCCGAGCTGATCACCGCAAGGCCGACCAGCAGCACCCCCGGCAGGCTCAGCGCCCCGGCCAGGGCCAGAAGCCCGAGAACAACAGCCGCCGCAATCAGCAGCCACGACGTCAGAACCAAAGTGTTCCGCCGGTCGAGCAGCCGACCGACCGGCGCGGCCATGACGACCGCGACCGCCGTCGCGGCAGCGACCATCACCCCTCCCAGCCGATAGTTACCGATCGCCGCCGTCGCCAGCAGCATGAACGCTAGCGGCAACATCGCCGAGGGCAGCCGCACCAGCTGCGCAGTCACCGACCACCGGCGGTAAGCAGGCGAACGAAGCACCTCCGCGACAGCCCCGCCCCCGGAACCCCGATCGTCCTCGCCGGTCACGCACGCGAGCGTAAGCGCCGCCACTTGACCGTCGCTCCACATCGTCTGTCGTGGGTCCGCGGGGCGCGCCTGAAGACCGCGGCCCGGTCGTCAGCCAGCCCAGAGCAACGAGACGAGGTGTACCTCGTCGTCGCGTTCGAGGACCAAGTACGTCAGCAGGCCGGCGGCGTCCGGACCGAACGGCAGGTTCCGTAGCTCCCCGTCCGGATTCGCGACGGGATTGACCGATGGGCCGGCCCACGGGGTGAGTTCGAGGACGGTGTAGAGCTCCGCGAGGGCGGTCCGCCCGGCCGGTGGGAGGTTCGCGATCGCCGCCTGGACCTCGGGGTACACCTTGATCGTGTAGCTCACCGAGCGCGGGTCACTCCCCAGGCCCGAGCTCGGCCATCAGCTGATCCCACGAGACGGTGCCTTCCGGCTCGCCGCCGGTCCGGACCCGCTCGCGGGCGTCGCTGAGCATCTGCCGGTACCGGTCGTGGCCGTGCGCGGTGCTCAGCCACGCGACCCGGCGCCACGCCTCGAGGGCATCGAACAACTCGGTGAGGTCGAGACTCTCGGTGGCCCGGCGCATCACCGCAAGCCAGTGCTGATCGAACGCGGCCGCGTCCTCGACGGTCAACGCCGTCCGGATCTGCGCGGGCGAGGCGTGCGCGAATGGCGGGCCGCTGCCCCCCGTTCCGCCTGCCACCGCCGCGCTCATGGCCCGGATCCTAGCGGGTCGTCCGGGCGCCAATCGGTTCCCGGCGTGAGCGTCGCGCGGAATATCGAGCGCCTCGTGCCAGGGTTCTGCTGGCGTCTCGCGACCGCGCGGACATGGCGCCCACGAACGGACACCTTCTGGCCGGTCCAGGTGCTCATCGATCCGTGCCGGGTGGACGGACGGGCTCGCCCGCCGCGAGAGCGGCTGAGCGGCGCCACACCGCTTGACCCTGCCGCTACGGCACGGTGTCCGATGGCGTCCGCACCGGAGGAACGGCGACGCCGGCCTCCACCGATCGGAGAGTGAGGATGCCGTGTTCGAGCACAAGGTTCTGAAGTTCACGTATGGCTGGAAGGGGTTCGACTACGTCGCGATGGAGCGGGAGCTCAGCGAACTGGGCGCGCAGGGCTGGGAGGCGGTCGGAACGATCGTGCCCAGCGTCGGGGCGGGACAGTCCATCGAGATCGGCGTGATCCTGAAGAGGACGCGGAGCTGAGCGGCGCCGCGCACGCCCCACGTCGCGCTCGTTCCCCGAGAGACGGGGCAGAGGGGCGACCCGACCTAGACTGGCCGCATGCCCGACGGCCCGCTCGATCCCCTGCGGCCGGTTCTCGACGGGTGCCGCCCGGCCGCCGTCGCCGTGTCCGGCGGGGTGGACAGCATGACGCTGGCCCACGTCGCCCACGCGGTGCTCGGCGACGACGTCGCGATGTTCCACGCCGCCTCACCGGCGGTCCCGGCCGACGCCGCGTCGCGGATCCAGGAGCACGCCGACCGGTTCGGCTGGCGGCTGCGGATCGTCGACGCCGGTGAGTTCACCGACGAGCGGTATCTCACGAACCCGTCGAACCGCTGCTTCTTCTGCAAGTCCGACCTGTACGGCACGCTCGCCGCCCACACGGACGCACAGCTGCTGTCCGGCACCAACACCGACGACCTCGGCGACTGGCGCCCCGGCCTGCGTGCCGCCGACGACCACGCCGTCCGGCACCCGTTCGTCGAGGCGGGGATGTCCAAACAGGACGTCCGCGACGCCGCCGCGACGCTCGGCCTGCACGACCTGGCGGAGCTGCCGTCCGCACCGTGTCTGTCCAGCCGCGTCGAGACCGGAATCCGGATCCTGCCGTCGTCGCTGCGGGCGATCGACGCCGTCGAGTCGATGCTGCGCGAGACCCTGCGGCCGGCCACGGTGCGGTGCCGGATGCGGGAGGCGGGCCTCGTCGTCGAGCTCGACCGGGACACACTGGCCCGGCTCGACCCCGCCCACCGCGCCGAGCTCGTGGCGCGGATCCGCGACGACCTCGGACTGTCGGTCAGCGCATTCACGGCGTACGAGCGCGGCAGCGCGTTCCTGCGGGGAGCGCGCGGATGACCGACCGGGAGGTCCGGCTCGATCTCGGCCGCACCGACCGCGTCGGCTTCGACGAGGCCGTGCTCTGCACCGGGAAGTCCGACGCGCAGCTCACCGAGATCATGAACCGGCTCGTCGACGCCGGCCGAGGGATGTTGATGACCCGCCTCGACGCGGACGTCGTCGACCGCATGACCCCCGGGCACCGCGAGCGGCTCGACCACGACGCCCTGTCCCGCACGGCGTTCTTCAACCGTGTGCCCGGACCTGCACAGGCCCCGACGGTCGGGGTGGTCGCCGCGGGCAGCTCGGACATGCCACAGGTCGCCGAGGTCGTACGGACGCTGAGCTGGTTCGAGACGGCCACCGAGACCGTCGTCGACGTCGGCGTCGCCGGGCTGTGGCGGCTGCTCGACCAGGTCGAACGGCTCCGGACGTTCCCGGTGCTCGTCGTCGCCGCCGGGATGGACGGCGCCCTGCCGAGCGTGCTCGGCGGCCTCGTGCCCGGCGTCCTGATCTGCCTGCCCACCTCCACCGGGTACGGCGCGGCCCGGGGCGGCGAGACCGCGCTGCACGCCGCGCTCGCCTCCTGCGCGCCGGGACTGACCGTCGTGAACATCGACAACGGGTACGGCGCCGCCTGTGCGGCGTTCCGGGCCGTGCAGGCCGTCCGCCGGGCGTCCGGCTGATCCCGCAAACCCCTCGCGGCCCGCGACGGCCGCTGCTAGCTTTCCGGCAGCCGTGCAAGCGATCGAGGAGGTGGTACCCGTGAACGTTGCGACAGGGGTGCTTCCCTCCGGGGTCACGGTCGGGCGATAGGTCGTCCGGGAGCGCCGCACACGAGCTCTCCCGAAAGGCACGACCATGCGATTCACGTCCGAACAGCGCCTCGACGACGGCGTCCTCGAACGCACCTTCACCCTCGACGGGATCCCCGGCGTCCTGTGGACGCCCGATCCCGCACCCACGCACGCCCCGCTGGTCCTGCTTGGTCAGCCGGGCGACCTGACACGGATGTACCCGCGGCTGGCGGCCAGGGCCCGGCGCGTCGTCGCCGACGGCTACGCGGCGGCCACCCTCGAGCTGCCCGGCTGCGGTGACCGGCCCCGTTCCGCCGCCTCCGACGCGGCCCGCGCCGACCTGCGCCGGGCGATCCAGGCCGGCGAGCCGGTCCCGGACGAGGTCGTCGACCGGCTCGTCCTCCCGCTCGTCGACCTGGCGGTCCCGGAGTGGCGGGCGCTCGTCGACGCCGCCGTCGAGCTGCCCGGGATCGGCGGCCCGGCCGGTCTCGCGGGCGGGAACATCTCCATCGCCGTCCGGCTGGCACTGGTCGAGCCACGCATCGCGGCCGCCGTGCTGTTCGCCGGGAGCCGGGTGCCGCGCGCCGTCCTCCGGGAGGCCCGACGGCTCACCGTCCCGCTGCTGATGCTGCTGCAGTGGGACGACGAGGGCAACGACCGGCAGGAGGCCCTGGATCTGTTCGACGCGTTCGGGTCGACGGAGAAGACCCTGCACGCCAACATGGGCGGGCACACCGGCGTCCCGGAGTTCGAGGGAGACGACGGGAACCGCTTCTTCGCCCGGCATCTGAGGTAGGAGCCGGCGGTCACCGTCCGCAGACGCGGCGCGGAACCGGCGACACGGAGACCCTCGGCGGCTATTCTCGAGGTTCCGCCCGCGCACGGCGGGTGCCGGGCGGGACCGAGACAGGGATGCCGCGCGGGGTACCCATGACAGTCGATCGTTCGACCGGGCCGGGCCCGGACACCGCTCGCCACCTGTCGCGCTGGCAGGACCTGATCCGGGAGCGCTTCGTGGCGCTCGACATCGACTCCCGGCCCGAGCGCCGGACGTTCCGAGGATCCATCGGGCACACCCACAGCGTCGGGACGCTCGACGTGGCGCGGGTCAGCTCCGACGCACAGACGTTCCGCCGGACCTCCGGCCTGATCAGCAGGTACGGCGAGGACTTCCTGCAGGTCGGGCATCTGCGCACCGGCACGGCGCGGCTCGAGCAGGACGGGCGCGCATGTGCCCTGCAGGCCGGTCAGTTCGCCGTCTACGACACGACGCGCCCGTTCACCTGGACCATGCACGGGCCGTGGACGATGGACGTCCTGACCTGGCCACGACGGGCGCTGGTGGCCGACGACCGGCGCGCGCAGAGCCTCACCGCCCAGCCGCTGGGTGCGGGCCCCACCGGCCAGGTCGCCCGCGCCGTGATGGACGAGCTCGGCCGGCTGGACGGCGACCTCGGTGGAGCCGACGGCATCGTGCTGTCCGCGCGGGTCGCCGATCTGGTGGTCGGAGCGGCGACATGGACCACCGGCTCACCGGACGACCGTCCGGCCGCCCCCGACCCGCGCGTCGACGTGATCCTCGACTTCATCGAGCTCCACCTGGAGGACCCGCACCTGAACCCGGCTCACGTCGCGCGGCAGTTCCACCTGTCGCAGCGCAGCCTGCAGCGCCTGTTCGCCGACCAGCCGCGCGGCGTCGCCGACTGGATCCGCTACCGCCGTCTCGACCGCGCTCGCGCCGACCTCGCCGATCCGCGGCGGAGCGTCACGTCCGTCGCCGCCCAGTACTGCTTCTCCTCGCCGACGATCTTCGCCAGGGCGTTCCGCGGCGAGTTCGGCATCCGCCCACACGACGCCCGTTCGGACGGCCCCGGGGCCCGGTAGGGGTTGGCGCGGAACGTCGCGTTCCTGGCGCCGGATGCACGGGTCGCCCCGGCTGTCGTGGCTACCGTCGTCGGACCCGGCTCCGACGCCCACCACGTCGCCATGGAGGAACGCATGGAATCCGCGATCGACAAGCACATGCAGTGCCCGCGCACGCTGTCCCGCCGCGTCGCCGACGACTACACCCCGCCGTTCCCGATGGTCGTGGCGCGCGCCGAGCAGGACCTGACCCAGGTCGTGATGGCGTACCTCGGGGTCCAGTACCGCGGCGAGGAGAACCGCGCGGAGGCGCTGGAGACGCTGCGGCACATCGTCGGGACGTTCGACGTGGAGGACGGTCCGGGTGAGTGGGACGCCACGCAGCACACGGACAACTCCGGCTACGACAACCTCATCGTCGTCGGCTACTGGCGCCACCCGGAGACCTACACGAGCTGGGCCGCCCGGCCGGAGGTCGAGGGCTGGTGGAGCTCCGACGACCGCCTGCAGGGCAACGTCGGCGTCTTCCGGGAGATCGTCTCGCCGCGCGCCGACCAGTTCGAGACGCTGTACGCGTTCACCGAGGGCTTCCCGGGTGTCGGCGCGATCATGGACGGGGTCAGCGGCGAGATCGAGGAGCACGGCTACTGGGGGTCGGCGCGCGACCGCATGCCGAAGTCGCAGACGGACTGGATGAGCGCGAGCGGTCAGCTGCAGACCGACGGCGAGAAGTCCGGCCGCGTGGTGGTCCGGGCGCACGACAACATCTGCCTGATCCGCTCCGGCCAGGACTGGGTCGACGCCGGTGAGGCCGAGCGGAAGCTCTACCTCGAGGACGTCGAGCCGGTGCTGCGCGCCGGGATGGACTTCCTGCGCGACAACGGCGAGGCCATCGGCTGTTACTCGAACCGCTACGTGACCTACATCGACCTCGACGGCAACCCGATCGAGAAGTCGTACAACATCGGCCACTGGCGGGCGCTGGACATGCTCGAGCGGTGGGCCGAGTCGCACCCGACCCACCTGCGGATCTTCACGAAGTTCTTCGAGGTCGTGGAGAGCCTGGAGAAGCTGAAGCTCTACCACGAGGTCTCGACGTTCGACGCCGCCGACCAGTACTACGAGTACGTCAACTGCCACCCGTCCACCGGCATGCTGCGGGACGCGACCGTTCCGGCCGCCATGGCCTGACGCCGGCCCGCATGCGGGCATGCGGCCGGGTCGTGCTGGCCAGCTCGGACAGGCGGTCGCCGACGCGGTAGCGGCCGTTGCGCCGGACGAGCCAGCCGACGGCCAGCATGTTCGACGCGATCCGGAACACCGTCGTCCTCGGCAGGCCGGTCCGGGCCGTCAGTCCGGCAAGGGACAGGTCGGGGTGCTCCGCGTCGAACGCGCCGAGGACCAGGTCGGCGCGCCCGAGTGCGGTCACGGCCGGTCCGCCAGGAACTCGCGAACCATCGACCCGAGCCGTGTGGGCACCTCGTACTGCACGAGGTGCCCACACGCCGCGAACAGGTGCAGGTCCGCGTGCGGCAGGTGCTCGGCCAGGAACAGGCCGGCCGTCGGGGCGATGGTCCGGTCGTCCTTCCCGTGGACGACGAGCACCCTGTGGCCGACGCCCGCGAGCACCGTCGGGTCGTAGGTCGGCATCGGCTCGCCGGGAGCCATGGCCGCCCGGAACGACCGACGGACCTCCGGCCGCACCGCGACGGCGAGGCGCTCGCGGACGTACCCCTCGTCGGGGTCGCCGCGGGACAGCTGCGCGGCCACCATCCGGCGCATCGCCGGCTCGTCCGGGTCCCGGTAGAAGTCGGTCAACGTCGACAGCGCGGCCTTCACCGGGGTCCCGCCCGCGGCGACGAGCACGGCCCGTCCGACGCGCCCGGGCGACCGGAGCATCAGCTCCAACGCCACCCGGGCGCCGTAGGAGTGGGCGACCAGGTGCACACGGTCGAGGCCGAGCTCGTCCAGCAGCCGGACCACGGCATCGACCCGGTGCGCGAACCAGGGGCCCGGCCCGTCGGGCACGGTCTCGGGGTGGTCACTGCGCCCGAATCCGACGAGGTCGGGGACGAGGCACCGGTAGGTCGCGAGCGCGGGCAGGACCGGCCGGAAGCTCAGTTCCCCGGTGGCACCCGGCCCGGTCCCGTGCAGGAACAGCAGCGGCTCGCCCCGCTCGTCGCCGGCCGTCTCGAGGTGCACGGCGCTACCGGAGGGCACGGTCGAACAGCGCCAGCGTGCGCTCCCACGAGACGGACGCCGCGTGCTCGTGGTGGGCCGGGAGGCGCGCGAACATGAAGCCGTGGTCGGCGCCGTCGAAGATCTCGACGGAGGCGCGGACCGGCGGCCTGCCCAGCTCGTCGCGCAGTGGCTCGTTCAGCTCGAGCGGGGCGAGCGTGTCCGCCGCGCCGAACGCCACGAACAGCTCCGCGGAGATCGACGAGATGCTCCGGTGCGGGGAGTCCGGGTCGTCGGTCACGCAGAACGACGGGTGCATCGTCGCCCCGGCCGCGAACCCGTCCGGATCGGAGGCGAGCAGCCGGAACGTCAGCCGCGCACCGACGCAGAACCCCATGGCGCCCTTGACGCCGTCGCCCGCCGCCGGGTCGTCCGCGACGACGGCGAGCAGCGCGCTCGTGTCGGCCAGCACCGCGTCGTCGTCCAGGGAGCCGACGGCCGCCATCAGCCGCTCGAACTCCGGAGAGCCCGGCCCCTGCCCGACACCCGCCATGTCGAACGAGATCCGCGGCCCGATCCGGTGGTAGAGGTCGGGCAGGACGGCGTAGTAGCCGGCGTCGGCGAGTGTCCTGGTGACGTCGTGGACGTCCTCGCGCAACCCCGGCCCGTCGTGGAACACGACGACCACCGGGAACGGGCCGTCGCCGTCGGGACGGCGGACCGCGACGGTCATGGGTCCGTCCGCGGTCGCCACCGTCAGGTCCTTCTCGATCATGTCTGTCCTCTGTCGACGGGCCGTGCGGTGGTGACGGCGAATCCGATGATCCATTCGGGGACCGGCTGGTAGAACGACGACTCGGTCCGGTACGGGCCTGCGGTGCGCAGTGCCGCGTGCGCCGCGATCCAGGCCCGTACCTCGTGGATCGAGCTGCCGCCCTGCTCGCCGAGCCACCCGACGTCGAGCGCGTCGAAGCCGTCGACGTCGCCGGCCTCGAAGCGCCGGAGGATGTCCCGGTCGAGGTCGGGGTTCAGCGGCCGGAGCGGGGAGTCGCCGCGGGCGAACGCCTGGCCGGCCTCGAACACGGTCTCCTCGCGGGCCTGCTGCTCCGCCGGGGTGCGACGACGGTCGACCAGGTACGCGGCGGCCTCCGGTGTGGCCTCGCGCAGCCGCGGGATCGGAACGTCGTGCGACAGCCCGCCGGAGCCGACGAGCAGGACGGTCCGGTCCAGCCGCCCGGCCCACTCCCCGACGGCCTCGCCGAGGCGGCGGATCCGCCGCAGGGGCCCGAGCGGCTCGGCGACGGAGTTGACGAACACCGGGACGACCGGCTTCGCCGCGCTCGAACCGAACAGGACGTCCAGCGGCTGCGCGACACCGTGGTCGACGACCATCGTCTCGGACATCGCGACGTCCAGATCGGACGCGAGCAGGTGGGCGATCAGGTCGTCGGCCAGGTCCTGCGGCACGTCGAGGGCGCCGGAGCTGGTGCCGTAGTCACCGATCGCCGTCGCCGCCGTGCCGACGCAGAACGGCGGCATGAGCTCGTACCGGAAGCCCTGGTAGTGGTCGGGGCCGAACACGACGACCAGGTCCGGGTCGACCTCTCGGGCGAACTCCCGCGCCCCGCGCAGCGCTTCCTCGACCCGTTCGGCCACGGCCGCACCGGGATCGGCGCGCCGCAGCAGCGGGGTGTGGGACAGGCAGCACAGGGCCAGTTCCGAGGCCACGCCTAGACCGTCAGGGAGTGCAGAGCGGGCACGACGTGCTCGCCGAACAGCCGGTAGGAGCGCATCGTCTGCTCCTTGGTCAGGCCCCCGAACGACCCCCAGTTCAGGAAGTTCCCGCAGCCGATCGTCTCCATCTGGCTGACGATCTGGTCGCGGACCGTCGCCGGGGTGCCGACGCAGATCGCCCCGATCCCGACGAGCGCGTCGAACGAGACGTCCTCTCCGGCGAACGGGCGGAAGAACGACTGGTAGTGCTCGTAGCCCGCGGGCACGTTGTCGAGGTCGTGGAACACGGCGGCCTCCTTGAACGCCGCGAACAGCGCGTCGAACGCCGGCTCGGCGAGGTCGCGGGCCTCCTGCTCGGAGTCGGCGATGAACACGTTGCGGCACACACCCATGTCGCCGGGCTCCGCTTCGCGGCCGGCGTCCGCGGCGGCCTTCCGGTACCCGTCGAAGATCGTTCGCATCTGCTCGGTCGGCGAGAAGACCGACGTGAACCGGAAGCCCTGCCGGGCCGCCCAGCTCACGGTCGCCGGGCTGAGTGCGGTCACCCAGATCGGCAGTTCCGGCCGCAGCGGCCGGGGCCAGATACCGACGTTCTCGTAGTGGTAGAACTCGCCGTGGAACGACCAGGTCGGTTCCTTCCACGCGGACTGGACGAGCGCGACCGACTCCTCGAACCGTGCGCGCGTCTCCTCCATCTTCACCCCCTCGCGGAGGAACTCCGGCTCGTCGACGCCGCGACCCATTCCGATCTCAAGGCGCCCGCCGGTGAGGTGGTCGAGCATCGCGCCCTCCTCGGCGAGCCGGCGCGGGTTGTGGAACGCGGTGATGTTCGCCATCACGCCGATGTTGATCCGGCTCGTTCGCTGGGCCAGCGTCGCGACCAGCAGGTTCGGCGACGGGCTGATGCTGTACGGCGTGAAGTGGTGCTCGGAGAAGAACACGCCGTCGAATCCGTGCTCCTCGGCGGCGATCCAGGACTCCAGCTTCCAGTCGTACAGTTCCTTGCACAGTTGCGGATCGAACTTCTCCGGATTCTGGTCGTAGGGATAGCTGAAGATCTCGAAGAGCCAGGATTTGACCATGTGACGAAAGCTAGGTCGGGCACCGACGATCCGACGATCCGCTGCGCGCGCGGCCACGTCCGCATTCCGCTGCGCGATCCGGACGGTCCGCCGCGAGAACCGGCTTCCCCCGTGGACCACAGCGCCTAGGCTGGCGGGACTGCGACCCAGGGGAGCAGAGGAGGGATCGCGGCGATGGAGCCGAGCGGACCGGCGGGGCGCGAGATCCTCGCCGGCGTGGCGCCCCCGGCCGGTTCGCTGGTGCACACCAGTGACCTCGACGAGGCCAGCGCGGCGATCTCAGAGGCCTACGCCCCGAACAAGCTCCAGATCGCGGGCCGGCCGGGCCGGTTCGACATGCGGCTGTGGACGAACGGCATGCCCGGCCTCGACTTCGGCTACGTCGAGCTCGGCACCGACGTCCGGCTGTATGCGCCGCCACCGGGCTACCACGTCGTGGTGTTCGCCGGCGTCGGACACGTCCGGGTCGGGCAGCGACACGGCTCGGTCCTCGCGTCGCGTGGCCGTGGCGTGGTCGTGTCCCCGCGTGATCCGGTGTTCTTCGAGGACTGGAGCCCGGACTGCAGGCTGGTCACGGCCCGTTTCGACCCCGTCGCCGTCGAACACGTGCTGGGCGCGCTGCTCGGCCGGACGCCCGTCGAACCGATCCGCTTCGGAACGGAGCTGGACCTCGACGGCCCGCGCGGCGGCTCGTTCCTGCGCACGCTGCAGCTACTGCGGTCCGAACTGGACAGACCCGACGGCATGACGACGGATCCGGTGATGGCCGGGAGCCTCGCGAACCTGGCCATGACCGGACTGCTGCGCGGACAGCCGCACAACTACACCGACGAGCTGTCCGACGCCGGCCGGGCCGGCGTGCCCGCGAGCATCCGCAACGCGCGCGAGCACATCGAGGCCCACGCCGGGGAGGCGATCTCGGTGATCGACGTCGCGACGGCCGCCGGCGTCAGCGTGCGTGCTCTCGAGGAGGGGTTCCGGCGGCACGTCGGCACGCCGCCGATGACCTACCTGCGCGAGGTCCGGCTCGCGCGGGTCCACGGTGAGCTGCAGGGCGCCGATCCCGACCAGACCACCGTCTCCGCCGTCGCGCGGCGCTGGGGCCTGCACCACTACGGCCGTTTCACCGCGGCCTACCACGCACGCTACGGCGTCAGTCCCGCCGAGACGTTGCGACGACCGGTCACCGTGCTGCTCTGAGAGGGGAAAGATCGATGCTTCCCGACAAGGTCCGCTACGTCGTCGTCGGCGCGGGCATCCACGGGCTGGCCACGGCACGCGCGCTCGCGCACGGACTGTCCGATGCCGGGCAGGGCGACGGGACCGACGTCCTCGTGGTGGACAAGACCGCCATCGGCGCCGGCGCGTCCGGCGTCGCGTGCGGCGTCATCCGCAACAACTACTTCCAGCCCGCGATGCGCCGCCTGATGGCGCACTCGGTGCAGGCGTGGGAACGCGACGCGGAGGCGCTGTCCTACCACGGCGTCGGCTACATCCAGGCCGCTCCGGACGCGATGGCCGACGACGTCCGGCAGATCGCCCGCGAGCAGAACGAGATCGGCTACGAGTCGGTCCTGGTCGAGGGCGTCGACGCGTGCAACGCCTACATGCGCGAGATCTTCGCCGACTGGCAGGCGCCCGGGATCTCGATCCTGCTGCACGAGAAGCGCGGCGGGTACGCCAACAACACGCTCTCGCTCGCCGGGCTGGCCGGCATGGTCCGGGAGGCGGGCGTCCGGATCGAGACTGGCGTGTCCGTCACCGGCTTCGAGCGCGACGGCGGGCGCGTCGGCGCCGTCGTGACCGACCAGGGCACGGTGGCCTGCGACGCCGTCGTGGTCGCCGTCGGGCCGTGGGTCCGCGACATCTGGTCGATGCTCGGGCTCCCGGAGACGATCACCGTGCAGGACGGGGGCGTCGACCACCCGGACCGGCCGATGTGGACGTACTGGGCGCTGCAGGAGGGCACGCTCGAGGTGGATCCGGAGGAGTTCACCGACAACCGCGGCGGGTTCCCGCCGGTCGTCCACGTCGACTCCGACGCCCCACTGCACGACGACACGGACGGATCTCTCGTCACCGACGCGATGTGGGGCATCTACTACAAGCCGGACTTCCACTTCGGCGGCGTGCAGGGCGGCGCCTCCCCGGAGCGGATCGACCGGCCCGCCGGCACCGTGGCCGTCGACCCGTACGGCCCGGCCAGCCCGGAGTTCACCGTCGACGACTCGTTCGTGCGGATGTGGACCTCCGCGCTCGCCGCATGCCACAAGCGGTTCGAGCGCAAGCGCGGCCTCTACTCGACGGAGCCGTCCGGCGGGATCGGCGCGTTCACACCGGACAGCTTCCCGGTGTTCGACACGTTCCGCGGCAACGCCTACGTCATCGCCGACTCGAACCACGGCTACAAGATGCTCGGCGTCGGCGAGCTGGTCGCCCGCGAGCTGCTCGGCGAGCACCAGCCGCTGCTGGAGCCGTTCCGGTTCGACCGTTACCGCACCGGCGACCTGCACCCGACGAGCCACTCACCGTTCCCGTGGAGCTGACCCGCTTCGACGGCTGCCGGGCGCCGCGGACGACCACCGCCCGTCGCGCGTGACCCTCCGTACGCCCCGGTAGCCCGCACACTCACCGCGATCGGGAACGGATCCGGTGTCGACCCGTCGACGCCCGGGCATACCTTCGGTGCAGGCCAGAGAGCGAGAGATCCACCGCTGGGGAGCCGGTTCTCTCGTTCGGACCACGCGGGGCCGGCTCGTCTCGGGGGCGACCCGCCCCGCGTGGTCACTCCTCCCCTCCCCCACCCGCGATCAGGACCGGGTCGCGTCGCCGGCCACGTACGTCAGGTGCCGGGTGAAGCGCTCCACCGCGGCCGAGGACGGCCCCTCGGACGGCGTGAGCGCGGTGAGCACCCGCGATCCGAGTTCCGCGGGGCCCGGGTGGACCGCGACGCCGCCGACCGGCAGGGCGGCGAGCGTGAGCTCGGGGACGATCGCGGCGCCCAGACCGGCCGCGACGAGTGCCAGGCGCGTCCGCGACTCGGTGCAGACGTGGTGCACGCCGGGCGCGATGCGGTGCTCGTGGCGGAGCCGGTGCAGGATCCGGCTCGTCGGATGGTCGGGCGGCGACGTCACCCACGGTCCGGCGAGCAGGTCCCCGATGTCACCGGTCCGCTCCCAGAGCGCCGGCACGACGACGCGGTAGTGGTCGCGGCACAGGTCGGACTCGTCCACACCGGACGGCAGGCCCGGCCCGTCCGGGTCGCGGGTGCTCAGCAGCAGGTCGAGCTCGCCGAGACGCAGCCGGTCGAGCCCGTCCGGCTCGTCGATCTCGACGATCTCGGCGCGGATCGCGGGATCGCTGATCGACAGCTCCACGACGACCGGCACCGCGAGCCGGGTCAGGGCCGTGGCGAACCCGCCCACGCGCACCGCACCCTGTGAGCCGTCCCGCAGCCGGTCGACCTCGCGCCCGGCCTCGGCCAGCGCGCCTGCCACGGTGTCCGCGCGGCCCGCCAGCGCCAGTCCGGCGTCGGTGAGCCGGACCGCGCGCCCGCCGCCGCGACGGCTGCGGTCGAGCAGGGCAAGGCCGGTCTCGGACTCCAGCCGGGTCAGGTGCTGGGACAGCCCGGACGGCGTGAGGCGCAGCGCGGTCGCAGCGGCCTGGATGCTGCCGGTGCGCCGCACCGCACGGAGGACGAGCAGGCGGTGCGGATCGATCTGCATCAGTCACGCTAACGCAGCGGTCAAGGAGAAGTCACTACCGATGACGACCGGTCCGGGCGAGGGTGGACGCATGGACCGCGTCGGGCTGCTCGTCCTCGCCGGCGTGGTCGCCGGCACCGTCGCCACCGCGGGGGGCATCGCGTCGCTGGTTTCCTACCCGGCGCTGCTGCTGGCCGGCCTGCCTCCGCTGCCCGCCGACATCGTCAACGCCGTCGCGTTCGTCGTGTGTGGACCCGGGTCCACGCTCACGTCGCGACGGGAACTGCGCGAGGTGCGCGGGTCGCTCGCCGCGGGGCTTCCGGTCGCGGCGGGCGGCGCGGCCGTCGGAGCGGTCCTGCTCCTGGTCACCCCGCCCGAGGCGTTCGCACGGGTCGCGCCGTTCCTGGTTCTGACGGGTGCGGCGGGCCTGGCGCTGCAGCCGTGGCTGACCGCGCAGCGCGGACGGCGGCGCGGCATGGCCGTCCTGACCTGGCCGACCGTCGGTGCCGTCAGTGTCTACGCCGGCTACTTCGGAGCGGGATCCGGGATCATGCTGCTCACCACGCTGCTGGTGTTCGTGGACAGGCGGATGCCGGAGGCGAACGCGCTGAAGAACCTGCTCGTCGCCGCCGCGGCGGCTGCGTCCACAGTGGTCCTGGCGCTGACCGCGCCGGTCGAGTGGTGGGCGGTGCTCCCGCTCGCGGCGGGTCTCGTCGTCGGGAGCATGGCCGGGCCGCTCGTCGCCCGCCGGATCCCGGCCCGGGTCATGCGCTGGATCCTCGTACCGCTCAGCGTGGGACTCGCCGCCGCGCTCTGGTGGAACCATGACTGAACCAATACTTTGACTCTTCCAAAAATTGGGCGCACCATAGCCGTGTGGCACGAACGAGCGGGCTCCGTGAGCGGAAGAAGGCGCGGACGCGTCAGCACATCGCCGACACGGCGGCACGTCTGTTCGCCGTCCACGGGTACGACGACGTGTCCGTCCTCGACGTCGCCCGTGCCGCCGACGTGTCCGACCAGACGGTCTACAACTACTTCCCGGCCAAGCACGATCTCGTCCTCGACCGGGCCGAGGAGATCCGCGACCTCTACGCGCGCACCGTCACCGAGCGCCCGGACGGGACGAGCCCGGCAGAGGCCCTGCGCGCCGTGGCCCGGCGCGACGTCGACCGGCACCGCCACAGCGATCCCGACGAGGCGCGCGGCCTGTACCCGGCGCTGTGCGCGAGCAGCCCGGTCATCCGGCGTCTCGCCCTCGAGGACAGGGACCGGCAGACCGACGCCGTCGCGGCCGCGATCGCCGAGACGTCGCCGGGCGTCCATCCCGCCGTCGGCCGCGTCCACGCGGCCGCTCTCGTCGCCGTCTTCCAGATGATCTTCGACCGGCTCGGCCGCAGCGTGCTGGACGGAACCGCCCCGCACGTCGTCGCCGACGAGCTGGCCCCGGACGTGGAGGCCGCACTCGACGACCTCGACGAGCACTTCCACCGCATGCGCCGAGCCCGGCGCACGGTCCGACACGAGGAGCCGTCATGAGCACGTCGGTCACGATCGCCGGTGCCGGCCTCGGCGGCCTCGTCCTGGCGAGGGTCCTGCACGTCCACGGCGTGCCGTCCACCGTGTACGAGGCCGAGCCGTCACCGACCGCGCGCGCCCAGGGCGGCATGCTCGACATCCACGACGACACCGGCCTGCCCGCGATCGCCGCCGCCGGCCTGACCGGACAGTTCCGCGGTCTCGTCCTGGAGGGCCGCGAGGCGACACGGGCGCTGGACCGCAACGGCACCGTCCTGTTCGACGAGCCCGACGACGGCACCGGCGGACGGCCCGAGGTCCAGCGCGCCGCGCTCCGCCGGCTCCTGCTCGACTCGCTGCCGCCGGACACCGTCCGCTGGGGACACCGGGTCGCGACGGCGCGCCCGCTCGGCGGTGGCCGCCACGAGCTCGCGTTCACCGACGGCTCCACGATCCGGACGAGCGTCCTGGTCGGCGCGGACGGCGCGTGGTCGCGGATCCGGCCACTGCTCACCGACGCCGTCCCGGCGTACGTCGGCACCTCGTTCGTCGAGACGTTCCTGTTCGACGGCGACCGCCGTCACCCCGCCGCCGCGACGGCCGTCGGCGGCGGGTCGCTGTTCGCGGTCGACCTCGCCGCCAACGACCGGAGGATCGACGCCCACCGTGAGAGCGGCGGCGACCTGCACGCCTACGTGACGCTCACGGAGCCGCTCGACTGGTTCGACGCCGTCGACTTCACCGACCCGGACGCGGCCACCGCGCGGATCGCCAGGGAGTTCGACGGCTGGGCGCCCGAGCTCACGGCCCTGATCACCGACAGCGACACCGCGCCGGTGCACCGCCCGCACTACGCCCTGCCGGTCGAGCACCGCTGGGAGCGCACGCCCGGCGTCACCCTGCTCGGCGACGCCGCCCACCTCGCGCCACCGGACGGCGAGGGCGCGAACCTGGCCATGCAGGACGCCGCCGAGCTCGCGCTGGCCCTCGTCGCGCATCCCGGCGACGTCGAGGCCGCGCTCGGCGCCTACGAGGCGACGCTGTTCCCGCGCAGCATCGAGCACTCGGCCGCCGCGGCCCGCACCCCGACGACGCAGGAGATCATCGACTTCTTCACCGGGAGCTGAGTCCCGACGTCCACATCGGACGTAGGCGGCTATCTCCCGGCGCGGCCCGGTGACGCCACCAGGTCGAGCTGGTACCCGTCGCGGGCGGCGAAGTCGGTGCGCAGGACGAAGCGGTCGCCACGCACGAGCGTGTGGCGCCACTCGACGGGTCGCCCGTGCGACGTGCCGAGCCGGTGCACCGAGAACGCGACCGTCGCCGCGCCGCCGCCGAGGAGCCGCTGCTCGGCGGGCGTCGGGAGGATCGGCTGGATCTCCTCGCGGCCGCCGGTCAGCACGACCCCGCACACGTCGGCGTAGCGCTGGTAGAGCGCGCCCGTGGTGAAGTCCGCACCCAGCAGCGGTGCGGCGAGCGCGTGCGGCAGCCAGACCCGGTCCAGCGCCAGCGGCTCGTCGTCGGCGAACCGGAGCCGCTCGAGATGGACCAGGCGCGTGGACTCCTCGAGCCCGAGGCGGGTGGCGACGACGCCGTCGGCGCGGGTGTCCAGCACCCGGACCTCGCTGCGCTGGTCGAGCCCCATGGCGCGGACCGACTCGTTGAGACTGTAGAGCGCGCCGAGCCGCTGGACGATCTCCTCCGGCTCCCCCCGCCGGGACTGGCGCCCGCGGGCCCCGACGACCAGACCCTCGTCGCGCAGGACCTTCAGTGCCTGCCGCACCGTGTGCCTGCTGATCTCGTACTCGTCGACGAGCGCGAGCTCGCCGGGGAAGCCCTCGGAGAACTCGTCGGCGGCCAGGCGTCGTCGCAGGTCGCCGAGCAGGCGCTCCCACAGCAGCCGTTCGGGCCGCTCGCGCAGCGGGGCCGGGCCGGCCGTCGCCTGATCCGATGCCACGCCCCAAATGTACGGACCTGTCCACGCAGGAGATGTCCGGACATTAGGTCGCGCCGTGCCCGAGATCGCGCTACCATTCTCCGCGGAAATGTTCGGACATTAGCCGGGAGGGCTGGCGGATGGCGTTCCACCTGGACCTGCACCACCCCGTGGGCACGGCTCAGGAGGCCGGATCGGCTGCCGCGCAGTGGCTCCGCAGCCGGTCGCCAGGGCTCCTGGTCGCCCTCGCCGTCGCCGCTGCCGCCACGGCGGCCGGGACGGCGCTGCCGGTCGTCGGCGGGCCGGTCTTCGGGATCGTGTTCGGCCTGGTGGTCGCCGTCGTCCTGCGCCCGGGCCCGCGGATGCGTCCCGGGATCGGGTTCGCCTCCCGTCCTGTGCTGCAGACCTCGATCGTCGTGCTCGGCGCGACGCTGTCGCTGTCCCAGATCGCCGACGTCGGGATGGGCTCGCTCCCGGTCATGCTCGGCACGCTGGCCGTGGCACTGGCCGGCGCGTACGTCGCCGGACGCCTGCTCGGAGTGCGCGGCGACACGCAGCTGCTGATCGGCGTCGGCACCGCGATCTGCGGTGCCTCGGCGATCGCCGCGACCCAGTCGGTGGTCCGCGCGAAGGAGTCACAGGTCGCCTACGCGGTGGCCACGATCTTCGTCTTCAACGTGGCGGCCGTCCTGACGTTCCCGCAGCTCGGGCATCTGATGGGGCTCGACCCGCACGCGTTCGGGCTGTGGGCCGGCACGGCGATCAACGACACGTCGTCGGTCGTCGCGGCCGGGTACGCCTACGGCGGGGACGCCGGGTCGTACGCCGTCATCGTCAAGCTCACCCGCACGCTGATGATCATCCCGATCGTCGTCGGACTGGCGATGTGGGCCGCCCGCCGGGAGGCCGCCGTGTCCGAGCCTGCTGGTGCGGGCGACGCCGCGCAGAAACGCCGGCTGCCCTGGCGGAAGCTCGTCCCGCTGTTCCTCGTCGGGTTCGTCGCCACGTCCGCGCTGACCAGCGTCGGGGTGATCCCGGCGGCGTGGCACCCGGCGCTCACCGCGGTCGGCACGTTCCTCATCACCACCGCCCTGGCCGGCATCGGGCTGTCCATGCAGCCGTCGGAGATCCGGCACGCCGGGATCCGGCCGCTGCTGCTCGGCGCCGTGCTGTGGGTGCTGGTCGCCGCGAGCAGCCTCGGCCTGCAGGCACTGACCGGGACGCTCTGACCCGGCACCGTCACGAGGCGTCGTACTCCTTGAACCCCTGCCCCCTGACCTCGTCCCACTTGCCGAAGTAGGAGACCAGGCCACCACAGTAGTTCAGCATCTGTGCGGGCTTGCCCGGCACGTTCGCGCCCCAGTACCAGGACCGGGCCTTCGTGAACAGCGATCCGTCGAACAACCCGTCGAGGTGCTCGGTCCACTCCGTCTCGCTCTCCCGGGACGACTCGAACCGGGTCACTCCGCGCTCCCGCATGCACTCGAGGAGCTCGATCACGATGTCGCCCTGGTACTCCGCCGACGTCGGGCCGTTGCAGAACCCGGACGGGCTCTGCGGGCCGTAGAGGAACAGCATGTTCGGGAACCCGGCAGTGGACAGGCCCATGAACGTGTCGACCTTGTTCTGCCACTTCTCCTGCAGGCGCTCGCCGTCGACGCCCTGGATGTCGATGGCCAGGATGCCGCCACGGTTGTTGTCGAAACCGGTCGCGAGGGCGATCACGTCGCACTCGATCAGGCCGTTCTTCGTGACCACACCGTTCGGCTCGATCTCCAGGACGGGCTCGTCGTTCTGGTCGATCAGGCGGACGTTGTCCTGGTTGAACACGTCGAAGTAGTTCTGCTCGAGCGCGGGGCGCTTGACCCCGAACGGGTGCGGCGGCTCCGTCGGCGCCAGCAGCTCCGCCGTGGCGGCGTCGTGCACCCGCTCGTGCACCTTCTCCCGCCAGAAGTCGTAGAACGTCCGGTTGGCCTCCTCGTCACCGAGCAGGTCCTGGTACATGCCGAGCCAGATCGGGAACCCGCCCTGCGCCCAGAACCGCTCGTAGAGGGCGCGTCGCTCCTCCGGCGTGGCGTCGGCGGCGTTCTCCGGGGTGAAGTCGAAGTCGAAGCCGGCGAACGCCGTCCGCCGCGCCACGAAGCGCTCCGGCAACCCGTCACGCTCCGCCTCGTTGTCGTCGTGGTCGAGCGCGCGCTGGCGCATCGGCAGCGCCAGGTTCGGCGTCCGCTGGAACACCGCCACCTGCGAGGCGACCGCAGCGGCCTCCTGCACGACCTGGACGCCGCTGGCGCCGGTACCGATGACCACGACCCGCTTGCCGGTCATGTCGAGACCCTCCTGCGGCCAGCGCGCCGTGTGGTGGCACTCGCCGGAGAACGTCTCCATCCCGGGGATGGTCGGGTACAGCGGCTTCGCCCCGAACCCGGTCGCGACGAGCACGGTGCGGGCCTTCTGCTGCCTGCCGTCCGAGGAGAACACCGTCCACTCACGCGCGTCCTCGTCCCACTGGGCCTGGGAGGCGAACGTGCTGAACTCGACGTCCTTCCTCAGGTCGAGCTTGCGATCGACGTGCTCGAAGTACTCCCGGACCGTCGCGAAGTCCGGGTAGCGCTCCGGGAAGTCGAAGTCCTTCCACAGGTCCTTGTGCGCGAACTGGTAGATGTGCGCGACCGTGTCCGTGCGCGCTCCCGGATAGCAGTTGAACCACCAGATCCCGCCGAAATCACCGGCGGCGTCCCAGACCTTGACGTCGTAGCCGAGATCGCGCAACCGGTCGAGTTGGTAGAGGCCGGAGAATCCACCGCCCACCACGAGTACGTCGAGAACGTCGGATTCCTTGCCGTCGCTACGGGCGTCGGCGGAAGACGTCGCTGTCGTCATGGCAACTCCTCATTTTCTGGTCGTTTCGGCGACCGGTCACTCGTCCCGTCGGACGGTAGGGACGGCGACGGCCGGGAACTGTCCGAAATCGCGTCAGTGAATGCGTTCAGGGGGTGCTGAGAAGTCGACGAACTACAGCGTGCCGTCGTACCAGCGCGGGCCCTCGGTGTAGGTGAGTTCAGCCGCGGCCGGCGGCCGGCAGGTGTTTCTCGTCGATTCCGAGAAGGCGCATCTTGCGGTACAACGTGGAGCGGGCCACCCCGAGCCGCTCGGCGGCGGCGAGCTTGTTGCCCTGCGTCTCGGCGAGCGCTTCGAGCACGATGTCGCGTTCCGCGCGTCGCAGCGACGACCCACCGGACCGCCCGGCCGAGCGGTACTCCGGCGGCAGGTGCTCGTGCCCGATGTCGGATCCGAGCGACCGCACGGCCGCCGTGGACAGGACCGCCTCGAGCTCGCGGACGTTGCCCGGCCAGTCCAGCGTCACGAGGGTCCGGAGCGTCTGCGGCTGCAGCCGTGGCGCGGTCCGGTTCATGCCCTGCGCGCGGAGCAGGTGCGGAGCGAGGTCGGCGATGTCCTCCCCGCGGTAGCGCAGGGGCGGCACCGTGACCGAGACCGGGAAGTGGTCCAGGACGCGGTCGGCGGGGCCCTGGCCGCCACGGCCGTGCGCCGTCGCCAGCAGGCGGGCGCCCTCCACCTGCTCGACCACTCCCGCGACCCGTGCCGCGACCGCGGGGGCCAGGTCGTCGAGGTGGCGCAGCACCACTGTTCCGGGAGCGGCGATGCTGACCGTCAGCCGCGCGACCCATGCGTCCGGGTCGTCGTGGGACGCGACCGCGTCCAGGACCGTCAGCGACTCCCCCGGGCTGCGGCGGCCGTGGATGTGGGACGCGACGAACAGCTTCCCGGACCCCGGCTCGCCACAGACGAGGAGCGGCCGGTCGGCGGCGATGGCGGCCTCGACGTCGTCGCGCAGACGGACGCTCGCGACGCTGCGTCCTGGCAGGGCGTCCCGATGGGAGTCCGGCTCCCTACGCCGCCGGCGGCTGCCGGGGCGAGCGGTCGAACACCCGCCGTCGACCCGCTGCCGCGGCCGCATCTCCAGGACGACGCCCGCGGTCGAGCCCCGCTCCCCCACGCGCGTCGCCCTCGCCTGCACGACGACGTCGTGGGACAGCGTGATCTCGCCGGTGTACTCGTCCTGCGTGCCGAGGATCCGGCAGGCCCAGTCCCAGAGCATCGCCTGGTCGGAGAGGTCGAGCAGGCCGGAGGCCGCCGTGTTGGCCATGACGACGTCCTCGTTGAGCGTGACGACGGCCGCGGTGGACCGGCGGCTGGCCCGCACGAACCGTTCGAGCAGCATCTGCTCGCGCCGCGACGCGTCGGCGTAGATCCGGGACTCGATCTCCCGCACGGCGGCGAGGACCAACGGCTTCATCAGTCCGTGGGTCTCGTCGACCTGGCACGTGACGTCCAGGACGCCCTCCACGGACCCCGTGATCGGGTGCCGGACCGGGGAGCCGATGCAGGTGAACTCCGTCAGGTTGTCGCGGAAGTGCTCGGCACCGGACACGACGAACGGCTTGCGCTCCTCCAGCGCGCTGCCGATGCCGTTCGTCCCGGTGAACTCCTCTGCGTAGGAGAACCCGGGCGCGACCATGGCCTTGTCGAGCGCCTTCTCCAGCGTCCGCATGCCGGGGCGCCGGTCGATGATCTGAGCCTCGGAGTCGGCCAGCAGGATCGAGACCGGTCCCTCGCTCATCTGCTCGGCGAGCCGGTCGATGACCGGCTCCGCGGCGCGCAGGAGACGGTTGGGGCGCTCGAACTCCGGCTGGTACGGCACGTCCTGACCGGCGGGCACCACGCCGACGACCTGGCACCGGCGCCACGAGGAGACGATCTCCTCGCGGAACGCGCGAGCCGACGCGGCGTCCTCGCCGAGACCGCCGTCCAGCGCGAGCTCGCGCTGGGTGCGGAGCCGCCCCTCCGGGGTCGTCTGCACGGCCGGCCTCCTCAGCGTCGACGAAAGCCCAGGTCAAGTCTAAGTCCGCGAGTCAATCAGCCGGGTGCGTGCCGACACTGTCCGAATGTGCGACAGAACCGCCCGGAGCGGGCGATCGTGCGGGCCTCTCGCAGCGCCGCCCCGGGCGATCACCGGCATCCCGTCCTTCGGGCCGTCTCCTAGCGTGGGAGCGGCTGGTCCGGGCACCGGGAGAGGATCCGCGCGATCGCGTCCCGCTCCGGTGGCGTCACCCAGAGCCGGTAGCGGGTCTTCACCGCCACCTGCCGGGCGACGTACCCGCACCGGGCTCCCGTCGAGGGCGGCAGCCAGGTCGCGGCGTCACCGTCGCGTTTGGACTCGTTCACCGACCCCTGCGTCGCGAGCAGCCCCAGCGGGTCGTTCGCCAGGCGCTCGCGCTCGTCGTCAGCGAGCTGGGCGGCGCCGGTCTGCCAGGCGTTCGACAACGCCACCACGTGGTCGATCTGCACCTCCTCGCTCGTGCGGGCGCCGCGCCGGAACGCCACCGTCGCGCCGGTGTACGGATCGTGCAGCGAGCCGGTGAGGACCTTGCATCCCTGACGCGTCGTGGCGGTCAGGTCGCGGGCCAGGACGTCGTTGCGGGTGTCGCAGCCGTTGCGGTCGACGTCGGCCCACGACTCGCCGAACCGGTCCCTGGCGTACCCGGTCTTCGGCGCGCGGCCCTTCACCGGCAGCCGGTCGAGTGCCTGCGCCGCCGACCCGGCGGGCGCCGGCGCCCCGGGGGCGACGACGGCGTCGAACGACCCGGCGAGCGAGCAACCGCCGAGCAGCGCGACCAGCACGATGCCGGCCAGTACCCGCAGCGCCGCACCACGTCCCGTCACGGTCGGAGACTCTGCCCGGTCGGGCCGGCCGAACCGGGCACCGACGCGCCGTGCCGGTCCCGCCCGGGGTGGGTCAGAGGGCGGAACCCTCCTGCCACTTCGCCCAGTCCAGTTCCCAGTCGCCGTAGGTGTCGTAGACCGGGAGCGGGGGTCCGCCGGAGTTCGTGATCTCCACGACGTCGCCGATCCCGAAGTGGTCGAAGAACCACTGGGCGTCGGCCGGGGCGAGGTTCACGCAGCCGTGCGAGACGTTCGAGTTGCCCTGCTGCCCGACCGACCATGGCGCGGAGTGCACGAACTCGCCGTCGTTGGAGATCCGCTCGTCGAGGTCGACCTTCTCGTTGTAGTAGCCCGGCTGGCCCTGGCACACGCCGTAGGTGCACGAGTCCATCGTGATCGTGGGCTGCTTGTCCGAGATGACGTGCGGGCCGGTGTGCGACGGGAAGCCCGGCGAGCCGAGGCTGATCTTCATCGTCTTCACGAGCTTGCCGTTGTCGAAGATCTGCATCTGCTCGGCGCCGCCGTCGGCCTTGGCCACCCACGCGTCGTGGACGTGCACGGTCTCGGTCCGGTCGGTCGCGCCGTACACGCCCTTGCCGAGGTCGACGCCGTACAGGTCGGTGTTCACGGTGAGCGTGCTGCCCGGTTTCCAGTAGACCTTCGGGCGGTAGTGCACCTCGGAGTCGGAGATCCAGTACCAGCTACCCGCCTGGTCCGGGGACGACGTGACGTGCAGGTGCTTCTCGGTCGCCGCGCGGTCGTGCACCGGGTGGTCGAAACGGACGACGATCGGCTGGCCGACGCCGACCGACGCCGCCGCCGTCGAGGGCGCCGGGATCAGCGACGGGTAGGCCTGGGCCGCCGGTGCGACGGTCGTGACCGTGTCGTCCTGGTGGGCGGGCGTGCCGTCGTCCCCGGCGCTGTCCACACCGACTCGGTAGGTGCCCGCGTAGGCCAGGTCGCCCGTCGACGTCCAGGAGTGCCCGTCCGGACCCATGCGCCCCTCGACCGCCTTGCCGGTGGCCGTGTTCGTCACGTGCACGGCGCGGAGCACGCCGCCGGCCGCCTGCACCGTGATCGGGTCCGACGGCGCGAGTGCCGTCCCGGACGCCGGGGTGACCGTCACAGCGGCCGGGACCGGTTTACCGGACACGACGGCGGCGACGCCGTTCTGTGCCTCGGCGGCGGCGCCGGGGTCCAGCGCCACCGTCACACCGAGGGCGGTCGATGCGAGCACCGCGATCCCGAGGACGAGCGGGACCCAGCGGCGCCGGGCGGGACGGGCCATCCAGTGCACTCCTCACCACGTGACCAACGATGCCTGCACCGATGCAGCCGCCACCGAGCGTGTCACAACCCGGGGCCCTCGCGCCCGTAGGGGGAGGCCTCTGACCAGTGTGTACAGCGATGTCCGGCCTCGTCCGTTTAGGGGCGGAACGCTCCGCTCACGCGTGCTAACCCAGGTCGCCTCCCGCCACCGGCAGCACGGTGGCGGTGATGTACGACGACTCGTCGGACGCCAGGAAGCACAGCGCCGCGGCCTGCTCGTCGACCGTGCCGTAGCGCTTCATCAGCGCCGACTCCGTCGTCTGGTCGACGATCGTCCGGTACCAGTCCTTCTCCTGCTCGGTCTGCGGAGCCGGACCGCGCGGGTTGCGCCGCGGGGGCGCCTCGGTGCCGCCCGGTGCGGTGGCGACGACCCGGATCCCGTGCGGCGCCAGCTCCAGCGCGAGCGCCGACGTGATCGCGTTGACGCCACCCTTGGCCGCCGCGTACGGCACCCGGTTCAGCCCGCGGGTCGCCACCGAGGAGACGTTGACGATCGTGCCGCCGCCCGCGGAGATCATGTGCGGGGCGACCGCGCGGCAGCCCCACAGCGTCGGCCACAACGAGCGGTTGATCTCGGCCTCGATCTGGTCCGGCGGGTAGTGCTCGAACGGCTTGGCCCAGATCGTGCCGCCGACGGTGTGGATCGCGACGTCGACGCGGCCGAACTCGGCGACCGCCGCGTCGACGGCCGCCTGCGCGCCTGCCCACGTCTCCAGATCGCCGGTCACGCCGAACGCCCGGGGAGCGTCGTCCTCGGCGAGCTCGGAGGCCAGCTCGTGGACGTTCCCGGCGCGGTCGGCGAGCACGAGCGTGCCGCCCTCGGCGTTGATCCGCCGGGCCGTCGCCTCCCCGATCCCCTGTGCCGCACCGGTGACGAGGACGACCTTGCCGTCGAACCGGCCCGGCGAGACGAACCGGGGGCGCGGCGTGCGTCTCGCCCGCCGGTCCCGCATGGCCTGGCGCATCGTCGCCTTCGAGTTCCGGGCGTGGTCGACGATCAGCGTGCGCGCCCGGTCCCGGTCACCCGCCTCGAACGCGTCGACGATGTCCAGGTGGTCCTGCGCGCAGTCCGGATGGCACCACACGGCGGAGCGCAGCGTCTCCTCCATCGCGCCCTTGACGCCGAGCGCCTGGTAGGCGCGCAGCAGGTGCTCGTTGCCGGTGAGTGTGAACAGGTAGTCGTGGAACGCGGCGTTCGTCTCGGTGTAGGCGTGCGCGTCGGTGAACCGCTCGTTGTCGGTGTCCACATAGGGCACCGTGGCCTGGGCGAGCAGCCGGTAGCCGGAGACCTGCTGCGTCGTCAGCCGCCCGATCACCAGCTCCAGCGCGCCGAGCTCGAGTCCCTGACGGGCGTCGAAGATCGCGTCCGAGGAGTGGATCGAGGGGTGCTCCTCGCCGATGACGTACCCGTCGGCGACGACGGTGTCGTCCACCTGCCGCACCGTGAGCGGTGCGATGTCGCTGCGCGGCAGGATCTCGCGCGTCCGCATCCCACGGGCGTCCCCGTGCACGAGCAGCTCGTCGTCACCGTCGTCCACACCGGACGGTGGCGCGGCGGACAGCCACGCGGACGCGACCCGCTGCCCGAGGACCTGCCACGCTGATTCGTCGGGCTCACGGGGTTCCGCGCCGTGCGGCGGCTCGGCATCGCCGTCCCGTTGCTCACCGGCACGGTCGGCCTGCGGCTCCGGCTCCGCCTTCTCGTCCGGGACGGCGGCGAGCGCGAACTTCTCGTAGTAGAAGCCGGACGGCTCGTGCCCCTCCTCGGACAGGAACCCGCGGACCGCCTCCACCATCGGCGGCGGACCGCACAGGTAGACGGCGGCATCGCCGTCGTGGAAGTGCTCCGGCCCGATCAGCGACGTCACGTAACCCTGGTGCTCGGCCGACGTGTTCTCGTCGGCGACGCAGTACTCCCAGGTCAGGATGCCGTCGGCGGCGAGGCTCCGCAGCGTGTCCAGCTCCACGACGTCCTCGTCGGTGGTGGCGCCGTAGACCAGGTGCACCGGCCGCTCGCTGCCGATCGCGACGAGCGTGCGCAGGATCGACAGGATCGGCGCCAGCCCGGTCCCGCCGGCGAGCAGCAGCAGCGGGGCGTCCGACTCGCGCAGGAAGAAGCTGCCGTGCGGGCCGGTCAGCTCGATCTCGTCGCCGACGGCAGCGCGCTCGGTCAGGTAGTCCGACATCATCCCGCCGGGCGTGACCTTGACCAGGAACGTCAGCTCGGGGTCGTCGGGACCGTTCGAGAACGAGTACGAGCGCGTGACGTCCGTACCCGGCACGGCGATGTTCACGTACTGGCCGGGCAGGAACGCCAGCCTGCCGCGCTCGGCGACCTCGATCCGCAGGTCGACCGTGGTGTCCGACAGGCGGTTCACGGCCGTGACGATGCCGGTGTGCGTCGCCGCGCTGGTCTTCGCGACGGCGGACGTGGTCGCGATCTGCACGACCATGTCCGAGCGCGGCTTCGCCTGGCAGGCCAGGAGGTAGCCCTGCTCCGACTCGTCGTCGGAGAGCGCGTCGGAGATGTAGGAGCCGCCGTCGTAGTCGCCGGACTCGCAGAACGCCTTGCACGTGCCGCAGGCGCCGTCGCTGCAGTCCACCGGGATGTTGATCCTGGACCGGTACGACGCGTCGGCGACGCTCTGGTCCTCCGTGCAGGTCACGAACCGGGTGACACCGTCCTCGAAGGAGAGCGCCACCTGATGGGTGGTGGTCACTGCGCTCTCCTCAGAAGTGGTAGACGTCCACGACGTGGTGGATGTAGTCGTTCTTCAGCACCACGGTCTTGCGGCGGATCAGCGGGGCGTCCCCGCTGAAGTCGATCGTGTAGAACGACGTGCCGTAGTACGGGTCGATCGTGTTGTAGCGGAAGTACATCGTGTGCCAGTTGAACCGGACGTCGACGAGATCGCCGCGGCGCTCGATCACCTCCACGTTGGAGATGTTGTGGCTGGTCCGCGGCTCCGGGATGGACGTCGCCGACGAGCGCTCGGTGCGGATCCGGAACACCCGGTCCTCGAGCCCGCCCTTGTTGCCGTAGTAGATCAGCGAGATCTCGCGCTGCGGGTCCTCGGTGAGCCGGTCGTCGACGTCCCAGGACGGCATCCAGTAGACGACGTCGTCGGCGTAGCACTCGAGCCAGCGCTCGAACTCGCGGTCGTCGAGGTAGCGCGCCTCGCGGTAGAGGAACTGCTCGATCGTGTTCTGGGTGATGTGCGTTTCGGTGGTGGTCATCGCGCAGCGACCTCCTTCGCGATCGCGCTCCGCATCACCTGCTGCCAGTAGCTGTGCTGGACGGGGTAGAGGCCCTCGTCCTCGTTCTTCTTACCGGCGGAGATCACGCCGTCCATGCCGAGCGACGTCGCGACCTCGTCCGGTCCGGTGAGCCAGTGCTCCGCTCCGCGGCTCATGTCGTTCCACGGCGCGGCCGTCGCGCGGTAGGTCAGCTGGCAGGCGCGGAACTCCTCCAGGTCGTCCGGGGTGGCCATGCCGGAGGCGTTGAAGAAGTCCTCGTACTGGCGGATCCGGTGCGCGCGGGCCTCGTCGCTCTCCCCCTTCGGCGCGATGCAGAAGATCGTCACCTCGGTCCGGTCCGGCGCGATCGGCCGGTAGTGCCGGATCTGGGTGGAGAACTGGTCCATGATGTAGACGTTCGGGTACACGCACAGGTTGCGGGACCCCTTGACCATGAACTCGCCCTTGGCCTCGCCGAACCTCTCCTTCAGCTCCTCCATCGAGCTCCACAGAGGACGGTCCTCGGGGTTGCCCGCGAACGTCCACAGGCACAGGTGCCCGTTCGGGAACGACCAGTAGCCGCCGCCGGAGCGGCCCCAGCTGCCCGCGTCGAGCGCCTTCGTGTCGTTCGTGGACTCACCGGATTCGCGCCGCGACGTCGTCGCCGCGTAGTTCCAGTGCAGCGACGAGACGTGGTAGCCGTCGGCGCCGTTCTCGGTCTGCACCTTCCAGTTGCCGTCGAACGTGTAGGTCGACGCACCGCGCAGCACCTCCAGGCCCTCCGGCGACTGGTCGACGAGCAGGTCGATCACCTTCGTCGCGTCGCCCAGGTGCTCGTCCAGCGGAAGCACGTCCGGGTTCAGCGAGCCGAACAGGAAGCCGCGGTAGGAGTCGAAGCGCGCGACGTGCGTGAGGTCGTGCGAGCCGTCGGTGTCGAAGTTCGGCGGGTAGCCCGCACCGTCCGGGTCCTTGACCTTGAGCAGCCTGCCGTCGTTACGGAACGTCCAGCCGTGGAACGGGCAGGTGATCGTCATCCGGTTGTCGGTCTTGCGACGGCACAGCATCGAGCCGCGGTGCGCGCAGGCGTTGATGATGCAGTGCAGCTCGCCCTGCTTGTCGCGGGTGATCATCACCGGCTGGCGGCCGATGTAGGTGGTGAAGTAGTCGCCGGGGTCCGGCAGCTGGCTCTCGTGCGCCAGGAAGATCCAGTTCCCCTCGAAGATGTGCGCCATCTCCAGCTCGAAGATCTCCTCGTCGGTGAAGATCCGCCGGTTGGCCCGGTAGACCCCCGCGTCCCGGTCCTCGACGACTGCGGAGTCGACGATCGACTCCACGTGGGTGAGGTCTTCGGTCATGGGAGTCCTCCTGTGGTGGGGGGACACTCCGTCGGTCCCCGGCGCGGCGTCGTCACACTGTCGCCGGGACCGGACGGCACGGGCATCGGACAGATGCCTAGTGCTGACCTGGGGTACCTCCCAGGGCGCCCGTGACCTGCAAAGATGCGGCCAGACGCTTCAGGTCTGGCTTCGGACCGGCGCCGTCAGCCCGCGGGCCGCTCGTCGATCAGCCTGGCCACCGCAGCCGCCAGCACCATGTCGTCGATCGCGCCCATCTGCTGGCCGCGCAGGATCCCGTCGCGGTCGATCAGCAGGGTCGTCGGCGTGCCCTGCATGGCGTAGGTCCCGAACGTGACCGGCTCCGGGTCGGGCGGCTCGTGGGCGTCCACCCCGACCGGGAACCGCACCCGGTACTGCGCCAGGAACGCCGCCAGGCTCGTCGGGGTCATCGCGTCGTGGTGCTCGAACACCGTGTGCAGCCCGATCACGGCGAGATCGTCGCCGAACACCCGCGAGATGTGGTCGGCCTGCGGGAGGCCGTACCGGACGCAGCCGGGGCACAGCATCTGGAACGCCTCGACGAGCACGACCCGGCCGCGCAGGTCGTCGAGCGTCAGCGGGTCGCTGTTGAACCACTGCGCGACCCGCCACGCCGGCGCCTTCTCCCGGTAGCGGCGCTGCGGTGAGAGGGAGATCGTCACGCTCCCACCCTCCTAGACTCGCGGCATGGACACACGGCAGGTCGTGGAACGGGTCGTCGACGCACCGGCGGAGGCGATGTTCGACCTGCTCACCGACCCGTCCCGGCACCACGAGCTGGACGGGTCCGGCACGGTGCTGGGGCTGGTGTCCGGCGAGCGGATCACCGCGGTGGGACAACGGTTCCGGATGTCGATGGACCGTCCGGGCCGCTCGGACTACCGGTCCGACAACATCGTCACGATCCTCGAGCCGGGCACCACCGTCGGCTGGGCGACCACCGAGGTCGACGGCGAGCACCTCGGCTACACCTGGACGTTCCGGCTGGCGCCCGACGGCCCGGACCGGACCGTCGTGACGCACGTCTACGACTGGAGCGACGTCGTCGACCCCGATCTTTTCGTCCGCTTCCCGCAGGTCAGCTACGCGGAGATGATGCGGACGGTGGACCGGCTGGCCGCCGCCGTCGCCTGAGGACGGTCAGCTCCCCGGCGGGACCTCGTTGAGGATCACGCTCTTGTTCTCCAGGTACATCCGCAGGCCCTCGACGCCGCCCTCGCGGCCGAGGCCGGACTGCTTGAAGCCGCCGAACCCGACCCAGAAGTCGGTGCGGTGGGCGTTGTGCCCCACCGTCCCCGAGCGCAGGCGGCGGGCGACGGCGCGGGCGCGCTCGACGTCCGGCGTGAACACCGACGCGTTCAGGCCGTAGTTCGTGTCGTTGGCGATCCGGATCGCGTGCTCCTCGTCGTCGGCCGGGATCACCGAGAGCACCGGGCCGAAGATCTCCTCGCGCCCGATCGTGGAGGCGTTGTCCACGCCGGCGAACACGGTCGGCTCGACGAACCAGCCCTTGTCCAGGCCCTTCGGGCGGCCGCCTCCGGTGAGCAGGCGCGCGCCCTCCCGGACGCCGGTGGCGATGTAGCCCTCGACGCGGTCACGCTGGCGCTGCATCGCCAGCGGGCCCATCTGGGTCGCCTCGTCGAACGGGTCACCGACCCGGACCTGGGAGAACGTCGCCGCGAGCGCCTCGGCCAGCTCGTCGTGCCGGTTGCGGGTGACCACGATCCGGGTCAGCGACGAGCACACCTGGCCGGAGATGTTGCACTCCGCCGCGGACAGCACGCTCGCCGCCTCGGCGAGGTCGGCGTCGTCCAGGACGACCGCGGCGGACTTGCCACCCAGCTCCAGCGTGCAGCGCGCGATCCGCTCCCCGCAGAGCGACGCGATCCGCTTGCCCGCGGCCGTCGACCCGGTGAACGCGATCTTGTCGACGCGCGGGTCACGCACCAGCAGCTCGGAGACCTCGCGGTCGGCCGTGACGACGTTGACGACGCCCGGCGGCAGGCCGATCTGCTCGCAGATCTCGGCGATCAGGTAGCCGGCGCCCGGCGCCTCGGGCGAGTTCTTCAGCACGACCGTGCAGCCCGCGATCAGGGCGGGAGCGACCTTCCACGCGATCAGTCCGGGCGGACCGTTCCAGGGGATGATCGCGCCGACCACGCCGACCGGCTCCTTGACGATCTCGGCCCACGCGCCGGCCTGCGGCGTCGCGGGCTCCGTCCAGTCGAACGTGTCGGCCAGGCCCGCGTAGTACTCGTAGATCTTGCCGGTCTGCGCCGTCCCGGCCCTGGCCGAGGCGTGCAGGATGCCGGACTCGCGGGGCCAGATGTCCGCGGCGTCCGCGGCCCGCTCCCGCAGCTTCTCGCCGATCGCACGCAGGTACCCGGCCCGCTCCTGGTGGCTCATCCGCGGCCACGGGCCCTCGTGGAACGCCTCGGCCGCCGCGCCGACCGCGCGGTCCATGTCGGCCTCGCGGGCCTCCGCGATCCGGTAGTACAGCTGCTCGGTGGCGGCCTCGATCACGTCGATCGTCGCGTCCGTGGACGGGCTGACCCACTGTCCGCCGATGAAGAACCGGTCGAGGCTCCGCAGGGGTGCCCTGGTGTCGTCGGTGATGCTCATGGCGGCTCCTGTCCGTGGTGACGAGGCGTTCCCTAGTCTCAGTGTTACTAGTGAACGGGCCCTGTGTCGACAGGCCGCGCCAGAACAGACGCGCGAGCGCAGCGCCCGGACCGTCCACTTCGGACGTTTCGATCCGGATGCGACCCTCCGGTGCGTTCCGGCCGCCTCACTCGGTGTCGACGAACAGCGACAGGTCGAGCGGCTCGCCGTTCGTCAGGGAGCCCTCCTTCTCCAACGAGAGGTCCGGCTTCGGGCCGAGCACCTGGCCGTTGTGCCGGTCGTCGGCGGGCTGCCCCTCCTCGCGCAGGTACCGGTCACCGGTCCCGGCCAGGTCGAGCATCGCGCCGATGCCGCCGAGGAACCCGCTGCCCTGCGAGCCGTGCGCGAACCGGATCAGCCCGGGCACCGCCTGCGTCGGGAGGCCCTCCTCCTGGTTGCGGTAGCCGGCCGCGCGGTACGTGTCGTCGCCCGCGGAGTCGACCAGCAGTCCGAGCGCCGGAGCGACGAAGATCCCGACGCCCTGCAGGCTCCGCGGGAGGTTGTCGCACCGGCCGCCGACCTTGTCCTCGTCGTTCGGGCTGGCGTGCAGCTCCGAGCCGAGCCCGCTGTCGTCGATCACGCCGCCGGAGCCGTCCGTCTGGAACTCGGCGTCCGGGTCGAGCGGGCCGGGCATGTAGTAGTCGTAGTCGTCGTCGCCCGCGTCGTCGTGGAGGATGCCGACGCCGACCAGCAGGCCGAGACCCTGTGCGTTGCGCATGGCGAGGTAGTGGTCGTCGCCGTCGCGGTCCTCGAGCAGGCCGACGCCGCCGAGGTGCCCGGATCCCATCGTCCCCGTGCGGCCGGTGTAGCGATCGTTCCCGGCCTCGTCGACGAGCATGCCGACGCCCTCGACGCCGGAGCCGATCGTGGCGAACCGGCGGACGGCGGGATCGCTGCTGCACAGGTCGTCCGGGAACTCGGGGGCCTCGCGCACGCCGTAGGTGTCGTCGCCGTCCATGTCCCAGAGCAGGGCGGCGGCCGGGACGCACTCCGGACCGTCGAACGACGGGACACGGCTGCCGTCCGGCCCCTTCAGGACGCGACCGGACAGCGAGTCCGGGTAGGTCTGGCGGCAGCCGCGGGCCGGCTCGTGGTAACGGGCGAGCGGGTTCGTCACGCTGCGCTTGACGTCGATCTGGTTGCCGCCCTGGTTGTTCAGGTACGTGTCGTTCCCACCCTGGTCGACCGTGAGCATGTAGTCCTCGACGTACGTGTCGTCGGTCTCGCCCGGCGAGAACGCCAGCAGCGGCCAGATCCGCAGCGGCTTCGCGTCACCGGTGTCGGTGAGCGCCGGGCGGGCGGCCTCCATCGCGCCGCGCAGCGTCACGGCACAGGCCCGCAGCGCCGCGGCGGACGCCGGATCGGGCTGCGCCGTGCCGTCCATCAGGTCCGCGTGCGACGTCCTCCCCAGCAGGGCCGTCGTGTCGCCGTTGCACAGCCCGAGCTGGGCGACGAGCCCGGCCAGCGCGCCGGACGACTCCGGGCTCAGGTTCGCGTCGTCGACGTCCCGCTGGACCGTCGCGCGGTCCTGGCCGACGCCGAGCCTCCCGGAGACCGAGAGGATCTCGTCGACGAGGGAACCGGCCTCGGGCAGCGATGCCGTGGGGAGCGGCGCGAGCCCTGCGAGCTCGGCCGCTCCGGACGGCACCGCCGGGCCGAGGATCCCGAGCGGGTCGGCGTGCTCCGGCTCCGCGCCCGCGGTCCCGGCGGCCGCCACCGCCGCGCCGACCACCAGGAGAGGTGCGACGACCATCGCCATCGTGCGCCGGAACGGTCGCCGCGTGCGGTTCCCCATGTAGCTGTGCTCTCCTCGTGTATCCCGTCGGTCGGACGGCCCGAGCTTCGGCCGCGGGACGCGCGAGCGACCACCCCCATGTGGGGGCAGTGACCCGATGGGCCGGTGCCTACCGTCCGAGGAGTGTTCGACGGCGTGTTGTGGGGCCATCTGGCCCTCCTGGTGATGGCCGCGGGATCGATCCTGATCCCGGAGCTGGTGCACGCCGCCGTGCGGGAGCGGCGGGGCGCCAGCGTCCCCGAGCCGTCGCCCGTTCAGGTCGCCACCCCGATCGAGTGACCGCCCAGCCTGACCGAACCCACGGTCGATTCGGCCCGTTCTTCTCCGCGAATACGGAACTATCAGGCGAGATGGGGCGCAGGTGCGACTCTCCAGAACGACCCTCCTGACCGCGGTCGCGGCCGCGCTGGTCACGGCCGCCGTCAGCACGACGGCAGGCATCGCCGAGCCCACCGGCAACAACCTGGAGCGCCCGCTCAGGGCGAACCAGACCGAGGGTTTCGGCGAGGGGCAGAACCAGGTTTTCACCTACGCCCAGAACTTCCACTGCACGATCGAGCCGTTCGACGACCTCGACGGCATCGGGCGCGGCGGGGACGGTGTCCCGGCCGCGTCGGACCCGGACGAGATGATCATCCCCGAGTGCCTGGCCGGCACCACGCCCGGCGGCGCGGAGCCGCAGATCGACCCCGCCGGACGGTCGCTGGACGAGGCCCGGAAGTTCTGGGCGATCGTCCCGACGTTCGACGCGAACGGCAACGGCGTCCCGGAGGCGCTCGACCCGGCCCCCGGCGTCGACCTGCAGTGCCCGGAGCCCGGCCCGCCCGCGACCGAGAAGAAGCAGCCGGTCGGGTCGTGCACGATGCACCCGAGCGTCGTGCTCGTCGACCCGATCCTCGGCCGGGCCCTGCGCAACATCACCGGGCTGCCAGCGCCGGACGTCCCGCCGCTGGCCGGCGTCCCCGGCCCGCTCCCGGTGAGCCCGCCGGTGGCGCTGCCGACGGTCGATCCCGGCGCGGTCATCCCGCTGCCGAGCCACAGCCACATCGTGGAGACGACCGACGACCCGGACCAGCAGTGGTGGCAGGTCGTCGTCGTGCTCGTCAAGGACCAGTCGGTCTGGCCGGACAAGGACGGCAACTGCGCCGCGGGCCGGGACAGGTGCCTGACGTCGATCGACTCGCTGCGCGCGGCCCAGGCCGAGGGCGAGACGACGACCGGCCAGGACATCCCGACCAACATCTGGCTGTTCTTCGCGAACGAGCCGGAGCAGGGACCGGTCGGGGAGAACGCGCCCGCCGAGTCGGCCTCCATGGGCTCCATGGGGCACGATATGAGCCACATGACCGGCTGAACGAGCCCGATACACGCGTCCGCGACTGCGGATTCGCATCTCGGTCACGATCCGCAGTAGCGGACTTTTCCGCGGCACAACCGTGACGGTGGGGCCATCGAGACCGTTGTGCACCCAAAGGGCTCAGCTCCCGCCGAACCGAGGTTCTCCATGAGACACAGGGCGACGACGCCCACGGACGACACCCGCCCGCAGAGGGGACGGAGTGCTCGCCTCGTGCTCGCCGCGGCACTCGTCGCGTGCTCGGTGGTCGGTCTCGGCCTCGTGGGCGGTCCGGCGTGGGCCCAGGACAACCGCACGGTCACCGGCCCCGTCGTCGACGGCGTCCGGCCGGCCCTGCCCGCCGGCTCCACGGTGGCGATGACCCCTACCGGAGAGCTCGCGGCCGCCGGCACGTCGGACGTCCCGATGAGCGTCCTCGCGCCGGACGGGCGGGACTTCCTGCGGATCTCCACGCGCGGTGTCGACCTCGACGCGGCCCACCCGTTCACCTACGAGAGCCGGACGCCGCCGGGCATCGCGACCCGCCTGCCCGCCGGCGTTGCACCGGGCGCACCGGAGCGCTGGGTGCACGTCTCGGACGCCGCGTCCTGGAAGTGGTTCGACGCCAGGACATGGCCCGCGGCGGTCGGCTCGCCCTCCGGCGGCAGGCCCGGCACGACACAGGTGCTCGGTGCCTGGACGGTCCCGCTCCGGATCGGCGCCGACCAGTACACCGTGGACGGTCGTCTCGAGCGGCGCCAGCCGGTCGGTGCGCTGCGGACGACGGTCGACTCGCCCCCGGACGGGCTGTCCGCCGTCGTCGCGCCCGGCGACCGGCCGAGCCTGATCCTGCAGGGTCCGCCCGGGCCGGTCGTGACGGTCCTCGGGCTCGACGGCGAGCCGTTCCTCCGGCGCACCGCGGACGGCTCGTGGGAGGCGGACAGCGCGAGCCGGACCTACCGTCTCGGCCTGCTGCGCGACGGCCGCCCGGTCCCGCAGGTGTCCGGCTGGGTCCCGTACGCCGAGGCCGGATCGGTGAGCTGGGCCGACGACCGCCTGCCCCCGCCGGGGCCGGTCCTGCAGGCCGCGTACGCGGCGGCCACTCCGGCCGACATCTGGCGCTGGCAGGTCACCGTCCTCGTCGACGACCGCAGGGACACGCTCTCCGGCGTGGTCCGCTTCGGCCCGGGTCCCGCCGCGGCGGGCGGTTCCGGGTCGGCGAGCCTGCCGCTGATCGGGCTCGGTGCCGCCGTGCTGGTCCTCGGCGCCGGTCTGGTCCTCCTGACCCGGCGCCACCGGCGGCTGGCCGCCGCCGACTTCGCGGCGACCGGCTCGGGCGCCACCACGTCCACGCACGCCGGCTCCCCCGCCGACTCCGACGATGCCGATCTCGTTCCCCCGCGAGAAGGAGCTCCCCTCCCATGACCACGATCCGACACCTCGCACTCGGCGCCGCCACGGTCGCCGCGCTCGCGCTGGGCGGCTGCGGGAACGCCGCCGACAGCGCCGCGCCCGCCCCGCAGCCGGCGAGCCCGGCCGCGGCCGCGGCGCCGTCCGCCGCCCCGCAGGCACCGGCCACGAAGCGGATCGAGATCACCGTCGCGGGCGGGAAGGTCCAGGGTGGCCTGCAACGGATCGAGATCCCGCTCGGCACACCGGTCACGCTCGTCGTGACCAGCGACGAGAACGACGAGGTCCACCTGCACGGCTACGACCGCGAGGCCGAGCTGACCGCGGGCACGCCGGCCACGATCGAGTTCACGGCGGACCAGCCCGGCGTGTTCGAGCTGGAGCTGCACGGGTCGGGGACGCAGCTGGCGAAGCTCGAGGTCCGGTGACGACCGTGATGGTCCCGGCGCACGGCGTCGGCACCCGCAGCGACCTGCCCGTCCCGCTCGGCCCCGCCGCCGCGGCCGCGTCCGTCACGCTGATCATCTCGTTCGTCGTGCTGGCGTTCCTGTGGCGCTCGCCGCGCTCCCCCGGCGGTGGCCGCCCGCTGCCGCGGGTGGTCACGGACGTCGTCGACCACCCGGCGACACGCACGACGGTCCGGGCGGTCGCGCTCGCCGTGCTGATCGCGGTGATCAACATCGGGTTCGTCGGCCCGGACGACCCGTCGGACAACGTCGCGCCGTGGGCGTTCTACGTGACGTTCTGGGCGGGGCTCGTGCCGCTGTCGCTGCTGCTCGGGCCGGTCGTCCGGTACGCGAACCCGCTGCGGCTGCTGCACCGGATCGTCACGGGCGCGCTGCGGATCGACCCGGACGGGCTGCGGACGCCGCCGGCGTCGGTCGGGTACTGGCCCGCCGCCGCATCGCTGACGGCGTTCGCCTGGCTGGAGCTCGTCGCGCCCGGCCGGGCCGAGCCGGCGACCGTGGCCGGGTTCCTGGCCGGCTACGCCGTGGTGCAGGTCGCGGCCGCGACCGTGTTCGGAGCCCGGTGGTTCGACCGCGGCGACGGCTTCGAGGTGTACTCGTCGCTGATCGGCGGGCTGTCTCCGGTGGGCCGCCTGGACGACGGGCGGTTCGGGCTGCGCAACCCGCTGGACGGCCTCGAGCGGCTCGCGCCGGGCCCGGGGCTGGTCGGCGTCGTCGTCGCGCTCGTCGGCACCACCGGCTACGACGGGATCTCCCGGACGACGTGGTGGACCTCGACGGTCACCGAGGGGGTACTCGGCGGCACGCTGGGGCTGGCCGCGACCACGCTGGCCGTCGGCGTCATCTACCTGCTCGGCTGCGCGGCACTCACCCCGCACGGCGCGCACGAGGGTCAGCGGCCGGGACCGGCGACGTTCGCGACCACGCTGGCCCCGATCGCGGCGGGCTACGCGATCGCGCACTACTTCAGCCTGCTCGTGTTCGACGGGCAGCAGACGTTCATCCTGGCCGGGGACCCGCTCGGCACCGGCGCCGACCTCCTCGGCCTCGCCGGGACCCGCATCGACTACACGCTGCTCGGCCCGATCGCGATCATGGCGGTGCAGCTGCTGGCCATCGTGACCGGCCACCTCGTCGCCTCCGTCGCGGCGCACGACAGGGCCGTCCGGCTGTACCGGTCCGAGGACGCCGTCCGCACCCAGTACCCGATGCTCGCCGCCATGGTCGCGCTGACGATCGGCGCCGTCGGTCTGCTGTTTGCGGGATAGTAACTCCGCAGACGCGGACAAAGCTACGATCTTTGGGTGATTCTGCGGAACTCCGGGAACCATTCGTCGTTAAGCAGACATGCGCACAGTGAACGGCAGCGTTGCCGCCCAACCGGGCGTATCCCCCGCGTGGACGCAGGCCGCCACGGCCGGAGCAGTCCGGCACGGGCAGCTCGAGTGCTCGCCACTCCCGTCCCTGCGCCGGGCGTCGGGCAAGCGGGGCGACGACACCGAGATCCGTCGCCGCGTCGACGCCGAGCGCCAGACCCTGGCCGGCGCGCTGCACGACGAGATCGGGCCGCTGCTGTTCGCCATCGCCGCCAGCACCCAGCGGGCCCAGGCCCTCTACCGCGAGGACGTCGGCGAGCTGTGCCGCACGGTGGACGACGTCGCGAACCGCGTGCACGCCGCGTCCGACCGGCTCCGCGAGCTGCTCGCCGCCGCCGCTCCGGTCGACGCGGACGATGCCGTCCCGACGGCCGTCGAGCGCGACGTCGCGGACTTCCGCCGGCGCACCGGCCTCTGCGCCCACCTGGTCGTCCGTGGCCGGGCCCGGCGCCTGGACGCCCGCGTCGAGCGGACCGTCCTGAACTGCCTGCGGCAGGCGCTGTTCAACATCGAGCGGCACGCCGACGCCGACCAGGTCGTCGTCACGCTGGACTTCGCGCCGGAGGAGATCTCACTCGTGGTGCTGGACGACGGCCGCGGCCCCGAGGAGTTCGAGGCGCTGGCCGGCGTGCCGTCCGGCGCCCGGCGCTGGGGCTTCGCCTCGATGTCGCGGCAGGCCGAGCAGAACGGTGGCTCCGTCGGCCTGCGCCGCGAGGACGGCGGGACGGCCCTCCGATTGCGCCTCCCCTGCTGAGGCCCTGATGAGCACCCCGCACACGGTCCTGGTCGTCGACGACCACCCCGTCGTCCTCGACGGCGTGCGCGCGCTCGTCGAGACGGCGGCGGACCTGACGGTCGTCGGAGAGGCGACCGACCGGGCGACCGCGATCAGCCGGGCCGCGCTGCTGCGCCCGGACGCCGTCGTCCTGGACCTGCGCATGCAGGGCAGCCACGCCCCCGAGACCGCGGCGCGGATCAAGAGTGCCGCGCCCGGCGCCCGGGTCCTGCTGCACACCGCGACCGAGGAGCTGGAGCCGGTGCGCGCGGCGCTCGGTGCGGGTGCCGACGGGGCGGTCTTCAAGGACAGCAGGCTGCTCGTCGAGGGTCTGCGTGCGGTCCTGACCGGCCAGGTTCCGTTCGTCGATCCGCGGCTGGCCGCCGGGCGGCGTTCGGACGACCCGCGCTCCGCCCAGCAGGTGCTGTCCCCGCGCGAGTACGAGCTGCTCGTCGCGTTCGCGGACGGGAAGTCGACGCGCGACATCGCGGGCGACCTCTACCTCACCGAGAGCACGGTGCGCAGCTACGTGAAGTCGCTGCTGACCAAGCTCGGGGTGCACAGCCGCATCGAGGCGGTGGCGGAGGCACGCCGGCTGACCTTGATCTGACCAGCGGCACCACCCTCGGATGCGGGTATCAGAACTCGATCTCGCACACGGACGCTGGCGTTCGACCCCGACACGAGACTGGAGCCGGCCGATGACCACGATCGAGAGCTACGAGTCCGCCCTCGATCCCGCACGCACCGCGTTCGCGCAGGATCCCTCCGTCCGCCTCGTGCAGGACCCGGCCATCGGCGAGACCCGCCTGGAGAGCTTCCTGATCACGTTCAACGCGCTCGGGGTCGCGATGACCGAACCGGTCGAAGGGTGGATCCGGCGGGCAGGCCAGGCGTGCGTCGACACCGGCGGGTCCGGCACGACGGAGCTCGGTGAAGCGCTGCAGAAGCACGCTGCGGGCGAGGCCGACCACCACCTGATGATGATCTCCGACCTGCGCGCGCTGTGCGACCGGCGCACCCGGGCGGGTCGCCCCGCACCGGACCCGGACGACATGCTCGGGCTGGAGTGGCCGGAGCCCGTACACCGGTACCGCGAGCTGCACGAGGACGTCATCGCGGGCGACACGCCGTTCGCCCAGATCGCCATCGAGAACGAGATCGAGCTGCTGTCGCTCGGGTTCGGCGCCGGCATGCTGGACAACGCCCGCACGCTGCTGCACAGCGACGGGAGCGAGCTGAGCTTCCTCGACGAGCACGTGTCGCTCGACGTGGGACACACCGCGTTCAACAAGCGGCAGATGGCCGGTTTCCTCAGCGAGCGTCCGGACGCGCTGGAGCCGCTCGTGCAGGCCGGGACGGCCGCTCTGGACGCCTACCGGGCGTTCGTGGGCCACTGTCTCGCCCTCTCCCCGGAGTGACCGCGCCCGCCCGGCCGGACTGGCACGTCCTCGAACCGCAGGCGGCCGGGACGCCATGGCCGATGCTGGACGCCGTCCGCTGCTTCCGCGGGCGGCTCCTCTACGACGACGGGCTGCGGCCCGCGTTCGCCGGTGGCACGGACGGCCCGTGCGACGACGACCCCGCGGACCTCGGCGCCCACCACGTCGTCGCCGTCTCCGGCGGTGAACCGTGCGCGGCGCTGCGCGTGCTGCCGCTCGACGACGGTTCGGCCGGCTTCTGCGACCGGTTGCTCGGCGACGGGGCCACCGCGCGCCTGCTGACCCGCCTCGACGTACCGCTCGAGGACGCGTGGGAGGGGTCCGGATGGGCCGTCCGGCCGGGGCCCGGCCGTGCCCGGACGGCCGCCGAGACGCTCGCGGCGGGCGTCGCCGTGGCCCGTGAGCTGGGCCGGGACACGCTCGTCGGTGCGTCCGGAACGCGGTACGGCCAGCTGCACCGCGTGCTGTCCGCCGGGTTCCGCCGGGCCCCCGGCGTCGACCCCGTCACGGTGCCGGAGCTCGCCGACGACCTGCAGGTCGTGCTGGGACACGTGGACACGTTGCGACCGGAGTTCCGCGCTCTCGTGGACCGGATGACGCCCCGGCTGTCCTGGCCGGCACGCCGCTCCTGAACGACCCGGCACCGTCCGACCGACCGGCACGTCCGACCGACCCGCACGACGAGTGATGCGGACGGCGCGCACTGACTCGGAAGGCGCACCGGTTCGGCGAACGCGCGCTGATCCGGCGAACGCGCGCTCGTCCGGCGAATGCGCGTGCCCGATCGCGTGCGTCTGCCGGTTCGGCGAGCGTTCTCCGATGTCGGGTGCGGCGGGCCGGGACACAGTCGCCGGTGGTCGCGTCCGAGCCCGGCGTGCGCTGGTCCGGAGCACACGCCGATTCGGTGAACGCGTGCGTCTGGGCGCGTGCGGTCACCGGTTCCGCGAGCGTTCTCCGATGTCGTGTGACACGGCTGACGACACGGGCCGGCACCGATACCCGGTGCCGGCCCCTGCGGTCGTGTGCGGGCGTCAGCTCGTGACGTCCGCCTTCGCCCGGTGCGATCCCCGCGGCACGGAGGTGCCCGCGTCGTTCCCGCCGGAGCCGGACGACGTCCGCCTGCGGCGCAGGATCCACCGGGTCCCCACGATGACGACGGCCAGCAGCACGACAGCGCCGCCGATCCACCACCAGATGCTGATGCCGCCCCGGTCGGCCGGGTTGAACGTGGTCACGCCCGGCACGTCGAAGCGCTGGCCGTCGACGATCATGCTGATCGTCCAGTTCTGCACGTCCTGGGAGCCGGACATCGCGTAGAGGTCCGCAGGCGACAGGTCCGAGTCCGCCCACGGAACCGTGAACGAGACCTGCGGGCTCTGCCCGAGCGACCGCCACTGCGGCGGCGCCGCCGGGTCACCCTTCGGACCAGCCGCCTCGGCACCGCCCTGCTGGGCCAGCCACGTCGGGCTCTGCTCGTTCGCCTCGGCGCCCTGCTGCGTCACCTTCAGGAACGGCTCGCCCGCCTCACCGAGGACGACGATCTCGCCGGCGCCCTGGTTGTTCACGCCGATGCCGGGCGTCGGGTTGCCCGGCAGCGCCGTCAGCGACACGCCGTCGGCCGGCTGGGTCTCGGACAGCGTGGGGACGAACGACCCCATCGGCGGCCGGTACTCGAAGTGGCCGTCCGCCGTGCCCGGCCTGTCCCCGACCGTGACCGGCACCGACCAGGCGCCGAACGGGTCGAGCGGGTCCATCGATGCCTTCTGGTCGTCGGTCAGGGTCGCGTCCCGCAGGCGCGGGTCGAACCAGCCCCACGACGGGTCGAGGCTGACCTTGACCCAGACCGGGGTGCCGCGGTCGGCCGCCCGCGGCGGGATCTGGACCTCCTCGGCGACGGCCTTGGACCGGTACCAGTCCGGGGAGCGGAAGTTGGCGAGCACGCCACCCGGCCCGATCCGGAACAGCGGGTCACCCGCCGTGGACATGACCGTGATCTCGGTCGGTGTCGGGTTGTCCAGGACGAACTGCGACCCCATCTCGGTCGCCTGGACGGACAGGGTGGCGCCGGCCAGGTCCGGCGACCGGTCCATCACCGCGGCGATGTCCGACGACGTGCCCTGTGCCTGCGCCGAGGCCACCGGCGCGATGCCCAGCAGCGCGACCAGCGCCAGGAACAGCACACCGGCGCCGGACGCGAGGCGCCCCGTGACGGATGTGACGGATGTGTTCCGGGGGGAGACGCGCCGAAGCGCCCGTCCGGACCGGACGAGCGCTTCGGCGGTGCTCCGTGGGGAGCGGTGGATCATGAAATCGACCTCGGGTGCTTCCGGCGGCCGTGGCCGCGTCGTCCTTCGGAGGCCCCGCCGCCCAGGTTGGGCAGCAGGCCCGGCTGCTGTCCGCTCCCGGACGACCGGCCGTCGTCCGAGGTCGAACCGCCCGGCGGACCCTGCTCGGGCTCGGAACCGTCGCCGTTCACGTTCGGCGGTGCCTGCCCGATCCCGGTGTTGTTCGGGTCGTCGACGTTGCCGCTGACGCCGGGGATGCCCTTCGGCACGCCGAGCGGGTCGGTCTGACCCGGCACGGTCGGGGTCTGCAGCGGGTTCGGCGGGTTGTCCAGGATCGTGTTCGGCTCGGTCTGGGTCGCGCCGTTGGGCTGGAAGCCGTCGACGGTCTCCGGACCCATCGGCTGGAGCGCCTCGCCGCCGTCGGACTGGTCACCGACGTGGACGATGCGAGCCACGGACGGGATCGAGCTGCCGTCCTGGGCCGTCCGGTTCACGAACAGGTAGTAGTAACCGGGCGGTGCCGCGACGCCGTCCTGCGGCGTCGACGCCGACAGGGTGCCGTCGTCCTTCTTCTGGAACGGCAGCTCCAGCGTCCGGGTGTCGCTGTCCATCACGTGCTGCGGCGACGGCATGCGCATCAGCATCACCTTGCTGATGTCACCCGCGTTGCCGGTCGCGATGTCGAAGTCCTCGCCCCACGCGACGCCCTTCTGGACGCCGTCGATGTTCGGGCGGTCTCCCTTGTGCAGGTACGGCGGCGAGAACAGCTCGAAGGACGGGTCCTTGTCGTTGTTGCCCGTGATGCCCGGCACCGCGTCGCGCTGGATGCCGTAGCCCAGCGAGATCGGCGAGTTGCCGCCGATCAGCACCTGGCCGTTGGGCAGGAGCAGACCGTTGTTGTGGTAGGTCCGCGCCCGCTCCGGCAGCGCCATCTGCGTGAACGTCTTCGTGTCCGGGTTGTAGAGCTCCGGCGTCTTGACCGGCAGCTCGGCGCCCGGGAACACGACCTCGTCGTTGCGCGCGCCGTTGGTCAGCAGCGTCTGACCGTCCGGCAGCGGCGTCGGCTGGCTGAACCAGCGGCCCTCGTTCATGAGCGGGCCCGGCTCGTTCGTGACCTTGCCCTCCTTGTCGACGCTGGTCAGCGTCGTGGTGGGCGTCGCGACGTAGGTGCCGGGAGGCGGACCGAAGTTTCCGCCGGCTCGCAGGATCGTCATCTTGTCGTACGGCGCCTTCATCGGGAGCGCCACCGACGCGGGCGAGCTGCGCGGCAGCGTGAGCCCGGCGTTCTCCCACTCCTTGGTCTCCGGGTTGAAGAAGCCCTGCTGCGCATAGAGCGCCTCGTCGGCCGCCTGCCCGAACGGGCCGAACATCTGCCCGTCGCCGGAGTAGAACAGCTTGCCGTTCGGGGTGAGGTACATCCGCGCGTTCTGCGGGAGCGTCTTCTCGGAGTTCGGCCCGGTGTAGTCCTCGGTCCACTGCCCGGTGGCCGGGTCATAGGTCTCGGTGCGACGGACCTGCGAACCCTGGGTCGACTTGATCAGCTTGGTGGTGCCGCTGACGGCCGTGACCTTGCCGTCGGGCATCGTCGTGACCGTCGGGTACCAGCGGCCGTACTTCATCGAGCCGGTCGCGTCCCAGCGGTTCTTCTCGCCGTCGAAGATCCGCGCGCTGCGCAGGCCCTCGAGCTCGATCACGCCGACGTTCGCCGGGTCGCCGTCCGCCTTCTCCAGGATCGACGGCTCGTTGTACCAGTCGGTGCCGCCGACCAGCAGGTTCCGGCCGTCGGGGAGCTGGGCGATGTCGGCGCAGAAGATGTCGCCGTCGTTGTCCTGGACGTCGTCCGGGGAGCAGGTCGGGTTCGCCTGCGGCCCGCCGAGCGCGCCGTTGGTGGAGCCGACCAGGCCGTCGCCGGGGCGACCGGGGACGCCGGCCACACCGAGCGGGTCCTGCGTGAGGCAGTCGTCGCTGGTCCGGCCGGGCTGGATGTTCGGGTTGTCCCCGTCGGTCCGCTCGTTGTCCGGCTTGGTCCACGTCGGCTTGCCGTCACGCAGGTCGAGAACGCGGGTGCGGCCGTCGCGCGCCTCCGGCGAGAGGGCCGGGACGACGGTCTCCTCCGCGTTCTCCTCGGCCTCGATGCCGTTGCCGTACAGGACCCGGCCGTCGGGCTGCATGGCGCTGGTGACCGCGGTCGGCTTGCACTGCAGCCGGTCGCGCTCGTCGTTCGGACCGTCGTTCGGAACGGTCTCGCAACGCGGGGTACCTGCACCGCCCTCCTCGAACGGGACCGACCACGACCCCTCCGCGGCGGGGTCGGCGGCGGGGGCCGCGAACACGAACGGTGCTGTCGCGATACCTCCCCCGGTCACCAGGGCGGTGGTCGTCGCGAGCACGACCAGCCGCCGTCCCCCCATTCTGGGACGTCGCATGAAAGTTCTCCTCTCGAGCACACGCCCTGGGGAGTCGTCCGACGTCCGGGGAGCTGGAGTCGGAGGCATGGGCTCACGCGCAGTCAAGAGGAGATCAACGACAGTCAAATACCCTCATCTGAGGGCAGGGCGGCACCCGCCGTCCTGGCTACCGTCCGGCCGACGCCACCCCCAGGGAGTCAGCCATGCCGCACACGACCCACGTCGGCGCCGAGCCCGGCGAGTACCACTGCAGCGACAACGGGTGCCGGCGTGTCTGGACGCACGACGGTGGACCGCTGCGGCACCAGCCCGTCGACGACGAGTACTCGACCCTCACGCCGCGCCGCTGGCACCCGTGCCCGTCGTGCCTGGACGCCGATCCGCTGATCGCCGACTTCGCGCACGACCTCCGCCGCCGGACCGCCCAGGACATCCTCGCCTGGGTCTGACCGACCGGATCAGCGGCAGGACGGCGCGTCGGCCGCCACGGCCTCGACCCCGCCGATCGGCGGCGGCAGCGCCCGGCCCAGCTCTACGGCCCGGTCGGCCACGTCGGTGTCGCTGCAGAAGCCGCGCCCCGACCGCTTGAGGCAGAGCAGCCCGGCCAGCGCGTTCCCGGGCCCGACGACGGCAAGCCGCCTGCGGTGCCCGGACTCCATGGACCGCCAGGTGCGGTGCAGGTCGGCGTCCGGCCCGACGACGCGCCCGGCCAGCCGCCCGGTCGTCGACGCCGGCGCGTCCGGTGGTGCCGTGAACAGATCCATGGGCTCGACGACGGCGAGCAGAACGCCACCGTCGACGACGAGCACGCAGTGGACGTGGTCGTCGGAGAACATGTCGCGCACCTCGGCGACCGTGGTCTCCGGACCGCACACCTTCGGTCGGCGGATCATCGCGGAGCCCACCGTCCGGGCCGCGCCGTTCCCGAGGCCCGTCCACGAGCCGTTCGCCATCGGACCTCCTCCCGTCCCGCTCATCCCCCGATCGTCCGTCATCCGGCGCCTGCACGCCATGCAGCGCGCCCCCGGGCCCGGTACTCGGCCCGACTCGCGCATCACCAGCCACAGCGCGGGCCCCGCCGGTTCGACGGCCGCCGCGGGCATCCGGGTCGCCCGGCACGTCGAGCCCGATGGTGCGGGCGCCCGGCGTGGATCCGGGACACCCGGGATCCGCGTCAGACCATCAGGCCGCCGCCGCAGACGACGGTCTGGGCGCTGACGTAGTCCGACTCCGGGATGCAGAACAGGTAGACCGCACCGGCGGCGTCGGCCGGGGTGCCGCTGCGGCCCAGCGGGATCATCTGCTCCATCGAGGCCAGCAGGTCCGGGTTGACGCCCACCTTGATCTCGCGGCCCTGCACGTCGATCGTGCCGTCCCCGCCCGCGACCGTGCCGGTGAGCCGGGTCGTGATCAGGCCGAACGCGACCGTGTTGACGGTGACGTTGTAGCGGCCCCACTCCTTGGCCAGCGTCTTCGTCAGCCCGGTGACGCCCGCCTTGGCGGCCGCGTAGTTCGCCTGACCGGCGTTGCCGCCGAGACCCGCGATGGACGAGATGTTCACGACCTTGCGGCACGGCACGTCGTCGCCAGCGGCCTTGGCCGCCTTCACCAGCCCGGAGATCACCGGCTGCGCGGCGCGCAGGATCCGGAACGGCGCCTTGAGGTGCACGTCGAGGATCGCGTCCCACTGCTCGTCGGACATCTTCTGCACGACGCCGTCCCACGTGTAGCCGGCGTTGTTCACGATCACGTCCAGCCCGCCGAACGCATCCACACCGGTCTGCACGAAACGCTCGGCGAACCCGTCGTCGGTCACGCTGCCGACGCAGGCCACGGCGCGTCCGCCGGCCGCCTCGACGGCGGCGACGGTCTCCTTCGCGGGGGCGTCGTCCAGGTCGTTCACGACGACGGCGGCCCCGTCACCGGCCAGCTTGCGCGCGATCTCGGCGCCGATCCCCCGGCCGGAGCCGGTGACGAGCGCGACCTTGCCGTCCAGCTTTCCCATGGTCAGTCCTGTCGGTCGACGGCGACGGTCGCGTCGCCGGTGAGGGTGGTGGTGCCGTCGGCCAGGGTCACGGCGAGCTCGATCGTCGCGAGCCCGTCGTCGACGCCGGTGACGCGGCCGGTGCAGGTCGGCTGCCCGTGCACCGGGGTGATCGCGGCGAAGCGCACCCGGTAGGTGCGGATCCGTTCCTGTCCGAAGTGGTCGGTGAGCAGGCGGGCCAGGTACGCCATCGACAGCATCCCGTGGGCGAACACGTCGTCCAGGCCCGCGCCGCGGGCCACGTCGATGTCGATGTGGATCGGGTTGTGGTCGCCGGACGCGCCGGCGAACAGCGCGAGCGTGGTGCGCGTGATCGGCGGGACGGACAGCTCCATGGTGTCGCCGGTCCGCATCAGCGCACCACGATCGTCGTCGTGGCGTCGGCGATCCGCTCGCCACCGCGGGTGATCTCGGTCCGCTTCACGACGAAGTCCAGGTCCTTCTTCGCGTACGCGCCGGTGATCCGCGGGCGCAGGGTCACGGTGTCCCCGGCGTGCGCGAGCGCGTGGTAGGTGAACGACTGTTCGCCGTGCAGCACGCGGCGCAGGTCGACACCGAGCTCCTCCAGCCAGCCGAACGCCTCGGGCCGCTCCATCTCGAGTCCGAACAGAAACGTCGGGGGCACCGGCACGTCCGGGTGGCCCGCCGCCTTCGCGGCGTCCACATCGGAGTATACGGGGTCCGTCTGCCCGGTGGCCGAGGCGAAGAACGCCAGCCGCCCGCGGTCGACGGTGACCGTCAGCGGCTCGAACACCACCGCCGTCGCCCGGTCCGGATCGATCATCCGGAGACCTTCTCGTACAGCGTCACCACTGCCGCGCCACCGAGACCGATGTTGTGCTGCAGGGCGATCGACACGTCGTCGACCTGGCGGGGCCCGGCGTCGCCGCGCAGCTGCCAGGTCAGCTCGGCGCACTGTGCGAGGCCGGTGGCGCCGAGCGGGTGCCCCTTGGACAGCAGCCCGCCGGACGGGTTCGTGACGACGCGGCCGCCGTAGGTGTTGTCCCCGTCGGACACGAACTTCTCGGCCGTGCCCTCCGGCGTCAGCCCGAGCGCCTCGTAGGACAGCAACTCGTTCGTGGTGAAGCAGTCGTGCAGCTCGACGACCCGGACGTCCTCCGGCGCGACCCCGGCCGCCTCGTAGACCTGCTGCGCGGCGGCCTTCGACATGTCGTAACCGACCAGGCGCATCGGGTCGCCCTCGAAGCTCGACGCGGTGTCGGTCGTCATCGCCTGGGCCTTCACCGCGACGTCGGTGCGCAGGCCGTGCCGCCGCGCGTACTCCTCGCTCACCAGCACCGCCGCGGCCGCACCGCAGGTCGGCGGGCAGCACTGCAGCCGGGTCAGCGGGCCGGTGATGTGCGGGGAGGCCAGCACGTCCTCGACCGTGACCTGGTCGCGGAACACCGCGTACGGGTTCCCGACGGCGTGCTTGCGCGCCTTCACCGAGATCCGCGCGAACACGGCTGGGTCCATGCCGTAACGGTCCACATAGGCCGTACCGGCGGCGCCGAAGTAGCGCGGGGCGAGCGGCACCTCGGGGTTGCCCGCGTCGCCGAGCGCGGTCTCGAAGCGCCCGAACGCGCTCGGCCGGTCGTCCCAGTGCTCCTTCAGGGCGCCGCGCTGCATCTGCTCGAACCCGAACGCCAGCACGCAGTCCGCCGCACCCGAGGCGATCGCCTGGCGGGCCAGGAACAGCGCCGACGACCCGGTGGAACAGTTGTTGTTGACGTTGACGACCGGTAGGCCGGTCATCCCGACCCGGTAGAGCGCGTTCTGCCCGCTCGTCGAGTCGCCGTACACGTAGCCCGCGTACGCCTGCTGCACCGCACCGAGCTCGACGCCCGCGTCGGCCAGCGCGGCGCGCACGGCGCCATCGGCCAGCACGTCGTAGGGCTCGCTCCGGCTCGGCGTCGCGAAGGGCACCATGCCCACGCCCGCCACGGTGACCCGCTGAACCATGCCCGTCCCCTGCTCTATGTGAATTGCGGTTAGCTTTGGTAGGAGACTAGCACCGTTTCGACGTGGCGGAAGAGAACAGCGGCTAGAGTCCTGCCGGACGAAGGAGGTGCCCGATGACGGTGCAGGCCCGCGACGTGCCCCGGCGACGGCCCGCGGACCGGCGCGCGCAGATCCTGGCCGCCGCGGCCCGGCGGTTCCGCCGCGACGGCTACCACCGCGTCGCGATGGCCGACATCGCCGCCGACGTCGGGATCCGGGCCAGCGCGCTCTACCGGCACGTCCGCGGCAAGGAGGAGCTGCTGCTCACCGTGCTCGACGGGCAGCTCGCCCGGATGGAGGAGGTGGCGGCGGGCTCAGCCGACCCGATCGCCGCGCTGGCCGCGCACGCCGTCGAGCTCCGCGAGTTCGGTGCGCTGTGGGGCCGGGAGGCGGGCCACCTCCCGCCGGACGCGCGACGGGCAGTGCGCCACCGGCTGCGCGGGGTCGCCGCATCCCTGGCCGGCGACGTCGCGGACGAGGACGACCTGCGCTCGTGGGCCGTCCTGTCGGTGCTGGACAGCCCGGCCCATCACGGCGTGCAGGTCGACGCGGACCGGCTCTCGGCCGTCCTGCTCGCCGCGGCCCGCGCCGTCGCCGTCGCACCGTTGCCCGACGACCGGGACGTGCTCCCGCCGGAGGACGGCGGCCTGCCGCCCGCGTCCCGGCGCGAGGCGCTGCTCGGCGTGGCGGCCCGGCTGTTCGCCGACCGCGGCTACCCGTCCGTCGGCCTCGACGACATCGGCGCCGCGGCCGGCATCGCGGGGCCGAGCGTCTACAACCACTTCGCCAGCAAGGCCGACGTGCTGGCCTCCGTGCTGCAGCGCGGAAACGAGGCGCTGTGGTTCACGCTGCACCACGACCTGGCCCGCGCGTCGGACCCGGCGGACGCCCTGCGCAGGCTGGCGGCCCGCTACAGCGCGTTCGTCGCCGACGACCCGGCGATCGTCGGCGTGCTGCTCACCGAGGTCGTCCACCTCCCCGCGGACGTGCGGGAGCCGTTCCGCAGGGCCCAGCGGGACTACGTGGCCGAATGGGTGGCGCTGCTGCGCCGGGACCGCCCGGACCGCGACGAGACCGACGCGCTCCTGCGCGTGCACGCCGCGCTGTCCGTGGTGAACAGCCTGTCGCGCATCCACCATCTGCGGACCCGGCCCGGCCACGTGGCCAGGACCGCGACCCTCGCCCGTTCGGCGCTGGAGCTTAGCTAGCCGCGATTCACTTTACCTTGACTTTGCCGCTCGGCGCCGTCACTCTGGGCGACATCGCACTCGCGGTGATTCACATAGGAGTGATCTCGTGTACCTGACGCAGGGTCTGCACCGAGCCGTCCAGCAGCATCCCGACGACGTGATGACCGTGTTCGGGGACCGCACCCGCACGTTCGCCGAGGTCGCCGACCGCGTCGGCAGGCTCGCCGCCGCGCTGCAGGGGCTCGGGGTCGGCTCCGGCGACCGGGTCGCGATGCTCTCGCTCAACTCGGACCGGTTCGGCGAGTACCTGCTCGCCGTGCCGTGGGCGGACGCCGTGCTCAACCCGGTCAACATCCGGTGGAGCCCGGCCGAGATCGCCTACTCGCTGCAGGACTCGGACACCGGTGTGCTGCTCGTCGACGACACGTTCGCCCCGATGCTCCCCGCCCTGCGCGAGGCGGCCCCCGGCCTGCGGACGGTGATCCACGCGGGCGACGGCCCGACGCCGGATGGTGCGGAGTCCTACGAGGACCTGATCGCGGGCCACGACCCGGTGCCGGACGCCCGCCGCGGCGGGGACGCGCTCGCCGGCCTGTTCTACACCGGGGGCACCACCGGCCACCCGAAGGGCGTGATGCTCTCGCACGCCAACCTGATGGTCTCGGCGCTCGGCATCCTCTCGACCGGCTACCTGTTCGGGTCCGGCACGCGCTGCCTGCACGCCGCCCCGATGTTCCACCTCGCCGACATGGCGGCCTGGAACGCGACCACCGCGGCGGGCGGCGCGCACGTGATCGTCCCGGCGTTCGAACCGGTCGCGGTCATGAACGCGATCGCGACGCACGGCGCCACGGACTCGCTGCTGGTTCCGGTGATGATCCAGATGTTGATCGACCACCCGCAGATCGCCGAGCACGACCTGACCAGCCTGCGCGCCGTGCTCTACGGCGCCTCGCCGATCGCGCAGTCCGTGCTGGAGCGCGCGATGAAGGCGTTCCCGAACGCCGACTTCACGCAGGCCTACGGCATGACCGAGCTGTCCCCCGTCGCCACCCTGCTCAGTCCGGACGACCACCGCCGCGGCGATCGCCTGCGCTCGGCCGGTCGCGCGGCGCCGCACTCCGAGGTACTGGTCGTGGACGCCGAGGACGACGAGGTGCCGCGCGGGACGGTCGGCGAGATCGTCGCGCTCGGCGGGCACGTGATGCTGGGCTACTGGAACCAGCCGGAGGCCACCGCGGCGGCGGTGCGCGACGGGTGGATGCACACCGGCGACGGCGGCTACATGGACGACGACGGCTACGTCTTCGTCGTCGACCGGATCAAGGACATGATCGTCAGCGGCGGCGAGAACGTGTACTCGGCCGAGGTCGAGAACGCGCTCGCCACGCACCCCGCCGTCGCCTCGTGCGCCGTCATCGGCGTGCCCGACGACCAGTGGGGCGAGCGCGTGCACGCCGTCGTCGTCCTGCGGGCGGATCAGACGGTGACGGCCGAGGAGCTGCGCGAGCACGCCAAGACCCGGATCGCCGGATACAAGGCGCCGCGCAGCGCGGAGTTCGTCGACGCCCTACCGGTCTCCGCCGCCGGCAAGATCCTCAAGCGGGAACTGCGCGCCGCCCACTGGTCCGAAGGAGACCGGGAGGTCCACTAAGGACCGACACAGCACGGCCGCTCGCCCACCGGTGCGACTTCCGTCGACTCGGCCGGCACGACCGCGAGAACGACGCCGGCCCGGCGGGTCGACCACCAGGTCCGGAGTGGACGGTCGCCGGCGTTCCGACGCCTCGCGGCGGGCGGTCCGGCGTGCGGTGCGACGGCCTGGTCGCCGCAGTCAGCACGGACAGCTCGTCGGCTCGGCCCACCAGGCGAGTGACCATGCGGGTCAGGTCTCCGCGAGCGCGGCCCGGGGCGGCTGCACGGCGCCCCCGAACGCTGAACGGGGCGGCCCTCTTGTCCAGGTCGAGCATCGGTTGCCGCAGGTCGCGCCGCGGTGTCGCACCTGGCCGCACCTGAGGCGAACCGGCGCTCCCGGCCCGTCCGGCAGGTTCACGATCGCGAACGATCTGGAGCGGATCCTGGATATCGTCGGACAAGTTCGATAGAATCGAACACATGTTCGCATTCGTGGACGAGGTGGACCCCGACCTCGTCGAGCACGACACCCGCTGTGCGCACGGGATCCACGCCATGTGGTGCGACGACGCCCGCTGCCGAGGTCCGGTGATCGACCCGGACCGGGCGCCGGGCGCGCGGCTGGCGCGGCAACTGCAGGCCGCCGGTGAGATGCCCGAGCTGTTGTCGCGGACCGAGGTGCTCGACGTCGTCGAGGCCGCGGAGACCCAGATCCGCTGGCTGCACGGGCTGCGCACCCGGATGCTGGCCGAGTTCGTCGACCGCCACCCCGACGGCTCGGTCACCGCCCCACCCGGGGCGGACGAGTCGGCGGCGGTGCCGTCGCAACGCTGGGTGCCCGACGAGATCGCTCTCACCCTGGAGGTGTCCCGGCTCGAAGCGCTCGGGGAGATCGAACAGGCGAAACGGTTCGCGCACGTCCTGCCCGACACCCTCGCCGAGCTCGAGGCGGGCCGGATCTGCCTGCGCCGGGCCGAGGTGATCGCCCGCGCAACGGCGGTGCTGCCCAATGACCTGGCCCGCGCGGTCGAGGCGAAGGTGCTGCCCAAGGCGCACGACGCGACGCTGCGGCAGGTCCGCGACCGGGTGCGGCGGGCGATCGCCCGGGTCGACCCGGACGGGGAGTACCGCCGCCACAAGGAAGCCGACCGCGGCCGGCGGGTGTCGATCCGGGCGCTCGAGGACGGGATGGCGTCGTTGTGGTTCTACGGCTCGGCCGCCGAGATCGAAGCGGCCTGGCAGGTCGCCGACCGACTCGCCCGCTCACTCGGCAAGGACGACCCGCGCACGTTGGACCAGCGGCGGTTCGACCTGTCGATGCAGATCCTGCAAGGCAGGTTGACCGTCACCGACCGCACCGACCTCGAGACCGCGGTCGCCGAGGCGCTCGCCGAGTCGGACGCCGGCGGCGATGATCCTGGAGGCGCCGACTCCAGCAGCGCCGACTCCAGCAGCGCCGGGTCAGACGGCTCCGAGTCAGAGAGCGCTGAGCCCGGCGCCACCGAGTCCGCAGGCGCCGAGTCCGCCAGCGCCGAGTCCAACGCCGACAACTCCGCCAGCGCCGAGTCCAATGCTGCCGACTCCGCCGACGCGGGGTCCGGCTCTGGCGGCTCCGATGTGGCGGAGTCCGCCGGCGCAGGTACGGATCCCGACCCGACCGGGACCGACGGCCCACCCGCTGAGCCGCCCGGCGACCCGTCCCGAGACCGGCCGCCGCCCGACCACCCGATCCCGCTCGACGCCCTCACCGCCGCCGTCGCCGACGCCCTGTCACGACGCCCTGACCTGCATAACGGTGTCGGACGCAAACCCCTGATCCAGGTCGTCGTCGGCATCGACACCCTCATGGGATCCGACCGGCCCGGCGAGCTCGTCGGGCACGGCCCGATCGACGCCGACACCGCCCGCGCCCTCGCCGTGGACAGCATCATCGTCCGGCTCCTGACCGACGAGCCCACCGGCACCCTGCTCGAGCACGGGCGCAAGCACTACGCCCCGCCCGCCGCACTCGCCGACCACGTTCGCGCCCGCGACCAGATCTGCCGGGGACCCCGCTGCACCCGACGCGTACGCGACCTCGACCACCACCGGGAATGGGCCCTCGGCGGCGACACCGACCAGAGCAACCTCTACGGCCTCTGCCAGCACTGCCACCAGCTCAAGGACGTCCCCGGCTGGCACTGCATCACCGACCCGACCGACCCGAACGGCGACGTCGTCTGGGTCTCCCCGTGCGGACGGAGCACCACCAGCGGCCCGTACGACTACCGCGACTACACCGACGACCTCCCCGACCCGGTCGACCACCGGAGCGCGGCCGTCGGCGTGCGGCCCGGCCGCGAGAGCGACACCGGGATGGACGACCCACGTCCGCCGTTCTGATGCCCGGGCGGGCGCCGAGTTACACCTAGTTCTGGAGCAGACGTCCGACGGAGGCAGCGAAGTCCTCGTAGCGGCGCAGCGCGGTCACGTCGATCGTCACGTACTGCCCCATCTCGACCATGATCGGGAGGGTGAGGGAGATCTCGTCGAGCGTGTCGTGGCTGTCCACGTCGACGATGGCGATCACGCGCCGTTCGCCTGCGACCTTCCACAGGTCGACGACGACGCCCGCCTTCTTCGCGCCGAGGGCCGCCTCGGCCTCGCGCGTCCAGGTGGCGAACAGGTCCTGCTGGCTCATCGTGGCGCCGTACTCCACGTGAAAGTCCAGGTGGAAGAGCATCGGGGATCTCCGAATCCGGGTGGGGGAACGCGAACGCCGCAGGCCGGTCCGCCGGCGACGAACGACGGCGGACCGGCCCGTGGAGTGGATCAGTCCAGCTGGTTGGCCGGTGCGTAGATCGACTTGTACTCGAGGTAGTTGTTGATGCCCTCCGGGCCGAGCTCGCGACCGATGCCGGAGTCCTTGAACCCGCCGAACGGCGACCCGAGGTCGATGTCGTAGCGGTTGATGCCGATCGTGCCGGTGCGGATCCGGCGCGCGACGTTCAGGGCGCGCTCCTCGTCCGCCGACCAGACCGAGCCGCCGAGACCGTAGTTGCTGTCGTTCGCGATCCGGACCGCGTCCTCGTCGGAGTCGAACGGGATGACGGCCATGACCGGCCCGAAGACCTCCTCGCGGGCGAGCTGGTCGTTGTTGTCCACGTCGGCGAACACGGTCGGCTCGACGAACCAGCCGCGGTCCTGGTCGGACGGACGCCCGCCACCGGTGACCAGGCGCGCGTTGGAGTTGCGGCCGACCTCGATGTAGCCGAGTACGCGCTCCAGGTGCTGCGCGCTGGCCATCGGGCCACAGGTCGTGGCCGGGTCGAGCGGGTTGCCGACCTGCAAGCCCTGCGAGAACGAGGCCACGGCGTCGACGACCTCGTCGTACCGCGAGCGCGGCGCGAGGATGCGGGACTGCGTGGTGCAGGTCTGGCTGTTGTTCATGAACGACGCGTTCGGCAGGCCCGCGAGGAACGTGTCGACGTCGCCGTCGTCGAGGAAGATCGCGGCGGACTTGCCGCCGAGCTCCAGGGTGCAGCGGCGGATCAGGCGGCCGCACTCGGCGCCGATCTCGCGCCCGGCCCTCGTCGAACCGGTGAACGCGATCTTGTCCACGCCCGGGTGCGTGACCAGCGACGCGCCGGCCTCGCGGCCCGCGAGCACGATGTTCAGCACGCCCGGCGGGAGGCCGATCTCCTGCGCGACGTCGGCGAAGATGTAGGTGTCGAGCGCGGTCTCCGGCGACGGCTTGAGCACCATCGTGCAGCCGGTGGCCAGCGCCGGGGCCAGCTTGAACATGGCCAGCGCCTGCGGGTAGTTCCACGGCGTGATCGCGCCGACGACGCCGACCGGCTCGCGGCGGACGATCGTCGCGCCCTGGGCGCTCGGGCGCGCCTTCTCCAGGTCGACGCCCTGGATGACCTGGGCGTACATGCGCAGGAGACCGGCCGGAGCCGCGCCGTTGAACGCCGACGACAGCGTGATCGGCATGCCGTTCTCCTGGCTGACGAGCTTGCTCGTGCTCTCGGCACGGGCGTCCAGCGCGTCGGCGAACTTCAGCATGAACTCGACTCGCTCGGCCACGGTCGTGCGGCTCCACGGACCCTCGTCGAGGGCCTTGCGCGCGGCCTGGACGGCGGCGTCGATGTCGGCGTCGGTACCGAGGGCGGCCTCGCCCAGCGGCTCGCCGGTCGCGGCCTCGACCGCGCGGTGGGTCTCGGCGCCGCGGGGCTCGACCCACTCGCCGTTGATGAAGAAGCGCGTGCGGTCCAGCTCGGTACGGGCGTCGGCGGTGACGGTCACGACGGGGTCCTTTCCCACGGTCGGTGTGGCGACCACCACTCTGTCCGCAGATGCGTGTCTTTTCAAGAGTCGACAACTCACCTGCGGACAGCAGACGATCGGTGGAACGCGAACGCGGCGTCGCTCCCGGTCCGCGGACGAGGACACGTCCGCCGTCCGTACGGAGATCGACCGTCAGGACCGCAGGTGCAGCCGCTCCGGATGCGAGCACCGGGCCGTGCTGTCCTGCAAGGGCACGCCAGGAGGCGCGATCCTCGTGCTGCAGTTCCCCGTGCCCGTGTAGTTCGAGCACGGGCATCGGCTCCCGTCGAAATGTCCGGTACACGGGTTACCGAACATGGAGTCGCCGTCCAGCCCGGCGTTGTTCAGCATCGCCGCCGCACCTCGCCTGGCACCGATGACCAGCCGCGCCGCATCGTCCACGGTATCGACCTGTTCGGCCGACAATTCCGCGAAACTCGATTTGTCGAATATCGTCCGAATTCCTCCCGCTCGCGCCCGCACCATTTCCAGCCCCGACGGTGCGGCCTCGCGGAGCAGATCGACGATGTTACGAGGACGCGAATTCCGCCGGGAAAGTCGGTTGTGCGGATTCCTACGGAAAAAGGGCCGGAATCAGACGCGATGGCGGTCCACGGCGTCCTCGTCCCATGCGACGCCGCTGCCCGGCCCGCCGGGGATCACCACGGCGCCGTCGACGACCCGGACGGGCTCGCGCAGCACGCCCGCTGCGACGTCGAGGTACTCCAGCAGGAACGCTCCGGGAGACACCGCGAGCAGCGCGGCGCTGACCTCGGGCCACAGATGACTGGAGACCGGGAGCCCCGCGGCATGGGCCACCGGGGCGGCGCGCAGCCACCCGGTCACCCCACCGATGCGCGCCACGTCGAGCATGGCGTGGTCGCCCGCGCCCGCGGTGATGCTCGCGGTCATCTCGTCGACGCCCCACCAGCTCTCCCCCAGCTGGATCGGCGTCGGGACCGCGTCCCGGATGCGGGCGTGCCCGGCCGCGTCGTCGGCGCGGGTCGGCTCCTCCACCCAGAGCAGGTTCTCCTCGGACAGCGCCCGGATGCGGCGCACGGCCTCCGGGACCGGCAGCGTCTGGTTGTAGTCGACGGCCAGATCCGCGACGGGCCCGACGGCGTCGCGCAGCGCGTGCAGCACCTCCCGATCCCGGTCGAGACCGGCGGCCCCGACCTTGACCTTGTAGGCGCCGAACCCGAACGCGGCCAGTTCCGTCGCCTCGCGACGGACGGCGTCGGGAGCCATCGAACGCAGGCTGCCGTACGACCGGACCGGCCGCGGTTCGCCACCGAGCAGGCGCACCAGCGACAGACCGGCGTTGCGCGCCAGCGCGTCCCAGCAGGCCATGTCGATACCGGAGATCGCCATCGTGACCAGTCCCTGCGGGCGCAGCAGCCGCATGCGCCCCCGGAGGGCGGCCTCGACGGCCACCGGCGCGGCGGACGTCCCGACGACGGTGGCGCCCATCTCCTCGACCAGGCTCGTCAGCGCGGCCAGGACCGTCGGCGTGTAGCAGAACAGGTAGGCGTGGCCGACGACGTCGTCGGACGTCGTGACGTCGATCAGGACGAGCGGGGCGGCCGGGACCTCGCCCGCGGCCGTCTGCACCGGCGGGTCGAGCGGGGCCAGCACCGGCCGCGCCACGACGCTCCGGATCGTTCTCATGATCGCCTCCCCTCTCGCCGTCGCCGTCCGGTCAGCCTCGCCCGCGTCCCGGACCGTGGGCAAGACCACGCGCGACCACCCAGCCCAATCAATTGCACACTGCAATGATGTCCGTGTGCAACCCGAGGACGATCCACCGGACGATCAGCTCGTCGACGCCGTGATGACGGCGAGCCGTGCCCTGCTGGCGGTGACCGCGCGCTCGCTCGCGGCGGTGGACGAGGAGGTCACGCTGCCGCAGTACCGGGCACTGGTGGTGCTGGCCCAGCGCGGACCACGACGACCGGCCGACCTGGCCGCGGCGCTGGCCGTCACGCCGTCCACCGGTACCCGGATGTGTGACCGGCTCGTGGCGCATGGACTGGTCCGTCGCGACCGCCCGGACGACGACCGGCGGGCCGTCGCGGTGTCGCTGTCCGAGGCGGGCGAGGCGCTGGTCCGGGACGTGACGCGGCGCCGTCGCAGCGACCTCGCCCGGCTGCTGGAGGCGCTGCCCGCGGACCGCAGGCGGGACGTCGCCGACGCGTTGCGCGCGTTCTCCGACGCGGCGGGCGAGGTGCCGGAGACCGAGTGGGCACTCGCCCCGGTGCAGCTGTGAGCGAGATGGCGCGCGGCAACCGCCTGCACCGCATGCTCGTCGACACCCGGCCGGGGCTCGTCGCGCTGGCGCTGATCGTCGGCGTCGGCGCGGGGCTCGGCGCGGTCGCGTTCCGTTACCTGATCATCGGTATCACCTGGCTCGTCACCGGGCGGGACGACTTCTCCGACGCCGGCCGGGTCGCCAGCACCCACCTGCCGTGGCTCGGCGTGTGGTTCCTGCTGCTCGCCCCGGTCCTGGGTGGACTCGTCTACGGGCCGCTCGTGCACCGCTTCGCCCGCGAGGCCCGCGGCCACGGCGTGCCCGAGGTGATGTACGCCGTGGCGCGCAACGGTGGCCGCATCCCGCCACGGGTGGCGGCCGTGAAGGCGCTGGCGTCCGCGCTGTGCATCGGCACCGGCGGGTCGGTCGGCCGCGAGGGCCCGATCGTCCAGATCGGATCCGCGCTCGGGTCGTCCATCGGAGGGTGGCTGCGGGTGCCGTCGCACCGGCTGGTGCTGATGGTCGCCTGCGGTGCGGCGGGTGGGATCTCGGCGACGTTCAACGCCCCGATCGCCGGTGTGGTGTTCGGGCTCGAGCTGATCCTGCGCGCGTTCACCGCGGAGGCGTTCGGCGTGCTCGTGCTGTCGTCGGTGACCGCGAACCTGCTCGCCCGCTCGCTCGTCGGCGACGACACGATCTTCCACCTGCCCCGTTTCGCGCTTGGCTCGCCGGCGGAGCTCCCCCTCTACGCCCTGCTCGGCCTCGGAGCAGGTCTGGTCGGGTGGGGATTCTCGCGGTTCCTCTACCTGGTCGAGGACGCGTGCGACGCGATGTGGCGCGGTCCCGAGTGGCTCCGGCCCGGCGTCGGCGGCCTGCTGCTCGGCGCGCTGCTGCTCGCCCTGCCGCAGATGTACGGGGTCGGCTACCCGGTACTGCAGTCGGGCATCACGGGCGCCTACGCGGTCGGGTTCCTGCTCCTGCTCGCCGCCGGGAAAATGGTCGCGACGAGCCTGACGATCGGCATCGGCGGTTCCGGCGGCGTGTTCGCGCCCTCGCTGTTCGTCGGCGGCATGGTCGGGACCGCGTACGGCGTCGCGGTCCACGCCGTGCTGCCCGGTCTCGACCTGTCGCCGGGCGCGTTCGGGCTCGTCGGCATGGCCGCCGTGTTCGCGGGCGCCGCACACGCCCCGATCACGGCCGTCCTGATCGTGTTCGAGCTGACCGGCGACTACCCGATCATCCTTCCGCTGATGGCCGCCGTCGCCCTGGCCACCGGCGTCAGCCACCTGATCTCCCGGGAGAACATCTACACGCTGAAGCTCGTGCGTCGAGGCGTGGACATCCAGTCGGAGCCCTCCCGGACGTAGCACCACCGTGGCGCGTTCGGAGGTATGGCTCGCCGACCATGTGTCCTACACTCGGCCTTCGATGTGATCTTGCTCACATGATCACCGTCTCACCGAGGAGACCCCGATGGCGTTCGATCCGCGTGCCGAGACCGGAATCCCGACCGAGCCGGTGGGGTCGATGCCCCGCCCGTCGACGTTGCAGGAGGCCTACGCCGCCTACGACGAGGGAAAGATCGACAAGGCGGCTCTGGAGCAGGAGCAGGAGGCCGCGGTCAAGGACACGATCGACCGCTACGAGTCGACCGGTGCCACGATCATCTCCGACGGCGAGCAGCGGTGGTCGTCGTTCGCCACGTACCCGATCACCGACACCCTGGCCGGCACCGGCCTGGCTCCCTCGCTCGGACCGGGCGGACAGTTCTTCGCGATCTTCGCCGACGGGCACGGACGCCAGCTGCCGAAGCTCGAGCGGGGCCCGTTCGAGTACCAGAACTACGCCGCCGACTCGTTGAAGAAGTCCATCGCCTACGCGAAGAAGCCGATGAAGCAGGCCGTCATCGCGCCGTCGATGCTGGCGCTGCTCTACCCGCTCAAGGACCCGGTGGACGGCTACAGCCGCGAGGACTTCGAGGCCAAGCTCATCGACGAGTGCGAGAAGGACATCCGCGACGCGTTCGCCGCGGGCGCCGCGCGTGTGTCCGTGGACTTCACCGAGGGCCGCCTGGCCACCCGTGAGGACCCGCGCAACCCGTGGACCGGCGCCGGGTTGCTGCCGCACTTCATCGAGCTCAACAACCGGGTGATGGCCCGGTTCTCGCCCGAGGAGCGGACCAACATCGGGATCCACACCTGTCCCGGTGGTGACCGGGACTCCGTGCACTCCGCCGACGTGCCCTACAACAACCTCCTCCCCGAGATGTTCACGATCAACGCCGGCTACTTCCTGATCCAACTGGCGAGCGAGCGGGAGAAGGACCCGGTCTACGAGTCCATCGGCAAGAACATCCGCACCGACGCCGACGGCGTCACGCAGATGGCCTACATCGGCGTGATCAACCCGGGCAACCCGCGGGTCGAGGGCGCACAGGAGGTCGCCGACCGGCTCGTGCGGGCCGCGGACTTCATCCCCAAGGAACAGCTCGGCTCGACCGACGACTGCGGGTTCTCGCCGTTTTCGATCGACGAGAAGCCGAACCACGGCTCGCCGGACTTCGCCCGCGACGTCGCGTTCCAGAAGATCAAGAACCGGGTCGACGGCACGAAGATGGCCGCCGAGAAGCTCGGCGTGGGGTGAGAATGCCCGCGTGACGGCCGCGCGACTCACACGCGGCCGCCACGTCCGCCCTCACCGGTACGACCGGAGGAACCCGAGATGTTCGATGCCCGCGCCACGACCGGGATCCCGACCGAACCGGTCGGGTCGCTGCCCCGCCCGCAGGCGCTGCTCGACGCGAACGCCGCGTTCGACGACGGACGCATCGACGAGGCCGCCCTCGACGCCGCGCGCGACGACGCGGTGCGGGACACGCTCGAGCACTACGCCGCGACCGGAGCGCCGGTCGTCTCGGACGGCGAGCAGCGCCGGTCGTCGTTCGCGGCGTACCCGGTGACCGACACACCGGGCGTCGCCGCGGAGCCGCCGGACGTCCTCGTCGACGGGCACGGGTGGCAGCTGCCCGGGCGGGTCGACGGTCCGTTCCGCTACCGGGCCTACGCGGGCGACGCGCTCGCCCGGTCGATCAGCCTCGCCACCGTGCCGATGAAGCAGTCCGTCGTCTCGCCGTCGACGCTGGCGTTGCTGTACCCGCTGCACGAGCAGACGCCGGACTACCCGGCGGACCGGTTCGAGCAGGATCTCGTCGACGAGTGCGAGCGCGACATCCGGTCGGCGTTCGCGGCCGGCGCGGTCCGGGTCTCGATCGACTACTCCGACGGGCGGCTCACCGCGGGCGGCGGGTCGCGGCACCGCCGTCCGGAGAACGGCCTGCCCACCCACGGGATCGAGTTGATCGCCCGTGTGATGCGGCGCTTCACCGCCCGCGAGCGGATGCACATCGGCGTGCACACGTGCGTGCCGCCGGACCGCGGCGCAGCGGGCGCACCGTCCTATCTGGAGCTGCTGCGCGAGATCCTGCGCATCGACGCCGGCTACTTCCTGCTGCAGCTCGCGGGCGAGCCGGACCGGGACGCGGTCTGCGCGACGATCGGCGAGCACCTGCGCGCCGACGGCGGAGGCGTCACCCCGATCGCCCACCTCGGTGTGATCGACACCCGCAGCCCGCACGTCGAGAGCGCGCAGGAGGTCGCCGACGTGCTCGTCCGGGCGGCCGCGCACATCCCGGCCGAGCAGCTCGGCTCCACCGACGACTGCGGGTTCTCCCCGTTCTCGCGCGACCCGCGCCCGCTGGCCGGGCTCACCGACCTGGCGCGCGGCATCGCGTTCCGCAAGATCAGGAGCCGGGTCGACGGCACGCTGCTGGCCGCGGAGAAGCTGGGGTTCGCCTGACCGCGACGCCGCTCGGTGCCGGTCGTCGGACCTCGACGGCGGCGCGTCGGGCCAGGCTGTAGGGCGGCCTGTGCGATGGGGTGGCCCGCACTCGTCGCGGGCAGACGCGGCCCGTCACCGCTGACTACCCGCCGGGGCGGCCGCCGCCCAGCGACCGCAGGTCGACGCTCGGCAGGGGCCGGGTCAGGTCGGCGATCACGACGCGGTCGCCGGGGCCGACCCCGGACAGGATCTGGGTCAGCCCGGCCCCGACGGCGCCCACCTGCACCGGCGTCGACCGGGTCTCTCCGTCGGACAACAGCGTCACCGTGTGCGACGTGCCGTCGGTGCGTACGGCGGAGCTCGGCACCGCGACGGCGTCGGCGACCTGGGCGGTCACGATCGCGACCGACGCTCCCCGGCCGTCCGGCTGCGACGCGGCGCCGGGCAGGCCGACCGTCACGTCGTAGGCGGCCGGGCTCCCGGCGGCCGCGGTGTCGAGCAGCCCCACCGAGGTCACGGTGCCGGTCAGGGGCGCGGTCGCGCCGTTCGGCGTGACCCGCACGGTCTGGCCGGTCCTGACCATGCCGACGGTGACGTCGTTGACGGCGACGGTCACCTCGTCGCTGCCCGGGCCGAGTACGACGATCTGGCCGTCCGCCGCGGCGGCGACCTTCTGACCGACGGTGAGGTTCACGGCACCGACGGTCCCGTCGATCGGGCTGACGATGGTCGCCTGGTCGAGGGACTGCTGCACGACGGCGACGGCCGCCTCGTCGGCGTCCACCTCGGCCTGGTCGGCGGCCAGCTGCGCGGCCGAGACCGCAGAGCCGCCACCGGCGCCCGAGCCGCCCGCCGCTCCGGACCGCCCCGCCGACGCGCCGCCGGACCGGGACGCCGCACCGCCGCCCGCCGCATCGGTTCCGGGTTCCGCCGACGGCCGGCCCGCGGAGCCGGTCCCCGCCCGACCCTCCGTGCCCGACGGCTGCTTCCCGCTCGCCCCGGCCGCACCAGGTGCGATGGTGCCGGGACCACCGGTGCCCGCGCCGCCGGGAGCCGAGCCGGTGCCGCCGTGACCGCCGGTCGCACCCTGACCACCAGTCCCGCCCTGACCACCGGTGCCCGAGCCACCCGAGCCCGAGCCACCCGAGCCCGTCCCGCTTCCACCGCCGGCGCCGCCTCCGCCCGAACCGCCGGTACCGCCCGATCCCGAACCGCGACCGGCCGCCGTGAGGGCGTCGTCCAGGGCCTTCTCGTCCGCCGCGACGGCCTGCTCGTCCTCCGCGACGGACGTCTGCCGCGCGAGCACCGACTCGAGCGCCGACGCGCAGCCCGCCGGCATCCCCGACACCGCGCCGGAACCACCGGAACCGCCGGTGCCGCCGGAACCACCGGTGCCGCCGGTGCCGCTCGTGGCCGGAGGATCGGTCGTCGCCGACGCGTGCGGGGACCGGCCGGTCGACGCACCACCGCCGGACGTGCCGTCCCCGGTCGAGGCGCCGCCCCCGGCCGCCCCGCTCCCGCCGCTCGGTGTGGGGGTGGGCGTCGGGTCCGGTGTGGACGACAACGTCGCCGGTCGGGCGACCGCGCCATCGGCGAGATCGCCCAGGAACGCCGACGGCTGCGTGCCGGACGTGCGGCACGCCTTGTTCGCGGCGGCGAGCGCGGATCTCGCGGCGGCCAGGTCGATGTCCGTGCGGTGCTGGTCCGCGAGAAGCTGGGCCTGCAGGTCGGGAATCGAGCGGCCGGCCGCCGGGTCCGTCGCCACAGCGGCAGCCGGGTCGGGTCCGCCCGCAGCAGCCGGACCGGCCGCTACATCCGGCGCGACCGCGAGCGCCGGGTCGGACACCGCTGCAGCGGGTTCGGCCGTGGCAGCCGCCATCGGGCCGGTCGTCGACACCGCCGGCTCGGCGTGCGCGTTCCCGTCCGCAGGGACCCGGTACGCCGAACCGGTCACCCCCGGCTGGGAGCCGGTCGCACCGCCCGCACCCCCACCGCCGCCCGTGCCGGACCCGGAGCCGCCGGAGCCGCCGGAGCCGCCGGAGCCGCTGCCGGGGGAGCCGTTGCCCGAGCCGGTGCCGCCGCTGCTCTGCCCCGACTCGTCGGAGGCCAGGCGGTTCCGGGCGGTGGCCAGAGTGGACTGTGCCTGGGCGAGCTGGGCCCGCAGACTCGTCGTGTCCACGGTCGCGAGCGGCTGACCGACCGTGACGTGCTGCCCGATCGTCGCGGGCACCGTCGCGACCGTGCCCGCGACCGGGAACGCCAGGCTCGCCCGGTTCACCGCCGTGATCGTCCCGCTGCCGGACACCGTCGACTCGACGGCGCCGCGGACCGCCGCCGCCGTCCGGTACCGGGAGCTCCCGTCGTCGCCGCTCGCGGCGGCCAGCCCGGCCACGACGGCGACGAGGACGGCGGCGGCGACCACGGCCACGACCAGCAGCCTGCGTCGGGATCGAGGCATGTCATTCGCTCCGCAGGGCGTCGATGGGGGCGAGCCGGGCCGCCCGGCTCGCGGGGTAGACCCCGAACGCGAGGCCGATCCCGATGGACACGGCGAGCGCGAGGAGCGTGGCGGGCACCGAGACCACGACCGGCTGGCCGATGGCCGTGGCCAGCAGCACGGACCCGACGATCCCGAGGATCGTGCCGCAGACCCCGCCCGCCAGGCCGAGGACGGCCGCCTCGACGAGGAACTGCCGCCGGATCACCTTCGGCGTCGCACCGAGTGCCTTGCGCAGGCCGATCTCGCGGATCCGTTCGGTGACCGAGACCAGCATGATGTTCATGACGCCGATGCCGCCGACCAGCAGCGAGATACCCGCGATGCCGGACAGCACGACGGTCAGGATGTCCGTGATCTGGTTCGCCGTGTCCAAGATGGACTGCTGGCTGGTGATCGTGAAGTCGGCGGAGTCCGGCGTGACGTCGTGGTGCAGGGCCAGCAGCTCGCCCTCCGCCTCCTGGTAGGCGGCCGACACGACGTCCTGCGACGCCGCTTGCAGGTAGATGTTCTGCACCGACGTCGCCGCGGTGCCGCCGATCACCCGGTCCGCCGCTGTGCTGAGCGGCAGGACGGCCTGGTCGTCCTGGTTGGCGCCGGCGCTGGACCCGGCCGGGTCCAGCACGCCGATCACGGTGAGCGGGACCCCGCCCGCGGCGACCGTCCGCCCGACCGGCTCGCGGGTGCCGAACAGCTGCTGCGCCGTCGTCGCGCCCAGGACGACGACGGCGCCGTGCCCGGTGACGTCGTCGGCGCTCAGGAAGCGCCCGTCGCCGATGGTCCGGGACCGCACCGCTGCCCAGTCCTCGGTCGTGCCGACGACGGTGGTGGTCCAGTTCGTGCCCTCCGCGGTGAGCGACTCGGACTTCTGCACGGTCGGTGCGACGCCCGCGATGTCCGGGGCGGCCGTCCGGTCCCGCAGGGCGACGGCGTCGGCCTCGGTCAGCGTGGACGCCGTGCCCGCGCCGCCGCGGACCCCGCCGGTCGACGTACTGCTGCCGGGCGTGACGACGAGCAGATTGCTGCCCAGCGCGTTGATCCGCTGGTTGACGCTCGCCTGCGCGCCCTGGCCGAGCCCGACGGTGAGCATGACCGCCGCGACGCCGATCAGGATGCCCAGCATGGTCAGCGCGGAGCGCATCCGGTGCGCCCGTACGGCGTCCAGCCCCGTCCGGATCGTCTCCGCCCAGTTCACGACGCCACCCCTGCGGTGTCCGAGACGACCTCGCCGTCGTGCAGGCGCAGCACCCGTCGTGCGCGGGCCGCGACGTCCTGCTCGTGCGTGATCAGCACGATCGTGCGGCCTGCCTCGTGCAGCTCGTCGAGCAGGTCGAGCACGTCCTCGGTGGACGACGAGTCGAGGTTGCCGGTCGGCTCGTCGGCGAGGATCAGGGCGGGGTCGGTGACAAGCGCCCGCGCGACGGCGACCCGCTGCTGCTGCCCGCCGGACAGCTCGCCCGGCCGGTGCGCGAGGCGCTCGCCGAGCCCGACGCGCTCCAGTGACGCCTCGGCCCGCCGCCTGCGCTCGGCGCGTCCGGTCCCGGCGTAGCAGAGCGGCAGCTCGACGTTCCGCCACGCCGGCATCGACGGCAGCAGGTGGAACTGCTGGAACACGAAGCCGATCCGCTGGTTGCGCACCGCGGCCAGCTCCTCCTCGGACATCCCGCCGACGTCGGCGCCGGCCAGCCGGTAGGTGCCAGCGGTCGCGACGTCGAGGCAGCCCAGGATGTGCATGAGCGTCGACTTGCCGGAGCCGGACGGGCCCATGATCGCCACGTACTCGCCCTCGGCGACGGTGACGTCGACCCCGTGCAGGGCGGTGACCTCGAGCGTCCCGCTGCGGTAGGTCTTGGTGATGCCGGTCAGCTCGAGGAGCGGGGACGGGTCGGGGGTCATCCTCCACCGCCCTGTCCGGTGCCCGTGCGGCCGTTCCCGTCGCCGCCGGCACCGCCGCCACCGCCGAACGGTCCGCCGCCACCGAACCCGCCGCCCCCGCTGCCGGCGGTGGCCGCCGGGTCGGCAGCCGGTGCGGCCGGGACCACGATCCGCATCCCGTCGTGCACTCCCGGACCGCTGATCTGCGAGTTCCCGTCCGACGACAGGCCGACCGTCACCAAGACCGGCACCTGCTGGCCGTCGCGCTCCTCGCGGACGACGGTGCCCCCGTTCTCCTGGTGGACGGCGGCCGTGGGCGCGACGAGGACGTTCGTGGCCTGCTCGACGACGATCTGGACCTGCGCGCTCGCGCCGTCGTGCAGCCCGTCAGGGGTCCCGCTGACCGTGATCGTCACCGGGTAGGTCGCGACGCCCGTGGTCGTCGTGGCGACGAGTCCGACCGTGGAGACCGTGCCGGCGACCGGCGTGGTGGCCCCGTTCGGGGTGATCATCACCTGCTGGCCCGTCCTGACCTGCGAGATCTGGGTGTCGTCGACCGAGGCGTCCACCTCGAACGTGTTCGTCGACACGACCACGATCTGCGACGTCGACGAGCCGGACGCCGACGACGTCGAGGCCCCGGAGCCACCCGCCGAGGAGCCGGATGCTCCCCCACCTCCGCCGGACGCCGACCCGGCGCCGCCGCCCGACCCGGACGTCCCGCCGCCGCCCCCGGACCCGGAGCCGCTCGACGCGGCGGCCGCGCCCGACCCGCCCCCGGACGCCCCGCCCGCGATCTGCTGCCCGACCGTCAGGTCGACGGCGGCGACCGTCCCGGCGAACGGCGCGGTGAGCGTCGCCCCGGACAGCGACTGCCGCGCCTCGTCGAGCTGCGCCTGCGCGGCCGTCACCGCCGCCTCGTCGGCGTCCCGCTGGGCGGCGGACGCGCCGGAGTCGGCGTCGACCTTCGCCTGCGCCGAGGCGAGCGTCGCCTTCGCCTGCGCGACCTGGCTCGGCAGCGACGCGGCGTCGATCGTCGCCAGCGTCTGGCCTGCGGCGACCGTGTCCCCCACCTTCACCGGGACCGACGTGACCTTCCCCGCGGCGCCGAAGTCCAGATCGGCCTCCTGCGCGGGCGCGATCGTGCCGCTCGCACCGACGGTGCGGTGCACCGATCCGGTCGTGACCATGCCGAACCGGGGCTCCGGCGTCGCGGCCGACGACCGGGTCACCCAGACGACCACGGCGGCGATCACCACGACCAGTATCCCGATCGCCACCAGCACCCTGCGTCGCGTCAGGTGTTCCCGTACCGCCGGCATGCCCACCCGTTTCTCGACGACTCGCTGTGCAGCCGAGTATCGAGGCGTCGACGGGTCCGGTTACTGAGCCGATCTCAGATCCGACAATCCGGATCACGACATCCCGGACGCGGCGAGCGGGTCGTAGCCGGCAGACGTGAACAGCGACTGCATCTGGCGCCTGCGCACCCCGATGTTGGAACCCTCGATGACCGGGTACGCGAGCGCCTCGTCGAGGTGACGCTGGAGCGGGAACGCGGTGTCGTAGGCCGAGACGCCGACGACCTGGATCAGCCTGGTGATCACCTCGACGGCCGTCTCCGATCCGAGGACCTTGGCGTGCAGGGCCCACTCGAGCGCGTTCGGATCGCCGGACAGCGCCGCGTCCAGCGCACGCCATGACAGCAGCCGGGTGGACTCGATGCGGGCCTTCGCGTCGGCGAGGGCGTCCGAGACGGCCTGGTGGGAGATGATCGGGACGGCTCCGCCGCGGCGCTCGGTCGTCGCGAACCGGTACGCGACGTCGAACGCCTGCCGCATCGCCGCCACCGAGAACGTCCCGATCGACGCGCCGCTGCCGACGAACGCGTTGCGGGTCAGCTCGACCCCCTGCCCCTCGGCGCCGAGCAGGTTCGCCCGCGGGACGCGGACGTCGCGCAGCCGGACCTGCGCGGTCAGGCAGCCGCGCAGACCCGGCAGGTCGTAGAGGTGTTCGACGTCGACGTGCCCGGCCAGGTGCTCCCGCTCGGCCACGACCAGCGAGACACCGCCCGGCGCCCGGCAGACGATCGTCATGACGTCCGGCCCGTCGCCGTCCCATCCGGGCAGGTGCGACGCCCACGCCTTGGTCCCGTTGATCACGTAGTGGTCGCCGTCCGGTTCCGCCGTCGTACGGGTCCCCTCCGCGGGGGCCGGGGCGTCGAAGTTCGCGCTGCCGCCCGGTTCCGAGTAGGCCATCGCGGCGACCGGTGCGCCGCCGTCGGCCAGGAACGGGGCGACGAACCGCTCGATCTGCTCCGGCGTGCCCACCTGGTAGACCGGCACCAGCGCGATCAGCGGGCCGGCCATCGAGATCACGAAGTCCGGGCTGTGGCAGGCCCACTCCTCGATCAGGACCGCGGCGTCCACGCCGCTCCCGGCGGCGCCCCCGAACGGCACCGGGATCAGCCCCTTGAGGAATCCCGCCTCGACCGCCTTCTCGAACGCGGGACGGGCGAGCGCCGCGCGACGGGCCGGGTCCGGTTCGTCCCGGACGGCCGCGGCGAGGTCGCGCAGGTGCGCCTCGGCGAACTGACGGGCCACCTTCTTCAGCTGCTCCTGCTCGGGCGAGAGCGTGAACGAGACCGGCATGGGCACCTCCGTCGTCGACGTGAGGCCCCAGGATCGCGACGGCGGCGGGTGGCGTCTGTTCAGTCCGTGCGCGGTTCCTGCACATTCCGTGCGCGCGCCTCGGTCGGGGTGCGCCCGAACCGGCGGCGGAACGCCCTGCTGAACGACGACGGGCCGTCGAAGCCCACGGAGGCGGCGATCTCGGTGACCGACGAACGCCCGCCAGCGTCGGCGAGCAGCGTCGCGGCCCGCTCGAGCCTGCGGCGGCGGACCATCGCCGCGAACGTCTCGCCGCCGGCGCTGACGGCGGCGTGCAGGGTACGGGCCGAGACACCGATCTCGCGGCTCACGGTGGCGACACTCAGCGACGGGTCGGCGAGACCCCGCTCGACGTGCCGCTCGATCTCCGCCCGCAGCACCGCGCGGCGGTCGTCGGATCCTGCTGCCCGCTCCGCGGCGACGGCGCTCACGGCCGAGACCATGGCGTGTTCGACGTCCGGTGTCCCGGCACCGGCCTCGAGGCCCCACATCGACGCCATCACGGCCGTCACGACGCCTCCTGCGCCCGTGGCGTCCCAGCTGCGGCCGGTCAGGGACCGCACCGCGTCGAGCCGCCCGCCGATCATCGCGTGCGGGATGCGGTAGGACACCATCCCCCACGGGTCGTCGAACCCGAAGTGGTACGGCTCGGTCGTGTCGACGACGGTGAACCGCCCGGGCCGCACCACCGCCCGTCGACCGCCCTGCTCGACGGCGCACGTGCCGGCCGTCTGCACGTTCACGAACACGTACGCGCCGTCGGTCCGGGCGACCTCGCGGGCGCCGTGCGCGGTGCGCTGCGGCTGCGACGCGAGCCGCGCCCTGACGATCTGCCCGAGCGGGCGCGTCTCCACCCGGCTGTGGAAGTCGTCCGTCGCGCGCAGCCGGGACGGCGTCAGCGGGACGAACGCCTCGCAGATCACCTCGCGCCAGTAGCCGAACTGCTCGCCGGGCGGCCGGGCCGCCACGTCCCACACCGCCATGCCGCACCTCCGGTCCCGGGGAAGCGTCACGCGTCCCGGCCGGACGGTCAATGCCCGCCGGTCCGGGTCAGCAGGCGGCGCGCGTTGTCGGTCGTCAGCTCGCGCCACGTACGCCCGTCCCCGGGAGGCGGCGCCGCGTCGACGGAGGCGACCTGGGCGCGGACGGCGGGCTCCGGCGTCCAGCAGAAGTCGCTGCCGTAGAGCAGCCGGTCGACGCCGAGCGTGCGCTGCAGCGTCGGCACCTGGTGCGGGAACGGGGTCCCGGCCGTGTCGAACCACAGCCCGGCCAGCTGCTCCGGCACCGGCGTCCCGCTGCCGTCGCCGAACGCGGTGCGGAACAGCTCCACCCGGTCGGCCAGCAGCGGCAGCGCCCCGCCGCCGTGCGTGGCGATCCACCGGATGCGAGGGAAGCGCGTGAGCGTCCCGGACAGCGCGAGGTCGGTGAACGCGCGGGTGGTGTCGAACACGAACTCCAGCATCGGGCGCGGGCGGCCCGAGGTGAGCGCCTCCGCGCCGGGCGGGGACGTCGGGTGCACGAACACGGCGGCGCCGCGCCGGTCCAGTTCGGACCACAGCGGCTCGTGGTCCGGGTGCCCGAGGTAGCGTCCGCCCGCGTTCGTCTCCACCGTGACGCCGTCGCTGCCCAGCTCCCCGAGCGCGTGCGCGGCCTCGGCGAGCGCGCCGTCGACGTCGGGCAGCGGGAGGGAGGCGAAGTGCCCGAACCGGTCCGGGCGCCCGGCCCGCAGCGCGGCGCCGTACTCGTTGACCTCGCGGGCGAGGTTCCGGGCGGCGGCGTCGTCGCCGAAGTGGACCCCCGGCGAGGACACCGACAGGACCGATGCCGCGATCCCGCAGGAGTCCATCAGGGCGAGGTGCGCCTCCGGGCTCCAGTCCGGCCAGCCGGGCATGCCGTCCGGGTGGTCGTGCCCGGCCGACCGGGCGGCGTCCACGTAGGACTCGGTGACGAAGTGGGCGTGGACGTCGACGAGACTCATGGGCGGGCTCCGGGGATACTCGGGCGGATGGACACGTGCGAGGAGGCACGTCGATGACGCGCACGGTTCGGGGCCGGGAGTGGCTGCTCGACCTCGCCCCGGACCGCGACGGGGTCGCGCTGGAGCACGCCGCCGGGGCGCCGGCGAACACCGCCGACGCGGTGGAGCGGGTCGGCGCGCCCGCGGTGTGCTGGGCGGTCGCGATCGGTGAGGACATGGCCGCCCACATCGTGCGGGAGATCCCGCAGTTCGGCGGCGGGAACAGCCCGTTCGAGATGCTGCGCAAGGGGACCGAGTCGTCGGTCGTACGCGCCCTGCTGCTGTTCGCGCAGCCGGACGCGGGCCTGGCCACGATCACCGACGAGTCGCTGGAGGGCATCCGCGAGTTCGTGCGGCGGGGGATCTCGCTGGACGGCGTGCTGCGCGGCATCCGGCTCGGACACGCCGAGATGGCCCACGCGTTCCTGCGCGCCTGCGAGGCACTGGTGGCTCCGGACCGGCTCGCCGACGAGATGAAGGCGATCTCCGACGAGCTGTTCGCGTTCGTCGACGGCTTCGCGGACGCGATGACCCGCGAGTACCTCGCCGAGTACGACCGGTGGACGACCAGCGCCGCGGCCACCCGAGCGGAGACCGTCCGCACGATCCTGGCCGGCGACGACGTCGACGTCGCGGCCGCGTCCCGGGTACTCGGCTACGACCTGCGTCGCAGGCACGTCGGCCTGGCCATGTGGACTCGGTCGGTGTCGGCCGACGCGGGTCTGCACCTGGCGGCGACCGAGCTGCTCTCGGCACGCGGGGCGACGTCCACGCTGGTCGTCCCGATCGGGTCCGGTCAGCTGTGGGCGTGGGGTGCGATTCCGGCGAGCGGGCCGGGACCCGCGCCGGCACCGACCGGGCCGGACGTCCGGGTCGCGTTCGGCACGCCGGGCGCCGGCGTCGACGGCTTCCGGCGCACCCACCGGGAGGCGCAGCGTGCCGAGCGGTTGCGGCGGCTGTCCGGCGACCACCGGGACGGCGCCACGGAGTACGACGACGTCGTCGTCGCCGCCCTGCTGGCCTCCGACGTCGTCGCGGCCGGCGAGTTCGTGCGCCGCGAGCTCGGCGACCTGGCCACGCGCGGCGAGCAGGCCGCGGACCTGCGCACCACGCTGCTGCACTATCTCGACGCCGAACGCAGCCTCGTCACCGTCGCCGGTGAGCTGCACGTCGCCCGAGGCACGGTGGCCTACCGCGTGAAGCGGGCCGAGCAGATCCTCGGACGCCCGGCTGGTGAGCGCAGGCTCGCCCTGCACGTCGCGCTGTTGCTGGCCGACGAGCTGGGGGACGCGGTTCTCGGCCCCGCCTGAGCCCGCCGTGGCCGGCGCGTCGGACGGTGTCACCGGGGCAGTCGACCAGCCGCGACGAGCGAGGCGCTCGTACTCCCGGCACAGGACCGACTGCGCGCGTTGGTCCCGCAGTCCGAACCACCGTGATCACCGTCACGCCGGTCCAACGCCGTCGCGCACGCTTGCACTCCGGGACCAAGAGCCGAAGGGGGTCCGGGCTGTCTCCTGATGCCCTGCACGGACCACCCCCTGTGGCGAGGAGAAGAGACGATGACCATCCTGCTGGACCGCCCCGGCGCCACCGACGCCGACCGCGAGCGACGGGCCGATCTCGTCGGCCGCGCCGCGAAGCTCGTCCCCACGCTCGCCCGCAACGCCGCGCGGACCGAGGACGACCGCCGCGTCGTCGAGGAGAACATCGCCGCGATCGACGAGGCCGGGCTGTTCTCGATCATGCGCCCGAGCCGGTTCGGCGGCATGCAGACCGACTTCCGCACGAAGCTGGAGGTCTCCCGCGAGCTGGCCCGCGGCTGCGGCTCGACGGCGTGGGTGACCACGCTGATGAACGTCTGCTCCTGGTTCACCGGGCTGTGGCCGGAGCAGGCCCAGGTCGACGTGTGGGGCGAGACCCCGGACGCGCGGGTCGCGGGTGTGCTGGCCCCGACCGGCTCGGCCCGCGAGGTCGACGGCGGCTGGATCGTGTCCGGCCGCTGGGGCTGGGCGTCCGGCTCCGCGCACTCGCAGTGGGCGCTCGTCGGGCTCCCGCTGACCGACGCCGACGGCAACCCGGTCGACCAGGGCATGGTCCTGATCCCGATGTCCGACATCACGATCGAGGACACCTGGTTCGTCGCCGGGATGCGCGGAACGGCGTCCAACACGCTCGTCGCCGACGGGGTGTTCGTGCCGACGCACCGCTACCTCTCGGTCGGCCCGGCGATCGTCGGCGCGAACCCGTCCGACGAGGCGCTCTACCGCTCGGCGTTCGTGCCGGTCGCCGCGCTCGTGCTGGCCGGCCCGCAGCTGGGCATGGCGCAGGCCGCGCTCGACCTCGTCGTCGACAAGGCTCCGAAGCGCTCGATCTCCTACACGTTCTACGACACTCAGGTCGGCGCCCCGACCGTGCAGCTGGCCGTCGCGAAGGCCGCGTCGTTGATCGACTCCGCGCACCTGCACGCCTACCGCGCCGCCGCCGAGATCGACGAGCTGGCCGCCGGCGGCGAGTACCCGGACTACGACGTCCGCGCCCGGATGCGGATGGACACCGGCGTCGCCGTCACCTACGCCCGCGAGGCGATCCGCACGCTGGTCTCCGCGCACGGCGCGTCCAGCTTCGCCGAGTCCAGCCCGTTGCAGCGCATCTGGCGCGACAGCGAGACCGCCAGCCGGCACGCCGTCGTCAACCCGGAGATCTCGACCGAGATCTACGGCAAGGCGCTGCTCGGCATCCGCGGCGACGTCACGGCGCTCGTCTGACGGGCGTGTCCTCCGACCGCGCCGGCGACCACCGGGTCGAGTGGATCAGTCGGGATCGTCGAGGGCGTCGAGTGCCTCTGACACGCTCGTGCAGGTGTCCACCCGCGTGACGATCCCGCTGATCCGCAGCGGCCGGACCACGGCACGGTTCGTCCCGACGACGAAGCAGAGCCCGACCTCCGCTCGCGCGAACCGGCCGACGGCGTCCAGGAGGGTCGCCACCCCGACCGACCCGAGGAACTCGACCGCGACCAGGTCGACGACCAGGGGGCGGCCGTCGTCGCGGCCGAGCACGGCCGCGATGGCGGCCTCCAGCCGGTCGACGGTGGTCGGGTCGACCTCACCGGCGACGGTCACCACGACCGCGCCCAGCCGGACGTCGACGCCGACATCCAGGTGCGCGGCCGACTCGGCAGCCATCGCCGCAGGTTAGACCGTTGATCCCCGGCGTGGGTCCTGGAACGGCGTCACACCCCGGCGACGGTGCGCGCGTAGTCGATCGCCGGGCCCGTGTCGTGGGCCCTGGCGATCTGCAGCTTCTCGGCCTCCAGCGAGCCCTCGGCGTGCGTCGCGAGCACGGACTGGTAGCCGCCGTACGCGCTCGCGGTCAGGTCGGCGACCAGGCCGAGGATCCGCAGCCGCTGCTCGCCGGGGACGGCGCCCGCGTAGTACTTCTCCAGCACCGGCCGGATCTCCGGGTTCGCCCAGTCCCGCCCGCCGGGCCCGGTGGCCAGCAGGCCGCCCGCCAGGTCGACCAGCGTCGCCGACGCCTCGGAGTACCCGTGCGCGAACGTGTACTTGGCCGTGTTGACCAGCAGCGGGTCCGGCATCCACACGCCGTGCTCCCCCTCGCGCGCCTTGAGCGCGGACAGTTCGGCGAGCCCGCGGACGGTCGCCGCCCACGCGGACAGGCGGGCGAGCTTGTCCCTGACGTGCCCGGCACGCGTGATCCCGTTCGCCTCCGCGACGAGGTGCGCGGCACCGACGATCAGGTCGATCAACGGCAGCTTGTAGTTGATCGCGGTGAACCGGTGGTAGTCGACGAACCCGATGGCCACCGGCCCGGCGAGTGTCGGGTCGCCGTCGAGGAACACACGGTCGCGGGGGACGCGGACGTCGTCGAACACGGTCAGGGACTCGAGCAGCTTGTGGGTCGACGACAGCGGGCGGCTGAAGTCGTCGGGCTCGCCGGACAGGTGCGGCGACACGTAGAGCGAGAGCCCTGGAGTGTCGACGGGCACGGCGAACGACACGGCGTACGCCGCATCGCCCGGTCCCATCGCGCGGGTGGGGAGCACGACGATCTCGTCGGCGTTGGCGGAGAACGACGTGTGCGTCTTCGCCCCGCGCACCGTGATCGAGTCCGTGTCCGACGCGACGATCCGGAGGTACAGGTCGGGATCGTCCTGTTCGGACGGTCCGAGGGCGCGGTGGCCCTTCACGTCGCTCTGCGCCACGGCCAGCGCCAGGTCCTCGTCGAGGCACCGGCGGTGGAACGCTCGCGCCGCCTCCAGCCCGGCACCGCGGACCGTGCGGAGGAGGCCGAACACGGCGTCTGATCCGACCTCCTTGAGCACGATCGTCCCGGCGCCGCGGCGCGAGACCTCCTCGATCAGCCTGCCGCGCGCGGAGAGGTCCTCCGACGTGCCCGGCAGGTGGTAGAACGCCGAGTAGTCGCCGGTCTCGAACGTCGAGCGGACGGCCAGGTCGGGCCGGTCCTCGGCGATCGAGAAGCAGAGCGCGGAATGGTCGACGGCCAGTGCGAGCTCGGGGTGCCCGACGACATCCTTGACGCGTTCACCCTGGTAGAAGACGTTCCGGCGGTCGGAGAGCCCGGCGCGGTACTCGGCCGCGGTGCGCAGTGTCATGCCGGCGTCCCTCCACGCAGCTCGCGGCGCAGCACCTTCCCGCTGACGGTCTTCGGGATCTCGTCGAGGATCTCGAGCCGCCGCGGGTACTTGTAGGCCGCCATCCGTTGCCTCGCGAACGCGATGATCTCCTCGGGTGTGGTGGTCGCGTCGGCCCGCAGCGAGACGAACGCCTTCACGGTCTCGCCCCGGTACTCGTCGGGCACGCCGACGACCGCCGCCTCGCGCACGGCCGGATGCTCGTAGAGCACGTCCTCCACCTCGCGCGGCCAGATCTTGTAGCCGCCCGCGTTGATCTGGTCCTTCTTGCGGTCGACGATGTAGAACCAGCCGTCGGCGTCCATGTACCCGACGTCGCCGGTGTGCAGCACACCGCCGGGCAGCGCCGCCGCGGTCTCGTCGGGCTTGTTCCAGTAGCCGGCGACGACCTGCGGACCGGCCGTCACGAGCTCGCCGATCTCGCCGACCGGCACGTCGTCACCGTGCTCGTCGACGATCCGGACGACCGTGTCGTAGACCGGCACGCCGACCGACAGCGCACCGGACTCCGGGTCGACGGGTGCCTCGGCGTGGAACGGGACGCCGTGCGACGGCGACGTCGTCTCGGTCAGGCCGTAGATGTTGTGGATGTAGTGCCCGAACGCGTCCCGGAACGCCTGCACCGAGCTCGGCGGGATCGGCGCGCCCCCGGAGTAGACCTTCGTCAGCGTGGCCAGCTTCGCCGTGTCCGCGCCCGGCGCGTTCATCAGCGCGATGAACACGGTGATGGACCCGACGGTGAACGTCGCGCCCTCGGCCTCGACGGTGTCGAGGGTGAGCGCCGGGTCGAGCCGGTACATCAGGACCAGCGGCGCGCCGGTCAGCAGCGTGATCGCGATGTGCCCGACGAGCCCGGTGATGTGGAACAGCGGCGCGACGCCGAGCACGACGTCGTCGTCGCCGATCCCGACCCAGTCGCGGTAGGTCTGCGCGTTGAACACGACGTTGCGGTGCGTGGTCATGGCCCCCTTGGGCGGCCCGGTCGTCCCGGACGTGTAGGTCAGGAACGCGATGTCGTCCGGGCGCGGCGTCACCGGCGGCGGAGCGGAGCCGTCGTGCCGTTCGAGGAACGCGAGCAGGTCGTCGGTCCCGGCACAGTCGAGCCGCTCCACGCCGGCGAACACGGACGCCCCGGGGTCGCCGCACAGGTCCAGTTCGGACGTGGTCAGCACGGTGCGCACCGACGACCCCGGCACGACGCCGGCCGCGACGTCGCGCCACAGCGACTGCAGGCACACCAGCACCGTCGCGCCGGAGTCGGCGAGCAGCCCGGTCAGCTCGCGTGCCTTGTTCATCGGGTTGATCGAGACCGCGATGCCGCCGGCCTTCCAGGTCCCGATCTGTGCGATCACGAACTGCGGGACGTTCTGGGTGAAGATCGCGACCCGTTCCCCTGACGAGAAGCCCTCGGCCGCCAGCCCGGCCGCGAACGCGTCGGAGAGCCGGTCGAGCTCGGTGAACGTGACCGTCCGGCCGAAGTACCGGATCGCGGCCCGGTCCCCCGCCCGCGCGACGGTCGCGCGGACCATCGACAACGCGTCGTCGAACTCCGGCGTGATCCCCTCCGGCTGGCCGCGGTCGTAGCGGGCGAGCCAGGGCTTCTCGTCGTAGGACATCAGTACTCGGTCACCCCGGCGTCGGGCGCGAGCTCGTGCGCGGTCATCGTCTTCGACGCATCCGAGGCCAGGAACAGCACCGTGTCGGTGATGTCCTCGGGCTCGAGCTGCTCGACCGGGAGGATGTTCGTGAACATCCCGCCGAGCTTCGGGTGCGCCTCGAGCGCCTCTCCGATGATCGCGAGCACGTCGTTGCTGCCCATCGGCGTCTTCACGGCGCTGGGATGGACGCTGTTGACCCGGATGTCGTGCTCGCCGAGCTCGACGGCGAACGCCTTCGCCATGCCGCGCACGGCGAACTTGCTGGTCGTGTACGGGATCAGGAACGGCTGGACGGTCAGCCCGGCCGCGGAGCTGATCAGCACCATCGACCCGCCGCCCGCGGCGACCAGGTGCGGCGCACCGACCATCGCGGTGTTCCAGACGCCGGTGACGTTCGTGCTCATGTGCTGCTCGAACAGCTCCGGCGTGACGCGGTCCCACATGGCGGGCACGCAGACGGCCGCGTTGGCGACGACGACGTCGAGCCTGCCCAGCTCGCCCACCGCGTCGTCGACGACCGTGCGCAGCGCGGCCAGGTCCCGCACGTCGACCTGCGCCGTGACGATCCGGCGGCCGGTCTTCTCGACGAGCCGTGCGGTCTCGGCGAGGTCCTCGGTCGTCGACGACGGGTACGGCACGCCGAGGTCCGCCGCGATGTCGACGCCGATGACGTCGGCGCCCTCCTCGGCGAACCGCACCGCGTGGCTGCGGCCCTGGCCACGGGCCGCTCCGGTGACCAGCGCGACCTTTCCTTCGAGAACCCCCATGTCAGGCGAGCCCCGTCTCGGCCCAGTACTCGGCGAACGACGGCGGGCAGACGTCCGTGCTGCGCGTGATCTTCCCGTCGACGAACTGGTGGGTGGTGATCATCGTGACGTCGAGGACCTTGTCCCCGAACTTGCGGTAGATCCGGACCCACGCGACGACGAGGCCCTCCGGTGTCGTCTCGGTGCGCGTCACCTCGTTGGCGAACGCGTCGACCTTGGCGAGCACGCCGAAGGCCTCCAGGAACTCGCCCTTCGTGTAGACCTGCTGGGTTCCCTCGAGGGTGAACCCGGCCCACGTCATGTCGTCGTGCATCAGCTCGACGAGCGGGGCGGCGTCGCCCTTGTCGGCGGCCGCGAACGCGGCGACCAGGTTGTCGGCGTCGGACATCACTGTCTCCTTCTCGACGGTCGGTGTCGGGTCAGCGGTTCTGGTAGCCGGCGAGGATCGGGCCCGCGGCCTCGACGAGCGTCATCGGCTCGACGAGCATGTGCTGGGCGCCGACGGAGATGTCGCGGTGGCACCGGCCGAGGACGCTGGGGTTGCGGATCGAGGCGCTGCCGCCCCAGTTGTAGGCGAACGTGACGACGTCCTGGGCGACGCCCTGCACCCAGGTGGTGACCTGGCGCAGGCGGGCGCGCTGCTCGTCGTCCAGCTCGCCGCTCTCCGCGGCGGCCTCGGCGTCGGCGTGCGCGTCGTAGACGTAGCGGCGGGCGGCCTGCAGGAGCGCCTCGTTCGTGGCGAACTCGCGGCGGAACATGTCCGAGTCGCCGATCACCGACGGGTAGCCGGGACGGGTCTTCGCCGCGGCGATCACCGCGATCTCCTCGAGCGCGCGCTGCGCGATGCCGAGCGCGACCGGAGCGTGCCCGCCGACGCCGATGCCGAGCAGGCCGAGCTTGTAGACGCTCTCCGGGCGTGTGGGCACCGTGGAGAACGTGTCCATCGCGTGCGCCTCCGGCACGAACACGTCGGTCACGGCGTAGTTGTCGCTGCCGGTCGCGACCATGCCCATGACGTCCCAGCCGCCGAGGAACTCGATCTCGGAGCGCGGGATGAACGCGACACGGCAGACCGGGGAGACGCCGTCGGCGCCGAGCTCGGGGTTGCCCTCGTCGTCGTGCACGACGAAGCCGGCGCCGATCCAGGACGCGTGCCCCGAGCCGCTGGCGAAGCCGTAGGTGCCGGTGACCTTGTAGCCACCATCGACCCGCACGCCCTTGCCGGTCGGCAGGATCATGCCCGCGGTGATGCCCTTGTCCTCGCCCGCGAACAGCTCGTGCCCGCCGGTCTCGGCCAGGTACCCGGCGGCGATGCCGGTGCTGAACGCGTTGGCCATCACGGCCCAGCCGGTCGAGCCGTCGCTGCGCGCCAGCTCCTCGATGACCTTCAGCGAGTCGACGATGCCGAGGCCCGCGCCGCCCCACTCGCGCGGCACGAGCACCCAGAACAGGCCCTTCTCGGCGATCGCGTCGACCACCGGCTGCGAGATGGCGCGCCCGGACTCCATGCCGTCGGCCTCGGCGTCGATCAGCGCCGCGAGACCGCGGGCCGCCGCGATGTAGCTCGCGCCGTCGCCGATCTCGCCGGCCTCCGGGCGGGACAGCGTCTGCGTCATGGTCGTGGGACCTCCATCGGTCGTTCCGGTCCGCACGTCCGGCGGACCCCGTATGACTGGGAGCACAGTGCTGCCGGCGCGGGGGTGCGCGGCAGCGGGCGACCCCGCAGGTCGTGCGAACAGGTGGTTCGATGTCCGGAAGCCACCCGTGAGCTGCGGGTTCCTCCTCCACGTGCGCAGGGGGTCCGGATCCGACGCCCGGATCGGGACCCCCGCCCCCGGCCCACATCTGGATCGAGGGGGTCCGGAGTCGGCGTCGACCACGTGCCCGTCGAGGTGCTACACCTGGGTCGCAGCGTCGACGACGACGTGGGAGGCCTTCGTGGACACCGACACATGGCTCGACATCAGGGCACGCCACGCCGCCGGCGCGGCGATCAAGGCGATCGCGCGGGAGAGGGGCGTGTCGCGCAACACCGTCCGGCGCGCGCTGGCGGCGGACTCACCACCGAGCCGCGGACCCGCCCCCGTGCGTGCGGGCGCGCTCCACGACTTCACGGCCGAGATCGCCCAGGTGCTCGCCGCCGACCCGTCGCTGCCCGCTCCGGAGATCGCGCGCCGGATCGGGTGGCCGCACTCCCTGACCGCGCTCAAGGAGCGGGTGCGGGCCGTCCGGGCCAGGCCCGCACCGGCCGTCACCCGGCCGTCGGACACCGGTTCGCGGCTGTCCGGCGAGCTGACCTCGTTCGTCGGCCGCGACCAGGAGCTCACCGAGATCCTCTACGCCGTCGAGCGGCACCGGCTCGTGTCGCTCGTCGGCCCCGGCGGCGTCGGGAAGTCCCGGCTGGCCCAGCGTGCCGCCGCCAACGCGGCGTCGGTGTTCCCGGACGGCGTGCGGACGATCGAGCTGGCGTCGCTGCACGACCCGGAGCTGGCGGCGCAGGCCCTGCTCGACGGGTTCGGTGTCTCCGCGGGCGACTCCGCGGGCGGGTCGGCGATGCAGGCGCTCGTCGAGCACCTCCGGCACCGCTCGCTGCTGCTGGTGCTGGACAACACCGAGCACCTGCTGGACCCGCTGGCCGGCATCCTGCACCCGCTGCTGCGCGCGGCCCCCGCACTACGGGTGTTGATGACGACCCGCCAGACGATCGGCATGGCGGGCGAGCACGTGCTGCCGGTCGCCCCGCTGGCCGTCCCGGAGTCCACACCGGACAGTGCGGCCGAGGCGCTGCGCTACCCCGCCGTCCGGCTGTTCGTCGACCGGGCCGACTCCGTGCTGTCCGGATTCGTCCTCGACGCGACGACGCTGGCGGACATCGTCGAGCTGTGCCGCCGCCTCGACGGGATCCCGCTCGCGATGGAGCTCGCGGCCGTGCGGTTGCGCGTGCTCTCGTTGCGCCAGTTGCTGTCCCGTCTCGCCGACCGGTTCGCCGTGCTCACCGGTGGCGACCGGGCCGGGCCCGCCAGGCACCGCACGTTGCTGGCGACGGTCACCTGGAGCCACGAGCTCTGCACGGCGACCGAGCGGACACTGTGGAGCCACGCCACCGTCTTCCCCGGCTCGTTCGACCTCGACGCGCTCGACGCCGTCTGCGCACGGGACGCCACGCTCCCGGCGGGCGTGGACCCGGCGGAGCTGCTCGACGCCGTGTCCGGGCTGACGGCCAAGTCCATCCTGATCCGCGAGGAGGACGGCCAGGACGGGCACGTCCGCTTCCGGATGCTCGAGACGCTGCGCGAGTTCGGCCGCGAGTACCTCGACGACGCCGACGACCGCACGTTGAAGGCGCGCCACCTCACCTACCGGCTCGCCGTCCACGACGCGCTCGCCGACGTCTGGTACGGGCCGGACCAGGCGTCGTGGGTGCGCCGGATGAAGATCGAACAGGCCGATCTGCGGGCCGCGCTGACGCACGCGATGAGCCATGACGGCGACCCGTCCGCGGCGTTGCGCCTGCTCAGCGCGCCGTGGTTCCAGTGGGCGGTGTCGTTGTCGATGACCGAGCACCGCCGGTGGCTGACCCGCGCGCTGGCGGCGTCCCCGGAGCCCGGCCCGGAGCGCGCGGACGCGCTGGTCACGGCCGCGCTGGTCGCCTCGCTCCAGGGCGACCAGCCGGCCGCCGCGACGCTGGTGAAGGAGGCCCGCTCGCTCGCCGACGAGGTGGGCGACCCGCGCTGCGTCGCGTTCGCGGTCCACACCGCGGGCCTGACGGCGTTCTTCAGCGACGACTTCGCGACGGCCGCGGCGTTGTTCGACGACGCCGAGGCGCTCTACCGCGCGGCGGGAGCCGGCGGGGACATCCTGGTCGCCGCGCTCGACGTCCAGATCGGACTGCTGGGCATCTCGCGCGGCGACCTCGAGGGCGCGCGGAGGCGGTTCGCCGACCGGCTCGACCGCAGCATCGCCGTCGAGGAGACGTGGATCCGCTCCTACACGTTGGACGGGCTCGGGTTCATCGCGCTGCTGAGCAACGACGTCGACGAGGCACGCAGGCTCGCCCGCGAGGCGCTCACCGCAACCTCCCGCTTCGACGACACGATCGGGCTCTCGCTGGCACTGGACCTCACCGCGTGGACGGCCGCCGCCGACGGGCGGTACGAGCGGTGCGCGGTACTGCTGGGCGCGGCGTCCGCGCGCTGGGGCTCGTTCGGCAACCAGCTCTACGGCTCGCCCGACTGGCAGGCCCGCCGCCAGGGCTACGAGCAGCAGGCCCGCGACACGCTCGGCGAGCCGATCTTCGACACGGCGTTCCGGCACGGCGCGACGATGGGTGCCCCGGACATCCTCGGTTACGCGCTCACCGACGCGCCGGAGCCGCTGCACGCCGCCGACGAGTACCTCACCGACCGCGAGTACGAGATCGCCGGACACGTCGCGCGGGGCATGACGAACCGGGAGATCGCCGAGCAGCTCGTGCTGTCGCACCGGACCGTCGAGGGCCACGTCAGCCGGGTCCTGACGAAGCTCGGGTTCAGCAGGCGCGCCCAGCTCGCGGCGTGGATGGAGCGCACCCGGGCCTGAGTGTGAGGGGATCACCCGCCGAGCTGGGGCTCGACGAGGCCCGCGGAAACGTCACTCTCGACGGCCCGCGGCATCGAGTGGTGGGTTACGGCTGTTGCGACCGCCAGAACGTCACACTCGATCCACGGGACGGAGTCCAGTGGCGCGTTCCGGTCGCCGGCGGCTAGACGCCCGCGGTGCTCGGGCGCGGCGCCGACACGATGACGGTGACCGCCATCGGTCCGGGGAGAAGTGGCCGGACCGCCCGTCGCACACTGGCCGTGACCTCGGCGTTCGTCGTGTCGCGCTCCGCGATCACGCCGACGACGAGGCACTGCCCCTGGAACAGCAGCCCGACGATGCGGCCGGTGGCCGTCGCGCTGGCGATCCGTCCGGTCGGACCGGCGTGCAGCGACACGACGTCCGGGCAGTCCAGGACCGCGCGCGCGATCCGTCCGAGCTGGTCGAGCTGCGCCCGCATCATGCGGCACCTCCGGCCTCGTCGGCGGTCTCGCCGGTGGTGGTGAACTTGTCGTAGAAGATGTTCGACTCCTTCACGCCGAGTTTCGTCAACGTCGCGATCGCGGCGTCCACCATCGGTGGCGGCCCGCACACGTAGGCGTCGGCACCGGTCAGGTCGGTCTCCTCGGCCTGCACCACGTCGGTGATCAGCCCGGTCCGGCCGGCCCAGTCGTCACCGTCCGGTTCGGACAGTGCAGGTGCGTAGCTGAAGTCGCTGGGGAGCTTGTCCCCCAACGCTTCGATCTCGGACGAGAAGCACAGGTCCTTCGCGGTGCGGGCTCCGTAGTAGAACGTCGCCTTGCGCTCCACCTGACGCTCGGCCAGCGACCGGAGCAGGCCCAGGATCGGGGCCATGCCCGCGCCGCCGCCGACGAAGATCAGGTCCGACGAGCGGCTCTCGCGGAGCGTGCACGTCCCGAACGGCGCCTCCACCTCGAGGTGGTCCCCGACCGAAACCGTCTCCGAGAGGAACTGCGAGAACAGCCCGTCGGGGTAGATCTTGATGACGAACTCCAGGAGCCCGTCCCGGTTCGGCGTGTTCGCCATCGAGAACGACCGCGACTCGCCGGTCCCCGGGATCGTGAAGTCCATGTACTGGCCCGGGAAGAACTTGATCTCCGACGGCTCCACCATCTTCACGACGAGATGGCGCATGTCGTGCGTGACCGCCTCGTTCGAGACGACCTCCACCGTCCCCTTCGTCAACGGAAGACCCGACCGGATGATCTCCTCGTCATAGTTCAGCAACTCGATCGTCAGGTCCTCGTACGCATGCGCACGACACAGGAGCGTCGAGCCCTCCTCACGCTCATAGTCCGGCAACGCGAACGTGGAGTACGAGTCGTACTCGATGTCCTCCCCCTCGAGGACGAACGACTTGCACGCCGCGCACTGACCCTCCTTGCAGCCGTGCATGAGCTGAACGCCCTGCTCGGCAGCAGCACGGAGAATCGTCTGGTCCTCGTCGGCCTCGATCTCGATGCCGACCGGCTCGAACCGCACGATGTGCTTCTCGCCCATCCGTCGCTCCCTACGGTCTCGGTGCTGCGTCGCCGGACCACCGCACGACCGTGTGCGGGTACGCCGGGGTCTCCGGCGGTGAGCGGTGGTTGGTCGACCGGAACGGTCTGTGTCGTGGCGGCCGTGGAGCCCGGGGTGGGCTCCGATCCGGTGCGCTGTCGGACGTAGTGGACCCCGGAACCCCGACCGGCAGAGGTCTCACTCTGAGACAGCGGGTGCCCGCGAGCCTTCACCTCAGGTGACGACGCGCAGCTCAGGACGCTCGCGGTAGGCCTGCAGGACGCGACGCAGCTTCACGCCGACGTGCAGCGAGAGCCTGCTCGGACCGTCGCGCAGCCCGACGCCGGTGAACGTCTCGATCCGACCGAGCCGGTAGTACAGCGTGGACCGGTGCAGCCGCAGCTGCGTGGCGGTGCGGGTGGCGTCGCCGCAGCAGTCCAGGTAGGCCTCCAGCGTGTCGACCAGCACCCCGCCCGTGTCCTGCTCGGCCAGCCGTCGCAGTCCGGCCGGGAGGCGGGACTCGTCGATCTCCGAGGCGGGCAGGCGGAGCAGCAGCCCGTACACGCCGAGCCCGTCGTCGTCGAGGACGTCGCCGAGGAACGGCAGGAGCGCGCAGGCGTGCGCGGCGAGCCGGGCCCCGGACAGACCCCGCACCGCGGCCTCCGGCCCGTGATGCGCCGCGCCGATACCGGCCACCGCCCGGACCGGCGCCGCCGTCCGGGAGAACTCGGCGAGCACCCGCGTGCCGACGGCGCGTCCGGACTCGACGGTCGCCGCGTCACCGAACAGCAGCACCACGGCCCGTCCGCCCCGGACCGTCGCCAGCGACCGTGCGGCGACGCGGTCGCGGGTCGCCCGCTCGACGGCCGTGCGCAGCGCGGTGCCGGTTCCGTCACGGGCGTCGAGCGCGTCGACGGCGACGGTCACGACCGGCCCGTCCGGCGGGAGCCGGAGCTCCGCGCCCGCCGCCCGCCAGGCTCGCTCGCGCTCCGCCGCCGTGTCCGCGACGAGCTGTCCGGCGAGCTCCTCCCGGCGGGCCTGCTCCTGCTCGTGCAGGACCACCCTCCGGTACATCAGCGACCCGACCTCGGCCGCCGCGGCCGCCGCGAGCTCGATCTCCCGGTCCACGACGCCGTCGTCGATCAGGAACAGGTGCCCGAACAGGAGCCCGTGGGCACGGGCCGGGCAGCAGACCCGTGCCTTGAAGCCGATCTCCGGGTTCCGCGGCACGCGGCCGGGCGACGTCCAGTCGTAGATCCCGTGCTCCCGGAAGTGCGCCATCACCCGCGGGTCGGAGTCGCGCTGGAGCACGGCGTACACGCGCAGCGGGTCCTCGTCGCCGAAGTGCCGGCTGACCGAGACCACCCGCCCGTGGGTGTCGTCCACGGCGACGGACCGCCCGAGCCGGTTCGCCAGGCCGTCGACGACCTGTTGCAGTCCGTCCGCGGCGGCACCCGTCATGCCCGGACGGTCGTGCAGCCGCTGGACTCCGTCAAGACCCGGCCAGGCCCCTGCGCACCATGCTCTCGCCGGCGGCGACGATCGCGTCCACCGACGGCCGGGGCGCCCAGCCCAGCACCCGGCGGGCCTTGGAGTCGGAGACCTTCTTCGCGTAGCCGAGGTCGCCGACGACGGGCCGGAACTCCGCGGAGAACAGCGCGGCGAGCCGGACCACGACGCTCGGGATCGAGCGGGTCGGGACCTTGCCTGCGCCGTCGCCCATGTGGTCCCGCAACGTCGCCCCGACCTGCTTCAACGACATCGCGGGGTCGCTCGCGAGCAGGAAGCGCTGTCCGGCGGCGCCGTCGGCGGTCATCGCCCGCACGTGCGCGTCGGCGACGTCGCGGACGTCGACGATCGGGATCCACAGGTCGGGGTAGCCGGGCATCCCGCCGTTCAGGATCCGCTGGAGCAGGAGGTTCGATCCGGAGACGGCGTTCCCCATCACCGGTCCCATCACGGCGACCGGCAGGAGCGTGGTGAGCTCGGTCGGCCCGCCGTCGAGGAGGTCCCACGCAGAGCGCTCGGCGAGCGTCTTGCTCCGGGCGTAGGCATCGGTGCCCGGGCCGTCCAGGACGGTCCAGTCGTCGTCGGTGAACGTGCGGCCGTCGTGCGGGTGGCCCCAGCCGACCGCGTGGAACGCCGAGGTGAGGACGACGCGCGTCACGCCGGCGTCGCGCGCGGCACGCAGCACCCGCAGGGTGCCCTCCCTGGCTGCCGCGATCACGGCGTCGGAGTCGGTCACGTTCTCGGTCGCGACCGGCGAGGCGACGTGCAGCACGTGGTCGCAGCCCGCGACGGCGTCGGCCCACCCGGCGTCGTCGGTGAGGTCGGCCTCGACGAACGTCAGCGCGTCACCGCGGGTCATCCCGGCGTCGGTGAGGACCGACCGCACCGTGTCCACACGCGACAGTGAGCGGACGGTCGCGCGGACCTCGTGTCCCTGCTCCAGAAGCGCCAGGATGCAGTGCCCGGCCACGAAGCCGGACCCGCCGGTGACGAGTGTGGTCATGTGTCCTCCTGTTCGGCGACGGCGTCGAGTCCCCGCACCAGCGCCTCGACGCCGAACCGGAACGCGTCGTCGGTCTCCTCGGCCCGCGCCGGGACGTCGTCGAGAATCGTGGTGCCGACGAGCTCGGCGTAGTTCTGTTCCTCGGCGACGAAGCCGAGGACGTAGCGTACGAGAGTCCTTGCGGCCCAACCGGCCTCGCGCGACCGGTGACGCGCGGCGAACAGACCGTGCAGCTCCCGGAACCCCGGCAGGGCATCCGGCCGGAACGCGAGCGCGAACGAGACGACCTCCGCGCCGTCCCGGACCCTCAGCAGCGCGTCGCGGATGTCGTGGGCGGCCCGCCGGGCGTCGACCGTCGAGATCGGACGTCCTTCGAGGATCCGCCCGGCGATCTCGACGAGCAGGTCCTGCTTGCTCGCGACGTGGTAGTAGAGCGCGCCGGGCTTGACGCCGAGATCCTGCGCGAGCCGGCGCATGGACAGACCGCCGAGCCCCTGCTCGTCGAGCATCGCGCAGGCACCGTCCACGACCTGCGTGCGGTTGAGGACCACGCCCCTCCCTCCGTCGCCCTCCAGTCTGCTGACCCTTGTCGTCACGCCGCGCGTCGGGCTAGGTTTGAACGGTGTTCAAAACCTTCGACGACCTCGCTGAACGGCAACTCACGGGTAGCACGCTCGACCGGGAGGACGCGCTCGCCGTACTGGCCGCGAACGACGACCAGGTCCTGGACGTCGTCGCCGCGGCGGCCCGGTTGCGGCGGGCCCACTTCGGAGACCGGGTCAAGGTCAACTACCTGGTGAACCTGAAGTCGGGGCTGTGTCCGGAGGACTGCGGCTACTGCTCCCAGCGCCTCGGTTCGACGGCCGGTGTCCTGCAGTACTCGTGGCTCTCGCCCCAGGACGTCGTCGCCCAGGCGAGCGCCGGGATCCGCGGCGGCGCGTCGCGCGTCTGCCTGGTCGCGAGCGGACGCGGACCGGGGTCGCGGGACATCGACCGGGTGGCGGGCGTCGTCGACGAGCTGAAGTCGGCCCACCCTGGCGTCGAGGTGTGCGCCTGCCTCGGGCTGCTGAAGGAGGGCCAGGCGGAGCGGCTGTCCGAGGCCGGTGTGGACGCCTACAACCACAACCTCAACACCAGCGAGGACCGCTACGCCGACATCTGCTCGACGCACACGTTCGCCGACCGGGTGGACACCGTCGAGCGGGCCAAGCGCGCCGGGCTCTCACCGTGCTCGGGGCTGATCGTCGGCATGGGCGAGTCCGACGACGAGCTCGTCGACGCCGTGTTCTCGCTGCGCGAGCTGGAGAGCGACTCGATCCCGATCAACTTCCTGATGCCGTTCGACGGCACGCCGCTGGCCGGCACGTGGCTGCTGAACCCGTTGCGCTGCCTGCGGATCCTCGCGATGGCGCGGTTCGCGTGCCCGGCCGCCGAGATCCGCATGGCCGGCGGGCGCGAGATGCACCTGCGGTCGTTGCAACCGCTGGCCCTGCACCTGGCCAACTCGCTGTTCCTCGGCGACTACCTGACCAGCGAGGGCCAGGCGGCGAAGGCCGACCTGGACATGATCGCGGACGCCGGGTTCCGGGTGCTCGGGACGGACGAGGCCCACGCCGGCGCGCGCGTCCCGGTGGCGGTGCGGCAGCGGGGCGCCGGCACGGTCGCGGCACCCAACGCATGACGACGCTGGTCGAACGGGACCGCGGCCTGCTCTGGCATCCGTACGCGCCGCTGGACGGGCCCGCGCCGTACGCCGTCGTCGACGCCTCGGGCACGCGCCTCACGCTCGAGTCCGACGACGGGTGGCGCGGCGACGTCGTCGACGCCATGAGCTCGTGGTGGTGCGCGATCCACGGCTACCGTCACCCGGAGCTCGACGCCGCGGTGCACCAGCAGGTCGACCGCTTCAGCCACGTCATGTTCGGCGGGCTGACACACGAACCCGCGGTGCGGCTCGCCGAGCAGCTCGTCGCCATGACCCCGGACCCGCTGCGGCACGTGTTCCTCGCCGACTCCGGTTCGGTGTCGATCGAGGTCGCCCTCAAGCTCGCCGTGCAGTACCAGGCGGCGCACGGCTTCCCGGAACGACGGGGGTTCGTCGGCCTGCGCGGCGCGTACCACGGCGACACGTCCGGGGCGATGAGCGTCTGCGACCCGGTCGACGGCATGCACGCGCTGTTCCCGGTCGCCGAGCAGCGGTTCCTGCCCCGGCCTCCCGCCGCGCGCGTCGAGGACGGCCGCATCGCCGAGCCGGACGCCGAGGACCTCCGTGCCGTCGCGGCGTGGACGGCGGACGCCGACCGGATCGTCGCCGAGCACGCGGACACGCTCGCGGCGATCGTGGTCGAGCCGGTGCTGCAGGGCGCGGGCGGCATGTACGCGTACCGGCCGGAGTGCGTGGCCGAGCTGCGACGGATCGCCGACCGGCACGGCCTGCTGCTGATCGCCGACGAGATCGCGACCGGCTTCGGGCGGACCGGCACGGCGTTCGCCGTCGGGCACGCCGGCGTCTGTCCGGACGTGCTGTGCGTCGGCAAGGCGCTGACCGGCGGATACGTGACGCTCGCCGCGCTCCTGTGCACCGGCGACGTCGCCGAGGCGATCACCCGCTCCCCGCAGCGGGCGCTGCTGCACGGGCCGACGTTCATGGCGAACCCGCTCGCCTGCGCCGTCGCGTCGGCGTCGCTGTCGCTGCTGACGCCCGAGCGGATGCGCCGGGTCGACGAGATCGGGGTGGAGCTGGCCGGCGCGCTCGCGAAGGCGTCCACACTGGACTCCGTCGGCGAGGTCAGGGCACTCGGCGCGGTCGGCGTCGTCGCGCTCGACCGGCCGGTCGACGTGCCCGCGGTGACGCGGGCGGCACTGGAGCACGGCGCGTGGGTCCGGCCGTTCCGGAACCTCGTCTACACGATGCCGCCGTACGTCGCGGACGCCGACGACGTCGCGACGATCGCGGGTGCGATCACGTCCGCGATCGCCGAGGTGCACGGCTGATGGCCGCCGTCACCCAGTGGCTCGCGTCCGCGGCCGCCGACCGGGACCGCGCCGGTCTCGTCCGCCGCACCGACTCCGCGCGCAACCCGCAGACCCGCCCGCACCTGCTCGACCTCGCCTCCAACGACTACCTCGGACTCGCCGACGACCCGCGCCTGAAGGCCGCGGCGACGGACGCGGTGGCGCGGTACGGCACCGGCGCCCGCGCGTCCCGGGTCGTCACCGGCACGACCGCTGCCCACGACGACCTCGAACACGCGCTCACCACGCTCACCGGCAGGCCAGCGTGCCTCGCGTTCTCCAGCGGCTACACGGCCAACATCGGGCTGCTCACCGCACTCGGCGACCCGGACACGCTGATCGTCTCCGACGCGCACGTCCACGCGTCGCTGATCGACGGGGCCCGGCTGTCCCGCTCGCCGGTCGCGATCTGCCCGCACTCCGACCTGGACGCGCTGGATGCGCTGCTGCGGACCCGCACACAGCGCCGGGCACTCGTCGTCGTCGAGTCGGTCTACTCGGTGCTCGGCGACGCCGCCGACCTCCCCCGGATCGCGGCGCTCTGCGACTCCCGCGACGCGCTGCTCGTCGTCGACGAGGCGCACGGTGTCGGAGTTCGGGGCGACGGGCGCGGCGCCGTGCACGCGGCCGGGCTGGCCGGCGCCGAGCACGTCGTCGTGACGGCGACGCTGTCCAAGGCGCTCGGGGCGCAGGGCGGCGCCGTGCTCGGGTCGCCGCTGCTGCGCGAGCACCTCGTCACCACGGCGCGCACGTTCGTGTTCGACACGGCGTTGGCACCGGCCGCCGCGGCGGCCGCGGCGGCCGCGTGCCGGATCGTCGCGGCCGAACCGGAGCGGGTCGCCGCCCTGCACGAGGCGGCCGCGACGATCGCCGGGGCGGCCGGCGTGGACGTCGCCCCCGGCGCGGTGCAGTCGATCCCGATCGGAGCCCCGGACGTCGCGCTGGCCGCGGCGACGACGCTGCACGAGCGGGGCGTCGTCGTCGGCTGCTTCCGGCCGCCGAGCGTTCCGGACGGGATCTCCCGGCTGCGGCTGACGGCGCGGGCCACCGTGGACCTCGGCCGAGCGGCGTCGGCGGCGGCGCTCGCGGCCCGGCTCGCGCTCGCGCCGGTCGGGGTCGACGCATGACCGTCCGGTTCGTGACCGGCACCGACACCGACGTCGGCAAGACGATCACCACGGCCGCGCTGGCCGCGGCGCTCGTCGCCGACGGTCGATCGGTCGCGGTGTACAAACCCGTGCAGGCCGGGACCGGCGAGCACGGCGACGGGGACGTCGACACGGTCCGCCGTCTCGCGGACGTGACGGTGGCCGAGGGTGTCCGGCTCCCGGAACCGATGGCGCCGGTCGCGGCGGCCACGCGCGCGGGTGTCGCCCTCCCGCCGGCGCGGGCCCACCTCGACCGGATCGCGGAACTCGCCGCACACCACGACGACGTGCTCGTCGAGGGCGCGGGCGGCGTACTCGTCCACCTCGACCACGACGCGACGACGCTCGCCGACCTGGCCGAGGGCGCGGAGGCGGTCGTCGTGTGCCGCAGCGGGCTCGGGACGCTCAACCACACCGACCTCGTCCTGGAGGCACTCGCCCGCCGGGACGTCGCCGTCGCCGGGCTGGTGATCGGGTCGTGGCCGGCCGCGCCGTCGGAGATCGATCTGGACAACCGGGTGGAGCTGGCCCGGCGCGCTCCCCTGCTGGGCGCGATCCCGGAGCGGTCCGGCGCACTCTCCCCGGACCGGTTCCGCGCGCTCGCCCCCGGCTGGGCGGACCCGACGATCCGGCTGACATGGCGCTCATGGCTGCCACAGGCCCTCTCGGACAGCCATCAGTGACATCTCAGCCGGAGTCGATCTCTCGCGCCGACGCGCGGGCCTCCCGGAGCGGACCCCTCACCGCTCCGGGAGACCCACCCCCGTCGCAGCCGTCAGCAGGCCTTGATGTCCCGGACCGCGGCCCAGCCGGCGATGACGCGCGAGTCGGACACCGTCTGCCCCGGCTTGATCGTGTGGCACGTGCCGTCCGTGGTCCCGGCGATGTCGAGCTTGCGCTTCACGGTCGTGTCGTGGCAGTTCCGGATCTTGTAGTAGACGATCTTCAACGGCCCGCCGGGCACGTCTCCCGTCTGGTAGCTGAGGCCGCACGGCTCGGCCGCCATCGCGGGCGTCGCGACGGCCAGGGCCGTTCCGGACATCAGCGCTCCGACCGCGGCGATCGACACGGCCATACGCTTCATCGTCGTCGTCATCGTGCATTCCTTTCCGCAGGGACCCGCGATCCCCTCATCGGGAAGCTGTGCGTTCCGGGAGCGGGTCGGGAAGAAGGTGAGGGACCGTTGTTCCGGTGCGCCACTCACGTCGAGATACGCCGACGAATCTGGTCCCGGCGGCTCCCCCGGGGCAAGGCCGTCGGGGTTTCACTTCTTCAGCGCGGCCCTCAGCGGTAAGGTGATCACCCCTGACCAGCAGGTTCAGGGCCTCGGATCATCTTCACCGGTGAAGAAGGTGAACGGCTCCCCGTGACCGAACACGAACAGAAGCCCGTGGAGCAGGTCGCGGAGCGCGGCTTCACGGCCCGCCTGGAACGGCTCCGGTCCGACGCAGGGCATCCGACCCTCGAGACCATCTCGCGGCACGCCGGCCGGTCGATGGGAGCCGTTTCCAACACGTTCACCGGAAAGGCGGTTCCGAGCAACGCGAAGGCCGAACGGATCGTCGCGGCGCTCGGCGGCACGTTCGACGACGAGTGGCGGGAACTGCTCGACCGGGCCCGCGCGGAACGGAACCGCACACGCACGGACGACGAGCCCGATTCCGTTCCGGCACCGGACCGGAAACGCCCGCGACGACGGACGGTGCTGATCGCGGGAATCGTCGCGCTCGTCGTCGTCGCGGGCGCCGCGATCGCCTTCCTGCCCGACTGGAACGGTGCCGCCGACCGTTCCGGGTCCGGCGGCGTCGGTCCGGTCGTCGTCACCCGGGCCGGCCCGCTGGGCCTGATCGTGCGGTCGTCCGGCACGCGCGACGGCGAGCAGATCGGCAGCGCGGCGGAGGGCCAGACGCTCTGGGCCGAGTGCCACGCCGTCACCGACTTCGACCCGCGCCCGGACACCGGGAAGGGGCCCGTCTGGTACCGGGTCCGCTGGCCGAGCTCCGGCCCGACGAAGGACTTCCTCGGCTCGACACCGGACGACGCGTACGTCGGCTGGGTCTACGGCGGGTTCGCCGTGCCCCGCGCTCCGGAGAACACGCAGATCCCGCACTGCTGACCGCGGGTCAGCCGGCCGGCTCCTGGAGGCGCACCCGCCGGTCGAGGCGGACCAGGCCGAACACCGTCACCGCGATGACGACCACGCCGATCACCGGCGACACGACCACCTGCCCGGCGGCGAGACCGGAGGCGACCGCGAACAGCGAGTGCCCGACCATCGCCCCGCCGATCAGCAGGATGCGCTGCCGGTCGCCGAAGCCGTCGGTCACCGACCAGCGCACGACCAGCCATCCGACACCGACGGCGAGCACCAGGGCCACGACCATCGGGACCACCGTCGGCACGGCGTCCCCGAGAGCGGGCCGCCCGGCGTCCGACCACAGCGGGAACAGCAGGCCGTGCACGACGATCGGCGCCACCGCCGCGACCGACACCAGGACGGCCGGATGCGGGAGGCGCCGCAGCGGCGCGGGCCGCGGCAGACGGACCCGCGGCAGCACGACCAGCGCCACCACCGCGAGGACGACGACCAGCAGCAGCTCGACGACGACGGCCGGCCACGGTGTCCGGTAGCCGGGGTCCTCGATCCCGGAGATGCCGAAGCGCACGAGCGCCACGCCCACGAGGAACACCAGCGCGGCCACGACGGTCCCGCCGGCCCTCAGGTACGGACGCCCCGCGTGCCTGCGGAACAGCAGGTCGGCGAGCATCACCGGGATCAGCACGGAGAACACCAGGTGGTAGCCGATCTGGCTCTGCCAGTACGTGGTGTTGAACCCGAGCACGCGCGGTCCCCACTCGGCCGCCGTGTACAGGTGCGGGCTGGTCAGCGCCTGCAGGCCGAACCCGTCCTCGGCGATCTCGTAGGCGACACCGAGCACCAGCAGCCCCGGCCACCCCGCTCCCGCGCGCACCACCAGCTCCCGGACGAGCAGCACGCCCGCCCCGTACATCGGCACCAGCAGCGGCAGCGCCACCCAGATCGCCGGCAGCGAGATCCCGCTGAACGCCGCCTCGGCGCACAGCGGCGCGAGCACCACCAGCACCCACGCGGCCTTCACGCGCCCCCGTCCGGCCCGGTCGACCTGCCCGGTTCGTTCCGTTGCGGTCATGCCGTCCCCCTTGTTACTTGTCTGAGTAACAAGCCCACCGTAACGCACCACCGGCCGGGCCCGCACGTCCGGAGCGTCCGGTAGAACGGCGGGCGTGAGGGAACGGTCGGGACGGCGGCTGCCGCCGGAGGTCCGGCGGCAGCAGATCGTCGAGGCCACGATCGAGGCGGTCGCCGCGCTCGGCTACCGCGCGGCGTCGTTCGCGAAGATCGCCGAGCGCAGCGGCCTGAGCAGCACGCGGCTGATCTCGTACCACTTCGCGGGCCGCGACGAGCTCATGTCGGCCACCGTCGCCCACGTCTACGAGCAGCTGGGCGGGCACGTCGCCGGCCATCTCGCCGCGGCGGACGGGCCCCGTGCCGAACTGGCGGCCTACGTCCGCGCCGTCGTCGGGTTCGTCGACGGTCACCGCACCGAGATGCAGGCTCTGTCGCGGATCTTCGTGGCGTTCCGCGACGAGTCCGGCCTCAGCCGTTCCTACGACGCCGACACCGACGAGCGGGTGATCGGCACGGTCGAGGACATCCTGCGCCGGGGACAGGACGACGGCGTGTTCCGCACGTTCGACACGTTCGTCATGGGGTCGCTGGTGCAGCGCTCGGTCGACGGCGTCGCGTTCCTGCTCGAGACCCGGCCCGACCTGGACCTGACCGCGTACGCCGACGAGCTCGTCGCGACGTTCGACATCGCCACCCGGCGGTGACGCGGGCGACGACCCGGCCGCTCAGCGGCCGGCACAGGACCCGGAACCCCGGCACGTGGAACCGCGCCGTGGCGGCTCCACATCGTCCACCGGTCAGGACGACGCGAGCTGGGCCTCGAGCCCCGCGATCAACAGGTCGATCTTGTAGATCGTCCAGGCACTGCCCGGCTGGTCGATCATGCGCGCCGTGGCCTCGCGGACGCCGGGATCGACCGGCGGGTCGATGGCGTCGACCTGACGCTGGCGGTCCTGCAGCGAATGACCGAGGCCCGGCGTCGTCAGGTCGGCGACCGTCACGGTCTCGAGCGCGTAGATCGCACCCATGGCGGCCTTGTGCGCCGGGATCCCGGCACCGACGAGCGCGTCGGTGAGCCTGCGGTAGACGGCCATGACCTCGATCGGCAGCTCCGGCAACGCCACGACCGCAGCGCCCATTCCGGGGTTGCGGTCGAGCATCTGCCCGAGCTCGGCGCAGGTGTCGCGCACGGTGTCCTGCCAGGAACCGCCGGGTGCCGACAGCTGGAGCTCCTTCTCGAACACCAGGTCCACCAGCGAACCGACCATCGCGTCGAGCGTCGGGAAGTGCCGGTAGAACGTCGAGTACTTGACGCCGACGGCGGCGGTCACCGCTCCGACCGTCAGTCCCTCGAACCCGATGTCGCGGGCAGCCGCCAGCAACGCGTGGCGGTCGGTCAGCGGTGGCCGACCGAGTCGCTTGGCGATCGTCTCGTGACTCACACCCGCCACAGTACGGGCACGCATCGGCCCGGAGTGCCGACCGACCGGTCGAATGCGACGCGTCCGCCCGGTCCTGCGGCAGGTACGACCCTCCGGGAGCGGACTACTGCAGCGCCAGCGTGCGGATGACCAGCCGGGCGGCATCCCCGCCGTCGGCGAGCGCGGTCTCGACGGCTGCCGGGACGTCCAGGTCGGTGACCAGCGCGTCCCGCACCGCGGCGACGGCCGTGTCCGATCCGGTCTTGCGGCCCGCGGCCACGTACAGCTCCTCGAGCCGCTGCATCGCGAACGCGACGTCCGCGGGGCGGTGGTCCCACTCCGCGTCCCATCGCCTGTCCAGCACCAGCATCCGCAGCGCGGCGCCGGACGCCGACCCGAGGAGGTCCTGCACCAGGACGAGGTTGCCGGTGGACTTCGCCATCTTGACCCCGTCGACCCGGACCGTCCCGACCCGGAAGCCGCGCCGCGCGAACAGGCCGGCGCCGGTGGCGGCCGCGGCCATCGCGGACTGGTAGGCGTGGTGCGGGAACGCGAGGTCGGCGCCGCCGGCCAGCACGTCGACCACCCCGCCCAGCGTGGCCGCGGCCATCGCAGCGCACTCCGCGTGCCACCCCGGCCGCCCCGGTCCCCACGGGCTGGGCCACGCCGGGTGGACCCCGTCGGAGGGCTTCCACACCGCGACGTCGAACGGGTCGTCACGGCGCGGGTCGTCCGGCTCGTCGCCGTACTCCGCCGCCAGCACGAGCGCGGTGTCCCGGTCCAGCCCGGCCGCCTCCGGTACGCCGGAACCCCGGAAGTAGACGTGTCCGTCACGCTCGTACGCGGCACCGGTCGCGACCAGGGCCTGCGCCAGCGCGATCACGTGCCGGACGTGGTGGCGTGCCCGCGGTGCGTGGTCCGGCGGGCGCACGTGCAGGTCGGCCATCGTCCGGTCGAACCAGAACTCCTGGCGCAGGCCGAACTCGTCGTAGGCGACATCGCGTTCGACGGCGGTCCGGGTCAGCACGTCGTCGACGTCGGTGACGTTGCGGCTCACCACGGTCCGGCCGCCGGTCATGCGGATCACCCGCGCCAGCACGTCGGCCCAGACGAACGTCGCAGCGTGCCCGAGGTGGGTCACGTCGTACGGCGTGATCCCGCAGACGTAGATCCGCGACGGCACGGTCAGCGGCAGCGGTTCGCCGCCCAGTAGGAAACCGGCGCCGCTCCCGAAGTCGCCCGCCCCGGGCTCCATCTGCTGGTCCATGGCCCCAAAGTAGCCCCGCCCCGGCACGTCATCCCCTGGCGGCGTCGATCACCCGGTCCAGGACGCCGCGCAGATCCTCCAGCTCGGAGAGCTCCATCCCGAGGCGTTCGACGATCGCCGGCGGGATGAGCTCGGCCCGCGCCCGCAGCGCCCTGCCCTCGCCGGTCAGCGAGACGGCGAGGCTGCGCTCGTTGCCCGGCACTCGCCTACGGGTGAGCAGCCCGGCGGCCTCCAACCGCTTGAGCAGCGGCGACAGCGTGCCGGGGTCGAGCGCCAGCGCCGTCGCCAGCTCACCGACCGACCGCGGCGACCGCTCCCAGAGCGCCAGCATCACGAGGTACTGCGGGTGCGTGAGGCCCATCGGCTCCAGCAGCGGGCGGTAGAGCGCGATCACGTTCCGGGCAGCGACGGCCAGGCCGAAGCACACCTGACGGTCCAGCTGCAGTAGATCCACGTCACGTCCCGCTGCGGCCTCCACGCCAGGGATCGTACACTCTTGGGGCACCAACAATTAGGGAGCAAACAGTGGACGAGCGGATCCGGCCGAACCCGGCGCGGTGGGTGCTCTACGTGTTCGGCGCGGGCCTTCCGACACGTCACCGGACCTGGGTCCTGCACGACGTGACGGCGCGGACCTGGCAGCTCCGCCACCTCGCCCGCACCACCGTGCAGCTGCTCCCGATCGGGATCCTGCTGTTCCTGTTCATCCCGAGCCCGCCGTACGTCCGCGCGCTGGCCGTGCTGGCCGGCGCCCTGCTCGGCTACTTCTACTCCGCGGCCTACATGACCGAGTCTGCCGAGCACCGCGTGATGAAGGCCGGCTACCCGGTCGGTACCGCCGCCGCCGTCCGGGAGGCGGCGCACGAGGACGCGAACGCCGCCGCCCGGGAGCGGTACGAGCAGCGCTGGCGGACCTGAGCCGTCGGTGGCGCCAGCCGCTCGTGCCGTCGTCGACGGCGGACGTCGATGACGTCACCATCGCGGTCCCGCTCTCGCCGCCCGCGACCAGGGCGACCGTGCCCCGGAGCTCACCGTCGCCGGGCCTCCCCGTCCGTGCTGCCGTCGCCGTCGGCGATCACCCTGTCGGACACCGCACGGCCCCCATCTCCCCGGCCCCGCCGACGCGGGTCAGGTGGGCGGCTCCAGATCGGAGAGGTCCACGTCGGGGCGCAGGCCGTGCCAGGACGGGTGCCGGAACGACCCGTCCCGGGTGAACTGGCGGTAGTGGATGTCGCCCACCAGACCCGGCTCGGCCCAGTGCACGGTGCCGAGCGGGCCGGCCGGTCGCCAGCGGTGGGTGCGGTCGTCCACCGGCACCGGCGGGTCCGGCCGTGAGCGCTCCTCGAGCAGATCGCGGAGCCGGTCGCGGGTGGCCTGGCTGAAGCCGGTACCGACGTCGCCCGCGTAGACCAGCTCCCCCGATCCGTCCGGCACCGCCATCTGCAACGACGACAGGTGGCGCCCGCTCGTCGCGCTCGGGGTCCAGCCGATCACCGCGACCGAGCAGGTGCGCCGGATCGGGGTCTTGATCCACGACCTGCTGCGTCGCCCTGGCTCGTAGCGGGAGTCGAGCCGCTTGGCCACGACGCCCTCCAGTCCCTGGGCGTCCACGGCGGACAGCATCTGCTCGCCGGAGATCCCGGTGAACGACGGCGGCACGTACACCCCGCCGTGCTCGTCGAGGCCGAGTTCGAGCAGCGCCTCCCGCCGCCGCTCGTACGGCACCCGGACGAGATCCTCGCCGTCGTGGTGCAGCAGGTCGAACACGACGAGCGTGACCGGCACCTGCTCCCGCAGCTCGGCGGACGGCCGGGTCAGATTCATCCGCTGCTGGAGCAGCCCGAAGTCCGCCCGTCCCGACGAGTCCAGCGCGACGACCTCGGTGTCCAGCAACAGCCCCGGCCCGAGGTCCAGTTCGGACAGTTCCGGATAGCCCGCCGTCAGGTCCTTGTCGTTGCGCGAGCGCAGCCGCAGCCGCCCGTCCCGTGCGGCCGCGACGGCGCGGATGCCGTCGAACTTGATCTCGAAAGCCCATCGGTCGCCGCCGGGCACCGGGCCGGCCGTCGCCAGCATCGGCGCGATCCACGCGGGTCCGTCCACGTCCGCATCGTCGCCCAGTGGGCCTCAGGTGACCAGGCCGGCCCGGAACGCCAGCGCGACGGCCTGGACCCGGTCCCGCGACTGCGTCTTCGCCAGCACGTGCCCGACGTGCGTCTTCACGGTCGCCTCGGACACGACGAGCTCTGCGGCGATCTCGGAGTTCGTCAGCCCGCGTCCGATGAGGACGAGCACGTCGCGCTCGCGCGGGGTGAGCTCGCCAGGCACGGCGGCCTGCTGCTGCCGGTCCGGTTCCGGCTCGGCGAGCAGCGGCGCGGTGCGGCGCAGCAGGCGGCGGGTGGAGACCGGGTCGACGACGGAGTCGCCCCGGTGCACCGTGCGCACCGCTTCGATCAGGGCCTGCGGCGCGACGTCCTTGAGCAGGAACCCGCTGGCGCCCGCGCCGATCGCTGCGGTGACCGACTCGTCGAGGTCGTACGTCGTGAGCACGACGATCCGCAGGTCCGGATGGGTCTCCAGCGCACGCCGGGTGGTCTCGATGCCGTCGAGGCGCGGCATCCGGACGTCCATCAGCACGACGTCCACCGGCGTGGTCTCCAGCACCCGCAGCGCGTCCTCGCCGTCGGCGGCCTGGGCGACCACGGTGAGGTCGTCGCACGAGTCGAGCACCATCGCGAAGCCGGCGCGGACCAGTTCCTGGTCGTCGACGAGCAGCAGGCGCACGGGGTCGGTCACGTCAGGTCCTCACGGTGCGGTCGGTGCGGGCGTACGGGAGTCGCATGCGGACGGTGAAGCCTCCGCCCGTGTTCGGTCCGGTCTCGACGGACCCGCCGTGCAGCGCGGCCCGCTCGCGCATGCCGACCAGCCCGTGACCTCCGCGCGGTGGAGTCGGCCGCGGCCCGGACGCGCCGTCGTCGCGGATCTCGACGGTCAGCTCGTCGCGGCCCCAGTCCATCCCGACGCGGGCCGGGGTGGACGGCCCGGCGTGCTTGACGACGTTCGTCAGCGCCTCCTGCACGACGCGGTAGACGGCCAGGCCGGCGCCGGTGGTCAGCGTGGCCGGGGTGCCGGACGTCCCGAACGTGACCGGTAGGCCACCGGCCCTGACCTGCTCGACGAGAGCCGGGACGTCGTCCGCGCCGGGCTGCGGGCCGCCGTCGGCGGTGTCGTCCACGGGGGCCGTGTCGCGCAACATGTCCAGCAGGCCACGCACGTCGTTCAGCGCCTCCCGCCCGGTCGTCGCGATGCCGGCGAGCACGTCGACGGCCCGCCCGGGGTCCCGTGTCGCGGCGTACTGCCCTCCGTCGGCCTGGGCGATGATCCCGGACAGCGAGTGCGCGACGACGTCGTGCACCTCGCGGGAGATCCGCGCCCGTTCCGCGAGCAGCTCGAGCCGGACCTCCTGACGGCGCCCCTCCTCCAGGAGCCTGGCCCGCTCGCGCAGCTGCTCGACCGAGCGGCGACGGGCCCTCCGGAGCGCCCCGGCCAGCCACACGCACAGCGCGACCAGCACGGACACGACGACCATGAACACCAGCACACCGGCGGGCGCTCCCGCGCCGCCGCCGCGGACGGCGAACGGCAGCACCCCGCCGAACAGCATCACCCCGGCCATCAGCGGCCCGGCCCACCGCGGCCCGTAGACGACGACCGAGTACCCCATGATCAGGACCGGCAGCTCGAGGCCCCGGACCCCGATGACGGACAGCGCGACCGCCGCGATCACCGCCGTCACGATCGCCGACGGCAGCGGGAACCGGCGTCGCAGCACGATCGGCGCGGCCGCCACGACCGCGACGACGGTGCTCTGGTCCCACTGCACCCGCGGGCTGTACGCGCTGCGCGCCAGAGCGATCCCGATCAGGGCGACGAGCACGGCGAGCACCGCGTCGACGACGACCGGGTTCCGCCGGCACCACTCGACGTAGCGCTCCACCACCGACGGCCGGCGTTCGTCCACGCTCCGAGATGATCCCCTCATGGGAGTGGACGATGCCCGCACCCCCATCCCCCGCGCGTCGGAGCACGGTCGGATCTCCGACGTCCGACCACGGTCGGAGACGCCACGGTCGGGGCGACCGCCACACCGTCACGCTCGACGCCCCTGCGGTGACCGAGTGGCGGGTTGCGGCGGTTCCGACCGCCGAAACGTCACGCTCGATCGCCGACCCCCTGGTCGAGCGGCACGTCGTGGTGGTGCCGACCCGGCTTCCCGGCCGGGCCGCCGGGATCCGGCATCGGCCGGCGCTCCCCATGATCAGCGATCCGGCGACGTTCCGTGCCACACACGGCGCCGATCCGCGCCGGTCCGGCGATCAGCGGAGGCGGAGGCGGTCCCGGAGGCGGGACCCGACGGACGTGGTGCGCGTCGGGAGTCGGCCGGCCACCGCATCGTCGAGCAGGGAACCGACGGTCTCGGCGGCGTCGGTGCGATTCGTGCCGATCCCGCCGGACGGGCCACGCTTGATCCACCCGACGACGTAGTGACCGGGGCGGTCGGCCACCCGGCCGGCGTCGTTCGGGATCGTGCCGCGGTCCTCGTCGAACGGGAGCCCGGGCACGGGTGAGCCGCGGTGACCGACGGCGCGCACGACGAGATCGGCCGGAATCGTCGCACCGTCGACGACGACGCCGTCGACGTGACCCGAGCCGGTGATCCGCTCCGGAGCGGCGAGGAACCGGAACACGATCCGCGGTCGCTCGGGGATCGAGGCGTAGGAGACGCGCTCGTGCGTCGCGGAACCGAGCAGGGCGCTCGCCGTGCCCGCCACGGCCTCGCCGACGGCCTTCTCGACGCGCGGGTCGTGCGTGTCCAGCACCACGTCCACATCGGACCGTCGCAGTAGCGCGCGCAGTTCCGGCGCGGTGGCCGCCACCGTCTCCGGACCGCGGCGGGCCAGCAGCACGACCTCGCGCACCGGGCGGGACCCCAACGCGGACAGGGCGTGCGGCGCGATCGTCGTCCCCGCGAGGTCCGACGGGTCCGCGGTCAGGATGCGCGCCACGTCGATCGCGACGTTCCCGGTCCCGACGATCACGACCCGGCCGGTCGGGTCCACAGCGGACGCCGCGACGTCGGGGTGGCCGTTGTACCAGCTGACGACGGTCCCGGCCGCGACGTTGCCGGGCAGGTCCTCACCGGGGACGCCCAGGTCGCGGGCTCCGGACGCGCCGACGGCGTGGATCACCGCGTCGTGCCGGGACGCCAGCTCGTCGACGGTGACGTCACGACCGACCTCCGTGCCGAGCCGCATGCGGACCCGCGGGTGGTCGTGGAAGCGCGCGAACGATCCCCCGATCGCCTTCGTCGACGGGTGGTCCGGCGCGACGCCGTAGCGGACCAGCCCGCCCGGCGTGTCCAGCCGGTCGTAGAGCGTCACGCGGGAGCTGGTGTGCAGCAACAGGTCCTGCGCGGCGTACATGCCGGCCGGGCCGGTCCCGACGACGGCCACGTCCAACGGACGTATGTCCGACGGGAGGCTCCGCCGGAACTGCGGCGGATCCCACGAGTGGAACAGCGGTGACCCTTCTGCGCGTTGCCCGGCGACCGGCTTGCCGTCGTAGAATGCGGCGTTGACCTCGGCGTACTCGGCCAGCGACGCCGTCAGCTTCTCCACCGGGAACACGGCGTCCACCGGGCAGGCGTCCGCGCACGCCCCGCAGTCGATGCACGCCCGCGGGTCGATGTAGAGCATGTCGGTCGTGCCGAACTCCGCCTCGTCCGGAGTCGGGTGGATGCAGTTGACCGGGCACGCCGCCACACAGGACGCGTCGGTGCAGCAGGTCTGCGTGATCGCGAACGCCATCGCCCTCGTGTCCCGGCGTCAGATCAGGTTGGCGCGCTTGTAGAACCAGAGAGCCGGCTTCGTGAGCAGCCCGCAGGACGCGAGGAACTCCATCAGCCCGGCGCAGGAGCTGCGCAGCAGCGCCTTGTGATGCTCGTTGTCCTTCTTCTCGCGCAGCGCCCGCTGCTCGTCGAGCCCGGCGTTGGCGTAGATCTTGTCGTTCCACATGCTGGTGACGATGAAGTAGGCCGCCCCGGCGACGCTGACGGCGTTGATCTGGCGCCGCAGCCAGCCGGAGCCCTTCATCCTCTCCTTCGTCTCCTCCCGGGCGAACTTCATGTGCCGGGACTCCTCGACGACGTGGATGTCGTTGATCGTCCGCACGAACGGGGCGACGCGCTCGTCGCGCATCCAGTCGCGCTGCATGACGTCGAGGACCTCTTCGGCGACCAGGATCGACGCGTAGGCCGCCTCACCGGACGCCACGGTCTTGAAGATCCGTCCGAGCTCGACGGCCGTGCGCCGCGGGATGTACGCGGGCGCACCGAGCTTCGTCGCGCCGCGGGCGAACATGATCGAGTGCCGGCACTCGTCGGCGATCTCGGTCAGCGCCCACTGGAACTCGGGGTCCGTCGGGTCCTTCGCGTAGAAGTCCCGCAGCACCATCTGCTGCAGGATCATCTCGAACCAGATGCCCGTGCTGGCCACCGACGCCGCCTCGTGGCGGGTCAGCTCCTTGCGCTGGGCGTCGGTCATCTCGTCCCAGTAGGACGTCCCGTAGAGCGTGCTCCACTCAGGACTGGTGCCGTGGTGGTCCTTGTCGAGCGGGGTCTCCCAGTCGACCTGCTTGGCCGGATCGAACGACAGTTGCTCCGACGAGCGGAGCAGGCGGGTCGCGGTGTCGTGCGCGGCCTGGTCGTCGGTGACGGTCATCGCTCACACCTCACAAGAGGACGGCTTCGATGTTACCGCCGGTAACGTTACCAGAGGTAACACCTCGCCGCATCCCCGCAGATCGCGCATCACGCGTCCACGATCATGGCGTCGGCCGTGCCGTGGTCAAGGAAGTCGACGCGCACCGCGAGGTCGATCGGCTCCCCGCCGGACGCAGGTCGTCAGGGCAGCTTGTAGATGCGCACCCAGTCCACCTCGTACGTGGCGGGCTGCATGTTCCCGCCGAAGAAGTTGTCCAGCTGGATCGTCAGATGCCCCGCGGGCATGTCCTGGATGTTCCTGCGGCTCCCGCCGGCTCCGCCGGAGTAGTCGAACCACTGCTTGCCGTCGATGTAGCCGCGCACGTGGTCCGGCGTCCACTCGAACGCGACGTTGTGCCACTGGGTCAGCGGCGCGCCACACTTCTTCTCCTTCGCGAACTCCTGCTGCACCGCGCCCGGGTCGTGCGGGTAGTGGATGAAGCTCTCCGCGCAGTCCTGGCCGGGCGCACCGTTCTCCAGGAAGTCGTACTCGCCGTCCTGCGGCCAGCGGTTCGACGTCGGCCAGACGATCAGCAGCGGGTGGTACTGCCTGCCGTTGTCCGGTCCGGTGGCCGTGGACCGCACGCGCGCCTCCCACCGGCCGTACCGCTGCGAGGTCTTGCTCCCGAGCCACGCACTGTTCCCGTTCGCGAGTCCGGTCTGGACCAGCTTCGATCCGTCCACCGTGGAGCGACTGGCGCAGCGGCCGCCGTTGCCCGCGTGGCCCGCCCAGCACTCGCCCGCCACGTTCCACTTCGCGGGGTCCGGCGGGCCGGTGTAGGTGAACTCGTCGGAGCCGGGGAGCGGCGCGCCCCAGTCGTAGCGCTCGGCGGCGGTCGTCGGGACGGCGGGCGCCTTCTTCGGTTCGGCGGCCGCCGGGTCCTCCGGCTTCGTCGGCTCGGCGGGCTTCGGATCGGCCGGCTCGGGATCAGCGAGCTTCGGATCGGCGGTCGTGGGATCTGCCGGCTCGGGATCCGCCGGCACGGCATCAGCAGGCTTGGGATCTGCCGGCTCGGGATCTGCCGGCTCGGGATCAGCCGGCTTGCGACCAGCCGGTGTCGAGCCAGGTTCGGAGTCCCTCGGCTCCGCCGGGCTCGATGCCGCCGGTGCGGGCTCCGAGACCGGATCCGGATCGTCCGCCACCGGTGCGGCCTGCGCCTCGGCCATCGGTATCGCCGCCGGCGCGGGTGCGGCGGCCACGACGGCGGGCGGGAACGGCGACGAGGACGGATCCGCCCTGGCCAGCTCGCTCCCCGCGAGGGCCAGCATCGCGCCGGTGACCAGTACCGCCACGCCGGTGACCGTGCGTACGCGCCTCATGACCGTGACCGCCCCCGTTCGGTATGTGACCGATGATGCAGAAGCGACGCTAGACACGCATGTGGACTGCGAGTCAGAAGTGATACCCGTTAGAGGTGTGACGGAACACGACCGTGTCGGTCACCAGGTGTCGACGAACGGCCGGACGTTCCCGGCCTTCACACCGGCGCTGAGCTGCGGAAACGATGCCGCGATCCAGCGCCGGGTGTCGGCCGGGTCGATCACGTCGTCGATCTCGAACACCTGCGCGGTCGAGACGGCCTTGCCCTTCTCGTACTCGGCCGCGAGGAGCTCGTCGAACAGCGCGGCGGGGTCGTCCGCGGCGTCCAGCTCCTTCCGGTAACCGAGCCGGACCGCTCCCTCCAGGCCCATCCCGCCGAGCTCCCCGGTCGGCCACGCCACGGCGAACGCGGCCGCCTTCAGCGATCCGCCGCACATGCCCTGCCCGCCGAGGCCGTAGCACTTGCGCAGGATGACCAACCCGATCGGCACGGACAGGTTCGCCCCGACCGCGAACAGCCTGCTGACGTGCCGGACGGCGGCCTGCTCCTCGGACTCGATCCCGACCATGAACCCCGGCGTGTCGCACAGCGAGATCACCGGGAGGCCGAACGCGTCGCAGAGCTGCAGGAACCGGGCGGCCTTGTCCGCGGCGTCCACGTCGATCGCGCCGCCGAGGTGGGTCGGGTCGTTTGCGATCAGACCCATCGGCCTGCCCTCGACCCGGACCAGGGCGGTGATCATGGCCGGGGCGAACCCGCGGCGCAGCTCCAGCACGGACCCGACGTCGGCGACCCCGTCGATCGCGACGCGCACGTCGTAGACCCGGCGGCGGTTCGGCGGGACGGCGTGGCGCAACGTGCGCGGGTCGGGCGCCTCCCAGTCCGCGACCGGCCCCTGGAAGTACGACAGGTACTGCCGCGCGACACGGGTCGCCTCCGCCTCGTCGGGCACCAGCACGTCGACGACGCCGTTCGGGACCTGCGTCGACATCGGACCGACGTCCTCCGGCGCGACGACGCCGAGACCACCGCCCTCGATCATGGCCGGACCGCCCATGCCGAGGTTCGCCCCCTCGACGGCGATGATCACGTCGCAGATCCCGGCGAGCGCGGCGTTGCCCGCGAAGCACCGACCCGCGACGACGCTCACCAGTGGCACCGTCCCGGACAGCTTCGCGACCAGCTCGAACGCAGGGACGTCCAACATGGACGCCCACGCGCCGTCGGTGTCGCCGGGGCGCCCGCCGCCGCCCTCGGCGTAGACGACGAGCGGCAGTCCGCGCCGCGCGCACAGCTCGAAGATCCGGTCCTTCTTGCGGTGGTTCGTGGCCCCCTGGGTGCCCGCCAGCACGGAGTAGTCGTAGGCGATGACGGCGACGCGCGCGTTCTCCTCGCCGACGAGGTCCGCGTTGACCGTCGCCGTCCCGGCCAGCATGCCGTCGGCCGGTGTGCGTTCGACGAGGTCGTCAAGGCTGCGACGGCGCCGTTGCGCGGCGATCGCGAGCGGTCCGTACTCGACGAACGACCCGTCGTCGCAGAGGTCGGCGAGGTTCTCCCGGGCCGTGCGCAGACCGCGCCCGTGCCGCTTCGCGACGGCGTCCGGACGGGCGGCGTCCAGGCCTCGCTCGTGCCGGGCGCGCACGTCCGCGAGGTCGGCACGGACGGTGTCGAGGTCGACGGCCTCGCCCACGCCATCGGACGTGTCGTCCACTTCGGATCGATCGAGGACGAGGAGCACCCCGCCCGCGTCGACCGTCTCCGCCGGCGTCACGACGATCTCGGTCACCGTCCCGGAGGACGGTGCCGCGACGACGTGCTCCATCTTCATCGCCTCGAGCACGACGAGCGCGGCTCCGGCCGCGACCTTGTCGCCGACCGAGACGTCGACGCTGACGACCGTCCCGGCACCCGCGGCCCGGACGAGTCCGGCGTCGTCGGGCGATCCGCCGGTCGCATCGCCCGGCCCGGGATCGGTGGAGCCGGGATCGGAGCCGTACCGGCGTGGGCGGTGGGCCGCACCGATCTCGCCGGCGTGGTCGTCGAGGAACGACGTGGTCAGCTCACCGCGCACGAAGGCGGGAGTCGCGACGATCCCGGCCAGCTCGTCGAGGTTCGTCGCGACGCCCTCGATCCGGCACTCGGACAGCGCCCGTGCCGCGCGGGCGGCAAGTACGGCGAGATCGCCGCCCCGGTCGTGGACGACGAGCTTGGCGAGCAGCGGGTCGTAGCGCGGGCTCACGTGGTAGCCGCGGTAACCGGCGCCGTCCACCCGGATGCCGCGCCCGGCCGGCAGGGACCACGCCGTGAGCCCGCCCGCCGACCCGGCGACGATCCGCAGTTGCACGGCGGCGCCGACGGGATCGCCGAACGGACGGACCTCGTCCAGCGTCGCGCCCGCCGCGATCCGGATCCCGGTCGCCACGAGATCGACGCCGGTGACCTCCTCGGTGATCGTGTGCTCGACCTGCAGACGCGGGTTGACCTCGAGGAACGAGATTCCCGTCGAGCTGACGAGGAACTCGACGGTGCCGAGCCCGGCGTACTGCACGGATTCCGCCAGCCGCACCGCGGCGGACCGCAGCTCGTCGCGGACGCCGGGATCGAGCCCTGGCGCCGGGGTGATCTCGACGACCTTCTGGTTCCGCCGCTGCACGGAGCAGTCCCGTTCACCGAGCGCGACGACGGCACCGCTGCCGTCGCCGACCACCTGCACCTCGACGTGCCGCGCGCCGGTCAGCAGCTCCTCGGCGTAGACGCGGTCGTCGCCGAACGCGGCGAGCGCCTCGGACGCACACCGGGCGTGCTCCGCGGCGACCTCGTCCGGGTCGCCGGACGTGACCGCCCGCATCCCCCGTCCACCGCCACCCGCGACGGCCTTGAGCATCACGGCAGGCACCGTGCGCGCGAACGCGGCCGCACCCGCGGCGTCGACCGGACCGTCGGTCCCGCGCGGCAGCGGCACCCCCGCCTCCCGCGCCAGCTCGCGGGCACGGGTCTTGTCCCCGAACGCGTCCAGCACCTCCGGCGACGGCCCGACGAACGTGATCCCAGCCGCCGCGCACGCCCGCGCGAACGTCGCGTTCTCGGACAGGAACCCGTAACCCGGGTGCACGGCGTCGGCCCCAGCCTCGCGGGCGGCGCGCACCACGTCGTCGACGTCGAGGTAGCCGGCAGGCCCGGATCCGGCCAGTGCGACGGGCTCGTCGACGGCGGACACGTGCGGGGCGTCCGCGTCGTCGGTGGCGTACACGCCGACCGGAGTCACACCGAGCTCGACGGCGGCGTGCGCGATCCGGATCGCGATCTCGCCCCGATTGGCGATCAACAAGCGGGAGAACACGTATCGGATACAACGTTCGCGATCACTCCGTGTCAACGCCGCAGACCCGTGCCCGACGTCGCCGCCGCACGAGAGGAGCTCTCCTCCGACGGCGGGGGCGCCTGCAACCCGTGGCGCCGGCGTGGTGTTCGGACCACCATGACGCGCATGACGACGGCCGACGTCCCCGCCCTGGACGACCTGGACTGGGACGCGCTGGGCGCCCGCCTGGACGACGACGGCGTCGCGGCCACCCCGCCACTGCTGTCCCGCGACCGGTGCGACGAGATCACGGCGATGTTCGACGACGACGCCCGCTTCCGCAGCACCGTCCAGATGGAACGGGTGTCGTTCGGCATCGGCCGCTACCGCTACTTCGCCGACCCCCTGCCCCCGCTCGTCCAGGAGCTGCGGGAGCGCGTGTACCCGCACCTGGCGCGCGTCGCGAACGGCTGGAACACCGCACTCGGTGAGCCCGGCCGGTTCCCGGACACGCACGCCGACTACGTCGCCGAGTGCGCCGACGCCGGCCAGCACAAGCCGACCCCGCTCGTGCTCCGCTACGGCCCCGGCGGCTACAACTGCCTGCACCAGGACGTGTACGGCGACCTCGTGTTCCCGCTGCAGTTCCTCGTGATGCTGTCCCGGCCGGACGTGGACTTCACCGGCGGCGAGAGCGTGTTCGTCGAGCAGCGGCCACGCCAGCAGTCACGCCCGACGGTCCTGCGCCCGGAGCAGGGTCAGGCGGTGATCTTCCCGGTGCGGCAGCGGCCGCGCCGGGGCAGCCGCGGGTACCACCGCGTGCAGATGCGCCACGGCGTGAGCGCCGTGCACTCGGGCGAGCGCAACGTCCTGGGGATCATCTTCCACAACGCTCGCTGACCTGCTCCGCCCGATCTTCCAGGCGCTGGGCTAGTCAGTTCTGGGGATCCGTCCGATCGCGCAGCAACGACTCGGCCGTTCAGCCGAGACACTAGCGTGACCACGCCGCAGATCCCCCGCCACAGCGCCGAGCCGACCGGTCGACCCGATATCCGTGCGACCCCGCAGATCCCCGCTCAGTGGGGACCCCCGACGGCTCCGCCTCAGTGGAACCACCCGCAGACCGGACCTCAGTGGGGCCACCCGCAGACCGGGCCCTACTGGAACCACCCACAGATCCCGCCCCAGTGGGCCGGCCCACCGTCCGCCCGGGGACCCCGGCCGGACCTGCCGAAGCGAGGTATCGGCCTCGGCCTGGCCGCGCTGATCACTGCCGCCATCGGGCTCCTGTTCGGTCTGTTCGGCTCGGCCATCGGGTTCCTGCTCGGCCTCGTGGCGATCGGCCTCGGCATCGCGGGCTACATCCGGCGGTCGGGGCGGGTCCTCGCCGCGGTCGGCGGCGGCGTCGCGGCCCTGGCGATGATCGCGAGTCTGACGGTCGCCTCCGTCGGTGCGTCGACGAGCTCCACTCCGGCAAGCGCATCACCCACGCCGTCCGCGCCCCCGGTGTCGACGGCACCGGTCGCGCAGCCGACGACGGCACCGCCTCCGCCACCGGCACCCGCACGCACCATCACCGCTCGTGACTGGCAGAAGATCGCGAAGGACCCCACCGCCCACATCGGAGAGTCGATCGTGGTCTACGGCACGGTCACGCAGTTCGACGCCGCCACCGGCACCGACTCGTTCCGCGCGAACGTCGACGGCGTCCGCCAGCAGAACGAGTACGAGTACGAGACGAACACCTTTCTCACCGGAGACGTCTCGACGCTGTCCGACGTGGTCAACGGCGACACCTTCCGCGCGGAGGTCGTGGTGGGCCAGCCGTACACCTACACGACGACGATGGGCGGGCAGATGACGGTGCCGACCCTGAGCGTCACGAAGATCGCGCCCCTCAAGTAGGGACGAGTAGGTCCCGGCTCAACCGCAACGCTCGCTGACCTGCTCGGACAGCGGAGGCGCTCCGAGGCGGTTGTCGATCTCGACGTGTTCGACGGGCGGTGGTTCCTCCGGCCGCATACGGGCCACGAACACGTCGAACGCATCCAGCTTGCCGGTGTCCCGGGGCGAGCCGCGGCTCTCCAGGCGGTGCCGGAGCGACGCGGAGTCGGTGCGGACCCACACCAGTCGCACCCGGGGTCCGCCGAGCTCGTCGACCCAGGACCGCCAGCGGTCCATCGAACGGATCTGTCCGGTGAACGGCCCGGACAGCAGCACCGGGCACCCGTGCGACCGGATCTCCCGCGCGACGGCCGTCATGCCGCCGTACTCGTGGATCTTGACGTGCTCGTCGTACCACTCGCCCTCGCGCTCGCCGGGGTCGCGGCCCGCGGCGGCGAGCGTCGCGGCGACGAACGCGCCGTAGAGCGTGTCCTTGTCCAGCAGGGCAGGCGTCGGCGTGAGCAGCGACAACAGCTCGTCGGAGACGGTGCTCTTGCCGGAACCCGGCGGTCCGGCGACGACCCAGGCATCCGCGATGGCCATGCCCCGCATCCTCCCCCGGCGACGCCCGGGAGAATCGGCCGTGATGGACCGCTACGAGGCGCTGCGCACACCGCAGGGCCGGGCGCTGCTCGACGAGCTGGTCGCCCGCTCCGCGGAGCCGGCGCTGCGCCTGGGCACGGAGCTGCGCACGCGGTACCCGGCCGACCTCGTGGTGGACGCGCTCGGGCAGGCAGAGCTGCGCGGCCGGGCGGCGGCCAAGTTCAGCCGGGCCGCGGACCTGTTCCTCACCCGCGACGGGCTGGAGCAGGCGTCGTCCGAGGCGGTCGCACGGCATCGCGCCGGGCGGTTCCCGGCCGGTGCGCCCCTGGTCGACCTGTGCTGCGGGATCGGCGGCGACCTCGTCGCGCTCGGAGCGGACCACCCGGTGCTCGGCGTCGACCGGGACCCGGTCCACCTGTGGATGGCCGCGCGCAACGCCGAGGCGTACCGAGTCGACGTCCGGACCCTCGAGTCCGACGTCCGGGACGCACCCCTGGACGGCGCGAGCGGCGTGTTCGTCGACCCGGCACGACGGGGCGAGCGTGGCCGGATGGCCACCGGCGAGAGCGAGCCGCCGCTGGACTGGTGCCTGGCGCTGGCCGGGCGGGTCGGCGCCGTCGGCATCAAGGCCGCCCCCGGTATCGCGCACGACGTCGTCCCGGACGGCTGGGAGATCGAGTTCCTGTCGCTCGGACGGGACATCAAGGAGGCCGTGCTGTGGTCCCCGGCGCTCGCCGGGCCACGGGTGAGGGCCAGCGTGCTGCCGCCGACCGGGCCCGCGCCGGTCGCGCCCGACGCGCACACGCTGACCGGGGACCCGGACCCGCCGGAGGGCGATCCGGACGTCCGCGTCGTCGATCCCGGCGGCTACCTGCTGGACCCGAACCCGGCCGTCACCCGCGCCGGTCTGGTGTCCGAACTGGCGCGGCGCACCGGCACGTCGAAGATCGACCCGAGGATCGCGTTCCTGACCGGCGACGCGCCCGTCGCGACGCCGTTCGCCCGCACGCTGCAGGTGATCGACTCCGCCCCGTGGGACCAGAAACGGCTGCCCGCCCGGCTGCGGGCGCTCGACGTCGGTTCCGTGGACGTCCGCCGCCGCGGGCTGGCGGGCGACGTGGACGCGCTGGTCCGCAAGCTCCGCCTGACCGGGTCACGACGCGCGACGGTCGTCATGACGCGCGTGCGGGACACGCCGTGGGGGCTCGTCTGCGTGGAGCCGGAGATCACACCCGCGGGAAGTGGATGAACTCCAGCGCGATCCCGTCCGGGTCGTGAAACTCGAGCGTCGCGTAGTCGGTCGGCTCCGTGCGGTCCGCGACGCCGTCGTGCGCAACGCCGAGCGTGTCCAGCCAGGCCGCCCATCCCTCGAGCGTCGCGCGGTCGGCGACCCCGAACGCGACGTGTGCGAGGTGCGCGGGCGTCCCGTCCCCGCGTCGTAGCTCGATCATCACGCCGGTCGTGGTGTCCAGGAGCAGGGCGGCACCGTCGCGGTCCCACGGACCCTCGCCGTGGTGCGGGAACGTGGCAGGCAGACGTTGCAACCCGAGCACCCGTTGGTACCAGGTCGCGCTGGTCTCGACGTCCGACACGACCGCCGACACATGATGGAAGCCGGTGACGGCCGGCCGTTCGATGCCCGTGCCCATCGGCGCCCTTCTGCACGTGGAGAGGTCGCGGTCAGTCAATCGGTCGGGCGGGTGCCGTGTCCACCCGGCGCACCGCCGGTACGGTCGCCACGGTGACCGACGTACCCGAGTCGATGCGATGCAGCGTGCTCCGTGGAGCGGGCGAGCTCGAGGTCCGCGAGCGGGCGGTCCCGAGCCCGGCTCACGGTGAGGTGCTCGTCCGGATCAGCGCCGTCGGCACCTGCGGCTCCGACGTGCACTACTACCGGCACGGACGGATCGGCAAGTACGTCGTGCGGGAGCCGATGGTGCTCGGGCACGAACCGGCCGGGCGGATCGTCGCCGTCGGCGAGGGCGTCGACCCCTCGCGGACCGGGCAGCGGGTGTCGCTCGAGCCCGGCGTGCCGTGCCGTCGCTGCCGCTGGTGCCACGAGGGCCGCTACAACCTGTGCCCGGACATCGTGTTCTTCGCGACCCCTCCGGTGGACGGGGCGTTCGCGGAGTACGTCGCGATCGCCGACGACTTCGCGCACCCGGTACCGGACTCCGTGTCCGACGACGCGGCCGCCCTTCTCGAGCCGCTGTCCGTCGCGCTGTGGGCGAACGCGAAGGCCGGCACCGGGCTCGGCTCGCACGTCCTGGTCGCCGGTGCCGGACCGATCGGTCTGCTCGTGGCCCGGGTCGCCCAGGTCCGCGGCGCCACCCGCGTCGTGATCTCCGATCCGGACGCCGGGCGGCGCCGGTTCGCCGCCGGCTACGGCGTCGGCGAGACCGTCGACCCCGGCGCGACGACGCTCGACCGCGAGGTCGACGCGTTCCTGGACTGTTCCGGCGCGCCGCCCGCGGTGACGGCCGGGATCGCGGCCGTGCGACCGGGCGGGTCGGTGACGCTGGTCGGCATGGGCGCCGACGAGATGACGCTCCCGGTGTCGGCCATGCAGTCCCGGGAGATCTCGCTGACCGGCACGTTCCGCTACGCGAACACGTGGCCCGCCGCCGTCGCGCTGGCCGCGTCCGGGGAGATCGAGCTGGACCGGCTCGTCACCTCGCACGTCGGCCTGGACGACGTCGGCACCGCGCTGTCCCCCGACCCGGCGCAGGTCAAGGTCGTCGTCACGCCCGGGGCGTGAACCGGATCCGCGTCGCGGACCGTCCGGAGTGGACCGACGACGTCGTCGCGCTGGTCCGGTCCGCGGGACCCGGCCCGGCCGGGAACCGGCTCGTCGGCGTCGACGGGTACTCCGGGTCCGGGAAGTCGACGCTCGCCGGGCGGCTGGCCGACCGGCTCGGTGCCCCGCTGCTCACGCTGGAGGAGATCACGCCCGGCTGGGACGGCCTGGCCGCGGCGATCGAGCTGGCGCGCATCGCGATCGCGGAGCCGCTCGCCCACGGCCGTGACCTACGACCGCCCACATGGGACTGGCACGCGGGCGCACCCGGCCCCGTCCGCAGCGTCGCAGCCGCCCCGGTCGTCGTGCTGGAGGGCTGTGGAGCGGGGTCGCCGGTCCTTGCTCCGACGACGTCGCTGCTGGTCTGGGTGGACGTGCCGGCCGGGGAACGGGAGCGACGACTGCGGGCCCGTGACGACTGGGAGGTCTACGCGCCGTTCCGCGAACGATGGCGCGCACAGGAAGCCGGCCTCGCCGGGACGGACCGGCGGGCCGACGTCGTGCTGGACAACGAGGAGGACCCGGCCGCCCCCTCGACGGCCGGGTCCTCCACGTCCTGACGGCTACGGCGTCGCCTTGCGCACCAACAGGAATCCCCCGAACGCGGCCAGCACGGCGATCACCAACGGGTAGAGCGCGGCGAGCTGGATCATCGGCGTCGTGGCGAAGAACGTGCCCACCGAGCCCCACCACTGCTGCCAGGTCACGAGGGCGACCAGGCCGCCCAGCACGAGCGTCGTGCCGATCGCGGCCGCGTACAGGCCGAGCTGGCCCCAGCGCTTGAACAGTGTCCCGACCATCATCCCGATGAACCCGAGCGCGAGCAGCGGCCCGCCGTAAACCGCCACCTGCGCGAACGGGTTGGACTGCACGAGGAACCCCACGCCGAAGAACCGCAGGTCGATCCCCCACCCGCCGGTCCCGTTCTCGATCGCCAGCATCACGGTCAGCCCGATCGCGTGCAGGATGCTCTCGCCGAGCACGACCAGGCCGGTGCCGAGATAGAAGTGGCGACGGGTGATTCCCAGGCTGAGCGCGAACGGGAACGTCTGGGTCATGGTCTGCAGGTGGGCCGCCGCGACGGCGAAGTACAGGGCGGCCAGCGCGCCGGTCACTCCCGGGTCACCGTCGTCGGTGTTCGCGCGGATCAAGCCGAAGATCAGCAGGTTGATCAAGAACGCGGCACCGACGACCATCCACGGGATGGCGAGCCTGCCCCAGGCGCCGACCAGGTTCAGACGGGCGGCGGTCAGCACGCGGTTCTGCGCGGGAGCCGCGGTCGCGGCGATCGCGGTGGTCATGACGAGACCTTCCGGTTCGAGGAGGCGACGACCAGCCCGTCGTCGGATCCGTGGTTCTGCTGGGTGGTGCGGACGACGAGCTGCTGCAGCGAGACGGGCTCGAACTCCAGGCCCTGCGTTCCGAGCGCGGGCTCCGGAACCGCACCGGACAGCGTGACCCGCAGGAAGCCCCCCAGCTTCTCGCGGTGCAGCTCGGTGTGACCGACGGCGAACCGCTCGACCGCCTCGGCCGGCCCGGTCACGGTCACGGCGCGGCCGCGCAGCACGTCCGAGTCCTCGTCGATCAGCACCTTGCCGTTGTCGATCAGGACGACGTGCTCGATCAGGTCGGACACCTCGTCGATCAGGTGCGTGGACAGCACGACCGTGCGCGGGTTCTCCGCGTAGTCGGCGAGCAGGTGGTCGTAGAACAGCTGTCGGGCGACGGCGTCCAGGCCGAGGTACGGCTCGTCGAAGAACGTCAGCGGCGCCCGCGAGGCGAGTCCGATGATCACCCCGACGGCGGAGAGCTGGCCCCTCGAAAGCTTCTTGATGCGGCGCTTCACCGGGACCCCGAACTCCCCGACCAGGGTCTCGGCGAACGCGGCGTCCCAGTTCGGGTACACCATCTCCGCCGCGCGCAGCGCGTGCCGGACGACGTAGTTGTCCGGGTACTTCAGTGCCTCGCGGATGAAGCACGTCCGGCTCAGCACGCCCGCGTTCTCGTAGGGCTCCTCGCCGAACACCTCGATCAGGCCCGCCGTCGCGAAGTTCTGCGCGGTCAGGATCTGCATCATCGTGGTCTTGCCAGCGCCGTTGCGACCGAGCAGGCCGTGGATCTGGTTCTCCTGCAGCCGGACGCTCACGTCGTCGAGCGCGGTGAACGCGCCGTAGCGCTTGGTGACGCCGTGCATCGCGACGACATCGGTCGACCCGGTCATTCCTCTTCCCCCCACACGTCGATCATCTTCTTGAGCTGCTCCGCGTCGATGCCCAGCTTCTGCGCCTCGGTGACCAGCGGAGCGATGAACTGGCGGGAGAAGTCCTCCCGGCGGCTCTCCAGCAGGCGGGTACGCGCGCCCTCGGCGACGAACATCCCGATCCCTCGTCTCTTGTAGAGCACCCCGTCCGTCACCAGCTGGTTGAGGCCCTTGGCGGCGGTGGCGGGGTTGATGCGGTGGAACGCGGCCAGCTCGTTGGTGGAGGGCACCTGCGTCTCCTCCGGGTACGTGCCGTCGACGACCGACGTGGCGATCTGCTCGGCGATCTGGAGGAAGAGCGGGCGCCCGTCGTCCCTCACGGCGACCGCCTCGGCAAGTCCGTTGGTTCATTACTCATGTAACTAACCATGGGACCAATGAACCTTCCCGTCAAGCCGCAATGTTCAGAAATCTTGACTTATATAATTTTGTGCTTAGCATTAGAGGTGTGCACGCCTTCGACGTCCTCGGCGACCCGGTGCGCCGCCGGATCCTCGAGCTGCTGGCCACCGGGGAGCACACCTCGGGCCAGGTGGTCGAGGTGATCTCGGCGGAGTTCGGGATCACCCAGCCGGCCGTCTCTCAGCACCTGAGAGTGTTGCGGGACAACGGGTTCGCTGCGGTCCGCGCGGAAGGGACCCGGCGCATCTACTCCGTCGACCCGACCGGCGTGGGCGAGGCCGAGCAGTGGCTGGCCGGCCTGCGCGCGTTCTGGTCGCAGCGCCTCGACGCACTCGGCACCGAGCTCGCCCGCGGGCGCCGGGCACGGCGCGCATCCCCCGACACCGATCCCGCGTCCGAACGGAAGGCCTCCGAATGATCGACATCATCGCCGAGCTGGACGCGATCCGGCGGCGCGTGCACGCCCCCGGCGACGACCTCGCGGTCCGGCTCGAACGCCGATATCCGTCCGATGTGGAGGACGTCTGGGACGCCCTGACCGACCCGGAGCGGATCGCGCGCTGGTTCCTGCCGGTGTCCGGCGACCTGCGCGTCGGCGGCCACTTCACGACCGAGGGCAACGCGGACGGCGAGATCCGCGTCTGCGACCGGCCGTCGAGGCTCGTGCTGACGTGGGGCGGGCCGGACAGCGTCGTGACGCTGGATCTCGCCCCGGACGGCGACGCGACCGTCCTCACGCTCGAGCACGCCGTGCCGCTCGCGTTCGTGCCGGACGGCAGCGGCGCGCTCTACGTCGGCCCGGGCTGGGACGGTGCCCTGCTCGGTCTCGGGGCCCACGTGTCCGGCACCACGATCGGCGACCCGGACTCGCCCGAGATGCTGGAGTTCAACGGCGGGTCGATCCCGCGGTGGGAGACCGCCGTCCGGGAGTCGGGGCTGGCCACCGAGGAGCAGATCGCCGCCTCCGTCGTGGCCGCCACCGCCCAGTACACGGTGGTCCCGTCGTGACCGGCGTGGACAGTCCGATGGGGACGATCGAACGGGAGGGCGACCGGGACGTGGTCGCGTTCCGACGCACCTACCCGGACCCGCCGGAGACCGTGTGGGCCTCGCTGACCGAGTCCGACCGCCTCGCCCGCTGGTACGGCTCGTTCACCGGCGACGCCCGGCCCGGCGCAGTGGTCCAGCTGACGTTGACGAGCGCGGAGGACGGCGGCGGTCCACCACATCCGGTCCGGATCCTGGAGTGCGACGAGCACCGGCGGCTGCGGGTCCTCGTCGAGGGCGACGACCCGTGGGACATCACGGTCGAGCTGACGCCGTCGGCGGACGGGACCGTGCTGGACTTCCGGCAGATCGTGCCGAGGCAGTACTCCACATCGGACGTCGGGCCGGGCTGGCACTGGTACATCGACCGGCTCACCGCCCACCTCGCGGGCGGGCCGTTCCCCGACTGGGCGGACTACGAGACGCTCGCCTACCCCTGATTGCGGTGCGCGCCGAAACGACGCGGGCCTACCGTCGTGACATGCCGACGTCCGGTCCCGCCGATCCGGCCGAGTTGGCCGACCTGGCCGGGCTGCTGGCCGCGCGCCGGGCGGGACGCCTCGCCGCAGCCCGGACCTGCCTGGGCGTCGAACCGCCGGCGGCCTGATCCCCGCCGAGATGCAGCACAGCGGGCTCGGGTGATCGACAGCTCCCGCTGAACCGCATCTCGGCGGCTCCGTCACCGACGCCGCCCCGCACCGCACCGCACCGCGCGAACGCCCGGGCGTCGAACTGCCGGTGAGTGACCCGCCGACGCCGGCCCCGACCCCGCCGCGACGTGCGAGCGCCTCGGTGCGGGAGCCCGCGGTCCAGCGGAACCTCCGCGAGATGCGCGTCATCGCTGCGGGGAGCGCGACAACTCGCCATGGTCCGCATCTCACGCCGGGGTCGAGTCGAGACCCGGGTCAGGCGGCCACCGCCCGCTCGGCCGGCGTCGTGCGGCCGGTCGAGCGCACCGTCCGCAGGTACCACGCCACGGCCAGGCACCCGGCCGCGACGAGCACGCCGTGCACCACCCGTAGCTCGTACGGCGCGAAGAACTGCGGCAGGTAGAGCACCCACCCGGTGGCGAGCAGCCACCCGGTCCATGCCGGCAGTACCCGCGAGCGATGCACGGCCAGCGCGGCGAGCACCGACGCGACGGCCAGCGCCGCCAGGCCCGTCGCGAACGTCGTCGCGGCCGCGGGCAGGAACCGGATCTGGTCCCCCAGCGTCGCCGGTGCACCCTGCGATCCGAGGACGTGCAGCGCGAACACCTCCGCGCCGTAGTACGGCAGCACGAGCACGGCGCCGACACCCCCGGTCACGACGGCCGCGAACCCGAGCCGCTCCCCCGGCCCGTCGCGGACCGCCGACCACAGCGCCCCCAGCCCGGCGACCAGCAGCCCGAAGCCCGCGACCGCCAGCAGGTGGCCGACGAGCCACGCCGTCGTCGCCCAGTCCGCGCCCGAGTCACCCGACGGGCGCACCGCCGGGTAGGCGGCGAACGCCAGTCCCGCCCCGATCCACGCCGGCGCGCCCATCCGTCGTCGACCGTTCACGGTCGCCTCCTCGATCACTGCTCCGATGACAGAGCAATGCTCTGCCTCGCGCGGCGATCCTGTCAAGAGCATTGCTCTCGTCTCGGTCACATGCTCTACACTTCTCGCGATGAACGCACCGCGCACCGCCCGGGAACGGGCACGGGCCGAGCTGACCCGCGAGATCGTCGACGCCGCCCGGCGCCAGCTGTCCGACGTCGGCGCCGCCGGCCTGTCGCTGCGCGCCGTCTCCCGAGAGCTCGGCATGGTGTCCTCCGCGCTGCACCGCTACTTCCCCACGCGCGACGACCTGCTCACCGCGTTGATCATCGAGGGGTACCGGGCGCTCGGTGACGCCGTCGAAGCCGCCGACGAGGCGATCCCGCGCGACGACTTCCCGGGCCGCTGGCGGGCCGCGACGACGGCGATCCGCACCTGGGCGCTGGCCCGCCCGCACGAGTACGCGCTGATCTACGGCTCGCCGGTGCCCGGATACAGCGCGCCGGCCGACACGATCGCCGAGGCGGGCCGGACCGTCGGAGCCCTGGCGCGGATCATGGGAGACGCACATGCCGCCGGACGACTCGACGTCGCACCGGACCCGGCGGGCGCTCCGCTGGACGGGGACACGGCGCGGGTGCGGGAGGCGCTCGAGGTCGACCTCCCGGACGACGCCGTGCTGCGCGGCGTCACCGCGTGGACGGCCGCGTTCGGGCACGTGTCGTTCGAGCTGTTCGGCCAGTTCGAGAACGTCATCGACGAGCGCGACGCGCTGTTCGCCTCCGCCGTCGACCGGCTCGGCCGGCTGGCCGGTCTCGCCTACCCCTGACCGGGCATCCGGCGACGGAGCGCGACCCACCGCTCCGCCCACCGGTCGGCCCACTCGCCCGACCATCCCCGCTCGGCACGCACGACCAGCGCCGTCGCCGCGACCGCCAGGACGGCGGCCAGCACCAGGTCGCCGAACGGCCCGATCCCGCCGCGGACGGTGCCGAGGGATGCGGCGGCCGTCCCGACCGGCGGCAACCACGACTGCGTCCCGGTGATCACGACGAACGCCAGCCCCCCGAGCAGGGCCCACCCCAGGTGCCCGACCATCGGCCGGGCGAAGACGAGCCCGACGGCGACGCCGGTCAGGCCGCACGCGAGGTGGGCGCACAGGCCGTCGAACAGGCCGCCGACGGTCGCCGACGAGAACGACGCGACGGTCCCCCAGACGAGCGCGAGCAGGGACAGCACGGCCACCCCGGCGCTGCCTGCCATCAGCACGCCGATGGTCACCGGAGCCGGGCCGCCCGCCGCGGACACGGTCACCGTGCGCTGCACGTCGTCCTCGGTCTCGGCCAGGCTGTGCGTGAGCCAGGCGCCGACCGGGTAGAGCATCAGGGCGCTCGCCGCCCACGGGAGCGGCAGCGGCCCGGGGTCGCCGCCGAACAGCACGGCGAGCACGGCCGCGAACAGCAGCATCGGTACGAGGAAACGGGACGACCGGCCGACGTCCTCGCCGAGGAGCCGGGCGACCGCACCGGCGGTCCGCAGCGTGGTCGTCACGCCTCCTCCCGGGTCACCGACCGCACGGAACAGCCCGCGGCGAGCGCGGCCGCCAGCCACGCGTCGCTGCTCCGCGGGTGGAGGACGACGGTCATCCGTCCGGGCGCGAGCGCGTCGACGCGAGCGGGGGGCAGCCCGTCCAGCACGACCCTCGGGTCCGCCCGGCAGGTCAGCTCGATCCGGACGCGGCGCGACCGGCGGACCGGAGCGGGCGGAGCCTCGTCCTCGAGGCGACCGTCCGGGCGGATGCCGACGATGCGGACGCCGTCCAGGCGGTCGGCCTCCCGCGTGTGGTCGGTCAGCAGCATGGGGACGTCCACGCCGGACAGACGGGCGGTCAGGGCGTCGACCGCGTCGGCGTCCAGGCCGGACCACGGCTCGTCGAGAACCAGCAGCTCCGCGTCGCAGCTCAGCGCCTGCGCGAGCCCGACCTTCTGGGCGTTGCCCTTGGACAGCGCCGACATCGGCTCGTCGTCCTCGCCGGTGAACCCGAGCTCGTCGAGGACCTCGTCGGCCGTCTGCTCGGAGGCCTCGCGGTCCGCACCGTGCACGGCGGCGAGATGGCGCAGGTAGCGGCGCGCCGGGAGCCGGAGCAGGGCCGGGAAGCGGTCCGGCAGGTACCCGACGACGTCCGGGCGGTCCACGACGGATCCCGCGGTCGGCGTGTCGCATCCGGCCGCGATCCGCAGCAGCGTCGACTTCCCGCTGCCGTTCGCGCCGGCGACCACGACCGGGACGCCCGGCTCCAGCTCCAGGTCGACGCCGGTCAGCACGACCGGTGCCGGGCGGTAGCTCTTGTGGACGCCGACGAGGCGCACTGGCCGTCACCTCCCGCCGTCACACCCGACGATCAGGCTGCCACACCGCCCGCCGATCGGGTCATCCGGCGGCGTCCACCCGCTCCCGGCTCCGCAGCCGTCGCACGACCAGCCACGCCAGCACCGCCACGGCGATCACGACGACGCCGGTGCTCAGCGGGCCCATGTACTCCTCGATGAGCTCCCAGCGCTCGCCCATGTACCACCCGAGCCCGACGAAGATCGCGTTCCACACGCCGCTACCGAGCGCGCTGAGCAGGGTGAACCGCAGCAGCGGCATCCCCGCGATCCCGGCCGGGATGGAGACGAGACTGCGGACGAGCGGGACACAGCGTCCGAACAGGACGATCGGACCGCCGTGCCGGTCGAACAGCTCGCGGCCCTTGTCCAGGTCCTTCTGGCTGGACAGCAGGAACCAGCGACGGCCGCACAGCCTGTGCACGCGGTCGTAGCCGAGCCAGGCGCCGAGCGCGTACAGCAGCAGCGCACCGGCCAGGGCGCCGATCGTCGCGGCGATCCACACCGCGACCGGGTTCATCACACCGACCTGGGCACGGAACCCGCCCAGCGGCAGGATCACCTCGGACGGGATGGGTGGGACGACGTTCTCCAGGAAGATCAACAGACCGATCCCGGCCGCTCCGAGGCGGTCCACCACGTCGAACACCCACTGCGTCACCCCTCCATGGTGCCCGACGCTCTGAGCGCTATGTCCGAATGGTCCGACTCTGCGGGTCGTATCACCCCGGCAGGCGGAACTGGATCCGTTCGATCGAGGCGCTGAGCGGGGCGAACAGCTCGCGGCGGATCCGGTTGTGCTCCGCGTCCGCGTCGTAGGTGCGGTAGGCGTCCTCGTCGACCAGGTCGACCGTGATCACGTAGTGCGCGTTGCCCTCGCGCAGGCCGACGTCCAGGCCCGCCTTCAGGTCCAGGTCGACACCGTCGACGCGCAGGTCGCGCAACGCCTGCAACCCCGGTTCGATCTCCGACGGATCGACGCCGTCGCGCACCCGCCCGACCACCACGTTGCGAATCATGAGCGGAACATAACGCCGCCGCCCCCTCCCGACGCGAACGAACGGCACCTTCGGGCAGTGTCACTGCTCGAAGGTGCCGTTCGTTCGGAAAGGGCGCCGAGGGCGCCGAGCGGCGGAGGGCGCCGAGACGCGCGGAGATGCGCCCGGGCGGAGCGTCAGGCGGCGGCCGTGGCCGGCTCCCCCTTCGCCGCGCGGTCACGCAGGCTCTGCGGCACGTCGAACCGCTCGCCGTACCTGGCACGGAACTCGTCGGCACGGGCCACGAAACCGGCCGGACCCCCGGGGTAGCCCTCGATGTACTGCAGCACACCGCCGGTCCAGGCCGGGAAGCCGATGCCGAAGATCGAGCCGATGTTCGCGTCGGCGACCGTGGTGAGCACGCCCTCGTCGACGCACTTCACGGTCTCCAGCGACTCCACGAACAGCATCCGCTCGGACAGCTCGTGCAGGTCGACGTCGTGGTTCGTGGCGCCGAACTGCTCGCGCAGGCCCGGCCACAGCCGCGTCCGCCTGCCGTTCTCGTACTCGTAGAACCCGGCGCCGGAGCTCTTGCCCTTGCGGTCGAACTCGTCGACCATCCGGTCGATCACCGCGTCCGACGGGTGCGGCGTCCACGTTCCGCCCGCGGCCTCGACGCCCTTGCGCGTCTCCTCGCGGATCTTGCGCGGCAGCGTGAGGGTCAGCTCGTCCATCAGCTGGAGCACCGGGGCCGGGTAGCCGGCCTGCGACGACGCCTGCTCGATCGTCTGCGGGTCGATGCCCTCGGCGATCATCGCGACGCCCTCGTTGATGAACGTCCCGATCACGCGGCTGGTGAAGAAGCCGCGGGAGTCGTTGACCACGATCGGCGTCTTCTTGATCCCGAGCGTGAGGTCGAACGCCTTGGCCAGCGCCGCGTCGTTCGTCCTCTCGCCCTTGATGATCTCCACCAGCGGCATCTTGTCCACAGGGGAGAAGAAGTGCAGTCCGATGAAGTCGTCCGGACGCTCCACACCGGACGCCAGCTCGGTGATCGGCAGCGTCGAGGTGTTCGAGCAGAGCAGGGCGTCCGGGTTCACGACCTTGGCGGCCTCGGCGAACACCTCCTGCTTCAGCGCGACGGACTCGAACACGGCCTCGATCACGACGTCGCAGCCGGCGAGGTCGGCGTAGTCGTCGGTCGCGGTGATCCGGCCGAGCAGCGCGTCGCCCTTCTCCTGCGTGGTCTTCCCACGCTGGACGCCCTTCTCGACCAGGCCCTGCGAGTAGGCCTTGCCCTTGTCGGCCGCCTCCTGCGAGACGTCCTTGAGCACGACGTCCCAGCCGGACAGCGCGCAGACGTACGCGATGCCCGCGCCCATCATCCCGGCGCCGAGCACGGCGACCTTGGTCGGCGCCCACTTCTCGATGCCGTCCGGGCGGGACTTGCCGCCGTTGATCGCGTTCAGGTCGAAGAAGAACGCCTTGGTCATGTTCTTCGAGACCTGGCCCGCGACGAGCTCGGCGAAGTAGCGGCCCTCGATCCGCAGCGCGGTGTCGAAGTCGACCTGCGTGCCCTCGACGGCCGCCGCCAGGATGTTGCGCGGGGCGGGCATCGGGGCGCCCTTGAGCTGCTTGCGCAGGTTCGCCGGGAACGCCGGCAGGATCGACGCCAGCTGAGGGTTCGACGGCGTGCCGCCCGGGATCTTGTACTTCGGCCTGTCCCAGGGCTGGGCGGCCTCCGGGTTGGCCTTGATCCACTCCTTGGCCTTGGTCAGCATCTCATCGGGGCTCGACGCGAGCTCGTCGACGATGCCCAGCTCCAGGGCCTTGTCCGGCTTGTGCCGCTGGCCCTGCGCGAGGACGTTCATGAACCCGTTGGCGATGCCGAGCATGCGCGTGATGCGGGTGACGCCACCACCACCGGGCAGCAGGCCCAGCGTGACCTCCGGCAGCCCGTAGACGACGCCCTTGGCGTCCAGGCCGATCCGGTGGTGGCACGCCAGGCCGATCTCCAGCCCGCCGCCGAGCGCGGTGCCGTTCATCGCCGCGACGACCGGCTTGCCCAGCGTCTCCAGCTTGCGCAGCTGCGCCTTGACCTCGGTGACGTTCTCGAACACGGCGGGCGCGTCGTCCGGCCCTGCCGAGGACAGCTGCTCCAGGTCGCCGCCCGCGAAGAACGTCTTCTTCGCCGACGTGACGATCACGCCGGCGATGTCGTCCTTCTTGGACACGAGCTCGTCGACGACCTCGCCCATCGCCGCCTTGTAGCGGTCGTTCATCGTGTTGGCACTGCGGCCGGGGTCGTCGAGGGTGACGATCGCGACGCCGTCGGCGTCGAGCTCCCAGCGGACGGCCTTCTGCTCACTCACTGCTCTGGTCTCCAGTTCCGGGGTCGTCAGACGCGCTCGATGATCGCGGCGATGCCCATGCCGCCACCGACGCAGAGCGTGGCCAGGCCGCGGCGCAGCTCGCGGCGCTCCAGCTCGTCGAGCAGCGTGCCGGTGATCATCGCGCCGGTGGCGCCGAGCGGGTGGCCCATCGCGATGGCGCCGCCGTTGACGTTCGTCTTCTCGTGCGAGATGCCCATGTCCTTCATGAACCGCAGTGCGACGGCCGCGAACGCCTCGTTGATCTCGAACAGGTCGATGTCGTCGACCGTCAGACCGGCCTTGGCCAGAGCCTTCTTCGACGCGGGCGCCGGACCGGTGAGCATGATCGTCGGGTCGGCGCCGGACAGTGCGGTCGCGACGATCCGGGCGCGCGGCTCGATGCCGGCCACCCTGCCCGCCGCCTCGGTGCCGATCAGCGTGAGCGCCGCGCCGTCGACGATGCCGGACGAGTTGCCGGCGTGGTGCACGTGGTCGATCTTCTCTACCCAGTGGTAGTGCTGCAGCGCGACGGCATCGAACCCGCCGTCGTTGCCCATCATCTCGAACGACGGCTTGAGCCCGGCCAGGCTCTCCAGCGTCGCGCCGGCACGGATGAACTCGTCGTGGTCGAGCACGGTCATCCCGTTGCGGTCGGTGACCGGGACGACCGACTTCGCGAAGTAGCCGTTGGCCCACGCCTTGGCCGCGCGCGCCTGGGACTCCACGGCGAACGTGTCGACGTCCTCGCGGGAGTAGCCCTCGAGCGTCGCGATCAGGTCGGCGCCGATGCCCTGCGGCACGAAACCGGTCTGGTACGACGTCTCGGGGTCCATGGCCCACGCGCCGCCGTCGGAGCCCATCGGCACGCGGCTCATCGCCTCGACACCGCCGGCGAGGACCATCTCCTCCATCCCGGAGCGGACCTTCTGCGCGGCGGTGTTCACGGCCTCCAGGCCGGACGCGCAGAAGCGGTTGAGCTGCACGCCGGCCACCGTCTCGGGCAGGCCGGCCGCGATCGCCGCGGTCTTGGCGATGTCGCCGCCCTGGTCGCCGATCGGGGACACGACGCCGAGCACGACGTCGTCGATCGTCGCCGGGTCCAGCTCGGGGTAGCGGCGCCGCAGCTCGTGGATCAGGCCGATCACCAGCGAGACCGGCTTGACCTCGTGCAGCGACCCGGAGGCCTTGCCCCGGCCGCGTGGCGTGCGGATGGCGTCGTAGATGTAGGCCTCGGGGATCTCGGTCATCCGAACCTCTCGTCGGGTAGGCAGCACTGCGCCGTTCTCGTGAACCTTTGTTACAGCAGCACTGTCACATAGGTCAAGCGGCGCGACCCTGCCGGTTGCGGCTACCGTCCGTACGTGCAGATCCTGCGAGCGGCCGGACACTTCGCCGTACCCGACGGGGAACCGAACCAGTACCGGGAACACCTGCGCGTGGCGGACCTGTCCGTCGGCACCTACTGCATCCCGGTGGGCGGCAAGGACGGCCAGGAACCGCACTCCGAGGACGAGGTCTACGTCGTGCTACGCGGGCGCGGCACGCTCGTGTGCGGCAGCGAGGAGCACGAGGTCCGCCCCGGCATGGTCGTGTACGTCCCCGCCCGTGAGGAGCACCGGTTCGTCGACGTGAGCGAGGACCTGTCGGTGGTCGTCGTGTTCGCGCCCGCGGAGCGCATGCGCTCGTGACAGCGGAACTGTCACATCGCGCCGGGACCGCGTAACCTCCCGCGGATGGTGGCCCCGACGACCCGAGAGTCCGACGCGGACGACCTGCTCACCGTCGACCAGCTCGCCGAGGCGACCGGCGTCTCGGTCCGCACGATCCGCTTCTACTCCGGCAAGGGCCTGCTCCCTGCGCCGCGGCTGCGCGGGCGCACCGGGCTCTACGACACCACGCACCGCGCCCGTCTGGAGCTGATCGGCGAGCTGTCCGCACTCGGGTTCACGCTGGCCGCGATCGAGAAGCGCCTCGAGCGCGTGCCGCACCACGCGGGCCCGGAGGAGCTGGCGCTGCAGCTGGCACTGCTCACGCCGTGGACGCCGGAGGACCCCGAGGACGTCGACGGCGCCGGCCTGGAGACGCTCAGCCCCGACCTGCCGCCCGAGCTGTCCCGGCGTGCCCAGGAGCTCATCGACCGGCACACGACGGCGCTCGCCGAGGACCTGATGACGCTGTTCCAGGACGAGGTGCTGCAGCCCTACCGGGAGCGCGGCCGTCCGTCCGACGAGCGGTCCCGGCTCGCAGCGGCGCTGGCCCGGCTCAAGCCGGTCACCGTGCAGGGCGTGGTCACCGCATTCGGACGCGCCGTGAACCGGACGATCCGCGATCGTGTCGGGAACGAGGGCTGACGCTCTACGCTCCGTCGATGGCGGTGTTCGAGTTCCCGGTGCGGGTTCGCTACCACGAGGTGGACGCCCAGGGCGTCGTGTTCAACGCGTGGTACCTCGCCTGGTTCGACGAGGCGATGACCGAGTTCCTGGAGGCCAGGGACCTCTCCTACCGGACGATGCTGGACGCCGGGTACGACGTCCAGCTCGTGCACTCCGAGATCGACTGGCGGTCCGGCGTCGGCTGGGGCGACGACGTCGTGATCGCGGTGTCCACCGCCCGGATCGGCCGGACCAGCTTCGCGCTGGACTTCCAGGTCCGCACCGACGACGGGACCGGCGGCCGCACCGTCACCTGCGACGCGCGCACCGTCTACGTCGTGATCGCGGTGAACGGCGAGGGCAAGCAGGAGATCCCGCCGATCATCAGGAACGCGCTGGGCGACCCCGACCCGTTGCTGCCGTTCACGTAGCGGGGTCGATGCGCCCGCGCACCTCGCCGAGCGGGATCCGCCCGCCACCGGCGCGCGGCGCCGTCGCGGTGAGCACGACCTCGTCGCCGTCCTCCAACCAGCTCCGGGTCGCGCCGCCGGCCAGCTCCAGGGGCTCCGCACCGTTCCAGGACAGCTCCAGCATCGAGCCGCGCTGCGCGCGTTCCGGGCCGGACACGGTCCCCGACCCGAGCAGGTCGCCCGCTCGCAGGCCGGCGCCGTTCGACGTCAGGTGCGCGACGAGCTGGGCGGCCGTCCAGTAGAGGTCCGCGCCGGGCGGGGTGGAGACCCGCTCGCCGTTCAGGTGGATCTCGCAGGCGATGTCCAGACCGCGGTCGGCCTCCCCGGTCAGGTACGGGAGCGGATCGGGGTCGCGGGGCGGCGGGTCCGTCCATGCCGCGGTGAGCTCGTCGGCCGGGGTCACCCACGCCGAGACCGACGTCGCGAACGACTTGCCCAGGTGCGGGCCCAGCGGGCGGGTCTCCCAGCCCTGGATGTCGCGGGCCGACCAGTCGTTGAGCAGCACGACGCCGAACACGTGGTCCAGCGCGTCCGACATGGACACCGGGCCGGGCACCGGGTCGCCGAGCACGAAGCCGAGCTCGCACTCCAGGTCCAGGCGCCGGCTGGGGCCGAAGTCACCCGCACCGCGCTGCCCGCTCGGCCGCACGACCGGCGTGCCGCTCACCCGTACCGTGCCCGCGCGACCGTGGTAGCCGACCGGCAGGTGCTTCCAGTTGGGCATCAACGGTTCCGCGTCCGGCCGGAAGATCAGCCCGGCGTTCCGCGCGTGCTGCTCGCACGCGTAGAAGTCCACGTAGTCGGCGACCGAGAACGGCAGCACCGGGTCCGGTCCCCCGGCGGGCATCCGGTGCGGCGCCAGCCGATCCGGATCGTCCAGCCAGGACCGCAGCCACTGCGTCACCTCCATCCACACCGGACGGTTGGCGGCCAGCAGCGGGTCCAGGTTCGGCGCGCTGAGCAGGTCGGCGTGCGGCCCGCGCTGCGCCGTCGCGAGCGACGCGATGTCGAGCATCCCGCCGTCGGCGAGCGGTGCGACGATCCGGGACGGGCCCGCGCCCGCCACCACTCCGAACGCGACACCGGGCGGGGGCGATGCGGCCGTCATGCCCGGGACCGTACCGGCCGGAACCCCGCAGAACCCCGCGACGCTGACTGTCCGAATCAGGCTGTTCGACCGATTCCGACGATGGCCGGAGGCACGCCCACGACGGGTCTGCTGGACAAGCGACTTCTGACGGCGGTGATCAGCCGTTGTGGAGTGAGGCGTTCGACGCGCGAACGCCTCGCTCCACGACCCGCGATCACGGCGACGAGACGGCGGCGGGTCGGGCCGGTGGGGTGACCTGGTCACGGGCGCGACGGGCGGCCCGGGCGAGCATGGCGCGCACGACCCACGGGTGGACGTGGCGCACCACGCCCCAGTAGAGACGGCCGCGGAACCCGTGCAGGTCGACGGCCGTGGCCAGCACGACCCGTCGGGGCGCGGTCCGCACCACGCAGCGGAAGTCCAGGTGCCCGGCGTCCGCGGCGATCAGCACCTCGTCGTCGGTGCTCGTGCGCGGGTCGAACTCGTCGCCCCGCGCACGCTCGATCCCGACGAGGCCCACCAGCGCCTCGCGCAGGGCCAGCAGACCGACCACGACCGGGGGCAGGTCGCGGAACAGCGCGCGTGCCCACCACCGCGGGTCGTCCGGCAGCCCGGGCCCGATCCGCACGGCGAACGCGTCCGCCGCGTCCGCGCCGCGCGCGTCCAGCAGGCCGTCATCCGGAACCGGTACGGCCTCCACCGGGGACCGCCCGGTGATCCGGCGCAGCACACGCACCCACGGCGACCATGTGGCCGGACGGGCCGGCCCGGTGCCCAGCGCCGCGTCCGCGCGGTCGAGCAGGTCCTCGAGCACCGCGTCGTGCAGCCATCGGACCGCCAGTGGCCAGCCCAGGCGCATGGTGCCCGTGGTGCGTCCGTCGATCTCGTGCCTGATCCGGCAGCGATCCGCACCGACGGCCTCGACGGTGAACGTGTGCGTGCCGTCGAGGCCGACTCCCGGATCGACCCCGCACTCCAGCAGCCGACCCGGCTCGTAGCGGCCGACCCGGTAGCGGATCGGGCCGTGCCCGCCGGCGGACCCGCTGCGCAGCGGCTGGTCGAGGTGCATCGCGGGCCACCACGGGGACGGCCAGAGCACGTCGTCGGGACCGCCCAGCGTGTCGAGCAGGGCACCCGCCTCGGCCACCGGGACGTCGAACTCGCGGGAATGGACGTTGCGGACCATCGGAACCTCCATACGCTGGCGTATGTTTTCCGTACGGTAGCGTATGGTCGTGCCCGTACGGAAGCGACTGGACCGCCACGAGTGGGCAGCGGCGGCACTCGACGCGCTCGCGGCAGGCGGGCTCGCCGCGGTCGCCGTCGAACCGATCGCGGCCCGTCTGGGCGCCACGAAGGGCAGCTTCTACCACCACTTCCGCAACAGGGACGCGCTCGTCGACGCGGCACTGGAGCTCTGGGAACTGCGGAACACCGACGCCGTGATCGCCGCGACCGGCGACCCTGCGGACGCCCGCGCGGCGCTGCGGAACCTGCTGGGCACCGTGCTCGGGTCGGTGACCGCCGAGCCGGGGGACCTCGCGCGGGGGCACGCCGTCGAGATGGCGCTGCAGGCCGACGGCAGGCACCCGGCCGTGGCGGCGGCGCTGGAGCGGGTGAGCCACAGGCGGATCGAGCACCTGACGGCGCTGTTCGCCGATCTGGGCCTTGCCCCGGACGAGGCGGCGCACCGGGCGCTGCTGGCGTTCACCGCCTACCTCGGGCACGTCCAGCTGGCCCGCGCGACGCCGGACCTGCTCCCGCGCGGTGCGGCCCTGGACGCCTACCTGGACGGGATGCTCGCCGCGCTCACCGGCGCGCCACGGACTCCATGAAGCCGGCGATCGTCCCGTCCGTCGCGTGCCGGGCCCAGAGCAACATCGCCGTGGCGTCCTCGTCGGCGAAGCGCTCCACACGCTCGGTCGCGACGTGGCGGAGCGCGGCCTTCGTCGCGGCGAACGTGTCCGACGGCGTCTGCGCGACGAGGCCGGCCGCCGCGCCGCCGGCCCGCTCGACCAGCTCGTCGGCCGGCACCACGTCGTCGACCAGCCCGAACTCGCGGGCCTGCTCGGCGGAGTAGGTCATCGCGCCGACCACCATGCGTCGCAGCACGACCTCCCCGACCCGGTGTCCGACGACCTCCAGCGCGATCCGCGGGAACGGCACGCCGACCTTCAGCTCGGGCAGTCCGATGCCGCCCTTGCCGTCGGTCATCAGCACGAGGTCCGCCGCGGCGGCCAGCACGCACCCGCCGGCGATCGCGTGCCCGTTCACGGCCGCGACGAGCGGCTTGCCGAGCGCGAACGCGGCCGCGAACAGCTCGGAGAGTGCCGGGAAGAACTCCTGGACGTAGTCCGCGCCGCCGTCGACGATCCGCTTCAGGTCGACGCCGGCGGAGAACGAGCCGCCCGTCCCGGTCAGCACGACCGCCTGAGCGGGGTCCGCGACCAGCGCACGCAGCGTCGACGCCAGCTCCGTGCAGAGCTCGGTGTCCATCGCCCCGACCGGGCCGTGCTCGATCCGGATGACTGCCACGTCGTCGTGGTCCTCGCGATGGATCATCCCGCGACACTAATTGAGACGGTGCCCGTCCTGACACCCGACGCAACTCATGCCAAGGTCGCCATCACAACACCTGTTACCGAGTCGCCGACGACTGGAGCACCTTCCGATGCCACAGAACGTACGAGGGGTGGTCGCCCGCAAGAAGGGTGAGCCGGTCTCCGTCGAGACCGTCGTCATCCCGGACCCGGGCCCCGGCGAGGCCGTGGTGAAGATCCAGGCCTGCGGGGTCTGTCACACCGACCTGTCCTACCGCGAGGGCGGGATCAACGACGAGTTCCCGTTCCTGCTCGGACACGAGGCCGCCGGCGTCGTCGAGTCGGTCGGCGACGGCGTCGTCGACCTCGAGCCCGGCGACTACGTCGTGCTCAACTGGCGTGCCGTCTGCGGCGTCTGCCGGGCCTGCAAGAAGGGCAAGCCGCAGTACTGCTTCGACACGCACAACGCGAAGCAGCCGATGACGCTCGAGGACGGCACCGCGCTGTCCCCCGCGCTCGGGATCGGCGCGTTCGTGGAGAAGACGCTCGTCGCGGCCGGCCAGTGCACGAAGGTCAACCCGGACGCCCCGGCCAAGGTCGCAGGCCTGCTCGGCTGCGGCATGATGGCCGGCCTCGGCGCGGCGGTGAACACCGGCGGCATCGGCCGCGGCGACTCGATCGCCGTGATCGGCTGCGGCGGCGTCGGCGACGCGGCGATCGCCGGTGCACAGCTGGCGGGCGCGACGACGATCATCGCGGTGGACACCGACCCGCGGAAGCTGGAGTGGGCCAAGGGCTTCGGCGCCACCCACACGGTGAACGCGAAGGAGGAGGACGCGGTCGAGGCGATCCGGGCCGCCACCGACGGCAACGGCGCCGACGTCGTCGTCGAGGCGGTGGGGCACCCGGAGACCTACCGGCAGGCGTTCTACGCCCGTGACCTGGCCGGCACCGTCGTCCTGGTCGGCGTGCCGTACCCGGACATGAAGGTCCCGGACATCCCGCTGATCGACTTCTTCGGTCGCGGCGGCGCGCTCAAGTCCTCCTGGTACGGCGACTGCCTGCCCAGCCGCGACTTCCCGATGTACCTCGACCTCTACCTGCAGGGCCGCTTCCCGCTGGACAAGTTCGTCACCGAGGAGATCGCTCTCGACGGTGTCGAGCAGGCCTTCGAGAAGATGCACAAGGGCGAGGTCCTCCGTTCGGTGGTGATCTTCTAGCAATGGCGGGACCGATAGACAACGTCGTCACGAGTGGCACGTTCAACCTGGACGGCGGCAGCTTCGACGTCGACAACAACGTCTGGATCGTCGGGAACGACTCCGAGGTCTTCGTGATCGACGCCGCGCACGACGCGGACGCGATCGCGCAGGCCGTCGGTGACCGGCGGGTCAAGGCGATCGTGTGCACGCACGCGCACGACGACCACGTCAACCAGGCTCCGGCGCTGGCGGACCGGTTCTCCGCGCCGATCTGGCTGAACCCGAACGAGAAGGTCCTCTGGGACATGACATGGCCGGACCGGCAGCCGGACGCCGACCTGCACGACGGTGACGTGCTCACCGCGGGCGGGATCGACCTCCGGGTGTTGCAGACGCCGGGCCACTCCCCCGGCTCGTCCTGCCTGTACTCGCCGGAGCTGAAGGTCGTGTTCTCGGGCGACACGCTGTTCCAGGGCGGCCCTGGCGCGACCGGACGGTCGTACTCCAGCTTCGACACGATCATCGAGTCGATCCGCACGACGCTGCTGACCCTGCCGGGCGACACGCAGGTCCGCACCGGCCACGGGGACTCGACGAAGATCGGCGACGAGGCACCGCACCTCGAGGAATGGATCCGGAACGGGGGCTGACCCCTCCCGCACCCGAACGAAGGGGCCGTTCGTGCACCGTGAGTGCACGAACGGCCCCTTCGTCGCGTCACCCGGCAGGTGAGCGGCGCAGCACGGCAGGGGTGAGAACGGCCAGGACGGCCGCCGCGGCGCCGAAGGCGACGCCGAACCCGAACGGCTGCGCGACGGCACCGAGCGCCGTCGCGCCGAGTCCGGTGCCGGCGTCGTAGCCGATGTTCCACTGCGCACTGGCTCCGCCGTACCCGCCGGGCCCGGCCTGGGCGAACAGCGCCACGAGCGCGGCGTTCTGCACGATCCCGAAGCCGGCGCCGACCAGCAGCGCCCCGGCGACCAGACCGCCCGTCCCGGCGACCGCGACGAGCACCAGGCCCACCGCCGTCGCACCCACCCCGGCCGGCAGCAGCATGCCGGGCCGGATGCCGCGGTCGGCGATCTCACCGGCCACGCCACGCCCGACGAGCGCGGCGAGCCCCGTGAGCAGCAGCGCCGCGGGCACCGCGACGGTCGCGGCCGGGGCCAGCAGCGGCGCGAACGTGACCACGGCACCCTGGGCCGTGGCGCAACCCAGCATCGCCAGGAAGGGCGGACCCGGGCGCCACGGTCGCCGTTCCCGCGGCCGCAGGTGTTCCGGCGGCGTCGCCGCCACCGGCCGCATCCCGATCACGACGAGCGCGGCCAGCACCGGCATGACGCCCGCGGTCCAGAACACGGCCGGGAACCCGAACGCGTCGGCCACCCCGACGCCCGCCGGGAGCAGCAGCACGTTCGGCAGGCCGATCGCGTACCCGAACCGCGCCGAGGCCCGTCCCCGCTCGTCCGGCGTCACCAGCTCGGCCACCAGCGCCGACCCGGCGACGGTGAGCAGCCCGAACCCGATCCCGCGCAGCACGCACACGACGAGCACCGGGGCGAGATCGGCGGAGAGGATCAACAGCGGGGACGGCGGACCGAGCAGCAGCGCGCCGGCCACCAGCACCGGGCGGTGGCCGAACCGCCTCAGCAGGGCGGGCACGCCGAGCTGGGTGCCGACCGTGACGGCCATCAGGACACCCGTCGACAGCCCAGCACCGAACTCGCCGGACCCGCCACGCGCCACCCACAGCGGGACGGCGGGCAGCAGCAGCGCGTAACCGCCGAACCCGACCAGGGAGAACAGCAGCAGGAGGCGGAAGTCGCGGCCGTACACGGCCGTCTGACTACCTCATCGGCGACGACCGGCGCGCACGGGGCGCGGTGACCTCGGCCGACAGCCGGTACAGACGGGCGGCGGTGCCGCCGAGCACGGCTCGCCGCGCGTCCGCGTCGAGGTCGGGGAACTCGCCGCCGAGCTCGTCCGGGTAGCGGTGCGCGACGAACTCGCGGACCAGCCTCGCCGGGCGCACGAGCGGGTAGCCGCTGCCGAACATCAGCCGGTCCGGGCCGAACGCGGCGACCAGCCGCCCGAGCGCGCGGCCGGCCTCGACCGGGTAGCGGCGCAGGGCCACCAGGAGCTCGGTGAGCAGGACGTACACGTTGGACAGGCGCGCCATGCGACACAGCACGTCGGTCGGCAGCGATCCGGCGCCGAGCACGAACCGCACCCGGGGCAGCGCGGAGGCCAGCTCGCTGATCTCGGTCGCGTCGAACCCGCCGGCCGGGAGCGGCCCGGTGTTGCGGGCGCGCACCGGCAGCGCCGACCCCGCCCGCACCGGCTCGGCCCAGCTCGGCCATCGCGGCCGCCGCTCGGACGTCCCGCTCTCCACCACGCCCGCCTGCGCCCACTCCGGGGCGCCGGGCATCGGGTGCACCAGCGGTCCGACGCCGATGTGCACGACCGGCGCCCCGGCCTGCTCGGCCCGGGACAGGACCCGTCGCAGCCACGGAGCGCCGAGCTGCAGGCGCGCCTCCGGGCGGCGTGCCGGGACGACGGTGAGCCCGCGCAGGTCGTCGCGCCGCACCTGGGCGGCGATCCCGCGCAGCCGCGACCGGTCGGCTGCCGGGTCCACCTCGCCGCAGAGGATCAGCCGGCCCGCGGCGGCGCGGTCCCCGGCCAGCTCCGTGTGCCAGGACAGCGGGGCGAACCCGAGCACGAACAGGTCGGAGAACGACGCGGGCTGCAGCACGGCGCGATCCACGCCGGAGCCGAGGACGTCGCCGATCAGGTCCCGGTCGGTCACCTGCCCGAACGCGTCGGCGGACATCGGACGGGGCGAGTGATCGAGCATCCGGTGCCGATGGTGCAGGTCGGCGACGAACTGCTCGCCCGCGGGGCCCGCCTGGTTGTGCGGCCTGCCGTCCCAGGCGTGCACCTGCGCGTCGACGACGAGGTAGCGCTCCGAGTCGATGTCCACGCGGCACCCTCCCGTCGTCGTGCATGACACGCGCCCGGGCCGGGGTCGGCCCGGCCCGGGCGCGGTCGCTCTTCGTGCTCCGACCTCAGCCCATCGATGGGCCGAGTCCGAGCGACTGCGGCGTGCTGGAGTCGGGGCTGGGTTGGGGGATTCCTTCGTCGAGTTCGCCGTACTCGGTCATCAGTGCCTTGTTCCACGGTGTCTGTTCCTCGGCCACGAGCGAGTTCGTGGTCAGGATCAGACCGGCCACCGAGGCGCCGTTCTGCAGCGCCTGGCGCACCACGCGCAGCGGGTCGATGATCCCCATCTCGACCATGTTCCCGAAGCGGCCCTCGAGCGCGTCGAACCCTTCGTCGACGCCCATGTCGCGGACCTGCTTGACGGCGTCCGAGCCGTCATAGCCCGCGTTCGACGCGATCAGGCTGGCCGGCTCGCCCAGCGCCGCCCGCACGATCTCCACGCCCGTCCGGTAGTCGCCCGTGACGTCCAGCGAGTCGAGCGCGCCCTCCGCGTGCAGCAGCGCCGCGCCACCGCCGGCGACGATGCCCTCCGCCATCGCGGCGCGGGTCGCCTGCAGTGAGTCGTCGACCCGGTGCCGGATCTCCTTGAGCTCGGCGTTCGTCGGCGCCCCGACCTGCAGGATCGCGGCCTTGCCGGACAGGCGGGCGATCCGGTCGTTGAGCCAGTCCTCGTCGGTGCCGATGCTCGCGCGCTCCATCTCCGCGCGCAGCTGCTGCACCCGCTGGTCGCGGGCGGCCGTGTCGCCGAGCCCGCCGATGATCGCGGTGTGCTCGTTCGTGGCGCGGACCTGCGTGGCGCGGCCGAGGTGCTCGATGCCGATCTGCTCCAGCGAGAAGGACGACGCCTTGGAGTGGACCTTGCCGCCGCACAGGGCCGCCATGTCCTCGAGCATGTGGACGCGCTTCTCCCCGAAGCCCGGCGCCTGGATCGCGGTGACCTTGAGGTGCCCGTTCACGTGGTTGTGCACCAGCATCTGCAGGGCCGTGCCCTCGACCTTCTCGGCCACGATCACGAGGGGCTTCGGGTCACGCATGATCTTCTCGAGCACCGGCATCAGCAGCCGGACGTCGTTGATCTTCTCGGCGGAGAACAACAGGTACGGGTCGTCGAGGACGGCCATCATCGAGCCCGGGTCGGTGACCAGGTACGGCGACACGTAGCCGTTGTCGAACTCGAAGTCCTCGACGAAGTTGACGGACAGGCCGAGCACCGGCGCGTCGTCCACCGTGATCACGCCGTCGTCGCCGACAGTGTGCAGGGTCTGGGCGACGATGCGGCCGATGGAGTCGTCGTCGTTGGCCGAGATCGCGGCGACACGGGACAGCGACTCGACGTCGTCGACGGGGTGCGCGACGGTCGCGAGGTGCTCCACGACGCGGGCGACCGCGACGTCGATGCCGCGCTTGACCAACACCGGGTTGCCGCCGGACGTGATCGCCCGCATGCCCTGGTGCACGATCGCCTGAGCGAGCACCGTCGCCGTGGTGGTGCCGTCACCGACCACGTCGTTCGTCTTGACCGCGGCTTCCTTGAGGATCTGCGCGCCCATGTTCTCGAACTGGTCGCGCAGGTAGATCTCCCGCGCGATCGTCACGCCATCGTTGGTGACCTCCGGGGTCCCGGTGATCTTCTCGATGACGACGTTGCGACCCTTCGGACCCAGGGTGGACTTCACCGCCTCGGCCAGTTGATCGACACCGGCGGTCAGCCGGTCCCGGGCTTCCTGCCCGAACTTGAGTTCCTTGGCCACGGTGTTCCTCCTGGAATTCCTGCGTCCTGGTGTTTCTGCGCGGGTGTAGGACGTGAAAACGGACAACGGCCGGGTCGCCGGTCACGCTCGAAGCGTGACCGGCGACCGGGCGTTCTCGGGCCGGTACGGCCTACTGGCTGACCTCGGGCGGCAGCATGTCGCCGATGAACTCGGCGGCCTCCTCCAGGTTGCCGAACATGATCGTCCGGTCATCCATGTGGATCATCTTGCCGTAGTGCGTCGACATGTTCTCCTCGAACTCGGCCGCGTCGTAGAAGTCCTCGTCCTCGCCGAGGGCCTCGCAGATGTCCGAGTACACGAAGTCCATGCGACCGACACAGTCCACCCGGATCATGGACGGGAGGTGCGTGACCGTCACGTTCTCCTGACGGTCCATCACCTCCGCCACGACGGCACCCACCTGGTTGTTCATCAGGGTGACGCCGGCCATTCCGGACGCGCTGTTGTCGGCCTTGTACGGATCCGGGGCCGTCTTGAACGAACGAGTCACTGGTTCAGCTCCTTCGGGGTCTCGAGTCCGAGGTCGTTGATGATTCCGGCGAACCGGCTCTTGGCCCGGTCGAGGCTGTCCTCGAAGCGCGGGGGCTTCGCGTCCGGCAGCGACCAGATGGGCTGCAGCGTCCGGGCCGCCTCGAGGCACTGCGGGACCCAGTGCGAGAGCCAGCCCTGCATCAGCTGCTTGTTGTGGTCGGCGAACTCCCGATCCTGCGTGAGCGGGCCGAAACAGGCCTGCGTCCAGCGCAGGTCGCGCTGGGCGTAGTCGTACTCGGCGGCACCCATCACGGTCGGGGTGACGAAGTCACCGTTGCCGGCCGCGGCCTGCATGACCAGGTTGGACCGGAACAGCTCACCGATCAGCGGCTCGAACACGACGTTCGTGGCGAACACCGACTCGCCCCAGTCGTCGTCGACCGCGGTCAGCGCCTCGGCGACCTTGCGCACGCCCTGCCACTCGGCGTCCTCGTTCCACGCCGGCAGGTGAGCGGTGCCGTCGAAGCCGTCGATCTCCTCGGTCAGCGTCAGGTTGTACAGCGCGAGGTCCTGCGCGAACCGGATCTTGTGCATGCTGTTCACCGCCATGGCGGTGTTGTGCATGTTCGTCGGGCCGGAGCGGTTGCAGGCGGCGAAGACGTAGAGGCCGAGACCGTGCTCGACGTGCATCCAGGCGCCGACGTTGCGCTCCACGAACTGCTTCCAGTTCGACGTCCAGTTGTCGAACGCCTTCGCGTTGCGGGCGTTCTCGATGTTCTGCTGGACCTGCCGGACAACGTTCGCGTTGTACCGGTAGAAAGTGAGCTCCCACTCCTCGTTCGGGTCGCGGAACTCGTGCCAGCCGTGCGCCGGCCAGTCGTAGCCCTTGCCGCCGGAACCGGGGTAGCGCTCGGGCTCGGGGCGGTCGACGCCCCACGCCTTGAGCTTCGTCCAGTGCAGCGGGTAGCCGGCCGTGCCGTCGGCGAACCCGTAGATCCAGCCCTGCGAGAGGTAGTGCCGGGGGTCGGGCTGTACGTCGACGGTGACGTCCTCGTAGTGCGTCTGCTTGCGCTTCGCCGGGACGTAGTAGTTGTAGCGACGGGCGCCGGGGCCCGAGTCGGGGAACTCGCGTGCGCCCGCTTCCGCGTCGGTGAAGACGGGCTTCGGAACGCTTCTTTCTGGCTTCTCCGTGGTGGTCATGAACCGTCCTCGCCTTCCGATTCACCGGTGGTGGTGAACTTGTCGTAGAAGATGTGCTCTTCCTTCACTCCGAGCTTGGTCAAACTGGCGATCGCCGCGTCGACCATCGGCGGCGGACCGCAGACATAGGCATCTGCTCCCTTCAGATCGCTGAGATCGGCCTCGACCACCTCGGTGATCAGTCCGGTGCGCCCGGTCCATTCCGCGTCGTCGGCCGCGTCGGACAGGGCGGGGATGTAGGAGAAACCGGACTTCAGCTGTTCGCCGAGTTCGGTGATCTCCTTCTCGAAGCACAGATCGGCGGCCGTCCGGGCGCCGTAGTAGAACGTCACCTTGCGTTCCACCTCGCGCTCGGCCAGCGAGCGCAGCAGGGACAACAGCGGTGACATTCCGGCGCCACCACCGACGAAGATCAGGTCCGACGAGCGGCTCTCCCGGAGAGTGCAGGTCCCGAACGGTGCCTCCACCTCGATCCGATCGCCCACGGAGACGCGTTCGGCGAGGAACTGGGAGAACAGACCGTCGGGATAGATCTTGATGACGAACTCCAGGAGCCCGTCCCGGTTCGGCGTGTTCGCCATCGAGAACGACCGCGACTCGCCGGTCCCCGGGATCGTGAAATCCATGTACTGACCCGGAAAGAACTTGATCTCCGACGGCTCCACCATCTTCACGACGAGATGGCGCATATCGTGCGTGACCGCCTCGTTCGAGACGACCTCCACCGTCCCCTTCGTCAGCGGAAGACCCGACCGGATGATCTCCTCGTCATAGTTCAGCAGCTCGATCGTCAGGTCCTCGTACGCATGCGCACGACACAGGAGCGTCGAGCCCTCCTCACGCTCATAGTCCGGCAACGCGAACGTGGAGTACGAGTCGTACTCGATGTCCTCCCCCTCGAGGACGAACGACTTGCACGCCGCGCACTGACCCTCCTTGCAGCCGTGCATGAGCTGAACGCCCTGCTCGGCAGCAGCACGGAGAATCGTCTGGTCCTCGTCGGCCTCGATCTCGATGCCGACCGGCTCGAACCGCACGATGTGTTTGTCACCCAATGGAGAGAACCTTCCGCTCCGATAAACCAGACGAATCGGACATGTAACGGTGTAAGAGCGCGTTTGCGGGCAGGGGAGGGCGACCCGACCGGGAGGAAACCCCCCGGTCGGGCCAGCAGGGAGAGGACTCCCTCACCGAGTCCGAGGACTCAGTTCGGGAGACCTCCCCCCTCGCCTGACCCGCGCTCAGGCGTTCAGTTCGCCGGAGCCGGGCGACCGGCCGGACCCTGCTTGTTGTAGTCGGCGACGTAGGCCGCCCGCTCCTCGTCGTTCATCTCGTTGAAGAGGACGTTGGGGCTCTGCAGCGGAGCGAGCCGCCGCATGTGGTCCAGCGTCCACATCTTCTTCGGGTCGAGATCGAGGTGCGGCTGGGCGGTCATGGTGTTGCCGTCGTCGCGGACGAAGCCCATGTCCTGGACCACGTCGGCCCAGTTCCAGCCGTGGTACAGCGTCTCCCACTCACGCTTACCGACCAGCTTGCCCATGTTCGGGGTCTCGCGACCCTGGTACGTGGGCCGGAACGCCTCGGCGTCGGTCCAGCGGCAGACCTCGTGGCAGTACGTGCGGTGCTGGCCGTCGACGTAGTCCACGACCATGTCCTCACGCACCAGACACGGGACCATGCACGTCCAGCAACGCGCCGGGTAGACGTAGTCCACGTCCTCGGCGACGATCGGGTTGTGCCCGTTCGGCTTCGCCAGACGGTTGTAGTTCTCCCACCACTTGCCGTACTTGTCGTACCAGCCCGGGTACTTGTACTCGAACCACTCGAAGTCCTCGTCGGTCATGCCGTCGATGCGCCAGTAGTTGGCGAGCCAACCGGTGGCGAAGAACTGCGCGACCTCGTGGACGTAGCCCTTCTCCCAGATCTGCTTCCACGACTCTTCGATCAGGTCGTGGGGGATGACCAGGCCGTACTTCTCGAGCGGCACCAGGTAGGCACGGTAGTAGTCGTCGTAGATCCAGCGACGCCACATCTCCGCGTAGGACTCGCGGTCCTTACGACGGTCCTTCGTGCCGTACTCGATGAACGTGCCGATGGCGGCGTCCACCACGCGGTGGTTGTTCCACCACGCGTAGCGCAGGTCGCGCTCGAGCAGCTGGCGGTTGTCCTCGTCCGACAGCGCCATCAGAAGCGTGGCGTAGCCGTTCGAGATGTGCCGCGACTCGTCGGACTGCACCGAGTGGAACACCGTCGGCAGCAGGTAGTCACCGTTGGCCGCGGCCTCGGACGGCATGGCCACGAACAGCGTGTTCGTGAAGGCCGTCTCGGCGACGATCGTCAGGTAGATGCTGGCCGCGGTGATCGCGTCACCGGTGATGAAGCCCTCGGCGAACTGACGGCCGATCGTGCCGCAGTAGTCCGAGTGGAAGTTCCGCAGCGAGTTGTTGAAGCCCGCCGGGTCGATGTAGTTGTTCATGTACAGGCGCTTCAGGTTCTGCTGGATCGTCGAGTGACGCACCTCGTCGATCATCTGAATCGCCTGGCCGTTGTGCAGCTCCGGGTTCGGCACGGCCTGGAACAGCATCGGCATCGACCGCGCGGCCGAGACCTCCGGGAGCGGGATGATGGACAGGAACAGCTTCTGCCACTCCAGCCAGCGCTCCTGCACGCCCCGGAACATGTTCCCGCGGATCGCGCCGTCGGACGCACCGTAGACACGGTGGTCCTTCTCCTCCTGCATCGGGAAGTAGGACCTGAGCACCTGCTTCAGGGGGTCCTTCTTCGCCGCCTTGCGGAAGGTGTAGTCGGTTCCGTACTTCATGTACGGCTCGTGGTACTGCGGCTCCCAGGAAAGCTCCTGGATCTTCTGGTGAGCCTTTGCCAAGCTCTGCCGACTCACGGCTTCTCCTCACAGTGGTGGGTTGTGGTCGGATTTTCGGTCCGCCCGGTCGTGCGTCGTTCGTGTGACCGGACCCCGTCCTCGTCTCCGCGGGTGGAGCCGGCTCCTCACCGGTCCCGAGCCTCGGAGGGCTACGGCCACTCGCCCGACCGCCGGACCGCGGAGCGAGCGCGGGCGCCCCGGGTTGTGGTCGAACGCGGAATCAAACGGGCACCGTGTGGCCCCGATCTCTTCCGTGCTGCGAATCACACATGCACGGCCCGGCACCTGGGGTCTCAATATGAGACGCTGCCCGACACACCCCGGTGGTGATCTCTCTTCTGTCCCAGTAATGTTCTTGGGGCTACCCGGCTGCACCGCACACGCGGACCGTCGCTGCTCCGAGGAGGGCAACCGGTTGGTTCTTCCGCCCGAACCCGCGTCAACCCACCACCACCGCGACGCCCACACCACCGTCTCGCAGGACGGTGGCCTTGCCGCGCCGTCCTCCGCGGCAGCCGAGCGGATCGCCGTGGCCAGGGACGCGTTCCTGGTCGACGACGCGCTGTCGCCCGGCTCGGTGCGGGGGCCGATCCTCGCCTCGTGGATCCGCTCGCGTGAGCTGTCGGTCCCCGCCGACCACCTGGAGCTCCCGTACGAGACGGCCGCGGAGCCGGACACCCCGCTGCTGCGGGCCGCGCGCCCGGTCGTCGCCGAGCTGGCCGACCAGTTCGCGACGGAGCCGGTCAGCCTCATCCTGTGCGACGCCGACGGCGTCGTCCTCGAACGGCGGACCGGCGACTCCACGCTGAACCAGCATCTGGACAAGGTGTGGCTCGCGCCCGGCTTCTCCTACGCCGAGCGCTACGTGGGCACGAACGGCATCGGCACCGCGCTGGAGGGCCGCAGGGCCACCGAGGTGTTCGGGTGCGAGCACTACGTCGAGCACCTCGAGGACCTGGCCTGCGCGGGCGCGCCGATCCGGCACCCGGTTTCCGGGAAGGTCGTCGGCGTCATCGACCTGACGTGCTGGCGTCGCGAGGCGAACGCGCTGATGGTGGCGACCGCGTCGTCGATGGCCCGCCGGATCGAGGAGAACCTGCTCGAGCAGTCCGGCAGGCGCGAGCTGACGCTGCTGCAGGACTACCTGACGACCGTCCAGCGCAGCAGCGGCGCCGTGTTCGCCGTCAGCGACGACCTGCTGATGATGAACGACCGCGCCCGCGAGCTGATCGACCCGGCGGACCAGGCGCCGCTGCTGGCCGACGCCGGCGAGGCGCTGCGATCCGGGCGGGCCCGCCAGCTCGTCGTCGACCTGCCGAGCGGCGCGTGTGCCCGCGTGCACTGCCGTCCGAGCTGGTCCGACGGCGGTGTGTCCGGCGGGATCCTGCAGGTCAAACTCACGTCGAGGGAGCCGGCCGCGGTGCGGCCCGCACACCCGACGATCACGACGGCGCTCCCGGCCGCCGTCGGGTCCGGTGCTCTGTGGGCGAAGTGCTGTCAGGCCGTCGACCGGCACTTCCGCACCCGCGAGTGGCTGGTGCTGGAGGGCGAGCAGGGCAGCGGGCGGACCACGCTCGCGCGCGCCACCCACCAGATGCACACACCCGCCGGGCACGTCCGGGTGCTCGACGCCGAGGACTTCGGGCCGCGGTGGATGGCCGAGGTCAACGAGGAGCTCTCCACCGGCGGCGGAACGCTGGTGCTCCAGCGGGTCGACCGGCTCAGCGCCTCCGCGGCGCAGGCGCTGACCGACGCGCTGGAGCCGCACCGCGAGTCCACCGACCTGGAACGGCCGTGGGTGGTGGCCACCCGCGGGCCGATGCCGGACGCGCACCCGGACGCCCCGGAGCTGACCGAGCTGCTCGGGGTGTTCCCGCGGACGATCGAGGTCCCGCCGCTGCGCCACCACATCGAGGACGTCGCGGAGCTGGTGCCGTACCTGCTGTCGCGGCTGACCAGGGGCGCCGACCTGACGTGCTCCCCGGAGGCGATGCGCGTCCTGATGCGCAACCGCTGGCCGGGCAACGTCGAGCAGCTCTACCAGGTGCTGCGCAAGGTCGTGGCCCGCCGCCGGACCGGCGTGATCCGCCCGGACGACCTCCCGGCCGAGACCAGGGCGATCACCCGCCGGGTTCTCACCCCGCTCGAGGCGATCGAGTGCGACGCGATCGTGGACGCGCTGATCGACGCGGACGGGAACAAGGCGGAGGCGGCCCGCCGCCTCGGCATGTCCCGCGCGACGATCTACCGCAAGATCCGCGGCTACGGGATCTCGGTGCCGACGAGCGGGGACGACTGACCTCCGTGCCACCCGAGGCCTGGCCGGACGACCTCTTTCCGGCCGATCCGTACCCGGGTGCGCGCCCGCCGACGTCGTTCGTGCACGTCGACGGCGTGAGCCGGGTGCTGGAGCCGGACCCCGCGCAGCCGTCCGGCTGGTGCGTCGACGGCGGTGATCTCGACGCCTGGCTCGAGGCCCGGGGTGCGCCGCCGCTGCCCGGACGGGTGCCGGTGCTGGCCTACGGGTCGAACGCGAACCCGTCGAAGATCACCTGGATGCGCGACGAGCGCGGGCTGACCGGCCCGGTCGTCGTGCTCCGCGCGACGACGACCGGGCTCGCGGCCGCGTGGGCGGCCGGTCTGCGCGTCGTCGACGACCAGAGGCCCGCCGTGCTGGTCGCCGCGAACCGCACGGAGCAGCACGCCGTGTGGATGGCGGCGCCGGAGCAGTTCGTGCCGCTGGACCGCGTCGAGGGCCGCGGCGCCGACCCGCAACGCCATCGACTGGGCCGGCTGCGGACCGGCACCGTGCGCGTCGAGGACGGCGGGGTCGTCGACGGCTGCTGCGCCTACCTGGGACTGGATCCCGACGTTCGGCGACGCAGCCGGCACCCGCTGCTGGTGGACGGCGCTCCGGTGTTCTGCTCGGACGTGGACCAGGCCGGGGCGACGGCGCTGACCGGCGAGCCGGCGCCGGACGACGGCATCGACGCGGAGACGGTCGACGGCACGCCGCACCCGGACGCCTGGCCGGCGCGGGTGTTCGTCTACGGGCTGCTCATGCCGGGACAGCCGTCCTGGCCGTTGATGGCGCCGCACGTCACGGGCGAACCACGCGAGGCCGCTCTTCCCGGCACGGTGTCGGACACCGGGCTCGGCTTCCCCGCGCTGACCCGCGACGGCGTGCAGGGTGACGTGCCGGGATACGTCGTCGACCTGGCCGACCCGGTCACCGCCCTGCCCGGCCTCGACGACTACGAGGGCCCCGAGTACCGCCGGGTCCGGGTCGTGCTCGGGGACGGCACCGTGTGCTGGACGTACCTGTGGACCGAGACGTCGGTCCCGCTCAGGCCGCTACCGCACGGGTGGCGGTAGCGGCGCGCCGGTCACGACGCCCTGACGAGCTCCGGTGCCACCGGGATCTCCCGGCCCCTCAGCGACGCGCCCCTCGTCTCCTTCAGGAAGAACATCGAGATCAGCCCGATCACGCAGGCGCCCATCATGTAGTAGGCGGGGAACAGTTCGTTCCCCGGCGTGGCGACGACGGACTCGTTCACGTACGGCGCGGTTCCGCCGAAGATCGCCGTGGCGACGTTGTACGAGATCGCCATGCCCGCGTAGCGCACGTGCGTCGGGAACATCGCCGGGAACGTCGCCGAGATCGTGCCGAGCTGCAGGATGTAGATCAGGCCGAGCACGGTGAACCCGAGGATCGCCAGCCCGAACCCCTGCGACATCAGCTGGTACATCGGTATCGCCAACACCAGGATGCCGATCAGCGATATCCACCAGCACGGTTTCCGTCCGATCCGGTCGGACAGCGCGCCCGCGAACGGGATGAGCAGCATCATCGCGAGCTGGCCGATGATCAGCAGCAGCTCCGCGTCGCCCGCATCCATGTCGATCGTCGTCTGCAGGTAGGTCGAGGTGTAGGTCAGCAGCGTGTAGTTGACCACGTTCAGGGCGATGACCAGCCCGAACAGGACCAGGATCGGTCGCCAGTAGCTGCGGAACAGGTCCGCGAACGCACCGGTGGCCTTCTCCTCCTTCTCGCCCTTGTCCTCCAGGTCGCGGAACACCGGCGTGTCCTCGATGCGGGATCGCAGGTAGAGCCCGATCAGACCCAGCGGCAGCGCGATCAGGAACGGGATCCGCCAGCCCCAGTCGTTCATCGCGGCCTCGCCCACGATGGCACGGACGGCGTAGACGACGCCCGTACCGGCTGCGAAGCCGGCCAGCGTGCCGAACTCCAGGAAGCTGCCCCAGAAGCCGCGCTTCTTGTCCGGGGCGTACTCGGCCATGAACGTGGCCGCGCCTCCGTACTCGCCACCGGTGGAGAAGCCCTGCACGATGCGCAGCGCGAACAGCAGGATCGGCGCCAGGATGCCGACGCTCGCCGCCGTCGGCAGCACTCCGATCAGCGCCGTACACACACTCATCAGCAGGATCGTCATCGCCAGGACGCGTTGACGGCCGAGGCGGTCGCCCAGCGGTCCCCAGATGAAGCCGCCCAGCGGGCGGAGGATGAACGAGACGGCGAGACCCAGCAGCGTCAGAGCGGCTGCATTCTCTCCCTGGCCGGGGAAGAACTGGTCACCGAGGATGACCGTCAGGTTCGCGTAGAGCCCGTAGTCGAACCACTCCGTGCCGTTCCCGATCGCCGACGCGGCGACGGCTTTGCGGAGAACCGGTTTCGGTACCTCGTTGGCGTCCTTCGTTCCGACCGGCTGATCAGAGCTCACCGTCGCCACCCCCATGGTCGTCGATCCGGAGACGCTACCCAGCGACTTCCACGATCGCTACCCCGTGCAATCGGCTGGGCGGCAACGATCCGGCTGCATTTCCGATGCAGGTGTCGGGGGGTCGCGCTAGGGTCCGGGCGTGCTGGCGATCGAGGGGTTGACCAAGCGCTTCGGAACCGTCACTGCCCTGGACGGCGTCTCGTTCGACGTCCGTCCGGGGGAGCTGTTCGGGTTCGTCGGGGGCAACGGGGCAGGCAAGACGACGACGATGCGGATCGTCCTGGGGGTGCTGGCGTCCGACGGGGGGACGGTCAGCTGGCAGGGCGCGCCGATCGACGCGGACGTGCGGCGGCGGATCGGCTACATGCCAGAGGAACGGGGGCTGTACCCGAAGATGAGGGTGGCCGAGCAGCTCGGCTACCTCGCCCGGCTGCACGGCATGAGCGCCGGTGACGCGCGCACGGCCGTCGAACGATGGACCGAGCGCGTGGGGATCTCGGCGCGTGCCGGGGACGCGGTGGAGAAGCTCTCGCTGGGCAACCAGCAACGGGTGCAGCTCTGCGCGGCGCTGGTGCACGACCCGGACGTGCTCGTGCTGGACGAGCCGTTCTCCGGGCTGGACCCGACGGCCGTGGAGACGATGAGCGGGGTGCTGGCCGAGAAGGCCGCGTCCGGCACCCCGGTGATCTTCTCGAGCCACCAGCTGGAGCTCGTCGAACGGCTCTGTGACCGGGTCGGGATCATCTCGGCAGGCCGGATGGTCGCCGTCGGGACGGTGGACGAGCTGCGCGCCGGGGAGACGGCGCGGATCGACGTGGTCGGCCCGCCGGCCGGATGGCCGGACGGTGTGGCCGGCGTGACCGTGCTGGAGGCCGGGCACCGTCCGGGTGGCGACTGGGTCCGCGTCGCGCTGGACGACGGGACCGACGACCAGGCCGTCCTGCGCGCGGCGGCCGCGGCGGGCCCGGTCCGCGAGTTCACGCCGTACCGCCCACCGCTCACCGAGCTCTACCGGGACGCGGTCGCCGACCGCGTCGTCGTCGAGCCGCAGCCCGAGACCGCAGGGGCGCGGTCGTGAGCGCCCCGCTCGGTGCGGGCGCCGCGATCGCTCTGATCGCGCGCCGGGAGATCAGCACGACGCTGCGCTCCCGGACGTTCCTGATCGGCCTGGTGATCACGGTAGTGATCCTGGTCGGGTACGCGGTGCTGTTCGCGTTCATCGGCAGCCAGTTCTCGTCGTCGTCGATCGCGCTGTCCGGGCAGGCCCAGCAGCTGCGTCCGGTACTGGCGTCGGCAGCCGAGCGGGCAGGCACCGACCTGACGCTCACCGACGCGCCCGGTCCGGCCGACCAGACGCTGCGCGGCGACGACGCACCGGACGCCGTGCTGGAGGGCGGCCCCGGCGGCTACCGGCTGATCGGCCTGGACGACGTCGACGGCGACCTGCAGAACCTCGTCTCGAACGCGCTGCGCCAGAACGCCACCGACACGGCCCTGCGGGCGGCGGGCGCCGACCCGGCGGCGATCGACCGGACCGCGGCCGTCCAGGTGAGCTCCGTGAACCCGGAGGATCCGCTGCGCGGGCAGCGGATCGGGGTCGCGTTCGCCGTCGCCTTCCTGCTGTTCATCTCCGTTCAGACCTACGGCTCCCTGGTGGCCCAGGGTGTGGTGGAGGAGAAGTCCAGCCGGGTGGTCGAGCTGCTGCTGTCCACGATCCGCCCGGTCCACCTGCTGGCGGGCAAGATCCTCGGGCTGGGACTGGTCGGGCTGCTCCAGCTCGTGATCCTCGGTGCGATCGGCATCGTGGGCGGGCTGGCGGTCGGTGCGCTCACCGTCCCGACGGCCGCGTTGTCCGCGATCGGGACGGGCCTGCTCTGGTATCTGGTCGGGTTCTTCCTCTACGCGTCGGCGTTCGGCGCGCTCGGGGCGACCGTGTCCCGGCAGGAGGAGCTGCAGTCGGCCATCACGCCGCTGATCTTCCCGCTGCTGATCCCGTTCGTGCTGTCGGTCAGCGTGCTGCCGAACGACCCGCGCAACCCGCTGATCACGGTGCTGTCGTTCATCCCGTTCCTGTCCCAGTCGCTGATGCCAGCGCGGGCCGCGATCGGGGTGGCGTCCGGCTGGGAGCAGCTGATCGCGTTCGTGCTGGCCGTGATCGCGATCGCGGTCGTGGTCCGGCTCGCCGCGCGGATCTACCAGAACTCCGTGCTGCGCACCGGAGCCAAGGTCAGCTGGTCCGAGGCCCTGCGCGGGTCGCCTACCGCGCGGCCTTGACCTTCTCGTAGCGGTCGAGCGCCTCCTGGCGCTCGACCTTGTGCTCGACCATCGGCTCGGGGTAGCCGCCCGGGATCCCGTCGCGCAGCTTCCACGGCTGGTGGACGGCCTTGCCCTGCACGCCCGCCAGCTCGGGCACCCAGCGGCGGACGTACTCGCCCTCGGGGTCGAAGCGCTCGCCCTGGGTGATCGGATTGAAGATCCGGAAGTAGGGGGCGGCGTCGGTCCCGCAGCCGGCCGTCCACTGCCACCCGTGCTGGTTGGACGCCAGGTCGCCGTCGACGAGCAGCTGCATGAAGTGCCGTGCGCCCCACCACCACGGCAGGTGCAGGTCCTTCACCAGGAACGACGCGACGATCATCCGCACCCGGTTGTGCATCCACGCCTCGGCGCGCAGCTGGCGCATCCCGGCGTCGACGATCGGGAACCCGGTGCGGCCCTCCTGCCAGGCCGCGAACGCCTCGTCGGCGTCCTTGCCGTACTCGACCGGCAGCGCGTCGAACTTCTTGTCGTAGTTCTCCCGCGCCGAGTCCGGGCGCTGGAAGAGCACGTCGGCGTAGAACTCGCGCCACGCGATCTCGGTCCGGTACGCGCTCGCCGAGGTCGACGACTTCCGCTTCGCCAGGTCGGCCAGCATCGTGCGTGGATGGACGCAGCCGTACTTCAGGTACGGCGACATCCCGGACGTGCCCTTCTTGGCAGGCAGGTCGCGGTCGGTCTGATAGCCCTGCACGCCGCCGTCGAGGAAGTCGGACCAGCGGTCGAGCGCGGCCTTCTCCCCCGGATCCGGCAACTCCGAGTCGATCTTCTCGTCGGCCGGGACCTGCACCGCCCGCGGCCCGCCGTCCTTCTTCCCGGGGTCCATCCAGGTGACGGTCGACGCGTCGGTGTCCGCAGGCGCCCGCCAGCCGTGATCGGCCCACGCGCGGCTGAACGGCGTGAACACCTTGAACGGGTCGCCACTGCCGTTCTTCACGCGATCCGGTGCGACGGCGTACGGCGAGCCGGTGCGCACCAGCTCCGCGCCGGCGTCGGCCAGGGCCTTCTCGGTGTCCTCGTCGCGCTGCCGCCCGTAGGGCCCGTAGTCGGCGGCCACGTGCACGGTGGACGCGCCGACGGCCTTCGCCACCCGCGGCACGACGTCCGCCGGGTCACCCTTGACCACGAGCAGCTTCCCGCCGAGCGCGTCGTCCAGCTCCCGCAGGCAGCCGTACAGGAAGTTCTTGCGCGCTCCGCCGGACGGTTCGAGCAGCGCAGGGTCCAGCACGAACAGCGCGAGCGCCCGGTCCGCGGCGTCCGCGGCGGCGAGGAACGTGGGCTGGTCGGCGACCCTCAGGTCACGCCGGAACCAGACGACGGCGGTCGAGTCGGCCATGGGCCGACGCTAGCGGCGCCCGCCTCCGGCCGCGCGGCGACCGGTGGCGGGCGCCGTGGAGTCAGCGCTTCCCGATCGCGACGTAGCTCCGCTCGCCCTCTCCGGTGTAGAGCTGGCGCGGGCGGCCGATCTTGTTCTGCGGGTCGTTCATCATCTCGCGCCAGTGCGCGATCCAGCCGGGCAGGCGGCCGAGCGCGAACAGCACGGTGAACATCTTCACCGGGAAACCCATCGCCCGGTAGATCACGCCGGTGTAGAAGTCGACGTTCGGGTAGAGCTTGCGCTCGACGAAGTAGTCGTCGGCGAGCGCCTTCTCCTCGAGCGTCATGGCGATGTCCAGCAGCGGGTCCTGCACGCCGAGCTTCTTCAGGATCGTCTCCGCCTGCTGCTTGACGATCTTCGCGCGCGGGTCGTAGTTCTTGTAGACCCGGTGCCCGAAGCCCATCAACCGGGCGCCCTGCTCGCGGTTCTTGACCCGCTTGACGAACGCCTCGACGTCGCCGTTCTCGGTGTCCCGGATCCGCGTGAGCATCTCCAGGACGGCCTGGTTCGCGCCGCCGTGCAGCGGCCCGAACAGCGCGTTGATGCCGGCCGAGATGGACGCGAACAGGTTCGCCTGGCTGGAGCCGACGAGCCGGACCGTCGACGTCGAGCAGTTCTGCTCGTGGTCGGCGTGCAGGATCAGCAGCGTGTCCAGCGCGCGGGCCATGTCCGGGTCGACGTCGTAGGGCTCCGCCGGGAAGCCGAACGTCATCCGCAGGAAGTTCTCCACCAGGCTCATCGAGTTGTCCGGGTAGAGGAACGGCTGGCCGACGGACTTCTTGTACGCGTAGGCGGCGATCGTGAAGACCTTCGCCATCAGGCGCAGCGTGGACAGCTCGACGGCCGCCTCGTCGTGCGGGTCGAGGCTGTCCTGGTAGAACGTCGACAGGGCGCTGACCGCGGACGACAAAACCGGCATCGGGTGCGCGTCGCGCGGGAACCCGTCGAAGAAGCCCTTCAGGTCCTCGTGCAGCAGCGTGTGCCGGCTGATGCCGGTGGTGAACGCCTCGAGCTGCTGCGTGGACGGCAGCTCGCCGTAGATCAGCAGGTAGCTGACCTCGAGGTACGACGAGTTGCTGGCCAGCTCGTCGATCGGATAGCCGCGGTAGCGCAGGATCCCGGCGTCGCCGTCGATGTAGGTGATGGCCGAGGAACAGGCCGCCGTGCTGGTGAAGCCCGGGTCGTAGGTGACGAGGCCGGTCTGCCCGAGCAGTTTGCTCACGTCGACGGCTTGTGCACCCTCGGTCGGGGTGTGCACCGCCGTCTCGAACTCGCCGCCGCTGTAGTGCAGTGTCGCGGTGTCGGCGGCCTTCTCGTCGGACATGTGGAGGTTCCCTCTCACAGCTGGGATCTTGGGGTTCTGCCGCACACGCTAGTCCGCCGGGCGGAGTTTGCATCGTCCAGCGTTACGACAGGAGACTCTCGCCACCCCCGGTACCGTCACGTGGGATGAGGATCGCCGTGGTCGGGGCCGGGGTCGTCGGGATGTCCACCGCCGCAGCGCTGGTGGCGGCCGGCGAGGACGTGCTCGTGTTCGAGTCGTCCGACGTGGTGATGGGTGAGCGCTCCGCCGGCTCGTCGCGCATCTTCCGGTTGGCGCACACCGATCCCGAGCTGGTCCGGTACGCGTCGCGAGCCCGGACCGCGTTCGACGGGTGGTCGACGCGGGCAGGCACGCCCCTGCTCGATCCCTGCGGGTGCGTGGTCAGCGGGACGGACGCCCCCGATCGTGCGCGGGCGATGGCGTCGGCCGGCGCTCCGCATTCGTTCGATCTCGCGGACGGCACGCTGCCGACCCGTTCGGTGGAGGGGCCGGTGCTCGTCGACCCGTCCGGCGGGGTGCTCGACGTCGACGGGGTGCGACGGCTGCTGTCCGCCGAGGTCGGGACGGTCGTGCACCACGAGCGGGTCACCTCGATCGACGAGGGCACGGTGTCCACACCGGACGGCATCTACGCCGCCGATACCGTCGTCGTCGCCGCGGGAGCGGACACGCCGGCGCTGGCTCTGCCCGTCGGGATCGAGCTTCCGCAGGCGCTGGAGCACCACGTCCGGTTCACGTTCGCGCTGCCCGACGACGGGCCGGTCCCGGCATGGATCGACGCGTCGCCCGGCCGGGTGTCGACCTACCAGCACCGCACCGGGCCAGGACGATGGTCGGTCGGCGCCACCCTGCCGTCGTCGCTCGTGTCGTGGGAGAACGGTCAGGAGGCGGCATCGGTCGCGTCGGAGCGGGCCGTCGTCGAGTACGCGACGGAGCACCTGACCGTCGACCCCGCCGTCCTCGACCGGCTGTACTGCACGCACGCCCCGGACACCGGCGACGGCATCCTGTTCCGCCGCTCCGGACCGGTACTGGCCGTGTACGGCGAGAACCTGATGAAGTTCGCACCGGTACTGGGCGAGACGCTCGCCGCGGCCGCCCGGGACGGGTCCACCCCACCGGACCTGGGCTGAATCCGAACGAAGGTGCCGTTCGTGCAGTGTGATTGCACGAAGGTGCCGTTCGTTCGGGAGGGGCGGGGCGGGGGCGGGGGCGGGATCAGGCTGGCGCGCGGACGACGGCGACCTCGCGCGGGCCCAGCCGGACGCCGTCCTCGGCCGGGGTGCCGTGCAGTACCTCGCCGGCGATCGCGACGTCGATCTCGTCGTCGGTGCGGTTGATCAGGAAGCGGAACGGCTCCCGCACCACCAGCTCGACCCGGCCGGCCGCCTCCGGCCCCAACTCCGGCGTGACGTCGGCGGGCAGCAGCGTCGAGGCCAGAGCGGGCAGTGTGCGGTCGTCGATACGGGTGGACACCCACGTCGCCGAGCCGCGGCCGACGGCCCGACGGGTGATCGCCGGGCGCCCCGCCTGCTCACCGGACGTGTAGCGGGCGAGCACCTCCACGTCGTCGGCGACCACGTCGATCCGGTCCGTCCACACACTCCCGGTCGCGCCGAACGCGTCCAGGGTGACCGTCTCGTCGGCGGCCGGCGGCGCGAACTCCTCGATCCGAATGCCCAGTAGGTCGCGCAGCGCACCGGGGTAGCCGCCGAGGTGGACGTGCAGGCGGGCGTCGGCGACGCCCGAGAAGTACGTCGCGACCAGGTGCAGCCCTCCGCGGACCCGCTGCGTCAGGCGCGCCGCGTCGGACGTGCTCATGACGTGCAGCATCGGCGCGACCGCGACCCGGTAGCCGGTCAGGTCGGCACCCGCCGGCAGCACGTCGCAGCGGAACCCGGCGTCGAGCAGTGCCCGGTACCAGGCCAGTGCCTCGCCGCGCAGGTCCAGCTCGGAGCTGGGCAAGAACGGCTGCGTGGTGGCCCACCAGGACGGCCAGTCGAACAGCAATGCCACCGGCGCGGGCGTCCGGCGCGTCCCGGCGACCGGTGCGAGCCGGTCCAGTGTGGAGCCGAGCCGGCTGACGGCGCGGAACGTCCCGGAGTCCGCTCCGGCGTGCGGCACCATCGCCGAGTGGAACCGCTCCGCCCCGGCAGCGGACTGGCGCCACTGGAAGAAGCAGATCGCGTCCGCGCCGTGCGCGAGATGGGTCAGCGAGTCGCGTTCCAGCTCGCCGCGGCGCTTGGCGTGGTTGACCGGCTGCCAGTTCACCGCGCTCGGCGAGTGCTCCATCAGCCACCACGGCTCGCCGCCGGCCAGCCCGGACGTCAGGTTCGCGGAGAACGAGAGCTCGTCGCGACCGAGCGGCTCCGGGAACACGTAGTGATCGTTCGAGACGATGTCCACATCGGAGGCCCACGACGCGTAGTCCATCCGCTGCGCGTTCGCCATCACCATGAAGTTCGTGGTCACCGGCACGCCAGGACTGATGTCGCGCAACAGGTCCCGCTCGGAGCGCAGGTGGTCGCGCAGCGCGTCCGAGCTGAACCGCCAGAAGTCCAGGGTCTGCGACGGGTTCGGCGCGGCCCCCGCGAGACGCGGCGGCAGGATCTCGTCCCAGTCCCGGTACCCCTGCGACCAGAACGCCGTCGCCCACGCGTCGTTCAGCGCGTCGAGCACGAGGTAGCGCTCGCGCAGCCAGTCCCGGAACGCCTGCGCGGCGTCGTCGGAGTAGTCGTGCGCGTTGTGGCAGCCGAGCTCGTTGTTCACGTGCCACGCGACGAGTGCGGGATGGTCGCGGTAGCGGTGGGCGAGCACGCCGGCCAGCGTCAGCGCGTACCCGCGGAAGATCGGCGACGTCGGACGCCAGTGCTGGCGCCCGCCCGGCCAGACCGTGCGTCCGTGCTCGTCGACCGGGAGCACCTCGGGATGCTTCGCGGTCAGCCACGGCGGGGGCGACGCCGTCGCGGTCGCCAGGTCGACGGCGATGCCGCCGTCGTGCATCAGATCCATGACGTCGTCGAGCCAGTCCAGCGACCACTCGTCGGGCCCCGGCTGCAGGCGTGCCCACGAGAACACGCCGACCGTGACGAGCGAGACGCCCGCCTCGCGCATCAGCTCGACGTCGGAGCGCCACACCTCGCGTGGCCACTGCTCGGGGTTGTAGTCGCCGCCGAACTCGATCCGGCCGCCCCGGCCGCGCAACCAGGTCACGCCGAGGGCGCGCGAGGTGCGCGGTAGCGCCAGAACTCGGGAAACCGCCACACGACCAACGCCATGACGACGATGACGGCGACCCCACCGATCGTCGCCGTGAGCCCCGGCCCGATCGCCGCGGCGGACGGGCCGTGCCAGAGGTCCGCCAGGCGCGGTCCGCCCGCCACGACGACGCCGAACACGCCCTGCATGCGGCCGCGCATCTCGTCGGTGGCGACGGTCTGCAGCATCGAGTTCCGGTACACGGAGCTGACCAGGTCACCCGCCCCGGCCAGCGCCAGCGCCAGCACGGCGAGGAGCAGCGATCCGGTCAGACCGAACACGGCGACGCCGAGTCCCCACACACAGATCGCGGCGACGACCGCGACGCCCTGGCGCTCCACCCGTTGCAGCCATCCGGACAGCACGCCGGCGGCGACCATGCCGATCGGGATCGCGGCGAACAGCAGGCCGAGTGCGAACCCGCCGCCCGGCGGATCGCCGAACACCTTCTGGGACATCTCCGGGAACACGATGCGCGGCATGCCGAAGCCCATCGCGATGATGTCGGCGAGGAACGACACCAGCAGCACCTTGTGCATGCCGACGTAGCGGAAGCCGTCGAGCACCGCGCGCACGCCCATCCGGTCGCGGGCAGGGCGCTGCGCGCCGTCCACCGGGAGCGGGGGCAGCCGCCAGGTCGCCCACAGCGTGGCCAGCAGCGCGATCGCGTCCAGCAGGTACAGCGTCGGGAGCCCGACGACCGGGATCAGCACCCCGGCCAGCAGCGGCCCGAGCACGGCGCCGAGCTGCATGACCGTCATGTTCAACGCGTTCGCGGCCGGCAGCTGGTCGGCCGGCAGCAGACGGGGGATGACCGCACTGCGGGTGGGCTGGTTCATCGCGAGCATCGCCGACTGGACGGCGAACAGGCACAGCACCACCCAGACGTTGCCGACGCCGGAGGCGGACACGACCCACAACGACAGCGACGTGACGGCGACGCCGGCACCGGTGACCAGCAGCATCACCCGGCGGTCCATCGCGTCCGCGACCGCGCCGCCCCACAGCCCGAACACGACGAGCGGGACGAGCCCGAACAGGCCGGTCAGGCCGACGTAGGCGGACGAGCCGGTCATCGCGTAGATCTGCGTCGGCACCGCCACGACGGACAGCTGCGCACCGATCACGGTGACCACGCCCGCCGACCACAGCCGCCGGTAGGCCGGGGTGCGCAGCGGCGTCGTGTCCGCGAACGTCGCGCGGATCATCCCGGTCAGGCGCGACGTCGCGGAGCCGCCCCGGGACGTGGGGGCGGTCGGTCGGTCGTCACCGCCAGGACCGGGCACGGGCGTCGTCGGCCCGCTCGGATCACTCACCGTTCCATCGTTACACGACGCACCGACAGATCACGGAGCGAGCCTGCGCACCTGCCACCGGTCGTCGCGGCCGAACTCGAAGCGCAGCCGGTCGTGCATCCGGTCCGCCCGGCCCTGCCAGAACTCGACCTGCCACGGCGAGACCCGCCAGCCACCCCAGTGCGGGGGTCGCGGGATCCGCTCGTCGTCGGCGAAGCGCCGGGTCACGTTCGCGAGCGCGTCGTCCAGTGCGACGCGTCGGGCGACCACGGTGGACTGCGCCGACGCCCACGCACCGAGCTGGGCGCCGCGCGGACGCTCGGCCCAGTACGCGTCGGACTCCGCCTCGGTGGCCCGCTCCACACGACCGGCGAGCTGGACCTGCCGATGCAGCCCGTACCAGGGGAACGTGACGGCGGCGACGCGCGTGCGGTGCAGGTCGTGGCTCTTGGCCGACGTGTAGTTCGTGTAGAAGACGACGCCGCCGGCGTCCAGGCCCTTGCAGAGCACGGTGCGCGACGACGGCACGCCGTGCTCGTCGGCCGTCGCCAGTACCATCGCGTTCGGGTCCGGCAGCGACTTGCTCTCCGCCTCGGCCAGCCACGCCGCCAGCTGCTCGTGCCAGGTGGGGGCGAGATCGTCGACGTCGAACGGGCGGCTGTCGTAGTCGGTCCGCATGCGTGGCAGGGACCTTTCCAGCGTGCTGTCCGACATCCGGCCACGGTAGGGGTCGTGCGGCGCGAACGCACCCCTTGTGGTGACACACACCACGGTCGTCCGCGTTGCCCACGCGCCCCGGCGCGGTGGAGGGTGACGCCGGGCCTGCTGCGAGACGACATCGGAGCCGGTCCCGGCACCGGTGCCGGCGCCCACCGTGACCCTCGGGCGTCGTCGGTCCGGTCGCTACCCGCCCGGACCGAGCCGAAGGAGACCCGGTGTCCGAGACCCACTCCGTCCCGCCACCCCCGCCCGGATTCAGGTCCGGCCTGGAGGGGCACGTCGCGTTCCGCACCGAGATCGCCGAACCGGACAAGGACGGCGGCGCGCTGCGCTACCGGGGCGTTGACATCGAGGACCTCGCCGGCACGGTGACGTTCGGGAACGTGTGGGCCCTGCTGGTCGACGGCCGCTTCGGCGCAGGCCTGCCGCCCGCGGAGCCGTTCCCGATCCCGGTGCACACCGGCGACGTGCGCGTCGACGTCCAGGCCGCCCTCGCCATGCTCGCGCCGTACTGGGGCTACCGGCCGCTGCTCGACATCGACGAGGCCGAGGCGCGCGACAACCTGGCCCGTGCGTCGGTGATGGCGCTGTCCTACGTCGCGCAGTCGGCGCGCGGGATCGGCGTCCCGGCCGTCCCGCAGTCCCGGATCGACGAGTGCTCCACGATCACCGAGCGGTTCATGACCCGCTGGCGCGGCGAGCCGGACCCGGCCCACGTCAAGGCCGTGGACGCGTACTTCGTCTCGGCCGCCGAGCACGGCATGAACGCGTCCACGTTCACCGCCAGGGTGATCGCGTCCACCGGTGCCGACGTGGCCGCGTCGCTGTCCGGGGCGATCGGCGCCATGTCCGGGCCGCTGCACGGCGGCGCACCGGCACGCGTGCTCCCGATGCTCGACGAGGTCGAGCGCACCGGGGACCCGGACGGCCTGGTCCGCGGCATCCTGGACCGCAAGGAGAAGCTGATGGGCTTCGGTCACCGGGTGTACCGGGCCGAGGACCCACGCGCCCGCGTGCTGCGGCGCACGTGCCAGGAGCTGTCGGCGCCGCGCTACGAGACGGCGATCGCACTGGAGAAGGCGGCACTGACGGTCCTGCGCGAGCGCCGTCCGGACCACCCGATCGAGACGAACGTCGAGTTCTGGGCCGCCGTGATCCTGGACTTCGCCCAGGTCCCGCCGCACATGATGCCCGCGTTGTTCACCAGCGCCCGCACGGCGGGATGGTCGGCGCACATCCTGGAGCAGAAGCGGGAGAACAAGCTCGTCCGTCCGTCGGCGCAGTACGTCGGCCCCGGGCCTCGTGCTCCGCAGGACGTCGAGGGTTGGGACCTGGTCGGGAAGTAGGGCCACGCGGGCCGAACCGCCCGGCCGCCCCGCCGCCCGGCCCGATGCGCGCGCTGATCCGCGGAACGCACGTCGGAACGGAGAACGCGCGCGTCCGGGCACATGCGTTATCCGCCGACGAGCGCGTTCCCCGGATCATGGCCACGCACCTCTACCGCGTCCCCACCGCTCCGGTGGGGTCGTTGTGATCACCGGGTCACGGGTTGCCCTGGGCGATCGCAGCGAGCTGGAGGTCGAAGCGCTCGCGCCGGATGCGCTGGTCGACGTAGAGCAGGCCGACCATGCCGCAGATGTAGGCGATCGCCAGTGTCCCGATGATGACCTGCCCGATCCCGATGATCAAGAAGTACGAGACCGGCAACGTTCCGGTGCTCGAGATCTCGAAGGCCGATGAGTAGCTGACGACGGCGGCCAGGATGCCGATCGGGATGAGCACGATCACCGCCGCCACCCCGATGAGCAGTCCGCCGAGCAGCTGGATCCCGAAGAACCGCCACCACACGCCCTGCACCAGCGCGCGCGAGCGCTCGATCGCGGCACGGACGCCGATCCCCTCCACGACCGTGATCGGGAGGGACGGTGACAGCAGCACGCTGAGGTAGATGACGCCGACGTAGGCCGCGATCACGAGCAGGACCCCGATCGCGATCCCGGCTCCACCGAGCGAGCCGAGCAGCACGGCGAGCCCGACCGCCACCCCGACCAGGACGAGGCCGATCAGCGACAACAGCAGGTACACGGCGTAGGCGCGACCCATGTGCGGACGAGCGACGGCCCAGGCCTGACCGATCGTCAGCTTCCGGCCGATCACGGCGGGCACGACCGTCCCGTAGAGGATCGCCAGCACCGGGGGGTAGATCGCCACGCTGACGAGGAGGATCACGCCGATCAGCGGCAGCTGCGCAGTGATCGCCTCCAGAGGATTGATCGTCGCCCGGACGTTCGAGAACACGGAGAGCTGCACGACGACCTGAGCCGCCGCGACCACGAGCGCCACGACGAACGCCGGCAGGAGCACCGCGGCCGGGTTCGTGCGGACGAACCGGAACGCGCCGCCGAGCATGTCGTCGACGGCGAGCGGCCGGAGCGGGACGATGCCGGGCCGCGGCGCAGGGGGTGGGCCGTATCCGGGTGGTGGTGCGCCGTAGGCGTAGCCCGGCTGCGGCGCTCCGGGGTGCTGCCCATGGCCCGGCGGCTGCGCGCCCTGCTGGCCGTACCCGGGCTGCGCGCCGTAACCACCCGGCTGTCCGCCGTAGCCGGGCCCGCCGTACCCAGGTTGCTGGCCGTACCCGGGCTGTGCGCCATACCCGGGGTACCCGCCGTAGTCAGGCTGCTGGCCGCCATACCCTGGCCGGCCGTACTGCGGTTGCTGACCGGGGCCCGCCTGCTGGCCGTACCCGGGTGGCTGCCCGTACCCGGGTGGCTGGCCGTACCCCGGCGGCTGGCTCCCGTAACCCGGCTGCTGGCCGTATCCGGGGGCGACATAACCGCCACCCGGTTGCGCACCGGAACCGGGCTGGGCCGATCCGGGCTGTCCGCCCTCACCCCCCGGCGGGGAGCCGTAGTCGGGCTGTTGGCCGCCATACCCGGGCCGGCCGTACTGCGGCTGCTGACCACCCGGGCTCGCCTGCTGGCCGTATCCGGGGCCGCCGTAACCGCCCGGCTGCGCGCCGGACCCGGGCTGAGCCGAATCGGGGTGCTGCTGGGCCGAACCAGGCTCTCCGCCGTAGCCGGGCTGTCCGCCGTCACCCGGCCCACCGCCGGCCCAGTGCCCGGCCGGACCCGACTGCTGAACGGCGTCCGACGTACCCGCCGCACCCGGATGCCCAGCGCCGCCGGGCTGCTCGGCGCCGCCATATCGCTCGGTGCCGTCAGGGTGCTCGCCACCGCTCTGCTGGTCACCGGCGGCGGGCTGCTCGTCGCGGCCGGACGAGCCCTGCTCCGGTCCTCCGTCGCCGGCGTCCGGCCGGTCGGATCCATCCGTCATCGGGCTCCCCCGTTCGCTCGAGCGGCGTCATCCTTGCAGCGCAGCTGCTTCCTGCACAGGCCACGCGGCACGATCGGGGGACATCTCAGGACGACGGCGACGGGACCCCTCCCGAGGTCGGCGCACAGCGGTTCGAGCATCACGCCCTGCGTCGACCGGAACCCGGCCGCGCCGAGCAGCGCGAGGAACGTCGCGGCCGCCGCCCACCACGCCGGGTGGATCCGACGGGTCCGGGCCGGGTCGCACGTCGGTCACGGTGCCCAGCTTCGTGACCGCCGGACGGGGCAGCGGTCATCCGGGGTACCTCTCCACGAACCGCAGCGTCATCGCGAGGTAGTCCCGCAGCGGGACCGTGTCCGGCGCGCGTCGGTGGCGAGTCCAGATGTCGTTGGCACGCTGCGGATCCATCCCGTGCGCGAGGACGACGACGGCGTCGGCCTCCGCGGCGCCGATCTCCCGTCCGGCGAGAGCGGCGAGCGCGACGACGAGCTCGGCGGCCCGCGCGTCGTCCATCCGTCCAGTGTGCTCGGTGCCACCGACAGTTCACGGCCGGCGACGGCGTCGGCGGGACCTGGTACCGGAACCGCGACCATCCCGGGCGAGCCGAGGGCCGTGCCGCCGTACGCGGGCGGATTCGCGAACTATGCCCGGATCTGCGGCGACGTGCCCTGCGCGGCCACCCCCGGGTTCCACATGAGCTGAGCCACGGCGCGGTGGCCTCCTCCGGCCGGGCTGAGAGACTGGATGCCGTGACCTCACCCACCGATCTGAAGATCCCGTCCGATCTCCTGCCGTCCGACGGCCGCTTCGGCTGCGGGCCGTCCAAGGTGCGCCCGGAGCAGCTGGCCGCGCTGGCCGCGACCGGCACCTCGGTGATGGGCACCTCCCACCGGCAGAAGCCGGTGAAGAACATCGTCGGACGCGTGCGCGCCGGCCTGCGCGAGCTGTTCTCGCTGCCCGACGGCTACCAGGTCGTGCTCGGCAACGGCGGTTCGACGGCGTTCTGGGACGCCGCCGCGTTCGGTCTCGTCCGCGAGCGGTCGCTGCACCTGACCTACGGCGAGTTCTCCGCCAAGTTCGCCGAGACGACGAAGGGCGCGCCGTTCCTGGCCGAGCCGGTCGTCGTGTCCGCCGACCCGGGCGGCGCGCCGGAGCCGACCACCGACCCGTCGGTGGACGCGATCGCGTGGGCGCACAACGAGACGTCCACCGGTGTCGCGGTGCCGGTGACCCGCCCGTCGGGCGGAGGAGACGACCAGCTCGTCCTGATCGACGCGACGTCCGGTGCGGGCGGCCTGCCGGTCGACGTGACCCAGGCCGACGCGTACTACTTCGCGCCGCAGAAGGGCTTCGCCTCCGACGGCGGCCTGTTCGTCGCGCTGATGAGCCCCGCGGCGCTGGCCCGTGTGGAGGAGCTCGACGCGTCGGACCGCTGGATCCCGCCGTTCCTGTCGCTGGCCACCGCCGTGGACAACTCCGGCAAGGACCAGACGTACAACACGCCGTCGCTGGCCACGCTGTTCCTGCTGGCCGAGCAGATCGACTGGATGAACGGGCTCGGCGGTCTGGAGGGCTGCGTCGCGCGCACCCGCGACTCCTCGGAGCGCCTGTACGGCTGGGCCGACAAGAGCGCGTTCGCGACGCCGTTCGTCACCGACCCCGCGCTACGCAGCCTCGTCGTCGGCACCATCGACTTCGACGACGCCGTGGACGCCTCCGCGGTCGCGACGGCGCTGCGGGCGAACGGCGTGGTGGACACCGAGCCGTACCGCAAGCTCGGCCGCAACCAGCTGCGGATCGGGATGTTCCCGGCCGTCGAGCCGGACGACGTGTCGGCGCTGACGGCGTGCGTCGACTGGGTCGTCGAGCAGCTCGGCTGAGCCTCAGGGCGGCGTCCAGGTGATGTCCCGGGCGCCCGCCCTGGCCATCGGGCCTGGCGGGGTCAGCCGCAGCAGCGCGTCCCGCACGGCCCGCGGCCACCGCCCGACCAGGTCGGCCCCCATCCGTTGCACCTGAAGGGAACGGCGGGCGATCCGCTGCGTGCGCGGGCGCCGGGCGGTGTCGTAGGCCCGCAGACCCGCGGCGAGGTCGGCGCCGCGCAACAGCGGGCCGAGCGTCACGCCGTCCTCGAGCGCGGTGTTCGCGCCCTGGCCCATCGTCGGGACGAGCGCGTGCGCGGCGTCGCCGGCGAGCGCCACCCGTCCGCGCACGTAGGACGGCAGGGGTGGCGCCACGTGGAAGACATCGTGGCGGACCAGGTTCGACGGGTCGGTGGCCGCGACGAGCTCGGTCAGCTCCGGCGCCCACCCGTCGACGGCGCGACGGGCGGTGCCCAGCTCGTCGTCGAACGTCGCGCCGGGCGGATGCAGCAGGTAGAGGTACCAGTAGACGCCGTCGCGGCCGGTGCTCAGCACGCCCGCGTCGGCACCCGCGCCCCAGAACGTCGTGAAACCGTCGTCGACCGGGAGCGTGCCCGCGGTGTCGTCGACGACCGCGCGCCAGCACGTCGCCCCCGAGTAGGACGGGCCGCTGCCGGGCCACAACACGGACCGCACGGCGCTGCGCAGACCGTCCGCGCCGACGACGAGGTCGGCCTCCCGCCGCAGCTCGCCCACGGCGTCGCGCCAGCGGACACCGGCCCGTGCCCCGCCCGCGTCACCGGGGTCGACGCCGACGACCTCCGCGCCCGCCACCAGGTGTGCTCCGGCGACAGCGGCGAGCAGCGCGTCGTGCAGCCGGCGGCGATGGATACCGACGGCCGTCGTCGCGGGCGTGACCGGAAGGGCAGCGAGGCGGCGGCCGCGGCCGTTGCGGTAGGTCAGGCTCGCGAGCCGGTGCCCGGCCGCGCGGACGGCGTCGCCGGAGCCGATCGCGTCGAGCGCGGCCATCCCGTTGGCCGTCACCGCCAGGCCCGCCCCGATCTCGCCGAACCGCGGCGCACGTTCCAGGATGGTGACCTCCCATCCGTGCCGCAGCAGCGACGCGGACGCCGCCAGTCCCCCGATCCCGCCGCCGACGACCACGGCCGCACGCCCGTCCCCCACGGCGACACCCTATGACCGGTTGCAACCGAATGTAGTCACATCTGTCACACTGGCCACTCCGGTCACTGTAGTGACCAGGCGTCCGGAGGGCCTCCACGGCCGACGTCGTCGACCGGCCCGGTCGGCTCCGGCGCGCCTCACCCGGCGACCGGAGACGGTTGACTACCGTCACCCGGACGGGGACGGAGAGTGTGGTCCGGGGCGACACGCCGCGGTGGAGAGGGTGGATCGATGCGCGCGTTGCGGGTCGTCGGGGTCACCGGGGACGGCTCGGTCGTCCTCGAGGACCCGGGCCGTCGCGAGCGCTACACCGTGCCCGCCGACGAGCAGCTGCGGGCCGCCGCACGGGGGGACGTGACCCGGCTCGGCCAGATCGCGATCGAGTTGGAGAGCCAGTTGCGCCCACGGGAGATCCAGGCACGCATCCGGGGCGGCGCGTCGGTGGCCCAGGTCGCCGAGGCCGCCGGAGTCCCTGTCCAGAAGATCGAGCGCTTCGCCTATCCGGTGCTGCTGGAGCGTTCCCGCACCGCCGAGCTCGCGCAGGGCGCGCACCCGCAGCGGGCCGACGGCCCCGACCTGCGCACGCTCGGCGAGACCGTCGCGCACACGTTCGGCCTGCGCGGCCAGGACTACAACGACGCCGACTGGGACTCCTGGAAGGGCGACGACGGCAAGTGGGTCGTCGCGCTGTCCTGGCGGGCCGGGCGGTCGGACAACGCGGCGCACTGGGCGTTCCAGCCCGGCGCGCACGGTGGCACCGTCTCCGCGCTCGACGAGCACGCCAGCGACCTCGTCGAAGGCCTTCCGGCGCGTCCGCTCCGCACGGTCGGCCCGGTCATCGACATCGGCCGCGACGACGAGCCCCCGCAGGAGCCCGACGAGCCGGAGACACCGCAGGCCCGCGCGGCCGTCGCCGGGGAGACCCGCGGCGACCAGCGCCGTCGGATCGCCCCCGAGCAGCGGCGCTCCAGCCCGGCGACCCCGCCCGCCCGCAGCGCGCCGTCCGCGCCCGCCACCCCACCGACACCACCGCCCGCGCCGCCCGCACGGCCGTCGCAGCCCGACCCGGCTCCGGCCGAGCCGGCCGCGAGCGAGCCCGCGGCGGAGGAGACCGTCGCGAGCGAGCCCGCGCCGATCGAGGAGCCGCCCGACGTCGACCTGACGGCGCCCGAGCCCGCCGCACCCGTCGCGGAGGAACCGGCTGCCGTCACGGAGCGGGAACCGGAGGTCAACGGGGCTCAGGAGCCGGAACCGGCTGCGCACACGGACGGTGACGGACCCGCCACGCAGGACGACGGTCCCGCCGAGGAGGCGGAGAAGCCGGCGCGGCCCGGCGGCAACCGCGGCACCGCGGCGAGCCGGCGGACGAAGAAGGGCAAGCCGGTCATGCCGTCGTGGGACGAGGTCCTGCTCGGGGTGCGCGGCCAGCGCTGACCCGCGCTCAGCCCCCGCCGGTGACGGCGTGGAACGCGATCGCGGCGGCCGTCGCGACGTTCAGGGAGTCCACACCCGTCGCCATCGGGATGCGGACCCGGACGTCGGCGGCCTGCTGCGCCTCGTCCGTCAGCCCGGGGCCCTCCGCCCCCAGCAGGAGCGCCACACGGCGTCCCCAGAGCCCGGCCCTGGCGAGCGGTACCGCGTCGGCGGCCGGGGTCAGGGCCGCGACGGTGAACCCGGCGTCACGGAGCACCTCGAGGGACTCCGGCCACGGCCCGGGCAACGTCGTGAACGGGACCCGCAGCACGTGTCCCATCGAGACCCGCACACTCCTGCGGTACAGGGGGTCCGAGCATCCCGGGCCGAGCACGACCCCGTCGACACCGAGCGCGGCCGCGTTGCGAAACAGCGAGCCCAGGTTCTCGTGGTCGCCGACGCCCTCGGTGACCGCCAGCACCCGCGCGGTCCGGGCGAGTTCCGGGACGTCCGGTCGTCGCACCCGGTCGGCGACGGCGAGCACGCCGCGGTTGAGGTGGAAGCCGACGGCGTCCGCCATCACGTCGGCCGATGTCGCGTAGGCCGGGACGTCGACGTCGCCCAGGTCGTCGGCCAGCTCGTCGAGGCGTCGCGGGACACCGAGCAGGGACCGCACCGGGAACGGTGAGTCCAGCAGGCGCCGGACGACCACGACACCCTCCGCGATCACCAGGCCCCGGCCGCCCGGGCGGTCCGGCCGCCGGTCGGCCGTGGTGAGGTCGCGGTAGTCGTCGAGGCGCGGGTCGTCCGCGCGGCCGACCGGCGTGATACTGGCCACGAGACCGATCGTCCCATGCCAGCGACCGTCCGCCGCGCCCAGTAGCCCGGTCAGCCGGTACCGCCGATCGCTCGTGTGTGACACCGTGTAATGCCGCTCGTGTGCCGGAACCGGTCCCGGCGCGGTGCTCCCCCGTTGATGGAGGTCGGTTCGCGCATGGGTCAGGTCGTCGACCGGACGTCGTTCAGCCGTCGCGACCGACAGCGGTACCGCATCAAGGTGCAACGGTGCCTGGACACGCTCGACCTGATGCTGCGCGAGTACCCGTTCGCCGACTCCGAGCCGATGACCGGCGTCGAGATCGAGTTCAATCTCGTCGGATCCGACCTCACGCCGTCGCTGAACGGGCGCGACGTGCTGGAGACGATCAACGCCGAGGAGTTCCAGACCGAGCTCGGCCGGTGGAACCTCGAGCTCAACCTCCCGCCGCGGCCGCTGCCCGGCGACCAGTGGCGCCAGCTGGAGCACGAGCTGCTGGACCTGCTCGCCGGCGCCGGTGCGAAGGCAGGTGACCTGCGCACCCAGCTGATCATGATCGGGATCCTGCCGACGCTGCGGTCCGACCACATGGTCGCGGACTCGATCACCCCGGACGACCGCTACTACGCCCTGAACGACCAGCTGCTGAACGCGCGGGGCGAGCCGGTCCACATCGACATCAGCGGGAACGGCAGCGGCGAGCAGCTCGCCGAGGACTTCGAGACGATCATCCCGGAGGCCGCCTGCACGTCGTTGCAGCTGCACCTGCAGGTGGCGCCCGCGGACTTCGGGCGGTACTGGAACGCGGCCCAGTGCCTGGCCGGCGTCCAGCTCGGGCTCGGCGCCAATTCGCCGTTCCTGCTGGACAAGCACCTGTGGGCGGAGACCCGCATCCCGCTGTTCGAGCAGGCCTGCGACGTCCGCACACCGGAGCTGCGCAACCAGGGCGTCCGTCCGCGCGTCTGGTTCGGTGAGCGCTGGATCGACTCGGTGCTGGACCTGTTCAGCGAGAACGCCCGGTACTTCCCGGCGCTGGTCCCGGTGACCAGCGAGGTCGACCCGATGACCCAGCTGCACAGCGACGGCGCGCCGGAGCTCCCGGAGCTGACGCTGCACAACGGCACGATCTGGCGCTGGAACCGCCCGATCTACGACATCTCCGACTCGACGCCGCACGTGCGCCTGGAGAACCGGGTGCTGCCGGCCGGCCCGACGACCGTCGACATGGTGGCGAACGCGCTGTTCTTCTACGGGCTGCTGCGCACGCTCGTCGAGGCGGACCAGCAGCTGTGGCGGACCGTGTCGTTCGAGGCGGCCGCCGAGAACTTCCAGACGGCGGCCAAGCACGGGATGAACGCGCCGCTCTACTGGCCGGGTACCGGCTGGATCCGTCCGGACGAGCTCGTGCTGCGCAAGCTCCTCCCGATGGCCCACGAGGGGCTGTCCCGGTGGGGCGTCAGCGCGGCGGTCCGTGACCGGTACCTGACGGTGATCGAGCGCCGGTGCGTGACGCGGCAGACCGGGTCGACCTGGCAGGTGGACACCGTGGCCGCGCTGGAGGAGCGCGGCGCGGACCGCCCGGAGGCGCTGCGCGAGATGGTCGAGCGCTATCTCGTCGCGTCGACGGCGAACCAACCGGTCCACACCTGGGAGATCCCGGACTAGTCCCTCGCACGTTCGCCATCGCGAACCGGTCTCCCGACCGGCCCCGGGGCACCCCTCCGCGTTCCTAGCGTCGTCCCCCGACCCGCTCCCGGGTCGGGGGCGGAGGGACCCGAGGTGGACCACCAGGTGACGGCGCACACCGCCCATGCTCGGACGGGCCGGTGAGCCCGGTGGCCCGTTTCCGGCCGTTCGGCCGCCGCCAGGACGGTCCCGACGTGCACGAGCCCGACCCGTGGCTCGACGACGTGCCGTCCCCCGTGCGCGCGGGGCACGACCGGCTCACCGACGGCTGGGACGCCGACGTGGCCCCGTCCTCCGCTCCCGCGACGCGTGCGGCGACGCCGGCGATGTGGGCGCCGCGCCCGTCGGAACCCGTGGAGCCGATCGAGTCCGTGCGGGGTCCGGTCACGGACCCGTTCGGCTTTCCCCCGGTCCCGCCGGTGTCCCCGGTGCTCGGTGCGCGGGACGACGCGCCGGTCCGCGGGGAGGCAGCGCCTCCCGCGTGGGCGGCGTGGGTGCCGGAGCGTCGGTCGCCGGACGTGCGCTCGCCGTGGGCGGTGGACGTCGAGGCAGAGCCACAGGACGTCGAGGTCGTCGACGAGTGGTCGGCCGCCTCGCAGCCCGGGCCTCCGGCTTCGCGCATCGCCCCGCCGGACCGGAACGGCCGCCGGAACCCCGTCGCTGCCCGGGAGGCCATGGCTCCGCACGACGCGGCCACCCGGGACGCCGCAACTCCCCCGGACGCGGACGGCAGCTGGGCCGGCGCCGCTCGGTCGGGCGGCGTCGCACCTCCGAGCGCAGGCGGTCGTCCGGACACCGTCCAGGCGGATCCCCCGGACGCCGCCGCCGTCCCGAACACCCCGGCGCCTCCGGACGCGCACTCCGAGCCGCTGCCCGACCCGGTCGAGGCCGCCGCGCTCGCCGGCGCGTTCGCCGCCGACTACCTGTCCTGGGACGAGGACGACCCGGCCCGTCGCGGACGGGCGCTGGCCGACCACCTGTCCGGTCCGGACGCCGGCCATGCGCTGCTGGGCTGGTCGGGCGCGGGCAGGCAGCGGGCGGAGATCGTCCTGCCCGGCGCGGTGCGGCCGGACGGCGGGGGGCGGCTCGTCGTCGACGTGCGCGTCCGCGTCGTGCCCTACCGCAGGGTCTCCCGGTCCGAGGCAACGCCGGAGCCGGACCCGGACGACGCGCTCGGCACGCCGGCCGCGGCGCCGCCGGTCACCGCGCGCGGCTGGCGTGGCCTGGCGGCGCGGTGGGTGCGGCTCGGTGTCGGGGTCGTACGGGACGGCGACCGGCTCGTCGTCGACGCGGGCGAGGAGACGCTCGACGACCGGAACGCCGTGCACGCGCCGCCCGAGCAGGCACCGCGGCCGGTTCGGTCCGGACGATCGGGTCCGTCGGCCGAGGACCCGACGCTCGACGGCGACGACGACGCGTCCCCGGACGGCCCGCGGTGAGCCCGCTGCGCGCCCCGACCGTCGGCGGCCTGGCGGGCGGCGTCGGCGCGACGACCGTGGCCAGGGCGCTGCACGCCCGGGAGATCGGCCGGGTCGGCGACGCGGGCCGGTTGCCGGACGTCGTCGTCTGCCGGGCGACCCGGTGCGGGCTCGCACTCGCCGAGCGGCCGGAGACGGCCGGCTCCGCGCCCGCTCCGGTGCTCGCGGTGACGGCCGCCGGCGGCGACCCGGACGACGCCGTCGTGGCCCGGCTGGCGGCCGTCGGAGCAGGCTGGTCCGGACCGGTCGTGCTGCCGCGCGTCGGCCACTGGGACGTCTCCGACGACCCGTACGCCGACGCCGCCGGCCTGCTCGGCCGCTCGACACCGCCGGCGCCGCTGGCCCGGTACGCGGAGGCGCTCGGCGAGATCGTCGCACTGCTCACCGCGAGCGGGCGGCTCGAGATCGTCGACGACGAGCGGGACTCGGTCGGCGCGCTGCGCCCGGTGCGGGGGATCCGGATCGGTGTCCCCGGGACGGCGTGGTGACCCGTGCGGAGAGTCCCCCGCGGGCGGCGGACCGTTCCGGTCGCCGTCGCGATGCTCTCGCTCCTCGCCGCCCTGGTGCTCGGGGCCGCGCCGGCGAGCGCGGCCGAGCCCGATCCGTCGACCTCGGGTGTGGCGACCGACAAGGTCCCGGAGCGGGCCAGGGAGTCCCTGCCCGAGATCGAGCAGCTGACCGGCGACTTCTGCCCGGAGCTGCCGCCGGTGTGGGTGGTCGCGCAGGTGCAGGCGGAGTCCGGGTGGGACCCGACGCTGCGCACCGGCGACGCCGCGGGGCTGTTCCAGCTCAGCGAGAGGACGTGGGTCGCGGCGGGCGGGAAGTCCTGGCCGGATCCGGACCTCACCGATCCGCAGGCGCACCTGCGGATCGCCGTGCCGTGGATGTGTTCGACGCTGCGGGCGGTCGCCGGGCATCTCGCGACGAGTCCGAAGTCCGTGTCGGTGCTCGACGCGATGCTGGTCTGCCACATCGCCGGCTGCCGGCGGGTGACCGGCAGCAGGAGCGGCGTGCCGCAGGCCGGGGAGGCGGACTGCTCGCAGGCGTGCAGCGCGGCGATCGGGCGCTACCTGGACGCGGTGCACCGCAACCTGGAGGCGTACTCGGCGGGCGGCGGACGCCCGGGCACGAACGACCGCGACGACCGCGAGTCGTCGCCCGCTCCCCGGGGTGTGCAGCGACAGGCGCCCGCGGCTCCCACGGTGTCCTCCCCCGCACCGGCGTGGACCGGTGGGAGGACGTCATGTGCCCCGCCGGACCCGACACGCCCCAGCGACGGATGCCTGACCGGCGCCGCACGGCACGGGCTGGCGACGGCCGAGCAGGTGTTCGGCGGTCTGGACGACGGACCGGTGATCAAGAAGGCCGGGTGCTGGGACGCGCACGCCTGGAACCCGACCAGCGACCACCCGAAGGGCAGGGCGTGCGACCTGTTCCCGGGCGAGGCGGGCACGTTCCCGAAGGGCGAGCCGCTCGACAACGGCTGGCAGATCGCGCACTGGTTCGAGAAGAACGCCGGCCCGCTGAAGGTCAAGTACCTGATCTGGCAGGGCCGGTACTGGGACGCGTCGGTGCGCTCCGACGGGCCCGGGTGGGGCCGCCGCTACACCGGAGGCGGCGTCTACGACACGAAGGATCCGACCGGCGGTCACTACGACCACGTCCACGTCAGCTTCGCGGAGTGACGCCGTGACCCGCCGGTCCCTCGTACCCGTGCTGACGTCGATCGCCGCCGTGCTGGTCGCGGTCGGGCTCGGGGCGTGGCTGCTCGCGCCGGGCCCCTCGCCGTCCGTGCTGAGCTCCGACGACCGCGCCGTGCTCGGTGGACCGGACGTCGAGCGCGGCGACCTGCCGCCGGCCGTCGGGTACCCCGTGCCGGACGGTGCCGACGCGGTCGCGCGGGCCTACCTCGTCGCGGCCTACGCGGCCGGTCCGTCCGACGCCGGGCGGACCCGGCTGGACGCCGCCCGCTACGCCGAGCCGGGCAGCCCGCCCGCCGTCGTCGGCGTGACCGTCGTCGACGCGCCGCCGCCGGGAGCCCGGCGGGTCGCCGCTGTCGAGCAGCTGACGGATGCGGCATCGGACCCCGACGACACCCGCAGGGCGTTCCTGGCGACCGTCCGCACGACGACCGGCGCGCCCGGCGAATCGGCGGCGTCGTCGCGGCTGCTGACCCGCGTCGTCGTGCACCGGCAGCCGGACGGCCGGTGGCTCGTCGTCGCCGAGACCCCGGACACCCCCGACACGCCAGCACTCCCGGCCGGCGACGGCTGAGGACCAGGAGCGAAGGACATGACCACCGACGAGCTCGAAGAGCTGATCAAGAAACTACTGGCCAAGGGTGTCACGGTGATCGTGCTGATCGCCGGTCCCGGCGGGGCGATCCTCGGGTCGACGCCGGACGGGTCGACGCCGAGCACGCCCCCGGCGGTCGACGCACCCGCCACGCCGTCCACGTCGGAACCTGCCTCGCCGACGGCCGAGCCGGACCGGACTCCGGCGTCGACCGCTCCTCGGACGGCAACTCCGGCACCAGCCGCTCCCCGGACGGCAACTCCGGCACCGGCCACGCCCCGGACCGCGGCGCCGACTGCGACGCCCGCGCCCACCGCGGCACCCGGTGCGACGCAGGCCCCGACCGCGACGCGACCGCCGGCCGCGACACCCGCTCCGGCGGCGACACGGCCGGGCACGGACCCGGCCGCCGCGCCGCTGCCCGGAACGGCGCCGCGCAGCCGGACGGCGACCCCGCAGGTGACTCCCGACCCGACTGCCGGTGATCCGCCGGACACGGTGGCGCCACCGGCGACCGCCACGCCGCCGAGCACGGGAACGGCCGCGCCACCCGTCGTCGAACCTCCGGCCGGGCAGGCGACCGAACCACCGGCCGCCACGCCGGCGCCCAGCACCGGTACGACTCCCGCCCCGGCCACACCACGGAGCGGCACGGCACCAGCCCCGGCCGCCGGCAGCGGCGGTGTCCGGGTCCCGACCGTGCTTCCCGAGGGGACCTGGCTGGAGGGCAGCGTCGGTTCCGCGCCGGGAGTGGGGAACGGGACCGCGTCGAGCTCGGGTGGGACGGGCTCCGGCGGCACCGGGACGGGCGGCGGCAGCGGCTCCGGCGGAACGGGGTCGGGCGGCGGAACCGGCTCCGGCGGAACGGGGTCGGGCGGCGCTGGCACGAACGGAACCGGTACCGGCGGCACGGGCACCGGTCAGAACGGAACCGGAAGCGGCGGGGTCGGCCAGAACGGCTCGGGGAACCGCACCGGCGAGCCCGGCGGCGCCGGTCAGAACGGCTCGGGCGCCGCCGGTCAGAACGGCTCGGCGGGCACCGGCACAGGCGGCACCGGCTCGGGTGGCACCGGCTCGGGCGGCACCGGCTCGGGTGGCACCGGTTCCGGCGGGACAGGGCAGAACGGTGGCACGCAGAACGGAGCCCTGCCGAACGGCGCCGGCACGAACGGATCGGGCACCATTGACTTCGGCGGAACCGGCGCGGGCGGGAACGGCGGCGGCACCGCGAACCAGAACGGAGCGGGCAACGGCACCGGCGGGTCCGGCACGAACGGGACCGGCGAGAACGGTAGCCGGAACCGCGCAGGCCAGAACGGCGGCGCGGGTACCGGCGGCACCGGAACGAACTCCGGCGGCAACGGCGCAGGCGGGTCGGGCAACGACGGCGCCGGATCGGGTGGAGCGGGTTCCGGCGGCACCGGACAAAGCGGCACCGGACAAGGCGGCACCGGCACCGGGCAGAACGGCACCGGCACGGGTCAGAACGCCGGCGACGCCGACGGCACGAGCGGTACCGGCGACGGATCGGGAGGGAACCCCGACGGATCCTCGGGCACCGGTGACGGCACGTCGGGCACCGGTGACGGCAACGGCGACGGTTCGACGGGGAGCGGCACGGGATCCGGGGCAGGCTCGGGCGACGGAAGCACCAACGACGCCGGAACCGGAGACGGGATGCAGACAGCAGGCCAGGGCGTGACCGCCGCCGAGAAGCTCGGATGGGGCAACCCCGTCCGCAGCGACGACTTCACCGACGGCACGGAGGGCTGGAACATCTACGACGGCCCCGGCCACGCCGGGAACGGGCGCCGCACGCCCGATGCCGTCAGCATCCGGAACGGGATGTTGACGATCACCGGTGACTCCGACGGCAGCACGGCGGGCATGGCCTGGATGCCCGGCCAGAAGTACGGGCGGTGGGAGGGCCGGGTGAAGGCGCCCGCGTCGGACCCGTCCTACAACGCGCTGCTCCTGCTCTGGCCGGATGCCGAGAACTTCCCGGAGGGCGGGGAGGTGGACTTCATGGAGATGATGGACCACACCCGTCAGAAGACGAACCTGTTCCTGCACTACGGCGCGGACAACTCGCAGGTCAGCGGCGATGTGAACATCGACGCGACGCAGTGGCACAACTGGGCCGTGGAGTGGACGCCGCAGGGCATCACGGCCTACGTCGACGGCGAGCAGTGGTGGCACACCGACGACACGTCGATCCTCCCGCCCGGCCCCATGCACCTGTGCATCCAGCTCGACTGGTTCCCGAAGGGTGGCGACGTCCAGGAGTCGAGCATGCAGGTCGACTGGGTGAAGCAGTACGCCCTGGACGGCGACGGCGGTGCGCAGGCGTCGACGGGCGACCAGCAGTCCGGCGGCCAGCAGTCCAGCGGCCAACAGTCCAGCGGCCAGCAGTCCGGCGACGGCCAGTCCGGCCAGCAGTCCAGCGGCGGCCAGTCCAGCGGCGGCCAGTCCAGCGGCAGCCAGTCCAACGGCCGGCAACAGAACGGCGGCGGGTCCGGCGGCACCGGCGACGGAGGAGGGAACGGCGACGGAGGCGGTCAGGGATCGAGCTGATCAACCCTCTCAGCGTCGCCACAGCCGCGGATCCCTACGGTGACGCCACCGTTCGCCGCGAGCCCGAGGAGACACGTTGTCGCAGGCACCCGAAACGACGCGTTCGCCGTCGGGGCCCGATCCGGACGACGACCGTCCCCGCAGGCGGCCGATCATGACGCTGCTGACGATCCTGTGCGTCGGCGCGCTGATCGCGATCCTCGGCGTCGTCGTGACCCGCGATCCGTCGGGCGGCCAGTCCCCGCCGCCGTCGCAAGCACCCGCACCCTCGGGTGTCGGCGGCGGGACCGACGCCCCGTGGCGCCCGGACGACCGGTCGACGCTCGGCCCGGTCCGCTCGGACACCGAGGCCGCCGTGCAGAACAACTGGCCGATGATCGCCAACGACGAGTTCGACGGCACGTCGCTCGACCGCTCGAAGTGGAACCCGTACACCGGCGAGACGACCGGTGGCGTCGGTCGGCACCGCGAGGACAACATCGCGGTCCGCGACGGCCTGCTGACGATCACCAGCAAGGGCAAGACGTCCGGCGGGATGGCGTGGGCGAACGGCCAGAAGTACGGGCGCTGGGAGGTCCGCGCCAAGACGAACGTCGGCAGCGGCTACGGCGACGTCGTGCTGCTGTGGCCGGACGCCGAGGACTGGCCGGAGGGCGGCGAGATCAACTTCATGGAGATCCCCAACGGGGAGCGCAAGGAGTCGCACTTCATCGTTCACTACGGCGAGGACAACAGCCAGGTCGGCCACACGACCCAGGGCGACTTCACGCAGTGGCACAACTACGCCGTCGAGTGGGCTCCGGACCACATCGCGGGCTTCATCGACGGCCAGGAGATCTTCCGGACGACGGACACGAACGTGATCCCGCCGCGCCCGATGCACCTGGCCCTCCAGCAGGACATCGGCCCGTACGGCAACGACTGGATCCCGGCGCTCGACGAGCGCTCGCCGAAGACGCTCGACTTCCAGGTCGACTGGGTGCGCATCTACGGCATGTGAGCCTCCAGGGGAGACCGACTCGGCGGCCGGCCTCCCCTGGACACGGAGAAGGCCCCGGCCTGTGGGCCGGGGCCTTCTCTGTCCCGAACTGACGCGCCGCTCCCACCACGAAGCGACGAAACTGAGGCTAGCCTATGTTCGGCGCCCTGCCAAGGGCAGCCTTACCCAACTTCGATCGCGTACCCTCCGGGAACGACTGAGGGGCCCCGGCCGGAATCCGACCGAGGCCCCTCATCACCCGAACTGACGCGCCGCTCCCACCACGAAGCGACGAGACTGAGGTTAGCCTAACCTCAGATCATCGCGCAAGAGGAAAGATCAGGCGAACAGCGACCGGAGCGGGCCGACGGCGAAGTAGCCCACGAACGCCACCGCGACGACCCACATCAGCGGGTGCACCTGGCGCGCACGGCCGGTCGCCGCGGACAGCGCGACGTAGCTGACGAATCCCGCTCCGATGCCGTTGGCGATCGAGTACGTGAACGGCATGACCACGACGGTCAGGAACGCCGGGATCGCCGTCCGCAGCTCGGACAGGTCGATCGAGGTGATCTGCCGGAACATCAGCGCCCCGACGATCACCAGCGCGGGCGCCGCGGCCTCGACCGGGACGATCGCGTAGAGCGGCGTGAGGAACATGGCGGCCAGGAACAGCAGGCCGGTGAGCAGGTTCGCCAGGCCCGTCCTGGCGCCCTCCGCGATGCCGGCCGCGGACTCCACGAACAGCGTGTTCGACGACGCGGAGCCGACACCGCCGGCCACCGCGCCGGTGCCCTCGACGATCAGCGCCTTGCCCACGTTGGGGAGCTTGCCGTCCTTGTCGGCCAGCCCGGCCTGCTGGCCGAGACCGGTCAGCGTGCCCATCGCGTCGAAGAAGTTCGCGAGCACCAGCGTGAAGATCAGCAGGACGACGGTCAGGATGTCCAGGCGGGAGAACGCGCCGAACGACACGTCGCCGACCAGAGACAGGTCCGGCAGCCCGACGATCTGGTCCGGCAGCGTCGGGACCGACAGCGACCAGCCCTTCGGGTTCGTCCCCATCGAGGGTCCGACGTGGACGATCGCCTCGATGACGATCGCGATGACCGTGTTCACGACGACGCCGATCAGGATCGCGGCGCGCACGCCCCGGGCCACGAGCACGCCCATGATCAGCAGGCCGAGCACGAACACGAACGTCGGCCAGGACGCGATCGACCCGTCGATGCCCAGCGAGACCGGGACGGTCGTGTTGGCCGCGTCCGGCAGCCGTCGCACGAACCCGGCGTCGACGAGCCCGATCAGCGCGATGAACGCCCCGATGCCGACGGCGATCGCGACCTTGAGCTCGGGCGGCACGGCGTTGAACACGGCCGTCCGGAACCCGGTCGCGGCCAGCAGGACGATGATCACGCCGTCGATGACGACCAGGCCCATCGCCTCGGGCCAGCTCATCATCGGCGCGATCGTCACCGCGAGCAGCGTGTTGATCCCGAGGCCGGTGGCGATCGCGAACGGGTAGTTCGCGATCACTCCGAAGAGGATGGTCATCACGCCGGCGACCAGCGCCGTGACGGCCGCGACCTGTGGGATCGGCAGGATCCCGCCGACCGCGTCCACCTTGGCCGCCGGGTCGGTCGGGCTGACGCTCCCGAGGATCAGCGGGTTGAGGACGATGATGTAGGCCATCGCCATGAACGTGACCAGTCCCCCGCGCAGCTCCCGGGAGATCGTGGACCCACGCTCGGCGACCCCGAACAAGCGCTCGATCACGCGGACACACTAGGTCGTAGTCTGGCTCCCGTGACCGATCCGCCCAAGCTGTCACACAAGTTCAACGATTCCGTGCCCGTCATCACGGCGGGCACCGTGCTGTGGGTGGTCGCCGCCGTCGTCGCGGTACTCGTCACGGGGGCCTTCGGCGAGGCGTTCTGGACCTGCGTGGCCGGGATCGGCGTGGGCCTGTTCGGCGCGAGCGTGTTCACCTGGCAGCGCGCCGCCGCCCGCCGCGGCTCCCGGCTCGCTCAGTCCGGCGTGGACGACGGCTGACTCCTAGGGTGGTCGCATGACCGCCGGAGGAGACCGCCCGACCGCCGTCGTCACCGGAGCCAGCTCCGGGATCGGCGCCGCGACCGCCCGCGCGCTCGGCGCCGCAGGCTTCCACGTCGTGCTCGGCGCCCGGCGCGTGGAGCGCTGCGAGGAGATCGCCGAGGAGATCGACGGGACCGCGCTCCCGCTGGACGTGACGGACGCGGAGTCCGTGCGCGCGTTCGTCGACGCCGTGCCGTCGGCCACGACGCTCGTGAACAACGCGGGCGGCGCCAAGGGCCTCGAGAAGGTCGAGGAGGCCGACGAGGACAACTGGCGCTGGATGTGGGAGACCAACGTGATGGGCACGCTGCGCCTCACCAAGGGGTTCCTGCCGAAGCTCCGCGACTCCGGCGACGGGCACGTCATCACCGTCACCTCGATCGCGGCGCTCGAGCCCTACGACAACGGCGCCGGCTACACCGGAGCCAAGCACGCCCAGGCGATGCTGCACCGCACGCTGCGCGGCGAGCTGCTCGGACAGCCGATCCGGGTCACCGAGATCCTGCCGGGCATGGTCGAGACGGACTTCTCCCGCGTGCGTTTCGACGGCGACGAGGAGCGGGCCGCGAAGGTCTACCAGGGCATCACACCACTGACCGCCGACGACGTTGCGGACGTGATCTCGTTCGCGGCCACGCGCCCGTCGCACGTCAACCTGGACTCGATCGTGCTCAAGCCGCGCGCCCAGGCGTCCGGCAGCCGGGCGTACCGCGAGGAATAGTTACAACGTCTCCTCAGAGCGGCGCCGCTGCTCGGCGTCGTCGGCCGGCTCGTCGCCCTCCTCGGCGCCGCTGATCCGCTCCTCGGACTCGCGCAGGATCTCCTCGGCGCCCGCGCGGGCGTCGCCGTCGGTCGGGGCACCTGCCGCCTCCTCGGGCAGCGGGGTCGCCCTCGACGGGGCGCGGTCGCGGGCGACGGACTCGGGGGTCTCGGTCATGCCGGGGCCTACCCCGCGAGCCCGTCGCGCAACCACTACAGCGCCGACATGCCCTTCCACTGCTCCCACGGGATCGTCCAGTCCGAGATGTCCCCGTCGGCGGGCGAGAGCTGGACCGGTGTGCCCGTGACCTCGACCGGGTCCCCGTAGAGCGCCGTGTCGTAGTAGGCCTTCGCGTCGGCCAGCGAGAGGTTCACGCAGCCGTGCGTGACGTTCGACGAGCCCTGCGCGCTCGCCGACGCCGGGTTGGCATGGATGAACTCGCCGTTGTTGCTCATCCGCACGGCCCACTTCTCCTGCACGTCGTAGCCGTACTGTGCGCTCGTCATCCGCTTGTCGGTGAACTTCTCCGAGACGACGTGGATACCCGAGCGCGTGTTCCGGTTCGGGTCCGACGCCAGCCCGTAGCTCGCCGGGTACGACGCGGCCTGCTTGCCGTCGCGCATCACGACCATCTGGAAGGACTTCGTGTCCGCCTTGACGACCTGCGCGCGCCCGATCGTGAACGACGTGCTCAGGTTCTCCCTGCCGTAGTCCCCGCCGCCGAACGGGACGCCGAGCAGCGGCGCGTCCACGTCGACCTTCGTGCCGGACGGCCAGTACTGCTTCGGCCGCCAGTGGATCCGCGAGCCGCCGTTCTCGTCCGGCAGCCAGGCCCACGCGCCCTCGACCGGCCGCGACGTGGTCACCTTCAACGCCTTCTCCACGGCGGCCTTGTCCTGCACCGTCGTGTCGAACTGGATCTCGATCGGCGCCGCGACGCCGACCGTCCGGTCGTCCCCGATGTTCAGCGTGCCTCGGACCGTGTCCCGCGGCGCCACCGTGGACACGGTGCCCTCCACCGGGACCGGCACGTTGTCCGCGCCGGTCGCACGGCCGGACCAGGTGTAGACGGTGTCGTAGTCCAGCGGCTCGGAGGCGGTCCACGCCGTCCGGTCCGCGTTCAGCTGTCCCTCGACCGGATCACCCTGCGGGTCGCGCAGCGCGATCTGGTCCAGCGTGCCGCCGTCGGCGCGGACCGTGACCGGTGTGGCCGGACTCACGTTCGTCGCACCCGCGGTGGGTTCGTAGGTGACCGTCGCGTCGGTGGACGCCGGCGCGGACACCGCACCGTCGAGCCCCGGCCGTCCGGCCGCCACGGCCACGGCCGTGGCCACCCCCAGAACGCCGATCAGCGCGATCGCAATGATCAGCAGGCGTCGCATCCGTCTCCCCGTCGCATCGTTCGTGCTCCCCCATCCCCGGACGGTTGAGCGGGCACGAGGTTGCCCGGCAACTCGGGGGAGCGGCCCCGACCGTACGCGTCACCCCCGACAGCCGCCCGGCCTTTGCGGGAGCTGCTCCCTCAGATGGAGCAACCGACGAGGACGGGCTCCGGACGCAGGTCGACGCCGGTCCGCGCGGCGACACCGTCCCGCACCTCGCGGGCAAGGGCCAGCAGGTCCTCCGTGCGGCCGCTGCCGCGATTCGTGAGGGCGAGGACGTGCCGTGACGAGAGTCCCACCCGTCCGCCCGGCCCCGGGTGGCCTCGGTCGAAGCCGGAGGCCTGGATCAGTCCGGCCGCGGACAGCTTGAGCATGCCGTCCCCGGCGGGCCATGTCGCCAGGCCCTCGAGATCGGGCGCGTCCGCGACGGCGACGATCGGGTTCGTGAAGAACGAGCCCGCGCTCCACGTGTCGTGGTCGCCCGCGTCGAGCACCATGCCCTTGCCCCGGCGCAGCTCCAGCACGGTCTCCCGCGCGGCGCGGGCCGGGACGCGCTCCCCCGCCGCGACGTCGAGCCGCCGCGCCAGCTCGGCGTAGCGGATCGGCGCGGAGAGCCCGTCGCCGCTCAGCGCGAACCGCACCCGCAGCACGATGGCCCCGTCGACGGAGTCACGGCCCTTCAGCACGGACGTCCGGTAGCCGAGGCCGAGCTCCGCGGCCGGGACGTGCTCGCGCACCCGTCCGGCCCGGCGGTCGTAGAGGTCGACGTCCACGAGCAGGTCGGCCACCTCGACGCCGTAGGCGCCGACGTTCTGGACCGGCGTCGCACCGCTGCGCCCGGGGATGCCGGACAGGCACTCGATCCCGCCGAGCCCCTCGTCGACACAGGCCGCGACGACGTCGTCCCAATCCTCGCCGGCCTCGACGGTCACCAGCACCGACCCGTCGTCGCGCCGCCCGGTGCGCACGCCGCGGGAGGCGAGCAGCACGGCCGTGCCGGCGAACCCCTCGTCGGCGACGACGAGGTTCGAGCCGCCACCGAGCACCAGGACCGGATCACCGGCCCGGTCGGCGTCCCCGACGGCGGCCACGATCTCGTCGGCCGACGAGGCCGGGACGAGCCGGGTCGCCGGTCCGCCGAGGCGGAGCGTCGTGTGCGCGGCGAGCCGGACATCGGTGGAGGTGGGTGCGCTCACGGCCACAACGGTAGCCTCCGCTCATGCCTCGCTCGCTGGACTACCGCGCGACCTCGGAGCACCCCGCCGAACGCGTCTACACGACGATGGTGGACCGGGACGTGATCGCCAAGCGACTCGTCCAGATGGGCGGGCCGGGCGCCGAGATCCAGGAGTACGAGACCACCGGCGACGGCGGCGTCACGTACACGCTCCAGCACGGGATCGACGCGACCGACCTGCCGGACATGGTCACGAAGCTGCTGCCCGGCGGCCGCGTCGTGATCAAACGCACCGAGAACTGGGCGCCCGCGGACGGCGGGTACTCCGGGACCGGCAAGGTCTCGATCGCCGGCACCCCGGCCACCGCGAAGGCCACCATGCGTCTCGACGACGGCGGCGCGGGCAGCGAGCTCGTGATCGACGTCCAGGTGACCGTCAAGGTGCCGATCGTCGGGGCGAAGGTCGAGGAGGCGGTCGCGGAGCAGATCCGCAGCCTGCTCGCCGCGGAGACCGAGTTCACGCTCGAGCAGATCTCCTGACGTGGAGGACCGCCGCTACGTCATCACGCTGAGCTGCCCGGACCGCACCGGCGTCGTCGCACGGATCTCCGGGTTCCTGGCCGACGCCGGTGCGTGGATCACCGAGGCCGGCTACCACTCGGACGCCGACGCGAAGGTGTTCTGCACACGTCAGGTCATCGACGCGGCGTCCGTGCCGTACGGCGTCGAGGAGCTGCGGGAGCGGTTCGGCGAGGTCGCCGTCGAGCTCGGCGGGACGTACCGGATCAGCGACACCGGTCGTCGCAAGCGGGTGGTGCTGCTGGTCACCCGCGAGTCGCACTGCCTGCACGACCTGCTCGGACGTGTGTGGGCCGACGAGCTGCCGGTGGAGGTCACGAAGGTCATCGGCAACCACGACGTGCTGGAGCCGCTGGTGACGGCGCACGGTCTGCCGTTCCATCACGTCCCGTTCCCCGGCCCGCGCGACGAGGCCCGCGAGCAGGGCAAGGTGGCCGCGTTCCAGCAGGTCCGCGAGCTCGTCGACGCCGACGACCCGGACGCGATCGTGCTGGCCCGCTTCATGCAGGTCCTGCCGGCCCACCTGTGCGAGGCGTGGGCCGGCCGCGCGATCAACATCCACCACAGCTTCCTGCCGTCGTTCGCCGGCGCGCGCCCGTACCACCAGGCGCACACCCGCGGTGTGAAGCTGATCGGCGCGACCTGCCACTACGCGACGGCCGACCTGGACGCCGGGCCGATCATCGAGCAGGACGTGATCCGGGTGGACCACGGCGACACGGCCGCCGACATGGTCCGGCGCGGACGGGACATCGAGCGACTCGTGCTCGCCCGCGGCCTGCGCTGGCACCTCGAGGACCGGATCCTCGTCCAGGGCAACCGGACGGTCGTGTTCCGCTAGGAGCGCGGAGCCCTCAGCCCGAACCACCCGATGGCGCCGAGCAGTACCAGCTGCACGACGTAGTCCGGGATCACGAGCACGTCGGGCAGCGGGACCAGCTGCGTGACGAGCGCGTACGCGATCACGACGACCGGGAACCACCGTGGCGTCGTGCGCGCCAGGAACACGGCGACCAGGCCGATCACGACGCCCAGCGCTATCGCGATCTGCCCGCCCACGATCGGCGCGACGAGTCCGGCCGGGTCGGCGTTCCAGGCGTCGACGAGCGCGCGGCCCTCGGCATCGCCGAAGCGGGCCGGGTCGATCGCGTAGGCGTACGGCAGCGCCTCCGCCGTGATCGCGAGGCTGAACACGGTCCCGCCGAGCGACGTCACCACCCCGCCGACGATGCCGAGCACGCTCGCCCTGGACAGCACCACGAGGAAGATCGCGGTCGCGACGAAGGAGACCAGGTAGCCCGGCCCGCCGAGGTAGAGGTTGAGCGTCCAGTAGGCGGGGCCGAGCGCACGCAGCACGTCGTAGGACAGGCCGCCGTCGAACGGTGGCTCGGTGAGCGTGAACACGAGCCGGGCCACGAGGGCCACGACGAGGAGCCCGAAGAGGGCGACGAGTGCGGCCCGCGGTCGGGTGCTGACCGGGGCGTCGGTGGAGGCGATCATGTCCCGGACGGTGCTCCGCCAGGCGTCACGGGCACATCGGCCTCAGCGCCTATCCCGGTGTTCGCGCAGGTCCGGCGTGGTCCATCCAGATTCGGGCGGCCTGGACCCTGCGGTTCGCGTCCGGCGCGGGATGCAGCTCGAGCTTCGTGAACACCGACCGCAGATGGGCGTCGACGGTCCGTTCGGAGACCACGAGCCGCGCCGCGATGCCCGCGTTGCTCGCCCCGTCCGCGAGCAGACCGAGCACCTCGGCCTCCCGCTTCGTGAGACCGGGCACGCCGGTCGGCTCCGCCGGGCCGGGATCCGGCTCCGCAGGCGTCAGCACGACCGCGATCCGCTCCGCACCGAACCACGCCCCTCCGGCCACGACGACGGTCAGCGCGGCCACCGCGAGCGCCGCGGCCGTCGGAGCCAGCACGGCGGTCACCAGCGTCCCGACGCCTGCGACGACGAGCCCGGCCACGGCCAGCGCCACCACGCGCAGGACGGTCCGCAGCCAGCGCGCGCTCACCGCCCCGGAGGCGAGCACGGCGGCGGCCACGGAGAAGCACGCACAGGCCGACAGGGCGACGAGGAACGCCACCGACCCCTGCTCCGGGTCGACCGCCCCGGGGTTGCGGGCGACCGCGAGCAGGACGCAGAACACGACGGTCAGCGGCGCGGCCGTCGTCCCGGCCGCCGCGACGCCGAGCGCGGCGCGGGCCGGACCGGTCGACGTCCATGCCGCCCGACCGAGCCGGACCGGCAGCACGAGCAGCGCGACGAGCCCGAGCGCCGTCAGCACGTCGCCGACCGGAGCGAGCGGCAGACGCCACGCCTCGGGCGCGATCGCAGGTACCTCGGTGAACGGGTCGGCGGGCGCGGTGAGCAGGAGCGTGGACAGGGTGACGAGCCCCAGCACGCCGACCACCAGCCGGTGCTCCCACACCGCGGCACCCGGTCGTCGAACCGCCGACGAGGCCGCGACCTGCGCGAACGCCAGCGGCGGGATCCACACCGCACCCCACAGCGCGACCGCGACCGGTGCCTGGGTCGCCGCCGCCACGACGGCCGCGACCAGGTAGACGAGCAGCGCGACGGCCAGCGCCGTCCGCTGCCGACTCACCACTGCGGCGGCGGCCAGCGCGAGTGCACCGGCGGGTGCGGTGGCGAACCCACCGGCCCCTCCGGCGTGCAGGACCGCGAGCGCGGCGACGGCGAGCACAGCCACGACGGGAACGGCGAACCTCACACCGGGGACGTCGTTCCCCGCGCCCGATTCGTCACGTCAGGCCCTGTTCGTGCGCCAGGACCACGGCCTGCACGCGGTCGCGCAGCCCCAGCTTGGACAGCACCGACGAGACGTGGGTCTTCACGGTCGCCTCGCTGACGGCGATCTCCGCGGCGATCTCGGCGTTCGCCAGCCCGCGGCCGAGCAGCCGCAGCACCTCGGTCTCCCGCCCGGTCAGCCGCTGGAGCCCCGGCTCCGACGGCGGCCGATTCCGCCGCGCGATCTCGCCGACCACCCGCCGGGTCACCGACGGCGAGAGCAGCGCGTCCCCGCGGGCGGCGGCGTGCACGGCCGCGATCAGCTCGTCCGGTGGGGACGTCTTCAGCACGAACCCGCTGGCGCCCGCACCGAGCGCGCGGAACACGTAGTCGTCGCGCTCGAACGTCGTGAGGATGACGACCCGGGTGTCCGTCCCGTCGAGGGCGAGGATCCGCTCGGTGGCGGTGAGCCCGTCGGTGCCGGGCATCTGGATGTCGACCAGCGCGACGTCCGGCCGGTGCGCCCGGACCGCCTCGACGGCCTCCGCGCCGTCGGCGGCCTCGGCGACCACCTCGAGTCCCGGCTCGCTCTCCAGGATCATGCGGAAGCCGCGTCGGACCATCTCCTGGTCGTCGGCGAGCAGCAGGCGCACGGTCATCCGCGCCCCAGCACGGCGTGCACCCGGTAGCCGCCGCCGTCGCGCGGACCCACGTCGAGCCGTCCGCCGTGCATCGCCACCCGTTCCCGGATCCCGACGAGCCCGCGCCCGCCGCCGTCCGCCGCGGGCGTCCCCGCGCCGTCGTCGACGATCTCCACCTCGACCCCGTCGGGTCCGCTCCGGACGTCCACCGTGGCGCGGGCCGGACCGGCGTGCTTGAGCGTGTTCGTCAGCGCCTCCTGCACGATCCGGTAGGTGGACACGCCGAGACCGTCGTCCACGCGCGCGTCGGTGACGGTCAGCTCGACCGGTAGCCCTGCCCTGCGGACCTGCTCGACCAGCGCCGGGAGCCGGTCCAGGCCGGGCGACGGGGCGTCGGGGCCCTCGGTCGGTGCGTTCTCGCGCAGGACGCCGATCGTGCGCTGCAGCTCCGCGACGGCCCGCCGCCCGCCGTCCTGCACCTCGGCGACGGCGGTGCGCGCCTCGGCCGGGCGGTCGTCGAACAGCCGGTGCGCGACGCCCGCCTGCACGCTCATCAGCACGACGTGGTGCGCGACGACGTCGTGCAGCTCCCGCGCGATCCGCACTCTCTCCTCCAGCACCGCGCGCTGCTCGTTCGCCTCCCGCTGCACGGCGAGCTCGGCGTTGCGGTCTTCGAGCTCGGCGCGGTACTCGCGCAGCCGCCGCACGGTCACCCCGAGGGCGCCGCCGACGACGTAGGGCTGCGCGTTCAGCAGGGTCTTCACCACCGCGGCGACCGGCGTGATCAGGTCCGCGGCGACGCCGGTCGCGACCAGCAGCAGGAGCAGGACGAGCACGACCACTCCGCTCCACACGGCACGTCGCCGCCGGGCGTACGCGCCGACGCTGTACGCGGCGACGCCGAGCACGAGCAGCATCATGAACTCGTCCGGCTGGGCGGCCGCCCAGAAGAACCACACGTGCACGGCGCAGACCAGCAGCACCGTGCAGGGGAACCGGCGCCGCGCGAGGAGTGGAAGGCAGAACCCGACCGCCCACAGGACGATGAACGGCGGCGACGGCGCCCACGGCGCCGCGGACGCGACCAGGACGATCTCCGAGACGGCTCCGAGCGCCGCGAGACCGACGACGAGCAGCGCGTCGGCGGCGAGCGGCGAACGGCCCAGCGCCGTCCGCACGGATCGCGTCCGGCTCGCGACATCGGTGGTGGCGGCCATGGTCGGGCGATCGTATCCAGCCCCGGCGGGTGCCGTCGTCGGTCGCGGGACGGGGGTCCCCTCCGCCACGGGACGGAGACCGACCCCGCAGGCGCCGTCCGGCGGGTCGATGCGGATCACGACGCGCGGCCGACGACTCCGGCCCCCCGGATCGGCACCGTTGCCGTCGTCGGAGAAACCGGGAGGAACCGATGACGACACTACGGGCGCCCGAGACGACGGGTCGGGCACGACGGCTGGTCGAGGGCACGGCGTTCGTCGGCGTGTGGATCGCGCTCGGCTACCTGCTGCCGGTCGACGCGAACGTCTACCTGCTGCTGGGCATCCCGTTGACGCTGGTGTTCCAGCTCGTGGTCCGCCGCCGCCCGCTGCGCGAGCTGTGGTTGCGCGACGCGTCCCGGTTCCGGCTGGACCGGGTCGGGGTGGCGCTCGCCGTCGCGCTGGCGGTGACGCCCGCGGTGGTCCTGGTCCAGGTCGCGCGGGCCGGTGAATGGTCCTCGACGGTGTGGATGGTCGCCGCGATCGTCGGCGCCGTGCCCGCGGCATGGGCGCTGCGCGGCACCCGCTTCCTGGTGACGCTGCGCGAGGCGGTGCCGACGATCCTGGTCGGGGCCGTCGTGCTGGGGCTGGTCGCCGTCGTCCCGCTGCTGCTGATCGGGCGCCCGTTCGACCCGGTCGCGATGGCCGGGCACGCCCTGCTGTGGGCGGCGCTGTACCTGCCGGTGGTGTTCGTGCTGGAGGAGGTCGCGTTCCGCGGGGCCCTGGACGCCCACGTGCAGCACCCCGGGGAACGACGGGGCATCGCGAGCGCCGTGTACCTGTCGCTGCTGTGGGGCGCCTGGCACCTGCCGATCACCCCGGCCGGCCCGATCCCGGGCTATCTCGAGATCCAGGCACTGGTGGTCAGCCTCGTCCTGGGGATCCCGCTCACCTACGCCTGGCGACGCACCGGATCACTGGCACCGGCCGGCGTCGCACACGCGGTGTACGACGGCATCCGCAACGGCCTGACCCAGACCTGATCCCCGACTCGGCCCGCTCCGCGGAGGGGTGCGGAGCGGGCCTCCTCCCCCGTGAGATGACCGTGGTTGCTGTCCGACCGCCTGGGAAGAGCAACCACCGTCATCTCACGGGGATCGACTTTGCTGCTGCATCCAGTTCCGCCGGATCGGCCGCGGGGGCGGGTCCGTTCTCCGATGCTCACCGGGTGACCGTGCCCGGGTTCCCCACCGCGTTCCGTGGCTCCGCCGCCGTCGACGCGGGCCTGGTGACGTGGAGCGTGTTGCGCGGCCCCCGGTTCGACCGGCTGCTGCCCGACATCTACGGCGTCCACCAGGACGAGCCCCGCGACCTGGCGCTGCGCTCGCGGGCGGCGTTCCGATGGGGCGGTGATCGGGGCGTGCTGGTCGGGCACTCCGCCGCGGAGCTGCTGGGCGCGGACTGCTCGCCGTGGCGCGCCCCGGCCGAGCTCGCGGTGCCGGGCGGGGGACTTCGCTCGCGGGACGGCGTGATCGTGCGCCGCGACCGTCTGCACCCCGGAGAGATCGCCGTCGTCGGTGACGTCCGCACGACGACGCCGATGCGCACCGCGTTCGACCTCGGCTGCCGGTCCGGACTCGTCGAGGGCGTCGTGGCCGTCGACGCGCTGGCGCGGGTCCACCGGTTCCCGCCGGACCTGCTGGTCAACTTCGCGGTCCGCTACGCGCGTGCCCGCGGCGTGTACCGGTTCACGGACGTCCTGGCGTTCTGTGATCGGAAGGCCGGCTCGCCACCCGAGAGCAGGCTCCGCATGTTGCTCGTCCTCTCCGGGCTCCCGCGGCCCGTCGTACAACACCCGGTGCTCGACGACGACCGCCGCCGCGCCGTCTGGCTGGATCTCGCCTACCCGGAGCACCGCGTCGGCGTCGAGTACGACGGCGGTGAGCACCTGAAGCCCGAGCAGGTCCGGAAGGACATCGCCCGGCACACCCGGCTCGTCGCGGCCGGATGGAGGGTGTTCCGGTACACCTCGCAGGAGATCCGCAACGAGCGGGACCGGATCGTCGCGGACGTCGCCGAGGCACTGGCTCTCGACGTCGCTGCCCTCCGGTTGAGATGACGCTGGTTGCTGTCTGTCCCGTCCCGGAGAGCGATGAAGCGCATCTCACCCGGGACATACGAACGGCCCGCCCGTTCCGGGTGGAACGGGCGGGCCGTGTCGTGCGCGGGTCAGGCGGCCTGGTCGACCGCGGTGGTCACCGGCTCCAGGGCGATCTCCAGCACGTCCGCGACGTCGGCGACCGGGTGCACGGTCAGCTCGCCGCGGACGGACTCCGGCAGATCGTCGAGGTCCGGCTCGTTGCGCTTCGGGATGATCACGTCGGTCAGCCCGGCCCGGTGCGCGGCGAGCAGCTTCTGCTTCACCCCGCCGATCGGGAGGACCTTGCCCTGCAACGTGACCTCACCGGTCATGCCCACACTGGACTTGACGGGACGTCCCGACGCGAGCGACGCCAGCGCCGTCGTCATCGTGACACCCGCCGACGGGCCGTCCTTCGGGACCGCACCGGCCGGCACGTGCACGTGCAGCTTGCGCGACGCCAGGTCACCGGCCAGACCGCGGGACCGCAGGTAGGAGAGCGCGATCGAGACGGACTCGGTCATCACCTCGCCCAGCTGCCCGGTGATCTGCAGGCCAGGGTCGCCCTCCATCGAGGTGGCCTCGATGAACAGCACGTCGCCACCGGCTCCGGTGACGGCCAGACCGGTCGCCACACCGGGAACGGACGTCCGCTCCGCCGACTCCGGCGTGAACTTCGGCCGGCCCAGGTAGGTCACCAGCGCGTCCGCGTCGACGTGCACCGGACGCTCCGCGGCGCCGTCAGCGCCGTCTTCGGATGCGTCCAGCTGCACGGCCACCTTCCGCAGGACCTTCGCCAGGCCCCGCTCCAGCTGCCGCACACCGGCCTCGCGGGTGTACTCGGCCGCGATCATCGACAGCGCGACGTCGGTGAACTCGACGTCCGCGGTCTCCAGCCCGGCCTTCGCGATCTGCCGCGGCAGCAGGTGGTCACGAGCGATCGCGACCTTCTCCGCCTCGGTGTACCCGTCCAGCGACACCATCTCCATGCGGTCCGCGAGCGGGCCGGGGATCCCCGACGCGTCGTTCGCGGTGGCCAGGAACAGCACGTTGGACAGGTCCAGGTCGACCTCGAGGTAGTGGTCGCGGAACGTGTGGTTCTGCGCCGGGTCCAGGACCTCCAGCAGCGCGGCCGTGGGGTCGCCACGGAAGTCGCTGCCGACCTTGTCGATCTCGTCGAGCAGCACGACCGGGTTCATCGAGCCGGCCTCGCGGATCGCGCGGACGATCCGGCCGGGCAGCGCGCCGACGTAGGTGCGCCGGTGGCCGCGGATCTCCGCCTCGTCCCGGACACCGCCGAGCGCGACCCGGACGAACTTGCGTCCCAGCGCCCGCGCGACGGACTCACCCAGCGACGTCTTGCCGACACCGGGCGGGCCGACGAGCGACAGCACCGCACCGGAGCCACGGCCGCCGATCGACTCCAGGCCCTTCTTGCCGCGACGGGAACGGACGGCCAGGAACTCGATCAACCGCTCCTTCACGTCGTCCAGACCGGCGTGGTCGGCGTCCAGGATCCGCCGGGCCTCGACCAGGTCGTCGGTGTCGACGGTGGTCTCGGTCCACGGGATGTCCAGGATCGTGTCCAGCCAGGTCCGGATCCAGCCGCCCTCCGGGCTCTGGTCGGACGTGCGCTCGAGCTTGCCGACCTCGGCGAGGGCGGCCTTGCGGACGTGCTCCGGCAGGTCGGCGTTCTCGACCTTCGTCCGGTAGTCGTCGTCCTCGCCGTCGCCGTCGCCCTCACCGAGCTCCTTGCGGATCGCGGCGAGCTGCTGGCGCAGCAGGAACTCCCGCTGCTGCTTCTCCATACCCTCGCGGACGTCGTGGGAGATCTTCTCCGAGACCTCCTGCTCGGCGACGTGCCCCTTCGTCCACTCGATCAGCAGCTCGAGGCGGGCGGTCACGTCCGTCTCGGCCAGCAGCTGGGCCTTCTGCTCGTTCGTCAGGTACGACGCCCACCCGGCCAGGTCGGACAGCTGCGACGGGTCCGTCGTCTGCTGCACCGAGTCGATGACCTGCCAGGCGCCGCGCTGCTGCAGGATCGAGACGACGAGCGCCTTGTACTCCTTGGCCAGCTCGTGGGTGCGCCCGGTCGGCGAGGTCTCCTCGACCGGCTCGGCCTCGACCCACAGCGCCGCACCGGGCCCGGTCACGCCGGACCCGATCCGCGCCCGCCGCTCGCCGCGCACGACGGCGGCCTTCTCACCGTTGGGCATCCGCCCGACCTGCTCGAGCACGGCGACCGTGCCGATGGCGGCGTACTTGCCGTCCAGGCGCGGGACGACGAGCACGCGCCGCGAGCTCTCGGAACCCTCTGCGTCAGCGCCGGCCGCATCGACCGCCGCCTGGGTCTCCGGCGCATCGAGCCGGACCGGAACCACCATGCCGGGCAGCACCACCGAGTCGGTCAGCGGAAGCACCGGCAGCTTCAGCATCTCTGTCATGTCCGAGCCAACGCTTACACCGTTGAAGACATTCCAGTGTTCAAGTATGTCCGCTCGGAGCGAACGCACGCCCGATCGGCGCGGATCCGGCATGCCGTCACGCCCGCGGCCTCTCGTCGAGGACGCGCCGAGCCTTGAACGTGGTCTCGGGAAGCGTCCCCGGATCGACGAGGGTCACGGGGACCCGGATCTGGACGATGTGCCGCAGCGCGGCCTCGACGCGCCGGGTGAGCGCCGTCCGCCGGTCCTGCCGGTCGGGCTCGCCGAGGGCGGACAGCGCCGCGACGGTGGCGGGCGCGAGTTCGGCCTCGACCCGGAGCTCGTCCAGGGCGCCGACCTTGCTGACCCGGATCCGGAACTCGGGGCCGAGCTCGGGAACCGTGCGCAGCCCGGTCTCGATGGCGCTGGGGAAGACGTTGGCCCCGCGCACGACGAGCATGTCGTCGAGGCGCCCGAGTACCCCCTCGGGGAGACGGGGGTAGGTGCGGCCGCACGGGCAGGGGTCGGTCGCCATGTAGGTCTCGTCCCCCGGGGCGAAGCGGATCATGGGCTGGGAGTCACGCCAGAGGTGCGTGTACACCACCGCGCCGCGATCCCCGACGGGTAGGGGCACGTTCGGGTCGTCGGCGGCGACAACTTCGGTGAAGACCTCGTCGGTGATGAGATGGGTTCCGGTGCCCGCCTCGCACCCGACGCTGGTCTGGAACGGGTACATCTCGGAGGTCGAGCCGGCGTCGCTGACGATCGCCCCCCACCCCTCGGAGATGATCCTGCGGGTCCCGGCCAGGCTGCCTCCGGGCTCGCCTCCGACGAGAACCCGTCGGACGCTGCCGCCGGCCAGGTCGATCCCGAGCCGGTCGGCGACCGAGAGCAGGTGGATGCAGTACGAGGGTGTCGCGCTGAAGACGGTCGCGCCGAGACGCTCGATCAGCTCGAGGTGTCGCTCGGAGTCGGTGACGCCGAGGGGGAAGACGGTCGCGCCGAGGCGCTCGGCCCCCTGCACGACACCCCACCCGCCGAAGAACAGCCCGAACGGGAACCCGACCTGCACCAGGTCGTCGGGCCGGATGCCCGCGCACCACTGCGCCATGGCGTGCACGTCGGCGGCACGCTGCCAGTCCCTGCGGGAGACCGCGTACATCGTGGGCGTCCCCGAGGTGCCGGACGAACCGTGGATGCGGGCGAGCTGTTCGGGCGTCATCGCCGGCGTGTAGCTGCCGAACGGTGGGTGCTCGGCCTGGTCGGCGACCAGCATCTTCTTCGTGATGACCGGCACCCGGGCGGTGAAGTCCTCGAGAGACCGGACCTGGTCGGGGTGGAAGCCGTGGGCGTCGTAGTGGCGCCGGTAGAACGGGAGCTCCGCATAGGCGTACTGGAGCTGGTGCCGTACCCGTTCGAGGATGATCCGGTCCCGGTCGGCGGGGGCACGTGTCTCACGCTCCTGGTCCCAGAACCGAGGGAAGCCCCGGTCGTCGGGGGACGAGGCGCCGGCTCCCGCGGTCGTCGCCCGCGGCTCGGCATCGAGGGTCATGGTGCTGCTCACTGTCCTTCTCGCGGGCGTGTCGGGAACGGTCTCAGCCGGGTCGGGCGACGAGGCCCTGCCGCTCGGCGACGTCCCAGTAGGAGTGCAGGCCGCGCACGTGCTGCCCTCCGTCGACCGGGACGAAGTGGCCGGTGATCCGGGCCGCGGCCGGGGAGAGCAGGAACAGGGCGACGTCGGCGACGTCCTCCGGTTCCTGGTGGCGCGGCGGTGCGACGAGGGTGCGGTCGAGGAACTCCTGACCGATCTGGCCGACGGTGAAACCGGCGCCAAGGGGCGTGTTGACCGTGCCGGGGCCGATCGCGTTGACCCGGATGCCGTGGCGGCCGAGCTCGCCTGCGCTCACCTTCGTGAACTGCATGATCCCCGCCTTGGCCGCACAGTAGTGGCCCAGGCCGTCGGTGGCGGCGATGGCGTTGAGCGAGGAGATGTTGACGACCGCCCCGCCCCGTCCTGCGGCGAGGGCCCTGCGGGCGAAGGCCCTCGTGCACAGGAACGTGCCCTTGAGGCAGGTGTCGACGATGAGGTCCCAGTCCTCCTCGGTGGTGTCGACCACCAGCGACAGCGACGCCGTGCCGGCGTTGTTGACCAGGTGGTCGACCGCGCCGTAGCGGTTCTCGGCGAGGTCGAACGCGGCCTCGACGTCCGCCGCGACGGCGACCGAGCCCTCCGACCACGCCAGCCGCTCACCGCCGGCGAGCTCGTTGCCTGCCGCTTCGATGTTCGTCGGCTCGATCTCGAGCCCGACGACGTTCGCGCCGCGCTCGAGCAGGGCGGCGGAGATCGCCTTGCCGATGCCGCTGCCGGCGCCGGTGACCACTGCGGTCTGCCCGGACAGGTCCACGTTGACTCCTTCGGGTCGTACGGTGGCGGGACCGGCGCCCCGGCGGCGCCGGTCCCCCGTCGGGTCTCGGCAGGTCAGCCTGCGCTGCCCTTGGTGTTCCAGCCACCGTCGACCGGGAGGATCTCGCCGGTGCAGAAGGCGGCGTCGTCGGAGAACAGGAACGCCGCCGCGGCGGCGATGTCCTCCGGCGTGCCGAGGCGCGGGATGATGTGCGCGGCGGCGAAGTTCTCCCGCATGCTCTCCGTGATCCCGGCGAGGATCGGGGTGTCGATGGTGCCCGGGCAGATGCAGTTGACCCGGATGCCCTGCGGCCCATACTCCATCGCCGCCTGCTGGGTCAGGCTCACGACGCCGCCCTTGGCCGCGGAGTAGGCCGCGAGGTTCTCCAGTCCCTTGAGAGCCGCCATCGAACCGATGTTGACGATGCTCCCGCCGCCCGTCTCCAGCATGCGCGGGATGGCGGCCTGCATCCCCAGCCAGACCCCGCGCAGGTCGGTGTTCACGACGTGGTCCCAGCCCGTGTCGTCGAGGTCGACGACGGTGTCGGGGCCGAGCGTGTTCGTGACCCCGGCGATGTTGCCGAGCACGTCGAGCCGCCCGTGGCCGCCGATCGCCTCGTCCATCAGGCGTTTCCAGTCGCCGCGCTGGCGGGTGTCCATGACGATGTGCGACGCCTGCCCTCCCTCGGCGACGATCTGCTTCGCGGTGGAGTCGTCGTCCTGCAGGTCGCCGATGACCACGGCGGCGCCCTCGGCGGCGCACCGCAGCGCGACCGCCCGGCCGATCCCCTGCACCCCGCCGGTGACGACCGCGACCCGTCCCGTGAGCCGGGTGATGCCTCCGGTCATCAGGCGATCCCGAGCGCGACGTTCGCCATCTTCTGCCGCCGTGCCATGCGCTGGTTCGGCGTGAACTGCGGCATCACGTACCGGGCGAACAGCTCCAGCGAGCGGTTCCACCTGTCGGTCGTGACCCAGTCCCGGCAGTTGATCAGCAGCGTGCCGAAGCCGCCGGTCTCCTCCTCCAGCTCGCGCAGCTGGCGGGTGCACTCCTCGGGGCTACCGATGATCCACGGGATGTTCTCGGCCATCCACTCGAAGGTGAGCTGGTCGTCGCTCATGCTCTCGTCCTTCTTCATGAGCGCGCCGAGCCCGAGGCCCTTGAGGTAGTCGTAGGAGCGCTTGACGCCCTCGCGAATGTCACGCATCGCCTGGTCCTTGTCGTCGGCGACGTAGACCTCGCGCACGATCCGCCAGTTCTCCCGCGTCGTCGCCTCCTCGATCCCCGACCGTGCGCCGGCCTCGAGCATGGCCGCGCCCATCGCCTTGAGATCCGGGGCCAGCGTGTAGGTGCCGTTGTCGGTCGGTGCGAAGTGGACGGACAGCGGCTTCCACCCACGCTCGCCGCACCGGGCGTAGTTGTGCACACCGGTCAGACCGGCGATCGCGAACGGCGGCACGTCCTGATACGGCCCGACCTGCAGCTGCCGGTTCTCGTACTTCCAGTACACCCCCTCGTAGCTGACCGGGTCCTCGGACGTCAGCAACTGCCAGATGATCTCCAGAGCCTCGTTCGTACGCGGCGAGGCCTCGGACGGCTCGAGCCCGAACAGCGCCTTGTCGGTCGGCAGCCCACCACCACCGAAGCCGTACTCGAGACGACCGTGCGTCAGATGGTCGAGAAACGCGAGCCGCTCGGCGACCATGAACGGATCCTGGTACGGCAGGTTGACCACGCCGGTACCCAGCCGGATCCGGTGCGTCAGCGCGGACGCCTTGGCGATCATGAACTCCGGGACCGGGACGTTCTCGTAACCACCGGTGTGGTGCTCGCCGATCCAGAACTCCGCGAAGCCCAGCCGCTCGGCCTCGACGATCGCCGCGATGTCGCGGTCGTAGGACAGCGTCCAGTTCTCGATCGGCGGGTGCTCGGGCATGGTGAAAAAGCCGAACTTCATCGATCGGTCCTCCTGCGCGAATGTTCGATTGCGGCGTGGTGTCCGGGGGTGCTGTTAGCAAACTATCGTTTGCCAACGATGACGGCATCACGTTGACCTACATCACAGACGAAGTCAAGTTCCCTGACAGAAGGGCTCTGGTTGACAGGCGGTCCATCTGCATCCACATCCGCTGCGGGTTGTTACCCTACTTTGTGTTTGGTTACATGACGGCAGTCGAGACGCAGGAGCGCCCATGTCATCCCCGATCGGTGTCGATCCGCGCCCGGAGGTCCGTCGCACCGCTGATGGCGACTGGGTCGTCGTCGGACGCCGGTGCCGTGCCTGCGGCGTGACCGTGGCCTACTCCTGGCCTCGGTGCCCGGCCTGCGGCTCCGAGGTCGAGTCTGCGTTCTTCGGGCCGCCGGGGACGGTGTGGAGCAGCACCGTGGTGCGGATCGCCGTTCCCGGCCACGTCCCGCCGTACTCCTTGGCCTACGTCGACCTCGACGACGGGCCGCGCGTGCTCGCCCACGTGGCCGGCGGGAGCCGGGACGAACCGGTGTCGATCGGCGGTCGGGTGCGGCTCACCGAACCGTCCCGTGACGGTGACCTCCAGGTGGTGGTGGGCTGGTGAGCGCGCGGTCGAGCGTCGCCGTCGCCGGCGTCGGCACCTCACGTTTCGGGCGACAGCCCGAGCGCGATCTGCTGGGCCTGGCATGGGAAGCGGTGCACGAGGCGTTCGTCGACGCCGACGTGGACGGCGTCGACGCCGTCTGGGTCGGGACCGTGTTCGCGCCGGCCGGCGTCGCCCAGCGCGTACTGCGCGCCATGGGGATCACCGGCGTCCCGGTGGTGACCGTGGAGAACGCCTGCGCAAGCGGCACGACGGCCTTCGCCGAGGCGCACGAGGCCGTCCGCACCGGCCGGTACGGCCGGGTCCTCGCGCTCGGGGTGGAACAGATGAGCACGGCGTTCGCCGGCGCCATCACCCCGGAGGCCACCGACCCCGAGGGGCGCGCGGGGCTGGCGCTGCCCGCGCTGTACGCCATGAGCGCCGCCCGCTACCTGCATGTCGGCGCCGCCACGTCCGAACAGCTCGCCGCGGTCTCGGTGAAGAACCACGCGCACGCCGTGCACAACCCGCGTGCCCAGTACTCCGGGCGCTACAGCGTCGAGGAGGTCCTCGCCTCACGCATGATCGCCGACCCGCTGACGGTCCTGCAGTGCTGCCCGACCTCGGACGGCGCCGCCGCGGCGATCCTGACCCCGGCGAGCGGCAGCGCGGGAGAGGTCGTGGTGCGGGGGGTGGCGCTGCGCAGCGGAACGCCGTGGAACCAGGACTCGCCGCACGTCTGGGGTTACGACATCGTCCGCGACACCGCAGAGCTCGCCGTGACCGAAGCCGGCCTCGACGCCGTGACCGACGTCGACGTCGTCGAGGTGCACGACGCGTTCACCATCGGCGAGATCGTCACCACCGAGGCACTCGGCCTGGTGCCGCCGGGGGACGGTGGCAGGGCCGCGGCGACCGGTACCACCGCGCTCGGCGGTTCCCACCCGGTCAACCCGTCCGGTGGCCTGCTCTCCCGCGGGCACCCGCTCGGCGCGACCGGTCTCGCCCAGATCGCCGAGATCACCTGGCAGCTGCGCCGAGGGTGCGGGTCGCGACAGGTCGAGGGAGCACGCCTGGGGTTGGTGGAGACGATGGGTGGCGGCGTCTCGGTGCTCGACGGCAACGCCTGTGTCGTCACCGTCCTGGAGAGCCGATGACCGTCCCGCAGATCGACCTCGAGACCGCGGACCTGCTCAGCGACGCCGCTGTGGCCGACCCGTACCCGCTGCTCGCCGCGCTGCGCGAGCAGGACCCCGTCCACTGGAGCGCCAAGTACCGCTCCTGGTTCATCACGCGCTACGACGACGTCGCCGGCGCGCTGCGCGACGAGCGGTTCTCCTCGGACCGGATCTCCCCCTACCGCCGGGCCAAACTCGAGAACCCCGAAACCGACCCGGGTCTGCGGGCCGCCTTCGGCGTGCTCGAGGACTGGATGGTCTTCAAGGACCAACCCGACCACAAGCGGCTGCGCCGCCTGCTCAGCCGCGCCTTCACCCCCCGCGCGGTAGCCGAGATGACCCCGCGGGTCGACGAGATCGCCGAGGAGCTCCTCCGGGATGTCCGCGAGCACCACGACGGCTCCGGCACGCTCGACCTCATCGGCGACTACGCCTACCCGCTGACCGCATCGGTCATCGCGGACATGCTCGGCGTGCCCCGGGAGGACCGCGGTCGGTTCAAGGACTGGTCCGACCAGATCACCGGCCTGGTCTTCGGCGGGATGGGCGACTCCTCCCGACACGCCGTCGGCGCTCAGGGCATGGCCGAGCTCACCGCGTATCTCTCGGAGCTCATTCGCGCCCACGAACAGCATCCCGCGGACGACCTGATCTCCGCCATGATCAGCGCCAGGGACGCCGACGACGCGCTGAGCCACGACGAGGTCATCGCGACCGGCGTGCTGTTGCTGTTCGCGGGACACGAGACCACGACCAACCTGATCGGCAGCGCCCTCCTGGCGCTGATGCAGCACCCCGATCAGCGCCACGCACTCGAGGCGCGCCCGGAGCTGCTCCCCGGCGCCGTCGAGGAAGCCCTCAGGTTCGACGGTCCGGCCAAGACGGTGGCCAGGGTGATGGGCGACGACGTCGAGCTGCGCGGCCGTCGCCTGCGCCGCGGGGAACGCGTGTTCCTCAGCCCGTCGGCGGCCAACCGCGATCCCGAGGTGTTCGACGACCCGGACACCTTCGACATCGGCCGCGAGAAGTCCGCCCAGCTGGGCTTCGGCGTCGGGATGCACTACTGCCTCGGCGCCCCACTGGCCCGGCTCGAGGCGTCCGTGGCGATCCCCCGTGCCTTCCAGCGGCTCCCGGGGCTCCGAGAGACCGGCGAAAGACTGGAATGGCACCCGGTGCTGCTCTCGCGCGGCATGCGACGCTTCCCTGCCCGATTCGACGCCAGATGACCCCGATCCGGAGGCGTGATGCCCCGCCCCAGCCGCTGGCCAGAGATCCTGCACGCCGCCGGTCAGGAGTTCCGTGAACACGGCTACGAGACCGCGACCCTCGAGGGCATCGCGACACGCGTCGGGATCCTCAAGGGCAGCGTCTACAACTACGTGGGCAGCAAGGAGGACCTCCTCCTGGCCGTCGTCGAACAACCCGCCCGGGCACTGCTCGACGAGCTGGCACGCCTGCGCGCCGACTCGGACAGCAGCGTCTCGATACGGCTCCGCGAGCTGGTCCGGATGCAGGTCCGCATCTTCAGCGAGTACTACCCCGCCGCGTTCGTCTATCTCGAGCACCTGGGCCGCCTCGACCAGTCCGCCCAGTTCGCCGAGTTCCGGCAGATGGACGCCCGCTACATGGAGGCCGTCGAGGCGCTCGTGGCCGAAGGCGCAGCGTCCGGCGAGTTCTCCCTCGCCGCCGAGCCGCGCATCGTCGCCCGTGCTCTCGTGGGCATGATCGACTGGATGCAGCACTGGTTCACCCCGCACGACGAGGAGAGCGACCTGCGCCTCGCCGACCAGCTCGTCGCGCTCGCCCTCGGCGGTCTCGCCGCGGGCGGAAGCATGCGCGCGATGCTCGGGGCGCTGCCTGACCCCGCTCGTGCGGAGCCGTCCCGGTGACTGCCGCCGACGATCCGGGCGCCGCGTTGCGTCTCGACGGACGCGTCGCGGTGGTCACCGGGGCCTCGTCCGGGCTCGGGGCGCACTTCGCCAGGACACTGGCCCGCGCCGGCGCCGACGTCGCCGTGGCCGCTCGCAGGCAGGAGATGCTGGAGTCGGTCGCCGCCGGCGTTCTCGCGGAGGGGCGGCGGTGTCTCGCCGTGCCCACCGACGTCACCGACGCCGCCCAGTGCACGCGCCTGGTGGACACCGTGGTGAGCGAGCTCGGCGGCGTGGACGTGCTGGTCAACAACGCGGGCACCGGCTACGCCGCCCGCAGCGAACGCGACGAGCCCGCACGGGCGGCGCGACTCATCGAGGTCAACCTGACCGGCGCCTACCAGATGGCCGTCGCGGCCGGACGGGCCATGATCGCCGGCGGAGGCGGGGCCATCGTGAACATCTCGTCCGCGCTCGCCCTCACCGCCGCCGACATCCCGCAGGCGGCGTACTCCGCGTCCAAGGCAGGCCTGCTGGGGATGACCCGCGACCTCGCGCGCCAGTGGGCACGCCACGGCATCCGGGTCAACGCCCTCGCACCGGGCTTCTTCGACTCCGAGATGACCGCACCGCTGCTGTCCGACGAGGCGGGCCTCGCGACCGTGAACGCGCGCACGCCGCTCGGCCGCACAGGGCGCCTCGACGAGCTCGTCGGTCCGCTCCTGCTGCTCGCCTCCGACGCCGGCTCCTACATCACCGGCACCACGATGAGCGTGGACGGCGGGCTGGCCATGCACTGACCGGAGCGGGCGCGACCCGGTTGCCTCCTCGGTCAAGGCCGGTGAGGGCCTGCGGGCCGCCTACCGCGGTAGGGCGGACGGTGCGTCGCGGACAGTGCGACGTGGTGCTCGACCCGCCGGTCGGCAGCGTCCGCGCCGCCCTGACGGCGGCGTGGCGGTCAGCGCGCCAGGTCGGGAACGGTCTCGGCGTTCGGAAGTGCGGCCAGCACCGCGCCCGGGACGGCGAGCTTGCTCCCGCGGATCCCGCTGCCGACGACGAGGGCGTCCGCGGCGACGACCTCCGGCGCGAGCCAGAGCGGCCAACCCTCCGGCAGGCCGAGCGGCGTGATGCCGCCGTACTCCATGCCGGTCAGTTCGACGGCCGTGTCCATCGGCGCGAACGACGCCTTGCGCACGTCGAGCTTGCGCTTCACGACGCCGTTGACGTCGGCCCTCGTGGTGGCGAGCACGAGGCACGCGGCGTAGCGGGTCTCTCCGCTGCGCTTTCCGGCCACGACGACACAGTTCGCCGACACGTCCGGCGGCGAGCCGTACGCGTCGCAGAACGCGGCCGTGTCGGCCAGGTCCGGGTCGATCTCGGCGACCCCGATCCGCGACGCGTCGTCCCCGAGCGCGGCGATCGCCGCGGCCACCGGGGCGGCCAGCAGGTCGGGTCGGTCGGGAGCGGGAACGGCGTCGAGCGTGCCGAGGACCTTCCAGCTCACCAGCGCTGGTCACCCCGCTGGACACCGACGACGGCCGGCTTCACGTCCACGATGTAGACCAGCACGGCGACGACCGCGGCCAGCCAGAAGATGGCCCCGGACCGCATCGGGCCGCTGGTGATCAGGATCAGCAGGAGCAGCGCGACGCCGGTGATGCCGAGCCAGGCGTTCTTGGTGAGCTTGCCGGCCGCGGTGAACGCGTCGGAGCGCTGACGCAGGGCATGGATGAAGGCGTACCCGCCGACCGGGATGCCCAGGATCCAGAGCCCGGTGACGACCCAGACGTCGAGGCTCATCAGCACGTCCACCCGGCCAGACTACGACTCCGCCGGAGCACGGTCACGTCCGCCCGGCAAACCGGACACGCCCCCGGCACGACGACGGCCCCCTGAGCTGGTGCTCAGGGGGCCGTGCCGACGTGCGAGTCACCTCACTTGGAGCTGCTCCCACCGTTCGTGCTGCGACGCGCGGCCGGCTTGCGGGCCGCGGTCGTCTTGGCGGCACCGGTCTTCGGGGCCGTGCGGTTCGCGGCCTTGCGGGCGGTGCTGCGGGTCGAGCTGGCGACCTCGTCACCGGCCTCGTCGATCGCGGCGGCGGTCTCGACACCGGCATCGGCGACGGCCTCGGACGCGTCCTTGGTCACCTCGGTGACCTGCTCGGCGGCCTGGCCGGCGACCTGCTGCGCGGTGCGCGCGGCGCGCTCACCCAACGAGCGGGTCTCGCGGGTCACCGTGCCGAGCGCCTTCTCCGCGACGTCGTGCGTGGTGTCCACGAACTCGTCGACGCGGGCGTCGAACTGCTCGGTCACGGACTCGACGGTGGAGATGGCCTGCTTGACCTGCGGCTGCTTGCGGATGCGGCCCCAGGCCTTCTCGCCGCGCTTGGCGAAACCGGAGTAGACGGTCTCGGCCTGCTCGCGGATCTCGTCGACCTGCTTGCGCAGGTGCTCGGAGCTCAGGCGGGTGCGCAGCTCGCTGATCTCGTTCGGCAGCTCGGAGACGCGGGTCTGCACCTCCTCCGCGCGCTTCTCGGCGCGGGTGCGGGCGTCGGTGACGGCCTTGTTCACGCCTCCGTAGGCGTAGTCGCCGAGACCGAGCAGCGCGAGCAGCGGGGTGCGGACGACGGTCGCCTGCTCGGCGGCCTGCTCACGGGCCTTCTGGACATCAGTGCTGGTCGGAAGGTTGACGGCCATGGTGATCACTCCTCGTGGGAAACGGTGTTCTCGTCGCCCGGGAGGCCGTTCTCCCGGCGGAAGGACTCGTAGACGTCGAGCAGCACGCGTTTCTGCCGCTCGTTCAGCGTGGGGTCGGCGAGCACGGCGTCGGTGACGACGCTCGCCGGTCGCTCGTCGAGGATCCCGGCCTTGACGTACAAGGCCTCGGCGGAGATCCGCAAACCCTTCGCGATCTGCTGCAGGATCTCGGCGGACGGCTTGCGCAGTCCACGCTCGACCTGGCTGAGATAGGGATTGCTGACGCCTGCGGCCCGGGCGAGCTGGCGCATCGAGACCTGGGCGGACTCGCGCTGCGACCGGATGTAGGAGCCGATGTCGTCGACCGCCTGTCCGACGGCCTGACCGGCCTGCTCCACGACCTGCTCGACCGCGTGTGTGACGCCGTCGTCGCGCTTGTCCGTGGAACCCATCCGTGCTCACCTCCTCTTCGCTGACACCACCGAACGTACGCGGGAGTGCTAGCTCCTGCAAGCGCTCTGCTAGCGCAGCTCACGTGGGCTGTGCCACGTTTCCTACGCGGTGGTGGCGGGGAGGTTTCCGGCGCGTCAGATGATCAGTTCGGAGATCGTGTAGATGACCAGGCCGGCCAGCGCGCCGACGACGGTGCCGTTGATCCGGATCCACTGCAGGTCACGCCCGACCTGGAGCTCGATCTTCTTCGACGTTTCCTGCGCGTCCCAGCGCGCGACCGTCTCGGTGATCAGGGTGGTGATCTCGTGGCGGTAGTGCCGGACGACGTAGCCGGCCACGTCGGCGACCCACCCGTCGATCTTCCCGCGCAGCTCCGCATCGGTCTCCAGCCGCCGCCCGAGCCCGACGAGCGCGTCGCGCACCCGCAGGCGCAGCTCGTTCGACGGGTCCTCGGCCGCGTCGAGCACCATGCCCTTGACCACGGTCCACGCCCGGCCGATGAAGTGCTGCACCTCGGGGTGCTCGACGAACTGCCGCTTGACCTGCTCGGCCCGCTCGATCGTCGTCTCGTCGTGCTGCAGGTCCTGGGCGAACTCGGCGAGGTAGCGGTCGATGGCGTGGCGCAGCTGATGGTCCGGGTCGTTCTTCACGTTCCAGGCGTAGCCGCGGATCTCGGCGAACACCTTGTCCGCGACCATCTCGTCGACGAACCGCGGCGTCCACGACGGCGCCCGCTCGTGCACGACGCGCAGCACCATCTCCTGGTTGTCCGCGACCCAGTCGTACGCGCGGTCGCACACGAGGTCCACGAGGCGCTTGTGCGCGCCGTCGGCGAGCACACCCTCGAGCGCCTTGCCGAGCGGCGGCCCGATCGGGATCTCCAGCAGCTTCCGCACGGCGACCGACTCGACGAGGTTCTGCACGTCCTCGTCGCGCAGCACGGTGACGATCCCGCGCGCGGCCGCCGTGAGCTCGGCGGTGATCCGGTCGGCGTTCTCCTGCTTCGCGATCCAGCCGCCCACCGTGCGGGAGATGCCGACCCGGTCCAGCTTGTCCCGAATGACGCTCTCGGACAGGAAGTTCTCGCCGACGAAGTCGCCCAGGCTGTCGCCGATCACGTCCTTCTTGCGGGGGATGATCGCGGTGTGCGGGATCGGGATCCGCAGCGGATGCCGGAACAGCGCCGTCACGGCGAACCAGTCGGCCAGCGCGCCGACCATGCCGGCCTCCGCCGACGCACGTACGTACCCCGCCCACACCAGCCCCTGGTTGACCTCCAGGTACTTCGTGATCAGGAAGATCACCGTCGCGCCGACGAAGAAGCCGAGCGCCAGCATCTTCATCCTGCGCAGGTCACGCCGCTTGACCTCGTCGTTCGGCCCGAAGCCGCCGAGCGGGACCAGCGGCTCGGCCCTGGTGGTGGGTGCAGGAGGGCTGGACGGCCCGGACGGGGCCGGACGTTCCGGAGCGCGCGACGTGTGCACGTGTCCATAGTGCCGCGCCTCACCGACAGTTCGGCGAAGCCGGGTCCGGAGATGGTTCTGGCCGGGCCCGACGGTGGTCCGTCGGGCCCGGCCATGCCGGTGGTGCGGCCGCGCGGGGCGGATGCTCGCTGCGCGAGTTCCGCTCGACGGGGGAGAAGTGCTCCCCCGGGCGCCGCAACCGGTGCGCGGGAACCGTTCCGACCGGCCGACGGCCGGGATGCGCCGGGAGGACCCGGCGGCATGCGGGACGGGCGAACGGTCCCTCGCGCTACTGCGCCGCGGCGTCTAGCGCCGCAGGCCCGCGACGGCGTCGCCGGACCGCTGGGTACCCGGCAGTACGTCGGGGCCGGCCGCGCGCAGCCGCACGGCCTGGTTCACGGCATCGGTCACGACGGCCGCGTCCGGCACGCGGTAACCCGTGCGGGCCGGGCTGACCCGCCACTGCACCCAGCCGTCGGGCCGCTCGGTTGGCGGTGCGGGCACACCGATGCCGTCGCTGTGCAGCACGACGTCCGTGTGCAGGCTCAGCTCGGCGGGCAGCGTGTGCCCCGGCGTCATCGGGAACCACCAGGTGCCCTGCGGGGTGGCCGCGACCGGTACGACCTCCCCGTTCTCGCGCAGGATCGAACACATCCGGCGGCCCACCTCGGCCGGGACCTCGATGACGTCCAGGGTCTCGCCGGTGGCGAGCAGGATGTCGGCGCCCGGCCCGGGAACCAGTGACCAACCGTGGTCGGCGTACTCCCGTGCTGCCGCGCGCAGCTCCGCGCCGTAGACGGCTCGGTAGCTGTCCCACCAGGACATGTCGTGCCACTTCCTCTCACGTGCGCGGAGCGTTCCCGTATCCGGTCTGGTCGCTCCCTGTGAACTTCAACACCAAGGATGCGGACCTCGTGACGTTTGCGCGAGCGCCCAGCGGTGATCGAGCGACATCGCGAGACGAGCGGAGTCACCCAGATGAACGGCGAGGCGAGCGCCGGTAACCGGCGGGCGACCGGTTGCGGAGCGTGGGCGGGCGGCGACGCGGGGAGACCGCCTCGCCATGTCGCCGGTCACCGTCCGCACGGCGGGACGAGCGGTGGACAACGATCGAGATATCGACGACCGGAGGCGAGATGACGACGGCGCCGGCCACGGTCGCCGTCGTCGCGGTATTCGGCGATGTCGTCGTCCCGGCGGCCGCGGTGCGGCGTTCCCGCCACGGGATCCGCGCCGCGTTCGGCTGAGACACCGGGCCGCACCGACCCCGGACACACCGATGCCGGCGCCCTCGGGGAGGGACGCCGGCATCAGATGTCAGCTACACGAGCGGGGCGCAGGCCCCGCACGGAAGTCAGATCACGCGGACCGAGTCGGCCTGCGGTCCCTTCTGACCCTCGCTGGCGTCGAACTCGACGCGCTGGTTCTCCTCGAGGGTGCGGAAACCGTTGGCCTGGATGGCCGAGTAGTGGACGAAAACGTCCGGACCCTGGTCGTCCGTGGCGATGAAGCCGAAGCCCTTCTCGGCGTTGAACCACTTGACGGTGCCCTGCGGCATAACTTGTCTCTCCCACACATGGAACGGAATCCGGCCCACATCGCGAGGACCGGAGGCTGCGCGGACCCCCGGTGCGCGAACGTGACCGTCCGACGTCAGAAGCCCACCGTCACACTTTCCACGGACGCTTCTCGGCGATCGAGGGAAGACACGACTGCAACCGGCGCGGACGCTACCACGGTGATCGGAGTCCCCGGTCACGCCGCCGCGCGGAGTGAGCGCGCGTCCGTTCGGCGATCCCTGGAACCTCTCGAGTCACCTCCGTCCCGGCCGTCACGGCGCCGCTCACGCACCGTAGGAATTCCGGCCCTCGTCGCTCACGTCCGGTCACATCGTCCACGAACGGGTGAGCTGAGCGCCGAGTCCATGCCGATGGGTGACGACGACCCGCTCGGGGACCTCCGAGCGGGTCGCCGGCCGTCCGCCACACCGCCGCCACACCGGTCGGCCACCTGTACGGGGTCGCCCGTCCGGGACCTCCAGGCCCGTCCGCGACCGCACAGCGTCAACGTACGGAGGACCTCCCCGAAAGGGGTTCTGGTGCGAACTCCCAGGTCAGAAGCAAGCTTCCGCCGTCATCGACCCCCTCGACCTGGGAGAGACCGTGCGATCCCGAATCACCACGTCCGTCGCCCTGACCCTCATGATCGGCACGCTGGGTGTGTGCGGTGCCGGCGTGGCCGGCGCCTCCGAGCCGGCACGGATCACGCCGACCGCGGCATCCGTGCCCGCCGCGCCGACGGGCGGCCCGCTCGGCGGCATCATCGACGCACTCTTCGGCACCGACGACACCGTGCCGGCCAGCACCGTCCCGGCCGCCACCGTCCCGGCCGCGACCTACCCGGCGCCGGTCGACCCGGCGACCGGCTACCCGACCACCCCGCTCCAGCCGCAGACCGTGCCGGGACAGGCGCAGGCTCCCGCCGGCCCGGCCGCGCTCCCGGCGGCACAGGAGTCCCCCGGCGCTCCGGCACCCGCGCAGGCCGTGCCGCAGGCCGGTACGCCGGCGGCTCCCGGACAGCCGGCCACACCCGGCCAGCCCGTCGCTCCGGGACAGCCGGCCACACCCGGCCAGCCCGTCGCTCCGGGACAGCAGGCCGTGCCCGGCCAGCCGGCCGTACCCGGTCAGGCCACCGCACCGGGCCAGGCCGTTGCACCCGGCCAGCCGGCCGTCCCGGGGCAGCCCGCCGCACCGGGCCAGCCGCTCGCGCCCGGCCAGCAGGCGGTCCCCGGTCAGCCCGCCGTTCCGGGCCAGCCTGTCGTGCCCGGACAGCCTGCCGTGCCCGGACAGCCTGCCGTGCCCGGGCAGCCGGTCACCGCGGCGCAGCCGGCGGCGCCGGCTCAGCCCGTCGCGCAGGCCCGGTTCGCGACACCGGCGGCACCGGTCGCGCCGGCGGCAGCGCCGCGCTGACCCACGGCTCCGGACCACGCGCCGACCGGGGCGCGAGGCCGCCGAACGGATCCGGACCACGAGGGGCGTCGCGCCGCGGCGCCCCTCGTCCGCGTCGCGGAGGCTCCCGGATCAGCCCAGGTCCGCGCGTCCCCAGCCCCGCTCCAGCGAGGCGAACACCTCGTCGAGCAGGTCCTCGAGCACGGCCCCGTCGTCGAGCAGCCACCGCTCGTAGGCCGCGATGCAGACACCCAGGCAGGCGTGCCCGACGCTCTGCGGCACGAGAGCCGACGGCTGCTCTCCCAGCCGGAGCGCGACGTAGTCCGCGACGACCTGGCGCCACGATGCGTAGCGCAGCGTCGAATGTGCCTGCAGCGCAGGCGTGTTCAGGATCAACTGCAGCCGTCGCCGGTGCCAGGGCTGTTCCTGCCGGTCGACCCGGTTGAACTCGAGCACGGCGGCACGGATCCCGCGCAGGATCGCGATGTCCGGCGGGAGGGCCGCGAACGTCGCCCGCATACCGAGGAGCTGGTCGTCGAACGCGCCCCACGGGACGTCGTTCTTCGAGGCGTAGTAGCGGAAGAAGGTTCGACGACCGATGCCCGCCGCGTGCGCGATGTCGTCCACCGTCGTGTGGTCGAACCCCTGCTCGCTGAACAGCTCGAACGCGATGTGCTCGATCTCGAACCGGGTCGTCACCGGACGTCGACCCGACCGGCGGGCACCACCCGCCGGCCCCTGGACCGTTGTCGACATCGCCGCCGCCCGCCGTTCCGGATCCGCGATCGCCTCTGCGGCGCCGTGAACCGATGCGCCGCGTGGCGCATCCGCTACGAGCATCCCACGTCCGGGTGGCCGAAGGTCAGCAGCGCCCCGGCGACCGGTGAGCGCGTCCGAGGCGTCGATTCGACGGAAAGTCCTCCCGTTTTGTCGGTGGGTCACGGCACACTCGGCGCCAACGCCGTCGGAGGGGTCCGCGGCGAGGAGTCGCGAGGGGGAAGCCATGAGCGCGCCGACCACGAGCCCGGCCGCGTCCGGTCCGGCGGACGACCGTCCGCTCGACGCGCAGATCGAGGACTACCGCCGGGAGCTCACCGGCTACTGCTACCGGATGGTGGGCTCCGCGTTCGAGGCGGAGGACGCCGTCCAGGAGACCATGATCCGGGCGTGGAGAGGCCTGGCGAAGTTCGACGGGCGGTCGTCGCTCCGGTCCTGGCTCTACCGGATCGCCACGAACGTCTGCATCGACTCGCTGAACGGCCGCAAGCGTCGAGCCGTGCCGATGGACATCGGCGGACCGGGCGCACCGGTGGCCGAGTCGCTGCGCGAGCCGCTCCCGGACGCCGAATGGCTGGAGCCGATGCCCGACGCGCGGGTGTCCACGCCGGCGGGGGACCCGGCGGACAAGGCCGTGGCCAAGGAGTCGATCCGGCTGGCGTTCATCGCCGCGCTCCAGCACCTGCCCGCCCGCCAGCGGGCCGTTCTGATCCTGCGCGAGGTGCTGTGCTGGAAGGCCAGCGAGGTCGCCGAGCTGCTCGACACGTCGGTCGCGTCCGTGAACAGCGCCCTGCAGCGCGCCCGGGCGACGCTGTCGGACATCGGGATCGACGAGGCCACGCCGGGTGACACGCAGATGGACGCGGCACACACCGAGCTGCTGATGAAGTACATGGCGGCGTTCGAGGCGTTCGACATGGAGGCGCTCACGGCGCTGCTGCACGAGGACGTCGAGCAGAACATGCCCCCGCTGGAGCTGTGGTTCCGCGGCCGGGACGACGTGTTGGCCTGGATGCAGGGGCCCGGCAAGGAGTGCAAGGACTCGAAGGTCGTGCCGGTCGAGGTCAACGGGACGGTCGGGTTCGCGCAGTACCGCCCGTCCGGCCCGAACGGCGAGCACGAGGCGTGGGGGATCAGCGCGCTGCGGATCGAGGACGGCCGGATCACCGGTCTGAGCATCTTCCTGAACACCGAACTGTTCGCGCTGTTCGGCCTGCCGCTGAGGCTGGCCGAGGCGCCGGAGCTGTGGGAGCCGAAGCTCGCCTGAGCCGACGTGGGGTTCACCGGGGGCGAACCGGCTACGCCCCCGGTGAAACGGGCCCCGCACCGTCGCGTGCGCTCCTAGCGTCGTCCGTATGGAACTCGGACCACGTGGCGAGCGGGTCGCCGACGCGCTCGCCGACCGCCTGCTCGACCAGCGGATCGTCGTGCTCGGACAGGAGATCGACGACGACGTCGCGGACGCCGTCTGCGGGCGGCTGCTCCTGCTGGCGGCGGAGAACCGCCGGCACGACATCACGCTCTACGTCAGCTCGTCCGGCGGCTCCCCGGCTGCGGCGACGGCGATCCACGACACGATGCGGTGGGTGGAGCCCGACGTCGTGACGATCGTGCACGGTTCTGTGACCGGCGCCGGGCTGCTGGTGGCGGCCGCCGGTGCGCGGGGACGTCGCACGGCCCTGCCGCACGCCCGCTTCCATCTCACCCCGCCCCCGGGCGGCGTCGGCGTGACGTCGGACGTGCGTGGGCGGTCCGAGGAGCTCACCCGGAGTCGTCGCGAGCTGACCGAGCTGATCGCCGCGTACAGCGGGCACACCGCGGAGGAGGTCGCCGCGGACACCGAGCGGGGTCGCTGGTTCGGCGCGACGGAGGCGCTCGGGTACGGGCTTGTCGATCGCGTGGCCGGAATCGACACAACAGATTCGGATACTTAAACTATCCGAATGCGCGTCTCCGAACTGTCCCGCGCCAGCGGCATCCCGCTCCCCACCATCAAGTATTACCTGCGGGAGGGTCTGCTGCATCGCGGGGAGACGACGTCACCGAACCAGGCCCGCTACGACGAGTCGCATCTGCAGCGCCTGCGCCTGGTCCGGGCCTTGCTGGAGATCGGAGCCATGCCGGTCGCGACCGTCCGGCACGTCCTCGAGGCCGTGGACGATCCGGACCTCCCGGTGCACTGGATGCTGGGCCGGGCGACCCACCCGCTGACCGTCCCGCCCGCCGAGAAGGACGACGACCCCGCCGTCGCCGCGGCGCTCGACGAGATCGACGCGCTGGTGCAGCGCTCCGGATGGCACGTCAGCCGCGGAGCGCCCGCGCGCCGAGCCGCTGCGAGCGTGCTGGTCCGGCTGCGGGCACTGGGCCAGGACGGGTTCGCGAACAAGCTCGACGACTACGCCAGGGCCGCCGAGCAACTCGCCGAGGCCGACCTGCGCCAGCTCGCGACGCTGTCCGGCCGGGACGAGGTCGCCGAGGCCGCTCTGGTCGGCACCGTGCTGGGCGACGCACTGGTCTCCGCCCTGCGCCGGATGGCCCAGGAGAGCTTCTCCTCCACGCAGTTCCCCCAGGCGGCGGCCGAGTAGCCGCCGTCGGGGACCGGGCGAGACGCGTTCAGGCCGGTGGGAGGTGCACCGTCGTGAGCACCGCCCGGTGATCGGTCCCCGGCAGGTCGACGATCTCGAACCGGCTGGTCACCGTCCCGTCCGGCACCAGCACGTGGTCGATCTGGATACCGCACGCCCGCGGCGCCGACGACGGGTAGGTCCCGACCAGTCCCCGCCCGGTCCCGGACGCCGCGCTGCGGCAGCCGCCGAGTGCCGCGCGCAACCGGGAGTGGTCGAGCGTCGCGTTCAGGTCCCCGACGACGATCGGTGCGATCGGCGCGGAGGTCCAGCTCCGGATCAGGTCGAGCTCGCGGCACCAGGCGCGGGCGAACCGGCGCCGCATCGGCGCGGACGTGTGCACGGCGTAGAGCGGCCGCAACCCGAGCACGCCGCCGCTCGCTTCCACGTGCCGCATACGCATCCCGGTCCCGGGGCGTACGTGCAGGTCGCCGGCGGCCGGCGCGGCCAGCAGGGTCACGCCGCGGGCGTCGCGCCGGTCGATCAGGCTCGACGTCCACGACCGGTACCCGCTCTCGCCGAGCAGCGGCATCAGCTTGTCCCGGTAGTCCGCCCCGGCCTCCGGCAGGACGACCAGGTCGGGCCGCTCGCGCATCACGACGGCGGCCAGCGCCCCGGCGTCGGCGCTCCCCTTCAGCACGTTCGCCGTCATGATCGTGAGCGCCACCGTCTCCGGGTCACGCCGCGGCCTGCGAACCGCCCGCGGGGCGACCGACGCGAGCCCAGCGACGGCGACGGCTCCGACCGCGATCCCGGTCGGCCGGGTCGCGGGCCTGCCGGCGAGCAGACCCGCAGCACCCAGCGCGGCCAGCGACGTGTGCGGCCGCCATGGGACGGCGTCGACGAGCGGGACGTCGTGGTCGATCCGCAGCCGGTCCGGGAGCACGACGACCGCCGCACCGGCACCGAGCACGGCCGCGAACGCGGCCCGTGCCCAGCGGCGTCCGCTCCTGCGGTCACGGCGCATGGGTCGTCCTCCCGTCTCCCGATCCGATCTTCCAACGGCCGGGCGCGGGCGGCGGTTCCGCCGTCACCCGGCCGGGCGGTTCAGACGCCGGTGACCCCGTCGATCCGCTCCCGCACGAGGTCCGCGTGCCCGATGTGGCGGGCGTACTCGCCGATCATGTGCGCGTAGATCCACCGCAGCGTCACGTCCCCGCCGGGGAACGGGCTCGTCCGGTCCAGGTCGCGCCCGGCGCAGTTCGCCCTGGCGACGGCGACCTCCTTCTCCCAGGCGACGAGCGCGTCCGCGAACGTGACGTCGTCGCGGAGCTCGAACCCGCCGTCGTGACCCTCCGGGCTCGTCGGCTCGCCGGAGATCGACGGCACGTCCTGTCCGGTCAGCACGCGCCGGAACCAGTTGCGCTCCACCTCGGCCGCATGCTGCACGAGGCCGATCAGCGTCAGCGACGACGGCGGCACCGACGCCGTCCGGACCTGCGTCTCGTCGAGCCCGTCGCACTTGCCGATCAGCGTGGCGCGGTAGAAGTCGAGCCAGCCCGCCAGCGTGGTGTGCTCGTCGGCGTTCATCGGCGGTACGGCGCGGTCGGACATGCCGGTCAGCGTGCCACCGGACGTCCTCCCCGGATCCGGCCACCCAGGACGGCGGCGCCGTCCGGCGTCGTGACCAGACACGCGAGCTCGCGCCTCGGCCGCACGGCCCACCAGACGCGCAGGTGGAACGTGCGCAGCGGATCGCGACGGGCCCGGTGCCGGACCGCCGACCGGGCCAGTTCGGATCGCCGGGCGACGGCGACGGCGCGGAGGAAGTCGTCATGCACCGGACCCGTCCTCCTCCGCCGACCGGCGCAGCGAGGTCGACGTGATGATCCGGGCGGGCCGCGCGCCCGGCGGACGCTTCGACGCGTCCCGGGCCCGCTCGTCGAAGCGGTTGGCGAGCTCACGCAGCTCGCGCGTCAGATCGGCGAGCTCCTCGGGCGTCACGTAGGCGACGGCCTCGCTCAGCCCGGTGGCGTCGGCCCACTCCGGCGCCTCCCGGCTCCGGCGCCGGAACCAGGCCTTCAGCTGGCCGGCCAGGTCGTCCATCGCGACGTCGCTGAGCGCGACCGCCGCCATCGCGCCCTCGTCGTCGAGCCCCTCGCCACCCGCCCGCCAGCTGATGTCGTGGCTCGCCGACCGCCACGGCTTCTCCCGGCCGTTGCTCGCCGACGCCGGCTCGATGAAGCCGTACCGGGCCAGCGTGTTCAGGTGGTACGAGCAGGTCCCGACGCTCTCGCCGGTCAGCTCCGCGCAGCGCGTCGCGGTCATCGTCGGCTCGAGGTCGAACAGCTGGACGAGCTGCCACCGCAGCGGATGAGCCAACGCCCGCAACGCCGTGCTGTCGGTGATCCACGTCGGATCGGACCTCGCCATGCGACCGACGGTAAACGCACAAGAAGTCTTGAGCAAGAGTTCTTGTGCGTTTGGCCCGGCCGTGAAACGTTCTCGGTGCCGAACGGCAGCCTTCTGCTGCACCTGCCCTGCGGCGCGAACGACGTCACGCACCGCTCGCCCGACGCCGACCGGATCCGTCGGGACGTGACCGAGCTGCACGGCCGCCGCACGGACCGGCGCTCCGTGGTCCGCCGCGGTACGCCCGTCCCACGTCGAGGCGTTCACTCTGCTGCCGTGACCGTCCGCAGCATCACGGTTGCCGTCGGCCCGGTCGACCAGGACCGGACCCGCTGCGACCGGCTGCGTCCGAGTGCGTTGACGTCAGGGTTGCCGTCAAGGGTCGTCGTTCGGGACGTTCGGGGCCACAGATGCGACACTGGAGAACCAAGGAGGTGGACGCGATGAGCACGCCTTCCGCTGGCGAGCAGCACGAGTTCGTGGTCGCACCGGAGCTGGCGGAGGTTGCCGAGCGCCTGGGCCTGCCCCTGCACACCGGAGACCGAGTCCGTTTCGAGGTGATCGAAGGCGGAGCCGCGCCGTCCACACCTCGCCGTCGTCTCGGCTGGCTTGGCAGCGTCGCCACTGGCGACGGCGATCTCAGCGAGCGAGCGAAGGACGAGATCCGCGACGGCATGGGGCGCGAGTCCTGAACGAGATCGTCGTCGACGCGGGCCCGCTGATCGCCGGCTTCGACCGCAGCGACAAGTGGCACGACCGCTGCTCGGAACTGCTGACCACCCTGCCGGGTCCGCTGCTCGTCCCGAGCACCATCGTGGCCGAGGTCTGCTACATGATCGCCCGACACAGGTTCGGCGCGGACGCGGAAGCGGCGTTCCTCCGCTCCTTCACGGACGGAAGCCTCGTCATCGCCGATCTCGTCGTGTCCGACTTCGCTCGGATGGCCGACCTGGTGGAGCGCTACGCCGACTTCCCCCTCGGCGGCTCGGATGCCAGTGTGATCGCCATCGCCGAGAGGCTCTCGATCACCACGATCCTGACAACGGACCGGCGCCACTTCGCCGCCGTACGTCCGTCCCACATCGAGGCGTTCACTCTGCTGCCGTGACCGGTCCGCAGCATCACGGCTGCCGTCAACCCGGGGAGAGCGAGGCGGCGCCGAGCCGGGAATCCGCTGGTCAGAAGGTGTGGCCAGGGGCGGGGTCGAACCGCCGACCTTCCGCTTTTCAGGCGGACGCTCGTACCAACTGAGCTACCTGGCCCCGGCCCTCGGACGGAACCGAGGAGGTGGAGCGACCCAGACGGGACTCGAACCCGCGACCTTCGCCGTGACAGGGCGACGCGCTAACCAACTGCGCCACTGGGCCTTGCTGTGGAGATGTGTGGAGCGTACCCCCAACGGGATTCGAACCCGCGCTGCCGCCTTGAAAGGGCGGAGTCCTAGGCCGCTAGACGATGGGGGCTTGGACCACCCGGAGGCGATCCTTGCCCTCCAACGGCTGTCCGTTGGGAGCCAGCCAAGCATACGACAGCCGCCGGAGGCGACCGCAATGGCCCCCCGCCGCCACGTCGGTGCAGGTCAGCGCGTGACCGGCGGCGGCTGGTCCGGGTTCGACGAGATCAGCCCGAGCATGTCGAGCAGATCGCGCAGGTCCTCGGAGTCCTCCGAGTTCTTCGCCACGACGAGACGGGCGCGCTGCACCTGCTCGTCGGAGACCCGGAACGCGTCCGCCGCGCTCCGTGGAGCCGGTATGGACCCCGTCTCCTCGTCCGTGTTCCGTCTGGTGCTTCCGATGCCGCTCATGACGCCTCCCCGCCAGGTCGCCTGACGTCACATGCCCGGCACCGGAGCCCGACCGGGTCGGGCGTCGCGCTTCCGGAGCCGCACTCGTCGGTACCGCCACGTGCCGTGGCCGAGACCGAGACGTTACCTATCGGCGATGATCGTCGCACGCCCCTTCCCGGGTGACGGGCGCCGCGAATTCGATCACATTGCGCACAGGTCGCAGGTCGCCGTGGCGCGATACCCGCCTGGGGTATTCGGCGACGTTTCCGGACGGGAACGGTTGAGAGCGGTCATCAGGGTGCGAGACACGGGCTCCCGCTCAACGTCGCCGGGTCGATCGCCGCCGCCAGCGCCCGATATCCGGCGGGCGACGGGTGCAGGCCGTCGCCAGAGTCCATGTCCGGTCGCAGCCGTCCGGGATCGGCCGGATCGGCCACCGCGGCAGCGAGATCGACGACGCCGTCCGCGTGCGCGGGTCCCTGCTCGCGGATCCACGCGTTGACGGTGTCGCGCACCTGCCTGCCGGACGGCGTCCCCCGCTCCCCGACCGTCGACGGCGGGATCGTCGCCAGCAGGACGCGCAGCCCGGCGCCCCGCGCCCGGTCGGCGTACTCCTGCAGACCGGAGACGATCCGGTCGGAACCCGCGCCGTCGTCGATGTCGTTCGTGCCGGCCTCCAGCAGCACGTCCCGCGCTCCGACGGCGGTGGCCACGTCGCCCTCGAAACGCTGCTCCGGCGACGGGCCCGCGTCGTCGGTGAGCAGCCGGTTGCGGGACAGCCCGGCGTTGAGCACCGTCATCGCCCGGTCTCCGCCCGCATCGCGCAGCCGCGCGGCGAGGACGTCGGTCACCCGGTCCGCGCCGTTCGGCGTGCTGCCGACCCCGTCCACGAGCGAGTCCCCGACGACCACGACGGCCGCGACCGACCGACCCGCGTGCACCTCGACCCCGCTCAGCACCGGCCAGGACTGCAGCGTCGTCCCGAAGCCCGCACCGTCCGTGGCACCGGTGGCGTCACCGGGACCGGACAGGTACGCGGTCCGCATGGCCACCGGATGGGAGCTGATCTCCGACGGGACGTCGGTCAGGAACAGGCTCACGGCCAGATCCGTGCCGGGCATCGGGACCGGGTCGGTGAGCACGTCGGAGCCCGGCGGGATCGTGACGCCCGGCCGGCCCGCGAACCCCAGTGCGACGGGCCCTGTCACAGCGGCGCCGGCACCCACCTTCGCGACCGACGCCCGCCCGATCGTCAGCGGCCCGTCGCCGAATCGGTTGGACAGCCGCAGCCGGACCTGGTCGCCCGCGACCTCGGACCGGACGGTCATCCGCAACGTCCGGCCGGCGAGCTGGTCCCCCGGCACCGGCTGCTGGGCGGCCATCCACCCGGTCAGCCACGTCGGCCCGCAGTCCGTCGCCGCGGCAGCGGGTGCGGCACCACGGCTCCAGCCGACGGCCGCGGAGGCCAGGACGAGCGTCATCCCCACAGCGACGGCGGCCGCGACGCGCCACCGGCCGCCGGACGTCCCCTGCACGCGCACTCCGATCGCCCGGAGCCCACCCGGCCGGGGCTCACGCTCGTGTGTCGACGACCACTGTGGTCACGTTACGTCGCCGATCGACCACTCTGCGGCTACCGGTCGCTCCGGCGGGGCGGGCGGGTGGGGGTACCCGACCGTGCGGCGAGCTGCGAACTGTCGGTGGTGGGCAATAGTGTCGGAGCTCACCAGCCGAGCGCGACGAAGGAGGCGGCGTGACCACCTACGAGGAGATCTTCCGGTCGAGCGTCGAGGACCGCGAGGGGTTCTGGCTGCGGGCCGCGGGGGTCCTGGACTGGCAGGTGGCGCCCACCCGCGCGTTGGACGACGCGAACCCGCCGTTCTACCGCTGGTTCCCGGACGGCGAGCTGAACGTCGCGCACAACGCGCTGGACCGGCACGTCGACGCCGGCAACGGGGAGCGCACGGCGCTGGTCTACGACTCGCCGGTCACCGGCACGAAGCGCTCGTACACCTACGCCGAGCTGCGCGACGAGGTCGCGACGTTCGCCGGCGTGCTGCGCGACCTCGGGGTGGAGAAGGGCGACCGGGTCGTCCTCTACATGCCGATGGTCCCGGAGGCCGCGGTCGCGATGCTGGCCTGCGCGCGGCTCGGCGCGATCCACTCCGTGGTGTTCGGCGGGTTCGCCGCCAAGGAGCTCGCGGTCCGGATCGACGACGCCGCCCCCAAGGTCATGGTGTCCGCGTCCTGCGGGATCGAGGGTCAGCGGGTCATCGAGTACAAGCCGCTGCTGGACAAGGCGATCGAGCTGGCCACGCACAAGCCGGACCGCAACGTCGTGCTCCAGCGCCCGCAGGCCGAGGCGTCCATGGGAGAGAAGGACGTGGACTGGGCCGACGCCGTCGCGAACGCGACCCCGGCCGACCCGGTCACGGTCACGAGCACCGACCCGCTCTACATCCTCTACACGTCCGGCACGACCGGGAAGCCCAAGGGCGTCGTGCGTGACTCCGGCGGCTACGCGACGGCGCTGGCCTGGTCCATGCCCAACATCTACGACGTCGGCGCGGGCGAGGCCATGTTCACCGCCTCCGACGTCGGGTGGGTCGTCGGGCACTCCTACATCGTCTACGCGCCGCTGCTGGCCGGGGCGACGACCGTGCTCTACGAGGGCAAGCCGGTCGGCACGCCGGACGCGGGCCAGTTCTGGCGGGTGATCGCCGAGAACAACGTGAAGTCGATGTTCACCGCACCGACCGCGTTCCGGGCGATCAAGAAGGAGGACCCCGACGGCGAGTTCACCAGGCAGTACGACCTCTCGAACTGGCGCTACCTGTTCCTGGCCGGCGAGCGGCTGGACCCGGAGACCTACCGGTGGGCGTCCGACCTGCTGAAGATCCCGGTGATCGACCACTGGTGGCAGACCGAGACCGGATGGTCGATCGCCGCCAACCCGGCCGGCATCGAACTGCTGCCGATCAAGCCGGGATCGCCCACCCGTCCGATGCCGGGGTGGGACGTGCAGATCCTGGACGCCGACGGCAACCACTGCGGCCCGGACTCCGACGGCGCGATCGTCTGCAAGCTGCCGATGCCTCCCGGCGCGCTGCCGACACTGTGGAACGACGACGAGCGCTTCCTGTCGTCGTACATGCAGGCCTTCGACGGGTACTACCTCACCGGGGACGGCGGGCACCTCGACGCCGACGGCTACGTCTTCGTCATGGGGCGCACCGACGACGTGATCAACGTGGCCGGCCACCGCCTGTCCACCGGCGGGATGGAGGAGGTCCTTGCCTCGCACGCCGACGTCGCGGAGTGCGCCGTGATCGGCGTGGCGGACTCGATGAAGGGGCAGGTCCCGCGCGGGTTCGTGGTGCTCAAGGCCGGTATCGACGGTGCCGCCGATGGCTACGAGGAGAAGCTGCGCGGGGAGCTCGTGCAGATGGTGCGCGACCAGATCGGTGCCGTCGCGTCGTTGAAGGACGTCGCGATCGTGCAGGGCCTGCCGAAGACCCGCTCCGGCAAGATCCTCCGCAAGACCATGCGCGGGATCGCCGACGGCGACGACGAGCCGGTGCCGTCGACCATCGAGAGCGTCGACGTGCTCGACGCGCTCCGCCCGGTGCTCCGCAAGGAGTAGTACCCCGCGCGTAACACGATCGGGGGCGGCCGTCGATAGGGGTTCGACGGCTGCACCCGCTCCCCGGGCTCCCCTGCGGTCGTCGTCGGACACCGGAGGCATCCCATGGACGGGACCCGAACCGCACGGATCGTGGCACTCACGGCCGGCGTCGCACTGGTGGTGGCCCTCACGGCCGCCACGCTGCTGACGTCGGGAACGCGCGGCCTGGACGCGGGCCGGCAGGCGACCGCGTCGCTGACGGAGCGGACGCCGGTCCTGCTCCGTTCGGCCGAGCACGGGACGAGCGCGGCCGTACCGCGCACGACCCCGCCGCCGACGTTGCCCGAGCCGGCTCCCGCACCGGCCAGGACGGCTGCGGCGGCGACCGCGGAGCACCCCTGATCCTGCACCGGGTTAGGTAGACATAACCGCAGGTCAGGGCACGCTCAGTCCAGCGCGGACGCCCGCGCGGGTGCACCATGTCACCATGAAGGTGAACGTCGATTTCGACCTGTGCGAGAGCAACGCCATGTGCATGGCCGCCGCGCCCGAGGTGTTCGAGGTCCGCGACGACGACTACCTCTACATCCTCGACGAGACGCCCGCCGAGGCGCTGCGCCCCAAGGTCGAGGAGGCCGCGCGCAGCTGCCCCAAGGCCGCGATCACGATCGAGGACTGAGGTCCGGAGCTCACGTGATCTCGTAGGCCGTGCCGATCTGCTCCTGCAGCTCGGCGCGGTTCAGTTCGCGCCCGCTGGTCACGATGCTCCATCGGTGACCGGCGGGATCGAACAGCCACCCGCCGCGGTCGCCGTGCGCGTCGGTGACCGGGCGTTCGACCCGTGCCCCGAGCTCGACGGCGCGGGTGAAGACGGCGTCCACGTCGTCGACGTCGAGCACCAGGGACACCGGCGTGCCCGCACCGTCCTGCGGGGCGAGCACACCGCCCTCGGGCCACTCGTCGGCCAGGAACATCCGGCGACCGCCGATCTCCAGTTCCGCGTGCCCGATCTTCCCCGTCCCGGGTTCGGTCCACCGGGCAACCTCGGTCGCGCCGAACGCATCGACGTAGAACGCGATGGCCGCGGCGGCGTCGCGCGCCGCCAGGTACGGGATCAGATCCGTCATGGACGCACCGTAGGGCCGCCGAGCGCCCGACCGATTGAACGGATGGGAACGAACGGCGCCTCGGCGACCTCGGGGGGAGCCGCGCATCCGGGGTGACCGGATCGACGTCCGCCCGGCCCGCAAATCGGTTAGCGTTGCTCATCGTGAGCATTGCGACGGAACCGGACACGGCGACGCCGGGGGCGTTCCGGGTCGCCGCGGGAGCGGTCGCGGTGACGACCGTGTCCGTGCTGCCGGTGTTCCTCACCGGCGCGCTGTCCGTGCAGCTCACGGCCGACCTGGGGTTCGACCCGTCCGGTCTCGGGCTGGTCGTCGCGCTCTACTTCGGCGTGAGTGCGTTCTTCTCGCTGCCGGTCGGCATGGTCGTCGAGCGGTTCGGGTCGCGCGTGACCAGCCGGATCGCCGTCGTCGGTGCGGCCGTGCTGATGGCCGTGCTCGCGGTCGGTGCGCGGTCGTACGGCTCGCTCGTCGCGATCCTGCTGTGCGGCGCGTGGTGCAACGTCATGGGGCAGCTGTCGTCGAACCTCACGCTGGCGCGGTCGGTGCCGGAACGACGGATGGGGCTCTCGTTCGGCGTGAAGCAGGCCGCCATCCCGACGGCGACGTTGCTGGCCGGCGCCGCCGTCCCGGCCGTCGCGCTGACCGTCGGGTGGCGCTGGGCCTACGCGATCGGCGCGGTGCTCGCGCTGGCCGCCCTGACCGCGACGCCGCGCGGCAACGCGGCCCCCGACGGTGGACGACCGGCGCCGGGACAGCGTGCGACGGCGGCGCTCGGCGTGATCGGCGGCGCGTCCGGCCTCGCGGCGGGGACGGCGACGGCGCTGGGCATCTTCCTCGTCGCGTCCGCCGTGGACCGCGGCGTCGACCCGGGCCTGGCCGGTCTCGTGCTGACGATGGGCAGCGTGATCGGCCTCGCCATGCGGATGTTCCACGGCTGGTGGGCCGACCGCCGCGAGGAGGCGCGGCGGACGTCGCAGCGGCGCGGCGGCGGGCACATCGGTGTCGTCGCGATCAGCCTGGCGCTCGGCGCGATCGGCTTCGGGCTGCTGGCCGTACCCGGATCGTCCGCCCTGGTCGTCGGGACCGTGCTCGCGTTCGGACTCGGATGGGCCTGGCCCGGGTTGCTGCAGTTCGCCGTGGTGCGGCTCAACCCGTCGGCTCCGGCGGCTGCGACGTCGATCGTGCAGGTCGGCGTGTACGCGGGCGGCTTCGGCGGGCCGATCGTGTTCGGCTGGCTGGCCGCGCACGCGTCGTTCCCGGTCGCCTGGTCGGTCGCGGCCGTGAGCATGATCGTCTCGGCGGCTCTCATGGTCGTGGGCAGGCGGATGCTGCTGGCGCACGCGGCCCGCCACCCCGCTCCGGCGAGCTGAACCCGCTCGAAACTGTCGGTGCCCTCGGGCAGAGTGATCCTTGCCGGGTCCGCACGGGATCCGACAGCGAGGGGAGCCGGGATGGCGGACGCGATCCGCGCCACGGGGCTGGTGAAGCACTACGGGAAGGTCCGGGCGCTGGACGGGGTGGATCTGGCCGTCCCGGAGGGCACGGTGCTCGGCCTGCTCGGGCCGAACGGGGCCGGGAAGACCACCGCGGTACGGGTACTGACGACGCTCCTGGTGCCGGACGCCGGGACGGCCGAGGTCGCCGGGGTGGACGTGCTGGCCGAGCCTGCGAAGGCGCGCAGCAGGTTCGGGCTGTCCGGGCAGTACGCCGCCGTGGACGAGTACCTGTCCGGCTACGAGAACCTGGAGATGATCGGCCGCCTCTACCGGCTGGGCAGGCGGCACTCCCGGGAGCGGGCGCGCGAGCTGCTGGCCGACTTCGACCTGAGCGACGCGGCGGACCGTCCGACGAAGACGTACTCCGGCGGGATGCGACGGCGACTGGACCTGGCGGGCGCGCTGGTCGCCGATCCCCCGGTCCTGTTCCTGGACGAGCCGACCACCGGGCTGGACCCGCGCAGCCGGACCGACCTGTGGGACGTGATCAAGAAGCTGGTCTCGCGCGGGACGACGCTGCTGCTCACCACGCAGTACCTCGAGGAGGCCGACGTGCTGGCCGACGACATCATCGTCATCGACCACGGAAAGGTCATCGCGCAGGGCACGGCCGATCAGCTCAAGTCGCAGGTCGGTGGCGAGCGCCTCGAGATCACCGTCGCCGACGGCGCGGAGCTGCGGTCGGTCGCGGCCGCGCTCGGGTCGCTCGGGGTCGGCGAGCCGGTGCTCGACGATCATCGCCGCTCGCTGTCCATCCCCGTCTCGGGCGGGGTCGACGTGCTGCGGGACGCGCTGGACCGGCTGCGGGACAGCGGCACGAAGGTCGACGACGCGGGCCTGCGCCGCCCGACCCTGGACGACGTGTTCCTCACCCTCACCGGCCACCCGCCGTCCTCGGACGACGGCGCCGAGAGCACGGACGACGCAGCGGCCGAACCGGTCGGGAAGCAGGTGGCCGGATGAACGCGGCCGCGGCGGCGATCTCGGACGCGACGGTCGTCGCGAAGCGCAACCTCATCAAGATCAAGCGGGTGCCGGACCTGCTGGTCTTCACGACGCTGTCGCCGATCATGTTCGTGCTGCTGTTCGCGTTCGTGTTCGGCGGCGCGATCGACCCGAGCGGCGGCGGTGCGGGGTACCGCGAGTTCCTGATCGCCGGGATCTTCGCGCAGACCGTGGTGTTCGGGGCGACCTTCACCGGCGTCGGGCTCGCCGAGGACGTCAAGAAGGGGATCATCGACCGGTTCCGCTCGCTGCCCATGGCGCCGAGTGCGGTGCTCGTCGGGCGGACGCTGTCCGACGTCCTCTACAACGTGATCACGCTCGTGGTGATGTCGCTGACCGGCCTGATCGTCGGGTGGAGCATCAACACGTCGGTCCTCGAGGCGCTGTGGGGCTTCGTGCTCCTGCTGATCTTCGCCTACGCGATCTCCTGGTTGATGGCGCTGATCGGCATGATCGTGCCCAGCCCCGAGGTGGTGAACAACGCGTCGTTCATCGTGATCTTCCCGCTGACGTTCGTGGCGAACACGTTCGTCCCGCTGGACACGCTGCCCGGCCCGTTGCGGACGTTCGCCGAGTGGAACCCGGTCTCCGCGGTGACCCAGGCCGCGCGGGAGCTGTTCGGCAACCCCGACCCGAACCCGCTCGCCGTGCCGTCGACGGCGTGGCCGTTGCAGCACCCGCAGCTGTACACGCTGATCTGGGCCGCGGCTGTGGTGCTGGTGTTCGCGCCACTGGCGACCGCCCGGTACCGACGGGCGGCGAGCCGCTGACCGGCGTGTCCGCGCCGGCCCGGGTCGCGTTCCTGCCGGCGGACGCGGCCCGCGACGGCGCGGCGATGGCGTCGCTGGCCGAGATGGTCAACGCCGTCTACACGGTCGCCGACACCGGACTGTGGACCGAGCCGTTCCACCGGACGAACCCCGACGAGCTGGTTCGCCACACCCGCGACGGCGAGCTCGCCGTGGCCCGTGTGGACTCGCGGGTCGTCGGGTGCGTCCGCGTCCGCATGGTCGACGACGCGACCGCCGAGTTCGGTCTGCTCGCCGCGGACTCCTCGCAGCGGGGCACCGGCATCGGCCGCGAGCTCGTCCGGTTCGCCGAGCAGACCGCCCGCGCGACCGGCCGCACCGTCATGGAGCTCGAGCTGATGGCCCCGCGCGACGGCCCGCACCCGGCGAAGGACTTCCTCGCCGCCTGGTACGGGCGCCTGGGCTACCGCTTCGTGGGCCAGAACGACCTGGCGACCGTCCACCCCGGACTCGGCCCGCGCCTGGCCCGACCGTGCGACTTCCGGCGCTACCGCAAGGACCTCTGAGCAGCCGAACCCCCGGCGGCCGCCGTTCGCTCACCCGTCGCCCCCCGCACCCGGGTCAGCCGCCACCTCGCAGGGCATCACCGGACGTCGCAGGCGCTACACGGCCTGCGAGGTCGGACGAAGCCCTGCGAGGTCGGTTGATCGCCCGTGCGGAGGCCCTCCCCGGTACTCCGGGAAGGGCCTCATGGAGCTGGACCGCGTCGTGCGTGACCACCGCGGTCCGGGAGCGGTGGGGCGAGCTCAGCCGACCTGGTCGGTCCAGACCGCGCGCTCTGCGGAGAAGCCCATCGGGGCGAACTGCAGCAGGTACCGGCCGGACTCGGCCGCCGTGCGGTCGAAGCAGACCTCGCCGGTGGTCGTGCGGCCCCCGGCGAGCTGTCCGGCCGCGAGCGAGGTGTCGGTACCGAGCAGTCCGGTCGACACGGTGCGGGCGGACGGGTTCCGGAGCTTCCAGTCGTACATCGCGTCGATGCTCTCCGGCGACGAGCCGACGTTCCGGTAGGTGACCGTCGAGCACAGGGTGGGGCCGAACATCGACTCACGGGCCGTCAACGGGCTCGCGGTCATCCGGAGCTGGCCGACGGTCAGGGTGTCCCCGGCGTTGCCGTTCGTCGTGACCGGCGCCGGGGAGAGGGCCGGGCCGATCAGCAGGACCGCCACCACCAGGCCGGCGGCGGCCACGACGGAGAGGACGACCGAGCCGACACGGTTGCGCCGGGTACGCGGGGTGGGGGATGCGCTGGTGTCGTCGCCCTGCCTCTGGGCGGGGATGACCGGCATGCCGGCCGGCGCCGTCGAGGTGTTGTGAGAGGTGTTCTGCGAGGTGGTCACGACAGGTGAGTCGCGCGAGCCCGGTCCGGCGTTGTCCTCACGAGACCCGGTTCATCACAACTGACGACCGAACGGAGTAGCGCCGCCGTTCTGTCCGGCCTAGAAGCGTCACGACCTCGCACGGCGTTGCCGGTTCTCGCAGGTCGTGCACGATCTGCGGCGTCGGGTATGCCCCTGCGAGGTCGGGCGTCAGGTCGGGACGTCGGGGCCGCACAGGGTCCCGACACGCCTGAGGCCCTCCCCGGGCGTCCCCGGGAAGGGCCTCATGGAACCGGACCGCTGTTGTGCGTGACCACCGGCGCGGTCCGGAAGCGCGCGGTGAGGAGGGGTCAGCCGACCTGGTTCAGCCAGGCGCCGCGGTCGGAGGAGAAGGTCATCGCGTCGTACAGCAGCACGTACTGGCCGGAGGCTGCGTTGTTCTGGTCGAAGCACACATCACCGGATGTCGTGCCACCGGGGGCGAGCTGCCCGGCTGACAGGGCCTTGTCGCTGCCCGTGAACCCGGTCATCAGCGCGGCACCGTTCGGGTCCTGCAGCTTCCAGTCGAAGCCGCCGTTGAAGGAACCGGTGGTGGAGCCGTTGTACTTGTAGGTGACGGTCGTGCAGAGCGTCTTGCCGAGCGTCGAGTCGCCCGGCTTCAGCGCACTGGCGGTGACCTGCATGTCGCCGACGGTCAGGGTCTCACCCGGCTTGCCGATCACATCGCTCGTCGTCGCACCCGGGAACGCGCCGCCGGACTGTGTGCTGCCGGACGACGCCGGGACCGAGCCCGTGGACGGCGCCGGGGTGGTGGCGACCGCGTTGCTGAACGCCGCGACCCACACGACGCAGAGGATCAGGCCGATCGCCGAGAGCACCGTGCCGGAGATCGCCACGCCCTTGTTGTCCGCCTTGCCGGACCGGAGCCGGACGACACCGACGATGCCGAAGATCAGGCCGAGGATCGAGAGCGGCCATGCGATCATGCCGATGATCGGGATCATCGCGAACAGCACGGCGAGGATGCCGAGCACCAGCGCCGTCGTGCCCAGACCGTTGCGGGGCGGACGCGGCGGCTGCCCGCCGCCGGACGGATACTGCGGCAGCGGCGGCTCACCGGAGCGCTGGGCCGGGATGCCGGCCGCAGGCTGCTGCGGGAGACCGGCCGGGGCGCTGAAGTCCTGGCGCGCGTGCGGGCCGGACGCCGGACCGGCGTAGCCGCCGTAGCCCTGTGCCGGGCCCTGCGGGGCGTAGCTCTGCCGGTCGTGGCTCTGCGGGTGGTTGCCCTGCGGGGCGTAGCCGCCCTGCTGCGGGTACCCGGTCGACATCGACGCCTGGAACGGCTGCTGCGGACCGGCGTTCCACTGCGTCGCGGGGGCGGCGTGGCGCGGGTAGGAGTTCGGGGCGTACGGCTGGGCGGGCTGGGCCTGCGGGCCGTAGGGGTTCTGCGGAGTGGTCACGTCCGGCTTGTCGAGCGCCCGGCACGGCCCGTATCAGCGCCGGCCGCCCGCTCAACAACCTTGAGGATGAGATAACGATTTCTTCACCCGTTCGGGTAGCTGTACAGCACCGAACAGTCCCCGCTCCGCAGGGCCGTGCGGAGTCATCCCAGCCGGGCGGCGAGGGCCATCGCGTCGTTCGGGGCGTGCACCTTCACGTCGTTGTCGAAGTACGCGACGACGTCGCGGCCCTCCCCGCTCCAGCCGCGGATCTTCTCCGCCCACCGGTCCAGCGCCTCCGACGTGTAGCCCCCGGCGTACAGCTCGTCCTGCCCGTGCAGGCGGACGTAGACGAGGTCGGCCGTCGGCTCGTCGAACACCGGCCACTCCCCGGCCGAGTCGGACAGCACGAGCGCGACGCCGTGCTCACGCAGCAGCGCGGCGAACGCAGGGTCCCGGAACGACTCGTGCCGCGGCTCGATCGCGTGCCGCAGCGGCCGATCGGTGTCGGTGTCGGTCACGGCCCGGTCGTCCAGCCGTTCGTCGTGCTTCCGCGCCAGCGACGCGGCGGCGGACGTGCTGCGCGGCAGCAGGTGCAGGAACGACGAGACCCTGGCGGCGTCGAACCGCATCCGCGGCGGCAGCTGCCACAGGACCGGACCGAGCTTGGGCCCGAGCGTCAGCACGCCGGAGGCGAGGAAGTTCGCGACCGGTGTCTCGACATCGCGCAGCTGCTTCATGTGCGTGACGAAGCGCGGCCCCTTCACCGAGAACAGGAAGTCGTCCGGTGTCTCGGCGAACCAGGACCGGTAGCTGTCCGGGCGCTGCAGCGCGTAGAACGAGCCGTTGATCTCGATGCTGGACACCGACCGGGACAGGTACTCCAGCTCGCGCCGCTGCACGAGGCCCTCCGGGTAGAACGTCCCGCGCCACGGCGGGTACCGCCAGCCCGAGGTGCCGATCCGGATGTCGCCCACCGGCCCAGGATCCCCGGTGCGACGATGGCGCGCATGAGCCCTCAGAACGCCACCGTCGTCACCGGGGCCGCCGGGGCGCTCGGCCGCGCCGTCGTCGACGAGTTCCGCTCCCGTGGCGCGTACGTCGTCGCGCTCGACCGGCCCGGCGACACCCTCGACTCGCTCGCGGTCACCGGCGAGGTACAGCCGATCGCGGTCGACCTCGCCGACCGCACGGACGTCGCCACGGCGTTCGAGGCCGTCGACGCGCTGGGCATGCCGGTCGGGGCGCTCGTCGCGCTGGCAGGCGGCTACGCGGGCGGCGCACTGTCCGAGGTGGACGAGGAGGCGCTGACCGGCCTGTTCGACACGAACGTCGGGTCGCTGCTCTGGGCCGCCCAGGCCGCGGCCCCGCGGATCGCCTCGGCCGGCGGCGGCTCGATCGTCACGGTCGGTTCGCGGACCGCGGTCACCGGCGCGGCGCCGCTCGTGCACGGCACGACGAAGGCGGCCGTCGTCCGGCTCACCGAACTGCTCGCCGAGGACCTGCGCACGCAGGGGATCCGGGTCAACTCGGTGCTGCCGTCGGTGATCGACACCCCGGCCAACCGGTCCTGGATGGACGACGACATGGTCGCGCGTGCCGTCGCGCCCGCGGCGATCGCGAAGGTGATCGCGTTCCTGTGCAGCGACGACGCGGCACCGGTCAGCGGCGCCCTGGTCCCGGTGTACGGCGATGCCTGAGCTCGCCACGGCCGTCCGCCGCGTCCTGGACTGGCCGGTCGACCACGTCGCGGCCGCTGTCGTCGACGCGCACGGGACCGTCGTCGCCGACGCCGGTGACACCGACCGCGAGTTCGGGCTGGCGTCGGTCACGAAGCTGTTGTCCGCCTACGCCGTGCTGGTCGCGGTCGAGGAGGGCGCCGTCGAGTGGGACCACCCGGCGGGCCCGCCCGGCTCGACCGTGCGCCACCTCGCCGCGCACGTCTCCGGCCTCGCGTTCGACGACGACACTGTGCAGGCCGATCCGGGCACCCGGCGGATCTACTCCAACACCGGCTTCGCCGTGCTCGGCGACACCGTCGCGGAGGCCACCGGCATCGCGTTCGCCGACTACCTGCACGAGGCCGTCTGCGAGCCGCTCGGCCTGTCGTCCACCCGGCTGAAGGGCTCACCGGGCGCGGGCGCCGTGTCCACGGTCGACGACCTCGCCCGCTTCGCCGCCGAGCTGCAGTCCCCGACGCTGCTCGACCCACGCACCGTCGCCGAGGCCACCTCGGTCGCGTTCGGGGGCCTCGACGGGATCCTGCCGGGCTACGGCCGCCAGCGCCCCAACGACTGGGGACTCGGGTTCGAGATCCGCGACGGCAAGTCTCCACACTGGACCGGCGCGCAGAGCTCGGCCCGCACGTTCGGCCACTTCGGACAGTCAGGCACGTTCCTCTGGGTCGATCCGGACGCCCGCGCCGCCGCCGTCGTGCTGACCGACCGCGACTTCGGGCCGTGGGCCCATGAGGCGTGGCCGGTGTGGACGGACGGGGTCCTGGAGGCGCTCTGACCGCCACCGGGCCCGATCCGGACACGTGGGACGATCGCATGATGACCGACGACGCCGCCCCCGGCGTGGACGCGACCGTCCCCTCCCCGGCTCGCATGTACGACTACTACCTGGGCGGCAAGGACAACTTCGCGGTCGATCGCGAGGCCGCCGAGCAGGTGATCGAGGCCCATCCGCAGCAGCGGCTGCTGGCCCGCAACAACCGCGCGTTCCTCACCCGCGCCGTGCGCCACCTCGCGGACGCGGGCATCGACCAGTTCGTCGATCTCGGTGCGGGTGTCCCCACGGAGCCGGCCACACACCAGACGGCGCGGGCCATGACGCCGGGGGCGCGCGTCGTGTACGTCGACGAGGACCCGGTCGTGCTGGCGCACGCCCGCGCGTTGCTCGGCACCGACGACGGCATCGGCGTCATCGGGGCGGACGCACTGGACCCGGAGCAGGTGCTCACCGACCCCGAGCTCGCCCGCTTGATCGACTTCTCACGGCCGGTCGGGTTGCTGGCCGTCGCGCTGTTCCACTTCAACCCCGATCCCGGCCCGGAGCGGGTGATCACCGCGTTCCGCGAGCGGATGGTGCCCGGCTCGTGGCTCGTACTGTCCACCGGTAGCACCGAGGGGCTCGGCGAGTCCGAGCTGGCGGAGCTGCATCGCGGTTACTCGGGCACGCCGCGCGGCATGCACCTGCGCAGCCGGGAACAGATCGAGTCCCTGTTCGACGGGTTCGCGCTCGTCGAACCGGGCGTGGTGGACGTGTCGCAGTGGCGCGGCAACGCGGAGCAGACCCCGGTGCAGATCCTGGCGGGCGTGGGCCGGCTGCACTGAGCGCGGAGCCCGCGGAGCGCGCATCGGCACCGAGCGCGGAGCCGCTGATACACGGGCCGGCCAGCCGTTGCGCTGGTCATCCCCCGCGCGGCACGATCGTCCGGACTCGGCGAGGAGGCGATGGCATGCCGCACCGGGTGCTGGTCGTCGACGACGACGAGCGTGTCCGCACCATGGTCAGCTGGCAGCTCGAGGCCGAGGGGTTCACGGTCGCCCAGGCACCGGACGGCCGGGGCGCACTCGCCGCGATCCGTGAGGAGCGTCCCGACCTGGTGGTGCTGGACCTGTCGCTGCCGGGCGTCGGCGGCCTGGACGTGCTGCGACGGGTGCGCAACGAGGAGAAGGCGTCCGGCGGTCCGCAGCTGCCGGTCATCGTGCTCTCCGGCCGGAGCGGGGAGACCGACCGCATCGTCGGGCTGGACCTGGGCGCCGACGACTACCTGGTCAAGCCGTTCTCGCCGGGTGAGCTGGCCGCCAGGGCACGGTCGGTCCTGCGCCGCTCCGCCCCGCCTCCGGCCGCGGAACCGACGACCGTCGGCGGACTCGTCGTCGACGAACCGTCCCGCGAGGTGTCCGTGGACGGTCGCTCCGTCGACCTGACCGCCCGCGAGTTCGACCTGCTCGCCTTCCTCACCCGCCACCCCCGTCAGGTGTTCACCCGCTCCCAGCTGCTCGAACACGTCTGGGACGCGACGCCGGAGTGGTGCAGCGAGGCGACCGTGACCGAACACGTGCACCGGCTGCGAGGCAAGCTCGACCCGGCGGGCGACCGGTTCGTGCGCACGGTCCGCGGTGTCGGCTACCGCCTGGAGGCCTGATGTCCGTCGCGGGTACCGCGTTCGATCTGGACCACGCGGACAGCGTCGCCCTGCTCGACCGGCAGACCGAGATGCTCGAGCGGATCGCGGCGGGTGCCGCACTGTCGGAGATCCTCACCGGGATCGCGACGTCGCTCGAGGAGCTGGTGCCGGGGTCGCGCTGCTCGGTCCTGCTGCTGGACGCCGTGTTCGGGACCCTGCACCACGGCGCGGCGCCGTCGTTGCCGACGGCGTACTCCGCGTGCATCGACGGGATGTCGATCGGGGACAACGCGGGCTCCTGCGGCACCGCGGCCTACCTGGAGCGACCGGTCGTCGCCGAGGACATCACGACCGACCCGCGCTGGGAGGCCTATCGCGAGCTCGCGACCCCGCACGGGCTGCGGTCGTGCTGGTCGAGCCCGATCCTCAGCCGCACCGGCGTGCTCGGCACGTTCGCCGTCTACCACGACCGCACCCACCGTCCGACGCCCCGCGAGGAGCGGCTGGTGGAGCGGCTGACCCATCTGGCGTCGGTCGCGATCGACCACTCCGGGCTCTACGGCGCGCTGTCCGAGAGCGAGGAACGCTTCCGGCGCGCGTTCGAGGACAGCGCCACCGGTATGGCTCTGACCACCACTGACGGCGTCACGACCCGCGTCAACCGCGCCCTGCGCGAGCTGTTCGACCTCTCCGACGAGGAACTCATCGGACGACCGCTGGACGAGCTCCTGACCCGTGTCGCCGACACCGGCCCGGTCGGCGACGGAACCTCCTACGAGGCGAGGGCGTGGCGGCCCGACGGCGCGGAGCTGGAGCTCGCGGTCGCCGTGTCCGAGGTGCGGGGCGCCGACGGCGAGGCGGTCTACCTCAGCGTCAACGTCCTGGACCTGACCCAGCGCCGCGCCGCGCAACGCGAGCGCCTGGCCCGGCACGAGGCCGAGGTGGCCCGGTCGGCCGCCGAGGCGGCCAGCCGCGCGAAGTCCGACTTCGTCTCCGCACTCGGTCACGAACTGCGCACGCCCTTGCAGGCGATCACCGGGTTCACCGAGCTGCTCGGCACGCTGAACCTGCCCGCCGAGCGGGCCGTCGCCGCGCGCGAGCACATCGCCGGAGCGGCGCAGCACATCCTCTCGCTCGTCGACGACGTGCTGGACGTCGCCCGGATCGAGGAGGGTGCGCTGCCGCTGAGCGTCGTCGACGTCGGCACGGACGCCGCCGTCGGCGAGGTCCTCGACCTGCTGTCGCCGCTGGCGCACGGCCGGTCCGTCGAGCTCGCCCGTGGTGGTCCGCCGCTCGCCGTCCTCGCCGACGAGCGCAGGCTGCGCCAGGTTCTGATCAACCTGGTGGGCAACGGCGTCCGCTACAACCGGCCCGGCGGACGGGTGGACGTGACCTGCGCCGAAGCGGGCGACTCGGTCACCGTCACCGTCGCGGACACCGGTCGCGGGATCCACGCCGACCGTCTGAGCAGGTTGTTCGTCCCGTTCGACCGTCTCGAGGCCGACGACGAGGCCGACCCCGGCGTCGGTCTCGGGCTCCCGCTGGCCAGGGGGCTGGTCGGGGCGATGGACGGGACGCTCGAGGTGACCAGCGAGATCGGTGTGGGAACGACCGTCGTCGTGACCCTGCCTCGCTCACCTGGGGATTGACCGGTCGTTGTGATCGTCGTGGCGACGGGGTGACCCGCGCCCTGCACACTGGTCCGTCCCGGCCAGGACCGGCACGGGGCGGCGACCCCTCGGCCGCCCCGTGCCCCCTCACTCCTGCGACCGCGGATTCCTGTCGGTGCCTTTCCCTACTCTCCTTCGTGGCCGCCGATCTCCGAGTTCGTGCGATCCACCATCGCGGCTGGTCGGCGCGGTCTTCGAGTGGGCGCGGGCCGATAGTCGACGCCGGCCCGGAAGATCTCCCGGCACGTCGGGAATGATCCGCCGACCTCGCCCGTTGGAAGGACTGTCCGAGCCGGGCGATGCCGAGTCCCCGGGCCGCAATTGAAATAGCCGCCGCGGACTACCGTCCGGCTGGAGCCGCGGTGTGCCCCTCGCCGCGAGGCGACCGGCGCCCGGTTCGGACACCTAATCCGATTGCACGACAGGTGCGAACCCGGTCACGATGATCGCGGCCGGTTCGAGCAGGACCGGCGCACCAGGCACACTGAAACGACGATGTCCACATCTCCCGCCTCGACGTCCGGCGGCCGCCGGGACCACGGCGGGCGGCCCGGTTCCTCCGACTCACGTCGACCCACCGAAGACTCCCGTCGACCCACCGAAGACTCCCGTCGACCCACCGAAGACTCCCGTCGACCCACCGACGAGTCCGGTCGATCCTCCGGATCCACCCGCGGAGGACGACGCAGCACTTCTCGTCAGAACGACATCACCGAACCCGCAGGCCACGACGCCGCAGCGCAGGCCGCCCCCGACCCGGAGGGCGCCGCGCGCGGCCGCCCTGGCGGGCGGCGGCGACCGCGCCGTCGCCCGCCGCGGGGCCGCGGCGCGCAGACCGCGCCCGGCCCCGCCCCCGACGCACCGTCCGACTCCGCGGACGCCGTCCCGTCACTCGACCGCGAGGCCCTGGACGCGCTCCGACAGCGGATCGAGGAACTCGGACCCGCCGAGGGCGACCGGTTGCGCCACCGTCTGGACCGTTCCCGCGACGGGCGCGCGCAGGAGCGCGTGGCCGGTGCCGTCGCGTCCGCGGAGAACCGCATCGCCCGCCGCCGGGCCGCCCTCCCGCACATCACCTATCCCGCGACGCTGCCGGTCACCGCGCGTCGCGAGGAGATCGCCGAGGCGATCCGCGACAACCAGGTCGTGATCGTCGCCGGCGAGACCGGGTCCGGGAAGACCACCCAGCTCCCGAAGATCTGCCTGGAGCTGGGCCGCGGCGTGCACGGCATGATCGGCCACACCCAGCCGCGGCGCCTCGCCGCGCGCACGGTCGCCGCCCGGATCGCCGACGAGCTCGGCGTCGAGATCGGTGGCGCGGTCGGCTGGAAGGTGCGGTTCACCGACCAGGTGGGCGACTCCACCATGGTCAAGCTGATGACCGACGGGATCCTGCTGGCCGAGCTGGCCGGTGACAAGGACCTCGCCCAGTACGACACGCTGATCATCGACGAGGCGCACGAGCGCAGCCTCAACATCGACTTCATTCTCGGCTATCTGACGCGATTGCTGCCGCGACGTCCGGACCTCAAGGTCGTCATCACGTCGGCGACGATCGACCCGGAGCGCTTCGCTCGGCATTTCGGCTCGGAGACCGACCCGGCACCGATCGTCGAGGTCTCCGGGCGGACGTACCCGGTCGAGGTGCGCTACCGCCCGGTCGTCGACCCCGACGACCCGGACGCCGACCCGGACCGCGAGCAGACCACCGCGATCGGCGACGCCGTCGCGGAGCTGCAACGCGAGGGACCCGGCGACGTGCTCGTGTTCCTGCCCGGCGAGCGGGAGATCCGGGACACCGCGGACGAGTTGGAGCGCAGGCAGTTCCGCAACACGGAGATCCTGCCGCTGTACGCACGTCTGTCCACGGCGGAACAGCAGCGGGTCTGGCAGCCGCACGCCGGCAACCGCGTCGTGCTGGCCACGAACGTCGCCGAGACGTCGCTGACCGTGCCGGGGATCAGGTACGTCGTGGACACCGGAACGGCCCGGATCTCACGCTACTCGCGCCGGCTCAAGGTACAGCGGCTGCCGATCGAGAAGATCTCGCAGGCGTCGGCCAACCAGCGCGCAGGCCGATGTGGACGGACGAGTGACGGCATCGCCGTCCGGCTCTACGCCGAGGACGACTTCGACGCCCGCCCGGAGTTCACCGACCCCGAGATCCTGCGGACGAACCTCGCGTCGGTCGTGCTGCAGATGATCGCGCTGGACCTGGGCGAGATCGCCGAGTTCCCGTTCGTCGAGCCGCCGGACAAACGGGCCGTCGCGGACGGGCTGGACCTGCTGCACGAGCTCGGCGCGCTCCGGCCGGACCGGCGGTCGCTGACCGCCGTCGGCGAGTCGCTGTCCCGGCTGCCGGTCGACCCGCGGCTGGGGCGGATGCTCGTCGAGGCGCATCGCAACGGCTGCCTGCGCGAGGTCCTCGTGATCACCGCAGCGCTGTCCGTCCAGGACCCCCGCGAGCGCCCGGCAGAGGCGCGCGAGGCCGCGGACGCCCAGCACCGCCGGTTCTCGACGGACGGCTCGGACTTCCTCGCCTACCTGCGGCTGTGGGACCATCTCGACGAGCGCCGGGAGGCACTGTCCGGCAGCAAGTTCCGCCGCGAGCTGCGCGACCAGTACCTGCACTACCTGCGCGTGCGCGAGTGGTGGGACCTGCACGGCCAGCTCCGCCAGGCGGCGCGCTCGTCGGGCATGGACCTGAACGAGCGCAACCCCGACTGGGCCGCGCACGCCGACCGGATCCACCAGTCCGTGCTCGCCGGGCTGCTGTCCCAGGTCGGCATGGTCGATCCGCTCGCGGAGAAGAAGAAGGGCGAGAAGCAGCGCGGGCCGCGCGAGTACCTCGGCGCACGCGGCGCGAAGTTCGCGATCTGGCCCGGCTCCTCGCTGGCCAGGAAGCCGCCGCACTGGGTGATGGCCGCCGAACTCGTCGAAACGACGAGATTGTGGGCGCGCACGGTCGCGCCGGTGCAGCCGAACTGGATCGAGCCGCTCGCCGCACATCTCGTCAAGAAGACATATTCGGAACCGCACTGGTCACGCAAGCGCGCGTCCGCCGTGGCGACCGAACGCGTCACGCTGCACGGCATCCCGCTCGTCGCGGACCGGACGGTCGCGTTCGGCACGATCGACGCCGAGGTGAGCCGCGACCTGTTCCTGCGACACGCGCTCGTCGAGGGCGACTGGGACACCCGGCACCGGTTCTTCCACGCCAACCGCGAGCTGCTCGACGACGCCGAGGAGCTGGAGCACCGCGCGCGGCGGCGCGACCTCGTGGTGGACGAGGACACGCTGTTCGCGTTCTACGACGAGCGCATCCCGGCCCACGTGGTGTCCGGCAAGCACTTCGACACGTGGTGGCGCACGGAGTCCAAGCGGAACCCGGGGCTGCTGGACTACACCGAGGAGATGCTCGCGACCGAGGCCGCGCGCGGCGTGGACCGGTCCGCGTACCCGGACCACGTGTCCGCAGGCGGTCTCACGCTGCCGCTGTCCTACGCGTTCGAGCCCGGCCACCACACCGACGGGGTGACCGTCGACGTCCCGCTGGCCGCACTGCACCAGGTGGATGCAACGCCGTTCTCCTGGCAGGTGCCGGGGCTGCGCGAGGAGCTCGTCACCGCGCTGATCAAGACGCTGCCGCGGACGCTGCGCCGCAACTTCTCCCCCGCTCCGGACCACGCGCGCGCCGTGCTCGCTCGCCTGCGCTCGCGGGACGAGCCGCTTCTCGACGGGCTGGAGCGCGAGCTGGGGCGGATGCGGAACGTCGAGATCCGGCGCGAGGACTGGGAGCTGGAGCGGCTGCCCGAGCACCTGACGGTGACGTTCCGGGTGCTCGACGCGGGCGGCGCCGAGATCGCCCGCGGTACCGACCTGGAGGAGCTGCGACGCGAGCTGGCCCCGAAGGTGCGCGAGGAGCTCGCCTCGGCGGGCAGCGAGGTCGAGGCCACCGGGCTGACCGCCTGGACGATCGGCGAGCTGCCCCGCGAGCTGCCGATCCGGCGCGGGACGCACACCGTGACCGGCTTCCCCGGCCTGCTCGACCGTGGCTCCACGGTGGACGTCCGGGTGTTCGCGACGGCCGCGGAGCGGGACCCGTCGCACCACCGCGGCGCCCGGCGGCTGCTGATGCGGAACACGGCGTCGCCGGTGAAGCAGGTCCGACGTGGACTGGACAATGCCGCCCGGCTCGCCCTGTCCCGCAACCCGCACGGAACGCTGGACGACCTGCTGTCCGACTGCACGACGGCCGCGGCCGATCTCCTGATGGCCCGCGGCGGCGGGGACCCGTTCGACCGGAAGCAGTTCGACCGGCTCGCCGAGCTCCTGCGCATGCGTCTGCCGGCGACGACGCTGCAGGTGCTCGACGCGGTGCGCGGGGTACTCGAGGTCTGGCACCGCGTTCAGGCTCGGCTCGGCGAGATGCGCGGACCGGCGACCCGCGACGGCGTCGACGACGTCCGCGCGCAGCTGGACCGGCTCGTCCGACCGGGGTTCGTGACCGACGCGGGGGCGACCCGTCTCGGCGACGTCCGCCGCTACCTGCAGGCGATGGAGCTGCGCCTGGACAAGCTGCACGCCGACCCGGGCCGCGACGCGCGGTGGCGTGCGGAGGTCGCACCGGTCGAGCGGGAGTACCGGCAGCTGCTGGCCGCGCTGCCGGACGGCGTCGAACCGTCGGCGGAGCTGCACGAGATCGGCTGGATGGTCGAGGAGCTGCGGGTGTCGCTGTTCGCGCACCCGATGAAGACCCGCATGCCGGTGTCCGTGCAGCGCGTCGAGCGGGCGATCGACGAGCTCCCGGCGGCCTGAGACTGTCGGTGCCCGCCGTTACCGTCGGGGCATGCCGATCGCCAAGCTCAGCCTGACCGCGCTCGACTGCCCGGACACGCTCGCGCTCGCCCTGTTCTACAGCCGGATCACCGGCTGGCCGGTCGCCGACGACAGCCACCCCGGCTGGGCGGAGCTGGAGTCCGGCGGCGCAGGCGCGACGCTCGCGTTCCAGCTCGTCGAGGACGGCGAGTTCCGCCCGCCGGAGTGGCCGGGGCAGGAGCACCCGCAGCGCATGCACGTCGACTTCGACGTCCCGGACCTCGACGAGGGCGAACGCGCCGTGCTGGAGATCGGCGCCCGCAAGCACGACGTGCAACCGAAGCCGGACTCGTTCCGGGTGTTCCTGGACCCGATCGGCCATCCGTTCTGTCTGGTGAAGGCCTGAACCCTCACCGCAGGTCGCGGAAGAACGCGCGGACGTCGTCGACCAGGAGCTGCGGTTCCTCCTTCGCGGCGAGGTGGCCGCCGCGGTCGACCTCGGTCCAGCGGGCGATCGTGTGATGCGGACGACGACGGTCCGCGATCTCACGCCATCCGCGCCGCGTCCTCCCGGATCGCGCGGACCAGCGCGGCCGCCGCGTTCGACGGGTGCGCCGCGGTCACCGCGAGCAGGCTGCGGTCCGGTGGGCCGGCCGGGTCGCGGACCGGGAGCCAGCGCACGTCGCGCGGGACGGAGTCGGCGGCCAGACCCGGCACCAGCGTGATCCCGAGCCCGGCCGCCACCAGGCCGAACCGCGTCGCCCAGTGCCGCACCTCGTGTCCGACGTGCGGGTCGGCGAGTCCCGGCCACGGTCCGAACTGCGGCTCGCCCGCCGCACCCGTCCCGACGATCCACGTCTCGCCGGCCAGCTCGGCCACGTCGACGACGTCGGAGTCGGCCAACCGGTGGTCCCGCCCGACCGCGACACCGGACCCGCGCGGGATCCGGAGCGGTTCGGCTCGTAGCCCGTCGAGGTCCTGGTCCGGGAGCCCCTCCCCGACGGCGACGACCGCGACCTCGACCCGGCCGGCCCTCAGCCGTCGTAGCTGCAGGGGGGTCGCCGCCTCCTGCAGGTCCACGCGCAGGTCCGGGTGACGGGCACGGACGCGGGCGATCGCCCGGGGCAGCAGCACGGCGGCCGCCGTCGGGAACGCGGAGACGACGAGCCGCCCGGCGAACCGGTCCCGCACGCCCGCGACCTCCTCCAACGTGCCGTCGATCTCCCCCAGCACCCGGCCGGCCCGGCGCACGACCACCTCCCCCGCGGCCGTCGGCCGCACACCCCGCGGGAGCCGCTCGAACAGCTCCGTCCCCACCGCGGCCTCGGTGGCCGCCACCTGCCGGGACACGGCCGACTGCGTGTAGCCGAGCACCGTCGCGGCCCCGCTGAACGAGCCCTGCCTGGCGACCTCGTGCACGACCCGCAGCCCCGCGACCGTCAGCTCCGCCACGTATGCGATTCAAGCATGTCCATCGTGCGAAAGCATCGCTTGTCGCATGCGTCCGGCGCGCGCACGGTGGAGCCATGACGAACACGACCTGGTTCCTGACCGGCGCGTCCCGCGGCTTCGGTCGCCTGTGGACCGAGGCGGCGCTGCAGCGCGGCGACCGCGTCGCCGCCACCGCCCGGGATGCGAGCACGCTCGACGACCTGGTCGCGCGGTACGGCGACGCGATCCTCCCGCTGACGCTCGACGTCACGGACCGGGACGCGGTGTTCGGCGCCGTCCGCAGGGCGACCGACCACTTCGGACGCCTCGACGTCGTCGTGAACAACGCGGGCTACGGCCACTTCGGCACCGTCGAGGAGCTGACCGAGCACGAGATCCGCGACCAGATGGAGACGAACTTCTTCGGCGCGCTCTGGGTCCTGCAGGCCGCGCTGCCGGTGATGCGCGCGCAGCACAGCGGGCACCTGATCACCGTGACCAGCGAGGGCGGCGTCCGGGCGTACCCCGGGATCGCGGCGTACCACGCGTCGAAGTGGGCGGTGGAGGGTCTGACCCAGTCGCTCGCCCATGAGGTGCGCGCCCTCGGGATCCGGGTGACGAACGTGGAGCCCGGCCCGTACGAGACCGGCTGGCTGGAGGCCGGCCGGTCCAGCGAGCGGATGCCGGCCTACGACCACCTGCGCGAGCAGGGCGTCACGTTCGAGCCGGGCGATCCGGCCGCGACGGCACGGGCCCTACTCATGGTCGTCGACGCCGACGAACCGCCGCTGCGGGTGTTCTTCGGCCGCTCCTACGAGCCGGTCCGCGAGCAGTACCTCGCGCAGCTCGACGAGTGGGAGCGCTGGAACGACGTCGCCCTCGCCGCGTTCGGCGAGCAGCGCGGCACCGTCACGACCTGAGCCGGGGTCTCGGTAGCGTCGCGCTCGTGGTGACCGACCCGCCCGCCCGTCGCACCCAGGAGCAGCGACGCGCCGAGACCGAGCGCAGCGTCGTCGACGCCGCGACCGAGCTCATCGCCCGCTCCGGCTCCCGCCCGATCACCCTGGCCCAGGTGGGCGAGGCCGCCGGCTACAGCCGCGGCATCGTCCGCCACCAGTTCGGCAGCCGGGAGCGCCTGATCGAGGCGGTGCTCGACCGGGCACAGCGCATGGACCTGCCCGACTACGCCGGTGACGGCCTCGCGCAGCTCGTCGGCATCGTCGAGACCTACCTGCGGGCGGTGTCCCGCCCGACGCCGTCCACGGCCGCGTTCCTCCGGCTGTGGATGGAGGCGCTCGCCGCGGACCCGGTCGTGTCACCGCTGTTCGCCGAGCGCGACGAAGGGTTCCGCAGCCTCCTGGGCGATGCCGTCCGGCGGGGCGTGGACGACGGCACGGTCCGGGCCGAGGTCGACGCGGACGCGGCCGGAGCCGTCCTGATGGCGATCGTGCGCGGGTCGGCCCTCCAGCTGATCGCCGACCCACCCGTCGACCCGGCCGGCCTGACCTCCGAGGCCGTCCGGACCGTACGGGTCGCGTTCGGTCGATAGTTACTTGCGTGCGTGCACGCAAATATAGATAGTGGGTGTGTGCCGAACACACCCCTGGTCCTCGTCCACGGCAATCCCGAGAACGCCTCCGTGTGGAGCCCGCTGCTCGCCGAGCTCGGACGCGTCGACGCCGTCACCCTCTCCCCGCCCGGCTTCGGGGCTCCGCTGCCGGACGGTTTCGACGCGACCGTCGCCGGCTACCGCGACTGGCTGGTCGCCCGGCTCGAGCGGTTCGACGGCCCGGTCGATCTCGTCGGCCACGACTGGGGCGGCGCGCACGTCGTCGCGGTCGCGATGGCCCGGCCCGACCTGGTCCGCAGCTGGGCATCGGACGCGCTCGGCATCTTCGCCCCGGACTACGTCTGGCACGCGCGGGCGCAGGTGTGGCAGCAGGAGGGGGCCGGGGAGGAGTCCGTCGCGGCGATCTTCGGCGGCTCCCTGGAGGAACGTCTCGCCGTCGTGGACGGGCTCGGGATGACCGGTCCGGCGGCCGAACGCGTCGCCACGGGACTCGATCCGACGATGGGCCGGGCCGTCCTGTCCCTGCTGCGCTCCGCGGTGCAGCCGGTGATGGCCGACGCCGGACGCCGCCTCGCGGACGCCCGGAAACAACCGGGACTGGCGCTCGTCGCGATGCAGGACACCGGCGCGGCCAGCGGCACCGTCGAACAGCACCTGTTCGCGGCGCGCGAGGCGGGAGCCGAGATCGCCGAACTCGCCGGCGTCGGCCACTGGTGGCCGGTGACCGATCCGCGCCCGGTCGCCGCTGCGCTCGACGCGTTCTGGAGCCGTCTCGAACGGCCGTGACGCCGAGCGGACCTCAGACGAACGCGGCGATCGACCGTCTCGCGGACACGTTGATGACGCTCGTGGGGCGCGAACCCTGACGGGAATGCCAGGATCGGCTTCTTCGACGACGAGGAGCCGCTCCGCGATGACCACCCCGTACACCGAGCTCGGCGAGGCACTGGGCACCGACTTCTTCTCGGTCCGCGACCAGTTCACCGAGGAGCAGTGGCAGCGCTTCGCCGACGTGCGCAAGTTCGTCGACCACGAGGTGCTCCCGGACATCAACGGGTACTGGGAGCGCGCGGAGCTGCCGTGGCACCTGTTCCGCAGGTTGCCCGAGCTCGGCGTCGTCGGCGAGGACATCGTCGGGTACGGAGCGGCCGGGATGAGCCCGCTCGCGGTCGGGCTGGTGCACATGGAGCTGCACCGCGGCGACGGGTCGCTGGGCACGTTCCTGGGTGTCCATGCAGGACTGGCCATGCAGTCGATCGCGATGTGCGGCAGCGAGGAGCAGAAGCAGCGCTGGTTGCCGTCGATGTCCACGATGGACAAGCTGGGCGCGTTCGCGCTGACCGAGCCGGAGCACGGGTCGGACTCGATCGCGCTGGAGACGACCGCGACGCCCGACGGCGACCACTGGGTGCTGAACGGGACGAAGCGGTGGATCGGCAACGGGACCACGGCCGACCTGGTCACCGTCTGGGCGCGGAACACCGAGTCCGGCGAGGTGAACGGGTTCGTCGTGGAGACCCCGACCGAGGGCTACTCGGCGAAGGAGATCCCGGGCAAGGTCGCACTGCGGGCGCTCTGGCAGGCCGACATCACGCTCGAGAACGTCCGCGTCCCGGACGAGAACCGCCTGGTGAACGCCACGTCGTTCAAGGACTGCGCGCGCGTGCTGGCGAACACCCGCGGGATCTGCGCGTGGATGGCCCTCGGGCACGCGACCGCCGGCTACGACGCGGCCCTGCGCTACGCGAAGGAGCGGACGCAGTTCGGCAAGCCGCTGGCGTCGTTCCAGGTGGTGCAGCAGCGACTGGTGTCGATGCTGGCGGACCTGACCGGGATGCAGCTCTACTGCATGCAGATCGGACGGCTCGCGGACGCCGGGAAGCTGTCCCCGACCGTCGCGGGCCTGGCCAAGATGAACAACACCCGGACCGCGCGCAAGATCCTCTCTGAGGCGCGGGACATGCTGGGCGGCAACGGGATCCTGCTGGAGCACCACGTCGTCCGGCACTGGGCGGACATCGAGGCGATCCACACGTTCGAGGGCACCGAGACGATGCAGACGTTGATCGTCGGGCGGGACATCACCGGCGAGAGCGCGTTCACCTAGGCGAGGTCGCGCGGGCCCGGACGGGCGGCTCCGAACCGGCGGGCGAGCGCTCCACGGACCCACGCGTCGGACCGCTCCTCCAGCCACCGGCGCCCCCGTTCGCTCCGGGCGACGACGAGCGACTCCACGAGGTTGCGCGCCACCTGGGCCGGGACGACCCACGGCCACGTCACCGGCAGGCCCAGGTCGCGCATGCCGTCGGCGCGCAGGAACAGCCGCAGCAGGCTGAGCAGGCGTCGTCGTTCCCAGTCGCCTCGCAGCCGGTCCAGCCGGCCACCGGTCCGTTCCGACCGCAGGCCGTCCACCAGCGCCGTCGCCAGCCGTGCACCGGACGGCGTGACGTCGCCCTGGGCCAGCAGCACGTGGTGGTTGAACGCGTTCTGCTCGCGCTCGGTGCGGAACAGCCAGTCCTCGTCGACGCCCATCAGCCACCCGACGTACCGCCAGAGGTGCATGATCGCGCGCGACTCCGCCCGGGTGACGTGCCGGCCGAGCAGGCGGCAGCCGAGGATCGCGGTGCTGTTGAACAGCCCGAGCGTCGCGGCCAGGTCGGCCTGGTTGATCGGCAGGCCGAGTGCGGCCGTGTCCCAGTCCCGCTCGTACCGGTTCGCGACGAGCGCGTGCATCGCGCGCACGTGCAGCGTCGCCTTCCAGCCCTCGCCGCCGCGCTCCATCCCGCCCGGCCTGCTGACGGCGAACCCCCACGCCTGGGTCTCGGCGAGCCGGCGCATGGCGCCGGACCCGGTGAGCCCGCCGGTGCGCACGAGCAGCTCGGTGGGGCCGCCGTAGCGGTAGCCGCCGATCAGCGACAGCCCCAGCAGCACGTCCTCGCGGCTGCGACCCAGGCGGCGGTAGGCCCGCGCTCCGCGTTCGACGAGCTCGCGGTCGAGCCAGTCCGGCTCCGGGGTGACGGCGTCGAAGAACGCGTGCAGCGCCGCCGGGGCGTCGGCGGGCGCCACACCCGCCGCGAGCGCGTCGTTCAACGCGCGCATCGTGACCCGCTCCGGGTCGCCGGCGGACCGGCCCATCGCCTCGACCAGCCGGGCGCCCACCTCGTCGCGGCTCGTCATCCGGCGCCCGATCTCGTCGATCAACGACTCGTCGGGTGCCGTCACGCCCGCGGCCATCGCGAGCGGACGGGCGATCCGCGCGTTGCGCTCGGGTGCGGAGCGGAAGCGGGAGGGCACGATCTCTGCCACCATGTCCTCGATGCTGACACGAGCGATCACTCGCGTTCAATTCGCGTTTCCGGACGACCGGTGACCGGCCGCCGGGTTCCGCAGCAGGAGCGGTCCCGCGCGATGGTGGAACGGATCGTCGCCGCGGCCGAGGACGTCGTCGCCGAGCGCGGCTACGACGGCACCTCGACGAACCGCGTCGCCACCCGTGCCGGCGTCAGCCCCGGCTCGCTCTACCAGTACTTCCCGGACAAGGACGCGCTGATCACCGAGGTGCTGGACCGGTACGTGACGGCGCTCGAGGCTCGCATCTCGGCCGCATTCCCCGGGCGGCTCGGACCGGACCTGTCGCCCGCGTCGATCCGCGGGGTGGTGTCCGAGCTGGTGGACGCGCTGGCCGAGCGGCCCGCCCTGCTGCGGGTGCTGTCCGAGCGGCTCCCGCGCACGGCGGGCCACCGGCGGGTCGCGTTCGCGCAGCGGATCGACAACGTCACGACGACGGCGCTGCGGTTCCGTAACGGCCCTGACCCGCTGGTCCCTGTGGAAGCCGTTGCCTGGGTCGTCGTGCGCACGGTCGAGCACGTCGCGATCAGCTACGTGCTCGAGGAACCCGACCTGGAGCGGTCCATGGTCGTCGACGAGCTGTGCACGCTCGTGTCCGCCTACCTACGACTGCGGGCCGCTCCGTGACACCGGCGTGTCGGCGGGACCGGGTCGGCGTCCACGGGCCGTCGGCGCGCTCCCGCCGGAACGTCACGCTCGACCACCCCCGTGCGATCGAGTGGTGGGTTCGGACGGCGATCACCGCCGAAACGTCACAGTCGATCGCGGCACGGCCGTCGAGTGGCGGGGTCGGGCGTCAGCGCGGGTCGGCTCCACCCGGCTGCGCGGGGACGGCGTCAGGGTCGGCCGGGACCGTCGGCAGGCCGGCCGCCTGCCAGGCGAGGAACCCGCCGTCGATGTCGGTGGCCCGGTGCAGCCCGATGTCCTGCAGCGACGCGGCCGCGAGGCTGGAGGCGTAACCCTCGGTGCAGAACAGCACCCACCGCACGTCGTGGTCGATCGCCTCCGGGATCCGGGCGCCGGACGTGGGGTCGAGGCGCCACTCGATGTGGTTGCGCTCCACCCACAGTGCACCGGGGATCGTGCCGAACTTCTCCCGCTGCCACGCCGGACGGGTGTCCACCAGGTACGCGCCGTCCTCGACGAGCCCGGCCGCCTTCGTCGGGTCCGGACGGTTCAGCCGGGCGCGCGCGTCGGCCAGGACGTCGGCGATCGTGCGGCGCTGAGCTGATGATTCGCTCGCACGCTCGCTCACTGCCGACGATCCGCCCGCAGGCTCGCTCATCCGACGCCCTGTCCGGGCTCGACGAGCTCGGTGCGCAGCCTGCGCAGCCGGGTGCCGGAACCGCCGGGGGCGTTCTCGACGTCGTAGTAGGACATCGCCGACAGCGGCGGCGAGTAGGCGTGCACGCTGACCGCGGGCTCGGCCGTCGTGTTCGCGACGTCGTGCACGTGGCCGAGCGGGAACCCGGCACCCCGGCCGAGACGCAGCGTGCGGGTGCGCAGTCCGGCGTCGCCCGTCCAGCGCCGTTCGGTCAGCGCACCGGAGACGACGGTGAGCGCCCCGAGCGAGCCGGCGTGGTCGTGCAGCTCCGCGATCTGCTCGGTCGCCCAGCTGATCAGCCAGATGTCGCAGAAGCCGTCGCTGCGCAGCAGCTTGTACCAGCGCCGCTCCGGATCGACGATCACCTCGTGTTCGCCCCTGCGGACCTCGGCGGCGATCCGCCGGGTCAGATCGCGCAGGTCCTCGATGCCGTACGGCGTCGGGGCCGGTGACGCGGAACGGACGTTCCGGACGGAACGGACAGCAGAGAGCGACGAGCGCGCGGCAGCCGACGGGGCGTCCACAGTGAATTCTCCAGGTGCGTGTCGAACGAGTGAGCGGGGAGGCGGAGGAGCTGGCTCAACTCGGACAGCACTGGTCGAAACAGTAAGCGCGGCGGGCACCCCAGATCTCTCCGAGATGCGCTGCCGGTGCTTCTGCCACGAACGCCTTTCTACTACCTGCGGACCTCGCCTTCAACGGCCGTTCCGGCGAACGAGAAGTCCGCCAGGGGTGTCCGGACAGGCTCAGCTGTCGTCGGAGAGCCCGATCACGGAGTCCAACCCGGACAGCACGAGCGCACGGCGGGCCTGGCTCCCGGCCGGGGCCACCAGCGAGAGCGACGTGCCCTCGGCCCGCATCCGGCGCGCGACCTCGGACAACAGCGCGATCCCTGCGCTGCTGACGAACGCGTCCCTGCCCAGGCTCAGCGTCACCACCGGACGGCTCTGGGCCAGCTGCTCGAACAACGACGTCCGGATCGACGCCACGCCACCGAGATCCAGATCACCGACGACGGTCAGCCGCAGACCGTGCCGGTCCGGCGTCGCGCGCAGCCGGGTGCGGTCCGGCGGCGTGGACGCCTCACCGGGCTCCGCCTCCACCGGGCGCCCCGGGTCCGCCTCGCCCGCGACGAACTCGACCGGCGGTCCGGCCCCCGGCGTTCCGATCTCGACCGGGATCGACGGGAGCCGGAAGCGGACCAGCGTGCCCCCGTCCGACGGCGCGACGACGACCTCCTCGGCGAGCTCGCGGATCAGCGCGATCCCGCGTCCCCGGTAGCCGGGGTCGGCAGGCGGTGGCCGCCACGTCCCGTGGTCGGCGATCTCGACGGCGACGGCGCCGTCCGGGCGCAGCGCCAGTCCGATGTCGACGGTCGCGGTGGCGCCCGGCACCGGGCCACCCAGGTAGGCGTGCTCGATCGCGTTCGTGGTCGCCTCGCCGACCGTCAGCTGGAGGTCGCTGCGCGCGTCGGCACCCATGCCGCACGCGTCGCACCAGGCGTCGACGGTCCGCCGCAGCGGCGCCAGCCGGGTCGGGTCGGCCGCGACCTCGAGCCGCAGCGGGGCCGGCATGTAGCGCGCCACCAGGACGACCGTGTCGTCCGGGATCGCCGACCCCTCCGACATGCGGCTCAGCAGCGCGTCGGCCATGTCCCGCGGCTGGGCGGCGGACAGCTCGCCGAACGCGGTGGCCAGGCGGGCCAGGCCGTCGTCCACGACCTCGCCGCGGCGCTCGAACAGGCCGTCCGAGCAGAGCAGGACCGTCTCCCCCGGCTCCATCCGGTCCGAGTCCTCGACGAACGGCGGCCGACCGGAGATCCCGAGCGGCACCCCGCGGCCCTTGTCCAGCATCCGCACACCGCCGGGCCCGGCCAGCAGCGGCGGCGGGTGCCCCGCGCTGGCGTAGCAGATCTCGCCGGTCGCGGTGTCGATCACCGCGCACGCGACCGTGCTGGCCATGGCGCCGCTGACCCGCAGCGCGAACTGGTCGAGCTGCTCGAGCGCGCCCGCCGGGCTCTGCCCGTTCACCAGGTTCGCCGCGACGGCGCTGCGCAGCTGCCCCATCACGGCGGCCGCGGACGGACCGCGCCCGACGACGTCGCCGACGACGAGCGCGACCTTCGCGTCGTCGAGCGCCAGCACGTCGAACCAGTCGCCGCCCGCCTCGGTGCCCTGCGTGCCGGGGCGGTAGCGGGTGGCCAGGGACATCCGGTCCAGCTCGGGGAGCTTCTGCGGGAGGAGGCTGCGCTGCAACGTCTCCGCGACCTCGTGCTCGGCCGCGTGCAGCTGCGCGCGCACGATCGACTGGGCGCACTGGTTCACGAGTGTCAGCACGAAGCTGCGCTGCTCGGCGGTGAACGCGGGCTCGGACTCGAAGCGGAAGCCGAGCACGCCGATCGGGCGGGCGGCCACCATCAGCGGCACCGCGGTCTGGACCGGGTAGGGCTCGTCCTCGGGCGCCGCGGCGCTCCACAGCGGCTCCCCGGTCGCGACGGCGCGGCTCAGCGGGTGGGTGCGACCGAGCGGCCCGGTGGTGGCGGCCGGGTCGGACGGCCAGCCGTCCTCGGCGATCGGTCCGAGCACGCCGTTGTCGCCGATCGCGAGCAGCACGACGGCCTCGGCCTCCACCGACGACCGTCCGTGCTCGACGATCACCTCGGCCACCGACTCCAGGTCGGTGGCCCGCGACAGCGCCGTCGCGATCGAGCCGAGCCGCTCGGCGAGCCGCCGCGCCTCCGTCTCCACCTCGAGCATCGACGCGCGGTCGAGCGCCTGCGCGGCCAGCTCGGCGACGGCGACGGCCGCCTCGCGCTCCGGCCCGGACAGCACGCGCTCGTGCAGGAACCCGACGGCCAGCACACCGAGTGTCCGTCCACCGGCGATCAACGGCAGGTATCCGACGGTCTCCGCGCCGTCCGGCACGAGCCCGACCTGCGCGGGGAACCGCTGCGCCCAGTCCTGCGACGACGGCAGCCACAGCGGGACCCGTTCGCGCAGCACCTCCCCGAACGCGAGCGGGGCGTCCGCCCGGAGCTGCCCGGCGCGCGACCACAGCGCGTCGTCCCATCCGTGCCCGGTCAGCGCACGCAGCCACTGCCCGCGCAGCTCCCACACACCGGAGTAGTCGGCGTCCAGCAGGTCGACGATGTGGTCGGCGGCGATGGCGGCGACGTCGCCCGCCGTCGCCGCGGCCGACATCCGCGCGGTCGCCCTGTGCAGCAGCCCGAGCCGCTGCGCGGTGGCCCGCTCCTGCTCCAGCAGGCGCGCGTTGTCCACCGCGAGGCCCGCCCTGCGGCCGACCTCGGAGACCAGGTCGAGGTCGTCGGCGGTGTAGTCGTCCCCCGGCTCGCAGCGGGCGACGGTCAGCCGCGCGCCGGTCCGCCCGCGCGCGGGGAGCGGGACGACCATGGCCGACCGGATCGGGACCCGTTCCCACGCCGCCCGCTGCGCTGCGGGCAGTGCGGCGAGCGCGGCGTCGAGACGGTCGGTGCCGATCGGCTGGTGCTCGATCGGCCCGGTGTCCGGGGAGAGCGGGCCGAGCTCCCACAGCGGCGGCTCCAGCGCCGCGCGGGACGCCGCCGCGGCCAGCGGTGCCGTGCCGCCCTCGGTGCCCGCCTCGTGCACGAGCGCGATGTCCGCGAGCCCTTCGTCGACGACGGCGCGGGCCAGCTGGTCGGTCCGCCCGGTCCGGGTGATCGCGCGCTCCAGCGACTCGCCGACCTCGGAGTAGATCCGGTGCCTGCGCTGCTCGCGGTGCTGCGCGTCGATGTCCAGGCAGCCGCCGACGTAGCCGACGGCGCGGTCCGCCCCGCCGACCGGCGCGCCGCGGTCGAGCACCCAGCGGTGCCTGCCGCTGCCGTCGAGCAGCCGGTACTCGACCTCGAACGGCGCGGTCGCTCGCGTCGCCGCCGTCGTGACCGAGCGGTAGCGCTCCCGGTCGTCCGGGTGGATCCGGCGCCGCCAGTCCAGCCCCAGCTCCCCGGAGGGCTCTGTGACGCCGGTGAAGTCCAGCCAACCGCGGTTCACGAACACCCGGTGCCCGCCAGGGTCGTCGACCCAGATGAGCGCCGGTGTCGAGTCGGCCATCGCGCGGAACTGGAGCTCCGCGGCCCGTCGCACCCGGCCCAGCTGCAGGTGGTTCGCGACGCGCGCCAGCAGCTCGCGCGAGGAGAACGGCTTGACGAGATAGTCGTCGGCGCCGGCGGCAAGGCCCTCGACAGCGGCCTCCTCCCCCGCCCGCGAGGACAGCAGCACGACCGGGACGCCCGCGGTGCGGGTGTCGGTGCGCAGCGCGCGCAACAGGCCGATGCCGTCCAGACCGGGCAGGGACACGTCGGCGACGACGAGGTCCGGCGGCGCCGAGCGTGCGGCGTCCAGCGCCTCGGTCCCGCTCGTCACGACCTGCGGCGTCCACCGCTCGGACAGCAGGTGCTGCAGGTAGGAGCGCATGTCCGCGTCGTCGTCGACGACGAGCACCCGGTCCTTGTGGTCCAGGCTCAGCCCGCCGACGTCGAGCGTCCCTTCGGTGGTCGGCTCACCGCCGTTCGCGGGGCCGATGTCGAGCGACGGGGCGCCGGTGTCACGACGGGCCGGATCCGGCATCCAGCGCAGCGCCTCGGCGACGTACGGGTTCGCCAGCGACGGCACGGTGCGGGCACCGACGCCGGTGCGCACCAGGCGGTCCGACGGCAGGTGCGCGAACCCGAGCGGGACGCGGACGGTGAACGTGCTGCCGGTCCCCGGCGTGCTGGTGACGTCGACCGATCCGCCGTGGATCCGGACGAGCTGCTGCACCAGCGACAGTCCCAGCCCGCTGCCGTCCTGGGAGCGGGCCGCGGTGTCCCGGACCCGGTGGAAGCGCTGGAAGACCTGCTCGAGGCGCTCCGGCGCGATCCCGACACCGGTGTCGCTCACCTGGAGCACGGCCTGCTCTCCGGACACCGTCAGCGAGACCGACACCCCGCCGTCGTGGGTGAACTTGACGGCGTTGCTGAGCAGGTTGAGGACGATCTTCTCCCACATGTCCCGGTCGATCCAGACCGGGCGGTCGGTGGGCGGGCAGTCCACGGTCAGGGTCAGGCCGGCCCGGTCGGTGACCGGCTCGAACGCCGCGGCGAGCTCCGCCGTCGTCGTGCCCAGCTCGGTCGGCGCGAACATGCCGTCCGGGCGTCCGGAGTTCAGGCTGGACACGTCGAGCAGGCCGTTGACGAGCTTGAGCATCCGCTGCGCGTTGCGCTGGGCCAGCGCGATCTCGTGGCGCACGGCCGGGTCGGCGTGCTCGCGCAGCCGCTCGAGCGGCCCAAGCACGAGCGTCAGCGGCGTGCGGAACTCGTCGCCGAGCGACGCGTAGTAGCCGGTGCGGACCTGCTCGGTGCGGGCCTGGCCGTCCCGGACCGTCCGGTCGACCTCCTGCGCCGCGGCGACCGTCAGCGCCGTGCCGATGTGGCCGATCACCATGCGCAGGAACGCCTGCTGGTCGTCGTCCATCTGCTGCTGCGGCGCTCCGCCCAGCACGATGCCGCGGGTGACCGTGCCGTCCGGGGTGCGCAGCAGGCCGCGCACGATGTGGCGGACCGGGGCGTGGTGGCCGTCGACCGGTGTCGGGGCGGTCTCGCGGAAGATCAGCGGCTCGGCCGCCAGCTCCGGCTCGCCCGGCGTCCAGTCCGGCGGCGGGTCGGCGACCCCGACGGTGACCCGCTCGGCGTCGCCCGCCGGGTCGTAGATCACCGCGCACGGGATGTCGTCACCGGCGGGCGCCAGGACCGCGGCCAGGCGCTGGACCACGACGCCGACCGACGGCGCGTCCCTGGCGATCTCGCCCAGCGACGCGAGGAGCCGCATCCGGCGGGCCCCGACGACCTTGGCGGTCGTCTCGTTGCACATGGTGATCATCCCGAGCACCTGGCCCTCGGAGCCGCGGACCGGGGTGGCCGAGTACTGCCAGTACGTCGCCTCCTGGCGCCCGACCCGGTCCAGGACGATCGCGTCGTCCTCGCGGTAGATGCCGTGCAGCGTGCCGCGCCGGATGGCGTCCAGGTCGTCGGCGAGGTGGCTCGCGATCTCCGGCCAGCCCTCCGCCAGCGGCCGCGCGAACGACGACGGGTGCCGGTGACCGGCCGACGCGACGAACGCGTCGTTGTAGAGCAGGGTGTCCTGCGCTCCCCACCAGACGACCATCGGCTGGCGGATCTCGAGCAGGAACCGGAGCGAGTCCTCCAGCTCCCGGTCCCAGCCCTCGCGTGGCCCGAGCGGCGTGGCCGCCCAGTCGGTCCGCTCGACCAGCTCGTGCACCGACACCGTCGTCGCGTTCCCGGTCGTCTCGACCGCCACCGCCACCTCCTGGCACACCCCGCGGCCCGCAGGATATCCGCCATCCGGCCGTCGCGTCGCTCGGCGGGTGTCGATCACCGCCGGGGCGTGACCGTCGAGTCAGGCCGGCCCGGTGGCGGCCTTCCGGTGCTCGGCGAGCCACTCGCGCAGGTCCGCGAGCGGCTCGGCGCGGCCGGGCTCGTGGTAGATCTCGTGCCAGAGGCCGTCGTACCAGCGCACGGTCGTGTCCGGGGATCCGCTGGCGTCCTCGAGCGCGCGGGTCCCGGCCGGGTCGGTCAGCGCGTCGGCCGTACCGTGCTGGACCAGCAGCGGCAGGCGCAGGTCGCCGACCTTGCCGGGCAGCTCGTCCATCTGCTCGTAGATCGCGGCACCGAGCGCGAGCGTCGGCTTGCCGTGGTGCACCAGCGGGTCGGCCCGGTAGTCCGCGACGACGGCCGGGTCGCTGCTGATCTTCGAGTCGTCGATCCCGACCGGCCGGATCGTCGGCAGGACCTTCGCGACGACCGACAGCACCGGCACGACGGCCTGCGGCACGGCGTCGCTGGCCAGCGCGGGCGCGGACAGGACGAGCCCGGTCAGCGCCTTCTCGTGCACGACCGTGTAGGCCAGCGCGATCTGCCCGCCGAGGCTGTGCCCGAGCAGGAACACGGGCAGCCCGGGATGGCGTGCGACGACGGCGCTGCGGAACGTCTCGAAGTCGTCGACCAGGTCCCGGTAGCGCTTGGCGTGCACGCGGGTGCCGCCGGACCGTCCGTGCCCGCGGTGGTCGAGGCCGTACACGGCCCAGCCGTCGGGCACGAGCTCGTCGACGACGCTCTGGTAGCGCCCGGAGTGCTCCCCGATCCCGTGGCTGACCAGCAGCACCCCGGTCGGCCCGCCGTCCGGGAGCCATCCCTGCCAGAACAGGTCGACGCCGTCGACACCCGCCAGCCGGCCCTCCACGTGCCGCGTCACCCCGGGCTCCCGGCCGCGACGAGGTCCTGTTCGACGTCGGCCTCCGGTGGGACGAGCACGGTCACGTCCGTCCCGTCCCCGGCGACCAGCCGGTAGTGGCCCGCGTCCAGATCGGCGAACCGGAACGTGCCGTCGCTGCCGCTGTCCGCGCTGTCCAGCGTCTCGCCGTCCTGCTCGAGTGCGACCGTCACGCCGGGTCGGGGCGCACCGGCCGGGGAAAGGACCGCGCCGTGCACGGCGGACGACCGCGCGAGCGTGACGCCGACCCGGACCGGCTCGTCGGCGACGGAGCACGGCGTCACCCGCGTCTGGAAGCCGGACGCCGACGCGACGACGACATACTGCCCGGCCCCTGGCGCGCGCAGCCTCGCGTCGCCCGCGGCGCCGGTGCTCGCCGACCCGGCGGGGGCGCCCGATCCGTCCACCATGGACAGCGCGACGCCGGTGAGGGGGCGCGAGTCCCGGTCGGACACCTGGACGTCGACGTCCTGGGCCGGCGTGGACGGCACCGGTGCACGACGGGCGGAGGACGCGGCGCTGAACGCCACGACCTGCTCCGGCGCGGCCCCGGCGGAGGATGTGGCGGGCGGGGGTGCGACGACGGCCGCTCCGGAATCCGACGACGCGGAGGGCATCGCGTCCTCGGTCGAGGTGCTGGACGGGGTTGCCTCCACGGTCGCTGAGTCCGCGACCGGGCGATCCGTCGACGGCCGCTCCGTCGACGACGTGCCGACGGACGAACCGAACGGGGCCGACGGCGCGGGGGCCGTTTCCTCGGCGTCGACCTTCCCGGCGTCGGCCTCCCCCGCGTCGGCCTTGTCCGCGTCGGCCTTGTCCGCGTCGGCCTTGTCCGCGTCGGCCTTGTCCGCGTCGGCCTTGTCCGCGTCGGCCTTGTCCGCGTCGGCCTTGCCCGCGTCGGCCCTCCCCGCTCCCGTCGACGGCTCGTCCGAGTGCGAACGGGACGTGGCGGCACCGACCGCCGCCGCTCCGGCAGTCAGCCCGGCGACCGCCGCGACGCCGGTGACCACGGAGCCCGTGGAGCTCGACCCTCCTGCGTCCTCGCCACCGGACGAGCCGGACGAGGCCGGCTGTGACCCGGACGTCGCCGTCCGAGCCGACGCCGGCGCGGTCGGCACCGAGTCGGGCGTGGAGCCGGACGCCGGGGAGCCGGACGCGGGGCCGTCGGACGTGAACCCGCCGGGTGTCGAGGTGCCGGACGCCGAGGAGCCGGGCTCGCCAGAACCGGACCCGACCGAGGTGGACGCGGTGGACGTCGAGCCGCCGGGCGGCGCGGTCGTGTCGTCCTGTTCGGCCGACGTGCTGGTGGCGGAGGTCGACGGGGAGGGCTCCTCGGAGGGCCGAGTGTCGGAGAGCGAACTGGACGTACTCGTCGCGACCGGGCCGGTGACGGCGGCGCCGGCCGGCTCGTCCGACGCCGCCCGCTCGTCGTCCGGGGCGGGGCCGGTCGGGGCCGCGGACCGCATCACCCGTGGCGCCGGGCGGGGCGGGGGCTCGTCGTCGGTCTCGGTCGTGGTGCTCCCGGTGCGCGGGGCGGGCGACGGGCGGGGGGAGGCGGTGGTGGGCGGCTCGTCCGGATCGGTCGCGGACAGCGCAGTGGACGTGCCCTCGCCGTCCTCGGAGTCCTGCCCGGAGCGGGATCCCGCTACGGACGCCGTCGCCGCGGCGCCTGCCACGCCGGCGGCCGCCGCAGCAATTCCACTCCCCGCGGCGCGCGCGGGGCGGGGAGACGGCGAGGGCCGCGGCGCGGCCGGTGACGACGCGGGCTCGGGCTCCTCCGTCGACTCCGGCGACCGGCTGGACTGCTCGGGCACGCGGCCGACACGTCCCGCCATCCGGTCGCGCGCCTCCCGGAACTCGCGCTCGGTGTCCCCTCCGGAGCGCTTCCCGCCGGTGGACGGGACAGCGGTGACGCGTTTGACCAGGTCCGGGTCGACCGGCGACTGGGACTGCTGCCGGGGCGGGGCCGACGGGCGAGCCGTCTCGCCGGTCGCCCCGGACCGCGTGGAGCCCGGCTGCGCGGAACCGGGCGAGCCGCCTGCCGTCTCCGCTCCGGTGCTCCCCGCCGCCGTCGTCCCGGCGGCGTCGGACGTCTCTGCGTCACGCCCGGTCTGCGGCGTCGCCGATCCCGAGCCCGGACGGGGAGCCGTCGCGGGCGCAGGAGGTGTGACCTGCCGGCCGCCGACGAAACCGCGCGCCCACGGAGCGCTCACCGGTCCGGTGTCCGCGTCCGAACCGGGCCGGGACTTCGACGAGGTCGTGGCCGCAGCATCCTCGTCCGACTCACCGGACCCGGAGGACACGGAGGATCCGGAGACCGCAGTCCCCGAGGCCCCCGCCGACGACGCCGTCGCCGCGGCCGTCGCATCCGGCGTCGTATCCGGCGTCGCGTCGGTCAACGCGTCCGACGACGTGCTCGCCGCCGGGGTGCCCGCGCCCGGCCCGGTCGCGGTGACCGTGGCGTCCGTCGTGGCGTCGGTCGTCGTCGCGGAGGTGGAGTGGCGGCCCGCAGCCCCGATCCGGTCGTGCTCCGCGCGACCCGGCTCGTCCGGCGCGCCGCCGGACGGGTCCGCACCGGACGACGACTCGGCCGGGTCACTATCCCCCGAGTCCGACGGATCCACGGGACCGGCACCGGAGGTCGCGACCGGACCGGTGGCGTCGTCGTCGGAGTCAGCGGGCTCCTCGCCTGCGGCGGGCTGCGGTTCGTCGACTCCCGACCGGCGGCGGTCGACCAGCTCACCGACCGTCCGCGGCGGGCTCGCCGGGTCTCCGCCCCGCCCCCCGCGTCGTCCGCGCAGCAGGAAACCCGCGATACCGATCGCCACCAGCACCACCACCAAGAGCCCGAGCAGGGCCATCGTCGACATCCGCCAGATCCTCCCGCCGGGGCAGAGCGGACCGGTCGGGCCACGGTCGTCGCGGGGCCGTCGGCCCCGGCGCGGCACGCGGCTCCGGTCCCTGCGTCCGGCGACGAACGGTAGCACCGGGTGACCGCCCGACACGGTGACCGAACGAGGTCCGCGTGTCGACATCAGGGCTGCTCAGCACGTGTGCGCGCGGGGTGAGCACCGATCGACGAGGATCGTGCGATGACACGTGACACGGACGGAGCAACCGTCGACGACGATCTCGCGGAGATCGCCCGCGCGCACGGGGTCGCCGTGTCGTACCTCGACGGCGCGCGGCGCGAGCACCACGTGGACGCGGACGTCGTCGTCGAGGTGCTCGCCCTGCTCGGAGTGGACGCCTCGACCCCGGACTCCCGGCGGGACGCGCTGGCGGCCGCACGGCAACGGGACGCGCTGCCCGCGACGATCGGCATGCGCGCCGACCGGGCCAGGCCGATCCCCGCGGACGGCGTCCTGACCGCTGAGGACGGGACCCGGCGCGACGTGGACGGCGAGCTCCCGGCAGGTCTCGAACCCGGCCGCTACACGCTGGAGACGCCGGAGCGGACGGCGACCGTCGTCGTCGCACCGCCCGCTCTTCCGGACCCGCCGCGGACCTGGGGATGGATGCTGCAGCTCTACGCGCTGCACTCGGCGCGCTCGTGGGGGATCGGCGACCTCGGCGACCTGGCCGACCTCGTCCGCACCACGGGGCGTGAGCACGGAGCCGGAGCGGTCCTGCTCAACCCGCTGCACGCGATCACGCCGGTGCCCCCCGTACAGCCCTCGCCGTACACGCCGTCGAGCAGGCGGTTCACGACGCCGCTGGCGATCCGCGTGACCGACCTCCCCGCCTACGCGGCGGCCGACCCGTCGACGCGCGCGGAGGTGGACGCCCTTCGCCCCGAGCAGGCGGGCGATCGGATCGAGCACGACCGGGTGTGGGCCGCCAAACGCTCGGCGCTGGAGCTGTTGTGGCGCAACGAAGGCCGCCCGGAACCGCGTGATCCCGAGCCCGGACTGGAGAGATTCGCGACGTACTGCGCGCTCGCCGAGCGGTACGGCGGACGCTGGGGCCGGTGGCCGGAGGAGCTGCGCGACCCCGGATCGGACGCCGTCGCCGCCGCCCGCGCCGAGTTGGCCCCGCGCGTCGCGTTCCACGGGTGGGTCCAGGAACAGGCGGCCGCGCAGCTCGCCGACGTCCGCCGGGCCACGCGCGAGGCCGGCATGCCGGTCGGCGTCATCCACGACCTCGCCGTCGGCTGCGACCCAGAGGGCGCCGACGCCTGGGCATGGGCGGACGTGCTGGCCCTGAACGCGTCGATCGGCGCCCCGCCGGACGCCTTCAACCAGCGCGGTCAGACGTGGGGCCTGCCGCCGTGGCGCCCCGACCGGCTCGCCGAGACCGGCTACGCGGCGTTCCGGGACATGGTCCGCGCGCTGCTCGGGCACGCCGACGGGCTGCGGATCGACCACGTGATGGGTCTGTGGCGGCTGTGGTGGGTTCCCGAGGGCCGGTCGGCGGATCGCGGGACGTACGTGTCCTACGACGCCGACGCGATGCTCGCGACGCTGCTGCTGGAGGCGCACCGGGCCGGCGCGCTGATCGTCGGCGAGGACCTCGGCACGGTGCTGCCCGAGGTGCGCGAGGAGATGGACCGCTCCCACGTGTACGGCTCGACCGTGCTCTGGTTCTCCCGCGACCCCGACCCGGAGACCGGGGGCGACGACGGGCCGTTGCAGCCGCCGTCGCGCTGGCCGGAACGGTCCGTCGCGACGATCTCGACGCACGACCTGCCGACCGCGCCCGGGTTCCTGCGCGGCGAGCACGTCCGGGTCCGCGCCGAGCTCGGGCTCCTCGACGACCCGGCCGCGGAACGGGCGAAGGCCGCCGCCGAGCGGGCCGAGCTGGTGGCGCTGCTCGTCGACGAGGGCCATCTGGAATCGGTGGACGCCGACGAGGACGCGATCGTCGTCGCGATGCACGCGCTGCTGGCGTCGGCACCGTGCCGGCTGGTGCTGGCGTCGCTCTACGACGTGCTCGGCGAGACCCGGCAGCCGAACCTGCCCGGCACCGTCGACGAGTACCCGAACTGGCGGCTGCCGCTCCCCGTCGGGCTGGAGCGGGCGATGTCCGACCCGCGGGTGTCCCGGGTCGCCTCTGTGATGGCCACACGTCGACTGGCAGGATCGGCTGGATGACCGCGGCGCACCCCGTATCCGGCGATCCGGACCCCGACGCCGTCGACCTGGTCCGCGCCGACGGCACCGCGGGCACGCTGTGGCAGGCGTGGACGACGCACGAGCGTCTCGCGTCGCTGCCGGAGCTGCTGCGCCCGCGCACGCCGGCAGAGGGCTTCGCCGCCCAGCAGCGGCTGGCCGAGCGGGCCGGGCCGGCCTACGGCTGGAAGCTCGCCGCCACCGCGGCCGCCGGGCAGGCCCACATCGGCGTCGACGCACCGTTGCCGGGCCCGCTGTTCGAGCGCTTCCGCTACGCGCCCGGCGCCGTGCTGCCGTCCGACGGGCTGTACATGGCCGTCGCCGAGGCGGAGTTCGCGTTCGTGATGGGCGACGACGTCGCCGCCGGCGCGTCGGCCGGCGAGCTGCGGTCCGCCGTGGCGGCCGTGCACTGCGCGATCGAGTTCCCGGAGTCGCGCTTCGCCGACTTCGCGACGGCCGGTGGTCCCCAGCTGCTCGCCGACGCGGCCTGCGCCGGGCTGTTCGTGCTCGGTCCGGAGATCACCGGCGGGCTCGATCTGGACCTGTCCACGACGGGCACCGCATTGTGGATCAACGACGCCGAGCCCGCCACCGGCAGTGGCGGGGCCGTGCTCGGGAATCCGTGGACGGCGCTCGCGTGGCTCGCCGACACGCTTCCGGCGTTCGGGGCCGATCTCGCCGCGGGCAGCGTGGTCACGACCGGGACGACGACCGTGCCGGCGCCCATCGCGGCGGGCGACCGCGTGCGCGCGACGTTCGGTCCGGACGCCGCACTCGGTGAGATCGCGGTCTCGTTCGCCTGAGCGCCGTCAGCGGACGACGGACAGCGCTCCCGGGGCGATCCGGACGCACACGGCGGCGCCGGCCGGCACGTCGTCGATCTCGCCGTCGATCTGCACCGGCATCGGGCCGACCGAGGTGAACCGGAACTCCGCCGTCGCGGGCTGGCGCCCCAGTCCGCTGATCGCCGCCTTGACGGCCGTGAACAGCACCCGCCACTTCGGACGGTGCTCCATCAGGATCACCTCGAACCGGCCGTCGTCCGGGCGACCGTCGGACAGCTCGGCGACCTTCGCCATCTCCGGGATGTTCGCGAGCACCAGGTTGTCGATCCTCCGGCGGTTGCCGTCGGCGAACTCCAGCTCGAACGGCGTGAACCGCCAGAACGAGCGGACCGTCGTCCAGACCTCGCCCAGCGTCCCCTTGCCACCCTTCTCGATCTGCAGCGCGACGACCGGGGTCAGCCCGAACCCGATGTAGGAGTGCGCGTGGTGGACCGGGCGGTCGTCGACGTGCAGCGCGAGCAGGTCCATCGGCTCGGGACGTCCGTCCACGATGGCGTCGCGCAACGGTCGACGGGAGGTGACGCGGTCGTGGTCGTTGGCGTTGCCCGCGGGCAGGACAGCGGCCGCCGCCCCGGTCCCGGGCACGTCCATGATCCCGTTGACGACCTCGTTGTAGCCGCCGTCGCCGCTGGCGGACACGACGAGCGGGTGTCCCGGACCGGCCGCCGTCTTCCGTGCCATGTCCCGTGCGTGGCCGGCGTACTCGGTGGGGCACAGCTCGACCGGAAGATCGGGCCGCGCGGCCCGCAGCTGGTCGCGCAGCTCGTCCGCGAGGGTCGCCGCGTCACCGGTGCTGCCGGGGTTGAACACGACGATCACGGAGTCGATCGGCTCGGCCACGTGGTGAGCCTAGGCGGAATCCGCTCGATCCGGTCGAACCGGGCCGGACCGGATCGTGTCGTCCTGTCGACGATCGGCGGATCCGGCGTTCTCCGGCCACCGGTGGCCGGAGAACGCCTCGGTCCCCGATCACGCCGGGCGTGGATGCGGCACCGTGGGAGCATGGATCTCCGACTGGGTGGCAAGCGGGCCGTCGTGACCGGCGGCAGCCGCGGCATCGGGTACGCGGTGGCGGCGGTGCTCGCCGCCGAGGGTGCGGACGTGGCGATCGTCGCCCGGGACGCCTCGGCGCTCGACGAGGCCGCGGCCCGGCTGCGGGAGGGTGCCCGCGGGCGGGTCGAGACGGTCGTCGCGGACACGTCCGACGACGGGTCGGTGCGGGCCATGGCGGCCACCGTCACCGAGCGGTTCGGCGGGGTCGACGTGCTGGTCAACGCGGCCGCCCGCCCGGCGGGGTCCGGACCGCTGCCGACGCTCTCCGAGATCACCGACGACGCCGTGCGCGTCGAGCTGGAGACGAAGCTGCTCGGCTACCTGCGCTGCGCCCGCGCGCTGGCGCCGCTGATGACGCAGCAGGGATGGGGACGGATCGTCAACGTCAGCGGCCTGAACGCACGGAAGTCGTCGTCGCTGGTCGGGTCCGTGCGCAACGTCGCGGTCGCGTCGATGACGGCGGCGCTGGCCGAGGAACTGGGGCCGCAGGGCGTCAACGTCACCGTCGTGCACCCGGGCCTGACCTGGACCGAGCGGATGCCGGGCCTGATCGCCGACCGCGCCCGCGCGCAGGGCGTCTCCGAGGACCAGGCGCGTGCGGCGCTCGACGCGACGACGACGATCGGGCGGATGACGACGGCCGAGGAGGTCGCCGACGTCGTCGCGTTCCTGTGCTCGCCGCGCGGCGTCGCCGTGAACGGGGACGCGGTCGCCGCCGGTGGCGGGTCGCCGGGCGTCACGTACTACTGAGCACGACGATCCGGTGGCAGGATGGACGGCGATGGAGTCGACCCGCCTGGACCGCTGGCTGTGGTCCGTGCGCTTGGCGAAGACCCGCTCGGACGCGGCGACCGCGTGCCGCGGCGGGCACGTGCGCGTGAACGACCGGCCGGCCAAGCCCGCCACCCCTGTCCGCCCGGGCGACCGGGTCCGGGCCCGGGTCTACGACCGCACGCGCACGGTCGAGGTCACGAAGGTCATCGAGAAGCGTGTCGGGGCGCCGATCGCGCAGGAGTGCTACGTCGACCACACACCTGCCGAGCCGGCCGTCCCGGCGCCGGTGTTCGCCCGCCGGGATCGCGGCGCGGGCCGCCCGACCAAGCGCGACCGGCGTGTCCTCGACCAGCTCCGGTTGTCCCGAAACACCACCTGAACGGCACTGCGACGATGTCACCCGTGTACGACACGCTGTTCCGCCACGCCCTGCGCCGCATCCCGTCCGAGACCGCGCACCACCTCGGCGCCGGAGTGCTCCGCGGCCTCGGCGCCGCACCGCTGGCCGGACCACGGCTCGGCGCCGCGCTGGGGCCGTCCGACCCGGTGCTCCGGGTCCGGACGCTCGGGCTCGAGTTCGCCGGCCCGCTCGGCCTCGCCGCGGGGTTCGACAAGGAGGCCCGCGGCATGACGGCCGCCGGCCGGATCGGCTTCGGTGCCGTGGAGATCGGCACGGTCACCGGGCAGGCGCAGCCGGGCAACCCGAAGCCACGCCTGTTCCGGTTCCCGGACGACCGCGCGCTGGTGAACCGCATGGGGTTCAACAACGCGGGCGCCCCGGCCGTCGCGGCACGGCTGGAGCACTGGCGGGCCGACCGTCCGGCCGGGGCGCCCGTGCTCGGGGTGAACATCGGCAAGAGCAAGGTCGTGGCGGCCGACCGCGCCGTCGACGACTACCGCACGAGCGCACGGCTGCTCGGCCCGTTCGCCGACTACATGGTCGTGAACGTCAGCTCGCCGAACACGCCCGGTCTGCGCGACCTGCAGCAGGCCGACGCCCTGGAGCCGCTCCTGGTGGCCGTGCGCGAGGAGCTCGACAACCTGCCGGTCGGCAGGCGGGTCCCGCTGCTCGTCAAGATCACGGTCGATCTCGCCGACGACGACGTGGACGCCGTCGCCGATCTCGCTGCGCGCCTGGGGCTCGACGGGATCGTCGCGACGAACACGACGGTCTCCCGCGACGGGCTCGTCACGGACGCCGCCACGGTCGCCGACGCCGGCGCGGGCGGGCTGTCCGGGCGACCGCTGGCCGACCGCGCGCTCGCCGTCCTGACGCGGCTGCGAGCGCGTCTCGGCGCCGGCCCGGTCCTGATCTCCGTGGGTGGGATCGAGGACGCCCACGAGGCGTACCGCCGGATCCGTGCGGGCGCCTCCCTCGTGCAGGCGTACACGGCGTTCGTCTACGGCGGGCTGCTCTGGCCGTCACGGTTGCACCGCGAGCTCGCCGTTCTGCTCCGCGCCGACGGGCACCGCAGCGTCGACGATGCCGTCGGCACCGGAATCTGAGGGTTCGAAACGAGAAATAGCCCGTGGAACGAATCCACGGGCTATTCCCCAGGTTGAATGTCGGCGGCGACCTACTCTCCCACACCCTGTCGAGTGCAGTACCATCGGCGCAGGAAGGCTTAGCTACCGGGTTCGGAATGGGACCGGGCGTTCCCCTACCGCCATAACCACCGACAACACTATCCAATTCTTACTTTCACCCAGAACAAACCACCACACAGTGGTGGTGTGCTCAGGGTCACACAGTGGATGCGAACAACACGTTGTGGCAAGCCCTCGGCCTATTAGTACCGGTCAACTCCACCCCTCACAGGGCTTCCATCTCCGGCCTATCAACCCAGTCATCTACTGGGAGCCTTAACCACTCAAGGTGGTGGGAGACCTCATCTTGGAACGAGCTTCCCGCTTAGATGCCTTCAGCGGTTATCCCTTCCGAACATAGCCAACCAGCCGTGCCCCTGGCGGGACAACTGGCACACCAGAGGTTCGTCCGTCCCGGTCCTCTCGTACTAGGGACAGCCTTCCTCAAGTCTCCAACGCGCGCGGCGGATAGGGACCGAACTGTCTCACGACGTTCTAAACCCAGCTCGCGTACCGCTTTAATGGGCGAACAGCCCAACCCTTGGGACCTACTCCAGCCCCAGGATGCGACGAGCCGACATCGAGGTGCCAAACCATGCCGTCGATATGGACTCTTGGGCAAGATCAGCCTGTTATCCCCGGGGTACCTTTTATCCGTTGAGCGACACCCCTTCCACCAGGAGGTGCCGGATCACTAGTCCCGACTTTCGTCCCTGCTCGACCCGTCAGTCTCACAGTCAAGCTCCCTTGTGCACTTACACTCACCACCTGATTACCAACCAGGCTGAGGGAACCTTTGGGCGCCTCCGTTACCCTTTAGGAGGCAACCGCCCCAGTTAAACTACCCACCAGGCACTGTCCCTGAACCAGATCATGGCCCGAGGTTCAGACACCCAGTCCGACCAGAGTGGTATTTCAACAACGACTCCACCACCACTAGCGTGGCCGCTTCACAGTCTCCCACCTATCCTACACAAGCCGAACCGAGCACCAATACCAAGCTGTAGTAAAGGTCCCGGGGTCTTTCCGTCCTGCCGCGCGTAACGAGCATCTTTACTCGTAATGCAATTTCGCCGAGTCTGTGGTCGAGACAGCGCCCAAGTCGTTACGCCATTCGTGCAGGTCGGAACTTACCCGACAAGGAATTTCGCTACCTTAGGATGGTTATAGTTACCACCGCCGTTTACTGGCGCTTAAATTCTCCGCTTCACCCCCCGAAAGGAGTTAACAGGTCCTCTTAACGTTCCAGCACCGGGCAGGCGTCAGTCCGTATACATCGTCTTGCGACTTCGCACGGACCTGTGTTTTTAGTAAACAGTCGCTTGGGCCTGGTCTCTGCGACCACCCACCCCTAGCCCGCAAAGGGGCTTCAAGGCGAATGGCCCTCCTTCTCCCGAAGTTACGGAGGCATTTTGCCGAATTCCTTAACCACAGTTCACTCGATCGCCTCGGTATTCTCTACCTGACCACCTGTGTCGGTTTAGGGTACGGGCCGCAACAGCACTCACTAGAGGCTTTTCTCGACAGCACGGGATCACTCTACTTCGCCTCAATCGGCTACGCATCACCTCTCACCCTTCACAACGCCCGGATTTCCCTGGACGTCGGGCTACAGGCTTACACCACGACAACCACCGCGTGGCGGAGCTACCCTCCTGCGTCACCCCATCGCTTGCCTACTACCGGATCGGATCCCACGCTCCCCCACCCAGACACACCCCGAAGGGCGCTAGAGGATGGGTTCGGATGGTTAGCATCACCGGCCCCAGCATGGACGCACTATCACGAGCACGGGAATATCAACCCGTTGTCCATCGACTACGCCTGACGGCCTCGCCTTAGGTCCCGGCTCACCCTGGGCGGAACAACCTGGCCCAGGAACCCTTGGTCATACGGCGGCAGAGATTCTCACTCTGCATTCGCTACTCATGCCTGCATTCTCACTCCCACACACTCCACCCGACGATCACTCACGGGCTTCACCACATGCAGGACGCTCCCCTACCCAACACCGGACGAACCGGCATTGCCACGGCTTCGGCGGTACGCTTGAGCCCCGCTACATTGTCGGCGCAGGACCACTTGACCAGTGAGCTATTACGCACTCTTTCAAGGATGGCTGCTTCTAAGCCAACCTCCTGGTTGTCTCGGCGATCCCACATCCTTTCCCACTTAGCGCACGCTTAGGGGCCTTAGCCGGTGATCTGGGCTGTTTCCCTCTCGACCACGAAGCTTATCCCCCGCAGTCTCACTGCCGCGCTCTCACTCACCGGCATTCGGAGTTTGGCTGACTTCAGTAAGCTTGTCGGCCCCCTAGGCCATCCAGTGCTCTACCTCCGGTGAGAAACACACGACGCTGCACCTAAATGCATTTCGGGGAGAACCAGCTATCACGAAGTTTGATTGGCCTTTCACCCCTACCCACAGCTCATCCCCCAGGTTTTCAACCCTGGTGGGTTCGGGCCTCCACGACGTCTTACCGACGCTTCACCCTGGCCATGGGTAGATCACTCCGCTTCGGGTCTACACCCCGCGACTCAGCTGCAAAACAGCAACGCCCTATTCGGACTCGCTTTCGCTACGGCTACCCCACACAGGTTAACCTCGCCACGAAGCATAACTCGCAGGCTCATTCTTCAAAAGGCACGCCATCACCCCGCAAGGCTCTGACGGCTTGTAAGCACACGGTTTCAGGTACTCTTTCACTCCCCTCCCGGGGTACTTTTCACCTTTCCCTCACGGTACTCGTCCGCTATCGGTCACCAGGTAGTATTCAGGCTTGACGGGTGGTCCCGCCAGATTCACAACGAATTCCACGAGCTCGCTGCTACTCGGGAACAACGCCCATGACGTGCACAGTGTTTTCGCGTACGGGGCTCTCACCCACTACGGCCATCCATCCCAGAGATGTTCCACTAACACCACACAACACTCATCCAGCTCTCGGCAGAGAACTAACGGCGAAATCCCACAACCCCGCACCCGCAACACCTGCCGGCTTGACACGGACACGGTTTAGCCACCATCCGCTTTCGCTCGCCACTACTCACGGAATCACTATTGTTTTCTCTTCCTGTGGGTACTGAGATGTTTCACTTCCCCACGTTCCCTCCCGCACCCTATGAATTCAGATACGGGTAACGCCCCATGACGGGCGCTGGGTTACCCCATTCGGACACCCTCGGATCACAGCTCGGTTGACAACTCCCCGAGGACTATCGCGGCCTCCCACGTCCTTCATCGGCTCCTGATGCCCAGGCATCCACCATGTGCTCTTAACAACTTGACCACAACAAGATGCTCGCATCCACTATGCAACACTCAACACACCACCACACACCCCCGCACCAGAACCACCACCCACACACGCGGGCATTAGGAACCAGACGAAAGCGATGGCCGAAAGAAGACGGTGTCTTCTCAGGACCCAACAGTGTGCGAGCTCATCCATTCGGCACTATCAACTTGGTATTGCGTTCCACCCAGCCACCACCCGGACCAACCGGCCCAAACAGTGGATCAATGAAAGGAGAACCACCCCACCGAAACAGGGCGGTCTACCCTCACCACATGGTGAGCTCCTTAGAAAGGAGGTGATCCAGCCGCACCTTCCGGTACGGCTACCTTGTTACGACTTCGTCCCAATCGCCAGTCCCACCTTCGACGACTCCCTCCCACAAGGGGTTGGGCCGCCGGCTTCGGGTGTTACCAACTTTCGTGACGTGACGGGCGGTGTGTACAAGGCCCGGGAACGTATTCACCGCAGCAATGCTGATCTGCGATTACTAGCGACTCCAACTTCACGGGGTCGAGTTGCAGACCCCGATCCGAACTGAGACTCACTTTAAGGGATTCGCTCCACCTCACGGTCTCGCAGCCCTCTGTATGAGCCATTGTAGCATGTGTGAAGCCCTGGACATAAGGGGCATGATGACTTGACGTCATCCCCACCTTCCTCCGAGTTGACCCCGGCAGTCTCCCATGAGTCCCCGGCATAACCCGCTGGCAACATGGAACAAGGGTTGCGCTCGTTGCGGGACTTAACCCAACATCTCACGACACGAGCTGACGACAGCCATGCACCACCTGCACACAGGCCACAAGGGAAACGACATCTCTGCCGCAATCCTGTGCATGTCAAACCCAGGTAAGGTTCTTCGCGTTGCATCGAATTAATCCACATGCTCCGCCGCTTGTGCGGGCCCCCGTCAATTCCTTTGAGTTTTAGCCTTGCGGCCGTACTCCCCAGGCGGGGCGCTTAATGCGTTAGCTGCGGCACAGAAACCGTGGAATGGTCCCCACACCTAGCGCCCAACGTTTACGGCATGGACTACCAGGGTATCTAATCCTGTTCGCTCCCCATGCTTTCGCTCCTCAGCGTCAGTATCGGCCCAGAGACCCGCCTTCGCCACCGGTGTTCCTCCTGATATCTGCGCATTTCACCGCTACACCAGGAATTCCAGTCTCCCCTGCCGAACTCAAGTGATGCCCGTATCGACCGCACGCTCAGAGTTAAGCCCCAAGTTTTCACGGCCGACGCGACACACCGCCTACGAGCTCTTTACGCCCAATAATTCCGGACAACGCTCGCACCCTACGTGTTACCGCGGCTGCTGGCACGTAGTTGGCCGGTGCTTCTTCTCCAGGTACCGTCACAAAAGCTTCGTCCCTGGCGAAAGAGGTTTACAACCCGAAGGCCGTCATCCCCCACGCGGCGTCGCTGCGTCAGGCTTCCGCCCATTGCGCAATATTCCCCACTGCTGCCTCCCGTAGGAGTCTGGGCCGTGTCTCAGTCCCAGTGTGGCCGGTCGCCCTCTCAGGCCGGCTACCCGTCACCGCCTTGGTAGGCCATCACCCCACCAACAAGCTGATAGGCCGCGGGCCCATCCCCAGCCGAAAAACTTTCCACCACAGGACATGCATCCCATAGTCCTATCCGGTATTAGACCCAGTTTCCCAGGCTTATCCCAGAGCTGAGGGCAGGTCACCCACGTGTTACTCACCCGTTCGCCGCTCGTGTACCCCGAAAGGCCTTACCGCTCGACTTGCATGTGTTAAGCACGCCGCCAGCGTTCGTCCTGAGCCAGGATCAAACTCTCCAACAAAACCCTGACCAACAAACGCACTACCACCACAGACGGGATCCGCAGCAGCAGCACAAAACAATCTGGCACAAAAACCAAAGCGCCAAACAAAAAAGCTCGACACACTGTTGAGTTCTCAAAAGACACCCGCACACAGCCACCCACCTCACAGTGAGCCGACCGAAGCGACTACCTCAAACACCCCGAAACCCACGAGCCGAAGCTTCACCAGGTCCTACAGGATGTGGCCAGCGGGCCTGTTGACCGCCCCACCGAGGAGGCGTTCTGTCCGGCTGTCTCGCTGACGGAGAGAAAGTTACGCCCCGGTGTCCGGCAGGGTCAAACCGGGGGGTCCTTGTGCGATCTACCGGGTGTTCGCCCAGGTCAGAGACGCCCCACCCTGCGCGACGGGCCCGACGGAGGCCCCCTGAGCCCGTCGAAGCGCCATCTTCGATCTTTGTGACGCCGGACACGACCGGGACGCCGCTCCGGTGTGGCACATCGTCACCGGATCCGGGGCATATCCGGCGATCGTCCGACGCGTTGGACCCGGCGAGTGCCCTTCGCCGGACCCTGCAGCGCGTCGGGGGCGAATGCGCGTCGCGGTCCGGCGGGGGGCACTCCCCATCTCCACCGAACCGCCGCTCAGGACTCCCCGATCGACGACACCGCGTCGACGAGCGAGAGCAGGTGGGCGCGCAGATCGGCCCAGCCGACGTACCGGCGGCTGACCGCCATGAAGCTCACCAGGTCGAGGCCACCGCACACCACGAAACGGGCGGCCGGCTCGTCGAGGCCCGGACGCGCGGCGTGCAGCAGGGCCGCCATCTCGGTCGTGTAGTCGTGGTGGTCCCGCAGCACCGTCGGCATCTGGCTCTCCGGCAGGTTGCAGGCCTCCCGCACCAGCACGGCCATCGTGTCGCCGTGGTCCAGGGCGAAGTCCACGTAGGACCGCATGCCCCTGTCGAACCGGCCGGTGGCGGACTGCTCGATCCGCATGACGTGCTCGAGCGACAGCGCGAGCCAGGACGAACCACGTTGCTGCGCGACGACCAGCAGCTCCGCCTTGCTCTCGAAGTAGCTGTAGACGGTCGGCCCGGTGACCCCGGCGGCCACGGCGACGTCCTCCATGCTCACTGCGTGGAACCCGTGCCGCCGGAACAGGTGGTGCGCCGCGTTGATGATGGCCTCGCGGCGGGCGGCCCTGGCGACCGGCGCAGGCAGGTCGCCGGGTGTCGCGGGCGGTTCGGCACCGTCGGCGTCGAACCGCACCTCGGTCAGGCGCAGGAGCATCCGCTCCAGGAGCCGCCGCCGTCGGGTGTCGTTCATCCCCCTCACCCGCGAGCCGGACGGCGACGCGGTGAACACGAGCAGAGCGCGCGCGACGAGCTCGGCACCCCACGGCGGCAGGTCCGGCCGGACGGCCGCGACCCGGGCGGTGAGATCGTCGACGATCGCCGCCGCGCGGCGGGAGTGCCGGGCTCGCTCCTCCGCCGGGAGGTGCCTGGCGTCGCGGAGCAGGATCAGCCACAACGGAGCGTGCTCGATGCCGTTCCTCGCGAGACCGGCGACCGTCTCGCCCAGCACCGTGTCCGGCGGCCCGGCGCCGGCACGTGCCATCGTCTCCTCGACGATGTCGATCCCGCGTTCGATGACGGCGGCGTGCAGCGCGTCCTTGCCGGCGAAGTGCCGGTAGAGCGCCGGTCCCGTGATGCCACTGGCACCGGCGATCTGGGCCATCCGGGCACCGTGGAACCCGTTGGCGGCCAGGACTTCCGCAGCTCCGTCCAAGATGAGACGTTTTCGCCCCGGCACATCGTTCGTCTTGACGAGGTCCCCCATGTCGGCACCCTAGCCCGGCAACTGCCGGGAATTTCCGGTTCGCCCAGGTGGCTGGTGAGGTGCACCGCCGGACGGGTGCGTCCTCTGCCCGCGATCCGCGGGTTTCGGGCACCCCGGACCCGGGCATCTCACCTCATGGCCAACACCTACTCTGTGACCGAGATCGTCGGCACTTCCCCGGACGGCGTCGACGCGGCGATCCGCAGTGGCATCGACGACGCGTCGAAGACGCTCAAGAACCTGGACTGGGCTCAGGTGACCGACATCCGTCTGCACCTCGAGGACGGCGACGTCCAGCACTTCCAGGTCAGCATGAAGCTCGGGTTCAAGGTCGAGCGCTGACACGTCGTCGCGAACGGACACGCCGGGTGGTGCGTACGCCACCCGGCGTGCTCTAGCGTTCGGCGATCGGCCTGACCGACTCTCGTGCCGGGAGTGCCGCTCGTCCCGGTCGGCGGGAGGACAGGACGGCTCGTGACGGACAGCACGCACCCCGGACGCGGTGAGGACGACACACCCGACGCTCCGCCCGCGGAGCAGGGCTCCGCCGCCGGATCCGAGCTGGCCGACGGGCTGGGCGGGACAGGCAGGCAGGTCCCACCCGCACTCGCACTGGCGACCGGGCTCGCGTGGCGCGGCCTGTTGCTCGCCGCCGCCGTGGCCGTGCTGATCTGGGTCGTCGCCCAGCTCTCCCTGCTGGTCGTTCCCGTCGTCATCGCCCTGATCCTCTCCGCGCTGCTGTCGCCGGCGGCACGTCAGCTCCGGCGGATCCCGCACATGCCGCGTGGTGTCGCCACCGGGGTCGTCGTGATCGGCGGACTCGCGCTGTTCGGCGGCATCCTCTGGGCGGTCGTCGCCGCCTTCCTCGCCGGCCTGCCGGACCTGTCGACGCAGCTGGGGCAGAGCCTCGTCGCGGCGCAGGAATGGCTCGCGACCGGCCCGCTGCACCTCGACGACGCCCGCGTCGGCTCGTTCACCTCGGAGCTGGTCAACACACTGCAGCGCAACCAGACCGCACTCGCGACAAACATCGTCGGCGCACTCGGCACGGCCGGAGAGGCGGCGACCGAGATGCTCCTGACGCTGTTCGTGCTCACGTTCTTCGTCCACGACGGACCGAAGATCTGGAGGTTCGTGCTGTCCGGTGTCCCGCGCGCGGCGCGTCCGCGGACCGACGTCGCCGGGCGACGCGCGTTCGCCTCGCTGGTCGGCTACACGCGGGCGATCGTCGTCGTGGCCGCGGTGGACGCCGTGACGGCGGGCGTCGGGCTGTGGCTGATCGGTGTCCCGCTCGCCGTCCCGCTCGCCACGCTGATCTTCTTCGGCGCGTTCGTCCCCACGCTCGGCGCGATCGTCACCGGCGTCGTGGCCGTGCTGATCGCGCTGGTCACCGGTGGGTGGGTGGACGCTCTGCTGGTGGTGGCGCTGCTCGTCGCCGTCCAGAACATCGAGGGGTACATCCTCCAGCCGCTGTTGCTCGGGCGGTCGGTCAAGCTGCATCCACTCGCCGTCGTGCTCCCGATCGCGGGTGGACTGATCGTCGCGGGCATCCCGGGCGCGCTGCTGGCCGTCCCGCTCATCACGCTCGCCGACGCCGGCGTCCGGTCGGTGAACCGGCCGTCCGACAAACGGCTGGCCGACCCGTCGTCGGTGGACCCGCTCGATCCCCGCTCGGCCCGCCCCGACCAGTACCCCGGTGCCGCCGTCACCCCCTGAACGGTTTCCGGCGGGCGGAACTCGGTGTTCGGTCGGCGGTCGATGCCGTGCGACCTACAACGATCGGGTACGTCCGGCGTGGACGGACCGGCCGGGACGGGTACCGTGGCGAGACGTCCACCCGACGTCCGGCAGGAGGTGGGAGGCCGCTCCCCGGCCCACGACGTGACCGAGTCCGAGACCGTTGCGAGCACCACCGCCGTCGCCGACGTGCGCTGGCAGGCGTCGCCGTGTCCTGCACTGGTGCTGGGTGCCGACGGCACCGTGCGCGCGGTCAACGACGCCGCGGGGACGTTGTTCCCGGCCGCGCGGACGGGCGCCACGGTCTCCGACGGCCTGCCCGGGTGGCTCACCGACGGTCACGCCGGTGTCGTCGGCGGCCGTTCCGACGAGGCGCGGGGCTGGGTCGCCGACCGGAGCATCGTCGGCAGGCCGGTGCTCACCGAGGACGACTCCGTCACCTGGTGGTTCGACGACGACACGGACGTCCGCTCCGCACGCGAGGGCCTGCGCGTCGAGCAGGACCGGGCGGCGTTCCTCAGCCACGCCTCGGCCGCTCTGCTGGGCGCACTGAACCTGACGCGGTGCATGGAGGTGGCCGCCGAGCTGGCCTCGGACCGTCTCGCCGACGGCGCGCTGGTCATCACACCCGCGTCGCGCGGCCGCTACGAGACGGTCGTCTGCCGGCACGGCGAGGCCCCGCAACGCACCGTCCTGCGGATCGACCCGGACGAGGTCCCCGGCCTGGCCGAGGCGCTGCGCGGGTTCCCGCCGGTGCCGTCGCGCTGGATCGACCCGGCGCTGGCTCCCGACTGGCTGACGCCCGATGGCTTCGGCGAGGTCGGCTCGATCGTGGTGACGCCGCTACCCGGGCACGGGGTGCCCGCAGGTGCGCTGGTCCTGCTCGGCCGGGCGGCGAGCGGACCGTTCACCGAGGACGAGGAGTCCACGGCCCGCGAGTTCGCGGCCCGGACCGGGCTCGCCATGTCGTCGGCCCGGATGTTCGCCCAGCAGGCGTCGATCACCGAGACGTTGATGCGTGACCTGCTGCCGCCGAGACTGACGCACGTCGGCGGCGTCGAGTACGCGGGCGGCTACCGCGCGTCGGCCGACCACGAGCGCGTCGGCGGCGACTTCTACGACCTGCACCCTGCCGACGACGATGCGTCGGGCGCCGAGACGCTCGCCGTGCTCGGCGACGTGTGCGGCAAGGGGCTCGATGCGGCCGTCCTGACCGGCCGCATCCGCAGCGTCGTGCAGGCACTGCGTCCGCTGGCCCGCGACCACAAGCACATGCTGGGGCTTCTCAACGACGCCCTGCTGTCCTCGGACCACACCCGGTTCGTGACGCTCGTGCTCGCCTCGGTCTCGCGGCACGGCCCCGACGTGCGGCTCCGCCTGACGTGCGCGGGCCATCCGCCGCCGCTCGTCGTCCGCACGGACGGCCGCGTCGAGGAGGCGGCGACGCTCGGGACGGTCGTCGGCGCGCTCCCGACGATCGAGACGACGACGGCGGAGATGACGCTCGCACCCGGCGAGACCTGCCTGCTGTTCACCGACGGCATCACCGAGGCCCGCGGTGGCCCGCTCGGGAACGACCAGTTCGGTGAGGAGCGTCTGCAGGCCGCGCTGGCGGAGTGCGCGGGGATGCCGGCCGAAGCGGTCGTCGAACGCGTGCAGATGCTGGCCGCCCAGTGGGTGGGCCAGAGCGACCGTGACCACGACGACATGGCCGTGCTGGCGATCACGGCCCCGCGCGGACAGCATCTGACGGCCGTCGGAGGGCATGGCAGGGGTCGGTTCACGGCATGACCACCGCCACCGCCGACGGCAGCCGGTCGCTCTCGACGCGCTACGCGGACCTGCTGTGGGACGCGGTGCTGCGCAGCGACGAGTACGCGGCGGTCGACATCACCGTCGACGCGTTGCGGGACGGGCTCGACGTCGAGTCGGTGCTGCTGGACGTGATCGGCGTGGTGCAGGCCCGTGCCGGCGCCGAGTGGGCCGCCAACAGGATCAGCGTGGCGCAGGAGCACGCGGCGACGGCCATCAACGACCGCGTGATCGGGACGCTCACGCTGGCCAGGGACCGGCCGGAGGCACGCCTCGGTCGGATCACGGTGGCGTGCGTCGACGGCGAGTGGCACGCGCTGCCCGCCCGGCTGCTGGCCGAGGTGCTGACGCTGCGCGGCTTCACCGTCGACTACCTGGGCGCGCAGGTGCCCACGCCGCACCTGATCACCCACCTGCACCGGACGGGACCGGACGCCGTCGCGCTGTCCGGCATGATCGCCACCCGGCTGCCGGTCGCGCACGCGACGATCTCGGCCTGCCAGGCGGCGGGCGTTCCGGTGATCGTCGGTGGAGCCGCGTTCGGGCCGCAGGGCCGCTACGCCGAGCTGCTCGGCGCGGACGCGTGGGCTCCGGACGCGCGGTCGGCCGCCGACCGTCTCGCGACGTCCCCGCTCCCGACGCCGCAGCGACCGCACGCGCAGCCGTTCGACGACCTGCCGCACCTGAGCGACCAGGAGTACACGCTGGTCACGCGCAGCACGACCCGTCTGGTCGGCGCCGTGATGCAGGGCCTGGAGGACCGGGTCCCGGCGATGCGGGACTACACACCGATCCAGCGCGAGCACACGGCCGAGGACGTCCGGCACATCGTCGACTTCCTGGCCACCGCGCTCTACGCCGGCGACGACGAGCTGTTCCTGTCGTTCCTGCGGTGGACGGCGGGCATCCTGGAGGCGCGTGGCGTCCCGAGGAGCACGATGCCGCCCGCGCTCGAGCTGCTCACCGCGGAGCTCCGGGACTTCGACCGGGCGGCCCGGCTGCTCGGTACCGCGCTCGACGACCTGACGACCGGCGACCCGACGACCGGCGACCGCATCCATCGACCGGGAAGGCCCGCATGACCGCTCCCCGACCCCTGACCTGCTCGTGGAGCCGGACGGGCCCGGACCGGTCCTGCCTGGAACTGGACGGCGAGCTCGACTACGACGGCTCCGACGTCGTCCTCGACGAGATCATCCGTCATCTCGACGAGAATCCGCGGCTCCGGGAGCTCACGCTGGACTGCCGCCGGCTCGACTTCTGTGACTCCTACGGGCTGTCCACGCTGCTGATGATCCGCAGGCGGACGCAGTCGACGGGCGTGGTGCTGCGCCTGGCGAACCGCGGCCCCGCCCTGGACCGGTTGCTGCGCGTGACGAACACGCTGGCCCACCTGACCGACACGTCGGTGACGTCGCTGGAGAAGCAGCTCGACACCTGAGGCGTCGTCAGCTCCCGTCCTGCTGCGCCGCCGCCATCGCGTGCATGTGCTCCCGGGTGGCGGGGTAGAGCGTCCGGTACGACTCGTGGAACCGGTCGTGGAGCGCTGCCGCGTCCGGGTCCGGGCGGACGATCTCCGCCGCCCGCGTCCAGTCGGTCGACGGCGGGACGGCCCCGGTCCCGATCGCGGCCAGCAGCGCGTCCCCGTAGCTCGCCCCCACGGTGACCGCCGGCAGCTCCTGCGGCACGCCCAGCACGTCGCTCACGATCTGCGTCCACAGCCCGCCCTGCACACCGCCGCCGACCGCGATCACCCGCTCGGGCCGGCCCACGACACCGGCCATGACCTCGAGATTCTGCCGGATGCCGTGCGCGACACCCTCGTAGGCGGCGCGGAACAGGTGGCCGCGACCGTGCTCGAGCGTGAGGCCGACGACCACGCCGCGCGCGGACGCGTCGTAGATCGGTGAGCGCTCCCCTGCGAAGTAGGGCAGCACGAGCAGACCGCCGGAGCCGGGCGGGATCGCGCGTGCCTCGGAGATCAGCTCGTCGTACGGGGCGCCACCGACGAGGTCGTGCGTCCAGGTGACCAGGCTGCCGCCCGCGGACATGCCCGCGGCGAGTGTGTACGAGTCCGGCTCGACGCCGCACGTGGTCCACAGCCCGGGACTCGACGCCGCCGACGGCAGTACCTGGATCATGAACATCGTCGATCCGTACATCAGCATCAGGTCACCGGGCCTGCGCGCGCCGACGCTGAACGCCTCCGCCCACGCGTCCACCGTCCCGAACACGACCGGGGTCCCGACCGGAAGGCCGGTCGCCTCGGCCGCGTCCGGTCGCAGGTGCCCGGCGATCTCGTGCGGCCAGCCGAGCCGCGGCAGCGACAGGTCACCGAGCAGCTCGGCGATCCAGTCCCCCGCCCAGTCCCGGGCGGCCAGGTCGTAGAACGGGTCGACCTGGCTCGCGGTGTGGTGGTCGAGCACCCACTCGCCGGTCAGGCGCGCGACCACGAACGAGTGCGAGCCGAACCAGCGGGTCGCCTTCTCCCAGACCTCCGGGAGCTGCTCGCGCACCCAGGCCAGCTTCGGCCCGACGGCCTGGCTGGACAGGTCCTTGCCGCACCGCTCGAACACCGCGGCCGCGCCGAGTGCGGCGTTGATCGACGCGATCTGCTCCTCGGCGCGGAAGTCGACGCCGTAGAGGATCGCCGGGTGCAGCGGCTCGAGGTCGTCGCCGGTCATCACCAGGCACGGTCCGAGCCCGGAGACCCCGACGGCGGCCACCGTCCGGCCGTCCGCGACGTCGGCCAGCTCCCGCGCGATCGAGCAGACGGTGTCCCACCACTGCGTCGTGGCGTCCATCTCGACGAACCCCGGTTGCGGGCGTTGCACCGTGACCGGCCGCGTGGTCGTCGCGACGACGTCGCCGTCGACGGTCGTCAACGTCCCCTTGACGGACCCGGTCCCGAGGTCGATGCCGAGGAAGAGAGCTCCGGTGCTCGCGGTGTCCACGTGTTCGATCCTGGCCGATGTTGCCCCGCAAGCGAAAGCGGTCAGCGGCCGACGCGGCCCAGAACGATCTCCGTGATCCGGGCGAGCGCGTCCACCTGGCCGTCGTCCAGCCCGTCGAACACCAGCTCGCGGACGGCCTCGACGTGTGGCGGCGCGGCCTGCTCGATCACCCGCCGCCCCTGCGCGGTGAGCACGACGAACGCGCCGCGGGCGTCGTCCTCGCACTCCTCGCGCTCGACCAGGTCCCTGCGCTGCATCCGGGACAACTGGTGGGACAGACGGCTGCGCTCCCACTGCAGCGTGTCGGCGAGCTCGTGGACACGCATCCGCGCCCCGCCGTCCTGCCTGGCCCGGTCGGTCAGGGCCACCAGCACGTCGAAGTCGGCCAGCGACAGCCCGGACTCGTCCTGCAACCTGCGGTTCAGCCGGGCGTGCAGCCGGGCCTGCATGGCCAGGTAACCGCGCCATGCGCGCTGCTCCCGGTCGTCCAGCCAGCGGGTTTCGGTCACGACACCAGTCTAACGGAATAGTTGACACGTCACGCAGGTTCCGGAGTATGTTGGTGACACGTCAACTACAGGAGCGGATGGTCATGCAGTTCGGTGTCTTCACGGTCAGTGACGTCACGACCGACCCGACGAACGGGCGCACGCCGTCCGAGGCGGAGCGGATCGACTCCGTCGTCCGGATCGCCGAGAAGGCCGAGGAGGTCGGTCTCGACGTCGTCGCGCTCGGTGAGCACCACAACCCGCCGTTCGTCTCGTCGTCCCCGACGACGACGCTGGCCTACATCGCGGCCCGCACCCGCACGCTCGAGCTGTCCACGTCCACGACGCTGATCACGACGAACGACCCGGTGAAGATCGCCGAGGACTTCGCGATGCTGCAGCACCTGGCGGGCGGCCGGGTGGATCTGATGATGGGACGCGGCAACACCGGCCCGGTCTACCCGTGGTTCGGCCAGGACATCCGGCAGGGCATCCCGCTGGCGATCGAGAACTACGCGCTGCTGCGCAGGCTGTGGACCGAGGACGTCGTGGACTGGGAGGGGAGGTTCCGTGCGCCGCTGCAGGGCTTCACGTCCACGCCGCGGCCGCTCGACGGCGTCGCCCCGTTCGTCTGGCACGGGTCGATCCGCAGCCCGGAGATCGCCGAGCAGGCCGCGTTCTACGGCGACGGCTTCTTCCACAACCACATCTTCTGGCCGGCCGAGCACACGCAGCGGATGGTCGAGTTCTACCGCCGCCGCTTCGAGGCCTACGGGCACGGCGACGCCGACCAGGCGATCGTCGGACTCGGTGGGCAGGTGTTCATGCGGAAGAACTCGCAGGACGCGATCGACGAGTTCCGGCCGTACTTCGACCGGGCCCCGGTCTACGGCGGCGGTCCGTCGCTGGAGGAGTTCAGCACGCAGACACCGCTGACCGTCGGCAGCCCGCAGCAGGTGATCGACCGGACGCTCGGATTCCGTGACTATGTCGGGGACTACCAGCGCCAGCTGTTCCTGATCGACCACGCGGGCCTTCCCCTGAAGACCGTCCTGGAGCAGCTGGACATCCTGGGCGAGGAGGTCGTTCCCGTGTTGCGCAAGGAGTTCGCCGCGCTCAAGCCGGCGCACGTGCCGGAGGCGCCGACGCACGCGTCGCTCGTCGCGGCCCGTGACGCCGCCGCTGCCGCCACCGTCGAGGCGGTGGCCTGATGGCCGACGAGCCGACCGTCGTCGACACCGGCGACCGGTACGAGCTGCGGCTCGGCGACGAGGTCGCCGGGTTCGCGGAGTACCGGCGCCGCGGTGACACGACGTCGTTCACGCACACGCTCGTCGAACAGCAGTACGGCGGCCGCGGGTTCGGGTCGATCCTGATCCGCGGCGCGCTGGACGCCGAGCGTGCGGCCGGACGGGCGGTCAAGCCGTACTGCCCGTTCGTGCGCGGCTACATCGACAAGCATCCCGAGTTCGCCGACCTCGTCGCGGCCGGCTTCCATCCCGATTCCGGAGAGACGTCATGACCGACACCGACCAGCACGAAGCAGCCCGCGCCCGGATCCGCGAGGCGCATCTCACGCCGGCCGCAGAGCGTCCCGCTTCGACGGCGCGGGGCCTGCACCACACGGCGCTGGTGTCCAGCGACGTCGAGCGGACCGTGCGCTTCTACCAGGACGTGCTCGGCTTCCCGCTGACCGAGCTGATCGAGAACCGGGACTACCCCGGCTCGTCGCACTTCTTCTTCGACATCGGCAACGGGAACCTGATCGCGTTCTTCGACTTCCCCGGCCTCGACGTCGGCCCGTACGCCGAGGTGCTCGGCGGGCTGCACCACATGGCGATCAGCGTCGAGCCCGCGCGGTGGGACGAGCTCGTGCAGCGGCTGTCCGACGCCGGCGTCGAGCACGAGGTGCACTCCGGCGTCTCGGTCTACTTCCGCGACCCGGACGGCGCCCGGATCGAGCTGATCTCCGACCCGCTCGGGGAGATGTACGGCGAGGTCGTCCTCTAGAGATCCGGCCAGGTCAGCGTCGCCGCGCCCCAGGTCACGCCGCCGCCGAACGCGGCAAGGGCGATCCGCTCACCCGGCCGGAGCAGGCCGTCGTCGTGGGCCTGGGACAGGGCGAGCGGGATCGACGCGGCGGCCGTGTTGCCGACCGTGGCGACGTTGCTCAGCGCACGGTCCGCGCCGATCCCCAGCCGGGTCGCGACGGCGTCCAGGATCCGCTGGTTCGCCTGGTGCCCGACGAAGCGGTCGAGCGACTCGACCGTCCATCCGGTGCGTTCGACGACGCCGCGGGCGGTGTCGGTCATCCGGCTCACGGCCTGCCGGTAGACGGCCTGGCCCTGCATCCGTAGCGGCCCGCCGCCAGGGGCCTCGATGAGCTCGGCGAGGCTGCCGTCGCTGCCGAGCTCGACCTCGTGGACGGCGCCGGGTCGGGTCGCGTCGCCCGCCGTGAGCACGACGGCGGCGGCCCCGTCGCCGAACAGGAACGCGGTCGTCCGGTCGTCGGGGTCGACCAGCGTGCTGTACGTGTCCGCACCGACGAGCAGCACCGACTCCACCTGGCCTGCGACGACGGCGTTGCGCGCCACGGACAGCCCGTAGAGGAAGCCGGAGCAGACGGCGTCGACGTCGAACGCCGGGACGGTGCCGAGCCCGAGCCGCGCGGCGACCGTCGGCGCGGTGGACGGGCACCGGTGGTCCGGCGTGCTCGTCGCGAGCACGACGAGGTCGACGCCGTCGCGTCCTGCGGACTTGAGCGCGTGCCGTCCGGCCTCGGTCGCCAGGTCCGACGTGGCCTGCCCGGCCGCGACGACCCGCCGCTCGCTGATCCCGCTGCGCGTGCGGATCCACTCGTCCGTGGTGTCCAGGCGGGCGGCGAGGTCGTGGTTCGTCACGACGTCCGACGGGAGGCAGTGCCCGATCCCGGAGACCAACGCCGCCCGGGCACCCGTCGTCGCACTCAGCATTGCCACGACAGTACTTCGGTACCCGCCGGTAGGAGGTTCGGAAGGATCAGGGCAACTGGCTGGGGGTGGTGTCGATGTCCGACGGCGAGTCGGGGTCGAGGAACATCGCGGCCTCGCGACGGGCGCGGCGCCGGTCGGTGAACCGGGCGACCTGGATCGCGAGCTCGAACAGGGCCGTCAGCGCGAACGCCAGCGCGACCATCGAGATCGGGTCCTGCCCCGGCGTCGCGATGGCGGCGAACACGAACAGTCCGAGGATCAGCCCGCGGCGTGACCTGCGCAGCGCCTCGTAGGACACGACCCCGGCCAGGTTCAGCGCCACCACGGCCAGCGGGAGCTCGAAGCTGACCCCGAAGATGATCAGCAGGGCGATCACGAAGCCGAAGTACGACTCGCCGGTCAGCGCCGTCGTCTGGATCTCGCTGCCGATCGTCAGCAGGAAGCCGAGGCCCTGGGCGACGACCATGTAGGCGAGGATCGCGCCGGCGACGAACAGCGTGGCGGCGACCGTCGAGAACCCCAGCGCGTAGCGGCGCTCGACCGAGCGCAGGCCGGGGGTGACGAACCGCCACAGCTGGTACAGCCAGATCGGGCAGGCGAGTACGACGCCCGCCGTCGCGCCGACCTTCAGGCGCAGCATGAACTGGTCGAACGGCCCGGTGCCGAGCAGCGTGCACGACGTCGGGTCGGCGGTGATCACCGCGCGGGCCGACGCGGGCAGCTCGCAGTACGGGCCCTTGAGCAGCTCGCCGAGGCTCGGGAGACCGAACAGGGCCGTCTCGAACCAGACGTATCCGAACACCGTGGTCACGACGATCGCGACGAGCGCGATCCCCAGCCGGTTGCGCAGCTCGTAGAGATGGTGGATCAGCGTCATCTCGCCGCGCGGGTTCGACCGGCGACGCGACCGCGGCGTCCGGAGGACGGGCATCTCAGGCGGCGGGACGCTCGGCGGCCGGCGCGGTGGCCGGTGCCGCCGCCTGCGGCTGCGCGGCCTCGACCTGGGCCGGGGCCGCGGCGGTGGTGTCGGCCTGATCGGCCTTCTCCTCGTCGTCGCGCAGGCCCTTCATCTCGCCCTTGAACACGCGAGCGGACTGCCCGACGGAACGGGCCATCTGCGGCAGCTTCTTCGCACCGAACAGCAGGACGAGCACGCCGATCACGATCAGCCAGTGCGTCGGGCTCATGGCGCCCATGGGGAACTCCTCACAGCGGGGTCGGGGAGCAGGCCGTTCGCTCTCCCCTCCGTGGTCAACGACACTCCCCGCCATCGGGGTGCGACGAGCACAAGGCGATACCCCCGTGCCGAACCCGGGGCGACCACGGCCACCGGCCCGTGGCGCCCGAGCTCAGCCGGCGTCGGACAACGCCTGGTCCAGGATCTCCAGCCCGCGGTCGATCTCGGCGTCGGTCGCGGTCAGCGGTGGCGCGATGCGGAACGTGCCACCCATGCCGGGCAGCTGAACGATGTTCATGTGCAGGCCGAGCTCGGCGCACCGGCGGGTGACGGCGGCGCCGCGCTCGTCCGCGTCGTCGGCGACCAGTTCCAGCCCGACCAGCAGACCGCGGCCCCGGATGTCGCCGATCACGGGGTGCTCGCCGGCCAGCTTCTCCAGGCCGAGACGCAGCCGCTCCCCCAGCTCGGCCGCGCGCAGGTCGAGGCGGTCGCGGATCAGCACGTCCAGGACGGTGTTGCCGACGGCGGCCGGCAGCGGGTCGTTCACGTGGGTGGTGAAGAACAGGAACCCGCGGTCGTGCGACTCCTGCTCGATCTCCGCGCTGGTCAGCACGGCCGCCAGCGGGAGTCCGGCACCGAGCGTCTTGGACAGCGTGAGGATGTCCGGCACGACGCCGTCGCGCTGGAACGCGTACCAGTCGCCGGTGCGGCACAGGCCGGTCTGCGCCTCGTCGACGATCAGCAGCATGCCCCGCTCGCGGCACTTCTCCTGCAGCGCGGCGAGGTAGCCGGGCGGCAGGTCGACGACGCCGCCGGAGCTCAGGATCGGTTCGACGAGGCACGCCGCGAGGTTGCCGGTGGACTGCGCGTCGATCAGGGAGAAGCCGAGGTCGAGCTGGCGGCGCCAGTCCAGGTCGCCGTTCGCGTCGACGACGTCCGGGCGGAACCGGTCGGGCACCGGCAACGCGAAGTTGCCGGGAGCGGTGGGGCCGTACCCGGCACGCCCCGCGACGTACGTCGCGTTCGCCGCGCCCTGGGTCATGCCGTGCCAGGACCGCGCGAACGAGACGATCTCGTGGCCACCGGTGACGAGCTTCGCCATCCGCAGCGCGGCCTCGTTCGACTCCGCACCCGTCGTCAACAGCATGGCCTTGTCGAGCTGCTCCGGCAGCGTCCCGGCGAGCCGCCGCGCGAGGTCGATCACCGGGCGGCTGAGCATGCCGCTGTACAGGTGGTCGAGGCGTTCGACCTGGTCACGGACGGTCGCGACGATCTCCGGGTGCGCGTGGCCGAGGATCGCGCTCATCTGCCCTGACGTGAAGTCGAGCAGCTCGCGTCCGTCCTCGGTGACGACCGTGCATCCGGTCGCGCGGTCGGCGACGCCGGGGCTGAAGGAGCCGCGGCCGGAGTAGCGGATCAGGTGGGCGGTCTCGTCCGGCATGACGTCGACGGTAGGAACTCCTCGGCGTGCGCGTCCATCACACGTTCTCCACGTGACTGTTCGACGGAGCCGCACAATGACCGGGTGCTGAATCCCTGGCGTCTGCAGCTGCTCGGCCTGCTCGACAGCCTCGGCACGGTCCGCGCCGTGGCCGAGACGCTGCACCTGAGCCCGTCGACGGTGTCCCAGCAGCTCGGCGTGCTCGAGACCGAGACCCGCAGCCACCTGCTGGAACGCACGGGTCGACGGGTGCGGCTGACCCGGACCGGCGTCGCGCTGGCCCGTCGTGGCCGCGACATCCTCGACCGGATGGCCGAGGCGGAGGCCGAGCTGCGCGCGCTGAACGACGAGCCGATCGGCACCGTGCGGCTCGGCGCGTTCCAGAGCGCGATCCACCCGCTGGCCGTCCCGGCCGCCGCGCGGCTGGCCGACTCGCATCCGCACCTGCACGTCGAGCTCGTCGAGTCCGAGCCGCACGAGAGCGGGCAGGCGCTGCACGCGGGCGACCTGGACGTCGTCGTGACGACGACCGACTACGTGCGCTTCCCGTGGGACCGCGACCTGGAGATCGTCCCGCTCGGCGTCGACCAGGTGGTGCTCGTCCTGCCGCCGGACCATCCGCTGGCCCGACGGCGGGTCGTCGACCTGGCCGCGTGCGCGGACCAGGTGTGGGCGTGCGACCGGGCCGGCACGTACATGGCGGAGTTGCTGCAACGGCTGTGCCGCGAGTCGGGCTTCGAGCCGCGCGTGGCGTGCCGGTTCGCGAACTACCTGCTGGCGATCCGGCACGTCGAGGCCGGCCGGTCGGTGGCGCTGCTGCCCGCGCTGGCCGTCGCGCCGGGGCACAGCGTCGTCACCCGGGAGCTGACGACGCCGGTGCACCGCAACGTCGCCGTCGTCGTGCGACGGGAGACGGCGTTGCGGGCCGCGGTGGACGCCGTCGTCGAAGCACTGCTCGACCATCCGGAGATCCCGGCGCTGGCGTCACCTACCTGACGCCGACGAACTCCGGCGCCCTCTCCTCGTCGAGTGACCGGAACGCCGGGGCGAGCAGGGCGGCGACGGACGTGACGGCGACGAGCGCGGCGAGCACCATGCCGGCCGTCTCCAGACCGGCTCCCGCGGCGATCGCGGCGATCGGAGCGCTGGTCAGGGCGGGCGCGGAGAGCACGAGCGTGTTCTGGGCGCCGAGTACCCGGCCGCGCATCTCGTCCGGCGTCGCCTCCACGGTCAGGACGCCGAGCAGCGCGCCCGCCGGCCCGTTGGTGAGGCCGACGAACGCGGCGGCCCCGAGCACCACCCACGGCGACGCCATGCTTCCGACGGCGGCGAAGCCGACGAGCGTGCCGGCCATCCCGATCACGAACCAGGTCCTGCGCCGGACCCGCCCGGCCGAGACGGCGTAGAGCGCGGACCCGGCGATGCTGCCCGCGGACAGTGCGCTCAGCGTCAGCCCGGCCAGCGCGGGCAGGTCCTCCCGCGTGAAGAAGGCCGGCATCAGCGTCGTCTGCAGCGAGCTGATCACCGCCGCGAACACGGCCGTGATCAGCGTCGATCCGAGGACGATCCGGCTGCGGACCAGGAACCGCCACGAGACGGCGAGGTCGGTGACGGCCCGCTTCAACGCGTTGCCGGCCGCCGGCACCACCTTCTCGACGGCGCCCGCGCGCGGATCGAGCAGGAGCGTCGACGCGGCGGCGAGCAGGCTCAGCGACGCGGTCGCCAGCATCAGCGCGGACGTCGTCCCGAACAGCCAGACGAACAGGCCGCCGAGCCCTGGGCCGCCGAGCAGCAGGACGTTGCCGACGGTCTCCCGGGTCGCGATCATGCGGTCCAGGCGCCCTCCCCCGGCCCGGATCAGCGCCGGGAGCAGCGTTTCGTGCGCGGTCATGCCCGGTACCCGGATCACGGCGCCGACCAGCGCGAGCGCGACGAACCACGTCATGTCGAGTCCCCACAGGACGTCGACCAGCGGGAGGGTGGCGACGGAGAGCGCCGAGAGGGCGTTGGACACCACGGAGACCGTGCGCCGGTTGAACCGGTCGACCAGCAGGCCGGACACGATCCCGGTCGCGGCGGAGGCGGCCGTGGCCACCGTCGCCAGCACCCCGGCGGCCAGCACGTCGCCGGTGCGCGCGAGCACGAGCAACGGCATGACGACGCTCGAGATGCCCGCTCCGAGCAGCGACAACCCGTACGAGCTGAAGTACACGATCGCGCTGTGCCGCATGGTCCACTCCCCGTCGACGTCGTCTCGACATCCACTGGACACCCGGCCGTCGCGGCACACTCAACGGTGATCCGGGTCACGAGGCGCGATGACTTCCGGCGGCGACGCCGGTCCACCCCACATGCTGATCATTGCCGGGTACCTCGTCGTCGAACCGACAGAGCGCGACGCGTTCGTGGCCGACGGGACGACGGCGGTCTCCCTGGCGCGCAACGCGCCCGGATGCCTGGACTTCGCCATGACGGCCGACTCGCTCGACCCGGCGCGGGTGAACGTGTTCGAGCGGTGGGAGACCGAGCGGGAACTGCTCGCCTTCCGCGGCTCCGGACCCGACTCCGGCACCGCAGCGAAGATCCTCGACGCGGACGTCAAGCGCTACGTCGTCGCGTCGGTCGAGGACCCGTGACCTGCGGCAAGGACGGGGGCGCGGCGGCGAGCAGGTCGGTGCGACGGCCAGTCGGCGCGGCGTCCGCGTCACAGACGGCGCGATCCGGAGTGCGTACACCGCGCGCACTCCTCCGGCACGTAGTCGCCCGCCAGCCGTAGTCCGCCGGCACGGTCCGGGACCCAGTGCAGGAACGGACCACCGCCCGGACCGCCATGCTCATGGCCACCTGCCCCGGGACGACCACGGACGGGGACGCCGTGGCGGATCGCATGACCGGCATGGACCCCGAAGCCGAAGTCGCGCACGGCCGAGACCAGTCGGCTCAGACGTCGTCGCATCGCCACCTCCTACACTGATCTGTGAAGTTAGAGTGTGCCGAACGCTAGGTACACAGATCTGTGAAGTCAAGGGGGTCCGACGTGGTGGACGGCGATACCGGCAGCGCCGGCGGCTCGGAGCAGCACTTGACCCCTGGCGCCCAGCGGATCCTCGACGTCGCCTCCGAGCTGTTCTACTGGCGCGGGATCCACGCCGTCGGAGTGGACACCATCGCGGCCGAGTCCGGCGTCACCAAACGAACCCTCTACGACCGCTTCGGCTCCAAGGACGCGCTGGTCGTGGCCTACCTGGCTGCTCGTGACCGACGCTGGCGCGAGCTGGTCCTCGCCCGTCTCGAGGCCGTCGGCGCGGACCCGGTAGCGCAGGTCCTGGCGCCGTTCGACGTGCTGCCGGAGTTTCTGGTCCCGCACGGCCGGGGCTGCAGCTTCGTCAATGCCTTCGCCGAGCTCCCCGACCCCGACCACCCCGGCCGTCAACTCGTCGTCGCAGAGAAGACCTGGCTGCGCGACCTGTTCCGGGATCTCCTCTCCCAGGCCGGCGCCCACGATCCCGACGCCACGGCTGGCCAGTTACTCAGCCTGCACGAGGGCGCCTTCGTCAGCCACGCCATCGTCGACGAGACCGACGCGGCGACCGGTGCACGCTCCGCTGCGCACGCCCTGGTCACCCATGCACGTGCCCATCCGGGACCGTGACCCGCACCGGGCCCTCCGATCGCCCGGTCGACATCGGCGTCGACCGCGCCGGTCAGCAGCGATGAAGACGAGCGGAATCGAATCCCAGACCCCGCCTTCCAAAGGCGGGGCTTCGTCGCCGATGGCGTGTACACAGCAACCATCACCGCGCTGAACGTCCTGGTGAGAATGGTGGGCCCCCGGGGGATCGAACCCCGAACCCGCCGAGTCTGGCGCCGTGCTGACGGATGGGCACTGATATCCCGCGTGACCTGGGATTTTCCACCCGCAGAGTGGTGGACGTTCGGGGTCGATTCCGGCCCTGTCACGCCGTTTCGTGTCCCAAGAGCGTCCCACGCGGGGGCTTCTCCCCCACGCGCCCGGCCTGCTGGTGATCTCCTCGCGGCGCGGGTTCATCCCTGCCAGCCCGAGGGGTGGGGTGCAAGGTACTCAGTCCAGCCTTGCACCCCGCCCCTCGGGCTGGCTGCCGTCTCGGCGCGCCGAGAGGAGGTCACCAGCCCGCTGTTCCCTGATCCCCGAGCGGTGTCGGGTCTCGGGCAGCGCCCGGATCGTCTCCGGGGTGGACCTGTGAAACCTGGGCGCACCGCGGAGGGTGACGCTGACAAGATCGGACAATGCCGACATCACGTGTGTCTTTGTTGCGCTGGCAGTTCGATCTGACGTGGTCGCTGTTCGAGTACCACCTCGATCGTCTCAATGAAGCGGACACGCTGTGGCAGCCAGCGAAGACCTGTTGGACGGTGCACCGGTCCGAGGACGGGCATTGGCTCCCGGACTGGTCTGAGGAGGAGTTGGATCCGGTTCCGGTTCCGACCATCGCCTGGATCACGTGGCACATCGGCTGGTGGTGGTCGGTGACGATCGATCACATGCGGCAGCGCACCCCTCGCGAGCGGACGGAGGTCACGTGGCCAGGTGGCGCGGCTTCGACAGTGGAGTGGCTGCGCGATCTGAGTGCTGAGTGGGTCGATGTGCTCGACGGGTTGGTCGATGAGGATCTGGATGCCGGAGCGACGTTCCCGTGGCAAGTGGGAACGGATCTGACGGTCGGGCACACCCTGGCGTGGTTGAACACCGAGTTGGCCAAGAACGTGTCCGAGATCGGCCAGCTTCGCCTGGTGCGTGCCGCTGCGTGATCGGCTCGATGAAGAGCAGCGCCGTCCGCGTAGCGGGGGCCGGGTAGCCGGCCCCGGCGCCGCGAACGGGCCGGAGGTGTAGTGAGCGAGCGACGGGGCCGGCGTGGCCGGCCCCCGCGCCGCCGGAGGCGGCGGCTCACCGACCGTCAGACCGCCGAGGTGCTGGAAGGGCTGTTCGACCCGACGGACGAAAGTGACCCAAAAGGTGTCTTGGATCTTGGTCCGGGTATGGATCCAACGCTGTGACCAGCGAGGATGGTGGGCCCCCGGGGGATCGAACCCCGAACCCGCGGATTAAAAGTCCGCTGCTCTGCCGATTGAGCTAGAGGCCCCTCTGATCCGCAGAGCACGCCCGGCGGATCACCGGTTCGTCGTCGACCGTGGCGTCGGGCACGGAGCCCTGCTGGTCGAAGACCCACCCGGTTCGAGGCAGCACGGCGACGATGCCGACCCCCTCTCGCAACGACACCCTCCATGCTACTCACCGTTGCCGGAGGCGACCTGACAACTCGGAGAGTGTCGGTGTGCCGCGCTCGGGCCGATCGCGGCCCGTCGAGATGAGCGTCATTGCTGTCTGGTGATCGACAAGTCGCGATGAGTCGCATCTCGGCGAGAACGGACCGACGACGGTGGACCATCTGCCGTAGTGAGTTACGACGTGTAGGGCAGACTGTCCCCGATGCGCACTCTTCACCGACCCATCCGATTCGTTCTGCTCCTCGGTACGGCCGGACTCCTCGCCGCCTGCGGCTCCGACGCCGGGAGCACCTCGACCACCGGGGACGGGGCCACGCAGGTCTCGGCGACGTTCGCGTCCGGTTCCGGGCCGGCATTCACCTACGACACGGCTCGGGTGCCGGTCGGAGCGAAGGCGACGGTCGACGCGTCGTCGGGCGACGGCTCCACCACGACCACTCTCACCGTCAGCGGCCTGAACCCGAACGCGATGTACGGCGCGCACGCCCACGCGAAACCGTGCGGAGCGACCGGCGACGCGGCCGGCCCGCACTTCCAGATGCGGCAGGACCCGGTGACGCCGAGCGTCGATCCGGCGTACGCGAACCCGTCGAACGAGATCTGGTTGGACCTCACGACCGACGCGCAGGGCGCCGGGACGGCCACCAGCACCGTGCCCTGGACGTTCCCGGACGACCGGCGGGCACGGTCGGTGATCATCCACGAGATGCCGACGAAGACCGAGCCGGGGAAGGCGGGAACGGCGGGCGCACGTCCGGCCTGCGTCGACGTCGGGTTCTGACCCGGGGGACAATGGCCGCGTGACCGTGCAGGACGTGCTCCGCGACGAGCGGACCCAGACCCGCGGGCGGGTGCTGCCACCGTTGCGCATCGGGCCCTACGAGGTCGCGACCCCGGTGGTGCTCGCGCCGATGGCCGGCATCACCAACCCCGGGTTCCGACGGCTGTGCCGCGAGCAGGGCGCCGGCTTCTACGTCTGCGAGATGATCACCTCGCGCGGGCTCGTCGAGCGCAACCCGCTGACGTTCCGCATGATCGCGTTCGACGGCGACGAGCACCCGCGCTCGATGCAGCTCTACGGCGTCGACCCGGACGCCATGTTCACGGCCGCGCGGATGATCGCCGAGCAGGATCTGGCCGACCACGTCGACATGAACTTCGGCTGCCCGGTGCCGAAGGTGACCAGGAAGGGCGGCGGCGCCGCGCTGCCGTTCAAGCGCAAGCTGTTCGAGCGGATCGTGCGGGCGGCCGTCGATGGCGCCGACGGCCGCCCGGTCACCGTGAAGATGCGGATCGGGATCGACGACGACCATCACACCTACCTCGAGGCCGGCCGGATCGCGGCCGACCAGGGCGCGGTGGCCGTCGCGCTGCACGCGCGCACGGCGGCGCAGCGGTACTCCGGCACCGCGGACTGGTCGGCGATCGCGCGGCTGCGGGAGCACGTGCCGTCGAACATCCCGGTCCTGGGCAACGGCGACATCTTCTGCGCCGCGGACGCGCTGGACATGGTCGCCCGCACCGGGTGCGACGGCGTCGTGGTCGGCAGGGGCTGCCTCGGACGTCCGTGGCTGTTCGGCGACCTGGAGGCCGCGTTCGCCGGACGTCCGCTGCCGGACGCACCGAGCCTCGGACGGGTGACGACGACGCTGCGCCGCCACGCCGAGCTGCTCTGCGAGCACATGGGCCCGGACAAGGGGATCCGCGACGTCCGCAAGCACATCGCGTGGTACCTCAAGGGCTTCCCGGTCGGTCCGGACGTCCGTCGCCGCCTCGGCATGGTGTCCTCGCTGGACGAGCTGGACGAGCTCCTGTCCACACTCGACCCGGACGAGCCGTTCCCGGCCGAGGCGGACGGGCCGCGCGGCCGTCAGGGATCACCGGGCAGGGTCGTCCTGCCGGAGCACTGGCTGGACGACGCCGACGACCCCTCGGTGCCGTTCGCGGCCGAGGTGGAACACTCGGGCGGCTGAGCATCCGGACACGCGTTCGGGTGCGATCGAGCCGCTCGTCTCAAGAGTCACTTCCGCACCGCCGAACACACGGGCGACCCCGGAGGTGGTGATGACCGACGCAGCGTGGAAGGTACGGCCCGCCGTGCAGGCGGCGCCCGCGGCCTCCGAACCACCACGCCGATGGGAGATGCCGATGACCGCGCACCCCGTCGACCACGGTGACCAGTCCGGCACGGACAACGGGGGCGTCGCGGCCGGACCGCCTGCGGCACGCGCGGCTCTGCACACGGCCGCCGCCGAGCGACTTGCCGCCCACGGCGACTGGGAGCCCGCCTACCGGCACCTGCGCGAGGCCGTGCGCCTGCTGCACGGGGAGCGGTCCGGTACCCGCGAGCCGCAGGACGAGCTCGACCGTCTCCGCCGCGAGCACGCCGAGGCACACGAGCAGAGCAGGCGGGACGCCCTGACCGCCAGCTACAACCGTCGGTACCTCGACGAGCGCCTCGCCGCTCTCGTCGCGCCCGGCGGGGCGGGCGGGCTGTGCCTGGCGCTCGCCGACATCGACCACTTCAAGCAGGTCAACGACACGCACGGGCACCCGTTCGGGGACCGGGTCCTGCAGCGCATGGTCGTCGAGCTGGGCCGGGCGCTCCCGGAGGGCGCGTTCTGCGCCCGCTACGGCGGCGAGGAGTTCGCCCTGGTGCTGCCGGACCGCGATCTCGACGACGGCGTGCGGATCTGCGAGGCGGCCCGCGAGCGGATCTCCGAGCACGACTGGTCGGCGATGCATCCGGACCTGCGGCTCACGATCAGCGTCGGGATCGCGCAGGCACCGGCCACGGTGGCCGAGGTCGACGCACTCGTCGCCGACGCGGACCTGCTGCTGTACACGGCGAAGCAGGCCGGACGGAACGCCGTCGCCTACCGCAGGGCCGGCCGGGTCCGGCTGGCCGGGGCGGCCGGTGCGCGCCGATCCATTCCCCAGCCTCCCGCGCCGGGCACGCGCCCCGGAACCGCCGCACGGCTGTCCGCTCCGTAAGCTCGTCGGTAGCTCCGGCCCTGGAGACCGGAACGTCCCGTGCGTGCGCGCTCCCCCGCCCCGTGCGCGAGCCGCACGTCCCGGTACCAGCGCGGGAGGAGGCAGTGGTGCACAACGGTCCGGACGATGCACCGCGCCGGTCCCGTCGTACCCGCACCGACGACGCCCCGCCGGTGGACGGGCCCGCGGACGGCGATGCGTCGACCGGAACCGGGGACGACGTGCTCGACCGCTACGGCCTGCGTGACGTGGACACCCCGCGCGACGAGGAGCGGCCGTGGCCGCCGCGGGCCCGTCGCCGCGGTGCCCCGCAGGACGCACCGGAGTCCGGGGACCCGGGTGCGGACGGCCGCAGCCCGCGCCGACGCGGCCGGAACGGGCGGTCGGCCGCCGACCGCCCCGCCGGGACGGACCGTCCGCCGCGAGACGACCGGGACCGCGGACCGGAGCCGCCGCCCGGGACGACCCGGGATCCGGTCTCCGAGCGGACCGACGCGCTCCCGTCCGTGCCGGTGGAGCGCCCGGACGTGTCCGGGGAGCCGCCCGCGTCCGGTGCCCCCGGCCGGCGACGGGGCGCAGCCGACTCCCGCCACACCGAGGTCATGCCGGTCACCCCCCGCCGCCGGGCCCGGGAGGGCGGACCGGAACCGCAGGCCGACGAGCCGCCCACCCGTGAGCGCCCGGTCGTTCCACCGCGGGCCGCGGGGCCGCCGTCCGCGCCGCCGATGCCTGCGCCGCCGATGCCCCCGCCGCCGGACGCGACAGCCCGACCTGTGACGCCGCCGGACGGCGGGCACCGGTCGGCCGTGCAGGGAGAGGGCGGACATCGGCCGGCCGCCGCACCGGAGGCCGGGTCGCGTACCGCCGGAACACCGCGGGCAGGTGGACCACCGGTCGCAGCTCGGGATGCGACACCGCCCCCGGCACCGCCCGGGTCGCCCGTCGACGCACCGGAGGTCGACGGACGGCCGGATCCCGCGGACAGGGCGTCACGGCCCGCGACCGGTCGTGCTGCCGCGGCTCGGGAGCAGGCGCCCGACGGGCGGCGGGGCACGGCGCCCGTGTCCGCCGCCGGGCCGACGGCCGGGTCCGATGCCGGCCGTGCCCGGCCGGACGCGATCCGGTCCAGGCCCGCGGCGCCGGACGACGTCGACCACCGGGGCGGCCCCGACGACCTGGACGGCGCGGACCATCTCGACGGGCCGGACGGCGCGGACGCCGCCGCACCGACACGCGAGCGCCGCAGGTCCACCCGCCCGGCCCCCCGGCGACGTCCGGGACGCAGGACGCCGGTCGACGACGACCCGCCAGGAGAGTCCACGTCCGCGACACCGGGCGACGACGACCCGCCTCCACCCGCCGGTCCCGGTCGTCGGACGCTCCGGATCGGCGTCGCGGTGGTCGCCGTGCTCGTGTTCGTCGCGTGCGCGGCCGGCTTCACGTCCCGCCAGACCGTCGAGAACGGCATCCGGACCGTCGCCGCGCTCGACCCGCAGTCGGACGCGATCTCGTCCCGGTCGACGCAGGCGGGCGACGAGAACGTCCTGGTCCTAGGCCTGCCCGCCGACCGCGCAGGCGTGCCCGAGGCGGCCCGCGCGGACACGGCCGTGCTCGTGCACCTGCCCGCCAACGGTGCGCCCGCCGTCACGCTCGGCTTCCCGGCGAACCTCGAGGTGGCCCGGCCACCGTGCCAGCGCTGGGACGGCGCGACCGGGACCTACGGCGACACCGTGCCCGCCGAGTCGAGGACGGCGCTCAGCTCCGCATACGACGTCGGTGGGCCGAAGTGCGCCGTCGGCGTCGCACAGCAGGTGACCGGCCTGTCCGTGACCCGGTTCGTCGCGTTCGACATGAACGGCGTGAACGCGATCGTCGACTCCGTGCGCGGGGTCGGGGTGTGCACCGAGCGCCCGGTCGTCGACCGCGCGCTGGGCCCGGTGGTGACCCGGCCCGGCGAGACCGTCCTCGGCGGAACGGAGGCCGGACGGTTCGCGGCCGCGACCGGCGTCGACGACACCTCGCCGGTCGACCGGGTCCGCCGCCAGCAGCGCATCCTGTCGTCGGTCCTGGAGAACGCGCTGTCCACGACGTCGCTGCTGGCCCCCGGCGCGTCCGACCGGATCGCGAGGGCCCTGCCCGGCGCGCTGACCGTCGACGGCGCGGAGGCCGGGGACCTGCTGGTGCTGTCCCGCTCGCTGTCGCTGACGTCCGGGGACGACGCGGCCCCGCCGTTCGTCTCGGTCCCGGTCAGCGAGCTGCCGAACACCCGTGGGCACCTCGAGCTCAACCGCAGCGACTCGTCGGACCTGTTCACGGCACTGCAGAAGCACGAGCCGCTGCCGCCGGAGTTCGCCGTGCCCGCGCAGCGGGGCGGGACGCCGCTGCTCGCCCAGGGCACGGTCGTGGACGTGCGCAACGCCGCGGGCCAGACCGGGCTCGCCGACACGATGGCGACCGCACTGCGCGCGCAGGGGTACGTGATCGGCGAGGTCGGTGACGCTCCGCCGGGGCCGGACACCGTGATCCGCTTCTCGCCGGACCGCGCGGACGCGGCGGCCGTGCTGGGCGGGAGCGTCCCCGGTGCACGCCAGGAGCCCGACCCCGGTGCGACGGGGACGCTGCAGCTGGTGCTCGGAGCGTCGTTCCCCGGTGTGGCGTCGATGGGTGCACCCGCCGTCCAGACCGGCCAGACGGCGGACTGCGGCTGAGCCGGAACGGGCGTCACGACGCCCACCGTTCACGACGGGTTCACCGGGACCTGCTGCCCCTTCGACGTGCCGCGACTACCCTCGTCCCATGCGCGACGCCTACCAGGAACAACTCGACGACCTGGCGACCGGACTCGCCGGGATGTGCGACGACGTCGCCGCAGCCATGCGCAAGGCCACGCGGTCGCTGCTCGAGGCCGATCTCCAGCTCGCCGAGGAGGTCATCTCCGAGGACACCGGCATCGACGACGTCCGGGCGGCCGCCGAGCACCGCGCGTTCGGGCTGCTCGCGCTGCAGGCTCCGGTGGCGACCGACCTGCGGATCGTCGTGGCGGCGATCCACGGCGCAGGCGACATCGAGCGGATGGGCGACCTCGCGCTGCACGTCGCACAGGCCGCGCGCCGCCGCCACCCCCAGTCGGTGCTCCCGGACGAGATCAAGCCGTACTTCGCCGAGATGGGCACGGTCGGAGTCCGCCTCGCCGAGAAGGCCGGCCAGGTCATCCGCAGCCGGGACCTGGAGACCGCGGGCGAGCTCGAGTCGGACGACGATGCGATGGACGACCTCCACAAGCACATGTTCACCGTGCTGATGGACCGCAACTGGACGCACGGCGTCTCCGCCGCGGTGGACGTCGCCCTCCTGGCGCGCTTCTACGAGCGTTACGCCGATCACGCCGTCGCCGTCGCCAGGCGGATCGTGTACGTCGTGACCGGGCAGATGCCGGGACCGCTCACCGTCTGACGACGAACGGTCGCCGAGCGGTACATCGGCCACGTTTGGTGGTTGTCGCGGTGGGGCACTTCCGTGGCATGAGCACGCGGACCCACGCAGGCGACGACGTCACGACCTCGGGCGTCCGGACGCGCGGCCACGTGGCCGAGGTCGTCGGGACGTCGGACGAGAGTGTCGACGCGGCGATCGACGAGGGTGTGTCCCGTGCCGCCGGACCGCGCGAGCACGTCGAGTGGGTCGAGGTGACCGAGGTGCGCAGCAACGTTCTCGGCGGCAAGCACCGCTACTCCGTCGAACTGCGGCTCGGGCTGCGGCGGGCGGCCTGACATGCCGGCCGGCGCGCCGGGCGTTCGCCCATCGTTCACCGGCCAGGGGCGGTTCACCGCCCCGTCACCTGCCTAGGGTCACCGGGTGCGCAGGGAGACTCTCGACGACAATCTCGCCGACCTGCAGACCCTGCTCGACGAGATGGGCCCGCACGTCGACGCGGCGTTCCGGAAGGCGTCCGCGGCGCTCGTCGAGGGACGGGTGCGGATGGCCGAGCAGGTCGTCGAGAACGACCACGTGATCGACGACCTGCGGTCGCGGATCGAGAAGCTGGCCGTCGAGACGATGTCGATCCACCAGCCGGTCGTGGGTCCGCTGCGGGAGGTCGTCAGCGCCCTGCGCTGCTCGCACGTGCTGGAGCGGATGGGCGATCTGGCCGAGCACGTCGCCCGCGTGGTGGTGCGACGGGCGCCCGCTCCGGCACTGCCGCAGGCCGCGCGGCCGGTGTTCCGTGACTACGGGGTGCTGGTGGCCGCGATGGGCGACAAGGCGATGACCGTGCTGCGGACCCGCAACGTCGTGCTCGCCACCGAACTCGCGACGGACGACGAGGCCGTCGACGCGATGCACCGGCACGTGTTCGAGGTGCTGTTCGGCGACGACTGGACGGACGGCGTGCCCGCCGCCGTGGACGCCGCGCTGCTGGCCCGCTTCCACGAGCGCTACGCCGACCAGGCCGTGGACCTCGTGCGCCACGTCGTCTACGCGGTCACCGGCAGCGAGCCGGACAGCCTGCCTCTCTGAGGCCGCCCGGCCCGCCGCCGGCGGGGTGATGCGGACGGATCAGCCGAACCGGCCGGACACGTAGTCCTCGGTCTCCTTGCGCTTCGGCTGCGAGAAGATCGTCTTCGTCTCGTCCATCTCGACGAGCTTGCCGGGCTTGCCGGTGCCCTCGATGTTGAAGAAGCCGGTGAAGTCGCTGACGCGCGCGGCCTGCTGCATGTTGTGCGTGACGATGACGATCGTGTAGTCCGTCTTCAGCTCGTTGATCAGGTCCTCGATCGCGAGCGTGGAGATCGGGTCGAGCGCGGAGCACGGCTCGTCCATCAGCAGCACGTCGGGCTGCACCGCGATCGCGCGGGCGATGCAGAGACGCTGCTGCTGACCACCGGACAGGCCGGAGCCCGGCTTGTCCAGGCGGTCCTTGACCTCGTTCCAGAGGTTGGCGCCACGCAGCGAACGCTCGACCGTGTCGTCGAACTCGCTCTTGGACGCCTTCTTGTTGTTCAGCTTCATGCCCGCGATCACGTTGTCGTAGATGGACATCGTGGGGAACGGGTTCGGGCGCTGGAACACCATGCCGATCTGGCGGCGGACGCCGACCGGGTCGACGTTCGCGCCGTAGAGGTCCTGGCCGTCGAGCTCCAGGGAGCCCTCGACGTAGGCGCCGGGGATGTTCTCGTGCATGCGGTTGATCGAGCGCAGGAACGTCGACTTCCCGCAGCCGGACGGCCCGATCAGGGCCGTGACGGTCGTCGGCTGGATCTTCAGGTTGACGTCCTCGACCGCGAGGAACGAGCCGTAGTAGATGTTCAGGCTCTTGGCGTCGATGCTCTTGCCCATCAGGGGTCCTTATCGGGTCTTCGGCGCGAACAGGCGGGAGATGATGCGGGCGACGATGTTCAGCAGCATCACGATCAGCATCAGGACCAGGGCGGCGGTCCATGCTCTGTCGATCGACGGCTCCGGCGGGAAGCCCGGCGACTGGTACGACGTGTAGGCGAACACCGGCAGCGTGGCCATCCGGCTGTCGAACGGGTTGAGGTTCACCCCGGTCGTGAAGCCGACCGCGATGAGCAGCGGTGCCGTCTCACCGATGACGCGGGCGATGGCCAGCGTGATGCCGGTGGCGATACCGCCCGCGGTCGTCGGGAGGACGACCTTGACGATCGTGCGCCACTTCGGGACGCCCAGGGCGAAGGAGGCCTCGCGCAGGTCGTTCGGCACGATCTTGAGCATCTCCTCGGTGGAGCGCACCACGATCGGGATCATCAGCACGGTCAGCGCGACCGCACCGACGAACCCGAACCGGACGCCCGGCCCGAAGATCATCGCGAACAGCGCGTAGGCGAACAGACCCGCGACGATCGACGGGATGCCCGTCATGACGTCGACGAAGAACGTGATCGCCCGCGAGAGCCGGCTGTTGTTGGCGTACTCGACGAGATAGATCGCGGTCAGCACACCGACCGGGATCGCCATGATCGCGGCCAGCGCGGTGATGATCAGCGTGCCCTGGATAGCGTGCAGGGCACCGCCACCCGCGCCCACGACGCCGCGCATCGACTCGGTGAAGAACGCGACGTCGAAACGCGCGAAGCCGGCACTGACCACCGTCCACAGCACGGAGACCAGCGGGATCATCGCGAGCAGGAACGCGCTGGTCACCACGATCGTGACGACGCGGTCGGCCGCCTTGCGGCCCCCCTCGACGACGCGGGAGATCACGTAGCTGACGAGCCCGTACACGATCGCCGACAGGAAGACCCACAGACCGATGCTGAAGCCGGTGGCCGCCAGCACGGCGCCGACGACGACGAGCGAGGCACCGAGGATCGCCCAGGGCGCCCACCGGGGCAGGCTGCCCTTGCGACGGAGGACCGCGGCCGGGTCCTGCGTCTGCGGGACGCTCGCGCCGGTGGAGGTCACGGTGGGGTCGCGGTCGGTTCCGGTGGACATCTCAGTTCGCTCCGGAGAACTCGCGCCGGCGCTCGACGATGTAGCGCGCCAGCATGTTGACCAGCAGGGTGATCACGAACAGCACGAGGCCGGACGCGATCAGGACGTTGACGTCGATCCCGGACGCCTCCGGGAACTGCAGGGCGATGTTGGCCGCGATCGTCGGCGGGTTCGCGACGCCGATCAGGTTGAACGTGATCGCGCCGGACGCGGACAGGATGATCGCGACGGCCATCGTCTCGCCGAGCGCGCGACCCAGGCCGAGCATGGCGCCGGAGATGATGCCGGAGCGCCCGAACGGCAGGACGGCCAGCCGGATCATCTCCCAGCGGGTGGCGCCGAGCGCGAGCGCGGCCTCCTCGTGCAGCTTCGGCGCCTGCAGGAACACCTCGCGGGTCACCGCCGTGATGATCGGCAGGATCATCACCGCCAGCACGACACCGACCACCAGCATCGTGCGGCCGGACGGCGAGGGCGGGCCGGCGAACAGCGGGATCCAGCCCAGGTAGCTGTTGAGCCACTCGAGAAGTCCGACCGAGGCGGGCGCCAGTGTGAACGCGCCCCACAGCCCGTAGACGACCGACGGCACGGCGGCCAGCAGGTCGACCACGTAGCTCAGCGTCGCCGCCACCCGGCGCGGCGCGTAGTGGCTGATGAACAGGGCCACCGCGACCGCCAGGGGGGTCGCGATGATCAGCGCGATCAGGGCGCTGACCAGCGTTCCGAAGATGAGCGGGGCGACGTAGACGACGATGCCGCCGTCGGTCTCCGAGGCCGGGGCGACGAACGCCGGGAACGACTCGGTGAGCAGGAACGCCGCGACCCCGGCCAGTACGACGAGGATCAGGATCCCGGCGCCCTTGGCCGAGCCGGCGAAGATGCGGTCCCCGAGCTGCGTGACCGGTCTGGCGGCACGCTCGGGAGGAGCTTCTGTGGTGGTCACAGTGGTGATCCCTGAGGGAAGAGGGTGGACGGCCCGTGCGAGGAGACGAGCAGCCGGGAAGCCCGGTCGGTCACCATGGTGGCAACCGCCCGGGCCTCCTGGCTAGATGACATGAGACTCAGGCAACCCGCTCAGCCGTTGGCGGCCTTGATCCCGTCGATGACCGGCGTGATCTGCTGACGCAGCGAGTCCGGGATCGGCGCGGCACCGGCGCTCTGCGCCGCGGCCTGCTGACCCTCCTGGCTGGTGACGTACTTCAGGAACGCCTTGGTCGTGTCGGCCTGGGCGGCGTCCGGGTACTGCCCGCAGGCGAGCAGGTAGGACACCAGGACGGCCGGGTAGGCGTTGTTCGCCGTCCGGTTCAGCGTGTAGGCGAACTGCCCCGGGTCGCCGCCCTCCTTCTTCTGCGACTCCTCGAAGATCTTCGCGGCGGCGTCGGCGGTCGGGCCGACGTAGGTGTTGCCGACCTTGAGGTTCGCCTTGCCGAGCTGCGCGGCCTGGCTCGCGTCGATGTAGCCGATCGAGCCCGCGCCCTTGCTGATCGCATCCCGGACACCGGACGTGCCCTGCGCGGCCTCGCCGCCGGCGACCGGCCACTTGTCGGCGGCCTTGTCGGTCCAGACCGAGCCGGCGGCCTTGTTCAGGTAGTCGGTGAAGTTGTTCGTGGTGCCCGAGTCGTCGGCGCGGTGCACCGGGTTGATCCGGGTGGCGGGCAGCTGGGCGCCCGGGTTGTCGGCGGCGATCTTCGGGTCGTTCCACGTGGTGATCTGGCCCTTGAAGATGCCGGCGACGGTGGCCGGCGCCAGGTTGAGCTGCTGCACGCCGGGCAGGTTGTAGGCCACCGCGATCGGGGACACGTAGTCCGGGATCTCGATCAGCTGGCCGCCGCAGCGCGTCTTGGCCTTGGCGAGCTGGTCGTCCTTGATCGCCGAGTCCGAGCCGGCGAACGCGACGCCGCCGTCGACGAACTGGGTACGGCCACCGCCGGAGCCGACGGCGTCGTAGTTGACGGTGGCGCCGTTGTTGGCACCCTCGAAGGCCGCCTTCCACGCCTGCATGGCCGCCTGCTGGGACGTCGCACCGGCGCCGGAGATCGTGCCGGAGGCGCCACCGGAGCCGCCCGAGTCGCCGCCCTCGTTGGCAGCGCCACATCCGGCGACGAGCACGGCGCTCGCCGCTGCGACGCCGATCGCTGCGAGTCGCGCCCGGGTCGCGCGCCGCTTGGTGTTCACTGCTGGTTCCTCCGTGGTCGGCTCGGCCCATGAGCGGGCCGGACGGTGCGGCTCGGGGTGGCCGCTCGAGGCGGAACGCTAAGCGGGCACGGTGGACACAGCGCCCACGCAACATGAACGCAGAATGAACGGGCCCGGCAGTGTCATCGGCTTCGTCACACGGACGGCGACACCGGCTCCGGCCAGGTCACCGCGCGTAGTTGACGTCCGCGGCGTGCACGGTGAAACCGAGCCGTTCGTAGACCCGGACGGCCGGGCCGTTGTCCGCCTCCACGTAGAGCAGGACGGCTCCGAGTCCGCGATCGCGGAGATGCCGCAGACCGGCGAGCGTCAGCATCCGCCCGAGCCCCTTGCCGTGCGCGGCCGGATCGACCCCGAGCACGTAGACCTCGCCGATCGCCGGCTCGCCGTCCGTGGCGGGGTGCACCTTCGTCCAGTGGTAGCCGAGCAGGCGGCCGTCACCGTCCGTGGCGAGCAGGAACCCGGCCGCGTCGAACCAGTCCTCACCCATCCGCTCGTCGAGCTCGTGGTGCGTCCACCCGCCCTGCTCGGGATGCCAGTCGAACGCGGCGTTGTTGACGCGCAGGAACTCCTCGTCGTCGCGGCCGGCGACGAACGAACGCAGCGTGACGCCGTCCGGAAGGTGCACCTCGGGCAGCGGGTCCCCGCCCTCCAGGGGACGGCGCATCTGCCAGAGCACCCGGTCGCGCCGGTATCCCCGCCGTTCGGCCAGGTGGGCCGCGGCCGGCAGGTCGCCGTGCGCCCAGATCCGCGGGCCGCCGTCGACGTCGTCGCCGCCGACGAGCGACTCGAGCACGGCGGCCAGCTCGCCGCCGGTGCCCTTCCCGCGGGCGTCCGGGTGCACGACCATCTCGGCGTACCCGTCGTCGAGCTGGGCGTAGCCGACGACGCCGTCCGGGCCGCCGGACACGACGTGCCGGAGCCCGTCGCGCTCGTCGGTGCCGCGCAGGTTCAGCAGGAACTGCTCGGACAGCGGCGGCGTGCCGTCGGTCCTGGTCGCGTCGTCCAGCAGAGCGGAGACCTGCTCGCGGACGTCCGGGGCGAGCCGGTCCGACACCTGCGGTTGCACGAGGGCGACCTTAACCCGGCCTCAGACCGCCCCTTGTCCCACCTCGGGTCCGCGGTCGTCGGCGGCCGAGTCGCCGGCGTCGAGATCAGGGTCGGGCGGAGCGGTCATCCCGTTGCGCGACGGGCGGACGAACTTGTACCCGACGTTGCGCACGGTGCCGATCATCTGTTCGTGCTCGCCGCCGAGCTTGGCCCGCAGCCGCCGGACGTGGACGTCCACGGTGCGGGTGCCGCCGAAGAAGTCGTAGCCCCAGACCTCCTGCAGCAGCTGCGCGCGGGTGAAGACCCGGCCTGCGTGCTGCGCGAGGTACTTGAGCAGCTCGAACTCCTTGTAGGTCAGCTCGAGCAGCCGCCCGCGCAGGCGCGCGGAGTAGGTCGCCTCGTCGATCACCAGCTCGCCGAGCACGAGCGCCCCGCCGCCGGAGTTCGCCTCGTTCCCCGGACGGGAGCGCAGCAGCCGCAGGCGGGCGTCGATCTCCGCGGGGCCGGTGTCCGGCAGCAGGATCTCGTCCACGACCCACTCGCCGGACACGGCGACCAGCCCGCCCTCGTTCAGCACGGCGACGACCGGAACGTCCGTCCCGGTGCTGCCGAGCAGCCGGCACAGGCTGCGGGCCGCGACGAGATCGGTGCGCGCGTCGACGAGCACGGCGTCGTGCGGGCCGGCGTCCAGCAGCGCGGCCACCTCGGGGGCGGCCGTCCGGACACCGTGCGGGAGCAGGGCAAGTGACGGGAGCACGGACGCGGGGTCGGACACGGTGGTCAGCAGGAGCAGTTCCATGACTCCTCCTCTCGATACGTGGACGATACCCCGCCGTCATCCGCTGGTCAGCGGAGCGCGGCGCAGCTCACGCGAAAATGGTTGATCGATACTCCATATCGGTTCAGAGACGCCCGCCCGCAGGCCCTCCGAGCGGCTTCTCTACCGTTCGAGGGGTTACGGGTTCCGGCTGGAGGTCACGTGAGGCGTCTGATCGTCGCCGTCGTCGTGCTCGTCGGGCTGCTCGTCGTCGCCGACTTCTCGGCCGCGGCCGCCGCCGAGTCGACGATCTCGCGCCAGATGCGCGACCGGCTCTCGCTGCCGGAGGACCCGTCGGTCCGGGTCAACGGCGTCTCGTTCCTCGCCCAGGCCGCGACCGGCCGCTACCGGTCGGTGGACGTGTCGATGGAGCGCCTGCCCGTCGGGTCGCTGCGATCCCGCGCGGTCGAGGTGAAGATCCACGACCTGCGCGCGCCGTGGTCCGAGCTGACCGGCTCGGCCCCGGCCCCCCGGTTCCGGGCCACCGACGCCCGCAGCGTCGTCACGATCGGCTCCGGCGACGTCATGCGGATGGTGCCCCGTTCCACGCAGCTGTCGCTGGCCACGGTCGACGCGAACGACATCGACGAGATCGTGCTCGACGGCGGCGACCCGACGCTGCGCGGCCTGGATCCGCGCAACGCGGCACTGCTCACCGCGACGATGACGGTGCGCGGCGTCGAGCAGCCGGTCGAGGTGCTGACGGCGTTGCAGGTCACGAACGACGGGCTGATCCGCCTGACTCCGCGCGACGTCCGTCTGACCGGCGGCGACGACCTCACGGCTGCCGAGACCGCCGCCCTGACCAGGACGTTCTCCCTGCTCATCGACCCGGGCAAGCTGCCGTTCCGGGTGACCCCGACGACGCTGCGGGTCGACTCCGACGGCGCGCTGGAGCTCTCCGGCCAGGTCAAGGATCTGATCGTCGGCGAGGGCGACCGATCATCGTCGTCGAGCGCGCAGGGCTGAGCCGGATGAGCGTCGCGGGCGTCGCCACGGTCCTGGTCGTCGTGCTCGTCGTCGGCGTCGTGGGTGTGCTGCTGCGCCGGCGGTCCGGACGGGTGCGCACGCCGTCGGACCGCGGGGTCGACGGCTGGTCGCTCGCCGGCGTGCAACCGGGCACCGACGACCGGTTCCTGCTGCTGCAGCTGTCGTCGCCGGTCTGCGCACCGTGCCGGACGACGGCGGGGGTGCTCGCCGGCATGGCGGCGGGCGATCCCGGCATGCGGCACGTCGAGGTCGACGTCGCCGAACGGGTCGACGTCGCCCGCGCGCTCGGCGTGATGAGCACCCCGACGACGGTCGCGTTCGGCCGGGACGGCGCCGAGCTCCTGCGGGTGTCCGGCGTGCCGAGCGCCGACGAGCTGCGGAGCGCGCTGGCCGGGTGACCGAGCGCGCACCCGCCGTCGGTGCCGTTGACCGGTCATTTCGGTTACGATCGCGCCCGTGAACTGGCCGCTGACCCGACGTCGCACAGTCGATCTGTGCCGTCTGGCCGGCTGCCTGTGTCGGGCGTCCTGACCCCAGGACCTCCGCGGCGTCCTGCCGCGCCCCGACTCCAGGAGCGAGTTCATGTCCGTCACGGACCCCGGACCCGTGCGCGCCGAGCTCCGGCTCGACCCACGTGGCGTCCGGTTCTCCGCCGCGGTGACGTCGGTCGTCCTCGTGCTGGTACTGATCAGCTCGAGCGGCTGGCTCGCGGCGGCACAGGCCGTCGTGTTCGCCGTCGCCTCCGTCGCCGGTATGCGGTTCGCCCCCTACGGCGTCCTGTACCGGTTCCTCGTCGCGCCCCGGCTGGGTCCGCCCGCCGAGCGCGAGGACGCCGCCCCGGTCCGCTTCTCGCAGACCGTCGGGCTGGTCTTCACGGTCGTCGCCGCGGCCGGCTACCTGTCCGGGCTCACCGTGCTCGGACTCGTCGCCACGGCGTTCGCACTGGTGGCGGCCCTGTTGAACGCGGTCTTCGGCTTCTGCCTCGGCTGCGAGATGTACGCCCTGCTGGCCCGGCTGCGCGCGCCGCGCGCGTCCGGTGCCTGAGCAGACGACGACCCCGTACCCGCACAACCATCTGGGAGCAATCGCATCATGAGCCGAGAGGACGTCCTCGTCACCGCCGACTGGGCGGAGCAGAACCTGGACACCGACGGAATCGTCTTCCTCGAGGTCGACGAGGACACGACCGCGTACGACGGCGGGCACATCCCCGGTGCCGTCAAGGTCAACTGGACCGACGAGCTCCAGGACCCGGTCCGCCGCGACATCGTCACGAAGGAGCAGTTCGAGCAGCTGCTCGGCGCCAAGGGCGTGGGGCAGGACGACAAGGTCGTGCTCTACGGGGGCAACAACAACTGGTTCGCCGCGTACGCGTACTGGGAGTTCAAGCTCTACGGACACACGAACGTCGTCCTGCTCGACGGTGGTCGCAAGAAGTGGGAGCTCGACGGCCGCACGCTGACCACCGACGTCAAGGACCGGCCGGCGACGACGTACTCGGCGAAGGACGCCGACACGTCGATCCGCGCGTTCCGCGACGAGGTCGTCGACGCGATCGACACCAAGAACCTGGTCGACGTCCGGTCGCCCGACGAGTTCTCCGGGAAGATCCTCGCGCCCGCGCACCTGCCGCAGGAGCAGTCCCAGCGGCCGGGCCACATCCCGAGCGCGATCAACATCCCGTGGTCGAAGGCGGCCAACGAGGACGGCACGTTCAAGTCGAACGACGATCTCGCCGCCCTCTACAAGGAGGCCGGCTACGACGAGGGCCGCCCGACGATCGCGTACTGCCGCATCGGGGAGCGCTCCAGCCACACGTGGGTCGTGCTGCACGAGCTGCTGGGGCACGCCGACGTCAAGAACTACGACGGCAGCTGGACCGAGTACGGCTCGCTGATCGGCGTGCCGATCGAGCTGGGAGCGAAGTGACATGTGTGCTGCACCCGACCAGGCCGTCGAGCTTCCCGCGGGGACGGACCTGAGCAAGGAGACGGTCCTGGCCGGACGCGTCGTCTCCGGAGGTGAGCCGGTCGGCGGGGCGTTCGTCCGCCTGCTGGACTCGACCGGCGAGTTCACGGCCGAGGTCGTCTCGTCGGCGTCCGGGAACTTCCGGTTCTTCGCCGCGCCGGGGAGCTGGACCGTCCGGGCGCTGTCGCGCTCGGGCAACGGCCAGTCCGAACTGAGCCCCGAGGGTCCCGGCCTGCACCAGACCGAGATCGCGGTGGCCTGACCCGCACCCACCCCACCGAACGAGGGGGCCCTTCGGGCAACGTCATTGCTCGAAGGGCCCCCTCGTTCACTGCGGGGTGCCGACTATGCTGGCGCGCCGTGCACTGGTTCTCCACGGGTCTGCTGATCGCGCTCACGGCGGGTACCGCCGTCTGGACCGGCTACCTGGTGCGACGGCTGTTCGTGGTGGAGCCGGCCGCCTCTGCTGCGCCGGCCGCCGTCCAGGGCACGGACGACCCGAACGCAGAGGAGCCGACCGCGTGACCGATCCCGCTCCGGGCGACGGGCCGGAGGAGCTGTCCACCACGATCAGCGGCCCGAAGAACGCAGCGCCCGACTCCCCGCAACGCAACCGTCCCCAGTGGGACGACCTGCCGATCCCGGACGACACCGCCAACCTGCGGCAGGGGCCCGACCTGCACGAGCAGTGCCTGGGCCTGCTGCCGCTCGTCGGTGTCTGGCGCGGGACCGGCGAGGTCGTCTACCCGACGATCGACGGTCCGTTCCACTTCGGACAGCAGCTCACGTTCGCGCACGACGGGCGCCCGTTCCTCACCTACGAGGCGCGGTCCTGGCTGCTCGGCCAGGACGGCGAGATCATCCGCCCGGCGGCCCGCGAGACCGGGTTCTGGCGCCCCCAGGAGGACGGCTCCCTCGAGGTCTTGATCGCGCACGCCACCGGCATCATCGAGATGTACTACGGCCCCAAGGGCGACATGCGGTCGTGGGAGATCGAGACGGACGCCGTGGTGCGCACGCCGTCGGCCAAGGACGTGCAGGGGTCGAAGCGCCTCTACGGGCTCGTCAACCAGGGCGACCTGGCCTACGTCGACGAGCGGGCCATGGAGGGGCAGCCGATGCAGCCGCACCTGTCCGCGCTGCTGCACCGGGTCGTCGGCTGAGCGTGGCGCCGATCCGCCCCCGGGTCCGCGCCTGCGGCCGGTGGGCGTTGCTGCTGGAGCTGGACACGGCCGACGAGGTGGCCGCGACGGCCGCCGCGCTGCGCGACGCCGCGTTGCCGGACGTCGTCGAGCTGGTCCCGGCGGCTCGCACGGTGCTGGTCGCGGTGCGGCCGGGCGGCGACCTGGCGGCGGTCCGTTCGGCGGTCTCCACGGTCGATCCGTCGTCGTCCGGGCAGACCGCAGGAACCCTGCACACGATCCCGGTCGTCTACGACGGCGAGGACCTCGAGTTCGTGGCGTCGACGGCCGGGGTGAGCGTCGACGAGGTCGTCGCGCTGCACACCGGGGCCGAGTACACGGTGGACTTCTGCGGGTTCGCGCCCGGCTTCGGCTACCTGTCCGGGCTCCCGGAGCCACTGCGGCAGCCGCGGCTGGAGAGCTCGCGCCCGGCCGTCCCGGCCGGCTCCGTCGGCCTCGCCGACGTGTACAGCTGCGTGTACCCCCGCCGCTCCCCCGGTGGCTGGCGGCTGCTCGGACGGACCGATCTCGTGATGTTCGACGCGACGGCTGACCCGCCCGCCCGCCTGTCCCCCGGGGACCGCGTCCGGTTCGAGGCGCGGTGAACGCGCTGCACGTGCTCGCCTCCGGGCCGCAGGCGATCGTCGTGGACCACGGGCGGCCGGGCTACGCGCACCTCGGCGTGCCGCCGTCCGGGGCGCTGGACGGGCCTGCTCTGGACCTGGCGAACCGGCTGGTCGGGAACTCTCCTGGCACGGCCGGGCTGGAGCTGCTGTTCGGCGGCCTTCGCTTCCGGGCCCGCGGCACGGTCACGGTGGCGGTGACCGGTGCGCCGGCGCCCGTCCGTCGCGACGGCTCCCCCGTGGCCGCCCACGAGGCCGTCACGGTGCAGGACGGCGGCACGCTGGAGATCGGGGCGCCGGTCGGTGGGCTGCGGGTCTACCTGGGCGTGTCCGGTGGGATCGCCGTCGAACCCGCACTGGGCAGCCGCAGCACCGACCTGCTGTCCTCGCTCGGCCCCGCGCCCGTCGCCGACGACGACGTGCTGCCGCTCGGATCACCGAACGGCCCGGCTCCCGCGTCCGGGCCGGTTCCGGTCTCGGTCCCGGCGGCGGAGATCCGGGTGCGCGTGCGCCTCGGACCGCGCGACGACTGGTTCGACGACCCCTCGTGGGCCCTGACCGGTCCCACGTGGACGGTCAGCGCGACGAGCAACCGGATCGGCCTGCGCCTCGAGGGACCCGCGCCGGCCCGGCACCCGGAGCGCGGCACGGGCGAGCTGGCCAGCGAGGGGATGGTGACCGGCGCCGTGCAGGCGCCGCCGGACGGTCCGCCGGTCGTGTTCCTCGCCGACCACCCGACGACCGGCGGTTACCCGGTCATCGGAGTCGTCGAGCCCGACGACCTGCCGCTGCTCGCGCAGGCCGTGCCGGGGAGCGGGCTGCGGTTCGTGCTCGCCCGCTGAGCGGGTGCGGTTCGTGCTCGGGGGCCGAGCGGGCTGCGGCTCCACCTCGCGCTGAGCGGGCAGCCCGTGGACATCGCATCGGTGGCGGGGCTCGGCGCGGGCCGTGCTGCGGGCACCGGCCGACATCGCACCGGTGGCGGTTACCGGTGCCGGCTCACCACCATGCGTGCGATCTCGGCCGGATCAGCGGCCGCCGCTGCCCTCGCCGGACGGCCCCTGCAGGATCTCCTGGACGTCGGCGCACTCGAGCCCGGCCAGCTCCCCGATCTGCTCACCGGTGAGGCCGGACGCGTGCAGCCGGTGCACGGCCGTCGCGAGATCGGCGCGACGGCGGCGCAGCACGTCCCCGATCTGGTCGATCCGCGCGCGCGTGTCGTCGAGCTCGGTCGTGGCGCCGACGGCGGTGGCCGGATCCGTCAGCAGGACCGACAGCAGCCGGTCCCTGGCGTCGGACACGGGGACCGGGACCACATCGTCGGCGGCCAGGTCCGGCACGTCGGGGCGCCCCCTGGCCCGCTGCACGGCCCGCGCGGCCAGAGCCTGCTGGACCGCGAACGACATGGGCTCCGGCGAGCCGGCGCTGTCCGCGTCCGTCCCGGCGTCCTGGCCCGTTCCGGCGCTCGCCGCGATCCGCTCGGGCGACCATGGTGGCAGCACGGGGTCGGCCGACGCGACCGCGGCACCGGGAACATCTGCGGCGCCGTCGGGCGCGTCCGCGGCGCCGCAGGGCACGTCCGCGGCGCCGTCGTCCGGGCCGTCCTCGTCGCCGTCGACGTCCGGGACGACGTGACCGTCGGTGTGGCCGTGATCGCCACCGTCCGGACCGCCGGCGCCCAGACCGTCGGCACTCGGGTCGTTACCGTGCGGATCGCCGCCGCCCGGACCGCCGTCCTGCGGATCGCCGCCCTGCGGATCGCTGCCGCCCGGACCGCCGGCGCCCAGATCGTCGGCACTCGGATCGCTGCCGTGCGGATCGCCGCCGCCCGGACCGCCGGCGCCCAGATTGTCGGCACTCGGATCGCTGCCGTGCGGATCGCCGGCGCCCAGATCGTCGGCAGTCGGATCGCTGCCGTGCGGGTCGCTGCCGTGCGGGTCGCTGCCGTTCTGACCGCGCCACGTCGAGCCTGCCGGATCCGTCGCTCCGAGCTCGGGCGACGCGGCGAGGCCGGCCGCGGACGCTGCGGGGGCCACCGAGGCGACAGGGGCCCCGGCGGCCGCGGACTCGGTGACGTCCGCACCGGGTTCCACCCTCGCCGGGGCGGCCGCGGCGACCTCGGCACCGGTGTGACGCGGCCTCCACTGCCGGGCCGCGCGCCGGTCGCCCGGGCCGGACTCGGCCGTCGAGCCGTGCGCGTCCACGTCCGATCCGTCTTCGTCGTCGACGAGACGGTGCTGCCCCGCACGCACCGGTCGAGACGACTCCTCGGCGGCGGGCGGAGCGCCGGATCGGTCACCGGCCTCCTCGTCGACGGTGAGCGGCACGAGCGCGGGAACCAGGGCCGGTGCGGGGGTCGGAGAGCACCGCTCCGGCGGGTCGGCGTCCACGACGGCGGGCATCGGCTGCGTGTCCGCGCCCCGGGCGGCGACCGCGTCCGCGACGGTCGGTCGTCGCGGAGGCCGCGGCGGGTCGGCCTCGCCGCTCGCCGCCTCGCCCGTCCAGTCCCGGGCGCCGGGCTCCGGGGACGGCTCGGCGCGAGCGTCGTGCCGGTCTGTCGGGGCCGGGAGGCCGGACGAGCTCCGCACCCGGAGCACACCCCACAGAACGAGCCCGGCCAGCACGACCGCCACGCCCACCGCAACGGCAGGCAGGAGCGGGATCGTCGACGTGCCGAGCTGCATGAGGGCGCACCCTATGCGCCCCGTTCGGCCCTTGCGCGGAGGTCGTCAGGTGGTGCGCGACGGTGACGACGGACGCGGAGCGCCGCCCCGCTCGCGCTCCTCGCGGCCGTTGCCGTTCGAGCGCTGACCGTTGCCCTGCCCGTTCCTCGGCTGCCCCGCGGCGCCGGAGCCCGAGCCGGAACCCTGCCCCGAGCTGGGCTTATCGGCGCGATCACCGCTCGAGGAACCGCCGTCGGACGGACGGGACTGGTCGCCGCGGCGATCCCCGCCCTGGTTCTGCACGGGCCGGTTCATCGCCGTCGGCGGCTCACCCGCCTGCTCCGTGGCGGAGCCGCCGTCGTGCCGGTCCTGCCCGGAGCCCGGCGACGATCCATCCGATGAGGTGTCACCGGACCGGGTCACCGAGCCGACGGCGACCGTCCGCTCGACGTCACCACCCGAGCCCTTCCCGGCCGACGGGCCACCGCTCGGCCCTTCCGGCTTCTGCTGCGGAACGGCCGTCGTCGACGGCTCGCGCCCGGCGCCCGACGCCGGGCGGAACAGATCGGCGGGCTCCGGCTCGTCGCTCGGGCGCATGGCCGTGGTCCGCTCCGCGCGGTTGTCCTCGGCGGGCTTCCCTCCGGCCTGCTGCCCCGGCTTGCCCTGCTGCGTGGGGCCGGACGGCTTCTGCTGACCGGCGCCGCCGCCTCCGGTCGGGGCCTTCGGCGCGGCCGGGTTCGACGCGCCATGGCCCGACGACGGCTGGTTGCCCTTCGCCTGGTTCGAGGCTGCCTGGTTCGGGGCCGCCTGGTTCGGGGCCGCCTGGTTCGCGGACGGCTGACCCTGAGCGCCCTTCGGCACGCCGTTCCGGTCGTCGTGCTGACCGGCCGGCGACGGACCGGACGGTTGTCCCTGACGCCCGGCCGGCTGCGGCGCGGCCTGCCCCGGCTTCGACGGCTGACCCGCCTGCGGAGCGGACTGTCCGGCCCGGCCGGCGCCCGACTGGCCCTGCGCGGGCTGACCCTGGCCCTGCTGACCGACGCCGCCGGATGCCGCAGCCGGTCGCGGACGGTTCTCCTGGCGCGACGGCGACGGGCCCGGAGCGGGCTTCGGTGCCGGGGTCGGTCGGGGCCCGTGGGTCCCGGCCTGACCGGGCTGACTCGGCTGGCCGGACTGGCCCGCAGTGCCGAGCTGCCCCGGCTGACCGGGCTGAGCCGGCTGGCCGTCGCGAGCGGCAGCGCCTGCCTTCCCGTCACCCTGACCGGAACGGTCGCCGTGGCCGGCACGGCCGTGGGCGCTCTCCTGGTCCGGGGCACCTGCCGACGCGGCGCGCGCCACGGACGTCGGATCGGCGTCCGGGCCGGAGGCGTTCGCACGCTGGTCGGGGCGGGCCGAGTGTTGGCTGCGCAGACGGGTGACCTCGGACCGCAGCTCGTCGCGCTGGCGGGTCAGCTCGCCGATCTCGGTCTTCAGCTTCTCGCCCTGTGCGCGGGCCTGGTCGGCGTCGGAACGCGCCTTGTCGACGACCTTGGTCGCCTCGGAGCGCACGCGCTCGGCGTCGGCACGGGCGCGCTCGGTCTCCGACTTCGCGCTCGCCCTGGCCTTGGAGCGGATCTCCTCGGCCTCCTCCTCGGCCTTCTGCAGGATCGTCTGCATCCGGTCCGAGAAGTCGTTGATCGCGTCCGGGCGCTCGGGCCCGGGCCGCGGCGACGGACGCGGGGCGGGCGACGGGCCGTGCGGCGGCGCGCCGGGCCCCGGTGGACGTGGCCCCGGCGCCCCTGCGGCGAACCCACCGGGCGGCGGGACCGGCGGTGCGGGCGGCATCGGACGGCTGCGCAGCGCCTCGATGTCGGCGCGCATCCGCGCCATCACCCGCTGCACCTGGAGGACGTGCTCGTCCACCTGACGCCGGTCGTAACCGCGGAGTACGACGTCGAACCGCGGGGGACCGCCCGTCCGGTCCGCCCCGTCTGCCGTCATCGACTCCTCCTCGTACGACCAGCGTGTCCGGCCCTCGCGGACCGGCTACGCCGACCAGGGTAGCCAGCTCACCCGTCACACGGCGACATCCGAAGGTACGGCCCGGTGTGGCGGTACCACCGACACCCCGGTCGCGTGAAACAATGCACCGTTCGTCGTGCTGCTCGTTGCCAGGGTACCGCCCGGTACCGCCTACCATGCGGGTGTGGACTCCTCGCTCAAGGGCACGCTGCACCAGCGGGGCCTTCGGATGACCCCGCAACGGCAGCTCGTCCTGGACGCCGTGCGCGATCTCGGGCACGCCACACCGGAGCAGGTGTGCAGCCAGGTGCAGGCCATCGCGCCCGCCGTGAACATCACGACCGTCTACCGCACACTGGACCTGCTCGAGCAGCTCGGCGTCGTCCGGCACGCCCATCTCGGGCACGGCGCGCCGACCTACTCCGAGCACCAGCACCGGCACGTCCACCTGGTCTGTCACCGGTGTGGCCGGGTCGACGAGGCGCCCGTGGACATGATGTCGGCGATCGCCGAACGAGCCTCCGACGAGCACGGGTTCCGGCTGGACGCCACGCACGTCGCGCTGTCCGGCACGTGCGCGGACTGTCAGAGGACCGAGGACGCCGAGAGCGAGACCGACACCGCCGAGGAGGTGCGTGGATGACCCGTCCGGACCCGACCGTCACCACCGAGGAGACAACCGACCCGGACACGGCCGTCCCGGCCCACCGCGGCGACCCGTTCGCCGAGCAGCGCGCGATGGCGCGCGGGGCCGCCGTCGTCGACCGCGGGCATCGCGACGTGATCGCCGTCCCCGGCGACGACCGGCTGTCCTGGCTGCACCTGCTGCTCACCCAGCACGTCAGCGAGCTACCCGCGGACTCCGGCACCGAGGCGCTGATCCTCGACCTGAACGGCCGTGTGCTGCACCACATGTCCGTCGCGCACGTGGACGGGACCGTGTTCCTGGACACCGAGCCGGGCGACGGGGAAGCCCTCCTGGCCTACCTGGACTCGATGCGGTTCTGGTCCGCGGTCGAACCGCGCGCGGCGACCGACGAGCTCGCCGTGCTGTCGGTGGTCGGCCCGGAGACGCCGTCGGTGCTGACGGCCGCCGGGCTGCCGGTCCCGGAAGCGCCGTACGGCAGTGCCGCGGCGGCGGGCGACGGCCTCGTCCGGCGGATGCCGTGGCCGGGACGCGACGCCGCCGACGTCGTCGTCCCGCGGGCACAGAAGGACGGGTGGTGGGAGCGCCTGACCGGCGCCGGCGCACGGGCGGCCGGGACGACGGCGTTCGAGGCTCTGCGCGCCGAATCGCTGCAGCCCCGCCTGCACACCGACACCGACGAGCGGACGATCCCGCACGAGGTCGGCTGGATCGGCCCGGCCGTACACCTGCAGAAGGGCTGCTACCGGGGCCAGGAGACGGTCGCACGCGTCGCCAACCTCGGACGGCCGCCGCGGCGGATGGTCCTGCTGCACCTGGACGCGGGCGACGAGGAGCTCCCGGTCACCGGTGACCCGGTCGTGCGCGACGGACGCACGGTCGGTCGGGTCGGCACCGTCGTGCAGCACCACGAGCTCGGGCCGGTCGCACTGGCCCTGCTCAAGCGCTCGGTACCGGCCGACGCGGAACTCGTCGCGGGCGTCGAGGACCGCACGACACCGGCCGCGGTCGCCCCGTCCAGCTACGTCGAGGACGTCGGGACCCCACCGCCGGGACGCGCCGCGCAGGTCCGGGGCGGGCTGCGCGGCTGAACGGACGGTGAACGGTCCCGTCATCGCGCAGGTCGCGACGACGGACACGCCGAACGCGACCGGAGCCACGTCGCACGTCCCGCCTGCCGCAGGGTACGGTGTCACCAGGACATTGATGAGATGAATGGGGCCGCCGAGTGAATTCCCGGCCGCCCCTTCCCTGTTGTAAGGGGGACCAGCCATGGGGCGCGGACGAGCCAAGGCCAAGCAGACGAAGGTGGCCCGCGAGCTCAAGTACAGCTCCCCCACGATGGATCTCGACGCGCTGCAACGTGAGATCGGTAGTGGGACGGCGGTGACCACCGACGACGACGGCGACTACGACGAGTACAGCGACTACGCCGACAAGTACGCCGTCGACGACGACGAGGACGAGCAGCGCCGCTGAGGCCGGCCCGGCACCGGTGGCCCGGTCGCGCTGCGTCACCGTTGCCACCCGCCGGTTCCGTCTCGTACCCGGATAGGGCAAGATCACCACGCCGGTTCGGACGTTCCGTCCGTGCCGGTTCGTCGCGAACCGACGACCAGGTCAGGGTCGATCCTTCCGAGGTGTACGAGAGAGCATGCGCGGCAACCTTTTCGCCGTTGCGGTCAACCTGATCGTGCTCACGGTGCGCAGTCACCGTCTGCATGTTCTGTTGATCGAGCGGGGAGAACAGCCGTTCCTCGGCGAGTGGGCACTACCCGGCGGCTTCGTGCAGCCGGACGAGGACCTCGTGCACACGGGGACCCGCCTGCTCCGCGAGGAGACCGGCGATCCGACCGGGGACGCGGTCGTCGGGCACCTCGAGCAGCTGGGCAGCTACGCGGACCCGAGCAGGGACCCACGCGGTCGCGTGCTGAGCGTCGCCTACCTCGCACTCGTCCCGGACCTGCCGGAGCCGACACCCGGTTCGGACGCGGCGGCGTCGGCGTGGCGCCCGGTCGACGAGGTCGGGCCGCTGGCGTTCGACCACGAGCAGCTCCTGGCCGACGGCGTCGAACGGGCCCGCTCGAAGATCGAGTACACGACGCTGGCCGCGTCGTTCTGCCCGCCGGAGTTCACCGTGACCGAACTCCGGCGCGTCTACGAGGCGGTGTGGCGCAGCGAGCTGGACCCGCGCAACTTCCAGCGCAAGGTGACCTCCACCGACGGATTCCTGGTCCCGACGCCGACGCTGGTCACCGGAGGCCGCGGCCGCCCGCCACGGCTGTTCCGACGGGGGCCCGCGACGGTGCTGCACCCGCCGATGCTGCGCGAGTCGCACCGGGTGAACCGCAACGGCGACGCCCCGGAGCAGTAGCCCGGACGCGCGAGCTCAGAAGCGCGGGTGGTCCCCGCGCAGCTGCACCCGGGCCCCGACCTCGCCGGTGTCCGCGCCGCCGACGTCCGGCAGTCGCGAGACCTCGCCGAGTATCCACGACGGGACGTGCCGCGCGGTCAGCACGGCGAGCGCCCGGTCGACGTCGTCGGGCGGGATGACGGCGACCATGCCGACGCCCATGTTGAACGTCCTCTCCATCTCCGGACGGTCCACACGACCGCGTCCGGCGATGAGCTTGAACACCGGCGCCGGGGTCCACGAGCCCCTGTCGATCACGGCGGCCAGCCCGTCCGGCAGCACGCGCTCCACGTTGCGGGCCAGCCCGCCGCCGGTGACGTGCGCGAACGTCCGGACGCCGGTCTCGGCCGCGATCGCAAGGCAGTCCTTGGCGTAGATGCGGGTCGGCACCAGCATCTCCTCGCCGAGCGAGTGCTCGAACTCCTCCACGTGCCCGTCCAGCGGCAGCCGGGCGATCTCCAGCAGCACGTGCCGGGCCAGGGAGTAGCCGTTGCTGTGCAGGCCCGACGAGCCCATCGCCAGGAGCACGTCGCCCGGCCGGACGTGCTCCGGGCGCAGCATCCGCTCGCGGTCGACGATCCCGACGCCGGTGGCGGACAGGTCGTAGCCGCCGTCCTCCATCAGGCCGGGGTGCTCGGCCGTCTCGCCGCCCAACAGCGCGCACCCGGCCTGCTGGCACCCCTCCGCGATACCGCTCACGATCGCCGCGACCTGCTCCGGGACGAGCCGGCCGACCGCGATGTAGTCCTGCAGGAACAGCGGCTCCGCACCACAGACGACGAGGTCGTCGACCACCATCGCGACCAGGTCCAGCCCGATCGTGTCGTGCTTGTCCATCGCCTGAGCGACCGCGACCTTCGTGCCGACCCCGTCGGTCGACGCGGCGAGCACGGGCTCGGTGTACTTGCTCCACTTCGCCGCGAACAGGCCGGCGAATCCACCGATGCCGCCGAGCACCTCCGGCCGGGTCGCCTTCTCCGCGAACGGGCGCAGCCCCTCGACCGCGCGTTCCCCCGCGTCGATGTCGACGCCTGCTGCGGCGTAGGTCGCGCGCGGCTGGTCGGGGTCGGTGCGGGGCATGGGAAACGACTCCAGTATGTGTCGACGGATCTCGGGGGACACCCCGGGGACACCGCCGGGGCAGGGCTCAGGGCCGGGCCAGTGCCTCCGCGGCACCGTAGCCGACCGGGAGCGGTCCGGGGTCCGGGACAGGGCGGGCCGATGACGCCGTGGCCCCGGACACGGACGGCTCGGGAGTCTCGGGGACGTCCTCGAGCAGGTGCTTGCCCAGCTTCGCCTCGTCCGGCAGCGCGATCGGGTACTCGCCGTCGAAGCAGGCGCAGCACAGGCGGCTGCGCGGTTGCTCGGACGCGGCGACCATGTGGTCCACCGAGACGTACCCGAGCGTGTCCGAGCCGATCGACCGTCGCACACCCTCGGTGTCGGCACCCGCGGCGATCAGCTCGGCGCGGCTGGCGAAGTCGATCCCGTAGAAGCAGGGCCAGCGCACCGGCGGCGACGCGATCCGCACGTGGACCTCGACGGCGCCGGCCTCGCGCAGCATCCGTACGAGCGCGCGCTGCGTGTTGCCGCGCACGATCGAGTCGTCCACCACGACGAGGCGCTTGCCGCGGATCACGTTGCGCAACGGGTTGAGCTTCAGCCGGATGCCCAGCTGGCGGATCGTCTGGCTCGGCTGGATGAACGTGCGCCCGACGTAGGCGTTCTTGACCAGTCCCTGGCCGTAGGGGATGCCGGAGCCCTGCGCGTAGCCGATCGCGGCGGGCGTGCCGGACTCCGGGACCGGGATCACCAGGTCGGCCTCGACGGGGTGCTCCTCGGCGAGCCGGCGCCCGATCTCGACGCGGGTGTCGTACACCGACCGCCCGGAGATCACGGTGTCCGGACGGGCGAGGTAGACGTACTCGAACACGCAGCCCTTCGGCTCCGGGTTCGCGAACCGCATGCTGCGGATGCCGTCGGAGTCGATCGCGATCAGCTCGCCGGGCTCGACGTCGCGGACGTAGGAGGCGCCGACGATGTCCAGCGCCGCCGTCTCACTGGCCACGACCCAGCCGCGCTCCAGCCGTCCGAGCGCGAGCGGGCGGACGCCGTGCGGGTCGCGGGCCGCGTAGAGGGTGCGCTCGTCGGCGAACGCGAACGAGAACGCCCCGCGCAGCCGCGGCAGCAGCCGCATCGCGGCCTCGGCGATGCCGAGGTCGGCGGCCTCGGCCGCGAGCAGCTCGGTGACCAGGTCGGAGTCGGTGGTGGCGCGCAGTCCGGAGCGGTGGTCCCGCTGGAGCACGCCGACGGCGTCGCGGAGCTCCGCCGTGTTCACGAGATTGCCGTTGTGCCCCAGCGCGAGCCCGCTGCCGGTGGCCGTCGTGCGGAACGTGGGCTGCGCGTTCTCCCAGGTGACCGAACCGGTCGTGGAGTAGCGACAGTGCCCGATCGCCAGGTGCCCGCGCAGCGAGGACAGCGTCTGCTCGTCGAAGACCTGGCTGACCAGCCCGAGGTCCTTGAACACGACCATGCGGCGCCCGTCGGAGACCGCGATGCCCGCCGCCTCCTGACCACGGTGCTGCAGCGCGTACAGCCCGTAGTAGGTCATCTTGGCGACGTCCTCGCCGGGGGCCCACACCCCGAACACGCCGCACTCCTCGCGGGGGCCAGCGTCGAGCTCGGCGTCGTCTACGTGATCCGTGGGGTCTGCAGGGTGTTCGTTCCGGGCGGAACCCAACACGCACGCTCCTCGGCAGCGACGTCATCTCCGGCACGACGATCGTACGCCCCGGACCCCGGCAAACCCCCGGGGACGGGACCCGTGTCACGTGGTCCCCCGGCTCCGCACCGCGTGTCGCACCCCTCCTCGGCGTGCCGCACCGGTCGCAACGGGTGCGACACGCCGACCAGGGGTGCAGCGCCGGGGTCACGCGAGCCGCACCTGGCGGGGGCCGTGCGCCCGTCAGGTCAACGGCAGCAGACCCGCGACGTCGTCGGCCCGGCTCCCGGAGGCGCGCACCGCACCCGTCGCCGTCGCCTCGGCCCAGGACGTCCGGCCCAGCGCCAGCGCGAGCCACGTCCGCGCGTCGGCCTCGACGACGTTCGGCGGGGTGCCCCGGGTGTGTCGTGGCCCCTCGACGCACTGCACCGCACCGAACGGCGGCACCCGGACCTCGACGCTGCGGCCCGGTGCCCGGCGGGCCAGCTCGGCCAGCGACTCCTTGACCGCCGCCTTCCGTACCGAACGCTCCGGTTCCGGGCCGCCGTCGAGCCACGCGAGGATCTCGTCCATCTAGTGCCCCGTCAAGGAACGTCGGTGCCGAAATCGGCGGATCCAGGCGTTCGCCGGCAAGGCGCCGGCCGGGCCTCGTACCGGGCGTACTCGGCCCGGTCGGCAACGCCGCCGGCGGGCGCCTGGGCCGCCGAGTTCCGTGCCGAACGTTTCTGGACGGGGCACTAGATCGACGGGTCGCCGAACCGGGCCGGGAGCGTTCCCTCCCACGCCGTGCGCAGCTCGTCGAGCGGCAGGCCGCCGACGCCGTCGATCCGCAGCTCCGACCCTCCGGTGCGACCCAGCCGCGCGACCGGGATCCCGGCGTCCGCGGCCCGGGCCGAGAACGCGTCCGCGTCCTGCTCGGTCGCCGTGACGAGGACCCGGCCCGCGGACTCGGAGAACAACGCCACGAACGGGTCGATGTGCACGTCGGTCAGCGCCACCGTCGCCCCGGATCCCCCGACCAGCGCCGACTCGACGAGTGCCTGGGCCAGCCCGCCGTCGGACAGGTCGTGGCTCCCGGTGAGCTCCCCCGCGGTGGCGGCCGCGGCCAGCAGGGCGCCGAGGCGCCGCTCGTGGGCCAGGTCGACGGCCGGGGGCCGCCCGCCGAGATGCCCGTGGGCGACGTGCGCCCACTCGCCGCCGCCGATCTCCTCGGCCGTGCGGCCGAGCAGCAGCACGACGTCGCCGTCACCGCCCGCGAACCCGGACGGGACCGCGCGGGCGACGTCGTCGATCACGCCGAGCACGCCGACGACCGGGGTGGGCAGGATCGCGGTCGATCCGGTCTGGTTGTAGAAGCTGACGTTCCCGCCGGTCACCGGCGTGCCGAGCACGGCACAGCCGTCCGCGAGACCGCGCACGGCCTGCCCGAACTGCCACATCACGTGCGGGTCCTCCGGCGAGCCGAAGTTCAGGCAGTCGGTGACGGCCAGCGGCACGGCGCCGGAGCTCGCGACGTTGCGGTAGGCCTCGGCCAGCGCGAGCTGCGCGCCCGCGTACGGGTCCAGCGCGACGAACCGGGAGTTGCAGTCCGTCGAGACCGCGATCCCGCGGCCGGTCGTCTCGTCGACCCGGACCACGCCGGAGTCCGCGGGCTGCGCGGCGACGGTGTTGCCGCGCACGTAGCGGTCGTACTGGTCGGTGACCCAGCCGCGGTGGGCGAGGTTCGGCGACGCGGCCATCCGGACGATCTCGGCGCGCAGCTCGGACGGGGTCTCCGGGCGGGGCAGTGCGGACGGGTCGTCGGCGACGAGCCCGTCCTGGCGGACGTCGTCGCGCGCGACCGGACGTTCGTAGACCGGGCCCTCGTGGGCGACGGTGCGCGGCGGCACGTCGACGACGGTCTCACCGCCGGACGTGATCACCAGGCGGTCGCCGTCGGTCACCTCGCCGATCACCGTGGCGATCGTGTCCCACTTCGCGCAGACGGCCATGAACTTCTCGACGTCCTCGGGCCGCACGACGGCGCACATCCGCTCCTGCGACTCGCTGGAGAGGATCTCGGCCGCGGTCATCCCGGTGGCGCGCAGCGGGACCCGGTCGAGGTCGACGTGCATGCCGCCGTCGCCGGCACTGGCCAGCTCGCTCGTCGCGCAGGACAGTCCGGCGCCGCCGAGGTCCTGGATGCCGACCACCAGCCCGGAGGAGAACAGCTCCAGGCAGCACTCGATCAGGACCTTCTCGGTGAACGGGTCGCCCACCTGCACGGCCGGGAGCTTCTTGCGCCCGCTCGACTCCTCGAACGTCTCGGACGCCAGCACGGAGACACCGCCGATGCCGTCCAGCCCGGTCGTCGCACCGAAGAGAATGATCTTGTTGCCGGTGCCGGAGGCGAACGCCAGGTGCAGGTCCTCGACCTTGAGCGCCCCGACGCACAGCGCGTTGACCAGCGGGTTGCCCGAATACGACGCGTCGAAGACGACCTCGCCGCCGACGTTCGGCAGGCCCAGGCAGTTCCCGTAGCCGCCGATCCCGGCGACGATCCCGGGCAGCACCCGCCCGGTGTCCTCGGCCTCCAGCGGGCCGAAGCGCAGCGGGTCACCGACCGCGATCGGCCGCGCGCCCATCGCCATGATGTCGCGCACGATGCCGCCGACGCCGGTCGCCGCGCCCTGGTAGGGCTCCACATAGGACGGGTGGTTGTGCGACTCGACCTTGAACGTGACGGCCCATCCGTCGCCGATGCTCACGACGCCGGCGTTCTCGCCGATGCCGGCGAGCATCGTCGCCCGCATCTCCTCGGTGGTGGTCTCGCCGAAGTAGCGAAGGTGCACCTTCGACGACTTGTAGGAGCAGTGCTCGCTCCACATCACCGAGTACATCGCCAGCTCGGCGTCCGTCGGACGGCGCCCGAGGATCTCCCGGATGCGGGCGTACTCGTCCTCCTTGAGACCGAGCGCCGCGTACGGCTGGTCGACCTCCGGCGTCGCGGCCGCCCGCTCCACCGTGTCGGCTGCGGCGACGGCGGTCACAGCCGCGTCACCGTCCAGTCCTCGATCACCGGGTTCGCCAGCAGCGAGCCGGCGAGCCGGTGCAGTGTCTCGTCGTCGACGCCGTCCTCGACCTCGAGCTCGAAGTGCTTGCCCTGCCGCACGTCGGACACACCGGACACGCCGATCCTGCCCAGCGCCCGGGACACGGCCTGCCCCTGGACGTCCAGGATCTCGGGCTTGGGCATCACGTCCACCACCACTCTGGCCACGCCGCCAGCCTACGGGCGCCGATCTGCGCCCTCGACGTGACCGCGCCGACTCCGGTACGCATGCCGGGTGGGTGACGCACGGGTGGGCGAAGCCGATCTCGAGGACATGACCCAGGCCCGGCTGGACCCCGGCGATCTGGCCGAGCTCGCGGACGCGGCCCCGGAGTGCACGCTCGTGTTCGTCGACGACGACGGGTGGCCGGGCGGCGTGACCATGAGCCACCTGTTCCACGAGGGCCGGTTCTGGCTGACGTCGGTCCGCGGGCGGGCGCAGGTACGCGCCGTCGAGCGCGACGAGCGGGTCGGGCTCGTGGTGAGCAGCGCGGGCAGCCCTCTGCCGGGGCGGCGGATGGTGCGGGTCCGCGGACGGGCCGTCGTGCTCGACGACCGGGCCACCCGCGACGCGATCCTCCCGCTAATCAGCGCCCGCCTGCAGCCGTCGGACCCGGACCGGATGCTGGCCCTGCTGGACAGCCCGCGGCGGGTGCTGATCCGGGTCGACCCGGTCGCCTGCCCGCAGAGCCACGACTCGCGCCGGGTCGCGGGCGACGGCCGGGGAGGAGCACGCTGATCGCATGCAGCTCACGCACTACGGGCACTCGTGTGTCCTGCTCGACACCGGCTCGGCCCGCATCCTGATCGACCCGGGCGCGTTCTCCTCGGGGTTCGCCGGCCTGGAGGGCCTGGACGCGATCCTGGTCACCCACCAGCACTTCGACCATCTCGACCCCGAGCAGCTGACCGTCCTGCTGCGCGGCAACCCGGACGCGACGGTGTACGTCGACCACGGCACGGCGGGCGAGCTGCCGGACGGGATCGACCACCGCGTCGTCGCGCCGGGCGACAGCTTCCCGGCGGGCGGCTCCGAGGTCCGCGTCGTCGGCTACGGCAACCACGCGGTGATCCATCCGGACGTCCCGATCGTGCCGAACAACGGCTACCTGGTCGACGGCCGCGTGCTGCACCCCGGCGATGCGTACGTCCCGCACGGCCCGGAGGAGCTGGAGACGCTCCTGCTGCCGACCGGCGCGCCGTGGCTGAAGCTCTCGGAGGCCGTCGACTACCTCCGCCTGGTCGCGCCGCGCACGGTCGTGCCGATCCACGAGCAGACGCTGTCCCGGCCGCAGATGCACTACGGCATGTTCGACTCGCTCGGCCCGGCGTCCAGCACGGTGGTCGTGCCGGAGCGGGAGAAGCCGGTCGACGTCTGACCGGTCAGGCCGCGGACGCCAGCGACGGCAGCAGCCCACGGTGCACGGACGGCGACGCGCCCTCCTCGATCGCCGCGCGCACCCCGCGGAGCGCGGCGTCGACCCGGTTCTGCTTGCGAAGGTCCTTGGCCCGCAGGGCGATCCGGACGGTGCCACCCCTTCCTGCGGTGCGGGCGGCTGCCTGCTCCAGCGCGCGGGCGCGCCGGTTCTCCCCCGCCGGACGTTCCGCGGACCGCGGCCACTGGTCGGAGCTGCGGAAGGTCAGCAGGCGAGCGCGCAGCACCGGTCCGGCCGGGTCCGGCGACCGCAGGGCCGACTCGTCGGCCAGCAGCCGGAAGCCGTGCTCGCGCAGCGCGGCGAGCGTCCCGTCGGAGGCGACCCAGCGGGGCGGCGCGAAGCCGTCGGTGGTGAGCCCGATCCGGGTCAGGATCCGGCGGGCGGCCGTGACCCGCAGCGTCGCCTCGTGCTCGGGCAGCGCGCCGAACTCGGTGCGGCGCCCGATCCGCGGGACGGACTGCCAGGACCCGATCGGGTCGGCGGTGTGGTCGTAGCCGTGCAGCAGGACGTCGTCGCCCGCCCGGACGCGGCCGGCCACCCAGTGCACGAGCGGCGAGCCGGCCGCGAGGGGGCCCTCCGGACCGCGGGGCTGCAGGAGGTGGGTCACCGGCACGCCGTGCCGATCGAGCTCCCCCGCGAACGCGACGGCGCGGGCGTGGTCGGCGTCGTCGCCGTCGGTGAGGCCGGACAGGGACACGAGGAGCAGCGGACCACTCATGGGACCCATGAGGCCATACGGACGTGAACCGCTCGTGAGGCCGGGGAGTCGGTCGGGCGACGAACGGCGGCCGCGCCGGCGCCGCGGGTCAGCGCGCCGTGAAACCGCCGTCGACCCTCAGCTCCGCGTCGTTGACCATCGCGGCCTCCGGAGAGGCGAGGTAGACGACGGCCGCCGCGACCTCGGCCGGCTCGGCGAAGCGGCCCGCGGGGATCTCGGCCCGGTGCGCGTCGCCGGCCGGGTTGTCCCACGCGGTCCGTCCGAGCTCGGTGAGCACGACCGTCGGCGAGACCGCGTCGACCGTGACCCCCTGCGGCCCCCACTCGCCGGCCAGCACCCGGGTGAGGCCGTTGAGCCCGCGGCCTTCGACGCGCGGTAGGCGGCGTGCCGGTCGAGCCCGCTGCTCGCGGCCTGGGAGGCCAGGTTCACGATCCGGCCGTACCCCTGGCCGACCATCACCCGCCCGGCCGCCTTCGCCGTCAGCCACGATCCGGGCAGAGCGAGCGGGCGACCTCGGCACCGATGCCGGACGCCGCTCCGGTGACCAGGGCGACCGAACCGGTCAGGTCGAACATCAGCGGTCCGTCCCCGCGGTGCCCGCCCCGGCGAACCGGTCGTGCCCGTCGTAGCCCTCGATCGCGGCGACCTTGTCCGCGGAGGCACTCTGCGGGTCGAACCGGTAGCCCAGCCACTCGGAGGCCAGCCTGCGGGCGAGCTCGATCCCGATCACCCGCTGCCCCATGCACAGCACCTGCGCGTCGTTGGACATCACGGAGCGCTCGACGGAGAACGAGTCGTGCGCGGTGACGGCCCGGATGCCGGGCACCTTGTTCGCCGAGATCGCGACGCCGAGGCCGGTGCCGCAGACCAGCAGCGCCCGGTCCGCCTCGCCGTCGGCGACCTTGCGGGCCGCGGCGACGCCGATGTGCGGGTAGGCGGTGTGGCCGTCCTCCGCGACGCCGACGTCGATCACCTCGGCGACCCGGTCGTCGGCCTGCAGGTCGGCCTTCAGGGTTTCCTTGTAGTCGAAACCGGCGTCGTCGGCGCCCACGACGATTCGCAGCTTCCCGGTCACGCGTTCTCCTCCCCGGACGTCAGCACGGTCCCGACCGCGGTGAGGACCAGCGCCATCGACGTCGCCCCCGCGTCGGGTGTTCCCAGGCTCTTCTCGGCCAGCGGGCGTGCCCGGCCGATCCGCGGCCGCAGCTCGGCGGTCTCCCGCGCCCTGCCGGTGGCGATCCCCGCCGCCGCGGTCCAGCCTTCGGCGAGGTCAGCGCCGTCGCCGACCCGCCGCTCCAGCTCGTCGACGAACGGCAGCAGGGCGTCGAGGAGGGTCTTGTCCCCCGGCTCCGCGCCGCCGAGCAGCTGGATCGTCGCCGCGAACTCGCGCGCCCCCGCCGCGACCGTGCTCGCCGGGTAGCTGTCGGCGGTGTCGCCGAGGTGCCGCCCGAGCGACTCCAGCGCCGCGCCCCACAACACCCCGGACGTGCCGCCGGCACGCTCGGCCCAGGCCTGCCCGGCCTGCTGCAGCAGCCAGCCGCCGCCGACGTCGTCGCCGCACTCGGCGATCCGTGCGGTGGCGGCGGTGACGCCCTTGACCATGCCGCGGCCGTGGTCGCCGTCGCCCGCGACCGCGTCGATCCGGCCCAGCTCGTGCTCGTTCTCCCGGATCACCGACTCGACGGCGGCGAGCGCGGCGCGGACGGTCCCTGCCATGCGCCGCCCCGCCTCGCCGGCCACCGGTGCGGTCACGACGGCCTCGGCGTCGGCGAGCTCGTCGGCGGTCGGCTCGCGCAACGCGGCGACGGGTGCGCCCGCCTTGCGGTAGGCCGGGGTGTAGGCGTCGGCCCGCCAGAGCGCGTCGAGCTCGTCGTCGAGCCACATCAGGGTCAGCGAGCAGCCGCCCATGTCGAGGCTGGTCACGAGCTCACCCACCTCCGGCTCGACGAGCTCGCACCCGGCGTCGCGCAGACGCGGCGCGATGTGGCGCCAGAGCAGGAACAGCTCCTCGTACTTCGTGGTCCCGAGCCCGTTGAGGATCACCCCGACGTTCCGGCCGGCCCCGGCGGGCGTGTTCTTGAGCACGTCGTCGACGAGCAGCGCGGCCAGGTCCCGGGCCGGGAGCATCGGCACGTCGCGGATGCCGGGCTCGCCGTGGATGCCCAGCCCGAGACCGAGATGCCCCTCCGGCACGGAGAACAGCGGCTCCTCCTCGCCGGGCATCGTGCAGCCGGAGAACGCGACGCCGAGCGTGCGGGTCGCCGCGTTCGCCGCGTTGCCGAGCCGCTCGACCTCGTCGATGCCGAGGCCCTCTGCCGCGGCCGCGCCCATCACCTTGAACACCGTGAAGTCGCCCGCGATGCCGCGCCGCTCCTCCTCGGTGTCGGAGGAGGCGACGTCGTCGGTGACGACGACGATCCGGGTGTCGATCCCCTCGGCCCGCAGCCGCTCGGCCGCGATCCCGAAGTTGATGGTGTCGCCCGCGTAGTTGCCGAAGCTGAAGATCACGCCCCGGCCCTGGTTCGCGGCCTTGCCGACGGAGTAGGCCTGGGCCGCCGACGGCGAGGTGAAGATGTTGCCGACCACCGCACCGGTGGCGAGGCCGGGCCCGACCGTGCCGCAGAACGCCGGGTAGTGCCCGGACCCGCCGCCGATCACGACCGCGACCTGCGGCCGCTCCCCGCGGTGCGACACCACGCCGCCGTGCACCCCCCGGACACGGTCGGCGTAGAGGTCGAGGAAGCCGGCGAGCTGGTCGTCGGCGAAGTCGGCCGGGTCGTCGAAGATCCTGGTCATGTCCCCTCCTCGGGACGGGTCCGGGCGGACCGGCTCGCGGCCGCCCGTCGCGGGCTAGTGGGCGGCGGCGGCAGCGCGGAGCTGCGTCGCGTCCTCGGGGACGTTCAGGAACGAGACCATCACGAAGGCCGCCGCGTAGAGGACGACGAAGGCCCAGACGACGCCGGTGTTCCCGGTGCCGATTCCGAGCATCAGCGCGACGACGCCGGAGCCGAGGAACGCGGCGCCACCGGCGGCCGTCGTGTACATGGCCATCGCGGCACCCTTATGCTCCGGGGCGAGTGCGGGCATGATCGCGCCCATCGGGACGAACCCGGCGAGCAGGCAGCCGAACACGCAGCCTGCGACGACCGAGACCCAGAACCCCCAGGTGGAGCCGGCCGGGACGGCGTGCGGCACGTACCACCAGAGCAGCAGTCCGACGGCGGAGCCGAACACGCCGAACCACTGCACGGTGCGACGCCAGCCCCACTTGTCCCCCACGGCACCGAAGACGGCGTTGACCAGGATGTTCGTCGCGTAGACGAACACGGTCATGGTGAGCCAGCGGCTCTGCCCCCAGCCGAGATCGGTGGCGATGACCGTCGGCAGGATGATGAACATGCCGTACTGCGGCGCCGTGTTGATCAGCCGGACGAGGAAGCCCATGAGGATCTTCGGGTTGCGCGCGGTGAGCCGCAGGCCCGCCGTCATCACCTGACCGGTCGACTCGCCCGCCGGGGCCAGGCGCTTCGTCGCGTGCGGCTCGTGCACGCCGTACCGCGCGATCAGGAAGCCGGCGACGACCAGGACCGTCGAGCCGATCATGGCCGCGGTCTCGCCACCGGTCGCCCCGCCGAACGCCGGGATCATCCCCAGCGCGAACAGCGAGCCGAGCGTGGGCAGGCCACCGGTGAACATGACGTAGAACCAGCCGACCGCGACGCCGTTGCGCTCGTACGGCGTGACGACGTTGATCCAGACCAGGAACGCGAACGCGAACAGCGGGTAGCCGAAGCCGCGCAGGAAGTAGGTGGCCGCGACGAGCGGGAGGCTGCCGATCTGCAGGCTGAGCAGGAACAGCACCTCGAACACGACCCACACGACCATGCCGAGCGTCATCACCCGTCGCGGACCCCACAGGTCGGCCAGTGCGCCGGACAGATAGCTGGCGACCAGCACGGCGAGGCTGTATCCGGTGATCACCGTCGCGACGGTCGCCTCCGGCGAGCCGAGCACGGCCTCGATGTGCGGGGAGATGAAGTTGGACTCGGTCCCGTTGCCGGTCATGAAGACCAGCACGCCGAGGAAGCCCCAGCGCAGGGAGTGCGGGATGCCGATGCGGTCGAGGAAGGTCTCGTGCGGCGTCGTCATGTCCGGCCCCCTCACGCGTTCGGGAGGATCGAGACCTTGACCGACGCACCGGAGGTGTCGCCGACGAGGTCGAGGGCCTTCTGGAAGTCCGCGAGCGGCACCTGGTGGGTGCAGATGTCGGAGATCGGGAGCTTGCCGTCCTCCAACATCTTGATCGCGGCCGGCCAGCAGTGCGGGCCGAGGTGGGCGCCGCGGACGTCGAGCTCCTTGTCGTCGGAGATGATCGACCAGTCGACGGTGACCTCGGAGCCGAACACGGAGTACTCGACGTAGGTGCCGAGCTTGCGCAGCAGGTTCAGGCCCTGCGCGACGGCCGGGACGGCGCCGGAGCCCTCGAGGTAGACGTCGGCGCCGTAGCCGTCGGTCAGTTCCTTGACCCGGGCGACGGCGTCCTCGCGGCCGATGTTGATCGTCAGGTCGGCTCCGGTGCGGCGGCCCAGCTCGAGCTTGTGGTCGTCGAGGTCCAGCGCGATCAGCAGGCGTGGGTTCTTCGCCCGCGCGCCGGCGATCAGCCCGAGACCGATCGGACCGCACCCGGCGACGACCACCACGTCGTCGAAGGAGATGGTGGCCCGCTCCACGGCGTGCAGCGCGCAGGACAGGGGCTCGGCGAACGCGGCGTGCTGCGGCTCCAGGTCGGCGGAGACCGTGTGCACGCGTGCCCGGGTCGGTACCACCATGTACTGGGCCATCGCGCCGTCGAAGTTGCGGAAGCCGAACATGTCGTGCGGGCCGCACATCCAGTACTGGCCGCGCAGGCAGTAGCGGCACTGCTCGCACGGGACGATCTGCTCGCAGACGACCCGGTCACCGACCGAGACGCCGTGCAGCGCGAGACCCTCGGCGTCGCCGTCGACGACGCGCCCGACGAACTCGTGGCCGGGGGTGACACCGGTCTGGGCCCACGCCGGGCGGTTCTCGTCGCCCCAGAACTTCGCCGCGCCGTGGTAGCACTTCAGGTCGCTCGCGCAGACCCCCACGGCCTCGACCTGCATGAGCAGCTCACCGGCCCCCGGCTTCGGGACGTCCACCTCCTCCAGCCGGTAGTCCTCGGGGCCGTGCACGACCACGGCCTGCATCCGGGCGGGAATCGCTGTCTCGGCAGCCACGGCGGAACCTCCATCGGCGTCACGCTCACCTCGGCGTGAACGGATGTCCTGAGCATGCGTTCTGCTGTGAACATCCGTCAACACATCCGTTCTAATGTGAACAAACGTGCAGTACGATGGTGGGAGAGGATCCGGGGGTGGACGGAAGGAGGCGGTGATGGCGCCGCGGGACTTCACCCGCCGTGACCTGAGGCTGATGCATCGGGCGGCACGGCTGTACTATGTGGACGAACTGAACCAGGCCGCGATCGCGGAGCGTCTGACCGTCTCCCGGCCGACCGTGTCCCGGCTGCTCGCCGAGGCACGACGGGTCGGGATCGTGCGGATCTCGGTGCACGACCCGGACTCGCTCGGCACCGGCGGCGACGAGGCACTGCGGCTCGCGGAGGCGCTCGGCGTCGAGAAGGTGTGGGTCGCGCCGTTCGCCGCGACCGATCTCGGGCCTGCGCTGGCGGAACCGGTCGGCGAGGCGCTGCGCGACGCCGGCCTGCACTCCGGGGACGTGCTGCTGGTGTCGTCCGGACGGACCGTGTGGGAGCTGGGCCACGAGGCACTCCCCGCGGTGCCGGGTCTGCACATCGTGCCGACCGTCGGCGGGGTCTCCGAGCCGGAGGCGTGGCACCAGACGAACGAGATCACCCGCGCGGTCGCCGAGCGGATGCAGGGCCGCCCGAACTTCCTGTTCACGCAGGCCATGCCGTCCCCGGCGATGCGCCGCACCCTCGCAGAGGATCCGGAGTTCCAGCGGGTCACCGGGTTCTGGACCAACGCCGACGCCGCGCTGGTCGGCATCGGTGCCCCGCCCGCCGGGCGTGAGTCGATCTCGACGTCGGTCCCGCTGGACGACGAGGGACTGCGCGCCGCGGTCGGCGACGTCTGCCTGAACTTCTACCGCGCCGACGGCGGCCCGATCGACTTCCCGGGCAGCGACCGCATGGTGCGCATCGCCCCCGAGCAGCTGCGGAAGGTGCCGCGGACGATCGCCGCGGCCGCCGGGACGGAGAAGGTGCCGAGCATCGTCGTCGCCGCGCGGGCGGGTCTGTTCAACCGGCTCGTCACCGACGCCCCGACGGCCGCGGCGCTGCTCGACCGGCTCGACCCCGGCGCTCCTGGCGGGCACGCGCCGTCGTGACGGTCTGCCGCACACCTGCCGGGCGTGGCGCACCCCGCGCCGGCGTGTCGCACCCGTCGCGGACGGTGCGGCACGCCGGGCCGGGGTGCACCGGCTCCGCGGTCACCGCGCCGGGGAGATCCACTCCTGCCCGGTGATCCGGCGGTAGACCTCGGCGTAGCGGTCGTGCACGACCCGCACCACGTCGTCGGGGACCTCGGGGCCGGGGGCGGTGCGGTCCCAGTCCAGATGCGACGACCAGTCGCGCACGTACTGCTTGTCGAACGAGAACTGCGGGCGGCCGGGTTCGTACCGGTCGGCCGGCCAGAACCGCGACGAGTCGGGCGTCAGGACCTCGTCGCCGAGCACGATCTCGCCGCTCGCGTCGCGGCCGAACTCCAGCTTGGTGTCCGCGACGAGGATGCCGCCGTCCGCGGCCGACGACGCGCCGCGGCGGTAGACCTCCAGTGTCAGGGCCCGCAGCGTCTCCGCCGCGTCGCCGCCGACGAGTGCGACGACGTCGTCGAACGTCATGAACTCGTCGTGCTCGCCGACCGGTGCCTTGGTGGTCGGCGTGAAGATCGGCTCCGGGAGCTGCGAGCCGTCGACAAGGCCGTCCGGGAGCCGCACGCCGGAGACCGCCCCGTCCCGCTCGTACTCCTTGAGCCCGAGGCCCGTCAGGTAGCCGCGGGCGATGCACTCGACCGGCAGCATCTCCAGCGGGCGGCAGCGCACGGCGCGCCCGGCGAACTCGCCCGGGATCCGCTCGGTGCCGATGACATGGTTCGGCACGAGGTCCGCGGTGCGCTCGAACCAGTACAGCGACAGCGCCGTGAGGATCGCGCCCTTGTCCGGGATGGGCGTCGGCAGGATCACGTCGTAGATCGAGAGCCGGTCGGACGCGACGAGCAGCAGCTCGGCGGGGTCGCAGTCCTCGTCGAGGTACAGCTCGCGGACCTTGCCCGAGTGGATCAGCTTCACAGGATCGCTCCTGGGGCGTACTTGGCCGCGTCCTGGTTGCGGTCGGTGATCGTGGCGATCCGCTCGCACACGGCGGTGACCTGCGCGGACGCGGCGCCGGTGAACCGCATCGGGTCCTCCAGCAGGCCGTCAAGCGTGCCGGAGGGCAGGCCGAGACGGTCGTCGCCGGCCAGGCGCTGCAGCAGGTCGTTGTCGGCCTGGCCCCGCTCGCGCATGGCGAGCGCGACGCCGACGGCGTGCTCCTTGATCACCTCGTGCGCCGTCTCCCGCCCGACGCCCGCGCGCACGGCGGCCATCAGCACGGCCGTCGTCGCGAGGAACGGGAGGTAGCGGTCCAGCTCGCGGGCGATCACGGCCGGGTATGCGCCGAACTCGTCGAGCACGGTCAGCGCCGTCTCGTACAGCCCGTCGAGCGCGAAGAACGCGTCCGGCAGCGCGACCCGGCGCACCACCGAGCAGCTCACGTCGCCCTCGTTCCACTGTGCACCGGCCAGGTCGGCGGTCATCGTGGACAGTCCACGCAGGATCACCATCAGGCCGTTGATCCGCTCCGCGGAGCGGGCGTTCATCTTGTGCGGCATGGCGGACGAGCCGACCTGTCCGGGTGCGAAGCCCTCGGTGGCGAGCTCGGCGCCCGCCATCAGGCGGATCGTCGTGGCCAGCGACGACGGCGCCGCGGCCAGCTGCACGAGCGCGGTCACCACGTCGTGGTCGAGGGAGCGGGGGTAGACCTGTCCGACGCTGGTGAACACCTCCGAGAAGCCGAGGTGCTCCGCGACGCGCCGCTCCAGCCGGTCCAGCTTGTCCGCGTCACCGCCCAGCAGGTCGAGCATGTCCTGCGCGGTGCCCATCGGGCCCTTGATCCCGCGCAGCGGGTAGCGGGAGCGCAGGTCGTCGAGCCGGGCGTGCGCGACGAGCAGCTCGTCGGCGGCGCTCGCGAACCGCTTGCCCAGCGTCGTCGTCTGGGCGGCGACGTTGTGACTGCGCCCGGCCATCACCAGCTCCGCGTACTCGGCGGCGCGGCGGCCGAGGCGGGCCAGCAGCGCCACCGTGCGGTCGGCGACCAGCTCGAGCGAGAGCCGGATCTGCAGCTGCTCGACGTTCTCGGTGAGGTCGCGGCTGGTCATGCCCTTGTGCACGTGCTCGTGCCCGGCCAGCGCGTTGAACTCCTCGATGCGGGCCTTCACGTCGTGGCGGGTGACGCGCTCGCGCTCGGCGATGCTCGCGAGGTCGACCCGGTCCACGACGGCCTCGTAGTCGGCGATCGCCTGCTCCGGAACCTCGATGCCGAGATCCCGCTGGGCACGCAGGACCGCGATCCACAGCCGTCGCTCCAGCTCGATCTTGTACTCGGGCGACCAGAGGCGGACCAGCTCGGCGCTCGCGTAGCGGGCGGCCAGGACGTTGGGGATCACGTGGGAGAAGGTTACGTGCTCAGCGCGTCGGCCAGCGCGGCGCGGGCGATGGTCCGGGTGTCGGCGTCCGCCTCGATCAGTGCGGACACGACGGCGCCGTCGACGAGCGCGACGATCCGCCGCAGCGCGACCGGGTCCGGATGGTGGCCCGCGCGGGCGAGCGCCGTGGTCAGCAGCGCGTCCAGCTCGGCGCGCTGGGCGCGCATCAGCGGCGCCAGGTACGGCCGCCTGCCCGCCCCGACGAGGCGCTCGAAGTGCCGGAGCACGGCGTCCAGTCCGTCGGTGCGCGACGCGGGACCGAGCAGCATGTCCAGCACGATCTCGCGGGGGTCGTCGTCGGATCCGGCCGCGTCGAGGGTCGCCATGGCCTCGTCCAGCTCGGTGCGGCCCAGCACCTCGGCGGCGGCCGTGACGAGCTCGTCCAGCGACGCGTAGTAGTACGTCGTCGACGCCAGCGGCAACCCGGCCCGCTCCGCGACGGCGCGGTGCCGGACCGCCTCGAAACCGCCCTCGGCCAGGAGCCCCGCCGCCGCCTCGGCGAGCAGCCGTCGCCGCCGCTCCCCCTTCTCGGTCGGACGCGCCATCGCACCATCCTGCCGGGGTACGCCCGCCCGACCGCTCGTGGCCCGCTCACCGCATCCGTGACCCTTTCGTGACCCGAGTGTGTCGTCGACGACTCCGATGACGGATAGTGGTCGCGTGCGAGCGACCACACGCAACCGGAGGGCCACCCCGATCGACGAGCCGATCGACCTCCGCTCGGACACGGTCACCGCCCCGTCCGCCGCGATGCGCAAGGCCATGAGCACGGCCGAGGTCGCCGACGACGTGCTGGACCGCGACCCGACGATGCGCGAGCTCGAACGCCGCGTCGCCGGGATGCTCGGCGCCGCGGACGCGCTGTGGACGCCGACCGGGTCGATGGCCAACCTGATCGCCCTGATGAGCCACCTCGGCCGGGGCGAAGCGTTCCTCGCGCCGCAGGGCGCGCACGTCCTCGACTTCGAGCTGGGGACGGCGGCCTGGCTGGCCGGTGGGATGCCACGTCCGCTACCGCACGACGCCGGCCCGGGCAAGGTGTCGGCGACGGCCGTGCGCCGCGCCGCCGCCGTCGACGACTCGTACGCCACGCTCCGCCCGGCGCTGCTGTGCCTGGAGAACACCCACAACTCGGCGGGCGGCACGGTCGTCCCGCCGGAGGAGCACGCGTCGGTGGCCGCGGCCGCCCGCGCCGCGCGGCTGGCCGTGCACCTGGACGGTGCGCGGCTGTGGAACGCGGCGGTCGCGCTCGGCGTGCCGCCCGCGGCCTTGACGGTCGGCGCGGACACCGTGTCGGTCTGCCTGAGCAAGGGTCTCGGCGCGCCGGTCGGGTCCGTGGTGGCCGGGTCCGCGGAGTTCGTCGAGCAGGCGCGGCGGCTGCGCAAGATGCTGGGCGGCGGCGTGCGCCAGGGCGGGATCATGGCCGCGGCCGGCCTCGTCGCGCTGGACTCGATGGACCGGCTCGCCGAGGACCACGCGCTGGCCTCGACGTTGGCGGACGGCCTGCGCGAGCGGGGCTGGCGGGTGCGCGAGCCGCAGACCAACATCGTCCTCGTGGAGGTCGCCGACCTGGCCGGCACGATCGAGCACTTCGCCGAGGTGGGCGTACGGGCCGCCGGCATCGGCGGGAAGCTGCGGCTGATGACCCACCGCGACGTCACCGAGCGGCACGTCCGCACCGCGCTCGACCGGATCGGCGAGGTGGGCCCGGCCAGCACCGGTCCGGCCGGCCGGATCGGCGGCGTGGGACCGGCGGCGCCGCAGGAGCGACCCGCCGCCGGCTGATCAGCCGATCCAGCCCCGCAGCCGTCGCAACGCCTCCCGGACGTCGTCCTCGGCGCCGGCGCAGGAGAAGCGCACGAACCGGCCGCCGTCGACCGGGTCGAAGTCGGCGCCGGGCGCGACGGCGATCCCGATCTCGTCCAGCAGCCGGTAGACCAGGCCCATCGAGTCCTCACCCGGCTTCAGCAGGTGCCCGATGTCGGCGTAGACGTAGAACGCGCCGTCCGGCGGGGCGACCCTGTCGACGCCCAGCTCGCGCAGGCCCTCGACGAGCAGGTCCCGGTTGCGCCCGTAGCGCGGGACGTGACCGTCGGCCTCGGCCAGCGCCGCCTCGGTGAACGCGGCGAGCGCCGCGTGCTGCGGCAGCGCGGGCGGGCACACCGTGAAGTTGCCGGCGAGGCCCTCGACGGTGCGGCGCAGCCGCGGCGGGCAGACCAGCCACCCGAGCCGCCACCCGGTCATCGAGAAGTACTTAGAGAACGAGTTGACCAGGACCGCCTCGCGCGAGGACTCCCACGCGCACGCCGTCTGCGGGGCTCCGCCGTCACCGCCGAACGTGATGCCGTGGTAGATCTCGTCGCTGACCAGCTGCACGCCGGTGCGCTCGCACCAGGTCGCGATCCGGGCCAGCTCGTCGGGCGCGACGACGGTGCCGGTCGGGTTCGCCGGGCTGGCCAGGATCAGGCCGCGCACCGGCTCGTCGAGCGCCTCCAGCATCTCGACGGTCGGCTGGAACCGGGTCTCCGGCCCGCAGGGGAGCTCGACGACCTCGCATCCGAGCGCGGCGAGGATGTTGCGGTAGCAGGGGTAGCCGGGGCGGGCCAGCGCGACGCGGTCGCCCGCGTCGAACGCGGCGAGGAACGCGAGCAGGAAACCGCCGGACGACCCGGTCGTCACGACGACGTCCTCGCGCGCCACGTCCACGCGGTAGGTGCGGCCGTAGTGCGCGGCGATCGCGTCCCGCAGCTCGGCGTTCCCCGGGGCCACGGTGTAGCCGAGGACCTCGGTCTGCAGCGCCTCGACGGCCGCGGCGCGCACCGCCTCCGGCGCCGGGGTGGACGGCTGGCCGGCCGAGAGGTTGACCAGGTCGCCGTGCGTGCGCTGCCGTTCCGCGGCGGCGGCCCACACGTCCATCACGTGGAACGGGGCGACGGCGGCGCGGGCGGCGACGCCCAGTCTGCGCCCTTCCCGCCCCGCCGGCTCCGCCGACGTCCATCCGCCAGTGCTCTGTCCGGTCACGACCGTGAGGGTAGTTCCGGGTCGGGGGACCCCGGAGCCCCGGCGGTACGCACCGCCGGGGCCCGAGAACGTCGTGCGTGCCTACTCGGCGGCCTTCAGCCCGAGGTCGTCCAGCACCGCGCCGAGCTGGGCCTCGGTGTCCGCCACGGTCTGGTCGAGGTACTCGGCGACCGGGGTCAGCTCGGCCGCCTGGGCCGAGCCGGAGAAGGCCAGGACGGCCAGCGGAGCCGCGACGAGGCCGGCGACGACGGCCTTGCGACGGTTCCTGCGGGCCGGCTGGGGAGCGTTGGCCATGAGGTTCCTCCTGTGATCACGACACACCGGATGTGTGTCGGTGATCAGGACGATTCACTCCCGACCGGGAGCGAATCAACCGGGAACGAGTCGGTTAACAGGCTGTTTGCCTGTTTTGTACAGCACCATTCGGCGTAGTCACCGACGCCATGAGCATCAGCAGGTCAGCAACCGCTTACCTCGAGACGGCCGGAACGGGGCGGGGTGACCGACCGGTAACCCCGGCGACACACGACGCGTGCCGCGCCGTGGCGCGGCTCACCCCGACGGAATCGCGATCTCGCCGCGCTCCGCGCGCAGCCCGATGTCGGTGCGGTGGTGCGAGCCGGCCAGGTGGATCGGCGCCAGGCGGGCGTACGCCTCGGCCCGCGCCGCGGCGAGATCGGGCCCGGTGCCGACCACCGACAGGACGCGACCGCCGCTGGAGACGACGGCGCCGTCGTCGCGCCGCCGGGTGCCCGCGTGCAGGACGCCGTCGGAGTCCGCCCCGGTGATCACGTCACCGAGGTGCGGCGTCGCCGGGTACCCGTCGGCGGCGACCACCACCGCCACCGCGGATCCCGGCGCCCACTCCGGCGCAGGCTGCTCGGCGAGCGTGCCGGTCGCCGTGGCGTGCAGCAGGCGGGACAGCGGGCTGCGCAGCAGCGCGAGGACGGCCTGGGTCTCCGGGTCGCCGAACCGGCAGTTGAACTCGATCACGGCAGGGCCCTGCGAGGTGAGCGCAATCCCGGCGTAGAGCAGCCCGGAGAACGGGGCGCCGCGCCGGTCGAGCTCCTCGGCGACCGGCCGGACGACGCTCGCCACGAGCTCGTCCGCGAGATCCGGGCCGGCCCACGGCAGCGGCGCGTAGGCACCCATCCCGCCGGTGTTCGGGCCGGTGTCGTCGTCACCGACGCGCTTGAAGTCCTGCGCCGGCAGCAGCGGGACGACGGTCGTGCCGTCGACCAGGCAGAACAGCGACGCCTCCGGGCCGTCCAGGAAGGACTCCAGCAACGCCGGGTGCCCGGAGTCGAGCAGGTGCAGCGCGTGCGCCCTGGCGACCTCGAGATCGTCGGAGACGACGACGCCCTTGCCGGCCGCGAGCCCGTCGTCCTTGACGACGTAGGGCGGGGAGAACACGCCGAGCGCGGTCTCCAGGTGGGCCGGGTTGTCCACCATCACCGAGGACGCGGTCGCCACCCCGGCCGAGCTCATCACGCTCTTCGCGAACGCCTTCGAGCCCTCGATCCGGGCCGCGGCGGCACTCGGGCCGAAGCACGCGATGCCGGCCTCGCGCACCGCGTCCGCGGCGCCGTTGACCAGGGGGACCTCCGGGCCGATCACGACCAGGTCGGCCTGCCACCGACCGGCGAGAGCGACCAGCGCGTCGTTGTCGCTCACGTCGAGACCGAGCTGCTCGGCGACGGCGGCGGTCCCCGCGTTGCCCGGGGCACAGGCCAGAGCCGTCACCTCCGGGTCCTGCGCCAGCGACACCGCGATGGCGTGCTCACGCGCGCCGTTTCCGACCACCAGGACTCGCACGACCGACGAGCGTAGATCCCGGTCGTCCGGGCCGCCGCACCGGCATCTCCAGTTCACCCGCCGTCCTGTACCCGGTCGCTCTGGCGTGTCACGGTGCGTCCGTGACCCTCTCCTCCCTGCGTATCGGGCGTCGTTCGCTGCTGACCGCGACCGGCTCGGCCGCCGTCCTCGGCACGCTCGCGGCGGGTGCCGCCGTCAGCCACGGCGTCCGGCCGGTGGCCGACTCCGCGCCCGACCGGCCACTCGTCGTCGGGCACCGGGGTGCGTCCGGCTACCGCCCCGAGCACACGCTCGCCTCCTACGAGCTGGCCGCCCGGATGGGCGCGGACTACATGGAGACCGACCTGGTGTCCACGAAGGACGGCGAGCTCGTCTGCAGGCACGAGCCGGAGATCGGCGGCACGACCGACGTCGCGAAGCACCCCGAGTTCGCCTCCCGCAGGACCGCCAAGACGATCGACGGCACCCGCTACGAGGGCTGGTTCACCGACGACTTCACGCTCGCCGAGCTGCGTACGCTGCGCGCCGTCGAGCGCATCCCGCAGACGCGGCCGCACAACCGGATCTACGACGGCCGGTTTCCGATTCCGACGTTCGGCGAGCTGATCGAGCTGAAGGCGCGGCTGTCCGAGGAGCTCGGCCGCGACATCGGGATCTACCCCGAGATCAAGCACAGCACGTGGTTCACCGGGCGCGGTCTGGCGATGGAGCAGAAGGTCGTCGACGCACTCGACGCCGCGCGGCTGAACCGGCCGGGCGCGACGGTGTTCGTACAGTCGTTCGAGACCGGGAACCTGCGCGCGCTGCGGTCGTCGCTGAAGGTGCCGCTGGTCCAGCTCACGGACGCGACCGGGGCGCCGGCCGACCTCGTCGCCGCCGGGGACGAGCGGACGTGGGCGGACCTGACGACCGCCGCGGGCCTGAAGGAGATCGCGACCTACGCCGACGCCGTCGGGCCGAACAAGGACCAGGTGATCGCCCGCAACCCGGACGGCTCGCTCGGCGCGGTCACCCCGCTCGTCGCGAACGCGCACGCGGCCGGGCTGCTGGTGCACCCCTACACGTTCCGCAACGAGAACGAGTTCCTGCCGACGAACCTGCGCTCGCCCGGCACGCCGGCGGACTACGGCGACATCTTCGCCGAGTACACGGCGTTCCTCGACGCGGGCGTGGACGGTGTGTTCTCCGACAACGCGGACACGGCGCTGCTGGCCGTCACCGCGCGATGAGGAACGCTCCGATCAGCCCGGACGTCTCCTCCGGGCGCTCCTGGTGCGGGAAGTGCCCGACGCCGGGCAGCGCGTGGTGCGTGAACTCGCCCGCCGCCCGGCCGCGGCAGGCGCGCATCGTTCGGTCCAGCACGCACGGGTCGTCGGCGCCGTGCACCTGCAGCACCGGCACGTGCGTCGGCGCCGAGACGGCCTTGGCGAAGCGTGCGCCGTCCGTGCGGAACTGGGAGCGGACGGCCCACCGGTAGTACTCCAGCGAGCAGTGCGCGACGGTCGAGATCTGCATGGCGCGGCGGTTGTGCCGGGCGGCGTCGGCGAAGTCGGGCGTGCTCGTCCAGTCCGGGCCGGACCAGGCTCGCATGATCTTCTCGACGCGCGCGCCGTCGTCCCGGCGCAGGGAGCGCTCCGGGGCGCGCGGCACCTGGAAGCCCAGCATGTAGCGGCTGGCCCGGCCCTGACCGGCCGGGTCGAGCAGCAGGCGGTCGCGCATGGTCACGGGGTGCGGCGCACCGAGCGTGGTCAGCGACCGGACCAGGCGCGGGTGCAGGGCGGCGACACTCCACGCGATCGCCGCACCCCAGTCGTGCCCGACGAGGTGGGCCCGCGGCTCGCCCAGCGCCCGGATCAGGCCGGCGCAGTCACCGGCCAGCGTCCACAGGTCGTAGCCGCGCGGCGTCTTGTCCGTGTCGCCGTAGCCGCGCAGGTCCGGCGCGACGACACGGAACCCCGCGTCCCCGAGCGCCGTGATCTGGTGGCGCCAGGTCCACCAGAACTCCGGGAACCCGTGCAGCAGCACGACCAGCGGGCCGCTGCCGTACTCCGCGACGTGGATCCGGATGCCGTTGGCCGACACCGAGCGGTGCGTCCACGGGCCGGGCAGCCGGACGGTGGCCGGGTCCGGCGGGTGGCGCTCGCCCACCGAAGCGTCAGCTGCCGGCGGGCCGTCCGGTCGAGGCCCCCGCGTTCACGGTGAGCTCGCGCGGCCGGTCCTCGTCGGACTTGCCGATCTGGGAGAACACCTGCGCGGACGCCTTCAACGAGTCGACCGTCTTCTCCGGCTTGCGGATCTTGCGAACCCGCAGGTAGCCGAGGAGGCCGAACAGGCCCGCGGCCAGCAGCATGATCAGGAACGTGATGCCGAACGCCGCCCAGCGCTGCAGCCACACGGCGAGCAGCTCGGCGATGAAGAAGAAGAGGTAGAACAGGCTGAACAGGCCGATCGCGGCGGCGACCACGAAGAAGATGCTGCCCTGCACGCCCTTCTTGACCTCGGCGGTGACCTCGGCCTTGGCCAGCTCCACCTCGGCGCGCACGAGCGACGAGAGGTGCGTGGTCACGTCCTTGGCGAGCGATCCGATGGACTGCTCGCGCGGACCGGGCTCCGGGGAGAGCGGGATCGAGGGCAGGACGGGCGGGACGTCTCCGTTACCGGAGTTGCTGGTCGAGCTGGCCACCGTCTTCCCTCCAGAACCACAGGTCTGTTCGCGAGGGTCCTTCCGACGAGGACCCCGATCACTGGGGCGTCATCGTGCCATGAGGCCCCGTGCCCCGCTCGGCTGCGCCACGCCCGTTCGGGTCACTCGTCCGGCCGACCGCGCAGACGCTTGATCGCACCCCGGCGCGTCTTGGCGTCCAGTCGCCGTCGTCGTGAGCCCGCGGTCGGCCGCGTCGGGCGGCGCGGCGGAGGACCGGCGGCGGTCGCCTCGGCCAGCAGGCCGGCCAACCGCTCGCGGGCGGCCTCGCGGTTGCGCAGCTGACTGCGGTGCTCCGAGGCGACGACGGTCAGCACGCCGCCGACCAGCCGGTGCGCGAGCCGTTCCAGCGCACGCGTCCGCAGTCCCTCCGGCACGCTCGGCGAGCCGGCCAGGTCGAACGACAGCTCGACCCGCGAGTCGGTGGTGTTCACGCCCTGCCCGCCGGGACCGGAGGCGCGTGAGAAGCGCCACCGCAGCTCGGACTCCGGAACGACGACGCCGCGTCGCACCCGGATCCCGTCGCCGTCCGCCACACGGTCACCCTCCCCCACCGGCGCCTCCGACACACGCGTGTTCCCGGAGCGCCACGACATCGGCGACACGGGACGGGCGCGTCCCGGGTGCCACAGGGCCGGGTGGCGCGGGACGCCCGCCCTCGACGCACCGGGAGTCGCACGGACCGGGCGGCGCGGGACGGGTGCCCCGGCATACCGGGCACCGCACAGACCGGGTGGCGCGGGACGGGTGCCCCGGCGTACCGGGCACCGCACGGGCCGGGCGGCGCGACGCTCGCCTTCCCGGACCCCGCCCTCCACGCACGGTCGATCCGCCCGGTGATCGACGGTTGTGGCGTGGGTGGTTCGCCGAGCGACCGCTCAGCTCCTCATCCGCGGATCGACGGTTGAGGCGCCCGGGGCGCGCGGGACGGGCGCCTCGGCGTACCGGGTGCCGCACGGGTCGGCGCGCCCCGACACCCCCGTCGGCCACACGGGCCGGGCGGCGCGGCACCACGACGCCGCGGTGCGACGATTCCCGTGTGCCACCCACCGCCACCGATCCGCTGGCCCCGCTCGTCGACCTCCCCGGTGTCGCCGACGCCGTGGCGAGGGCGCGGGACGCGGTGACAGGAGTCCACAACCACCCGGTGAACCGCCGCGGCTGGCCCGCGACCTCGGCCGAGGCGGCCCTGCGGGCGGCACGCGCGTCCGCGGCGCTGGACGGGGCGCCGCTGGAACCGGTGCGCGCCGACCACGTCGAGGACCCGGTGCTCGCCGGCGCCGTCCGCGTCGCCGACGAGCGCGACCGGCTGCTCGACGTCTGGCGCACGGCCCCGATGCAGGGGCTGGCCCGGCTGCACATGCTCGCCGCGGCCGACCTCGTCCCGGTCGAGGACCACTCCCGCGTGCTCGGCCGCCCGCAGGGCGACGCCGAGGTGTCCGGGCGGCTGTCGCTCCTGGCCGGGTTCATCACCGGTGGGACGTCGGTGCCGGCACCGGTACTCGTCGCCGTTGTGCACGGAGAGTTACTGGGGTTGCAGCCGTTCGGCACCGCCAACGGCGTCGTGGCCCGTGCGGCGGCGCGGCTGACGGCGATGTCGTCCGGCCTGGACCCGCGGGGGCTCGCGGTGCCGGAGGTCGGGCACCTGCGGCGCTCCGGCGACTACCGCGCGGCGGTCGAGGGGTTCGCGTCCGGCACCCCGGACGGCCTGGCGGCATGGATCCTGCACTGCTGCGCGCAGTGGGAGGCCGGTGGCCGCGAGGGCACGTCGATCGCGGAGGCGCAGGCAGGCTGACCCGCCCCTGACACGAGTCGGGCGGCGCTCCCCTGGAGGAGCGCCGCCCAACCTGCGCGACAACCGGGATCCTGGCGTGCACTACGTGTCGTGTCGGCGGCCTCGGCGTCCGGCGTCCCGGTACGCAGGCCCACGACGACATGCCTCCCGCGGCGTGCTCGGCGTGGAAGTGCCCGGCTCTCGTGCACGGAGCCCGGACGGGGGAGACGGGTACTTCTCTGCCGTACCGCCTCTGGCCTGACCGAGGTCCGTGGGGACATTCCTAGCCGTGTGCGACGCGCGCGGCAAGGGTCCGGATCCGGTGCACCGGTTCAGGCACCGGCCGTGACCGGGGTCACCCGATCATCCGCCGCCGCGACCCGCACGCCGCAGCCGGGCGGAGTACCAGCCGGCGCCGGTGAGGACGAGTGCGGCGCAGGCACCGGCCACGCCGAGCACGGACCGTGAGCGCAGGCGCGACCGCAGCGGGACCGGATGCGCGAACGTCCGCACCGGCCAGTCGCGTTCGCGCGCGACCCGCCGGAGCTCCTTGTCCGGGTTCACGACGACCGGGTGCCCGACGGCCTCGAGCAGCGGCAGGTCGGTGATCGAGTCGGTGTACGCGTGGCAGTCGGCCAGGTCGTAGCCGTGCTCGTCGGCGAGCCGCCGGGCGGCGTTCGCCTTCTCCTCGCCGTAGCAGTAGAACTCGATCTCGCCCGCGTACCGGCCGTGCCGGATCGCCATCCGGGTCGCGACGGCCCGGTCGGCGCCGACCAGCGCCGCGATCGGTTCGACGACCTCCTGGCCGGATGCCGAGAGCACGACGACGTCCTCCCCCGCGGCGCGGTGCCGCGCGATCAGCTCGGTGGCTTCGGCGTAGACCATCGGCCGGACGATCTCGTCCAGCGTCTCGCCGACGATCGCCCGGACCTGATCGACCTCCCAGCCCTCGCACAGCGCCGTCAGACGGCGCCGCAACGACTCCATCGTCTGCGCGTCCGCACCGGACAGGACGAGCAGCAGCTGGGCGTAGGCGCCGCGGAGCATCGTCCGCCTGCTGATCAGTCCCTCGCGCCGGAACGGTCTCGAGAACGCCAGCGCACTGGACCCGGCGATGATCGTCTTGTCCAGATCGAGAAACGCGGCCGTGCGCGGCACGGGACCGGCTGCGGGGACAGGATCGGCGGGCACGGCGCCGCAGCCTGCCAGACCGGTCTTCGCAGGTCGGCAGCGCGGTCGCGGTGGCGCACGGCACTCGCGCGATCAGCCGCGACGATCGCGGTGCCCCGCTCCGACGGAGTAGCGATACTGGGCCGGTCGGAGCAGACCCGCGTCGGGGTATGGGCGTGACGGGTCAGTTACAGCTACAGTTGTCGATAGCTCGGACGCGTTCCGAGCGGTTCAGCTCGACCCCCCGGAGCTGAACCAACCGACGGCCCCCGCCAATCCCCCCTGGCGGGGGCCGTCCTGGTTCCCGGGCGCGGTTCAGGGGTCCCCCGGTCTCATCATCCCGCCGGTGGGCGACGGATTCCGGTGCTCAGGGCCGCCCCTCCGGTCGTCTGTCCACAACCCTGCGGATCCGTCCACAGGCGCCCGGTTCGTCGTGGCGGGCGGCTCCGGCGACCGCACGCTGGAGGTCGGCTCGCAACCGGCGGGCGGTGTGGAGGGGACGACGATGGACCAGCGCTGCCTGATCATGGCCGACGAGCCGGAGCTGCTGGACGCGGTGCTGCGGCTGGCCGCCGCCGCGTGCGTCGAGGTGCAGCGGGCCGCCGACCCCGCCGACGCGCGGCGGTGGTGGGCGGGCGCCCCCATGGTGCTGCTCGAGGGCGAGGCCGCCCGGCGGTGCGCCGCAGCGGGTCTGCCCCGCCGCGACGGCGTGGTGCTGGTCGCGCGGGGCGAGCCACCGGGATGGGTGTGGCAGGCCGCCGTGACGGTCGGGGCGACCGAGGTGGTCACGCTGCCGGAGGCGGAGGCCTGGCTGGTCGCGGCGCTGGCCGACTCGACCGACCGGTCCGGGTCCGGGCGGCCCGGCGCGGTCGTCGCGATCGTGGGCGCGCGCGGCGGTGCGGGCGCGTCGACGCTCGCAGCGGCGACGGCCGTGGCGGCAGCCCGCAGCGGCACCGGCACCCTGCTGGTCGACTGCGACCCGCTCGGCGGCGGGCTCGACCTGCTGCTCGGCGTCGAGCAGGAGCCCGGCCTGCGGTGGCCGGAGCTGACCGTCGCCGACGGGCGGGTGCGCGCGGGGGCGTTGCACGACGCGCTGCCCCACGCCGTCGTCGGCGGGCCGGACGGGCGCGGGCTCGCCGTGCTGTCCTGCGCCCGCTCGGCCCACGGTCCCGAACGGACGGCCGTGGCAGCCGTGCTGGAGGCCGGGCGGCGCGTCGGGGACACGGTCGTCTGCGACCTCCCCCGCTACCCGACCGAAGCGGCACTCGCCGCGCTCGGCGGCGCCGATCTCGTCGTGCTCGTGGTGCCTGCCGACGTCCGCTCGTGCGCCGCGGGTGGTCGGGTCGCACAGATCCTCGCCGAGCACACGGCGGGCGTCGAGGTGGTCGTGCGCGGTCCCTCGCCCGGAGGCATCACGGCGACCGAGGCCGCGCGGGCGGTGGGGCTGCCGCTGCTCACCGACATGCGGCCGGACGGCGGCCTCGGGCACGACACGGAGCGCGGCCGCCCGCCGGGAACGGGCCGCGGACCGCTCGGCGCCGCCGCCGTCGTCGTGCTGGACCGGCTGGCCGGGGCCCGGCCGTGAACCCGCTGGTCGAACGGGTCCGTGCCCGGCTGGCCGACGGGGGCGGCGAGACCGGACCCGCGGCCGTCGCGGCGGCCGTGCGCGCCGAGGCCGGGGGTGTCGCCTCGGATCTCGACGTGCTTGCCGCGCTCCAGACGCTGCGCCAGGAGTTCGTCGGGGCGGGTCCGCTGGACGCGTTGCTCCGCGACCCACGCACCACCGACGTGCTCGTCACCGCCCCGGACGCGGTCTGGACCGACCGCGGGCGCGGGCTCGAGCGCAGCGCCGTCACGTTCCAGGACGAGGCGGCCGTCCGGAGGCTGGCCCAGCGGCTCGCGCTGTCCGCGGGCCGTCGGCTGGACGACGCGAGCCCCTACGTCGACGGCTGGCTCGCCGACTCCGGGGTGCGCCTGCACGCCGTCCTCCCTCCGGTGTGCGCGGACGGGACGTCGATCTCACTGCGGGTGCTCCGGCCGGCGGCGCACGACCTCACGGAGCTGCGACGACGAGGAACGCTCGACGCGACCGCGGAGGCGTGGTTGCGAGCGGTCGTCGACGCGCGGCTGGCCGTTCTCGTGTCCGGGGGAACCGGGTCGGGGAAGACAACGCTCCTGAACGCACTGCTGGGCGCGGTCGACCCGGTCGAGCGGCTCGTCACCGTCGAGGACGCCGAGGAGCTGCGACCGGACCACCCGCACGTCGTGCGCCTGGTGGCCCGCCCGCCGAACATCGAGGGCGCCGGTGGGGTGCCGCTGCGTGACCTGGTGCGCCAGGCCCTGCGGATGCGGCCGGACCGGCTCGTCGTCGGCGAGGTCCGCGGAGCGGAGGTCTGCGATCTCCTGGCCGCCCTGAACACCGGTCACGACGGCGGCGCGTGCACCGTCCACGCGAACTCGGTGCGCGAGATCCCGGCCCGGATGCAGGCGCTGGCCGGGCTCGGCGGGATGGCCCCGGCGACCCTGCAGAGCCAGCTCGCGGCCGCCGTCCAGGTGGTGCTCCACATGTCCCGCGGCCGGGACGGTCGGCGCGCGCTGGACGCCGTCGGGGTCGTGCACCGCGACGCGGGCGACGGTGCCGTGCGGGTGTCCCCCGCCTGGGTCCGCGGCGAGGGCGTCGGACCGGGCCGTTCCGCCCTGGACGCGCTCGTCCGCGAGCGCGGCGTGGTGCCGTCGTGGTGACGGCGGCGGCCCTGTGCGCGCTGGCCGGGGCGGTGCTCTGCCTACCGCGTTCACCCGGGAGCGGCCGGCTGCGGCACGTCGCGCCGCTGACCGCCACGGGGCGTCGCGGTGGTGACCGGCTCCGGCGGTACGGCCCGGGCGCGCTCGCCCTCGCGTGCGGAGTTGTCGGCGCAGCGGCACTCGGTCCGGTGGGTGGCGTGATCGCCGCCGTCGGCGTGGTCGGCGTGCGGCGGGTCCGCCGACGGCTGGCCGCGGACCGGCGGACGACGTCGGCGACGACCGAACTCGCCGACGCGCTCGCCCGGATCTCCGACGAGCTGCGCTCCGGCGCGCATCCGGCCGCCGCACTGGCCGGGGTCGTGCACGACGGCCCGCTCGCCCGCCGGTTGCTCGCCCCCGCCGACGCGGCGGCACGTCTCGGGGAACCGGTGCCGGACGCCCTGCGGCGCGGCGCCCGCAGCGGCACTGCCGCCGCCGAGACGGAGCGCGTCGCCGCGGCGTGGGAGCTGGCCGACCGCTACGGCGCTCCCCTCGCCGACCTGTTGAGCGGTGTCCTGGACGACGTCCGCTGGCGCCTCGGGCACGCCTCCCGTGTCCGCGCACAACTGGCCGGGCCCCGCTCGACCGCCACGGTGCTGACCGCGCTGCCGCTGCTCGGCGTCGGTCTCGGCCAGATGATGGGGACCGACCCGCTGGCCGTACTCCGTGACGGCCTGCTGGGTCAGGGCCTCCTCCTGCTGGGGTGCGGGCTCACCGCCGCGGGGATGGCCTGGTCGGACCGGATCCTGCGCTCGGCGGTACCGACATGACACCCGTGCACGCGCGACCTTCGTCGAGATGTCACCAGTGGTTGATCCACAGACCCGGCGACGACCATGAGTGCGATCTCGACGGGACCGGCCACGCGAGGCGCGTGCGGGCTACCGATCCGAGCCACGTACTTCGCCGACACCCCGCTCGAGGGGAGCGAACTCCGGCCACGCCGCACCGGTGGCTGCCTCGCCCCGCCGTCGATCCTCACAACGCCCGTCTCAACCGGATTGGTCCCGTGGGCGATCGGCGGCCGGGCACACAGGAGTGGCTCGCGCCCGCCCCGGAACCCGCGCATGCCGGGCAACCCCGGTCGAGATGTCACCAGTGGTTGATCCACACCCGCGCGAACAACCATGAGCGCCATCTCGACCGGATCCGCCGCAGCGGCGAGCACGCGGTGTCGCCGTGAGCACCTCGGCGGCGCTCCTCGCTGCGGCCGGAGCACTCGTCGTCGCCGACGCGCGCACGGGCCCGGCACGGATCCGGGCGCTGGATCCCGATCGGTCGGCGGCCGGTGCCACCACCGTCTCGCCCGCGGTACGGATCGCGATCGTCGCGGCCGCGGCGGGCGGGCTTCTCTGGGCCGTGATCGGAGGTCTCGGTGGCGCGGTCACCGCGGTGCTGACCGCCGTCGCCGTCGCGATCGCCGCGCGGCGGTTGTCCGGCCGGTCGGTCGCACGGACCGGCGCCGGCGATCTCGCCGCCGCGTGGGACCTGCTCGCCGTCTGTCTCAGGGCGGGACTGGCCGTACCGGTCGCCGTCGAGGCGGCCGCCGCACGCCTGCCCGGCGGATCGGGCGAGGCGCTGCGCCGGACAGCCGGTCTGCTGGCACTCGGAGCCGGTGCCGATGAGGCATGGGCCGGTCCGGCCGCGCTGCCCGAGATGGCCACGTTCGGCCGGGCCGCCGCGCGCTCCGCCGCCACCGGGGCCGCGCTCGGCCGCACCGCCGCGGCGGAGGCGGTACGGCTCCGCGCCGAACTGGCCGATCTCGCCGAAGCCCGTGCCCAGCGGGCCGCAGTGCGGATCACCGCCCCACTCGGCCTCTGCTTCCTCCCCGCCTTCCTGGTCCTCGGCATCGCGCCGGTCGTGATCGGGCTCGCCGGCGAGGTGTTCTCCCGGTGGTGACCACCGGGTCCGTCCCGGGGCGATCGCCCCTCCCTGTTCGAGGAGACCTCATATGACCAGCACGTTCGACACGGCGCCCGCTGCCACGGCCGATCCGCGTACCGGAGCGCTCGGAGCGCCCGCTCCGACACCCGACCGGGCGTCGGAGACGGTGACCGCGCTCCGCACCGAGGCCGGATCGACGTTCCACGAGTCCGATCTGACGCCCGCCGGCGTCCACCCGGCAACGACCGGCCGGGGCTCGACCGATCTCGGCGCTGCAGTGCCCACCCCGACCAACCACGGCACGGCCGACCAGGACACGACCGGCCCGGGCCCGCTCGAGCCCACCGCGACCGACCCTGGCGCCGCGGTGTCCGGCACGGCCGACCAGGACACGACCGGCTTCGGCCCACGCGACACCGGCACGACCGGCCCCGGCACGGCGGCGTCCAGCGCAACCGACCCCGGCCCGGCCACGACGGTCGAGCCGGTGTCCGGCCGCGAGCGCTCCGGCACCCGACGGACGATCCGGCGGTCCCGTCGCGGCGGGCCGCAGGCCGAGTCGGCCGGGGCGCGTGGTTCCTCGGACGGCGCCGGAACGGCCACCGAGGCGCGCGGCACCGTCCGCGCCCTCCTCCGCGACGACAGCGGGATGAGCACGGTCGAATACGCGATCGGGACGGTCGCCGCCGCGGCGTTCGCGGCCATCCTCTACGCCGTCGTCAGCGGCGACACGATCCTCGGTGCCCTGACCGGCATCGTGCAGCGTGCTCTGTCCACGACGTTCTGACGCCGATCGCGGCGCCGTGACGGTGGAGGCGGCGATCGCGGTCGGGACGCTGGTCCTGGTGGCCGCGGCCGTGATCGCGGCCGTCGCCTCCGTGCTGGCGTCGATCCGGTGCGTGGACGCGGCCCGGGAACTCGCCCGGGCCGCGGCCCGTGGGGACACCGACGTCGGCCGTGCGGCGGCGGCCCGGATCGCGCCGTCGGGAGCGCGGATGGACGTGCGGATCGACGGCGACGAGGTGGTGGTGCTCGTCGCGGCCGATCCGGTCGGTCTGATCCCGATCGAGGTGACCGGGCGGGCGACCGGGCTGATGGAGCCCGGCGTGGTCCGCGCCGTCACGCCGCCGGTGCCGGACTCGCCGCCGGACGACGCTCCGGGCGGAGCGGTACCCGAGGAAGCCGATCCGGGAACGCCGTCCACATCGGCCGGTCCCGGAACCCCGGGTTCCCCGGCGACGACGGTTCCGGAGACCGGACCGTGAGCGGCCACGCGGCGGACCCCGGGCGGACCGCACGCGAGACCGGTCGTGGCGAGCGGGCGGGACCGGCTGATCCGACCGACCGCGGTTCGGCCACCGTCTGGGCGGCCGGGCTGATCGTGGTGGTGCTGCTCATCGGCACCGTCGGGATCGATCTGGTCTCGGCCGTGCGTGCCCGGCACGTCGCGGGGTCGGCCGCCGATCTGGCGGCGCTCGCGGCGGCCGGGGTGTCGTCCGATGGTGAGCAGCGGGCCTGTGCCACCGCCCGGGAGTCGGCCGAGTCCAACGGCGCCACGGTCCGTGAGTGCCGACTCGAGGGCTGGGACGCGCTGATCCGCGTCGAGGTCGAGCGCGGCTGGACGTGGGTGGGACGCGGTCCGGCGTCGGCCGCCGCCCGGGCGGGGCCCGCTCCCCCGGAACCGTCGGAACACACGGCGGACACCCGGACACCGGTCCCGCGAGAAGCGAAAGGGCGGTGAACGGTCATCGGCCCCAGGTGAACGGACGGTGCGTTTTGTGAGACCACGTCGTTCGTCCGAGCGGTGCAGTACGTGCGGATCCTCCCCGGCAATTCGGCGTCGCCGAACGCCCGATCGCCGACGACGACGTCGCGGCGTCTGGTATCGGCCCGGATTCTGCGGCCTACTGAACGGGTCGCGTCGGACGGATCGAACCGGCCCCGCGTCACGGACACGCTCCCCAGACAGCGGTGGGATCGGAGTGCCCCAGCGCCCCGTCCGGCACCACCGCACGGAGGTCGTCGCCGGTCCGTCCACCCCCCGACGGGCGGACCGGCGACGTCCCCGCTGTGTCCCTCTCAGGCGCCCAGGGCGTCCAGGACGACGTCGAGCACCCGGACCGCGCCGTCCTTGTCGAGCGGCGAGTTCCCGTTGCCGCACTTCGGCGACTGCACGCACGACGGGCATCCGGTGCTGCACTCGCAGTCCCGGACCGCCGTGCGTGTCGCGTCCAGCCAGCGCGCCAGCACCGCGTGCCCCCGCTCGGCCAGTCCCGCGCCTCCCGGGTGCCCGTCGTGCACGAACACCGTCGGGCTCCCGGTGTCCGGATGCAGCGCCGTGGACAGCCCACCGATGTCCCACCGGTCGCAGATCGCGAACAGCGGGAGCAGGCCGATCGCGGCGTGCTCGGCCGCGTGCAGCGACCCCGGCACCCGCGCCGGATCCACCCCGGCCGCGGCCAGTGCGTCGTCGTCGACCGTGTACCAGACCGAGCGGGTGTGCAGCGTCTGCACCGGCAGCTCGAGCGGCGTGCTGTCCAGCACGGTGCCGTCCGGCCCCCGCCGCCGGTACCCGACGACCTGGCTGGACACGGACACGTCGCCGAAGCAGACCTCCACCGGTCCGTAGCTCGCCTTCGACGACACCTCGAGCACCTCGACGTCGGAGACCGACTGGGACTCGGTCCGCCAGTCCGGCTCCTCGGCGTGCACGAGCGCCACTCCCGCGTCGAGGTCCAGCTCGTCGACCACGTAGCTCTCGCCGCGGTGTAGGTACACGGCACCGGAATGCACCGTCCCCGGCGCACTGCTGCCGTCCACCGTGCCGAGCATCCGCCCGGTCGACGCCTCCACGACGGCGACCTGCCCGAGCCCGGACCCGCGGATGTCCACCGACGCGGCCGGGCGCTGACCGGAGTCCGGCCAGAACCAGCCGCCGGGCCGTCGTCGCAGCACGCCGTCCTCGACGAGCGCGTCCAGCACCTCCTCCGCGGGAGCACCGCCGAACGTCGTCTCGACGTCGACGGTCGTCAGCGGCAGTTCTGCGGCGGCGCAGGCGAGCTGCGGCGCGAGCACGTACGGGTTGACCGGATCGAGCACGCAGCTCTCCACCGGCGCTCCGACGAGTGCCTGCGGATGGTGCACGAGGTAGGTGTCCAGCGGGTCGTCACGGGCGACGAGCACGACCAGCGCCTCGTCGGACTCCCGTCCGGCACGGCCGGCCTGCTGCCAGAACGACGCACGCGTCCCCGGGAACCCGGCCAGCACCACCGAGTCCAGGCCGGAGATGTCGACGCCGAGCTCCAGCGCGTTCGTCGTCGCCACCCCCAGCAGCTCGCCGGACGACAGCGCCGACTCCAGCGCGCGGCGTTCCTCGGGCAGGTAGCCGCCGCGGTAGGACTCGATCCGGTCCGCCAGCTCCGGCGCGACGCCCGCGACCTGGCGGCGTGCGCCCAGCGCGGTCAGCTCGGCCGCCCGCCGGGACCGGACGAACGCGAGCGTCCGTGCACCCTCCAGGACGAGGTCGGCGAGCATCCGGGCGGCCTCCGCCCCGGCCGCGCGCCGGACCGGGGCGCCGTTGTCCCCGGTGATCTCGGTCAGCAGCGGAGGCTCCCAGAACGCGACCGTCCTCCCGCCGTGCGGCGAGCCGTCGTCGGTCACCGCCGTGACGTCCCGCCCGGCCAGCACGGACGCGAACTCGGCGGGCCGCGCGACCGTCGCCGACGCCATCACGACGACCGGGTGCGCCCCGTACCGCGCTGCCACCCGGAGCAGCCGTCGCAGCAGCAGCGCGACGTGCGAGCCGAACACGCCGCGGTAGGTGTGGCACTCGTCGACGACGATCCACCGCAGCCGTCTCAGGAACCGCGCCCATCGCGAGTGCCACGGCAGCAGCGAACGGTGCAGCATGTCCGGGTTCGAGAACACCCAGCGCGCGTGGCGGCGGATCCAGTCGCGTTCGTCCATCGGCGTGTCCCCGTCGAACGACGCCTGCCGCACCGTCGGACCGGCCAGGCCGTCCAGAGCGCGCAGCTGGTCGGCCGCCAGCGCCTTCGTCGGAGCCAGGTAGAGCGCCGTCGCGCGCGGGTCGGAGTCCAGGCCCGCGAGCACCGGCAGCTGGTAGACCAGCGACTTCCCGGACGCCGTCCCGGTGGCGACGACGACGTCCGTGCCGGAGTGCACCAGCGACGCCCCGGACGCCTGGTGCGTCCACGGTCGCACCACGCCCCGCTCGGCGAGAGAGGTACGCAGCGGCGTCGGTACCCATTCCGGCCAGTCCACCGTGCTGCCCTCGCGCGCCGGCAGCCGGATGACGTGGCGCAGCGGGTCGAGGTCGTCGCCCGCCGGGTCCTGGCGTGGCGCCGCGCCGGTCGGGTCGTCGAGGTCGACGTCGGTCAGGGCGGACTCCGGATCGATCCCGGACCCGGCGACGACACGGCGCAGGAGGTGCAGCCCCCGACCGGATCCCGCCGACGTGTCCACGATCGACCACGCTTGCACACGTCACCGACAGTCGCGGCGCCGCGGCCGGTCCTCGACCCGGGCGACCACGATGTGGTGTCGATCACTGTGACCGGAATCGCCGCACGTTGGGCCCGGCCCGGGAGCATACGACCGAAACCACACTTCTACACTGCACGCGCCTGCCCGTCCGGTCACCGGACGGGCGCATACACACGCGTGGCAGGCATCACGCCGCGCCCAGTCGACGCCAGGGACGACGTCGTCGGAGGTCCGCCGCCCCCGCGGTGACCGCCCGTCGCCGGCCGACCTGGTGGACGAACCCAGTCAACCCAGGAGGACGGATGTCCCACACCCTCGCGGCGGGCTTCGAGCTCGGTGCGGGTGACTACGCCATCGTGGTCGTAGTCGCGGTGGTCGCCCTCGTCGCCCTGGCCGTCGGCTTTCTCCTGCGCAGGGAGGTGCTCGCGTTCGACGAGGGCACCACCTCGATGCAGGAGATCGGCCGAGCGGTCCAGGAAGGCGCGGTGGCCTACCTCAACCGCCAGTTCAAGACGCTCGGAATCTTCGCGGCCATCGTGTTCGTCGTGCTCTTCGCCCTTCCGGCGGAGGACATCGGGGAGCGCATCGGCCGGTCGATCTTCTTCCTCGTCGGTGCCGCGTTCTCCGCGATCATCGGCAACCTCGGCATGCGTCTGGCCACCCAGGCCAACATCCGCGTGGCCTCGGCCGCCCGCAAGGAGAACGGCCGCGTCATCGCGACCCGGATCGCGTTCCGCACCGGTGGCGTCGTCGGCATGTTCACCGTCGGCCTCGGCCTGCTCGGTGCGTCGGTCGTCGTGCTGGCCTACACCGGCCAGGCCCCGCGCGTGCTGGAGGGCTTCGGCTTCGGCGCGGCCCTGCTCGCCATGTTCATGCGTGTCGGCGGCGGCATCTTCACCAAGGCCGCCGACGTCGGCGCCGACCTGGTCGGCAAGGTCGAGCAGAACATCCCCGAGGACGACCCGCGCAACGCCGCGACGATCGCCGACAACGTCGGTGACAACGTCGGTGACTGCGCCGGCATGGCGGCGGACCTGTTCGAGTCCTACGCCGTCACACTCGTCGCGGCCCTGATCCTGGGCACCGCCGCGTTCGGCCTGCAGGGCCTGCTGTTCCCGCTGATCGTGCCGGCAATCGGTGTGATCACGGCGATCCTCGGCGTCTACCTGACCAAGGCGCGCCAGGGCGAGAACACGCTGATCGCGATCAACCGCAGCTTCTACCTGTCGGCCGTGTTCGCCGGCGTGCTGTCGATCGTCGCCGCGTACGTCTACCTGCCCGGCTCGTTCGCCGACCTGACCGGTCCGTCGGACGCGTCCGTCGCGTCGATCGCCGGTGACCCGCGTCTGGTCGCCTCGATCGCCGTCGTCATCGGCATCGTGCTGGCCGCGGTCATCCTGAAGCTGACCGGCTACTACACCGGCACCGAGGACGCCCCGGTCAAGGACGTCGGCAAGTCGTCGCTGACCGGTTCGGCCACGGTCATCCTGGCCGGTATCTCGGTCGGCTTCGAGTCCGCCGTCTACACCGCCGTCGTCATCGGCGCGGCCGTGTACGGCGCGTTCCTGCTGTCCGGCTCGATCGTCGTCTCGCTGTTCGCGGTCGCGCTGGCCGGTACCGGCCTGCTGACCACGGTCGGCGTCATCGTCGCGATGGACACGTTCGGCCCGGTCTCGGACAACGCGCAGGGCATCGCCGAGATGTCCGGCGACGTCGAGGGCGAGGGCGTCGAGATCCTCACCGAGCTCGACGCCGTCGGCAACACCACCAAGGCGATCACCAAGGGCATCGCGATCGCGACGGCCGTGCTCGCCGCGACGGCGCTGTTCGGCTCCTACCGCGACGCGATCAACCAGGCCCTGACGTCAGCCGGCCAGACGGCCCAGGACGCGGGCCAGTCGTTCGCCTACGAGGTGTTCAGCCCGAACACCCTGGTCGGCGTGATCCTCGGCGCCTCGGCCGTGTTCATGTTCTCCGGGCTGGCGATCAACGCGGTCAGCCGCGCCGCCGGTGTCATCGTGGGCGAGGTCCGGCGCCAGTTCGCCGAGATCCCGGGGATCATGTCCTACGGGCAGAAGAAGGACGACGGCACGCGGGAGACCACGGGTCGTCCGGAGTACCAGCGCGTCGTCGACATCTGCACCCGGGACTCGCTGCGCGAGCTGGCCACCCCCGGCCTGCTGGCGATCCTGGCCCCGATCGCGGTCGGTTTCGGCCTCGGCGTCGGCCCGCTGGCCGGCTACCTGGCCGGTGCGATCGCGGCCGGCACGCTGATGGCGATCTTCCTGGCCAACTCCGGTGGAGCCTGGGACAACGCCAAGAAGCTCGTCGAGGACGGCAACCACGGCGGCAAGGGCTCGGCGGCCCACGAGGCCACGATCATCGGTGACACCGTCGGTGACCCGTTCAAGGACACCGCAGGCCCGTCGATCAACCCGCTGATCAAGGTCATGAACCTGGTCTCGGTGCTGATCGCGCCGGCCGTCGTCGCCCTGTCCGTGGGTGACGTCTCTCCGGCGATCCGGATCGTCATCGCGGTCGTCGCGGTCCTGATCATCGCGGGCGCGATCGTCGTGTCCAAGCGGCGGTCGACCACGATCGCGGACGAGGAGCCGGCCCAGACGCCGGTCGGCTAGTCCGCACCTCGCACGCCACGACGGCCGTCCACTCCGCACGGGGTGGGCGGCCGTCGTGTGTCACCCGGTTCGGCTAGTGTCCTCTCACCCGGAGCGAGACGGATCGTCCGGTGGGAGGAGCCATGGGACGACGGTCACCGGCACGCCGGAGCGTCGCCAGCCTCGGCCTCCTGCTGGCGGTCGCGACGCTGGTGGGTTGCGGTTCGGACGTCACCGCCGACCAGTGGACCGACCGGATGTGCTCGGCGGTCCTCCCGTTCGTCCGCACGGCGACGACGCCGCCCCAGCAGGCCGCGGACCCGGGCACCACGGCCGACGGGATCAGCGACTACTTGGGACGCACCGTCTCCGCGCTGGACACGACGATGACCTCGCTGCAGGAGCTCGGCCCGGCCCCCGTCGACGACGGCGAGGCGATCGCGAACCAGCTCCGCGGCGGGCTCGACGGCATCCGGGCCGCGTTCTCGAACGCCCGCACGCAGGTCGACGCGCTGCGCGGGAAGCCGGCCGCCGACATCGAGCGCGGGCTGCCGGCGGCGCTGGCCCCGGTCGCCCGGCTCGGCGACACCACCGGACCGCTGGCGAACGTCACGCGCGACCCACAGCTCGGCGCGGCATCGCGCAACTCGGCGAACTGCCGCGACCTCGGTTCCGTGTCCCGTGCCGCACAGGGCGCCTCGGCCGGTCCGGACGCCGCTCCCGCCCCACCGGCCGCCGATACCGGACAGGCCGGAGGCAACTGACCCGGGCGGCCGTCCTACGGTCGAAACCAGCACACCGACCCCGAGGAGCCCCCGACGTGTCCCGCTTCCCCCGCCAGACCGCAGCCGCCGCGGCTCTGCTCGCCGCGCTGTTCGCAGGCGGATGTGCGACGACCATCGCCGGCACCCCGTCCGCCGACCCGGCGCCCCGGCCGACGTCCGGGCCGGGTGCCGACCCGGCGGCCTGGACGGACAAGGTCTGCGGCGCGCTCGTCACGTACTGGAAGCCGATGACGCCCGGCGCGCTCCCGAACTTCGCCGGCGACAGCACCGAGGACGCGATCAAGAAGCGCCTCAGCGACTACCTGGGTACCGTCTCGGCCGCCATCGACCAGGGCCAGCAGCAGCTTAAGGCCGCGGGCGCCTCCCCGGTCACCGGCGGCGACGACCTGGTGAAGTCCTACGCCGACGCGATGACCCGCAACGGTAAGACGGTCGCCGACGCCAAGGCCGAGGTGGACTCCGTCGACCCGGCCAATGCCCAGGCGTTCCAGCAGAAGCTCGACTCGGCCGACGCGAAGCTGAAGACGTTCGCGGCACCGCAGGGCCTGGACAAGCTCGGCAACACGCCGCGGCTGGTCAAGGCGATCGAGAAGTCGCCGAAGTGCGGCGAGTACCGGCAGATCACGCAGCCGCCCCCTCCCTGATCCACTTCCGACGGCGTGGCGGATGCGCCGCCGTCGAACAGACGTTCTATCCTGCGCGGCGTGCAGCAGATGTCGCTGTTCTCCGCGGAGGCCCGCCCGGCCGGGATGGCCGATCTCGTCGGCCTGCTCTGCGGGCCGGGGCGGATCGAGCGGTTCGGCGCCGGGGACACCGCCCGCCTGGACGTCCCGCTGCCGTGGCCGGGACGCGAGCGGGCGCTGCGCGCGCTCGCGGCGGCCCGCTCGGTGACGCTGCGCCCGGCACCGCCGGAGAACGAGGACGACGACGGGTCGCTGCGCAGCGCCTACCGTCGCGATCTCGTCGGTCTGGCACGCACGTGGACGTGCCCGGCGGGCGCGAAGCGGATCCCGCCCGGGTTCCAGCTCGACGGCGCCGTGCTGCGGCTCTGGGCGCTCGCGGCGGGCATGACCGACCTGCGCGGCGGGTACGTGCTGCTCCTGGACCCGTCGGCGCCCTGGACGCACGGACCGCTGGTCGCCGCGACGACGCGCGTCGGACTACCGCCCGCCCGCCTGGAGGCCGGGGAACACGGCGCGCCCGGCCCGGCGTTGAGGATCGGTGGGGCACGGCGGCTGGCCCGTCTGGCCGAGCTGGTCGGACCCGAACCGGTAGCGCTGCGACCGGGTGACTGGCCTCGCTGCCACGGCCGACCAGCGGCCTGACCTGCCGAAGTACGGTGGGCCGTACTGACCGTCCCGGTGGCCTGGTGGTACAACCCACCGCACGGCTGTGCGACGGTATGAGATCGTGCGTGGCGAGATCGGGTGTTCACTCACCGCAACCCCCGGTGGTGAGGACGCCCGTTAGTCCGGGCTCGCCCTGGGTGGCGGCCGTCCGACGAGGACGTCGCCGCGGGGCCGACGGAGCCCGGAAGAGATGAGGTAGGACCAGGTGGCAACGGGAACGACCAGTTCGGGCACGACGCGTGGCAAGGCGGGTGGCTCCAGGCGGACGCCGACCTCGACCGGCACCGCGTCGGGCCGTCCGACGCGACGGCTGGTGATCGTCGAGTCCCCCACCAAGGCGAAGAAGATCGCCCCCTACCTGGGGAACGACTACGTCGTCGAATCCTCGGTCGGGCACATCCGCGACCTGCCGCGCGGCGCGGCCGACGTCCCCGCCAAGTACAAGGGCGAGCCGTGGGCGCGTCTCGGCGTGGACGTGGACAACCAGTTCAGCCCGCTCTACATCGTCACGCCGGAGAAGAAGAGCACCGTCTCCGAGCTGCGCGAGGCGCTCAAGTCGGTGGACGAGCTGCTGCTCGCGACGGACCCCGACCGCGAGGGCGAGGCCATCGCCTGGCACCTGCTCGAGACGCTGAAGCCGAAGATCCCGGTGCGCCGGATGGTGTTCCACGAGATCACCGAGTCGGCGATCCGGGCGGCCGCGGAGAACACCCGCGAGCTGGACCAGGACCTCGTCGACGCGCAGGAGACGCGCCGCATCCTGGACCGCCTCTACGGCTACGAGGTCTCCCCCGTGCTGTGGAAGAAGGTCATGCCGAAGCTGTCGGCGGGCCGGGTGCAGTCGGTCGCGACGCGGCTGATCGTCGAACGCGAGTGGGCGCGGATCCGGTTCACCTCCGCCGAGTACTGGGACATCGGCGCGCAGCTGGACGCGGGCGCCGAGGCCACCCCCCGCCAGTTCGGGGCGCGGCTGACCCAGATCGACGACGACCGGGTCGCCACCGGCCGCGACTTCGACTCGGACGGCAAGCCGAAGGCTCCGACGGGCGCCAGGGCGCAGCGGACCGACGCCCGGCTGGGCGACGCCGGCAGCGGTCTGCGGATCCTCGCCGAGGCGGACGCCCGCCGGCTGGCCGAGTCGCTCCAGGACCAGGCCATGACCGTGTCGTCGGTGGAGTCGAAGCCGTACACGCGCAAGCCGTACCCGCCGTTCATGACCTCGACGCTGCAGCAGGAGGCGGGCCGCAAGCTCCGGTTCTCCTCCGAGCGGACGATGCGCAGCGCGCAGCGGCTGTACGAGAACGGCCACATCACCTACATGCGGACGGACTCGACGACGCTCTCCGACACCGCCATCCAGGCCGCCCGCGCCCAGGCTCGCGAGCTCTACGGCGACCGCTACGTCGCCGACTCGCCGCGCCAGTACACGCGCAAGGTGAAGAACGCGCAGGAGGCCCACGAGGCGATCCGGCCGGCGGGCGAGTCGTTCCGGACGCCGGGTGAGATCGCCCGCGAGGTCGACGGCGACGACTTCCGCCTCTACGAGCTGATCTGGCAGCGCACGATCGCGTCCCAGATGAACGACGCCCGCGGCACGACGGTCAGCGTCCGGATCACCGGCACGGCCGGCACCGGCGAGGCGTGCACGTTCTCCGCGTCCGGTCGGACGATCACGTTCCCCGGGTTCCTCAAGGCCTACGTGGAGTCGGTCGAGGACGAGTCCCCCGGGAACCAGGCCGACGACGCCGAGTCCCGCCTGCCGGAGCTGACGGAGGGGCAGGCGCTCACCGCCGTCGAACTGGACCCGGACGGGCACTCGACCAACCCGCCGTCGCGGTTCACCGAGCCGGCGCTGGTCAAGCAGCTCGAGGAGCTGGGGATCGGCAGGCCCTCCACCTACGCGTCGATCATCAAGACGATCCTCGACCGCGGGTACGTGTGGAAGAAGGGCGCGGCCCTGGTGCCGTCCTGGGTCGCGTTCTCCGTGGTCAACCTGCTGGAGGAGCATTTCGGCCAGCTGGTGGACTACGACTTCACCGCGGGCATGGAGGACGACCTCGACTCGATCGCCTCGGGTCACGACTCCCGGGTCGACTGGCTCAACGGCTTCTACTTCGGGGCCGGGAAGAGCGCCGAGAGCTCGGTCGCCCAGGCCGGAGGTCTCAAAAAGCTCGTCGGGGCGAACCTCGAGGAGATCGACGCCCGCACGGTCAACTCGATCACGATGTTCCCGAACGACCCGCAGTACGACAACGTCGTCGTCCGCGTCGGCCGCTACGGGCCGTACCTGGAGCGGATCGTCGACGGGGAGTCGCAGCGGGCGAACCTGAAGGACGACCTCGCTCCGGACGAGCTGACCCCGGAGATCGCCGAGCAGCTGTTCTCGGTCCCGCAGGAGGGCCGCAAGCTGGGCACCGACCCGGTGACCGGGCACGAGATCGTCGCGAAGGAGGGCCGGTTCGGTCCGTACGTGACCGAACTGCTGCCCGACCCGGAGCCTCCGGCCGATGGCACGACGAAGAAGAAGGCCCCGGCGAAGCCGAAGCCGCGCACCGGGTCGCTGCTCAAGACGATGTCGCTGGACACGATCACGCTCGATGACGCGCTGAAGCTGCTGTCGCTGCCGCGCGTCGTCGGGACCGACCCGGACTCCGGCGACGAGATCACGGCGCAGAACGGCCGCTACGGGCCGTACCTGAAGCGGGGCACCGACTCGCGCTCGCTGAGCGACGAGGAGCAGCTGTTCACCGTGACCCTCGAGCAGGCGCTGGAGATCTACAAGCAGCCCAAGCAACGGGGACGCGGCGCCGCCGCCCAGCCGCCGCTGCGCGAGCTCGGCACCGACCCGTCGACCGGCCAGAAGATGGTGATCAAGGACGGCCGCTTCGGGCCGTACGTCACCGACGGCGAGTCGAACGCCAGCCTGCGCAAGGGCGACTCCGTCGAGCAGCTGACCGACGAGCGGGCGTCCGAGCTGCTCGCCGAGCGCCGCGCCAAGGCGCCGCCGAAGAAGAAGGCCCCGGCGAAGCGCACCGCGGCCGCGAGCAAGACCGGCACCACGACGTCGAAGAAGGCTCCCGCGAAGCGCACCACGACGCGGAAGACGCCGGCGAAGTAACCCCTCTCCGCGAACGAGGGGCACCGTCGAGCAACGTCATTGCTCGAAGGTGCCCCTCGTTCGTGTGGAGGTCGGGGTCAGCCTGCGGCGAGCTGCTTCTTCACGGCGGCGGCGACCCGGCCGCCCTCGGCGCGCCCCTCTGCGGCGGCGTTGGCCTTCTTCATCACCTGGCCCATCTGCCGCTGACCGGGCTTCTCACCGGTCTCCGCCTCGACGGCCGCGACGGCGTCGCGCGCCAGCTGGTCCACCTCGTCGTCGGAGAGCTGGGTGGGGAGGTAGCGGGCCAGCACCTCGCCCTCCGCGCGCTCCCGCTCCGCCTGCTCGGCGCGGCCCGCGCCCTCGAACGCCTCCGCGGACTCGGCGCGACGCTTCGTCTCCTTCGTGATGACGGAGCGCACCTCGTCGTCGGACAGCTCCTTCGCCGACGATCCCGCGACCTCGGCGTTGCCGATCGCGGTCAGGGCCGAACGCAGGGTGGTACGGACGAGCTCGTCGCGGCTCTTCATGGCCGCCGTCAGGTCGGTCCGCAGCTGCTCCTTGAGGGTGCTCACGGCGTGCACGGTAGTGGACCGACGGCGGGACGTACGCTGGGATTCATGCCTCGCGTCTCGTCTCCCCTGCGCGTTCTCGCCGGTCTGGCCGCGGTCGGTGCCGCGACGCTGGCCTACGCGGCCGGGATCGAGCGACGGTGGTGGACGTTGCGCGAGACGGAGATCCCGGTGCTGGCGCCGGACGCGCGCCCGCTCACGATCCTGCACGTCTCGGACCTGCACCTGACGCCGAACCAGCGCAGCAAGATCCGCTGGGTGTCCGAGCTGGACCGTCTCGACCCCGATCTGGTGGTCAACACCGGCGACAACCTGGCTCACCCGGGCGCGGTCCCCGGCGTGCTGACCGCGCTGGGCCCGCTGCTGGCCCGCCCGGGGGCGTTCGTGTTCGGCAGCAACGACTACTACGGCCCCACACCGAAGAACCCGGCCCGGTACCTGACGCCGAGGAACGAGCGGCGGATCCACGGCGAGCCCCTCCCGTGGACCGACCTGAGGGCGGCGTTCCGCGAGCACGGCTGGGTCGACGCGACGCACTCCCGCCAGACGCTGACCGTCGACGGCCGCACGGTGTCCGTCGCCGGCGTCGACGACCCGCATCTGAACCTCGACCGCTACACGCAGGTCTCCGGCCACGACCCGGACGCCGATCTGCGCCTCGGCCTGACCCATTCCCCCGAGCCGCGCGTGCTGGACGGCTTCGCCGCCGACGGCTACGATCTCGTGCTCGCCGGCCATACCCACGGCGGCCAGCTGCGCCTGCCGGGCTTCGGCGCGATCGTCACGAACTGCGGCATCGACCGCTCCCGCGCCCGCGGCGCGTCCCGGTGGGGCAGCCACACGCGCCTGCACGTCTCGGCGGGTCTGGGCACGTCCCCGTACGCGCCGGTCCGCTTCGCCTGCCCTCCGGAGGCGACCCTCGTGACGCTGGTCCCGCGACCCGCGCAGCCGTCGGATACCCGCGCGCGGGCGGCGGAAGGCGTCGGGTAGAGTTCCACACGGCTCGCGGGAGACTGCGATGCTCGGGGTGTGGCGCAGCTTGGTAGCGCGCTTCGTTCGGGACGAAGAGGTCGCAGGTTCAAATCCTGTCACCCCGACAACACAAAGGCCCTGGTCAGAGACTCGGAACACCGAGTGAGACCAGGGCCTTCGTCGCGTCCGACGGCCGCCGAGTGACTATCTGCGTGACTACCCCGCCTCATCGGGAAACAGCCGGTTCATGGCCGTCGCGCCGTCGTCGATCACCGGCCGGATCTGCTTCCGGTAGATCTGCTCGGTGACGGTGCTGCCGCCGGTGTGGCCGACCAGGCGTGCGATCTGGTCGATGGTCACGCCGCTGTCCGACAGCAGGGACACGAAGCTGTGCCGCAGCTCCCGGGGCGTCCACTCGGCGGCGGGCAGCCCGGCAGCCGTCAGGACCCGGCGGAAGCCGCGCCGGACGTTGGCCGCGTCCAGCTCCGTCCCGGTCTCGGAGGCGAACACGAGGCCGTTCTCCGTCCACCGCTCACAGGCCCGCGTGCGCTGGTGCACCTGGTCGGTGAGCCGGTTCCGCAGGATCTCGATGCACCGGGCCGGGAGCGCGACCGTGCGGCGGGACCGCCGGGTCTTCGTGTCGCCGTCCGCCCGGACCGAGCGCCACACGCGCATGTGCGGCGGGACCGGCGGATCGCCGTCGAGGTCGCCCTCCAGGTCGACGTGGTCCCACGTCAGTGCACGCAGCTCCTCGGTACGGGCGCCCGTCAGCAGCCCGAGCAAGGTGTAGGCGCCGTAGGTGGTGCGGTCGTCCTGGTCGAGGAGCGCCTTGGCCTGAGCAACCGTGAGCGCCCGAGACGGCCGGCCAGGCTGCCCGGTCGGAGTGCCGCACAGGAGCACGACGTTGCGGCGCACCTTGTCCCGGGCCTGAGCCCGCTTGACCGCCCGGAGCAGGATGGACCGGAGGTCCTGCAGGGTCCGCGTGCTCAGCGTGCGCGCTTTCTCCGCCAGCCAGCGGTCGACGTCCTCGGCCGACAGCTCGCGCAGCTTGCGAGCACCCAGCGCCGGGATGACGTGCTGCTCGGCGAGGAACCGCCGCGTCGTGATCGTGTTCTCCGACCGGCCGGTGAGCCCGAACGCGAGCCAGTCCTCCACGGCCTGCCTGACCGTGTAGCCGTGCGGCTCGACCTGGTGCCCGTCCTCGGTGGCGCGAACGATCTCGCGCAGCTTGTTCTTCGCCTCGGTCTTGGTCCGCCCACTGGCCCGGCGCACGATCCGCTTTCCCGCCGGGGAGTAGCCCACCGTCACCGTCGCGATCCACCGTTGCCGCGTCTCGTCCCAGTGCAGGCCGCCGTCACCGCGGGACCGCCGGGCCGTCACGATGCCCTCCCGAACGGCTCGCGCTCGGCCTCACGCTCCAGCAGCGCCACGTACTCGGCGATCGCGGCCGCGGGGACCAGGCGGGTCCGCCCCTCTCGCACCGAGCGCAGCCGCCCCGACCGCAGCAGCTCGTAGACGACGCTTCGGCTCAGCGACAGCGCCGTCATGGCCTCGGTGACCCGGTAGAGCTTCCGATCCGTCGTCGCCGTCGTCATGTCGCCCTCCCGGCGCCGGTGGTCCGCTGTGCCCGGAACCGTTCCGAGATCCCCTGTGCGACGTCCCGTTCGGCGTCGTTGTGGTGACCGATGTGGACGACCGACCAGTCGTTGACGACCGTGATCGTCGTGAGGTCCGGGGCGATGTCGTTCGGGTCGTCGGTGTCGCGGTCGATCTCGCGCAGCGTCTCGACCAGCCGCCACACCCGCCGCTCGCCCCGGATGGCGCGGAACGTCGTCGAGTAGGCACGGGACTTGGTCAGGAAGTGCCCGCGAAACCCGAGCATGTGCGCCCACCGCCGCAGGTTCAGTCCGTCGTAAGCCTCCAGGCCGCCGAGCTGCCAGGCGGTCTCGATCATGCGCCGGTGGTGGTCACTGATGTTCAGGTGCGCGACGTGGGCGATGTCGCGGATCGGCCGATCGGTGGCCTCGGACTTGCCGGTGCCCTTGGTGGCGTACTTGGCCACATAGGCAGCGAGCGCGGCATCGGTGATCTCGCCGGTGGCCCGGTCCTCGAGCTGGTCCCGTGCGGCCGGGGTGATGGGCCGGATGTCCACCTGACGGCCCCACGCGAGCGTGAGCGCATCGCCGTCCGGTCGGGCGACGACCAGAGCTGCCGTGTCCACAGCGGCCCGGATCGCGGCGTTCAGCCCTTCCGCGTTGACACCAGTCGGCGGCGCCGTGGTCGGACCATCCGGGCCGTCGAGCCGGACTACGGCGTGGAAGTGGACCATGCCGCGCCGCTGGTACTCGGCGACCTTGGCGTAGGACAGCCGGGCGTAGTCGCGGAAGTCCCGCACCCGGACGCCGAGCATCCCGGCCAGCGCCCGCCGCAGCGCGATGACGAACCGGTTCCACAGCGCGCCCGCGTGGGCCTGCCAGAGGACCGCACCGGTGTAGTCGTAGCCGTCCGGATCGATCGGTGTGCCGAGCCGGGTGTCATGCTCTCGGTGCTTCTCCCCGCAGCCGCACGGCACGACCCTGGCCCGCGCGGAGAGTCTCCGGGAGTGCACCGGGCCGAACGAGGGTGCGGTGAGCGTGACGAAGGCCCGCGGGTGAGTCGCGACGGTCTCCGGGACGCCCTTGGTTCCGCCGGCCATTCCGGGCCGGACGAGGTGGTAGGCGTCGGAGGCGTATCGGTCCGAGCAGGCCGCGCAGACGCTCGCGCGCCGGTTGCCGCACGGGGCCAGGATGCGGCCCTCTCGTTCGGTGAGGACGGCGCCGTCGCGGTCCAGCACGCGGGACGAGCCGTCAAGGTGGATCGGTGCGGCGCATCCGCGGGTTGCGGTGACCTGGGCGCGCCAGGTCTGAAAGTCGGGAGAGCGCAGCAGCTTGGACAGGGCGGCGCCCTCGTGGTCGGTGGTGTGCAGGGTGCTGGTCATGGTGTCTCCGTGGGTCATCGGCCGAGCTGCCGGTCGCGGGCGGTGCGCGGAGGCGGGGCGTTGCCGTCGCGTTCTTCGCGCCGGTCGATCTCGATCGGGCCGGGCCGGTAGCCGTGGTGGCGGGCGAGCATCTGCGCGCCTGCGCGGTAGGAGGAGGCGCGGCCGACGACGTGCCCGAACTCGGTTTCGACGACATAGCGGCCGTTGTCGCGGAGCAGCTCGCCGCCGAACTCGCGGCAGGTGAGCAGTCCTCGCCCAGGCCGGACGACGTCGACCACGATGGGGCCGCTGGTCTGCTCCTCGTCCGGCTTCGGCGCCTGCCGAGCTCCGGGCGGCAGGGGCCGCAGGTTCGACCACCGGGTGGCCATCTCACGGCTGCGCTTCGGGACGAGAACCGAGCGGGCCGGACCGGTGTGCCCGCGGTGGGTGATCGTGTGGTTCCCGCCGAGCTCCAGTAGCCCGCCGTCGAGCAGCTGCCCGACCGTGTCGGCTTCGTAGCGAGGTACCTCGTCGACGGCACCACTGTTCGCCGGGTCGACCCGGAACACCCGGCCGGACCGCTCCACGATCCGATAGCCGGGATCCTGAGCCAGCCGCAGCACTGAGGCGACGAGTTCGACGTCCTGAGTCGCCGCGGTCGAGGCGGCGCCGCGGTCGGCGGGAACGGTGACCGGCTCACCGAAGAGGGCACCCTGCTCGACGGAGGTGGCCGGGTCCGTCTGGGTGGTCATCGCGCCCACCACCACTCGCCGCGGGCCTGCCAGGCCCACTCACGGACGAGCTGGCGGATCAGCGCCCACTCGATCAACCCGGCGCCGATGGCGGCGGTCCAGAACCAGCCGGAGCCGGTGCCGAACCACAGCCAGACGCCGCCGACGACGAGGACCAGGAGCATGGTGAACTTGAGCCAGGTACGGAGGACCCATCCGGTTGTGCTGATCACGACGCACCCCAGACCGAGCCGTTGCCGTCCTGGTCCCCATCGTTGTCGGGGTACAGGTCGATCACGTCCGCGTCCCGCGGGGTGCAGCGCGCCACCAGCTCGGCGATGTCCTCGTCGGACACGTAGGCGGCCCGGAACCGGATCGGCAGCCGGGATCCGGCGTCGATGACGAACCCGATGCCCGCGTGGCGTGCGTCGCACGGGATCTCGTCCGCGAGCGCGCCCCGCTCCCTCGCGCCGTCGCCGAGGGCCATGTCCACATGCGACGCGGCGGTGACGGCGAGGCAGATCCGCTGGGTGAACAGCTCCCGGACGTCGAGGACGTCCTTGGTGGGCTCCTGCAGGTAGCCCTGCACGGTGAACAGCGACGCCCGGCCCTGGGTCATGATCTCCGCCAACAGGCGTAGTGCTTCGCGGGTGATCTGCCGGTCGGCGTAGGCGGTGAGCATCGCCATCTCGTCGACCATCAGCATCTCCACCGGCGTCTCCACCGACGGTGTGCAGGAGCGCAGCCCGTTGTCACGCATCCACTCCTGACGTGCCTTCATGGCGTCTCGGAAGTCGGTCAGCAGCGCCAGCGCGTCCTCCGGGGTGGTGGCGTAGCGGGTGAACAGGGGTGCGCCCTGCTCGGTCTCTACGCCGCCCTTGAGGTCGATCATGTGGACCCGGACAACGCCCTCGCGGATGCATGGTCCGCAGGCGCGCAGGGTGCCCCACATGACCGAGCCCTTGCCGGAGCCGGTGTTGCCGATGACCACCCGATGCCCGCGCACGATCGAGATCACAAACGCTTCGCCGTGCTCGTTATCGCCGATCTCCAGTGCCGACAGGTCCACCTCATCCGCGCTGGCCGGGATGTCGGGTGCCGGGATGACGCGGTCGAACGGCAGCTCGCGCTCCACGACCAGGGCGACGACACCGGGCCGAGCCCGGGACACGGCGACCCGGTGCGCGATCAGCGCCTCCGCCAGGACCGGCGCGTGCTCCTGCCAGTGGGTGAGGTCCTGGCCGCGCACCATCCGCACCAACAGGGTGTCGATCGTCGGTGTGGACGAACGGACCCGCATCACCCGCGGGACGAGCGTCTCGCCGTTGTGCCGGTGCTCGCGGGTCAGACCGCAGTCGGACAGCAGGGAGGCCCAGCGGCGGCCGCGGTAGGTCGTCCAGCGCCGCCAGGTCGCCCGGACGTGCGGACCGATGTGCCGGTCGAAGGAGGCCGGGTGCCCGCGCCACCAGCCGACCACCAGCACGGCCAGGACGCTGTAGCCGGCCAGAGTGGCGACTGGGCCGACGAGCACGAGCAGGGTCACGGCCAGGGCCGGGTGGAGCAGGAACAGTGGGTGGCGCAGGAGCCAGCCCAGGGCCCGCCACTCGCGGCCGGGCGGTCGGTGGGACCGGCGCACGGGTGTGCGGGCCGGGCCGGTCATCAGGGTTGCACTACGCTTGTTCATCGCTACCAGTCCTCATCAGTTCGGGTAGCGGGGTGCCCGTGCCGGACTCCGCCAAGAATTCGCGCGGGCACCCCACCAACAGATTCGTTACTTGTTGTCCTTGCGCATGACCGGCCGGGCCGCGTCGAGCATCGTTGTCGCCGCCGCGACGTCACGGGCCAGGTTGTCGTGGGTCTTCTTGAAACTGCCGCGTCGGATCGGAATTCCACGCATCGCCTCTCGTAGCTGACGCATTGACGCGTCGAGTTCGTCGATCAGTCGGTCCGCATCCATCGCCTATCGCCTCCAGTCCTTCGCGATCAGTTCCGGCTCGAAGCGCTTGGCCTGGGCGGAGACGATCCGCAGCGACGCGCGGCACTTCTTGATTGCCGCCCGGACCTCGCTCGCGGTCGCAACGTTCCAGTGCCGCTGTCCCGCTGGACGCTGTTTGGTGTCATCGGCCGCCTTGGCCGCCTTCTCCGCATCAGCCAGGGCGTCCCCGACCCGCTGGAGCGCCGCCCAGAAGTCACCGAACCGGGCCAGCGCCCGACGGTTGGCCCGTCTGACCTGCCATCCCCGAGCCGCACGAGCCCCGGACCGGACCGCGGTTCCTGCCGTGGTCATCGCCTACACGCCCTTCCGGATCGCGACCTGAGCCAGCCGCAGCCCCTCGGCCACACCGGCCCGCCAGGCCTGCTCGGTGGGGATCACCGGGCCGTCGTGACGGGTCCAGGTCCGCCGCTCACGCTCCAGACGCCGCACCAGCCGACCCACTCCCGTGGTCATCCGCCGCCTGGTCGCCGTGTTCGTCGCCGCGCTCATGTCGTCGCCTCCGTTCCGATCAGCGCGCCCTCGTCGCCGATCTCGCCGTCTCCGAAACAGCCGGGGCATTGGCCCGAGCCGTTGCATGCCTCGCACTCGATTCCCGGCGACGGGAATTCGCCGAGGAAATCGCCGTAGCCGTCACACACGTCGCAGGCGCGGCTACCGTTGCACTCGTTGCAGATCATCGATCCACCCGCAGTTTCGGGCACAGCACGGCCCACCACACCAATCCAGCAATTTGCGAATCAGTGCGTCAGAGTCGTGCAGTGCGTCAGATCAGGCCGCGTTCTCCTCGTTCTCGGGCTTCGCGCCGCTCTTGCGCGCGGGAGCACCACCGGCCAGCTTGATGCCGGTCGCCTTGAACGCGAGGCCCGCGTTGGTCCGGCCGCCGGACTCGATCACGTAGTGGTTGATCACCGGGTCGATCAGCTCGACGCGGACGTCCTCCTCGAACCCCATCCCCGGGTCGGTCGCGAGGGTCACCTTGATCTCCTCGCCCTTCGGAGCCCGCTGCCCCGGAGCCGGACGGAGCTTCGCGAACAGCGACACCACGAACACCGCGGCGCCGTCCCGGTCGGTCACCGGGATCTCGTTGCCGTTCTCGTCCTCGCGCACCTTCGGCCCGGGCGGATCCACCACCGTGAGCTTGTACTGGCCGAGCACCACCGGAAGGTTCTGCATCTCTCCACCTCGTCAGTCATCCTGTCCTCCACTCCTCTTTAGGAGTGATGCGAAGGTAGCACGTGAGGGCAGACACCTGTCAACAGGTCCTCATGAGGACTACAGTGACCGTTTGCAGTTGTGAACGAGGCACGGGAAGGAGACTCATGACCACCGGGCTGGGTGCCCGAGCACCGAAGTACCAGCGGATCGCTGATGAGCTGCGCCGCGACATCAGCGCGGGCACATACGAGCCGGGCGGGCGCATCCCCGCGGAGACCGACCTCGTCGAGCGCTTCCACGTCAGCCTGCCAACGATCCGGCAGGCGCTCGGCGTGCTGCGCGCCGAAGGACTCATCGAGTCCCGCCACGGCCGAGGCACCTTCGTTCGCGAGAACCGCAAACTCCAGCGACGCTCGCGACATCGCTACGGCCGCGCGCGCAGCGACAAGAAGCTCCTTACCTCGCACCTCACACACGAGATCCTGAGCGCCGGGCCAGAGGCCACTCCCCCGCACATCGCCGCGGTCCTGACCGACGCGCCCGCCGAGATGATTGTCCGACGTCGGCTCCTGCGCGACAGCGACAGCGGCCGCCCCGAGGAACTCGGCGCCAGCTACGTGCCCAGCGAGATCGCCAGCGGCACGTTCCTTGAAGAGCCGACAGTCGTCCCCAAGGCACTCTTCCTGTGCGTGGAGGACCTGTCTGGCAAGCGCTACGCACACGCTCGCGACCGGTGGGAGATCCGGATGCCGTCGGCGAACGAGGCCGACCTCCTGGACCTCGCGCCCGGCGCGGCCGTGCTGCATGTCGTGCACACCGCCTACGCCGACGATGACGCCGTCCTGGAGGTCTCCGAGTCAGTGTGGCCGGCCGACCGCGTGACGATCCTCGACGAGTACGACATCAGCAGCGACCCCGACGCCTCCCCGCTCAACTCCGAGGTCTGACCGTGACCGCCGACGCCCCCCGCACCCGTAGCCATTGGTGGCCGCGTCCCGGCTGGCACCCGGGCCGTGACGTCTACACCTGGCACATCACGTTCGATGACGCCCCCGAGCTGCACCGCCTCGCCGAGCAGTATCAGACCCAGCTCCGTCCGCTCTCCGGGCTCAACCTCGTCCCGATCGAATGGCTGCACCTCACGGTCCAGGGCGTCGGGTTCGCCGACGAGGTCTCCGACGACGCGCTCCACGCCGTGACCGCGAGCGTTCAGAAGTCCGTCCGGACGCTTGGAGCGTTCCCTGCGACGTTCGACGCGCCGGTCATCTTCGACGAGGCCATCGTCTTGCCGCCGACGCCGGTCGAGCCCTTCCAAGACCTGCTCACGGCAATCCGGTCCGGCATTGCCGACGCACTCGGCCCTGACTCCGTGCAGACCGGCCCCGAGCAGGCGCGCGGCTTCCGACCACACGTGTCACTCGCCTACAGCTCCGGCGAGCACGACAGCGCTCCCTACCGGCAGGCACTCGACGCCGCCGACGCCGAACCCGCCACCGTCCAGATCAGCGCGCCCGCTCTCATCAGGCAGGAACGACTCCTCGCCCCTGAGTGGCTGTACCGTTGGACGACCGAGGCCCGCGCACCGCTCGCGGCCTGACGCTGCTCGACCCGGTCAACCGACCCATACGTCGTCTAGGACCGCGGCCCCTGCGCTCGGCGTGTTGAGACTTTCCATTCCGTATCAAGCGGCGCCTCCGGCGCCGGCGGCTGGGTTGGCTGCGGGCGCGTGCGGCCTCCGGCCGGTCACCCGCAGCCACCCAGCCCAACGTTGCGTTCTCGGCGCCATAGCGTTGTCATACTGGGGCGTGACATCTTGTCGAACATGTGTTCGCATGTACCTAGGAGGTCACCACATGGCAACTACGAGCGCGATCGAGTGGACCGAGGTGACTTGGAACCCGACGACGGGATGCGACCGAGTCTCCGCAGGCTGCGACAATTGCTACGCAATGACTTTGGCTAAACGATTGAAGGCTATGGGCCAAGCCCGATATCAGGCCGACGGTGATCCACGCACATCTGGACCCGGTTTCGATCTGACACTTCATCCTGAGTCGCTGGAAGCCCCATACCACTGGCGGAAACCAAGGATTGTTTTCGTCAACTCCATGTCTGACCTATTCCATGCCCGCGTTCCAGTGGACTACCTCCGCCAGGTCTTCAAAGTTATGTGGGACAATCCGCAACATACATTCCAGATGCTGACTAAGCGATCACTGAGGCTTCGGCGACTTTCGCCAGAATTGGACTGGCCGCCGAATCTGTGGATGGGAGTTACAGTCGAATCGGCGGAACATGTCAGCCGAATCGATGACCTTCGCCGCACAGGGGCGACCGTCCGGTTCCTATCTTGCGAGCCATTAATCGGACCTCTCCCCGGGATTAACCTGGACCAAATTGACTGGTTAATCGCTGGTGGCGAGAGTGGCGCTCACGCCCGCCCTATCGAAAAGGGATGGGTCGACGAGATTCGCGACTCCTGCTTGGACCAACAAGTCGCGTTCTTCTTCAAGCAGTGGGGCGGCCGAACACCGAAAGCGAACGGCCGACTCCTAGACGGTCGCACGTGGAACGAGATGCCGGAACTTGCAGCAGGCTAGTCGAAAGTGAGGCGCGTACCGCTCGGAAATCCCGACTTGCCGGGACGGGCTACGCTTAGAGTCCCCGCCTTCTCCATCGGAGTTAGCGCGTTCTTCCGCAGGTGCGCTTTCCTGTACGGAGTCTGAAGCGTTACCCAGCTTTCGACTTCGTCGATAGAAGTTGTCCTGCCCCCGAACTCCTGGCGCAGGCCAGCTAGCAGCGGCTCGAAGTCGGGTTCCAGCTGGAACAGGACATCCATCCCGGCCAGGCGGTCATGAAAGGCGCTCCCGCCGCCAGGGTCCGTCTTCCACATGGCATCCTTCATCAACTCGACACCTCGAATGTGTCGAGTGCCATGCATCAGGTAGTACGACAGGTGCCCGTTCTTTCCGTACATCGCGAATGATTGAACGTACGGGAATTTGCAAACGGTAGACAGCTGGCGCCTATAGAGGTCGTGAAGGAATTGCACGCGCTTTCCGGCCTCAACCTCGCGGACGCCCATGTATTCCTGCGTACCGAATAAGTCGTCCATATGCTGGGAGACCTTCGGATTTGTCGCGAATCGGTTGATGTGGTCAACCATCAGATTAACGAAGAGCTCACAACGGTCATACGCGACTAGGTCGCGCAACAGTTCGACCGGTACACCCGAGAAACCAAACGGATCAACGAACGCGAACGTTGGCGCCAGGTTCTGCTTCTCGTCTCCCTCGGTCAATGAGTCAAGAATCCTGCGGGCAGAATCCGAGAACGAGTCCCCGTAGATCTCGATGATTACGTTCTTGGGGAACGGACTGTGCTCCTGCTTCACCTGCTCGATCTGCTCTTGCAAACTCGCAAGGCGTGCCGGTTCGTTCTCGCAAAATACAAAGACGATCTGACAGTTGCTCATATTCTGCAAGTAGCCATGATCAAGCAGGGTCTTAAGCGCGATGATCGGCGATCCCTCTTCACCACCGCCGTACACACCTGGACCAGCGAAACCATCCAGGAAGACGATCCGACCGTTGTGTGAAGAAAGCACCGGGTACCACCCACCGAGGTAGCTCCGAAGGATGTCGTGCTTCGCCTTCGTGTGGGGATCGAGGGGCCAAACAGTAGAGCTGGGGGCCATCAAGATCCTTACAGGGCGGTGGAATCGGGAAATACGATTCTACCTTCCAGTACCGATCTTGTGACACCCAACACGGTCAGTCGGCGTGTCGCACGAACACGGAGCGTCCTCGCCGGACGGGCAGGGCTCCGGGATGGCCGGGGTGTGGCATCCCGACGACCTCCCGGAGGGCTACCACACGACGTCCCGGGGGCGGAGCTGGACGAAATCGGCCGGCGGTTGCATCGAGGGCCGCCCCCGGGCCGCCGCGCGGTCGGGCGTTGCCAGGTCGACGGGATGCCACACGAACACCGGGCGCGGGTGCGTGACGAACTGAGTGACGATCGAGCCGTACAGACCCGGAACCGCGCGGACATCTATGGACACTCGGATCCGCCTGACCTGCGTGTTCGAGCCGATCGGACGGTCGCCCTTGTTGCTTCGGGACGAAGAGGTCGCAGGTTCAAATCCTGTCACCCCGACAACACAAAGGCCCTGGTCACAGACTCATTCGAGAGTCGCGGACCAGGGCCTTCGTCGTGTCAGAACGTCGCGATCGGGTTGACCGGGCTGCCGGACGTCCCGGCGAAGCGGACCGGCGCCAGGGCGAGTTGGAAGTCCCACTGCCCGAGGTCGGCGGCCGTTGTCGCGCACGCTTCCAGATCGCAGTTGTCGAGCAACCAGAGACCCATCGCGACGAGACTCACGGCGTGCACCGGCATCAGCACGTCGTCGTAGCCCGACGGCTGGACGTCCTGTGGCGTGTCGGCGCCGATCAGCGCGACCTCCCGTTCGTGCAACCACGGCAGGCACGACGCGTGCCACCCGGCCTGGGCGAATCCGCCCGGCTCGGCGCTCTGGTGCCGGACACGGCCATGGCCGGTCCGCAGCAGCACCGCGTCGCCGCGTCGGACCTGCACGCCCTGGCGACGCTCGGCCTCCTCGAGATCCTCCGGGAACACTCCCTGCCCCGGTTCCAGCCACGGCACGTCGCGCACCGCGGCGACGTCCAGCAGGACACCCCGCGTGACGATCCCGTTCGCCGCCGCCGTCACGGCGGCCCACGCCGATCCCGTGGCCTCGTCGACCACCGAGTGCGATCGCCCGTTGTACGTCGTTCCGTCCCAGAACAGGTGGCAGGGCGAGTCGACGTGGGTGACGGTGTTGCCGTGGAACGTGATGCCGAGCCGCTCGGTCGAGAAGCCCCAGCGCCGGTCGTTGCGGAAGCCGGCCACCGGCATGTCCTCGGCTCCCGGCATCTCGGCGGCGCACGGGCACGACGTCGTCGAGCGCTCCATGTCGCCCGGGACGGAGACCTCCCACGCGCACGACACGCTCCGGCCGTGGCGCACGGCCCGTGCCGCCGCCAGCCGGACGTCGTCGGTGACGTGGTTCAGGGTGCCGCGCTCGTCGTCGTCACCCCACCGACCCCAGTTCGACAACGACTCGAAGTACCCGAGCACGTCGTCCTGCGTGGGCAGCGATCTCCCTGACGTCATCCCCGCACCGACTCCTCCGTCACCGCCGTCGAGACCTCGCGGACGACAGTAGCCACCGACCGTCGTCGAGCCGACGATGAGTTCGCCCGGCCCGTTCGGTCGTCCCTGGCGGAACCCGAACACGCAGGAGGCACCGATGTGGATCATCGCCGGGCACGTGACCGTCGACGAGGACCGTCGCGACGAGTACCTCGCAGCCCACCATGACCTCGTCGAACGGGCACGTCGCGCACCCGGCTGCCTCGACGTGGCGATCACGCCCGATCCGGTCGTGGCCGGCCGCATCTACAACTACGAGCGGTGGGAGACCTGGGAGGCGATCGAGGTGTGGCGGACGGTGGCTCACGCCCCGGACACCGGGATCACGATGCGCGACGTCGAGGTGACGGCGTACGAGGTGGCCCGCAGCACGCCACCGTTCTAGTCGCGCTGGGCGATCAGGTACCCCTGTGGCTGCTCGTCCCACTCCCCCGCGGGCCGGTCGGCCCGGAACACGGTCCGGAACCCGGCGTCGGTCACACGGCGCTCCACCTCCTCCTGCGAGTACCAGTAGATGTCGAACTCCACTCCGATCCGGCGACCACCTCGTCGTCGCGAGTCGTCGCCCTGCTTGTAGCCCACGACGAGGTAGCCGCCCGGCCGCACGACGCGGGTGATCTCTGCGAACGCCCGCGGGCGGTCGGACGGTGCCAGGTACATCAGCGAGTACCAGCCCAGGACGCCGTCCAGCGACGCATCCGCGAACGGGAGCCCCCGCACGTCGGCGACCGTGAACGGCACGTCGGGATGGTCCCGGCTCGCGGCACGGACCATCTCCGGCGAGAGGTCGACGCCGTGTGGCTCCAACCCGCGCGCGACCAGGTACGGGACGATCGCACCCGGCCCGCACCCGACGTCCGCGACCGAGCGGCCGACGCCGCGCACCAGCGTGCAGAACAGGTCGACGACGGCCTGCTCGACGGGCAGTTGCGCGTAGATCTCCGGGAGCTTCTCCGCGTAGAACTCGGCAATCGTGTCGTGCGCCCGGCGCAGCTCGTCGGTCGATCCGTCCACGCCGCGCACGCTAGTGCCGCATCGCGAAACGTTCGGCACCGGTCTCGGAGGCCCAGGCGCCCGCAAGCGGCGTTGCCGCCCTTGCGAAGACGCCCGGTATGAGCTGCAGGCGGCGCCTTGCCTGCGAACGCCTGGATCCGCCGATTCCGGCACCAACGTTGCGCGACACGGCACTAGACCGGACCACCGACAACCTTAGGATCGTCCGGTGCCGGGCCGGGAGCTGACCGAGCGCCAGCGGGAGCTGCTGGACGAGTGGCTGCCCGGCGCGGTGACGACGAAGGACCACAGCTGGGGACTGCTCGCCGGCACCACCGTGCTGGAACTGCTCCACGACGGCGAGCGCCACATCGTCAAGGCCGCCGCTGCCGGGGACAAGCACATCGCTCGCGAGGTGCGGGCCCACCGGCACTGGCTCACACCGTGGACGTCGCAGGATCGGGCCCCGTCGCTCGTGCACGCCGACGTCGGGGCCGGGCTCCTGGTCACCCGCCACCTCCCCGGCGACCTGATGCTCGGCCACCCGGACGAGTTCTCGCCGGAGCTGCACCGCCAGGCGGGCGCGCTGCTGGCCGCGTTCCACGGCCAGTACTCCGTCGAGGATGCGGAGTACGAGGCCCGGGCGAAGTCCAGGATCCTCTCTGCGATGGACGACCGTCCACACCGGATCGCTCCGGACACCGAGGCACGGGTGCGCGCCGAGATCGAAGCCTGGCCGACGCCCGTCGTGACCCTGGTTCCGACGCACGGCGACTGGCACCCACGGAACTGGCTTGTGGACAACGGCGAGGTGAAGGTGATCGACTTCGGCCGCGTGGAGCTGCGACCGGCCGAGACGGACCTCGTCCGCCTTGCGGCGCAGCAGTACCGGACCGTGCCTGCGCTGTGGGCCGCGTTCCTGGCCGGGTACGGCTCCGACCCGCGGACGTCCGGGGCGTGGCGCCGCAGGCGTCTGTACGAGGCGGTCGCGACGGCGACGTGGGCGCGCCTGGTCGACGACGAGCCGTTCGAGCGCCAGGGCCACAGGATGATCGCGGACGTGCTGGCGGAAGGGTAGGAAGAAGCGATGCGACGCGTGGTCTGCCGGGAGTTCGCCGAACCGCCGCGGCTCGAGGTGGTCGAAGAACCGGCACCGGATCCAGGGCCGGGCGAGGTGCTGGTCGAGGTGGACTCGGTCGCGGTCGCGTTCGTCGACGGGCTGATCGCCTCCGGGCGCTACCAGATGAAGCCGCCGCTGCCGTTCACGCCGGGCTCCGGCGTGGCCGGACGGGTCGTCGCGGTTGGCGACGGCGTCACGGAGCCGACCGTCGGAACCACCGTGACGGCGTTGCTGGCCAACGCGTTCGGCGGGTTCGCCTCGCACGTCGTCGTCCCCGCGGAGGCGACCGCGACGGTCCCGGACGGCGTCGACCCGGACATCGCGGCGAGCACGCTGGAGAACTACGGGACGCTCCTGTTCGCCGTCACCGAGCGGGTCACGATCACACCGGGCGAGTGGGTCGTCGTGCTCGGCGCGGGCGGTGGGATCGGCCTGGCCGCGATCGACGTGGCGCGGTCGCTCGGCGGCCGCGTCCTCGCCGTCGCGTCCACGGAGGACAAACGGGCCGCGGCCGTCGCCGCCGGAGCGGAGTCCGCGGTGGACTACGAGAACCTCAAGGACACGATCCGCTCGATCACCGGCGGTGGGGCCGACGTCGTGCTCGACCCGGTCGGCGGCCCGACGGCCGAGGCGGCGCTGCGGGCTCTCGGAGCCGGCGGGCGGTTCTGCGTCATCGGGTTCACTTCCGGCGAGATCCCGCGGCTGCCGGCGAACATCGTGCTGCTGCGCAACCGGACCGTCGTCGGTGTCGACTGGGGCGACTGGGCGCGGGCCGACAACGCGGGCGCCACAGCACTGGCCCGCGACGTGCTCGGCCGGATCGGGCGCGGCGAGCTGCACCCACCGGTGCCGCAGGTGATGGCACTGGACCAGGCGTCCGAGGCACTGGAACGCCTCGCCGGCCGGAACGTGACCGGGAAGATCGTCCTACGCCCCTGACGCGCGGTGTCGGGCCACCGAACGCCAGGTGGAGCGTGCGGTGCGCCGGCAGCCCGGCGCCGTCCACGCGGCGGGACACGTCGTCGTGGTGACCGACCTGGGTGACGGGCGGCGGAGTGAGCGAGCCGTCCCAACCGTCCACCCGGTACGCCGCGACGTACGACGTGGCGTGCGCGTAGGTGTAGCGCACGGCGCCCGGTGATCCGCGGAACGCGCGCGGAACCGGACAACGCGCGCGCCGGGACGCGTGCGCTCCCCGGATCACAGCGCGCTCCCCGGATCACAGCGCGCTCCCCGGATCACAGCGCGCTCCCCGGATCACAGCGCGCTCCCCGGATCACAGCGCGCTCCCCGGATCACAGCGCGCTCCCCGGATCACAGCGCGCTCCCCGGATCACAGCGCGCTCCCCGGATCACAGCGCGTTCCGCGGATCAGCGCGCGTTCGGCCGGGCCCGGCGTCGGCGCGACACCAGCAGGCCGGCCGCCCGGCGCGACGGCCGGATCATCCGTCTTGTGGATCGCCGGTAATGAGCGATCGCACAGCGTCGATGAGGCGGGCATGACGACCTCGCCGACGCAGTGGATGCCCGCCGCTCCCCAGCAGCCCGACCCCGCGGCCAACGGCCGCGCCACGGCCGGGTTCTGCCTCGCCGTCGTCGGTCTGCTCCTCGGCTTCGTCCCGGTGTTCGGCTTCCTGGTCACCGTGCCCGCCCTGCTGCTGTCCCGCGCGGGGCGGAAGGCGTTCCTGCGGGGCACGGCCCCGACCCCCGGCCTGAGCAGGTCCGGGACGATCCTGGCGTGGATCGGCACCGTGATCTGCGCCGTGATGACCGTCGTGGTGATCGCCGGATCCGGGCAGGCGCAGCCCGTCCAGCCGGCCGCGGCACCGGCCCCGCCGCCCGCCCCGGTGCTGATCAGCGTCCCGAACGTCGTGGGCATGTCCGACCTTCAGGCGCGCGACACGCTGCGCACGGCCGGCTTCACGAACGTCGTGCTCGGCCCGTCGACCGGCTCACAGCCGGGCGTCGCCGCGGGCACGGTCACCACCCAGCTGCCGAACGTCGCGGCCCTCGCCTCGGCCGGCGACCCGATCACGCTCGGGGAGGCGGCCGCTCCGCCCGCCCCCGTCGTCGTCCCGCAGGCCGCTCCGACCACGGAGGCCGCGCCGCCGACGACGCAGGCGGCGCGCCCGTTCGTCGCAGCCCCGGACACCCACGTCGACCGCCCGTACGTCCCGGCACCTCGGGCTGCCTCCGAGCCGGCGGCCGGGGGCGGCTCCGCCTACTACAAGAACTGCGCCGCGGCCCGCGCCGCCGGTGCCGCGCCGCTGCACACCGGAGACCCCGGCTACCGCGCCGGCCTCGACCGCGACGGCGACGGCATCGCCTGCGAATGAGCGACGGTGCCGGGCCGGACCCGGCCGGCAGCGCGTGATCCGGGAGAACGCGCGCGGATCCGGAGAGCGCGTGCGTCCGGGCGCGTGCGATCTCCGGATCACAGCGCGTTCCGCGGATCAGCGGGCGTCCGGAGGGGTCGGCGGGGTCGGCGCGGGCCCCGACTGGAGAGGACGGGCGGACACCCCGACGACGCCGCGGCGCACCGCCGTCGTCGACCATCCGTATCCCTGGAACCAGGACCGCACGGCCTCGATCGTCCGCCCGCTCCCCTCACCGGGCGCGGTGCCGCCGTAGAGCACGTGCAGCACGCCGACGGGTGCGAGGGCACGGCGCAGCACGGCCAGCTCCGGGCCGGGGTCGCGCGTCCAGAACAGGTTGACGTTCAGCGTGAACGCCACGTCCACCGGCGGGACGTCCAGGTCGGCCAGCTCGCCGCGACGGACGTCGAGCCTGCCGGACGCGACGTGCTCGGTGTTGCGTTCGATGGTCAACGCGACGGCGGTCTCCGAACGGTCGGCCGCGATCATCCACCCGCTGCCGGTCAGCGCCGGGCAGATCAGCGACGCCGCCGCACCGGGACCGCAGCCGATCTCCAGCACGCGGGTGTCCGGGCCGGCCGCGACCACGTCCACGGCGCCGCGCACGCGGTCCGGCACGACCCTGCCCGCCATCGGCCCTCCCGAGATCGTGGCTGCCCCGGACGGGGTCGTGCCATCATCGGGTACGTGACCGACAGGGTGCCCGCAGGCGAGATGCGTGTCTCGGACCTCGCCCGCCAGGAGATGGCAGAGCGCCTGCGCCGCGCACACGAGGAGGGTCTGATCGACCTCTCCGAGTTCGACGAGCGCGTCGGCGTCGTGTGGGGAGCCCGGACCCGCGACGAGCTCCGGAGCGTCACGGCGGACCTGCCGAAGCCCCGCCGTCAGCGCAACCACGGGATCGTGTTCGCGGACTCCGCCGGCGGCGTCGCGATGAAGGTGCTGACCACGATCTGGGCCTGCGTCGTGGCCGTCGCGCTCACGTCGTGGGGGATCATGACGCTCACCGGGCTGACCGACGACCCGTGGTGGCTCTGGGTCGCCGGCCCGCCCGGCGTGGTGCTGCTCGTGCTCTACGTGGCGGGCGCCGGACGCCCGCCACGCCGAGGCTGACTCACTTCTGCGCCTTCTCCTGCTCGTACTTCTTCGTCATGTGGTCGACGGCGTCGAGCTGGGTCTGGGCGTGCGCCTCACGGGTGTCCGACGCGCGGTCACGCGCCGCGAGCGTCGAGGCCGCCTGCCCCTGGAACTCCGGCAGCACGTACTGCGCGATGAGCTCCCACGACCGCTTCGTCGCCTCCGGGTTGGCCCACTCGTGGCCGAGCAGCAGCATCGTGCCGAAGCCCCCCGACTGGTCGACGAGCTTCTGGACCTGCTCCTTCGCGTCCTCGACCGTGCCGATCGCACCGATGCCGGCGTCCCGGATGAAGTCGATCATCTCCTTGACGTTCGACCCGTCCACGGCCATCTGCGGGAACGCCGCGACCTTCTTGAAGTAGTTGAACCAGTGCTCGATGCCGTACTCGACGTCGCGGTAGGCCTGCTCCTTGGTCTCCGCGATGTGCATCAGGCCGACCAGGCGCCAGGACCTCCGGTCCGGCTCCGGCTGCCCGTAGTGCTGCGCACGCTCCTGGACGACGCTCCAGTGGTGGGCCAGCGCGTCGAACCCGTCCTGGGTGAGCGTCGCGCCGATGGACAGCAGGCCGGTGCCGAACTGCCCGGCCAGTCGCGGGCCGGTCGGCGACGCGACGGCCGCCACGGCCAGCTCGAAGCACGGGTCGGTGTACGGGCGGAGCTGCAGCTGCGCGTCGATCAGCTTGTGCGTCCTCGTCTCGGCCGAGACGACCTCACCGCGCAGCAGTCGCGTGATGATGTCCAGGTTCTCGCCGAGCAGCTCGCGCGTGTCGGTCGGGTTCAGCCCGATCATCGACGAGTCGGTGGGCAGCGAACCCGGGCCGAGACCGAGCATCGACCGGCCGCGGGTGAGGTGGTCGAGCATCACCATCCGGTCGGCCACCCACAGCGGGTTGTGGTACGACACCGAGGTCACGCCGGTGCCGAGCTTGATGTTCTTGGTCCGCTCCGCCGCGGCGGCGATGAAGATCTCCGGCGACGCGATGATCTCGCTACCCGCCGAGTGGTGCTCTCCGATCCAGGCCTCGTCGATGCCGAGGGCATCGAGATGCTGGACGAGCTCCAGGTCCCGCTGCAGCGCAAGGGTGGGGTTCTGGCCGGGCTTGTGGAACGGCGCCAGGAAGGTGCCGAAACGCAGTCTGCTCAAGATCGCTCCTCGTCGAGTGGCTCGAGAACGTCGATACCCAGCTGAGTGGTCCCGCGCAAGGGGTTGGACCCACGTTGCAGAACGGTTCTGGCCCGGATGAACGCAGGGTGTACTCCGATCGCCGGGGCCGGACGCGATTGAGATAGGTTCCCGGATCATGGGACACCGGGAAGAGCTGCTCGAAGGGGCGGCGCAGTGCCTGTACGACAAGGGGTTCGGCCGCACCACCGCGCGTGACGTGGTCGCCGCCTCCGGCACGAACCTGGCGTCCATCGGCTACCACTTCGGTTCGAAGGACGCGCTGCTCACCGAGGCACTGCTGGCTGCGACGACGGCGTGGGGCGAGGAGCTCGACCACGCGCTGACCGCGACCGACACGTCCGCGGACCCGCAGGAGCATCTCGAGGAGACGTGGAGCCGGGTGGTCGGGCTGTTCTCCACCCAGCGACGGCTGTGGGCCACGCACGTCGAGGCGCTGGCGCAGGCCGAGCGGCTACCCGAGCTGCGGTCGTCGCTCGTCGAGGCGCAGCGCGAGGTGCGCGAGGGCCTGGCGCTGACGTTCCACACGCTGCCCGACGACCCGGAGGCCGCCGACCGTCGCGCGCACGTGCTCGGCGTCGTCTACCAGGCGCTGCTCACCGGTGTGATGGTGCAGTGGCTGCTCGACCCGGAGTCCGCGCCGAGCGGAGCGGACATCGCGGAGGGCCTGCGCGCGATCGCCGACCGCCAGGCCGCGTTCGCCTAACGGACGTCGAGCCGTCCCAGCTCGGTCCCGGACTCACCGAGGCGCACGTCCGCAGGCGTGGTGGCGACGAAGCGCATCGTGACGGTCCCGCCGGCGGTCACGTACCGGACCTGGTCGATCCCGGACACCACGACCCGCTCGGCCGTGTCGCTGCCGACGACCAGCTCCACCGTCCCGCCGCGGGGCACCATCACGACCGGCGCCGCCTGGTCGGCACCGGACCGGTGGTCGAGCCGGACCCGGGTCACGCCGTCCGCGCTCGCGGCGGGCGCGACCGTCGGCGCCTGCGGCGTGGCTCCGGAGGGCAGCGCGGCACAGGCGGGTGCCGCACCGAGGACGACGGCGGACACGCAGAACGCGAGTGCCCGTCGCACCATCCCCGCCTCCTGACCTGTGGTGGCCGTCGCACCGGGGGCACCGGCCGGATTACCCCGTATGGGGAATCATGACGGCCATGCACGCCGAGTCCCCGAGCAGCCCCGCCGAACCGTCCGAGCGGCAGGCCGACCGGCACCCGGTGGCGCCCGTCCCGGCCCGCCTGTTCACCGACGACGGGCAGGAGGCCCGCTGGCGTGCCCGGTTCTCCGCGGTGCGGATGTCGCGGCCGAACTGGGCCCGCGACGCACCGGAGCGCAACGTCTATGTCTCCAACGCCAGCGGCACGTCGGAGATCCACGTCTGGGACCGCGCGACGGACGAGTTCCGGCAGGTCACCGAACGACGCAGCGGCACCCACGCCGCCGACCTGCCCCCGGACGGGGACACCGTCTGGTGGTTCGCCGACACCGACGGCGACGAGTTCGGGCACTGGGTCAGCGAGCCGTTCGACGGCGGCGCGGCGCCGGTTCCGGCCGTCCCCGGCGTCGGCGACGGATACCCGGCCGGTCTCGACATCGGCCGCCGGTTCGTCGCGGTCGGCACGTCCACCGACGACGGCACCACGATCCAGCTGCACGACCGCACGTCCGACGAGCCCGCCCGGGTCGTCTACCGGCACGGCGAGGACGCCGGGGTGGGCGCGCTCAGCGAGGACGAGACGCTGCTGGCGATCCACCACTCCGAGCACGGCGACTCCCGCCACCCGTCGCTGCGGGTGCTCGCGACCGCCGACGGCTCGGTCGTCGGCGAGCTCTCCGACGGCCCCGGCAAGGGGCTCGCGCCGCTGGCGTTCTCGCCGGTCTCGGGCGACCAGCGGCTGCTGGTGTGTCACGAGCGACGCGGTCGCGAGGAGCTGCTCGTCTGGGACCCGGTGTCCGACACCGAGACCGAGCTGGCGATCGACCTGCCCGGCGAGCTGGTCGCCGACTTCTACCCGGACGGGTCCGCCCTGCTCGTCGCGCACGTGCACGCCGCGCGGACCCGGCTGTTCCGCTACGACCTGACCACCGGCGCGCTCGACGAGCTCCCGGCGGCGCCCGGCTGCGTCGGCTCGGCCGAGGTCCGGCCGGACGGGTCGGTGGAGTACACGGCGTCGTCGGCCGCGTCGCCGTCGACGATCCGCACGCTCGGCCCGGACGGCGTCGACCGCGTGCTCGTCGCCCCGCCCGGCGAGCGACCGCCGGGTTCCGAGCCGGTGCGCGACGTGCACGCCGACGGCCCGGGCGGGCCGGTGCACGCGCTGGTCACCGCACCCGCTGGGACGGGGCCGGGCGCGCCGGCCGTGTTCGTGCTGCACGGCGGCCCGCACGCGGCCGACGAGGACCGGTTCGACCCGGGTCGCGCGACGTGGGTCGAGGCCGGGTTCGTCGTCGTCGAGGTCAACTACCGGGGTTCGACGGGCTACGGCTCGGCCTGGCGGGACGCGATCGAGGGGCGTCCGGGGCTGACCGAGCTGGCCGACGTCGCCGCCGTGCAGGACGCGCTGATCGCCGACGGGACCGTGGCCGCGGACCGCTGCGTCGTCAACGGATGGTCCTGGGGCGGATATCTCGCCCTGCTGGCCGTCGGCACGCAGCCGTCGCGGTGGGCGGCGGCGGTCGCGGGCGTCCCCGTCGCCGACTACGTCGCGGCGTTCTCCGACGAGATGGAGCAGCTGCGCGCGTTCGACAAGGCGCTGTTCGGCGGGTCACCGGACGAGCTGCCGGACCTGTACCGGGAGGCCTCGCCGCTGACCTATGTGGACAAGGTGACGGTGCCGGTGCTCGTGCTCGCCGGCGAGAACGACCCGCGCTGCCCGATCCGTCAGATCGACAACTACCTCGACGCGCTCGCCGCCCGCGGTGACCTGCACTACGAGGTCAGCCGCTTCGACGCGGGCCACGGCTCGCTCGTGGTGAGCGACCAGCTGAACCTGGTGGCCACCGAGGTCGACTTCGCGCGGCGGGCGCTCGGCGCGGGCTGAGACCCGCGCGACCGCGGCTGCTCACCCGGCGAGCGCCGGAACCAGCGGCAGCACGACGAACGCGAGCACGTTGCTCAGGACGTTCAGGGTCACGTGCGCCGCGACGCCCGGCCACACCGACCCGCTGCGGCGGCGCAGCTCTCCGGCCACGAGACCGACGACGACGGCGACCAGAACGGTGCTCGGGGCCACGTGCACCACGGCGAAGACAGCCGTGCTGCCGACGACGCCGACGACGGCCCCGTAGCGCAGCAACGCGGTGGTCAGCACACCGCGGAACAGTAGTTCCTCCCCGATCGGGGTCAGGACGCCCAGGAACAGGATGGACAGCACGACGGTCGCGACCCCCGTCGTGGCCGAGGGCTGCCACACCTGCTGCGCGTTGCCAGCGTCGCCGCTGAGCGCGACGTAGGCCGAGATCAGCGGGAACTTGCAGGCGAACGCCAGCAGCCCGCCCGCGACGCCGGTCAGCACCCAGCGTCCGCTGGTACGGCGCACCCCGAACGCCGCCCACGACCGGATCCGCACCACGGCGGCGACAGCGAACCCGCCACCGGCGGCGACGGCCGACAGCGCGGTGAGGAGCAACCCGAAGGCCTCCGCACCGACGGTCGCCGACGTGGCCACCAGCACCGACCCGATGGTGATCACGCCGAGCACGGCGAACCCGACCGCGATCTCGGTCCAGCCGGGCCGGGGTCGCGCCCGTCCCTGCAGCATCGGTGTGGCGGTGGCCGGTCGAGCGTCGTCGGCGGGTGCTGGGGGCATCGGAACTCTCCCGGAGGGTCGTCGTGGGTGGGCCGGGTCGAGCCTCGGTCGCGTTCCGGACGTCCGGGTCCGCCGTCCGTCACGCCGCTCCCGTGACAGATCTCAGGGGTCCGTCGCCGCGGACCGTGCTGCAGTCGTCGTCGTGATCGATGTGAACAGCACCGGACGACGGCCGGACCGGTACGCGCTGCACCGCGGGCGGCACCTGCTCGGGACCGTGACGCTGGGGGCGCGGACGTCCGGAGGTGCGGTCGAGGTGGACGGTGTCGCCTACGAGGTCCGTGCCGGTACCGCCCGCGGCGCCTACGACCTGGTGGCCGCCGACGGGTCCGTGGCGGCCGCGGCGGAACGGGTGCACCGCAGGACCTGGTCGCTGCGGACCGCGGACGGCACCCGGTGGTTCCGACGCGACCGGCTCGGCGGCGCGGAGTCGCTCACCGGCGCCGACGGCCGCGCGCTCGGTCGCGTCACCCGCTCCCGCCTGCGGGGCGCAGCGGTCGACCTGCCCGGGCTGGACCTCCCGGTACAGGCGTTCGCCCTCACCCTGGTGCTGATGCGCCGTCGGCGGCGCAGGCGGGTCGCCACCAGGACCACGGCGGTCTCGGTGATCGGCCGGTGACGAGCGGCCGGTCTAGAGTGGCCGCCGTGCCGCTGTGGGAGCCCGGTGACTTCTCGGCCAGCCGGTGGCCGCAATGGGAGTCCTGGAAGGACGCCTCCCCGACCGGCCGTGGCGTCACCCGGGACCGGGTGGTCCGCCTGGCCGTGACCGGCGTCGCCCTGGCCGGACTGGCGCCACGCATGGTCGAGAGCGCCTCCGGGGATCGCGACCCGGTCGTCGTCGCCGTCCTGCTCGCCGCGGGCGTCGGCTACGGGGCGGGCTGCGTGTTGGCCGCCTGGTCCGGACCGTTTCGCCCGCACCGTGAGCGGGCGCTGCTCGTCGCCGCGCTGGTCGTGCTCGCGGTCCTGCCTGCGCTGGTACTGGGGTCCCCCTCCCATCTCACCGACAGCACGTTCGCCATCGCCGCCGCGTTCATGCTGTTGCCGCTGCGGTACTCGGCGGCGATCGGGGCCGCGCTGGTTTCCTGGCAGGTCGGCTGGATGTGGGTGACCGGTCGCTTCGACCCGGTCGCCGTGGCGACACTGGTCGGGGTCGGCACGATCCTGTGCACGGTGTTCGCACTGCTGTTCACGATCGGCCACCTGCGGGCCGCCCGCGAGCAGGTGCGCCGCATGGCCGTGTCCGGTGAACGGGAGCGCGTCGCGAGGGACCTGCACGACGTGCTCGGGCACAGTCTCTCGACGATGACGGTCAAGGCCGGCCTGGCGCGCCGGCTGCTCGAGTCGGCGGGCGACGTACCGGCGGCCGTCGACGAGATCCGTGCGGTCGAGGACCTGTCCCGGCAGGCGCTGTCCGACATCCGGGCCACGGTCTCGGACTACCGCACCGTCACGCTGGCCACCGAGATCGCCGGGGCGCGGGTGGCGCTGACGGCCTCCGGCATCCGAGCGGATCTGCCGGTGGCCGTCGACGACATCGACGCCGGGCTGAGGGTGGTGTTCGGCTACGTCGTGCGCGAGGCGGTCACCAACGTCATCCGGCACTCCGGGGCCACGAACTGCACCGTCCGGCTCGACCACGACCGGGTGACGATCACCGACGACGGCGGCGGTGACGGCGCCGCGGAGCCGGGGCGAGGGAACGGCCTGTCCGGCCTGGCCGAACGCCTCGCCGCGGTCTCGGGCACCGTGGAGCACGGGCGGCTGCCCGGAGGAGGGTTCCGGGTGACCGCGCACGTGCCGTCACCACCGACGGCGGGGCTGCGCCGCGGCGCAGCGGACTCCGAGCCCGTCCCGTGATCCGGGTCCTGATCGCCGACGACCAGGCGCTCGTGCGCGGCGCCATGGCCTCGCTGCTGCGGCTGGAGCGCGACATCACGGTGGTCGCCGAGGTGGGATCGGGGACCGAGGTGGTGGAGGCCGCCGAGCGGACCGCACCCGAGGTCGCGCTGCTCGACGTGCAGATGCCCGGATCCGACGGCCTCACCGTGGCCGCCGAGCTGCATCGACGGCTGCCGGCCTGCCGTGTGGTCATCTGCACCACGTTCGCCAGGCCCGGCTACCTGGCGCGGGCGATGGCCGCGGGCGCGGCCGGGTTCGTCGTCAAGGACTCCCCGCCGGAAGCCCTCGTGGACGCCGTCCGCCGGGTGCACGGAGGGCTCCGCGTGGTCGACCCTGCGCTGGCCGCCGAGTCCCTGACGACCGGCTCCAACCCGCTCACCGAGCGTGAACGCGACGTGCTGCGCGCGGCCGCCGACGGCGGAACGGTCGTCGACATCGCCCGCTCGGTGCACCTGTCGCAGGGAACCGTGCGCAACCATCTGTCGGCGGCGATGGCCAAGACCGGTGCGCGGACCAGGGCGGAGGCGAGCAGGCTGGCCGAGGAGAACGGCTGGCTGTGAGCGGGTGCCGGTGTCGGGCGCCCGGAGCGGGACGTCCGGAACCCGGTCACGGACCGGGCTCGGGCCCGACCGGGTTCCCGCCGGTCGCCAGCACCGCCCGCACGCGGCCGGCGCGCTCGTCGTCCCACTCGACGTCCGGGTCGTCCTCCAGCGCGGCCAGGACGAGATCGGCGACGCCGAGCGCGGCGAGCGTCCACTCGGCGTCGGGCCCGCCCACCCCGGCCGTGATCCGACGGTCGGCGAGCTCGGGCTGGGCGAGCGACTTCACGACCATCCCGCGCATGAGCGCGTTCGCCAGGTGCGCGAGCGCGTCCCAGCCCGCGTCCCGGCGGGCGGGGCGCATCGCGAGCAGACGGCCGACGGCCTCGTGGTTGCGCGAGATCCGGCTGGTCAGCGTGCGCTCGGACCCGGCCAGCGCCTCGCCCACCCGGTCCCGCAGCTCGCCGCCCGGCATCCCGATGAACGTGACGGTCAGCGCGAGGTAGGTCCGCCACTGCCGGGAGCCGACGATGTGCCGGAAGTCCTGCTCGGCCGTCTCCCGGACGATCTCGGCGAGTGTCCGGCGCCTGCCCTCCGGCGTGCCCAGGTCGTCGAACCGCTCGTCGAGGACGCGCCGGATCGTCATACCTGCCTGCGACGATCCGGTGTCGGCGATCGGTGCCTGGCCGCGGGAGAGCTCGAGCAGCAGGTCGCCGAGGAACTCGCCCTTCGACGGCCACTTCCGGTAGACCGCGCTGCGCGAGACGCCCGCCTCACGGATCACGTCCTCGAGGCGGATGTGGTCCAGGCTGACCGTCAGGCCCGCCTCCGCGACGGCGTCGGCGGCCGTCTCGAGCATCCGCCGCTCCGTCTCGGCGTCGGACATCCTGCGACGACGGGGCCTGCCGGGACCGTCGGCGAACAGGCCGCCCGCGTTGGTCGGGGACGAACCCCGAGGAACACCAGGGTCCGCGTCGCCGCATCCGTGTTGCATCGCGCGCCTTCTAACAGACATAGTGTTTCAAGTTTCAGACATCGTGTCTGAACGTCCCCATCATAGGAGAACGACATGTCCACGACTATCGAGACCCGTCGCTCCGCCGCGACGACCACGCTGTGGGCGGGGCTGGGCGCCAGCCTGGTGAGCGCCGCCGCGGTGCTGGTCGACCAGGCGACCGTCGGGTCGATCCACGCACGGCTCGCCGAGGTCTACGCCGGCTACGACGTCCCGTGGCAGGACTCCGAGTCGTTCCTGGTCACGTGGCTGCTGGCGGTGGGCCTGCTCGGCACCGTCGGCTGGCTCGCGACGCTGCGGGGTGCGACAAGGGGACGGCGCTGGACCGCCCCGACGGCGACGGTCCTGTTCCTGCTCGGGCTCGGCGCCGCGGGGTTCGACATGGTCGCCGCCGAGTACGGCCGCACGCTGTTCCCGACCTGGATCACGGCGCTGGGCCTGCTGCCGGTCGTGGTCGGCGCCGTCGCGACGGTGTTGCTGTGGCGGGAGCGACGCTAGGACAGCAGCCCCAGCACCTGCTCCGGCGGGCGTCCGAGAGCGGCGCGGCCGCCGTCGCACACGATCGGGCGCTCGACCAGGACCGGGTTCGCGGCCAGCGCGTCGAGCAGGGTGTCCCGGTCGGCGCCCTTCAGACCCAGCTCGCGGAACCGGGCCTCGCCGGTGCGAGTGATCGCCAGCGGGTCGTCCGTGCCGAGCGCGGCGAGCACGGCCTCCAGCTCGGCACGGGTCGGCGGGTCGTCCAGGTAGCGACGCACGGTCGGCTCGACCCCGTTCGACTGCAGCAGCGCGAGCGTCGCGCGGCTCTTCGAGCAGCGCGGGTTGTGCCAGATCTCCACCCGGGCAGCCTAGGACTGCGATGCGGACTCGGTGGTGCGCGCGTCCTCGACGCCCTGTCGCAGGTTGCTGCGGAAGTACAGCAGGATGCCCAGGAAGCACGCGGCCGAGACGACGAACGACATCTGCAGCGATCCGAGCAGGTCCGACACACCTCCCTGGATCACCGGCACGACGGCACCTCCGACGATCGCCATCACGAGGATCGCCCCGCCGGTCTCCTGGTAGCGCTTGTCGTCGATCGTGTCGAGCGTCTGGCCGAAGATGGTCGGCCAGCCCGGCCCCATCAGCAGGTTCGACGCGACGACCAGCCAGATCGCGGGCCCGGACGGGCCGAACGCGGCGACGAGCAGCAGCACCGCCCCGATGCCGCAGTAGGCGATCAGCACCCGCGCGGCGGAGAACCGTGCGATCAGGACGTTCGCCACGAACTTGCCACCGAGGAAGCAGCAGAACCCGACGATCATGTAGTTCGTCGCCTCGCGCTCGTTCATCCCCGGGTAGAGGTCCAGCGCGAGCCGGATCGTGAACGACCACACGGCGGTCTGCATCCCGACGTAGAGGAACTGGGCGACGATCCCCTTGCGGTACTGCCGGTTGCGGCCGAGGTGGCGCAACGTCTCGGCCAGCCCCGCCTGAGGCGTCGCACCGTCCTCGGCGGGCTTGGCGGACGGGTACCGCGTCACGAGGAACAGCACCAGCAGGCAGACGAGCACGACCAGGATGTACTTGTACGGCAGCAGCGTGTTCTGCAGCAGGTCCTGGCCGAGCGCGAGCTTCGCCTCCGGGGTCGGCGCCGCGTCCATCTGGGCCTGGATCGAGTCCCCGGTGCCGAAGATCAGGTACTTGCCGAGCACGACCCCGGCCAGGTTGCCGATCGGGGTGAACGTCTGCGAGATGTTCAGCCGCAGCGTCGCCGACGACCGTGGGCCGAGCATCGACGAGTAGGTGTTCGCGCTCGTCTCCAGGAAGCTCAGGCCGATCGCGATGGCGAAGATGCAGAACAGGAACATCCCGTACGTCGCGAGCGTGCTGGCCGGGAAGAACAGCCCGCACCCGACGATGTACACGGACAGCCCGATCAACACGCCGACCTTGTAGGACGTCCGTCGGATGATCCGCGACGCGGGGATGGCGATCAGGAAGTAGCCGCCGTAGAACGCCGACTGGACGAACGCCGTCGCCGCGTCGGACAGCGTGAAGACGTGCTTGAACTGCGTGATGAGGATGTCGTTGAGCCCGGCGGCCGCGCCCCACATCGGGAACAGCAGCGACAGCAGCACGAACTGGAAGTACGGGATCCGGTCGAGATAGCCGGAGTCCAGTTGCCGTGCCGGGTTCCTGATCAGCATCCCGCACGCTCCCCCGGGGTGACGACGTTGTCGTCGCGCAACGTAACCCGGGAACGAGACCCGCGTCACGGCCCGGTACGACGACGGCCCCGGCACCGGCGGATCGTCCGCCGGCACCGGGGCCGTTCGTGACCGGTGGTCAGGAACCGCTTCGGACGGCCTGCTCGATCCGGTCGCCGAGGTCCTTGTCGACGTTGCGCCAGTACTCGAACGCACGCTGCAGGATCGGCTCGGACACGCCGTCGAGCAGGTGGCCGGACACGTTGTTCACGAACCGCTCGCGGGCCGCGTCGTCCCATACGTCGCGCACCATCGTCGTGGCCTGGCCGAAGTCGTCGTCCTCGGGGCGCAGGGCGTAGGCCGAGCGCACCATGTCGCCGTCGGCGTGCCAGAGCGCCTCCGCGACGCGCGACGGGTCGGCCTGCGGCCCGCCGTAGGAGTTCGGGGCGTAGATCGGATCACGGGTGTTCGTGATCCGCATGTTCCCGTCCTTCTGGTAGTTGTTCACCTCTGCGTTCTGCACGGAGTTGACCGGGATCTGCTTGTAGTTGACCCCGAGCCGGGCGCGGTGCGCGTCGGCGTAGGAGAACCCGCGGGCCAGCAGCATCTTGTCCGGGGACAGGCCGGTGCCGGGGACCAGGTTGTTCGGCTCGAACGCCGCCTGCTCCATCTCCGCGTGGTAGTCCTCGACGTTCCGGTCCAGCGTCAGCTTCCCGACCTTCTGCAGCGGGTAGTCGTCGTGCGGCCAGACCTTCGTCAGGTCGAACGGGTTGAACCGGTAGGTCTTCGCGTCGGAGAACGGCATGACCTGCACGTGGAGGGTCCAGGACGGGAAGTCGCCGGCCTCGATCGTGTTGTACAGGTCGGCCTGGTGGTAGTCCGGGTCGGAACCGGCCAGCGTGTCCGCCTCCTCCTGGGTCAGGCACTCGACGCCCTGGTCGGTCTTGAAGTGGTACTTGACCCAGAACATCTCGCCGTCGGCGTTGATCCAGCTGTAGGTGTGGCTGGAGTAGCCGTTCATGTGCCGCCAGGTCTTCGGGATGCCCCGGTCGCCCATCAGCCAGGTGACCTGGTGCGCCGACTCGGGCGACAGCGTCCAGAAGTCCCACTGCATGTCGTGGTCGCGCAGGTTGTTCGCGACCCGCCGCTTCTGGCTGCGGATGAAGTGCTGGAACTTCATCGGGTCCCGGACGAAGAACACCGGGGTGTTGTTCCCGACCATGTCCCAGTTGCCCTCGGTCGTCCACAGCTTCAACGAGAAGCCGCGCGGGTCGCGCCAGGTGTCGGGGCTGCCCCGCTCGCCGGCGACCGTGGAGAACCGGATGACGCCGCGCGTCTCGACGCCCGGCTGCAGGAACGCCGCCTTCGTGTAGCGGCTGACGTCCTCGGTGGTCTCGAACTTCAGAAACGCGCCGCCGCCCTTGGCGTGCGGCTGGCGCTCCGGGATGCGCTCCCGGTTGAAGTTCGCCATCTGCTCGATCAGGTAGTGATCGTTGAGCAGGAGCGGACCGTCCGGGCCGATGGTCAGCGAGTGCTCGTCGCTGGCGATCGGGCTGCCGGAGTCGGTCGTGGTCGGCTTGGACTGCGACGTCGTCACTGCCGCGCCTCCTCGTGAGAACTCGTGGTGGGTACCCGCGTGTACCCGCTCGACGGCAGGGAATGCGTGGTGACGTCCACGATCTCCGTCGCGGGAGTCGACCGCCGTGGGTGACGATGCGACCGTGACGACGACCGGCCGGGCTCCCGCGGAATCCGGGCTCGCCGCGTACCGGGACGTGTTGCGACTGCCCGGCGTCGGCGCGGTGACCGCGCTGTCGTTCGGCGCCCGGATCCCGGCCACGGCCGTCGGCGTCACGGTCACGCTGCACGTCGTGCTCACGCTCGGGCACGGGTTCGCCGCCGCGGGGCTGGTCGCGGCCGCGATCACGACCGGCATGGCCGTCGGCGCACCGGTGCTGGGGATCGTGGTCGACCGGTTCGGGCTGCGTCCCGCCGTCCTGGTCAGCCTCGTCGTGAGCGGCGTGTTCTGGACGGTCGCGCCGCTGCTGAGCTACACGTGGTTGCTGGTCGCGGCTCTCGCGGGCGGTGTGTTCGCGCTCCCGGTGTTCTCCCTGACCCGCCAGATACTGGCCGCCGCCGTGCCGGAGGGTCGTCGCAGGCCCGCGTTCGCGCTGGACTCGATGTCGGTCGAGATGTCCTACATGACCGGGCCCGCGCTGGGTTCGCTGCTGACGCTGGTGCTCGGCAGCACCGTCACGATGCGGTCGATCGGCGCCGGGTTCGTGCTGGTCGCCGTCGCACTCCTGGTGCTCGACCCGCCCGTGTCGGCGGCCCGGTCGGGACCCCGCCCGCCTCGTCCACCGGTCCGCGAGTGGCTGCGCGCACCGCTGGTCGGGGCGCTGCTCGCGGTCGCCGCCGCGATCGTCGCGATCATGGGCACCGAACTCGCGTTCATCGCCGCGCTGACCCGCGGCGGCGAGGCCTGGGCGATCGCCGTGGTCAACGCCGTGTGGTGCGTCGCGTCGCTCGTCGGCGGTTTCCTCTACGGCGCGGCGCGGCGCGACGTCCGGTTGCCGGCCCTCCTGGCGGCGCTCGGCGTGGCGACGCTGCCGGCCGCGCTCGGCGGCCCGTGGTGGACGTTCGCCCTGCTCCTGATCGCCGCGGGCCTGTGCACCGCTCCGACGCTGGCCGCGGGCAGCAACGCGGTGGCCGACCTGGCATCCGACCGGGTGCGTGGGGTCGTCGCCGGGCTGCAGGGGTCCGCGACGACGGCCGGCATGGCGATCGCGACGCCGCTGTCCGGTGTGCTCGTCGACGCCGCGTCACCGGCCGTCGCGATCGTCGTGTGTGGCGCCGTGGCTCTCGTCGTCGCCGGCGTGTCGGCTGTCCTGATGCGCAGCGCACAGGGGTCGACCGTTCCCTGAGAAGATCCACAGACGGCTGGCGCAAGCTCCGGTCGGGAGCCGGGTTCGCGGGCAGACTGGAGTGCGATGAGCGCTCCTCCCCGGCCCGACGCGGACGCCCGCCAGAACCACCCCGCCCGACGGCGGGGCGGGCCGCTGCGCTGGCTGGCCGCGCTGCTGCTCACCGCGCTCGCCGCGATCGCCGTGGTGCCCGACCTGCTGTTCGGGATGGACCGGTTCGCGCCGTTCGTGCAGCTGAACGCGTTCCGGCCGATGGCACTCGCCGCGCTGGTCGTCGTCGTGGTCGTGTTCGCGCTGGTCACCGTGTTCCGACGACGGGTGTGGCCGATCACCGCCGGTCTCGCGCTGGTGGCGGTGGCCGGAGCGTCGATGGTCCTGCCCCGCGCGGTCGCGGACCCTCCGACGGCCGTCGGCGCACCGCTGACCGTGCTCTCCCTGAACGTCTACGAGGGCAACGCCGACGTCGACTCGCTGGCCGCACTCATCCGCTCGGAGCAGCCGGACGTCGTCGCGATCCCGGAGTCGGGGCAGCGCTTCCGTTCCGAGCTCGACCCGCTGATCGCACCACTCGGGTACCGCAGCGAGGCGTCGACGGCCTCGAACCGTCCCGACGTCGGCGGCGTCACGCTGGCCTGGTCGGACCGGCTCGGGGATCTCCGGATCCGGGTCGGCCAGTCCCGACCCTTCCCGTACATCGAGGCGACCGGCGGTGGGCTCGGCGACCTGCGGTTCGCGGCCTACCACTCGGTCGCCCCGACCCGCGGCGCGACCGACGAATGGCGCGACGACCTGGAACTGCTGCGCCAGTGGTGCTCCGGCCCCACGCCCGCGGTCGTGGCCGGCGACTTCAACGCGACGCTGGACCACTCCGTCCTGCGCGACGCGACCGCGGGGTGCGACGACGCCGCGTCCCGCACCGGAGAGGGCCTGACCGGCACCTGGCCGAACTGGGCCCCGCGGTGGCTCGGCCCGCAGATCGACCACGTGTTCTCGACGAACGGCACCGACGCCGAGTCGTTCCGCGTCATCGACGTCCCTGGCACCGACCACCGCGCGATCCTGACGACGCTGCGGCGTCCCTGACGTCAGGTCCCGGTTGCCGCCAGGCCCTTGAGACCCGCGACGAACGTCGACCAGGCAGGCCGGGAACAGGACAACACGACCCCGGGGTCACGACTGTTCCGGAAACGGATCTCGATATCCGGGAACGCGACGGCGACGCAGCCACCACCGCCGGAGTACGTACTCGTCCGGAACGGCGGGTGGTCGAGTGGGCGATCGTCGGCCACCGGCGCCGGCCTCCCTAGAGTCGGAACACCCGGGAGTGTATATCGCCAATCCCGCGAGTGAACACGACGCGACGCCACGCCACGCTCACTCCATCAGACCAGCTGCTTGGTGATCTCCTCGACCCGATCGTGAGCCTGCTCCCTCTCGAGGGAAGCTGCGGAGATCGTCTCGAACTGCCGGGCGTAGCCCGACACGTCGTCGCCGCTGGTGAGATACCGCGCTCCGGATCGCTGCTCGAGGTATACAACGTCGCCGTCAGCCGAATCCGCTGTGGTGATCACCGTGAACGGGCCACCAATGGCGGCGGGCAACGTGAGTGTCGATGGAGCGAGGCGCACGGTGATGTGGGGCGACCCGTTGTGGATCTCGCCCTCGATCGTCTGGAGCTGCCCGCGGAGGGTCTCGGCACCACCGAATGCACGAATGAGAGCGTTCTCGCTCAGCACGAGGTCGATCTGAAGGTCTCGCCGTCGGCGTAGGCGGCGGCCTCGCTCCAGACGGAGCTCGAGCAAGCGCGCCCGCTGGCGCTCGGTATGGTCGGGAAAGTAGGCGGCGATGACATTCATCGCGTACTGCTCAGTCTGCAGAACGCCCGGCACGAGGTCGGGCTCGTAAGACACGATGCGTGACGCGTCGTCCTCGTAACTCATCAGCGTCTCGACATGATCGCCTGTCATGTCGCTTGCCAGCACGTCGCGAAACGGGCTGAACCAGTCCTTCTGTCGTCCGGTCTTGAGCAAGGAGAGAACGTCGTCCCGAAAGATCTCGGCATCCCGGACGCCCATGCCCCGGTAGATGTCCAACATCTTTTCGACGTCGACAGCACGAGCGGGGGAAGTGCCCTTCTCGAGTCGGCTCATCGTTGCCTGCGATCTTTCGATCTGGCCACCGACATCGACAAGTGTCAAACCGGCCTTCTCGCGCATCTGACGTAGCTCTTGCCCCAAGCGACGCCGAGCCGCAGCCGGGCTCAGTTGATCAGCGCCGCTATTTTCGCTTGGCGCCGATCCACTCACAAGACAGCTCCTGCCGCTCAACGGGGCGGGCCGCCGCCGAGCGCGCAGCGACGGGCCGAATATTCAGTGGGGAGCGTTGTAGCGTTTGATCAGCTCGTAAGTCGACCTGTGACGACCCGGCGACCTAACAAGTATGTGAGAGAGCCTTCCTATGCGACGAACGGTTGACCCTGCGCCTGACGCCCGCCTCACAGTCTTGGCAAGTCAGTGGCCGTGTCAATCGAATGGACGCCAGCCGATCGAGATGGAGACCGACGATCACCGGCGGCGAGGCTGTCAGTGCAGCGTTCCAGTCTAGGCCGTGAGACGGCCCGAGCGACAGGTCGCGGCCGGGTGAAGTCTCACGCGCTCTTCCACTCTGAATATTCACGGCGAATGATGTATGATTTCCTCCTCATCGGCTCACCTCGGACAGGTGATCACCATGATGTTGGGCATCGCGCTCGTCGGTACCGCCCTGCTCGTCGGGCTGGCCGTCCTGATCGGACGCATCGAACGCGTCTCCACCGAGACGGCGTTCCTACAGGTCGCCGCAGGTCGGCGGGAGAACGGCGAGGAACGCCGTCGCCTGATGGATCGCGAACTCGACCTCGAAAACTGGGAACGGGAGCTGCACGAGCAGCAGGAGCGGCTCGGGCGACTCGAACAGCGACTCCGGAAGCTGGAGCAGCGCCCTGCTCGGCCACCGTCCGGAGACACCACCTGTGACCTCGAGGACGACGACGGGGCGGCGCCGTAGCCGGCACCGCCCCGGTCTGTCCGGGCCGGTCAGCCTGCGGCGGCCACCGTCTCGGCCACCTCGTAGGTGTTCAGCGCGGCTCCCTTGCGCAGGTTGTCACCGCACACGAACAGTTCGAGCGTGTTCGGGAAGTCCAGCGCCTGACGGATGCGGCCGACCACGGTCGGCTCCCCGCCGACGGTGTCGGCCGGCGTCGGCCACTCACCTGCGGCCGGGTCGTCCTTGACGACGATCGTCGGCTGCTCGCCGAGCACCTTGCGGGCCGCGTCCACCGACACGTCGCGGCCGAACGTCGCGTGGATCGACAGCGCGTGCGTGGTCACGACGGGCACACGCACGCACGTCGCCGAGACCTTGAGCTCCGGGATCCCGAGGATCTTGCGGGACTCGTTGCGCACCTTGAGCTCCTCGGAGGCCCAGCCGTCCTCCTTGAGCGAGCCGGCCCACGGCACGACGTTCAGCGCCAGCGGCGCGGGGAACGGCGAACCGGCCTCGGACCCGACGGCGACGCCCGCGTCGGCGAGCACCGTCGCGATGTCGCCGGAGACGATGCCGACGCGCCTGCCGGCCAGCGCCGCGATCTCCGCGTAGAGCTGGTCGATGCCGGGCTGCCCGGCGCCGGACGCGGCCTGGTAGGAGGCCACGACGAGCGACTGCAGGTCGAACTCGCGGTGCAGCGCGCCCATCGCCGCCATCATCGACAGCGTCGTGCAGTTCGGGTTCGCGATGATCCCCTTGGGACGGTCGGTCACCTTGTCGGCGTTGACCTCCGGCACCACGAGCGGGACATCCGGGTCCATCCGGAACGCGCCGGAGTTGTCCACGGCCACGGCGCCACGCTCCGCCGCGATCGGCGCCCACTCGGCACTGACCTCGTCCGGCACGTCGAACATGGCGACGTCGACGCCGTCGAAGACCTCGGGCTTGAGCTCGAGGACCGTCACGTCCTCGCCGCGGACACGCAGGACCTTGCCCGCCGAGCGCGCGGACGCGATCAGCCGGATCTCGCCCCACGGGACGGACTCGCGGGAGTCGATGATGTCGATCATGGTCGTGCCGACCGCTCCGGTCGCGCCGACCAGGGCCAGCACCGGCCCGTCGGAGAGAGCCATGTCAGCGCCCCGTTCCCGCGGCGACCACCGCGTCGTCCTCGGCGCCCAGCTCGAACGCGTCGTGCAGGGCCTTGACCGCGTCGTCGAGCTGCTCGGAGCGGCAGATCACCGAGATCCGGATCTCCGAGGTGTTCATGATCTCGATGTTGATCCCGGCGTCGGAGAGCGCCTCGCAGAACTTCGCCGTGACGCCCGGGTGGTTGCGCATCCCGGCGCCGACGAGCGAGACCTTGCCGATGTCGTTGTCGTACACCAGCTCGCCGTAGCCGATCTCGGCCTTGGCGCCCTCCAGCGCAGCGACGGCCTTGTCGCCGTCGCTGCGAGGCAGGCTGAACGTGATGTCGGTCTTGCCGTCCGACTCGCGCGAGATGTTCTGCAGCACCATGTCGATGTTGATCTCGGCGTCGGCGACCGTGCGGAAGATCTTCGCGGCCATGCCGGGGGTGTCCGGCACACCGGTGATGGTGATCTTGCCCTCGGACCGGTCGTGCGCCACGCCGGTGATGATCGGGTTCTCCAACGGAATCTCCTCGATCGAGCCGGAGACCAGCGTGCCCGGCTTGTCGTTGTAGGAACTGCGCACGCGCAGGGGGACGCCGTAGCGCCGGGCGTACTCGACGGCGCGCAGGTGCAGCACCTTCGCGCCGGACGCGGCCAGCTCGAGCATCTCCTCGTAGGTGACCGTCTCCAGGTGGGTCGCCCTGGACACGATCCGCGGGTCGGCGGTGAACACGCCGTCGACGTCGGAGTAGATCTCGCAGACGTCGGCCCCGAGCGCCGCGGCCAGCGCGACGGCCGTCGTGTCCGACCCGCCGCGGCCGAGCGTCGTGATGTCCTTCGAGTCCTCGCTCATGCCCTGGAACCCGGCGACGAGCACGATGTGCCCCTCGTTCAGCGCGTCGCGGAGGCGGTACGGGTTCACCTGGGTGATGCGCGCGTCACCGTGCCGGGAGGTCGTGAGCATCCCGGCCTGCGAGCCGGTGAACGAGCGCGCCTCCGCACCGAGAGCCGAGATCGCCATCGCGACCAGCGCGTTCGAGATGCGCTCGCCGGCCGTGAGGAGCATGTCCATCTCACGGGCGGGGGGCTTCGGGGAGACCTGCTCGGCGAGGTCGGTGAGCTCGTCGGTCGTGTCGCCCATGGCGGACACGACGACGACCACGTCGTGGCCCTCCTTGCGGGTCCGGACGATGCGCTCGGCGACCTTCTTGATGCGGTCCGCGCTCTCGACCGATGATCCGCCGTACTTCTGCACGACGAGGGCCACGCCGGCCTCCTGTACTGCGCCCTCATGGGGGCGCGCCATACCTCGGGGCTATCCACCGCCCGACGGTGGCCGGACGGCGCTGGATCGAGGAGCCAGGTTACCGGCGGCGGGTAGCGGTTTCAGGATGCGAAGGGCATCAATGACCGACACCACACCGTGGTGGGTCAGGTCCGGGCGCGGTGCCGTCGCACTCCGGCGCGGTTCGCGCACCGGACCGAGCACCAGCGACGACGGCCGGTGCGCGAGACGTCCGCGAAGATCCGCCCGCACTCCGGCACCGCACAGCGACCGAGCCGGTCCATACCGCGTCCGGCCAGGTGCATCGCGGTCCCGGTCGCGATCAGTGCGTGCAGCACGCCGGCCAGCGGCAGGCCGTCGTCGCGGTGGTGCAGGTGCCAGTGACCGTCGTGGTCGGTCAACCGCGGGTGCGACGTGCCGGTGGCCAGCAGCGCGTTGAGCCGCGCGGCCCGCTCGGGCCCCGGCTCGGCGTCGACGACGGCCGTCCAGTCCGCCAGCAGCCCGCGCACCCGCTCCAGGTCGCTCGGGCCGGCCGTCCACTCGCGCGCCAGCCCCGCGTCGACGCAGCGGCGGACGAGCTCGTCGACCGAGTCCGGCACGTCGTTCGCGAGGTCGGCGGCCAGGCACACCGGATCGTGCCCGTAAGGGTTGATGTGCACTAGACCATTACAGCACGGTGGACGGCATGCGCGATCCGCTTCCGCACGACTGGCAGGCCGTCTCCCGGCATCCGACGAGCGAGGGCGAGGTGCGCTACGAGCGGTGCCGCTGCGGCGCGCACCGGATCCGGACGGTCGTCCACGGCGACCCGCAGGACCTCGCGCACCCCGTCGACCGGCGGCAACGAGCTCGCGCACTGACCACGCGCGTGTCGAAGGCCCGCACGTGACGTGCGGGCCTTCGTCGTGACCCTGGATCAGGAGATGCGGCGCACCAGGCGCACGACGATCGTCGTGACGGCCAGCCAGATGATCGCGGCGACGCCGTAGTTCATCGTCACGGAGATCTTCGGGTTCGCCGGGGTGAACAGGTTGCCCAGACCCAGGTTGAGCGCCGCGGCCCACTCGGCGAAGAAACCGGTGAGGCCGTTCGCCGGGTTCGCGTCCAGCAGCGTCAGGACGATGTGCAGCACGAGGATCAGGACGATCACGATCCCGATCACGTTCAGCACCGTCGCCAGCAGGCCGGCGCCGCGCCGCGCCGTCGTTCCCACGGTGGACATACGACCTCCCCGATCCGACGCGGCAATCGTGGCACGATGACCGCCTACTGGACAGTAACGAACGGCGTCCTCCGAAGATGTGAGATCACTTCGTTGTGATGTGGCCCGGGCGGTTGCCCACAGCAGGGGGTTCGGGGTTACGGTTGCCCCATGGCGCGCCTGCTCCTTCGCCGCCGCGGCGGGGTCTGAACCGACCGGCCCCTCGTCGCGGGGTCTGACGTGCCCGCCGGTCATCGGCACCCATTCAGGAGCACCTCCCGTGACGACGTCACCCGACGCCTACACCGCCAGTCCGACGAGCCGCGTCCGTACCCCGGACCTGCCGGCCCCGGAGTCCCAGGCCCCCTGGAACAACCAGCGCGGCTCGCACATGCCGTTCCACCGGTACATGCCGTTCCACCAGGAGGTCGAGCCGGTATCCCTGCCGGACCGCACCTGGCCCGACACGCGGATCACTGTCGCGCCCCAGTGGTGCGCGGTCGACCTGCGCGACGGCAACCAGGCCCTGATCGACCCGATGAGCCCGCAGCGCAAGCGCCGCATGTTCGACCTGCTGGTACGCATGGGCTACAAGCAGATCGAGGTCGGCTTCCCGGCCGCCAGCCAGACCGACTTCGACTTCGTCCGCGAGATCATCAACGACGGTGCGATCCCGGACGACGTGCAGATCCAGGTGCTGACGCAGGCGCGCACCGAGCTGATCGAGCGCACGTTCGAGGCCTGTGAGGGCGCCCCGAACGCGATCGTGCATCTCTACAACTCGACGTCGGTGCTCCAGCGCCGCGTCGTGTTCCGCTCCGACCGGGCAGGCATCCAGAAGATCGCCACCGACGGCGCGGAGGACGTGGCCCGCTTCTCCGAGAAGTACCCGGACACCGACTGGACGTTCCAGTACTCGCCGGAGTCCTACACGGGCACCGAGCTGCAGTACGCCGTCGAGGTCTGCAACGCGGTCAGCGCCGTCTGGCAGCCCACGCCGGAGCACCCGATGATCGTCAACCTGCCGGCGACGGTGGAGATGGCGACGCCGAACGTCTACGCCGACTCCATCGAGTGGATGCACCGCAACCTGGAGCGCCGGGGCGGGATCGTGCTGTCGCTGCACCCGCACAACGACCGCGGGACCGGCGTCGCGGCGGCCGAGCTCGGCTACCAGGCCGGCGCCGACCGCATCGAGGGCTGCCTGTTCGGCAACGGCGAGCGCACCGGCAACGTCGACCTGGTGACGCTGGGGATGAACCTGTTCACCCAGGGGATCGACCCCCAGATCGACTTCTCGGACATCGACGAGATCCGCCGCACCGTCGAGTACTGCAACCAGCTGCCGGTGCACGAGCGCCACCCCTGGGGCGGCGACCTCGTCTACACCGCGTTCTCCGGCTCCCACCAGGACGCGATCAACAAGGGCTTCGAGGCGATGCGCGCCGACGCCGCCGAGGCCGGCCACCCGGTGGACGACCACCCGTGGGAGGTCCCGTACCTGCCGGTCGACCCGCGCGACATCGGCCGGACCTACGAGGCCGTCATCCGTGTCAACTCGCAGTCCGGCAAGGGCGGCATCGCCTACATCATGAAGGCGGAGCACCAGCTCGAGCTGCCCCGCCGGCTGCAGATCGAGTTCTCGCACGTCATCCAGGCCTACACGGACACGGAGGGCGGTGAGGTCGAGCCCAAGGCGATGCGCGACGCGTTCGACGTCGAGTACCTCGGCCGGGAGACCCCCCTCAAGCTGATCCGCCACCGGATCTCCAGCGACGGCGAGGGCAACGACGAGATCGTCGCGACCGTCCGCGTCGAGTCCGACCTGCACGAGATCACCGGCAGCGGCAACGGCCCGATCGCCGCGTTCGTCGACGCGCTGGCCGGCATCGGCTTCGACGTCCGCGTGCTCGACTACCACGAGCACGCCATGGGCGGCGGGGACGACGCGCGCGCCGCGGCCTATGTGGAGTGTGCCGTCGAGGACCGGGTGTTCTGGGGCGTCGGGATCGACAGCTCGATCACGAGCGCGAGCCTCAAGGCCGTCGTGAGCGCGATCAACCGCGCCATGCGCTGACCGTCTCCCGCGCCGGGCCTCTCCGCCCGCCGCCTCCCCCTTCCGAACGAACGGCACCTTCGAGCAATGTGATTGCTCGAGGGTGCCGTTCGTTCGCCGGGGGAGGGTCGGTCGGTCGGGGCGAGCAGGACTCAGCGGCCGAGGAACTCGGTGATCGACGCGGTCGGGGTCTCGACGTCGACGTCGGCGTGCGGGCCGGTGTCCGACTCGTCGACCGTGACCTCGTGCGGTGTGATCCGGCCGTCGCGGATCGCCTCGGCGTGGTGGCAGGCGACCAGGTGCCCCTCGACGGCACCGTCCGGCACGCGCGGCTCCGGGCGCTCCGTGGAGCACCGGTCCTCCTGGCGCCACGGGCAGCGGGTGTGGAACCGGCATCCGGACGGCGGCGCCGCGGGCGACGGCAGGTCCCCGGTCAGCAGGATCCGCTCCCGGTCGTCCTCGACCTCGGGGTCCGGCACCGGCACCGCGGACAGCAGCGCGCGTGTGTACGGGTGCAACGGGTCGTCGTAGAGCGCGCGGGCGGGCGCCTCCTCGACGATCCCGCCGAGGTACATCACGCCGACCCGGTCGGACACGTGCCGCACCACCGCGAGGTCGTGCGCGATCACCACGTACGTCAGGCCGAGCTCGCGCTGCAGCCGGGACAGCAGGTTCAGCACCTGCGCCTGCACGCTGACGTCCAATGCGGACACCGGCTCGTCGGCGACGATCAGGTCCGGCTCGACGCAGAGCGCCCGCGCGATCCCGATCCGCTGCCGCTGCCCGCCGGAGAACTCGTGCGGGTACCGGCGCAGCGCCGACGCCGGCAGCCCGACGGCGTCCATCAGCTCGGTGAGCCGGGCCCGGTCCCCGTCGGCGCCGGTGGACAGCCCGTGCGCCCGCATCCCTTCGGTCAGCAGCGACCCGACGGACTGCCGGGGGTCCAAGCTGGACAGCGGATCCTGGAACACCATCTGGAACCGCCTGCGCATGCGGCGCAACGGCTCCCCCGACAGACCGGCGACGTCCTCGCCGTCGAACCGCACCGTGCCGCGCGTGACGTCGGTCAGCCGCAGCACCGCCCGGCCCAATGTGGACTTCCCGCAGCCGGACTCGCCGACGAGCCCGTAGGTCTCCCCGCGCCGCACGGACAGCGAGACGCCGTCCACGGCGCGGACGTGCCCGACCGTCCGCCGGAACACCACGCCGCTGGTGATCGGGAAGTGCACAGCGAGGTCGTCGACATCGAGGAGTGGTGGTTCGCTCATGCCGACACCGCCGGAACCGGGTTGTGGCAGCGCAGCATCCGCGACGCCGCCGTCTCGACCGGCGGGGTGGTGCCGGTGCACGCCTCGATCGCACGGTCGCAGCGCGGCGCGAACGCGCACGCCCCGTCCCACGGCAGGTTGTCCGACACCGACCCGGCGATCGCCGGCAGCTCCTCGCCCGGGTCGGAGTCCAGCCGCGGGATCGAGCCGATCAGCCCGTGCGTGTACGGATGGCGCGGGGTGGCGAACAGGCGGTGCCGCTCGGCCCGCTCGACGATCCGTCCCGCGTAGACGACGTTCACCCGGTCACAGAGCCCGGCCACGACGCCGAGGTCGTGCGTGATCATCATCAGCGCCGTCCCGGTCTCGGCGACGACGTCGCGCAGCAGTTCCAGGATCTGCGCCTGGATCGTCACGTCCAGTGCCGTCGTCGGCTCGTCGGCGATCAGCAGCCGCGGGCCGCAGGCCAGTGCGATCGCGATCAGCGCGCGCTGGCGCATCCCGCCGGAGAGCTGGTGCGGGTAGGACTTCACGCGCCGGGCCGGGTCCGGGATGCCGACCCGTTCGAGCAGCGTGACCGCCTCGGAGGCGGCCGCCTTCTTGTCCATCCCGCGGTGGCGGCGCAGCGCTTCCGTGATCTGCACCTCGATCGTGACGACCGGGTTCAGCGACGACAGCGGGTCCTGGAACACCATCCCGAGGTCCCGTCCGCGACGGCTGCGCAGCGCGTCCGGGCCGAGCGTGAGCAGGTCGGTGTCGTCGAACCACACCTCGCCACCGACGTGCGCGTTCCGCCCCGGCAGCAGACCCATGATCGCCAGGGAGGTCACCGACTTTCCGCACCCGGACTCGCCGACCAGACCGACGATCTCGCCCGGCTCCACGTCGAACGTCACGCCGTCGACGGCCACGGTGTCCGGCTCGCCGCGCCTGCGGAAGCGCACGGACAGGTCGCGCACGGACAGCAGCGGGGACTCCGCGGAGCGCGGGCGGCGTGGGGTGTGATGACTCATCGTCGCCCCTTCGGGTCGAGCGCCTCGCGCAGGGACTCGCCGAACAGCGTGAACCCCAGCGCGACGACGATGATCGCGACGGCCGGGTAGACCGCCAGCGCGGGCCGGACATCCAGGTAGGGCTGCGCGTTGGCGAGCATCAGCCCCCACTCCGCGCGGGCCGGGTCGGCGTCGCCGAGACCGAGGAAGGACAGCGCGGCCGCGTCCAGGATCGCCGTGGCCAGCGTCAACGTGGCCTGCACGATCACCGGTCCGATGGCGTTCGGCAGCATGTGCCGCAACACGATCGCCCGTCGCTTCACGCCGAGCGCGGTTGCGGCGAGCACGTGGTCGGACTCGCGCTGGGCGAGCATCGAGCCGCGCAGGAGGCGGGCGAAGATCGGCACGTTGACCAGAGCCACCGCGATGATCACGGTGGTCTGGCTCGGCCGCGCCGCCAGCGCCGCCACCGAGATCGCCAGCAGCAGCGACGGGATGGACAGCAGCACGTCGGTCACGCGCATCAGGGCGGTGTCCACCCAGCCGCCGACCGATCCGGCGACGGCGCCGATCAGCACGCCCACCACCAGACCGAACAGCGTCGCCAGCACGCCGACCAGCAGTGTCTGACGGGACGCCAGGATCATCCGGGAGAACTCGTCGCGGCCGTTCTGGTCGCTGCCGAACGGGAAGCCCTCCTGCGGGCCGGGGATCGAGCCGGGACGCAGCCGGTCGAGCAGCTCCGGGAACGCGTCGCCCGGCGGGTGCGGCGCGATCAGCGGCGCGAACACCGACACGAGCACGAACACCGCGATGATCGCCGCGCCGACCATCGCGATCGGGTTGCGCCGCAGCCGCAGCCACGCGTCCGCGGTCAGGCTGCGCCCGGCCGTCTCGTCGATCCGGTTGCGGCGGCGCTCCATCCAGGTCGTCGCCGTCACCGCAGCCTCACCCTCGGGTCGATGACCGCATAGGACAGATCGACGATCAGGTTGACGATCACGTAGACCAGCGCGCCGAGCAGCACGATCGCCTGCAGCCGGGGATAGTCGCGTCTCTCGATGCCCTCGGCGATCAGCGTGCCGATACCTCCCCAGTTGAACACCTTCTCGGTGAGCACGGCGCCGGCCAGCAGCAGACCGGTCTGCAGGCCGATCGTCGTGGACACCGGCAGCAGCGCGTTGCGCAGCACGTGCCGCCCGCGGACCGTGCCCGGCGCGAGGCCCTTGGCGTTGGCGGTGCGCACGAAGTCCGACTCCAGCACGTCCAGCACGGACGCGCGGGTGATCCGGACGATCACCGCCAGCGGGATCGTCGCCAGCGCGATCGCCGGCAGCACGAGGTGGACGACCGCGTCCCAGCTGGCGTCGAACTCCCTGGTGAGGACGCCATCCAGGATCGCGAACCCGGTGACCTGCGTGGCGTCGATGTCCACCGAGGTCCTGCCGGACGGCGGGAACCAGCCGAGGTCGACGGCGAACAGCTGCTTGAGCACGTAGCCGAGGAAGAACACGGGGACCGCGACGCCGACGAGCGTGCCGAGGATCGTGACGTTGTCCCACGGCCGTCCCCGGTAGCGCGCGGCCAGGTACCCGAGCGGGATCCCGGCCAGCACCGCGATCAGCAGCGCGGCCACCGCCAGCTCGATCGTCGCCGGAAGCGCCCGCCCGATCTCGACGAGCACCGGGTCGCCGCTGACCAGCGACGCCCCGAAGTCACCGGTGACCGCCCGGCCCAGGTAGCGCAGGTACTGGATCGGGATCGGCTGGTCCAGCCCGAGCGTCCGGTTCAGCGCGGCGATCGACTCGGGGGTCGCCTTGTCCCCCAGCAGCGCGCCGGCCGGCCCGCCCGGCAGCGACCGCAGCCAGGCGAACAGCAGCACGGACAGGATCAGCAGCGTCGGGATCAGCTGCAGCAACCTGCGCACGACGAATCGCAGCATCGTTCTCCCTCGACTCCCCCGATGTCGACGGCGCCCCCGCCGTCAGCTCTTGCTGACGGTCACGAACCTCTCGTCGGTCAGCGGGGACGGGATCACGCCCTGCACGTTCGACTTCACGACGATCGCCGGTCCGGTCGTCAGGATCGGGACGGCCGGCAGGTACTTCGCCATGATGTCGCGGTTGGCCTGCTGGTAGGCGGCGGCGTGCCCGGCCGGGTCCGGCAGCGAGTCGGCCTTCTGCAGCTCGGCGTACATCGCCGGGTCCTCCTGGCCGAACTCCGCCTTGGGCCGCCCGAAGAACGTGCCGACGAAGTTGCCCGCGTCGTTGTAGTCGCCGGTCCAGCCGAGCAGGTGCAGGTCCTGCTTGCCGGCCTTCTGCACGTCGTCCTTGTAGCCGCCGTTCCACGGCCGGGCCACCGGGTTGACCTTGATCCCGGCCTCGGCGAGGTTCGCCGACATCGCCGAGAACAGGTCGGCCGGGTTCGGCATGTACGGCCGCGTGACCTCGGTCGGGTAGTAGAAGTTCAGCGTCAGGTTCTGCTGGCCCGCCGCGGCGAGGAGCTGCTTCGCCTTGTTCACGTCGTGCGGGTACGCGACGACGTCCGGTGCGTACCCGGCGACGGTGTCCGGCATGAACTGCGTCGCGACCTGCGTGCCCTCCGGCATCTTCGTCTTCACGAGCGAGTCGCGGTCGATCGCGTAGGCGATCGCCTGGCGCACACGGAGATCCCTCAACGCCGGGTTGTTCTTCGTGTTGATGCCGACGTAGAGCACGCTGAACGGCTTGCGGATCAGGACCTGGTCGCCCTGGTCCTTGAGCGTCCCGTAGTCGGCGGGCGACGGGTAGTCGTAGCCGTCGATCGTGCCGGCGGCGAGCTCCTGCTTGCGCGCGTTCTCGTCCGGGATGACCTTGAAGATCAGCTTGTCGACCTTGGCCTTCTCGCCCCAGTACTGGTCGTTGCGCGCCAGCGTGATCACGCCGTTGGCCTTGTCGTAGCTCTCGAACTTGAACGGCCCGGTGCCGGTCGGGTGCTCGTTGGCGTAGGCGGGGTAGGTGAACGAGTCACCGCTCTGGGTCACCGCGTCCGCGTCGTACTGCTTGAGCGCGGTCGGGCTGGAGATCGACAGCGAGGTCAGCCCGAACGCCGCAGGGAACGCGCCCTTGAACTTGTTCAGCGTCAGCACCGCGGTGTTCGCGTCCTTGGCCTGGCAGGACTTGTAGACCGGCGTCCCGGACGCGTCGCCCTCGTTGCGCGTGAAGCCCTCGAAGACGTCGCCGTAGTAGATCATCTGGCTCTGCGCGGCAGCGCCCTTCATGTTCACCCAGCGGTCGAAGTTCGCGCAGACCGCGGCCGCGTCGAAGTCCGTGCCGTCGTGGAACTTCACGCCCTGGCGGAGGTTGAACGTCCACACCTTGCCGTCCGGTGTGGACGACCACTTCTCGGCCAGGCCCGGTTCCAGCTCGGTCGAGCCCTGCTTGTAGGTGATCAGCGTGTCGTACATCTGACGCGCCGGGCGGAAGCTCTCGCCGTCGTCGTTGAAGATCGGGTCGAAGTTCTTCGGCGCACCCGCGGCACCGAACACGAACGTGCCGCCGCCCTCGCCCCCGGAACCTCGCTCGGACGTCGCGCAGGCCGTCAGGGAGACGGCCAGGACGCTCGCGGCGAGGGTGGCGAACAGGCGTCGTTGCACGCTCATGGGCACCTCGGGTGTGGTGGGATCGGCCGTTGGTCCGACGACGGTAACCGCGTCCGTTACCGGCCGGTAGATGCTGATGTCACGGTTTCGGAACGACGGACCCCGCGTGACGTTCGCGGTACATCCGCAGCATGTCCAGCGAGCGCTCGGTGTCCAGAGCACCCGCACGGACCTCGTCGGCGAGCCCGCGGAACACGGCGACCTCGGCCGGGTCCTCGAGATAACTGCTGCCGGTGTGGCTCTCCACGAACACCACGTCGGACCCGAGCTCGTCGGGGATGTCCAGGATCGCGAACTGCCCGTCGTGCGCCCGGAACGTGCCCGCCTCGAACGGCAGGACCTGCAGCGACACGTTCGGGCGTCCGGCGAGCTCGAGCAGGTGGTCCAGCTGCTCGGTCATCACGCCCGGGGGTCCCACGACCCGACGCAGGGCCGCCTCGTCGACGATCTGCACGAGCCCCAGCGGATCGGCGCGGCTCAACGCCTGCTTGCGGTGCACGACCATCTCGACCAGCCGCTCGATCTCCCACGGCTGGTGGCGCGGCAGGCGCTGCTCGAGGATCGCCCACGAGTAGCCGCGGGTCTGGGCGAGACCGTGCAGCACGGAGACGTCGAACGTCGTGACGGCGTCGGCGTCGGTCTCCAGCGCCGCGTACCGGGCCGGGTTGTCCAGCACGTACCGCTCGGTGGACAGCCCGTCGACGTAGCTCTCCCACCAGCCGGCCGAACGGCTCTCCTGCACGAGCCTGCGCAGCATCGCGATCTCGAGATCGGCCCGCACGTCGTAGAGCGACATCAGCACCTCGACGTCGCGCGCCTGCGGGATGCCCTTGCCGTTCTCCAGTCGGCTGACCTTCGACGTGGAGCACTTCAGACGGCTCGCGGCCTCCTCCAGTCGCATGCCGGCGTTGCCGCGCAGCCTGCGCAGTTCGGCGCCCAGACGGCGGCGCGCACCCGTCGGTTCCTGCTCCACGACTCCCGTCCCGACGTTGGTCTCTTCGTGTATACACATGCAATGCCACCGGCTGTGCAATTGCACAGGAGCCCGGCGTGCGCGATGCTACTCGTAACCGGATCGCTCCGGAGGTGGCTCGGGCCACGTGTCGGAACCGGTTCGGACGACGACCGCACACGACCGAGGAGAGCCGATGAACCACAGCACCGAATCCGATCGCACACCCCGGGTCCACCGCGCGGGGAAGACCCGCCGTGCGGTACGAGGGAGGAGGTCCCCATGATCTTCCTGATCGGCATCGTCGTCGTCGGACTCGCCGTCCTGGGCATCGCCGCCGTCGTGATCGGCGTCGTCGACTCCGCACAGTCGGCCGCGTGGCGCCGGATCGCCGCCGAGCGGAGGGCCACGTGGGAGCGGCGCCAGCAGTTGCTCGGGCACCGCCGGAACGTGGACGCCTGGGCCGACGAGGACACGGACTGACGCACGGAGAGGAGCGGCGCGACGACGGGGGGTTGTCGCGCCCGGAGAGGAAACCGGCCGGTCCCGTGCTCGCGGGGCCGGCCGTTCATCGTTCGCAGGGCCGATCGGTGGTGATCTTTATCGGGCATTCGCCGCATCGCCGCCGAACGCCGGGCCACCTCCGAGCCTCGCAGGTACGCGCTGCGGCGCCCCCGCCACGTCGACTCGTGGTCCGACGAGGACGACTGACCCGCTAGAGAGCCCGACGACCGGCCAGCGCGCGTCCGAGCGTCATCTCGTCGGCGAACTCGAGGTCCCCGCCCATCGGCAGACCGGACGCGAGCCGGGTGACCGAGAGCCCGGGAAAGTCCTTCAGCAGGCGGACCAGGTAGGTCGCCGTCGCCTCGCCCTCGGTGTTCGGGTCGGTCGCGATGATGACCTCGGAGATCTCCTTCTCGTCGTCGGCCGGACCGGTGCCGCCGAGACGGGCGAGGAGCTCGCGGATGCGCAGCGTGTCCGGGCCGACGCCGGCCAGCGGATCCAGCGCCCCGCCGAGCACGTGGTAGCGCCCCTTGAACTCCCGGGTCCGCTCGACGGCGAGCACGTCCTTCGGCTCCTCGACGACGCAGACGAGCGTCGGGTCCCGCCGCGCATCCGCGCAGTAGCGACAGCGCTGCTCGGCCGCGACGTTGCCGCACACGTCGCAGAACTTCACGCCCTGCTTGACGGTCTGCAGGACGTCCTGCAGGCGTGTGATGTCCGCAGGGTCCGCCGCGAGCAGGTGGAACGCGATTCGCTGTGCGCTCTTCGGGCCGACGCCGGGAAGGTGGCCCAGCTCGTCGATCAGGTCCTGGACCGGCCCCTCGAACACGTCAGCCCTCGATCGTGCCCGGCCCTCCCAGGCCCAGGCCGCCCATGTCCAGGCCGCTCGCGAGCGGCCCCATCTTCTCCTGCTGCAGGTTCTGCGCGGCCCGCACGGCGTCCTGCAGAGCACCCGCGACGAGGTCCTGCAGCGTCTCGACGTCGTCCGGGTCCACGACCTTCGGGTCGATCTTCACCGAACGCGGCTCCAGCTGGGCCGTGACGGTGACCTCCACCAGACCGTTGCCGGCCTGGCCCGTCACCTCGGCCGTGGCCAGCTCGGCCTGGGCCTGCTGCAGCTGTTCCTGCATCTTCTGCGCCTGCTGCAGGATCATCTGCATGTCGGGCTGACCTGGTTGCACCAGCGGTCTCCTCGCACCTCGACGTTCTCCCCGGCCGCGCGTCGCGCGCGGAAATCCCTCCGACGCGCCCGGCGATCCGGTGCCGGTCGCCAGGGTAGCCGTGCCAGGGTGTCGCTCGTGCCGCCCCGCCGTCCCTCCCGCCCCGCGGGCACCGCCCGCCGCCGTCCGCTGATCCGCACCGCCGGGACGGTGCTGGCCGGGGCGCTGCTCTGCGCGGCCTGCGCCGGTGCCGCACAGGCGCCGACGCGCCCCGCCCCGGTCGCGTCCACCGCGGCGTCGACGGTCGCCGTACCGACATCCGCACCGGCCTCCGTGCCCCGGCCGCCGGCGTCCCCCGGTCCGGTCGTATTGCTCGACCCGGGGCACAACGGCGGCAACGCCTCCGACACCTCCGCGATCAACCGCCAGGTCCCCGACGGCCGTGGCGGGAAGAAGGCCTGCAACACCACCGGCACGTCCACCGACGCCGGCTACGCGGAGCACGCGTTCACCTGGGACCTGGCCCAGCGTGTGAAGGCGCAGCTCGAGGCGGCCGGGTTCCGGGTTGCCCTGACCCGCCCGGACGACAAGGGCGTCGGACCGTGCGTCGACGAGCGCGGTGCGGCCGGAGCTCGCGCGGGCGCGGCCGCGGCCGTGTCGCTGCACGCCGACGGCGCCGCCGCCTCCGGCCGGGGGTTCCACGTGGCCTATTCGTCACCGCCGCTCAACGCCGCCCAGTCCGGACCGGCCCGGACGCTGGCGACCTCGCTGCGCGACGCGATGCAGGCCGGCAACTTCGCTCCGGCCAACTACATCGGCAAGGACGGACTCGACGGCCGCGACGACCTGACCGGCCTGAACGCCGCGACCGTCCCGACCGCCCTGGTCGAGTGCGCGAACATGCGCAACGCGGCGGAGGCTGGCCTGGTCTCGTCACCGGAGGGTCGCGACCGCTACGCCCGAGCGATCACCGCCGGAATCCGGGCGTTCCTGCACCGCTGAGCGGCCCAGCCGCTCGTTGCGTCACACCACCCCGGACGAACGTGTCATCCGTCCGGATCATCGGCACCGGCACCGCACCCGTGCCGTCCGATCGGGCTGGGCCCCGTCGGCGCCGCTCGACGTGAACGTGACGGTCGTGGGGCGCCGCCCGGAGGACGCTCACGTTCACGCCGAGCCGTACTGGCCTCAGCCGCGGTCGATCGTCCGTGCGCCGAGCTCGTTGCTGAGCAACTCCATCGCGGCGACCTCGGGGTCACGGCGCGTCCCGCCGCTCGCCGAGTCGGCGGCCGCCTCGGCCATCATCGACTCCTCGTCGTCGACCTCGGGGGGTGCGTCGTCCGGCGGCGGCTCCGGCGGCAGCGGCTCACCGTTGTCCGGGGCGGACCGGGTGCTTCCGCGCCCGCCCGGTGCGCCGCCACCGCGGGCCCGGTCGGGTGCGTCCTGCCGGCCGGACGACTCCTGGCGGGCCGGCGGGCCCTCGCCCGACCCGCCGGAGCCCTGGTTCGAGTCCTGAGTGGACCGACGGGTCGGTGGCTGGCGCGGACGGCTCTCCTGACGTGTGTTCGCGGGCCGGGCCGCCGCCGGGCCGTCGCCCTGGTCGCAACGCACGGTCCAGCGGACGCCGAGCACGGCGTGCAGCGCGTCCGCGATGACATCGGTGTTGCGCGGCTCGGACAACCGCCGGGCCAGCGGCGGCGATCCGATCGACAGGACGAGCGTGTCCCCGTCCACGGCCCGAACCGTCGCGTTGACGAGAAGCGCCTCGGTGCTGCGGCTGCGCTGGCGGGCGGCCGAGAGGATCTCCGACCAGACCCGGCGGACCGCCGCCGCGTCCAACGAGGACGGGGCGGGCGCGGGACGTGCCGACTCCGGCGGCGCTGAGTCCGGCGGAGCCCCGTCCCGCGGCGGTCGGGGTGCCTGAGTGCTCGCCGGCGGCGCTGAGTCCGGGGGCGCCCCGTCCCGCGGCGGTCGAGGCGCCTGCGTAGTCGCCGCCGGCGCCTCACGGACGGCCGGCCCGGCCGCTTCGCCGCCGGCTGACGCGATCGAAGCGTCGGGGCTCGCCGACCCGGCCGACCGTCCAGGACCTGCCGATCCGGACGTCGGCGCCAGGTCACCCGAACCTGCCGCGTCACCGGCTGGTGTCGGCTCGCCGGACTGTCCCGCCGCGGCGGCGGCGCCCGGGCTCGCCGACTCGGCCGAGCTCGCGCTGCCCGCGGATTCGGCACGTTCGCCGCGACCAGCCGACCCGGCCGTTCCCTCGCGATCCGGCGAACCCGCTGGTTCGACGCGGTCGGCCGAACCCTCGCGACCCCCCGACGGCGCCACGCCGTCGCGGTCGACCGAGCCGGCCGGCCCGTCGCGATCCAGCGAACCCGCTGGTCCGACGCGGCCCACCGAACCCTCGCGACCCCCCGACGGCGCCGCGCCGTCGCGGTCGGCCGAGCCGGCCGGCCCGTCGCGATCCGCCGGTCCGGCCGATCCCGCGCCGCCCGCTGAGCCCGTCTCGTCCTCCGCGGACGGACCGGCCGCGTCACCACGACCGTCCGCTCCGGTCGCGTCCCCGCGCTCCGCCGCTCCCGTCGCGCCCCCACGCTCCGCCGCTCCCGTCGCGCCCCCACGCTCCGCCGCTCCCGTCGCGCCCCCACGCTCCGCCGCTCCCGTCGCGCCCCCACGCTCCGCCGCTCCCGTCGCGCCCCCACGCTCCGCCGCTCCCGTCGCGCCCCCACGCTCCGCCGCTCCCGTCGCGCCCCCGCGCTCCGCCGCTCCCGTCGACGTCTCGCGGTCCGGCGCGCCGTCGCCTGCCGGGGCCGTCTGCGCGGCCGGGGCCTGCCCTGCGGACGACGCCGGGTCGGAGCCGCCGCCGGAGACTGCCGGGTCGCCGGCCCTCGCGGACTCGGGCGCCTCACCGCCGGATCCCGCCGGACCAGCGGACTCCGTGCGTGACGGCGTCGATCCACCGGCGGAGTCGGCGCTCGACCCATCGGCCGAACGTTCCGACCGGGCGGAGCCGGCGTCGTCGTCCCGCGCGGCGAGCCGATCCGACACCGCCTGGCCGGGCGGCTGCGGAGGCGACGGGGCGGCCGTGGTCCCGACGGGGTCGGAGGCGGGTTCCCGCGTCGGCGACGGAGCGGTCGAGCGGGTGGCCGCCTGGCCGGCGTCCGACGAGCGATCATCCGACGAGCCGCGGCCGGACGGTGTGTCCGGGGCCGGCCGTTCCCTGGACTCGGCGTTCGACGACGCTGCGGAGCTCCGCGCGGCCGGCTCGGCAGCCCCCCGCTGTGAGGCACGGACGAACTGCGGGCGTCCCCCGCCGTCGTCGACCGGGGAGTCGGGCGCGATCGCATTGCGCCGCTCGATCCGCTCCAGGCGTTCCAGGAGTCCGGCGTCCGACGTCGTCGCGGCCGGGAGCAGCATCCGCGCGCAGAGGAGTTCGAGGAGGAGACGCGGCGCCGTCGCACCACGCATCTCGATCAGTCCGTTGTGGACGATCTCGCCGTAGCGGGCGAGCGTCGCGGCGCCGAGCCGGGCCGCCTGGTCGGTCATCCGGTCCAGCTCGTCGGCGGCGCCGTCCACCAGCCCTCGGCTGGCCGCCTCCGGGACCGCCTGTACGAGCATCAGGTCCCGGATGCGCTGCAGGAGATCGGCGGCGAACCGGCGCGGGTCGTGCCCGGCCTCGACGAGGCGGTCCACCGCCTGGTAGACGGCGGCGCCGTCGGCCGCGGCAAGGGCGTCGACCGTGTCGTCGATCAGGGCCGCGTCGGTGACGCCGAGAAGCGCGACGGCACGCTCGTACGTCACGCCCTCCGGCCCGGCGCCAGCGAGCAGCTGGTCGAGCACGGACAGCGTGTCCCGCGCCGAGCCACCCCCCGCGCGGATCACCAGCGGGTACACCGGCGGCGCGACGGTCACGCCCTCCTCGTCGCAGATCCGCTCCAGCAGCGAGCGCATGGTGCCCGGCGGGATCAGGCGGAAGGGGTAGTGGTGCGTGCGCGACCGGATCGTCGGCAGCACCTTGTCCGGCTCGGTGGTCGCGAACACGAACACGAGATGGTCCGGCGGCTCTTCGACGATCTTGAGCAGGGCGTTGAAGCCCTGCGTGGTGACCATGTGGGCCTCATCGACGATGAACACGCGGTACCGCGAATCCGCCGGCGCGTAGAACGCCCGGTCCCGCAGCTCGCGCGCGTCCTCCACACCGCCGTGCGAGGCCGCGTCGAGCTCGACGACGTCGATCGATCCGGGGCCCTCCGGCGCGAGCGCGATGCACGAGTCGCACTCACCGCACGGGTCGGGCGTCGGGCCCTGCACGCAGTTCAACGACCGCGCCAGGATCCGCGCCGACGACGTCTTCCCGCAGCCGCGCGGGCCGGAGAACAGGTAGGCGTGGTTGATCCGGCCCGCGGTCAGTGCCGTGGCCAGTGGGTCGGTGACGTGCTCCTGCCCCACGACCTCGGCGAGCTTGGCCGGGCGGTACTTGCGGTACAGAGCCAGTGCCACGCGTCCGAGGCTACCGAGCACCACCGACGGAAACGGGGCCGGGACGAGTAACCAGTTCCATGACGTGAGGGGACCCTGCGGTCCGGCACTACGACATGAGGGGGCCCCGCGCCCTCCGGCACCAGAGCGCCCGCCGACCCCACCCAGGACATGAGGGGACCCCGCGCCCTCCGACATCAGAGCGCCCGCTGACCCCACCCAGGACATGAGGGGACCCCGCGCACCCGCCAGAGCCCGCTGACCCTTGCTGCCTTCCGGCCCTGGGGGAGTTCGCAGGATGGACGCCGCACGGGGTCCACGGACAGTGTAACCACGCGTCGGCGTCCGGTCGCGGACCGAGGGGCCGGTCCGGATCGCACGGATCCGGCAGGTAGCCTTGTCGACGGAGGATTCGCCTAGTGGCCTAGGGCGCACGCTTGGAAAGCGTGTTGGGGGCAACCCCTCACGGGTTCAAATCCCGTATCCTCCGCCGCTGTACGCAGCACGAACGCCGCGCCAGTCCCCTCGGGGTCGGCGCGGCGTTGTCGTTCAGTCTCAGTTCCAGTCTCATTTGCCGTCCGGCGAGCCCCAGATCAGGCCGCCCACGCGCTGGGCAACGTCGTTGCGTACGACGCCGGTGATGTGCTGGTACTGCGCAGCCATCGCCGTCGTCGACCAGCCCATCAGACCCATGACGGCGCGCTCCGGGACGCCGAGGATCAGGAGCACGGTGGCGGCCGTGTGCCGGGCGTCGTGCAGTCGGCCGTCCCGGACCTTGGCGTCGGCCAGCAGGCGCTTCCAGTAGTGGTAGTCCGTGTTCGGGTTGACCGGCTCGCCGGTCTCGGTGGTGAACACGTAGCCCGAGTCCCGCCAGAGGTGCCCCGCCGTCTCCCGCTCCCGGTCCTGCTCTTCCCGGTGGGACTTCAACAGCTCGACCAGTTCGTTCGGGAGCCCGACCGCACGACGGCCCGCGCGGGACTTCGCGTCATCGGTCTCGGGACGGTCCGCGATGCGCTGCGGGCAGTAGCCGGCCTTCTTGCCGCACGAGCCACCGCACCCGTGCCGGTACTTCGGCCGCACCCTGGCCCGCCGGCCCGAACAACCGCTCCGACCAGGCACGATGCCTTCGCATCGAGGAGATACCGCCCTGCGCTCTGGACAGGACGTCGGTGCGGCGGCGGGCCAGGCAGATCAGGGCGGCGTCGTGGCGTTTGCCGGCGGCGCGTTTGCGGTCGTAGTAGGCGCCGCAGGCGGGGTCGGCCAGGGCGGCGATTGCGGACAGGAACAGCGCGGTGAGGCCGTCGAGCCGACGACTACCCTTGCGGTCCCGGAAGGCGAGGGTGCGCCCGTCGAGCACCGATACGCTCCCCGCCGGGTCGCCACGCGGAGAGACATCGACGCACACTCGGTCAGTTCTCGGTCTTCTTCAACGAGATCTCCAGGCCACCCTGCCCCGGGACGGTGACTGACCGGAAAGGTCCCTTCGGGTCGCGTACGTAGGCCAGGTAGTCGGCGTACTGGCGGCGGCCGCTGACCACGTTGTCGCACACCACCAGAGCCCCGGCCCGTAGCTTCGGTGTCACGAGCTTCAACGCCGGTAGGGCCATGGGGATCCAGACGTCGACCAGCATGAAGTCGACCGGGCGGTCGAGATCGATCAGCGTCTCGCGCAGGTCCCCTTCGCGCACATCGACCCAGTCGTCGAGCCCGGCTCGTTGCAGGTTGGCCCGCGCGGCGGCGACCTTGCCCGGTTCGTGCTCGGTCCCCACGACGAGGCCAGCACCGAGCTGCTCGCCGTCCGCGCTTTCGGTTACGGCGTCGCGCACTGCCGAGGCCAGGTAGATGGTGGACAACCCGTAGGAGGTGCCTGCCTCCACCACGCGCCGAGCGCCGATCGACCGGCACAGCAAGTAGCACAGGGCCGCCTTCTGGGGCTCCAGCGCGACCAGCTTGTCGGCCAGCCAAGCCTTGCCCTCCGGAGACTGGGTCGTGTCCCAGCCACCCGTGCGCAGCCTCGTCCTCACCGCCCGCAACAGCATCGGCACCGCAGCAGGCAACATCTGCCCTCGGCTACGCCGATACAGCTCGTCGACGACAAGTCGCGCCTTGTCGTCCAACACCGACCCAGCCGTCTTCCCCGTCACCGACGATCCTCCATCTCCCAACCCCTACTGAGGCTACCCTTACTATCGGCATTCCACGACGCGCCTCCCAGCTCTGCCCCGGGATTCCGATGCTCTGGGCTCTGCCCACACCCGACATCGCTCGGAGGCCAAGGAGGGGCTGGCCTCCTCACGGCGCGCCGAGACGGCTACCGGAACCCGCGCCGCGAGGAGACCAGCACGAGGGCACCCGTGACGTGGAAGAACCACCCCGAGTGGATCGCTACGGAGTCTCAGTTCCGGTCTCATCTGCCGTCCGACGAGCCCCAGATCGGGCCGCCCCACGCTGGGCGACGTCACCGCGTACGACGCCGAGGATCAGGAGCACCGTCGCTGCTGTGTGCCGGCATCGCGCAGCGACCGCCCCGGACCTCACAGGTGATGGCGCGCAGCAACAGGACAGGAGGCCCATCGCCCCGCAGCGCCCGTGGATCGAGCCGTCGGTCATGTCGAGGTCGACCTCGGTGAGCCCGTCGGACATCGACGTCGTGACACCCTGCCGGCGGAGGTGACGCGAGTGCTCGACCCGCACTGGGTGTTCGTCGCCGCCGCGCTCGGCCTGATCGGCAGCGTCCGCTACGCGGTCGCGACGCTCGTGGGCTCCGCACGGCCGAACCTCGTGACGTTCTCGCTCTGGGCCGCGGCACCGCTGATCGGGTTCTTCGCCCAGCTCGACGCCGGCGTCGGGCTACCGGCCGTCCAGACGCTCGTGGCCGGGGTCGGGCCGTCGTTCGTCGTCGTGTCCGGAATGGTCAGCAGGCACGGACGGGCCCGGATCGGAGTCTTCGACGTGGCGTGCGCGGCTGTCGCGGTGCTGGCCCTCGGTGTGTGGCTGGGGCTCGGGCAGGCGCCGCTCGCCGTGTTCGTCGCGGTCGCCGCCGACGCGATCGCCGCGCTCCCGACGATCCGCAAGGCGTGGCGGGACCCGGGCTCGGAGAACGTGCTGTTCTACGTCCTCATCGGAGCCGGTGCGACGGTCACCCTCCTGACGATCACCACATGGGAGCCGTCGACCTGGGCGTTCGCGCTCTACATCCTCGTCCTGTGTGTACTGATCATCGTCCTGGTCGTGACGCGCCGGTACGCGCGACGGCCCCGTGACCGGCGACACTGAGGACACGGCCGGACCGCGGCCGCCCGAACAGCTCGACGGCGACGGCATCACGGTGCGCGTACTCCGCGGGTCCGACCGATCGCTCGAGCAGGAGCTGTCGGGGGACCCGGACAGTCCTGGCCCGGTCGCTTCCGTCCGATCAGGACGCGTAGTCCGGCAGCTCCGGCTCCGCGGTCACCCGCGGGTAGGTGGCGAGCTGGTCGGCGACCGTGACGCCGAGCTGCGCGAAGTCGGTCGGGAACGTCAGCGGGTCCACTCCGGGCGCCAGCAGCTGCCCGCACACCGCGCGGTCGATCCGGGACGGGTCGGCGGGCCCGTCGTGGTCCAGCGCGTCGATCACCAGCGCGTACGCGACGGGGTCGCTCGTGCCGGTCGTGATGTGGTCGGCGGGATGGGCCGGGCAGATCGACTGCAGTGACACGTTCGCGACGTTGTCCCCGCCGTCGCGCAGCGGCGAGCTGGGCGGCGGGGCCGCGTCCGGCAGCACGGGGGGCTGCGGGAGGTTCGGGAAGACCACCTCGTCGAGCTCGGTGTAGGCCACCGTGTAGTCGACGGCGTCGTAGGTCTCGCCGCCGTCGTTCAGAGCCGCGACGAACTGCGAGTCCGCGGCCTGCTGGGCGATCGCCGGTGCGCAGCCGGGCAGGCAGACCGGGTCCGCGACGAGCGTCCCGTGGTTCGACGGTGCCAGCCCGATCACGTCGTCCACGTCCGGACGCGTGCCCGGCCAGAACTTCAGTGCCCAGCGGGTGATCATCCCGCCCTGGCTGTGCCCGACGACGTCGATCGGCCTCCCGGCGTCCTCGGACATCGTGCGGATCGCGTTCACGACGTACTCGGCGGCCGTCGGGATGTCGCCCATCCCGTGCCCGGGGAGGTTCACGGTGCAGAACGGCCGGTGCTGGGCGTCGAACGCACGCGCGTAGTTCCAGGAGAACTCCTGTGGGTCGAGCGTGGTGCCCGGGATCAGCAGGACCGGTGCGTGCGGGGAGCCGGCCAGGTCGCCGTGGCAGCTCAGGCTCTGCGCCAGATCCTGCTCGGGTACCTGCAGCTCCGGGCCCTCGTCGGAGGCCCACGCCGTCGCCATCGAGCCGCCGAGCCCGAGCGCCACCGCCACGGTGAGCGCCGCCATCCGTGACACGGTGCGCATCCGTCCCCCCTCCGTCGCCGGCTTCCTCGTGATCAACGAGCCGGGCGCCGGACCGGATACGACGATCGGCCCGCGGCCATGATCCGCAGAAAGCGCGCCTGTCCGGAGTGCGCGCGCGCCCGGACACGCGCTTTCTCCGGAACAGCGCGCGTTGTCCGCGCAGGCGCGCGTCCGTGACCGCTCGCGGATGGTCGCGGTGGGCTCGGCCACCACTGCTTCACCGGCTTCCCGGCATCGTCCACACTGGAGACGGACCGCCCACCGGCGGACCCCCGGACGAGACGCGCCGTACCCGGAACGCCAAGACGACGCACCGGAGGTGCGCCGTGGCATGGATCTGTCTCGTCGTCAGTGGACTGTTCGAGACCGTGTGGGCCGCAGCCCTGTCGCAGAGCAGGGGCTTCGGCAGGCTCGTCCCGTCGGTCGTGTTCCTCGTCGCGCTGGTGCTCAGCATGGGTGGGCTCGCGTTCGCCCTGCGCGAGCTGCCGGTCGGGACCGCGTACGCCGTCTGGGTCGGCATCGGAGCGGTCGGTACCGCCGTGTACGGGATGGTCGCGCTCGGCGAGGCCGCGTCCGTCGGGCGGCTGCTGTGCCTGGTCGCGATCGTCGCGGGCGTCGCAGGCCTCAAGATCCTGACCTGAGACGCCGAGCGGGCCGGTCGGAGTCCCGACCGGCCCGCCGCCGGGGAGCGGTCTACTCGAACGGGCCGTTCTTCAGCAGCCCGCCGGTCGGACCCTCGACCAACCGCGGGTCCGGCTGCGGGAGCTTGGTCTCGGTGCCGCCGATCTCGTCCGGCCGGTTGGTCGGTGAGAACGTGTCCAGCGCGTCGAGGAAGCCGGCGTTCGCCGTGTCGGCCGTGCCGAGCACGGCCTGGACCGGCTGCAGCGCGCCCTGCGTCGACGGGTAGCCGTCACTGTTCTCACGGACGCTGTCGTAGCCGTAGCCCTGGGTGCTACCGCCCTGCGGGGCGTCGTCGCCCTCGTCCGCCGAGGCGGTCCCGGCCGCGGCGATCGGCAGGACCACGCCGGCCAGACCCAGCGAGGCCGCGAGGATGCGCTTGCGTGCGTTCATGTCCGTCGTCCTCACATGTCGTCCGCGCCGGCCTTAATGGCCTCGCGAATCCGGTTGTAGGTGCCGCACCGGCAGATGTTGCGGATCTCCTCGATCGCCGCGTCGTCGACGTCGCGGCCCTCGGCGTTGCACTGGTTGACCTTGGCGACCGCGGCCATGATCTGGCCGGGCTGGCAGTAGCCGCACTGGGCGACGTCGTGGTCGATCCACGCCTGCTGCATCGGGTGCAGGTCCTGGCCGGACGTCGCCGCGAGGCCCTCGATCGTGGTGATCTCGTCCTCCGGCCTGACGTCGCCGACCGGCACCGAGCAGGGGTTGAATGCCTTGCCGTTGTAGTGGCTGGTGCACGCCTTGCAGACGTTGATCCCGCACCCGTACTTCGGGCCGGTGACGCCCAGGACGTCGCGGATCACCCAGAGCAGGCGGACGTCGTCCTCGATGTCGACGGAGACCTGCTGGCCGTTCAACGTGAACGTGTGCTGTCCCATGTGAGGTCTCCTCAGCCGTACGTGGTCTCGAGGCCGTTGGTGGGCGACGGCGGGATCGGCGGGATCGTCGGATACGGCTCGAACGGGAGCGGTTCCTTGTGGTTCAGCGGGAAGTACGTCGGCACCGTTCCGGTCGCCCTGGCGTAGGCGCAGGCGATCGCGCCGCACGTGGCGGCGATGCCGAACTCACCGGCGCCACCCGGTTCCGGCGCCTCCGAGTTCTCGACGACGACGACGTTCAGCTCGATCGGCGTGTTCCACTGCCGGGTGTAGAAGTAGTTGTCCCAGCTCGCCTCGACGAAGTGGCCGTCGTCCAGGTGCAGGCTCGACGTCAGCGTCATGGCCAGCGCGTCGTTGATCCCGCCCATCATCTGGGCCTCTAGACCACGCGGGTTGATCACCAGCCCGACGTCGACCACGTAGGTGACCTTGGTGACGCGCGGACCGGTGCGCGCCTGGCGGATCTGCCGGTTCACCGTCTCCGGACGGCAGTCCAGCTCGACGATCGCCACCGCGACGCCCTTGTACTCGACGTGCATGCCGATGCCCTGGGCCGTCCCCGGCTCCATCGACTTGCCCCAGTCGCCTTCCTTGGCGGCCGTGTCCAGCGCGTTGCGCCAGCGGTCGAGCTTCGTGAACTCGGCACGGAACTCGTACGGGTCCTTGCCGAGCTTGTTCGCGATCTGGTCGACCATCAGCTCGCGCGCCGTCGCCGTGTCCGGCGAGTAGATGTTGCGCATCGAGGTCGTGTTGAACCGCATGTCGACCTCGTTGAGCAGGCTGGTCGACACGCCGAAGTGGTACGGCGTCACCTGGGTCGTGACGTAGATGCTCTGCGAGATCGAGAGGTTGCCGAGCGGCGCCTTCTGGGCCGCGGCCGTGATCGGCTCGGACAGGCCGGGGTTCAGCTCGGCGGACACGCTGGTGTGCCGCTGCTCGAAGCTGAGCACGGCGTCCTTGCTGACCTCGGCCCGGATCCGCGACGTGGCCAGCGGGTGCACGCGGCCGTAGCGCGCGTCGTCGGCGCGGGTCCACATCAGCTTGACCGGCTTGCCCATGGCCTGGGAGATCTGGGATGCCTCGAGGGCCGCGTCGAAGAACAGCTTGCGACCGAACGATCCGCCGCCCTCCAGCACGTGGAACGTGACGGCGTTCTGCGCCATGCCGAGCTTCTTCGCGATCTCGGCCTGCGCCGCGATCGGGCTCTTGGCGGGCGACCAGATCTCGGCCGAGCCGTCCCGCACGTCCGCGATCGCGCAGCTCGGTTCCAGCGAGGCGTTGCTGCGGAAGTAGAACGTGAACTCGCCCTCGAGCGTCTCGCCGACGCCGGACGGTACGGCCAGCGGCAGCTCGCCGCCCTTCACCTTGGCCAGCACCGAGTCGTCGTTCTCGCCCTCGACGGTGCCACCGTCCCAGTCGATGCTCAGCGCGTTGACGGCGTCGATGCACTGGCCGTAGGTCCTGGCGCGCACCGCGACCCCGAACGGCACCTCGGCGACGTCGGTCACGCCCGGCATGCCCCGGACCTCGTCGATGTTGTTCACGCCCTGCGGACCCGAGTTCAGGTTCGGGCCCCGGCAGACGACCGTCGGCAACGCGTCCGGGATCGGCATGTCGGTCGTGAACTTCTTCTCGCCGGTGACCATGGCCCGGGCGTCCATCTTGGTCCGCGGCTTGCCGATGATCGTGAACTTCTCGCGCTCCTTGAGCACGACGTCCGCGACCTGCGTGACCGGCGCGGCGGCCTTCTCGGTCAGCTCCCCGAACGGCAGTTCCTCGCCGTTCAGCCCGGTGATCAGCCCCTGCCGGCTGGACAGGACGTTGCGGTCCTGGCGGAGCTCGGCGGCGGCGGCATCCAGCAGGCGGCCCCTGGCGAGCGCCGCGGCCACCCGGATCGGCGTGTAGGTGGAGAACGTGGTGCTCGAGCCGCCGGTCAGCTGGTTGAACACCAGTTCCGGCCGGGCGTCGGCGAGCGTGACGCGCACCTGGTCCGGGTCCAGGTCCATCTCCTCCGCGATGATCATCGCGGTGGACGTCAGGATGCCCTGGCCGTTCTCCGATCGCGGGATCGCGAACGAGACCGTGTTGTCCTTGTTGACCTCGACGGTGACCAGGTTCGCGGTCGGGCGAGCGGAGTCGCGGATGACGTCCAGGAGGTCGTAGAGCTCCGCAGGGAGCGGGGCCGACGGGATCGCGGCCGCCGACGCGTTCGGCGTGCCGACCGACCCGAACACGGCCTGGCGGCCGATCTCGGCCGCGACGACGAGCGTGGGAGCGGCGACCACGTACCCGAGGAAGCGCCGCCGGCTGAGATTGGTGCGCCCGAAGCCGGCCTTCGTGCCGTCGGGGATCGGGCGCTCAGTGGTGGATGCACGGAAGGCGGGCATCGTTGTCCTCTCCGAACTACCGGGCGGCTCGTGGCGTGGGGAGCGCGAGCCGACCGGTGACTGCCGGAGCGACCCATGGCCGGGGAGCGGAGCCGTCCGGAACTGCTTGCGGGCCAACGAGGCCCCCACCTGGGCGGATACGCGATAACCGGACAACGGGTCGTTTTTCGGAGGTGCGACGAGAACGGCAGGCGTTCGAGCTGAACAGCGCAAATGAGGGCACCCTCATCAGCTCATGCGGTCGATGTGCCGGATCGGCTCCGCAGATGCGGATCGATCACCAAGCCACTCCACTCACCCGAACGGGTGTATAGCGATACGGGCGGGCAGACTCGTTACGCCGCTGGGACGAACGCGCTCGCGGGACCTGGCCCGACCGGACGGGCGACCTGCGACCGACCGAGAGCGGCTCGGCCCGAACGGGAGCATCGGCACCGTCGCCCGGCGACCTCCGCACCCGAGGACGGGGCGGTCGTCGCCGTGCGGCAGAGGCCGGAGTGCGGAGAAACAGCGACGGCCGGGCCCTGTGGACCCGGCCGTTCGACCTGGCGGTGGCGGTGGGATTTGAACCCACGGAGGGCGTGAACCCTCACGCGCTTTCGAGGGGTGGACGGGATCATCCGAGCGGCACCGTCGGCGTTCCGACCTGCGGCGGGAGTTCGGGCACCGACGGCCGCGGACGATCACGGCTACCCCTGAATGAGACTAGAACTGAGACTGACGGAGATCATCGGCAGAGCGCGTCTGACCACCGTGGACGGCACGGAATGACGTCGCACTGCACCACGTCCCGGGTGGCCTCGTGACGGCCGCACAGATCGGCACGGTGGACATCCCTTCTGCCGGTGGCGCCGACACGGACCGGCGGCATCGGCCGGCTGGCCCGGGCCGACCTGGGCGCGCCGGAGGCTGGCGCACAGGGCAGGCCCATGGGCCCGCCGGCCGATGCCAACGGGACCGGGGCGCCGCCGACCGGCGGCCAAGGGCTTGTCCCATCTGCCATATCTGTCCGCCCCCTCGACGAGCACACAGTCGCGGACGTCGGTGAACTGTGGCGACCGAACTTCCGACGCCGGGCCTGGTGGAGGCAGCGGCGGACCTCCTGCCGTCGATCTCCGACCCGTCCGGTACGGGCTCGGTCATCAGCGAGGGGCCGCGGTGGGAGATCGTCGTCAGCCCCGGTGTGATCCGCGTCCGGACCCGCGACCACGCCCGTGCTGAACGCACGTATGAACGTCAGCTCAGGCACCACCTGGCGGACGTCGACATCGCGGCGGCGTACCTCGCGAATGGGAAGGAGGTGCCAGAGCCGCTCCCGACCCGCGGGACCATCTACGCCTGGAGCGCAAAGTCCCGAGCGCGGCTGGTCGCTCGGTTGTCCGACCTGGATTACACCCGTCTCTACGGCCGGTACCGGATCTGTTCCGAGTGCACCACGGAGCACTCCGATTAGCTCGACCACTGCCCGTCGTGCCTCTCCCCCACGGCTCGCGTCGTAGATCGAACGGGCCGACTCCCGGCGATGCTGACGCTGACGTACCCGGGCGACTGGGTGATCGTCGCTCCGAACGCCGAGACGGTGAAGCGGCATTTCGCTGTACTGGCCAAGCGCTACGAACGCGCCTGGGGCGAGCCGCTGATCGGGCCGTGGAAGCTGGAGTTCCAGCGCCGGGGCGCCCCGCACTTCCACATCTCGACCACTCCCCCGATGGGCTTCGTGAGCATCACGGACCCGCAGACGAAGAAGCCACGCCGTGCAGACTTCCGCACCTGGCTCTCTCTGACCTGGGCCGAGATCGTCCAGCACCCCGACCCTTAACAGCGACGCCGCCACCGACTTGCCGGCACCGGGGTGGACTACGCCGAGGGAATCAAGCTCACCGACCCGAGGCGGATGGCGATCTACTTCGCCAAGTACGGCACGAGCGGCGGGAAGGAGTACCAGCACCAGGTCCCGCGCGAGTGGTGCACAACCGTCCTGGTCTGCGACGGCTGCGGCAGCGAGTACGACGACCGCGACGAATGTCCCGATTGCGGGTCGGTCGAGGCCGAGCTCGTCGAGCACGGGACCGGGCCAGGCCGGTTCTGGGGCTACCGCGGCCTTGCTCCCGTCCTGGCGATCCGCCAGGTCAGCCCTGATATCGGCGTCCAAGCCGGTCGACTCCTCCGGCGTTGGTATCGGGCGAAGCGGCTCACCAAGACGGTCATCGTCGAACGTGTGGAGCGGTCGACGGGTCGGATCTACACGCGGCAGACCCGGACCCGAAAGCAGCTGTTCAAGCACAGTCGTGGGTTCGCGACGGTGAACGACGGACCAGCGTTCGCCGCACACCTCGCGCGCAATCTCTCGCCGACCACGTCCTAGCGACCGCCTCGGTGGCGCCACCACTGGAACCGCTGGAGGCTCCCTCCGAAGGTCCGAGTGGCAAGTCGCCTGCTCACGCGACGTCAACACATAGCTACACAAATGTGATGAGGCACCGGCATCCGGCGTAACGCCGCGTCGCTCGTCGGCCGATGCCTGTACGACAGTCGAACGCAAACGACGACGCCCGACGGAGGCAAAGACTTGAGCATCAGCGACCGCGTCTACGAGCTGGCCAGCAAGGTCCGCCAGCAGAAGGACGCCATCGAGACCGAGGAGGCCACGAAGAACGCGTTCGTCATGCCGTTCATCGGCACGGTCCTGGGCTACGACGTCTTCAACCCCTCCGAGGTTATCCCGGAGTTCACGGCCGATGTCGGCGTCAAGCGCGGCGAGAAGATCGACTACGCGCTGGTGCACGGCGGCCAAGTCCAGATCCTCGTCGAAGCCAAGAAGGTCACTGATCCGCTGCGGATCGAGCACTCGTCCCAGCTGTTCCGGTACTTCTCCGTCACCAACGCGCGCGTTGCCGTCCTGACCAACGGCGAGACCTACGAGTTCTACACAGACCTCGACGCGCCCAACAAGATGGACGACAAGCCGTTCCTGGTCCTGGACCTGGGCGCGGTCGACTCCACTCTGCTGCCCGAGCTGGCGAAGCTCACCAAGGAGTCCTTCGACCTCGACTCCGTCCTCAACGCTGCCGGCGAACTGAAGTACATCGGACAGATCAAGCGCATCCTCGCCGCCGAGTTCAAGAACCCGAGCACCGAGTGGGTCCGTTACTTCGCCTCGCGCGTGTATGACAAGAACATCACCCCCAAGGTCCGTGAGCAGTTCGAGGCCCTGGTGCCGAAGGCCGCGACGCTGTTCCTCAACGAACAGGTCAACGACCGTCTCAAGACCGCTCTGGGAGACGGGGCCGCTCAGATAGAGAGCACTCCCGTCAGCGAGCGAGTTGCGGCGAGCGGCCCACAGGTCGCCCCGGCGGGCACCGACCTCGAAGAGGCCACGGAGTCGCAGACGAAGCTGGTCGTGACCACCGACGAGGAGGTCGAAGGCTTCCAGATCGTCCGCGCCATCGTCTGCAGCGAGGTCAACGTCGACCGAGTCGCCGGACGCGACACCCAGACCTACTTCGGCGTCCTGCTCGACGACAACAATCGCAAGCCCATCGCCCGGCTGTGGTTCAACCGCGGCAAGAAGTACCTCGGCGTCTTCGACGAGAACAAGAACGAGAAGCGGCTCCCGATCGAGGCTCCGCAGGACATCTACAACCACGCCGACGTGCTGCGGAAGACAGTCGCGGCCTACCTCGCACGCGAGGGCGCGTAAGGCTGCTGGTGCATTACCCGCCGTTGAAGGGGCAGTGATCCACGGGCCGACCGTCATGTACCTGCGCCCGGTGTTCGTGTGGCATCCCGTCGACCTGGGAAACGCCCCAACCGCTCGGCGGCCCGGGGGCGGCCCTCGACGCAACCGCCGGCCGAACTCGTCCAGCTCCGCCCCCGGGACGGCGTGTGGTAGCCCTCGGGGAGGTCGTCGGGATGCCACACCCCGGCCATCCCGGAGACAGCCCGCCCGGCGAGGGCAAACTACATCTCGGAGGTTCCTCTTGTACGTGAGCTCCCTACACGTAAAGCATTTCCGGCACCTACGTGATATTTCCATCGGTCCATTTGCTGAGCCGACCCAACAGTCCGACGTGTTAGCTTTTGCCGGGCCTAATGGTGGAGGTAAGAGCTCACTCCTTGAGCTAGTTAGCTTCGCGCTCGCCAATCCATGGGGGCACCAATGGGCAGCATCGCGAACCTTTGGGGAATATTCGTTCGAAATTGCATTCCGCATCACTGATGAGGAACTGCAGTTGATTAAGCAGAGTGGCAATGCTCATATCTCGGACCGAGTCCTAGAAGCACTCGAGGCTGGTCGTGAAATTTTCGTTGGGCACAACTTTCCCGATGGCGAATATTCGAAGGAGATGGACTTCTACAACGAAGTCTTCTCGGTCGTAACTAGTATTCTACGGCATCAGGCCCAGCGCAACATGGGATTCTTCCTACGCGCGGATCGGAATTACCCGAACAGGGGATTTGCTCGCGAGAACATCTTCAACTTCAAGCAGCTTCGACAGAAGACACACCTTTGGTCGTTCGCATTTAATTTGCCGGATGCGCAATATGCGGACATGTATGACTACCTTGTACAGCAACGCTGGCACCATATGCGTGATCTAGGGGCATACTATTACAAAGAGGAGCGAATTGGAGATCCGCCCGCTGATCCGCTGATTCCGTATGACGAGCTTCTTCAGAGACTATTCCCCGGATACAAGTTCGGGGACCTTGAGGAAGAGATCCCGACCAACCTGTACGTCGAGCTGCCGACCGGAGACGTAGTCCCATTTAACGACTTGAGCGGCGGAGAGAAGGAAGTATTCTTCGTCCTGTCATTCTTCCTTCGACGCAATGTCTCGAACGCCATAATTCTTGTCGACGAGCCAGAGTTGCACCTTCATCCCGAACTAGCACGCAAGCTCGTCCAGCAAATGAAAAGGATCCGACCAGGAAATCAGGTCTGGTTAGCCACTCACAACCCCGAGGTAATCGATGAAGCTGGCCGCGACAGGACCTTCTACGTGTCGCGCAAAGAGTCGGCCGATGGCTCACTAATCGGCGGGGTACAGTTAGGCACCAATGAAGGTGAGGCCGAGAAGAACCTGAGAAGTCTCTTTGGCTACTCAGGATACATTGGAGTGGCTCGCCGCCTGGTCTTCTTGGAAGGCCAAGACTCAAGCGCCGACCGCAAGCTCCTAACGGCCCTCTTCCCAGAGGCCGGATCAGAAATAAAATTCATACCAGCTGGCGGTGTCGATACTCTATACCGAATCAACTCTGCAACCCTGTCCATTCTCGAGGCGGAATTCGGTGTGGTCAGATACTATCTGATTCGCGACCATGACTACCTGGACGACAACTTCATAACCGCATACCACAGTCGCGCCGCAGGCAGGATTCGAGTCCTAAAGCGGTACCACATCGAGAACTACCTGTTAGACGACGAAGCAATCTCCCACGTTCTGGCAGACACGTACAACAAGACGATCACGCCGGCCCAAGTGAGACAATCACTAAATGCGTGCGCACGAGCGATGTCTGGCGAAGTTGCGACACAAATGACAGCATTTCGCCTCAACCTTGCGCTGCAGCCCCAAGATTTCTCACAGGGAAAGTTCATGAGTGGAACGTCTCTAGTTGACTCCGCAGGCCTGATGGATCCGAGCGTTCTCGCCACCATCAGTGGGCGTTTTGATACGACTGCCCAAACTGTTCGAAATCACGTTTCGTCGACTCTAGAGCCGGTGAACGTTTCTCAGATAGTGACAGACTGTGCGTCATCGGTTGCGGGGGCAGTCAACGATGACTCATGGCGTTCGCTGTTCCCAGGGCGCGCTCTGCTTGAAGCATTCTGCAAACGTGAGGCGATCGGAGAGCCGATTGTGCTACAGAACTGTGTAATTAAGGCTCTTGGATCCGGCATTGGACGAATAGACGCAGAGCTTGGCGATATCGTCCGAACCATCCAATCAGATGGAGAGTTATAGCTACTTCCAGTTAGAGCGGTCCTCGCCCAATCGGCCTAAGGACGGTAGGGTGTTCGATCAAACAAGTGCTGTGTGTTCGAGCTGGGCGCTGCATCGAGAGCTGAGCCGCTGGATATCGAGCAGTGCTAGTTCGGACGACGGTGAACCGAGATAAGATACGAGATACCGGGTTGAGACGGAGTGAAGTCATCACCCTGAATCGTCGTTAGGACCGAGGATTCTAAATGCTCACTCACGTGCTCAAACATTTCGGCAGAACCAACCCCGACTACGGCGACTCGGAAGTTGAGACTTGGGAGCAGGACTATGAGGTCTTGCGCGACGGCGCCAGGTAGATTCCCAATGATCACGTCGGCGTGTAGCTGGGTGTGTCGGAGAAAGTGCGATGCCGTCGACGTTAAGGACTGACGCGTAACTAGGCGCGTTCCTGCGCAATATTGAGATTAGCCGCTCGTCCAACTCAACTAATGTGAGACTGGCGCACCATGGGATCCTACGAGCGACCGTTCCCGCGCCAGCACCGATCTCGATGACCGTGTCAGTATCACGGATATCCGCAGCATCAAAGATAAAACTGAAGCTTGGCGGGATTCGTCAGGAAGTACTGATCTTTGGCCGGCCGGAGAGCGCAGCGAGGTCATGCTCCAGCACGGTGCGATCATACCGGCTCGAGATCGTCAGCCATGCTGTCGTTTAGATCCACCGCTCTCGCAAGCAGGTCAGCCGGGATGCGGCGGCCCTGACTTCTGAGATCGGCGACGGTCGACGAGATCAGTACCCGGTGCGTCCAGACGCGACTTGGATCGCGAGCGGTGACAGCTCCGCGAGGCGTGATGTTGCTCCTGGGCGTGCCTGAGCGTGCCGTGATGGGGCTCATGGGTTGGTCGAACAGCGCGATGGCCGCCCGCTACCAACGCATCACTGGAGCTGTTCAGCGCGATGTGGCTTCGCGTGTCGGTTCCCTGCTATTCGGAGAGGAATGACAGCATCATGCCGGATTCCCTAGTCACTCCCAGGACCACGGCCGCCACGCCTCGTCTTCATATGCCCCTCGATCTTCTTCAGGGTGCCCGCGATCTCCTTGATCTTCGCGTCTGGCGCTCCGGAGGAAGTAGCGATCGTCATGTCGTGGAACAACTGGGTGTCGAGATGGAAGACGTCCCGATAGCTACGTCCCGACGTGTCCTCGTAGACCAGTCGGACGGTGACCTGATCGGGCAGGGGCTCGAAATTGACGAAAATTCCATCGGGCCCGGGCCGACCGGAGTAGTAGATGTTCTCCAGCTCCATGCCGGGCGTCAGTGTCGCGATCTTGCGCGAGTAGCGCCGCTTCAAGAACGGCGTAACGCTCTGGCTCGCGATCTCCGGCGAGGGGTCGGGCAGCAGGGGCTGGAAAGTCACCCAGACGTTCTTCGCGATCGATGGTCCGTAGTTCTTGACGACGAGCTTCAGCGAGCCTTGGACGTACGGCACGATCCTGAGTTCGGCCGCCAGCATGGGCCGGCTTCGTGCGGTGCTATCCCGACGTGCCTGCCGAAGCGTCCGAACACCACTGAACGCAGCAACGACGCCCGCTCCCGCCGCGACGCAAGCCGCTCCGGCCGCGATCGACGCCGGGTCCACGAGTGGGGCCTCCTGTGCTCCGACGCGGCTCTGAGCGCCACGTCTGAGACTAGAACTGGGACTAAGACGGCGACGCCGGGCGCTCCCTCGGCGGGAGGCCCGGCGTTTCCGCTGGATATGGCGGTGGCGGTGGGATTTGAACCCACGGAGGGCGTGAACCCTCACGCGCTTTCGAGGCGCGCTCCTTCGGCCGCTCGGACACGCCACCGCCGACAAGGCTAACGGACGGGGTACCCGCTTCACGGCCCGGGGGGCGCCCCGCGGTGTCCGTGCTCGTTCCGCACGCGCTCCTCTCGGTGATCAGCGAAGAACGACTCCATCAGCGCGGCCGCCTCCGGCGCGCACACCCCGCCGACGACCTCCGGACGATGCGTGAGTCGCCGGTCGCGCAGCACGTCCCACAGCGAGCCGGCCGCTCCGGTCTTCGGTTCCCACGCGCCGAACACGACGCGCGCGACCCGTGCCAGGCCGATCGCGCCGGCGCACATCGTGCAGGGTTCGACGGTCACGGCGAGTGTCGAGCCCTCCAGGCGCCACTCCCCCGCCGCGGCGGCCGCCGCGCGCAGCGCGAGCACCTCGGCGTGCGCGGTCGGGTCGCCGAGCGCCTCACGAGCGTTGCACGCCACGGCGAGCTCCGTGCCGTCCGCGGCGAGCACGACGGCGCCGATCGGCACGTCCCCGGTGCGCGTCGCATCGCGGGCGACGTCCAGGGCGCGCCGGACGGCGGCCTCGTCGGCCGGTGTCGGGAGCACTGCCGTCAGCGGCCGACGGCCTCGTCGAGCGGATCGGCGAACCCGAGACGGCGGGCGATCGTGTCCAGCTGCTCGTCCGGCCAGAGCTCGAGGTCCCCGACGAGGATCTCCAGCTCGTCGGCCGCCATGCCGAAGTCGGACAGGATCCCCATGTCGCCTTCCGGCCATGGGTCGTCCAGCGCGTCGTCGTCCGGGGGCAGCTCGACCCGCAGCAGGTCCAGCACGTCCGCCGCCACGTCGTAGTCCAGCGCGGCCACCGCGTCGGAGATCAGCAGCCGGACGCCGCCGGGCGCGGGGCGCAGCAGGACGAAGAACTCGTCGTCGACGTCCAGCAGCCCGATCACGGCACCGGGTGATCGCAGCCCGCGCAGCGCCGTGATGGCCGCGTCCAGGTCGACGAGTGCCTCCGGATCCATCCGGACACAGCGCCACCTTCCCTCCTCCCGGATCGCGGCGACCGCGAATCCGGGCAGGGCGGCGTCACGCGTATCCCGCGCGGCCTCGACGCTCTGCGTTGGCACGTGCTCCACGGTACGCACACGGGGCAGTGTGGTCCACGCCACAACCGGGTATTGCCGGTCACACTGCACCATCGTCGCCATGGCGATCTCCGAAGCGGCCCTCGACGCCGTCCCCGGCGACCTCCTGACGCGCGCGCGGGCACTCCAACCGGCCACCGTCCGGCTCCGCCGTGCGCTGCACCGCCGTCCGGAGGTCGGGATGGACCTGCCGCGCACCCAGGACCAGATCGTGCGCGCGTTGTCCGACCTCCCGGTCACGCTCCACCGGGGACGGTCCTGCAGCTCGGTCGTCGGCGTGCTGGAGGGCGACCGGCCCGGCCCGACGGTGCTGCTGCGCGGCGACATGGACGCGCTCCCGCTGACCGAGGACACCGGGCTCGCGTTCCGGTCCGAGGTGGACGGCGCCATGCACGCCTGCGGGCACGACACGCACGTCGCGATGCTGGCCTCCGCCGCGCGGCTGCTCGCCGAGGACCGCGAGCAGCTGGCCGGGCGCGTGCTGCTGATGTTCCAGCCGGGCGAGGAGGGGTTCCACGGAGCCAGGGCGATGCTCGACGACGGCCTGCTCGAGACGGAGGCGGGCGTCCCGGAAGCGGCGTTCGCGCTGCACGTCAGCGCCACCACCCCGTCCGGAGAGCTGCACCACCGGCCAGGGCCGATGATGGCCGCGGCCGACGTCCTGCGCGTCCGCGTGACCGGGCGGGGCGGGCACGCGTCGGCCCCGCAGAACGCGCTCGACCCGGTCCCGGCCGCGGCGGCGATGGTCGGTGCGCTGCAGACGGCCGTGACCCGGCGGGTGGCCCCGCACGACCAGGCCGTCCTGACCGTCTCGCGCATCACCGCGGGCACCACCGACAACGTGATCCCGGAGACGGCGGAGCTCGAGGGCACGATGCGAACGCTGTCCGAGCCGGTACGGGCGTTGCTGCGCACCGAGATCACGCGGGTCTGCGAGCACACCGCGCTCGCACACGGCTGCACGGCCGAGGTCACGATCGTCCCGGGCTACCCCGTCACCGTGAACGACGACGGCGCGTCGGCCGACCTGGCCCGCGTCGGTGCCCGGGTGCTCGGGGCCGCGCGGTGCGTGGACATGCCGAGCCCGCTGATGGGGGCCGAGGACTTCGCCTACGTGCTCGGCCGGGTCCCCGGCGCGCTCGCGTTCGTCGGGGCGCGCCCGGACGGCCTCGACCCGGACACGGCGCCGCCGAACCACTCCAACCGCGTCGTGTTCGACGAGTCCGCGATGGCGTCCGGAGTCGCGGTGCACGTCGGGATCGCGCGTGCGGTGCTGGCGCGATGATCTCCCTGACCTCGCTGGTGCACGACCTGCGCGCCAAGCGGATCACGCCGGTCGAGCACGTCGAGGACGTGCTGGAGCGTCTGGCGGGCGACCGGTGCAACGCCGTGATCGAGCTGGACGCGGACCGGGCGCTGCGCCGCGCGGCCGAGCTGACGGCGGCACCGGAGCCGGTCGGCCCGCTGCACGGCGTCGCCGTCGGGATCAAGGACCTGATCGACGTCGCCGGCCTGCCGACCCGCTGCGGCTCGGCGATCCTGCGCGACGCCCCACCCGCAGGAGTGGACGCGCCGGTCGTCGCCCGGCTGCGGGCGGCGGGCGCCGTGATCGTCGGCAAGCTGCACACGCACGAGTTCGCCTACGGACCGATCGGCGACACGGCGGCGACCGGGCCGGCCCACAACCCGCACGACCTCACCCGGATCACCGGCGGCTCGTCGTCCGGGTCCGCGGCGGCCGTCGCGGCCGGGCACCTGGCGTTGGCGATCGGCACGGACACCGGGGCGAGCGTCCGCACCCCGGCCGCGCTCTGCGGGGTCGTCGGGTTCAAGCCGCGACGGGGTGTTCTCCCCGGAGAGGGCGTGTTCCCGCTGGCCGAGTCGTTCGACACGGTCGGGCTGCTGGCCGCGGACGCCGCGTCGGTCTCCTACGCATGGGACGCGGTACGAGGGCGCGCACCGGGCGGGTGGCGCCCGGCCGGTACGGGTCTGCACGGGCTGCGGGTCGGACTCCCGGACGATCCGTACTGGACCGCAGCGGATCCGGTGCTCGCGGACGCCGCCGGCGCGGCCGCCCGCGACCTGGAACGGGCCGGCGCCGAGATCGTCGCGGTGTCCACACCGGACGTCGCGGAGCTGGCGGCGACGTACCCGGTGATCGCCGGGGCGGAGGCCTACGCGACACACCGGGAGTGGTTCACGACCCGGCGCGACGAGTACCAGCAGGCCACCGGGCAGCGCCTGGCCGAGCAGGCCGACGCCCCCGCGCACCGCTACGTGGACGCGCAGCGCACCCGTCGTCGGCTCGGCGACCGCATGATCGCCCACGTCGGGGCGACCGCCGACCTGTTGCTCACCCCCACGACGCGCCTGCGCGCCACACCGATCGGTGTGTCCGAGGTGGACGGTCTCGGTGTCCGTCCCGCGATGCTGGGGCTGACCAGCCCGTTCAACGTGACCGACCGGCCCGCCGTGTCGGTCCCGGTCCCGGTTCCCGGGCTGCCGGCGGGCGTCCAGCTGGCCGGGATCACGGTCGGCGAGGACGCGGTGCTGGCCGCGGCGGCCGCCGTCGGAACGTCGTGATCCTGCCGACGGACGTTGCCCGCGGCGTCGCCGAGGGCCGGGTCACGCACGTGTTCCGCCGCTGGAAGCAAGCCCGTGTGCGGGCCGGGAGCACCGTGGTCACGGCGGCGGGCGTCGTCGAGATCACCGGCGTGGCGCAGGTGGAGACGATCACCGACGACGACGCGCGCGGTGCCGGGGCGTCCGATGCGGACGCCGTGCGGACGGCGTTCCGGGGCACCGACGAGGACCCGGTGTTCCGGATCGACCTGCGCTTCGTCGGCGCCGACCCGCGGGACGCGCTGAGCGCGACGCTCGATCCGTCCGAGGTGGACACGATCACCGCGAAGCTGGACCGCCTGGACCGGGCCGGCTCGCACGGCGCGTGGACGCGCACGACGCTGGAGGCCGTCGTCGCACATCCCGGGCTGCGGGCGGCCGACCTGGCCGCGCTGCTCGGCCGCGACCGGGACCCGTTCAAGCTCGACGTCCGCAAGCTGAAGAACCTGGGGCTGACGCACAGCCTTGAGGTCGGCTACCGGATCTCCCCGCGCGGCGCGGCGTACCTGGCCGCGACGGACCGGCGCCGTTGACGCCCGGCAGGTGAGCGGTGGTCTCGATCAGGACGCCGGAGCTGTCCGATCACGCTCCGACCGCTCTCCCGTCCTGGTCGACGGCGGTCCGGCTCCGGTGATCATGCGCTGCCGGTGGGTGACGAACCGGTCCGCTCTACCCTCGACGCCATGCGAGCGGTGTGCGTACTCGGGACCGGGCTGATCGGCGGGTCCCTGCTGCGGGCCGCGGCCCGCGCGGGCCGGACGGCGTGGGGCACGGCGGCGTCGGACACCACGGCGGCGGCCGCCGTCGCCGACGGGTTCGACGTCACGACCGACACCGACACGGCCCTGCGCCGCGCCGCGGATGCGGACGCCCTGGTGGTGATCGCGGTGCCGCTGACCGCGCTGGAGGGCACGCTCGCCCGGATCGACGCCGTCGCGCCGCAGTGTCGGCTGACCGATGCGATCAGCGTCAAGGTCGCCGTGGCCGACGCCGTCGCGGAACTCGCCCCGCAGGCCCGCTACGTCGGCGGGCACCCGATGGCGGGCACGGCCGAGTCCGGCTGGGCCGCGGGCGGTCCGGACCTGTTCGACGGCGCCGCCTGGGTGGTCACCGCCGACGACGGCCTGGATCTCGACGTCTGGCGCGACGTCGCGGAGCTCGCCTGGGAGTGCGGCTCCCGGGTGGTCCCGGCGGCCGCCGACGAGCACGACATGGCCGTCGCCCGGATCTCGCACCTCCCGCACCTGCTCGCCGCCGTGCTCGCCTCCGTCGGCGCCGGCGAGCAGGGCGACGACCTGGCGCTCTCGCTCGCGGCCGGATCGTTCGCGGACGGCACCCGGGTCGCCGGGACGCGCCCGGAGCTGGTGCTCGCGATGTGCGAGGGGAACCGTTCCGCGCTGCTGGCCGCCGTCGACGACGCGCTGGGCCGCCTCGGCGCGATGCGCGGCGCGCTGGCGTCCACCGGTGGATTGTCCGCCACCGTGCAGGGCGGCTACCAGGGCCGTCAGCGGTGGGCCGCGACCCGCGACCCGCTCGCCCTCGGCGTCGCGCTGGACGGCGACCCGGACGTGGTACTGGCCGAGCTGCGCGAGCTCGGGCGGCGCGGGGACGTGCTGGAGCCCTGGAAGGCCTGAGCTGGTGCCGTGTCGCGGAACGTTGGTGCCGGAATCGGCGGATCCAGGCGTTCGCAGGCAAGGCGCCGCCCGCAGCTCATACCGGGCGTCTTCGCAAGGGCGGCAACGCCGTCTGCGGGCGCCTGGGCCTCCGAGTTCGGTGCTGAACGTTCTGCGGCGCGGCACTAGACCCGGAGCGCGATGCCCGGGTAGTCGACGACCATCCCGTCGGGGTCGACGGTGATCTCGGCGGCGAAGTCGCCCGCGGAGAACCCGACGACGGCCGGCTCGGAGAGCGAGACGGTGCGGTAGGTCTGCTCGGTGACCTCGACGGTCAGCTCCGGCAGTGCGAGGAACACCATCGGCACGGTGTGCTCGGAGGACTCCCGGTGCAGGTCGAGCCTGCGGATCGGCAGCGCGTTGAAGACCGGGCTGAACGCGAGGTCGACGTCGAGCGCATCGCCGGCGTCGATCCGGGAGGCACCGGAACCCTCGTCGGCGAGCCAGACGCCGTCCTCGTTGCGGGTGATCGTGAGCTGCCGCTCGCGGTCCTCCCCCGCCGCGTCCACGACGAGCCGCTCCAGCGCGCCGGACGTGCCGACGACCAGGCGGTAGGAGGCGGTGAACACGCCGTTGTCGGTGGTGCGCACCATGCGGCCGACCGCGCGCATCCCGCCGCCGCCGAGCACGACGCGAGCCGCCTCCAGACCGGGTCCGGCCGGGTCGTCCGAGCGCCAGGTGGTCATCGTCGCCATGCGACCAGCCTGTCATGTGCCCCCGTGCTCACCCGTCCCGGACGACCTCGCCGGGGTCGACGTCGTCGCGCACGCCGCGGAACACCGGGGCCCGCAGCCGGTCCCCCGCCGTCCATCCGGTGTGCGCGATCTCGACGACCGTCTCCGGCACGCACCAGCGCGCCCCCGCCGCGTCGACACGCGGGACGACCTGCGCGAACGGCGACTCCGCCGACGACAGCGGGGCCAGGCGCTCGGCGAGCACCTGCTGCACGGCGTCCCCGGCCAGGCCGGAACCGGCACGTCCGGCGAACACGAGGTCGTCGCCGTCGTAGACACCGAGCAGGAGCGCTCCGATCCGGTTGCCGGACGTGCGCTCCGGGCGCCAGCCGCCGACCACACAGCTCTGCGACTGCCGGTGCGTGATCTTCACCCAGGACGGGCTGCGCCTGCCCGGCCGGTACGGGCCGTCCTCCCGCTTCGCGACGACGCCCTCCATCCCGCGCCGGCCCGTCACGTCGAGCAGCGCGGCGCCGTCCGGATAGAGCGGGGAGAACGCGACCGGGTCCAGCCCGGAGACGTCGAGACGTTCCAGCGTGGCCCGTCGCTCGGACAGCGGCCGGTCGAGCAGCTCGACGCCGTAGAGGCGCAGGACGTCGAACACCATGTACGTCACGGGGCGCGCGGCGGCGACGGCGGGCGTGACTGCCGTGTGCATCCGGTGCGCCAGCGCCGCGAAGCTGGGGACGCCACCCTCGAGCAGCACGACCTCGCCGTCGAGCAGCACGTCCGGCGCCAGGTCGGCCAGACCGGCCAGCTCGGGGAAGTTCGCCGTGACGTCGCGCCCGGTGCGGGTGGACAGCCGCAGACGGCCGTCGGCGACGTCGGCCAGCACGCGCATGCCGTCCCACTTGACCTCGAACACCCATCCCGGACCGGTCGGGAGGTCTCCGGGACTGGCGAGCATGGGCAACACGCCGTCATGCTGTCACCATGCGTGCAATCTGGAGCGGCGCCGTGTCGTTCGGGCTGGTCAGTGTCCCGATCAAGGTGTACTCCGCGACGACGAACCACGACGTGCGGTTCCACCAGGTGCACGGCGCCGACGGCGGCCGGATCCGGTACCGCCGGACGTGCGAGGTCTGTGACGAGGTCGTCGAGTACGCCGACATCGTCAAGGGCTACGACACGCCGGAGGGCGAGCTGATCACGCTCGACGACAACGACCTCAACTCGCTGCCGGTCTCCACCGGCCACGAGATCGACGTCATCGAGTTCGTGCCGTCGGACCAGATCGACCCGTTGCTGTTCGACAAGAGCTACTACCTCGAGCCGGAGACGAAGGCCGCCAAGCCCTACGCGCTGCTGCGCGAGGCGCTGAACGAGACCGACCGGATGGCCGTCGTCAAGGTCGCGCTGCGCCAGCGCGAGACGATCGCGCTGTTGCGGGTGCGCGGCAAGGCGATCGTTCTGCAGACGATGCTCTGGCCGGACGAGGTCCGCGAGCCCGACTTCGACATCCTGGAGACCGACGTCGAGCTGCGCCCGCAGGAGCTGCAGATGGCGTCGTCGCTGGTCGAGAGCATGGGTGCGGACTTCAACGCGGACGACTTCCACGACGACTACCGGGACGCCGTCGTCGAGCTCATCGAGTCCAAGAAGGAGCACGGCGACGCCCGCCCGGCCCCGGCCGCGGACAAGCGCGACGACGGAGCCGACTCGATGAGCGACCTGCTCTCCGCGCTGCAGGCCAGCGTGGACGCAGCACGGTCGTCCGGCGGGAGCAAGGGGAGGTCGAGCGGCTCGTCGTCCTCGAGCTCGTCGGGCAAGTCCTCGGATTCCGGCTCCGAGGACAGCGGTTCGAGCAGTGGTTCGAGCAGTGGTTCGAGCAGTGGTTCGAGCACCCGCAAGCGCAGCACGAGCACGAGCCGCTCGACGTCGAAGAAGACCGGGAGCGACGACAAGGCCACCGGCACCGATGGCGCGAAGACCACGACCCGCAAGCGGTCGACCCGCAAGACCGCCTGAGGGCTCCTACGGCCCGAAGTCGCTCTTCGACGGCGCCTCGTCCTTGGCGAGCGCACCCCACAGGCCTGCGGCACGGGTCTTGTCCCACCGCAGCGTCGAGCCGGCCCCTGCACCCGCGACCGGGACGGTGGTCTGCACGCCGTCCCCACCGGAGACGCCCTTCATCGCGAACGCCAGACCGGCCAGGTTCCAGATGTGGTCACCGGAGTCGACGGTGATCGTGCCGGTCAGCGAGTTCGCGAGCGGGACCATCCGGAACGGGTTGATCAGCGTGAGCGGGCTGGTCGCCTTCTGCAGCAGCGCGGACAGGAACTCGCGCTGGCGCTTGACCCGGTCGAAGTCCGAGCCGGGGGTTGCCCTGGTCCGCACGTAGCCGAGCGCGGTCTGCCCGTCGAGGTCCTGGCAGCCGGCCTGGACGTCCAGCCCCGCCTTCGGGTCCTTGATCGCCTCCGGGATGCACATGTTCACACCGCCGACGGCGTCGACCGCCCCGACGAAACCGCCGAACCCGACCTCGACGTAGTGGTCGATCTTCAGCCCGGTGGCGTTCTGCACGGTCTCGACGAGCAGCTGCGGGCCGCCGAACGCGTACGCCGCGTTGATCTTGTTGCTGCCCTTGCCCGGGATCGGGACGTACGAGTCGCGCGGGATCGAGACGAGCACGTCCCCGGAGCTGCCGCTGTGCAGCAACATGATCGTGTCGGTCCGCTGGCCCGCGGCGTCCCCGGTGGCCAGCCTCTCCTCGTCCTCGGCGGACAGGCCGTCGCGGCTGTCCGATCCGACGATCAGGTAGTTGGTGCCGTCCGAGCTGTTCTCGGTGTCGGCCAGCGCGTCCACCCGGGTCAGGTTGGCGTCCAGGTACACGCCGAATCCGACGACCGCCACCAGCAGGACGATCAGGATCGCCTTCCACCGGCCGCGCAGGAAGCGCAGGTTCAGGCTCGGACGCCGGAACTCCGGCATCCGCGTGACGCGCCCGTCGCGGGGCGCCTGCGACGCCGGGTGCGCCGGGGGTCCGTCCGGCCCGCGCGGCGGAGCCTGCCGCGTGTAGCCGCCATCCCGCGGCGGCGGCATGCCGCCTGCGGACCGCCCGGGCGGCGGCCTGCGCAGCGGGCCGCCACCGGGCCGGGGCGCTGGCGGTGGGAGCGGACCGCGCCGAGGGGGCGACGGCGGCGGAGCCGGAGGAGGCGGGGGCTGACGCGGCGGTCCGGCCGGAGGCGGTCCCGGACGCCGGGGAGGCTGGTTCGCCCAGCCGGGTCCGCGACCGCGCGGTGGGGGTGGCACGTGGCGCCTCCTGTCCCGGCCGGTCGGTGGCGCGGGGTCGGCGATGGCCGTCGCACCTGGTTCTCTGCACCCGACCATAGCGGGACGAAACGCGTCGGCGTCGGACGACGCCGATCCCCCGGCGGTCCGCGACGCGCGACGACCGGAGGATGATCGGCGGTGATGAACCCGGACGTGACACCCCCGCTGCTCGACCGGATCGACCTCGACGCACCGGGCGTGATCGAGCCCGCGGCGATCGTCCCGCGCATCGACGACATGCCGGACGCGGCGGTGATGTGCTGGTTCCCCGAGGTCGTCGACCGGATCGGGGCCACCGCGCAGGCGATCACGACGCTGCGCTCCGAGCTGGGCCGCACGCCGGTCTGGGAGGCGACGGCGCCGGACGGGTACCGGGTCGCCGTGCTGCAGCCGGGTATCGGCGCGCCGCTGGCCGCGATGTTCCTCGAGGAGCTGGTCGCGATGGGCGTGCGCGCGGTCGTCGGTGTCGGCGGGGCCGGCGCGCTGCTGCCGGAGCTGACGCTCGGGCACGCCGTCGTGCTCGGGAGCGCGCTGCGCGACGAGGGCACGTCGCTGCACTACCTCCCGCCGGGACGGGTCCTGGACGCCGACCCGGTCGGGGTCGACGTGCTGTCCTCGACGCTGGAGGCCGAGGGCGTGCCGTACGTGGTCGGCCGCTGCTGGACCACCGACGCCGTGTTCCGGGAGACCCAGGAGCGGGTCGCCCTGCGGCGTGGCGAGGGCTGCGCCGTCGTCGACATGGAGGCGTCCGCGGCGATCGCGGTCGCCCGCTACCGCGGCGTGCACTACGCGCAGCTGTTGCTCGCGGCGGACTCGCTCGCCGGCCCCGAGTGGCAGCACCGCGGCTGGACGACCGCCCGCGAGGCCCGGCAGGGCCTGTTCACGCTGGCGTTGACCGCGGCGGAGGCCCTCGCCCGTCGGTGACGCGATGATCGCGGTCTACCCTCCGCGACCATGCGTGTCCTCATCACCGGCGGGGCCGGCTTCATCGGGTCGCACGTCGCCGACCGGCTGACCTCCGACGGCCACGAGGTCCTGCTGCTCGACGCGCTGCTCCCGGCCGCGCACGGCGGTGACGGCCCGCCGGAGTGGGTGTCCGGGCACGAGCTGGTGCACGGCGACGTGCGCGACGCCGACCTGCTCCGACGGCTGCTGCCCGGCGTCGACGCCGTGTGCCACCAGGCCGCGATGGTCGGGCACGGCGTCGACCCGTCGGACGGCCCGGACTTCGCCGCGAACAACGACCTGGGCACGGCCGTGCTGCTCGCCGCGATGCACGAGACCGGACGTTCGCGGCTCGTGCTCGCCGGGTCGATGGTCGTCTACGGCGAGGGCCGCTACGACTGCGCGGAACACGGTGTCGTCCGTCCCGGGCCGCGCGCGTTCGCCGACATCGACGCCGGACGCTACGAGCCGACCTGCCCGTCGTGCGGGCGCGAGCTGACCTCGGGGTTGGTTCCGGAGTCGGCCCCGCCGGACCCGCGCAGCACCTACGCCGCGACGAAGCTCGCGCAGGAGCACCTGGCCGGCGCGTGGGCCCGGCAGACCGGCGGCACGGTCTGGTCGCTGCGCTACCACAACGTCTACGGCGCCCGGATGCCGCAGAACACCCCGTACGCGGGCGTCGCGTCGATCTTCCGGTCCGCGCTCGAGCGCGGCGAGGCACCCCGGGTGATGGAGGACGGACTCCAGCGCCGCGACTTCGTGCACGTCTCCGACGTCGCGGCGGCCAACGCGGCAGCGCTCGTCGCGGAGCCCGCGGACAACGGGTTCGGGGCGGCGAACGTCTGCTCCGGAGAGCCGCACACGATCCTGGACCTGGCCACCGAGCTGGCCGTCGCGACGGACGGGCCGGACCCCGAGGTGGTCGGCGGTGCCCGTCCGGGTGACGTCCGGCATGTGGTCGCCGACCCCGGATACGCCCGGCGTGCGCTGGGGTTCCGGGCCGCGACGTCGTTCGCCGACGGGGTCGCCGCGTTTGCGACCGCCCCACTCCGCTCCCCCGCACGGGTGAAAGCCTGAACCGGGTGCCGCTCGTTGGACGAACAACCCCTCGTCCTGACGAGCGGCACCGCACCGAGAGGCCCCTGATCGCGCCGTGCTCCCCGAGATCGTGCTCCCGTGCCTCGACGAGGCCGAGGCGCTCCCCGCAGTACTGAACAGGCTGCCCGAGGGCTGGCCGGTGCTCGTCGTGGACAACGGGTCGACCGACGACACTGCCGCAGTGGCCCGTGCGCACGGTGCCCGCGTGGTCGTCGAACCGAAGCGGGGCTACGGCGCCGCCGTCCACACCGGGCTGGTCAACGCGACCGCCGAGTACGTCGCGTTCCTCGACGGCGACGGCTCACTCGACCCTGGCGTGCTGCCCGGGATGGCCCGGAAGGTCGTCTCCGGCGACGTGGACATCGCGGTCGGACGCAGGCTCCCGGACAGCGCGGGCGTCTGGCCGTGGCACGCCCGCGCGGCGAACGCGGTGATCGCCGCGATGCTGCGCGGCCGCGGCGTCCCGGTGCACGACATCGCGCCGATCCGGGTGTGCCGCCGCCAGGCGCTGCTCGATCTCGCGATCGAGGACCGCGCGTTCGGCTACCCCCTGGAACTGCTGATCAAGGCGGGTGCCGCGGGCTGGCGCTTCGACGAGATCCCGGTCGCCTACGCCCGCCGTGCCGGCGGGAGGTCCAAGGTCTCCGGCTCCGTGAAGGGGACCGTGCGGGCCGCCCGTGACATGGCCGGGTTGCTGCGATGAGCGAGCGTGCGAGCGGATCATCGCTGCAGCGCCCGCGCGAGGCGCCTGCGCGGCGCCGGCGAGGTCGTGCCACGGGCGGCTGCACCGCCGTCGTGATCGTGCTCGCCAAGGCTCCGGTCCCCGGCCGGGTGAAGACCCGTCTCTGCCCACCGGCCACACCGGAACAGTCCGCCAGGGTGGCGTCCGCGGCGCTGCTCGACTCGCTGGACGCCGCACGCGCGGTACCGGGGGCACGGACCGTCGTCGCGTTCGCCGGTGACCTGTCCGCCGCCGTCGGGGAGCCTGAGCTGCGGGCCGCACTGACCGGCTGCGACGTCGTCGAACAGCGGGGGGACGGGCTCGGCGAGCGGATCGCCGCCGCGCACGCGGACACCGCCGCGCTGCACCCGGGGCTGCCCACCGTGCAGATCGGCATGGACACGCCGCAGGTCACGACGGCGCTGCTGACCGGGTGCCTGGATGCACTGTCCACGTCGGACTCGCTGCTGGGTCACGCGACGGACGGCGGATGGTGGGTGCTCGGCCTGAACGACCCGCGCCGGGCGTCCGTGCTGGCCGACGTGCCGATGTCCCGCACCGACACCGGAGACCTCACCCGGCAAGCGCTCGAGGCGTCCGGTCTGCGGGTCGCCGCCGTCGGAGAACTGACCGATGTGGACACGGCCGACGAGGCCGTCCTGGTCGCCGACGAGGCGCCGGACGGCCGGTTCGCCGCGGTCGTCGCGGAGCTGGGCGGCGTGTTCCGGGCGGGGACCCCGGCATGACCGGCACGATGGCGTCCTGGCGCGCGTTCGACGGCGCGCTGGCGGGCGGCTCGTCGCGGCTGCTGTTCTGCGACGGGTCGGAGATCGACCTGGACGTGCTGCGCTGGGGCGCGGCCGCGGCGGGCGACGACGCGTGGCTGGTCGACCGCTGCGCGGGCCCGACCGTCGACCTCGGCTGCGGTCCCGGACGTCTGGCCACCGCTCTCGCCGACCGCGGGGTGCCGGTGCTCGGGGTGGACGAGTCCGGTGTCGCGGCGATGCACTGCCACCGGCGGCGGGTCACGATGCTCTGCCAGGACCTGTTCGCGCCGCTTCCGACCGAGGGCGGCTGGTCGCACGTGCTGCTGGCCGACGGCAACATCGGCATCGGCGGCGAGCCCGCCCGGCTGCTGGAACGGGCGGCCCGCCTGATCGGGCCCGGCGGCACGGTGCTCGTCGAGGCGGACACCCGCGCCGATCTGATCTGGCAGGGCGAGGTCCGGGTGGCCAGCGGCGGCCTCGTCGGGGACCCGCTGCCGTGGGCCGTGGTCGGCGTCGACGTGCTGGCCGGTCTGGCCGCGGCCGTCGGGCTGGTCACGACCGGCCGGCATGCCGGTGCTCGCGCGTTCCTGGAGCTGACCAGGCCATGACCGCGGGGCCCGGGACCCGCCGCACGCCGTTCCGCTGGCGCAGCCCGATCCGGGGGCCGTGGCTGACGTCGATGTTCGCCCTGCCGCTGCTCGTGGGGCTGCCCGTCGTGATCGTCACCGGGCTGCTCGACTGGATGGCGTACGGGCCGCAGTTCGGCCAGTCGATCCCGTCCGACGTGGGACTCCTGCGGCTCCCGTTCTTCGAGTGGCCTGCCGACCCGCCGTGGCTGTTCCGGCTGACCGAGGGCCTGCACATCGGGCTCGGGATGATCCTCGTCCCGGTCGTGCTGGCCAAGCTCTGGTCGGTGATCCCGAAGCTGTTCACCGGCCCGCCGCGCGGCCCGGTGAAGGCGCTGGAGCGGCTCTCGCTCGTGCTGCTCGTCGGCGGGATCCTGTTCGAGATCGTCACCGGCCTGCTGAACGTCCAGTACGACTACGTCTTCGGGTTCAGCTTCTACCAGGCGCACTTCGTCGGTGCGTGGGTGTTCGTCGGCGCGTTCGCGGTGCACGTGATCCTCAAGTTCCCGACGCTCGTGCGGAGCCTCGGGTCCCGGTCGCTCGCGAAGGAGCTGCGGACACCGCTGTCCCGGACCGAGCCGGAACCGCCGGACGAGCACGGGCTCGTCGCACCCGACCCGGACCCCCCGACGATGACCCGACGAGGGGCGATCGGGCTGGTTGCCGGCGGTGCGCTGTTCGTCGCGGCGATCACGGCCGGGCAGACGCTCGGCGGCTGGCTGCGCCCGGCCGCGCTGCTGCTGCCACGGGGGCGGACGACGGCGGCGGACGGCTCGTCGCGCACGCCCGGCTTCCCGCCGGACGCCGTGCCGGGGCCGGAGAACGACTTCCCGGTGAACCGCACGTTCGTCGCGTCCGGGATCGCGCCGGCGGCGATCGGTCCGATGTGGGCGGTCACGCTGACCGGCGGGGACGGGGAGGTCCGGCTGGACTACGACCAGCTGAACGCGCTGCCGCAGCACACGGCCGAGCTGCCGATCGCGTGCGTCGAGGGCTGGTCGACGGTGCAGACGTGGTCCGGCGTCCGGCTGCGCGACCTGGCGGGGATGGCCGGTGTTCCGGAGCCCGCGTCGGCCGTCGTGCAGTCGGTGGAGGTCGGTCCGTTCGCCCGCGCCCAGCTGACGTCGTCGCAGGTCCTGGCGCCGGACTCGTTGCTGGCGGTGCGAGTCAACGGGAAGGCGTTGTCCCGTGACCACGGCTACCCGGCGCGCGTGATCGTCCCGGCGCTGCCGGGGGTGCACAACACGAAGTGGGTCGTGGGGATCGAGTTCCGCCGTGTCTAGCCGCGCCGCGTGGGCGGTGGCCCGGCTCGTGCTGCTCCTCGGCTGCTTCGCGCTCGCCGCCTACGCCGTCGACCTGCTGCTGCTCGGCGACCCGTCGCTGTTCTGGGTGGCGGTCTGGTTCGCCGGGGCGCTGTTCCTGCACGACCTGGTGCTGTTCCCGCTCTACGCCGGTGGCGACCGGATCCTCACGCTCGTGCTGCGGGCGCTGCCGAGCACCCGGGTCCCGTTGGTCAACCACATCCGGATCCCGGTGCTCGGGGCAGGCCTGTCGCTGCTGATGTTCCTGCCCGGGATCGTCCGCCAGGGCACCGCGACGAGCCTCGCCGCGGCCGGCCTCGACCAGGAGCCCTACCGGGAGCGGTGGGTGTGGCTCACCGTGGCGCTGTTCGCCGTGTCGGCCGTGGTCTGGGGGATCCGGACGCTGGTCTCACCAGGGCATGACGAGCAGGCTGTTGACGGCGATCGCGAGGACGGCCTGGACGGCCAGCCATCCGCGGACCTGCCGGCGGGGAATCATCCCGCACGCGAGGACGATCCAGACGCCGAACGGTAGCCAGATCCGTTCCACCTCGGCCTTGCTCATCCCGGACGCGTCGGCCAGCAGGACCGCGACGACGGCGGCCGCGACCAGCAGCGTCGCCCCGACCGGGACGGCGCGGGGGTGCATCGCCAGCCGCCGCAGCCCGGCGAGCACGGCGGGACCGAGCGCGAACAGCACGGCGGCCAGGTTGGCGTAGACGAAGTACTCGTAGGGCCGGTCCTGCGCGATGCTCGCCGCGTAGATGATCTGGACCTTCTCGAACCCGTCGAGCCACCAGAACCCGGCCGCCGTGAACGCCCCGACGACCAGCGCGCCCCCGGCGAGAGCGGGCAGGAGCACCCGCCAGCGACGTGTCACCGCGACCACGACCAGCGGGAACAGCCCGGCCAGGACGAGCCCGTATGACAGGTACAGCGAGAACACGAGCACCATCCCGCCACCGACCGCACAGGCGAGCGCGCGGGTCCCGTACCGGGTCGCGGCCAGCGCGACCAGCGCGACGCCCCAGGCCACGACGCCGGCGAACATGCCGTCCGCCGACACCCCGATCCACACCGCGCCCGGGAACAGCACGGCGAACGGCAGCGCGCGACGGGCCAGGTCCTCGCCGAGGTTCGTTCCGCCTGCGCTTCTCTCACCAGCGCCGAGCGCGCGCAGCGTGACCGCCGTCGCCGCGGCGGCGGACGCCCCGATCAGGATCACGAACAGCCCGGCGGGACCGCCGCCGGACAACCCGATCCGGTCCAGCACCACGAAGACGCCGAACGCGCCCGGCGGGTGGGCTCCGACGTGCGTCGTCCAGAAGAACGTCTGGTCCGGGTCCTGTCCCTTCGTGAGGATGTGGTCGGAGAAGATCGACAGCATCTGCCCGAGACCCGTCACCCGGGGCAGGTCGGACAGGTACTCCTGGCCCTCCTCGAGTCGGACGACGATCCCGTTCTGCCAGCCGTCGATCAGCGCCAGCGAGACGATCCACGCGAACGACGCCGCCCACGCCGCGAGCACCAGGCGCGACCAGCGCATCCGCGCCGCGAGCGTCGGGCCGTACGCGACGACCGCGACCGCGACGATCGGCGCCAGGACCGTGCCCGGCCCGACGTGCGGGATCCACCACGCCAGCAGCGGCGGGAAGAACACGAAGATGTTCTCGCCGCGGTCCAGCCGCGCCCAGCCCTCGAACGCGGCGACCAGCACGAGCGCGACGCCGGCGGCGACGATCAGCAGGTCGGGGATCGACGGGCGGCGGCCCTCCTCCCCGTCCCGTCTCTGCGGCTCGACGGCCTCGACGGCCTCGACGGCCTCGACGGGGGTGTTCGCCACGGTCGCGACGCTAGCGCCACGCCACGATCCGGCGATCTTGCGGTCCATGCCCTGGTGATCGGTGGCACACGCGCGGCGGTTCGACGGTTGACACACTGGAGGGATGAGCGGATCCACTCCTGCGACGACCGACGTGCTCGTCGTCGGGGCGGGCCCTGCCGGGTCCGCCGCCGCGGCGTGGGCGGCACGGCACGGGCTGGACGTGGTGCTCGCCGACGCGGCCGTCTTCCCCCGTGACAAGACCTGCGGTGACGGGCTCACCCCGCGCGCCATCGCCGAGCTGCAACACCTCGGTCTCGGTGAGTGGGTGCGGTCCCGCGGCACGAACCACGGCCTGCGCGCACACGGCTTCGGGCAGGTGCTGGAGCTGCGCTGGCCGGGTGGGTCGCTCCCGGCGAACGGCGGGGCCGTGGCCCGTGCCGAGCTGGACGACCGAATCCGTCGCACCGCACTGGAGGCGGGCGCCGTGCCGATGGAGTCGGCGAAGGCCGTCGACGTCGTGCGGGTCGGCGACCGCGTCGAGGAGGTGGTGTTCGACGACGGCCGGTCCGTCCGGTGCAGGCGCCTGGTCGTCGCCGACGGCGCCCGGTCCACGCTCGGGCGGGTGCTCGGTCGCGAGTGGCACAAGGAGACCGCCTACGGCGTCGCGGCCCGCGGGTACGTGGGTTCCGCGCACAGCGACGACCCGTGGATCAGCTCGCACCTGGAGCTGCGCGGCGAGGACGACGAGGTGCTGGCCGGCTACGGCTGGCTGTTCCCGCTGAACGACGGCTCGATCAACATCGGGGTCGGCACGCTGGCCACCGACAAGCGCCCCGCGTCGGTGCGGCTGCGCAGCCTGATCGAGCTCTACACCGACCAGCGCCGCGACGAGTGGAAGCTCGACGGGCCGGTGCGCGCCGTGAAGTCCGCGCTGCTGCCGATGGGCGGCGCCGTGTCCGGTGTCGCGGGCGCGAACTGGGCGCTGATCGGCGACGCGGCGGGCTGTGTGAACCCGCTGAACGGCGAGGGCATCGACTACGGCCTGGAGACCGGACGGCTGGTGGCCGAGCTGATGGCCGGCGAGCGGGACCTGTCGACGGCGTGGCCCGCGACCCTGCGCGGGCACTACGGCCAGGCGTTCTCGATCGCCCGCCGTCTGGCCGGGCTGCTGACGATCCCCCGCCTGCTGCCGCTGGCCGGGCCGGTCGGGATGCGTTCCCGGGCGCTGATGACCGTCGCGCTGCGGGTGATGGGCAACCTCGTCACCGACGCCGACCGGGACCTGACCGCGCGTGCGTGGCGGGCCGCAGGTCGTCTGTCGCTGCGCCTGGACGAGCGGCCGCCGTTCCCGGCCGCCGATCTGCGACGGGTGCCGGTCGGCTGACGCCCGGTCCGCCCGTCGGTCTCGCCGGTCACGGCGTCGGTGCCCCGATCCCCACCGGACACCTCGGCCCGCGGGGGCGCGGCCTCCTCGCCTCGGAACCCGGCTCGATGCGCGGGATCGGGAGGGCGGACGACGTCGCGACCGTCGTCGACGTGCTCGTTCCACCCACCCTGCCGGCCACCGTCCCCCGTGCCGGGCACGCGAGCACGGACACGCCGACCGGGTGACGCCCGAGAGGTCCGATCCGGACGCTTCGCCGGTACCGTCGTCGCGATCCGGCGACGTCGTCGGGCGCCGACCAGGACCCGGGAGGGCCAGTGCCACGTGGTGACGACCCGGACCGCACGCGCCGCGGCGACACGTGGCAGACGGGCAACCATCGCCGCCCGCCGCAGCGTGGCGACGGCGATCCGGCCACCCGCCGCCACGGACGACCGGACGACCCGGACGCCACCCGCCACGCCGGTCCCCCGGACCCCGGCGCGACCCGGCGCGTCGGACCCGGTGACCCCGGCGCGACCCGCCGGGTCGGACCCGGCGACCCGGACGCCACCCGCCGCGTCGACGATCCCGGCGCACCGACCCGCTGGACCGGCGCGGGCGCCGACCCGGGCGTGACCCGGCGCGTCGATCCCGGCGACGGCCCGACACGCAACCTCGGCGGTCCGGTACGGGCCCCGCAGCCGTCGGCGACCCGGATGCTGCCGCAGCCGGTGGGCGGGCCGGAGCTGCTCGGCGGGCGGTATCGCCTGGAGGGCCTCATCGGGCAGGGCGGCATGGCCGACGTGCACCGGGCGACCGACACCCGGCTGAACCGCCCGGTCGCGGTGAAGATCTTCGGACCGGGCAACGACCCGACCGCCGACCAGCGCTTCAGCCAGGAGGCGCAGGTGATGGCGAACCTGCACCATCCGGGCCTGGTCGGCGTGCACGACTTCGCCGTCGAGCCGCATCGGGCCTACCTCGTGATGGAGCTCGTCGACGGGCCGACGCTGCGCCAGGTGATCGAGAGCGAGCAGCTCCCGCCGGACGAGATCCGCCGGATCGGGCTCGACGTCGCGCAGACCCTCGACTACGTGCACGGCCAGGGCGTCACGCACCGCGACGTGAAGCCGTCGAACATCCTGCTGGGGGCGGACGGGCGCGCGAAGCTGGCCGACTTCGGTGTCGCGTCGCTGCTCGGCGCCGACGGGCACACGGCGGCGGGCGAGATCGTCGGCACCCCCGCGTACCTGGCGCCGGAGCAGATTCGCGGCGGGGAGGTGGGCCCACCCGCCGACGTGTACGCGCTCGGGCTGGTGCTGCTGGAGTGCTGGACCGGACGCCAGGAGTACCAGGGCGAGGGGATCGAGGGTGCCGCGGAGCGGCTGAACCGCTCCCCCGTCGTGCCACGGGACACCCCCGAGCCGCTGCGCGAGGCGATCACCGAGATGACCCGGACCGATCCGCGCGGGCGCCCGAGCGCCCGCGACGCGGCGGGCATCCTGTCCGAGTCCGCCCCGCCGCCCACCGCACCGCCGCCGCCCGCCGACGTCGAGCGGGACGAGCCGCGCGACCCGGGCAGCTCCGGCACCGGACGGTGGATCGCGATCGGCGCGTTCGTGATCGCGCTGCTGGTGCTCGTGATCGGGCTGCTGCTGTGGAACAACCGCGACTCGGACACACCGGCGGCACCGCAGACGACGACGTCCGAGTCCCGCACCACCACCGAGGCCCCGACCAGCGGGAACCAGGGACCGGGCTTCTCGATCCCGAGCATCCCGACACAGCTCCCGTCCGGCATCCCGACGCAGCTGCCCAGCCTGCCGTCGGGCATCCCGACCCAGATCCCGAGCATCCCGACGTCGTTGCCGAACATCCCGGACGACGCCAGCGGGTTCTGGAAGGACATCCAGGACTGGTGGAACAACCTGTTCTAGGGCGCATGTCATGTCCCACCCGGACGAGCGCGTGCGCGGGCTCGTCGGGGACGATGACGGGGTGAGCAGTACGACGGCCGACGCACCGGCGACCTCCGGGACCGCCCGCGACCATCGCGGGACGGCGCTGGCCGCGGCGACGGTGGTCGGTGTCGCGGTGTGCGCGGCGGTCGCGACCGTGCTCGTGCTCGCCGACGTCGGCGTGTACGCACGCAGCGGCCTCCCGACCCCGCCGAGCGACGTCCGGGTGCTCGGCCCGGTCCTGCGTGTCGTCGCCGGCCTGTCCGCCGCGCTGACCGCTGGCTCCCTGCTGTACGCGGCGTTCCTCGCGCCGGCCCGCTCGTCGGGGACCGTGGGACCCGACGGCTACCGCGCGCTGCGCCGTACCGCCGTGTCGGCGGGCGTCGCCGGCGTGGCCGCGCTGCTGGCCGCCTGGACGACAACCGCCGACATGACCGGGTCCCCGTTCTCCCGGCCGGGCGTGAACGGCCCGATCGGCTGGCTGGGCGCCGCGGCCACGCTCGAGGAACCGATGGGCTGGCTGCTCGGCGGGCTGCTGATGCTCGTCGTCGCGGCCGGATGTGCCTGGTTCCTGAGCTGGCGAGCGGCCGGCGTGCTCGGCGTGCTGACGCTCGTCGCGGCCGTCCTGCCCGCTGCGGTCAGCCCGGCCGCGACCGGCGCCGGGCACGACTGGAGCAGCGACGGCAGCATCCTGCGGACCGTCGGCGGCCTGGTCTGGCTGGGGACGGTGGCGGCGCTGACCGCCCAGCGCCTGCACGGCGGCGAGGTCACGACGACGACGCTGCGCCGCGTCCGCGGGCTGCTGCTCGCCTCCGGCGTGGTGTTCCTGGTCGGTGAGCTGCTGTTCCAGATCGTGGTCGTCGGGCCGGGCTCGCTGACCGGCACGCCGTACGGGCGGCTGCTGCTGGCCGAGATCCCGCTCGTCGTCCTGCTCGGGATCGGGACGGCCCTGCTGGTACGGCGCGGGTCGACCCGGCCGGGCCTCCCGGTCGCGCTGGTGGCCGGCGGCGCGCTCGTCGCGACGCTGCTCGTGGCGCAGGGCCACTCGGTGCCGCCGCGATTCTTGGTCCGGGCGGACAGCTCGTACGAGACGCTGATCGGCTGGAACATCGAGCGCCCGTTCGGAGCGGTTGCCGCGCTCGTCGACTGGCGGTTCAACGTGCTGTTCGGCACCGGCGCGATCCTGGCCGCCGCGCTCTACCTGTACGGCGTCCGCAGGCTCGCCGCGCGCGGCATCGCGTGGGCACCTGGCCGGACGGCGGCCTGGCTCGCCGGGTGCGCCGTCGTGCTGCTGGCGACGTCGTCGGGCCTCGGCTTCTACGCTCCGGCGATGTTCAGCGTCCACATGATCAGCCACATGGCGCTGAACATGCTGGGGCCGATCCTGCTGTGCATGGGCGGTCCCGTGACGCTGGCGCTGCGCGTGCTGCCCGCCGCCGGCCGCAACCAGCCGCCCGGACCGCGCGAATGGCTGCTCGCGGCCGTCCACTCCGGACCGGCGAAGGTGCTGACGAACCCGGGTGTCGCCGCGGTGCTGTTCGTCGGATCGTTCTACGTCCTGTACTTCACGCCGCTGTTCGGCGAGGCGCTGCGCTTCCACTGGGCGCACCAGCTGATGTACCTGCACTTCCTCGCCGTCGGGTACCTGTTCTTCTGGCCGCTGATCGGCGTCGACACGGCCCCGAACCGGCTCCCCCACCTCGGCCGGCTGGCCGTGCTGCTCGCGACGATGCCGTTCCACGCGTTCTTCGGGATCGCCGTGATGAGCTCGGACACCGTCATCGGCCAGAACTTCTACCGCGACGTCGGGCTGCCGTGGGTCTCCAGCCTGCTCGCCGACCAGTCGGTCGGCGGCGGAATCGCCTGGGCCACCGGTGAGCTGCCCATGCTGCTGGTGGTGATCGCGCTGATCGTGCAGTGGTCGCGCGAGGACACCCGGGCCGCGGTGCGCTCCGACCGCCAGGCCGATCGCGACGGCGACGCCGACCTGAAGGCCTACAACGAGATGCTGGCCCAGCTGCGCTCCGGGCGCTGACTACCGGTTCTCCTTGCGCCACACCAGCTTGAGGCCGGACCAGTCGGTGTCGACGGCGGCGACCTTGACGTCGACGAGGCCCCGGACGAGTGCGGCCTCGCGGATCGCGTTCTCGTCGACCTCGCTGCGGTGGCCCGCCGCCTTCCGTGGCCAGAGCACCCAGACCATGCCGGCCGGGGCGATCCGCCTGCCCCAGCCGCCGATGCCGCCGTCGAGCGTGGCGAGGTCCCGGACGAACGCGAGAATCACGTCGGCCGCGTCGTCCCCGTCCACGTTCTCGACGGCGGGCGGTGCCTCGAGCGGCCATCCTTCCGGCGCTCCGACGACGGCCAGCCGCGTGCCGTCCTTCAGCCCGAGCTTGCGGGACTGCGGAGTCGCGGAGTATCCGGCCACGCGGGGCATTCTGGCCCCAGCCGGACGTACCGGTCGAGACCATCGCCGAGCAGGGCCATGATCAGCGGTCCGGGAGCAGAGCGGCCGCCACGCGCACGATCCGCTCCGCAATCAGCGATCATGCCGGCCCGGCCCACTCCGAACTCGATTGCACGGTGATCCGGAGAACACGTGGTGATCCGGAGAACGCACGCACCCGGACGCGTGCAAACACCGGAACCGCGCGCGAACACCGGACAGGTGGCCGGGGCGGCACCGGTGATCGGGACCGACCCGTACGGGCGACCCACTCGGAGGCCCCGGCCGCGCCGTGGCTCGACGACCGGAACGTACCGCTCGATCCCCCGGCCGAATCGAGAGGAACGTTCCGGCGATTCGATCAACGACAACGTGCCACCCGATCCGGAACGTCGATCGAGTGGCACGTTCCGGCGGACACCGCCCTGTCCCGGCGAACGCTCCTGCGGCATCCTGTGCCACCCGTCGAACCAGGAGCGCTCATGATCAACGGAATGCACGCGATCCTCTACAGCCCGGACGCCGATGCCGACCGCGCGTTGCTCGCCGACATCCTGCGCAGCAACACCGTCGACGCGGGCGGAGGATGGCTGATCTTCGCGCTGCCCCCGGCCGAGATCGCCGTGCACCCGACGGACGGTGCGCTGGCCCAGGAGCTGTACCTCATGTGCGACGACATCGAGGGCACCGTCGCGACCCTGGCCGAGCGCGGCGTGACGTTCGAGGGCGGCATCAGCGACCAGGGCTGGGGTCTGCTGACGACGATCCGCCTACCGGGTGGCGGGACGCTGGGCCTCTACGAACCGCGCCATCCCGTCGCCGCGGGGTGACCGGCGCGGTAGCCCGATCCGTTGTCACGTTCCGGCGGTCGCGACAGCCAGAACATGACGCTCGATCGCGGCGCGGAGTCGGTGGGCACGCCGCGGTGGCCGGCGGCGCAACAACGTGACGCTCGACCCGTCGAACGAGCTCGTCGACCTCGGCGACCCGGGGTGCCGCTGATCGGGCTGGCGGCGGGTCGCCGGGCTCAGGCGTCGAACTGCTCCGACGCGCCCGGAGCGTCCGGCACGGCCCTGCGCAGCCGCAGGCTGTTCGTCACCACCAGCAACGACGACACGGCCATGGCCGCGCCGGCGAGCAGGGGGTTCAGCAGCCCGGCCGCCGCCACCGGGACGGCGACGGCGTTGTAGCCGAACGCCCACCAGAGGTTGCCGCGCACCGTGCGCAGCGTGGCCCTCGCCAGCTCGACGGTGTTCGGCAGCACGCGCAGGTCGTCCCGCACGAGCACGACGTCGGCCGCCTCCAGCGCGACGTCGGTCCCGGACCCGACCGCGATCCCGAGATCGGCCGTGGCGAGCGCGGCGGCGTCGTTCACCCCGTCCCCGACCATCGCCACCGTCGCGCCCCCGGACTGCAGCCCCCGCACGAAGTCGACCTTCTCGTCGGGCAGCACGCCGGCACGGACCTGCTCGATCCCGACGGCCGCGGCGACCGACCGGGCGGCCGCCTCGCCGTCGCCGGTGAGCAGCACCGGGCGCAGACCCGTCGCGAGCAGCTCGGCGACGGCAGGCGCCGCCGACGGCTTCACCGGGTCGGCCAGCGCGATCACGCCCGCCACCGTCCCGTCCACGACGACCGCGACCGTGCTGTGCCCCGTCGCGTCCCACACCCCGACCCGCTCGGCCGACGCGCCGAGGTCCCCGGCCAGCGACGGTCGCCCGACCGTCACCTCCCGACCGTCGACCACACCGCGGGCGCCCAGGCCCGGCAGCGCGCGGAACCCCGTCACCTCCGGCACGGCCACCAGCGCGTTCGCGGCGTGCTCCCGGATCGCGGCGGCGATCGCGTGCTCGGACCCGGACTCGACGGCCGCGGCCATCGCCAGCAGCTCGTCGGCCTCGACGCCGTCGGCGCAGGTGAGATCGACGACCGTCATCCGGCCCTCGGTCAGCGTGCCGGTCTTGTCCAGCAGGACCGTGTCCACCGCGCGCGTCGTCTCCAGCGCCCGGTAGCCCTTCACGAAGATGCCGAGCTCTGCGCCGCGGCCGGTGGCCACCATCAGCGCCGTCGGTGTCGCGAGCCCGAGCGCGCACGGGCAGGCGATGATCAGCACCGCCACGGCGGGCGCGAACGAGCCCGCCCAGCCGGCACCGCCGATCATCCAGCCGACGAACGTCAGCAGCGCGACGCCGAGCACGATCGGTACGAACACCGACGACACCCGGTCCACCAGCCGTTGGACCGACGACTTCTCGGTCTGCGCCCGTTCGACGGCGGCCAGCATCCGCCCGAGCCGCGTCTGCGCGCCGACCGTCTCGGCCCGCACGACCAGCCGTCCACCGGTCGGGATCGTCCCGGCCGTGACCGCGTCACCGGCGCCGACCTCCACCGGCGCCGGCTCGCCGGTCATCGCGCTCGTGTCCACGGCGGCCGCGCCGTCGACCACCGCGCCGTCGGCGGCGATCCGCTCCCCCGGCCGCACCACGAACCGGTCCCCGACCCGCAGCCTCCCCACCGGGACCCGGGTCTCGGCACCGGACGCGTCCAGCACCGCCACGTCGTCCGTGCGCAGGGCGGCGAGCGAGCGCATGACGGCTCCCGCCGTGCGCCGTGCGCGGGCCTCGAAGTACCGGCCGGCCAGCACGAACGTCGTCACGCCTGCCGCCACCTCGAGGTAGAGCGGGCCCGCCGGGTGCAGCACCGCCTGCCAGCCCCCGACGGCGGGCGCCCCGTCGGTGAACGCGAGCGCGCCGAGCGACCACCCGGATGCCGCGATCACGCCCAGCGAGACGAGCGTGTCCATCGACGTGGTGCCGTGCCGCAGGTTCCGCGCGGCCGCGACGTGGAACGGCCACGCCGCCCACACCACGACCGGCAACGCGAGCGCGGCGACGACGGCCTGCCAGTACGGGAACCGCAGCGACGGGACCAGCGACATCGCCAGCGACAGGTCAGCGAGCGGGACGAACAGCACCAGCGCGACGGCCATGCGGCGGCGCAACGACCGGAGCGCCGCGTCGTCCCGCGCGGCCGTGTCGGCCGCGTCATCGGCCGCAGGTTCCGGGACCACCTCGGACGCGCCGTAGCCCGCCTTCTCGACGGTCTCCACGAGCGTCGCGACCGTCGTCGACTCCGGCGCCTCGACCAGTGCGCGTTCGGTGGCCAGGTTGACCACGGCGCGGACCCCGTCCAGCTTGCCGAGCTTGCGCTCGACCCGCCCGACGCACGCCGCGCACGTCATCCCCTCCACGTGCAGCTGGACGACGCGCGCGGCCGGCACCGCCGTCGTCGCACCGCCTCGCTCGTCCGTCACACCCCGATGGTTCCGCACCACACCGACAGTTTCACGCCCGGCCCCGGTGACCTGCGGAACACCGACCGCCGGGAACCCGAACGGCGTCCCGTGCGACCGTTGCATCGTGAACACCTGCGTCGGGACCGAGTCGCGGGCCGCGGTCGCCGTGCCGTGGCTCGTGCTCGGCGGCCGCCTCGTGCTCGGCGGCACGTGGATCGTGGCCGGTGCGCTGAAGGTGACCGACCTGGACGCGTCCGTGCGCGCCGTGCGCGCCTACCGGATCCTGCCGGAGATCGCGGCACAGCTGCTCGGGGCCGGGCTGCCGTTCATCGAGATCGTGCTCGGCGTGCTGCTGGTGGTCGGCCTCGGCGTCCGCGTCGCCGGCATCGCGTCCGTGCTGCTCATGGGCGCGTTCGTGATCGGCATCGCGTCGGCGTGGACGCGCGGTCTGCAGATCGACTGCGGCTGCTTCGGCTCCGGCGGCGCACTGGCGGCAGGTGTGTCCCCGACCTACGGGACCGAGCTCGCGCGCGACGTCGGGCTGACCGTCGTCGCGGTACTGGTGGCCGGGTGGCCGAGCGGGCGCCTCGCGCTCGACGACCGGCTCGGCGCAGTGGAGGAGAAGGACTGATGGCAGGCGGATCGAAGAAGAACCCGGTCACCGCACGCTCCGGCCCGTCGCGGGGGACGGTGATCGGGATCGTCGCCGTGGTGCTGTTCGCCGCGATCGTCGGCGTCGGCGTGTACTGGGCCCAGCGCCCGGCCGACGTCGTCACCCCGGCGAACTCGACCGCCACCGGCACCACCGTCGGCAACCCGTCCGCGTCGAAGAAGATCGACGTCTACCAGGACTTCCAGTGCCCGGTCTGCAAGCAGTTCGAGCAGCAGAGCGGCGCGACGATCGACCAGATCGTCGCCTCCGGGCAGGCCGAGGTGGTCTACCACCCGGTCGCGATCCTGGACCGGTACTCGCCGGACCGGTACTCGAGCCGCGCCTCCGCGGCGTCCGGCTGCGCCGCCGACGCCGGCGTCTTCGCGCAGTACCTGAAGCTGCTCTACGAGAACCAGCCCGGGGAGAACCAGCCGGGCCTCACCGACGCCACGCTCATCCAGCTCGGCGAGCAGGCCGGTGGCGGGCCAGGCTTCGCCCAGTGCGTGCAGAGCGGGAAGTACGCGCCGTGGACGGCCGAGGTGACCGACCAGGCGTCGAAGGACGGGATCCAGGGCACACCGACCGTGAAGGTCGACGGTCAGGAGATCCAGGACCCGACGCCGGACGCGATCAGGGCGGCCGTCGCCGGGTAGGTCGGATGTCAGGCGCCGACCGGCTCCGCCGTGGTGGCCGTCCGCAGCTCGGCGCGCCGGATCAGCACGATTCCGGCGAGGATCAACAACCCGCCGAACAGCTGCGCGAGCGTGGGGATCTGGTCCACCAGCAACCACGCGGCGAGGACGCCGAACAGCACCTCGGACAGCCCCACGAACGACGCCACGCGCGTCTCGAGCCGGCGGATGCCGATCACCCCGGTCAGGTACGCGACGACCGTCGCGATCACGACCATCTGCGCCGCCACCAGTAGCCAGTGCATCGACACACCGCCGAGGACCGCCGTCCGCGCCCCGACGTGCAGGGGCGTCAGACCGAGCAGACCGGTGGCCGTCAGCAGTACCGCGGCGACGATCGTCCCGCCGGAGATCAGGAGCATCGGCGGGACACCGCCGTCGCCGTCGCTCCCGGCCGGGAGGCTGAAGTAGACACACACGCACACCGCAGCCGCGAGCCCCCACAGCACGCCGACGAGGTCGACCCGGCCGGCACCGAACACGTCGACGACGAACATCAGCCCGACGATCGCCACGGCGCAGCCGAGCACCGTCACCGTCCGAGGTGGACGGCGCGTGCGGAACCAGGTCCAGCCCACCAGCAGCACCGGCGCGAGGAACTCCAGCAGCAGGGCCACCCCGACGTCCAGGTGCTGCAGCGCGTAGAAGAAGCACAGCTGCGCCCCGGCGACCGCGAACACGCCGTAGGTCGCGATCGTCCGGAGCGACGCACCCGTCGGACGGTGACGCAGACCGAGTACGACGGCCACCGGCAACAGGATCAGGGCCGCGCCGCCGATGCGGACGAGCGTCGTCGCGCCCGTCGACCACCCCGCCGTCATGAGCGAGTCACCCAGCGGGCCGGAGAAGCCGAACGCCGCCGCGGAGACCAGCGCCCACGGGAGCCCGCGTGTCAGTACCGTCGTGTTCATACACTCGTGACAGTAGGAACGCAGGTTGTCAGGAGTCAACATGAAATTCGCTCATGACACGGAGGTCGCGCTCACGGCCATGGCCGCGCTGGTCAACACCGAGGCCGAGGACCCGGACCCGGTGACCGACCGCGCCCTGTTCGACGACTGGCTGGTCGAGTTCCCGTACACCGGCGTCCGGCTGGGCACGGACGAGGAGCTGGCGTCGGTCCGTGCGGTCCGTGCGCGCCTGCGTGGCCTGTGGGAGGCACCGGACCGGGACGCCACCGTCGCACTCGTCAACGAGCTGCTCGGCGAGGCGGGTGCCCAGCCGTACCTGACCCGCCACGACGGGTGGGACTGGCACCTGCACGTCACGCCGCCGGACGCGCCGCTCGCGCAGCGGGTGGGCGCCGAGGCCGCGATGGCCGTCGTGGACCTGGTGCGCTCCGACGATCTCGAACGGCTGCGCCGGTGTGCGGGCGACGACTGCGACGCGGTCCTGGTCGACCTGTCCCGCAACCGCTCCCGTCGCTTCTGCGACACCGGCAACTGCGCCAACCGCGCGCACGTCGCGGCCTACCGCGCGCGGCGGGCCACCGAAGGATGATCGGCGTTCCGGCGCGGACCGGTGATCAGGCCCCTACCGAGTCCCAATGTGCGGCCAGCAGCGCGTTCACCTCGCCCGGCTTCTCCGCGTTGAGCAGGTGCGCCGCGCCGGGGACCTCCTCGTAGCGGGCGCCGGGGACCCCGTCGGCGATCTCCTGCAGCGACGACGGCGGCGTCGCCGGATCGTCGGCCCCGGCGACCGCCAGGGTGGGCACGGAGACCGACCCGAGCTCGGCACGGACGTCGTGCGTCCCGATCGCGAGACAGCAGGCTGCGTAGCCCTCGTCGGACGTCGCGCGCAGCATGTCCAGCAGGCGCTCGGCGCCCGCCGGATCGCGGCGCACGTAGTCCTCGACGAACCAGGTGCCGGTCCGGGAGGCGACCATCGCCTCGGTGCCCTTCTCGCGGACCGTCGCGGCGCGCTCCGGCCACTGGTCCGGGTTCGGGAAGCGGGCGGCGGTCGCGAGCACGGCCAGGCTCAGCACCCGGTCCGAGTGCACGCCCAGCCACTGCCCGATCGCGCCGCCCATCGAGACGCCCGCGTAGTGGAACGGCCCGTCCACGAGGTCCAGCACGGCGGCGCCGAGGTCGGCGATCGTGATGTCACCGTCCGGGTCCGGTGAGCCGCCGTGCCCCGGCAGGTCGAACCGGAGGATCCGGAAGCGGTCGGCGAACGCCGCGACCTGCGCGTCGAACAGGTGCACGTCGGTGCCCAGTGACGGGCCGAGGACGAGCGTGGGGGCGCTCTCGTCGCCGTCGGTCCGGTGGTGCAGTCGCATCGAGACTCCGCGGGGTCGACTCGCCAGGGATGGCCCCGGCCACGTCGAGATCCTAGGGTCCGAACGGGAGTGAGAGTCGTCGAGGAGGACGCATGGCCGAGCTGGAGACGTTCCGGAACCTGATCGGCGGCAAGTACGTCGACGCGGCCTCTGGCGCGACGTTCGAGACGCAGAACCCGTACACCGGTCAGCCGTGGGCGACGCTGCCGGACAGCGGGCCGGAGGACGTCGACGCCGCCGTCGCCGCCGCGCGCGCCGCCCTGGACGGCGAGTGGGGCGCGACGACCGGGTTCGCCCGCGCGGCGATGCTGCGGCGTCTCGGCGAGCTCGTCGGCGAGAACGCGGAGAAGCTGGCCCGCCAGGAGGTCAACGACTCGGGCAAGCTGTACCGCGAGATGATCGGCCAGCTCAACGGGCTGGGTGGCTGGTACCAGTACTTCGCCGGGCTGGCCGACAAGATCGAGGGGCGGCAGATCCCGTCGCCGAACCCGAACTACCTCGTCTACACGCGACGCGAGCCGGTCGGTGTCGTCGCGGCGATCACGCCGTGGAACTCGCCGCTGCTGCTGATGACGTGGAAGCTCGCCCCCGCCCTCGCCGCGGGCTGCACGATCGTGATCAAGCCCAGCGAGCACGCCCCGGCGTCGACGCTCGGGTTCGCGACGCTGATCGAACAGGCCGGCTTCCCGCCGGGCACCGTGAACGTGCTGACGACGAACTCTCGGGACACGGCCGCGCACCTGGCCGGGCACCCCGGCGTCGACAAGGTCGCGTTCACCGGCTCGACGGCCACCGGCCGGGCCGTCGCGAAGGCCGCGATGGACAACATCAACAAGGTGACCCTCGAGCTGGGCGGCAAGTCCCCGCAGGTCGTGTTCCCGGACGCCGATCTGGAGGCGGCCGCCAACGGCGTGATCGCCGGCGTGTTCGCCGCGACCGGACAGACGTGCATGGCCGGGTCCCGGCTGATCGTGCACGCGGACGTGCACGACGAGCTCGTCCGCCTGATCGGCGAGCGCGCCGACCAGATCAAGCTCGGCGACCCGAACGCCGAGGAGACCGAGATGGGCCCGGTCGCGAACGCGCCGCAGTACGAGAAGGTGCTCGGCTATCTCGACGCCGCGAAGGCCGACGGCAACACGCTCGCCTACGGCGGAGCGGCGGAGTCGACCCTCGGCGGCTACTTCGTGAGGCCGACCGTGATCACCGGTGTGACGCCGGAGTCGACGGTGTTCCGCGAGGAGGTGTTCGGTCCGGTCCTGGCCGCGCTCACGTTCACCGACGAGGACGAGGCGATCAAGCTCGCGAACGACACGCCGTACGGCCTGGCGGGCGCCGTCTGGACGAAGGACGTGCACCGGGCGCACCGGGTCGCGGCGAAGATCCGGGCGGGCAGCGTGTGGATCAACGCCTACCGGGTCGTGGCGCCGAGCGTGCCGTTCGGCGGGTTCGGGAAGTCCGGGCTGGGCCGCGAGAACGGCGTGCACGCCGTCGACGAGTACCTCGAGGAGAAGTCGGTCTGGGTGGAACTCACCGGCGGCACACGGGACCCGTTCACGCTGGGCTGACGGACCGTCCCCGAGGACACGCCGGCATCGCGCTTCAGCTCCAGATCGTCACGTAGACCGGAGGGCGGAAGCGCGACGGTGGCACGCCGGAGCCCGGTGAACGCAGCAGCTTCATCGCCTCCGGCGTGGACAGGAAGTGCCGCGTCGACCCCGCGGCGACCGAGCGGCGGTCCACCGGCAGCGTCGTCACGTGCCAGACGACGTCCATCGGCGTGCCGGGTAGCTCGACGGCGACGAGCTCCCGTCGCCGGATCCGGTGCACGGCGAGGTGGGCCAGTGCGGGCGCGACACCCGCGCCGCCCGCCGCCGCGTCCCACGCGGCGGTCTGGTTCGGGAACACCGACAGCCGCGACTCCGGCACGCCGAGCCCGCGCAGCAGGCGGCTGACGTCGCTGCCCGGGTCCGTCGCGCCCGAGTCGACGAGCCACGGCCACTGCGTCGGCGGCCCGCGGAACCGGGTGCACGGCGCCGCGAGCACGACGAGCCGGCAACGGAAGACCGGCTCGCTCAGCAGGCCCATCGCCTTCGATCCGGACAGGTCCGGCCCGAACGCGACGTCGGCGAGCCGCTGCGAGACCAGGGCGGGCATCTCCGCGGTGGCCGCGACCCCGGCGGACACCTCGATCGTGCCCGACGAGCGGGCGGCGATCGCGTCGGCGAGCGGGCCGGCCAGGAACTCCACGACGGAGTGCGGCGCGACCAGCCGCAGCGGCTCCGGCGCACCCGAGGCCGAGCGGACGGCGGCCTCCGCCTCGGCGCCAAGGGCGACCATCTGCGACGCGATCGTCAGCAGACGGTTGCCGCCCGGCGTCATGGCCATCCCGTTGCCACTGCGGGTCAGCAACGGGTCACCGAGGGACCGCCGCAGCGCCGCGATGGCCTGGGACACGGCCGGTTCGCTGACCGACAGCGCGTCGGCGGCCGCCTTGACCGACCCGAGCCGGGCGACCAGGACGAACGCGGACAGCTGTGTCAACGTCACCCGAGACAGTGTGGACCCGCACCGGACCGCACCGCACTCCCCGGCCCCTTCCGCTCACGGCGAGGTCGACCGGTCCGGCTGCCGGGCGCCGAAGGCCCCCGCGGTCAGCTCCACGCGACGCCGCTCCATCAGCCGGGCGATGATCGGGGTGAGGATCAGCTGCATGGACAGGTCGGTCTTCCCGCCGGGGCACACGATGGTGTTGGGCCGCGACATGAACGAGCCGTGCAGCATCGACAGCAGGTACGGGAAGTCGATCCCGTGCGGGTCGCGGAACCGGATGACCAGCATCGACTCGTCGGCGGTCGGGATCGTCCTGGCGATGAACGGGTTGGACGTGTCCACGACCGGCACGCGTTGGAAGTTGATGTCCGTGCGGGAGAACTGCGGGCACATGTGGTGCACGTAGTCGGTCATCCGGCGCAGGATCGTCTCGGTCACCGCCTCCGCGGTGTACCCGCGCGCCGTCCGGTCCCGGTTCAGCTTCTGCACCCACTCCAGGTTGATCACGGGCACGACGCCGATACGGAGGTCGGCGTGCTTCGCGACGTCGACCGTGTCGGTGACGGCGGCCCCGTGCAGGCCCTCGTAGAAGAGCACGTCGCTGTCCGGCGGGATCGCCTCCCACGGCGTGAACGTCCCGGCGGGCCGCCCCGCCTCGGCCGCCTCGATCTCGTCGTGGAGGTAGCGGCGACGGTAGCCGCCCCCGGTCTCCCCGTAGCTGAGGAACAGCTTCTCGAGCTCCTCGAGCAGGTTGGCCTCCGGGCCGAAGTGGCTGAACGTGTGGTCGCCTCCGGCGTGCGCCTCGGCGATGGCCGCACGCATGCCGGCCCGGTCGTGGCGGTGGAAGCTGTCCCCCTCGACGAAGACGGCCCGGACGCCCTCCCGTCGGAAGATCTGCTCGAACGTGCGCATCACGGACGTGGTGCCTGCCCCCGAGGAGCCGGTGACCGAGATGACGGGATGTCGGCGCGACATGGGTCTCCTCGGTCAGACCGCGGCCTGGCGGAACAGCCCGCGCTCGCCGTACAGGTGGAATCGGGACGGGCCGTCGTTGTGGCGCTGGTGGTACTGCTCGATCCGCAGGACGTCGTGACGGGAGCCGATGACCAGCGGCACCCGCTGGTGGACGTCCCGGGGCTCGACGTCGAGGATGCGCCCGCGCCCCGTGGTCGCCGCGCCGCCCGCCTGCTCGAACAGGAACGCCATCGGCGCCGCCTCGTAGAGCAGTCGCAGCTTGGCGGGACGGTCCGGGTTCCGTCCGTCCCACGGGTTCAGGTAGACGCCACCCCGGGTGAGGATCCGGTGGCTGTCGGCGACCAGCGCCGCAGTCCAGCGCATGGTGAAGTCGCGGTGCAGCGGTCCCGAGCGACCGGCGTGGCACTCGTCGACCCAGCGACGGACCGCAGGCTCCCAGAACCGCCGGTTGGCCGTGTTGACCGAGAACTCGGGGGCGTCCTCGGGGACGCGCAGGCCCGTGCCGGTGAGGTGGAACGTCCCGGTGCCCGGGTCGAGGGTGAACGCGTGGACACCGTCGCCGACGGTCAGGACCAGCTGGGTGGACGGGCCGTACAGGACGTAGCCGGCGCAGAGCTGCTCGGTCCCCGGCCGCAGAAAGTCGGCGTCGTCGCCGGTGAGCCCGTCCGGCGGGGCGGGGAGGATCGAGAAGATCGTGCCGAGCGGTCCGTCGACCTCGACGTTCGACGACCCGTCGAGGGGATCGACCATCAGCAGGTGCCGGGCATCGGCACCGCTCGTGAACATGTGCGGGCGTTCGGCCTCCTCGGACACCAGTCCGGCGAGACGCCCCTCCCAGTCCGCCCGCACGAAGCACTCGTGCGCGAGCAGGTCGAGGCCCTTCTGAACCTCACCGTGCGTGTTGGTCTGGGCGGTCGGGGTGGCGAGGCCCGTCAACGGGCCGGTGGCGAGGTGCGCCGCGATCGTCGCGCACACCCGGGCGATCTCCGGCACCAGCCGGACCAGGGGCGCGGTACGACCGCGGCACCGCCCGGCGAGGAACGTCTCGAGTGATGGTTGCGCTGCATGCATGGGGCTCTCGTCCTCACGTCCGGCTCGACCAGTGGCACCGAGCCTGTTCGGCGGCGGGCCGGCGGCCATCCCCCGCCCAGGGGGGTCTGCGGGGGACCCCGCGGCGATCTCCCCCGCCCGCTCCCCGAGCCGGGTGACGCCCGGGACCGGCCGCGTTCCTAGCGTCGCCCCCGACCGATCACGTGAGAGACGGGAGAGCGCGATGGAGTCGTGCAGGAAGATCGCGGCCCGGATGGTGGCGCCCGGCAAGGGAGTCCTCGCCGCGGACGAGAGCATCGGCACGATGTCGGCGCGGCTGGAGGCGGCGGGGGTGGCGGCCGGCGCGGAGAACCGCCGGGCCTACCGGGAGCTGCTCGCGCGCACGCCCGGGCTGGCCGACAGCGCCTCGGGAGTGATCCTCTGCGAGGAGACGCTGAACCAGGCGTTCGCCGACGGCACCCCGTTCCCGCAGGCGTTGCACGCCGCGGGGGTCCTGCCCGGCATCAAGGTCGACACCGGCGCCCGGCCGTGCCCCGGCCTTCCGGGGGAGACGGTGACCGAGGGCCTCGACGGGTTGCCCGGCCGGCTGGCCGGCTACGTCGAGGCCGGTGCGGCGTTCGCGAAGTGGCGGGCGGTGTTCACGGTCTCCGACACCCTGCCGACCGCCGGTGCGGTGCGGGTGAACACGATCGCGCTCGCCCGGTACGCGGCCGCCTGCCATGAGGCGGGTCTCGTACCGATCGTGGAGCCCGAGGTGCTGATGGACGGCGCGCACCCGATCGAGCGCTGCGGCCAGGTGACCGCGGCGGTGCACGGCGAGCTGCGCAGGGATCTGGAGCTGCTGGGCGTGGACCTGGCGGGGATCGTGCTCAAGCCGAACATGGTCGTCGAGGGCCGCGACCACCACGAGCGCTCCACGCCGGAGGAGGTGGCCGAGGCGACCGCCGCCGTGCTGCGGGGATGGCCCCGCGAGCTGGCCGGGGTCGCGTTCCTGTCCGGCGGTCAGCCGCCGGAGCGGGCCACCGCCAACCTCGAGGCCCTGCAACGCCACAGCACGCCGTTCCCGTTGACGTTCTCGTTCGGCCGGGCGCTGGTCGACCCCGCTCTGGCCGCCTGGCGGGGCGACGCAGAGCGGGTCGTCGACGGGCAGGCCGCGCTGGCCGAGCGGCTCGCGGCGAACGCCACCGCCGTGCGCCGACGCGGTGAGCTGCAGACGGCCTGACGGCCCGGTGCGCGGGCGGCGGAGCGGATCCGCCCGCGGCCCCGGTCACCGCTCCCGGATCGGGACCGTGACGGTGACCGTGGTGCCCGACCCGGGAGTCGAGCGGATCCGCAACCGCCCGCCGACCAGCTCGGCTCGTTCGGCCATCGAGCGCAGCCCGTACCCGCCGCCGTCCGGTGCGGGTCCGGCCGCCGCCGCGGTGTCGAACCCGACCCCGTCGTCGGACACCTCCAGCTCGGCCTCGTCCCCGTCGGCCTCGAAGCGGACCGTGGCTCCCGACGCCCTGGAATGCTTGACCACGTTCTGCAGGCACTCCTGCGCGATGCGGTAGAGCGCCACCTCGAGGTGCTCGGCGAGCCGCCGGTCGGCCACCCACGACTCGATCTGCAACGGCACGATGGACCGCGCGAGGCTGGCCAGAGCGCCGGACAGACCCAGGTCGTCCAGGATCGGCGGGCGCAGACCGCCGATCGCGGCACGGGCCTCGTCGAGCGCGAGGCTCAGCAGGCCGCGGGCGTGCTCGAGCTGCGTGACCACCCCGTCCGTGCCGACCGCGTTCGACGCGGCGTCGAGGTGGTAGGACAGGCTGATCAGCCTCTGCGAGATGCCGTCGTGGATGTCGGCGGCCATCCGTCGGCGCTCGGCCTCCTGGGTCGCGACGACCTGCTCCACGAAGCGCTCGTGGCCGCGTTCCCGACCGACCAGCCGCCGGTGCAGCCGGGCCTGGTGCAGCGCGCCCGCGACCAGCCGTCCGATGCCGCACAGCAGCTCGACGTCCCGGTCGCTGAACTCGCGGCGCGCGACGCTGTGCACGTTCAGCACGCCGACCAGGTCGCCGGGATCGAGCTCCATCGGGATCGACGCCATCGAGGTGAAGTCCGCCCCGCGCAGTGCCGGGATCGGGACGTAGCGCCCGTCCCGCTCCTTGTGCTCGGCGATGACGACCGGCCGCCGGTTGCGGGCCACCCAGCCGGAGATCCCGGTGCCGACCGGCAGCCGGACCCGCCCGACCTGCTCGTCGAACGGTGGGGTGGCGCCGGCCAGCGTCAGCGACTGGTCGCCGTCGTCGAGGACGTGGACGAAGCACACGTCGGTCGCGGTGGTGTCGGTGATGATCCGCGAGACCTCGCCCGCCAACGCCTCGACGTCCGGCCCGGCCGTGGTGAGCCGGATGACGTCGAGCAGCAGGGCGACCTCGCGGCCCGGAGCGATCAGACCTCCGACCGGGTCGAGCCGTGGGCCGCCGCTCACCGGAAGATCCCCTCGCGGAGGGCGGTCGCGACCGCGCTGGTCCGATCGCCGACGTCCAGCTTGCGGTAGATCGCGCGCAGGTGGCTCTTGACGGTCTCGTCGCTGATCACCAGGCGTCCGGCGATCGCCCGGTTGGACAGCCCGTCGACCATGAACGAGAGGATCTCGCTCTCCCGCTGGGTGAGGCCGTGCCGGCTGCCCGGCCAGAACTCGTCGCTCTGCATGCGGGCCGCGGTGTCGACGGCGCGCGCCGCCATGTCGGGGTCGATCACCGTCGTCCCGCCGTGCGCGCTCTCGATCTGGCGTACCAGGTCGTTCCCGCCGATGTTCTTGAGCAGGTAGCCGGACGCGCCGGCGCGCAGCGCCTGGAACAGGTACTGCTCGTCGTCGTAGACCGACAGGAGCACGAACCGCCGACCGGGGTCGCGCTCGAGCACCCTCCGGCACAGGTCGAGCCCGCTGGTGCCGCGCATCCGCACGTCGCAGAGCACGACGTCCGGCGCGAGGCCCGTGATGATCTCCACGGCGCCGTCGGTGCCGATGCAGTGCCCGACCACCCGGACACGGGTGCGGAACGCCGACAGCATGGCCTTCAGACCCTCGACGACCATCTCCTGGTCGTCGATCAGGACGACTCGGACGGGACGGGGATCCGGGCTCGCCATGGCTGGATCGTAGGTCCGGCGATTCGGCTTGTGGATCCCCCGCGCACCCCCCGATGTGGGGGACGAGGCCGCCGCGCGCCGTTCCTAGGGTCGGCGCCCGGAGACGAAGGGTGCGTGATGACGGACAGTCGGACACCACAGATCGTGGCGTCGGTCCTCCCGGCCGACTTCGGCGATCTCGGCAACGAGGTCACCCGGATCGAGCAGGCCGGTGTCGACCGGATCCAGTGGGACATCATGGACGGGCGGTTCGTCCCGAACATGACGTTCGGGCCGGACGTGGTGTCGGCGTGCCGGGGCCGGGTCGGGCTCGGGTTCGAGGCCCACCTCATGGTCGAGGATCCCGACCGGCTGCTCCCGCGGTGGGTCGAGGCCGGATGCGAGACCGTGATCGTCCACGCCGAGGCGTCCACCCACCTGCACCGGACCCTCGCCCGGATCCGCGAGCTGGGGGCACGGGCCGGGGTGGCGCTGAACCCGGCGACGCCCGTCGAGGCGGTCGAGCACGTGCTCGACGTGACCGACCTGCTGCTGGTGATGACGGTCGATCCGGGATTCGGCGGGCAGGCCTACCTGCCGGTCACCGAACCCAAGATCGCCCGGTCCCGAGCCTTGATCGACCGGACCGGCGCGGACGTGGAGCTGGAGGTGGACGGCGGGATCACGGTCGGCACCATCGGCGGTGCGGCGCGTGCAGGCGCCCGCACGTTCTGCGCCGGGTCCGCTCTGCTCCACGGACCGGAGTCGATGGCCCGGCGGACGTCGGCCCTGCGCGCCGCCGCGACGGTGGAGGCGGCGGCGTGACCCTCACCGGACGGGAGGGCGCCGTCGGGTCCCCTGCCGGGCTCCGCCCGCTCGGGGAGGTCGACGAGCTCGCCGCGGCGACACTGCGGTTCCTCGCCGTGGACGCGATCGAGGAGGCCGGGAGCGGGCACCCCGGCCTGCCGCTCGGCGCGGCGCTGCCGGCGTGGGTCCTGTGGTCGCGGCACCTGCGGCACGACCCGGCCGACGCCGGCTGGCCGGACCGGGACCGCTTCGTCCTGTCCGCGGGACACGGCTCCGCGCTGCTCTACGCGCTGCTGCACCTGACCGGGCACGACCTCGACGTGGCGGACCTGCGCCGGTTCCGCAGGCTCGGCTCCCGCACCCCGGGCCACCCCGAGTACGGGGTCACCCCCGGTGTCGAGACCACCACCGGCCCGCTGGGCCAGGGCATGGCCACCGCCGTCGGGATGGCGCTGGCCGAGCGCATGCTGGCCCAGCGGTGCAACACACCGGAACACCCGGTCGTCGACCACCGCACGTGGGCTCTGGTCGGCGACGGCTGCCTGATGGAGGGGATCAGTCACGAGGCGGCGTCGCTGGCGGGCATGCTCCGGCTCGACCGGCTGACCGTCGTCTTCGACGACAACGACGTCACCATCGACGGGCCGGCCCGGCGCAGTTGCACCGACGACGTCGAGATGCGGTTCCGGTCGTACGGCTGGCACACGGTGCGCGTCGAGGACGGCACCGACGCCGGGGAGCTGGACCGGGCCTACGCGGCCGCGCGGGCGGAGACCGACCGGCCCACGTTCGTCGCGGTCCGGACCACGATCGGGCTGGGCGCACCGGGTGTGGAGGGCACGCCGTCCGCGCACGGCAGCCCCATCGGGGCCGAGGCCGCGGCGGCGATGCGGGACCGCGCGGGATGGCCCGCCTCCCCGTTCCACGTGCCGGATGCGGTGCGCGGAGCGGTCCGGGAGCGGCAGGAGGCGTGGGCCACCTCCCGTCGGGTGTGGGACGTCGTGCACGACGCGTGGCGCTCGGCGCACCCGGAGCGGGCGGCGTCGTTCCCGCTGCGCGGGACCCCGGTCGCGACCGACCTGACCGAGCTGCGTCGGCTGGCCGATCGCGTCGGTCCCGACGACCGGACGGCCACCCGCCGGGCCTCGGCGAGAGCGCTGCGCGCACTGGCCGATGCCTGCCCCGGCCTGGTGGGCGGGTCCGCGGACCTGGCCGCGTCGACCGGGGCGACGCTGGACGGCGACGACGTGGGGCCGGGCTCGTTCGCCGGCCGCACCGTCCCGTTCGGGGTCCGGGAGCACGGGATGGCAGCCGCGCTCAACGGTCTCGCACTGCACGGCGGCCTGCGCCCGTTCGGCAGCACGTTCCTGGTGTTCTCCGACTACCTGCGGCCCGCCCTGCGGCTGTCCGCGCTGATGGGCCTTCCGGTGACGTACGTGTTCACCCACGACTCGGTCCACGTCGGCGAGGACGGGCCGACCCACCAGCCGGTGGAGCACCTCGAATCGCTCCGGTCGATACCGGGCCTGACCGTGCTGCGGCCGGCCGACACCGCCGAGACGGCACTGGCCTGGGAGCTCGCGGCGACCGCCACCGACCGGCCGACGGTGCTCGTGCTGAGCAGGCAGGACCTGCCGGAGTTCGGGACCCGGGGCCTGGATCAGGCGCGGGAGCACGGTTTCCGCACGGTCGGCCCCGATCCCGTGCGGCCGGACGTCGTGCTCGCCGCCAGCGGGTCCGAGGTCGGACTGGTCTGCAAGGCGGGCGAGCTGCTGCGCGCCCGCGGGGCGGCGGTGCGGGTGCTGTCCGTTCCGTGGCGGGAGCGCTTCGAACACGCGTGGCGCACCGGGACCGTCCCGGCACCGGACGCGCCGGTCGTGTGGGTGGAGGCGGGGATCCGCACCGGGTGGCGGGCGCTCGCGCGGCCCGCGGACGCGGTGCTCGGGATCGACGGGTTCGGGCACAGCGGAGGCGGCGTGGACGTCGCCGTCCACATGGGTCTCTCGGTCCGGGAGGTGGCTGCGGCGGCGTTCCGCGCGATCGGTCGCGGCGCCGCCGGTCGCTGATCTACCGACGCCGGTGCTCCGGGTGTCGGCCGTCCGTCATCGCGACGCGAGGACCAGCGTCCGGACCAGCTGCGCTGCGCGCTCGGCGAGCTCGGCGTCCGGCGCCGACCACCCGGTGCCGTCTCCGATCGCGAACCCCCAGCGCCTGCCCGGTGCCCCGACCCGGGCCGCGAACAACCTGCCGGCGAGATCGTGCGGACGGTCGGCGGCCGTCAGGGCCACCGCGGTGCCCGCCTCGAGACCCGCGTCGCCCAGCGCCGCCGAGGTGGCCAGCGCCACGTCGTCGGCCGAGGCGACGGCGTGCGCACCCCGGCCGGGCGCGACCGGGGGCACGACGAGCGTCACGTCGGCCGGATCGACCCCCCTGCGGTCGAGGGCGTCGAGCAGCAGTGCCACCGCGTCCCGCAGCCGCGACCGGGCGTCCTCGAGCGAGGCGCGCTCCGGCACTCCGGGCCGCAGCTGCAGCACCACGGGGAGCCCCGCGTCCCGGCAGCCCGCGGCGAAGCACGCGGCCAGCCGGGCACCGGTGGCGCGACCGGGCATCCCGCCGTCGAGGTCCGCCGTCCACCCCGCGATCCGAGCGCCACGCGCGGCCGCGCGGGCCGGCAGCCGCCCGAGGAGGCCGGTCGCGTCGTCCACCCCGGCCGGGACGGCGGAGGCGTCGAGGAGACCGCCGACGGCCGGAGCCCGCTCCGGGCCCGACGCACGTGCCCGCTGCCCGAGTACGACGGCGAGGTCCGCGGGCGGCACCAGCACGCCGCTGAGCTGCCGCAGCAGGGCGGGCGACACCGGGGACGGTGCGGCGTGGCGGAGCAGCAGGCCCCGGCCCCGGTCGAGGATCCCCGCGTCCTCAACCCTGCCCCGTGGCGTCTCCTGCCCGGTAGTCGCGGTCGACCAGCTGGTAGCCGTGCCGGTCGAGGAAGCGCCGTCGACGGCGGCGCCAGTAGCGGCCGCGCCCGATCCGTGCCATCGCCTCGGCGTACTCCACGTAGTCGGCCTCGTCCTGGTCGTCGGTGAATCGGGTGCGCGCACGCTCGACCTCCTCGGCCGACATGAACGCCGTCACGCCCGGCCGCCTGGACGCGCCGGCCTCCGGTGGATCCGTGGGGTCATGTCGTCCTCCTCGCCGGTGATGCCACCAGAGGCGTCCACGCCGGACGCCCCCGAGCTGGGGGAGGCCGGGGGTGAGATGTGGTCCCGATCACGATCGGATCACCCTCGAACTCACGCACCCGGGGGAGCCACCCGGACGGCCCGTCGCCCTAGCGTCCGGTCGACGGCCCGGAGACGCCGGTCGACGGCGGAGGCGGGCAGGAGCCGAGGAGGAGCCGATGGACGCGATCGCCCGGGACACCCTGCGCGCCACCGCGAGCGCGCTCGTCGACCATCCGCGGGGGATCGTCGCGCTCGACGCGCCCTCTGACCGGCCGGAGGGCCCCGACCACGACTTCCTGCAGCTGGTCGCGACGACGCCCGACCTCGACGACCACCTCAACGGCCTCGTCCTCCCCGCCGACGCCCTGCCGCGTCACACGGACGACGGGCGGTCGTTCCCGCGGCTGCTGGACGCTCGCGGGCTCCTCCCGGGCGTGCGGGCGGACACCGGAAGCGCCTCGCTGCCCGGTTCCCCGGGCGAGGTCGTCACCGCCGGGACGGACGGCCTCGCCGAGAGGCTGGCCGGGTACGAACGGGCCGGGATCCGGTTCGTCGCGTGCCGCTCCCGGACGGCCGTCGGGAACGACGTCCCGACGGCGTGGGCACTGCGGTCGAACGCGAACGTGCTCGCGCGCTACGCCAGGGCGGCGCAGGACGCCGGAGTCGTGCCGCTGCTGCACGTCGGCATGGTCCGGGAGGGCCGTCACACGGCAGAGCAGGGTGCCGCGGCGCTGGCGACGGCCCTCACCCGCCTCCTGGTCGAGCTCGACGACGCGCGGGTGGACCTCCGCGCCGTCGTCCTCAGCCCGGCGACCGCGTTGCCGGGGCTGCACTCGCCGCAGCGGATCGGCCCTGGCGACGTCGCCCGCCTGACGCTCGAGGTACTCCGGCTGGTGCTCCCGCCGGAGCTCCCGGGCGTCGCCGTGCACGGGCCGGCTCCGGATCGGGACACCGCCGTCGCCGTCCTGGCCGGGCTCCAGGACCCGACGGCGCCGTGGCCCGTGACGTTCTGCTTCGGGCGGAGCCTGACCGGTCCCGCCGTGCGGGCATGGCGCGGGCGTACCTGGCTCGCCCACCGCGCACAGGTGGAGATCGCCAGGGGCGTCGAGCGGGCCTGCACCGTCCTGCGGCCGTCGAGGCCGCCCCTGCGCATCGCCTGAGCGGGCGCGACGAGTACGTCCGGTCAGGCCGAACCGGCGTGGATGGGTCCGTCGCGCTCGGCGAGTCGGACGCCGGCACCGCCCCAGTGGTGGGCGATCAGTTCGGCGGCGATCGAGACCGCCGTCTCCTCCGGGGTACGGGCACCGAGGTCGAGCCCGATCGGCGACGACATCTTCGCGAGCTCGGTGTCGGTGACGCCCTGCTCCTTGAGCCGGGCCAGCCGGTCGTCGTGGGTGCGCCGCGACCCCATCGCCCCGATGTAGCCGACCTCCGGCAGCCGCAACGCGACCTCGAGCAACGGCACGTCGAACTTCGGATCATGGGTGAGCACACACAGCGCGGTGCGCCCGTCGATCCGTCCCGCGTCCGCCTCGGCCTGCAGGTAGCGGTGCGGCCACTCCACGACGACCTCGTTCGCGCCCGGGAACCGGGTGGCCGTCGCGAACACCGGACGCGCATCGCACACCGTCACCCGGAACCCCAGGAACGAGCCCATCTTGGCCACGGCCGCGGCGAAGTCGATCGCCCCGAACACGATCATCCGCGGCGGCGGCGCGAACGACTCCACGAACACGGTCAGGCCCTCCCCGCGGCGCTCGCCGTTGACGCCGTAGGTCAGCAGGGAGTTCCGGCCGGCGTCGAGCAGGCCGCGGGCGTCGTCGCGGACCGCGTCGTCGATGCGGTCCGAGCCGAACCCGCCCTCGGTGCGGTCCGGCCACACCACCAAACGCCTACCCAGGCGCTCCGCGGGGCCGGTGACGATGGTCGCGACGGCGACCGGGTCCTCGTCGCGGACCGCGTCGGCGATCCGGCCGAACTGCTCGTAGGTCTGCGGGGTGACCTTCTCCACGAACACGTCCAGGATCCCGCCGCAGGTCAGGCCGATCGAGAACGCGTCGTCGTCGGAGACGCCGTAGCGCTGCAGCACCGGGCGGTCCTCGGCCAACACCTGCTCACCCAGCTCGTAGACCGCGCCCTCCACACAGCCGCCGGACACACTGCCCACCGCCTCACCACCGGGCCCGACCAGCATCGACGCGCCCGCCTGGCGCGGCGAGGACCGCCACGTACCGACCACGGTGGCCAGCGCGACCGGCTGGTCGTTCTTCCACCAACCCTCGAGCCGGTCGATCACGTCACGCATGGCAGTGCCCGTCCGACGGGCCGGCCTCGACGAACCGGGCCGGGTCGTCCAGGAAGGCCTTCCTGCAGCCGGTCGCGCAGAACCAGACGGTCCGACCATCGTGCTCGACGGACAGGCTGCTCGGCACCGTCGCCACCGACATCCCGCAGACCGGGTCCGTCGCGACCCCGTCCGCCGCACCGGACGCGGAGCCGTCCACCACCGGTGCGCCGCGGTCCGTGTCCGGAGCGGTCGCGGGGCCCGCCGCATCGGCCGCCTGCACGGTGGAGCGACCCTCGAGCGTGGTGAGACGTTCGAGGAGCTCGGCGAAGACCGACAGCGCGATCTCCGGAGCGGTCCGCGCGCCGATGTCCATCCCGGCCGGGCTGGAGAGGCGGGCCAGCTGCCCGTCGGTGACCCCGAGGTCTCTCAGCTCCTGGCGCACGCCCGCCGCCCGCCGGGGGCTGGCCACCAGCGCGACGTAGGGCACGTCCGCGTCCAGCGCAGCCCGCAGGACGCCTGCCTCGTCCCGGCCGTGCGAGGCGACCACGACCGCTGCGGCCTCCGGGGAGATCACGTCCCCCGGGTCGGTACTCGAGCGGACGTCGTAGTCGAGGCTCCGCCCGACCCGCACCAGCGCACGCGCGATCGGAGCCTCGCCGAACACCGTCACCATCGTCGGGGGGACCATCGACTCCAGGAAGATCTCGAGCGTGCCGCCGGACAGGCACGGGTTGCCGACCGTGCGCAGCCCCTCGACCGGCTGCTCGCCGGCACCCGCGTCCGGGGTGATCCGCAGCAGCTCCGAGCCACCCGCCGCGAGCAGACGCAGGCTCTCCAGGCGGACGGTCGACTCCGCGCACGACCCGCCGACGAATCCGTCGATGGTGCCGTCCGAGAGCACCAGCGCGCAGTCGCCAGGCTTGGCGCTGGTCGGCCGCTCCGCGCGGACGACGGTCGCCAGGACGAACGGCGTCCGGTCGGCCCGCAGATCGGTGACGCGCGCCAGCAGCTCGCCGCGGCCCGTGGTGATCACTGGATCGCCCGGTCGGTCCGCAGCGGCGTCCCCTGGAGGGCGCACCACACCTGGGCCGGGGTCAGCGGCATGTCAGCGTGCCGGACCCCGATCGCGTTCAGCACGGCGTTGACCACGGCAGCGGGCGAGCCGACCGTGGCCGACTCGCCGACGCCCTTGGCGCCGATCGGATGATGAGGTGAAGGTGTCACGGTCTCTCCCAGCTCCCACGACGGACACTCCATCGAGGTCGGCAACAGGTAGTCCATGAACGACGCGGCCAGGTGGTTGCCGGCGTCGTCGAAGGTCACGAGCTCCATCAGGGCCATCCCGATCCCGTCCGCCAGTCCCCCGTGGATCTGCCCCTCGACGATCGTGGGGTTGATCCGCACACCGCAGTCGTCGACCGCGACGAAGCGGCGCACGTCCACCGTCCCGATCGCGGGATCGACGTCCACGACGCAGACGTAGGCGCCGCACGGGTAGGTGAGGTTCGGCGGGTTGTACACGCACGAGGCGTCCAGATGTCCCTCGACGCCGTCGGGCAGGTCGAGGTCGGAGTGCGCGGCGGCGGCGATCTCGCGCAGCGACACGCCCGAGGTCGGCACGCCACGCACCTGCCAGCGTCCGGGTACCCACTCCAGGTCGTCCGCGGCCACCTCGAGCATCGCGGCGGCGACCAGCCGCGCCCGGTCGCGCACCTTGCGCGCCGCCATCACCGTCGCCGCCCCGGACACGGGCGTGGACCGGGACCCGTAGGTGCCCATCCCGAACGGGGTGCGGTCGGTGTCGCCCTGCACGACCACGATCTCGTCGTACGGGATGCCCAGCTCGTGGGCGACGATCTGGGCGAACGTCGTCTCGTGCCCCTGGCCCTGGCTCATGCAGGACACGGCGAGCTGTGCCCCGCCGGACGGATGGACGCGCAGATCGGCACCGTCGGCCATGCCGAGGCCCATGATGTCCATCATCCGGCGCGGGCCCGCCCCGACGGCCTCGGTGAAGAAGCTGATCCCGACCCCGGTGAGGGTGCCCTGCCCGGTGCGCTCGTACGCGGCCCGCGACTCCACCTGCTCACGGCGCAGCTGCTCGTACCCGGCCATGTCGAGGGCCAGGCGCAGCGTCGCCGGGTAGTCCCCCGAGTCGTACTCCCAGCCGGTCGGGGTGGCGTGCGGGAACTGGTCGGGACGCAGCAGGTTCGCCATGCGCAGCGCCGCGGGATCCAGCCCCAGGTCGTGGGCGAGAACGTCGACGAGACGCTCCACGAGGTAGGACGCCTCGGTGATCCGGAACGAGCAGGCGTAGGCCACGCCGCCGGGTGCCTTGTTCGTGTACACGCCGGTGACCCGGCAGTGCGCCGCCTCCAGGTCGTACGATCCGGTGAACACGCCGAAGAACCCGGCAGGGAACCGGGAGGGCTGCGAGGTGGCGTTGAACGCGCCGTGGTCGGCCAGGACCGTCACCCGGACGCCCCGGATCCGGCCGTCCCGCGTGGACGCGATCTCTCCGGCCATGTGGAAGTCGCGGGCGAACGAGGTCGCCATCAGGTTCTCCGAGCGGTCCTCGACCCACTTCACGGGAGCGCCGGTGACCATCGACCCGACCAGCGCGCACAGGTAACCCGGGTACATCGCGACCTTGTTCCCGAACCCCCCTCCGATGTCCGGGGCGATCACCCGGATCCGGGACTCGGCAATCCCCGTGATGCGCGAGTAGAGCACCCGGTGGGTGTGCGGGGCCTGCGCGGTGCAGTGCACGGTGACGCGCCCGTCGAGCGGGTCCAGGTGCGCCACCACCCCGCAGGTCTCCAGGGGGGCGGGGTGCACCCTGGGGTAGATCAGCTCGCAGCGCGAGACGTGATCGGCGGCGGCGAACACCGCGTCGGTGGCGGCCTCGTCGCCGCTCTCCCAGTCGAACACGTGGTTGTCCGTGCGGCCGGGCATCTCGTCACGGATCACGGGGGTGTCCGGGTCGAGGGCCGTGCGGGCGTCGGTGACCACGGGAAGGTCCTCGTACTCCACCTCGATCAGGGCGAGCGCGTCGCGGGCCGCGTAGCGGTCCTCGGCGACCACGAACGCGACCTCCTGCCCCTGGTAGCGGACCTTGTCGGTGGCCAGTACCGCGGCGACGTCGTGGGACGGGGTGGGGATCCAGGCCATGCCGCGCGCCTCGAGGTCGGCGCCGGTCAGCACGGCGCGCACCTTCGGGTGCGACTCGGCGGCGCTGGTGTCCACGGACACGATCCGCGCGTGGGCGTGCGGGCTGCGCAGCACGGCGCCGTGCAGCATCCCGGGCAGCACGATGTCGTCGACGAACCGCCCGCGGCCGCGGACCAGCCGGGCGTCCTCGCGGCGGGGCATCCGCCCCAGCCCGGCCGGGTTCGGCGCGACCGCGGTCACGACGCCTCCCGCTCCGTCTCGGCCGCGTGGCGGATCGCCCGGACGATGTTCGCGTAACCGGTGCAGCGGCACACCTGGCCGCTGATCGCCTCCCGCACGTCGGTCTCGGTCGGGTCCGGGTTGCGGTCGAGCAGCCAGCGGGCGGTCATCAGGATGCCGGGGGTGCAGAACCCGCACTGCAGCCCGTGACACTCGACGAACGAGCGCTGCACCTGGTCCAGCCCGGAACGCGACTCCAGCCCCTCGACGGTGCGGACCCGGTGCCCGTCGGCCATCACGGCGAGGACCGTGCAGGACTTCACCGGGACGTCGTCCAGCCACACCGTGCAGGCCCCGCAGTTGGACGTGTCGCACCCCCAGTGCGTGCCGGTCAGCCGCAGCTCGTCGCGCAGAAGGTGCACCAGCAGGAGCCGGGGCTCGACGTCGACGAGATGGTCGGCGCCGTTGACGTCGACCCGGATCAGCATGGCCACGCACCGTCCTCGCCGTCGATGACCCGGTCCACGCACGCGCATCGGCTCGCCCACTCCGGGTGTGACGGGGCGCACCGGAGCGCAATGGTGTCCCCACACGCGGTCTCCGGGCAAACGTCCTTAAGTGATTGCTTATGGTCCGCGTGTGTTCGGGGCCACAGGCGTGCACAGTGGCGCGATCATCCGAACCCACGCGCGCAATCCCCGGAGGTTCCCGGGGAGGCGACCGCCGGAAGGACTGCCAACGATGGCGACCGAACCTGACAGTCGTACAGGCCGCAACCCCCGCATGGCCGAACTGTTCGGCGAGCCCGATCCTTCTCCGACTCCCGGCGCGAGCCCGACGATCTTCGACTTCCCGGGCATGGTCGGGTTCATGAAGGTCGCGGGCCAGCCGGTGGCCGGGCCGTGGCCGCCGCACCAGCAGCCCAGGCCCGACCCCGAGGACGAGGCCGGACCCGTGGCCATCGTCGAACCCACCCCCGGTGCCGGTCGCGGCGCCCACAGGCTCCCCGCAGACGAGGAGTAGCACGCATGTACCCGCCACGTTTCCGTTACGAGGCCCCCCGAAGCCTTGACGACGCCCTGTCCCTTCTCGCCGAGAACGACGAGGCCAAGATCCTGGCCGGCGGGCAGAGCCTGGTCCCGCTGCTCAAGCTGCGGTTCGCCCAGCCCGAGATGCTGATCGACATCAACAACATCCCCGACCTGGCGTTCCACCGGGAGGACGCGGACGGCGTCCTGCACGTCGGCGCCCTGTGCCGGCACGTGGACCTGGAGCGCTCCACGGTCCTGCCCGGCAGGCACCCCACCCTGGCCGCGTGCGCGCCGCTGGTCGCCGACCCGATCGTGCGCAGCCGCGGGACCCTCGTGGGCTCGCTGTGCCACTCCGACCCGCAGGGCGACTGGGCGGCGGCGATGATCGCACTGGGCGGCGAGGTCGTCGCGCGCAGCAGGCGCGGGGAGCGCCGGATCCCGGTGGAGAGCTTCTCCGTCGGCCCGTTCCAGAACTCCCTGGAGCACGACGAGATCGCGGTCGGCGCGCGGGTCCCGGCCCCCCGCGACGTCCGGCACGGGGCGTTCCTCAAGCTCGAGCGCCGGATCGGGGACTTCGCCACCGCCGGGCTCGCGGTCGCGCTGGAGATCGCCGGGGACGGCCGGGTCACCCGGGCCGGGATCGCGCTCACCGGCGTCGGCGCCACGACGCTGAACGCCACCGACGCCGCCGAGGCGCTGGTGGGCGGCCGGCTGGAGCCGGTGACCGTCGAGCGGGCCGCCGAGCTCGCCGCCGGGATCGCCCAGCCCAAGAGCGACCACCGGGGCAGCTCCGACTTCAAGCGCCACGTCATCGCGTCGTTCACCCGCCGGGCGCTGTCCGGCTTCACGGCGGCGGTGGCCGCCTGATGAGTATCCCGATGTCGAAGGAGGACGGCGTGGAACTGCGCCGGGTCACGGTCTCCGTGAACGGGGAGTCGAGGACGGTCGAGGTCGAGCCGCGGCTGCTGCTGGCACACCTGCTGCGGCAGGGTCTCGGGTTGACCGGCACGCACATCGGATGCGACACGACCAACTGCGGTGCGTGCACCGTGCTCTACGACGGCGAGCCGGTGAAGTCGTGCACGATGCTGGCCGTCCAGGCCGAGGGCCACGAGGTCACGACCGTCGAGGGACTGGGCACGCCGAGTGAGCTGGACCCCGTGCAGGAGGGGTTCAAGGAGGAGCACGCGCTGCAGTGCGGCTTCTGCACCCCCGGGATGATGTTGGCCTCGAAGGCGCTGGTCAGCCGCAACGCGAACCCGTCGGAGGAGGACGTTCGCTGGGCGCTGGGCGGCAACCTCTGCCGGTGCACCGGCTACCAGAACATCGTCAAGGCCGTGTTGTGGGCGGCCGAGAAGCAGCGGGCCGTGGACGGTGCGGCCGAGGCCGATCCGACCGTGACCGCACCACGTTCCGACGCGACGCTCTGAGAGGAGCGACCCCGTGACCCAGACACTGGACGAAGTCAAGATCGGTGGGCTCGGCTCGAGCCGCAAGCGGGCCGAGGACAACCGGTTCATCCGCGGCCGCGGCACCTACGTCGACGACGTGGTGATGCCCGGCATGCTGCACATGGAGATCCTGCGCAGCCCGCTGGCGCACGCCCGGATCACCTCCATCGACACCTCCGCGGCATGGGCGATCCCGGGCGTGCGACTGGTGCTGACCGGTGAGATGGCCGCACAGCGCAACCTCGCGTGGATGCCGACGCTGTCCTACGACACCCAGGCGGTGCTGGCCACCGACAAGGTGCGCTTCCAGGGGCAGGAGGTGGCCTGCGTCATCGCGGACGACCCCTACATCGCCCGCGACGGCATCGAGGCGATCGTCGTCGAGTACGAGTCGCTGCCCCCGATCGTCAACCCGAAGCAGGCCATGGCGCCGGACGCCCCGGTCATCCGGGACGACAAGGCGGGCCAGACCGACAACCGGTCCTACCGGTGGGACGTCGGCGACAAGACCGCGACCGACAAGGCGTTCGCCGAGGCGGACGTGGTGTCCACGATCTCGATGCACTACCCGCGCAGCCACCCGTCGCCGCTGGAGCCGTGCGGATCGGTGGCCGACTACGACCTCGGCACCGGGAAGCTGACGCTGTACTGCACCTCGCAGGCCCCGCACATCGTCCGCTCCGCGGTGGCGCTGATCGCCGAGCTGCCCGAGCACCTGATCCGGGTGATCTCGCCCGACCTGGGCGGTGGCTTCGGGAACAAGGTGCCGGTCTACCCCGGCTACGTGTGCTCGATCCTGGGCTCGATCCTGACCGGGAAGCCGGTCAAGTGGGTGGAGGACCGGTCGTCCAATCTGATCTCGACCGGGTTCGGCCGGGACATGTACCTGGACGGCGAGATCGCGCTGCGTCGCGACGGCAAGATGCTCGGGGTCCGGATGCACGTGACCACCGACCAGGGCGCGTTCTTCGCCGACGCCCAGCCCACCAAGTTCAAGGTCGGCCTGCTGCACTCGGCGTTCGCCTGCTACGACGTCCCGTCGGGGCACATCACCGCGGAGGGCGCGTACACCAACAAGGCGCCCGGCGGGGTCGCCTACCGGTGCTCGTTCCGGGTCACCGAGGCGATGTTCTTCCAGGAACGGATGGTGCAGGCCGCGGCCGACGACCTGGGCATGGACCAGGCCGAGTTCCGCCGGGTCAACCTGCTGCCGGACGACGCGTTCCCGGCCAGGACGCCGTTCGGCTTCCTGGTCGACTCGGGCCAGTACGGCAAGTGTCTCAAGGTCGGCCTGGACGCCATCGGCTACCAGGACTTCCTCGTGGAGCAGGCGGAGGCACGCAAGCGCGGGCGGCTGCTGGGCATCGGCATCTCGACGATGACCGAGCCGCTCGGCGCCGGGAACAGCCGCGAGTACGACATCCTCGGCATCAAGATGTTCGACTCCGCCGAGCTCCGGGTGCACCCGAGCGGCAAGGCGATCCTGCGGACCGGGGCACGGTCGCAGGGTCAGGGGCACGAGACCACCTGGGCGCAGATCGTCGCGCACGAGCTGGGCCTGCCCGCCGACGACGTGCTCGTCGAGGAGGGCGACACCGACACCGCCCCGTACGGCATGGGCACCTACGCCTCGCGGTCCACGCCGGTGGCCGGCGCCGCGGTGTCCATGGTCTCCCGCAAGATCCGGGCCAAGGCGCGCAAGCTCGCCGCGCACCTGCTCGAGGTGTCCGAAGAGGACGTCGAGTGGGAGCTCGGCAGGTTCTACGTGCGCGGCGCGCAGGACCGCGGCGTGAGCATCCAGGAGTGCGCGGCCGCCGCGTACGCCAACATGCCCGACGGCATGGAGCCCGGCCTGGAGGGCAACGCGTACTACGACCCGCCGAACCTGACCTGGCCGTTCGCCTGCTACATCGCCATGGTCGAGGTGGACCCGGAGACCGGCGTGTGGGACGTGCTGCGCTTCGTGGCCGTCGACGACTGCGGTGTGCGCATCAACCCGATGATCGTCGAGGGCCAGATCATGGGCGGTCTGACCGAGGCGTACGCGATGGCCAGCATGCAGTTCCAGACCTACGACGCCGAGGGCAACATCGTGGGCTCGAACTTCATGGACTACCTGCTGCCCAGCGCCTGGGAGACCCCCGGGTTCGAGCTGCACGAGGTCGTCACCCCCTGCCCCCACCACCCGATCGGCGCCAAGGGCGTCGGCGAGTGCGCGACCGTCGGCGGCCCGGCGGCGTTCGTGAACGCGGTGATCGACGCGGTCCGGCACACGGGGGTCCGCAACATCGACATGCCGGTGTTGCCGGACCGGGTCTGGGAAGCGCTGCGGACCGGCCACGACTACTCCGGCGCGCCGCCGGTCAAGGGGGACTGACCCGTGCTGATCGAGATCGACTTTTCGGTCGGCGCCCCGATCGACAAGGTCTGGGCTGAGCTCCAGGACCTCCCGGGCCTGGTTCCCTGCCTGCCGGGAGCCGAGCTCACCCAGGACTTCGGCGGCGACCGCTACGAGGGCAAGGTGGTGCAACGTCTCGGCCCGGTGACCATGCGGTTCACCGGTGTCGCCGAGCTCGTGGACTCCAACGAGGCCACACACACGCTGGTGCTGCACGCGGCGGGCTCTGAGGACAAGGGCAAGGGCAACGCCGACATGACGATGACCATGCGGCTGAGCAGCGTCGGCGGCAAGACCAAGGTCGACGTCTCGATGGACCTGCAGATCTCCGGTGCGGCGGCGCAGTTCGGTCGCGGCATGATCGCCGACGTCTCCGGCGTGCTGATGCGCAGCTTCGCCGACTGCGTCGAGGCGAAGATCAACAGCGGCGGTGCGGGCGGAACCGGCACGATCGTGCGGGCCAAGCAGGCCAGTGCGCTGAGCATCGGTGTCTCCGCCGCCGTGATGGCTCTCAAGCGCGTCCTGCGCCGGTTCTTCGGCCCGAGCACGCGGCCCTGACGTCACGAGGAGGACGACACACATGACTCTCTGGTGGATCGGTAACGCGGTCCTGCTCCTGGTGGTGTTCCCGGTGGTCGTGGCGCTGCTCAACCGCGTACTCGCCGCGGTCGAGCGGATCCGCTGGGCGGCCGACGACATCCTGGCCGACGGCGTGCGGCTGTCCGGGCGCCTCGAACCCGTCCCGCAACTGCTCGCCACGACCGACGCGACGGTGAAGCAGGTGACGGTGGGCGCCACCCGCTACGCCGGCAGCGTCGCCAAGCTGCTGTGAGCTCCCCCGAACGAGGAAGGAACGTGCCATGCCCGCTGCTGCTTGGGCGACGCTGATCATCGCGGCGCTCATCATCGCCGTGACAGGACTCGGGCTTCTCCGGGTCATCCTGCACCTGCGCCACGTCAGCAAGACGCTGGCCACCCTGACCGGAGGTGTGCAGGCGATCGCCGCGTCGACGGCGACCGTCCCCGACGTGGTGCCGTCGGTGAACGCCAACCTCAAGCCGGTCCGCGACTTCTGCGAGTCGGTGTGAGTACCGCGGCACTGGCCCAGGCCGGCGGGGCGGACCTGACCGGCTGGTACGTGGGCTTCGCGATCGGGATCGTGGTGGTACTGGTCGTCGTGGCCCTCGTGGTCCCGATCCTGGTGCTCGCGTTCCGGATCGGGAAGCAGGCACCGGGGATCAACGCCGCGCTGAGTGACGCCGAACGGCACACCCGCCCGCTGGCCGACCTCGCCGTGACCATCGACCACGCCGACGTGATCACGGCCGGGCTGCGCCGCGGCCGGCAACGACTGGGAGGGTGAGCATGGCTCCGGAGGAGATCACGGCCTGGTGGGTCGCCGTCATCGCGGGTTTCGTCGTCGTCGTCGCGGTCGCCGCGCTGCTCAGCCTGCTCGTGTGGTTCGTGAAGATCATCGATCGGCGGGTCGCCGAGATCCGCGACACGCTGTCGACGATCACCGGGAACACGCGGTCCACGCAGCTGATCCCGCAGACCGGTGACGCGGTGGACCGGGTGCTGGCCGAGGGGCTGCAGCACCACCTGTTCCTGGGACGCGTACCGCTGGACCGATCGGCGGTCGCGGTGAACGGAGGTGGTCGGTGATGACCCTGCTGATCGTCCTGTCGGTCCTCGCGGTCGTCGCGCTGATCGCCGGGCTGGCGTTCTACCTGTTCTGGGTCGGCACCCTGCTGACCCGGGTGGCCACCAACCTGGAGGAGTGCTCCGAATCCGTGCGACGGATCGACTCCGACGCGGAGGCGATCCAGCCCGGCCTCGAGCACATCAACCGCTCCGGCGGCACCGTCGCCGGCGCGCTACCACTGCTCTACGGCTTCGCCGAGAACATCGTGGGCAGCGTGACCCCTGCGCCGCCGCGGCCCTCCGTGGCCGTCCCGGCATCGGGCCGCCGCCGCTCCCGACTCGCCGAAGCCGTGGGCTACCGGCCCAGCGGCTGATCGGTCGCACCCCCTCCGACCGCATCACCGCCGGGTGAGCGGCGCCGGCCCCGGATCCCCGGGGCCGGCGCCGCTGCCGCGTACGGAGGACGTGCCGGTCAGTTGCCGTGCGGCGGCAGCGGGGCGGTGCTCGGTGCGTCGGAGTAGGCGCCGATCCACTCGTCCCGCCATGACGCGTCGAACCGCTCGTCGTTGCAGTGCGGCTCGTACATCCCGACGAGCTCCTCGGCGATCATCCTCCGGTGCCCGGGCCCCCCACCGGGCACCTCCAAGGTCGCGATGTGCAGGTTCCACTTGGAACCGGCCCGCTTGACCCAGCAGGGACTGCTCCGGTGCCGGAACGGGAGCCCCTCGGTCGCGAGGTCGTCGCAGTACCCGACGTAGATCACCGCGAACCGGTCGCGATCCGGGTCGGGCTTGTAGAGGATGGCGTAGACCGCCGGCGCGGCGGGCGGGGTCCAGCCACCGAGCAACCGGGGGCCGGAGAACGCGTATCCGGCCAGCGACCCGAGGCGGATCACGGCACGACGTCCGGATCGGCGTCCGCCTCTTCGCTGATCGCGTCCACCCGCACGATCGGGAAGCCGGGCAGGCCGGCCTCCTCCACCACCTCGGCGAACACCACCCGACCGCGCCCGACCGCCTCCGGCTCGGTGTCCGCGTCGACCACGATCTGCGCCCCGTAGCCCGGGGTGCCGATGCCGCTGGCCACCCCCTGGTGCACGGCGACGGCATCGGCCAGCCGCAGCACCTCGTCGTGGGTGATCGTCCGGTCACCCTCGGCATGCACGCTCACGCTCCAGCGCACGCTCACCCCTCGTTCCTCGTGCCGATCCCGGCTCAGCGCAGCGTCGGCAGCAGTCCGGCCAGCCGTTCCAGGCTGTCCAGATCGTGACCGGACAGCACCACGTCCACGTGTGGTTCCGCCACCATCATGCCCACCGGCTGCGGTTCCCGCCGCCCGTGCCCGCCGGCGTGCGGGCTGACCCAGACGACCCGGTGGCAGAGCCGGGACAGGCGCTGCATCGCCGACTCCAGCACGTCGGGCGACCCCCGGTCGTGCCCGTCCGAGCAGATGACCACGACCGCACCGCGGGCGGCCCCGCGCCGGCCGTGGCGCCGGACGAACTCGTCCAGCGAGTCCCCGATCCGCGTGCCGCCCTCCCAGTCGACCACCCGCTCCGCGGCCCGCCGCAACGCGTCGTCCGGGCGCCGGGTGCGCAACGGGTCGGACAGGTGCGTGAGGCGGGTGCCGAAGCAGTACACCTCCACCCGGAACAGCGAGCGGGAGGCCCGCTGGGTGGTGTGCGCGAACTGCAGCAGCGCGCGCGAGTAGTCGGCCATCGAGCCCGAGATGTCCAGGATCAGCACGAGCGGCCGCATCCGCATCCGGCGCCGTCGCCAGGCGAGCTCCACCGGCACGCCGTGCGAGCGCAGGCTCCGACGCAACGTCGCCCGCATGTGCGGCACGGGACCGGACCGCGCCGGGCGGGTCCGGCGGGTCCGCCGTCGCGGCGGGGACAGCCGGATCGTGGCCATGATCCGGCGCAGTGCGGCGAGCTCGTCGTCGGAGCACGCGGCGAAGGACCGGGAGCGCAGCAGATCCACATTGGACGCGACCAGCCCGAGCCTGCCCGCCTCGTCCTCCTCCTCGTCGTCGCCGGGCTCGGCGGCGGGGATCTCCACGGCCGACTCGGTGGCCGACTCGGTGGTCGCGTTCACCCGCACCAGCTCTTCCACCGGGTTCTGCGCGTCCAGGAAGAACTCCGTGAACACGCGGTGGTAGAGGTCGATGTCCTCGCGGCGGCTGACGAGCGACACCCGCCCTGCCCAGTACAGGTCGACGAGGTCGGCCGGATCCAGCGTGCCGGCTGCGGCGCTGAAGGCCAGCACGTCGCCGGACCCGATCGTCATGCCCTCACCGCGCAACCGCCGGGCGAACCGCGCCAGGATCCGGACCAGGTCGGTTCCCGGGTCGGCGGTCACGTCGGGGCGGTGAGATCGTCGAGACGGGACCGGACGAACTCCTCGTCGTCGTGGTCCTTCACCACGGTGCCGAGCGTGAGCCCTGCCGCGTCCGGGTCGAGATCCTCACCGAGGAAGTTCAGCGTCCGGGCCCAGTCGATGCTCTCCGCCACACCGGGCGGCTTGGCCAGGTCCATCTCGCGCAGCCGGTTCACGGCGGTCACGACCTTGCGCGCCAGCGCCTCCGGGACACCCGGCTCGCGGACGGTGACGATCTCGACCTCGCGCTCGACCGGCGGGTAGTCCAGCCAGTGGTACAGGCACCGCCGCTTGAGCGCGTCGTGCAGCTCCCGGGTGCGGTTCGAGGTGAGCAGCACCAGCGGCGGGTCGTCGCTCCGGATCGTCCCCACCTCGGGGATGGTCACCTGGAACTCGGCGAGCAGCTCCAGCAGGAAGGCCTCGAACTCGTCGTCGGCCCGGTCCACCTCGTCGATCAGCAGCACCGCGCGGGAGCCGGCCCGCACGGCCGACAGGAGCGGTCGCTCGACCAGGAAATCGGGCCCGAACAGGGCGGACACGACACGGTCCGGGGCCTCCGCCTCGCGGCGGGTGTCCTGCTCGGACATCGCCCGGATGTAGAGCATCTGCCGGGCGTAGTCCCACTCGTAGATGGCCTGGCCGGTGTCGATCCCCTCGTAGCACTGCAGCCGGATGAGCGTGCGGTCGAGCACCGAGGACAGGGTCTTGGCCAGCTCGGTCTTGCCGACCCCGACCTCGCCCTCGAGCAGGATCGGGCGGTTCAACGAGAGCGCGACGTGCACGGCCGTGGCCAGGCCCCGGTCGGCCAGGTAGCCGCCGTCTCGCAACCGCTGCGTCAGGTCGGCGACCGAGGTCGGCGCCGTCATGCCGCGGGCCCCGTCGTCGGGCGCGACGCGGGGCGCCCGGGATCAGTCATGCCGACGGTGGTCGAGTCCGCCGGACTCGGTCATCGCGCCGACGCTCACACTGTTCGGGTGCAGCTTGCCCTCGTTGCGGAGCTGTTCCCGCCACGCGGCCCGCATGTCGGTGTCGACGGGGGTGTTCGTGCCGTCCTCCCCCGCGGGCTCGTCGTGGGCCATCGCGCCGAACCCGATCGTTCGCATGTTCCGGCACACCTTGGTGCGGCTGCCGCGCAGCTGTTCCTCGACCTGCTCGCTGCTCTGCGCGTTCGCCGACCAGATCTCGCGGAGCACGCCGAGACCCTGGCCGTCACCGGCGTCGCCGCCGTCGTCGGATGCCATCTCCGCTCCTCCCTTTCCCGCCCTTGGGACGACAGCACATGGTCCCGCAGCCCCGCCGGGCACACCACCGGTAGATAACCGATCACTTAGGTTTCGATGTACCCATATCTCCCGGCACGCGAGACTGATCGACATGACGTTGACGCAGCTGTCCGCGTTCGTCCTGGTGGCGCGTCTGGGATCGGTCAAGGCGGCCGCGGACGCGCTCTCGGTCAGCGAGCCCGCCGTCTCGCAGGCGATCGCGGCGCTGCGCAAGTATCTCGGTGACCCGCTGCTCACCCGCGGCGGCAGCGGCATGGTGATGACCCCCGGCGGGCAACGCCTCCTCACGATCGCTGCGCAGGTGGTGGCTCTCGGCGCGGAGGCCGAGACGGCGGTCCGCTCGGCGAACGGCGCCCCGGAGCCGCTACGCCTGGTGGCGACGAGCTCGGCGGTCGAGTTCGTGCTCGGCCCGCTCGCGGAGGCGTTCGGCGCGCGGTCCTCGGGGCGCATCGAGGTGTCCACGGGAGTCGCCGCCACCTCCGAGATGTCGGCGCTGGTCTCCCAGCGTCTGGCCGACGTCGCGCTCGGCCCGGACCTGTCCGGCGACCGCGGTATGGGTCTGGTCAGCGAACCGATCTTCCGGGCCCAGATGGTGGTCCTCGGAGCGCCGGGGACCCGCCTGCGCGGTGCTCCGGTGGACTGGTCGTGGCTCGTGGACTCCGAGGCGACCGACCCGGGTACCGACGTCGCCCGCCTGCTGCGCGCGCTCGGGATACCGGAGTCGCGGCTGCGGGTGTTCCCCAACCAGACCGCGGCCTGGGACGCCGCCGCGGGCGGCGCCGGTGTCACGCCCGCGCTGGCGCACCTGGCCGTGCACCGGACGCGACGACGTGAGCTCGCCGTCGTCGACGTCCCGGGAACGCCCAAGGAGGTGGTCTGGCACGCCACCACCCTCACGCTGGACCGGCGGTCGGCCGCGGCCGGCTCGATGCGGCACTTCCTCAGCACGCCGGAGGCGATGAAGCTGCTCCGCTCGCCCGGTTCCGGCGTCCCGCCCTCCCGGTTCCGTCCACCGATCTACGTGACGATCTGGAACTGAGGCCGGCAGAGCCCGGAGGTCTTGCCGGACACCGCGACCGGGGAACACCATGGGGCTCCGCCGCGACGAGGGAGGAGGTGCCGTGCAGGTCCCCGCCCACTTCGAGTACCAGCGGGCCACCGACGTCGAGCACGCCGTCGCGCTGCTCACGCGCCACGGGCCGGAGTGCCGGTTGGTGGCCGGCGGGCACAGCCTGATCCCGATGATGAAGCTCCGGCTCGCCCAGCCGGAGATGCTCGTCGACATCAACGAGCTGACCGAGCTCGCCGGGATCGAGGTGCGGGACTCCGAGCTCCGGATCGGCGCGCTGACCCGGCACACGGAGCTGCTCGAGTCGCCGCTGGTCGCCGAGCACGTCCCGATGCTCGTGGACGCGGAGCGGGTGATCGCCGACCCGGTCGTGCGCAACCGGGGAACGGTCGGCGGCTCGCTCTGCCAGGCCGACCCGTCCGAGGACCTGTCCGGCGCGTTCACGGCGCTCCGCGCGACGGCCGTGATCCGCGGCGGGTCCGGCGAGCGCACGGTGCCGGTGCGTGAGTTCTTCGACGGGCCGTACCGCACCGCCGTCGGAGCGGCCGAGGTCCTGGTCGAGCTGCGGGTGCCGCTACCCCCCGGGACGGGCAGCGCCTACCTGAAGGTCAACCGACGCGCCGGGGACTGGGCCGTCGCCGCCGCGGGCGCCGTCGTCCGGCTCCGGGCCGGGACGATCGTCGACGCCGGACTGGGCCTGACCGCCGTCGGGGCACCGCAGTTCACCGCGCCGGACGCGGAGCGGTACCTCCACGGACGTGCCGCGGACCCGGCGGCGTTCGCGGAGGCCGGCCGGATCGCCGCCACCACGTGCCGGCCGGTGGCCGACCAGCGGGGGCCGGTCGAGTACAAGCGGCACCTGGTGAGCGAGCTCGTCGCCCGGGCGCTCGACCGTGCCACCGCCCGCGCCGCGCAGAGGTGAGAGCGACCGGGGCGACCGTGGACAGCAGCAGGCACGACGTGAGGTGGCAGGTCGCCCGCACGGGTCCGGCGCCGTGGTCGGGCACCGGGTGTGGTCACGCCCGCCGCCGGAGCAGGTCCGCCATGGCGTCCAGGCCGAAGAAGCGGACCGTCTCGCGCGCGGAGGGGCTGCCCTGCGACGGGTCGGCGCCGGCGTCGAGGAGCGCGCCGACGGACTCGGCGGACTGCGCGAACGTGGCCGCGGCCAGCGCGGTCTGGCCGCGGTCGTTCGTCCGGGCCGGGTCGGCGCCGCGTTCCAGCAGCGCCGCGACCGTGTCCGCGTGCCGGTGGTACGCGGCCAGGATGAGGAACGTGTCGCCCTTCGGGTCGGTCAGGTTCACCGGCACGCCGGCGTCGACGTAGGCGGCCAGCTCCCGGGTCGCCCCCTCGCGGGCGAGGTCGAACATCCGGTGCGCGAGATCGACGGCGTCCTGGTCCGGTTCCACGGCCTCCACCGTAGGTCCCGTCCGGTCACGTCACCGGCTGACCGCTCGGGTTCACGATGTACCAGCCCTGCGCGGCGAACTGCTTCGGGTCGGGTTGCTGCACGGCCTCGCCCGCGTGCCGGTAGAGCGGCGCGCCGCCGAGCGTCAGCTGCGTCCCGCCGTCGGCGCGCTTCAGCATCCCGACCGCCGCCTGCTGGACCCCGAGCAGGTCGGGCGTCTCGCCGGGCTGGACGGTGACCGGCTGCCACTGCGCCACGCAGGGTCCCTCGCAGGACGAGCGGGACGGAGCCGTCCCGTCGGCCTTCGAGCGGTAGAGCGGGTTGCCGTCCCCGTCGGTGACCATGACCGTGCCACCCGCCTTCTGGGTCGCCCAGAGCGCGAGGCCGTCGCCGCCGTGCCCGGACATGTCCATGCCCTCCATGCCGGCCATCTCGCTGTCCGACATGGACTGCCCGTCGGCCATGGTGTGCGAGCCCGTGTGGCTCTCGGCAGCCGTCGGGGCCGGTGCCGGGGTGCCGCCGCAGCCGGCGAGCGCGGCCAGCAGCGCGGCTCCGGCGATCGCGGTACCGACGGTGCGGTGAACGCGTGTCACTGTTCTCCTCCTCAGGCCAGGACGATCCGGTCGCCCTGGACCGAGACCTGCCGGGGGCCCAGCGCGGTGGTGGCGGGGCCGGTGGTCGGGGCGCCGTCGGCGACGGCGAACTTGCTGCCGTGGCACGGGCACGAGATCGACCCGTCGACCACCTCGTTGACCTTGCAGCCCGCGTGCGGGCAGGTCGCGTCGAACGCGGCGAACGTCCCCTGCGTCGGCTGGGTGACGACGACGCCCTGGTCGGCGAACACCGTCCCGCCGCCGACCGGGATGTCGGCGACGGCGGCGATCCCGGCGGGCGCGGCCTGCTGCGGGGCGGGTGCGGCGGACTGCGGGGACTGCGCAGGGGCGGGGGACGACGGTGCCGCGCTCTGCGTCCCGTACGTCGCGCAGCCCGCGGCGCAGGTCGCACAGAGCGCACCCCCCGCAGCCAGCAGCGACCGGCGGGTCAGGGCGATGGTGTCGGTGGTGGTCACGTCGGAGGGACTCCTCCAGGGTCGGGTGGAACGGTCGGCCTGCGTCACGGCGTCAGAACGTCAGGCCCTTCGTGCCGAAGAACCAGAGCGCCGAGGTGAGCCAGATGCCGGCGAGCACGGCCAGGAGCAGCCCACCGCTGACGGCGATCACCCATCCCGGCACGCCGCGCCGTCGCAGCAGCAGCATCTTCGTCACGAACGCGCCGTAGAACAGGCAGCCGAGCAGCGAGTGCACGAGCGTCCGCGGCGTCGCGCCGGACCAGCCCATGGCGATCAGGCACTGCACCGCCACCGGCACCGTGACCAGCACGGCGATCCGGCCGGACCACCGGTGCACCATCGCGGTCCGCGCGCCCGGCCCCGAGCCGATGCGCCCGCGCATCACCATCGCCGTCCACAGCTGGACGAGCGCGAACACCAACGCCAGCGTGGCCAGCCAGGTCTTCACCGCTCCCGCGCTGGAGAACCCGGCGATGTTCACCGCGACACCGGTGGCGTCGCTCGTGCGGGCCCACACCCCGATCCCGACCGCGACCAGCGACCCGACGGCCACCGGGACGGCGACGGTCATGAACCGCAGCCCGCCGCCGTCGCGCTCCAGCTCGTCCGGGGTGCGGACGAGCGTGTCCGCGTGCGGCGGCCGCTCCGGCTGCGGGCGTCGGGCGCGCCGCGGCCGCTCCTGCGCCGCGGCCCGGCGCCGGGGGCGACGACCCGCGGGACGGTCGACGGCCGTGTCCCGCGCGTAGGCGTCGCCGCCGTGGCGGGTGTACGGGTCGTCGACGTGGAACGCGTCCGGGTAGCGCTCCTCGGCGCGCCACTCGTCGCGCGGCCCGTCGGCGAGCCGGTCGCCGGGGTACGCCGCCGGGTGTCGCGGGTCCGGGACGTACGCCGGGTCCCACGGGTCGTGGACCGGGCGGTCGGTCCGCTGGCGCGGGATACCCGGCTCCACATCGGACGGAACCGGAGGGATCCCGTGCGGGTCGGTCACGCGGCTGTCGGTCCGTGATCGAGGCATCTCAGTACCCCCCACTGCTGTACGACGACTCCGGTGCCGGCTGCTCGGCGGGCGCCTGTTGCTGCGGCTGGGCCGGCGCGGCGGGCGCGGACGGCGCGGGGGCCGACCCGGCGGCGGGCGCGGCGTCCTTGCTCACCGCGGCGGCGAACGGCCAGCTCTTGCCCTTCGCCGTGGCCGTGCCGAACACCGCCTTGCCGTCCGAGGTCGCATCGACCGATGCGCCGTCGTCGCCGCTGAGCTGCATCTTCCCGTCGGCGACGGTGCCCTTCACCCAGCTCTCGATGCCCTTGTCCCTGCTGCAGATGTAGGCCTTGGCCTGGTCGCCGTCGACGGTGACCTGGACGGTGACCTCGTCACCGGCCGTGCGGCCGTCGTAACGGGCCGGTGCCGCGGCGGGCGCCGCCGGAGCCGCGGGGGCGGCCGGTGCGGGGGCAGCCGCGCCGGGGCCGTACGCGCTCTGGCTCGCCGACAGGGCGGCCGTCGGCTGCTCCACATCGGACGGTCCAGAGGTCAGGACGACGTTCGTCGCGACCACCGCGGCGCCGGTGGCGGCGACCGCGAGCAGTGTCGCCAGTGGTCCTCGGATCGGCATGGGTCCTCCCGGGGGATGCCGGTGTCACGTGGTGGTGCGGGTCAGCCGACCTTGACGCGGACGGAGTCGAACGCGGGCGTCTGGTCGGCGCGCTGCATCATCGGGATGCGGTGCGAGCCGTCACCGGCCCACGACGAGCACTGCAGGTCGCCCGCCTGCTGCACACCCGGCACGTCGATCGTGACCTTGTCCGGGGTGGCGGAACCGCTGCCGTCCTCGGTGGCGAGGAAGAACTCGGGCTTCGGTGCGGCATCCGGCGCCTCGTCGGCGTTCGGCAGGACCCGACACGCCGTGTGGAAGTGGCCTCGTTGCAGGCCCTGGCCGTTGAGCAGCGAGGACTCCTTGTAGTAGCCGCCCTTCGCGGCGGCCAGGAACCGGTCGCGGATGAGGTTGCGGGTGCTGACGGTCAGCTGGAAGCCCTGCCCCGGCGAGACCTGGGTCGGAGCGCTCGTGATGAGCAGCGACGGGTTCTTGTCCTGCGTGCCGACCTCGCCGAACGCCGTGCTGACGCACCGGTTGCCGTTCTGGAACCCGTCGTGCGGCTGCAGCGTGCTGCCGGAACAGTCGGTGGCGAGGACGCCGAGCCCGTTGGGGTCGTCGTTCTTCTCGTCCTTGCCGTCCTGACCCGAGCCGTTCTGACCCTGGCCGTCCTGCTTCTGGTCGCCGCCGTTCTGGCCGTCCTGGTTCTGGTCGCCCTGGCCCTGCTGGTCCTTGGTGCTTTCCGAGCCGTCCCCGCTGTTGCCGGACTGCCCGTCGCTCCCATCGCCCGAGCCGTCCTGGTCCTGGTCGTCGCCGGGGTTCTGCGACGACGACGCGGCCGGGTTGTCGATCTTGTCGGCGGCGGTCGCCACGCCGTAGGCGGCGGGGCCGACCAGCAGCAGGGCGCCGGAGACGACGGTGGCGACGACGATCCGTCGGCGCTGTGTGTGTCGGGTCATCGGGAGCTCCTCGGGGTGTGGCGGGTGTGGCGTCGACGGACGCCGGTGATGACGGGTGGGTCGGCCTCGTCCGGCGGGACCAGGCGTTGGGGGCCGGTGACCGGGACGGTGTTGAGCTCGTCCCACGGGTCCGGTGGTCCGATCGGAAGACCGTGCCGCACAACGGGTTGCGGTGGTTCCTCCCGGCCCCCGCGCGGCAACGGGATCAACTCCCGCGCCGCCCGCAGGCGCGCGCCGAGCGGGACCGGTTCGGGATCGGTGCGGCTGCGCCGCCGCAGGGTCGTCAGCAGGCCGACGGTCGCCAGCAGCGCGCCGAGAACGACGATGCCCGGTACGACCAGGCTCGACATCGGGCGCGGCGGCGTGGCCGGTGCCGGGTCGGGGGGTGCTGGAAGGGCCGCGTAGTCGACGAGCCCGGTGCTCTCGAGGTAGTCGATGTGCCGCGAGACGAACTGGTCGCCGGTCGTCGCGAACTGACGCATGAGGTCGTTGCGGGTTCCTGCCCGCACCTGGGCGATCAGCGGGAGGATCTGGCCGTGGGCGGCCCGGACGATCTGGACGAACGCCTTGTCGTAGTCGGTGCCGCCGCGGCCGGACAGGTCGTTCATCCACCCGAGCTGCTGGTCGTTCGGCCGGCTCGGGAGCAGGACACCCAGCTGGTCGGCGACCGTGCGGACCTGGTTGTCCAGGTCAGCGTGCTCGGTCGCGAGGTGCCGCCCGACCTCCTTGACGGCGGGCGAGCTGGCGCGCTGCTCGGCCTGCTGCCCGGTCGGTGCCTCCCAGAGACCGGCCAGCCGGACCCTCTGCAACAGGTCGCGGTCGGCCGGGCCGAGCGGTCCCCAACGCGTCTCCGTCCAGCCCGTGTCCGCCGCGGGCGCGACGGCGCTCCAGGACTGGGCGAGCACGAGGACACCCACACCGAGCAGGGCGGCGAGGATCGTCCAGCGCAACGAAGCCGGAATCCGGCGGGACATACGAGTGGTACCTCTCGGCTCAGAGGGGCGCGAACTGCTCGGTGTGCACCCGGTCGTTCGGGACGCCGAGGGCCGCGAGCGTGTTCAGGACGTCGGTGACCAGGGATGGCCGGCCGCAGATGAAGTAGTCGAGGCGTGTCCCGGGCGTGTTGAGATCGGTCAGGACGGCGGCCAGCAGTGCCGTGTCGATCGGTCCGGTGGCGCCGTCCCAGTCCAGCTCCGGCCGTCGCAGAACCTCGGTGACCTCCAGGTCCAACCGGGTCCGCAGCTGGGAGAGCTCGGCGCGGAACAGCAGGTCGGCGCGGTCGCGGGCGTGCACCACGAGCCGGTACGGGCGCGGGTCGCCGCGGTCGGCCGCGGTGCGCAGCATGCTCATCATCGGCGTGATCCCGACGCCACCGGCGATCAGCACGTACCCGGCGCTGGGCACGGCGTCCGTCGTGAACGAGCCGTACGGACCGTCCACCCAGACCGTCGATCCGCGGGGCAGGCGGCGGAGGCGGTCGGCGAAGTCCCCGGTGTGCCGGAGCGTGAACTCGACGCGCCCCGCCTCGTGCGCGCTGGACGCGATCGTGAACGGGTGCTCCTCGACGGAGTACCGCTCCAGGCGCAGCCACGCGAACTGGCCGGGCCGGAACCAGGCACTGGCGTGCCTGCTTCGTCCGGCGAGAACGAGTGTGCTGACGGTCGCGCTCTCGCGACGCACGGCCCGGACGACCATCCGCCCCTCGTGCTCGAACACCCCCCGCAGGCCCCAGCGCAACACCAGCACGGCCGTCAGCAGCAGGCCGAGCACGGCCAGCACCGGGCCCATCAGCGGGTCGGCCACCATGTTGCCCAGCCAGAGCACGTGCAGCGCCGCCCCACCGACGACGGCGGCGGCCAGCACCAGGTGCACCCACCGCCAGATCTCGTGCGGCTGCGACGAGCGATGCCGCCGCAGCGCGAGCAGGAGCAGCACACCGAGCGCGACCGAGCCGAACACGGCCGCCTGGGCCCGCGCCGGTGCGATCAGCGGCAGCAGCAGACCGATGCGCGACGGGTCGGCGGCGATCACGCAGGCCAGGTGCAGTGCGACGGCGGCACCGGTCACGACGCCCAGCTGGCGGTGCAGGTCGAGCAGCGTCTCCAGGCCGAGCGCCCGGCTCAGGCCGCGCACCCGCGACGGCAGCGTCGCCGTCACGACCAGCGCGGACAGCGCGACCAGGCCGGTGACCTCGGACAGCTCGTGCCACACCGGCTGCGGCCCTGACGTGACCGCCCACAGCAGCGCCGGGCCGGCCAGCAGGAACACCAGTACCGCCGCCCAGATCCGTCGGGCACGGCGGTGGGACTCCCACGCGTCGGCGTCGCGCTGCCGGTCCCGGCCGGGGACCGGCGCGGTCACCTGCGGTCCAGCCGCGGCCGTCCGGGGAACGAGGGGCCGGGAGCGCGCCGGTGGGCGCGTCCGGGCAGGATGGAACGAGCGTGGGTCATCGGTTCACTTCCGCTTCGGGGAGCACACCGGGGCGCGGGGGTTCGGCCCGGTGCCGACCGCACCGCGGGATCGTTGGGGGAGCGACCGCGGCGCGACGGGGACGACGATAGGAAGCCATCCGGCACCGGGGTTGCGTCTCTGAACACCGTGACCGCCGTCCGCGTCGCGCAGCGCGACGAGCGGGACGGCGTTCGTCTGTTCGGCTCAGCAGTGGCGTCCGGACAGCGCGCGCACTCTCAGAAACCGGTCCATAACGGACCGCTCGCACGCCGGACGGCGCACCCGCCGAGGTGGCCGGGACGTCCGGCACGGTCGGCGCGGGGACCCGACCGGCTGCCCGGCCCGGCGACGCGCATCCGCCGAGCGGGAGCGACCGTGTACCTCCCAGGGGACGCTCCGACCCCGCATGCCGCGCCAGGCCTGCGGGGCCGCCCGAGCGCCTGCGAGGACCGATGCGACGCCGATCGACGCTCCGCGGGCCGGGCCGCGTGGTCACCGGTTCGGCGCGGATCGGCGCCGCCCATGGCACGGATGCTCGCCAGAGCGCCGATCACGGCCGGCACCCGCCGACATGATCACCGGTTCTGGGCGGATCGACGTCGTCAGCGGCGCGGATCCGGGCCGGACCGGCGATCATCGCCGGTCCGGCGGTCATCGCCGGTCCGGCGGTCATCGCCGGTCCGGCGGTCGGACGGTGGTGGGAGAGGCCGCGCAGGTCAGCCGCCGCGGACGCCTGCGGCGAGTTCCTTCGCCAGCGCGCCGACGGCGTCCACGCCGCCGTCGGCCAGTGCCTGCACGAACGCGGTGCCGACGATCACGCCGTCGGCGTAGCGCGCGATGTCGGCCGCCTGCTGCGCGGTCCGGACGCCCAGGCCGACGCACAGCGGGATGTCGGTGACCGCACGGCAGCGGGCGACCAGGTCCTCGGCCTCCGCGCCGACCGACCGCACGCCGGTGACGCCCATCAGCGAGGCGACGTAGAGGAACCCGCGGCTGAAGCCGGCCGTCGACGCGAGCCGCTGCGGCGTCGACGTCTGGGCGACGAGGAACACGCGGTCCAGGTCGTGCTTGTCGGACGCCGCGAGCCACTCGCCTGCCTCGTCCGGGAGCAGGTCGGGCGTGATCAGGCCGGACCCGCCCGCCTCGGCGAGGTCGCCGGCGAACCGCTCGACGCCGTATCGGTCGATCAGGTTCCAGTACGTCATGACGAGGGCGGGGGCTCCGGCCTCGGCCACGCCGCGCACGGCGACGAAACAGTCGGTCGTGCGGGCACCTCCGTCCAGTGCGGCCTGCGTGGCGCGCTGGATCACCGGGCCGTCCATCAGCGGGTCGGAGTACGGCAGCCCGATCTCGACGACGTCCACCCCGGACTCGACCATCGCCCGCATCGCGGAGACCGACGTGTCGACGTCCGGAAAGCCCACCGGCAGGTAGCCGATCAGCGCGGCCCTGCCCTCGGCGCGGGTGGCGGCCAGCCGCTCCGCGGTACTCATTCCGCCTCCGCGGGAAGAAGAACGTCGGCGGCGCTCATCGGACCGTCTCGTCGGTGTGCGCGGCGCCGTCGTCGTCGACGAGGTCGAAGTACGTCGCGGCGGTGTCCACGTCCTTGTCGCCGCGGCCGGACAGGTTCACCAGGATCACGCCGTCCGGGCCGAGGCGCTCGGCCTCGCGCAGGGCCCCGGCCAGCGCGTGCGCGCTCTCGATCGCCGGGATGATCCCCTCGGTGCGGCACAGCAGCCGGAACGCCTGCATCGCCTCGTCGTCGGTGACCGACTCGTAGCGCGCGCGGCCGAGCTCGTGCAGCCACGAGTGCTCCGGCCCGACGCCCGGGTAGTCCAGTCCCGCGGAGATCGAGTGGCTCTCCCGGGTCTGCCCGTCGGCGTCCTGCAGGATGAAGCTGCGCGACCCGTGCAGCACGCCGACGTCCCCGCCGCCGATCGACGACGCGTGCCGCTCGGTCGTCACGCCCTCTCCCCCGGCCTCGCAGCCGACGAGCTCGACGCCCGCGTCGTCGAGGAACGCGTGGAAGATCCCCATCGCGTTCGACCCGCCGCCGACGCACGCGCACACCAGGTCCGGCAGCCGCCCGACCGTGTCCAGCATCTGCTGACGGGCCTCCACGCCGATGATCCGCTGGAAGTCGCGGACCATGGCCGGGAACGGGTGCGGGCCCGCGACGGAGCCGATCAGGTAGTGGGTGTCCGCGACATTGGTGACCCAGTCGCGCATGGCCTCGTTCATCGCGTCCTTGAGCGTCCGGGAGCCGGAGGCGACCGGACGCACCTCGGCGCCGAGCAGCCGCATCCGCGCGACGTTCAGGGCTTGGCGCTCGGTGTCCACCTCGCCCATGTAGACGACGCAGTCGAGCCCGAGCAGCGCCGCCGCCGTCGCGGACGCGACGCCGTGCTGTCCCGCCCCGGTCTCGGCGATCACCCGGGTCTTGCCCATCCGCTGCGTGAGCAGCGCCTGACCCAGCACGTTATTGATCTTGTGCGAGCCGGTGTGGTTCAGGTCCTCGCGCTTGAGGAAGACCCGCGCGCCGCCCGCGTGCGCGGCGAACCGCGGCGCCTCGGTGAGCAGGCTGGGGCGGCCGGAGTACGTGCGGTGCAGCTCGGCCAGCCGGCCGGTGAACTCCTCGTCGGCCATAGCGTCCCGGAACGCGGCGTCGAGCTCGTCGAGCGCCGCGACGAGCGCCTCCGGCACGAAACGCCCGCCGAAACGGCCGAAGTAGGGACCGGTCGCATCGACCAGTCGCGCCGCGCCCCCTGCCGGGGGAAGGGCGGTGTCGGTCACGGGCTTCTCCTCCGGGCCGTGCGTGGGTACCGATCGACGGTAGCACCGGCGCAACACCCGATTTCCCGTGGTCAGGCCACGTGCACGCTCACACGAAGCGCGGTCGTCCGGCGATCCACCCGAGCACCATCTCGGCCACGACGACGGCGCCCAGCAGCGCCAGCGACGCGGCCCAGCCGCCGGTCACACCATGCAGGACGCCGAACAGGAACGGGCCGGACGCACCCACCAGGTAGCCGACGCCCTGCGCCATCGCGGACAGGTCGGTCGTCTCCGACGACACGCGCGTGCGCAGCGTGATCACGCCGAGCCCGAGCGGGAACACGGCCATCCCGACGCCCAGCAGGACCGTCCAGACCCACGGCAGCCACGGCGTCGCGACCGGGGCGAACGCGAGCCCGGCGATCGACAGCAGCGAACAGCAGGCCAGCGCCACGATCCAGCCGGACTGGGAACGCCGGTTCAGCGCGATCGGCGGCACGACGAAGCTCAGCGGGATACCGATCAGGTTGATCAGCGCGAGCATCAGCCCGGCGTCGGTGCGGGTGACGCCCTGGCTGACGAACAGCTCGGACAGCCACCCCATCGCCGTGTAGGCGACGCACGCCTGCAGGCCGAAGAACGCCGTGATCGCCCAGGCCAGAGGGCTACGGAAGATCGACCGGGCACGGACGGGTGCGGCCGACGCCTGCCCGCCCGACCGCCCGTGGCGGGCACCGAACAGCCACACGACCAGCGCGGCCGCGGAGAGCGCCGCCCACGCCCCGACGGCGCCGCGCCACCCGCCGAGCAGCGACTCCAGCGGCGGGGTGAACGCCGCTCCGATGCCACCGCCCGCGGCGAGCGCTGCGGTGTAGACACCCGTGACGCGTCCGACGGCGTGCGGGAACGACTCCTTGACCACGACCGGGATCAGCACGTTGCCGATCGCGATGCCGCTCGCGGCGACGAACGTGCCACCGAGCACGACCCACGGCCCGTCGACGACCCGCAGGACGGACCCGACGGTGAGCACGGAGAGCGCGATCGCGACCGCCCTTGCCATCCCGTACCGGCGCCCGAGCAGCGGAGCGGCGATCGCGGCGAGGCCGAAACAGATCGTCGGGACGGCCGTGAGCAGGCTCGCCCACGCCGAGCCGGCACCGAGATCGTCGCGGACCTCGCCGAGCACCGAGGCCATGCTCGTGACGGCCGGACGGAGGTTCGACGCCGCGAGCGCGACGCCGACGATCAGCAGTGGGGTACCGATCAGGGCGGCCCGCCGGTCGGCCCACTCGGCCGCCCCGGTTCCGACCAGTTCTTCCGCTCGTGTCTCCCGGTCCGCGATCGTCACGTTCGGGTATTCTGCCAAACATAGGATGTTCGGATGAGAGGATGAGCTGGTGCCTCTGGTCACAACGCGCCGTGGCGGCCTCGTCGGTCAGGTGATCGAGCAGCTGCGGGACGCGATCTCGTCCGGCGAGTGGCCGGTCGGCCACCGCATCCCGCCCGAGGCGGAGCTGTCGGCGACGTTAGAGGTCGGACGGAACACGGTGCGCGAGGCCGTCCGCGCGCTGGCGCACAGCGGCCTGCTCGAGGTCCGCCAGGGCGACGGCACCTACGTCCGCGCGACCAGCGAGCTCTCCGGCGCGCTGCGCACGCTGTGCGGGCGCGAGCTGCGCGACGTGCTGGAGGTCCGTCGCACGCTGGAGGTCGAGGCGGCCCGGATGGCCGCCGCCCGGCGCACCGACGACGACCTCGCCGCCCTGCGCGAGGCCGAGGCCGAACGGGACGCCGCCGTCGCCGCCGTGGCGGACGGAGGTGCGGAGACGATCGAGCGGGCCGCCCGCGCGGACACCGACTTCCACATGGCCGTCGTCCGCTGCTCCGGCAACGCGCTGCTCGCGGAGCTGTACCGCGGTGTGGTCGAGACGGTCGCGGGCAGCGTCGCGACGACGATGCCGGACACCGTCGGGACCGACCGGGACGTCTCGCACGGCGGCCTGGTCGACGCCATCGCGGAGCGCGACGTCGAGCGCGCGGCCCGCGAGGCGGGCGAGTTCCTGGAGCGCCTGATCGAGAGGTCCTGACGCCTGGTCGGCCGGAGGGCGGGACGGACACGACGGCGGTCGGCCCGGCTCACCCCGGGGGGTGACCGGTGCCCGGACCGCGGTGTCTATGGTCGTTCGGCGGACCGCCCGACCCCTCGTGCGAGGAGCGAGCATGCTCAAGGGCTTCAAGGACTTCCTGCTCCGCGGCAACGTCGTGGATCTCGCCGTCGCGGTCGTGATCGGTGCCGCGTTCACGGCCGTGGTGACGTCGTTCACCAAGTCGTTCCTCGAGCCGTTGCTGCGGCTGTTCTCCGGCGGGGAGAACGCCATCCCGCCCGGGACGATCCCGCTCACCGACGAGGTGCAGCTCGACTACGCGAGCTTCCTGAACGCGATCATCACGTTCCTCATCACGGCCGCGGTGATCTACTTCCTGGTCGTCTTCCCGATGAAGTGGCTGCAGGAGCGTCGCCGCCGCGGCGAGGAGGACGGTCCGGCCGAGTCGACCGACGTCGAGCTGCTCACCCAGATCCGCGATCTGCTGCTCGCGCAGGAAGAGCGTGCCGAGCGGCTCGACGCGCTGAACGTGGGCGCGGGCACCGCAGGGGTCGGCGGCCCGAGTGCCTCCGGACGGACGGCCCACCTGCCCCCGCAACCGTCGAACGGCTACGAGCCCTACCCCGACTCGCCATACCCGGAGCACACGCGGCAGTACGAGCCGGCGCCGCGCCAGGACCCGGCGACACGGCAGCACGCGACGCGGCCACAGCCCCGCCCGGCCGGCGTGGCGGTGGACGGCGTGCGGCCGCCTCCCCGCAGGCGTCGCCACGCCGACCCGCGGAACTGACGGCTACTCCGGGTCGTTCCCGGCGTCGCCCCCGACGCGGTACGGCGTACTGACGCCGGTGTACATCAGGTGCGCGACCAGGCCCTCCGCCGCGTGCTTCAGGTTGTGGCAGTGGTCCATCCAGATGCCGGGGTTGTCCGCGACGAACGCCACGTCGTAGGTGGCGCCGTCGGCCACGTCGAGCGTGTCCACCCACCACGGGCTGCCGGTGGCCGCGACGCCGTCCCTCGCGAGGACGACGGCGTGGTGCCCGTGCAGGTGCATCGGGTGGACCTCGCCGCTGGTGTTCGCGATCCGTACCCGGACGACGTCGCCCTCGGAGACGACGAACATCGGGACGTCCGGCCACATCTTCCCGTTGACCGTCCACCACACGCCCGGCTGACCGTCGACGAATCCGGGCCACCGGCCGACCGTGTAGTCGAAGTTCCGGGTGGCCCTCGCGGGGTCGAAGCCGAGCGGGGAGGGCGTGCCGTAGCTCAGCGGATCCAGCGTGACGGCCGGTTTCGCCGAGTGCGGGGGCGGAGCGCCCGTCGCGCCGACGATCAGTGCGGCGTCACCGCCCATCTCCACGCGCGCACCGGACCCGTCGGCCGGGACGTCGACATCGAGGTCGGCCCGTCCGCCCGCGGTCACGGTCACGGCCTGCCCGGACACCGTGGCGGGACCGTGCACGTCGGTGCCGTCGATCGCGACGAGCCGGAACGCCGCCCCGGTCACCCACGTCGACATCGGCCCGTTGTCGGTGTTCACCACCCGCACCCGCATCCGCGACCCGGGGGCCGCCGCGACCGCTGTGTCGCCGGTGCGGCCGTCGACCGTGCGGTTGCTGCCGTAGTGGTGCACCAGCGCCGTCGTCTCCGGCTCCGCGGGTGCCCCGCGCGGCGCGACGACCAGCCCGCCGAACAGTCCACCTTGGACCTGCGGGTTCGCCACCTGGTGCGAGTGGTACCAGTACGTGCCGGCGTCCTTCGCGACGAAGCGGTACGTGAACTCCCCGCCCGGCCGGACCGCGTCCTGCGTCACGCCGGCCACGCCGTCGTCGGCGTTCGGCACGTCCATGCCGTGCCAGTGCAGCGTCACGCCGTCCGGGACGGACTCGTTCACGAGCCGCACCTGCACCGTCTGGCCCTGCACCACACGGAGCTCCGGTCCCGGCGACTCCCCGTTCAGGGTGAAGCCGTCGACCTGCTCACCGGTGGGCAGCCGGAAGACCTGCTTGCGGGCGACGAGCGTGACCGCGACGGCGGCGGGCGCGGTGGACGTGTCGCGCAGCTCGTCCACGCTCCGCGTCATGCCCGGCATCGAATGGCCCATGTGCGGGTCGCCGGGCCCGCCGCCGAGGTCCGGCGTGCCCATGTCCATCACCGAGTAGGTGGACGGCATCGTGCTGTCCCACCACAGCCAGGCGATCGGGGCCAGCACCGCGACCGTGGCGAGCAGGGCGAGCAGACGCCGGACCCGGCGCGGGCGCACCGGGTCCGGAGAGGTCAGCGGGGGTGGTGTTCCCGGTTCAGCCGACGTCAGCACGTTCGGACACACCGACCTTGCCCGCACCGACCGCGCCCACCGACAGGCGGGCGGCGATCACCGCGACGACGAACAGGACCAGCGCGTTCGCGCCGTGCAGGATGCCGAGGAACGGCAGGCCGTCGCCGAACACGCCGAGCAGGATCTGCAGCACGACGACGCCGACGACGATCCCGGCCCACTTCGCCGCGCCGCGCACGCCCGTGAAGAACGAGACGACGAGCAGGATCAGGGCCAGCAACGGGACGATCATCTCGCCGTTGATCCCGTGCAGCGCGAAACCGCCGGAGCCGGCGAAGTCGCTCGACTCGTTCTCCATCGCGGCCTTGTCCAGCACGCCGCCACCCTGGATCCAGGCGCCGAGCCCGAACAGCGCGTAGGCGATCGCGGCGGCCTGGATCACGACCTCGGCGGCGATCAGGTAGGCGACGACGCGGTACGCGGTACGCATGGCTTCCTCCGGGCAGGTGACGGGCGTCACTCGTGCGTGACGCAACGCAGTGAACGCCCGTGAGACCTCCTTGCCCATACCGAAAGACGATGAAATCCCCGTCCGCGCAGGACCGGGAGAACCCATGTCGTCAAAACAGATGAACTAGTGCCCACACCACGCCGCGAGAGCGCACACTTCTGACGTGCCCGATCACGGGCCACGAACTCCCGGTACGCCGGATCTGGACCCCCCCACTGGGTCCGGCGTGCCGGGGACCACTCCCCTGTGACCGAGCTCTCGGTCCACTTCGTCCCGGTTCGCCCCGGCCGCCTCCGCGCGCGCGTGCCAGGCTCGTCGGTGATCGTTTCCGACCCGGGCGGGGGCATGGGCACACACTTCGCGTTCGTCAGCATGCCGGCGGCGGGGCACGTGACGCCCACGCTGCCGCTGGTCACCGAGCTCGTCCGCCGCGGTCACCGAGTCAGTTACGCGACCGGCGACGACATGCTCGACACCGTCCGCGCGGCGGGCGCGGAACCGGTACCCGCACCGTTCCGCATGCCGGACGTCCCGCCTCCGGCGCCGGGCGCACCCGCCTCCGACGAGCCCCGTGCGCCGCGCATCGACGCGTTCGCCGAGTCCGTCGAGCAGACGTTCCCGGTCCTGACCGAGCGCTTCGCCGCTGACCCGCCCGCGGCCGTATGCGGGGACGCGATGAGCCCGGTCACGTCCCTTGTCGCGCAACGGCTCCATCTCCCGTTCGTCTCGCTGAACCCGTCGTTCGCCAGCAACGAGCACTTCTCCCTGCGCCGCGACGTGATGGCCAGGTCACCGAAGGCGTCGGTCTTCGAGACGGCGTTCCGGTCGGTCGGCGAGCGGATCGCCGCGTTCGCCTCGACCGAGGGCCTGAGGTTCGATGCGACCGAGGGGTTCAGCTGCCCCGGCGATCTCAACCTGGTGTTCATCCCCCGCGAGTTCCAGCCGGCCGGCGACACGTTCGACGGGTCGTTCGTGTTCTGCGGGCCGAGCGTGGCCGGTCGCACCGGAGCGGACGACGCGTGGCGACCGCGGGACCCGGACACGCCGGTCCTGCTGGTCTCGCTCGGCACCGTCTTCAACGACCGCCCGGAGTTCTTCCGGACGTGTGCCGAGGCGTTCGCCGACGACGACCGGCAGGTCGTGATGGCGATCGGCGACCGGACCGACCCGGACGACCTCGGCCCGTTGCCGGACAACGTCGAGGCGCACCCGCACGTGCCGCAGGTGCAGGTGCTCGCCCACGCCGCCGGGTTCGTCACGCACAACGGCATGAACTCCACCATGGAGGCCCTCTACCTGGGCGTTCCGCAGATCGGCGTGCCGCAGATGCCGGAGCAGGAGGCCAACGCGCGGCGGATCGAGGAGATCGGCTGCGGGCGGCGGCTCGACCCGCTCACGGTGGACGCGGCGTCGCTGCGCTCGACCGTGGACGCCGTCGTCGGCGACGTCGCCGTCCGGAACGCCGTCGGCGCGATGAGCACCCGCCTGCGCGCCTCGAACGGAGCCGTGACCGGCGCCGACGCCCTGGAGGCCCTCGTCGCGGCGTGACCGCTCCGTGCTCGACAGCACCGCATGGGACCAGCACTCTGTACCGGTCGTTTCGTACCGATCCGGGGGGAGCTGGGGCAGATGGCCGAATCACCGACGACGGCGGCGGGGACCGAGGAGGAGCAGCCGGCCCTCAAGCGGGTGCTGGGCCCGGGCCTGCTGCTGTTGTTCGTCGTCGGGGACATCCTCGGCACCGGGATCTACGCGCTCGTGGGCAACATCGCCGAGGAGGTCGGCGGCGCGGCGTGGTTGCCGCTGCTGATCGCGTTCGCGGTCGCGATGATCACCGCGTTCTCCTACCTGGAGCTGGTCACCAAGTACCCCCAGGCCGCGGGCGCCGCGCTCTACACGCACAAGGCGTTCGGCATCCACTTCCTGACGTTCATGGTCACGTTCGTGGTGATGAGCTCCGGCATCACGTCGGCGTCGACGGCGTCGCGTGCGTTCGCGGCGAACCTCGACGAGGGCTTCGGCCTCGACCTCCCGGCAGGCGGCATCATGCTGATCGCGCTCGGGTTCATGGCGGTCGTCGCCGCGGTCAACTTCCGCGGCGTCGGCGAGAGCGTCAAGGTCAACGTGGTGCTCACGATGGTCGAGCTGTCCGGGCTGCTGCTGGTGATCCTGGTCGGGCTGTTCGCCATCACCGGCGACACCGCGGACTGGTCGCGGGTCCTGATCTTCTCCAACGGCGAGGGCAAGAGCACGTTCCTCGCCGTGTCGGCCGCGACCGCGCTGGCGTTCTTCGCCATGGTCGGCTTCGAGGACTCGGTGAACATGGCCGAGGAGTGCCGTGAGCCGCGCCGGATCTTCCCGAAGGTCATGCTCACCGGTCTGTCGATCACCGGTGTGATCTACGTGCTGGTGTCGGTGTTCGCGGTCGCACTGGTTCCGGTCGGCGTGCTGGCCGAGAGCGAGACCCCGCTCGTCGAGGTCGTGCGGGCCGGAGCCCCCGGGATCCCGGCGGACGCGATCCTGCCGTTCATCTCGATGTTCGCCGTCGCGAACACGGCGCTGATCAACATGCTGATGGCCTCGCGCCTGCTCTACGGCATGGCGAACCAGGCGGTGCTGCCCAAGCAGCTGGGCCGGGTGCACCCGTTCCGGCGCACGCCGTGGGTGGCGATCATCTTCACGACGCTGATCTCGTTCGCTCTGATCACCTACGTCTCGCTCGGACAGGACACCGACGTCGTCCCGGCGCTCGGTGGCACGACGTCGCTGTTGCTGCTGGCCGTGTTCACCGTGGTGAACATCGCGGTGCTGGTGCTGCGCAAGGACCGCGTCGACGCCGACCACTTCCGCGCACCGACGGTCCTGCCGGTGATCGGCACGGTCGTCTCCGCCTACCTCGTCCTGCCGTTCTCCGGCCGGGACGCGATCGAGTACGAGCTGGCGGGAGCGCTCGTCGTGCTCGGGTTCGTCCTGTGGGGCATCACGATCCTGCTGAACCGCCGTCTCGGGGTGAAGCAGGCGACGCTGGATCCGTCCAAGTTGGACTGAGTCACCGGGCCCCGGCCGGCACGGTCGTGTGGACGTCCGTGCCGCCCGGGTGACCCGGCCGGGTCAGAGGGCGCGCGCCAGGTCCTCGAACCGGTCGAACAGGTCCAGGACGACCGGGTCGGCGAACGGCAGGATCTGGGTGACGATCAACCCGCACTCGTCGGCGTCCCAGTCCACCCAGTAGTAGGAGTTGCACAGCCCGGCCCAGAACAGGCTCCCGGCCGACCGCCCCGCCGGTGTCCGCTCGACGTTGAGCATGCCGAGCAGGCTCCACTTCTTCGTGGTGCCCGGCAGGAAGTCGACGTCGTAGGAGCTGGCCGGGTCGACGGTCGGGATCCGCCCGACCGTGAGATCACCGATCTGGTTGCGCCGGGCCATGTCGACGGTCTCCGGCGCGAGGATCCGCGCGCCGTCCAGCTCGCCTCGGCGCAGCAGCATCCGCAGGAAGCGCAGGTAGTCCGACGGCGAGCCGTACATCCCGCCGCCGCCCATCTGGAACTCCGGCTCCTGCGGGATCTCGAACTCGATCGCGACCAGCCCGTCCGGCGTGCGCGCGCTCATCCCGGCCAGCCGCGTGCGGTGCTCGGCGGAGAGCGTGAACGTCGTGTCCCGCATGCCGAGCGGGTCGAGGACGTTGTCCCGCAGGTAATCCCCGATCGACCGGCCGGACACCTCCTCCACGGCCTTCGCGGCCCAGTCGATGTTCATCCCGTACTGCCACGCCGTGCCCGGGTCGAACGTCAGTGGCGTGGCGAGCGTGGCATCGCGGCACTCGATGATGTTCGGGATCCCGTTCTCGCCCTGGTAGCGCAGCACGTCCGCGTTCCAGAAGTGGTAGCCGTACCCGGCGGTGTGCGACAGCAGGTGCCGCAGCGTCATCGGCGTGCGGGCCTGCCGGATCCGCGGCGTGCCGTCGTCGTCGAAGCCCTCGAGGACCTGGGGGGCGGCGAGCTGCGGCAACAGCTCGCCCATCGGCGCGTCCAGATCCAGCTCGCCGCGCTCGACGCACTGCAGTGCCGCGACGGCGACGATCGCCTTCGTCGTCGACGCGAGCCAGGTGACGGTGTCCGGGGTGAACGGCTCGGAACCGGTGCGGCTGCCGAACGCACCGGTGTAGGTGGTCCCCGCCGCGTTGCCCGCCATCGCGGCGACGCCGGGTACGCGCCCGTCGGCCACCGCCGCGGACAGGAGCGACTGGATCTGTTCGGCCGAGCCGACGGTCGCGGTCATGACGCCTCCACGCTGAGGTCCGGGATGTCGGGGCGACGCTAACCGTGTGGATGTGATCCAGGCCATACGGCGGGCGGAGGTTGGGCCGACCGCCCCGGACCCCTACGGCGCTCAGGCCATTCCGGCGTACCGGCGGCCCGGACGAGCCGGGCCGCCGCGTCGTCGCTCGTCCACGGCGTCAGGCGAGCCGCGCCAGGAGCGAGGCCAGACCCTCCGGATCGGCGAGCATCGGGGAGTGCGACGACCGAGGGATGCGCTGCACGTCGTCCGCGCGGGCGGCCATCGCCTCCTGCGCCTCCGGCGGGATCGCGTTGTCCCGCCCGAGCACGACGTAGGTCACCGGGTGCGCGCGCTCGGGCGCCGTGCCGGCCACCCCCATCGCGGAGGCCGACGACAGCAGGAACCCCGCGTGAAACGCGGCGAACCGCGCCGGGTCGACGTCCGCGGCGAGCGTCTCGCGTGCCACGTCGATGTCGTCGGTGACGCGCACGGCGGCTCCGTCGGCGACCGGGACGATCCAGCCGGACGGCGGTAGCTCCCCGCCGATCAGGTCCAGCAGCGACTGTCCCCCGGCCGGCCAGAACGCGCTGAGGTAGACCCTCCTGACGATCGCGGGGTGATCGGCGACCTCGGTGATCACCATGCCGCCGTAGGAATGTCCGACCAGGACGACCGGTCCGTCCACGGTGTCCAGCATCGCCCGCACGGCGGTCGCGTCGGCGTACAGGTCGCCGAGCTCGGCCGGGTCGGTCCCGGTGCTCGGCAGGTCCGCGACGAGCACCCGGTGGCCCTCCTTCTCCAGCAGGGCCGCCGTCTCGGCCCAGTAGGTGCCGTCGACGAACCCGCCGTGCACCAGCACGTAGGTGGTGGTCATGTCGTCCTCCTCGGTGTCGGGGCGGAAGCGTCGCCGGGGTCGTTGCGGCGGCATTGCCACGCGGCTGCAACGTCGCGCGCGACCCTGACGACCCCACCGGCGAGGAGGTCCGTCATGCGCGCTCGGTACCCGGACGTCGAGGCCACCCTGGAGCGGGACGGGGTGACGATCCGCTACGAGGTCCACGGCACCGGCGGGCCCGCGCTGCTGCTGCCGTCGTCGATGCCACTGGTGCAGGCCCGGCAGTGGAAGGCGCAGGTCCCGTTCCTGGCCCGGTGCTTCCGGGTGATCGTGGTGGACAGCAGGGGCAACGGGGGCAGCGGACGTCCGCGCGGGCCGGAGTCGTACACGATGGACCAGCTGGTCGCCGACCTCGTCGCCGTCCTGGACGCGACGGGCACGGCGCGGGCCGTCGCCGTCGGACTCTCCGCGGGCGGGCGCCAGGTGCTGGAGCTCGCCGCGGCGCACCCGGACCGGGTCGCCGGAGTGGTGGCGATCGCCCCGACGATGATCTTCGACGTGCCGGGCTACGACGACGTCCGCGACTCCTACGAGGGCGAGCAGAAGATCAACCGGCACTACATCGCGAAGGAGTACGCCGACTTCGCGGCGTTCTTCCTCGGCGCCTGCTACTCCGACCCGCACTCGATCAAGCCGTGGGAGGACGCGGTCTCCTGGGCCGCAGGCACCACGCCGGAGGTACTGATCGACTTCTTCGACGGGCTCGGCCGCCCGACGATCGACGAGGCGCGGGAGACCTGCTCACGCGTCCGCTGCCCGGTACTCGTGCTGCACGGCGACGACGACCTCATGGTGCCGGTATCGCTGGGCGAGCAGGTCGCCGAGTGGACCGGGGGCACGTTCGTCCGGCTCCGCGGCGCGGGCCACGTCCCGACCGGTCGCGACCCGGTCCGGACCAACCTGCTGATCCGCGACTTCGCGGACACCGTGACCGGGCGGGTCCGCGCACCCCGGTCCTGGACGCCCGCCCGGAACCGGCCCCGGCGGGCGTTGTTCCTCTCCTCGCCGATCGGGCTCGGGCACGCCCGGCGCGACCTCGCGATCGCCGACGAGCTGCGCGCGCTGCGCCCGGACGTCGAGATCGAGTGGCTCGCACAGCACCCGGTCACCGAGGTGCTCGCCGCGCGTGGTGAGCGGATCCACCCGGCGTCGCGGTGGCTGGCCAGCGAGTCCGGGCACGTCGAGTCCGAGTGCGGCGAGCACGACCTCAACGTGTTCGAGGCGGTCCGCTCGATGGACGAGATCCTCGTGGCGAACTTCCACGTCCTCGACGAGATCGCCCGGACCGAGCACCACGACCTCTTGGTCGGCGACGAGGCATGGGACCTCGACCACCACCTGCACGAGAACCCCGAGCTGAAGCGCAGCGCGTACGCGTGGTTGACCGACTTCGTCGGCGTCCTGCCGATGCCGGACGCGCCCGACCGGGAGGCCGGGCTGACGGCCGACCAGAACGCCCAGATGATCGAGCAGGTCGAGCGGTACCCGCGGCTGCGCGACGCCGCGCTGTTCGTCGGTGACCTCGACGACGTCGTGCCGGACGCGTTCGGCCCCGGCCTCCCGTCCATCCGCGACTGGACGGCGGACCACTACGCGTTCCCCGGCTACGTCACCGGCTTCACCCCGATCGCCGACGCCGACCGGGCGGGCATCCGCGAGGAGCTGGGGTGGGCGGACGGCGAACCGGTCTGCCTCCTCACGGCCGGCGGGACGGGTGTCGGCCTGCCCCTGCTGCGACGCGTGCTGGAGGCGGTGCCGCTGGCCGCGCGCCGGGTGGACGGGCTGCGCACCGTCGTCGTCACCGGTCCGCGGATCGACCCGGCCACGCTGCCGCCGACGCCCGGAGTCGAGGTGCACGGGTGGGTGCCGGACCTGTACCGGCGCCTGGCGGCCTGCGATCTCGGGATCACGCACGGCGGGCTGACCACCACGATGGAGCTCACCGCGAACCGGCGACCGTTCCTCTACGTACCGCTGCGCAGGCACTTCGAGCAGAACCTGCACGTTCCGCACCGGCTCGCGCGCCACCGGGCCGGACGCCGGATGGACTGGGACGGGCTGGATCCGGACGTGCTGGCCGACGCGATCGCGTCGGAGATCGGCAGGGAGGTCGACCACGCGCCGGTCGATCCCGGGGGCGCCGCGCGCGTCGCGGTCAGGCTGGCCGAGCTGCTGTAGTGCCCGCCGCCGTCGCGAGCGACGGCATGTCGTGGTGTTCGGCGAGCGCCCGCGCGTGGTCGCGACGGTCCACCGCCGCGGCGTGCTCGCCGAGGTCGGACAGGGCGCGCGCCTGCTCGAGCGCTCCCGCCGCCTGCCAGGGGACCCAGCGCAGCCGTTCGGCAGGCTCCAGCAGACTGCGCAGCACGACCAGGGCGCGCCGCGCCTCGCCCCTGTTCCGCCACGCCCGCGCGACCGACAGGTAGGCGTCGCCGCCGGCGAGCCACGCCGAGCCCTCCGGCGCGCGGATACCGGAGAGCAGCGCGTCCGCCTCGTCCAGCGCGTCGTCGTCCCCGGTCAGCTCGGCCAGCGGCGCGACGCAGCGCAGCAGGTAGGCCTCGGCGCCACCGCGACGGGCGGCCGCGCAGCCCTCGACGAGCAGTGCGGCCGCCTCGTCGGGCTCCCCGGTCTCGATCAGGGTCGTCGCCAGGAGCGCGTTCGCCACCGGCAGCCACCAGTCGTGCGGCGCCGCCCGGGCCGCGGCGACCGCACTCCGTCCCCGGTCGACGGCGTCGGTGTGCCGGCCGCGCAGCCGGTCCAGCCATCCGCGGTGCGCGGCCAGCCAGGGATCCATCGACCGGATGCCGCTCCGCTCCCGGATCCGGATCGCCGCGTCGATCCGGCCCGCCGCCGTGTCCCAGTCGGCCGCGGCCACGGCCGGGATCGCCCCCTCGAACGCGGCCCAGCACCGGAACTCGAGCCACTCCAGACGGTCCAGGATCGGCACCAGCTCGTCGAGCACCGGCGCGAGCAGGCCGGTCTCGCCGAGGTAGGCGTGGGCCGTCTTCAGGCCGTCGAGCCCGTACGCGAGTGCCTCGTCGCTCCCGGCCGCACGGCCCGCGGCGACGGCGAGCCGCGCGAACCGCAACGCCGCCGGGAAGTCCAGCCGGTTGGCCGCCAGCACCGCGCGGCCGCCGTGGAGCTCGGCCTGCGCGCCAGGGTCGTCGAGCTCCTCGGCGATCCGGGAACCCGCCTCGAACCGGCGGACGAGCTCGTCGATCGGCAGCGCGGTGCACAGCTGGCCCGCGAACCGCCGCACGACGGCGACCTCCATCCGCCGCTCGCCGGAGGCCCGGAACGACGCCCCCGCCACCCGCAGGTCGTCGACGGCGCCCGGGTAGCGCGCCAGCACCTCGCGGACCCACGACCGGGCGAGATGGACCCGGCCGGCCAGCGCGGGATCGTTCACGCCCGCGACGGCGAGGACGGCCCGGTCCAGCAGCGATGCGGCGTCCGCGGTCGCGCACCGCCACGCGGCCCGTTCCCCCGCCGCCAGCCACGCGCTCGCGGCGCGGTGCAGGTCGCCGAGCGCCTCGGCGTGGCGGGCGAGGGACTCGGGACGGTCGGCCAGCAGCTCCACCGCGCGGCGGTGGTGTGCGATCCGGGTCGGCTCCGGCGTCGACGTGTAGAGCGCCTCGTGCAGCAGGTCGTTCGTGAACTCGTACCCGGCGCCCGCCGGGACCAGCATCCGGGCCGCGGCCGCGTGCTCGCAGAGGCGGATCGCCTCCGGTCGCGGGAGGTCGAGCAGTGCGGCGACCAGATCGGGTTCGACGGCGGCGCCGAGCACCGCTCCCGCGCGCAGCACCCGCTGCGCGTCGTCGTCGACATGGCGCAGCCGGCTCGCGACCGCACCCTGCAGCGACTCCGGGACGCCCGCCTCGCCCGCGGCCAGCGCGCGCAGCGACTCGACGACGAACAGCGTGTGTCCTCCGGTCCGCCGCAGGACGTCCTCGGCGTGCTGCGGGACGCCGGCCCTCGCCGCCAGCAGGCTCACCGCGGAGGCGGCCAGGACGGCGACGTCGACCCGGCCCGCGACCTCGCCCAGCGTGGCCAGCACGTCGGCACCCTCCTCGGAGCGGACAGTGGCCAGGACCAGCAGCCGCGCCGACGACGCCCTCCGCAGCACGTAGTGCAGGAGCTCGACGGTCGCGACGCCGGCATTGTGCAGGTCGTCGATCATCAGCAGCACCGGCTGCTCCGCGGCCAGCGACAGCAGCAACGACCGCACCGCGTCGTAGGCCCGCCTACGCCCGGCCTCCGGATCGGCGAGGTCCGCCGCCGGCTCCCCGAGCACGGCGGCGGCCTCCGGGACCAGCGCGGCGAGGGCGCCCGCACCCGTCCCGGCCAGCCGGCGAGCCCGGTCCGCGGGCAGCGACCGCAGCAGCGGGTCCAGCGCGTCGAGCACCGGCTGGAGGAACAACGACCGCTCGGCGTCGTAGCACCGGGCGCGCAGCACCCGCCCAGCCGTCTGCTCCGCGAGCCGGGCCACCGCCTCGGCGAGCGTCGTCTTGCCGATGCCCGCCTCCCCGGCCAGCAGTGCGGCGCCCGCCCGGCCGCGTGTCGCGGCCGACCACATCTCCGTCAGCTCGGCGATCTCGCCGTCGCGCCCCGGCGGGACCGGACGCCGCACCGGTTCCGACGAGGGCGGCGCCGCCCGGGCGGGTGTGTGCCGCAGGATCGCCAGGTAGAGCGCGTGCGTCCGCTCGTCCGGATCGACGCCCAGCGACTCGGCCAGCGCCGATCGCAGCCGCGCGTACACCGCCAGCGCCCTGTCCTGCTCCCCCGCGGAACGGTGCGCTGCCATCAGCAGGCGGTGGGCCCGCTCGTCCAGCGGGTCGGCATCGGCCGCCGCGCGAGCCGCCGCCACACCGGACGCGTGGTCCCCCACCGCCGGACCGGCCTCGGCGACGAGATGGCGGAGGTCCCGCAGCACCTCGGCCGCCTCCGCCCGGAGCGCCTCGACCCAGACGGCGTCCGGCTCGCCGGTCAGCGCCCGGCCCCCGTCGAGCAGGGCGACGCCACGGTCCGCAGCCGCGAGCGCGAGCGCGGGCGCCCCGGCACGCAGGTGCCGTCCGGAGTCGGTGGCGAGCGCCCGCGCCTCGACGACGTCGACCCGCACGGCGGGCGGCCCACCGATCCGGTACCCGGCCCGGCCGCCGGTCACGACCTCCGGTCCGAGCGCCGACCGCAGGCGGCTGACCAGCGTCGCGATGTTGTCCGACGGGCTGGCGGGCGGCCGGTCGGGCCAGAGGTCCTCGACCAGGTCACCGGCGACGACCGAGCCGCTCGCCGCCGCGAGCCGGGCCAGCAGCAGCCGGGCCTTGCGCCCGGGGATCGCGACCTCGGTCCCGCCGCGGGTCACGGCCATGGCGCCGCACAGCCGGATGAGGATCCCGTCCACGGGGCCCTCCCGTCAGCGTGACCCCCACGACAACGTGCGGAACAGGCTAGACCCACCCAGACGGACCTGACCAGGACTCGCGGTACGGACCGGACGTCTCAGACGGACTCGCCGGCGCGCGCGAGCACGGTGCGGGCCATCGTCAGGTGGACGGCGTCGACCATCTCGCCGTTCACCAGCCCGACGCCGGACTCCCCCGCCGTCAGGATCTCGCGGGCGTGCGCGACCTCGTCGTCGGTCGGGGTGAACACCTCGTGCGCGACCTCGACCTGGATCGGGTGCAGGCACACCTTGCCGCGGAAGCCCAGGTCCAGCGCCTGCCGGGCGTCCGTACGGAACGCGTCGGCGTCCTTGACGGCCGTGACGACCTGGTCCAGCGACGTGACGCCGTGCAGCGCCGCGAACAGCGCGACCCGGCTGCGCGCGTAGAGCACCTCCGTCCCGCCGGTGGTGCGCCGCCCGCCGATCGACGCGGCGAAGTCCTCCGCTCCGAAGTAGACACCGTCCGGCCCGGCGGCCAGCAGCTCCCTGGCGTCGGCGATGCCGCGCACGCTCTCCAGTCCGACGACGACGCGCGCGTCGCCTCCGAGAGCCCCGCGCAGGTCGGCGAGCTGGTCGGGCGCCTCGTACATCGGGAGCACCGCGCCGTCGACGTGCCCGCCGGCGAGCAGACCCACCACGGTCCGGACGTCCTCGTCGTGCCACGGGGTGCCGGGCGCGTTGATCCGCAGCAGCACCGTTCCCGCGCCCGGCCGCTCGGCCGTCAGGGTCTCGGCCGCCGTCACCCGAGCGGAGTCCTTGTCGCCGGGCGCGACGGCGTCCTCCAGGTCGAGCACGACGACGTCCGGCCGGCTCCGCCCCACCTTGGCCACCATGTCGGGGCGGGTGGCGGGGACGAACAGCAGGCTGCGCGCGACGAGTGCGGTCATGCCCCGATCTTCTCCGATGGGACGGTCAGCGGCGGGTGAGGGCGGCGACATCGATGTGGACGGGATGCCCGGTCACGTCAAGGTCGACGCTGCCGGTGGCCTCGGCGACGAGCTCGTAGTCACCGTCGACCAGGAGGTACGCCGTGAGCGTTATTGGATCGTCGAGGTCGACGATCCAATACTGCGGGATCCCGGCGTCGGCGTACTCGGAGAACTTCGTCACCCGATCCACGCGGCGGGATCCCTCGGAGAGGATCTCCACGGCCAGCTGAACGTCCGCGGCCGGGTACCGGTGCGGGTTGCCGTCCACCAACGCTGTCGGCACGACGACGACGTCCGGGACACGGATCGTCAGCGGCTGCTCGGTCAGCAGAACCTCGACCTCGTGCACCGCGCTGAACGTGGTCGGCACCCCGGCTTCCACATCGTTCGCCAGGTAACGCTCGGCTCTCTGGTGCAGGCCGTAGGGCTGCGCCGCGATCACCAGGATCCCTTCCATCACCTCGAGCCGGAGATCCTCGGCCTCGCGCAGGGCATCCCATTCCTCGATCGTGATCTGGTGTCGCGGCCACGACAGGGCTTCCGTCATCGCGTGCCTCCCTTCCGTCCCTGAGATGGTGGCACGGGGCACCGACACTTCCGGGGACGTCAGGCCGGGCGCTTGTGCATCAACCCCGTGCGCCGGACCGTGCAGACCAGCTCGTCGCGCTGGTTGTAGGCGTGGTGGGAGAACACGGCGATCCCGGCGTCCGGGCGGCTCTTCGACTCGCGCACCTCGATCACCTCGGTCTGGACCCGGACGGTGTCCCCGTGGAAGACCGGCTTCGGGAACGTCGCCCCGTCCAGGCCCAGCTGCGCGACGATCGTGCCCAGCGTCAGCTCCGGCACCGACAGGCCGACCACCAGCGCCAGCGTGAACATCGAGTTCACGAGCGGCTTCCCGAACTCGGAGCGCGACGCGTAGTCGTGGTCCAGGTGCAACGGCGCCGGGTTCATCGTCATCGTCGTGAACAGGACGTTGTCCGTCTCGGTCACGGTCCGGCGGGTCGCGTGCTCGACGGTCGTCCCGACCTCGAGCTGCTCGAACCACAGGCCTGCCATCAGGCTCCCTTCACGACGGCGGTGACCGCGTCCAGGGCGGCCGGGTCCTCCATGGCGGACGTGTCGCCGCTCGGCTCCCCGTGCACGACGACGTCGCGCAGCAGCCGCCGCATCGTCTTGCCGGTGCGCGTCTTGGGCATCGCCGACGTCACGTGGATCGCCGCCAGCCGCGCGTACCCGCCGATCTCCGCCGTCACCCGGGTGTCCACCTCGGACCGGACGGCCGTCTCGTCGGCGCCGCCGGCCAGCGTCACGAACGCGATCGGGACGGTGCCCTTCGTCGCGTCCGGCACGCCGACAACGGCCGCCTCGACGACGCCCGGGTGCGCGGTCACCACAGCCTCGATCTCCATCGTCGAGATCCGGTGCGCCGCAACGTTGATCACGTCGTCGGCGCGGCCGAGCACCCAGAGGTGACCGTCGTGGTCGAGCACGGCCTCGTCGTTCGTCGCGTACTTGCCGGGATAGCGGGAGAAATAGGTCTCGATGTAGCGGGCGTGGTCGTCCCACACGGTGCGCGCCAGCGTCGGGAACGCCGCGGTGAGCACGAGGTGCCCCTTCACCCCTGGCGGGACCGGCTTGCCGTCCTCGTCGAGGATCTCGAACGCGTGCCCGGGGACCGGCGTGCCGACCGACCCGGCCTTGAGGTCCTCGGCGCCGTACACCGGGTAGGTCCAGGTGGAGCCGGTCTCGGTCTGGCCGTAGGCGTTCACCACCGGCACGTCGAAGGTCTCGGTGGCCCAGGCGAAGGTGTCGCCGTCCAGCGGCTCGCCCTGCGCGGTGATCAGCTTGAGCCCCAACGGGTGCGCGGCCGCCAGGTCGTCGCCGAACTTGCGCAGCATGCGGATCAGGGTCGGTGCACAGAGGACCTTCGTGACCGCGTGCTTCTCGCAGATCTCGTAGAACCTCGCCGTGGTCGGGGTGTCCAGCGCGCCCTCGAAGCAGCAGATCGTCATGCCGCCTGCCAGCCCGCCGACGACGGCCTGGATCGGGAACGTCAGCCACCCGACGTCCGCGGCGACCCAGTACACGTCTCCCGGCTCGTAGCCCACCTGCCACTGCGCGTTCGCCCAGGTCCCGAGCAGGAACCCGCCGACGGAGTGCACGACGCCCTTGGGCCGCGACTCGGTGCCGGACGTGAAGATCAGGAACGACGGCTCGTTCGGGTCCAGCGGCACGGCGTCGATCCCGGCCGCGCCGGACTCGCACACGTCGGCGTAGCGGTGCTCGCCGTCCTGCAGCGGCACGTCGTTCCCGGTCCGGTCGACCACCACGACGGCCTCGACGGACGGTGTGCGCGAACGCGCCCCGCGGAGCGTGGACAGCAGCTCGATCGGCTTGCCGCGCCGGTAGATCGCGTCCGCGACGACGACCACCTTCGCCCGCGCGGCCTCGATCCGGGACGCGACGGCGTCCTCGCCGAAGCCGGAGAACAGCACGGTGTAGATCGCGCCGATCCGGTTGCAGGCGTGGATCGCGGTGAACGCCTCGACGAGGTTCGGCATGTAGATCGCGACGACGTCGCCCTTCGCCACGCCGAGCCCGGCCAGACCCGCGGCCAGACGGTTCACCTCGACGGCGAGGTCGGCGTAGGTCAGCGTGCGCGTGTCACCCGGCTCGCCCTCCCACACGACGGCGGCGCGCTCGGCCGTGCGCGGGTTCTCCGCCCAGCGGTCCACGCAGTTGTCCGCGACGTTGATCTTCCCGCCCTCGAAGAACCGGAAGTCGTCGATCTCGCCGGAGCGCACCGACGTCCACGGCTGCGACCAGCGCATCTGCTGCGCGACCCATTCCCAGTACCGGTCCGGGTGGTCGAACGCGCGGGCCGCGGCGAGCGCCTCGACGCGCTCCGGGACCTTCCACTCCGTCCGCAATGGACTCAGAGGAGCGTCGAGCAGTGCGGAGAGGCTGTCGTCCGTGTTGCCTTCGGACATCGGTGTCCTCCTCGGGGGTTCAGACGGGGCTGATCGGATGGTGCCGACGACCGGGGTCACGGGTCCAGCGGTCGGCGTCGCGGATCCGGGCGACGAGCTCGGAGCGGAGGTCGGAGAACTCGACGACGGCGTCGACGACGAGGTCGGACCCCATCCGCAGCAGGTTGATGTCGGCCTGCTGCTCGACCGTGCGGGCGGCGACGAACGCGGCGCGCTCCTCCTCGTCGGAGATCGCGGCGATCTTGTTGGCATACACCGCGTTCACCGACGCCTGCGGGCCCATCGGGCCGATCGTCGCGGTGGGGAGCGCGAGCGTGGCGCGCGGCTCGAAGCCGGGCGCGCACATCGCGTAGAAGCCCGCCGCGTACGCCTTGCGGAGCACGACGGTGAACTTCGGGACCTCGGCCGACGCCATCGCGGTGATCATCTTGGCGCCGTGCCGGATGATCCCCTGCCGCTCCACGCCGACGCCGACCATGAAGCCCGGCACGTCCTGCAGGAACAGCAGCGGGACGTTGAACGCGTCGCAGAGGGAGACGAAGCGGGTCGCCTTGTCCGCGGAGTCGACGAAGATCGCTCCACTGCGGACCTTCGGCTGGTTGGCCACGATCCCGACCACGCGCCCGTCGAGCCGGGCCAGCCCGGTGACCATCTCCTCCGCCCAGCGCGCCTTGATCTCGAAGAACGATCCGCCGTCGACGAACCGGTCGATCACGTCCCGGACCTCGTAGGACGCGTTCGGGTCCTCCGGGATCAGACCCTCCCAGTCCTCGCGCTCGGGCAGCCGCGGCGGCGCCCACGCCGGGGGCGAGCGGAAGTCGTCGGGCAGGTAGGACAGCAGCAGGCGGGCGGCCGCGACGGCCTCCCAGTCCTCGTCGAACACCTCGTCGCCGCATCCGGAGACGGTGGCGTGCATCATCGCGCCGCCCATCTCCTCCAACGTGGTCTTCTCGCCGGTCGTCTTCTCCGCGACGCGCGGGCTGGCGAGGTACATCGAGGCGTTGCCGTCGACCATGCCGACCCAGTCGCAGAACGCGGGCATGTACGCGCCGCCCGCCGCGCTCGGCCCGTGCAGGCAGCAGATCTGCGGGACCCGCCCGGACAGCTTGACCTGCAGGTTGAAGATCGCGGAGGCGCCGCGGCGGCCGGGGAAGAAGCCCATCTGGTCGGTGAGCCGTCCGCCGGCGGAGTCCACCAGGTAGACGACCGGCAGCAGGTCGCGGTCCGCCCGCTCCAGTATGCGGATCTGCTTCTCACACGTCAGCTCGCCCCACGAGCCGGCCTTGACCGTGAAGTCGTGGGCGATCACGGCGACCGGGCGGCCCTCGACGCGCCCGACCCCGGTGATCACGCCGTCGGCGGGCAGCCCCTGGTCGATCGCCGAGGCCAGCAGCCCGTCCTCGACGAACGTGCCCGGGTCGAACAGCACGGCCAGCCGGTCGCGGACCGGCATCTTGTCCGGCCAGCGCGACGGGTCGCCGCCCGCACGGGCGCGGTCAGCGGCGGCGCTGACGTCGGCCGCGGTCGGCGGGCCCTTCAGCTCCGTGGGTGCCTCGCTCACGGGGTCATCCCCTTGGTCATGATCTCGAGCTGGATCTCGTCGGTGCCGCCACCGATGCGCAGCACGCGGACGTCGCGGTAGTGCCGGGCGACGGCGGACTCGTCCAGGAACCCGGCGCCGCCGAAGAGCTGCACCGCGTCGTCGGCGACCCGGTTGGCCATGACCGCCGACAGGTACTTGGCCCGAGCGACCGACCGCGACGCCTCCGGGTGACCGGTGTCGAGGCGCACCGCGGCCTGGTAGGTGACCAGGCGGGCGGCCTCCAGCTCGATCTCCATCGTCGCCGTCCGGTGCCGGATGGTCTGCAGCGCGGACAGCGGCGCGCCGAACGCCTCCCGCTCCGCCACGTAGCGCCGGGACAGCTCCAGGCACTCGGCAGCGTGCCCGATCCCCATGCCGGCCAGCGCGATCCGTTCCAGCTCGAAGCCGTCCATGATCTGGTAGAAGCCGCGGCCCTCGGCGCCGACGACGTCGTCCCGGGACACCTCGACACCGTCCAGGACGACCTCGCGGGTGTCCGACGAGTGCCAGCCCATCTTCTTCAGCGGCGTCGAGAACGACAGGCCGGGCGTGTCCGCCGATACCGCGAACAGCGTGATACCCCGGTGGCCGGGCTCTCCGGTGCGGGCCCCGACGACGATCACGTCGGCCAGCCCGGCGTTCGTGATGAACATCTTGCGGCCGTCGAGCACCCAGCCGTCGTCGGAGGTCCGGGCGCGGCTGGTGATGCCCGCGACGTCGGATCCGGTACCGGGCTCGGTCACGGCGATCGCGGCGACCGCCTCACCGGACGCGATGGCGGCGAGCCAGCGCTGCTTCTGCGCGTCGCTGCCGTAGCGGACCAGGTGGGTGCCGGCCATGTACGCGCTGACCAGCGGGCTGATCGCGATCCCGCCGCTGGCGCGGGCCAGTTCCTCGGAGAGCAGCGCGACGGCGAGGCTGTCGCCCTCGCTGCCACCGAACTCGTCCGGTGTGCACAGCCCGAGGATGCCCGCGTCGCCGAACTGCTTCCACAGCTCGGCCGGGAACGTGCCGGACGACTCGGCGTCGTCGACGAGCGGGCGCACCTGCTTGTCCACGAATGCGCGGCAGGTCGCGGCGAAGTCCGCGTGTGCCTCGTCGAGCTCCCACGACGATCCGTCGCTCATGGCCTCTCCCTCGTTGGACTCCCGACCGACCGGGCGGTCGGCTACAGTCAATCGAGCGGGTCGTGACCGTGTCAACCGTCCGGTCGGCACGGCTACGGTTGATCCGGCCCTGACCGGACGAGGAGGCGTGGATGACCGTGTCCGAGCGCGATGCCGCGCCGTCGCGCGCCGACCAGCAACGTCATCGGATGCTCACGGTCTCGGCGGAGATCTTCAGCCGTCGTGGGTTCCGGGCCACGTCGATGAACGAGATCGCGGCGGCGGTGGGTCTGTCCAAGCCGACGCTCTACCACTACTTCTCCTCCAAGGAGGAGATGCTCGTCCGCCTGTACTCGGACGTGCTGGACGAGAGCCTGGGCCTGGCCCGCGAGGTCGTCGACACCGCGGCGACGCCGCTGGACGCCGTCCGGGAGCTGATCAGCTCCCGGGTCGCGTACACGTGCCGCAACCAGGACCTGCTCAAGGTCTGCTTCGAGGAGGAGCACGAGCTGCCCGCCGAGCTGGCCGAGCAGCTGCTGCGCCGTCGTCGCGCCTACGAGGACGTGTTCCTCACCGCGCTCGAACGCCACCTGGGCGCGAACCCGTCGGTGGATCTGGGCATGCCGCCGAAGGTCTGGGTGAACATGTGCCTGGGCGCCGCGAACTGGACGTACAAGTGGTACCGCCCGTCCGGGCCGGACTCGCCCGAACAGCTCGGAGAGCGCATCGCCGCAGGTCTGACGGCCGGCATCAGGGCATGAGCGCGGTCGGACCCCGCGTACGCGACGAGGGACGGTCCGGGTCGCCCGGTCAGTTCCGCTCGCACGCGTAGGTCGACGGCACCTCCGGCCCGTGGTCGACGACCGCGAAGTCGTCGACGGTCAGCCCGGCGAACGACCGCGCGTCGATCCCGAGGTCGGCCCACTTCGCCGTCGCGTTCCGGTCGGCGGCGAACGTCAGAGCGATCTCGCCGCCGTCGGACAGGTACATGCCGTAGGTCTGCAGCGTCCGCAGCACGACCTGCTGGGCCGGGTTGTACGACGACAGGTCGAGGTCCGGGCGCAGCCGGAAGTGCACCCCGTACGGCGGCGCGTCCGGGTCGGCGTTCTCCGGGCCGCCCGCGTGTGTGGCGGGCGGGACGTAGACGCCCGCCTTCATCCGGTCGTTGGGCAGGACGAACCGGAGCGCGTGGTCGATCCGGCCGGACGCCACCTCGTCGGCGGTCGGGGTCAGCGCGGCGATCGGGAATCCGGCCGCGTCGGCGCTCGTGCACTGCGGTCCGCGCAGCAGGTCGTCGTAGGTGCGGTCGAGATCCCAGACGAAGAACCCCTTGGCGGTGATCCGCTCGCCGTCGCCGGTGCCCTGGTAGATCTCGTACAGCCGCCGCTGACCGGGGTCGGCGACCAGCAGGTGGCAGTCCTCGTTCGCCGCATCGCAGGTCAGGTCGTCGGAGCCCTCGAGGTGCGCGCCGCCGGGCACCGGGATCTCGGCGGGCACCGGGTCGCAGTCCGGGCCGCCGTCGCAGTAGTTCTCCGCCCCGACGACCGTCTGCCGCGGCGTCGCCGGGTCCGCCGTCAGGACCGGCATCGCGAAGTCGACCTGGAACACGTTCCCGTTCCCCCAGCCGCCCGACGCGTTCAGCGCGGCCAGTACGGCGGCGCTGCGGTCCGAGGCGGGCGCTCCGGACACGTCCACGGTCCACGGCTGTGATCCGGCGAACAGTCCGGCACCCGCGGCGGGTGCCCCGGTCGACGGAGCCGCGGGCGCGGGTGCCGGGCCGCCGCACGCCGCGAGGGCGACGACGGACAGACCGGACACCGCCGCCCAGATCGTTCTCCGCACGATGATCGTGCTCGGCCGGGCCCCCGGCGGCGTTACCGGACCGGGTGACGGCCCGCCGTTGCCATGTGCAATCTTCGTGGTCGTGGCCGACCCCGCACCCACCCCGTCCGGCACGGACGTCGGGCCCCTCACCACGCCCGACCAGGACGTGGTGCCCCCGGAGGTCGCCGGACCGCCGTCCCGGCACGCCAAGGGACTCGCCGCGTGGACCGCCCCGGTGCACCGCGACGGGCTCGCCCTCGTGCTCTCCTCCGGCCTGTCGTCGGCCGTCGGGCTCGGGTACTGGGTGCTCGTGGCCCGGCTGTTCTCGCCGACCGAGGCGGGCATCAACTCGGCGGCGCTGGCGACGCTGAACATGCTCGGTGGCATCGCGCACCTGAACATGCAGAACGCGTTGCTGCGGTTCGTCCCGGTCGCGGGCCCCCGGTCGACGCGGCTGGTGACGCTCGGCTACACCGCCGCCGTCATCTCCGCCGCGATCATCGGCACCGTCTTCGCCCTCGGGGCGCCGTGGTGGGCACCGGAGATGGTGGGCGTCGCCGGCCTGGGCGCCCTGGTCGTGTTCTTCGCCGTCGGCACGCCACTGATGGCGATGTTCGACGTCCAGGACAACCTGCTGACCGGGCTGCGCAAGGCGATGATCGTGCCCGTCGAGAACCTCGTGTTCTCGCTGCTCAAGGTCGGCCTGCTGGTCGTCGCGGCGGTCGTCGCGATCCCCGGTGGGATCAGCCTGTCCTGGATCGTCGCAACGGCCCTCGCGGTCGTCGCCGTCAATGCCTGGGTGTTCGGCAGGGTCCTGCCGAAGCACTCGGCGACGACGAAGCAGACCGAGGACGTCACGGTCGGCGCGATCGCGCGGTTCGCCGGGACGGACTACGCCGGGTCGATCTTCTGGCAGGCCGCGATCTACGGTCTGCCGCTGCTCATCCTCGCCCGGCTCGACGCACCGGAGGCGGCGACCTACCAGATCGTCTGGACCATGACGATGGCGATCTACCTGGTGGCGACGGGCATGACCCAGTCGATGGTGGCGCACGCGGCGACCGATCCGGCGAGCGCCGACGAGGCCCGCCGCGCCACGACGAAGCGCGTGCTGATCCTGACCGTCCCTGCGGTCGCCGTGCTCACGCTCGGCGCGCACCCGATCCTCGCCATCTTCGGCGAGCACTACTCGGCGACCGGTACCGGCGCGCTCGTGTTCGCCGCGCTGTCCGCGCTGCCGAACGTCGTGACGGCCTCCGCGCTGGCCGCGGCCCGGGTGCAGCGGCGGATGCGGGTGCTGCTCGGCGTGCCGGCCTCGATCGCGGTCATCGTGATCGGGATGTCGTGGATCGTGGCGCCGTTCTGGGGCCTGACCGGGATCGGCGTGTCCTGGCTGGTCGGGCAGTCGGTGGTGGCGGCGGCGCTGCTGGTCCACGGCAGGCTCCGGCACGGGAACGCCCTCGCGGCGGCGCCGACCCGCACCGCCCCGGTCGACGCCGAGACGGTGCGGATCGAGCGGCCCTGACCTACCCGAGCAGCGGCTTCACGCGCGTGCCGAAGTCGTGCACGCCCTGCTCGAAGTCGTCGAACGTGAACATCATTCCCTTGACGCCGGGCATCGTCGCGACCTGGTCGATCTGGCGCGCGACCGTCTCGTAGGACCCGACGAGCGTGGCCATGTTGAAGTTGACCGCACCCTCCGGCAGGTTGATCGTCCGCGCGGTGCCCGCGCTGTCCGCGGACTCGTCCTTGCCGCCCTCGTCGGCCATGTAGCCGAGCGCGCCGGCGTCCGCACCCGCCTGGTAGGAGTCCCACTTCGCGCGGGCCTCCTCGTCGGTCTCGGCCATGATCGCCATGAACAGCGGCAGCGACCCGACGTCGCGGCCGGTGCTCTGGGCGGCCGCCGCCAGCCGGGACGTCGACTCCCGGTAGACCTCCGGGTCGTTCACGCCGGGCGAGAGGATGAAGTTGTAGTCGCCGAGCTCGGCGACCATGCGCATCCCGCGGTCGGACTGGCCGGCGCACACGATGTCCACGTGGCCGGTCGGCTGCGGGGAGAGCACGCAGTCGTCCATCGTGAAGTACTGCCCCTTGAGGTCGGAGCGGCCCTTCTCGAAGAGGTCACGCAGGATCTGCACGTACTCCGTGGAGTACTCGTAGCGGTAGCCGAAGTAGTCGTCGCCGGGCCACAGGCCCATCTGCTCGTACTCACCCTTCGCCCACCCGGAGACGATGTTGATCCCGAACCGGCCGGGTGCGATCTGGTCGATCGTGGTGGCCATCCGGGCGACCAGCGCGGGCGGCAGCGTCAGCACGGCCGTCGACGCGTAGAGCTTGATCCGGTCGGTGACCGCGGCCAGGCCCGCCATCAGCGTGAACGACTCCAGCGCGTGGTCCCAGAACTCGACCTTCCCGCCGAACCCGCGCAGCTTGACCATGGACAGCGCGAACGCGAATCCCTGGCGCTCGGCCTCCTGCACCACGTTCTTGTTCAGCTCCCAGGTCCCCATGTACTGAGGGGAGTTCTCCGAGATCAACCAGCCGTTGTTGGCGATGGGGATGAAGACACCGAAGTCCACTGGGCTTCCTCTCAGCTCGTGCGCAGTACGGGGGCGATTTCACGGGCGATCAGGTCGAGCGAGGCGAGCGCGTCGTGTACCGGCATCCCCGCCCACTCGGTGCGCAGGACGAAGTGGTTCACGCCGAGCTCGTCACGCCACGGCAGAAGTGCCGCAAGGCAGTCCTCGGGGGATCCGACCACGAACCGGTCCTCGGCGAGCTCGTCGTAACCGGTACGGAACGACTCGTTTCCGGGCAGGACACGGTCCTGCCCCCAGTCGGCGTAGACGGCGTACTTCCCGGCCAGGTGCGGGCGGGCGAGCTCGACCGCCCGCTCCCGCGTCGGCGCGCAGTACACCTCCCGCATCAGCGGCAGCTCGCGCAGCGGTCCCCGGCCCGCGGCGGCGCGCTCGGCGTGGAACAGGTCGAGCTGACGGCGGATCGTCGACGTCGTGGCGTGCGGGCTGATCATCCACGTGTCGGCGAGGCGCGCGGCACGACGGACCGCCGCGTCCGCGTGGGCCGCCATCCAGACCGGCGGCTGCGCGATCGGGCGCATCTCGGCCTGGACGCCGTCCAGGCGGGTCCACGGCAGGTCGGCGTGCACCTTCTCGCCGCGCCACAGCTCCTGCACGATCCGCAGGTTCTCGGTGAAGCGGCGGAGCTTCTCCTCCGGCGGGATGCCGAACGCGGCGTACTCGACCTCGCGGTAGCCCAGACCGATCCCGAACACCGACCGGCCGCGGCAGATCACGTCGAGGCTCGCGTACGCCTCGGCGGTGTCGACCGGGTTGTGCAGCGCGAGCAGGTGGATGCCGGTGCCGACGGTCATGTCCCCGGCCTCGGCGGCGACCCGGGCCAGCCACGGCAACGGCTGGATGTGCGCGTAGGTCTCGGAGAGGTGGTGCTGGCCGCCGAACACGGAGTCCAGACCGCCGTCACGCGCGGCCCTGACCAGCGAGAGCTGCTCGTCCAGCATCGCCAGCGGGTCGGTGCCCGCTGGCCGTTGGTGGGTCAGGAACAGCCCGACCCGCACGTCATCCGGCACGACAGGCCTCCGCGAAGTGCGATGCCGGCCGGTCGTCCCCGAGCGCGAGCACGGCGTCGCGGACACGGGCCGCGGTGGCGTCGTCGGCGACCCGGCCGATCGTGCCGCGGAACTTCTCCTCGATCTCCGCGTTCGTCAGCGGACGCTCCTCGTGGCCGCGGTTGACCTGCTCGCGGTGGGTGAGCACGCGCCCGTCGGACAGCTCGAACTCGACAGCACCGGAGTAGGCGGCCGGGAACGCGCTGTCCGGGTCCTCGCGCACGGTCACCTTCTGCGCCAGCGCCCTGATCTCCTCGTCGGCCAGCGCGTCGTCCTCCAGCTCGGCCAGCGTGAACCGGCCGCGCACGAGCGACGCCGCGACCGTGAAGGGCAGGCTGAACTTGGCGTCGTACTCGTCGCGCGGGGCCCACTTCGCCTCCGGCGGCTCGCTGACGACCTTCCCCGGCACCGGGTGGATCGCCGCCCGCACCGCGACCACATCGGACGGACGGATGCCGTGCTCGGCGCGCAGGGCGAGCGTCGCGTCGGCGAACGCGTGGTTGAAGTGGCAGATCGGGTAGGGCTTGACGGCCGTGCGCATCAGCTCCCACGTCGTGCCCAGGTCCGCGGCGACGGCCTCCGGGTGCGTCTCGCGCCCGGACAGGTGCGACGCGTAGAGCCCGAACCGTCCTTCGTAGACGGCAGGCGGCCCGCTCCAGCCGGCCTTCGCGAAGCTCGCCGCCGTCAGGCCGGACATCGCCGCCCAGCCCGGGTGCAGCCGCTTCGTCCACGAGCCGTCCTCGAGGAACTCCAGCAGCCCGGCCGACATCGAGCCGACGACGCCCTGGGCCGCGGCGATGCCGTGCGCGTCCAGCCCGGTGATCTTCCCGGCGGCCGCGGCGGAACCGAACGCACCGGCGACGGCCGTCGGGTGGAAGCCGACGTCGTGGAAGCCGCCCGCGCCGCCGATCCCGACGCGCGCCGACACCTCGACACCGAGCACGTACGCGAGCAGCAGGTCGGCCGTGCTCGCGCCGGCCGCGACGGCGGCGGACAGCGCGGCGGGCAGCGCGGCGGCGCTCACGTGCGTGACGGCCGGGATGTGCGTGTCGTCGAAGTCCATCCCGTGGATCAGCACACCGTTCAGCACGGCGGCGTCGCGCGGGCTGAGCCGGTCGGGCATGCCGAGCACCGGGTGCTGCCCGCCGCCGAACGCGGACAGCGCCTCCAGGGCGACGGCCGGGAACGCGTACCCGGTCGACGCCCATGCGAGCCCGACGGCGTCGAGCACCAGGTGGCGGGCGCGTTCGAGGACGTCGGCGGGCACGTCGCCGATCTCGGTGCGGGCCACGAACTCGCCCACCTGGCCGGCCAGGGACGTGCGCGTCGGGCTCTCGATCGTCACGGGTCCTCCTCGACAGTGATGCGGAACATACGTCAGACGTTTAGCGACCGGTAGGGGCGCAGGTGATCTGCTCGGCCACCGGCGGCATCCGTCGGTGATGGGTGGTGCGCTGCTGGAACCAGGCGGCGACGGCGAGCGCCACGCCCTCCCGGTGCGGCGGCACGATCAGCTGCGCCGACGTGGGGCACCCGTCCGGCGCGATGCCGGTCGGGACGGCGAGCCCCGGCGCGCCGGTGAGGTTGCCGAGCATCGTGGAGCGCGACTGCGCGGCGTACAGCGGGTACTCGACACCGTCGACGTCCACCGTGCAGTCCGGCAGGCGAGGCGCCGTGGCAGGCGTCGTCGGTACGACGGCGAGGTCGGCACCCCGGAACAGAGCGTCCAGTTCGGACTGCAGCTCGGCGCGGAACTGCATCGCGCGCAACAGGTCCGCCGCCGGCGTCGTGATGCCCTGGCTGATCCGCCGGACGGTCACCGGGTCGTAGTCGCCCCAGTGCTCGGCGTCGTGGCGATGCAGCGACGCGGCCTCGGCGAACACGAGCTGGTAGCCGATCGGCAACGCGGCCGCGGCCGACGGGATCTCCCCCGGCACGACCGTCGCACCACCGCGTTCCAGCTCGGCGACCAGCTCCGCGACGCCATCGGCCACCGCGGAGTCGCAGAGTCCGGTCAGGTACCCGCCGGGCACGGCCACCCGCAGGCCGGTGAGGTCGGAGGGCACGCCGGGCGGCGCGAACGGCGGGAGCTCGCCGATCCGCACGTCGCGGGAGTCCGGGCCGCGCACGAGCGACAGCAACAGCGCGACGTCGCGGGCACTGCGGGCGATCGGCCCGACCGTCTCGGTCGTCCAGGACAGCGGTTCGACGCCGGTGCGCGGGATCGTCCCGGCCGTCGGCTTCAGCCCGGTCAGCCCGGACCACGCGGACGGCAGCCGGACCGACCCGCCGACGTCGGTACCGATGCCGAACGGCACGACCCGCGCCGCGACGGCGGCCGCCGTTCCGCTGGACGACCCGCCCGCCCAGCGCTCCGGGTCCCACGCGTTCCGGCAGGCGCCGAACCGGCGCGGGTGCGGGCCGCCGACGGCGAACTCGGTGGTCGCGTCCTTGGCGATCGGGATCGCACCGGCCGCCTCCAGGCGTGCGACGACCGTCGCGGACTCCGTGGCGGGCCGGTCACCGCGACGGAACGACGCGCACGTGGTCGGCACGCCGGCCACGTCGATCACGTCCTTGACCGTGAACGGCACGCCCTCCAGCGGGCGGGCCGAGCCGTCGGCCCAGCGTCGGTCGGACTCGGCCGCTCGTTCGCGGGCGAGGTCGGCCAGCACCGTGATCGTGCAGTTGAGGATCTCGTGCGCGGCGGCGAGCCGGGCCAGCGCGGTGTCGACCACATCGGACGGTCGAGCTGATCCGGCACGGTAGGCGGCGAGCAGATCGGTCGCGCCCAGCTCGTGGGGTGGCCGGTCCGCGGTGGCTCGCCCGTGATCCTCGTGACCTTCCCGGCGCCCGTCGCTCGCACGACCTTCCGGAACGTCCGTGCCGGACGGGGCGGCCTGGCGACCGTCGAGGGCGGTCACGCCGTTCCACGAACCGGGCCTCCCGGCCCACGCACGTGTCCACAGATCACCGCGGGCCGGATCGGCGCCCGCCGGATCCACCGGGCGGGCACGCAGCGCGGCGGCCGCCTCCTCCGCGCCGACGACGGCTGCGTGCATGTCGGCGACCTGCGCATCGTCGAGCGTGAATCCGAGCCGTGCGGCCTGCGCGGCCAGCACGGCCGGGTCCGGGACGCTCACCCGATGCTCGCCGTGCCGCCGAGCAGCGCCTTCGCGACGACGCCGCGCAGCACGTCGTTCGTGCCCTCGCCGATCGACATCAGCGGCGCGTCCCGGTACAGCCGCTCGACCTCGAACTCCGTCGAGTACCCGTAGCCGCCGTGGATGCGCATCGCGTCGGTCGCGCAGTCCAGCGCCGCCTCCGAGGCGAAGATCTTCGCCATCCCGGACTCGGTGTCCATCCGCACGCCGTCGTCCATGCGGGACGCCGCCCAGTACGTCATCAGCCGCGCGGCCTGCAGCTTCACCGCGATCTCGGCCAGGCGCAGCTGGACGGCCTGGAACTCGCCGATCGCCTGCCCGAACGCCGTGCGGTCACGCGCGTAGGACAACGCCTCGTCGTAGGCCCGCTGGGCGATCCCGACGCTGCGGGCGGCGATGTTGATCCGCCCGGTCTCCAATGAGGACAGTGCCTGCTGCAGGCCCCTGCCCTCGACACCGCCGAGCAGCTGGGACTCCGGCACCCGCACACCGTCGAGCACGACCTCGCACGACTCGGTGCCCTTGTAGCCGAGCTTGCCGATGTCCTGGGTGACCGTGAAGCCGGGTGTGTCCGCCGGGACCAGCAGGATGCTCATCCCCTTGTGCGCAGGCTCGGCCTTCGGATCCGTCTTCACCAGCACCGGCAGCGGGTCGGCGTAGCGCGCGTTGGTGATCCACATCTTGGTGCCGTCGACGACGTAGTCGTCCCCGTCGCGACGGGCCGTGGTGCGGATGCCCTGCAGGTCGGTGCCCGCTCCCGGCTCGGTCAGCGCGATCCCGGTCCGGCGTTCCCCGCTCGCCAGCGCAGGCAGGTAGCGCTGCTTCTGCTCGTCCGTGCCGTGCCGTGCGAGCATCCAGCAGCTCACCGAGTGGCTGCCGAGGATGCCGGCGATGCCCATCCAACCCCGCGAGATCTCCTCGAACGTCAGCGCGAACGAGACGGTGTCCGCGGCCAGCCCGCCGTACTCCTCCGGCACGGCGAGGCCGAACAGCCCGAGCCGCTTCATCCCCTCGACGATCTCCGTCGGGTAGCGGCCGGAGTGTTCCCACTCCTTCGCGACCGGCACGATCTCCTTGTCGACGAACGCGCGCAGCGTGTCCCGGTACATCTTCTGCTCGTCGGACAGCTGGAAGTCCATCACTTCTCCCCGAGTGCGCCGGTCGCGCGCAGGGCGGCGATCCGGTCGTCGTCGTAGCCGAGGTCGCGCAGGACCTCGTCGGTGTGCTCGCCCATCCCCGGTGCGGGCCGGGTGGGGGCGCGGTCGTCGCCGGGCGGGCCGACGCGCACGGGCGAGCGCAGGCTCCGCACCTCGCCGAACTCGTCGTGCGGCACGGACGCGATCAGGTCCCGCGCGACGGTGTGCGGGTCGGTCAGCGCGCCGTCCACCTCGTTGATCGGCGCGCACGGGATCGACGCGGCGTAGAGCGGGTCCAGCCACTCGGCGACCGTGCGTTCCTTGAAGATCCCCTCCAGGATCGGCAGGAGCGCGTCCCGGTTCCGGTCGCGGTCGGCGAACGTCGCGAACCGCTCCTCCTCCAGCTCGGGGCGGCCGACGTGCGCGACCAGGCGATGCCAGAACTTCTCCTTCGGGCAGGCCACGATCAGCCAGCCGTCGGCGGCCTCGAACGCCTGGAACGGGATCAACGACGGGTGCGCCGAGTGCCGCGTGCGTGCCGGCTCGTAGCCGGCCGTCATGTGCCAGGTGGCCGGGTAGGTCAGCAGGCTGACGGCCGTGTCGTACAGACTGACGTCGCAGTCGGTGCCGACGCCGTCGCGCCGCGCCGCGTGCACGGCGCCGAGCAGCGACAGTGCCGCCGCGTACCCGCCGGAGTAGTCCACGAGGGACAGCCCCGTCTTCTGCGGCGGCCCGCCCGGCTCCCCGGTCAGCGACATCCAGCCGGCCAGCGCCTGCAGCACGTAGTCGTAGCCGGGCTCGCGCGAGCGCGGGCCGGTCATGCCGAACCCGGTCAGCGAGCAGCAGACGATCCGCGGGTTGATCTCGCGGAGGTCCGTGTACCGGATGCCGAGCTTCTCCGGGACGTCGCCGCGCAGGTTCGAGTAGACGGCGTCCGCGTCGCGCACGAGGTCGTGGAACACCTCGCGCCCCTCGGGATGCCGGATGTCCAGCGTGATCGAGCGCTTGTCCCGGTTGAACGACTGGAAGAACAGCGAGTCCCCGTCCGCCGCGTACGGCGGAACGCTGCGGCCGACGTCGCCGCCGACCGTCGGGTCCTCGATCTTGAGGATCTGCGCGCCGAGCTCGGCCAGGTGCATCGTGCCGAACGGGCCGGCGCCGTACTGCTCCAGCGAGACGATCCGGATGTCCTCGAGCGGCCGCATCAGTCCACCGTCAGCGGCGTCGCGGCCTGCGGGAACAGGTTCTCCACCGCGCCCTGCCTGTGCACGTAGAACGCCCGCTTGAACGACAGCACCTCGACGGCGTCCTGGTTCAGCGTCCGCGTCTTGATCGACACGATGCCCGCCGTCGGCCGGGACCCGGACTCCCGCTTGCCGGTCACGATCGACTCGGACCAGATCGTGTCCCCGACGAACACCGGCGCGGTCAGGCGCAGCTCGTCCACACCGAGGTTCGCGAACGCGTTCTGGGACGTGTCGGTGACCGACTGGCCCATCGCGATCGCGATCGTCAGCGGCGAGACGACGAGCATCCGGCCGAACTCCGACGCCTCGCCGACCTGCGCGTTGAAGTGCGCCTGGTTCGTGTTCATGGTCAGCAGCGTGAACCAGGTGTTGTCCGCCTCGGAGATCGTTCGCCCGAGCGGGTGCTGGTAGACGTCACCGATCTCGAAGTCCTCGAAGAACCGTCCCTGCCAGCCCGTGCGGACCGTCATCCCGCGTCACTCTCCCTCGTTCGTCTCGTTCGCGACGCTAAACGTCTGACATTTCCGCGTCAACGGACGTCACCCGCGCTCGATGTCCTCCAGGCGCCGGTTCGTCGTGCGCTCGGCGAACAGGCGCATGACGAGCCCGAGCAGCAGCGCCGCGATCGCCAGGTAGACGTAGACCGCGACGACACCCGCGCCCGAGTAGATCGCCGCGACCAGGAACCCGCCGAGAACGCCGGCCAGCCGCCCGGACCCGTTGGCCACGCCGGACCCGAGTCCCCGCAGGTGCAGCGGGAACACCTCGGCGATGTAGGTGTAGAGCACGGCGACGCCGGTCTGCATCAGCATCGCGGCCAGGAACCCGAACACGGCGATCGCGACCGGGTTCTCCACCATGCCGAACACCAGCAGGAACACGGCGACCGCGATCTGCACGACGAACAGCACCGAGCGGCGCTCGAACCGGTCCGCGACCGGCATCGCGAGCAGCGCGCCGGGCACCGCGGCGATCGCCAGGATCGACGAGAACGTCAGGCTCTCCGCCGTCGTGTACCCGCGCTCGACCAGCAGCGTCGGGACCCACGAGCTGAACCCGTAGAACGAGAGGATCAGGAACACGCAGGCGCCGGACGCGACGAGCGTGCGCCGCCCGGTGGCGCCGCGCAGCAGCTCGGACAGGTTGCCCCGCTCGACCGGCTTCTCGCGCACCGGCGCCGGCAGCGGCTGCCCGGTGATCCGTACGGCGTCGGCCTCCATGCGTTCGACGAGTGCGACGTGCCGTGGGTCGGACGCGCGGTCGTGCGCGGCGCACCAGCGCACGGACTCCGGCAGCACGCGCATCGCGATGACGGCGCCGACGATCCCGAGGCCGCCGACGACGAAGATCCAGCGCCACGCGTCGGGGCCCAGCGGCACGACGGCGCGGGCCACCCACGCCGCGATCGGCACGCCGGCCAGGCCGATCGCGAGCAGCAGCGCCTGGTAGCGGCCGCGCAGGGCGCGCGGGAACATCTCGCTCACCCAGACCAGCAGGATGCCGGTCGTCGCCTGCAGGCCGAAGCCGGTGAGCACCCGCAGCGCACCGAGCGTCCAGCCCTCCGGCGCGAGCGCGCTGAGCAGCGAGAACGCCGAGTACCAGAACACGGCGGCGATCAGGATCGGCCGTCGTCCGAACCGGTCGGCGAGCCGCCCGCCGACGATCGCGCCGGCGAACATGCCCACGAATCCGGCCGAGGTGATCGCGCCGACGGCGCCGATCGACAGCCCCCACTCGGCCCGCAGGGCCGGTGCGGCATACGCGAACGTGTTCAGGTCGACGAGGTCGAACACGAACAGGAAACCGAGCAGCCCGAGCCAGCGCCGGTGCACCGACGTGATCACCGGGATGCGGTCCAGTCGGGCGGCCAGGTCCGGTCCGGTCGTCTGGGTACCGGGCGGCGGGACGGTCGCGGACATGCCTCTGCGCTCCTCACCGAGCAGCAAGTGCTCCCCCATGTGCCGCCGGCGGCAGTGTCGGCGGTCACTCGACCGTAAATGTCTGATGATTCATCGGCAAGGGCGGCAACCCTTCCGGAATACGGCGGATCCAGACGTCCGACATTTGACGGGATGCGGGTACGCTGCCGAGGCCCACGACCACGCGGAGTGCGTACATGACGTCCAGCCAGGACTCCGGCACGACCGGCACCGCCGGTTCCGGCGAGCCCGTCACCCCGGACCCCATCGCCGGAGAACCCTCCGCGCCGGTCGCCCGGCTCCGGGTCCAGCGCGTGCGGCCCGCCTACCGCCAGGTGGCCGACGACCTGCGCGGGCAGATCATGCGCGGCGCCGTGGGCGCGGGCGAGCGGCTACCCAGCGAGACGGAGCTCGGGAGCGCGTTCGGGGTCAGCCGCAGCACGGTCCGTGAGGCGTTGCGGGTACTGGCCAGCCAGCACCTGATCGAGACGCGGCGCGGGGTGCGCGGCGGGTCGTTCGTCGCCGCACCGGACCCGGCGCGGATCGTCGAGGACATCGGCGGCGCGCTCGGCGTCCTCGTCACGACGCCGCACCTGCGCATGGAGGACCTGCTCGAAGCGCGGCTGCTGCTCGAACCGGCCGCCGCCCGGCTCGCCGCCCAGCGTGCGGACGACGAGACCGTCGAGGCCGTCCGGTCCGCGGCGCTCGCTCCGGAGGACCCGGACGACCCGAGCGGTTTCGTGCCGCACCTGGACTTCCACACCACCGTGCTGATGGCCACCGGGAACACGATGTTCACGATGATGGGCCAGCCGGTGCACGACGTGCTGCGCACCCGGCTCGACCGCGACCGCGTCGCGCGCGAGGAGTGGGCGGCCGTCGACGAGTGCCACCGGGACATCGCCGAGCACATCGCGGCCGGCGCGGACACCGCGGCCGAGGAGGCCATGCGCGAGCACCTGCTCGCGCTGCGCGAGCTGTACCGCAGGGCCGGACGCTTCGGCGACAGCGAGGCCTGAGGGGCCGACCCCAGGGGTCAGGCCGTACCGGAGAGCGCCCTGCGCGCGTCGTCGACCGCGACGACGTCGGCGTACTTCGCGTCCAGGTCGGCGAGGTTCGCGTCGTGCAGCGCGGTCGTCCGGTCCGCGCACGCGTCGCCGACGACCATGGGCCGCAGCCCGTGTGCGATCGCGTCGGTCGCGCTGGCCCGCACACACCCGGACGTCGAGACGCCGCAGACGACGAGCGTGTCCACACCGGACACGGCGAGCGTCGCGGCCAGCGAGGTGCCGGAGAACGCGGACGCGTACTGCTTGGCCACCACCGGCTCGCCGGGCGCCGGCTTCAACGGCGCCGCGATCTCGCCCCAGCCGCCCGGCGCGTCCTCGGCGAACGCGGCCAGCGCGGGCACCTTGCGCACGAACAGGCCGCCGTCGGCCAGCCCGGACGTGTAGCGCACGACCGTCCACACGACCGGCGCCCCGCCGTCGCGCGCGGCGTCCACCAGCGACACGCAGTTCTCGAGGGCGGGACCGGGCGCCGGCAGCGCGAACGGGCCGTCGGGTTCGGTGTAGGCGCGCACCATGTCGATCACGACGAGGGCCGGGCGCTCACCCCAGCCGAGCCGGTGTGCGAACGACGTGCCGTGCGGGTTCGGTGCGGCGCTCACGCACGCGATCCTGCCCTCCGGTTCGCGCAGGCGCACCACCTACTCGCGCAGGGCCCGGCGCATGATCTTGCCGGTCGTGGTCCGCGGCAGGTCGTCCACGAACACGATCTCCCGGGGCACCTCGTGCGCGGCGAGCCGTTCCCGGACGTGTATGCGCAGCGCGTCGGCCAGCGCGTCCCGGTCGGCGGGCGCGTCCTCGCGCGCCACGACGAACGCCTTCGGCACCTCGCCGCGGCGCTCGTCGGGCACGCCGATCACGGCCGCCATCGCGACCGCGGGGTGGCTTCCGAGGCACTCCTCGATCTCACCCGGGCCGATCCGGAAGCCAGCGAGTTGATCACGTCGTCCTTGCGGGAGTGGACCAGACGTAGCCGTCCGCGTCCTGGGTGGCGAGATCGCCGGTGAGCAGCCAGTCGCCGAGGAACTTCTCCGCCGTCGCCTCCGGCCGGCCCCAGTACTCGAGCATCGTGCACGTGTGGTGGCGGTCCTGCGCGAGCTCGCCGACCTGGTCGATCACCGGCGTGCCGTCGTCGTCGAGCACGACGACCGTGGTGCCGGGCAGCCCGCGCCCGAGCACCCCGGCGTCGCGCAGCATCCGCTGCCGGACGCCCACCACCGGCCACTCGGCGCCGGTGACGTGCTCCGACAACCGCTCCCCGGAGCCGACGCCGAGCACGAACCGCCCGTCGGACAGCAGCGCCGTCGTCGCCGCGGCCTGGGCGATGATCGCCGGGTGGTACCGGACGGTCGGCACGTCACGCCGGTGGCGAGCTCGATCCGTTCGGTCTTCGCGGCGATGGCCGCCAGGATCGACCAGGCGAACCCGGAATGACCGTGACTCTCCAACCACGGGTGGTAGTGGTCGGAGATCTCGACGAAGTCGAATCCGGCCTGCTCGGCCCGGACGGCCTGGCGGACCATCTCCTGCGGGGAGAACGCTTCGGCGAACAGCTTGTAACCGATCTGCACGGGGACGGGCTACCCGCAGGAGCCGGCGTCAGTCGTCGCCGCGGTCGCCCTTCGGCCGGGTGTCCTCCCCGACGAGCGGCGGCTCGTCCGGAAGCAGTCCCGGCTCGGTGGCGGGTGCGTCTGCACTCCCGTCCGGAACCTGCCGTTCGACCGGGTTCTGCTCGTTCTCGAACTCGTCGCTGGTCGGGTCGGGTGCCTTGTTCGGATCCTTCGTCATGTGCCGGTGCTTCCCGGCAGGTGATCGGGAATGCGACCTGTCTCACACTGAGACCGCTCCGCTAGCGTGCGACCCGTGTGCGTGGAGACGGCGGACGCCGGAGAGGTCGCGCTGGCCGCGCCCCGCCCGTTGTCCGGTGAGGTGGTCGACCCGATCGCGCTGGAGCCGGTCGACTCGCTGGAGATCACGGTCCTGACTGACAACTCCTACGACGCACTGCTCGCCGACTCCGCGGTGGCCACCCGGGCGCGGCTCGGAGCGGCCCCGCGGGTGGAGGCGGGTCAGTTCACCGACGGTCTCGGCCTGACCGGTCTGCTGGCCGAGCACGGGTTCGCCGCCGTCGTGCGCGTGACGCGCGGCGGCCGTACGCACACGTTGTTGTTCGACACCGGGATCTCGCCGGACGGCATGGCGCTCAACGGCCGGCGGCTCGGTGTCGACCCGACGGACTTCGCAGCCGTCGTGCTGTCGCATGGGCACGGCGACCACACCGGCGGGTTCCCCGGGCTCGACCGCTGGCTCGGGCGGACGTCGATGCCGCTCGTGCTGCACCCGGCCGCCTGGTCGCCGCGGCGGCTCGTCCCGCCCGGCGCTCCGCCGTTCGCGATGCCGGTGCTGTCCCGACGCTCGCTCGCCGACGGCGGGTTCGAGATCGTCGAACGCCGCGAGCCGTCCCTGTTGCTCGACGGGTGCGTGCTGGTCACCGGCGAGGTGGACCGCACGACGGAGTTCGAGACCGGGATGCCGCGCCACGAGGCCCTGGTCGACGGCGTGTGGCGGCCGGACCCGTGGATCGTCGACGACCAGGCGCTCGTCGTGCGCGTCCGGGACCGCGGGCTGGTCGTCCTGACCGGGTGCGGGCACGCCGGCGCGGTGAACATCGTCCGGCACGCGTTGCGCCTGACCGGCGAGGACCGACTGCACGCGCTGATCGGCGGGCTGCACCTCACCGGCCCCGGGTTCGAGACGATCATCGAGCCGACCGCGCGGGCGCTGTCCGAGCTGGCACCGGACGTCGTCGTACCCGCGCACTGCACGGGATGGAAGGCGCAGATGCGGCTGGCTGCCGACCTGCCGGAGGCGTTCACCCCCGGCGCGGCCGGCAGCCGGTACCGCTTCGCCGCGGCCTGAGCCCGTCAGTCCTGCGGGTGCAGGACGATCTTGCCGCGGGTGTGGCCCTGCTCCAGCTCGGCGTACGCGTCGCGGACCTGGTCGAGCGGGTAGGTGGACACGATCGGGAGTTCGAGGTCGCCGTCGCCCGCGAGCCCGGCCAGGAACGCGACGTTCTCGGCGCTCGCCGCGGTCGACGTGCCGTCCCCGCGGACACCGTGCTTCTGGACGGCGCCGTAGTCGGCGATCGTGTTGATCCGGTCGGCCGGGACGCCGAGCTCGATCGCCAGGTCGACGTAACCGCCGCCGACGACGTCGACCCAGGCGTGCACCTTGTCCGGGACGGCCTCGCGGATCCGGGACAGCGTCTCTGCGCCGTCCGTACCGTAGGCCACCGGCGTCACGCCGAGCGTGCGGAGCCAGTCCTGGTTCCGCGCGGAGGCGACGGCGATCACCTCGACGCCCTTGCGCCGCAACAACTGCGCGGCGATGATCCCGACGCCTCCGGTCGCGCCGGACAGGACGACCGTCTCGCCTGTCTGCGGGTCGACGGACTCCACCGACGCGACGGCGGCCATGCCTGCGACGTAGAGCGAGCCTGCGACGTCCCAGTCCAGACCAGCGGGCTTCGCGACGACCTGCGCCGCCGGTACCGCGACGTGCGTCGCGTGCGCGGCGCGCCCGTCGGACCAGCCGACGACCTGGTCCCCGACGTCGACGCCGGTCACGTCGCTCCCGACGGCCGTCACGACGCCGGCCAGGTCGCTGCCCTCACCGGACGGGAACGTCGCCGGGAAGACCTCGGCCAGCGCGCCGTTCCGGATCTTGGCCTCACCGATGTTGATCGAGGTCGCACGTACCTCGACGACCACGCCGTCCGGTGCGGGTTCCGGCACCGGGATCTCGGTCACGTACAGCACGTCTCGGTCCCCGTACCCGTCGAAACGAACGGCGCGTGCGGTGGTGCTCTGTGTGGTCACAGTGCGTCCTTCCGGTCGAGCTCGGGTCCTCGCGGCCCGGGCGCTCCCCGCGTGCAATGCCTGCGGCCACGCCGGCATGCCCACCGGCGGAGTGATCCGGGCCACTCCGGTCGGGTCACGGCACCGTCTCGACCCCTGTACAACCCGGACCTGGTCGGTACCGTGGAGGCATCCGAACCGACCTGCGGCGTCCCGCCGTGACCAGCCCGGCCACCGTCGCCGCCGGTGGCCCGGGTCGAGCTGTCCGGGGTGGGCGGCATGGCCGGTGAGCAGCTGACCGGCGCCTCCCGGTTCGCGACCACGTGGCCGGAGCCGCCGTCGCAGGTCCAGCTGAACGTCCGGTCGATCCGCGCCGGCGTCGAGGTGCTCGAAGTGCACGGCGACATCGACCTCACCGAGGCGGGAGCCATCACGGAGCGCACGCACGAGCTGCTGTGCGGCCCGGCCCGGATGGTCGTGCTGGATCTCTCCGGCGTCCGGTTCATGGGGTCGCACGGCCTGACGACCGTCGTCCGGGCCCACCGCACCGCGAGCGAGCAGAACACCGAGCTGCGCGGGGTGACCGGCGTGTCGAACCGCGCCGTGATCCGGCCGGTGACGATGACCGGCCTGGACCGCCTCATCGTCTGGTTCCCGAGCGTCGACGAGGCGACGGCCGCCGAGGCCGTCTGAGGCTCAGGCTCCTGCGCGGTTCTCCGCCGCCGTGGCCAGGTTGCGCGCCGTCGTGCACAGGGCCGTCGCGTCGCCCCCACCCTTGAACGCGGCCACCTGCAGCAGCTCGGAGCGCTCGGTCGGCGACGGTGCGGCCCGGTGCACGACGGTGACCTGGCACCCGCCGGTGGCCGGCTGCTGGAACGCCTCGCGGCCGGAGACGGTGATCGCGTCGCCGTAGCCGGTCGGGTCGGCGTCACCGCCGTTCAGGGACACCATCACGTTCGCGTCGGCGTCACCCGCCGGCCGCCATGTGCAGTTCCAGGCGCCGAAACCGGGGAAACGGCCGGGGCCGGCGCCGACGACCGGCACCACCTCCGCGGTCTGCAGCAGCGAGCACGCGTCGGTGCGCACGAGCGAGAACCGGGCGTTGCGCTGCGCGTCGTACGGCACGCCGGACCCGGCCAGCCGCGTCACCACGGACACGGTGGCCGTCTCGGCGACGTCACAGAGCGGCGGCGGCGAGGCCGCCGACGACTGCACACGCACCAGCAGGCTCGTCCCGTCGGTGAGCACGACACGACGGGTGCACTCGGGCGTGGCGTACTCGTCGTCGGTCCGGGAGCCGCGGCGCACGCCGATGTCGCCGATCTGCTGGAGGGATCCGTCCGGGTCGGTCGTGTCCGCGTTCGAGAACTGCACGTCCAGGTAGGCGTAGCGGTCGGTGCCGCTGTTCAGCCGGAGGCCACAGCCCTGCGGCATGGTCGCGCTGTCCAGCTCGACGTCGCCGAAGCGCCGCATCGAGCCGGGATCGATCAGGCGGCAGGCGTCCACCAGCCGGGGGTCCCCGCTGATCGTGATCGGGCCGACGGTCACCGGCAGTGCCGGTGCCGCAGCAGCCGGCGCGGCCGCGGGCGCCGGGGCGGCCGTGCCGGACAGGCGTGCCCCGGCGAACCCGGCGCCCGCGACGAGCGCGGCCACCGCGACGGCGGCCAGGATCCACCGGCCGTACCGGCGTCGCTGCGCCGGTGGTGGTCCTGGCACCGGCGTCGGCACACCCGAACCCCACGCCGTCGGGCCGCCATGGCCGTGGGCCGGATACGGCCCGCCGGGGTGCCCGCCGCCCGGGACGCCGTGCACCGGGACCGTCGCCGGGCTCGGCGTGGGGCCCTGCACCGGGTCCTGGAGCAGCCGGACGACGGTGGCGGCGAACGGCCGCTGCGCCGGGTCCGGAGCGAGCATCTGCTGCAGCACCGGCGTGAGCGCACCGGCCCGGACCGGAGGCGGGACCGGGTCGTGGGCGACCCGTTGGATCAGCGCCCGGGGGTTCGTGGCGTGCCCGAACGGCGGCTGACCCTCCACGGCCGCGTACAGCGTCGCGCCGAGCGAGAACACGTCCGCCGCGGCCGTCGAGTCGTCGCCGCGGGCCACCTCGGGCGCCATGAACGCTGGCGTGCCGGACAGCAGGCCGGTCGCGGTCAGCGCGGGATCGCCCTCGGCGTGCGAGATGCCGAAGTCGGTCAGCTTCGCGGCGCCGTCCGCGGCGGCGATCAGGACGTTGCCGGGCTTCACGTCGCGGTGGGTGATCCCGCGGGCGTGCGCGGCCGCCAGCGCGCGGGCGACCGCGGCACCGACCCCTGCCGCGACCGCGGGCTCGATCCGCTCGCCGCCCTCGAGGACCTGTGCGAGGCTGCGCGACGGCAGGTACTCCAGCACGAGCCAGACGTCGCCGTCGCGCTCGCGCACGTCGTAGATCGCGACGACGTCCGGCTCCCGCCGCAGCTGGGCGGCGTTGCGCGCCTCGCGCAGCGTGCGACGACGGTTCGCCTCCGCGTCCGCGGGCGCCCCGGAGAACCCGACGTGCTTGAGCGCGACGGTCTGGTCCAGTGCCTCGTCGTGCGCCTCCCAGACCGTGCCCATGCCGCCGGCCGCGATCCACCGGACGATCCGGTAGCGCCCGAACAGCTGGTCCCCCGGTCCCACGGCCCACCCTTCGCGACGGCACACGCCCCCCGCGTGCGCGACACCATCGTGCTGTCTTCGCGCCGGGAGCCCTCCCGGGTTCAGGAGTCCGTGATCGGACCGTTGTCCGTCGCTCGCGCCGCGGCCTCGACCGCGTCGACGATCCCCTGGTAGCCGGTGCAGCGGCAGATGTTGGCGGACATCTCGGCCCGGATCGTCGGCCGGTCCGCGTCCGGCCGGGTCTCCAGCAGGTGGGCGGCGGTCATCAGCATCCCCGGTGTGCAGAAGCCGCACTGCAGGCCGTGATGGGTGACGAACGCCTCCTGCAACGGGTGCAGCGTGCCGTCGTCGGCGGCAAGGCCCTCCACCGTGGTGACCGACGTGCCGTCGCACTGGACGGCGAACATCAGGCAGGAGCGGGCCGGCGCGCCGTCGACCAGGACCGTGCACGCGCCGCACACGCCGTGCTCGCAGCCCAGGTGCGTGCCGGTGAGACCGAGGTCCTCCCGGAGCGCGTCGGCCAGCGTGCGACGGGGTTCGACGTCCAGGCCGACCTTCTCGCCGTTGACCTCGATCTCGACGTTCACGCCCTCTCCTCGCTGTGCTTGAGCGCCCGTCGCACCATCTCGACCGCCATCGCCCGCCGGAACTCCGCCGACCCGTGCAGGTCGGACGTCGGCGTCACCCCGTCGGCGACGGCGTCCGCCGCGTCCGCCGACGACCCGCCGTCGTCGAGCACCCGTTCCGCGGCCCGGATGCGCTGCGGCACACCGGAGACGCCGCCCAGCACCACCCGCCACCCGTCCGTCATCCGCGCGACGACGGCCGTGACCAGCGCGAAGTCCCCGTGCCGTCGGGCCAGCTCGGCGAACCCCCACCGCCGCGGCGTCGGGAACCGCGCGCCGGTGATCATCTCGTCGTCGGCGAGCGAGGTCATGAGCGGACCGTCGAACAGGTCCGCGGCGGTGACGGTGCGGACGCCATCGGGCCCGGCGACGGTGACCGTCGCGTCCAGCGCCACCGCGACGGCCGGGAGCTCCGCCGACGGGTCGGCGTGCGCCAGGCTGCCGCCCAGCGTCCCGCGGGTGCGGATGGCCGTGTGTCCGATCCAGTCCGCCGCCTCGGCCAGCAGCGGGTGCTCGTCCTGCGCGGCGAGGTGCGCGTGCCGGACGAGCGCGCCGACCTCGACCGCGTCCCCGTCGACCTCCACGGACACCATGCCCGGCACCCGGTTCACGTCCACCAGCACCGACGGGCGGGCCATCCGCAGCGCGAGCACCGGGACCAGGCTCTGCCCGCCGGCGAGGATCTTCCCGTCGCCGTCTGCCCCGCGCAGCGTCGTGACGACCTCCTCGACACTGCCGGCGAGGACGTACTCGAACGGGGCGGCCTTCATCGGCGCACCCCCGTCGTCGCCGCCCAGACGGCAGCGGGCGTGATCGGGAGCGTGTCCATCTCCACGCCGACCGCGTCCAGCACGGCACCGGCCAGCACGGCGTTCGGGCCGAGCGTGCCGCCCTCGCCGACGCCCCGGACACCCAACGGGTTGGCCGCGGGCCGCGACACGTGCCCGATCGTCAGTTCCGGGATCTCGGCGCTCGTCGGCATCAGGTAGTCCAGCAGCGTGCCGGTGGAGAGGTTGCCGTCGTCGTCGTACACGAGGTGCTCGTACAGCGCTCCCCCGATGCCCTGGGCGATGGAGCCGGCGATCTGGCCGTCGACGATCTGCGGGTGCATCGCCCGCCCGGCGTCCTCCACGCACACCCAGTCCAGGATCCGGATCTCGCCCGTCGCGCGGTCCACCTCGATCGCGGCGAGCTGGGCGCCCGCGGCGAACGCGCCGCGCACCGGGTCGTAGAACCTCGTCGCGTCCAGGCCGGGCTCGATCCCCTCCGGCAGCCGGTTCGACTCCAGGTACGCGACGCGGGCGACCTCGGCGACCGAGATCTTCGGCTCCGCCTCCCCGACGACGTAGACCTGCCCCGCCTCGACCCGCAGGTCGTCCACGGAGGCCTCGAGCAGCCCCGCGGCGAGCTCGAGCATCTTGTCCCGCACCGCGAGCGCGGTGGTGTGCGCGGCGCCGCCACCGATCACGGCCTGCCGCGAGGAGAACGCGCCGAACCCCCACAGCGACTGGTCGGTGTCGCCGAGCCGGACCTCGACGTCGTCGTAGCCGATGCCGAGTGCGTCCGCGACGATCTGCGCGACCGTCGTCTCCAGTCCCTGGCCCTGCGACGTCACGCCGGAGAACACGGTGGCCCGGCCGTCCGGGTTGATCCGCACGGTGCAGGCGTCGTGACCGGTGCGGAACGGCATCCGCGGTCCGGCGCTGGCCGCGCGGCCGAGCCCGGTCAGCTCGTTGTAGAGCGCGACGCCGACGCCGATCGGGTTCTCGCCGGTGTCCCGGCGGCGCTGCTGCTCCTTGCGGACGGCGTCGTAGTCGATCTTGTCCATCGCCTGGTCCAGGCACTCGGCGTAGTGACCGGAGTCGTCGACGAGCTTCGACGGCATCCGGTACGGGATGTCGTCGGGCAGGATCACGTTGCGGCGCCGGATGCCGATCGGGTCCAGGCCCAGCTCGCGGGCGGCCGTGTCGAACATCGCCTCCATCGCGAACACGCTCGACGGCCGCGCGACGCCGCGGTATGGCCCGGACGGCGACGTGTTCGTCGCGACCCCGCGGACCGTGCAGCGGTAGTGCTCCAGCTTGTACGGGCCGGTCAGCAGTCCGCCCGCCATCAGTGGCTCGATCCCGGCCGTCCACGGGTAGACGGAGTAGGCGCCGACGTTGCAGGTCACGTCCGCGTCGACGGCGAGCAGCGCGCCCTCGGCGTCGAACGCGGCCCGCATCCGGTAGCGGTGGTCGCGGGCGTGCGTCGCCGCCAGCAGGTGCTCCGCCCTGTCCTCCGTCCACTTGAGAGGGACACGGGGCATGGCGCGCGCCATCAGGCACAGCGCGACGTCCTCCGGGTACAGCACTGCCTTCACCCCGAACCCGCCGCCGACGTCCGGGGCGATCACCCGGACGTCGCCCTCCGGCAGACCCATCAGTTCGGCGATCATGTTGCGCACCAGGTGCGGGACCTGCGTGCCGGACCAGAACGTGAGGCGACCGTCGTCGAAGACGGCGACGCCCGCGCGGCACTCCATCGGGTTCCCGGCGTGCCGGTTCGTGATCAGCTCGCGGTCGACGACGGTGTGCGCGGTCTCGAACACGGCATCCACGTCGCCCGCGGTGAACGTGCGCTGGAGCAGCACGTTGTCCGGCGCGGCGGCGTGCACCGGTTCGTCCGCGTCGTCCCACGCGCAGACCGTCACCGGCAGCGGCTCGTAGTCGACCTGGACGAGGTCGGCTCCGTCCTCGGCGCGGTACCGGTCGGCGGCGACGACGGCGGCCACCGGCTCCCCGGCGAAGCGCACCTTGTCGTGCGCCAGCACCGGCTGGTCGGTCTCGACATAGCCGGGCAGCGCGGACTGCGCGCGCAGCACGGTGTCCGCGAAGTCGGCGCCGGTGAACACCCGGTACCCGGCCGCGTCCGACGTGTCGACGGACGTGATCGTCGCGTGCGCGAACGGGCTGCGCAGGAACGCGACGTGCCGCATCCGGGGCAGCTCGACGTCGGTGACGAACCGGCCGTTCCCGGTGACGAGCCGGTGGTCCTCCTTGCGCCGGACGTTGGTCCCGAGAGACGTCATGGCATCGCGTACCCACCGTTGACGGACACGACCTGCCCCGTCGTCCACGACGACAGCGGCGAGGCCAGCAGCAGCACCATCGGCGTGATGTCGTCCGGGTGGCCGAAGCGCCGGAGCGGGTACATCGCCAGCACCTTCTTCATGCGTTCGTCCTCTGCGTCCCCGCCCGCGTGCGCGTCGAAGTTGTCCGTGCGCACCAGCGCGAGCGACACCGCGTTCGACCGGATCCCGTGGCGGGCGAGCTCCTTGGCCAGCGAGCGGGTGAGGCCGACGGTCGTGGACCGCGCCGTCGCGGTGACCAGCAGCCCGGACTCGCCGACCCGGCCGGAGTCACCCATCAGGTTCACGATCGACCCGCCATCGCCGCGCTCGGCCATCCGCGTCGCGACGGCGTGCGTGAGCTGCAGCGTCCCGGTGACCGTGACGTCGATCTGCGGGGCCCAGTCGTCCGGTGTGGACTCGAGGAACCTCTGCTTGCGGGTCACCGCCGAGTTGTTCACGAGCACGCCGATCGGGCCGAGCTCGGACTCGGTGCGCCCGACGATCGACGCGACGTCGGCGGCGTCGCGCGTGTCGCCGCCGACGGCGATCGCGCGGACGCCGAACTCGGCCGCCTCCGCGGCGGCCTTCTCCGCGCCCTCGCCGGACGCGTGGTGGTGGAACGCGACGTTCGCGCCCTCGGCCGCGAACGCCAGGCCGATCGCCCGGCCGAGCCCCTGCCCGGCACCGGTGACCAGCACCGTCGTGCCCGCCAGCTGCAGATCCATGCGTTCTCCTCGCAGTGACACTCAACTACAGGGACACGAACCGGCGCGAGCCGGACGTGGTGACGACCCGGCCGAACGCCAGGTCCGGGAAGTGCGCGCCGACGACGAGGTCGTCTGCGTCCGCGACCTCGTCGGCGAGCAGGTTGCGCGCGACGCTCGCGGCGGCCGGGTCGACGTCGAAGACCGCCTCCCAGTCGCGCTCGGCGAGCTCGACGACGGAGTGGACGACGTCCCCGAGCAGCAGTGCCCGCTCCCCGGCGTCGGACACGACGTAGACGGTCGACCCGGGGGTGTGCCCCGGGGTGTGCCGCGTGGACAGTCCGGGTGCGACGGCGTGGTCGTCGGTGAACGTCTCCAGCCGGCTCTCCAGCGGGGAGAGCTTGCGGACCGCGCCCGCGTCGGCGTCGTCGGCCTCCACGAAGTGCGCCCAGTCGTCGGCGTGCACCCGGTAGGTCGCGTTCGTGAAGACGACCTCGCCCTTGCGGGTGGCCCAGCCGACGTGGTCGAAGTGCAGGTGGGTGAACACGACGTCGGTGACGTCGGCGGCCTGCACGCCGAGCGCCGCCAACGCGTCCGGGAACCCGCCGCCGCGGTACTTGCCGTTGTCGATCGCGCCGACACCGACGTCGACCAGCACGACCCGGTCGCCCGTGCGCACCAGGAACCCGCCGAGCGGCAGGTGCAGCCGGCCCTCGTCGTCGAGCTCGTCGGCGTGGCAGGACCACGCCTCGGACGGCGCCATGCCGGGCCGGGTCAGGACGTCCGTGGCCGTCTCGCGGCCCAGGCCGTCGCGCACGGGCAGGATCTCGATCGAGCCGATCCGCATCCGCAGCACCTCCTCGTAAAACTAATGAGCGTTAGCATACCTGCTCGCGGAGCCGGAAGCGCAGGATCTTCCCGGACCCGGTCCGCGGGATCGTGTCGACCTCGACCAGCCGGGCAGGGACCTTGAACGCGGACAGCCTGCGGCGCGCGCCGTCGAGCACCGCGTCGTGGTCGACGGGCACCCCGCCACGCGCCACGACGAACGCCACCGGCACCTCGCCGAGGTGCTCGTGCGGCACGCCGACGACGGCCGCGTCGGCCACCACGCCGTCGGCGAGCAGCGCGTCCTCCACCTCCGCCGGGTAGATGTTCTCGCCGCCGCGGATGATCAGCTCTTTCGTCCGGCCGGAGATCCGCAGGTAGCCGTGTTCGTCACGGCGGGCGAGGTCGCCGGTGCGGTACCAGCCGTCGACGATCGCGGCGGCCGTCGCGTCCGGGAGCCGGTGGTAGCCGGGCGTCACGTTCGGGCCCTGCACCCAGATCTCGCCCTCGTCACCCGGGAGCACGTCGGCGCCGGTCGCGGGGTCGACGAGGCGCACGGTCAGGCCGGGGACCGGGAGCCCGCACGAGCCCATGACCCGGCTGCCGGTCGGCCAGTTCATCGTGACCATGGTCGAGGTCTCGGTGATCCCGTAGCCGTCCAGCAGCGGGACGCCGAACGCGGCCTCGAACCGCTCGTTCACCGCGGCCGGAAGGATCGCCCCGGCGGAGATGCACAGCCGCAGCGCAGGGGCCGTCAGCTCGGACCGCCGCCCGACGAGGTAGCTGAACATCGTCGGCACGCCGGGAAACACGGTCGGCGCGCCCTCCGGGCCGCCCGCCAGGCGTTCCGCCACGTCGTCGACGGAGAACCGGGCCAGGATCCGGCCGGTCGCGCCGACCGCGGCCACCCCGAGCACGCACAGCACCAGCGCGTAGGAGTGGAACAGCGGCAGGGGGCTGAGCAGCACGTCGTCCGGACCGAGACCGACGATCGGCGCCCAGCAGGCCGCCACCACCCAGAAGCATCCGCGCTGGGTGAGGTACACGCCCTTGGGGCGGCCGGTGGTCCCGGACGTGTAGAGCATCCACGCCGTGTCGTCGAGGCCGAGGTCGTCGCGCGGCGCGGGGGCCGGCGTGTCGAGCATCGCCGCGTAGTCGTGTTCCGCGCCGTCCGCGCCGCCGACCGCGATGACCTCCCTCGCCGTGCGCGTGGACAGGAGCTCGCGGACGACCGGCAGGTGCGCCGCGTCGGTGACCACGACCCGGGCCTCGCTGTCGTCCAGGACGTGCGCGACCTCGTCGATCGCCGACGCCGGGTTGACGCAGACCGCGACCGCCCCGGCACGCGGAACGGCCAGGTAGGACTCGGCCACCTCGACGCGGTTGTCCAGGTAGAGCAGCACCCGCTCGCCCCGGCCGAGACCGAGACGCTGCAGGTGCCCGGCGAGCCGCGCCGTCGTCGCGGCCAGCTCGGCGTAGGTCACGCTCCGGACGTCGTCGGCGAACGCGACCCGGTCACCGCGCGCGGCGGCGTGCCCGGCCAGCAGCTCGTGGACCGGACGGACGTACTCCGTACGCAGCACAGCCGCCTCCTTCGCGTCGTCGCGCACGTGACTAACGCTCGTTCGTCAGGTTCCGGACGTTAGCGGGTCGGCGCACCGCGGTCGACCCGTACAGGCGTTAGGCTGACGCCATGGGGTGTGACTCCGTGGCACCCCGACCGGGGGTCAACCGGGACGCGGTACTGGACACCGCTCTGACCCTGTTCGCCCAGCGTGGCTACCACGGCACCCCGCTCTCGGACATCGCCGACGCGCTCGGGATCCGCACGCCGAGCCTCTACAACCACATGGGCTCCAAACAGGACCTGCTGGCCACGATCCTGCTCCGCACGATGGACGACGTGCTGGCCGACTTCCGGGACGCGGTCGCCGGGCGGACCTCGCCCGCCGACCGGCTGCGCGCCGCGACCCGTGTCTACGCGCTGCGGCACGCCACGCACCGGCGGGAGGCACTCGTCGTGAACCGGGACGCGGCGAGCGTCGAGGACCCGGAGCGCGGCGAGGTCCGTGACCGGCGCCGGGAGCACGAGCGGGCGGTGCGCGCCGTCATCGCCGACGGGGTGCGCACCGGCGAGTTCGCGGCGGGCAACCCGGCGCTGGCGTCGTTCGCGATCCTCGAGATGAGCGTGAGCATCGCCCGCTGGTTCTCCGACGACGGACCGCGGACCGCGGAGCAGGTGGCCGACGAGCACGCCGAGTACGCGCTGCGGATCGTGCGGTACCGGCCGTGACCCGCCAGGCGCTCACCGCCGAGACGGTGCTGGACGCGGCACTGACCCGGTTCGCCGCACGTGGCTACCACGGCACGGCGCTCTCCGAGATCGCCGCCGCGCTCGACGTCCGCACACCCAGCCTCTACAACCACATGCGGTCCAAGCACGACCTGCTGCTCACGATCGTCGAGCGGACCGTGCACGGCGTGCTCGACGACTTCCACGCCGCCGTCGACGGGCGCACCGACCCGCTGGAGCGCCTGCACCACGCGGTGCTGGTCTACGCGCACCGACACGCGACCCACCGTCGCGAGGCGCTGGTGGTCAACCGGGACACGTCGAGCCTCGAGGAGCCGCACCGGACGACGATGCAGGACCTCCGGCGCGAGCACGAGCACGCGCTGCGCGCCATCATCACCGACGGCGTGCGACAGGGACGGTTCGACGTCGGGTCGCCCGCGCTGGCGTCGTTCGCGATCCGGGAGATGTGCGTCAGCACCGCCCGCTGGTTCTCCGACGACGGACCGCTCACCGCCGAACAGGTGGCGCGCGAGTACACCGAGTTCGCACTGACGATCGTCGGCGTCGGGCGGTACGCGTCGTCCTGAGAACGGCCCGGCGCATCATTGTCTTCATCGGGGTTACCCCCTAGAGTTCGGTCAGACGAACTTCTTCGTGAAGCCCCGGACAAGTTCGATCGAAGATCACGACGAAAGGGGTGCCGATGTTTCGAGCGTCGGCTCCGCCGCGCCCGTCGGAGACGCACCTGAGCGTCGCCGCAGGCGGGCTGATGGTGCTGCTCGCGATGGCCGTGATCGCCACCGCCTCCGCGGGTGCCTCGGCGCCGGTCGTCGTCGTGCTGGCGCTGGCCGCGCTGTGCGTGCGCCCGGCCGCGGTGCTGTACCACCGCCGCCGCCTGCAGCGCTGAGTCCCTAGTACGACGTGGCGTCCACGCGCGCCGCTGCGCTGTCCCCCGCCTCGCGCGCCATCGCGTCGTCCAGGATCGTCGCCGTCCCGCTCGTCCCGAACCGGGTGACGCCCGCGGCGAGGTAGGTCAGCACGGTGTCCAGATCGCGGATCCCGCCGGACGCCTTGACCTGCACCGACTCGCCGACCGACCGTCGCATCAGCGCGACGTGGTGCTCGGTCGCCCCACCGCCCGCGAACCCGGTGGACGTCTTCACGAACGACGCCCCGGCCCGCTCGACCGCGCGGCAGCCCGCGACCACCTCGTCGTCGGAGAGGAAGACGGTCTCCAGGATCACCTTCACGACCCGCCCGCCCGCGACATCGACGACGGCCCGGATGTCGGCCTCGACCTCGTCGACCATGCCGCTGCGCAGCCGGCCGATGTTCAGCACCATGTCCAGCTCGGCGGCGCCGTCGTGGATCGCCTGGTCCGACTCGGCCCGCTTGGCCCCGGTGCTCGTCGTGCCGTGCGGGAAGCCGATCACCGTCCCGACCGCGACGCCGGTGCCCTCCAGCCGTCCGACCGCGTACGCGACGTCGGACGGCCGGACGCACACGCTGAAGATCCGGTAGCGGGCGGCGGTGTCCAGCTGCGCGTCGACCTCGGCGCGCGTCAGCTCGGGCTTGAGGATCGCGTGGTCGATCATGCCGGCGATGTCGGATGCGCTCGGGTGCACGCCGTCCCACGCTACCGGCAGGCGAAAGAAGTGGTTGCATCGTCAACCTGACAGGTACCGTCCGCAGCCGGACGACGACAGAGCGGAGTACCGATGAGCGACATCGCCCCGCACGGCCTGCACCACGTCACCGCCATCGCCGCGGACCCGCAGCGCAACGCCGACTTCTACACGCGCGTGCTCGGCCTGCGGCTGGTGAAGCGCACGGTCAACTTCGACGCGCCGCACGTCTACCACCTGTACTACGGCGACGCGTCCGGCAACCCGTCGTCGCTGCTCACGTTCTTCCCGTGGCCGGACGTCGAGGCCGGGTGCCAGGGTGCGGGCCTCATGACCTCGACCGCGTTCGGCGTCCCGCCGGAGTCGCTCGGGTGGTGGCAGAAGCGGCTCGACGGCCTGGGGGTGGACGCCGACCCGCCGCGGGAGGCCGACGGCGAGGAGGTCCTCACGCTGCGCGACCCGGACGGCCTGGTCGTCGACCTGGTCGCCGCGCCGGGCGACCAGCGCTCCGGGTGGGACGGCACCGCGGACGTCCCTGCCGAGCACGCCGTCCGCGGGCTGCACGCGATCACGCTGTCCGAGAGCGCGTCCGAGCCCACCGCGGAGATGCTGACGTCGCTGCTGAACATGAGGCCCTCCCCCGACGGGACCCGCTTCACCATGCCGGGTCACGACGGCGTCGCCGTCGACGTGCGCGGTGGTGTGCGCGAGCCGGGCCGCCAGGCCGGCGGGACCGTCCACCACGTCGCGTTCCGCGCGCCCGACCGTGCGACGCAGGAGCGCTGGCGCGACCAGCTCGTCACGAACGGGCTGGAGGTCACCGAGATCCTGGACCGGCAGTACTTCACGTCGATCTACTTCCGGGAACCGGGCGGCGTGCTGTTCGAGATCGCGACGGACGGGCCGGGCTTCGCCGTCGACGAGCCGCTCCTGGAACTGGGCCGCTCGCTCAGGCTCCCGCCGTGGCTGGAGCCGGACCGGGCCCGGATCGAGGCGAACCTCCCGCCCCTGCACGTCGACTGACGCGGATCCTCGCCGAGATGCGGACGAGCGGGCCCTCGACGATCGAGAGGCACCGCTGAACCGCATCTCGGCAGAACCGGCGCGACCCGGTCGTCTCGACCGGCCGATCCCGCGCGAGATGCGCGTGGTGGTTCCGCAGAGATCGACAAGTCACCATGAGGCGCATCTCGCGCGGGGGGATCAGGACGGCGGGACGCTGAACACGCCGGTGCAGGACGCGACGGAGCGGGGCGTCGGTGGTGGTGATCTCGCACCGGGCGAAGGCGAGGCGCGAGCCGACCCGGGTCAGTGTCGTGCGCGCCTCCAGCCAGTCCCCGACACGCGCGGCGCCGGTGAAGTGCACGGTCAGGCTGGCCGTGACCATGGCGAGCGTCTCGCCGTACGCGGCGATCGCGCCGTAGCCCAGCGCGACGTCGGCAAGCGTCGTCAGCACTCCACCGTGGACGCCACCGCGGCTGTTGGCGTGCTTCTCCTCGGCACGCAGGCCGTAGACCGGGGCCCGCGGGTCGGAGTCGTCCACGTGCAGCGGCCCGACCAGGTCGAGGAACCCGCTGCGACGGTCGACGGGCCGGAATCCGGGCGGCGGTGAGCTCACACGCTCACGATGGCACGGTGTCGCCCGCCGACAAGGGCGCCGGCGCGAGGCGGCGCAGCAGCACCCCGGCACCGACGGCGAGCGGGAACATCAGCACGCCGTACACCGCGGCCGGGACGGCGAGGCGCTCGTCGCCGAGCACGCTGAGCGCGATGGTGATCGCGATCGTGCTGTTGTGGATGCCGACCTCGAACGCCGATGCGACGGACTGGGCGTGCCCGACCCGCAGCAGGCGCGGCAGCAGGTAGCCGGCAGCGAGGCTGATCAGGCAGAACACGACGGTCACGACGCCGACCTCGACGACGTAGTCGACGAAGTCCTCCTCGGCCAGGATCGCCCCGACGATCACGGCGGCCAGGACGACGGCGGACAGGATCCGCACCGGGCGGTCCGCGCGGTCGGCGAACGACGGCCGGACGCGCCGGATCAGCATGCCGATCGCGACCGGGACCAGCACCACGGCGAACACCTGGGCGGACTTGGCGAGGTCGAGACCGAGCGTGCCGCCGTCGACGACCGGCCGGAACCACGCCAGCGACAGGTTCACGACCAGCGGCAGCGTGACGACGGCCAGGATCGAGTTGACCGCGGTCAGCGTGATGTTGAGGGCGACGTCGCCGCGGAACAGGTGGCTGAACAGGTTCGCCGTGGTCCCGCCGGGCGATGCGGCGAGCAGCATCATGCCGACCGCGAGCAGCGGGTCGAGCCCGGCGAGGATCACCAGGCCGAAGCACACGAGCGGCAGCAGGGCGAGCTGGGTGACCAGGGCCGCGGCGACGGCACGCGGACGGCGGGCCACGCGTGCGAAGTCCGCGACGGTCAGGGACAGCCCGAGCCCGAGCATCACGATCGCCAACGCGATCGGGAGCCCGACCGTCACCAGCACCTCGCTCATCGGTGCTCCCTCCCCACGGCGGTGTGCGGGCGACGACCGTACCGCCCACAGGACGCTCGCCGGGAGTTTCCGGACCAAGGCGACGAGAGGCGCGCGAGGCGTGTCGTGAGGCGGAGGCGTTGCTCGTCCGGACCCGACGTGGCGCCGCCCGTCCCGCCGCAAGCGCCACCCGGCCCGTCGAAGCCACCGTTCGCCGCCTGCCGATCTGGCGGCGTGTTCGCCCGATCGTCGTGGGGCACATCAGGGCACGCTGCGCGGGATCGCCTCGCGCAGAGCGAGCAGAGGGGTCATGGACATCTCGCGACGCACCGCGACCACGCGCCCGACCATCGGGACGTCGGGCAGGCATGCTCTGGGAGCGGCGGTCGGTGCGGTCGGTTTCGTCGTGGCGCTCTGGCTGCTGGCAGGCGCGTTCGACGTGACGTCACCGGATCCCGGCCCGGCGACGGCGCTCCCCGCCCTGCTGACGCTCGGTGGCGGGGCGGCGCTGGGCGCCGTGCTGCTGGCCGGGCGCCGGATCTCGCCCGCCGCACCGCTGACGTCCGGACTGCTGTGGGCCGTCGGGGCACTCCTGACCCTCAACGAGCCGGATCTGTCGTCCGCCTCGATCCTGCCCGCCGTGGGCTACCAGCTCGGCCTGGCCATGGCGGCGATGATGTTGCTCGGCACGCTCGCCGTCCAGCCGACCCGGCCACGACCGCAGTCCCGGCCGCAGCCGTTGATGACGACCCTCGACGGGGACACCGACTGGAACCTGCCCGCCGTCCGCCCCGTCGTCGCGCCACGGGAGGTGCCGCGACGTCGGCCGGACGGGGGCGGCCCCCGGCATCGGGCAGCCCCCGGCGCTCCGCGCGTGCCCACCCTGGCGACCCGGCGCGCCGCTCCGGACCCGCGCCGGATGCCGCCGCGGCGAGCGGGTGCGATACGGCCCGCCGGGCCGATGACCCCGCGCCGGCAATGGGGCTGATCGTCCCCGCTACTCGGGCGGCTGCCGCACGGCCGGGCGCAGTCCCTCGCCCGTGACCGGACGCATCGTCCTCCACGGCCGGGGTCGTGGCACGCGGGTCGTGGAACATGCCGTCAGGCTGACGGCCCCTCGTCGCCCGCCCACGTCCAGCGTGGGACCTCGCGCAGCGGGTGCAGCTCGTCGTCGGTCGTGGCGTGCGAGTTCTGCATCGCCACATGCGATCCGAACTCGACGTGCTCCCGGACGGCCTCGCGGAACGGTGCGTCGTCCGGCATGCCGACGGCGTCCATGGCCGCCATGTAGAGCTCGACGAACCGCTGCCGCTGCTGCTCGGTGATCCGCAGTCCACGGTGGACCGCGATCAGGTGGGCGAACCCGAGCTCGCGGCTGAACGTGTCCGGACCACCGAAGCTCTCCGCGGTGAACGCGGTCAGGTGGTCGACGTGTTCGGGCTTGCCCGACCCGAACAGCGGCTGCAGCAGCGGGTCGGCCAGCACGCTGCTGTAGAACGTGTCCTCCAGGCGGTGCAGCGCCCGTTCCCCGCCCGCATGCTCGAACAACGTGGGCATCGGCCCGCCCCTCGTCGACGCATCCTCGATGCAACACTGTAATCAGCTCGAGCGGCCAGCACCAGACGCATCATCGGCGGCGGGACGACACCGTTCCGGTCACCGCGACGGCGACGACCAGCGCCACCCAGATCCCGCCCGGTAGGACGCCCGTCGCCGCCCCGGTCCAGACGACGACCCCCGCGACGACCGCCACTCCGGCCACGCCGCCGAGCGCGGCCGTCAGCGACTCCCCGCGCAGCAGCCGGAACCCGGTGAGCGCCAGGGCCGTGGCGAGCGAGACGACGACCGTCGTCGACAGCGAGAAGAACGCGTCGGCCGCGAGGAACACGAGCACCGGGACCGTCGAGTACATGCTTCCCAGTGGCCCGCCCATCCGGTCGAGCACGGTCGTCCGCTGCGGTGCGGCATGTCGAACGGCATCCTCGGCCATGGTCATCTCGTCCCCCTGAACGACTGGTGCGGTGGCCCGGCCCCGCGGTGACTCATGTGGACGGCAGCGGCAGCGGCGCCAGCCGGTGAGCGGGCGGCTCCGTGCCGTGCAGGTGCCGCACGAAGTAGTCCCACGTCCGACGGAACACGTAGTGCATCTTCCCGAGCAACGCGTGCTCGGCACCGGGGACGATGAGCATGTCGACGTCCTTGTCGGCGTCGATCAGCGCGTCGACCAGGCGCAGCGAGTGCATCGGCAGCACGTTGTCGTCCAGCTCGCCGTGGATCAGGAGCAGCTTGCCCCGCAGGTTCTCGGCCAGCGCCGGGTTCGACAGGGCCCGGCGGGCGTCGTCGTCGAGCTCGCCGCCGTGGAACCACTCCGCCCACATCGGCACGTAGACACCGACGTCGTGGTTTCCGGCCACGGCGACGCCGACGGAGTAGAAGTCGGCGTGCGCGAGCATCGCCCGGCCGGTGGCGAACCCGCCGCCGGAGTGCCCGGTGATCCCGACCCGTCCGGTGTCCAGCCACGGGTGTCGGTGGCCGAGCTCACGGATCGCGGTCACGTGGTCGTCGAGCGAGCCTGCGTCGTCGAGCGCACCGTAGGACTGGTCGTGGAACGCCTTGCTGCGCCCGGCCGTTCCCCGCCCGTCCACGGCGACGACGGCGAACCCCAACGCCGCCAACGCCTCCGGCTCGCCCTGGTGCGGCACGTCGAACGATGCTCCTGCGCGGTGGACCTGCGGGCCCGGGTAGATGTGGTCGATCACCGGGTAGCGGCGGTCCGGGTCGAAACCGTGCGGCCGCCACAGCAGCCCGTAGATCGGGGTCTTCCCGTCGGCGGCCGTGACGCGGAACCGCTCCGGCGGCGTCCAACCGAGCGCCTCGAGCTCGGCCGTGTCCGGCGACTCGAGCTCGACGAGCACCTGGCCGTCCCCACCGAGCACGGCCGAGCGGGGCGGCGTGCTCGGCGACGACGCGCGGTCGACGAGGTAGCCGCCCTCGCGCGGGCTGATCGCGTCGTGGTCGAGGGCGTCGTCGGTGAGGCGGGTGAAGCCGGTGCCGTCGAGGTCGACGCGGCAGATCTGACGGGCGTACGGGTCGTCGTCGACGAGACCGCTCGCGAGGAACCACACCTGCCTGCGGTCCTGGTCGACCCACAGCACGGAGCGCACCAGCCACTGCCCGCCGGTGACGCGGGTGATCTGCGCGCCGTCATCGGCGTAGAGGTAGAGGTGACCCCATCCGTCGCGCTGCGACCACCAGAGCACCTCGCCGGTGTCCAGCACGTGCACCATGGCCGTCTCGCCGAGCTGCGGCGTCGGGTCGACGCGGGTCTCGCCGGTCTCGGTGACGAGCGTCGTCGTGTCGCCGGTGGACGGGTCGAGGCGCCGCAGCTCGAGCGTGCGGGCGTCCCGTGACTGGTGCAGGTAGTGGACCTGATCGCCCTTCTCGCCGGACCACCAGCGGTAGGTCATCGCGGTCGGGTGCAGGACGATCTCGGGCTCACCCTGCTGGTGGGTGACGCCGCGGTTCGCGACGTCGAGGACGGCCCACGACAGCGTCGCCTGGTGCTCGTCGCCGGGCATCGGGTAGCGGGACCGGTGCTCCACCGGAGGCCCTCCGCCCGCGGGCGCCGACTCCACGAGCACCTGCTCGGGCAGCTCGCGCTCGTCGATCCGGTGGGCGATCAGCCGGGTCGAGTCCGGCGACCACGCCGCCACCAGCGGGGAGTCGATCCCGAACGTGCGGAACAGGATCCGCATGCCGAGCGCGTCGGTCAGGCCGCCGTAGCCGAACGACGGCTCGGCGTCGTCGGTCAGGGCGATCTCCTCGCCGTCGCCGAGAGACCGGATCCAGACGTTCCCGTCGCGTCGGAACGCGGACCACGCCCGGTCCGGGGAGACGATCTCTCCCGGCTTCGGGGTGTCGTCGTCGACCTCGGCGCACTCGCCCGTGCGGTCCGACCACTCCCAGCGCGACCCGAACGCGGAGAACCGCACCACGTCGTCGCGGCCCGGGACCTCGAGATCCGGCGACGTGACCGGGAGATCGTCCGCCTCGACGGCCTTCCCGGACGCCTCGGACAGCGCCGCGGCGAGGCGCTCGTGGTCGAACGCGTCGCGGCGGGTCCCCTCGGCCGGGTCGACCACGACGAAGCGGGTCCCGACCTGGTACCAGAAGCGCGCGCCGTCGGCGATCCACTGCGGGGTCAGCGTGCTCCCCGGCACGCGTCGGGCACGGTAGGGCGCGAGCATCTTCTCCGCGCGGGCGTAGTCCGCGGTCTCGAGTCGGGTCATCGTCTCGTCCTCTCGTGGGCGTCGACATCCACGGGACACCCGGCCGTCGCGGCACACTCAAGCCCGGTCCGGCGTGATCCAGGACACCCGCCGGTCAGGCTTGACCCTGCCGCGACGGCACGGTGTCGACTCGGGCGAGCGCCGGTGCGTCCGCACCGGTGGACACCCGCCGATCGAGGTGACCGTCGTGGCCTGGAGTACCCGTGAGATCGCCGAGCTGGCCGGCACGAGCCTGCGGGCCGTGCGGCACTACCACGAGGTCGGGCTCCTCCCCGAGCCCGAGCGGCGGGCCAACGGGTACAAGCAGTACGGCGTCGCGCATCTCGTGCGGCTGATGCGCATCAAGCGGCTCACCGATCTCGGCTTCTCGCTGACGCAGATCTCGACGATGGGCGAGGCCTCCGACCATCCGGAGGAGGCGCTGCGCACGCTGGACGCCGAGCTGGCGGCGACGATCGAGCGCCTGAAGCGCGCCCGCGTCGAGCTCGGGCTGATCCTGGAGCAGGCAGCACCGACCGACCTGCCGCTCGACTTCGCCCCGGTCGTCGACACGTTCTCCGACGCCGACCGCTCGTTCGTCGTCGTGCTGTCGCGCGTGCTCGGGCCGGAGGGCATGAAGGCCTACTCGGCGCTGCTGCAGGACCCGATGGAGGACCCGGCGACCCGGGAGTTCGACGACCTGCCCGCCGACGCCCCCGCCGACGTCCGCCGGGACCTCGCCGAGCGGCTGGCCCCGTTCGTCCGCACCCTCCGCAGTGGACACCCGGGGATCGTCGACTCCCACGTGGACGCACCGAGAGGGAGGCGGCACGCGGAGACGACGGTGGCCACGGCCCTCGTCGACCTCTACAACCCGGCCCAGCTCGACGTGATGGTGCGGATCGACGCCCTGCTCGCCGCGTCGGCGTGACGGGGGTCACGCTCGTCCGGCGTTGAGTGTGCCGCAACGGCATCCCGTGTCCTGGTGTCACGCAGCCACTGACGAGAGAACGAGAGGAACCGTCATGACCGACCTCATCGCCGTCGAGGACCTGTTCGGCACGCCCGAGTTCGCCGGGGCGACGATCTCGCCGGACGGCACCCGGATCGCCTACCTCGCGCCGTGGAAGAACCGGCTCAACGTCTGGGTGCAGGTCATCGCCGCGTCCGGCACCCCGGTCGGCGAGCCGCGGTGCGTGACGGCCGACGAGACCCGCAGCGTCACGCGGTTCGAGTGGACGCACGACCCCCGCTGGCTCCTCTACACCCAGGACGACGGCGGCGACGAGAACGACCACCTGTACCGCGTCGACCTCGACGACCCGGACGCCTCCGTCGTCGACCTGACGCCCTACCCGGGCGCCCGCGTGCTCACCCACGAGCAGCCGAACGGCCGTCCGGGGACCGTCCTGCTGCAGATCAACCACCGCAAGCTCGACGAGATCGACCTGGCCGAGATCGACATCGCCACCGGCGAGGAGACCGTGCTCGCCGAGAGCCCCGGCGAGGTCCTGCACTGGATGCTGACCCCCGCGGGCGAGCCGTACGCGATGACCGCGGGCGACGACGGATCCGTCGTGCTGTCGCGCTGGAACGACGGCGACCCCGAGCCGGTCACCGTGTTCAGCGGCGACGACCACCCGCTGAGCGTCTACCCGGTCGAGATCACGGCCGACGGGACGGGCGTGTGGGTCGGGTCGTTCACCGGGTCCGACCGGATGCGGCTCGCCCGGATCGATCTCGCCACCGGCGAGGAGACCGATGTGGACAGCCACCCGGAGCTGGACCTCGACGGCATGCGCCGCGCCGTCGCCCAGGTCGGGTCGCCGCTGATCCGCAGCCGCCGGACCGGCGAGCTGCTCGCCGCCCGGTATCTCGGCGAGCGACAGGTGATCCGGCCGCTGAGCCCGGACTTCGCCCTGGTGCTGGAGGAGATCGAGGCGCTCTCCGACGGCGACCTGGGCCTGCTGACCTCGGACGACGACGGCATGCGGTGGGTCGCGACGTTCGTGCACGACCGCGAGCCCGGCGTCACCTGGTTCTACGACCACGCGACCGGCGAGTCCCGGCTGCTGTCCCGCTCGGCGTACCCGCACCTGGATCCGTCGGTGCTGGCACCGATGACGCCGGTGACGATCCCGGCCCGTGACGGGCGTGCGCTGCCGTCGTTCCTGACGTTGCCCGTGGACGCCTCGCAGGACCTCCCGCTGCTGCTGATCGTCCACGGTGGACCGTGGTACCGCGACGCGTGGGGCTTCGACCCGCAGGCCCAGCTGTTCGCCAACCGCGGCTACGCCGTGCTCCAGGTCAACTTCCGCGGCTCGGTCGGCTACGGCCGGGACCACATGCGGGCCGCGATCGGCGAGTTCGCCGGCGCGATGCACGACGACCTGATCGACGCCGTGGACTGGGCCGTGGAGCAGGGCTACGCGGACCCCGACCGGGTCGGGATCATGGGCGGGTCCTACGGCGGGTACGCCGCGCTGGTCGGCGTGACGTTCACGCCGGACAGGTTCGCCGCGGCCGTCGACTACGTCGGGGTCTCGGACCTGGCGGAGTTCATGCGGACCGTTCCCGCGTTCGCCCGCAAGCACCTGACGAACAACTGGCACCGCTACGTCGGGGACCCGGACACGCCGGACGGCGCCGCCGAGGCGCGGGAGCGGTCACCGATCCACCGCGTCGACGAGATCCGCACACCGCTGCTCGTCGCCCAGGGGGCGAACGACGTCCGCGTGGTGCAGGCGCAGTCGGACACGATCGTCGCGGCGCTGCGGGACCGGGGCGTCGACGTCGAGTACCTGCTCAAGGACGACGAGGGGCACGGGTTCCTCAATCCGGAGAACCAGATCGACCTCTACCGAGCGGCCGAGCGCTTCCTCGCCCGGCACCTGGGCGGGCGCCTCGACGAGGGATGAGTCATCAGTTCCGATGAACGGCCGTTCAGCGCACTAATACTGCTCCGTTCGTCGCGATGAACGGGGTGAACCGGGTCGTATCGGGCGGCCCGCTCACCCGGGAGCAGCGATGGCATCGCACCGCCGAGAGCGTTCCGCCGGACGCATCGTCCTTCGAAGCGTGGTGGCCGCGACGCTGGCCGCCGCACTCGCGTCGGCGGGTGCGCTGTCGCTCGCCGAGGCGGCGCCGACGGTGTCGTCGGCGACTCCGACGGCAACGGTCACGGCCGGCCCGACGGTGGCCGACCTCCTCCCGGCACCGGCCGCCCCGGATCTCGACATCCCGGACGTGCCGCTGCCGGAAGAGACCGCCGAGCCCTCCGCGTCCTCGTCGGGCCACTGCGACGACCCGGCGTGGTGGAACGCCCGGCAGGTGGGCGACCCCGGCGACTACGTCGCCGCGTGCGGCTCGTGGCCGTCGTGGATCGACCCGCCGGTCGACGGGTCCGGCGCAGCGCCGTACACCGGCCCGACCGAGGGTCGTGCCTGGTCGCCGGAGTACGGCTACTACGAGGGCCGCACCGACGGCCCGAAGAACAGCCAGGGCGAGCCGTGCATGCAGGGCCGCGACAACAACGACCCGAACTGCTGACTCCACGCTGGACCGGGTGACCGCCATCCCGCCCGGCATCTCCTCCGCCGTCGACCGCCACCCCGATGTCGCGGTACCGGAAGCGGAGGTTGATGGCGACCGAATCCGGCAGTGGCAGGAGACCGTCGGCGAACTACGTGCCCGGGGTCAGGTGTAGTAGTCGTTGCCCCGGGAGAACTCGACGAAGATGCACGGCTCGTCGCCGACGCACCACGCGTCGTGGCCCGGGGGCAGCATCATGACGTCGCCGGCCCGGAAGATCCCCTGGGTACCGTCCTGCATGCGGACACCCAGCGCGCCGTTGACGACGACGGCGACGTGCGGCAGCTCGCACAGCTCGGTCCCGGCGTCCGGCTTGAGGTCCTTGGACCACAACGACCCGGGCTCGAACGTCACCTCGGTGACCGCAGCGCCGTCCATCTCGGCGGTCCGCTTCGAGATCTGACCGTGCACGTCGCTCGGGATGTCCGCGAACGACCTCCGTTGCATCGCCGTGTTGTAGGTCGGCACGATGGCTCCCGTCGGTGGAGTGCGTGGTGTACGTCACCACCACAGCACATCCGGATGGATCTCCGAAGCCCTCGGGCCGGATCGTTTCGCCGCGTAGCGTCGCCCTCGTGGCGGCACATCGATGGGACGGCGCTCTGACCTCCTTGTGGACGGATCTGGACGGCCCGGACGACGCGACCGACGTGGCGTGGTCCGGACCGGACGGGCTGTTGCCCTCCCCGTACCCGGTCGGTGACCTGGCGATGGGCGCCGTCGGGGCCGCGGCGCGAGCGGCGTGCGAGCTGGCCGCGGCCCGCGGCGTGGACGCCGGGACTCCCACTGTGGACGGCCGCCGAGTCGCCGCGTCGTTCCGCGGTGACCAGCTGATGCGGGTCGACGGTGCGGCGTCCCCGTCGTTCGCGCCGCTGTCCGGTTTCTGGGCGACGCGCGACGGCTGGGTCCGCACGCACGCGAACTACCCGCACCACCGGGCCCGGCTGCTGGACGCGCTCGGACTACCCGGGGCCGACACCGGACCCGACCAGCTCGCGGCGACACTCCGGGAGCGGACCGCCGAGGACGTCGAGACGACCGTGACCGATGCGGGCGGGATCGCGACCGCCGTCCGCTCCGAGGATGCGTGGGACGCGCATCCGCAGGGCCGGGCCGTCGCCGCCGCACCGCTGATCCGGCGTTCCACGCGGGACGGCGGTCCCGGCGGGCCCGCTCCGATCGCCGACGCGACCGCCGTCCGGCCCGCACGCGGGCTGCGCGTCCTGGACCTCACGCGGGTGCTCGCCGGCCCCGTCGCGACCCGCACGCTCGCTCTGCTCGGCGCCGACGTGCTGCGCATCGACCCGCCCGGCACGGCCGAGATCGAGTCGCAGCACCTGGACACCGGCCCCGGCAAGCGATCGGCGACGCTGGACCTGCGCACCCCGGCCGGACGGTCCACACTGGATGACCTGCTCGCCGGCGCGCACGTGCTCGTGACCGCGTACCGGCCGGGCTCGCTCGGCGCCTTCGGGCTGGACCCCGACGAGCTCGCCGTCCACCGGCCGGACCTCGTCGTCGCCACGCTCGACGCCTGGGGCGACGACGGCCCGTTCGCCGCGCGTCGCGGGTTCGACAGCATCGTCCAGGCGGCGAGCGGGATCGCGCTGCGTACGGTGCGCGACGACGGCCGGCCCGGCGCTCTGCCCGCGCAGGCGCTCGACCACGCCACCGGCTACCTGACCGCGGCGTCCGTCCTGCTCGGACTCGCCGACCGGTTCCGGCTCGGCACGGGTACGACGGCCCGGCTCGCCCTGGCCCGCACCGCACACCGGCTGCGCGCCATGCCGGCGGTGGACACCGCCGTCGACGACGACCCGACGACCGCGCTGGAACCGGCGCTCACCGAGATCGCCTGCGCCGCGGGACGGCTGCGCCTGCCCCGGCCCGCGTTCCGCCTCGCACGGGGCCCGGACACCTGGGAACGGCCGCCCACCCGGTGGGGCAGCGACGTCCCGGCCTGGGGCCCGCGGTCGGGGTGAACCCGAGGAGCGGGACGGGCCGGCACAGGCGGGAGGACCGCCGGGCCCGGGGTACCGTTCGATCAGGATCCGGAGTCCGTACGCCGGGGAGCGCCCGGGCGGGGAAGCACCAGCGGCGTGCCGGTGAGGGGGTCCGGCGTCACGAGCGCGTCGACCCCGAACACCGACGAGACCAGCTCCTCGGAGACGACCGCGGCCGGCTCGCCCTCGGCCACGATCCGGCCGCCGCGCATCGCGATCAGGTGGTCGGCGTAGCGGGCGGCGAGCTCGAGGTCGTGCTGCACCATCACGATCGTCCTGCCCTGCTCGGTGTTGATCACGCGCAGCAGGTCGAGCACGTCCAGCTGGTGGGCGAGATCGAGGAACGTCGTCGGTTCGTCGAGCAGCATCGTTCCCGGCCCCTGGGCGAGCACGAGCGCGATCCAGGCCCGCTGCCGCTGACCACCGGACAGCTCGGCCACCGGCCGCTCGGCCAGCCCGGCGAGTCCGGTCGCCTCCAGCGCGGCCGACACCGCGGCCTCGTCCTCGCCCGACCACTGCCGGAACCAGCGCTGGTAGGGGTGCCGGCCACGGCCGACGAGGTCGGCGACGGTGATCCCGTCGGGGACGCTGGGCTGCTGTGGGAGCACACCGAGTCGGCGGGCCAGCTCGGTGGCCGGCAGTCGGGTGATCTGCGTGCCGCCCAGCAGGACCCGGCCGGACGCCGGGCGCAGGAGCCCCGCGAGGCCGCGTAACAGGGTGGACTTCCCGCAGCCGTTCGGGCCGACGATCGCCGTGACCCGGGCCTCGGGGACCGTGACGGACTGGTCGTCGACCACGATCTGCCCGGTCCTGTACCCGATGGTCAGGCGCTCCCCGGACAGCTCCTCCCCGGTGGACGTCATCCGCTCACTCCGATCCGGTTGCCGCGCACGAGCAGGGCGATGAGCACGGGCGCCCCGACGACGGCGGTGACGACCCCGACCGGCAGCTCGCGCGGCGCGAAGGCCGTGCGGGCGGCGAGGTCGGCCACGACGACGACGAAGGCCCCGATCCCGGACGAGGCCAGCAGCCCGGGGGTGCGTTCGGCGAGTACCCGCCGCACGATCTGCGGAGCGACGAGCGCGACGAAACCGACCGGCCCGGCCGACGCCGTGGCGAGCGCGGAGAGCCCCACCGCGGATCCCAGCAGCACGGCCCTGGCCCGTCTGACACGGGGATCCAGGGACCGGGCGAGGTCGTCGCCCAACTCGAGGACCTGGAGCCGCCGGACCAGGGCGAGGACGGCGGGCAGCAGCACGCAGAGCCCCGCGGCGACCGGCACGACGTCCGACCACGAGCGGCCGGACAGGCTTCCGACCAGCCACACCGCCGCCGCGTAGGCGGCGTTGACGTCGGCGCGGCTGAGCAGGAACGTGGCGGCGGAGTTCAGCATCGCCGCGACGCCGATGCCGACCAGGACCAGCCGGTAGCCGGAGAAGCCACCCCGCCAGGCGACCGTGTACACGGCCAGCGCGGCAACCGCGGCCCCGGCGAGCGCACCACCGGTCACCCACGCCGCCGACGCGCCCAGACCGATGATCATCAGGATGGCACCGGCCGAGGCCCCGGCGTTGATGCCGATCACGTCCGGGCTGACCAGCGGGTTGCGGGCGAGCCGCTGCAGCACCCCGCCGGCCACGCCGAACGCGGCCCCGACCAGGACGCCGATCAGTGCCCGCGGCAGCCGGTGGGTGACGACGATGTCGTAGGTGATCAGGGTTCCGTCGCCGGCGAGCGTGCTGACCACCGTCGACAACGGCAGTGGGTACTCGCCTATCGTGATCGCCACCAGTCCGGTCGCCATGGCCGTCGCCCAGGACACGACCCCGAGCACCAGTCCGCGCACGCTGACCCGAGTCGACAGCGGGCCACGGCGCAGCACCAGGGTCGCCGTCACAGCGCGGCCACCTTCCTGGTCCGGACCAGGTGCAGGAACACCGGTCCACCGACCAGCGCCGCCGTGACTCCGATGTGGACCTCCTCGGGCGCGATCACCACCCGGCCCGCGACGTCGGCGAGGAGGACCAGGCCCGCCGCGAGCAGACCCGACAGGGGCAGGACCCACCGGTGCGCCGTGCCGGCCAGAGCACGTGCGGCGTGCGGCGCGACGAGTCCGACGAAGACCACGGGCCCGGCCAGCGCGGTCGCCGTGCCGGCCAGGACGACGACGGCGACGAGCCCCGCGCCGCGGGTCAGGCCGGGCCGGGCGCCGAGACTGCGTGCGGCGTCCTGCCCGAGCGCGACCACGTCGAGGCGGCGGACCAGCACCACCGCGACCAGGACCCCGACGGCGGCGAACGGGACCGCCTGTCCCACCGTCTGCAGGTCGGAGCGCGCGAGCGAGCCGATGATCCAGTACCGGTAGCGGGCGAACAGATCGCGGTCCAGCAGGACGACGGCCGACGTGACGGCCGTGAGCAGAGCGGAGACCGCCGCTCCGGCCAGCGCGAGCTTCACCGGAGTGACACCGTCCCGCCCGGACCCGCCGATCGCGTACACGGCCAGCGCCGCCACCGCCCCGCCGACGAACCCGAACCACACGTACCCGGCGAGCGAGCCGACGCCCGCGGTCATGACCGCGATCATCGACGCAGCCGCGCCGGAGTTCACCCCGAGCGTGTCCGGTCCCCCGAGGGGGTTGCGGGTGACGCCCTGGGCGACGGTCCCGGCCAGCCCCAGGCACGTCCCGGCGATCAGGCCGCACAGCGTGCGCGGCAGCCGGACGTGCCGGACGACGAAGTCGGCCTGGCCGCCGGAGAACCGGAGAAGTCCGTCGGAGAGCTCTGCCCAGGACAGCGGCCGGGCTCCGACCTTCATCGACAGCACCGTCCCGGCAGCGACCAGCACGACCGCACCGGACAGCACCCAGGCGGGTGCGGTCATCGGTCGCGGTGCGTTCGGTGCGACGGTCACCCGGGATGGACCAGACCGGCGACCTTCTCGGCCGCGTAGGGGGCCCGCAGGCTGGCGGCCCGGTCGGCGAACAGGAAGGGGAACACCTTCTTCTGCGCGATCGCCTTACCGCCCGCGAGAGCCGGGTCGGTCAGGATCTGCTGCACGTCGGCCTTCCCGTCCTGGTCGATCGTGGCGGGATCGCAGCAGGTCGAGGTCAGGATGACGTCCGGGTTGCGGGCGATCAGCTCCTCCTTCGACACCGCGACGTGCCGCTTGTCGGTCAGGTCGCCGAAGGCGTTCTGCGCGCCCGCCATCTCCAGGATCCGGCTGCCGAAGTCGATCCCCGACGCGACCCGGTAGCTGCCGTCGTCGTCGTTGAGCAGGATCGCCACCCGCGGCTTCGGCCGACCCGCGACACGCTCCTGTACCGCGGCCACCCGCGCCTTCAGGTCACCGACCAGCGCTTCCGACCGCTCGACGGCGCCCAGCAACCGACCGAGCGAGAGCAGGTCGGCGTAGATCGTCTCCATCGACACCTGCGCCGGGTCGATCGCCTCGTCGGACAGACCGTCCGCGGACGGGCACAGCGGCGCGTTGACCCACGTCCGCACCCCCACCGAAGCGAGGTCCGCCCGGGTGCTGATCGACTCGTCGCCGGTGGTGGCGAACACGTTGTTGTAGCCCGCCAGCACGAAGTCCGGGTTCGCGGCGAGCAACGCCTCGCGCTGCGGGAGGTCCTTGACGTACGGGACTCCCGACTGGGCGTCGGCGAACTCGGGCAGGACCGGCGCGTCGAGCCACGCGGTGCCGACGAGCCGGTCGCTCACGCCGAGCGCGTGCAGGGTCTCGATCGCCGGCTGATAGAGCGCGTAGATCCGCTCGGGCGGTGACGGGGCCATCACCTCGATCCCGCAGTTGACCTCTCTGACGGCAGTCGCACCGTCCGGGACTGCTGCGGGGGCGGGCGGTCCGCCACAGGCCGAGAGGACGAGTGCGGCGGCACACGCCAAGGCCGCCGGAATCAGGCGCCGGACAGCGGACCGGATGGGCATCGGAGCTCCTCCAACAGCTTCTCATCTGAGAAGCTGTTCATATGTGATCCGCTCCGGTTTCGCTACTACGGCGACGTGTCCGGAATATCACTTTCATGAGGATGCGTCCGACGTCGGTGCGATCGCGGCGGCCCGCCGGCGACCGGACTCCTGCCGGTCCGCGAGGCAGGCCGGGCACCGGCGAGTGCACCGATCGCCCGCACGGGCACACCCACGGTCGAGGAGGAGCGGTTCCAGAAGCTCGTCGACGTCTCCTGACGGCACGATCCCGTCTCGCCGCCGCCGGGCCAGCGCGCATGCGGCAGACGACGCGGGCCGGACGGCCATGCTGAGCGCATCGCGTCGATCGAGCCTGGCCGGTGAGCGCGCCCGAAGGGATTCGAACCCCTAACCTTCTGATCCGTAGTCAGATGCTCTATCCGTTGAGCTACGGGCGCAGTGTGTATCCAGTTCCGTGTGTTCAGTTGTTCCGTCGCCGCAGACCCCGGGAGGTCTCCGCTCCGGTGCGGAGGCTCCGGGATTTGAACCCGGGATGGGGGGTAACCCCAAACCGCATTAGCAGTGCGGCGCCATAGACCAGACTAGGCGAAGCCTCCCCGGCGCCTCACGGCCCCAGCAGCAACGAGAGTACACACCGGCCGCAACCGGGTTGGACCCGGGGCCGCCGCACCCCGTCCCGGCGTGCCGCACCCGTTGCGCGGGATGCGGCACGCCGATCAGGGGTGCGGCACGGAGCGACGGGGTGCGTCAACGCCCGGCCAGGTGCAGGAACGGGGTCAGCGAGTCCGGGTTCTGCAGCGCACCGGAGCTGACGGCCTTGTCCGGGTCGGTGCCGGCCAGGATCTTCTTCACCGGCACCTCGCACTTCTTGCCGTTCAGCGTGCGCGGGATCGCGTCGACCACCTCGAACCGGTCCGGCACGTGGCGCGGGGACAGCTCCTTCCGGAGCTCCGTGCGCAGGGCCGGCTCGACCTCCTCGAGCGTCGCGCCGGGCGCGAGAACCAGGAAGCACAACAGCGCGCCCTCCTCGCGGGCGCCGAGCGCGGTCGTGTCGATCACCAGGGAGTCCGCGACGCCGTCGAACGCCTCGACGACCGCGTAGAAGTCCGCGGTGCCCATCCGGACACCGCCGCGGTTGAGCGTGGAGTCGGACCGGCCGTAGATCACGTAGGAGTTGCGCGGGGTGCGGCGGACCCAGTCGCCGTGCCGCCAGCGGCCGGGGAAGTCCTCGTAGTACGACTCGCGCAGGCGGCTGCCGTCCGGGTCGTTCCAGAACATCACCGGCATCGACGGCATCGGCGTCGTCACGACGAGCTCGCCGACGTCGTCGAGCAGATCAGTGCCGTCCTCGGCCAGCGAGCGGACGTCGGCGCCCAGCGCGGCACAGGACAGCTCACCGAGCCACACTGGGACGATCGGCGACGAGCCGACGAACGTCGCGCACACGTCGGTGCCGCCGGAGACCGAGCAGATCTGGATGTGCGAGCCGGCCGCCTCCCCCACCCAGCGGAAGCCCTCCGCGGACAGTGGCGCGCCCGTCGAACCGAGGGCTTCCATCGCCGAGAGGTCGTGCTCCGCGCCGGGGCGCAGGCCGGCCTTCAGGCAGGACTGGATATAGGGCGCCGAGACGCCGAACAGCTTCACCTTGTGCCGGGCCGCGAGCGCCCACAGCGCACCGAGGTCCGGGTGTCCCGGGCTGCCGTCGAACATCACGATCGTCGCCCCGACGAGAAGGCCGCCGACCAGGTAGTTCCACATCATCCAGCCGGTCGTGGTGAACCAGAAGAACCGGTCACCCGGGCCGAGGTCCTGCTGCAGCCGCAGCGCCTTCAGGTGTTCGACGACGATGCCGCCGTGCCCGTGCACGATGCCCTTCGGCAGTCCGGTGGTCCCGGACGAGTACAGCACCCAGAGCGGGTGGTCGAACGGGACCGGCGTGAACTCCAGCGGCGCGGACTCCGCCGTGAACTCGTCCCACGGCGTCGTGTCCGCGGCGGTGGCCGACGGGTCCAGGTACGGGATCAGCACGGTCTGGCGCAGCGTCGGCATCTGGCCCTGCAGCGTGGCCAGGTTCTGGCGGATGTCGTAGGCCTTGCCGCCGTAGCGGTAGCCGTCGACGGCGACGAGCACGGCCGGTTCGATCTGGGCGAAGCGGTCGTGCACCGCGCGGGCGCCGAAGTCCGGTGAGCAGGACGACCAGATCGCGCCAAGGCTCGACGCGGCCAGGAACGCGACGAGCGTCTCGACGCAGTTCGGGGCCAGCGCCACCACCCGGTCGCCGAAACCGACGCCCGCCCGGACCAGCCCGGCGCGGGCGCGGGCGACCTGGTCGCGCAGCTCGGCGTGGAAGACCGTGCGCTCCAGTCCGTCCTCGCGCACGAACTCGACGGCGACGTCGTCGTCGCGGCGGCCGGGACCGGGGGTGAGCACGTGCTCGGCGTAGTTCAGCGTCGACCCGGGGAACCACTCGGCGCCGGGCATCTCACGGGAGCCCAGCGTCGCCGTCGGGGCGTCGTGGAACAGCACGCCGGAGTACTCGGCCACGGCCGACCAGAACCCGTCGAGATCGCGGACGGACCACCCGTGCACGGACGCCCAGTCGGTCCCGTCGACGTCGATCCCCCGGTTCTCGCGGGCCCACGCGCCGAACTTCGCGATCTGGGTGTCCGGCACGGCGGCCGGGTCCGGCCGCCACAGCACCTCGGGAGCATCGGTCTCGATCGACGTCATGCGCCCACCTTCGCCGACGGAGGCGCCGGGGTGCCACCCCTCCCCTAACGGAGGTGGCTGTCGAACCAGCTGAGAACGCGGTTCCAGGCGTCGGCCGCCGAGTCGGGGTCGTCGTCGAAGCGGTAGCCCCGCGACGGGTAGACGACGACGTTCGTCGCGGTCTCCGACTTAGCGGCCGCCTCCCGGAGGCGTTCGACGGCGCTGCTGTCGGCGGACTCGGAGTAGACGCCGAGCCAGGGGCAGGTCAGCTCCGGCGCGGCGTCGACGAGGGCCGGGACGCTCGGCGACGGCGACTTCTCGATGCCCTCGCCCGCGACCGTGACGGCCGCGCCGAACGACCGCTTGGCCGCCACCAGCAGCGCGACCGTCCCGCCGAGGTCGAACCCGAGCACACCCATCCGGTCGGACGGGATCTCGTGGTCGGCGAGCCAGCCGAACGCCGTGTCGCAGTCGTCCATGATGTGCTCGGAGTCGAGGCGCCCGACCTGGTCGGCGACCTCGTCGTCGGTCGACCGCTCGGTCAGCTCGGCCGCGACCTCGCGGTGGTACAGGTGCGGCGCCACGGCCAGCCAGCCGTCCCCCGCGAGACCCGAGACCAGCCCGCGGACGGCGTCGGTGACGCCGCGCGCCTCGTGCAGCACGACGACCCCGCCCCGGGTCGTGCCCTGGGGTTCCGCGACCGTGAGCCGCAGCTCGCTCCCGTCGGTCAGAGGGACCGACTCGGTCCGGATCTCACTCATGTACCGACCCTCCCAGAGTGGCCGGACCCGGGGCGACCCCTGACGACTACCGTGACGGACATGACGCTGATCCGCCCCGATCTGGACACCCTGCCGGCCTACGTGCCCGGCCGATCCGTTCCCGGGTTGATCAAGCTGGCCAGCAACGAGGTCGCCGAGCCGCCCGCGGCGCCGGTGCTGGAGGCGATCGCGCGGGCCGCGGCGGGCGGCAACCGGTACCCCGATCTCGGTGTCGTCGAGCTGACGGCGCGGATCGCGGAATTCCACGACGTGGCGCCGGAGCGGGTCGCCGTCGGGTGCGGTTCGGTCACGCTGTGCCAGCAGCTGGTCCAGATCAGCTGCCTCGGCCCCGGCGACGAGGTGATGTTCGCCTGGCGCTCGTTCGAGGCCTACCCGATCGTCACGCAGATCGGCGGCGCCGACGTCCGCACGGTGCCGCTCGACGGGGAGTTCCGGCACGATCTCGACGCGATGGCCGCCGCCGTCACCGACCGGACCCGCCTGATCTTCGTCTGCAGCCCCAACAACCCGACCGGCCCTGCCGTGCACCGCGCGGAGTTCGAGCGGTTCCTCGAGACCGTCGGACCGGACGTCGTCGTCGCGCTCGACGAGGCGTACGCCGAGTTCGTCACCGACCCGGAGGCCGTGACCGGACGCCCCCTGCTGGACGCGCATCCGAACCTCGTCGTGCTCCGGACGTTCTCCAAGGCCTATCGGCTGGCCGGACTGCGGGTCGGCTACGCGCTGACCTCGCCGGACGTCGCGACGGCGCTGCGCAAGGTCTGCCCGCCGTTCAGCGTCAGCTCGGTCGCCCAGGCCGGCGCGATCGCCGCGCTGGAGAACCGGGACGCGATCCTGGCCGACCTGCGCCCGATCCTGGCCGAGCGCGACCGGGTCCGGACGGCGCTGGTCGGGGACGGGTTCACCGTGCCGGAGTCGCAGTCGAACTTCCTGTGGCTCCCGCTCGGCGACCGCAGCGCGGAGTTCGCGGCGCACTGCGCGGACCAGAAGGTCGTCGTGCGGCCGTTCCAGCCGGACGGCGTGCGGGTGACCGTCAGCAGTCCCGAGGAGAACGACACGCTGCTGGCCGCGGCGTCGTCGTATCAGCCTTCCAGCAGGTAGCCGGCGCCGCGGACGGTCCGGATCCGCTCCGGGCCGATCTTGCGGCGCAGGTAGGAGATGTAGACCTGCACGAGGTTCGCCGAGACCGGCTCCGCCCATGCCCGGCCACCGAGCTCGGCGTGCGACACGACCTCACCCGGACGGTCGAGCAGCGCGAGCAGGAGCGAGTACTCGGTCGGTGACAGGGCGACCAGCCGGCCGTCGACGGTGACCTCGCCGACGTCGTCGCGCACCGAGACGCCGCCGTGGCTCTGGACCACCGGCGCCACGAGACCGGTCGTGGCGCTCAGCCGCAGGCGGACGCGGCAGGCCAGCTCGTCGACGGTGAACGGGCGGAACAGGAAGTCGTCGCGGTCGCCGCGCAGCAGGCCGAGCGTCCCGGCCCGTCGTTCACGGGAGGTGATCGCGACGACGGCGGCGTGCGGCGACTCGGACAGCACGGCCCCGAGCAGCACGAGCGGGTCGGGACCGGGCAGTTCCATGTCGAGGACGACGAGCGCGGTCGGCGCCCGGCGGATGCGGTCGAGCAGCTCGATGCCGTCGGTGATCGCCTGGACGTCCACCCCGTCCGGCCCGAACTCCTGGCGCAGGCCGCGTCGGACGGAGACGGTCGTGGCGGAATGGGGCAGGCCGAGGAGCACGGCGGGCAGCCGTGTACGCGAGCGGGGCGCTGGGACGAAGACGTCGGTCACCAACGACACCCCGGGGGAGCAACGGGGATCATCACCGCCACTGTCGCGCGACCAGGGGTCCCCGACAATCGGCCAGCGGTGGCATCGCGAACGGGATCGCTGCACGGACGGCCGAACCTGAGAGAGCAGTTAGGCCGTTCGGCCTATGCAGGAGTCGGTTGTGTTGTGGAAGGTCCCTTGGGCGCTTGCGCGCTACCTGTCGGCGCCACGAGGCAACCCCCTTCTCAGTCTGGGTGGTGACCGACGGTCACGGTTCCTAGAGTCCCGGTCCATGCGACGGAAGAGTTCCGCTGCGGATGATCAGCTCGACCCCCGGGAGCTGATCGCAAGGATCACCGCGGAACACACCTCCCCCTCCGCTCGCACCGCGACAACGGGTCGGCACGCGGTCCCCGCCGCGTACGGCTCAGGCACGACGGTGCTCGCCGAGGCTCCCCCCGAGGGTGACCTTACGACGGCTGTGTCCGGAACCGGCTCCCACCGGCTCCCGGACGACCCGATCGACGCCGAGGACGTCTCCGTACCCGCGGGTCGTACGGGACGCCGTCGTGCGCCCGACGCGGACTCGTCCGTCGTCGAGATCGACCGCGAGTCGACCCGACGCCGGTCCCGGGTGCGCAAGCTCGCGCCGCTCGGCATCGGTGGCGCGGCCGTGCTCGCGGCGGCGCTGGTGTTCACGCTGCTCCAGCCCGGCGCGCAGGACCCGGACCTGGCCAACGCGTTGCTCAACGACTCGTCGCGGCGCTCGGTCGCCGACGGCAACGCGATCCCGGGCGCCCCGACGGACGGCGGTGCCCGCCTGTCCGACGTCACCCAGGGCGCGACGAACCAGATGGACGCCGCGAAGGCGGCAGCCGAGAAGCAGCGGCGCGAGGCCGCAGCGGCCGCCGCGAACTCCTCGGGTTCGTCGGGCTCGTCCCACTCGTCCGGCGGCTCCCGCAAGGCGGCTCCCGCCGCCGGTGCCGCACAGGTGGCGGGCGACGGCACGACGGCGGGCCGCGCGCTCGGCTGGGCCGCGGCGGGCGGCGACGAGTTCACCGGCGGCGGCCTCGGTTCGGGCTGGACCGCCTACGACGGCGCCGGTCACGACGGCCAGGGCCGCCGGACCCCGAGCGCGGTCTCGGTGGAGAACGGCAACCTCGTGATCCGCGGTGACTCGCAGGGCAACACCGGCGGCATCGCGTGGGGCCAGGATCAGCAGTACGGCAAGTGGGAGATGCGCGCGAAGTTCCCGAAGGGCGACAAGCAGTACCACCCGGTACTGCTGCTCTGGCCGCAGAGCGGCGACGGGACGAACGGCGAGGTCGACTTCTCGGAGACGAACAGCGCCGCCGACGACACGTCGTTCTTCCTGCACTACGGCGGCGGCGCGCAGAAGACGGAGAAGAAGGCGCTCGACATCGCGCAGTGGCACAACTACGCCGTGGAGATCACGCCGAACGGCGTGCGCGGCTACATCGACGGTGTCCAGTGGTTCTCCTCGACCGACCCGGGAACGTTCCCGTCCGGCCCGGTCCACCCCACCATCCAGCTCGACTACTTCCCGGACGGCGGCTCCCCGCAGCCCTCCGAGATGCAGGTGGCGTGGATGCGGCAGTACAACTAGCACCGACGTCGGGGTCGCGCGGTCCCGCCTCGCCCGGAGCTCCCCACCGGACGAAGCGGGACCGCCGCGCGTCTCAGGCGGCGAGACCCCGGCGGCGCAGCAGGTGCTCGATCCGCGGGTCGGTGCCGCGGAAGGTCCGGTAGGCCTCCATCGGGTCGACCGCGCCGCCCTTGGACAGCAGCTCCCGGCGGAACCGGTCGCCACGCTCACGCAGCGGGTCGGTCTGCTCGCCGAACCAGGCGACCGTGTCCGCGTCGAGCACCTCGGCCCAGATGTAGGAGTAGTAGGCGGCCGAGTAACCACCGGCGAACACGTGGTTGAAGTACGTCGTGCGGTAGCGCGGCGGCACGAGCGGGTGCGCGACGCCGGCCCGCTCCAGCGCGGCGGTCTCGAACGCGAGCACCTCGTCGTCGGTCTGCGGGGCCTCGTCCGGCGCGATCGTGTGCCACGCCTGGTCCAGCAGCGACGCCGCGAGGTACTCCGTCGTCGCCTGCCCCTCGCCGTAGCCGCGCGCGGCCAGTGCCGCCGTGAGCAGCTCGGACGGCATCGGCTCGCCGGTCTCGTGGTGGCGCGCGAACGACGCCAGGATCTCCGGGTCCTCCAGCCACATCTCGTTGACCTGACTGGGGAACTCGACGAAGTCGCGCGGCACCGACGTACCGGAGAACGTCGGGTACGCGACGGCCGAGAACAGCCCGTGCAGCGCGTGCCCGAACTCGTGGAACAGCGTGCGGACCTCGTCCAGCGTGAGCAGCGCGGGCTCGCCGGGCGCGGGCTTGACCAGGTTGGCCGTGTTCATCACGACGGGCCGCTGCCCGAGCAGCGACGACTGTGAGACCAGGCTGTTCATCCACGCGCCGCCGCGCTTCGTGGCCCGCGCCCAGAGGTCGGCGCCGAACAGGCCGAGCACCGTCCCGTCGGCCTCGGCGACCTCCCAGTACCGGACGTCCGGGTGGTAGGCGGGCAGGTCGATGCGCTCGGTGAACTCCAGCCCGTAGAGGCGACCGGCGGCCCGGAACACGCCGTCGTGGATCACCCGCTCCAGCTCGAGATACGGCCGGAGCAGTGCGCCGTCCACAGCGAACCGCTCCCGCCGGACGCGCTCGGCGTAGAACGCGTGGTCCCACGGCCGCAGCGGCTCGTCCCCGAGGTCGGCGCGGGCGATCTCGGCCAGCTCGGCGGCCTCGGTGTCGGCGTTGGCGACGGCGGCCGGGACCAGGTCGGCGAGCATCCGGCCGGCGGCCTCCGCGGTGCCGGCCGTCGCGTCGTCGATGACGTACGACGCGTGGTCCGGGTAGCCGAGAAGGCGCGCCCGCTCGGCCCGGAGCGCGACGAGCCGTCGGACGATCCCGCGGGTGTCGTGCGGACCGGGGTGGCTGCCGCGAGCGGTCGACGCGCGGAACACCTCCTCGCGCAGCGACCGGTCGGTGAGCGACGCGAGCACCGGCTGCTCGGTCGGCAGGATCAGCGTGATCAGGTATCCGTCGTCGTACCCGCGGTCCTTCGCGGCACCGGCCGCGGCCGAGATCGCATCGGCGGACAGGCCGTCCAGGCGGGCCGGGTCGGTGACGTGCACGGCGGACGCGTTCGCGCCGGCCAGCAACCGCGAACCGAACTCGGTGGACAGTGTGGACAGCTCGGAGTTCAACGCGCGCAGCCGTTCCTGCTCGGCCGGCCCGAGCCGGGCCCCGGCGCGCACGGCATCACGGTGGTGACGCTCCAGCAGGCGCAGCGACTCCGGGTCGAGATCGAGCTCGTCACGCCGCTCGTGCAGCGCGTCCAGGCGGGCGAACAGGCCGGGGTCCAGACCGATCGCGTCCCGGTGCGCGGCCAGCTTCGGCGCGACCTCGGCCTCGATCTCCTGGATCCGCGGCGACGTGTGCGCTCCGACCCGGGTGAAGAACACCCGCGCGACCCGGTCCAGCGTGCGACCGGACCGCTCCAGCGCGACGACGGTGTTCTCGAACGTCGCCTCCCCGGACGAGACGATCCCCTCGACCTCGACGAGCTGCTCGGCCATGCCCGCCTCGAACGCGGGCAGGAAGTGCTCCTCGGAGATCGCGGTGAAGTCGGGAACCTCGAACGGGAGCGTGCTCGGGGCGAGGAACGGGTTGGCCTCGGTCATGGCGCCAAGGTAGCTCCCGGCACCGACGGTCTCCGCATGCATCCGCGCGGCCAGCGGTCCAGGCCGTGCGCGCGCTCGGCCTCCCGGACGGCGCGCAGCTCCGGGCCGATCTCGTCGTCGTCCGACCACCGGAAGCCGAGGCGCTCGTAGTACGGCCCGTTCCACGCGACGTCGCGGAACGTGGTCAGGGTGAGGTCGCCGTATCGGGACGCCGCGTGCTCGACCAACGCGGCCCCGATCCGTCGTCCGGCGAACGCGGGGTCGACGGACACCTGCTCCACGTGTCCCTCCCCGTCGACGACGGCGGCGAGCAGGTACCCGGCGACCGTCCCGTCGACCTCGGCGACCCAGGCCCTGTCGTCGTCGACGAACTTCTGGATATGCGCTGCGGGCAACGGCTCGTCGTCGGCGACCAGGTCCATCCCGAGCGGGCGGAACATCTCGCCCGCCGCACGCTCGATCGCCCGCATGCGCTCGACGTCGTCGCGACGGGCGGGGCGGATCGGCGGCACGCGCGCCAGCATGATCCCCGGTCGTGGAGCGGGACAGTCGATTTCCGAACGTCCGGCTCCGCAACAGCCGATCAACCCATGATCGGCGGTTGTGGGGCCGGGCGGTCGCCCCACGAACGCTGCGCTCCGCAACGCCTGATCATCGTCCCGGGGCGACGCCGCCACCGAACGGTGATCGGCGGTCGTGGAGCGAAGGAGTCGATGCGCGAACGGACGGCTCCTCGAACGGGGATCACGCGGACCGGATCAGGTCCGCCGCCCGCTCCCCCAGCATGATCGCCGTCGCGGCCGGGCCACGACGTGGGACGGACGGGAGCACCGACGTGTCCGCGACGCGCAGGCCGGAGATCCCGTGCACACGCAGGTCGGCGTCCACGACGGCGTCCGGCCCGGTCCCCATGGCCGCGCTGCCGGACAGGTGCACCGACGTGGTGAGCGCGTCGCGGATCCAGCCGTCGAGGCGGACGTCGTTGCCGAGTACCGATCCGTCCGGACCGCCCCGCTCCCATCCGGCCACGCGGACGATCTCGGCGGCCTCCCGCACGGCGGCGCGCATCCGGCGCCGGTCGGACTCGGTGCGCAGGTACTTGTAGTCCAGCCGCGGCGGGTCGGCCGGGTCCGGCGAGGTGATCGCGAGCATGCCTCGGCTGTCCGGGCGCTGCACCGCGCACATCAGGTGGGCGGGTCCGCCGTCGGAGAACGGACGGGCGAACAGCAGGATCTCCAGGTCACCCGCCGGATCGGCGCCCGAGTCGAGGTGCAGGGCGGCCTGACCGGCGACGGCGTCCGGGTGCAGGTCGCCGACCTCGGCGTGGAACGGCAGGAAGACGCTGGGATGGTCCGACCAGCTCCGTCCGACGCCGGGTAGCTCGTGGTGGACCCGCACCCCCGCCGTGCGGAGCGTGTCCTCCGGCCCGATCCCGGAACGCATCAGCAGCGCGGGCGACCCGACCGCACCGGCCGCGAGCACCACCTCGTCGGCGAGGATCACGTCGTCGCCGGCCCGGACACCGATCACGCGGTCGCCGCCGAGCTCCAGCGCGTCCACCGGCCGCCCGCCGCGGACCGTGAGCGTGTCCCGGGGAACGGCCGTCCCCCACGGCGGCGGGAGGTAGGCGGTCGCGGCGCTGACGCGGTGGCCGTCGACCGCGTTCGTCGGGACCGGCCCCGCACCCGGTGGCCCGCCGGCGTTCTTGTCCGGCTCCGCGCGGTGCCCGAGCTTCTCGCAGGCGGCCAGGAACGGCTCCGTCATGGGCGCGAGCAGGCGTCCGGCCGGCCGCGACACGCGCAACGGGCCGTGGTCGCCGTGCCGGGGGCCGCCGACGTCGAGATCGGTCTCGCTGCGCCGGTAGTACCCCAGGACGTCGTCGTAGGACCAGCTGGCGACGGCCCAGCCGTCGAAGTCGGCGGGGACGGCACGGACGAAGTAGCCGCCGTTGATCGCGCCGGAGCCGCCGAGGATCTTCCCCCGCGGCACGACCGACTCCCGGTCGCGGCAGAGCGTGGCGCGGTAGGCCCAGTTCAGGACGTGTTCCGGGGCGGTCGCCGCGAGCGAGGCGATCGGCAGCGAGTCCGCGGGCACGACGACGTCGCCCGCCTCCAGCAGGGCCACCCGCACCCCGCGCTCGGACAGCCGCCCGGCCAGCGTGCAGCCCGCCGAGCCCGCCCCGACGACCACCACGTCGAACGTCGGACCGCCCATTCCTGGAAGGATGCCAGCGTGTCGATCGTCCAGCAGCAGGCACGCGATCTCGCCACATTCGTGACAGCGAGCCCGTCGCCGTACCACGCGGTCGCCGAGGCCGTCCGCCGCCTGTCCGCGGCCGGGTTCACCGAGCAGGCCGAGGACGCCCCGTGGGACACCACGCCCGGCGGGCGCTACCTCGTCCGCGACGGCACGGTCCTCGCCTGGCGACAGAGCTCGTCGCCCGCCCCGTTGCGGATCTTCGCGGCGCACACGGACTCCCCGGGTTTCAAGGTCAAGCCGCACCCGGACACCGGACGGGCCGGCTGGCGCCAGGCGGGCGTCGAGGTCTACGGCGGCGCGCTGTGGAACTCCTGGCTGGACCGCGATCTCGGGCTCGCCGGGCGCCTCGCGCTCTACGACGGCACGGTCGTTCCGGTCCGTGTCGACCGCCCGCTGCTGCGCATCCCGCAGCTCGCGATCCACCTCGACCGCAGCGTCAACCAGGGCCTCACGCTGGACGCGCAGCGCCACCTGCTCCCGATCTGGGGCCTCGGCGACACGGCCGACGGCGACCTGCTCGCGTTCGTCTCCGGGATCGCCGGGGTGGACGCCGGCGAGGTCGCCGCGCACGACCTGTTCGTGCACGACCTCACCCCGCCCGCCACGCTCGGCCGCGACGACGAGCTGCTCGCCGCCGCACGCCTGGACAACCTGGCGTCGGTGCACGCCGGCATCACGGCCGTGATCGAGGCGGCCGGACGCGACCTCGGAACGACTCCGGTGTTCGTCGGGTTCGACCACGAGGAGATCGGCAGCGGCACCGCCACCGGTGCCGCCGGGCCGCTGCTGGAGACCGTGCTGACCCAGCTCGCGGGCGGTTTCGACGCCCGGCGCCCGGTGTTCGCGCGGTCACGCTGCCTGTCGGTGGACGTCACGCACGCCGCGCACCCGAACTACCTGGAGCGCCACGACCCCGACCACCTCGGCGTGCCGAACGGCGGGCCGTCGCTCAAGGTCAACGCCGTCCAGCGGTACGCGACCGACGCCCCGGGCGCGGCCGCGTGGCAGCGCGCGTGCCGGGTCACCGGGACGCCGACGCAGGTGTTCGTCTCGAACAACACCGTCCCGTGCGGCACGACCGTCGGCCCGATCATGGCGACCCGGCTGGGGATCCGGACCGTCGACGTCGGGATCCCGGTGCTGTCCATGCACTCCGCGCGCGAACTGTGCGGGGTGGACGATCCCGGTCATCTCGCGACGGCCGCGACCGAGTTCCTGGGAGACCCGCGATGAGGTTCACGACGACGGTCGAGCTGGGTGGGAAGACGGCGACCGGTTTCGCCGTGCCGGACGAGGTCGTCACCGCGCTCGGCTCCGGCAAGCGCCCTGCGGTCGCGGTGACCGTCGGCGGGCACACCTACCGGACGACGGTCTCGTCGATGGGCGGGCGGTACATGGTGCCGCTGTCGGCGGAGAACCGCAGCGCCGCGGGCGTCGCGGCGGGCGACGAGGTGGACGTCGACGTCGAGCTGGACACGGCACCGCGCGAGGTGGTCGTCCCGGACGACCTGGCGGCCGCGCTGGACGCGGCCCCGGGAGCTCGCGCCGCCTACGACGGGCTGTCGTTCACCCGCCGCAAGGAGTACGCCCGGCTCGTCGACGACGCCAAGACCGACGCGACCCGGCAGCGCCGGATCGCCAAGGCCGTCGAGGAGCTCCGCAAGGACACATGACGGTCACGGTGTGTTGACTCGGACATCCCCATCGATGCATGGTGAAACGCTTTGTGCGACACCAAAGGGGGATGTCGATGGCCGCGGTGGACACCGTGCGTGTGGAGCGATCACAACGTCGGAAGGCGGTCTTCGCCTCGACGGTCGGCACGACGATCGAGTGGTACGACTTCTTCCTGTACAACACGGCCGCCGCGCTGGTCTTCCCCAAGCTGTTCTTCCCGGGCGGGGACGAGTTCGCCGGCATCCTGCTGGCGTTCGGCACCCAGTTCGTCGGGTTCGCCGCCCGGCCGATCGGCGCGGCCGTCTTCGGGCACTACGGCGACCGGATCGGACGCAAGGCGACGCTCGTCGTCACGCTGTTGATGATGGGGATCGGCACCGCCCTGATCGGGATGTTGCCGAGCTATGCGGCCATCGGGATCGCCGCGCCGCTGCTGCTCACCGTGCTGCGGATCGTGCAGGGTGTCGCGGTCGGCGGCGAGTGGGGCGGCTCGGTGCTGCTCGCCATGGAGTGGGGGTCGCCGAAGCGCCGCGGCTTCTTCGCGAGCTGGCCGCAGCTGGGCGTACCGCTCGGTCTGCTGCTGTCCACAGCGCTCGTGTCGATCCTGTCCGCGACGACCGGTGACGCGTTCCTGCAGTGGGGCTGGCGCATCCCGTTCCTGGCCAGCCTGATCCTCGTGGCGATCGGCCTGTACGTGCGGCTGCGGGTGCTGGAGAGCCCCGAGTTCGCCGCCGTGCGCGAACGACAGGGTGTGGCGCGCAACCCGTTCGCCCAGGCCTGGAAGGGCCAGTGGCGGGAGATCCTGACGTCGGCGTTCGTGCGGATGGCCGAGCAGGCGCCGTTCTACATCTTCATCACGTTCGTGCTCACCTACGGCACGAAGCAGCTCGAGCTGCCGCGCAGCCAGCTGCTCAACGCGACCCTCGTCGCGTCCGCCGTGGGGCTGATCAGCGTGCCGCTGTTCGGCTGGCTGTCCGACCTGATCGGCCGACGCCTGATGTACGCCATCGGCGTCGTGTGCACGGCGCTGTTCGCGTTCCCGTACTTCGGCCTGCTGGACACGAAGGTCGCCGGCTTCGTGCTGCTCGCGATCGTCGTGTCGCTGATCTTCCACGACATGCAGTACGGGCCGCAGGCCGCGCTGATCGCGGAGAGCTTCGGCACGAACATCCGCTACTCCGGCGCCGGCATCGGCTACCAGCTCGCGTCGGTGATCGCGGGCGGACCGGCGCCGTTGCTCGCCGCGTACATCCTGGACGCGACCGGGTCCAGCACGCTGATCAGCGTCTACATCGTGGGCTGTTGCGTCGTGTCCCTGATCGCGCTCGCGTTCATGCCGCGGGTCGCGCCGGAGGCGGCGGACAAGTCCGTCGACGCCGCCGTCCGGCACGGCTGAGCTACACGCGCGACGGCAGGTAGCGGTCCGAGTCGACGATCTCGGACCCGAGAGGCAGCAGCGAGACCGGGATCAGCTTGAAGTTCGCGAGTCCCAGCGGGATACCGATGATCGTCAGGCACTGCGCGATCCCGGTGACGATGTGGCCGAGCGCGAGCCACCAGCCGAACAGCAGGATCCACAGCACGTTGCCGACCGCCGACGCGACCCCGGCCGTCGGGCGCTGGACGACGTCGCGTCCGAACGGCCACAGCGCGTACGCGGCCATCCGGAACGCGGCGATGCCGAACGGGATCGTCACGATCAGCAGGCAGGCGACGAGTCCGGCGAACGCGTAGCCGAGCGCCAGCCACAGGCCGCCGAACACGAGCCAGATGAGGTTGAGCAGTAGGCGCATGGCTCCAGGCTCCTCCCGGTCATGGCGGCCGGCCTCGGGGTTCACCCGGATTTCGTACGACGCGTCTCAGAGTGATCACTCCGAGGCCTTCCGGCCCGTCACGGCGCGGACCATGATGGACTCCCGCCCGTTCGCCGATGCCGCCGAGGAGCCGGGATGATTCGAGACGCCGAGCTGTTCGTGATGGCCGAGGACGTGCTCGTCGAGGTGATCGGACGGGTTCGGGGCGAGGACCGCACGATCGAGATGCGGCCGCTCGCCGACCGGGACGGCGACGTCGCGGAGTCCATCCGGCGCCGCCTGGCCCGTCACGTCCGCGACGACCTGCAGATCCCGGACCTGCTGGCCGGTCGCGAGCCGGAGGACCCCGGATCGATCCACGAGGTGCTCGGCGACGACACCGCCGGGGCCGCCCGCGCGGCCGCGGAGAAGGCGACGGTCGCGGCCCGTGACGCCGACGAGTCCGTAGCCGACCTGCTGCGACGCCTCACGATCGAGCGCGCGCTGCTGTCGCACGAGATCGCGATGCACCTGGGCTCCCGGGCCTGCCCGCTCACCGAGGAGCTCGCCCGCGGCCTCTGCGAGCTCACCGAACCGGAGCCCGAGCACGCCCGCTGGGTATCGGAAGGCCTGTTCCGCGCGCCGCTGACCCCGTTCCCGGACGACGTCTCGTGGCGCGACCGGTGGCTGATGGTCACCGGGCGGGACCCGCACCCGTTCGTACCGCACTAATTAACTGAGCGGTCAGTCAGAGAATCCGGTACGGTCGTCCCCATGGCGAGGACGACCGATCCGGAACGCACGCGCGCCCGCCGCGCGGCGATCCGGGACGCGGCCGCCGTGCTGTTCGCGACGAAGGGTTTCGACACGACGACGGCCGCGGACATCGCCCGCGCCGCCGGGATCAGCGCCGGCAGTGTCTTCTACTGGTTCCCGGACAAGGCCGCCGTGTTCCGCGAGATCTTCGTCCAGGACCTGGCCGACTCGCACGCGATCGTGGCGCGGCACGCGGACGTCGCCGACCCGCTGGAGGCCGTCCTCGGGATGGTCGACGAGCTCGGCGCACCGGCGCGTGACCCGTACGCCGGCAACCTCGTCGTCGAACTGATCCGGCGCCTCGGTCACGACGAGGAGCTGGCCGCGATCGTCACCGAGTCCACCGCCGTCGTCCACACCGGACTGACCGCGCTCGTGCGCCGCGGCCGCGACGACGGAGTGGTCGCCGCCGACCTGGATCCGGCGGAGGCCGCGGGCTGGGTCCAGACCATCGTGGACGGTGCGTTCCTGAGCGCCGACCCGTCCCGCGACCCGGTGCCGATGCTGCGCCGGATCGTCACCGCGTTCCTGACATCGGGGGGAGACACGAGATGACCACCGTTCGCATGTCCGAGGCATGGCCCTGGATGTTCCGTCTCGCCGGACCGGTCGTCGGAGCCGGGGTCGGCGCCGTCGTCGCGCCCGTCGTGCGCTGGCTGCTGGAGCGCTTCGACGCCGCACCCGGCCCGCTGCGGATCCTGGCCTCGCTGCCGACCGTCTGGGCCGTCGTCGTCTGCGCGGTGCTCGGGCTGGCCGGCGGCATCTGGCTGGCGGCGGTGGCGCGCAAGGAGGGCCTGGCCGTCACGGTCGACGCGGCGGCGGTGACGCTCGACAAGGACGGCGACGCCGTCCGCCTACCGCGTGACCAGGTCGCCTGCGCACGCCGGGACGGGCGCGACCTCGTCCTGCTCGACCGCGACGACACCGAACTCGCCCGCCGGGACGCATCGGACCTGTCCTGGCCGCGTCTCCGTGCGGCGTTCGGGCAGCACGGCTACCGCTGGGACGCGTCGTCGGCGCGAGACGACCGGTTCCGCCGATGGGTCGACGGCGACCCCGATCTCGGCACCGACGAGCACGAACTGCTGCGCACACGCGCCAGGGCGTTGTCCGACGACCGACGCGGCACCGCCGCCGAGCTGCGCGACCGCCTGCAGAAACGCGGCGTCGTCGTCCGGGACCGGGCGTCGTCGCAGGAGATCAGGCGCGCCGTGGCCGGATAACTGACAGCCTGTCGCGAACCTCCGTCCCAGCGGTCGACAACGAGCCGGGCGATCGCCACACTTCCGCCGACGTGGTGGGCGGCAGCGGGGGGATGACGTCGTGCTGGAGGACGGGGAACGCACGCGGGGAACGGTCCGGACGATCGGCGGGGACCTCACCGGCGGGATGGACGCGGCCCGGCGGCCGACCGGCCCGATCATCGCGATCCTGATCGTGCTGGCGGCGGTCGCGATCGGACAGGTCGTGATCGGGGTGCCGCTGTACCTCGTCCTGTTCGGGATCGGGCAGCCGAACCAGGGCGGGCTCGGCTACCAGCTGTACGCGACGCTCGTCCTGTTCTCGGCGACCACGCTGGCGCTCTACCTGTGGATCCGGTTCAAGGAACGGCGGCCGTTCGAGACGGTCGGCTTCCGCTCCCGGCCGTCCCGGATCTGGCTCGGCGCGGCGGCCGGGCTCGTGATGTTCGCGGTGATCGTCCTGGTCGGCGTCGTGTCCGGCCAGATGACCGTCGCACTCCGGCCGGTGACGGCCGGGCTGGTGGGCGGCGTGCTCATCGCGCTCGCCGGGTTCGTCGTCCAGGGGTCGACGGAGGAGATCCTCACGCGGGGGTACCTCCTCCAGGCCGCCGCACGACGGTGGGGCCTGGTCGCCGGGGTCGCGCTGCAGGCCGCGGTGTTCGCGCTGCTGCACGGCATCAACCCGGGCACGAGCGTGCTCGCGCTGGTGAACCTGGTTCTGGTCGCGCTGTTCCTGGCCGGGTGGGCCCTGCTCGAAGGCGGCCTGTGGGGCGTGTGCGCGTGGCACGCGGTATGGAACTGGACGCAGGGCAACGTCTGGGGCCTGCTCGTGTCCGGTCAGCCGATCGAGACGTCGTTGCTGTCCACCCGATCGGTCCCGGACGCGTCGGACCTGGTCACGGGCGGTGGGTTCGGGCCGGAGGGCGGTCTCGTGACGACGGCCGTCCTGGTCGTGGGCCTCGCCGTCGTCGCGCTGCTGTGGCGGCGGCACGCGGGCTGATCGTCGGACCGACACCCGGCTCCTCCACGGCCGCAGCACGGCCGGCGCGGGAGCACACCGCCTCCGGAACGCGCCGGCCGGTCGGGGTACGTCGGGCCCTTGACCGCGACCGCACGCTTCCCCACCGGCCACCAGGACGGGGCGGCCGGTCCGACGACGGTCGGCGCGAGTCCGACCACGCCCGGCCGTGATCACACGGCCGGGCGCCGGAGCAGCAGGTCAGGCGAAGGCGGCTCGCAGCTTCCCCGCGGCGGAGTCGTAGGACCCGCGGGTGTGGCCGATCGCGCCCATCATCCACCAGAAGCCGTGGATCATCCCCGGGTTCTCCTGGTAGTCGACGGGGACGCCGGCAGCCTCGAGCGCCTCGGCGTAGGCCTTGCCCTCGTCGCGCAGTGGGTCGTACCCACAGGTGATCACGGTCGCCGGCGGGAGGCCGGACAGGTCCGCCGCGCGCAGTGGTGAGGCCTGCGGGTTCTCCCGGTCGGACGGCGAGTTGAGGTAGTGGTCGTAGAACCAGTCCATCGCGGACTTGGTCAGCAGGTAGCCGTCGCCGTTCTCGACGCGCGACGCGTACTCGCCGCCCGCGTCGACGGCCGGGTAGATCAGGAGCTGGTAGGCGATCGCCGGGCCGCCCCGTTCCTTGGCCATCTGGGAGACGACGGCGGCGAGGTTCCCGCCCGCGCTGTCGCCCGCGACGGCGAGCTTGCTCGCGTCGATGCCGAGCTCAGCGGCGTTGTCCGCCACCCACTTCGTCGCGGCGTAGCAGTCGTTGGGCGCCGCCGGGAACTTGTGCTCCGGGCCCTTGCGGTAGCCGACGGACACCACGGTCGCGCCGACCGCGTTGGCCAGCGACCGGCACGGCTTGTCCGCGACCTCGATGTCGCCGATCACCCAGCCGCCGCCGTGGATGTAGACGATGGCCGGCTGCGGGCCGTCGGTCCCGGTGTCCGGCCGGTAGACCCGGACCGGGATGTCCCCCAGCGGGCCCGGCACCTGCCGGTCCGAGACGGTGGCCGGTTCCGGCTCGCCCTGGAGGTCGATGAACGCGAGAGCGGCCTCCCTCGCCTCCGACACCTCCATCTCGGAGAAGTCCTTCAACCCCTGGGCCGCCATGGCCTCCAGGAGTCCCTGCGCATGCGCGTCGAGCGTCATTGCTCCCTGATCCCCTCGCGGTGATGTCCGTTTGGTTCCCCCGAGCTAACGAACACCGCACGTGTGATGCGCGTCAATACTCAAAGTGATGCGAGAGCCGGACGCGAATGTGGTCGGTTAGGTTCGGGAGATGCCCAACAACGAGTTCGGGGACTTCCAGACGCCCCTCGAGCTCGCGACGCGCATCGCCACGTTGCTGGACGCGGCCGGGTACTCGCGCGTCCTGGAGCCGACGTGTGGTCGAGGCACGTTCCTGTCGGCCGTCGCGGCACCCGATCAGGACCGGATCGGGGTCGAGGTGCAACCGTCGCACGCCGCTGCCGCCGCGACGTTCGGAACGATCCTGCAACGCAACGTCTTCACGCTCTCGTTGGGGACGGACCTGCCCTGGACGTCCGACGGGCCACTGCTCGTCGTCGGGAACCCGCCGTGGGTGACCAGCGCCGATCTGAGCCGCTTCGGCTCCGCGAACGTCCCGGTGAAGACGAACGACCGCGGACTCCGCGGCCTCGAGGCGCGGACCGGCAGCGCCAACTTCGACGTCGCCGAGTACATCTGGATCAAGCTGATCCGCGAGCTCGCGCCGCAGGAGCCGACGATCGCGTTGCTGTGCAAGACGCAGGTGGCGCGGAACGTGCTCGCCCACTGCGCCGAGCTCGACCTGCCGGTGTCGGGGGGCCGGCTGTACCCGGTCGACTCGATGCGCTGGTTCGGCGCGAACGTCGATGCGGGCCTGTTCGTGCTCGACGTGCGACCGGGCGCTGCTTCCTACACGTGCGCCGTGTACGAGTCTCTCGGGTCGGGGCCGACCGGGCGGCGCTTCGGGATGGTCGACGGTCGTCTCGTGGCCGACGTCGACGGTTATGCCGCGACGCGGGCCGCGGACGGCCGGTGCCCGTTCGTCTGGCGTCAGGGGATCAAACACGATGCGACGCAGGTGATGGAGCTGGTCTCCGTGTCCGGCGCACCGCACACGAAGGCCGGCGACCCCGTCGACGTCGAGGAAGAGTTCCTCTTCCCGCTGGTGAAGAGCACCGACCTGTTCCGGGGTCGGACCGCCTCCGCCGCGAAGTGGATGGTGGTGCCGCAGCGGTCGCTGTCCTCGCCCGTCTCCTTCTCGCTCGCCCCGAAGCTGTGGACGTATCTCTCCACGCACGCGTCGGTGCTCGACGGGCGGAAGTCGTCGATCTACCGGAAGCGTCCACGGTTCTGCGTCTTCGGCGTCGGGGACTACTCCTTCGCGCCGTACAAGGTCGCGATCTCCGGGATGCACAAGACGCCGCAGTTCCGCCTCGTCTCGCCCCTGGATGGCCGGCCGGTCGTGTTCGACGACACCTGCTACTTCCTGTCGTTCGACGATCTCGCCACGGCCTCCGTGGTCTGCGCGATCCTGCGATCGTCCCCGGCCCGGACGCTGATCGAGTCGCTCGTGTTCTGGGACAGCAAGCGACCGGTCACGAAGAAGCTGTTGCAGCGCATCGACATCCTCGTCCTGGCCGGCCTGCTCGACCGCGACCGGCTTCTCGACGACGCCGCCGCCCTCGGTTCCTGCGCCCGCTCCGACCTCTCCCGAGCACTGCTCACCCTGGCAGGAGGACGCGACCATGCCGGATCGACTCAGCCATCTCCGACCGGCGGGTGAGGTGCTCGACCGATACCGCGCCGCCGCCGTCGCGCAGTCGGTGGACGACATGGCACGGCTCTACGCGGTGGACGCCGTGCACGAGTTCCCGTTCTCGCGACCCGGTCTGCCCACCGTGCTGTCCGGCCGGGACACGATCATGGAGTTCGTCGCGGGTGGGTGGCGGAACGGTCCGCTCGAGTACGCGCGGTACGAGACCGTCGTGGCGTACGCGACCGACGACCCGTCGACGATCGTCGTGCAGCAGAACGCCCACGGCACGAGCTCGGCGACCGGGGACTTCGTCCTCCCGAACCTGATGATCGTGACCGTCCGGGACGGCGAGATCACGCACCTTCGCGACTTCGTCGACGTCCTCGCTGCACTCGACGCCATCGGCGCCGGGCCCTGACCGCGCGCACATTCCCTGCTCGCCCCGGGGCGAGCTCCGCGCGGCCTCCCGGCCACTCGAACACCGCCTGCGCGGGGGCCACGAGGATCATGACGCCCGGCAGGTACCGGCCCTGCGTTCGTGGGATCGGGCCGATGCTCGACAGCGCGATCCAGGTGCGACCGGCGGCTGGCCCGGAATCCGCTGGACGCTCGTCGGGACCGGAACCGGTGCGGGACTCGGCGGAACGGGCTGCGCACCACCAACCGTGCACCCGGCGAGCACCAGAAGCCACCCCGCCTGACGATGCCGAGGCGATGGCGCATGCGCCGGCTCAGCCGGTCGTCACAGCGAACGTGTCATCGGTCTGCCCGTGGCACTCCGTGAGCTTTCCGCGATAGGCACCGTCACGGGCATTCGTGACGACAGCCGCAGTAGCGAGGTCCGCAGGCGCCGCGCCGAGAATCAACCGTGGCGCGGGAGTCCCTGGACCACCCGGGACCGGTGCTGCGGTGAAGCACGACGCAACGACCGTCCAGTCCGCCTGAGCCTGCCCGCCTGGCGGCGTGCTCGTGAGCAACGGTGCGACGTTGTAGGTCGTGACCCCGGCATCCGGAGAGATCTTCGTGGGCGGGGCATAACCGACAGCGCGGTAGGCGTCCCCCAGTGGCTTCCCGATGAACGACGACGCGCTGAGCGTCGTCTTCGGCGGAGGATCGTCGGAACCACTGCAGCCCGCAGCCACGACGAGGAAGGCGCCGATGGTGGTTACGCAGACCACGGCCCGTCGAGCGAACACCGTGCCCCCTCCGATGCGTTGAGGCACGACCGTACCCAGCGGCGCGACCTGAGGACCGAGGTTTCACAGAAGTTGGTCTGACCATGGATTGCGGAAGCGGGGGGATTCGAACCCCCGGCACCTTTCGGTGCGCTCGCTTTCAAGGCGAGTGCATTCGGCCGCTCTGCCACGCTTCCGCAGAGGAGGGTAACGGTCGAGCCAGGTCGTCCTCCACGGCGTGATCCGGATGTGGTGGGATCTGGACGATCCCGGGAGGCCACGCCATGCGGTTCGACGAGAACGCCGATCTCGACACGTCCGGTGTGGACGATCTGCGCGGTTCCGGCGGCGGAGGCGGCGGGCTCGGCGGCGGCATCGGCGGTCGCGTCGCGATGGGTGGCGGCGGGCTCGGTGTCGTCGGCATCGTCATCTACCTGCTGCTGTCCACGTTCGCGGGCGGCAATCTGGGCGGGATCGACGCGGGCGGCGGTTTCGGAGGGCTCGACGGGCTCTCGGCCGGCCAGACGGCGGACTCCGGACAGCTCGCGCAGAACTGCCGCACCGGGGCGTCGGCGAACTCGTCGACGGACTGCGAGGTCGTCGCCGTTCTGAACTCGCTGGACAGCTACTGGGCGAGCCAGTTCCGGCAGGGCCAGTTCCAGCGGCCGCGGACGAACTTCTTCGACGGCCAGGTGAGCACCAGCGGCTGTGGCGGCGCCACGTCGGCGACCGGGCCGTTCTACTGCCCGGCCGACTCCGAGATCTACATCGACCTGTCGTTCTTCCAGGAACTGACGTCCCGGTTCGGGACCCAGGGCGGGCCGTTCGCGCAGGCCTACGTGATCGCGCACGAGTACGGCCACCACATCCAGAACCTGACCGGAGCGAACCGCAGGGCGGGCAACGACACCGGCCCGACGTCGGGCTCGGTCCGCCTCGAGCTGCAGGCGGACTGCTATGCCGGCGTCTGGGCCAACCACGCGACGACGACACCCGGCTCGTCCGGCCGCCCGCTGATCACCGACATCAACGAGGCCGACATCGACGCGGCGCTGGACACCGCGTCGAAGATCGGCGACGACTACATCCAGACGAACCTGGGCAACGGACGGGTCGACGAGTCGTCGTTCTCGCACGGCAGTTCCGCGCAGCGCGAGCGCTGGTTCACCACCGGGATCCAGAGCGGCGACCCGGCCAGGTGCGACACGTTCTCCGCCCGCGACCTGGGCTGATCTACGCCGAGATCCTCGCGAGCTCGCGGTCGACGACGGCCAGCGCGGACTCCGGGGTGTGCTCGCCGAGGAGCAGGGACTCGGTCAGGCCTCTGGCAAGCAGGAACAACGTCGACGCCTCGTGCTCCGGATCGACGCCGGCTGCCAGCTCGCCCTTCTCCCGCGCGCCGACCAGCTTCTGCGTCAGGCCCTCGACGGCCATGCGGTTGCTCGCCCGGTAGCTCTCGCGCATCTCCGGGTCGCCGACGGCGCGGACCAGGAACGCCGACCCGACCAGGGCGTCCGTCCGTCCTTCGTCGTCCAGCGGCAGGATCCCGACGAGCATCGCCCGGACCAGCGTGAGCGGTGACGCCCGGTCCGCTTCTGCCAGGTACGTGCCGATCCGCTCGTCGACGCGGAGGTACAGCAGCGTCGCGGTGAACGCCAACAGCTCGTCGCGCGAGGCGAAGTAGTGCTGGACCCGGCCCTTGGACACGCCCGCCTCGTCGGCGACGCGACTCAGGCTGACCGCTTCCAGCCCCTCACGTGCGGCGATCCGCCACAGCGCCTCGGCGATCTCACCCCGCCGCTGGCCGTGGTCGACCACTCTCGGCATTTTCACAGTCCGATCGGATTGTAAAGCTGATACAGTCCGATCGTATCGACAACGGGAGAGGCGACATGCGGGTCGGACACTTCACCAGTCACGCCGGACGAAGCGAGTTCCAGCGCCGCTACGCGGAGGCGATGGCGCTGTCCCCGGAACCGGACGTGCTCACGGACGTGAACACACCGTTCGGGACGGTGCGGACGTTCCGGTTCGGGCCGCCGTCGGACGCCCCGTTCGTGGTCGTGCCGGGGATGGGGGCACCGGCGTCGCTGTGGACGGCGACCATCGCCGGGCTGGCCGCGCACCGCACCGTGTACGCGCTCGACACGCTCGGCGGGGCGGGCGCCAGCATGCAACGGGTCCCGATCCGGACGACCGCGGACCAGGTTCACTGGCTGCGGGCGTTCCTCGATGCGGGCGACCTGCCGTCGGTCCACCTCGTCGGATCGTCGCTGGGCGCCTGGCACGCGCTGTTGCTCGCCGCGCGGGCGCCGGCGGGGGTCGCGTCGCTGGCCATGGTGGAGCCGACGCACACGCTGACGCGGATGCCGCCGTCCGTGGTGTTCGCATCGTGGGGTGCGACGGCGTCCGGGCCGGAGTGGTTGCGGCGCAGGTTCCTGACGCTGACGGGCGGACAGCCGGGAGCCGACGACCCGATCAGCCGGGTCGTGGCGACCGGGATGCGGACGTTCTCCCCGGCGCTCCCGGCGCCGTCCTACCCGAGCGACGACGATCTCCGCGCCGTGCGCGTGCCGACGCTCGTCCTGCTGGGCGGTCGCAGCACGGTGCACGACGCGTCGAGGGCGCGTGCCCGCGCCGAGCGTCTGCTCCCGGACGTCCGCGTCGAGGTGTGGCCGGACGCGACGCACGCCCTGCCCTTCACGCACACCGGAGCGGTGGTCGAGCAGCTGGTCGCGCACGCCGACGCCGTCGATGCGGCACGGACGTCGGACCTGTCGGCCGGCTGATCGACGGTTGCGTCCTGATCGTGGCGGGATATGGCACCGATCGGGACCCGATCGTCGATCATGAGCTGGGAGGCCCATCGCGGTCCCGGTCGGGCGGGTCCCGTCGCGACGTCGATCGGGCCGCTCAGGCGGGTGGGTCGGCCGCCAGGAGCCCGGCGAGTTCCGGGGTGTAGCCGGTCACGTCGAGCTCCCACTCCGGTCGCACGAAGTCCTCGGGCCGCAGGAGAAGGCGGCGCACGGTCACGGGCTCGCCGCGAGGTGCGACGAGTGCCGTCCCGTCGTCGGAATACCCGAGGCGACGCGACACACGGGCCGACGCGCCGTCGTCGCCGAGGTGGGCGGAACGCGCCGTGACCGCACCGAGCACGTCGAACGCGAACGTCAGCACGGCCGCGCGCATCTCGGTGCCGAGCCCGCGGCCCTGGTACTCCCGGCCCAGGTAGGAGCCCGTCTCGACCTCGCGCAGGACCCCGAAGCGCTCGGCGGTCATCGACTGCACGCCGGCCACGCACCCGTCGAACCACACGAGGAAGTGCAGTGACCAGAGCTCCGGAGAGACCACCGCCCGCTGGGACCAGAAATGCTGGAGCATGCCGCGGCCGACGTAGCGCGGGTCGGCGTCGCTCCAGGCGACCTGGAACGGCATCGCCTCGGCCGGGTGGACGCCGCGGTGGACGAGCCGGACGAGCTCGAGCAGGCCCGCATCGTCGTCGGGGAGCAGCGACAGACGCGGCGTGCGCAGCGACAGTCCCCACTGCGGCCACGGGTCGGGGACCGGGTCGATCGGGGCCGGGTGCCACGTCATGCCCGACGAGGCTGCCGGATCGCCGTGGGGGACGGCGACCCAATACCGTCGCGGCCATGTACGCGATCACGCTGTCCGAGTTCGGCGGTCCGGAGAACATGAGCTGGGCCGAGGTCGACGATCCGCAGCCGGGGCCGGGCGAGGTCGCGATCGACGTCGTCGCATCCGCCGTGAACCGCGCCGATCTGCTCCAGCGGCAGGGGAACTACCCGGTCCCGCCCGGCGCGTCGGAGATCCTGGGCCTGGAGTGCTCGGGGCGGATCAGCGCGCTCGGTGACGGCGTCGCCGAGCGGAGCGCAGGCGCCATCGGACAGAGTGACGGCTGGTCGGTCGGCGATCCGGTGTGCGCGCTGCTGGCGGGCGGTGGGTACGCGCAGAAGGTCGTGGTGCCCGCCGTGCAGGTACTGCCGGTGCCGGACGGCGTCTCGCTGGAGGACGCGGGCGGGCTGCCCGAGGTGGCGTGCACGGTCTGGTCGAACGTGTTCCAGGTCGGCGGGCTGCGCGAGGGGCAGACGTTCCTGGTCCAGGGCGGGTCCAGCGGCATCGGCACGCACGCGATCCAGGTCGCCAAGGCGCGGGGTGCACGCGTCGCCGCCACGGCCGGGAACCCGGACCGTCTGCAGACCTGCCGTGACCTGGGCGCCGACATCGCGATCGACTACCACGACGACGTCGCCGACGAGCTGGGGAAGGCCACCGAGGGCCACGGTGCCGACGTCATCCTCGACAACATGGGGGCGAAGGGCCTGGACAACAACCTGTCCGCGCTCGCGTCCGACGGCCGCCTGATGATCATCGGCATGCAGGGCGGCGTGAAGGGCGAGTTCAACATCGGCAAGCTGCTCGGCAAGCGCGGCGGAGTGTTCGCGATGGGCCTGCGTGGACGGCCGGTCGAGGGGCCGGGCTCGAAGGCCGAGGTCGTCTCCGGCGTGCGCGAGAACGTGTGGCCGCTGGTCTCGTCCGGGAAGGTCCGGCCGGTCGTGTTCGACCGGTTCTCGATGGCCGACGCGGCCGATGCGCACCGGCGTCTCGACGAGGGCGGCGTCGTCGGCAAGCTGCTGCTCCTCAACCCCGACGCCTGAGGAAGAATGGACCCATGAGCGAGGAGCAGGGCAGCGAGGACCAGGTCATGGTCGTCGGAGCGGACGGTCGCCCGGTCGGCATGGCCAAGGTGCCGTCCGGCGAGGACGGCGAGGACCAAGGGCCGGCCAGCATGGTCGAGCAGCCGGCCAAGGTCATGCGGATCGGCACCATGATCAAGCAGCTGCTGGAGGAGGTCCGGGCCGCGCCGCTGGACGAGGCGTCCCGCGAGCGGCTCAAGGAGATCCACGAGAACTCCATCAAGGAGCTGGAGGACGGTCTGGCGCCGGAGCTGCGCGAGGAGCTGGAGCGCCTGTCCCTTCCGTTCACCGCGGACAGCACGCCGTCCGAGGGTGAGCTGCGGATCGCGCAGGCCCAGCTCGTCGGCTGGCTGGAGGGGCTGTTCCACGGGATCCAGACGGCGCTGTTCGCGCAGCAGATGGCCGCGCGCGCCCAGCTCGAACAGATGCGCAAGGGCCTGCCGCCGGGCATGGCCGGACAGATGGAGCAGGGCATGCCGGAGGGCATGGGGCGCGGGACCGGTCAGTACCTCTGACCGAGCGCCACACCCTCCTCCCTCGTCGGTCCGCGAACACGCCGTGAGTACCCTCGTCGGGTGGCCGTGACCGTGAGCGAGACGGGTGACACCGTGTCCCCGTCCCAGGTGTCCGGCCCGCGCAGCTGGCGACGGGCCTTCGCCGACATCGCGCAGGGCTGGCGTCAACGCTCCCTGTGGGGCTACCTGGGCTGGCAGGACATCAAGCAGCGCTACCGGCGGTCCGTGCTCGGCCCGCTGTGGATCTCCATCAGCATGGGCGTGATCGCGCTCGGGCTGGGGATCCTCTACTCGGCGTTGTTCCATGTGCCGCTGGCCCAGTTCCTGCCGCACGTCGCCGTCGGGCTGCTGATCTGGAACTTCGTGTCCGGCTGCATCCTCGAGGGCAGCGAGGTCTTCATCGCGAACGAGGGACTGATCAAGTTCCTGCCCGCGCCGTTGACCCTGCACGTCTACCGCCTGGTGTGGCGGCAGACGCTGTTCTTCCTGCACAACCTCGTCGTGTGGGCCGTTCTGATGATCGTGTTCCCGCGGCCGTTGGGCTGGGAGATCCTGCTTGCGGTCCCGGCGTTCGCCCTGTTGATGATCAACGGCGGGTGGGTCGCGATCCTGTCCGGCATCCTCGCGACGCGATTCCGGGACATCCCGCCGATCATCGCCAGCGTCACGCAGCTGGTCTTCTACCTGACGCCGATCGTGTGGCAGGTCGATATGCTGTCGAACAACGAGGCCGCGCAGGAGCGGGCGCACCTGGTCGAGCTGAACCCGGTGTTCCACTTCGTCGAGATCGTCCGCCAACCGCTGATCGGGGACCCGATCGTCGGGCGCTACTGGATCGTCGTCGGCGCGATCACGGTGGTCGGCTGGGCCGTCGCGCTCGTCTGCCTGCGCAACTACCGCTCCCGCGTCGCCTACTGGGTGTGACAACGTGACCGATCCCGCCATCCGGCTCAACGACGCCTGCGTCGACTTCCCGATCTTCGACGCGAAGACCCGCTCGTTGAAGAAATCCGTGCTCGGCCGCGCCGGTGGCCGCATCGGCACGGAGTCCAAGGTGCCGATCATCGAGGCGCTGCGCGACATCACGCTGTCCCTGAACCGGGGCGACCGCGTCGCACTCGTCGGCCACAACGGCGCCGGCAAGTCCACGCTGCTGCGACTGATGGCCGGCATCTACGAGCCGACGCGCGGCAAGGCCGCCGTGCGCGGCAAGGTCGCCCCGATCTTCGACCTCGCCGTCGGGATGGACCCGGAGATCTCCGGGATGGAGAACATCATCATCCGCGGCCTGTTCCTGGGCATGACCAAGAAGCAGATGGAAGCCCGGATCGACGACATCGCCGAGTTCACCGAGCTCGGCGACTACCTCGAGATGCCGCTGCGGGCGTACTCGACGGGCATGCGGGTGCGGCTCGCGCTCGGTGTCGTGACCAGCATCGACCCGGAGATCCTTCTGCTCGACGAGGGCATCGGCGCCGTCGACGCCGAGTTCCTGGCCAAGGCCCGTGGGCGGCTCAACGAGCTCGTCTCGCGCTCCGGGATCCTCGTGTTCGCCTCGCACTCCGACGAGTTCCTGGCCGACCTCTGCGACACCGCGCTCTGGATGGAGCACGGCCAGATCCGGGAGTTCGGGCCGCTGCACGACGTGCTGGACGGGTACAAGGGCCGCCGCGACACGGGCGGAGCGGCGTGACTCCTCTCCCCCCGGGCTCCGTCGTCGGGGTGATCGTCACGCGGCACCGTGCCGACCTGCTGGTCGACTCGCTGACCGCGATGGCGAAGCAGACGCACCCGATCGCGCACCTCGTCGTCGTCGACAACGGGCCGGACCAGCCCGCACGCGACGCGGTCGAGGCCTGTGACCTGCCGACCACGTGGCTGCCGTCGTGGCACAACCTCGGCGGCGCGGGCGGTTTCGCGCTGGGCATGCTGCACGCGCTGGCACTCGGTGCGGACTGGGTGTTCCTCGGCGACGACGACGGGCACGCCGGTGACGAGACCGCGCTCGCGACGCTCATGGATCTGGCCGTCCGCCGCGACCTCGCGGCCGTCTCCCCGGTGGTGGCGGACAAGTCGGACCCGGACCGGTTGGCGTTCCCGCTGCGCCGTGGACTGACCTGGCACCGGACCCGGACCGCGCTCCTCGCGGGCGACGGTGACCCGGAGCTCCTGCCCGGGATCGCGTCGTTCTTCAACGGGGCGCTGTTCCGTGCGTCCACGTTGGACGTGATCGGCGTGCCGGACCTGCGCCTGTTCGTCCGCGGCGACGAGGTGGAGATCCACCGTCGGATGGTGCGCTCAGGCCTGCCGTTCGGAACCGCCCTGCGGGCCACCTACCTGCACCCCTACGGATCCGACGAGTTCAAGCCCATGCTCGGCGGGCGCCTGCACGCGCAGGACCCGGGCGACTCGGTGAAGCGGTACTACACCTACCGCAACCGCGGGTACCTGATGTCCCAACCGGGTATGCGCAGGATCGGGCTGCTGGAGATCCCCAGGTTCGCCTGGTACTTCCTGGTGACGCGACGGGACCCCCGAGCCTTCCGCGACTGGCTGAGACTCCTGAACCAGGGCCGAGCAGAACGCTTCCACCGGGCCCCGTAGCTCGGGTCGCCGCACACCTCCGCCGCATGCCGCACCCCGTGGCCCGGCGCCGCACCCCGCTGCCCGCTGCCTGTCCCCCGCTGCCCGCTGCCACACCCCACCGCCGCTGCCGCACCCCTGGCCCCGCGCCGCACCCCGTAGCCCCGCGCCGCACCCCACCGCCCGCTGCCGCACCCCGTCACTTGGTGCCGCACCCCGCGTCGGCGTGCCGCACCGGTTGCAGCGGGTGCGACACGCCGGGCGGGGGTGCGGCACGTGGTCAGCCGAGTCGCTTCCGGAGCCGGGCGACCATCTCGCCGCTGCAGCACCCCGTCGCCCACTGCCGCACCCCGCCAATCGGCGCCGCACCCCGCGTCGGCGTGCCGCACCGGTTGCAGCGGGTGCGACACGCCGGGCGGGGGTGCGGCACGTGGTCAGCCGAGTCACTTCCGGAGCCGGGCGACCACCTCGCCGCTGCCGCATCCGGTCGGCCGCTGCCGCACCCCGCCAATCGGCGCCGCATCCCGCCAATCGGCGCCGCACCCCGCGTCGGCGTGTCGCACCGGTTGCGACGGATGCGGCACGCCGGGAAGGGGTGCGACAGCTCCGTCCACAACCCGATCCGGCTGTCCACAGTTCGGCGGAAAGCGGGTCCGCCCACCGGTCGGCGAGAGACCGTAGGAGCGTGGAACCTCTAGTGACGATCGCACCGGACGCCGACGGCCTGCTCCGCCGGTCGGCACTGCGGGCCGCCGGTTACGGCGACGCGGAGATCGACCGGATGCGCCGCGTCGGTGTGCTGGTCGGCGTGCGGCGCGGGGTCTACCGGAGGGCGGACTCGGCAGACCCGTCGTCCGTGGAGGAGCACGAGCTCCGCAGCCGGGCAGCAGCGCCGGAGCTGTCCGTCGAAGCCGTGTACGGCCATGCCACGGCCGCGGTCCTGCTCGGGCTACCGCTGTGGCGGACACCGCTCCGCCGGCTGCACGTGATCCGTGACCGCTCCGGTGGCGGGCGACGACGACCCAGCGTGCACGTCCACGTCGCTCCCCTTCCTCCGGAGGACATCGTCGAGATCGACGGGATGCGGCTGACCTCGCCGGCGCGGACCGTCGCCGACCTGGCCCGGACCCTGCCCGTCGAGCAGGCACTCGTCGTGGCGGACGGGGCACTGCACCGGGCCGTCCGCAACGAGCGCCTGGACGAGAGCGATCCCGGCGCGACGACGGCGAGCGCCGTGACGGCCTGTCTCGACCGGTTCGCCGGCCGGCGCGGAACCGCCGCGGCGATCCGCCTCGTCGAGTTCGCGGACCGCGCCAGCGAGAGCCCGGGTGAGACACGGAGCCGCTTCCGGATACACGTCGCGGGATTGCCGTCGCCGGTCACCCAGTGGCGCATCCCGGGCACCCGTTACCGGGGCGACTTCGGGTGGCCCGAGCTCGGTGTCGTCGGCGAGTTCGACGGCCTGGTGAAGTACGGCCGGGGACGCTCCGCCGTCGACGAGGACATGGCCGAGGTCGTCTGGCGGGAGAAGCAGCGCGAGGACCGGATCCGGGAGACCGGGCTGACCGTCGTCCGGTGGACGTGGCAGGAGATCGGCAGCGGCGAGATGGTCGCCCGGCTCTGGAAGCGACTCGGCTGACCACGTGCCGCACCCCCGCCCGGCGTGTCGCACCCGCTGCAACCGGTGCGGCACGCCGAGGACAGGTGCGGCGCCAGGTGACGGGGTGCGGCAGGGGCCGACGGAGTGCGGCAGCGGCGAGATGGTCACCCGGCTCCGGAAGCGACTCGGCTGACCACATGTCGCACCCCCGCCCGGCGTGTCGCACCCGCCGCAACCGGTGCGACACGCCGAGGACAGGTGCGGCACCAAGTAACGGGGTGCGGCAGCGGGCCGACCGGATGCGGCAGCGGCGCGATGGTCGCCCGGCTCCGGAAGCGACTCGGCTGACCACGTGCCGCACCCCCGCCCGGCGTGTCGCACCCGCTGCAACCGGTGCGGCACGCCGAGGACAGGTGCGGCACCAAGTGACGGGGTGCGGCGCGGGGCCAGGGGGTGCTGCAGCGGCCGACGGAGTGCGGCAACGGCCGACGGGGCGCGGCAGCGGGTGACGGGGTGCGGCGCCGGGGCACCGGGTGCGGCGGGCGGCGGAGGCGTCAGCGGGCGCGGAAGACGACGGTGCGGAGCATCACGAAGTTGATCACCGTCGCGGTGCCCTGGGCGATCACCCAGGCGACCGACTCGGCCAGTGTGCCGGGGGGAAGGGGGATCAGGGCGAGGGCCAGGGAGTTCACGCCCACGTTGACGGCGAACGTGGTGCCGTACAACGCAACGAAGGCGGCGAAGCGGCCCTTGCCGCCCGTGTCGGAGCCGGTGAACGTGTACCGCTTGTTGAGCAGGTAGGCGGTCGTCGTGCCGAGGATGAAGCTGATCCCCTTCGACACCGGCACGTAGAGCCCGAGGTTCAGCAGCAGGTGGTAGACGCTGAAGTCGATCACCGCGGCCAGCACGCCGATGACGACGAAGCTGCCGATCTGCCGGAACAGACCGTTCCGCGGAGCGGGGCTCGTGGCCGTGGGGTCGACCCGCAAGGGCCCGGAGGCGGTCACCCGTCGAGGGTAGCGCCGGACCGGGGACGTCCCGGGGCTGGCCCGCTCCTCTGGACTCGCCAACGAGTTTGCGCTACAAAGTAGCTGTCAACGCAGACGACTTGGGGGACGAGATGGACGAGCGGACGATCGACGACGGCGCGCCGGTGTCGGCCGCCGACGCGCTGGCGATCATCGAGCGCGAGCAGGCACGGACGGAGCCGGACATCGGGCCGTTCTTCCTGCTATGGGGGGCGCTGTGGCTGGTCATCGGCCTGGGATGGTTCGCGGCGGGACAGGGCGTCGTCGACCCGCGGGCGGCGGGGATCGCCACGCTCGTCGCGGTCGTGGTCGGCAGCGTGGCCAGCACGCTGCTCGGCCGGCGGATCGGGCGCGGGGTGTCCGGGCCGTCGTCGCGGCAGGGTCTGATGTACGGGCTGTGCTGGCTGGTCGCGCTCGTCGCGACGGGGGCGATCGTCGGTGGGATGGCCCGGTTCGGCGACCCGGTCAGCTCGACGATCGCGCCGGCGCTGTTCGTGTTCGTCGTCGGCGTGATGTACACGGCGGGCGGGGTGTTCTGGCGGAGCACGCTGGACTTCGGCCTCGGCGTCGTCGTCCAGGTGATCGCGGTGCTGGCGGTGTTCGTCGACGCGCCGTGGAACTCGCTGCTCGTCGGCGTGCTGGGGGGCGGCGCGCTGATCGTGGTCGGTGCGTACCGGTCGATCCGCTACCGGCGGGCGAACCGGTGACCGCCGCGGAGCTCGACCCGGTCATCCACGCGCAGGCACGGCTGCGGGTCACCGCCAGCCTGGCCACGCTCGGCGAGGGGGACCGGATGACGTTCCCGCGGCTGCAGGAGCTGCTCGGGATGACCGCGGGGAACCTGTCGACGCACCTGCGCAAGCTCGAGGACGCCGGGTACGTCGCGATCACCAAGACCCACCAGCGGCGCACGCCGGTGACCTACGTGGAGCTGACGCGCGTCGGCCGGAGGGCGTTCGAGGACTACACGGCGACGCTGCGCTCGCTGCTCGACCCGACCGCGGAGGTGCCGCGATGATGCCGGTGCGGTTGTCCGGGGTGACCCGGAGCTACGGGGACACCGTCGCGCTGGACGGTGTGGACCTGGACGTCGTCGAGGGGTCGACGACCGGGTTGCTCGGCCCGAACGGCGCGGGCAAGTCCACGCTGATCGGTCTCGTCGCCGGCCTGCGCCGGGCGGACGCGGGCACGATCGAGCTGTTCGGTGGCGATCCGCGGGTGGCGGCGAACCGGGTGGCGCTCGGCATGACGCCGCAGGAGACCGGGCTGCCGGACGCGCTGCGCGTCGGCGAGGTGGCGCGGTTCGTCGCAGGCCACTTCCCGGACCCGATGCCGTCGGGTGAGCTGCTGGAGCGGTTCGGTCTGTCCGGGCTGGAGCGCAAGCAGACCGGGAGTCTGTCCGGCGGGCAGAAGCGGCGGCTCGCGGTGGCGCTGGCGTTCGCCGGGCGGCCGCGGCTCGTGCTGCTCGACGAGCCGACGACCGGCCTGGACGTCGACGGTCGCCGCGCGCTCTGGGAGGGCGTGCGCGCGTTCCACGCCGACGGCGGCACGGTGCTTCTGACCACGCACTACCTGGAGGAGATCGAGAGTCTGGCCCAGCGGGTCGTCGTGCTGGCGAACGGGCGCGTGGTGGCCGACGGGAGCGTCGACGACGTCCGCGGGCTCGTGAAGCGCAGCCGCGTCACGCTGACCGCTCCCGTCCTGCCGGAGCTCGACGGCGTGATCCACACCGAGCGCGACGGCGTCGCCTGGGAGCTGCACACCGCCGACGCCGACGCGCTCGTGCGCGAGCTGGTCACCCGGAACGTCGCGTTCAGCGACCTCCAGGTCCGCCGCGCCTCGCTGGAAGAGGCGTTCCTGACCATCACGTCCGCAGGGATGTCCCGATGACCACCGCGACGCTGCCGGTCGGCACCGGCGCCACCGTGCTGGCCCACTACCGCTACCTGCTGCTCGAACAGCTCCGGATCCCGATCGCGGTGCTGTCCTCGGCCACGTTCCCGGCGCTGTCGCTGCTGTTCTTCGTGGTGCCGTTCGACACAGGGGCCGATCCCGCAGCGTCGGCGACGGCCGTCGCGCAGCTCTGTGTGTTCGGTGTCCTGACCGGGTTCCTGTTCACGTTCGGCATCGGCGTCGCCGACGACCGGGAGAAGCCGTGGGACCCGTACCTGCGCACACTCCCGGCACCGGCCACGGCGCGGATCGCCGGTCGACTGCTCGTCGGACTGACGTTCGGGGTGGTCTCGATCATCCCGGTGCTGGCCGTCGGGGCGTTGTTCACGTCGGCGAGCGCACCGGTCGGCACGATCCTGCTCGGCGTGGTGGCCGTGCTGGTGGCCGGGATCCCGTTCCTGTTCGCCGGGCTGGCGATCGGCTACTCGCTGCCGACGAAGGCCGCCGTCCCGGTCACCCAGCTGATCTTCCTGCCGATCGCGTTCGGCGGAGGCCTGCTGCTCCCGCCGGATCTGTTCCCGGGCTGGCTGCAGGTCGTGTCGTCGCTGCTGCCCTCGCGCGGAGCCCGTGACCTGGTGGTGTGGACGGTGTCCGGCGCGACGCCGTCGACCCTGGCCGTCGTGATGTTCGTGGTGTGGACGGTCGTCCTCGGCGGCCTCGCGGTGTGGGCGTACCGGCGCGACGAGGGCCGCCGCTACCGGTGATCGCGCCCCACACCGGGCGCGCGGCGGTCAGGCGATCCGCGACCGCAGGGTCTCGACGCCGGGGCCGGTCAGGTCGTCGAGGTACGACGACCGGCCGGCCATCGCCATGACCAGCGCGAGCGTCGTGCCCCGCACGAGGGGACCGTCACCCGTCGCGAACTCCTCGTCGGTCGCCTCCACCCGCAGGCCCTCGATCGCGGACCTGCTGGCGACGGTGAAGTTCCGGCTCGCGAAGAAGCGGGCCACCTCGGTCGTCGCCTCGGCGGACGGGGTGCGCTGCAGCCCGAGGGGCCTGCGGATGTCCTGGCCGTGCACGACGATCTCGCCGAGCCACGCGCCGGTGTCGCCCGTCGGGCCGGTGGTGCTCGTCTCGATCGCACGGAAGCGCTCGAGCGTCACCGACGGCGTCGCGCCGCGGTGCTCGGCGAGGCGGCGGTCGTTGTGCACGCCGTCGTCGAACCGGGCGCCGATCATGCTGCGGAGCCAGCGCCACCGCTCGATGCTCGCCGCCGCCGTCAGGTGCGCGACGACCTCCTCCACGCTCCACCGCCCACACAGCGACGGCGCGGCCCACTGCTCGGGCGTCAGCCCGGCGAGGTCCTCGGCGAGGGCGGCGCGCTCGGCGTGGACGAATGCCCAGTGGGCCTCACGGGACGGGGCGGTGGGCATGGCGGCTCCTCGGGCTCGGTGACTACCCGGTTCGACCGCGCGGCCGAGCGGAAGTCATCGGTGATCGGCGGTCGGGCGTGGATCGGCGCCGTGGGTGGCGCCGATCGCCACCGAACGGGCGATCACCGGTGGAGACGGGCGGGGCGGCGCGAGGCTCAGCGGCGCGGAACCGGGTTCAGAAGTGCCGGCCGGCGAACACGAACCTCCGGCGCACCGTCACCGACCCCATGCTGGAGCGGCCGTAGATCCGGAAGTGCGGGTGCCCGTGACTCGGCCGGGACCCGACCTTGCTGCGCACCGAACCCATCGAGGTCTCCATGCCGTCGACGTCGGCGGTGGCGTCGTCGGGCACGAGGAGCTTCGCCGAGCCGGCACCGAGTTGCAGCTCCACCTCGATCACCGGGTGGCGCAGCGTCGTGTCGCAGAAGTCGAGGTGCACGGAGCCCATGGAGCTCTGCACCCGCAGTCGCGCCGGGACGTCCCAGTCACCGGTGCGCTTCAGCGCGTGCATCCCGGCCCGCAGCACGGTCGGTGGGCCGACCGGGGTGGACAGCACGTTCGCCGACAGGTTCAGCGGGTCGCCGGGCAGGTCGGACAGCACCGGGACGAGGTCGCTGCCGAAGCGGGCGGCGTAGACGATCGCGAGCCGCTCCTCGAGTTCCTCGACCGTGATCCGGCCCTCGGACATCGCGTGCTGCAACCGTTCCGCGGCGCGCTCGCGATCGGCGTGCGAGATCCTGACGTCACGCCGGTCGGGGGCAGGGGGCTGCGGCTCCATCACGGAGCAGGGTAATCCTCACCCCGGGCCGAGGCGGAACAGCCAGACCCCTCCGTCGAACCTGCCGGGGTCGCCGGTCACTCGGCGGGACCAGTCGAGCACCGCCGGGTCGGTGGCCGGGTCCTGCGGAACGACCGCGACGACCGTGACGCCGACCGCCCGCAGGTCGCCCGCCGCGGCGGCGGTGTAGCGGTCGCTCGGTTGGTTCTTGCCGTCGGCGACCCACTGAGCGCCGATCTGGTAGCGGTTCCACGCCGACTCGATGACCACGTCGTCCTCGGGGTCGGACGCGATGTAGTAGCCACCGGGCGTCCGGAACGCCATGCCGGACGCGACCTGCCAGCGCAGGCCCTGCGCGCCGTCGTCCCATGCCGCGGTCGTGCGCGGGTAGAGCTCGAGTACGTCGTCCGGGGAGAACGCCGTTCCGGGCGCGGCGAACAGGGCCGGAACGGGGGCGGGCTGCACCTCCTGGGCGTCGGCCGGGATCCAGGACAGCAGCGCGAACCCGGTCAGCGCGACGGCACCGATCCGCGCCGCACCGGACGGCGCGACCGTCGGCAGATGATCGATCCACATCGCGACGACGACGGCGACGCACATCCCGACGACGACCTGGATCCGCACCGGCTCGATCTCGGACAGCAGCGGGACGTGCCGCATCACCGTCCACGGCAACGTGATCCCGGCAGCCGCGCCGAGGAACGTGACGCCGGTGCCGAGCGAGCAGAACCACGCGAGCGCACCGACGGTGGCGACCACCCGGAGGACCGTGGACCGGACGACCAGCACCGCGACGACCACCAGCGCCAGCATCGCGATCCCGACGTAGCCGCCCTGCTCGCCGACGTGCCCGGCCAGCTCGTCGGCGAGCCCGTCCGGGGCCGGGCGGATCGCCGTCATCCGGGTCGGGACGAGCAGGTTGGCCAGGTCGGCGCCGGTCGCGTCGATGTTGCGGATCGATCCGCGCGGGCGCACCGGACCGGCCAGGATCAGGTACAGCGGGTAGGCGCCGACGACGGCGAAGACCCCGACACAGGCGGCGGCCGCGCGAGCCAGCCCCGGCAGCGCCGGGCGTACCCGGCGCGGGAACCGCAGCGCGAGCACGACGGCGGTCATCACGAGGAACACGACGCCGATGGCCAGCATCTGCGTGTACAGAACCAGCTGCGCCACGAGCACGAGCCCGGTGACCGCGCCGAGGAGCCACGGTCGTCGAACAGGAGCGGCTCGTTTCACCCGCCCCGCCGGCTCCGCATGCTCCGCCGGCTGCCATCCCCCGAACAGGTGGTGCGCGAGCAGCAGCAGGACCGGTGGCAGCAGCGACCACGTCAGGTTCAGGTGCCCGGCCACGGCGTGCGCCATGTGGAACGGCGCGAACGCGTACAACGCCCCGCCGATCCCCCGCGCGACCCAGCCCCGCACGTACGGCCGGAGCGCGAACACGAGCGCCACACCGGACGCGACCGGGCCGAGCACGACGCCCACGTTGTAGGCGACGACCGCCCCCGCCGTCAGCGTGACCGGCGAGAGCAGCACACCGAGCAGCGGCACGCTCGTGTTCCACAGCGCGTTCAGGCCGTACGGGTAGTGCATGTAGTCGGTGACCAGCGGGTTCTCGCCGTGCAGCACCGACCACGGCACCCAGTTCAGCCACCACGAGAACATGTCGGCGTCGGCCGTGACGCGTCCGATCAGGACGGTCGAGGGCGAGCCGAGCGCGCGGTGCTGCAGCGCCAGCGAGAACAGCAGATAGGCCAGAGCCAGGAGCAGCGGCGGGACCCACCGCCGTCGCGGACGCACGACGGGCAGCGCCGCCGTCGTCGCCTCGACCGTCTCCCGGGCGTGCCGGGGACGGCGTCGTTCCCCCGTCACACCCAGCACGGGGCCAGCATCCCACGCGGCGCGTGGGCCCGGAGGCGCTCTCGGTAGCCTGGCCCGCGATGTCCAGTCCCCAGGAAGCGCGTCGCACCGAGTCCCTCTCCGGATGGGGACGGACCGCGCCGACCATCGCCGAGGTCGTCACCCCCCGCGACGGCCATGAGGTCGCCGACGCCGTGACCCGGGCCGGGCACCGCGGCGTGATCGCACGCGGCCTCGGCCGCTCCTACGGCGACCCGGCGCAGAACGCGGGCGGGCTCGTCCTGGACATGACCGGGCTGGACCGGGTGCACCACATCGACCAGGACACGTGCGTCGTCGACGTCGACGCCGGCGTCAGTCTCGATGCGCTGATGCGGGTCGCGCTGCCGCACGGCATGTGGGTGCCGGTGCTGCCGGGCACCCGCCAGGTGACGGTCGGCGGCGCGATCGGCGCCGACGTGCACGGCAAGAACCACCACACCAAGGGCAGCTTCGGCAACCACGTGGTCGCGATGGACCTGGTGACGGCGGACGGGTCGGTGCGCACGCTGACACCGGAGGGGCCGGAGTCGGAGCTGTTCTGGGCGACCGTCGGTGGCATGGGCCTGACCGGCGTGATCGTCCGGGCGAAGGTGCGGCTGCACCGGACCGAGTCGGCCTACTTCGTCGTGGACACCGACCGGACCGACGACCTGGACGGCCTGCTCGAGCTGCTCACCGACGGCAGCGACGACACCTACGGCTACTCGGCGGCCTGGTTCGACACGACGTCGACCGGCGCGAACCTCGGCCGGAGCGTGCTCACTCGCGGGTCGCTCGCGACCGTCGACCAGCTCCCGGACAAGCTCAAGCACGACCCGTTGAAGTTCGACGCACCGCAGCTGCTCACGTTCCCGGACGTGTTCCCGAACGGGCTGGCCAACCGGCTGTCGATGCGCGCGTTCAGCGAGCTGTGGTTCCACAAGGCCCCGAAGCGCCAGCGGGACGCCGTGCAGAACATCACGGCCTTCTACCACGTGCTTGACGCGTTCGGCGAGTGGAACCGGATCTACGGACCGAACGGCTTCCTGCAGTACCAGTTCGTCATCCCGATGGGCTCCGAACAGGCACTGCGGAAGATCCTCGAGAAGATCGCCGCGGCGCCGTTCAAGTCCGGGCTGAACGTGTTCAAGCGTTTCGGCGAGGGCAACGCCGCGCCGCTGTCGTTCCCGTTCGCCGGATGGACGATCACCGTCGACTACCCGATCGTCGCGGGCCTGTCCCGCTTCTGCACCGAGCTCGACGAGCTGGTGCTCGCCGCCGGTGGGCGGCTGTACCTGGCCAAGGAGTCGCGGACCAGCCCGTCGACGTTCGCCGCCGGCTACCCGCGGCTCGACGAGTGGCGCAAGGTCCGCTCCGCCGTCGACCCCGATGGGCGCTTCGCCTCCGACATGTCCCGCCGCCTCGAACTGATCTAGGAGTTCCCAGAAGATGATCGACGCCGTCGGAAACCCGCAGAGCATCCTGCTGCTGGGCGGCACGTCCGAGATCGGGCTGGCGAGCGTGCGCGCGTTCGCGGCGGACCGCGCGATGCGGGTCGTGCTGGCCGCGCGTCCCGGCCCCCGCCTGGACGCCGCGCGCACCGAGCTGGAGGGCCTCGGCTGCGCCGTCGAGACGCTCGAGTTCGACGCGCACGCCGTCGACACGCACGCCGACGTGATCCGCAAGGCGTTCGCGGGCGGTGACATCGACGTCGCGATCGTCGCGTTCGGACTGCTCGGGGACAACGAGCGCGGCTGGACCGAGGTGGATCATGCCGTCGAGCTCGCCCAGGTCAACTACACGGCGACGGTCTCGACGGGTGTGGCGCTGGCCGAGCGGTTCCGCGAGCAGGGTCACGGCTCGCTCGTCGCGATCTCGTCGGTGGCCGGTGAGCGGGCGCGGCGGTCGAACTTCGTCTACGGCTCGACGAAGGCCGGGATGGACGCGTTCTACACCGGGCTGACCGAGGCGCTGCGGCCGTCCGGGATCACCGTGACGATCGTGCGCCCCGGTTTCGTGCACACGAAGATGACCGAGGGCATGGACGCCGCACCGCTGGCCACGACGCCCCAGGCCGTGGCCGGGATCGTCGTGGACGCGGTGCGGAACCGGAAGGAGCTGGTCTGGGCACCGGCGCCGATGCGCTTCGTGATGAGCGCCCTGCGCCACGTGCCCCGCCCGATCTTCCGCAAGCTGCCGATCTAGGCCCTCACCAGCCGTCGACGTGCAGGACCTCGTCGAGCGGCTGGCGCGGGGCAGGCTTGAACGTGTCGCCGGTGTAGTACGCGACGGGCAGCAGAACGCCCTGGCGCACGTCGTCCGGGATGCCGAGCAGCTGCGAGATCTCCTTCTCGTACTTGAGGTGCAGCGTCGTCCAGGCGCTGCCCAGCCCGCGGGCGCGCAGGGCCAGCTGCAGGCTCCACGCTGCGGGCAGCAGCGAGCCCCACAGCCCGGCCTGGTTGGCCGCGGGCAGGTCGGCGGACGCCGTCAGGGCGCCGATCACGAGCACCGGCACGTCGCCCATGCGCTCGGCGAGGTACTCGGCGCTGGATGCGACTCGGCCCTGCGTGGCCTGCCGGTCCGCGTCACCGGACGCGTGGTTCGTCGCGTACTGCGGTGAGTTGCGGTAGCCGTTGAAGGAGTCCGCGTAGTAGTCGCCGATCTGCTTGCGCTTGTCCGGATCGGTCACGACGATCCAGTGCCAGCCCTGCTGGTTGGAACCGCTGGGCGCCTGCAGCGCGACCTCGAGGGCATCACGAAGGACGTCCATCGGGACCGGCTTGTCGAAGTCGAGCCGCTTGCGCACGGAGCGGGTGGTGGACAGCAGCTGGTCGGGGTCAAGGGGAAGCAGATCGGTCATGCCCCGATCCTCACCCCGTCAGCCCGGTCGGCGCACCACGAACACGGCCGACTCGCCGGACCCGGGCGCGAGCGTCAGGCGTCCGGCGGAGCGTTGCGCGGCAGCCGGAGCGGCACGCGGGTCCAACCCGACCGGGACCCGGCCGTACGGGCCGCGGGACAGCCCGTCGCTGCCCTCCCGGACGATCGCGAACCCGGCGTCGACGAGCAGCTCCCGGATCCGCGCGTGCCCGCGCGGGACGGGCGGGGTCGGCCAGCGCGGTCCGAGCAGCTCGCGGGCACGCCCGTCCGCGTCCGCCGCGACGACGAGTGCGCGCCCGCCCGGCTCCAGCGCGCGCCACCAGCCGCCGGGGCCGACGTCGGAGTCCAGCGCGTCGTCCGGGAGCCGGTCCAGGACGACGACGGCCGTCAGGGCGCGGACCGGCCCCGGCAACAACCCGATGTCGACGACGACCGGGCACCCCGGCGCACCGGCGCGCAGCTCCGCGGCCTCCTCCTCGGTGGCGGCCAGCCCGGACGCGGACCCGTAGCGGGCGAGCCCGGCCAGCAGCGCGCCGTCCGTGCCGCCGACGTCGAGGTAGGGACCGCGGCCGAGCTCGTGGCGGGCCAGCCGCACGTACCAGCCGACGGCGACGGCGTCCGGGGCCTGCGGGGCAGGGAGCGGGTCGGTCAGGGGGCTCATCGCACCGTTCGGCAGGGGACGGGGGTGGCCGGACCGCGTCGTGTGCCGCGCGGTCCGGCCACCCATCCTGCCGCCAGCGCCCCGGCGGCCGCGCTGCCGGGGCACTCCGGTCTCAGGCGTGTCGCGGGGGCAGGCCGTGGGCCGGCCGGCGCCTGCCGCGGACGGCCGCCGCCGCGGCGGCCACGATCGGTGTCGCCGCACTGCCGTGGGCGCGGTGCCTGCTGCGGCTGCGACCACAGCGTTCGACACCGGACCGGCTTCCGCCGGAGCGTCCGGCGCGGGGCTCCGGCACGTCCGCGTCCTCGACGGCCGCTCCGTCCCCGTAGCCCCGGTCGCCTACCCGATCCCGCCGGGCGGGGTCGCCGACGGCCTGGCCGCCGGTCCAGCCGTCGTCCGCCCGGTCGTCGCCGTACCGGTCGTCGGGCGGTCCGTCGTCGACCGGCCCGGCCTGGGCCGGGGGCTCACCGGTGCCCTGGCGCGACGGGCCCGCCGGGGCCGACGTCCGCGCCGCGTCCCGGATCTGCTCCGAGCGGTCGCTCGCGTACTCCTCCGGCGCGGGCGCCCACGACCGCAGCCGCGCGGCCGCCATCAGGTTCCCGGCCAGGCGGTCGCCGTGACGGTCGTCGCCGTGTCCGGCGGCGCGGGCCATGTCCCGGGCGTCGTGCAGGCGGACCAGGGCGGGCACCGGGTCGGCGGGACCGGCCTGGCGCGGCAGCGGCGACGGCAGGACGACGCGGTCCGTCTCCTCCACAGGGGACGACGGCCGGGGCCGGGCCACCCGCAGCGTCGGCGGGTCGAGTCGCGCGCGGTCGGTGTCGACCGGTCCGGCGCCCTCGGGGACGACCGCGTCCGTCGGGACGGCCGGTCCGGGCACGACGGCGGCCGGGGTACGCCGCCGGGCGCCCGGCAGGTCGCGCATCCACCCCCGCGCCGGCTGCTCGACGAACGTGTAGAGCAGGTGCGCCACCGGCACCGTCGCGACGAGCACGACGAGCGCGACGACGTGCGCGGACAGCGTGCCCGGTGCCAGCAGGCCGTCGAACCGATCCCCCGTCCCGTTCCGAAGAGCCAGCCAGAACATCTCGAACATCGGGATGTGCACCAGGTAGAGCGCGTAGGAGATGCGTCCGCCGTGCACCATCGGCCGCGAGCCCAGCCACCGCGCGGGGCCCCGCTCGGTCAGCGCCAGCGCGCCGACCAGCACCGGGAACAGGACGACGACGAGACCCAGCAGCCCGCCGCCCGCGGCATCGCCGGCGAGCAGCCCGCCGACGATTCCCAGCAGGGCGACCCACGCGGTCGTCGGAGCGATCCGCCGGGCCCGCGCCGATCCGGTCAGGCGCCGCACGGCCAGCAGCGTCAGCACGCCCGCCGAGAAGCCGCAGAGCACCCGCACCAGCCAGCTGAACGGGTAGTACGGGCTGCCGACGACGAGGTACGCCGCGGCCATCGGCGCCATCGCCAGCAGGGCACCGAACCCGAGCACGACGACCGGCAGCCGTCGCAGGCGGAAGAAGACGAGCGCCGTCAGCGGGAACAGCAGGTAGGCCAGCCACTCCGCGCTGATCGACCACGTCGGCCCCACCCAGGACGCCCCGTCCAGGAACGGCCGGTCCCACATCTGGACCAGCAGGAGCTGCCGCAACCACTGGCCCCAGGACAGGTCCGGCTGAACGGCCTGGAACGCGATGTCGCCGCCGGAGCCGTACGTCGCGCGGATCAGCAGCCAGACACCGAACAGGTGGAACACGAGGAGGTAGGCGGGCCACATCCGCCCGGCGCGCGCCCACACGAAGCGACCGGCCGACCGCAGCCGCAGCCGCGGACCCATCCGGTCCAGGTACGTGTGCGCGATCACGAAACCGCTCAGCACGAAGAACAGGTCCACCCCGAGCGAACCCTGGGTGACCAACGGCCCGAGCACGGCGCTCACATCGGTGACGCCGGGAAGGGCGGTGAAGTGGAAGTGGAACGCCACCACCCACAGCGCCGCGACGATCCGCAGGCCGGTCAACGCCCGCAGCTCACCGCCGGGCGCGCGGCCCGGCCGTCCTGCGGTGTCCGGGTCCGACGCGGTGGGGCCGGTGACGAGGGGCTTCACATCGGGGGCCAACGAGGTGTCCGCGCCACCGTCACCGGTGACACCCGAACAAGGCCCGAATGTCGCAGCTCGTCACGCTGCGTGTCGACCGTCGGGCGAATACGGACTTGACACCCCGGCCGGGCGAAGCCGACGAACGGATCGCGGAAGCCTGCGGCGGTGGGGCACTTCCCGGTCGGCCGATCGCGCTGTCTAGCCTCGACCGGGTGCTGACCACCGACCAGGTGGCCGAGAGACGGCCGGACACACCCGTGTCCCCGGTCCGTGGCCCACGCCCCGCCGACCGGTGGCTGGCCGCCGGTCTCGGTCTGCTCGCCGCAGTTCTCGCGCTCGCCGTGCCGTTCCTGCCGGTCGACCAGAAGACGGCCGAGGTCAACTGGCCGTCCGCGCAGACCGGCACCGCACCCGTCGACGCACCACTGGTCACGTTGCGGCCGGAGACCATGGACGCGACGTTCGGGTGCGCCGGGATCCGCAGCCTCGACGCCCGCACCGACGGGCCGGCGACCGTGTTCTCGACGGTTCCCCAGGCGTCGCCGATCGGGGCGGCCGTGGCGATGCGCGTCAGCGTCGACAACGGGACGCTGTCGGTCGACAACCGGGGCATCCAGGTCGCGTCCCGGTCGCTCCCGGCGGGCGACTGCTCGCTGGCCATCACCTCCGACGCCGCGCGGACGGCGGCGACGCTCGGCGGTCAGGAGCTGTTCGGGCTCGACGGCGACAACCGGCCGCAGGTCACCGGCGTGTACTCCTCGCTGGACCAGGCACGTGACCCGGTCGCCGGCACATCGGTTCGCTTCGACGCGGACAACCGCTACGACAGCGTGTCCAGCACGCTGAAGGTCGTCGCGTCGGTCCTGGCCGTGCTGGCGCTGGCCGGCAGCCTGTGGTTCCTGCGCAGGCTCGACGACCGCGACGCCCGTCGCGTGCTGCACAACCGCAGGCGGCTGTCCCGCGCGCTGCAGGGACGCGACATCGTCCGCGACTCACTCGTCGTCGTCGTGCTCGCGGTCTGGGCCGTGATCGGCTCGATGACCTCCGACGACGGCTACATCCTCGCGATCTCCCGTGGCGCCGACTCGTCGGGCTACATCGGCAACTACTACCGGTGGTTCAACGCGCCGGAGGCCCCGTTCGGCTGGTTCTACCAGCTGTACTCGCTCTGGAGCGGGGTCTCCGAGTCCGTGCTGTGGCTACGGCTACCGGCACTCGCGATGGGCATCGCGTCCTGGTTCCTGATCAGCCGTGCACTGCTCCCCCGGCTCGGCACCCGGGTGCGACGCAGCCGGTCGGCCGGCTGGGCCGCGGCGGGCGTGTTCCTGTGCTTCTGGATGCCGTTCGACAACGGCCTGCGCCCCGAGACCCCGGTCATGATCGCGGCACTGCTGTCGTTCGTGATGCTGGAGCGCGCGATCGCGATCCGTCGGCTGACGCCGGTCGCGTGGGCGCTGATCGCCGCCGCGTTCGCCGTCGCGGCGACGCCGACCGGCCTGATCGCGCTGGCGCCGTTCCTGGCCGCCGCCCGCCCGCTGCTGCGCCTGCTCACCGAGCGCGCGCGCCGGACCGGGTGGCTGTCCACGTTCGGCCCGCTCCTGGCCGCCGGGCTGATCGTGCTGGTGGCGATCTTCGGTGACCAGACGTGGGCGACGATCGCCGAGGCGACCCGCGTCCGGACCGACATCGGCCCGAACCTGTACTGGTACCAGGAGCTGGTCCGCTACCAGGCACTGTTCGCCCAGAACCAGGACGGCTCGCTGCAACGCCGCTTCCCGGTGCTGCTGCTCTGGCTGTGCACCGCGGTGGCGGGCATGGTGCTGCTGCGGCGCGGCCGGATCCCCGGCGCCGCACTCGGCTTCTCCCGGCGCCTGATCGGGAGCACCGTCCTCTCGTTCGCCGTCCTCGCGCTGACGCCGACGAAGTGGACCCACCACTTCGGTGCGTTCGCCGCGCTCGGGGCGGGCATGGCCGCACTCGCGGCGCTGGCGACGAGCACCGGGGTGCTGCGCTCGCGGCGCAACCAGGCCTTGTTCCTGTCCGCCGTGCTCGCGATGACCGCTCTGGCGTTCGTCGGACCCAACTCGTGGTGGTACGTCTCCAACTGGGGTGTGCCCTGGTTCGACAAACCACCCTCGATCGCCGGGTACTCGGCGACCGAGCTGCTCCTGATACTCGCCGGTCTGTCGCTGGTGGTCGGCGTCGTCGAACACCTGCGCACACCGGACATCCCCCGCCCGGTGCTGACCACCGAGGACAGGCCCCGCAAGCGCAGGCGGCGGGGACTGTCCCAGGCCCAGGCCGTCCGGCTCGGGTCCGCACCGATCGCCGTCGTATGCGCGCTGATGGTGCTGTTCGAGGTGGCGTCGCTGGCCAAGGGCATGGAGAAGCAGATCGGCAGCTACTCCCTCGGCGCCGACCTGATCTCGGACCCGACGATGTCGCAGTGCGGCCTCGCCGGGCGGCTGCAGGTCGAGACCGACCCGCAGGCGGGTGTGCTGCAGTCGATCCCGGCAGGCTCGAACCCGGACGACGCGCCGCAGGCGACGGGCTTCTCGGCGTCCGGTCTCCCGCCGTCCGGTCCCGGGTCGCTGCGCGACACCGACGGCACCGGCGACCGCTCCCCGAGCATCAGCGGCACCGGCCCGCAGGGCGGCCCGATCATGGGCAGCTACAGCAGCGCGCCGAACGCCGTCGGCGAGTACCGGTCCGGCTGGTACCGCCTGCCTGCCGCGGCCCGGTCCGGGTCCGCGCCGCTCGTGCTCGGGATCGCCGGTGTGGTCGGCGAGGGGAACGAGCTGACGCTGCAGTTCTCGCGGTCCACACCGGACGGCGGCGAGCAGATCGTCGACGAGATCGAGCCGGGTGGCACCAGCGGCACCGTGGCGACGGTGGCGGACCTCGAGGGCGACTCGGCGGGGACCCGGGCCTGGCGCGACGTCCGGCTCGACCTGGCCGGTCGTCCCGCCGCGGACGCCGACCGGGTCCGCGTCATCGCCACCGACGGCGGCACTCCGCCGAACACGTGGATCGCCGTGGCCCAGCCGCGGGTCCCGATCCTGACGCCGCTGACGCAGCTCGTCGGCAACCGACCGGGCTACATCGACTGGCCCGCGGCGTTCACCAGCCCGTGCCTGCGCCGCTACGACACGAACGCGGGCATCGCCGAGGTCCCCGCCTACCGCGTGCTGGCCGACCCGCAGCAGCGCGGGCCGGGCGACGGGCAGGGTTCGGTGAGTGCGGGCGGCACGCTGTCCTGGATGGACCAGATCGCCACCCAGCGGTACGTCCCGACCTACCTTCCGGGAGCATGGGACTTCGACTGGGGCCAGTTCCGGCTGGTCGAGCCGTACACGGCGGGCGTCGTGCCGCCGGACGTCACGACCGGGAGCCGCACGATGTGGGGCTGGCAGCAGGTCAGGACGATCGGCCCGCCGCCGCCGGAACCGCCCGTGCTGCCAGGCTGACCCCATCGCCGCCAGAACACCGCCGGACGACCCGAGAGGGCCTGCCCCCATGCTTCGCGCCGCAGAGAACGACGCACCGACCGAGGAGCCGGAGGTGAGCGCGCCCGCAGACGACGGGGCGGGCCGCCTTCTCGTCCAGCGGGGGCCGTTCACCGGCCCGTCGGACCTGGTGCCGGAGGACCTCTACGCCGAGGTACTGCGCGGCACCGCCCGCCGGGAGCGCACCGGGATCCGGCTGACGCCCGGCACGCTCGTCACGACGAACACGTACTGGGGTCGGCTGCACGCGACGTACTGGCAGCGCTGGACGGCCGTGCGCGAGGTGCGGGTGGATCTGCACGCCGCCGGCACCGGCCGCGTGCGGCTGATGGCGTCGGACACGAACAAGGTGCCGCGGACCGTCGCCGTCGCGAACGTCGACGGCTCCGGCGAGGTCGTGCTGACCGGCGCGATCGACCGCTTCCTCGACGGTGGCGGCATGTGGCTGGAGATGGTCACCGACGTCGGCGAGCTGACCGTCTCCGACGTCCGGTGGAGCGTTCCTCGGCAGGCCGCGGACAGGCCGACGTCGATGACGATCTGCACGTTCAACCGGGTCGAGGACTGTCTGAACACGCTGCAGGCGCTCGGCGACGACCCGGAGGCGCTGGAGCGGCTGGAGATCGTGCGGGTCGTCGACCAGGGCACCGACCCGCTGGAGAGCCGCGACCGGTTCACCGAGGTCATGGCCGGGCTCGGGGCGAAGCTGCGCTACCAGCGCCAGCCGAACCTCGGCGGCGCGGGCGGGTTCACCCGTGGCCTGTTCGAGGCCACCGCCGGGGCACCGGAGTCCGACCACGACGTCCTCCTGATGGACGACGACGTACTGCTCGAGCCGGAGATCGTCGTCCGCCTGACCGGGTTCGCGGCGTGCACGACGCACCCCACGATCGTCGGCGGCCAGATGCTCAACCTGCTGCACCCCGACCACGTGCACATCACGGCGGAGTACGCGCTGCCGGAGAAGATGAAGGTCGGCATCCCGGTCCCCGGCGCGATGCGCGAGGCGCACCTGCTCGGCCGCGACGAGCGCCTGCTCCCGATGGTGCAGGACCGGCGCGTGGACACCGAGTACAACGGCTGGTGGTCCTGCCTGATCCCGGCCGCGATCGTGCGCGCGGTCGGGTACCCGCTGCCGCTGTTCTTCCAGTGGGACGACGTCGAGTTCGGCTACCGGGCCCGCGAGCACGGCTTCCCGACGGTGTCGCTGCCCGGCGCAGGGGTCTGGCACGCGGACTTCGGCTGGAAGGACTGGGACGAGTGGCACCGCTACTTCAACCAGCGCAACGGCCTGATCACCGCGGCCCTGCGCACCGGGTTCGACCGGCGCGTCGTGACCGGCACGGTGATCGAGCTGCTGGCGCAGTACCTGGTGGCGATGCAGTACGGGCTGGCCGCGACGCTGCTGCAGGCCGTCGAGGACTTCCTGGACGGCCCGTCCGTGCTCGACGACGGATCGGCGCACGCCGCCGCGGAGATCCGCCGGATCCGCGCCGAGTACCCGGAGACGAAGGCCGTCCCGATCGACGAGCTCGGGCTGGACTTCCGCGAGACGCAGGTGCACCTGGCTCCGCCCGGGAAGCCGTCGAAGATGGTCCGGACCTGGGGCAAGCGGCTGCTGCTGCAGGCCACCGGGCGGGTGCCGTTCCGGACCGGCATGGTCCCGGCCGGCGAGGCGCACTGGTGGTTCGTGTCGCTGTTCGAGCGCGCGATCGTGACCGACATGGCCGAGACCGGCGTCCGGGTGCGCACCCGCGACCGCGATCGCCAGCAGGAGCTCGTCCGGCGTGCGACGGGCACGGTGCGTCGGTTGTGGACCGACGGCGGTGCCGTCGCGCAGCAGTGGCGTGACGCAGCCCCGCGCCTGACCGCCCGCGAGAACTGGGCCCGCCTCTACGGGCTCACCGAGGAGCGCTGAGCAGCCCGGGCGTCAACCCAGGAAGTCGCGGCCCGTGTAGTCCTTCCCGGCGAGCGTGGGCAGGCGGGTCCAGCCCCAGCGTTCGACGGTGCCGACGTCGAGGTCGTAGAGGCCGGCCGGATGGTCGGTCACGACGCGCTCGACGTGGCCCCATGCGAACATCGCACGTCCGCCCGGCGGATCGAGCGCCGACGGGATCTCCACGTAGCGGGCCGAGCGGTCGATCCCGGCCAGGGTGCCGCCGTTGGCGGTGAACGTGGAGTTGTCCTCGGTCGCGCCCTCCAGGTCGTCGCCGGTGCGCAACCGGAACGCGGGGACCTGCGCGATGCCGTCGGCGATCGTGATCTGGTTCGCGCACGGCCAGAGCGCGGCGGAGGCCTGGTCGGCGAACACCGGGCTGTCACCGATCACCTCGGACGCCGGGCGGGGCGCCGCCAGGTAGGGCGCCGCGACGCCGAACCAGCTGTCGGAGTCCGCCAGCCGGTCGGACGCGACGAGCCGCACCGCGGTCACCGGGCCGGGCAGGTCGACGCCGGACAGCTCGGCCGTCAGGTCCGTCCAGTCGGCCTTCTTCTCACCGGGCAGGCCGAGCTCGGTCCGCGCCGTCGCCGTCGGGGCCCCGACGGGTCCGGTACCGAACTCGAGCGCGATCGACTGCCCGGAACGCAGGTCGCCGGTGGCCGGGACGATCAGGGAGCGGTCGTCGCCCCCGGCGGGCAGCGGGTACCAGCCCGACGTGACGGCGCCGGTGCCGGAGCCGCCGGGCACGTCGTCGTGCCAGACCTGCGCCGTCGGCACGGCGGGTGGTGCGCTGCGCTGCGGCGGGATCCCGGGCCGCAGGTCACCGGAGAGCGTCTCCGGCCCGGCGGGCGGGCCGAGCGCGGGGTCGGTCGGCGAGAGGACACCGACGGCGTCGGCGAGCCCGCAGCCGCGCCCGGCGAACGTCGCCAGGTTCATCGACGCCACCGACGCGCCGGGCGCCTGCGCCACGGGCGCGACGGCGAACACCAGCGCCAGCAGCACGACTCCGCCGGACAGCGCCGTGCCGAGGACCGCGCGGTCCGGGGTCAACCCGGAGGGCCTGCCCGCGCGGCGCCTGCGGTAGATCCACCAGACGGCCACCAGCGCGACCGCGATCCACGGCACCGGGCTGCGCAACGTCAGCGGTCCGAGGTGTGGCGCCATCGAGTCGGTGTTGATCGGCGCTCCGAGCACCGAGTGGTTGCCGAACGGCTGCCCCCAGTCCCCGAACGGGCGCCAGAGGTTCGGTCCGGCGTAGGAGACGGCGGCCGCGACCCCGACGGCGGCCGTCGCGACGGCCAGCACCCGCGCCGGCACCCGTCGTGGCACCGGGGTACGGACGAGTGCCAGCGCCAGCAGCAGCGTCGCCGGCGCGGCGACCGCGCCGAAGTGGTTCACCCACTTCGTCGGCGACACGGCGACCGCGACGAGCGAGAGCGCGCCCAGCGTCAGCGCCCAGCCGAGTGCGCGCCCGAGGGGACCGCCCGTGCCGCGCCGGCGTCCGAGCCGCACCAGGCCGGCGACGAGCACGGCGAGCAGCAGCAGGACCGGCAGCCGCTTGCCCCAGGCGCCGCGGTCGTCGGGCTCGAGAAGGTTCGCGTAGTGGACGATCTCGGAGAACCAGGAGTACTGGAAGTAGTACCAGCGGTGCACGGCGACCGATTCGCGCACGTCGCCGAGCGTCGCGTCGGAGAACCCGAGCGGCACCACGATGCTCGCCGCACCGACGGCGGCCGCGACCATCGCGAGCCGCCCGGTCCAGGACGCGGCGCGCAGCCGCGACCAGACGAGCGGCACGGCGAACAGCAGCGGGACGGCCGCGACGAGCGCGGTCGGAGCCGTCGTCACCCCGACGCTGGCCACCGCCACGGCGGCGGCCAGCGGACCCAGCGACCGCCGGTGCAGCGCGAGCGCGACGAGCAGCATCACACCGGCCGTCGCGACCGTGCCCGCCGGCTCGGGGCGCAGCGTGATGCCGTAGGCCATGAACCAGAGCAGGTGCGCCGCGGCGAGCGCCCAGACGACGCCTGGCCGCCGGCCGATCCGTCCGGTGAGGACGCACAGCAGCGCCCGGAGCAGCGCGTACGTGCCGATCCCGTACAGCACCGGGAGCACCCGCAGCCACAGCAGGCCCCAGCCGGGCACGCCGATCGCCTCGCCGATCGAGCCCCAGAACTGCATCAGGTACTGGCTGGTGGAGAACGGGTTCTCGGTGACGTCGAACTGGTAGATGTAGTTGCCGACGTAGCCCGCCGCGTCCGCGTTGCGCGCCATCAGCGCGTACCACGAGTCGTCGATGTTGACCGGTCCGAGCACGGCCCACGCCGCGGACGCGACGACGACCACGGCGTCGGCCGGTGAGAACCGCGGCCGGGTCACCGGGCGGGCGGTCTCCCGCCACGTCCGCCAGGCCACGACCAGCAGTGCCGCGAGCGCCAGCAGGTGCGCCACCAGCAGGACGGTCTTCGACGTCGACGGCGACGACTCGTACCGCGCGTCGGTGTGCAGCTGCACCCGCAGGCCGGTGGCCGCGTTCCCGGTCGCGGCCGTCGCGAGCTCGGCGACCTGCGGCGGGTCCAGGCCCGGACGCTCGGCGATCGGGGCGCCGTCGCGCAGCAGCGTGGTGCCGGACGCGTCCGCCGTCAGCCGGTAGGAGCAGGCGCTGTCACCGACCGGCCCGCTGTAGAGCTGCTGGCCGGACGACGTGACGGTGAGCCGGCCATCCGCCGTCGACACCAACAGGCCAGGGCCCTCCGCGGCGTTCACCGACGCCGGGATCGTGCGCAGGACGTCGCCCTGGACCGCCCGCGCCGTGTCGCACGGGACGTCGGCGGTCAGCTGGAGCGGGCGGTACGGCGACAGCGGCACGACCGTCGAGGCCGGGGCCTGCCCGGCCGCGGGCCAGGTCACGACCGGGTCCTTCGCCTGGACCGGCGCCAGCACGGCGAGCAGCCCGAGCAGCGAGGTGAGCACGCCGAGCACCAGCACGGCCGTCCACCTCGGACGGGCCGGCGGAGCCTCCCGGTCGGATCCGACCGGCGGCGCCGCCGTCGCGGTGCTCACTCGAAGACGTGCTTCCAGCCGTCCCGGCTCGTCAGCGTCGGAAGGGCTTTCCGGTAGCGCTCGCGCAGGCCGGCCCAGCCCGCGTCCACCTCGCGGTGCAGCCGCAGCGACTCGGTGACCATCCGCTTGAACATCGCCGGGTCACGGCGCCGGAACGTGACGCCCCGACCGTCCGGGGTGGACACCGTCGCGGAGTCCAGACCGGCCAGCACGAACCACTGGGCGTTGCGCCACGGCACGTTGCGCTGCGGGCGCTCGCGCAGCTCCGGGTTCGGCGTCCTGAGGTTACGGAGCACGCCGCGCGCCAGTCCCAGGCCCGCCTTCAGACGGCCGACCGGCGGCTCCGGGAACAGCTGGGCGCCCAGCGCGTCGAGATCCGCGAGCGGGACGTCGGTCGCCGAGTCCAGCGGGCGGCCGTCGTCGTACTCGGCACGGACGGCACGGATCTCCGGCAGCGCCGTCGGCAGCTTCGGGAACAGCGCCTCCGGCCCGGCCAGGAAGTCGGTGAACGCCTTGATCTGCAGCGCGACCGCCGAGTACTCCATCAGCATCAGGTGCCGCAGCGTCCGCTTGAACGTCTCCCGCAGGATCGCCTTCGGGTCGTCAGGGCCGTGCAGCGCGGCGGCGACCAGGCGGTTGCGGTAGTGGAAGTACGCCTGCCAGTCCGACGAGTCGTCCTTCTCGATGAACGACATGTGCCAGATCGCGATGCCCGGCACGGTGGCCGTGCGATAGCCGCGCGAGCGGGCCCGCAGGCCGTACTCCGCGTCGTCCCACTTGATGAACAGCGGCAGCGGAAGGCCCAGGTCCGCGGCGACGGCCTTCGGGATCAGGCACATCCACCAGGCGTTGTAGTCGACGTCGACCCGCCGGTGCAGCCACGGCGACTGGCGCAGCGGCTGCTCGGCCATGTCGTGGTGGTTCTCGGTCCTGGGGGCGCTGCGCCACATGAACTGGTTGCGGTCGACGACCTCGCCCATCGTGGACAGCTGCGAGCGCGCCTGCAGCGACAGCATCTGGCCGCCGACCAGCATCGGCTGGCGGGAGAACCGGGAGAACGCGACGGCACGCAGCACCGAGTCCGGCTCGAGCAGGATGTCGTCGTCCATGTAGAGGATCTGCTCGCAGTCGATCCCCTGCGACCCGCCGGTCCCGTGCAGGACCTCGTACATGATCCGCGCGTAGCCGCCGGACCCGCCGAGGTTCGGCTGGTCGACGATCCTCAGGCGGTCGCCGAGGACGGCGGCGGCCTGCTCGTAGCCGGCCTCGTCGCGGACCTTCTGCGTGCCCTGGTCCGGCAGCACGACGGCGACGACGGTGTCCAACACCTCGGGGTCCTCGCCGATCGCGGTCAGCGTGGCGACGCAGTCGGCCGGCCGGTTGAACGTCGGCATCCCGATCGCGACGGCCGCACGGCCGGGCGCCTCGACCGGCGCGTGCCAGCCGCCGCCGTGCAGCGTCAGCTCGCCCTCGTCGGTGGTGAGGTCGAACCAGAACCAGCCGCCGTCCTCGAACGGGCGCAGGTCCAGGTCCATCTCGACGAGCCGCCGTCCGGAGACGAGCTCGCCGCCGACGTAGATCTGCGAGCCGTCGGCCTTCGTCCGATAGACGTCGACCCGGCCGGCCCCCTCGACGTCGAGCCTCAGCGTGATGCCGGTCAGCGTGGACCACGCGCGCCAGTAGCCGGCCGCGAACCCGTTGAAGTAGGAGCCGAACGAGACCTCGGTCTGCGCGGGCACGACGGCCGTCGTCCGCGACGTGACCCGGGTCCTCCGCCCGCCCGTCGACGAGACGGTCAGCGTGATCGCGCGGCTCGTCTCGTCCGGCAGCGGCTCGACCGGCGACAGCGTGGCCCCGGAGCGCTCGTCGAGGTAGAGCGCGCGGACCGCGGTCGGGTCCGCCGGACGGGGCATGATCACCCGCTGCAGCAACGTCGGCCCGCTCGTCACGGAGCGGGCGTTCGTGTCGGGCACGTGACCTCGCTGATGGGTGGGGGCTGTCGTCATCCGGGGCGGCCTCGGTCCTCACGGTCGGGCGGCGTACGTGCGCGCGGGGGCGTGCAACGGCGGCCCCGAGGGTAGCCGCGGTGGCGGTCGTCACCGGGAGGCGGGCGGCGTGCCGCGCGACCGGCGTCCGTCCGGAGGACACGGGTGCCACACTTGCCCGATGAGTGCCGCGGTCGAGCTGCCTGCGGGCACGGTCGACGCCCTGCGTGCGGCCGGTGCCCGGTTCGCCCTGCTGCACGGCAGCCGCGCGACCGGAACCGCCCGCCCGGACTCCGACGTCGACGTCGCGGCCTGGTGGGCAGCCGATCCGCCCGCGTCGTTCGAGGTGGATCTTCCGATCGGCGTGGACCTGCTCGTGCTGAACCACGCCCCGCTGGAGCTGGCAGGCCCGGTCGCCCAGAACGGGATCCTCGTGTTCGACGACGATCCGCCCGCCCGCGTGCGCTGGGTCGCGACCCTGCGCAAGATCTACGCCGACGAGCTGCCCCGGATGCGCCGCGCGCATCGGGAGTTCCTGGAGAGCGTCCGTCGTGGTTGACGGCGACCGGGCCGCTCGTCTGCTCCGGTCGATCACCGACGACCTCGCCGTCCTGCGCGCCGAGGCAACGACCGGGCCGCAGCGTCGGGCGGCGGACCCGCTCGACGATCCGTCGGACCTGGCCGACTTCGTCGCGGCCGTCGCTGGGTGGGTGCCGGACCAGGCGTGACGGTTCCGCTCGCGGCGTCGAGCAGGCACCCTCGGGTGAGCCCACCGGGGAGGGTCACGTGGCCGGGAACACGGACGACGAGCTCGGCGACGCCGTGGACGACGCGCTGACCGACGAGGTCAAGCGCCAGAAGGCGCGGTTCGTGCAGGCGTTCCTCGGCGCCGACCGCTTCGAGGGCGTCGGGCGCGCCGAGGGCGAGGCCGAGGACCGGCTGCGACACGAGCTAGGGCTCGACCGGCCGGAGGATCCCGACGGCTGACCGCCGTCAGGCGCCGCAGTCCTGGTCGGAGACGCCGTCGCCGCAGAACGTCGTCGCCGCGTCACCACGCCCGATCGTCACCACCCCGGGTCGCGGGGAGGCGATCGGGAGGGTGCTGCCGGTCGGCACCTCGGGCTCGTCGTTGCTGGTCAGGACGCGGGCGTTCGATCCGGACACCTGCAGGGTGACCCTCGCGACCTGCTCCGGCCCGCGGTACTCGCACGGCACGCCGGGCGTGTCCGGAGGGCACTCGTCGTAGGTGCGGAACGTGTACGTGCCGCGGCCGGACGCGTCGATCGCCAGCGAGCGTCCGTGCCCGAGGTAGGTGCCGGCCGGGATCGCGGCACCGGACGACGCGGGGCGCGGCTTCTGCCCGACGCCGACGAACGCGAGCTTCCCGTCGCCGGTGATGCCGAGGCCGTGGTCGCCGTCGGAGTAGAGGTAGGCGATCTCCGGACGCGGCTGCGGCGGGTTGCGCAGCGCGGTGACCAGGCGGGCCCGGTGGGTCGGGTCGTCCAGGCGGCTCGCCGTCCGTGCCCATCCGGCGGCGCCGGGCGACGGTTCGTACAGGTCGCGCACCGACGCGGTCGTGCCGGAACGCAGCGCGGCGTCGATCCGCCGCACCCCGTCGGCGACCGCCGGTGGCACGGCCGCGCCGTTCGTGTCCGTCAGTGCGGGGCCGCCCGCCTCGGCGGCTGAGGTGGTGGCGGTGGCGGTGCCTACGGCGGCGTTCGGTTCCGCCGTCGGGCTCGGCGGCGGAGCGGTCGCCGGGATCCCGGTCGAGCAACCGGCCAGCGCCCCCGCGGCGACCAGCAGAGCCGCCACCACCCGCATTCGGATCACCCGCCGACCCTAGGGCGCGCGGAACCGCACCGTCTCCGCTCGTCCACAGTTCTGGGGACGACGAGATCGCAGCCATGGCGGTCGACGGCATGATCGAACAGCCGTGTGTGCGATCTCGACCGTGTCAGCGGATCCGCGATCCGCAGGCCGGGTTCTCCGGGCGCAGCAGCGCGAGGCCGTCGAGGTCCTCGTAGGGCAGCGGCGCCTCGACCCGGTACACGCCTGGCTCGGCGAGCCGTCGCACCAGACGGCGGGTGGCGGCCGAGACCCGGCTCAGGGCGTCCGGGGGCGCGGGCCGGTCGAGGACCGCACGACGAGCTCGGTCGGCAGTTCGACCGGCTCCGACCGCGTCCCGCCCTGGCGCAGCAGCATCGTCGCGGCCCGTCGGCCCTTCTCCAGGTGCGGCTGCCGCACCGTGGTCAGCGCGGGCCGGGCGAGGGCTGCGGACGGGATGTCGTCGAAACCGACCACCGACAGGTCGCCGGGGACGTCCAGGCCCAGTTCGGCGGCCGCGTCGAGGGTCCCGGCCGCCATCTCGTCGCTCATCGCGAGGATCGCGGTCGGCCGGGGACGGCGGGCGAGCAGCGCGGCGGCGGACCGCCGGCCGGCGTCCCGGCCGTAGGGAGCACGCTCCTCGACGGCCATCGCCTCCCACTGCAGACCCGCCGCCTCGACGGCATCGCGGTAACCGGCGAACCGCTCCCGCACGCCGTGGTAGCGCGCCACCGCCTGGCGCTCCGGCGACGGCGCACCCTCCCAGCCGCTGTCGTCCAGGGGCATCGGCACGACGCCGATACGGGTGTGGCCGAGGTCGAGGACGTGCCGCGCCGCTGCACGCGCGCCGGCCCGGTCGTCGATCCCGACGTGACCGGCCCCGTCGTGCGGCGGCCCGTCGACGATGACGAACGGCAGCCTGCGTTCTCGGATCGTCGCGAGCGCGCCCTCGTCGGGCAGATCGCAGTAGCAGACGATGCCGTCCACCAGCGCGACCCGCGCCGTCGGGCTCGTCGGGCCGGGGATGAGCACGAGCGCCAGGTCCGCCTGCTCGCACACCTGGCTGACGCCCTGCAGGAACAGCACGGCGGCCGGGTCGCTGAACCCGAACGACATCGGGGTGTCGTAGATGACGCCCAGCGCGGCGATCCGGCCGCGGGCGAGCGTCGCGGCGACCGGGTCCGGACCTGCGTAGCCCAGCTCCCGCGCGGCGCGGAGCACCCGGTCGCGCAGCTGCGTGCTCAACCGCTCCGGGTGGTTGTAGGCGTTCGACACCGTCGCCCGCGAGACGCCGACGGCGTCGGCGATCGTCGCCAGCGTCACCCGGCCGCTCCCGTCCACCACGTCAGTGTCCCGCGCGTCCGGGCGACGGCGGTGGTGCGGTCGAGTGAACCGGTTCAATCACTGCGGCGCCGATGGCGGTAAAGCTCTTGGCAGACATCCTTTGAACCGGTTTAGTGATCGCCATGCTCCTACAGTGGTGGCGCCGGATGACCGAGCGGACGACCCCGCACACGCCGGACAGGGCGCCCGCGATCAGGGCACGGCTCGCGGCGCTCGAGCTGGAGCGGCTCGAGCTGCTGGCCGACGAGCGCGTGCCGGGACGCAAGCACCGGCTGGACGCGATCGCGGGCGCGTCCGAGGACCTGCGGACGGAGCTGGCCCGGCTGGAGCCGGACGACCCGGTCAGTCCTCCGACTCCGTGCCGGACAGCGGCCGGTTCTCCGTGAAGTACGGGACGAGGCGGTTCTCGAACATGGTCAGGGCCGAGCCGATCGCCATGTGCATGTCCAGGTACTTGTAGGTGCCGAGCCGGCCGCCGAACACCACGTTCCGGTTCACGGTCTCCTTGCGCGCCAGCTCGCGGTAGCGCTCCAGCTTGGCCCGGTTCTCCGGAGTGTTGACCGGGTAGTACGGCTCGTCGCCGGACTCGGCGAACCGGGAGTACTCGCGGACGATGACGGTCTTGTCCTTCGGGTAGTCCCGCTCCGGGTGCATGTGCCGGAACTCGAGGATCCGGGTGTACGGGACGTCGGCGTCGTTGTAGTTGACCACCGAGGTGCCCTGGAAGTCGCCGGTGTCGTGGCGGACCTCCATCTCGAAGTCCAGCGTCCGCCAGCCGAGCTCGCCCTCGGAGTGTCCGAAGTAGAGGTCCAGCGGTCCGGTGTAGACGACCGGGGTGCCGGCCGGGATCTCGCCGCGGACGGCGAAGAAGTCGGTGTCGAGCCGGATGTCGATGTTCGGGTGGTCGGCCATCCGCTCCAGCCACGCGGCGTAGCCGTCGACCGGGAGACCTTCGTAGGTGTCGTTGAAGTACCGGTTGTCGAACGTGTACCGGACCGGGAGCCGGGTGATGATCGACGCGTCCAGGTTCTTCGGGTCGGTCTGCCACTGCTTGGCGTTGTAGCCCTTGATGAACGCCTCGTAGAGCGGGCGCCCGATCAGCGAGATCGCCTTCTCCTCGAGGTTCGTCGCGTCCTTCGTGTCCACCTCGGACGCCTGCTCGGCGATCAGCGCCCGGGCCTCGTCCGGGGAGTGCGAGCGCCCGAAGAACTGGTTGATCAGCGCCAGGTTCATCGGGAACGCGTAGACCTGGTCACCGACCTTCGCGAACACCCGGTGCTGGTAGCCGGTGAACGCGGTGAACCGGTTGACGTAGTCCCACACCCGCTTGTTCGACGTGTGGAACAGGTGCGCGCCGTAGCGGTGGATCTCGATGCCGGTCTCCGGCTCGGCCTCGGAGTACGCGTTGCCACCGATGTGGCTTCGCCGCTCCAGCACCAGGACCTTCTTGCCGAGCTCCGCGGCGCACCGCTCGGCCACGGTCAGCCCGAAGAACCCGGAGCCGACGACGACGAGGTCGGGGTGGGCGGGAGAAGACTCAGCAGGCACGGCCCGAGGGTAGAGCGCACCCCGTGGGGAGCCGCCGCCCGGGTCACGGTCGCGCATCAGGGGGTCGGTAATCTGGGCTCGCACCGGCCGTGTCCCGTGCACCCGGTTCTCCACGATCCGCGACACCTCCAGGAGGCGGCCGATGAGCTGGCCGGCCGCCGTCGAGGTCCTCCTGCTCGCCGCCGCGTGGCTGCTGCTTCCCGGTCTCGCCGTCGGACTCGCCGCCGGGCTGCGCGGGCTCGTCGCGTGGGGTGCGGCGCCGGTGCTGTCGGTCGGTCTGATCTCCGGCTCCGCGCTCGCGGGCGGGATGCTCGGCGTGCGCTGGGGCGCTCCGGTACCGATCGCGGCGACCGTGCTCGTCGCGGCCGCCGCGCTCGGCGTGCGCCGCTACCGCTCGTCCCCGGCGCGCGAGGGCGACGGCCGGTGGACGGTCCCCGCCGCGGTCGCCGGGTCGCTCGGCGCGGCCGGGATCGGGCTGATGACGGCCGTGCGCGGGATGGGCAGGCCGGACGCGGTCTCGCAGACGTTCGACGCGAGCTTCCACTACAACGCGGTGGCCCGGATCCTGGCCACCGGCGACGCGTCCGCGACGACGCTCGGCGGGCTGGTCAACTCGCCGTCGCCCTATCCGGCCGGATGGCACGCGACGGTCTCGCTGATCGCCCCGCACGCCGGCGCCACCGGGATCGTCACGGCGTCGAACATGACGGCACTGGCCGTGGCCATCGTGGCCTGGCCGGCGTCGCAGCTGCTGCTGGTCCGCCTGCTCGTCGGCCGCTCGGCGAGCGCCGCCCTGGCCACCCCGCTGCTCGCCGTCGGGTTCGGAGCGTTCCCGTGGGCGCTGGTCACCTACGGCGCGCTGTGGCCGAACCTGCTCGGCGTCGCGCTGATGCCGGCCGCCGTCGGTGCCGTGCTCGTGCTGGCCGGGCTCGTGCACCGCGGGCCATTGCGACGACGGCACGGGCTCGTGCTCGCCGTCGTCGCCGTGCCGTCGGTCGCGTTCGGGCACCCGAACGCCGTGTTCGGGCTCGCCGTGATCGCGGCGTGGCCGCTGCTGTGGGGCCTGGCCGGGGACGTCGTCCGCCGCCTGCGCGACCGGCGCTGGTTCACCGTCGTGCTGCTCGTCGCCGTCGCGTCGACGACGCTGTACACGACGTACTGGGTGATGGTGGTGTGGCCGGGCCTGGACGGGATCCGCGGCTACGAATGGACCCCGATCGAGACGTGGCGCTCCGGCGCGCTGTCCGTGCTGACCAGCTCCCCGAACGGCGGGACGGCGGCGTGGGCGATCTCCCTGCTCGTCGTCGCCGGGGCGGTCGCGTCGCTGCGCAGGTCCCGGACGAGTTGGCTCGTGCCGGCATGGGCCACCACCGGCGCGCTGTACGTCGTCGCGGCCGTCACGGCGTCGTCGCCGTGGACCGGGGTCTGGTACAACGACTCGCCCCGCCTGGCCGCGATGGTCCCTGTGGTGGCGGTGCCGCTCGCCGCGATCGGGACGCTGGCCGTGGCCGGGGTCGTCCGCCGCGCGGTGGCCCTGCTCCCCCGCCCGTCCGGACGCGTCGCGGTCGGGCCGCGCCCGGTCGTCGTCGCGACGGCCGCGATGCTGGCCCTGCTGGTGACGTCCGGCGGGATGTACCGCGACACGCACGCCGCGAACCTGGCCGACATCTACCAGTACCCGGCCGAGACGCTGCTGCGCCCTGGCCAGGAGGACTTCCTCATCCACGCGGGGGACCTGCTGCCGCCGGACGCCGTCGTCGCCCAGAACCCGTGGACCGGCAACGCCCTGCTGTGGTCGCTCACCGGCCGTCAGGTGCTGTTCCCGCACCTCACCGGCGTGTGGTCGCCCGAGCAGCGGATGATCGCGGAGCGGCTGCGCGACGCGGCGTCCGATCCGGCGGTCTGCACGGCCGTGCATGCGACCGGCGTGGGCTACGCGCTGACCGGACCGCTCACGCTGTGGTCATGGGACCCGCTGGCGCGGACGTTCCCCGGCCTGGACGACCTGCAGGGTGCCCCCGGGTTCGAGCTGATGGCCGACGACGGCGAGACCCGGCTCTACCGCATCACCGCCTGCGACCCGCACCAGGTCACCGAGTCCTGACCGGCCCGCCGCCCGGGGTCCGGCCCGGCCGACGTACGCGTCGGTATGCTCGCCGGGTCCGTCCGCGGCCCGGTCCGGCCGCACGACTCACCCGTCCGGGGCACGGCGCCGGAGAAGGAGGCGGCCCGCGCCATGTCCTGGCTCTCCGCGGCCCCGGCCGTGGCGCTCGCCGCGTTCTGGTCGGTCGCGCCGGGGCTGCTCGCCGCGTACGCCTGGGGTCTGCGCGGGCTGGTCGCCTGGGGCTCGGCCCCACTGTTGTCGGTCGGCGTCGTGTCGATCACCGGGGTGGTCGCCGCCGCGCTCGGGGTCGGGTGGGCGTGGTGGGTCCCGGTGGCGGCCGCCGTGCTGGTGGCGGTCGTGGGGATCGGCGTCCGGGTGGGGAGCGACATGCTCCTGCCGAAGTACCGCACCCGCCCGGAACGCCCGTTGGCCGCCGGGCGGCGGCTGCTGCGGACGACCTGGTCCCGGCTGCGGACGCCGAAGGGCCGGTTCGCGCGGCTCCCGGAGGTGGTCGACGCGGCCCCGACCGAGGCCGTCCCGGTCACCCCGTGGAAGAACGCCGCCGGCCGGGAGGGCCCGGACGGCCGGTGGGCCGGGATCGCGGCGCTGGCCGGCATCGCGATCGCGGTGGCGCTCGGCTGGCTGACCGCCGTGAACGGGATGGGGCCGGCGGACGCGCTGTCCCAGACCTACGACGCCGTCTTCCACTACAGCGCCGTCGCGCACATCGTCGGCAGCGGGGACGCGTCGTCGCTGACCCTCGGCACGTTGACCAACCCGTCGACGCCGACGGCGTTCTATCCCGGCGCGTGGCACGACATGGTGTCGCTCGCGGTGCTCTCCACCGGGACCCCCGTGATCCCCGCGACGAACGCGACCGCGCTGGCCGTCGCCGTCGTCACCTGGCCGCTCGGCTGCCTGCTCCTGGCCCGCCAGGTGCTCGGACGGTCGGCGGCCGTCGCGTTCGTGACGCCCGTGCTGGCCGTCGGGTTCACGGCGTTCCCGTGGAACCTCATGACGTTCGGCGTCCTGTGGCCGAACCTGCTCGGCGTCGCGCTGCTGCCCGGTGCGCTGGCCGCGGCCGTGACGCTGATGGGGCTGGCCAGGAACTCGACGCTGACCCGTCCCGGCGCGGCCGGGCTGCTCGTCGTCGCCCTGCCCACGCTGACGCTCGCCCACCCGAACTCCGTGTTCAGCCTCGCCGTGCTCGCGCTGTTCCCGGTGCTCTGGGGCCTGGCCGCGCTGTTCCGGGAACGGCTGATGACGGCGCGCTTCTGGCAGCCGCTGGCCGGGCTCGTCGTCGTCGCCGGGCTGGTGTGGTTCGTGTACTGGCTGATGACAGCCTCCTCGCTGACCGACGGCGTGCGGACGTTCGACTGGCCGGCGTTCCAGACCGCGGGCCAGTCGATCTGGGGCGTGCTCACGAACTCGACGAACGACCGTCCGGAGATCTGGACGGTCTCGGTGCTCGTGGTCGTCGGCATCGTCGTCGCGCTGCGCAGGGCTTCGACGTCCTGGATGGCCCCGGCGCACCTCGCCTCCGGGTTCCTGTACCTGCAGGCGGCGTCCCAGGAGGGCGCGTTCACCGAGGCCGTCACCGGGGCCTGGTACAACGACTCGCACCGGCTGGCCGCGATGGTGCCGGTCACCGGCGTCCCGCTCGCCGTGATCGGCCTGCTCGGCATCGCCGGGCTCGTCCGCCGTGCGCTGCTCGCCGCCGGCACGTCCGGCGTGCGGTTCCGGCGCGGGCTGCCGGCCGCGACGGTCGGTGTGGCGGTGCTGCTCGTCGTCGCGATCTCCGGCGGGATGAGCGGGCAGGTGCACGCCGTCCTGCTCGCGAGCCCCTACCGGCTCGCGACCGACGTGCTGCTCGAACCGGGACAGCGGGAGTTCCTGGAACGGGTCGGGCAGGAGATCCCGCCGGACGCCGTCGTCGCGGACAACCCGTACGCGGGCAACGCGCTGCTCTACCCGCTCACCGGGCGGGAGGTGCTGTTCCCGCACCTGAGCGGCAACTGGACGCCGGACATGGTCACGATCGCGGCGAGGCTGCGGTACGCGGCGACCGATCCGGAGGTCTGCGACGCCGTCGCGGCCACCCGCGTCGACTACGCGATCTCCGGGCCGGTCAGCTTCTGGGCGTGGGACGGGCGGTCGACCCACTACCCCGGCCTGGACGGGCTGGACGGTTTCCCCGGGTTCGAGCCGGTCGACACCGACGGCCGCAACACGCTGTACCGGGTCACCGCCTGCGACACGATCCCGATCACCACCAACCCGTGAAGGAGGACCGGGTGGACGCCCCCGACGACCGAGCAGCACTGCCCGAGTACGAGCGGACGACGCTGCGGATGGTCGAGCGCCGCCGCCTCGCGGCCGGGTTCGCGAAACAGATCGCGATCACCACGGAACCGTTCCTGGACAAGCCGTTCGCCGAGTGCCGGGTCGTCGACGTCGGCTGCGGCTACGGCTACACGGCGCTCTCGCTGGCCGGCATGTGCCGCGAGGTCGTGGGCATCGAGCCGAACGGGGCGCTCGCCGAGGAGGCGACCCGGCTCGCCGCCGAGGAGGCGCCGAACTTCACGTTCCGGACGCAGTCGATCACCGACTTCGGCGACGGCTCGGATCGGGATGCCTTCGACGTCGCCGTGCTGGACAACGTCCTGGAACACCTCCCCGACCAGCCGGCGGCCCTCGAGCGGCTGTCGAACTGCCTGCGCCCCGGCGGCGTCGCCTACATCCTGGTGCCGAACCGGTTCTGGCCGATCGAGGCGCACTACGCGCTGCCGTTCCTGTCCTGGATGCCGGTGCCGCTGGCCAACCGCTACCTGCGCCTGACCGGTCGCGGCCACGACTACACCGACGCCAGCTACGCGCCCGGCTACCTGCGGATGCGCCGGCTGCTGGCCGACCGCCCGGAGCTCGACGCGACGTTCACCGTGCCGGGCGACGTGTCGCTCGCCGAGGGCGGCGGCTCGGCGCTGTACTCGTACGGCGTGGCCGCCCTGCGCCGGTTCCCGGCCCTGTGGGCGATCTCCAAGGCGTTCCTGGTGGTGGCCCGCAAGCGATGACGGGCTCCGCGACGCACCCGCGCGTCCGTTCCCCGATCCCGGCCGGGCAGCGGCGCCGTCCGGCCGCGGCGCTGTCCTGGCTGGAGCCGGTCGCGGCCGTCGTCGTCGCGGTGCTGGTCAGCGCCGTGGCGCAGCTCGTCGTGTCCCGGCTGCCGATCCCGGCGGGCACGAACGTCGGTCTCGCGCTGACGTCGAGCTCCGGGCTGCTCGTCGCGCTCGTGCTCGCCGCGTCCGGGATGCTCGCCCGCCGCCCCGCACTGGCCGCGCCGCTCGCGTGGGCCGGGCTGTCCGCGCTGGCCACGCTGCCGGTCGCGCTGCTGCTGTCCGGTACCCGGCACTACATCTTCGGCATCTCCGGCGACCAGGCGTTCCGGGTCGAGTTCCTGACCCGGTTCGCCGACTCCGCGCGCCTGGCCGACGTCGCCTACGCGGACCTGCCGCCGTACTACCCGGCCGGCTGGTTCTGGGTCGGCGGACGGCTGGCGAGCCTGTTCGGCGTCGAGGCGTGGGCGTTCTACAAGCCGTTCGCACTCACCTCGATGGCCGTGACCGCCGTGCTGGCCTACCTGCTGTGGACGCGCGTCACGAGCCGGACCCGCGCGCTGGGGGCTGCGGTCGCGACCGTGCTGGCCGGGGTGGCGACCACGGCGGCGTACACGCCGTACTCCTGGCTGACGGCGGCGCTCGTGGCACCCGCTGCCGTGCTGGGCGTGCGGCTCGTGGACGCCGCGTGCGACGGGCGGCGCCCGCCGGTGGGCTCCGCGGTGGCGGTCGGGCTGGTGCTCGGCGTCGCCGCCGTGACGCACACCCAGATCGCCGCGTTCGGCGTGTTCGTGCTCGGCGTGGCCGGTCTCGGTGGGCTCGTCCGGTCCCGCGGGCGCGCGCTGGTCCGGCTGGTGATCGCGGCCGGGATCGTCGCGATCGCGGCGGTACCGCTGGTGCTCGTGTTCTGGACGCCGTACTGGCTGGCCCGGCTCGGCGGCGCGTCCGGTTCGGACGCGGCGCAACGCTTCCTGCCGGAGAGCGGCGCGCAGTTCCCGCTGCCGATGTTCTCCGCGACGCCGCTCGGCGTGCTCGCACTGGCCGGGACGGTCTGGATCGTGCTGCGGTGGCGTACCGACCCGGTCGCCCGCGGGCTCGGGATCACGGCGGCCTGCGGCTACGCCTGGTACCTGCTCTCCACGCTGGCTCTGGTCGCGGACACGACGCTGCTGTCGTTCCGTCTCGAGCCGATCGTCACGGCGGCGCTGGCGTGCGGCTCGGTGGGTGCGGCCGCGGACGTGGTCCGGCTGGTCCGCGACCGCCTGCCGGTCGCCCCGGGGCTCGCGCCGCAGCTGCCGGTGCTGGCCGTCGTGCTCGCCGTCGCCGTCGTCGTCGGGCAGGTGCAGGCGACGCCGAAGGACTACGACTGGAGCCGCTCCGCGCAGGCGTCGGACCGCTACCCGGACGGCACCTCGCCCACCGGTGCCGCACCGACGCCCGGCTCGGTGGCCGAGCTGGCGGGCGCGATCGACGGCATGACCGGTCGGCCGCGCGACCAGGTCGTCGTGCTCAGCAGCACCTACTCGCTGCTCACCTACGAGCCGTACCGCACGTACCTGACGACGATCGCGCAGTACTCGAACCCGATCGCCGACTTCGCCGGGCGCCGCGACCGCGTGCTGGCCTGGTCCGCGTCGCGCACGCCCGCCGAGCTGCTGGCCGCGCTGGACGCGGCGCCGGAGCGGCCGCCGTCGGTGTTCGTGCTGCAGCGTGGCGACGACGGCCTGCTCCGGATGGGACTGACCTACGACCCGTTCCCGGCGCAGTCCCAGCGCTCGGTCACGGCGACGTTCGACCCGCGGGTGTTCGACGACCCTGCGTTCGTCCGCCGCGACGTCGGCCCGTACGCCGTCATCGTCCGGACGGACGCGCCGCCGGTCGGGTAGCCGTCAGACCTGGACGACCGTGACGACGTTGCCGTCCGGGTCCCGCACGAAGAACAGCGTCGGCGCGCCCGGCGTGTCCTCCTCCGGCAGCGCGTCCAGGTCGAGGCCGCCGATCGCGGACAGCCGCGCGTGCTCGGCGCGCACGTCCGGCGTCTCGACGCCGATCGCGCCGCCACCGGGGTGAGAGAACATCGGCGGGTTCAGCGCGAGCCTGGCCGTCGACCCGGGCGGAGCGACCTCCAGCCACCGGGACTCGCCGTTCTCACCGAAGCGCTGGTCGCCGCGGACCTCCCAGCCGAGCGTGTCGATGTAGAACGCCAGCGCGGCGTCCTGGTCGGAGACGGTGAACATGGCGACGCCGATGTTGGTCACGGTGGTCGAGGTCTGCGTGTCGTTGCCCATGCACCCCAGACTCCCCATGTCCGCGGAACTCATCGGGACACGAGGTGCCTGCCCAGGACCCGCGCCACGCCGGTGTCCCGCCGGGCGACGGCGCCGGGGAGCTGGACGGCCGCGTTCAGCCGCGACGTGAGGTGCCCACGGGCCGCCGCGGCGGCCTTCGGCCAGCCGCGGGCGTCCATTCGTTCGGCCGCGGCGGCGAAGAACCGCTTCTCCTCCGGGAACCGGTTCCCGGCCGTCGCGCCGGAGCCGGAGTCGCTGGTGCGGTGACGGCGGTAGCGGAAGCACACCTCGTCGTCGACGAGGAGCGTGCCGCCTGCCGCGATCACGCCCAGCGGGAGCGCGAGGTCGAACACGTCGGCGGACTCCGGGATCGTCCCGAGCGCCGCGGTGCGCCAGCACAACGACGGGTTGTACAGCCAGTTCCCGCGCAGCAGGCTCGCCGCGAGCGCCTCGCCGCCGACCTCGCGCGGCCCGGAGCCGCGCGGCGCGAGCCAGCCCTTCACGACGTCCGCGAGCGGGCGGACCGGGCGGTCGGAGTCGTCGATCACCTGGACGCCGGGCTGCACGACGGCCGTGTCCGGGAACCGGGTGTGCAGCGCCCGGACGGTGTCCAGGTAGTGCGGCAGCATCAGGTCGTCCGCGCCCATCATCACGAACAGCTCGGCGTCGACGAGCTCGAGGCAGTACCGGTTGTTCGGCTGCGCCCCGAGGTTCACGGCGTTGCGGCGGTAGCGGACGCGCTCGTCGCCCAGCCCGGCGAACCATGGCTCGATCGTCTCGTCCGGATAGCCGTCGTCGACGACGGTCAGCCGCCAGTCCGGGTCGCGCTGCTCCAGGACGCTGCGCACGGCCCGTCGGAGCAGTCCGGGATCGCCGTAGAACGGCAGCATGATGTCGACGGGCCCGGTCACGCACCGACGGTAGCGATCGGGCCGCTCGCTACGATCGACCGGCCCGTCCGTCGACCCGATCTGCGAGTTCGCGTGGACATCCAGAACCACTACTACGGCCACTCGGCCGTGCTGGCCGCCTACGCGGGGCTGTCCCGTCCCCGGCACGTCGCCGGTTTGCTGCAGCACGGGTGGACGGCGACGTCTCCGGTGGCGGCGCACTTCGCGGACTTCCCTTCGGTGGGCTCGTCCCCGCGACGGAGGCTGCTGGTCTGGTCGCACCGGTCGCGGGCCTGGTCGCCGGGCAACTCCGGCGACGGCCGTCCGACGACCGCCGTCGGCGCCCCGATCCTGTACCTGGAGCGGCTCCTGCACGCGCAGGGGTGGACCCGGTCGGACTCGCTCGGCCCGGTGTTCGTCCCGTTCCACGGCACCCGTCTGGTCCGGGTCACCGGCGCGCACGCCGACCTCGCCCGCCAGGTCGCGAAGGTCGACGGCCCGTCCACGGTCTGCCTGCACCACGAGGACATGACCGACCCGGAGATCACGTCGGCGTGGGCGGACGCCGGGCATCGGCTCGTCACGGCCGGTCGCCGGGACGACCCGCACTTCCTGCTGCGGATCATGCACCTGGCCGGGAACGCGAGCAGGCTGTCGTCGAACCGGCTGTCGACGGCCGTCGTCTACGCGGCCGCGCTGGGCACCCCCGCCGCCGTGTGGGGCGACCCGCTGACGTTCGGCAACCAGGGCGACGACGCGCTGGCGATGCTGCGCTCGACGTGGCCGGAGTTCCACACCGCGGATCCCGACGACGGCACGCGCCCCTCGTCCGGCGCCGCAGCCCAGGACGCGGCCGCGACGATGCTGGCCCGCGCCGAGCTGGGAGCCGATGCGCTCCTGGAGCCGGGTCCGCTGCGCGCGGCGCTCGGGTGGTCGCACCGCACGCCAGGACCGCTCGTGCAGTACTACGCCGCGTCGCCGCTGGCCAAGGCCGCGATGGTGCTGGGGCTGACGAAGCGCTCGGAGGCGAGCACGGCGGCGATGTCGGCAGGGGGCTTCAGCCCATGGCTGTGGCTGCGCCACCCCCTGGCCGCGCTCCCCCGGCCGCTTCCTCCCGGCCTGGACACCCCGGTCACGACCCTGGAACCGCCCTCGGCCGCCTGACCGGCGATCGTCCCGGAGCACGCTTTGCTCTGCTTACCCGGGCGCACCACCGGGTGGACCAGCGCGGACACGATCGGCCGCACGCCGTCGTGCGCGCGGTAGAGCAGAGCAGGCGGCGGCTTGAGCCGAGGCCGGGCGAACGCGCACTGGTCCGGCGAATGCGCGCCTGGCCGGTGGATGCGCGCGCCCGGACGCGTGCGTTTACCGGCCAGGCGCGCGTTCTCGGTGAGGGTGCGAGTACGCGAATCCGCCCGGTGATCCGCCGTGGGTGCGTGTCCTCGAGCGGCCGGTCCTGCGGGTGGTCCGCTCTCCACGCACGCTGATCCGAAGTACGCACGCTGATCCGTCGGACGCCCGCGACCGGGCGGGTGCGTTCTCCGCCGGGGCACGCGTTCTTCGCGGGACTGCGCGTCCCGGATCCGCCCGGTGATCCACAGGGCAGTCGCTGCGGGGGCGCGTCCTCGCGCGACCGGGCCACCTGGACGGTTCGCTCCGTTCGCGCGCTGATCCACCGAACGCGTGCCGATCCGGCGGACGCCCGCGACAGGACGCGCGCGTTCTCCGCCGGAGCGCGCGGACCGGGGATCACCGCCGTTCGCGCGGGCGCACGGCCCGGTGGCGGCGCGCCACGTCCGATGATCGACTCAGCGCCGACCGGCGATCACAGCCGGCTCAGCGCGTGAAGATCCGCCGCACGAGGAGCAGGAACAGCACGCCGAGCGCGACGGCCAGCGCCAGCCGGACGGTGATCCAGAGTGCACCGGTGAACGGCAGCACCGTCCCGATCGCACAGATCACGATCCCCCCGGCCAGCGGGAGCGCGAGGACGGACTCGCGCCAGCTCGTCGGGGACACCCGGCGGCGCAGGATCGACGTGCCGATCGCCAGCGCCAGGTACGTCACCGGGAAACCGACGGCGACGGCAGTCAGGCCGCCGAGCTGCGCGAGCGCGACGGCGGCCAGCACACCGACGACGAGGCTCACCGGGCTGGCGACCGCGAGCCCGCCGCTGCGCGAGGACGCGAACACCAGGTGCACGTTGCCGAGGTAGGCCACGCTGATCACGGACCCGACGGCGGCGATCCCGACCGAGGCCACCAGCTCGCCCGGCGCGAACGACGCGGGCGCCAGGATCTGCAGCGCCCACGGCGAGAGCAGCGCCACGCCGCCCGCCAGCACCGTGGTGATCGCTCCGACGTCGCGCGCCGTCCGCTCCAGCGCCGCACCCCGCTGCTCCGGCGCCGTCCGGTAGACGACGGGCGCCCACGCGTTGTTCAGCGCCGCGACGATCATGGCCGGGGAGGCGCCGACGAGCAGCGCGATCTGCAGGCGGCCGCCGTCGGCCTGGGACAGGTTCTGGGTGGCGACGATGATCAGCGCGTTCTGCGCCAGGAACAGCGCCACCAGGTGCGGGACGGCCGGGAGCCCGACCTTCAACGCATGCCGGAAGTCGCCCGGTTCGCCGCGCGGGCGACCGTCGCGCAGCGCGAGCCCGATCCCCGCCAGCCCGGAGAGCAGGTAGCCGAGCATCAGGCCGAACAGGTAGTCGTCGGCGTCGGTGCCGCGGACCGTCACCAGGACCAGCCCGATCAGCGGGCCGCCCAGCGTGGCCAGTGCGGACAGCGCGATGAACGGGACCGGACGGTCCAGGACCCGCAGGAACGACTGGGCGTTGAGCATCGTGCCGAACCCGGCGGCGCCGATCACGGCGAAGGCCAGGCCCGCCCGCCACGGCGTGCCGAGCACCGGTTCGCCCCAGAACGGACCGAGCGCCATCGCGACCAGGATCAGCGCGGTCGAGGCCGCGCTGCCGCGCAGCACCAGCGACCGTGCGCCCGCCGGGCCGGAGCGCTCCATGATCCCGTGCCGGGTGATCGCGGCGGCCATGCCCAGCCCGCCGATCATGGCCCCCACCTGGACGACGGTCAGCGCGATCGCCACGACGCCGTACTCGGTCGCGCCGAGCAGACGGGTCACGAACGGCGTGACCACGACGGCGGCCAGGATCGGGGCGGCCGTGGCGATCGTGTAGAGCGAGCCGCGGCCCAGCACGTCCTTGCTGGCACCCGCGGCGGCGTCGCCGTCCGGAACGACCATGACCGGCTCCGAAGGGTCGGACGGGCGCGTCATTTCAGCTCCCGTACCCGAAGTACGCGCGGACCACGGACGCGACGCGGTCGACGTCGGCGTCGGTGAGGTCGGGGAACAGCGGCAGGGAGATCTCCTGCCGGTAGTACTCCTCGGCGACCGGGCACATCCCGCGCCGGTAGCCCAGGTCCTCGAACACCGGGTGCCAGTAGGCGGGCACGTAGTTCACCTGCACCCCGACCCCGGACGCCCGCAGGTGCTCGAACAGCTCGCGCCTGCGACCGTCGAGCACGCGCAGCGGGTAGAGGTGCCAGGCCGGGTCCGCGCCGTCGCGGCGCGACGGAGTCCGGACCTCGGGGACGTCCGCGAGCGCGGCGTCGTAGCGGGCGTGGATCTCCGCGCGGCGGGCGACGAACGCGTCCAGCCTCGTGAGCTGCGACGAGCCGAGCGCGGCCAGCAGGTCCGGCAGCCGGTAGTTCAGGCCGAACGCGTGCACCTCCTGGTGCCACGGCCCCTCGTCCGGGAAACGCTGCGCGTCGCGGTCGCGCACCAGGCCGTGGTTCCGGAAGCCCCTGGCCCCGGCGATCAGCGACGGCGACGGGGACACGACCGCGCCGCCCTCGGCCGTCGTGAGGTTCTTCGTCGGGAAGAACGACAACGTCGTCAGGTCGGCCAGCTCACCGACCCGGTGCCCGTGCCAGCGCCCGCCCACCGAGTGCGCCGCGTCCTCGAGCAGCAGCGCACCCGCGTCGTGCGCGATGTCCGAGAGCACCGACGCGTCGATCGGGTGGCCGGCGTAGTCGACGCCCGCGATGACGGAGGTGGAGGCCGTCACCGCCGCCTTCGCCGCATCCGGGTCCAGGTTGCCGGTGTCATCGCAGACGTCGGCGAAGATCACGTTCGCGCCGAGCAGTGCCGCCGTCGCCGCCGTCGCGACGAACGTCAGCGGCGCGACCACCACGTCCTGTCCCGGCCCCACCCCGGCCGCCGCGTACGCCACGTGCAGCGCGGCGGTGCCGCTGGTGACCGCGACGGCCGCGTTCCCGGTGACGGCGGCGAGGTCCTCCTCGAACCGCGTCACCGCCGGGCCGGTGGTGAGCCAGTCCGTGCCGAGCACAGCGGTGACGGCCGCGACGTCCTCGTCGGAGATCGACTGCCGGCCGTAGGGGAGCACTAGTCGAGCGCCTCCACCATCTCGCGCAGCTGCTCCGGCGAGAGCCACAGGTCGTTGGTGTCGCTGCGGTAGGCCTGACCGTCGGGCATCGGCTCCCCGTCCGGCGAGGTGTAACCCCACCCGGCGATGTAGGGCTCGACGACGTAGCGGTCGTCCAGGCGCAGCGTCCGCCGCGAGTCGTCCGCGGCGATCATCTCCTCGTGCAGCTTCTCCCCCGGCCGGATCCCGATGTCGTGGGTCGACGCACCCGGCGCGATCGCCTCGGCCAGATCCGTCATCCGCATCGACGGGATCCGCGGCACGTACAGCTCGCCGCCCTGCATCCGGTCGAACGAGTCGATCACGAACTGCACCGCCTGCGGCAGCGTGATCCAGAACCGGGTCATCCGCTTGTCCGTGATCGGCAGCGACTGCCCCTCCGCCGCGAGCCGCTTGAACAGCGGCACCACACTTCCCCGCGACCCGAGGACGTTGCCATAACGGACCACGGCGAACCGGGTCTCGTAGGCGGCCGCGTAGTGGTTCGCCGAGACGAACAGCCGGTCCGCGCACAGCTTCGTCGCACCGTAGAGGTTGATCGGCGACGACGCCTTGTCCGTGGACAGCGCCACGACCTTGCGCACGCCCGAGTCGATCGCCGCCTCGACGACGTTCTGCGAGCCCTCGACGTTGGTCCGGATGAACTCGAACGGGTTGTACTCGGCCGTGTCCACCTGCTTCAACGCGGCGGCGTGCACGACGTAGTCCACCCCGTGCATCGCGCGACGCAGGCGGGCCTGGTCGCGCACGTCACCGAGGAACCAGCGCAGCCGCGGGTCGTCGCCGAACAGCGACCGGCACTCGTACTGCTTGAGCTCGTCGCGGGACAGGATGACCAGCCGACGCGGGGAGTAGCGGTCCAGCAGGGCACGGACGAATGCCTTGCCGAAGGATCCCGTCCCGCCCGTGACCAGGACCGACGAGCCTTCGAGAACCGACATCACGCCTCCGTATCCACCCGATCCGAACCTCCCGGCATGATGGCACGCGATACACCGGGGGAAGGGACGCAGGTGCGGGTACACGCGGTCATCCAGGCGCGGACGGGGTCCACCCGGCTTCCCGGCAAGGTGCTGCGCCCGCTCGGCGGGCGACCGGTGCTCGAGCGCGTGGTGGCCGCCGCGCAGAAGGCCCCCGGCGTCGACGAGGTGCTGGTCGCGACGTCGACGGAGCCAGGGGACGACCCGGTCGCCGATCTCGCGGCGCGGCTCGGCACGCGCGTCGTGCGCGGACCGGAGGACGACGTGCTGGCCCGGTTCGTGCTCGCCGCCGACGAGCACCCGTGCGACGCCGTGGTGCGACTCACGGCGGACTGCCCGATGCTCGACCCGGAACTCGTCGGGCTCGTCGTCGCCGCATGGGGCCAGGCCCCCGAGCACGACTACGTCGCCACCACGCTCGTCCGCACCCTGCCCCGCGGCCTGGACGTCGAGCTCGCCCGCACCGACGCCCTGCGCTCCCTGGCCGCCACCGCGACCGGCTACGACCGCGTACACGTCACCTCCGGTCTCTACGGCGACCCGCAGCGCTTCCGCTGCCTCGGCCTGGTCGTCTCCCCACCCGCCGACGACCTGCGGGTCACGCTCGACACGACCGAGGACGCCGACCTGCTCGACGGGCTGGTGTCCGAGCTCGGAGACCGCACCGGCTGGCGCGATCTGGTCGCCGTGCTGCGCGACCGCCCGGACCTGGTCGCCCGCAACGCGGGGGTGCGGCAGAAGCCGCTGGACGCGGGCTGATGCGGCTGCTGCTGCGCTGCGACGCCGGTCCGGCCACCGGGGTCGGGCACGCCGTCCGCTGCGCCGCCCTGGCCGAGGCCGCGATCGAGGCCGGGCACGACGTGTTCTGGTCCGGACGGCTCGACGGGCTCGACTGGCTGTGGACCGGACTGTCCCGCACCGACCGGGACACCGGCACGCCGCCGCACCCGGGAGCCGGGGAGGCGGACCGGCCCGGCACCCTGCTCCCGCCCGCCGACTCCGCGGACGAGCTGGTCGCCCTGTGCCGCGAGCACCGGATCGACGCCGCGCACGTCGACCACTACCTGCTCGGCCCGGAACTGCGGGACGCGCTCAACCCGCACGGCGTCGTCCTGTCCACCGTGGAGGACTTCCACACCGGACGGCGGCCGGCCGACGTCGTGGTGGACCCGAACCTGGGCGCGGATGCCGTGCCCCGCCCCGACGACGGGTCGCCCGTGCTGCTGCGCGGCCCCCGCTTCGCGCCGCTGCGCCGGTCCGTGCGGCGGGCCCGGACCACGCGGGAGGACCGGCTCAGTGGCCGGCGCGACTCGGGGACCGCGTCGACCGGCCCTGGCTCGGCAGGCGCCGCCGGCCCGACCGACCCGCCGCGCGTGCTCGTCGTCATGGGCGGCACCGACGCGGCCGGGCTGCTCGGCCGGGTCGTCTCCGCGCTCGCCGCGACCGGCGTCCCGGCCGACGTCGACGTCGTCGTGCCGCCCGGGCGCGAGCTCGCCGTCCCCGACGGCTTCCGGACCGTCCCGCCACTGCCCGACCTGCCCGGCGCCGCGGCCGACGTCGACCTCGTCGTCAGCGCCGCGGGCACGACGGTCTGGGAGCTGTGCTGCGTCGGCGTCGCGATGGCGCTGGTGCGGGTCGCGGACAACCAGACCGAGGGCTACCGCGCCGTCACCGCCTCCGGAGTCGCCGCAGGCCTCGGATCCGCCGACGACCTGTCCCACCCGGACACGACGGCCACGCTGCGCCACCTGCTCACCGATCCCGACGCCCGCGCCGCCCTCGCCGCCCGTGCCCGCGACGTCGTCGACGGGCGCGGGGCCGACCGGATCCTGGACGCGCTGCGCACCGCGACCGGCGACCGGTCACTGTCCACACGTCCGGCCACATCCGACGATGCGGAGCTGCTGCTCGCCTGGCGCAACGACCCCGAGACCCGCCGGTGGTCGCGCACCCCGAGCCCGGTCACCGCCGTCGAACACCGGGCGTGGCTGGAACGCTCGCTGGCCGACGGCGACCGGATGCTGCTCGTCGTCTCCGACGCCGACGGCCCGGTCGGGACCGTGCGCTGGGACCACGACCCGGACGGCTGGGAGGTCTCGATCACCGTCGCACCGCAGCGTCGCGGTTCCGGGCTCGCCGGCCCGCTCCTGGCCGCCGGCGAGCGCGCGCTGCGGGCCTCGACCGGCGCCGGAACGCCGGTGACGGCCGTCGTGCACCGGGACAACACGGCGTCGGCGCGCCTGTTCGCCCGCGCCGGCTACGCGCCTTCCGACGCCCCGGACGCCGACGGCTTCGGCACCCACCGCCGCACGCTGGACTGACGCGTCATCGGCGCGCGAACTCGGCGGCCGCCTTCAGCCCGTCGGCCTCCATCGTCACGTAGCGACGGAACCGCTTGCCCATCAGCAGGTTCAGCACGGGTGCGAGCAGCCCACGCATGTCGAGACCGAGCTCGATGCGGCTACGACCGCCGTCGCGCTTCCGCACGAGGTGCGAGCCGACCGTCGTGACGCCACCGGACGTCGTCGCCCAGACGAACGACTCGCCCGGCACGAGCTCCGTCACCGTCCACAGTGACGGCGGCAGTCCTGGTTGGACGACGCGGGCCCGCGCCCCGACCTCCAGCCGCCCGTCGAGCAGCTGCACCGACGTCATCGACGCCGTCCACTCCGGCCACGACGCCGGGTCCGCGACCACGGCCCACAGCTGCTCGGCGTCCGCGTCGACGTGCCGCTCCACCGTGATCATCGAAGCCTCCCTGTACCAAGTGGTACACGACCGTACCATCTGGTACATGCGCGAGGAACTCCTGAACGCCGTGATCGAGCACGCCGCCGACCACGGCATCGCCGACCGGAGCCTGCGCACGATCGCCGACGCGATCGGGACCAGCCACCGGATGCTGATCTATCACTTCGGGAGCCGGGAGGGCCTGCTCGCCGCCGTGGTCGCGGCTGTGGAGGCCGGACAGCGCGAGGTGCTCGCCGAGCTGGACCGCAGCGGGCACGACGACCCGCACGAGGTCGGTATGCACTTCTGGTCGCTCGTGACCGGGCCTGCGATGCGCTACGGGCCGCTGTTCTTCGAGCTCGCGACGCACGCGATGCAGCGCAGGCCGCACGCCGAGTCGATGCGCGCGGAGATGGTCGAACCGTGGCTCGAGCCGCTCACCCGGCTGATGGTCCGCGGCGGCGACGACCCACGGCGGGCCCGCATCCACGCACGGCTGGCGCTGGCGACGTCGCGCGGCCTGCTGCACGACGCGCTCGTCACCGGCGACCTGGACGCGGCGAACGAGGCGATGGCCGAGTTCACGGACGCGATGCTGGCGTCCGTCCGGACGGATGAGTCCCGCGCCACGTCGCGCCCTGCAACGCCGTCCGGTGACTAGCCTCATCGCGTGGCCCGATCAGCACTGCCCGCCGCGGACCTCGCGCGCGTCGTCGTCTTCGCCGCGTTCATCGCCGTGCTCGGGCTGTTCCCCGGTGTCCCGGTCGGTGGGCTCGTCCCGATCGTCGTGCAGAACATCGGCCCGCTGCTGGCCGGCGCGATCCTCGGGTGGAAGCGCGGCACGGCGGCCGTGGCGCTGTTCCTCGCGATCACGGCGATCGGGCTGCCGCTGCTGTCCGGTGGTCGCGGCGGGATCGCACCGTTCGTCGGGCCGAGCGCGGGGTTCCTGTTCGGCTGGCTGCTCTCCGCGCTGGTCACCGGGCTGGTCGTGGAACGGGCGGTTCGTCGACGCCTGCCGGTGCTGCTGCTGGCGACGTTCCTCGGCGTCGTGGCCGACTACGTGATCGGCATCCCGGTGTACGGGGCCTTCCTCGGCAGCCTCGGCGCGGGCGTCGTCCAGTCGCTGGTGTTCGTGCCCGGTGACCTGGTCAAGCTCGTCCTGGCGGCAGTGATCGCCGGCCTCGTCCACCGCGCGCTGCCCGACCTGTTGCCCCGGCGCGCGTCCGTCTCGTGACAGCGGCGCACCCGCCGGTGCTCCGGGACGCGCCGGCGCTCCCCGACGGGCTGCTGTCCCGGATCCACGGTGCCGCCGCGGCGCTACGTGAGCGGGGCGCCGGGCCGGGGAGCCGCGTCGCGATCGGACCGTGCATCCCCGACGACACCGTCGCCTGGCTGCTCGGGGCCGACGTCCTGGGCGCGGCGGCGCTGGTCGTCGCACCGTCGTGGACGTCACGGGAGCGGGACGCGGTGCTCTCCGACGCCGAGCCGGACGTGTGCGTGGACGGCGCGCCGCACCCGTCGTCCACGTCGATCGACCCGCATCCCGGCGACGACGTGCTGTTCTACCTGGCCACGACGTCCGGCAGCAGCGGTCGCCCGAAGGTGCTGGCCCGCACCCGGCGGTCCTGGCGGATCGGGTTCGACGCGCTCGGCCCGCTCCCGGGGCCGGTGCTGCTGCCCGGGTCGCCTGCGTCGTCGCTGTTCCTGTTCGGGGCCCTGCACGCGCTGTACCACGGCGCGGACGTGCGGTGGCGGCCGTCGCTGGACGCCGCCGACCTGGCCGGCGTCGGCACCGTGCATCTCGTCCCGGCCCAGCTGTCCGCACTGCTCGCGGCGCCGCTCGTCGGACCTCGGGTGATCGTCAGCGGTGGGGCCGCCGTCGGTGCCGGGCTGCGCGCACGACGTGCCCGGCTCCTGCCGGACACCGAGCTCGTCGAGTACTACGGCGCGGCCGAGACCTCGCTGATGGCACTGCGCCGCGACGACGGCCCGCTCCGTGCACTGCCGGGCGTCGACATCCGGGTCCGCGACGACGAGCTGGAGATCCGCACCCCGCAGGCGTTCGCCGGCCACCTCCGGTCGGGTCGCCTGGAACCGGCGGGCGACGGTTTCCTACGCCTCGGTGACCGCGGCTCCCTGACCGACTCCGGCGATCTCGTCGTGCACGGGCGCGGGAGCGCGACGATCTCCCAGGGCGGCATGCTCATCGCCGCCGAGGAGGTGGAGGACGTGCTGCGCGACGTGCCAGGGGTCTCCGACGTCGTCGTGTCCGGTACGCCGCACCCCCGTCTCGGCGAGCTGGTCACGGCCGTGGTCGAGGCTCCGTCCGACCCGCCGGCGCTGAGCCTGCTCCGCACTGCGGCGCGGGACGGACTCGCCGCAGCAAAGCGTCCGCGACGATGGCTGGTCACGACGGCTCTCCCCCGCCTGACCTCGGGAAAGGTCGCCCGGTCACGCGTCGCCACCGGCCTGGCCGACGGGACCCTGGACGCCGCCCCGTTGCCCTCCGAGGCACCGGCCGGAACCGCCGCCGAGCCCGGGACGACAGGCGAGAGCGTGCCCAACCCGATGATCGACGGTTCGGCACGCATCGACGCCGCAGGTGACACCGATCCGCGCAGGACGGCTGATCATGGAGTCAGGTCGCCCGCTGAGAGCGACACCACCGACGTCGCCACCCTGAAGATCGACGGTTCGGTACGCATGGGTGCCACAGATGGCACCGATCCACGCCCGACCGCCGATCATGGTCGGGGCGGCGCATGACGGCGGACGACCGGATGCCCGTCGTCGTCGCGGCGCGGCGGACGCCGATCGGAACCGCGGGCGGCGCCCTGCGCGCGTACACCGTCGACGAGCTGGCCGCGCCCGTACTGCGCGCGCTGCTGGAGGACCTCGATCCGGGTGTGGCGATCGAGGACGTGTTGCTGGGCAACGTGTTCGGTCCCGGCGGGAATCCGGCGCGGGTCGCGGCGCTGCGGGCCGGGCTCGGTGAGGGCCTGCCCGGCATGACCGTCGACCGGCAGTGCGCCAGCGGGCTGTCCGCCATCGTGAGTGCCGCGACGGCGATCCGCTCCGGCGAGGGCGAGGCCTACCTGGCGGGCGGCGTCGAGAGCGCCTCCACCGCACCGACCCGGACCTGGCCGGGCGGCACCACGTACACGAAGGCCCCGTTCGCCCCCGCCGAGCTCGGGGACCCGGAGATGGGTCCGGCCGCGGACCGGGTCGCCGCCGAGGCCGGGATCAGCCGGGAGCGTCAGGACGAGTTCGCCGCACGTAGCCACGCACGGGCCGTCCGCGCTCAGCGGGACGGCACGTTCGACGCCGAGATCGTCCGGCTGGGGGACGTCCGCACCGACCAACGTCCCCGCGATCGGTTCGACGCCGCCCGCCTCGCCCGCTTCCGGCCGGCGTTCACCGAAGGCGGCACCGCGACGGCGGCGAACTCCTGCGGCGTCAACGACGGCGCCGCGGCAGTGCTGATCGTCAGCGAACGGGTCCGACGCTCCCTCGGCGTGCCCGGTCTGGCCCTGCGCGCGTCCGCGACGCGGGGATGCGCCCCGGCGCTGCTCGGCCTCGGTGCCATTCCCGCGATCCGGGCCGTCGACCACCCCCACCCCTGCGCCGTCGAGTTCACCGAGGCGTTCGCGGGGCAGGTCCTCGCCTGCCTCGACGCGGTCGGGCTGGACGAGCAGCGGGTGAGCCCGGACGGAGGCGCGATCGCGCTCGGGCACCCGTGGGGCGCGTCCGGGGCGGTGCTGGTGGTCCGCCTGTTCCACCGTCTGGTCCGATGTGGACACGGCACGACCGGTCTGGCCGCGCTGTCCTCCGGCGGGGGGCTCGGGGTCGCGGCGCTGTGGGAGGTCCGACGATGATCGAGTTCGACGGCGTCGGGCACGCCTATGGCGAGCGGACCGTGCTGCACCAGGTCGACCTGCGGCTGTCCGAGCAGCGGGTCGCGTTCGTCGGCGCGAACGGGTCCGGCAAGTCGACGCTGGCGCGGATGGTGAACGGCCTGGTCACGCCGACCTCGGGGTCGGTGACCGTGGACGGCGTCGACCCGGCGAAGCGCGGAGGCGCCGTCCGGCGGCGGGTCGGGTTCGTGTTCACCGATCCGGACTCGCAGATCGTCATGCCGACCGCGGGCGAGGACGTCGCGTTCTCGCTCCGACGGACCGGCGTGCCCCGCGGCGAACGCGCCGCCCGCGCGGCGGCCGCGCTGGCCGACATCGGCCTCGAAGGCTACTCCGAGCACCCCGCGCACCAGCTCTCCGGCGGGCAGAAGCAGTTGCTGGCGCTCTGCGCGGTGCTGGTCACCGATCCCGACGTGCTGGTCTGCGACGAGCCGACGACGCTGCTCGACCTGCGCAACAAGCGCCGGTTCGTCGAACGCCTGGCCGGACTGCGCCAGCAGGTCCTGCTCGTCACCCACGACCTCGACCTGCTCGACGGGTTCGACCGCGTCGTCGTGATCGACGAGGGCCGGGTCGCCGCGGACGACGCCCCCGGCCCGGCGATCGTCCATTACCGGAAGCTCTGCGCGTGACCGGCGCGCTCGCCCTCTACCAACCGGGCACGAGTGTCCTGCACCGGGCGCCCGCCGGGCCGTCGTTCGTCGTCGTGTTGCTGTTCGCGGCCGGGACGGTCGCACTCGACGACCCGTGGTGGCTGGGCGGGGCGGTCGCGCTCGTCGTGCTCGGGTACGTCGTCGCCCGGATCCGGCCGCGCCGGGTACGGGGCCTGATCCGCACGCTCGCGCTGCTCGCCGGCCTGATCCTGGTGATCCAGTGGTGGCTGATCGGGCCGCGCGAGGCGGCCGTGGCGTGCCTGCGGATCGTTGCGGCGGTCGGGGCGGCGAACCTGTTCACGCTCGTCACGAAGGTCGACGACCTGGTCGGCGCCATCGAGCGCGCGCTCGGCCCGCTCCGCCGGTTCGGCGTGGACCCGGAACGCGTCGGCGTCGTCGTCGGGCTGACCGTGCAGGCCGTCGGCACGCTCGCCGGCATCGCCGGTCAGGTGCGGGAGGCCGCCAGGGCACGCGGGGCGGAACGGTCGCTGACCGCGTTCGCGCTCCCGTTCGTGGTCCGCACGCTGCGCTACGCCGACGAGCTCGGTGAGGCGCTGGCCGCCCGCGGGTGGGGCGACCGCCGGGAACCCTGATCGCGCCTCAGCGCCGCACGCGGTAGCGCAGGTGCAGCACCCGGTCGCCGCGGATCACCACGTCCGGGTCCTCGAGCAGGTACTCGGAGTCGATGGACCCGAAGTAGCGCTTGCCCGACCCGAACACGACCGGCACGACGTCCATCGCCACCTCGTCCACCAGCCCGGACGCGAGCGCCTGCCCGCCGACCTCGCCGGCGGCCACCGCGACGGTCCGCTCGCCGGCCAGCTCCTTCGCCAGCGCGACGGCGGCGACCACGTCGTCGACGAAGTGGTACGACGCCTCCGGGTGCCATCCCTCCGGCTTCGGCCGGTGCGACACCACCACGACGTGCTCACCGGCCGGCGGCCGTCCCTCCCAGCCGTTCGTCAGGTCGAACAGGTGGCGGCCGATCACCATCGAGCCGATGCCGTCCCAGACCGGCCCGACGTACGCGGCCGACGCGGCGGACACCCGCGCGCCGAACCGGCCCGCCTCGACGTCGCCGTTGCCGTACCACGCGAACAGCGGGCCGATGTCGTCGTCGGAATCCGCGATGTAGCCGTCCACCGACACCACGTTGTTCATCACGACCGTGCTCATCTCACGCTCCTTCGTCGAGGTTGGTACCTCCTACGACCGGAGCGGCGTACTCAACTCATCGGTTGAACACGGGCGAGACCGTCACCTGCCGCTGAAGGCGCGTGAACAGCGACGTCAGCTCCCCGCCCGGCGGCGGGACGAGCTTCGTGTCGATCCGGTAGCCGGCCGGGATCGGCGCGGGCCGGTCGAAGCGCGCGTAGTTCCACTCCAGCAGGCGGCGCTCCACCGGGCCGGACCCGGCGAGGCGCTTGTCCAGCAGCGGCGTGAAGCGGCCGCGGTCGGCGAACTGGTCGACGACGCGGCAGTCGCAGTACCAGGCCAGCGTCCCGATCTCGCCGGGTGAGATCACGACGGATCCGCGCGGCAGGCGCTCCGCCAGTGCCCGGTACTGCGCGGGCGTGGCCCAGTTGAACGAGACCGGGGCGAACCCGTCGCGGGGGATGCCGTCGTTGGCGTCGGTCACGCCGGTGACCACGACGTAGCCGGCGGCGAGCGCGACGACGAGCGCCGAGGTCGTCGACCTGCGGGTCGCGACACGCGCGACGGCCGCGCACCCCAGCAACCCGAGCCCGCACAGCCAGAACGTGCTGTGCCAGAAGAAGGGCCCAGGATGCAGCAGCGACATCGTCACGTAGTGCGCGGCGGCCATCCCGGCCCAGACCCACGCCAGGCGCTCCCGCCACCACCACAGCAGGGCCACCGCTCCGGCGACGGCAGGCACCACCGACAGCAGCGTCGGTCCGGGCAGGACCGACGCGTAGTGCGGGACCGAGTTCCAGAACGACGTCCCGTTCCACGACTCCGCACCCTTGATCACGACCGTGTCCGGGACGGCGGACCCGAGGAACGACCAGGAGAACGCGAACCACGGGACCGTCGTGGCCACGGCCGCGCCGAGCGCCCGCCGCCGGCCGGCCGGTAGGCACACCAGCCCGAGCAGCGCGGCCGGTCCGAGGTCCGGGCGGGTCAGCACGAGCAGCCCGGCGACCACTCCGGCGACCATCGGCCGTCGCGTCACGACCGCCCACCCGGCGCCGGTCAACAACGTCACCGCGAGCTGGCTCTCCAGCCCCATGGAAGACATGAGCAGCGGGTTCACCGCGAGCACGGTCAGCGCGAGCACCGGGAACAGCACGGGCCCGAGCCCGAGCCGCTCGGCGATCCCGTACAGCCACCACCCGGCGACCGCGAACGAGACGACCAGCAGCACCCCGACGGCGACGAGGGCGTCGCGGACGACGGCCGTGATGCCGCCGAGTAGCAACACGGACAGGGGGCTGGTCGCGGTGTTCGACGGCAGCCCGTCGACCATTCCCCAGTTGCCGTGCACTCCGAGCTGGCGGGCGTAGTCCATGGCGATGAACGCGTCGTCGACAGGAACCCGGTGCATCAGCCCGAACACGGCCGCACCGAGCACCGCGCCGACCAGGACGACGGCGAACCGGGCGCGCGACACGACGTCGAGCGCCCTCGGCCGGTACGACCGTTCGGCGAGAGCGGTCAGATCAGGTCCCAGCCCAACGGCGTGCCGCGGGCGACGTCGCGGGTGAACTGCCTGCCCAGGACCGTCGAGATCGTGTCCGTGTGCAGGCCACCGGCCGGGCGGATCGAGCGGACGTTCTCGCTCGTCACCTTCTCCCCGGCCGTCACGTCCGCCACCACCCACAGCGAGCGGCGCAGCGCGAGCGTGTCCCGTTCGGACTCGCGTGGACCGAACCGGGCCGGCCCGACCGCCCTGCGGGCGACGTCGGTCTCCCGGCACAGCGCGGCCAGCTCGGCGGGCTCGAGGGAGAAGTCCGAGTCGACTCCGCCGTCGTCGCGCCGCAGCGTCACGTGCTTCTCGATCGCGCAGGCACCGAGCGCGACGGCCGCGACCGGGACCCCGATCCCGTAGGTGTGGTCCGACAGCCCCACCGGCACCCCGAACGCCTCACGCAGAGCCGGGATCGTCTGCAGGTTCGCGTCCGACGGGTCGGCCGGGTAGGACGCCGTGCACGCGAGCAGGACCAGCTCGGAGCAGCCCGCGGAGCGCGCCGCGGTGACGGCGTCGTCGATCTCGGCGAGCGTCGCCATCCCGGTCGAGATCACCAGCGGACGCCCGGTCGCGGCCATCCGCCGGATCAGCGGAAGATCCACCAGCTCGGCCGACGCGACCTTGTAGGCGGGCGCGTCCAGCGACTCCAGCAGCTCGACGGCGGTCGGGTCGAACGGGCTGGAGAACGGCACCAGCCCGTGCTCGCGAGCCCGGGCGAACAGCGGCTCGTGCCACTCCCACGGCGTGTGCGCCTGCTCGTAGAGCTGGTAGAGGTTCCGGCCGCCCCACAGCCCGTGGTCGTCGCGGATCCGGAACGCCGGGCCGTCGGCGTCGATCGTGATCGTGTCCGCGCGGTAGGTCTGCAGCTTCACCGCCTGCGCGCCGGACCCGGCGATCGCGTCCACGATCTCCAGCGCCCGGTCCAGCGACCCGTTGTGGTTGCCGGACATCTCGGCGATCACGAACGGGCGCTCGCCCGGCCCGACCCGGTGGCCGCCGATCGTGATCGATTCCGCTGCGCGCATGCGCCCAGATTACTTGCGAACGAAGACCATGACCTCGGAGACGGTGCCCTCGGAGTCCTGGCCGTAGAGCCCGGCGTCGGAGAGCACGAGCTCGTAGTCGGAGAAGAACTCGAGGTAGTGGCTGCGCAGCATGGGCTCGCGCACGTTCGGCTTGCCGGTCGGCGAGTTGCGCAGCAGCAGGTAGCGGGCGCCGAGGCCGGAGACCAGGTTCGCGTAGTTCTCGACGACCTCGGGCTCCATCTCCTGGAACGAGATGAAGTTGACGAACAGGTCGACCTGACCGATCAGCTTCGGCATCTGCCACGAGCACAGGACGGCCGCACGCTGCTCGATCGCGTCGATCTCGATCTTGTCGAGGTCGCGGGTCCGGCCGTAGTCGAGCACCTGGTCGGCACCGAGCACGTGCTGCAGGTAGTGCGTGGCGACGGCCGCGACCGGCGGGATGTCCACGTCGACGTAGGTGATGCCGGGGTTCTGCTGCACCAGGATCTCGCCGAGCGTGCCGAAGCCGCCGCCGATCTCCAGCACGGTGTCGATCTGCAGGTCCGGCACGGCGCGCTTGAGCGCGACCAGACCGCGCAGGTAGTTCAGCGACGACCGGCTGTACCGGCGGCCGTCGAACTCCAGCTGCTCGGTCGGGGCCCCGGCGCGGGACTCGTCGGCGTCGGCGATCCGTGGGTGCGCATCGACCGGGTCCAGCGCACGCACGGTGGCGTGGTGGCCGCGGGCGACCGGTACCTGGTCGATCCGGTCGGCGAGCAGCTTCCCGTTCGCGCCCGCCCGCGCCAGCAGCGACGACGCGGTCGCCAGCGGACGGGAGACCGGTGCGTAGCGCGGCGCGTAGAAGAACGTCGCGCTCGGGTGGCGGCGGAACTCGTCGAACCCGCGCTCGCGCAGGTCCTCGACGACCTTCTCCAGACCCGTCTGCCAGAAGTTCGTCGGCCGGTACAGATCGGCCGCGCCGTCCAGGTCCGACAGCATGGTCTCGAGCAGGTCGCGCGCCATCACCTGAACAGACTACGGACGCGCCAGGGTCCTCCCGACGGGGGCCCGGACCGCCCCGATAGCCTGAGGGGTGCCGAGGCGTTGACCGAAAGGGATGAGGGTGCCGAACGCGGACACGTGGGTGGTGGTCCCCGTCTACAACGAGGGGACCGTCGTCGCCGACGTGATCGACGAGATCGTCGTGCGCTTCCCGAACGTCGTCTGCGTCGACGACGGCAGCCGGGACGACTCGGCGGAGCGGATCGCGGGCACCTCGGCCCACCTCGTGCGCCACCCGATCAACCTCGGCCAGGGCGCGTCGTTGCAGACCGGGATCGACTACGCGCTCCGCCGCGGCGCCGCGTACCTCGTGACGTTCGACGCGGACGGCCAGCACTCCGTCGCCGACGCGGAGCGCATGGTCGAGATCGCCAGGGGCGGCGACGTCGACGTCGTGCTCGGCTCCCGTTTCCTGGAGTCCGACGAGGACATCCCGGCCCTGAAGAAGCTCGTGCTGCGCACGGTCGCGGCGCTGTCCCCGTCGAGCCGGAAGCTGAAGCTGACCGACGCGCACAACGGTCTGCGCGTGCTCACCCGTCGCACCGCGGAGGACCTGCGGATCAGCATGAACGGGATGGCGCACGCGTCGGAGATCGTGGCGTCGCTGGCGCGCGGGAGCCTGCGCGTGCGCGAGGTGCCGGTGACGATCCGCTACACCGACTACTCGCGGGCCAAGGGCCAGTCCCTGTTCAACGGGGTCAACATCCTCTTCGACCTGTCCGTGCGGGGCCAGAAATGATGGTCCGGGAGGGCGCCACCGTGATGCTGCAGATCGTCCTGGTGCTGGCGGCGCTGGGCGCGTTGTTCTACTTCGTCCGCAGCGGGCAGAACGTCGGCGTGCGGGCCAGCAAGCGCCTCGCGTTCGCCGGCTTCGTGCTGCTCAACATCTACGCCGTGCTCCGGCCGAACGACGTCACGTGGGTGGCCCGCCAGCTCGGCATCGGCCGCGGCACCGACCTCGTCGTCTACCTGCTGGTCGTCGCGTTCGTGTTCGGGATGCTGAACACCTACCTGCGCGACCGGGAGATCAGTCAGCACCTGACGAACCTGGCCCGCCAGCTGGCCATCCGGGACGCCGAGCTCGCCCGCCGCGAGGACGAGCTGGCCGAGCGGCTCCGCGCGGTCTCCGGCGTCGAGACGAACGGGACGCACCCGACACCTTCCCGGCCCGCCGACAACGGTGCCGACAACGGTGCGACCGGCCGGGTGGACCGTGCGACCGACACCGACGACGTATCGGCCGACGCGCGCTGACCTGCGCACGGAGACGGACGATCCGCTCGGCGGGCGGCGACCGGACGAGCGTTAGGACCAACCTCCGCTCGTCCGAACAGACGAACCGGTCACCGTCGCCGGCGCCTGCGGAGCGATGGCAACCGCGGCGGTCCGGCGCTGCGGCGCTACCGTGTCGCTTCCGTGGGTACGGCACCGGAGCCGGAGGAGGTCGGATGCAGCGCGACCTCCTGAGCCGTGCACACGGCCGTTCTGCAGGACGGCGTCGCCCGTGACGTGGGCCGCCGCCGTTCCGGCTGCGCTGGTCGCGGCCGCGTGGTGCGTCCTGCCGGGCGCGCTGGTCGCCCGCGCGTGCGGGTGGCGCGGGATCGCGTGCTGGGGCTCCGCACCGTTGGTCTCGATCGCCCTGATCGCGACGACCGCCGTCGTCGCCGGGCGCATCGGCGTCGGATGGGGTGCGTGGCCGGCCGTGGCAGCGGCCGTGCTGTGCGCGGTCGTCGCGCTCGCCGTCCGGACCGGTCTGCGACGGGTGCGTCGCACCTCCCCGTCGACCGATCGGCCCCGGTGGTCGTTCCGCCTCCGCGGCGGCCCCGACGGTGATCTCGCCGGAGCGGCGCTCGCCGCCGGGATGGTCGTCACGGTCGCGATCTGCTGGCTGACCGCCGTCCTCGGCTTCGGCCGGATCGACGCGATCTCGGCGACCTACGACGCCGTCCACCACTACAGCGCTGTCGCGCGGATCATGGCGACCGGCGACGCGTCGTCACTCACCCTCGGCGAGCTGACCAGTCCCGGGCACCCGGTCGCCTACCCGGCGGCGTGGCACGACGTGGTCGCGCTGGTCGGGCTCACGTCGGGGGCCTCGATCCCGGTCGCGTCCAACGTCGTCGCGCTCGTGGTGGCGGCCGTCGTCTGGCCGTTGTCGTGTGTGCTGCTGGTCCGCCAGACCGCCGGACGCCGGGCCGGCGCGTTCCTGGTCGCGCCCGTCCTGGCCACGGCGTTCACGGCGATGCCGTGGATGGTGATGACCTGGGGCGTGCTGTGGCCGAACCTGCTCGGCGTGGCCCTGCTGCCCGCCGGGCTGGCCGCCGTCGTCGGGGTTCTCGGGCTCGCACGCGACAGCGCGCTCGGCCGCGGGTCGGCGCTCCTGCTCGGCGCGATCGCCGTTGCGGGGCTCGGGCTCGCCCAGCCCAACGCGCTCGTCGGGCTGCTGGTCCTGGGACTCTCACCGCTGGTCGTGGCCGCCGTGCTGACCGCCGTCCGTCGGGCCCGCACCCGACGATGGGTGACGGCGGTCGCGGCGCCCGTCGGTGCGCTCGCCGTGGTGCTGGGCGTGGTGTGGCTGCTGGCGTGGTCGCCGTTCCTCGCGGCCGTCCGCTCCTTCGACTGGCCGGCGACGATGGGCCGGCTCGAGGCCGTGCGCGGCGTGCTGCTGAACGGCATGAACCAGCGGCCCGACCTGTGGGCCGTATCGGTGCTCGTCGTGATCGGTGCGGTGTTCGCGCTGCGCAGCCCGCGCACCGCGTGGCTCGTGCCGGCGCACGCGACGTCGGCGTTCCTGTACGTGCTGGCCGCCTCGCGCGAGGACGCGCTGACCGCGGCGCTGACCGGTGCCTGGTACAACGACTCGTACCGTCTGGCCGCGATGGTGCCGGTCACCGGCGTGGCGCTGGCGTCGCTCGGCGTGGTCGAGACGGTCCGGCTGCTCCTGCGGGCCGCGAACGCGCTGCCCGGCGTGGACCTTCCGCCAGAACGCCGCCGGTTGCTCGCGCTGCCCGCCGTCGCCGTCGCGGCCGTCGCGCTCGTGCTGGCCTCGGACGGCTTCCGGGTCGGGGTGCACGCGATCGCGGTGGCCGGCACGTACCAGCGGGACGAGTCGACGATGCTCTCGCCGGGGCAGCGGGAGTTCCTCGACGAGGTCGGCCGCGAGGTACCCGTGGACGACGTGGTCGCGGAGAACCCGTGGACCGGCAACGCCCTGCTCTACCCGCTCACCGGTCGTCAGGTGACGTTCCCGCACCTGTCCGGCAGCTGGACACCTGACCAGGAGGTGGTCCGCCAACGGCTGCGCGACGCGGCCACCGATCCGACCGTGTGCCCGGCCGTCCGCGCCGCGGGCGTCACGTACGCGATCGACGCGCCGGTGACGTTCTGGCCGTGGGACGAGCGGTCCGGGACGTACCCCGGGCTGACCGGCCTCGACCGCGCACCGGGCTTCGAGCCGGTCGTCTCCGGTGGCGGAAGCACGCTGTACCGGATCACTGCCTGCGGCGAGGACGGCGGCAGTGCGGCCGGCTGATCACCCCGGCCGATAACCTGTCCGCATATGGGAGAACGCATGCGGACACTCGTGACCGGCGGTGCCGGGTTCATCGGTTCGACGCTGGTGGACGCGCTGCTCGACCGTGGTGACGAGATCCTGGTCGTCGACGACCTGTCCGCCGGCCGTCGGGAGAACCTGCCCGCCGGGGTCGAGCTCGCGGAGTGTGACATCCGGGACGCCGCGCGGACGCGGACGCTGGTCCGGGACTTCGCGCCGGACGCCGTGCACCACCTCGCGGCGCAGATCGACGTCCGCACCTCGATGGCCGACCCGGCGCACGACGCGTCGGTGAACGTGCTGGGGACGCTGTCCGTGCTCGAGGCCGCGCGGGAGGCGTCCGTCGGCGCCGTCGTCGTCTGTTCGACGGGTGGGGCGATCTACGGCGAGGACGCGCCGCTGCCGACGGGCGAGGCGCAGCCCCCGGCCCCGGAGTCGCCGTATGGCCTGTCCAAGCTCGCCGCGGAGCGCTACACGGCGTTCTACGTCCGCGCGCACGGGCTCCCGGCCGTCGTGCTGCGGTTCGCCAACGTGTACGGGCCGCGCCAGCACCCGTCCGGCGGCGCGGGTGTCGTGTCCCTGTTCTGTGACGCGGCCCGGTCCGGTGCCCGCCCGACGGTCTTCGGTGACGGCGGGCAGACCCGGGACTTCCTCTACGTCGGCGACGTCGCCCGCGCCGCCCGGCGGGCCGCCGACGGGCTGCGCTCCCGGGAGGTGGCGCCCGGCGAGGTGCTGAACATCGGCACCGGCACCGAGGTCACGATCACCGAGCTGGCCGCGACGGTCGGCCGGGTCGCCGGGCTGGACGCGGACGCGTTCGCACCGCACCACGAGCCGGCCCGGCCGGGCGAGCTGCGCCGCAGCTGCCTGGACCCGTCCCGCGCCACGTCCGTGCTCGGTCTCCCCGCGCCGACGCCGCTCGCCGACGGCCTGGCCGCCACCTGGGCCTGGCACACCGGTCCCGGCCCGGCTCACGACGGAGACCGGGTGTCGACGATTCGCACACACGGTGGCTGACTCGCCACGCCGCGTGAGATGATCGCATTCGCCGTAAACGATTCCTCCTGACGGAGGCCGGGCGGACGTAGTCGGGGTGGGCGTGATGACGGATCGACCGAGCTGGGCACCCGAGCAGATCGACATGGAACGGCCGAGCGTCGCCCGTGTGTACGACTACTACCTGGGTGGTTCGCACAACTTCGATTCCGACCGCGAGTTCGCCGCCGAGGTCCTCCGTGTCCTGCCGGAGATGAGCCGCGTGGCCCAGGACAATCGTGCCTTCCTGCGCCGCGCCGTCCGGTTCGCGTGCCACTCGGGTGTCGACCAGTTCATCGACCTGGGCTCCGGGATCCCGACGGTGGGGAACGTGCACGAGGTGGCGGGCTCGATCCTGCCGCGCGCCACGGTGGTCTACGTCGACCACGACCCGGTCGCGGTCGCGCACAGCCGCGAGATCCTCCAGGACGAACCGGACGCCGTCGCGCTGTCCGGCGACCTGACCGCCCCCGGCGAGGTGCTCGACGACCCGGTCCTGCGGTCCCGCATCGACTTCTCCCGTCCGGTCTGCATCCTGTTCGTGTCGGTCCTGCACTTCGTCGGCGACGAGTGGGACCCGGCCGGTGTCGTGGCCGGGTTCGCCGGACCGACGGTGCCCGGCAGCCTCGTCGCGCTCAGCCATGCGAGCACGGACGGTGGCCGGGCCGCCGTCGACGCGCAGGCCGTCTACAACCGGGACCGCTCACCCAACCCGATGCGGATGCGGACCCGCGCCGAGATCGAGGCGCTGTTCGGGACGTTGGAGCTCGTCGAGCCGGGCGTCGTGCGGATCCCGCTCTGGCGCCCGGACACCGATGCGGCCAGCACCGACGACGTCGACCGGTATCCGGGATACGCCGGGGTGGCCCGTCGCCGATGACCCACGACTCCGCGTCACCCGCCGCAGGCGAGCCGGTCGCCACGGCCCGGATGCCGGCCGACGGGCCGCTGGTCGACGACTGGACCGCCGCCCTGCACGCCACCAGCTTCGTCTCGATGACCGGCATGCATCGGGGCGAGTACCTGAGCCGGCTGGTCCACCGGGTGCACCGGCTGATGACCGACACCGCGTTCGACCGCGCCGGGGCGCTGCGGATCGGTGGGGACCTCGTCGCCGCGCACTACACCGACCCGACGTCGCTCGACCGCAGCCTGCGCGTGCTCACCACGCATCTCACCCCGGCGACGTCGAGCCCGGCGCAGGTCCAGCGGATGGGCGCGCTGCTCGCCGGGATCGCGGCCGGCTACGCCCAGGCCCTGCAGGACCGGACCCGCGCCGAACAGGAGCGGATCAGCCGGTCCACGTTCGCCGCACGCGCCGCGGCCGAGGAGGCCCGCTGGGCCAGCGAGGCCCGTTTCGGCGCGGTCTTCGCGAACACGCTCACCGGGATCGGCATCGCCGACGTCGAGGGCCGGATCGTCGAGGTCAACGGCGCGCTGTGCGACATCTTCGGGTTCCAGGCCGAGGACTTCGTCGGCCAGTCGGTGTTCGCCTTCATCCACGACGACGACGAGCCCGGCACCTGGGACCAGGTCAAGGCGATGGCGAACGGGGAGCTCGACCATCTGCGCATGCGGAAGTCCTACGCCGGCAAGGACGGGCAGCAGATCTGGACCGACCTCGTGCTGTCGCTCGTCCGCGACCAGCAGGACGAACCCCGGTTCCTCGTGGCCATGGTCGCCGACATCAGCGAGGAGCACCAGCTCCAGACCCGGCTGCGGTACCAGGCCGAGCACGACGCCCTCACCGGGCTGCCCAACCGGAGCCGGTTCCTCCGCGAGCTCGGGCAGTCGCTCGGCACGCCCGGCGGCCCGCGGATCGGCGTGTGCTACCTCGACATCGACGGGTTCAAGGCGGTCAACGACACGTTCGGCCACCACGCGGGCGACGAGCTCCTCCGCGTGGTCGCCGGCCGCCTGAGCGCGCTGCTCGACCCGGAGCGTGACCTCGTCGCGCGCCTGTCCGGCGACGAGTTCGCCGTGCTGGTGCGGGCCGACCCGGCCCGGGTACGCGACGTCGCGCAGGCCGCCGTCGAGGCCGTCCGTCGTCCGGTCGTCATCCTCGGACACGAGATCCGGGTCTCGGTCAGCATCGGCGTGGTCGACCGCGTCGGAGGTGACTTCGATCCGGTCGCGCTGCTCAAGGCGGCCGACTCGACGCTGTACTGGGCCAAGAACGAGGGCCGCGACCGGTACGTCCTGCACGACCCGGTCCGCTACCGGTCCGACCTGCAACGCTCGGACGTCGCCGCACAGCTGCCGGCCGCGGTCGACAGGGGCGAGTTGGTCGTCGACTTCCAACCCCTGGTCCGGCTCCACGACCACGCTCTCGTCGGCGCCGAGGCTCTCGTGCGGTGGAACCGGCCCGACGGCCGGCGTCTCGGCCCCGACCACTTCATCGCCCTCGCCGAACGGACCGGCTCCATCGTCGCCCTCGGCGCCGAGGTCCTCCGGCAGTCGTGCGTCCAGGCCCGCGTCTGGGCCGACGCCCATCCCGGCAGCCCGTTCCTGCTCAGCGTCAACATCGCCGCCCGCCAGCTCGCCGAGCCCGGCATCGTCGACACGATCTCCGGAATCCTCGAGCAGACACGCTGGCCGGCCGAGCGCCTCCAGCTCGAGCTCACCGAACGCGACGTCATGGTCCCCGACGGCGGCGCGTCCGCGATGCTCCGCCGGCTCGCGGCCATGGGTGTCACCATCGTCATCGACGACTTCGGGACCGGATACTCGAACCTCGCCTACCTGCACCGGCTGCCGGTGCACGGCCTCAAGCTGGCCGGGCCGTTCGTCACCGACGCCCCCGCCGACAACGCCGCACTGCTCGGCGCCGTCGTCACCCTCGCTCACTCGCTGCACCTGACCGTCACGGCGGAGTCGGTCGAGACCGCCGGTCAGGCCGCCCAACTGGGCGAGCTCGGCTGTGACGTCGCCCAGGGCTGGTACTTCGGGATGCCAGGGCGCATCGACCTGATCCAGCCGTGAGGTCGGGGCCGCCGGCGCGGGTCAGCCGGGGACGACCTCGTCCTGCACCGCCTGCAGGGCCGCGCGGAGTGCGACGAGGCCCTCCGCGGCCTCGTCGGCGGTGAGCGTCATCGGCGGCGCGAGCCGCAGCACGTTGCCGTAGAGGCCGCCCTTGCCGACCAGAACGCCGTTCTCGCGGGCCAGCTCCAACGCCCGCGCCGCGGCCGCCGCGTCCGGCTCCCCGCCCGGCCCGACCAGCTCGACGCCGATCATCAGGCCCTTGCCGCGCACGTCGCCGACGACCGGCAGGTCCAGCGCCCGGAGACCGTCCAGCAGCTCCGCACCGCGCGCCGCGCAGTTCGCCTGCAGATCGTGGTCGGACAGGTACTGCAGGGTCGCCAGCGCACCGGACGTCGAGACCGGGTTGCCACCGAACGTCGAGATCGAGTTCGCCTGCAGGCAGTCCATCAGCTCGGCGCGCGCGACGACACCGCCGATCGTCAGCCCGTTGCCGAGACCCTTGGCGAACGTCATCGCGTCCGGCGTGACGCCGTGCGCCTGGATGCCCCAGAAGTGCTCGCCGGTGCGGCCCCAGCCGGTCTGCACCTCGTCGGAGATCAGCAGGATCCCGCGCGAGCTGAGCTCCTTCTGGAACGCGGCGAACAGCCCGTCCGGCGGCACGTTGAAGCCGCCGACGCCCTGGATCGGCTCGGCGATCAGGCACGCGACGTCACCGGACGTGCCGGTGTCCAGCACGTCGACGAGGTCCTCGACGCAGGCCTGGACGTAGTCGGCGTCGGACAGGTTCCGGAACGGTCCGCGGTAGCGGTAGCCGCCGTGCACGTAGTGCACCTGAACCGGGGACAGCGCGCTGGCCGACCAGCTGCGGTTGCCGGTGATGCCCATCGTGGCGAACGCGCGGCCGTGGTAGCTGTTGCGCAGCGCCAGCACCTGCGAGCTGCGCCGGTACTCGGTGGCCAGCAGCAGCGCGGCCTCGTTCGCCTCGGTGCCCGAGCACGTGAAGAACACCTTCGCGTCCGGGATGCCGGACAGCGACGCGATCCGCTCGGCCAGCTCGACCTGCTTGCGGATCAGGTACAGCGTGGAGCTGTGCAGCACGCCGGTGTCCAGCTGGGCGCGGATCGCGTCGGAGATCTCCGGGATGTCGTAGCCGACGCCGTTCGTCAGGATCCCGGCGAACAGGTCCAGGTAGGTGCGTCCGTCGGACGCCGTGACCCGGCGCCCGGACGCCGACACGAACTCGAGCGGCTCGTCGTAGTAGAGCGCGAGCCAGGACGGGAGGACGGCGCGATGACGATCGAGGAGACCCACAACTCCTAGGCGTACACGGCGAGCGTCAGCATGGCCACCCATGCGACGGCCAGAACCTGCAGCACGCGGTCGCCGAGCGCGATCTCCTCGGGCTCGCCCCCGGAGCCACGGTCCACGTCCACCGAGTAGCGCAGGACGGCGATCACGAACGGCACGATCGAGATGACCGACCACACCGAGTTGTGGTGCGTCTCGCGGATCTCGAACGCCCACAGGCTGTAGGTCATGATCATGACCGTGGCGGACAGCGACCAGATGTAGCGCAGGTAGCTGGCCGAGTAGCTCTCCAGCGACTTGCGGATCTTCGCGCCGGTCCGCTCGGCCAGCATCATCTCGGCGTAGCGCTTGCCGGCCACCATGAACAGCGAGCCGAAACCGGCCACCAGCAGGAACCACTGGGACAGCGCGATACCGGTCGCGACACCACCGGCGATCGCGCGCAGCAGGAAGCCGGACGCGACGATGCAGATGTCGATCACCGGCTGGTGCTTGAGCCACAGGCAGTACGCCAGCTGCACGGCCACGTACACGGCGAGGACGACGAGCAGGCGCCAGTCGGCGAGCAGCCCGAGCGCGATCGCGCCGGCGAACAGCACCGCGGCCACCACGTAGGCGAGCGTCACCGGGACGATCCCGGCCGCGATCGGGCGGCGGCACTTCGTCGGGTGCGCGCGGTCCGCCTCGACGTCGAGCGCGTCGTTGACCAGGTACACACCGGACGCGGCGAGCGAGAACGCGGCGAACGCGATCAGGCAGTCCAGCCACACGCCGCCGCTGAAGATCCCGCCACCGACGAACGGAGCGGCGAACACCAGGACGTTCTTCACCCACTGCTTCGGGCGCATCGTCTTCAGCACGCCGCGCGCGGTCCGGGCCGGCGTCCTCCTCGGCGGCGACGCGTCGGCGGCGGCCGCGTCGTCGACCGTCTCCGCCTGGTCGGTGCCCGCCTGGTCGGCGAGACCCGCCGTCTCCACACCCTCCGTCTCGGGCGACTCCGCGGTCGGGGCCGCCTCCGTGGTCTCGGGCTTCGAGGTGTCCCCGACGCGCGAGGTCGAGTCGGTGCTGGTCATGCGGTCGCCTTCCGGACGGAGAGGGGACGGTTCGTGGCCCGGCGTCGCAGCACGCGTCGGGCGACGGCGCCGACGGCGGCGCCCAGCGCGGTCCCGGTCGCGACGTCGCTCGGGTAGTGGACGCCGAGGACGAGCCGGGACAGTGCCATGAGCCCGACGACCGCGAGCGGCGTGCGCCGGCGGCCGAGCAGGCCCCCGTAGAGGACGGCAGCGGCCGTCGTGGACGTGGCGTGCGAGGACGGGAAGCTCAGCCGGCTGGGGGTGCCGACCAGGACGCGCACCGACGGGTGTTCCGGACGACGGCGCCGGACGACGCGCTTCACGCCGATCGACGCGCCGTGCGCGAACGCGACCGCGGCGGCCGACCCGAGCCACTCCCGGCGGCGCGGGCGGTCCAGCGCGGCGCCGGCCAGCCCGATCACCAGCCATCCCGCCGCGTGCTCGCCGAACAGCGACATCCCGCGCGCGGTGGCCACCACGGCGTCGCCGGACCACCCGTCCCTCGCGACGGCGTCCTGCACGGCGGCGAGCAGCGCGACCTCGCCGGAGGCCGGGCCTGCGCCGGGGTCCGCCGGCGACAGGTCGCCGGTCGGGGACGGACCGGAGCGGTCCAGGGTGTCGGCCACGTCGTGGGGTCCTCCGCTCGGGCGACCCCCGAGGGGCTCCCGGCTCGATGTTCCGCCCCGCCGATCCGTTCCGGGCGCAGGCGATGCCGACGCGTCATGCTACGCGCGGGTGACCTCCGGCCCCGGATCGGGGCCGCGCGTCACGCCACTAGAACCAGCGTTCGAGGACCTCCGCGACGCCGTCCGACGAGTTCGGCGCGGTCACCTCGTCGGCCAGCGCCAGCAGGTCCGGGTGCGCGTTGCCCATCGCCACCCCCCGGCCCGCCCAGCCCAGCATCTCCCGGTCGTTGGGCATGTCCCCGAACGCCACGACGTCGGAGCGCGCGATGCCCAGCCGGTCGGCCAGCCCGGACAGCCCGGTGGCCTTCGTGACGCCCGGCGCGGACGCCTCGATCAGGCCGTTCGGGTGCGAGAACGTCAGGTCGGCGAGATCTCCGACGCGCGGCGCGAGCGCCCGCATCATCTGCTCGCTGGACAGCTCCGGCGAGCGGATCAGGAGCTTCGTGACCGGCCTGGCGAGCAGCTCGTCGCGGGTGGCCGGGCCGGCGTCCGACTCGCCCCACGCGTGCACGTAGCCGGGCTCGGCCAGGAACTCGTCGAACGTGCCGGTCGCGGCCGAGCCGACCCGCTCGATCCCCAGGCCGCAGCCGGGGAACAGCTCGGTGGCCGTCGCCGCGACCGTGTGCACGGCCTCCGGGGCGAGCGTGCGCGCGTCGAGCACCTCGTCGGCCACCGCGTCGTAGAGCACGGCGCCGTTCGCGCAGACGCACCAGTGCACGAGCCCGTCCGGCAGTTTCGCCGCGATCGGCGGGATCCAGCGCGGCGGTCGTCCGGTGACGAGCGCGAACGCCGTGCCGCCCGCCACCAGGCGCTCGATCACGGCCGCCGTGCGGGCGGAGATCTCGCTGTCGTCGCCGAGCAGCGTGCCGTCGACGTCGGTCGCGACGAGCCGGGGCGCGCCGACGGGACGCGCATCGGCGACGGACTCCTCGGGCGAGATCACGAATCCCACCCTACGGGCGTGGCGAGGGCCCGCTTCGGAGTTACGCTCACCAGGTGCGCGTCCTGGTGGTGTCCGCTCCCCTGCCGGGCCATCTGCTGCCGATGCTGCCGCTGGCCGACGCGCTGTGGAACTCCGGGCACGAGGTGCTCGTCGCCAGCGGCGGCGAGGCGCTCGCGGCGGGAACCGGGAACCTCCCCGCCATCGACGTGGCGCGCAACGTGCGGTTCGGCCGGATCGCGGCCACCGCGATGGTGGCGCACCCGGTCACCGCGCGGGCCGAGCTGGCGGGCCGTGGCGGCGACCGCGGGGTCCGCTCGGTGTTCGGGCCGGTGAACGAGGAGCTGGCGGACGCGCTGGTGACGGTCGTCGCGCAGTGGCGGCCCGACGTCGTCGTGCACGAGCCGTTGGCCGCGTCCGGCGCGCTCGCCGCCGCCCGGCACGACGTGCCCGTCGTCCTGCTGGAGAACAACCTGTTCCCCGGACGCGAGCTCGTCGACGCGACGCTCGGCGCCCGGACGATGCAGCGGGCGCTGTGGCGGCACGGCATGACCGAGCTCCCGGACCCGGCCGTGACGCTGACGATCGCCCCGTCCAGCCTCGTCGGGCAGCGCGCCGGCCTGCCGATGCGGCCGGGCGCACCGGACCGGGAGCCGGACCCGGACGCGATCCCCGGCTGGCTGCGGGTGCCGTCCGAGCGTCCACGCGTGCTGGTCACCCGGACGACGGTGGCCGGCCCGGGGCGCGGTGACCCGATGGCCGCCGCCGTGAAGGCGGCGGAGGGGCTGGACTGCGAGCTCGTGCTGGTCCGCCCGACGGCACGGATGATCCGGCGCATGCCAGCCGGTGTGCGCGGGGTGGGCTGGGTACCGCTGCCGGACGTGCTGCCCGGCTGCGCCGCCGTCGTGCACCACGGAGGCGCTGGCACGGTCCTGACCGCGCTGGGCGCCGGCATCCCGCAGCTCGCCGTACCCGGTGCGGGCGACCGGCGGCACAACGCCGAGCTGGTCGCCGCACGCGGCGCCGGCATCGCCGGACCGGTCACGCCGGAGGCACTGCACCGACTCGTGCACGACGGCGAGCTGGCCGCCACCGCACGCGCGGTCCGCTCCGAGATCGAGGCGATGCCACCACCGCAGGCGCGTGTGGACGCGATCGCCGCGCTCGCCTGACCGGCGACGACCGTCACTGGTGGTGATAACCGTAGCCGCCCGGCGGCAGGTGCCCCACCGGCCTGGCCGCGTCCTAGGCCGCCGACCGGATCCCGCCCATGACCAGCGCCGACAGGATCGCTCCGACAACGATCGCGGGAACGATCCCGATATGGCGCTCGACGAAGTGGTCGATCGTCTTCAGTACCCCGACGACCACGATCACGATGCCGATTGCGAGCAGCAGGAACACCGCGTGTCCTCGTCCGCCGGCTCAGGCGGTCCAGGTGTAGGTCACGCGATCGCCCCCGCGGACGCCCTCGATGCCACCGATGGCGAACGCGTCCGTCCAGACGTCCAGGAAGCCGGTCGGTCGGCGGAAGGTGAACTGTTGTCCGTTGCCGAGCTGGTCGGCGTAGAGGCCGTTCTCCGCCTGCGTGCCAGGCCTCGCCTGCACGGTCCACTCACCCCCGGTCCCGTCGCGCAGACGGAACTCGCGGGAGTCCGCCACCTCGTCGCGCAGTCGGAACGCCGCGACGCCGGCCGGGATCGCCCCGCGCTCGATCGACCACGCCACGCGGTCACCGTGGTCGCTGACGAATGTTCCCGTGTCCCGGGAGGCCCAGTCCGACGGGATGTCCTGGACGTACCGGGTCTGCGGCACGACAACCGCACCGCCCAGCGGGAATGCGGGCTGGGTCAGGAACACCCCGTCGCCCTTGTCGGCGTCGCTGATCAGAGCAGCTTCCCAGGTGGCGTGGAGCACCAGCGCGGCGACGACGATGCCGACGACCAGGTTGGACAGGCCGGCCGCCGACAGGAGGACCTTGACGGCCGTCGCGTCCCCCGATTTCAACGCACCGAGCAACTTCTGGGTCTCGGGCTCGTCGAGCTCGATCTTGAGGGTGCCGCCGTCCCACGTCACTTTCATCGTTCCTCCTCCGCCGGGGCGCCGACGTCGTGAACGATCTCGGGGGACTGTCACGTCGGCCGGACGACGGTAGGCAGGTCGATTCCGGCGGTTCGATACCCAGATGTAGGTAGTGCCACGACGATGAGGCCGATCCGCTGCGCCTCGAGTACGGCCGACAGCCGATCGGAGACCCCCAGCGTGGCGTACGCCTTCTGGAGATGCTTGTGGACCGTGCCTTCGGCGATACCCAGCCGGCGCCCGGTGGCAGCGGCGGTGAGCCCCTCGGCCGCGAGGCACAGCACCGCCAGCTGGCGACCGGTCAGCGTCACGTCGCCCCGCGATCCTCCATCCGCGGACGTCACCGCCGGTCGGGCGGCCCGCAGGGCCGACGCCTGGCGCTCCAGCCCGACCAGCAGCCGCCGGACACGGGCGGCCCGCGTCATCTCCCCGTCGTCGAATGCGTCCGAGCGACCGATCACGAAGGCCGCCTGGGTGCCCGGTTCCACGCTCAGCGGCAGGGACAGATGGTGATCCACGCTCATCGACCGGTAGTAGGAGTCCATCCCCCGGGCCCGCCACGCCTCGTGGAAGCAGCTCGGCACGTCCGCGATCTGCACCGCGTCCGCCTCACCACGGGCGTCGAGGTACTGGACGATCGGGTGGATCCAGGTCGACTCGCGGGCCGCGACGCCCGCGTTGTCGTAGTCGGCCGGCCCGCCCCAGAACTCCGGCGGCCACATGGTCATGCCGTCGCCGAACGATGTGTACGAGCAACCCACTCCGTCGAACGCCGCGATGAGCTGCCGGGCGATCTGCTCGTGCGGCAGTGCTGTCAGCGGCTGTTCGAGCAGATGGGCACCGAAGTCCAGCCACTCGGCATCGAGGCGACGGGCGCGGGTCATGGAAAGCACTCGGGCCGGGAGAGTCGCTCGTTAGCGGTGTCCCCGTCGTCTCGGCCGGTCGACGTACCGGAACGGGGTCTCAGACGACGGCGACCGCGACGATCAGGCCGAGCGCCAGGTGCGCTGCCGCGACGACGGTGGCCGCGGCCCGGCGCTCCTCGGCCTGGATCACCTCGCCGATGTCGATCCCGGTCACCCACTCCAGGATCCGCACGGCCGCGACCTGGGCGATGATCCCGACCAGGCCGAAGATCAGCGACGAGATGATGCCCTCGAGCAGCGAGCCGGACGAGTTGTAGATCGCGACGACGATGATGAACGCCATCGAGAGCATCCCGGCGGCGGTGATCGTCACCGCGTTCGGCAGGCCCGCCCTGACCATCGCGGGCAGCTTGCCCGGTGTCGTCAGGTCGATGGCCCAGAACCCGAGCAGCATCAGCAGCACGCCGATCACGGCGTACAGCAGGATCGCGCCGACACCGCGGCCGACGAAGCCCCAGTAGGTCGAGTCGATGGCCTGTGCGAGGACGGTCACTGCGGGCCTCCAGGGGAGCGGTAAGCCGGAAAGGTCCGGTTTCGTCGGGGTGTGCGGGGGTGTCGGAGCGGGGTGGTCGGGAGCGCCTAGTCCGGGATGCGGTGCGGGACGAACGCGGCGCCGTCGTCGGTGATCAGCCCGGCGGTCTCGCGGATGCCGAGGCCTGCCGACGTGTCGCCGACGATCCACGCGCCGAGGGCCGGCCGGTAGCCGTCGAACTCGGGCAGCGGGTCGAACGCCTGGTAGACGAAGCCCTCCTCGCCGTAGACGCCTCCGGTCGAGGTCTCGTAGCCGGGCGCCACGATCTGGATGTTCGCGCCTTCCCGCCCGAGCAGCGGCTTGCGCACGTACTCGGTGAGGAACCCGGGGTCACCCAGCGACGCGGGGAGCAGGTTGGGGTGCCCGGGGTACATCTCCCAGAGCACCGCGAGCAGCGCCTTGTTGGACAGCAGCGTCTTCCACAGCGGCTCCAGCCACAGCGTCTCCGGCAGGCTGCGCCCGACGTGCCTGCCGAAGTCGTCGCCGAGGATCCACTCCCACGGATAGAGCTTGAAGACACCGGCCATCGGGGCGTTCTCGAGGTCCACGAACCGGTCCAGCGCGGAGTCCCAGCCGATGTCCTCGATCGCCAGGCCGATCGTGTCCAGCCCCGCTTCGGCCGCCGTCTCCTGCAGGTAGCCGACCGTGATGTGGTCCTCGCCGGAGGAGTCCGCGCTCGACCACGTGAAGTGCACCTCGGCACTCGGCAGCGACGCCTTGATCTCGCCCCAGCGCTCGACGAGCTTCTCGTGCAGGGAGTTCCACTGGTCGTCGTCGCCGTGGGCGTCCTGCAGCCAGTTCCACTGCAGGATCGACGCCTCGAGCAGCGACGTCGGGGTGTCCGCGTTGTACTCCATCAGCTTCGCCGGGCCGGACCCGTCGTAGCGCAGGTCGAAGCGGCCGTAGATGTGCGGGTCGTGGCGTTTCCAGGAGGCGGCGACGGCCTCCCAGCACCACTCCGGCAGCGCGAAGTCGCGGAACCGCTCGGTGGTCACGACGTGGTCGACGGCGTCCAGGCACATCGAGTGCAGGAGCTCGACGTCCGCCTCGAGCGCCAGTACCTCGTCCATGTCGAACACGTAGTGGACGGACTCGTCCCAGTACGGGCGCTCGCCGCCGCTGCCGTCGCGTCCGGGCGTGCCGAACACCAGCCCCTGCTCGGCGACGGATCGTTGCCACCCCTGGCGCGGGGTGCCCTGCTCGCGGCGCACGGCCCTCTCCTCAGCTCCCGCTCGACGAACCGCTGCTGCCGCTGCTGCCCGACGACGACCCGCTGCTGCCGCCCTTCGAGCCGCCGCTGGAGACCCCGAGCCCGCCGCGCGAGATCGTGCCGCCGCTGGAGACCTTGCCGCTGCTGCCGGACGTGCCGCTCCGCACGGACGTGCCGTCCCGCGGCACCGTCGTCGTCCCGCCGGTCGCGACCTGACCGAGACCGCCGCTGCCGCCGTAGTTGTAGTGGTACTGCCGCCCGCCCCCGCCCAGGAAGATCGGGAAGAAGCCGACCCCGCCGCCGTAGTTGTTGTTCTGGGCGACCGGCTGCTGGCAGTTGTCGTCGGAGACGACGACGCCGGTCTGGTCGTCCACGCAGCGCGCCTCGACCTCGTCGTCGTCCGACGAGGCGGCGTAGATCGCCGCGATCAGCGCGACGACACCGACGGTCGCCCCGGTGCCGATCAGGATCCGCTTGTTCTTCTTCGAGCGGGCTTCCTTGACCCGGACGGCCTCACGGTCCGCCTCGATCTTCTGCCGGTCCGACTCGATCTTCTTCTCGCGCGCCCTGCGCTCGGCCAGCGTGGGCTCGCGCGGTGCGGTGTTCTCGTCCTGCTGCCGGATCCGGCCACGCGTCGGCGTCGTCGGTGTCGACTCGGCGGCCGACGTCGGGATCGGGCCCGTCGTCGGCTCGTCCGGTCCTGCGGCGCTCTGCGCCCGCGTCGGCTGCTCGCTCGCGCCCGCCCCCGCGGCACCGGCGTGCTCGACGCGCCCGGTCGGCTCCTCGGACCCGTGCGAGGACGCCGCCCCGCTGTTCTGCGGGTCGTCCTGGTCCCCCGAGTGTCGGCCGTCGTCGGTCATGGCTCACCCCCGAGTTGAACCGTACCGGGTCGCGCCCGGCCGACCAGCACCTGAGGTGGGACGAACGGTCTCCGTTTCGCAACGGACGAGGCCGGTGCGGACGCTCGCAGCACGGTGACGACCGACCGTCGCGACGCGACACGCCCGGGCTGGGTGAACGCCGAGCGGGACGGCATCATGGACACCGTCATGGATCCTGTCTCCCCCGCGGGGTCCGATCGCGCCGGCTCCCCCCGTCGCCGGTACGCGGACGGACCCGACGCCCCCTCCTCAGCGACCGCCGTCGTGGACACCGGATCCGGCGGCGCCTACGACGGCTACGACGGCCGGTACTCGCGCGCCCGGATCCCGAGCCAGGACGGCTCCCCGGATCCGACGACGACCCACCTGCCGTCCGGCCGCTCCGGTCCGGACCGACGCACGCCCGTCCGTCCCGGACGCCGGGGCGGCGCGACGCGGACGGTCGCCGCGGCGTCCGGGACCGGGTCGAAGTTGCTGCCGACGAGCCCGACGGCCCGCCGGATCGGCGTCGGCGTGCTGGTCGGCGCGTTCCTGATGCTCGTCGTGGCGACCGTCGACTCGTTCGCCGGGACCGGGATGCCGGTGCTCGGCTCGAACGTGACCGGGGGCGGCAAGGCGGAGGCCGCCGCTCCCCCGGCTCCTCCACCGCCGGACACCGCCGGGACCTGCCTGAACTGGACGCGCGACGACGCGGCCGACACCGCTACCGTCGACTGCGCGCGGCCACACCTGTTCGAGCAGGCCGGCAGCGTGAAGCTGGCCGACCAGCCGGCGTTCCCGAACGACGCCGCCTGGCAGAAGCTCGTCTCCGACCGGTGCACGCCGGCCGTCACGAACTACCTGAAGGGCAAGTTCGACCCGGACGGCAAGTTCCGGGTCGGCGCGCTCAAGCCGTCCCAGCAGCGGTGGGACGGCGGCGACAAGGCCATGCGCTGCGGCCTGCAGACGGCGTCGCGGTCCGGTGAGATGCTGCCGATCACCGGCACGGTCGCGTCCCAGGACCAGTCCGCGATCGTCGCCCCCGGCACGTGCCTCGGCATCAACGGCCGCACCGTCGGGGACCCGACCGACTGCGCGCAGCCGCACGCCGTGGAGGCGGTCGGCGTGATCGACCTCGGCCAGCAGTTCAAGGACCCGACGAAGCCGCCGTCGGTCGACGACCAGGACGGGTTCCTGCAGCCCGCCTGCCAGAAGGCGGCCAACGACTTCGCCGGCAACCCGCAGGTGATCGGCCAGAAGAAGCTGACCGTCTACTGGGACAACCTGTCGGAGGCGTCCTGGAACGCCGGCAGCCGCAAGGTCAACTGCAACCTGGCGACGCTGCTGCCGGACGGCAGCGGGTTCGCGGCGATCACCGGTTCGATCAAGGGCAACCTGACCGTCGCGGACCAGCCCGCGGCTCCCGCGGCCCCCGGCACCCCGGCGGCGCCGTCCGGCCCGCCGACCGGCGCGCCCGGACAGGGCGCGGCACCCGGCAGCCCGACGTCCAACCCCGCCTCGTCCTCGGCCGCACCGCTGCCGAACATCCCGCCCGGCCTGCCGGGCCTGGCCCCGTGATCGACGGCGTGGCGGTCGAGATGTCCGCGCGCCGGTTCGACGAGCTCGTCTCGGACGCGCTGGACACGATCCCGGCCGAGCTGACGGCGCGGATGGACAACGTCGTCGTGCTCGTCGAGAAACGCCACCCCGAGGAGCCGGAGCTGCTCGGGCTCTACGAGGGGGTCGCGCTGACCGAGCGCACGCACGAGTACGGCGGGCATCTGCCGGACCGGATCACGGTCTACCGGGACGCCGTGCTGGAGTTCTGCTCCGACTCCGACGAGGTCGTCGACGAGGTGGCGATCACCGTGGTGCACGAGATCGCGCACCACTTCGGGATCGATGAGGAGCGCCTGCACGAGCTCGGCTGGGGCTGACCGATCCGGCTAAGCCGGCATCGGGTCGTGGCTCTCCAGCGTCCAGCCGTCCGGGTCGGCGCGAAGCACGATCCGACCGGTGTTCGGGATCAGGTTGTCCCGCGCCCACGTCTCGCCGTCGCGTCCGGCGAGCAGCGCCGACATCGTGAGCCGGATCGCCGCCCCGTGACTGACGATCACGACGGCGCCGTCGGTCACCCCGTCCAGCGCGCGGTCCACGTCCGGCAGGAAGCGGGCGCGCAGGTCGTCGGCGGAGTCACCGCCCGGCTGCGGACGGGCGGTGTCCCCGTCCCACCAGGACGTGAACACGTCGTCGAAGATCTTCTTGGCCTCGTCGTCCGAGCGGCCGTTCAGGTCGCCGACCGAGATCTCGTGCACTCCGTCCAGGATGGACACCGCGATGCCGAGCCGGGCCGCGATCGGTGCGGCCGTCTCACGGGCGCGGGCGGCGACCGACGCGTAGACGGCGCGCACCGGCCAGTCCGCGAGCAGGCCGGCGACCTCGTCCGCCTGCGCGGCGCCGACCTCGTCCAGGGACGGCCCCGGCAGCACGGTGTCGAGCGTGTGCGCCAGGTTCGACGGCGTCCGGCCGTGCCGGACGAGCACGAGCCGCACCCGCCCGTCGTCCGGCGGGACACCCGGTTCCCGACGACCGGTGGTCGCCGCCGTGAACGCAGCGCTGCCCGGATCGGCCCTGTCGGCACTGTCCATGGTCACGACCGCGACCTTACGTGGAGCTCCCGTCGCGGATCCGCGCCAGCCACTCGTCGGCGGCGGTGAACTCGTCGGTCGTCGCCGACGAGAGCGGCACGACCGGGCTCCCGACCCCGCCGGACGCGTCGGCGGGCTCCGCCGTACCGGCCGCGCGGGGGAACGAGCCGAGGAAGCGGACGCGGTCGCAGCGCCGGTGCAGCGCGGCGAGCGCCTCACCCATCGCCGGCTCGGCGACGTGCCCGGAGCAGTCCAGGTGGAACCAGTACTCGGCGTGCCGGGTCTTCTGCGGGCGGGACTCGATCCGGGTCAGGTCGATCCCGCGTACGGCGAGCTCGGTCAGCAGCCCCAGGAGCGTGCCCGGCCGGTTCCGGGTGGTGGCGGCCAGCGTGGTGCGGTCCCGGCCGGTCGGCGCCGGCGGCGGGCCCGGCCGGGAGAGCAGCACGAACCGGGTGACCGCACCCGGGTTGTCGGCGATGTCGTCGGCGAGCACCTCGAGGCCGTGCTGCTCGGCGGCCAGCGGCGAGGACACGGCCGCATCCACCTCCCCGCGGGCGACCTGCGCCGCGGCCTCCGCCGTCGACGTGCTCACCCGCACCTCGGCGTCCGGCAGGTGGGCGGCGACCCACCCGCGGGTCTGCGCCAGCCCGTGCGAGTGGGACGCGACCGTCGTGACCGCGTCGATCGTGGTGCCGGGCCTGCCGAGCAGCGTGAACCGGACGGCGACAAGGGCCTCGCGGACGATCACCAGCGGCGGGTCCTCGACGAGCCCGTCCAGGACCGGGGGCACGGCCCCCTCGACGCTGTTCTCCAGCGGCACGCAACCGGCGTCCACCGAGCCGTCGCGGACGGCGGCCAGCACGGCCGGCGATCCGGGCAGCGGCACGAGCTCGGCGCCCTCGGACTCCCGGAGCGACCGGACGGCCTGCTCGGTGAACGTGGCGTGCGGGCCGAGGAAGCCGATGCGCGTCACGGGGTCAGTCCAGCAGGCCGAGCGCGACGAGATCCGCGACCGGGACCGGCTCCGGATCCACCCCGCAGCGCGGCAGCACCGCCCGCACCCGCTCGACGGCGGGCGAGGGCAACTCGTCCAGCTCGCGGGCGAGCGACTCACGGTCGGTCGAGTGCAGCGCGTCCTTCGCCGGGGCGGGCGACGCGCTGACACCCGTCATCCGCGCCACCGCGACGATCAGGTTGACCAGCCCGTGGCGGCCGCGGTCGGAGTCGGTCTCCTCGCTGTCCCTGACGATCCGGTCCAGACCCTGGGCGCTCAGACCGCCCTTGCCGTGTTCCAGGCTGGTCTCCAGGAAGCTGTGCACCTCGTCGACGGTCGGGACGTCCGACGCGCGCGGACCGCCCATCCGGATCTTCGGCGTGCAGCCGTGCTCGGCGACCTTCCGCACGGCCTCCAGCCAGGCCGCCGTGCCCTCCGGCTCACCGTCCAGCGGTCGGCGGGGTTCGACGACGGCCGTGACCTCGTCCGGCACGAACTCCGAGACGCGCTCCAGCCAGACGCCGTCGACGTCCGGGGGCGCGGCGCACTCGACCGTGCTCGGCGTGAGCAGGCTGGACCGGGAGAACACGGTGGACAGCGCCTTCGGGACCGCGCCCAGCCCGGTGTCCACGACGAGCGCCAGGTCCGCGGGCCGTGACGGCGCGGAGCGGGCCAGCTCGGTCACCACGGCAGGCAGCTGCGAGGCGGGGCAGACGAGTCGGCCGACCAGTCCGCCGTAGTGGCCGTCGCGGGCGGCCAGGTACCGCGACACCACGGCGTCGACACCCGGGGCGGTCGCCTTCGGCTGCAGCAGGCTGGTGTCGTCCACCAGCGCGGCGAGCAACGGGCGGATCGGCCACGGGTCGGCGGTGGAACCCGAGGGCACGGTCATCACGGCTGAGCACGCTAACGGTCGGGTCACGGCCCGTTGACAAAGGGGGGCCTTGACAGCGTGTTCCACACCTCTGGACACCCGCCTCCACAGTTGATTAAGTAAGGGTTACCTAAATGGAGGTGAGGGAGTGGGAAGAACCCGCACGCCGCGGCCGCAGGCCCCGTCGATCACGGAGCGAGCCCGGAGCCTGGCCGCCCGCGGCGGCGTCGCCGCGCTCGTCGGTACCGGCGAGCCGGACCCGGTCACGCCGCTGATGCACCACGTGCACCCGGACGGCACGACCGACCTGCTCCTGCAGGACGACGAGCCGCTACTGGCCCGCCTGCGCAGGTCACCGGGCGGCGATCTCGCCGTGATGTTGGAGGTGACCGACAACGCCCCGGTCCCGGTCGCCGACCCGGTGCGTGAGCTGCTGTGGATCGTCGGCTGGGTGCACCAGCCGAACGAGCACGTCTCCAGGCACATGGCGCTCCGGCTCGCCGACCTGCGGCCGCACCCGCGCCTGCTCGACGTCGGTCACGGGGCGACGATCGTCCGCCTGCGTCCGGGTTCGGTCGTGTACTCCGACGCGGAGGGCAGCGCGGCCGCGACGCCCGTGGAGCTCGCCACCGCCCGGCCGGACCCGTTCTGCCTGGTGGAGCACCAGTGGCTGCGCCACCTCGACGAGGCACACCCGGAGGTGTTCGCGGCGCTGACCCGGCACCTGCCCGCGTCGGTGCCGTTGGACGCCGGCGCGCGCATCCGCCCGCTCGGCGTGGACCGCTGGGGCCTGCGGGTGCGGGTGCAGACGCCGGCGGGTGGCCACGACGTGCGGCTCGCGTTCTCCAGCGAGGCGACCACCGTCGAGGAGCTGCGGGCGCGGTTCGGGGAGCTGGTCGGCTGCCCGTTCCGCACCTCACCGGCCCCCACCGAACAGACCTGACGAACCATCCGGCGGGAACCCTGGCCGTCGCCGGCGACCTCTAACCGGCGGCGGTCAGGTGCTCGGCGTGGACCTTGCGTGTGACCTTGCGCTCGGCGACGAACGACGCGACCGGGATCGTCCCGGCGAGCAGGATCAGCACCGCGAACGCCGGCTTCCAGCGCGTCCGCTCGGCCAGGATCAGCGTGCAGACGATGTAGATCATGTACAGGAAGCCGTGGATCATCCCGATCAGGGCGACCGGTCGCGGGTCGCCGAAGAAGTACTTGGCCGGCATGGCGTAGAACGTCAGCAGCAGCAGGCCGATGCCGGTGACCCAGGCCGAGACCCGGTAGATCCGGAGCGCGGTCGCGATCGCCACGGTCACTTCTCCTGGTCCCTGGCCGCGAGCTCGGCCAGTGCGTCGTTGTAGGCCCGGATCTGCGGGTCGGACAGCCGGGACGGCTCGACCCCCGCCGGACGGGGCGTGAAGGGCGACGGCCGGTCGTCGACGACGACGGGTGCGGGCTCCGGTTCCGAGGCCGGTTCCGGCTCGGGGCGCTGGACGGGGACCTCCGGCGTCGACGCCTCCGCAGCCCGCAGCTCCCGGACCTCCATGCGGAGGAAGTGCCACCACATGAACCCGAAGAACAGCGCGAAGAACGGCCACTGGACCCCGTAGCCGACGTTCAGCGCCGACCCCATGGCCTCACCGGCCCGATGCCACTGCCACGCGGACAGGAACCCGCAGGACACCATGGCACCGAGCGTCAGCACGTGCCAGGTGATCCACTTCGGGGACACCAGGAGCCGCAGCACGCGGCCCAGGATACGCGGCCGGGTAGCGTCGCCCGCCGTGGCAGTTCGGGACTGGCTGGTACCCGCGCCGTCCGCGGTCGAGGTCGTCACCGACCCCCGCGAGCGTCGTCTGATCGGCCTGGAGATCGCGGTCGTGCTGACCGTGACGCTGGGGTTGTCGGCCCTGCGCAGCGGGTTGTCGCTGCTGGACGCGCTGCTCGCGCCGGCACCGCTGTCGTCGCAACAGGTCACACTGAACGCCCCGGCGTCGACGGACGCGCTGGTCGACCTCGCCTACCAGCTCGTCCGCGTGCTGCAGCTGGTCGGCTGGGGCGCGCTCGGCGCCTACCTGCTGCTGCGGGCCGGGCTGTCGCTGCGCCGGGTCGGCCTGGACCGCACCCGGCCGGGCCGGGACACGCTCGGATCGCTCGGCCTGGCCGCCCTGATCGGCATCCCCGGCCTCGGCCTCTACCTGGCCGCCCGCGCGCTCGGCATCGCCCCGGACGTCGCGCCGAGCACGCTGACCGACGTCTGGTGGCGGACCCCCGTGCTGGTCGCGTCCGCGCTCGCGAACTCCTGGGCCGAGGAGGTGGTGATGATCGGGTACCTGCTCACCCGGTTGCGCCAGCTCGGCTGGTCGGAGAACCGGTCGGTGCTCGCCGCGGCCGTGCTGCGCGGGGCGTACCACCTCTACCAGGGCGTCGGCGCGTTCGTCGGGAACGCGATCATGGGACTGATCTTCGGACGCGTGTGGCAGCGGCACGACCGGCTCTGGCCACTGATCGGCGCGCACGCGCTGATCGACGTCGTGGCCTTCGTGGGCTACGCCCTGCTGCCGGGCATCCGCTTCTGACCCCGCCCTCGCACAGGTTCGTGTGCCCTCGCACGAGCCCGGGCACGTGCGAGGGCACCACTTCCTGTGCGACGACGGGTCATCCGCCCGCCGCGATCCGGATCAGTGCTCGTCCAGGATCTGGTAGCGCATGCGCGCCATCATGTTCTCGGGGCCTGCCTGGATGCCCGACGAGCCGAACAGCTCGTCGATCCGGCCGGCCAGCACGCTCGGGTCCCAGCGCTTCCCGTCGCCCTTGACCTCGGCCACCGACGTCCACGGCTGGAAGATCTCGACGCTGTCGCCCTGCACGCCGAACACCTTGCCGCTGATGTGCGACGACTCGTCCGAGCACAGGTAGCTGACCAGCGGCGCGACGTTCTCCGGCGCGAAGAAGTCGAACTCGCCACGGGCGAGCGCCGCGTCCCGCTGGTCGCGGAACTCCTGCGGCATGAGGTCCAGCGTCATCCGGGTGAGCGCCGTCGGGGCGATCGCGTTGGACGTGATCCCGGCCCGGGCGCCCTCCATCGCAACGATCGTGGAGAACGCGGCGATGCCGGCCTTGGCGGCGCCGTAGTTGGACTGGCCGAAGTTGCCGAGCAGGCCGGACGTCGACGCCGTGTGCACCAGGTGGCCCGGCGTGCCGGCCTCGCGCCAGTGGCGCAGCGCGGCCCTGGTGGGCAGGAAGTGCCCGCGAAGGTGCACCCGGATCACGGCGTCCCACTCGTCGTCGGAGAGCTTCGCGGTGGTCCGGTCGCGCAGGATCCCGGCGTTGTTCACGACGGCGTCGAGGCGCCCGAAGTGCTCCACCGCCGTCGTGACGAGGGAGTCGGCGACGTAGGCCTCGGCGACGTCCCCACCGACGGCGACGGCCCGCCCGCCGTTCCCGGTGATCTCGGCCACGACGGCGTCGCCCGCCGCCGGGTCGAACTCGGCGACCACGACCGCCGCGCCCTGTTCCGCGCACTCCAGCGCCTCACCACGGCCGATGCCACGGCCCGCGCCGGTGACGACGACGACCTTCCCGTCCAGAAGTCCCATGTGAGGGATACTAAGGATCCCCTGTGTGGAGCCGGTCGCTGGATACCATCGGGCGGTGTCCGACGAGACGAAGTTCCACGCCATGCTGCGGGACCAGATCCGCAACGAGTTCACCGCCAGCCAGCAGTACACGGCCGTCGCGGTCTACCTGGACGACGAGGATCTCCCCCAGCTCGCCGCGCACTTCTACGCGCAGGCCCTCGAGGAGCGCAACCACGCGATGAGCATGATCCAGTATCTGCTCGACTCCGATCACCGCGCGCACATCCCGGGCATCGACGAGGTGCGCAACGAGTTCACCGGCGTCGAGGACGTCGTGCAGCTCGCGCTGGCCCAGGAGAAGCAGGTGACCGAGCAGATCACCGCGCTCGCCCGCACCGCCCGCGACGAGGGCGACTACCTCGGCGAGCAGTTCCTGCAGTGGTTCCTCAAGGAGCAGGTCGAGGAGGTGGCCTCGATGTCCACATTGCTCACGGTCGTGCGCCGGGCGGGCGACAACCTGTTCCACATCGAGGACTTCGTCGCCCGCGAGCTGGCCAAGGGCGAGCCCGCGGACAACACCGCACCGCCGGTCGCCGGCGGTCGGACCGGGACGACTACCGCAGCGTGATCTGCTTGCCCGCGAGCACGTCGCGGGCGCGGTGCTCGGCGACGGTGAGCGGCTCGTCGTCGATCCCGGAGAGTGCCTCGTCGAGCCGCGCGGCGAACGTCGCCGCCGGCTCGGCCCACTCCGAGGAGTGCATCTCCCGGTCCAGATCCCACACCGGCACCAGCAGGCCGTGCGCGCGGAACGACCCGGCGTACTTGCTGTCCTCGGACAGCTCGAGCTGCCCGCGCTCGGACAGCCGCGCGAGCGCCGCCATCAACCGGTCCTCCGGCTCCGGACGCACCCAGCGCAGGTGCGCCTTCGTGCCGGTGTCCACCCAGTAGGCGGCCCGCACGCCCGGCGCATCGACGCGGTCGGTCGGCAGGATCACCGAGTTCGCGCGCTCCAGCGCGGCGCTCTCCTCGGCGTCCGGCTCACCGGTCAGCCACCACGAGAAGTCCCTGTGCAGCGTGACCTCGAGCGGGATCTCCGGGTCGAGCAGGTCCTGGAGACGCTCCGACGTGCGCGTCGACGGTCCGACGACCGGCAGCGACGAACCGGCCTCCGCCGTGCGCGCCCAGCTCAGGGCGCCAGCGAGGTCGGCGGACAGGTCACCGGACCGGGTCTGCACCTGCATGCCGAGCAGCTGCTCGCCGGTGTCGCGCACGAGCGCGGCGGACGCGCCGGGCAGCACGGACGCGAGCGTCACCGGATCGCCGTCGGAACCCCGCAACGGCAGCTCCGCCGTCGCCGACGGCAGGAACTCCCGCATCGCGATCAGGTCCGGCTCGGCGGCCAGTCCCTCGAACGGGCGGATGACGATCACGTCGTCGCCCGCGCCGTGGCAGTTCTTGTACCGCTTGCCGGACCCGCACGGGCACGGACGGCGGGGGTTCTCGCCCGCGTCCGCGACGGCGGTGGCTGCTCGAGTGCGCTGCTTCCTACCCATCGTGGTGCAAGGTAGCGGGTGGTGACCCCCTTCGATCCGGCCGACCCGGCGTTCCTGGCCGACCCGTACCCGTCGTACGCCCGGATGCGGGCCGTCGGCGGCGTGCACCCGCACGCCGGACTGGGGTTCCCGGTCGCCGTCTCGCACGCGGCGTGCTCGGCCGTGCTGCGCGACCGCGCGCTCGGGCGCGTGCGGACCGACGCGGGGCTGCCGATGTTCGACCTGCTGCACCGCAACTCGCTGCTCGAGCGGGAGGGCGAACCGCACACCCGTCTGCGACGCCTGGTGGCCGCCGCGTTCGATCGTGGCCACACGGCGCGTCTCGCGCCCGCCGTGCAGCGACGGGCGGACGAGCTGGTCGGTGCGCTGGCCGGCCGGATCGACGACGGCGCGCCCGCCGACCTGGTCTCCCTCGTGGCCGAGCCGCTCCCGGTGGCGGTGATCGCCGACCTGCTCGGCGTCCCGGAGTCCGAACGCGCTCCGCTGCACGGCTGGTCGGACGCGATCGTGCGGATGTACGAGCCCGACCCCGGCGACGACGTGCGCGCCGCGGCCGAGCGCGCGTCCGCGGAGTTCGTGGCGCTGTTGCGTTCCCTGGTCGCGCGGGGCGGTGACGGCCTGATCGCGGACCTCGATGCCGTCCGGGACGCGGACGGGTCCCGGCTGTCGGCCGACGAGCTGGTCGGCACGGCCGTGCTGCTGCTGATGGCCGGCCACGAGGCGACCGTGAACGTGATCGGCAACGGCGTCCACGCGCTGCTGTCCCGCCCGGACACCTGGTCCGGAGTGGTCGCGGACCCCGGCCTGGTGACGTCCACTGTGGAGGAGCTGATCCGGTTCGACGCGCCGCTGCAGCTGTTCGAGCGGACCGCCCTGCGGGACACCGAGATCGACGGGTACCGGGTGCCCGCCGGCTCGCGGATCGGCGCGCTCCTCGGAGCGGCCGGGCGGGATCCCGCCGTGTTCTCCCGCCCGGACGCGCTCGACATCGGACGGTCGCCCAACCCGCACCTGGGCTTCGGCGCAGGGGTGCACTACTGCCTCGGCGCGCCGCTCGCGCGCACCGAGGTCGCGGCCGTGCTGCGCGCGCTGGCCGATCGCCTGCCCACCATGGGCCTCGCCGGGGTGCCGGTGCGGCGCCCGCGGTTCGTGATGAGGGGCTGGACCCAGCTGTACGTTCACCGAGCGTAGCTGGTTGATTACGCTGTCCGGCGCAAGCGATCTTCGTGCAAACGGAAATGCAATACCTCCTGCTGGACGCATTTTCGCGCGGTTCTCCGATCTGGCACGATTGCGCACTGGAGGAGACGTGGACCCGTTTTCCGCGGCGCTCCGGGACATCGCGACGATTCCGGGAGCGCGCTATTCGTGCGTGGCCGACGACGTCACCGGTGACGTCCTGGCCGAACACGGCCACCCCGGCCCGGACCCCGCCGCGGCCGTCCGGTGGGGCTCAGGCCTGCGCGCCGCGCTGCGCCCGGACGGCGAGCTCGACGACGTGATGATCACCACGGACGGCACCTACCACCTGCTCCGCCTGGTCCACACGGCGTCACGCACGGTGCTGGTGCACCTGTCCGTCGACCGGGCGCACGGGAATCTCGCGCTGGCCAGGCGGGCGCTCGGCGACCTGCGACTAGACGGTTCGGTTCCCGTTGTGCCACAACGGATCGATCCGGTTCCGGCCCGGCCGGTCGTGCGGACCCCCGCCGTCGTCCCGGAGCAGCGGGCCCCCGCGCCGTCGCCGCCCGTGCTGCCCGTTCGCACACCGCGCAAGCCCGAACCGCGGCCGGCCCAGGCCGTGCGCCGCCCCGGCGCGACGCTGTCCGCGGTGCCGCCGCCCCGCCGCCCGGTGGCTCCGGCGACCGCGCCCGCCCCGCCCGTCGTGGACGCCGCGCCGGAGCAACCGATCTCCGTTCCGATCGCGCGTGGATGGTCGGACGACCTCTACACGATGAGGCGCCTACTCGACGCTCTACGACGAATGCAGTGACGCACTCGAGAAGACTGTGATACATATCACATCTACGAGCTGAGCCCATTTTCCGGGTCTACCGTCCGTCTTCTCCCCGACCGCTTCCCCACACTTTCCGAGGATCTGATTCGTTCATGAACAACGTCGAGCACTCGCTGGACATGGCCGCCAACATCAAGGGTGCGTTCGCCGTCGCGATCGTGGACTACGACAGCGGCATGACGCTCGGCTCCCGTGGCGGCAGCCCCGAGTTCGACCTGGACGTTGCGGCCCCCGGCAACTCCGACGTCGTGAAGACCAAGCTCGACATCATGCAGAAGCTGGGTCTGCGAGAGACGATCGAGGACATCCTGATCACGCTGGACTCGCAGTACCACCTGATCCGGCTGATCCGCGGCTCCCACGACGAGAACCTGTTCTTCTACCTGGTGCTGAACCGGGCCCAGGCCAACCTCGCGATGGCCCGACGGGACCTGCGCGTCATCGAGCAGCAGTTCTCCATGGGTGTCCCGCAGGCCCGTCAGGCGGAGGGCCAGGGCTACTACCCGGCTCCGCAGCGCTGACCCGGCGACCGGGGGACGGCTGAGCTGACGGTGGGACGGCACCGGCACGCCGTGAACGTGCGCACCGACGGACTGGCCGCCGTGCTCGGTCCGCTGGCCAGCGATCCTCGCGTCCGCGCGGCCGCACTCGTCGACGTGGACAGTGGGATGGTGCTCGACGCCTGCGGGCGGGACACCGATGGCGGGCCGGGCACCGAGGCACGCGGCGCCGCGCACGCAGAGATCGTCCGTACCGCGTCGGCGATGGCGCCGGGTCCGGAGGACTGCGAGGTCATCGTGAACGCCGGCGACGGCGGACGGCACGTCCTGCGAACCGTCACCGACCCGCACGGCGGCCGCCTCGCGCTGGCCGTCGTGCTCGCGGACGGGGCGGGCTGGACGCTGTCCCGGCTGCGACGACGGCTGCGCGCCGTCTCCGCCGCCGCCCTGACCGCGGGCCCGTCGATGGCGTTGCGGCCCACGGCCGACGGCTGGGAACCGAACCGGCTGCTGACGCCCACCCCGCCGCCTCCCGCGTCACCCACCGGCCCGGACCGGCCCGCCGGCCAGGACGCGGCGACGCACTCGGACCGCGAACTGCTGTGGGTCCCGTCCGACCCCGGCACGACGCCCGACAGCGCGACGGCATCGACGGTCCCGGCGATCGTCGGCATCCCGGTGGAGCCCGCCGCCCTCGTGCCACGACGCCGTCCGGGCTCGGCGTGGACCGCCCCGCCCGCCCCGGCGACGCCCGTGGAGGTGGATCGCCACGACGCCGAGGACGAGCCGCAGGCCGCCGACCTCGTGCCCGATCAGCGCCGCCCCGCACCCCCGTCCGCCCTCCCCCCTGGCCTCGCCCGTCCCGCCTCGCCCTCCGTGCCGACCGCGCCACCGGTTCCGGCCGCGGCGTCGGTGACGGCCACACCGTCTGTTCCGGCTGCACCGTCGGCTCCGGCCGTGTCACCCACGTGGCCGGCGTCACCGGTTCCGGCCGAGGAGACCGTTCCGGGCGGCTCCACCTCCGCCTGACCGGTTGGACGAGAGCTCCTCCCGCACAACATGACCGGCTCTCGCGCAACCGGAACCGCCGCGCAGCGCTCGCCGCAGCGAACCCGAAGATCGGCGCAACCGGTCAGATCGCGCCACTGGTGGCGCGCCCCTGCCAGTCCTGCCGATCATGGACGGAGACGGCCCGGCGCTCCGGCTCGATGATCAGCGCAAATGGTCAGGACACGCCACCCGTGGCGCGCTGCTTCCACTCCCGCCGATCATGAACGGTGACGCGGCCATGTCCGTCCCGAAGGTCAGCGCAACCGGTCGGATCACGCCACTGGTGGCGCGCTCCCTCCAGTCCTGCCGATCATGGGCGACGGGAGCAGCACTCTCGCCGTGTTCACCCCGTCGGGGCGGCGGGACGGGACGTCACCAGCAACTCGCGGTGGCCGCCGGAGCTCGGCTCCAGGAGACGGGTGAGGCGCGCCACGACGCGTCGGGTGAGCAGGGCCGTCACGACGGCCAGGACGTCCAGCCACGCGTGGAGCACCACGCCGTCGGCGAGCGCCTGCGTCCCGGTGCGCAACGACCAGAGCGCCGTGACAAAGGCGAGCACGACCCCGGCGCCCCAGAGGGCCCACCAGACCAGCAGCTCCGTCGACGGGCGCGGGCGCCAGTCCGCGGGCAGCCCGAGCGCGGCGTGCTCGATCTCGGCCAGCACGGCGCCCGGTACGGCCAGGTTCAGGCCGGGGACGAGCCAGCCGGCCACCAGCATCCGCGACGACCGCGCCGGCGTCGTCCCGGACCGCTCGGCGGCCGCGCGTACGGCGTGGCGCGTCCAGCTGATCATCAGAACCCCGCAGGCCAGGACGCCGACGACCGACGTCCACCCGCCGACCAGGACGATCGAGTCCGACCACGCGACGGCCGTCGGGGACAACGCCTCGGTCCGGCTGAACAGCAGCAGCACGTACCGCCACACCTCACCGGCCGCGCCCACGGCCGTCACGACCGCGGTGACCAGCAACAGCGGCAACAGCTGGGAGGCGCTCGCACGCGCCTGCGCGAGCGCCGTCACCGGCGCGTCGTCCGCGGAGCCGGAACGCCACGGGCCGGGAGGCAGTCCCCAGCGCGGCACGTCGCGGTAGCGGGGAGGCCCCTCGTAGCGGGCACGTTCGAGCAGGCCGGAGCGCGGGCGCGCCGCCTCCGGGAGGCTCGACGGGTCGGGCGGCAGCGCCACCCACTCCAGCGCCGCGAGGTAGCGGCCGCAGTACGAGCAGAACGGTCCGCGGCCCGGTGGCGCTGCCCGGCCGCACCGCGGACACGACGGCGGCGGGACGACCGGGCGTCCGGACGGCGGCGTCACGACGTCCTGATCCGGGGACACCGCCGGGTCCATCGGATCTCAGATGATCCGCGGGGCGCTGCCGTCGTCGGTGACGACGGAGCGACCGGAGGCGGCCCAGTCCTGCATGCCGCCGTCGACGTTCACGGCGGGGTAACCCTGCTGGGCGAGGTAGGCGACGACGCGGGCGGACCGGCCACCGGAGCGGCACACCACGTAGAGCGGCTCGTCGGACGGGACCTCGGACATCCGGCCGGGCAGCTCGGACATCGGGACGTGGCGGGCCGACGGCGCGTGCCCGGCGCTCCACTCGTCGAGCTCCCGGACGTCGAGCAACGGCGCGTCGGCCGGCAGGTCGGACACCGCGACGGACTGCACCTGGGTCATGCCGCCATCCTGCCACGCACCCGCGTCATGCCCCGGTTAACGCCCGGTGAGACCAGCGCCGCATCGCTCGGAGGCCCGGTCGCCCGCAGGCGGTGCGAAGACGCCCGGTACGAGCTGCGGGCGGCGCCGTGCCTGCGAACGCCCGGATCCGCCGATTCCGGCTCCGACGTCGCGCGACACGACACTAGTTGCGCCGATAGTCCGGGTGCAGCGAGAAGTGCGGGACGGTGATCTCGTTCGGCCCGGGCGGAGGGACCTGCCCACCGCCATCCGCGTGTCGGCGCGGCGCGTCGACCGGTGGCTGGGGCGCCGTCAGTCCCTCCGCCGGGTCGGCGGCCGCTCCGGGTCGCGGCGGCCGGGCACCGTGCCTGCCGGTCCCCTCGGCGGCCCGTGCTGCGTCGTAGCGGTGCGCGTCCGGGCCGTACGTCGGGATCGCGCCGACCGAGGTGGCCGACACCTCCCGGGACGGCTCCTCCGTCTCCTGGGTGGAGCGGACGGCCCCGGCCCCGGTGAGCGATCGGACCTCCATCTCGGCGTAGCGGGCGGCGTTGAAGCGCTCCCGCGAACCGAGGAACGTGCCGATCACGCCGAGCAGGAACGACGCCGGGATCGAGACCAGGCCCGGGTTGGACAGCGGGAACCAGGCGAAGTCCGCGCTGCGGATCATCGACGTCGGCGTGCCGGACACCGCGGGCGAGAACACGATCAGCACGACGCACAGCAGCACACCGCCGTAGATGCTGAACAGCGCGCCCGTCGTGTTGAAGCGCTTCCAGAACAGCGAGAACAGGATCGTCGGCAGGTTGGCCGACGCGGCCACCGCGAACGCCAGCGCCACCAGGAACGCGACGTTCTGGCCGTTCGCCACGATGCCGCCGGCGATCGCGACCATCCCGATGCCGACCGCCGTCGAGCGGGCGACCCGCACCTCCTTCTCCGGGGTGGCGTTCCCGCGTCGCAGCACGTTCGCGTACACGTCGTGCGCGAACGACGCGGAGGCAGTGATCGTCAGCCCGGCGACGACGGCCAGGATCGTCGCGAACGCGACGGCCGAGATCAGCCCGAGCATCAGCTCGCCGCCGAGCGCGTACGCGAGCAGCGGGGCGGCGTCGTTCTGGTTCGCCGCGGTGATCGTCCCGGGCGGCAGCAGTGCCGTCGCGCCGTACCCGAGCACGAGCGTGAACAGATAGAAGATCCCGATCAGCCAGATCGCCCAGACGACCGAGCGACGCGCCTCCTTCGCGGACGGAACGGTGTAGAAGCGCATCAGGATGTGCGGCAGCGCCGCCGTGCCGAGTACCAGCGCGAGCCCGAGCGAGATGAAGTCGATCTTGTTCTTGTACTGCAGGCCGGGGTTCAGCAGCGCCTCGCCCTGCGGCGAGTTCAGCGTCGCCCGGGTCATGATCTCGGACAGGTTGAACCCGTAGCGGCCGAGCACCCACGCGGTCAGCATCGCGGCACCGACGAGCAGCAGACCGGCCTTGACGATCTGCACCCATGTGGTGCCCTTCATCCCGCCGACCAGCACGTAGAAGATCATGATCAGGCCGACGACGGCGACCACGATCCCCTGGGCGAACCGGTCGGTCTTCGGGATCTGCAGCAGCAGCGAGATCAGGCCGCCCGCGCCCGCCATCTGGGCGATCAGATAGAACAGCGACACGACCAGCGTCGACGTCGCGGCCGCCGCGCGCACCGGACGCTGGCGCATGCGGAAGGCCAGCACGTCGCCCATCGTGAAGCGCCCGGTGTTCCGGAGCAGCTCGGCGACCAGGAGCAGGGCCACCAGCCAGCCGACCAGGAAGCCGATGGAGTACAGGAACCCGTCGTAGCCGTACAGCGCGATCGCACCGGCGATGCCGAGGAACGACGCCGCGGACAGGAAGTCGCCCGCGATCGCGGTGCCGTTCTGCGGGCCGGTGAACGCGTGCCCGCCGGTGTAGTAGTCGGCCCGCGTCGAGTTCGACCGGCTGACCCGGAACACGATCACGAGCGTGACGGCGATGAACAGCCCGAAGATGCCGACGTTCGCCGCGACGCTGCCGACCGGACCACCGGCCTCCTGCGCGACGGCGCTCATCCGTGCGCCCTCTCGACCCGCGCCCGCAGGCGCTCGGCGTCCGGGTCGATCGACCGGGCCGCGAACCGCACGTACAGCGTGGTGATCAGGAACGTGCTGACGAACTGGCCCAGCCCGATCAGCAGGCCCACCGTGATCGTGCCGACCACCCGGGTCGACATGAACACCGGCGCGTAGCTCGCCAGCAGCACGTACGCCAGATACCAGGTCAGGAAGATGACCGTCATCGGGAAGACGTACCGGCGGATCCGTCCGCGGAACTCCCGGAACTCGTCGGAGGCCTGCACCTGCTGGTAGATGGTGCCGGCCGGGCCTTCCCGGACGCTGCTCATGGCCCGATCACCGCAACCCTTCGTCGTCGGCCCCCGCTCACGACCGAGGGTCCCCCACGTCAACGAGCACCCCGATACGGGGGTATTGGGCAGACGATTTCCTGAACAATGTCCGACCGTACGGCGTAGTCGCCGGTCACCACGGGTGACGAGCCTCAGACGCGGTCGTCCAGACGGTCACGGCTGAGCCCCAGACGCTCCGGCGCGTGGAGCCGCAGGAGTAACTGTCCGGCGTCGTCCTTGCGCCGCTTCCGCGTCGCCAGGCTGACCACGACCATCACCAGGAACGCCAGGGGGACACTGACGATCGCCGGGCGGTAGAGCAGGACGTCCACCGCGGAGTCACCGCTGATCGGGAGCGCGAGGCTCGTCAGCACCGCCAGCGCCGACGTCACGCCGCCGGCCAGCACCCCGCTGATCGCGCCCGCGTCGGTCAGGCCACGCCACCAGATACCGAGCACGAGGAGCGGGCAGAACGTGGACGCAGCGACCGCGAACACCAGTGCCACGGCCTCGGCGAAGTTCAGCCCGGTCGGGATCAGCGCGATCGTCACCGGGATCACCCCCGCGAGCACCGTGGCCAGCGGGAACCCCTGGAGACCGCCGACCCGCACCCGCCGCGGCATCATGTCGGTCACCACGACGCTGGCCAGGCTGACCAGCAGGCCGGACGATGTGGACAGGAACGCCGCCCACGCCCCGGCCGCGACGATGCCGCCGACGACCGCCCCGACCACCCCGGAACCGAGCACGGACGTCGGCAGCAGCAGCACCGCGGCGTCGTTGCGGCCGCTGACCAGCAGTTCCGGCGTGTAGAAGCGGGACAGCACACCGAGCAGCGTCACCAGCAGATAGAAGCCGCCGAGCATGGCCAGCACGACGACGGCGCTGCGGCGGGCGGCCCTGCCGTCGGAGTTCGTGTAGAAGCGGCCGAGCACGTGCGGCAGACCCATCGTGCCCAGGAACGTGGCGAGGATCAGCGAGTACGTGGACAGCAGCTGGTGCGGCTCGGAACCGCCGAACGGCTGCAGCCAGCCCGCGTCGTCGGTCGGGGCGCCCTTCGTGACCGGGACCGGCGCGCCCTGGCGGAAGTCGAGCTCGGTTCCCGTCGCGACGCTGTGCTGGCTTCCCGCGACCCACCGCTGCGGGCCGTCGACGGGTTGCCCGTCGACCGTGCCCCTGGCCTCGACGTCGACGGCGAGACGGACCTCGAGCACGACCGGCGTCTGCACCGTGACGGTCGTCTGGTCCCGGAACTGCGGGGGCTCGTCCCGCTCGAACGTGTGCTGGGTGCCGAACAGCGCGACCAGCCCGATGATCACCGGGATCGCCACGGCGGTCAGCTTGAGCCAGTACTGGAACGCCTGGACGAACGTCACCGACCGCATGCCGCCGAGCGCCACCGTCGCCACCACGATCACACCGGCCGCGGCCGAGCCGATCCACATCGGCAGGCCGGTCACGATGTGCACCGTCAGGCCGGCGCCCTGGAGCTGCGGGAGCAGGTAGAGCCAGCCGATGACCAGCACGAACCCGGTGCAGACCTTGCGCAGCACCGGTGAGTTCAGACGGGCGTCGGCGAAGTCCGGGACGGTGTAGGCACCGGAGCGGCGCAGCGGCGCGGCGACGAACAGCAGCAGCGCGAGGTACCCGGCCGTGTACCCGACCGGGTACCAGAGCGCGTCGACGCCGTCGACGAGGATCAGTCCGGCGATGCCGAGGAACGACGCGGCGGACAGGTACTCCCCGGAGATCGCCCCGGCGTTCAGCCGCGACGGCACCGAGCGGGACGCGACGAGGAAGTCCGAGGTCATGCGCGTGCGGTGACCGATGGAGCCGATCACCGCGGACGCGATGGCGACCAGGGCGATGGCCGTCAGCGACGCGATGGCCGTCGTACTCACGGGCGACCCGGTGCCGTCACCGGTCCTGCACCTCCTGCATGAAGTCCTGCTCGGCGTGCTCCGCGGAACCGACGAACCACCAACCGAGCAGGAGCAGGAACGGGTAGGTGAGGAAGCCGAGCAGCAACCACGGCAGCCGGATCCCGAACAGCGAGACCTCGCCGATCGACGGGAACGCCGCGAACAGGGCGGGCATCACGAACAGCCCCAACAGCGCGACGCCGCCGACCTGCAGCGAGATGCGCAGCTGCGTGCTCACCAGCTGGGACCGCAGCATCGAACCGACCGGACCGGGATCCTGCACGTCGACGACACCGCGGACGGACTGGGCGACGGTCCGCCGCTCGGACAGCACGATGCGCTTCCGCTTTCCCTGCGGCGCCGAGTCGAGGTCCGGGCACTCCGGACGGGCGTCCTCGTCGACGTCCGGCTCCTGCTCGACGTCGGTCGTGGCGCCCGCGAAGCGACGGGGCCGGACGCCGGTGTGCGGGTTCGGGGACGGCGCCTCCATCGGAGGCGGCGCCGGCACCGGCGGCTCGTCCAGGCCGGGGGCGCGCCAGATCACCTCGGTGTCCCCGGTCAGGCCGGTCGGCGCGAGGTCGTCCAGGTCGTCGTCGAGATCGTCGTCCTCGTCGTCGTACGGGTAGTCCTCGACGACGCGTTCGGGTGCGACGACGCCCGCGGCGCGGGTCCCGTTCGAGCCGGCCGCCCACAGCGCGGGGACGATGCGGGTCTCCGGCTCGATGTCGTCGACGCCGTCGGCGCCGGTCGTGCCGCCGGGCCGGTCGAGCGTCCATCCCGCACCCGGCACACGGCGCGGAAGGCCCGCCGGCGGCCACTGCTTGGGCGGGGTGGGCGGCGGTGCGGTCCTGGCGGGGTCCGCGACGGGCCCGCGGGGCTCCGGCGAGGACGCCGCGGGGCCCGGCATCCGGAACGGACCCTCCGGGAACGACGACGCGTCCGGTTCCTCCCGCATGCCGTCCGGCGCGTAGGGATCGGGCACGCGGGTCGAGCGACGGCGCGGCGTGCCCCCCGTCGCGGTCACCGCACGCGGGGGTGGCGTCCCGTCCGGCGGTGGGTCCCCGTCGTCCCCCGGTGCGGTCCGGGCGCGGTCGCTGCGGCTGTGCCGTCCGGTCTCGTTGCCCCCCTTGGCGGCGATCCGCCGCTGGATCTCCTGCTGCACCCACCCGGCGTCACCCGCGCCGGCGTTCCTGTTGCCGTCGGAGTGGGCCCGAGGGCGGGGTGGCGAGGCGTCCGGGCCGAACACGGGAGCGCCGACGGCGCCATCGCCGTCGGCGTCGTCCGCCCCACCCACCGACGGCGACGCGGCGCCGTCGGTGTGCGTACTCATCTCTGGCTCCACGCCTGCTTCGTCGCCCGGACCAGACGGTCCTTCAGCTCACGGGTGTGCCGGCGGCTGACCGGCAGCTCGGCGGTCTCCGGCCCGGACCCGATCCGGACGACGTACCCGGACCCGGCCAGCCGCAGCTCGGTGACCAGCGGCAACGCGACCAGGAACGAGCGGTGGATGCGCACGAACCCGGCGTCGCGCCACCGCTCCTCGAGCACCGACAGCGGGATCCGGACGAGGTGGCTGCCGTCGGTGGTGTGCAGGCGGGCGTAGTCGCCCTGCGCCTCGACATAGCGAACGGCGGAGCGCGGAACCAGCTTCGTGGTGCCGGCCAGCTCGACCGGGATCACCTCGTCGTCGTTCGCATCGTCGCGGATCGGCTCGACCGGGGCGGCCGACGACCGCGAGGACACGATCCGGTCCAGAGCGGCCGACAGACGCTCCGTACGCAGCGGCTTGAGCAGGTAGTCCTTCGCGCCGATCTCGTAGGCGTCGACGGCGCGGTCGTCGTGCGCGGTCACGAACACGACGTCCGGGCGGATGGTCATCCCGGACAGCACGCGGGCGAGCTCGAGACCGTCGAGCCCCGGCATCCGGATGTCCAGGAAGACCACGTCGATGTCGGTGTGCTCGGCGACGTCGGTGCCGGTCGACGGCAGCTCGCCCCCACCGGCCTGCAGGCGCGAGCCCGCACCCCCGGCACCACGTTGGCGGCTGTTCAGGATGCGCAACGCCTCGGTCGACTCGGATGCGGTCAGGACGGTGCGGACGCGCGGGTCCTCACCCAACAGGAAGGCGATCTCCTCGAGAGCGGGCTGCTCGTCGTCCACCGCGAGCACGACCAAGCCCCGAGTGGTGTCGTTGCTGTCCACGATCTCCCTCATCCTGCGTCCGGCTCGGGCGACGGGAGCGACCTCGATGATCGCTCCGGCGCCGGAACCATGGTGACGTGCATTCGCCCGGAGTGCCAGGGCATGAACCTGATCAGTGACCGGTCCGGCACGGAGCGCCAACGGTTCGTGTCGATGCGCAGCTCAGCGGGCTCCGTGCTCCACACGGCCGTCTCACAACCCGAACCGGGCCCACGCGGACCGGATCTCCACTGCGGACAGTGCGTCCTGCGCCCATCCGGCGGACGCGCCCGCGGCGGGCGACCCGACGCCGAGGCGGGCCAGGAGCGGCCTGCGGCTCTCGACGGGCCGGGCCTCGGCGTCCGGGAACCGCTCGGCCAGCACGGCGCGAGCCGTCCCCAGCCCGTCCACCAGTCCCAGCTCGAGCGCGCGCCGCCCGAGCCACACCTCGCCGTCGAACAGCTCGGTGTCGCCGGGCTTCAGACGGTCCCCGCGACGCTCGCGGACCCAGTCCGCGAACTGGGTGTGCAGCTGGTCCTGCAGCCCGCGCAGCCAGGTCACGTCCTCGGTCTTCTCCGGCTGGAACGGGTCGAGGCGGGACTTCGACCCGCCGGCGGTGTAGAGCCTCCGCTCGATACCGAACCGTTCGATCAGGCCGTCCAGTCCGAAGCCCTGGCTGATCACGCCGATCGACCCGACGATCGACGTCGGATGCGCGTAGATCTCGTCCGCGGCGCAGGCCAGCCAGTACCCGCCGGATGCGGCCACGTCCTCGCAGAACGCGAGTACCGGCACGTCGCGCTCCGCGGCGAGCGCCCGGATCCGGTCGCCGATCAGCGCGGACTGCGTCGGCGACCCGCCCGGGGAGTTGACCAGCAGCGCGACGGCGGACAGCCCGGCGGGTGCGAACGCCCGTTCCAGCACCTTCTCCAGGTTCGCCGCGTTCAGGACCGACCGCGGGACGGGTGCCGGATGCGGGCTGATCACCCCGTGCAGGCGGACGAGCGACACGACGGGACCGGACGCGGACTCCCCCAGCCGTCCGGGCAGACGGGAGCTCAGTGCGCCCGGGACGCGCAGGACATCCATGGCATGCCACCGTACGCGCGCGCGGTCCGTGACGGCGCCCGACCGGATCGGCAGAGCCCACGCCGTCGCAGGTCACCCGGTCGGTGGAGCGTCAGGCGCGGATGCCCGCACGGAACTTCGGCACCCGCAGCGTGATCTTCATACCTTCGCCGATCGCGGTGTCGACGACCAGGCCGAAGTTGTCACCGAACGCGGAGCGCATCCGGTCGTCGACGTTGCCGAGCCCGACGTGCGCGCCGGACAGGTGCGCGTCGTCCAGGTCCTCGTTCAGCCGGTCCGGGTCCATGCCGACGCCGTCGTCCTCGACGACGATCACGCACTCGGTACCCGCGTTCTCCGCCCGGATGGTGATCGTGCCGCCGTTCGGCTTGCCGGACAGGCCGTGCCGCACGGCGTTCTCGACGAGCGGCTGCAGCGCGAGGAACGGCAGGACGACGTTGAGCACCTCGCTGTCGATCTGCAGGCGGATGTTCAGCCGGTTGCCGAACCGCGCCTTCTCCAGGCGGATGTAGCGGTTGATGTTGTCCAGCTCGTCGGTCAGCGTCGTGTACTCGCCGGCCGAGCGGAACGAGTAGCGGGTGAAGTCGGCGAACTCGATCAGCAGCTCGCGGGCCCGGTTCGGGTCGGTGCGGATGAACGACGCGATCGTGGTCAGCGCGTTGTAGACGAAGTGCGGCGAGATCTGGGCCCGCAGCGCGCGGACCTCGGCCCGGTTCAGCCGCTCGCGGGAGTCGTCCAGCTCGGCCAGCTCCAGCTGGCCGGAGACGTAGCGCGCGACCTCGGCCGTCGTCCGCAGTACCGGAGGACCCGCCGTCGACGGCGTGAGCGCGGCCAGCGTGCCGATGATGTTGCCGTCGCTCTCCAGCGGGACGACGACGATGCCGCGCACGTCGCATCCGGGCTGGTTGCAGCGGATCGCGGTGTGGCTCATCAGCTGCTGGCGGCCGGTGGACACGACCGTGTCCGCGACGGCCTCCACGTCCGGCTTGTGCTGGTCGGCGCCGCCGTCCCAGCCCAGAACCGTGCACCGCGCGTCGGTCATCGCGAGCGCAGTCGTGTCCACCAGCTGGCGCAGGTACGGCAGCGCCTGCGACGCGGAGTGCGGGGACAGCCCCTCGCGCAGCACCGGCGCCGCGAGCGCGACGGTGTGCAACGTGGAGAACGTCGCCTTCTCCAGCGGCGACGACGCGTTGTTGCGCTTCGTGCGCCGCGACCACAACAGGAACGCGACGATCGCGGCGAGCGCCACGACGGCGATGACCGTCACGGCGGTCGCCGGCGACACCAGGACCTGCGCGAGCAGCACCGGCTACCTCACCAGCCGGGACAGGCGCCGGTCGGCGAGCGGTCTACCGCCGGTCTGGCAGGTCGGGCAGTACTGGAACGAGCGGTCCGCGAACGACACCTCGCGGACCACGTCGCCGCAGACCGGGCAGGGCAGGCCGGTGCGGGCGTGCACCCGCATGCCGGAGCGCTTCTCGCCCTTCAGCGACGCGGCGCCCTGCCCGACCGAGCGCTCCACGGCGTCGGTGAGCACGGCGTGCATCGTCTCGGCCAGCACGTCGAGCTCGGCCTCCTTGAGTTTGGACGCCGTCGCGTACGGGGACAGCTTCGCGGTGTGCAGGATCTCGTCGGAGTAGGCGTTGCCGATCCCGGCGATCGTCTGCTGGTCGGTGAGCACGGTCTTGAGCCGTCGTGTGTCGCCGGCGAAGATCTCGCCGAGCCGCGCCCGTCCGATCTCCAGCGCGTCCGGACCGAGCCGCGCGATACCCGGTACCTCGGCCGGGTCCCGCACCAGGTACACGGCCAGGCGCTTCTGTGTGCCCTGCTCGGTGAGGTCGAAGCCGGGCCCGCCGACGGAGTCCAGATGCACCCGCAGCTGCAACGGGCCGCGGCCCGGCTTCGGTGGTGTGGTGGACGCCGTGTCGTGCCAGCGCAGCCAGCCCGCCCGGGACAGGTGGGTGATCAGGTGCAGCGGCTCGTCCGGGCGGTCGGCGAACTCCACCGACAGGAACTTGGCGTACCGCGAGGCACCGGTGACGACCCGCCCGACGAGCGACTGTGGCGTCGGGTCGAACGTCTTGAGCGCGCTCATGCTCGCCACGTCGACGCGCGCGACCGGACGGTAGATCGCGTGTTCGCGCAGGTGGTGGGCCAGTGCCTCGACCTCGGGCAGTTCGGGCATGTCAGTTGACCGGCTGCAGGGGGCTGTCGGCGTGTCCGGGCGTGGCGCGGGTGCGGAGGCTGCGCAGCACCACGCGGGTCTCCTCCCGTGCCGCCGCCTGGCCGCGGACCATGCCGGTCCAGTGCTCGGCGGGCAGGTCGTACCCGCCCTGGGTCTCGGCGACGATCGTCCAGGGGCGGCGGAAGAACCAGCGGACCGGGAAGAACCCGACGATCACGATGATCGCCAGCCAGTAGAACCACGGCATGTAGACGTGCTCCGGGAGCCACACGAACACGACCACCCAGAACAGCACGAGCGACGACAGGATCAACACCATCGCGCCACGGCCGCCGTCGACGTCGTGCTCGAACTCGTCGCCCATCGCCGGTGTCGACCACTCGATGTTCCGGCGGACCTGCCACTCCCTGTTGTCCGCCGCGATGACCGTCTTCGTCGCCACGTCTCCGCCCTCTGCCCGTGCCCGGGCGCCATGGTCCCACAACGCGCACCCGTTCCGAGTGATCAGCAGGCCGGGTCGGCGGGACGACGCTCCTCGGCACCGGGGGCGAGCAGCTCGCTGCGGGTCAGCACGACGGGGTCGGGCCCGTCGTTGCGCATCTCGTACGGCGTGGCGTCGGCGACGTAGAAGCTGCGCTCCGGCGCGACCGGCGCGGGCGTGCACGCGTCGCGCTGCACGACGGTGACCGTGCCGGAGCGGACGACGGAGATCACCGCGCCCGGGTGGGTGATCCAGCCGCTGCTCTGGCCGGGGGCGAGCGTCTCGGTACGCACCAGGAACTCGGCGGGCCCCGGCGTCCGGATCTCGACGGGCGCGTCCAGCGTCCCGCGGGCGTCCGACCCGGCGGCGGCCACCGGCACGGGTGGAGCGGGCTCCGGTGCGGCAGCGGCCGGAGGTCGTGGTGGCGGCGGCGCGTCGTCCTCGTGGCCGAGCTCGCCGGGCCGCGCGCAGCCGGCGGCGAACGCCGTGACGACCAGGGCCAGCACCGCGGTCCGCACGACCGGTCGGGTCACCTCCATGGGGCGGAGGCTACGGCGGGCTCACCACCGCAGCGGGAGGCGGGTGACGCCGTTGATGAAGTTCGAGGTGAGCCGCCGTGGGGCACCGTCGAGACCCACCTCCGGCAGGCGCGTGAGGAACTCGGTGAGGAACAGCCGCATCTGCAGGCGGGCGAAATGCGCGCCGAGACACAGGTGCGGGCCCTGGCCGAACGCCATGTGGTCGTTCGGGGTCCGCGAGATGTCGAAGCGGTCCGGGTCGGGGAAGCGGCGCTCGTCGCGGTGTGCGGACACGTGGTAGACGACGACCTTGTCCCCTTCGGCGATCTTCTGCCCGTTCAGCTCGAGGTCGCGGGCGGCGGTGCGCCGGAACGTGAGCACCGGCGGGTGCCAGCGCAGCATCTCCTCGATCGCGCCGGGTAGGAGTGCCTCCGGATCGGCGCGCAGCGCGGCGTAGGCCTCGGGATGTTCGACGAGCGCGAGCACGCCGCCGGGCAGCGCGCTGCGGACCGTGTCGTTCCCGGCGATGACGAGCAGGAAGAAGAACATCTCCAGCTCGGGGTCGGTCAGCCCGCGGCCGTCCACCTCCGCCTCGACGAGCGCGGTCATCACGTCGTCGGCCGGCTCGGCGCGCTTGCGGGCGGCGAGGTCCTGGGCGTAGGCGAACATGTCCTCCAACGCCGCCGGTGATCGCGGGTTGACCGGCTTGCCGTCGTCGTCGGTCAGCGTCTCGGCGTGCTCCGGGTCCTGGTAGCCGATCACCCGGTTCGTCCAGCGCAGCAGCCAGGGCCGGTCCGCCTGCGGCACGCCGAGCAGGTCGGACAGGTTCTGCAGCGGGAAGTCGTCGGTCACCTGTGACGGCAGGTCGCACGCCCGCTCGCCGGCGACGGCGTCGAGCAGCGCGACGGCCCGCTCGCGGACCTGGTGGGCCGACCGGTCGAGTCGCCGACGGGTGAACGCGCCGGTCACGAGCGTGCGCAGCCGGACCTGCTCCGGCGGGTCCATGTTGAGGACCATCCGGCGGATGAACGGCAGGTCCGACGGGTCGGGGTCGCGGATCTGCGTCGCCCCCAGCGACGACGAGTAGTCGGCCGGGCTGCGCAGGACGTGCCGGACGTCGTCGTAGCGGGTGACGGCCCAGTAGCCGGGGCCCGCGGGCCAGCCGTCCACCTCGTGCTCGTCCTGCCAGGACACGGGCTCGGTGTCGCGCAGCCGGCGCAGCGCGTCGTAGGGGATCGCGCGGCCGAAGATCCGCGGGTCGAAGACGTTCTCGGTCACGGTCGCCACCCCGACATCCTGCGGTGTCGCACGTCACGGGCAAAGCGTTTGCGTCGCGCAACGAACCGGCGCATGCTTGCGCCCGGCAACTACTTGCGTGATACACGCATTTCGATGCAAGACGAAAGGAGGCGAGCAGTGAGCATCGACGCCGGACCTTCGGTGGAAGCGACCGGGACCGAACCCGGTGGCGCCGACCTCGAGCTGGCCGACGACGTCGTCCGGGAGCTGTTCCTGCTCGTCCGACAGGTCAAGCGCTCCGCGGAACGCCACCGGCCGGAGATGGTGGTCGACATGGCCGGCTACCACGTACTGGTCTACCTCAACGTCGAGGGACCGCAACGGGCGGGCGAGCTCGCCGCCGCGTTCCACTCCGACCCGTCCACGGTCAGCCGGCAGGTCGCCGGGCTGGTCAAGGCCGGGCTGGTCGAGCGCCGGGCGGACCCGGGCGACGGCCGAGCGAGCATCCTCGCCGCGACCGACGAGGGCGTGAGGGTCATCGAGACCGAACGCCGCCGCCGCGCCCGTGTCATCGCCGCCGTTCTCGGCGGCTGGTCCGCCGAGGACCGCGCCGCGCTGACCGGCCTGCTCGCCCGCTTCCGTGACGACTATCAGTCCTTCGAGGACCAGGGAGAACGTTCATGACCACCGCTGCTGCCCCGACAGCAGCTCCCCAGGAGACCGAGAAGGCTCCCGGAGAACTGACGCACCGGCAGATCCTGACCATCCTGGGCGGGCTCCTGCTCGGGATGTTCCTCGCCGCACTCGACCAGACGGTCGTGTCGACGGCGATCCGCACCATCGCCGACGACCTGCAGGGCCTGTCCCTGCAGGCGTGGGCCACCACCGCGTTCCTGATCACCAGCACGATCACGACGCCGCTCTACGGCAAGCTCTCCGACATCTTCGGCCGCAAGCCGCTGTTCATGACCGCGATCTCGATCTTCCTGATCGGCTCGGTGCTCTGCACGCTGGCCTGGTCGATGTACTCGCTGGCCGCGTTCCGCGCGGTGCAGGGTCTCGGTGCGGGCGGCCTGATGTCGCTCGCGCTGACGATCCTCGGCGACATCGTCCCGCCGCGTCAGCGCGCCCGGTACCAGGGCTACTTCCTGGCCGTGTTCGGCACGTCGAGCGTGATCGGCCCGGTCATCGGCGGCCTGCTGTCCGGTGTGGACTCGATCTGGGGGATCTCCGGCTGGCGCTGGATCTTCCTGGTGAACGTGCCGATCGGCCTCGTCGCACTGGTCGTGGTCATGCGCGTGCTGAACATCCCGCACGTCAAGCGCCCGGCGCGGATCGACTGGCCCGGTGCCGTCGCGCTCAGCCTCGGCCTGGTGCCGCTGCTGATCGTCGCCGAGCAGGGCCGCGAGTGGGGCTGGGGCTCCACGTCGGCGATCGTCTGCTATGTGATCGGCGCCGTCGGCATCGTGCTGTTCTACCTGGCCGAGCGGGCCTACGGCGACGACGCGCTGCTGCCGCTGCGCCTGTTCCGGACCGGCATCTTCTCGCTAGGCGCGATCATCAACCTGCTGATCGGCATGGCGATGTTCGGCGGGATCGCGCTGCTGCCGCAGTTCCTGCAGATCGTGCACGGCGCGACGCCGATCGAGTCCGGCTTCCTGATGCTCCCGCTGGTCGGCGGCATCATGGTCTCGTCGATCGTGTCCGGCCAGATCACCTCGCGCACCGGTCGCTACAAGATCTTCCCGGTGATCGGCACCGCGTTCATCGCGATCGCGCTGTTCCTGATGTGGCTGTTCGTCACGGCGGACATCCCGCTCTGGCAGCTCGACCTGATGATGGCGCTGATGGGCCTCGGCCTCGGCCAGTGCATGCAGACGCTGGTGCTGGCCGTGCAGAACGCGGTCCCGGCGCGGGACATGGGTGTCGCGACGTCGTCGACGACGTTCTTCCGCCAGATGGGCGGCACGCTCGGCACCGCGATCTTCCTGTCGATCGTGTTCTCGACGGTCGGGGACAAGATCGCCGACCAGATCCGGTCGGCCGTCGGCACCGGCTTCGGCGGGGCGCTGACCGATCCGGCGGTGGCCGCGAACCCGGCCAACCAGCAGGTGCTCCAGGGTCTGCAGAACGGCGGAGGCAACCTCGGCTCGTCGGTCCTGACCGACTCGTCGTTCCTGCAGCGGATCGACGCCCGGCTGGCCGCGCCGTTCCTGAACGGCTTCACCGAGTCGATGACGCTGGCGTTCCTGGTGGCCGCGTGCGTGATCGCCGTCGGCTTCGTCCTGGTGCTGTTCGTCAAGGAACTGCCACTGCGCACGATGTCCGGCGCCCAGGCGGCGCTGGCCGAGGAGGCGGCACGCAAGCGTGCCGAGGCCGGCCTGCCGGCCGAGGGGACCGAGGAGACGGAGGGTGTCGCGATGGCCGACAGGTCCGAGTCGACCCAGTCGAACCAGTCGATCGAGCAGCCGGCAGGGGCGCCGCAGCCGGTCGCCGCGGTGACCGCGGGTGGCGGGTCCGGTGTGACGGCGACCGGTGACGGTCCGGGCGTCCACGGCGTGGTGCACCGCACCGACGGGACCGGCCTGGCGGGTGCCGTCGTCACGGTGACCCACCTGACCGGCAGCCAGCAGGGTCGGGCGACCACCGACGCCCAGGGCCGCTACGAGGTCGCGCTGCCGTCCGGGGGCCAGTACCTGGTGGTCGCGATGAGCGGCTCGCTGCCGCCGAACGCGGCGACGATCACCGTCGACGGACGGCCGGTGCGTCACGACGCGCTGCTGTCCGGCAGCAGCGGGGTGCGCGGCGTCGTCCTGGACGGCGACGGGACCGGGGTCGGCGACGCGTCCGTCTCGCTGATCGATGCCAACGGCGACGTGCTGATCTCCGGCCGGTCCGACCGCTCCGGGCGGTTCGGCCTGACCGGTGTGCCGGAGGGTCGCTACACGCTCACCGGCACCGCGGCGACCCACGAGCCGGCCGCCGTCGGCGTCGAGGTCCCGGCCGCGGGCACGGTCGAGTGCGACCTGCGACTCCCGCAGCGTGCCCGGCTGACCGGCCGGGTCGTGGCGGCACCGGAGGGGCACCCGGTGCCCCGCGCACTCGCGACGCTGATCGACGCCGAGGGCACGGTCGTCGGCTCGACGGTGTCCGATGTGGACGGGACGTTCTCGTTCGAGGGCCTGCCCGCCGGTTCCTACACGCTGGCGACCAGCGGCTACGCGCCGGTGGCGACGGTCGTGTCACTGGAGGCCGGCCGGGTGACCCACACCGACGTCGAGTTCGGACACCCGCTGGGTGACACCACGCTCCAGCCGGAGGCTCCGGCGCCGACCGACACGTCGGCCCCGTCGTCGGAGAACACGAACGGCCACCACGGCCAGCACCGCGTGGAGACCGAGGTCCGCTGACCCGCTGACCTGCTCTCCCCGCCCGTCCCGCCTTTCCGAACGAGGGGCACCTTCGAGCAAATGTGATTGCTCGAAGGTGCCCCTCGTTCGCGTCGGAGGTGGGTGCTCTCGTCGAGATGCGGCTCAGCGGGGTCCCGAGATCGACTCCGCCCGTTGGGCTGCAGCTCGGCGCGGTCGTCGATCACGCCCGCCGTGCGAACGCCGGCGCAGCCCGACCGGCCCGCTCGGTCGCCATACCCGCGACGGTCACACCCGAGCCGGGTCACGCACCAGATCGCTGCCGCACGGCTGGTGAGAACCGGAACGTGCCGGTCGATTCGAGCAGGGGATCGAGTGGCACGTTGCGGCGGTTCCGACCGCTCCGACCGGCACCGGCGCAGGTCACCCGCGCCCTGCTCGTCGCTCGATCAGCCTCTGGGGCGGGTCGTCGGCATCGCTGGGGCTGCCCGCGGTCCGGGCCGCGGTCGTCAGGCCGTCGTGAAGTCCAGCGTCGGCGGGAGGACGCCCTCGAGTGCGAGCAGCCACTCCTTCACCGGGCGCCCGCCGCCGAACCCGCCGAGCCCGTCGGACGCGAGGACGCGGTGGCACGGCACGACGACCGGGATCGGGTTCGACCCCATCACCGAGCCCACGCCGCGTGCGGCCGTGTAGCCGTGCCCGGGGTAGGCACCGGACAGCTCGGCCAGCTCCGCGTAGCCGACGGTCTTCCCGTAGCCGACGTGCGCGTACAGCGCCTGCAACACGGTCCGGGCGGTGCCACCGGTCAGGCGCCAGTCGATCGGGACGTCGAACGTGCGGCCCTCGCCGGCGAGGTAGTCGCGGACCACGGACGCGGCCCGGGCGGTCAGACCGTCCGCATCCGGCTCGTGCCGCACCTCCAGCCCGAGACGGCGCGCTGCGGCCTGCGGCACGTCCGGGTCCTCACCCCACGCGACGCTGACCAGTCCGGCCCCGGTCACACCGAGCGTCAGCCCGTGCACCGGCGACGGCGCGGGCACGACGGTCCACGCGAGGTCACCGCCCACACCTCAACCCTACGGGCAGACCCCGCGGTCGACCGGTGCGAACGGAGCTCCCGAACGGCCCGCTCGGGCGAGCGCAGCTCTCGGCCGGACCGTCGGGCCAGCGGAGCTCCGGCCCGGCTCCGACGAGCGCGGCTGGTCGGGCGAACGGAGCTCTCGGCCGGCCCGGTCGAGCGAGCGGAGCGCTCGTCCGAGCCGATGCGCCGGTCAGGCGCGGTCGGCGTCCACTCCGGTGCCGACCGGGCAGGCCACGCCGGTGCCACCGATGCCGCAGTACCCGTTCGGGACCTTGGCGAGGTACTGCTGGTGGTAGTCCTCGGCGTAGTAGAACTGCGTCAGTGGGGCGACCTCGGTGGTGATCCCACCGCGCCCGGCCTCGCGAAGGGCGTCGCCATAGGCCGTCGCGCTCGCCTCGGCCAGTTCCGCCTGCCGCTCGTCCACGGTGTAGACGGCCGACCGGTACTGGGTGCCGACGTCGGCGCCCTGGCGCATGCCCTGGGTCGGGTCGTGACCCTCCCAGAACACCGTGAGCAGTTGCTCGTACCGGACCTTGGAGGGGTCGAACACGACGAGGACGACCTCGGTGTGCCCGGTCCGTCCGGTGCACGTCTCCTCGTAGGTCGGGTTCTCCGTGTAGCCGCCCGCGTAGCCGACGGCCGTCGAGTAGACGCCGGGGGTCTCCCAGAACAGGCGCTCGGCGCCCCAGAAGCAGCCCATGCCGAACACCGCCGTGGCCATGCCATCGGGAAACGGGGGGATCAGCCGGTTGCCGTTGACGAAGTGCGTCTCCGGAACGGGGATCGGGGTCGAGCGGCCGGCCAGCGCGTCCCCTGCGTCCACCATGCGGGACCTGTCACGACCGAAGCCGAACACCATGACGTCGAGGTTACGCGTTCGAACGCACGGTCTCGACGCGAAGCCGTGCGCCCTCGGCGAACGCTGGGCCGTCCGGGTGACAGTTCGCACCAAGGGGTGGCAATCGTCCACCGTGGTGGCTATCAGTGTTCGCCATGCCGGAGATCGCACCGATCGTGGGCCAGCCCGTGGCGTACGGGATGGCGCTGGCGATGGCGGTGCTGTTCGTGTTCGCCGTCTACATCGGCCGGTATCCGCTGACCTTGGCGCACGAGGGTGCTCACATGCTCGCACTCGTCGCGACGTTGCAACCGATCAAGGACTGGGAGATCCAAGACAACGCCGATGGCGCGACCAGCTGGAAGACCGAACCGGGTTGGTTGGCGTTCGTGTTGGCGGCGTTCGTCGGCTATGCCGGACCGCCGTTGCTCGGCCTCGGCGGTGCCGCGCTGATCGCGGACGGAAACGCATGGGGTGTGCTGATCCTGACGCTCGTCCTGTGCATCCTGGCGCTCGTCCCGGCCCGCAAGTGGGGCCTGGCGTTCCTGGTACCGCTGCTGATCGTGCTCGGGGTCGGCTGGACGCTGATCGACGGAACGCCCGACGTCCGGGCGGCGGTCGCCGTCGGAATGGTGTGGTATCTGCTGCTCGGCGGCCTCGTCATGACCTTCCTCCACTTCGGCAAGTCCGTCGACTCGGGCCTGCTGGCGAAGAAGACCCTCATACCGAGATTCGTCTGGAGTGTGATCTGGGTCGTGATCGGCCTCGTCTGCCTGATCAAAGGCGGGGCGCTGCTGCTCGCTCGTTCCTGACCGTCAGAGCGCGATCGCCGCACCCACACCGCTTCGCGGATCCACAGCCGCACGGAGCGCCGGCCCACCCCGCCCGACGGCGCACATCCGGCCGAGCGCCCACTCCCCCGCGTCGTCGACGAGGTGCCCGCGGCGGGTCAGCCCGGCCAGCGTCGACGCACCCAACCGGGACTCGACGACCAGTCCTCTCGGCTCCCACCCCCGCGGAGCGAACGACGCGGGGAACGCCGTGGAGTGCCACATCGGCGAGTCGATCGCGGCCTGGAGATCCAGTCCGGCGCGCGTGTGCGCGAGCACGAAGCACAGCTGCCACTGATCCTGCTGGTCACCGCCGGGCGTGCCGAACGCGATCCGCGGCTCGCCGTCGTACAGCCCCAGTGACGGGCTGAGCGTCGTGCGCGGACGGCGGCCGGGCACGAGCGAGCTCGGCAGCCCGTCCTCCAGCCAGAACATCTGCGCGCGCGTGCCGAGACAGAACCCGAGCGACGGGATCGTCGGCGACGACTGCAGCCACCCGCCGGACGGCGTCACCGAGATCATGTTCCCGGCCGCGTCGACGACGTCGACGTGCACGGTGTCGCCACGGGCCACGCCCTCGCGGCTCACCGTCGGCTCGCCGGTGCCCGGCCCGTCCGTCCCGGTGCCACGCCCCGCGCCGGGCGTCGCCGCGTACTCGCCGATCCGCGGTGCGCGCCCGCCGGGCGAGCCGGGACGCAGGCCGTCGTCGGCGGTGTCACCGATCAGCGCACGCCGCGAGGCCGTGTAGGCGTCGGACAGCAGGTCGTCGATCGGGACCGGCGCGCTGTCGCCGTACCAGGCCTCCCGGTCGGCGAACGCCAGCTTCGCCGCCTCCGCCGCCGCGTGCACCGTGTCGGCGGTGGCCACACCGTCCACATACGACAGATCGAGGCCGTCGAGCAGGCGGAGCTGCTGGGCGAGCACCGGCCCCTGCGACCACGGACCGCACTTGGCCACCGACCACCCGGCGCCGGCCGGGGCGATCACCGCGTCCTCGTACGACGCGCTCCAGTCCGCCATGTCCTGCGCGGAGAGCAGGCCGGTGTGGTCCAGACCGGTCTCGTCGCGAACCGGTGTCGCGCAGAACTTCTCGATCTCCTCGGCGACGAAACCCCGGTACCAGGCGTCCCGCGCCGCGTCGATCCGCGCCTCCCGGCTCGGCCCGCGTGCCGCGCCCAGCAGCCGCTGCCAGGTCGCGGCCAGCGCGGGCAGCCGGACGAGCTCGCCCGCCGCGGGCACCCGGCCGTCCGGCAGCCACTGCGCCGCCGACGACGGCCAGTGCTCGCGGAAGTGGTCGGCGACGACTCCGATCGCCATCGGCACCCGCGGGACCAACGGCACCCCCGCCGCCGCGTAGCCCAGAGCCGGGGCGAGCACGTCGTCGAGCTCCCACGTGCCCTGGTCCCGCAGCAGCGTCAGCCAACCGTCCCACGCACCGGGCACGGTCGCCGCGAGCAGGCCGGTCCCGGGGACGATCGTGCAGCCCTCGTCCCGCATCCGGGCGACGGTCGCCGCCGCCGGAGCGACACCCTGGGCACACAGCACCCTGGGCGTCGGATCGGCCGCCGTGACGAACACGGCGGGCAGCTCACCACCGGGCCCGCACAGGTGCGGCTCCGCGACCTGGAGGACGAAGCCGCACGCCACGGCCGCGTCGAACGCGTTGCCGCCGCGGGCGAGTACGGCCGCCGCCGTCGCCGTGCCGAGATGATGGGTGCTGCTGACCGCGCCGGAGGGGCCCAGCCGTTCGTATCCGCGTGGCGCCACACCGGCATCCTGCCCCGTCCGTCCGTTCGGCACCGGGCGTCGGGTCGCCCTCAGATCTCGGAGGCCAGCGGAACCCCCCGCATCGCGTCCGACGACATCCACACCCGTAGCGCCTGCGTCGCCGCCACGTCGTCGGCGTTGTAGGCCAGCAGCCGCTCGCGCTGCAGCGGGTCGGGTTCGACGCCGTCCATCCCGACCGCGTCCCGGTACCAGCGCATCGAGTTCTCGCCGCCCGCCTCCGGGTCCCGCCACGAGAACCCCGCCGCCGGAGCGATCTTCTTCAGTCCCTTGCCGTGCGTGCACAGGAACCAGGCCGAGACGACACCGAACAGGTCCACCCAGTCCGGGCCGGACACGAACGCCTGCACCTCCTCGGTGCTCGGCACGCCGGGGACCCCCGCGAACCGCTCCGCCGACCCGAACATCCAGCGGTTCTCGGCCTGCTCGTTGTAGCAGTACGCGGCGAACGTGCGGCCGCTCGCCGCCGCGTCCCGGCGCACCGCGGTCAGCCACGTCCAGAACTCACCGAACGAGCGACCCTCATCGGGCGTCGGCACCGGGTGCCACGTGGCGAACGCCCGGTATCCCGGTTCCTCGTCGCCGTCGCGGGCCCCGCCCGGGTAGGTCAGCAGCGCCCCCCACAGGTAGGCACCGGCCTCCCCGAAGCTCTCCATGTCCACGTCGACCTCGACGTCCGCCCTGCGGACCGGCACGGACTCCACCCGGCGCAGCACCGTCCGCCCCGCCCGGCGGGCCCTGGCCAGCGCGACCAGGTCGGCGAACGGCGGACCGGGCAGCGGGACCGGCAGCTCGGCGGGCGGACCGGCCGGGTCCAGGCGGGCCAGCTCGGCCACCGTGGCGACGCCGACGCCGCGGAGCAGCCGCCCGGTCTCCCCGTGCGCGACGAGGCTGACGTCGTCCACCGCCTCCAGCTCCCGCTCGCAGGTCGGCCACCAGGGGCAGCGGCGGCACTCCGTGACCCGCGAGGGCCGGGCGAGCGCCTCCCGCCCGGCCGCGGCCGCCTCGGCGACGGCTCTGCGGTCGGCGAACCGCGCGTCGTACTCCGCGAGCGTGTGCCGCCCACCCGGCCAGTGACCGGCCAGCAGGTCCTGCCAGACCACGACGTCCGCGTCCATCCCGATCACGCCGCCGAGCCGGCCTGCCGCGTCCGGCGGCGCCCACCCGGCGGTCTCCAGCATGCGGGTCAGGCCGGCGAGCGCGATCAGGTCGCGCGGCTGGGAGCGGACCTTGCGGTCCGGGTCGAGCCGGGCGCGCTGCGGCCACGGGTCGGTGAGCGCGGTGGTCAGCGCACCCTCACCCGGATCGGTGATCCTGCGGCGGACCACGAGCAGCGGGACGTACCCGCCGCCGGGCCGGCGGACGAGCAGATCGGCCGACCCGCGCCTGCCCGCATCACGGTCGACCGGCAGCACCGCGCCCCAGATCAGCGGGGCGCCCGCCTCGACCAGCTCGGCCGTGCGCGCGGCCCGCTCGGCAGCCGATCCGTCGCGGCCGACCTCGTGCCATCCGGCTCCGGACGCCCCCGCCAGCACGGCTCCGACCTGCGCACGGTGCTGCTCGGCGTCCGACCGGCGCTGCTCGGCCGCCGGGTCCGGCAGCGCGCGCTCGGCGTCCACCGCGGACGGATCGTGGTCCAGGTGAACCCGCCTGCGACACCGGGTCAGTGCGGACGCGTCCAGCAGGACGGAACGGGCGGTGCCACCCGTGCCCGCCCGGTCCCCGGTCATCGTGCTCACGGGTCGAGGGTAAGGACACCCCCCGACAGTCACGCCCCGGCGGTGTTGCTCCTGCGCCCGCACGGGTGACGGCCCTAAGCTGCGGCCGACGTCGTCGGAGTCGATCCGTGGTGCTGACGCACACGGGGTCGGGAGGAGCTACTCATGGGACTGCTGCGCAGGAAGCCGACCGCGGCCGAGAGGGCGGCGACGGCGACCCGGGAGGCGGCGGTCACCGCGTCCGAACACGTGCAGGACGCGCTCGGCACCGCCTCCGAGCGGGCGAGCGAGTTCGCGGGCGAGGCCCGCGTGCAGGCCGACCGGGCCGCCGAGAAGCTCGCCGACCGGGCCGAGAAGGCCCGCGAGCGCGCCGACGCGGCCGGCCGTCGTGCGGAGAAGGCTCAGCGCAAGGCGGGCAGGAAGGCCGCAACCGCGGCGAAGAAGGCACGCAAGGTCGCGAGCAGTGCCGTGGAGAGCGCGTCGTCGACGCTCTCGACGGCCGACCGCAAGGCCGACCGCAAGATCGCGCGCTACTCCGCGAAGGCGGACGCCGGTGCCCGCAAGGCCGAGGCGAAGGCCCAGCAGGCCGCCACGAAGGCCCAGGCCAAGACGGACAAGCTGGCGATCGAGCAGGCGGAGAAGGAGCGGCAGGCGCACGAGTGGAACGCCGCGCGCGCCAAGCGCTACCTCGCGCTCAGCCGCGTCGTCGCGCCGGTCCTCGCCCCGTACGCGATGGCCGCCGCCGGCACGCTGCGCCACCGCTGGGACGACCACCGCTCACGCCGCCTCGGCGTCTCCCCGGACGAGCTCGGCGGCTACAGCGGCCGCGGCGGACACCTGCACGCCCGGATCTCGCGGATCGCGAGGACGTTCGGGGAGCTGAAGGACGACGGGTCGACCGAGCGCAGCCCGCAGGCGAAGGCGTTCGTGGAGTCGAACGAGCCGCGGCTGCACGACTTCGCCGCGGCCGTCCGCGCCGCCGAACAGATGCCGGCGAACCGCCGCAAGGCGGCCTACCGCGCGGTGTCGAAGGACCTGGACCGGATCGAGGTCGAGCTCCTGTCGCACCTCGGCATCAGCGCCTGACGGTCACCCTTCGCGGTAGGTCTCCAGCAGCCGCAGCCACACCTCGCTGATCGTCGGGAACGCCGGTACCGCGTGCCAGAGCCGGGACAGCGGTACCTCCCCGACGATCGCGATGGTGGCCGCGTGCACCAGCTCGGAGACGTCCTGGCCGACGAACGTGACGCCGACCAGCACGTCCCGGTCCGTGTCCACGACCATCACAGCGCGCCCGGCGTACCCGTCGGCGTGCAGTGACGAGCCCGCCACCGCGATGTCGATCTCGACGGTGCGCGCGGTGATCCCGGCGTCCGACGCCTGAGCCGACGAGAGCCCGACGGCGGCGACCTCGGGATCGGTGAACACGACCTGCGGGACGGCCCGGTGGTCGGCGGTCGCGGCGTGCTCGCCCCACGTCCCGGTGTGCACCGCGGCTCCGGACGCGCGGGCGACGATCGCGTTGCCGGCGATCCGCGCCTGGTACTTGCCCTGGTGGGTGAGCAGGGCGCGGCCGTTCACGTCGCCGACGGCGTAGAGCCACCCTTCTGCGCCCGCGACCGCGCAGGACTCGTCGACGGCCAGCTCCCTCGGCTCGATCCCGACCGTGTCCAGCCCGACGTCGTGCGTCGAAGGGCGACGGCCGGTGGCGACCAGCAGCTCGTCGACCTCGATCGTCCCGCCGCCCGCGGTCAGCGTGATCGCGTCGCCGGCAGCGGGCGCGACCGAGTCGATCCCCTGGTCCAGGCGGACGTCCACACCGGCCTCGCGCAGCCCTGCGGCGACCCGCTCACCCGCCACCGGCTCCGTGGAGGGCAGCAGCCGGTCACCCCGGTTGAACAGCGTCACCTGCGAGCCGAGGCGCGCGAACGCCGTCGCCATCTCGCAGCCGACCACCCCGCCGCCGAGCACGCCGAGCCGCGGCGGGACCTCCTTCGCCGACGTCGCGTCCCGGGATCCCCAGGTGCGTACCGTGTCCAGGCCCGGCACCGGCGGCGTCACCGGCACGCTCCCGGTCGCCAGGACGACGGCGTGCCGGGCGCGCAGCACGGTCGTCGAACCGTCCGGAGCGGTCACCTCGACGGTCCGCTCACCGGCCAGCCGCCCGCGTCCGCGCAACACCGCGATGCCGGCGCCCTCGGCCCAGTCGACCTGGCCGGCGTCGTCCCAGTCGCCGGTGAAGTACGTCCGCCGCGCCAGTACCTCCTGCGGGTCGTACTCGGCGGTGACACCGGGCAGCCGCCGGGCGTCCACGACCGCCTGCGGCGTGCGCAGCAACGCCTTCGACGGGATGCACGCCCAGTACGAGCACTCCCCGCCGAGCAGCTCGGCCTCCACGATCGCGGCGGACAGCCCACCCTGGACCGCGTACCCGGCGGCGTTCTCGCCCACCGGCCCGGCGCCGATCACGACGACGTCGTACTGACTCTCGCTCGGCAAGCCTCGCTCGGCTTCCTGCTCATCGGCCATGCGGGCATCTTCCCGCCCGGCCGCGCGGTCACGCCTCCCGGTCCGCCATCTCCGCGACGGCCGCCGCGACGTCCTGGTACCCGTTGCGGAGCTCGAGCGTCTGCCCGGCCGTGCCCGGCGACTCGAGCAGCGCGACGAGCACGGCCGCCGTGTCGTCCCGGGTCACCGTGCCCGACCCGTCTCCGCTCCGCGGATCACCGTCCCCCATGTCGCGGTCCACCGGGGGCGGAGCGAGCAGGATCTTCCCGGTGGCCGGCTCGTCGGTCAGCCTGCCGGGGCGCAGGATCGTGGCGTCCAGGAGCAGGTCGGCGCGGATCGCGTCCTCGGCGGCCTTCTTCGCCGCGATGTAGGCGGCCCAGACCTCGCCGCGCTCGGGATCCGGCTCGTCGTCCACACCGGTCGCCGACACGAGCAGGTACCGGCGGACGCCCGCCTTCGCGGCGGCGTCGGCGAGCAGCAACGCCGCTGCCCGGTCCACGGTGTCCTTGCGCTCCGCCGTGCTGCCGGGGCCCGCCCCGGCCGCGAACACGACCGCGTCGGCACCGTCGAGCTGCGCGGCGACCTCGGCGATCGAGGCGGTCTCCATGTCGAGGACGGCGACCGACGCGCCCGTCGCCTCCACATCGGACACGTGGTCGGGGTTGCGCACCAGGGACCGGACCGCGTGCCCCGCCCCGGCCAGCCGCTTTGCCAGCAGCAGCGCGATCTGCCCGTGTCCGCCTGCGATCACCACGTTCATGAGCGGCGACGTTAACCGTTCGCCGGTGCCTCCGCCCGGTTCGGGCGCAGCGTCCACACGACGGTCAGACGGGTCGTCGTCCGCCCGCTGCCGTCGGTGACGTCGACCTCCACCGCGAACTCGGGCCGCCCGCCCGCCTCGAGCTCGGCCAGCACCTCACCGGAGGGACGGGTCAGCACCGCCTCCGCCCGCAGGTCGCCGCGGGCCAGCTTCAGGTATCCGATCTCCGAGCGGACGACCAGCGGCGTGGCCACCTCGCCCGCGGAGGCGAACGCCGCCAGCCCGACGGCGCCGGACGCGGTCTCGCCCAGGCCGAAGATGACGGCGGCGTGCGGTCCGCCGACGTGGTTGTGCTGATCATCGCGGTCCGGCAGGACGGCGACCGCCCGCTCGGTGGTGATCTCACCGAACTCGATCCCCGCGGTGGTCACCCACGGCACGGCGGCACGCATCGCGTCCGCCACCCAGCTCGCGTCCTCGGCCATGCGCTGGATGTTACCGCCCGGTAGGCGGGTATCCGCGTGCGCGTCGAGCGCTCGCTTCTGACCGATTTGTCTTGTTTTGCGCCCACAGAGAATGGACCCCCTTGTCGGCCCACTCCAGTGGCATTGAGATCGGTGTGACCGCGGACACCCGGTTTCCCGCCGCCGTGCCCGTACACCGCCCACGACGCACCCACCACATGCGCACCGTCGCGCATCCGACTCCAGGAGGTCCCCCGTGAAGGCCGTGCGGGTGCACGCGTACAAGGAAGACCCCAAGATCGACGACATTCCCGAGCCGACGATCCAGGGGCCGCTCGACGTCATCGTCAAGATCGGCGGCGCCGGTGTGTGCCGCACCGACCTGCACATCGTCAACGGCGACTGGGCCGACATCCAGAACCCGGACCTGCCCTACGTGATCGGTCACGAGAACGCGGGCTGGGTGCACGAGGTCGGCGAGGCCGTCACGAACGTGGCGGTCGGCGACACCGTGATCCTGCACCCGCAGCCGTCCTGCGGCCTGTGCCTCGGCTGCCGGTCCGGCCGGGACATGCAGTGCACCGGCGACGCGTTCTTCCCCGGCCTGTCCAACAACGACGGCGGCATGGCCGAGTTCATGCGCACGACGGCGCGGTCGTGCGTCAAGCTGAACCCGGAGACCAAGCCGGCCGACGTCGCCGCGCTCGCCGACGCGGGCATCACGTCCTACCACGCGGTGCGCAAGGCGGTGCCGTACCTCTACCCGGGCACCAGCGCCGTCGTGATCGGTGCGGGCGGCCTCGGCCACATCGGCATCCAGGTCCTCAAGGCCCTGACCGCCACGAAGATCGTCGTGGTGGACAAGAACCCGGCCGCCCTGGAGCTGGCCAAGGAGATCGGTGCTGACGAGACGGTCGTCGCCGACGGCAACCAGGTCCAGGCCGTGCAGGACCTGACCGGCGGAGGCGGCACCGTGGTCTTCGACTACGTGGCCGAGCAGGGCGTCGAGCTCGAGGCCTGGCAGATGACCGGCCCGGCCGGCTACCAGTTCAACCTCGGCTACGGCGGCGAGTTCAAGGCGCCGACCCTCGACTTCGTGGCCGGCGAGAAGAACGTGATCGGCAACATCGTCGGCACCTACAACGACCTCGCCGAGCTGATGGTCCTGGCCCAGGCCGGGAAGGTCACGCTGCACACCAAGCAGTACCCGCTCGACTCGGCGCTGGACGCCCTGCACGACCTGGACGCGGGCAAGGTCCGCGGCCGGGCGATCCTCGTTCCGTAGATCCACTCCTACCCACCACCACGCGGCACCGACGTCGCAGCAGGAGGATTCGCATGTCGTACGAGAAGGATGGCGAGAAGTACTTCGTCGTGGACTCCCACTCGCACTTCTGGGACGCGTCCCGGGAGAACTGGGTCGAGGGCGCCGAGCAGTACGCCAAGGGCTGGATCGACTGCTTCTACGGCTACCACCAGCTCGGGCCGCCGGAGACCCACTGGGACTGGGAGCACTACCTGAAGGTCTCGCCCGAGGACTTCGAGCGCGACATGTTCACCGAGGGCCACGTCGACGTCGCGATCTTCCAGTCGACGTACCTCAAGGAGTGGTACAAGAACGGCTTCAACACCGCCGACCAGAATGCCCAGATGCTCGAGAAGCTGGGCGACAAGGTCATCGTCAACGGCCGCTTCGACCCGCGCGAGGGCGACGCCGGCCTGCGCCAGCTCGAGGCCGACGTCGCGAAGTACAAGCACAAGGGCGTCAAGCTCTACACCGCGGAGTGGCACGGCGACTCCCGCGGCTACAAGCTGACCGACCCCGAGGCCTACAAGTTCCTGCAGCACGCGCAGGACCTGGGCATCAAGAACGTGCACGTGCACAAGGGCCCGACGATCTGGCCGCTGGACAAGGACGCGTTCGACGTCGCCGACGTCGACCACGCGGCCACCGACTTCCAGGGCCTGAACTTCATCGTCGAGCACGTCGGCCTGCCGCGCATCGAGGACTTCTGCTTCATGGCGGTGCAGGAGCCCAACGTCTACGCCGGCCTGTCGGTCGTCGTCGGCGGCCTGATGCACGCCCGCCCGAAGTTCTTCGCCAAGGTCATGGGCGAGCTGCTGTTCTGGGTCGGCGAGGACAAGATGCTCTTCGGCGGCGACTACAACATCTGGACACCGAAGTGGCAGGTCGAGGGCCTGGTCGACTGGCAGATGCCCGACGACGACCAGTTCGCCGACTACCCGCGCCTGACCACCGCGTCGAAGAAGAAGATCCTCGGCCTGAACGCCGCCCGCCTCTACGACATCCCGGTCCCGGCCGAGATGCAGCTCTCCGACGAGGCGGTGGCTCAGGCATGACGGCCGGGCCTGCGCTCGACGCCGACCGCGGCACAGTCGACCGGCAGGCCGTGTGGTCCGCACTGGGGACGGTGCTCGATCCCGAACTGGACGAGCCGATCACCGACCTCGACTTCGTCGAGACGTGCACCGTCACCCCCGACCCCGACAGCGACAGCGACACCGGTGGTGACGCCGGTGGTGGTGTCGCCGTCACGGTCGGGCTCCGGCTGCCGACGTTCTTCTGCGCCCCGAACTTCTCGTTCCTGATGGTCGCCGACGCCTACGACGCGGTGATGGCGATCCCGGGAGTGAACAGGGCGTCCGTGACGTTGGCCGACCACTCCGCCTCCGAGGAGATCAACGGGGGCGTCGCCGCACACGCCGGGTTCGTCAAGTCCTTCGAGGGCTCGGTCAACGGCGAGGCCGCGGCCGAGCTCGACGAGCTGCGGCGCACGTTCCTGTCCAAGGCCGCGATGGCCGGCCAGGACCGGGTGGCCCAACCCCTCGTCGACGCCGGCGCCGGACCGGACGAGCTGGCCGCGATGACCCTCGGCGAGCTGACCGGCACCGACGCCGACACCGCGGAACTGGGCCGGATGCGCACACGCCGCGAGGCCATCGGCCTCCCGGCCGGCGACGACGCCCCGCTCCTGTTGCACCCCGACGGGAGCCGGGTCACCACCGAACAGGTGCCGCTGCACCTGCGCCGGGCCCGGTTGCAGCGCGTCGGGATCGAGACCAACGGCGAGTACTGCAAGTCCCTGCTGAAGATCCGCTACGCACCCGAAGCGGCGAACCACTAGCCGCACTCCCGAACGAACGGCACCTTCGAGCAACGTGATTGCCCGAAGGTGCCGTTCGTTCGGGAAGGGCGGGCGTCAGGCCGGGGCGGCGTCCAGGACCCGGACGGTGTCGGTCAGGCGGAAGCCGGTGCCGTGACGGAACGGCTCCAGGCCCTTGAGCACCGCCTCGCGCACCGCGCCGGGGCCTGCCGCGCGGGCCGCGTGCCGCCCCGGTGCGGACGCCAGCACACCGGCGACCAGATCGTCCTCGTCCTCGTGGTCCACCGGCACCCGGACGACCTCGATCCCGCGCACGGTCAGGCCGGCGAGCTCGGTGAGCTTCGTCAGCCGGTCGGGGTCGGTCAGCGGGGGCGCGCCGTCGCCCCGCTGCGGCCGCGGTTCGGCCCCGGTCAGGGGCGCCAGCGACGCGCCGATCACGGACGCGTCGCACTCCTCGGGAGCGCCCCAGACGCTCACCCGCACGGAACCGCCCGGCGCGGTCACCCGCGAGGCCTCGCGCAGCGCCACGACCGGGTTCGTCACGTGTTCCAGCACCTGCACGAGCGTGACCAGGTCGAACGCGTCGTCGGCGAACGGGAGCTCGTGCGCGTCGCCGATCCGCAGGTCGGCACCGGGCGCGGCCTGCTCGGCCAGCGACAGCGGACGGCGGTCCACCTCCACGCCGGACACGGTCAGACCGGCCGCGGCCGCCGCGGCGAGCAGGTCGCCCGCCCCGCAGCCGACGTCGAGGAGGCGGGCACCGGGGGCTGCCCCGGCCAGGACGCGGTCGAACAGCGGTGTGTCGCTCACCCGCGCGAGGCTAGTGCCGCACTAACCCCACACCTCGTCGGCCACGCGGACGATCAGCTCCAGCTTCGCCTTCTCCTGGTCGATCGACAGCGCGTTGCCCTCGACCGTGGACGAGAACCCGCACTGCGGGGACAGGCAGAGCTGGTCGATCGGCACGTACTTCGACGCCTCGTCGATCCTGCGCTTGATCACGTCGGGGTCCTCGAGCTCGCCGCTCTTGGTCGTGACGAGCCCGAGCACCACCTGCCTGCCCGGCGGCACGAACCGCAGCGGCTCGAAGCCACCGGAGCGCTCGTCGTCGAACTCGCAGAAGAAGCCGTCCACGTCGAGCTCGCCGAACAGGGCCTCTGCGATGTGGTCGTAGCCGCCCTCTGCCGCCCATGACGACCGGTAGTTCCCCCGGCACATGTGGGTCGTCACGGCCATGTCCGACGGGCGGTCGGCGATCGCCGCGTTGATCTGGCGGATGTAGCGCAGGTGCTGGGTCTCCGGGTCGTCGCCCTTGGCCCTGAGCTCCTCGCGGTGCGCCGGGTCGTTCAGGTAGGCGAGCGCGGTGTCGTCGAGCTGCAGGTAGCGGCAGCCCCGCTCGTACATCGCGGAGAGCTGGTCGGCGTAGGCCGCCGACAGGTCCGCCCAGAACCCTTCGACGTCCGGGTAGACGGTCTCGTCGATCACGGCACGCCCGCCGCGGGCGTAGACCATGCTGGGCGACGGGATCGTCAGCTTCGGGATCGCCGTCGTGGTCGTCGCCTTCAGATAGTCGAACGCCTCGGCGAAGACGGGCTCGCGCAGGTGGACGCGGCCGTCGACGGCCATGCCCGCCGAGGCGAAGTTGTTCTGCCCCTGGGCGTTGCGCATCTTCACCTCCACCTTCCCTGACGTCTTCGTGACGCCGCCGAGCTGGTAGATGAAGTCCATGTGCCACGACGTGCGGCGGAACTCGCCGTCGGTGGCCGAGCGCAGGCCGGTCGATTCCTGCAGTGCGACGACGGCGGCGATGGCGGCGTCCTCGGCCGCACGCAGCCCGTCGTCGTCCAGGGTGCCCGCGGCGTGCTTCGCACGGGCGTCCAGCAGCTCCGGTGGGCGCAGCAGGCTGCCGACGTGGTCGGCGCGGAAGGGCGGTTCGGTGCGGACGGACATGGGCGAAACGTAGCCGCGGCGCGGATCCGTCGCCCGCGCTCTTCCGCCAGGTGAAAGGATCGCCGGCATGGAGTTCGGTGTGGCGGCGTTCGTGACCGACTACGGGATCGACCCCGTCGAGCTGGCCCGCGCGGTCGAGGAACGCGGCTTCGAGTCGCTGTTCGTCACCGAGCACACGCACATCCCGACGAGCCGGGCCACGGAACGTCCCGGAGGCGGCGAGCTGCCGCAGCGGTACTCGCACACGTTCGACCCGTTCGTCGTGCTCGGCGCGATGGCCGCGGTCACCGACCGGGTCGTGCTCGGGACGGCCGTCTGCCTGGTCAACCAGCACCACGTGCTGAACCTGGCCAAGGAGGTCGCGTCCGTGGACCGGCTCGCGGGCGGGCGGTTCGAGTTCGGCGTCGGTCCGGGATGGAACGTCGAGGAGATGGCCCACCACGGCGTGAACCCGCGCAGGCGGACCGCCGAGATGCTGGAGCGCCTGGACGCGCTGCGTGCACTGTGGACGTCCGACGAGGCGGAGTTCCACGGCGAGGTCGTCTCGTTCGACCCGGTGTGGTCCTACCCCAAGCCGACGCGCGTGCCGCCGGTGCTGATCGCGGGCGGCGGCCCGACCGTGCTGGACCGGGTGCTGTCGCACGGCGACGGCTGGATCCCGCTGCGCGTGCCGGTGGACGGCCTGGAGGAGTTCGCGCGGCGGGTCGAGGAGCTGCAGAGCCGGGCCGCCGACGCGTGGCGCGGGCGGATCCCGGTGACGATCTACGGCGGGGCGAAGAAGGCGACCGCGGCGCAGTCCTACGTGGACGCCGGCGTGGACAGGGTGCTGTTCGAGCTCGCCGACCCGGGCCCGGACGGCGATGCGCGGTCCGCGGTCCTGAAGGAGCTGGACGAGCTGGCCGAGATCGCCAGGGGCTAGTGCCGCATCGCGAAACGTTCGGCACCGATCTCGGAGGCCCAGGCGCTTCCGGCACCAACGTTGCGCGACACGGCACTAGCGGGCCCGCCAGACCGGGTCGCGCTTCTCCGCGGCGGCGGCCTTGCCCTCCGCCGCGTCGTCGGTGGCGGCCGCGACCCGGCGGAGCGTCTCCCCGAACCGGATCGCCTCCGTGGTGCCCATCTCGGCCCCGCGCACGGACATCTCCTTGATCGCGCGCTGGGCCAGCGGCGCCGCGCGGGTCAGTCGGGCGGCGAGCGAGCGGGCGTCGTCGAGCAGCCGGTCGTGCTCCACCACCCACCCGGCCAGTCCGATCTCGTGGGCGCGGTCGGCGTCGATCGTCTCGCCGGTGAGAAGCAGCTCCATGGCGTACTGACGGTTGATCATCCGCGGCAGCCGGATCGCACCGACGATCGTCGGCACGCCGATCCGCGCCTCCGGGAACGAGAACGTCGCACGGTTCGAGGCGATCACGAAGTCGCACCAGGTGAGCAGCGTGACGCCGTAGCCGACGGCCGGCCCGTTCACGGCGGCGACGATGGGCTTGAAGATCTCCCAGCCGCTCTCCAGCGAGTTCACGGTGGGCCGTTCCCAGAAGCTGCCGGGGAAGTCACCCGCCGGGTCCCCGGTCTCCGACCTCAGGTCGGCACCGGCGCAGAACGCCCTCCCGGCGCCGGTGACGATCGCGACCCACGCCTCGTCGTCGGTGCGGAAGCGGTCGAACGCGGCGTTGATGTCGCGCCGCATCGCCCCGTCGATCGCGTTCAGCTTCTCCGGACGGTCGTAGGTGATCGTCGCGACGTGGGCGTCGACCTCGTAGCGCACCAGCGGCGCAGCATCAGCCATGCCGGGACACTAGGGCTCAGGACGCCGCCCCCGCCGGGGCGAGCAGACGGGAGAGCGGCGCCGCGAGGTCGCGGACCGCGCGCTCGAGCTCCCACCGGCGGGTGCCGAACTCGGCTCGGCTGACCGACACCCCGACGGCGCTGAACCGGGCGCCCGCGGTCAGCGGCAGCGCGATCCCGGCCGTGCCGCGGGTGTACTCCTCGACGTCCACCGCGACACCCGCCGACCGCACCCGCAGCAGCTCGCGGTCGAGCAGCCTCCGGTCGGTCAGCGTGCTCGGCGTCAGCGCCCGCACGCCGGACCGGGCCAGCACGTCGCCGAGCTGCCCGGGAGCGAGCAGGGAGAGCACGGCCTTGCCGAGCGCGGTCGCGTGCGCCGGGACCGGTTCGCCGATCCGCAGCCCGGCGACGCCGGGGTGCGCCGTGCAGGAGTCCGCGTGCGCGACCACGACGTCGGTGTCGCGCAGCACGACCAGGTAGGTGGCCGCCCCGACGTCGGCGTGCAGCTCGGCGAGCATCTCGCGGACGGCGGGCGGTGGCGTCAGGTGGTCGGTGAGCCCGCGGGCCAGCTCGACGACGCGGTAGCCCAGCCCGTAGCCGCGCACGGCGTGCAGGCGGACCAGGTAGCCCTCCTCGACGAGCGCGCCGAGCAGCCGGTACACGGTCGGCAACGACATCGACAGCCGACGGGCGAGTGCCTTCGCCGTGATCCCGTCGCCCGCGTCGGCGACGGCCTCGACGATCCGCAGGGCCCGCCGCAGCGCACCACCGGGACCGGACTCGTCCGGACTCACCCACCTAGTGTTGGGCACCGGAAACGGCGGGACAAGCACCGGAGGGTCGATCGTGGCCGGCACGACGGAGCGGCAGGGCGGCGCCTACCGCCCGGTCACGCCCGCCGTGCTCGCCGAGCACGTCGTCGGACGCGCCGCGGCGACGCCGGGACGCGCCAGGGTGCTGCTCGACGGTGCCCCGCCCTCCGGGGCGGACGCGCTCGCCGACGCCGTCGCCGAGTTGCTGCGCCTGCGCGGGCGACCGGTCGTCGTCGTGCGTGCGGCCGACTTCCTGCGACCGGCGTCCGTGCGCCTGGAGCTGGGGCACACCGACGTCGACATGTTCCTCGACGGCTGGCTCGACGACGACGCGCTCCGGCGCGAGGTGCTCGACCCGGCCGGTCCGGAGGGGTCCGGGAGGGTGCTGCCGCGGCTGCGTGACCCGGTGCGCGACAGGTCGTTCCGCGATGCCCCGCAGGACATCGGCCCGGACGGCGTCGTCGTCGTGGCCGGCGCGCGGATGCTCGGCCGCGGCCTCGACGCGGAGCTGACCGTGCACCTGCGGATGTCGCCCGGCGCACTGGGACGTCTGCTGCCCGACGACGAGCGGTGGACCGTCGAGGCCTACGAGCGCTACGACCGCGAACGGGTACCGCAAGACCTGGCGGAGATCGTCGTCATGGCCGATCATCCGGAGCGCCCTGCGATGCGTGACCGCGACGGGTGACACCCGTCCGGCACGGGGACAGCAGAACGAGCGATGGCGCCCGCAACCGAAAGCGAGAACCATCGTGAGGGAGGAGGTGAAGCTCGAAGTGTGGGCGAGGAGGGAGTTGAACCCTCACGTCCTTACGGACACACGGACCTGAACCGTGCGCGTCTGCCATTCCGCCACTCGCCCTGACGACAGAAAAGTTAGCACCTGCCCCGGAGGGCGCCGTGCGGGGGGTACCGCCCCTCGCCCACCCGGGGTCGAAGCCGTGTCGGTTAGCACAGATACGATCGCCTCTGTCACCGACACGCCGACTCGTTATGGAGGAGATCATTTGGGCCGCGTGGATCGCTTCGAGCGCCGTCTCCAGGGGATGGTGGGCGACGCCTTCGCGCGGGTCTTCGGGGGCAGTGTCGTCCCACAGGAAGTCGCACAGGCACTGCTGAGGGAAGCCGAGGACCACATCGAGCAGCTCGCGGGAGGACGCCTACTGGCGCCCAACCGGTACACGGTGCTGCTCAGCCCCAGTGATCTCGACCGCATGGCCGATGACGAGGACGGGGTCGTCGCGTCCCTGTCCGCGCACGTGGCAAGGGAACTCACCGACCAGGGATGGGACACCTACGGTGAGGTCGTAGTCTTTCTGGAGCGCTCCGAGGCGCTGCACACGGGACAGTTCCGCACCCGCTCGGCTGTCGACCCCGACGCTTCCCGTCGGGCCGCCAACAGAGCTCGCACCGCAGGAGAAGCACCCATGAGCCAGCAACCGGGCCACCCCGAAGAGAACGGGCAGTACGGATACGACCGTGGCGCCCCCGGCGGATACGGCCAGCAGACCTACGCGCCCCCGGGGTACGAGCAGGAGCGCGGCCAGCAGCAGGGCTACGGCGGCTACGGCCAGCAGCAGCCGGGCTACGACCAGCAGGGCTACGGCCAGCAGGGCTACGGCCAGCAGCCCGGCTACGACCAGGGCTACGGCCAGCAGGGCTACGGCGGCCAGCCCGGCTACGACCAGCAGGGCTACGGCCAGCAGCCCGGCTACGGCCAGCAGCCCGGGTACGACCAGGGCTACGGCCAGCAGGGCTACGGCGGCCAGCCCGGCTACGACCAGCAGGGCTACGGCCAGCAGCAGGGCTACGCGGGTCAGCCCGGGTACGGCGGCCAGCCCGGTTACGACCAGGGCTACGACGGCTACGGCCAGCAGCAGGGCGGCTACGGCGCCCCGCAGGGCTACGCCCAGCCTGGTTACGACCAGGGCTACGACGGCTACGGCCAGCAGGGCGGCTACGGCGCCCCGCAGGGTTACGCGCAGCCCGGCTACGACGGCTACGGCCAGCAGCAGGGCGGCTGGGGCCAGCAGCAGGCGCTCGCCGCCATGCTGATCCTGGACGACGGCTCGAACCGGAACTACCAGCTGTCCGAGGGCACCCACGTCATCGGCCGCGGCCAGGACTCGAACTTCCGGCTGCCGGACACCGGCGTCTCCCGCCGGCACCTCGAGGTCACGTGGGACGGCCAGATCGCGACGCTGAACGACCTCGGTTCCACGAACGGCACCACGGTCAACAACAGCCCCGTCCAGAGCTGCCAGCTGACCGACGGCGACGTGATCCGCGTCGGGCACTCCAGCCTGGTGTTCCGCACCCAGGGCTGAGACCCGGCGGCGGTACGGAAAGATGCGGTGGACCCGATCGGAACCTGACCGGTCGGGCACGCGCCGGTGCCTCCGGCGCCGCCGCGGGGAACGAAAGCGAGCAGTGAGTGCCGGAACTGGTGCTGCAGCTGACCAGAGGGGGATTCCTGGCCCTGCTCTGGTTGTTCGTGCTGCTCGCGCTGCAGGTGGTGCGGTCGGACCTGTACGCGGCCTCCGGGCTGCGGTCGGTGCTGCCGGGCCGCGGTTCCCGTGGAGGACGCGTGCGCTCGGCGGGCCGCGGCAGCCGTACGCCGCGTCAACTGCTGGTCACACAGGGCCCCCTCGCCGGCAGCCGCATCACGCTGGACTCCCGGCCGATCCTGATCGGCAGGGCCGACGACTCCACGTTGAAGCTGGACGACGACTACGCCTCCACCCGGCACGCGCGCATCTCGCAGCAGGGCGAGGAGTGGTACGTCGAGGACCTCGGGTCGACGAACGGGACCTATCTCGAGAGGGCTAAGGTCACCGGGCCCACACGGGTCCCCCTCGGGGTCCCGGTCCGCATCGGCAAGACGGTGATCGAGTTGCGATCATGACGACTCCCGCATGAGATCGCCGCGACGAGCCCCGACCGAAGCCGGAGCCGCCCCGTGACACTGGTGCTGCGTTACTCGGCCCGCAGTGACCGTGGGCTGGTCCGGCAGAACAACCAGGACGCCGTCTACGCGGGACCGCGTCTGCTCGCGCTCGCCGACGGCATGGGCGGCCACGCCGCCGGCGAGGTCGCCTCCTCGCTGGTGATCTCCGCGCTCGCTCCCCTCGACGACGACGTCCCCGGTGACGATCTGCTCGCCGAACTGCGCGCGGCCACCCACGAGGGCAACGACGCGATCTCGAGGCACGTCGCCGACGCCCCCGACCTCGAGGGCATGGGTACGACGCTGACCGCGATCCTGTTCGCGGGCTCCCGGCTCGGAATGGTCCACGTCGGCGACTCCCGGGCCTACCAGCTGCGCGGCGGCGAGTTCGCCCAGATCACCAAGGACGACACGTTCGTCCAGTCGCTGATCGACGAGGGCCGGATCACCGAGGACGAGCGGGAGAACCACCCGCAGCGCTCGCTGCTGCTGCGCGCGATCACCGGTCAGGACGTCGACCCGTCGCTGACCATCCGCGAGGCCCGCGCCGGCGACCGCTACCTGCTCTGCTCGGACGGCCTGTCCGGCCCGGTCAGCGACGACACGTTGCGGGACACGCTGCTCGACTACGCCGACCCTCGCGAGTGCGCCGACCGGTTGATCGAGCTCGCCCTGCGCGGCGGCGGCCCGGACAACATCACCTGCATCGTCGCCGACGTCGTCGACGTCGACTACGGCGAGGACGCGCCGATCATCGGCGGGTCGGCGGGACGCAACCACCGCAGCGACGACGGCGACTACCGCCACGAGGACTCGACGGCCGGGTCGACGTCGGCGTTCCGTGCGGCCGCCACGACGCTGCCGCGCACCCAGAAGACCGAGCCGGTCCGGCTCGAGCCCCGTTCCACGCCCGCGCCGAAGCGGCGCAGGGGGCTGCGGCCGGTGGCGATCGTGCTCGGCGTCGTGATCGTGCTCGGACTCGGTGCGTGGCTGGCCCGCACGCTGGTGATGCAGCAGTACTACGTGAGCGTCGCGGACAACGAGGTGGCGATCTACCAGGGCGTGCGGGGCACGGCGCTGGGCATCCCGCTGCAGTCGGTGGCGGAGCGCTCCGACATCGGGCTCGACGACCTGCCGCAGACCGTCCGGAGCCAGGTCACCGACGGGATCGTCTCGACCGACGGGCTCGACGGCGCGCACGCCACCGTGCTGCGCCTGCGCGACCGGATGCTGCCGCTGTGCTCGACGCTGGCGCCCCCGCCCGCACCGGTCGTGCTCCCGCCGCCGGCTCCCGGCCAGCCGCCGGTGACGACGACACCGCTGCCGACGGTGAAGGCCGAGCCGGGCACGAACTGCCGGAACACGAGCTGATGGCCGCACCCGCCACCCCTGCTCCGACCTCCGACGCCGCCGCGCCTCTCCCCACCGGGCGCGGCGTCGAACTGCTGCTGCTCGCGTTCGCCGCCGTGCTGACCACCGGTGCGCTGGTGCTCGTCGAGGCGAACCAGGAGCAGACGCTGACGACGTCGCTGCTCTACCTCGGGCTCGCCTACCTGGTCCTCTTCGCCGGCGCGCACATGGCCGTGCGCAAGTGGGCCCCGTACGCCGACCCGCTGATCCTGCCCGCCGTCGCGCTGCTCAACGGCCTGGGCCTGGTGATGATCCACCGGATCGACCTGGCCAAGGCCGACCGGGCCCAGCTGCTCGGCCGGGAGATCCCGTCGTCGATGGCGACGCCGCAGGTCGGCTGGACGGTGCTCGGACTCGTCCTGTTCGTGGCCGTCCTGATCTTCATGCGCGACCACCGGGTGCTGGCCCGCTACGGCTACACGGCCGGGTTCGCCGGACTGGTGTTCCTCGCCATCCCCGGCATCCTGCCGTCGTCGATCTCCGAGGTGAACGGCTCCAAGCTGTGGATCCGGATCCCCGGCGTCGGCGGCATCCAGCCCGGCGAGTTCGCGAAGATCCTGCTGATCATCTTCTTCGCGGCGTACCTCGTGCAGAAGCGCAACCTGCTCTCCACGGCGGGCCGCCGGTTCCTCGGCATGGAGCTGCCCCGCGCCCGCGACCTGGCCCCGCTGCTGGCCGCGTGGGGGCTGTCCATCGGCGTGCTGGTGTTCGAGCGCGACCTCGGTAGCTCGCTGCTGATCTTCGGCCTCGTCCTGGTGATGCTCTACACGGCCACCGAGCGGGTCTCGTGGATGGTCATCGGGCTGCTGTTCTTCGTCGGCGGCGCGGTCATCGCCTACAACCTGTTCGGCCACGTGCAGACGCGTGTGGAGATCTGGCTCGACCCGTTCACCGACTACGACGGCAGCGGCTACCAGCTGGCACAGGCCCTGTTCGGGATGGGCACCGGCGGCGTCGGCGGGAGCGGACTCGGCGCGGGACGCCCGGACCTGGTCCCGTTCGCCGAGTCGGACTTCATCTGGTCCTCCCTCGGCGAGGAGCTGGGGCTGATCGGGCTCGCCGCGATCCTGGTGACCTACCTCGTACTGATCACCCGCGGTCTGCGCAGCGCGCTCGCCGTCCGGGACACGTTCGGCAAGCTGCTGGCCACCGGGCTCTCGTTCTCGGTCGCACTGCAGATCTTCGTCGTGATCGGCGGGGTCACGAAGCTGATCCCGCTCACCGGCCTGACGCTCCCGTTCCTGTCCTACGGCGGGTCGTCGCTGGTCGCGAACTACGCGCTCGTCGCGATCCTGCTCCGGATCTCGCACGTGGCGCGCGCGCCGCTGCCGCGCAGGCCCGAGAAGCCCCGCGCCCCGATCGCCGAGGCCGGGACCGAGCTCGTGCAGCGTCCGCGCGGAGGGGACCAGTGAACCGCCCGGTCCGCCGCGTCGCCCTCGCCGTGATGGTGATGGTGGTCGTCCTGCTGGGCAACGCCACCTACGTCCAGGTGGTGCAGGCCGGTGCCTACCGCGACGACCCGCGCAACCAGCGCGTCCAGATCGACGAGTACTCCCGCCAGCGCGGCCAGATCACCGCGGGCGGGGAGGTGCTGGCGCAGAGCGTCGCGACGAACGACCGGCTGAAATACCTGCGCCAGTACCCGAACGGCCCGGCCTTCGCCCCGGTCACCGGGTTCTTCTCGACGGTGTACGGATCGAGCGGGCTGGAGCGGTCCACCGACGGCGTGCTCAACGGCACCGACGACCGGCTGTTCGTCCGGCGCGTGTCCGACCTGATCACGGGGCGAGACCCGGCGGGCGGCAACGTGGTGACGACGATCAACCCGGCCGTCCAGAAGGTCGCGTTCGACCAGATGTCGTCGAAGAACTTCGAGGGTGCCGTCGTGGCGCTCAACCCGCAGACCGGCGACATCCTTGCGATGGCCTCGACGCCGTCGTACGACCCGAACCCGCTGGCCAGCCACGACGCGGCCGAACAGCAGCAGGCGTGGAAGGCCGACTCCGCGCAGAACCCGGACGTCCTGACGAACCGGGCGATCTCGGAGATCTACCCGCCCGGATCGACGTTCAAGCTGGTCGACACGGCGGCCGCACTGCAGAACGGCTTCACCCCGGACAGCCAGCTCACGGCCGCGCCGAACATCACGCTGGCCGACTCCACGACGACGCTGGAGAACTACGACGGCACGCCCTGCGGCACCGGTGCGACCGCGTCCCTGCGGGACGCGCTGGCCCGGTCCTGCAACACCGCGTTCGCTCAGCTCGGCGGCGAGCTCGGCGCCGACAAGATCCGGGCGCAGGCCGAGTCGTTCGGCGTCGGCCGCTCGGACCTGCAGATCCCGATGACCGTCCAGCCGTCGTCGGTCGGCCCGATGTCCGACACGCCGTCCACCCAGCAGTCGGCGATCGGCCAGCGCGACGTCCGCCTGACGCCGCTGCAGAACGCCATGATCGTCGCGTCGATCGCGAACGGCGGCCAGACCGTCGCCCCGCACCTGGTCAAGGAGATCCAGAGCCCGCAGCTCGACGTCGTGGACACGACGGAGCCGGACCGGATGAGCCGGTCCATGCCGCAGAACGTCGCGTCCACGCTGACCGACCTGATGATCGGTTCGGAGAACCGCACCCAGGGCGGCGGGAAGATCACCGGGGTGCAGATCGCGTCCAAGACCGGCACCGCGGAGCACGGCACCGACCCGAAGAACACGCCGCCGCACGCCTGGTACGTCGCGTTCGCGCCGGCCGAGGACCCGAAGGTCGCCATCGCCGTGATCGTGGAGAACGGCGGCAACCGGGCGCTGGAGGCGACCGGCGGCTCGGTCGCGGCACCGGTCGGCCGCGCGGTGATCGCCGAGGCGCTGCGAGGCGGCCAGTGACCGCTTCCCGACCACCCGGCGCCGTCCGGTGCCCCTCCTCGCCGGGGGGCACCGGATGAGCGCGCTCGCCACCGGTCAGCTGATCTCGGACCGGTACCGCCTGGACCGGCGGATCGCGGTCGGTGGCATGGGCGAGGTGTGGGAGGCCCAGGACACCCGCCTGGGCCGCAGTGTCGCGGTCAAGGTGCTCAAGGCCGACCTGTCCGACGACCCGGAGTTCCTGCACCGCTTCCGGATCGAGGCACGCACGGTCGCCTCGCTCGACCACTCCGGGATCGCCGCCGTGCACGACTACGGCGAGGACGACGGCCCGGCGGGCGGCGGCCGGACCGCCTACCTGGTCATGGAGCTGGTGCGCGGCGAGCCGCTGTCCACCCGGATCGGCAGGGGTCCGATGCCGGTGTCCGACACGCTGGACGTGCTCGAGCAGGCGTCGCGTGCCCTGCAGGCGGCGCACGCGCGCGGTTTCGTGCACCGCGACGTGAAGCCGGGCAACATCCTGCTGCGGACCGACGGCGTCGTGAAGCTCACCGACTTCGGGATCGCGAAGGCGGCGGACGCGGTGCCGGTCACCCGGTCCGGGATGGTCATGGGCACCGCCCACTACATCGCCCCCGAGCAGGCCAGCGGCGAGGAGGCCGGACCGGCGGGCGACGTTTACTCGCTGGGCATCGTCGGGTACGAGTGCCTGGCCGGGCACCGGCCGTTCCGCGCGGACAGCGCCGTCGCGGTCGCGATGATGCAGGTCCGCGACGACCCGCCGCCGCTGCCGTCGTCGATCCCGGAGCGGGTACGCGGGCTGATCTACTCGGTGCTGGTCAAGGACCCGGACCAGCGCTACGCGGACGGCGCCGAGTTCGCCGCAGCGGTCGCCGCCGTGCGCGACGGCCGTCCGGCGCCCGCCGCGGGGATCGCCTCCGGCGACCCGGCCACCTCGACCGTCCGGGCCGAGCCGCAGGCGCCGCCCGCACCCGCTACCCCGCCACCCGGCTCCGGTCCGATCCCCGGCGGCCCGCCGCCGGGTGGGCGTGGCCCGGCCGGGTTCGCGCCGGAGGCTCCGCGCAGGCCCGGTCCGCCACCACCCGGCCGTGCGGGTCCCCCGCCACCGATGCGGCAGGCGGATCCCGGCTCCACGTACCCGGACGACGCGCCCGCCAGGACGTCGACCCCGCCGGACGCGGAGGCGCCGTGGGCGACCGGGAACCGGCGCAGTCCGGTCCCTCCCCCGCAGCGTCGCCCGGTCGAGCCACCGCCAGACTCCGGCAGGCACGCGTCGGTGGGTCCGGTCCGGCCGGCCGAGCACCGTGTGGAGCACCCGTCCGGCCCCCTGGACATGACACCGCGCCGCTCCGGCCGGAGCAGGGCGTTCCTGGCAGTGCTGTTCGTGCTGCTGGCGCTCGTCGCGATCGCGATCGCGGTGCTGATCCTGCGCGGGGGCTCGCTGAGCGCGCTGACCGCGACGTCGGTGACCGGTACCACCGGTACCGTCATCGGATGGAAGGGCGACCTCGTGGGTCCGGCGGACGGCGGACGGCCGCCGGAGACCGGCAGGTACGGATCATCGGCGGTAGTCGTCCGATGAGCCCTCCGTACCGCCGTTCCGGCGCAGCCGGACACGCCGGGCCGGTACGACACGGCCCCGAACGGCATGATGTGTACGCCACCGACCCCGGGAACCTGAGCTGATGACGACACCCCGTCTGCTGTCCGAGCGATACGAGCTGGGAGACCCGCTCGGCTACGGCGGCATGTCCGAGGTGCACCACGGGATGGACACGCGCCTGTCCCGGGACGTCGCCGTCAAGGTGCTGCGCGCCGACCTGGCGCGCGATCCGCAGTTCCAGCTGCGCTTCCGTCGCGAGGCGCAGAACTCGGCGTCGCTGAACCACCCGGCCATCGTCGCGGTCTACGACACCGGCGAGGTGGAGAGCGAGTTCGGCCCGCTGCCCTACATCGTCATGGAGTTCGTCGACGGGCAGACGCTGCGCGAGATCGTCAAGACCACCGGTCCGCTGTCCCAGCAGCGGGTGGTCGAGGTGATGGCCGACGTGTGCGCGGCGCTCGACTTCTCGCACCGGCACCAGATCATCCACCGGGACGTCAAACCCGCCAACGTGATGATCAATCGGGCCGGCGCGGTCAAGGTGATGGACTTCGGCATCGCCCGCGCGCTCGGTGAGGGCCAGAACGTCACCCAGACCGCCGCCGTGATCGGCACCGCCCAGTACCTGTCCCCTGAGCAGGCCCGCGGCGAGTCGGTGGACGCGCGGTCGGACGTCTACGCCGCGGGTTGTGTGCTCTACGAGCTGCTCACCGGCGACCCGCCGTTCACCGGCGACACCCCGGTCGCGGTCGCGTACCAGCACGTGCGGGAGGACCCGCGCGCCCCGTCGGAGCTGAACCCGTCGGTGCCGCCCGCGCTGGACGCGATCGTGCTCAAGGCGCTGTCCAAGAACCCGGCGAACCGCTACCAGTCGGCCGCCGAGATGCGCGCCGACCTGATCCGGGTGCGCAACGGTGAGCCGGTGCTCGCGCCGATGGTGATGAGCGAGTACGAGCGCACCGAGCTGATGGAGTCCGACGCGACGGCCGCCGTCCCGACCCGGCGGGTGTACGCCGGGGGCGGCGGTCCGCCGACCGGCAGGCACACGATCCCGCCCGGCCACCCGGACTACGACGACGAGCCGCGCGGCGGCCGAGGCAAGAAGATCGGCATCTGGATCGCCGTGATCGCGGTCCTCGGGCTGCTCGGGTTCGTCGGGTACCAGATGTTCGGCACCAGCGGCGCGTCCGCGGTGACCGTTCCGGACGTGCTCGGTCAGACGCCCGACCAGGCCCGCGGCGCCCTCACCCAGGCGAACCTGCTGCCCGACCTCCAGCAGGAGCCGTCGGAGACGGCACAGGTCGGCAAGGTCGTCCGTACCGACCCCGGCGGCGGCAACAGTGTCCCGGAGAACAGCCGGGTGACGATCTTCGTGGGCACCGGGCCCGCGCAGGCCACCGTCCCGGCGCTGACCGGCAAGACGATCGACGAGGCACAGCCCCTGCTGCAGGGGGCCGGCCTCCGGCTCGGCGGCCAGACCGAGCGGGAGACGTCGGACTCGAACCAGGTCGGGAAGATCATCTCGTCGGACCCCGGTCCCGGAGTCACGGTCCCCGGCAACACACCGGTCGCCGTCGTGATCGGCAAGGAGCAGACCACGGTCGCCGTGCCGGACGTGTCCGGGCAGTCCGCGGACCAGGCGCAGTCGACGCTGCGGAACGCCGGGTTCACGAACGTCACGACGAGCACCGTCGACGGCGGCGGCCAGGCGGGCTCCGTCGTGGGCACCGACCCGTCGGCCGGGACCAAGGTCTCGAAGAACGCCACGATCACCCTGCAGATCAGCAAGGGGAACCAGAAGCAGGTGCCGAACGTCGTCGGGCAGGACTACCGCAACGCGGTGAACCAGCTCGACGCGGCCGGGCTGGCCTACCGCCTGCAGGCCCAGCAGGTCTCGGACACCTCGCAGGTGAACAAGGTGCTCTCCCAATCGCCGTCCGGCGGTTCACAGTCCGACGGCAACACCGAGGTCCAGCTCGTCGTCGGCGCGGCGGGCGGTCAGAACAACGGCGGCGGCAACACCGGGGACAGCACGTTCGGTCCCGGGTTCCCGTTCAACAACTAGGGAGACCGGATGCGGGTCCTGGTCGTCGACAACTACGACAGCTTCGTCTACAACCTCGTCCAGTACCTGGCCCAGCTCGGCGTGGAGCCGGTCGTGCGCCGCAACGACGAGGTGGAGCCCTCCGACGTCGACGAGTTCGGAGCCGTGCTGCTGAGCCCCGGCCCCGGAACGCCGGAGCGGGCCGGTCGGAGCATCGAGCTCGTGCACGCCGCCGCCCGTAGCGGACGGCCGCTGCTCGGCGTCTGCCTGGGCCACCAGGCGCTCGGCGTGGCGTGGGGCGGCGTCGTGGAGCGCGCCCCGGAGCTGCTGCACGGCAAGACGTCGCTGGTCCACCACGACGGCGTCGGGGTGCTGCGCGGGCTGCCGTCGCCGTTCGTCGCCACCCGCTACCACTCGCTGACCATCCGGCCGGACGATCTCCCGCCGGAGCTGCAGGTCACCGGCCGCACCGAGTCGGGCCTGATCATGGCCGTCCGGCACCGGGACCTGCCCATCGAGGGAGTCCAGTTCCACCCCGAGTCGGTGCTCACCCAGCACGGGCACCGGCTGCTGGCCAACTGGCTCGGAACCGCAGGTCACGCCGTTCCGGAGGCGACGGTCGCGGCCCTGGGCGCCGAGGTCGAGCAACTGGTCGCCGGGGTCTGACAGGTCGACCGTCCCCGATCCACGCTACGGTGGACGGCGAGCTCCCCGGCCCAGATACACGGGGCCGTCCGCACGGAAACAGCGTTCGATGAGGTCCGATGCCGAAATCCAAGGTTCGCAAGAAGAGCGACTACACGCCGCCCACGACGAGCCGGACGCCGGTCAAGGTGGCCGGCCCGACGCATCCGGTCTACATCGGCGTGATGATCGCGATGTGGGTGATCGGTCTGGCCTGGCTCGTGGTGAGCTACCTGGCCGGTCCGGGGTCGAGCGGCGCCCAGGTGCCGTTCATGGTCCCGCTCGGGAACTGGAACTTCCTCATCGGCTTCGCGCTCATCGTGATCGGCCTGCTGATGACCATGCGCTGGCGCTGAGCTGCTGAAACACACGCGTGTAAGTCCATCCCCAGTGTGGATGGTTACTGTGGATAGTCGAAATGATCACGATGAGTGATCAGCAGGAGTGGTCGACGCCAGGTGGGCTCGTCGTCATGGCGTGGGTGCTCGCCGTGGCCGCGCTGGCCTGGTTCGTGCTGCTGCGCGTCGCCGCGGCGGACGCCCCGGGACAGCTGCTGGCCGCTGTCGCGACCATCGGCCTGGGTCTCGCCGCGCTGTCCGGCACGCGCGCGCGGCCCCGCCTGAGCGCCGGACCGGACGGGCTCACGGTCCGCAGGCTCACGTGGAGCCTGCACGTGCCGTGGTCACGCGTCGACGGGATACGCGTCCTGCGGACCCGTCGCCTCGGCCGCGAGACGTCACTGCTGGAGCTGGACCTGCGCACCGCCGTCGACGACGGGGAGCGGCTCGTCGTGCTCGGCCGGCTGGAGCTCGGCGAGGACCCGGAGGAGGTCGCCGAGGCGTTGCACGCCCGCCTCGGGTGACGCGCTCCGGGCGTCAGACGACCGAGACGCCGATCAGGGCGAGCAGCACCACCACGACGCCGGACACGGCCGCGATCTGCAGACCCGGGCCGTTGCGCGCCGGCGTGTAGACCAGCGCGGCGGTGGTCGCGGCTCCGGCCACGAGCCCGCCCAGGTGCCCGACGAGCGAGATGCCGGGGACCACGATGCTGATCACGATGTTCAGCGCGATCAGGCCGAACGCCTGGCGGGCCGGTACACGCAGGCGCAGCGCGAGGACGGCCAGCGCGGCCATCACGCCGAACACGGCACCGGAGGCGCCCGCAGTCTGGCTGGCCGGGCTCGAGAACAGCATGACCGCGGCCGACCCGCCGAGAAGCGACACCGCGTAGACCGTGATCAGGCGCGCCCGTCCGAGCACGCCCTCGACCTCACGGCCGATCACGAACAACGCGAACATGTTGAACAGCAGATGGATCGGGCCGAAGTGCAGGAAGCCCGAGGTGATCAGACGCCACCACTCGCCGTCGGTGACCAGGCCCGGCACGAGGGAGCCGTACTGGAACAGCGCCGACGCGTCGTTGCGGTTCAGGCTGCCCGCGGCGACCACGGTCAGCGCGAACACGACGACGTTGACCGCGATCAGCGCGGGCACCACCACCGGCCGTCCGACCCGCCGGGCGCCGGCGACGTTGCGCCAGCGGGGCGTCGAACGCACCCCTTCCTGCACGCAGTCGACACACTGGTACCCGACCGACGCCTCGCGCAGGCAGTCCGGGCACGCCGGACGTCCGCAGCGCGAGCACCCGAGCCGGGTCGGCCGGTCGGGGTGCCGGGCGCAGACCGGTACCGCCTCGGGCGGACCCGGCGGGGGTGCGGCCGGGCCGGTCAGTTCTGCTCGATCTCGACGCGCTGGATGACGATGTCGTTCAGCGGGCGGTCGGCCTGGCCGGTCGTCGTCTGCGCGATCTGGTCCACGACGGCGCGGGACTCCGCGTCGGCGACCTCACCGAAGATCGTGTGGCGGCGGTTCAGGTGCGGGGTCGGCCCGACCGTGATGAAGAACTGCGAGCCGTTCGTCCCGGGGCCCGCGTTCGCCATGGCCAGCAGGTACGGCCGGTCGAACTTGAGCTCCGGGTGGAACTCGTCGCCGAACTCGTAGCCCGGGCCGCCGCGGCCGGTGCCGGTCGGGTCGCCGCCCTGGATCATGAATCCGCTGATCACACGGTGGAAGATCGAGCCGTCGTAGAACGGCCCGGAGTCGCCACCGCTCGCGTTCGGGCGGCTGTAGTCCTGGGAGCCGTCCGCGAGGCCGACGAAGTTCGCGACCGTCTTGGGGGCGTGGTCCGGGAACAGCACGATCCGGATGTCGCCCTCGGAGGTCCGCAGCGTCGCGGTCGTCTTCGCGTTTCCTGGTTCGGTCACGACTACCATCGTGCCAGGACAGACATACCCCCGCGGGAGGCAGGTCGATGACGAAAGCCAGTCGCAACTGGACGCGTGCCCGATCGGATGCGGCGAGCGCCGCGGAATCGCTCGGCGACGCCGTGTCGATCGTCGGCTCGGACCTCGCGACGCGTGCGTCCGAGGGCCTCGACGAGGTCCGCGAGTCCCTGGCCCAGGCGATCGACCCGGGCACCGCGAAGACCCGGCGCCTGCCGTGGATCCTTGCGCTGATCGGGCTGACCGCGCTGTCGGTCTGGGGCTGGCGGCTGGCGCTGAGCCGCCCGAAGCCGACCGACCCGGGCACCCCGACCTCGACGACGGCGCCGAGCGAGGGCCAGCTGTTCGGCAAGCCGGTGGGTAACGGCCAGGACCGCACCGAGGCCTGAGGACCCCGCTCAGCCCAGCACGTCGCGCAGGAAGCCGGTCACGTCCCGCTCGTAGCGGGACGGATCGGCGTTCCAGCTCGCCGTGTGCTCGACGCCCGCGACCTCGACGTAGCGCAGCGGCCAGTCGAGTGCGTCGGCGGCCCTCGCGAGTGCCCGGCTGCCCGCCACCGGCACGGCCGTGTCGGCGTCGGAGTGCACGACGAGCGTCGGCGGACGGACCGCGGGCGGGTTGCGGACCAGGTCGAACCGGTCGACGTCGAAGCCGATCCGCAGACCGGTGAACGCCAGCGCCGGCCCGACGAGCGGTGTCGGCAGGTGCCGGTTCGCCGCCTGCAGCCGCAGCGTCGAGCGCCAGTCCAGCAGCGGCGCGTCCCACACGACGGCGGCCACCCGGCGGGCCAGCCGCGAGCGGCCCAGGAACGCCCCGCCGATCGCCGCGCCCATCGACCACCCGAACAGCACGACCCGACGGGCACCGCGGCCCAGCACGTACCGGACGGCCACCTCCAGGTCCTCCCACTCCGTGTCGCCGAGGTGGTACCGGCCGTCCGGAGCCTGCGGCGCACCCGCGTCGTTGCGGTAGCTGATCACCAGCTGGGACAGCCCGGCCGCGTGCAGGGCGGGTGCGATCCGCAGCGCCTCGCGCCGTGAGCTGCCCCTCCCGTGCACGGCGACCACCCAGTCACCGCCGATGCCGTCGCCTCCCGGCGCGGGGATCTCCCACGCCGGGGCCGGACCCAGCGGGGTGCGGACGTCGACCTCGGTGAACGCCAGTCCCCTGACGGACGGGTCGGGATCGAACGGCCCGGCGTCGACGACGGCCGGCCCGGTCACCGGGCGCGGTCCGGACAGCCACGACCGCACGACGTAGCCGCCGTCGGCCCCGACGACGTCCCCGAGCACGGCGAGCTGCTCCGTGCCGTCGTCCCCGACGGGTTGACGCAGACCCCACACGCCGGGCTGCGCGACGGCCCGGCTGCGGCGCACCGTCACGGCGTCACCCTGCGCGGAGATCACCCGCTCCGGGTACGCGACCCGCGGCCGCGGGCTGATCAACACCGTCGAGTAGTGCCAGCTCAGTGCCGTCCCCGCCGCGGTGGCCGTCGCCACCGTCCCGGCCAGCGTCCCGGTCAGCAACGCCCACGACCTCCGCACGCGGCCATCCTCCCCGCCGTCCGCGCCGGACCACCACCTGTCGTAACCCGACCGGGGTCAGGCGGAGCATTCAGCGCAACCGGTTGGGCCGATAGCGCGTTCACCGAGTTCGTTGCGACGGAGCGCAACCAGAGCGGCCATGATTCGTTACACATGCGGGTGCTCCCCACACCCCGACGCTCCCCGACGTCAATCCGAAGGACCGCAACCGCATGGACACCTTCGCCCGCAACGCACTCCGGTTCTCGCTCGCCGGAGCCGGAGTCGTGGTGCTCGGCGCGAGCTACATCGGTCAGGCCTCGGCCGACGAGGCCGACAAGGCCGACGACGCACCGGAGACCGGCTCGTCGAACCTGATGACCGCCGACCCGACCGCAGCCGTACCGGACGCGACCTCGCTGGTCGCGCTGCCGACCGTGCCGGCGCCCCAGTACCTGCTCGCCCCGTCATCGCTCGACACGTTCGTGCTGCCCACCGTCTCGGACGCCGTCGCCCTCCCCGAGCTCTGAGCCGGCTCCGCAGCCGTCGTCCTCGCTCCCCCGATCGTCCGGAGGACCCACGCATGAACTCCTACGCACGCACAGCACTCCGCGTCTCGCTCGCCGGCGCAGGCGCCGCCGCACTCGGTGCCGGACTCGCCGGCCAGGCGTTCGCCGACGACGAGCCGACACCGAACACCGATCCGGCCGCGCTGCCCGACACGTCACAGGTGCAGGACAACTACGCGCCGCAGGGCGGCGACTCGGCCGACTTCACCGACGCGGACGAGACCGCGTCGCCGTTCCCGCAGTTCCCGGGCGGCGGCTCGTTCTCCCCGCTGCAGACGGTTCCCACTCCGCAGGGCCTGCTGGACACCGAGAACGTCCAGAACTTCCTGACGCCGGACGGCCAGGACATCGCGAAGGTCGTGTCGGACCCGCTGGCGCTGCAGCACGAGGGCTGAACATCTCGCCCGGGTGACGTCCTCGATCACCCGGAGCAGTATCGTCACCGCTCCGAGTGACGATCCAGGCCCGAACGGCTCCAGTGAGGAACCGTCGTTGGTCCATCTCGTTGCTCTTTCCGGGGCTCCGGCCCCGAGACGCTCCCCGACGTCACACCGAAAGGCACTACACATGGACACGTTCGCGAGGAACGCGCTGCGGCTGTCGCTCGCAGGCGCCGGTGTCGCCGTACTGGGCGCCGGCTTCGTCGGCCAGGCCTCCGCCGCCGAGCAGCCCGGCAGCGACCTGCTGAACAACCAGGTCCCCGACACGTCGAACGTCGAGTCGACCCTGACCGGCGCCGTGCCGTCCACCAGCGACAACACGATGTCGCTCGGCGGCCAGAACGTGACCGGCGCCGTGCCGACGAAGGCCACCCCGACCGCGGCAACGCCCTCCTCGGACTCGCTGCCGTCGCTGGCCGACACCCAGGCGTTCCAGGTTCCGAGCGTCGCGAACCTCCAGGCCCCCGGCCTGTCCTGACGCACGCTCCCCTCGGCCGTCCGTGCAGCGTGGCACGGGCGGCCGTTTCGCGTCCGGGGCCGGTGCCGGACCGCGGCTCAGCGGGGGACGCGGACGACGAACTCGTAGCGGTCGAAGTCGTCCTCGTCGACGCTGACGTGCCGGACGAACCGGAACCCGGCCCGTTCGGCCACCCGCGAGGACGCGCCGTTCGCCGGGTCGACGTCGATCAGCACGCGGTCCACGTCGCCGCGCTCGCCGAGGTAGCGGCAGACCAGCCGCACCGCGCGCGTCGCCAGCCCGTGCCCGCGGAACCGCGGGTACAGCCCGTAGGCCAGTCCCGCCTGCCGGGTGGCGGGCTCCGGGTCGAGGTCGGCGTCGATCGTGCCGCAGAGCGTCACGCCCCGGTCCACGCGGATGCCGAACGAGAGCTTCGGACCGTCGGTCGCCCAGCGCTCGATCGAGCGGCGGACGTGCGCGTGCACGGTGGCCCGTGAGCCGGGACCACCGTTCAGCCAGCGGACGAGTTCCTCGTCCTCGCCCGCGAGGTGCGGCTCGACGTCCTCCCACCGCAACGGGCTGATCACGATCACGCCGTCGGTCAGCGTGTTCGCGGGCAGGGGCACGGAGTCATCTTGCAGGAGACACTCAGTGTTCGTGCCCGGGGGACACCGCGTAGCGGACGAGCAGCGTGTCGTGCGCGGCGACCACCGACAGCAGCGTCAGGCGGACCGGATCGAGGCCCGTCCCGCGGGCGATCCGGCCTGCGTCGCCGGACACCAGGAACGGTGCGACGGTCAGCCGCAGCTCGTCCACCAGCCCGGCCGCGGCCATGCTGCCGAACAGCGCGGGACCGCCCATGCAGTTGATCCGGTTCAGGCCCCTCCGGCCGAGCTCGGCGACGACGGCCGCGAGGTCGACGTCGTGCTCCCCCGTCACGACGACGTCGGCGCCCGCCGCGGCCCACGCGTCGCGCAGCTCCGACGGCGCTGCGGCACAGGTGAACACGATCGTCGGGACGAGCGTGTCGGTGAGCACCGGCGCGTCCGCGGGCAACGATCGTCCGGACGCCGTGACGACGGCGGTCGCGGCGATCTCACGCAGGCCGTGCCGGGCCCGGCGACCGGCGGCGCGCTCGCCCGGCTTCACACCGGTGAACCCCTCGGCGACCGCGGTGCCCGCCGCCACGAGGACGACGTCGGCGAGGTCGGTCCCGAGGTCCAGGACCTGCCGGTCCGGCGGCGTGGAGAGCCCGCGCGAGCTCCCCTCGACGGTGACCGCTCCGTCCGCACTCGACACGAAGTTGACGACGACCCGCGGTACCGGACCGTCGGGGTACCGGTAGAGCTCCTCCAGCCCGGCCGCGTCGATCGGCCCCGCCCGGTCCGGCGGCCAGACCAGGTGGTTCGCGCTCACGCGAGCAGCCGCACGGTCCGCGACGGCCTGCGCTCGCCGCGCACCGTCGCCACCATCTCGCAGGTCTCCCGGGTTGCCCGGACCTGGTGCGCCCGCACCATCGCGACGCCGCGGTCGGCGGCCAGCGCGGTCGCGGCGAGCGTCCCGGTGAGCCGCTCCCCGAGCGGCACGTCGAGGGACTCCCCGACCACGGTCTTGTTCGACATCGCCAGCAGCACCGGCCAGCCGGTCGCGACCATCCGGTCGATCTCCCGGAGCACGGCGAGGCTGTGCAGCGTGTTCTTCGAGAAGTCGATCGCCGGGTCGATCAGCACGCCGTCCGCGGGCACGCCCTCGGCGACGGCGCGTTCGGCGAGCGCGACCGTCTGGTCCACGACGGAGGCGACGACGTCCTCGTAGCGCGGGCGGTGCGGCTCGGTCCGGGGCGCGACGTGGTCGGTGTGCGCGCTGACGTAGCCGGCGCCGTGCCGGGCCGCGACCTCCAGGATCCCGGGGTCGGCGGCCGCCCAGTTGTCGTTGACCAGATCGGCGCCCGCCTTGCACACGGCGTCCGCCGGTCCGGCGCGGAACGTGTCCACGCTGATCACCACGTCCGGGAACTGCGACCGCACCCATTCCACGGTCGGCACCACGCGCTCGATCTCGTCGGCCTCGGTGACCTCGGAACCGGGGCTGGCCGGCACGCCGCCGATGTCGATCACGTCGGCACCCTCGCGGACGGCGGCCGTGACGGCGTCCCGCGCGGCCTGCTCGGCGAACGTGGCGCCGTGGTCGTAGAACGAGTCCGGCGTGCGGTTGACGATGGCCATCACCATCGCGCGGTCCCGTGTCCACGTCCGGCCCCGGAACGTCAGCCTCGGCACGTGGGGCTCCTCCTCGCTCTCGTGATCACCCGGCCGTCCCATCTTCGCCCCTCGCCGCCTCCGCGTGCCCGTCGGATAGCCGTTGACTCAGTCAATAGAATCTCTGACGAATACAACGAAGGGATCGTGTCATGTCGACGGGAACTGCCGCGGTGCAGCACGTCCGTGCGTTCAACCGCTTCTACACGCGGGTCATCGGCGTGCTCGACGCCGGGCTCGCCGGCTCGTCGTACACGCTCACCGAGGCCCGCGTGTTGTTCGAGCTCGCCGACCGCGGCGGCGTCGAGACCGGCGACCTGCGACGCGACCTCGGCCTGGACGCCGGCTACCTCAGCCGGATCCTCGGGCGGTTCGACGAGCGCGGCCTCGTCGAGCGGGAGCGCGCGTCCGGCGACGGCCGCAAGCAGGTCGTCCGGCTCACCGACGCGGGCCGCGCGACTTTTCGGGATCTCGACGAGAAACAGACGGACGCGGTCCGCGACCTGCTCGCCCCACTGGGCAGCGGGTCGCAGGACCGGCTGGTCGCAGCCATGCGCGACGTGCGCCGCGAGCTCGACGAGCACCCGGCACCACCCGCCGTCGTGCTCCGCGGGCTGGAGCCTGGCGACCTGGGCTGGGTGGTGTCGCGGCACGGCTCGCTCTACGCCTCCGAGTACGGATGGGACGGCACGTTCGAGACACTCGTCGCGGGCGTCGCGGCCCGGTACGCGGAGGCGGCCGATCCCCGGTCGGCCGGGTGGATCGCGGAGGTCGACGGCGAGCGCGCCGGGTCCGTGTTCTGCGTCCCGGGCGCCGACGAGGACACTGCCGTGCTGCGGTTGCTGCTGGTCGAGCCGGGATTCCGCGGATTGCGGATCGGTTCTCGTCTGGTTGACGAGTGTCTACGGTTCGCCCGGCGCGCGGGATTCCGGAGGATCACGCTGTGGACCGTCGACCTGCTCGACTCGGCCCGGCACATCTACGAGCGCGCGGGTTTTCATCTTGATGACGAGAATACTGTCCACCGGTTCGGTGCGGAGCTGAACAGCCAGAACTGGTCCCGCGCGCTCTGAGTCCGCGCCCCGGCAGGAGCTGCTGTTCGACCGGGAACCCGGTGAGTGACCTCGACGGTCATGGCGCCGACGGACGCCGGCCGCGAGGATCCCCGCATGACCGACACGGACGCCCTCCTCGACGCGATGCCGTTCGCCCGCCTGCTCGGCATGACCGTCGACGAGGCGTCGGCCGAGCGGGTCGTCGCCCGGCTCGAGCACCGACCGGACCTGTGCACGACCGGCGGGCTGATGCACGGCGGCGCGCTGATGACGTTCGCCGACACGACGGGCGCGCTCTGCGCCTACCTCGGCCTGCCCGAGGGTGCCGGCACGGCGACGACGAGCTCGCACACGTCGCTGTTCCGCGCGGCGAGGGCCGGCACGCTCACCGCCACGACGCGCGCGCTCCATCGCGGCCGGACGTCGGTCGTCGTGCAGACCGACGTGACCGACGACGAGGGGCGCCCGATCAGCCAGACCACGCAGACCCAGGCCGTGCTGATCGGACGCTGACCGTCCGCCGCGCACGGGATGCGCAGCGATCCGGCCGACGTGCGCCCATTCGGTGAACGCACGCGTCCGGGCTCGCGCGTACTCCGGATCTCCGCGCGTTCAGCGGATCACCGCGCGGACCGGGCTACGGTGATCCCGTGCTGGACCACGTGTCGATCACCGTCGACGACCTGGACGCCGCCGTCCGGTTCTACGACGCCGTCCTGGGCGAGCTGGGGCACGAGCGGGTGTCCTCGACCGGATCGGCCGCCGGGTACGGCCCACGCAACTCACCGGACGACGACACGCACTGCTACCTGTCGATCGTGCTGGGCTCCCCCGCTCCGGACGACCGCCACTGGGCGTTCCGCGCCGGGGCCCGCGCCGACGTCGTCCGGTTCCACGCCCTCGCGATGGTCAATGGCGGCTCCGACGACGGCGGCGTCGACGAGCGCCCGGAGTACCACCCCGGCTACTTCTCCGCGTTCGTCCGCGACCCGTCCGGCAACCGCCTGGAAGCGGTCCACCACCGCCTCTGCTCTGGCTGACATGTCGCTCATGGCTGTTCGATCACGGCCCGGACAACCATGAGTGCCATCTCAACCGGTGTCGATCACCGACGCGGCGATCCGCAACCTGCGCGAGCCGTCGGCCCGTCCCACACCGCCGATCATGCACTCGCGCGCGATGCCACCTCCGCGAGCGTCCGGGCCGTCGTCGTCGCCCCGTCGGTGCGGACCTGGCCCGCCACGTCCACGGCACAGCACCGCATCGTCGCCCTGCTCGCGCAACGCGAGGGCCAGAGCGAGCATCGGCTCGACCTCACCCCGCGACCCGACCGTCGACATCAGCACCCTCATGGGTGCCGGAGTCTGCGCCGCCGACCGGGTCTTGCCGCACGACGCCCCGTCGGATATACCGTGACGTGGCAGGTCAGGCCAGGTGCCGTCCGGAGATCGCGCGGGCGATGACGAGCTGCTGGATCTGCTCGGTGCCCTCGAAGATGTCGTAGATCTTCGCGTCCCGGTGCATGCGCTCGACCGGGTGCTCGCGGGAGTAGCCTGCCCCGCCGAGGATCTGGATCGCGCGCTCCGTCGACCACACCGCGACGCGGCCGGCCTTCAGCTTGGACATCGAGCCCTCGCCCGCGGTGAACGGGACGTCGTTGCGCCCCATCCACGCCGCGCGCCAGACCAGCAGGCGGGCCGCATCGATCTCGGTCTTCATGTCCGCCAACGTGAACGAGATCGACTGGTTGTCGATGATCGGCCGTCCGAACGCGACCCGGTCCTTCGCGTACTCCAGCGCGTACTCGTAGGCGGCGCGGGCGATGCCGATCGCCTGCGAGCCGACGGTCGGACGGGACATCTCGAACGTCCGCATCGCCGCGGAGCCCTGCGAGCGCTCCCCGGAACGGGCCCTGGCCAGGCGCTCGTCGAGCTTCTCCTTGCCGCCCAGCAGGCACGAGCCCGGGACGACGACGTCGTCGAGGAAGACGTCGGCCGTGTGCGACGCGCGCAGGCCCATCTTCTTGATCTTGCGCGTGGACTCGAGGCCGGGCGTCCCGGGCGGCACGACGAACGCGGCCTGCCCCTTCGTGCCCAACGACGGGTCGACGACGGCCTGCACGACGTGGATGTTCGCGATGCCACCGTTCGTCGCCCACGCCTTCTGGCCGGACAGCGTCCACTGGTCGCGCGCGGAGTCGTAGACCGCGCGCGTGCGCATGGCGCCGACGTCCGAACCGGACTCCGGCTCCGACGAGCAGAACGCGCCGACCTTCGGGTCGTCGACGTCGCCGTAGCACTGCGGGATGAACTCGACCATCTGGTCCGGCGTGCCGGAGGAGAAGATGCCGGCCACGGCGAGCGTCGTTCCGAAGATCGCCATCCCGATGCCGCCGTCGCCCCAGAAGAGCTCCTCGTTGACCAGCGGCATCGACAGCCCGGACTCGTCACCCCAGAAGGAGGCGAGCGTCTCGAAGTTGTAGAGCTCGATCTTCGCGGCCTCCTGCAGGATCGGCCACGGGGTCTCCTCCCGCTCGTCCCACTCGGCCGCGGCCGGGCGGATCACGTCGGAGGCGAAACCGTGCACCCAGTCGCGCAGGTCGCGGTGTTCCTCGGACAGCTCGAAGGAAGGCATGAGGGATCTCTCTCGTCACGCGGACGGGATCGTGAACATCTTCTGCAGCGCGGTCGCGAAGCCGACGTCGCCGTCGACCTTGAGCTTGCGGGTCATGAACAGCGTGACCGGGTTGGCGTTGTTCGTGACGACCTTGAGGAACTCCGTGCCGGGCAGGGTCAGCGCCGTGCGGTAGTCGCCCTCGGCGCCCTCGGTCACCCGGCACGTCCCGCCGGACATCGTCGTCGTGAAGCTGTCCACATCGGAGCCGTCCTTGATGTGCCAGTGCACGATCTGGGTGTTCCCGCCGGCGCCCTTCGACGAGTAGAACTCGCTCATCCGCCCGAAGATCGCGTCCAGGACGGCGCGCCGCACCGACGACGACATCACGGTCGCCAGCTGCTGCTTCGAGGCGCTCTTCACCAGCCGGGCGAAGATCGACGGGTCCACGTCGGCCGGGTCGCCGTCGCGCAGCGCGACGGTCAGCGTCTCGATCAGCTGCTCGTCGGACAGGGACTTCGGGTCGACGCTGCGACCCAGCTCGTTGACGTCGACGGTCTCGGCCATCGCGCTTCCACCTCGCCGTGGGGGTATCCGGTACCGGCGGTACCGGTTCGACGAGGCGTTACTTTACGCATCAGTAGGTTCGATGCACAACTCACACGGCCGTGGCATCCTTCGGCTTGTAGGTCTCCGCGATCAGGTACGCGGACACGGCCGTCACGACGCCCATCGCCAGCAGGTACCAGGACGTCGACGCGGACGTGCCGGTCGCCTCGTACAGCGATGCGGCGATCAGCGGGGCGAGGCCGCCGCCCAGCACGGCACCGATCTGGTAGCCGAGCGAGGCGCCCGAGTAGCGCACCTCGGGGCTGAACAGCTCGGCGAACAGTGCGGCCTGCGGCCCGTACATCGCCGAGTTCGCGGCCCCGCCGAGCAGCAGCCCGAGGAAGATCAGGAACGTCGACCTCGTGTCGATCAGCCAGAACACCGGGAACGCGACGAGGATCGTGCCGATCGCGCCGGCCAGGTAGACCGGTCGTCGGCCCACCCGATCGGAGAGCAGCGCGAACAGCGGGATCAGCGCCAGGTTGACCACGCTGGAGCCGACGATGCCGATCAGCATCGTGGACTCCGGCAGCTCGAGCGTCTTCGTGCCGTAGGACAGCGCGTAGATGATGAAGATGTAGAAGCCGCCGTTGACGGCGATGAACGAGCCGGCCGCGAGCAGGATCGCCTTCGGGTGCGAGCGCAGGACCTGGAGGACCGGTGAGCGCCGGCGGCTCGGGTCCTGCTCCACCGCCTTGAACGCCGGGGTGTCCTCCAGCGTGCGCTGCGCGTAGATCGCCACGCCGATCAGGAAAACGCTGAGCAGGAACGGGACCCGCCAGCCCCAGGCCAGGAACGCCTCCTCGCCGAGCCCGGCCTCGAGCAGCAGGAAGATCCCGTTCGAGATGATCACCGCGATCGGGACGCCGAGCTGCGGGAAGCTGCCGTAGAAGCCGCGCCGGTTCGCCGGCGCGTACTCGGTGGCGATCAGCACGGCGCCGCCCCACTGCCCGCCGACGGCGAGGCCCTGCAGGATCCGCAGCACGAACAGCAGGATCGGTGCGGCCACGCCGATCGACGCGTACGTCGGCAGCAGGCCGACCAGCGTCGTCGACGCCCCCATCAGGAACAGCGCCGCGACCAGCGCCTTCTTCCGCCCGATCCGGTCGCCGAAGTGGCCCCAGATGATCCCGCCGATCGGGCGCGCGATGAACCCGACGGCGAACGAGCTGAACGCGGCCAGCGTCCCGACGAACGGGTCGACGCTCGGGAAGAACGCCGTGTTCAGCACGAGCGCGGCGGCCGTGCCGTAGATGAAGAAGTCGTACCACTCGATCGTCGAACCGATCAGGCTCACCGTCGAGGTCCGCCGGACATCCCGCCGAGCGTCCACCGTCGCCATCGCCGCCCCCTCGCGTCGTGGAAGAACCCGTCCACCCTGTGCGTGCACGGCGCAACGGACCATGGGCGCGGAGCACAGGATGTGACCCGCGTCGCACAGCACCGCGCACTCCGGCTTGGCACCGCGTCCGGGGCGAGGCATCCTCCGGAGATGGCCGAACCCGCAGGACACGGCCGCGCCGCGGTGCCGCGGACGCGCGTCGGACCCGACGTGGGAGCCGCGAACGAGGGCGACGAGGCGCTGACGACGCTGTGCCGGGCGCTGCGTGAGGACGTCGACGGGCTGGCCGACCGGCTCACCGTGATGATCCTCGAGCGGGAGGACGTCTACGGCGAGCTCGGCGTCCCGATCGACACCGACCTGCGGGCCACCTGCCGCGCCAACATCGACCGGACGCTCGCCGTGCTGGCCGGCGACCTGCCGACGCATGTCGAGCGGGCGCGGGTCACCGTCGAGACCGGGCAGCGGCGGGTCCGCCAGGGCGTCCCGCTGGAGGTCGTGCTGCGGGCCTACCGGCTGTGCGGGCGGTTGCTCTGGGAGCGGATGTGCCGGATCTCCTCCGACCGCTTCGACGGGCGGTTCGACCGTGCGTTGCTCGGTGCGGCGGACCGGGTGTGGGCACTGATCGACAGCGCGTCGGACCGGCTCGTGGACGCCTACCGCCGGGAGGAGGCGCAGTTGCGCAGCCTGGACGACGGCCGTCGCTACTCGATGACGGAGGGCCTGCTGCAGGGCCGCGGCCGGGACCCGGCGTTCGCCCGCGACGCGTCCCGGGTGCTCGGGCTGCCGGAGCACCAGGACGTGGTGATCGTCGTCGCCCCGCACGCCGACGGGGTCGGCTCGGACGGCGCCGGAGCGCCGGAGGGCGCCCGCGAGGCGCTGGCGGCGGCCGGGATCGGCTCGGTGTGGCACACCCGGCCGGGTGAGGTCGTCGGGGTGGTACCGGTTCCCGCCCGCGTCACGTCCGCCGTGTGCGCGGCGCTCGGCCCGTGCGCCCGCGGTCCGATCGGAGTGTCCTCCCCGGTCACCGGCCTGGACCGCCTGGACGAGGCGCACTCAACGGCCCGGCTGGCGGCGGCCACGCTCCCGGCCGGTGAGCCCGCCGTCGCGGCGCTGGACGACCGGCTACCCGAGGCGCTGCTCACCGGGTCGCCCGAGCTCGCGCAGCGGATCCGGCGGCACGCACTCGGCCCGCTGCTCGATCTCCCCGCGGCCGAACGGGACGTGCTGCTCGACACGCTCGCCGCCACATTGGACGCCGACGGCTCACCGTCCCGCGCCGCGTCGGTGCTCTACTGCCACCGCAACACCGTGATGTACCGGCTGGCCCGGATCGAGACGCTCACCGGGCGCCGGATCGCCGACCACCGGGACCGGCTGCTGATGGGCCTTGGCCTGCTCGCAGGCTGATCATCCGGCGTCGCGGTGGTTACCATGCCGCGCATGCCCGCCGCCCCGCGTCGCCGCCTGCCGCCGGAGCAGCGGGAACGGCAGGTCCTGGACGCGGCCGTGCGGGTGTTCTCGCGGGGCGGGTTCCACGACGCGTCGATGGACGCCGTCGCGGACGAGGCGGGCGTGTCCAAGCCGATGGTCTACACGCACGGCGGCGGCTCCAAGGAGGAGCTGTTCGCCCGCTGCATCCGCCGTGAGGGCGACCGGCTGCTGGCCTCGGTGTCCGGGGTCGACTCCGGCGACGGAGCCGCCGACCCGGAGGCCCGGCTCTACGGCGGCCTGCGCGCGTTCTTCGCCACCGTCACGTCGCACCGCGACGGCTGGCTCGTGCTCTACCGGCAGGCGCGCACCGGCACGTTCGCCGACGAGGTGCAACAGGCCCGGCGGCGGATCGTCACCCGGGTCGCCGAGCTGCTCGCCGACGAGGCCGTCGCGCCGGAGGCCGCTCTGCCCGTCGCGTCCACTTTGGTCGGTGCCGCGGAGGGCCTCGCCGAGTGGTGGTTCGACGGCGGCGCGGACACCGGCGTCGATCCCGACGGCCTGGCGGCACACCTGATGAGCGTCGTCTGGCCGGGCCTGTCCGCCCTGCGCTCCGGTCAGGTGTGGACGCCGGGAAACTGAACGTCGTCCCCGGTGATCGTCGGTCGGGTGCGGAGACGGCCAGACACGGCAGTTTCCGCCCCGGATCGGTGATCACCCGACCGTCTCGCGGAAACCGGTGGCGGCCCGGCCCTGCCCGCGGCTAGGGTCGTCTCCGACATGAGGCACTGACTCCGTCCCGATCACCCGCGGCCGAGCCCGGGCGATCGTCCTCCGCGCTCCGGAGTCCCCTCGTGTCCTCCTCCCCCGATCTCCAGCCGCTCGTCGCCACCGGCATCGTGCGCACCCACGCCGGCCGGACCCGCCCGGCGCTCGACGGGCTCGACCTCACCGCGGCTCCCGGCGCCCGGGTCGGCCTGATCGGCGAGAACGGGTCCGGCAAGTCGACGCTGCTGCGCGTGCTGGCCGGCGTGGACCGGCAGGACTCCGGCGACGTGCGCCGTCCCGACGACCTCGTGTACCTGCCGCAGGAGCCCGCGGTGGCTCCGGACGGCACCGTCGGCGACCTGCTGGACGACGCGCTGCGCCCGCTGCACGACGCGGTCGCCGAGCTGGAACTGCTCGCCGAGCGGATCGCCGACGAGCCGGACCGCTACGACCGGGTGCTCGCCTGGGCCGTCCAGCACGACGCGTGGGACGCCGACCGGCGCGCCGACGTCACGGCCGCCGCGCTCGGCGTGTCCGATCTGGACAGAGCGCGTCCGGTCGCGACGCTGTCCGGCGGGCAGCGCACCCGGCTCGCGCTGGCCGCCGCGCTCGTCCGCCGCCCGGCCTGCCTGCTGCTCGACGAGCCGACGAACCACCTCGACGACACCGCACTGGACCTGCTGGAGTCGAACCTCGTCGAGCTGCCCGGCGTCGTCGTCGCGGCCAGTCACGACCGGGCGTTCCTGGACCGGGTCTGCACCGAGCTCGTCGACCTCGACGCCGGCGCGCTCGGCACCGACGGCCATGGCGGGCAGCGGTTCTCCGGTCGCTTCACGGAGTACCTGGAGCACCGGGCGGCGTCGCGCCGACGCTGGGAGGAGCGGTTCGCCGCCGAGCAGGACGAGATCGACCGGTTGCGGGACAAGGCCCGCACCGGGACCGAGGCGATCGCGCACAACCGCGGTCCTCGGGACAACGACAAGTTCATCCACGCGTTCAAGGGCGGAGGAGTCGAGCGGACCCGCGCCCGGCGCGTCCGGGACGCGGAGCAGCGCCTGGAGCGGGCGCAGCGCGACGCCGTCCGCAAGCCGCCCGCGCCGCTGCGGTTCTCCGGGCACCTCGGCGGGGCCGGCACCGGCGGGCTCGCCGTCTCGGTACGCGACCTGGAGGTCGACGGGCGCGTGCGGGTCGACGTCCTCGACGTCGCGACCGACGGGAAATTGCTGGTCACCGGCCCCAACGGGTCCGGGAAGTCGACGCTGCTCGCGGTGCTGGCCGGGACCCTCGTCCCGGACCGGGGCGACGTGCAGGTCCGCGCCCGCCGCGTCGGGCTGCTCGCCCAGGACCCCGACCTCGGGGACCCGCACCGGACGGCCGAGCGCGCGTACGCCGACGCCGTCGGGGCCGCGACGGCCGAGCGCGTCCCGCTGCGCACGCTCGGGCTGCTGCCGCCCGCCGAGCACGCGACGGCCGTCGGCGAGCTCAGCCTCGGTCAGCGACGACGGCTGGCGCTCGCGATCGCCGTCGCGGACACTCCGGATCTGCTGCTGCTCGACGAGCCGACCAACCACATATCGCTGACGCTCGCCGGTGAGCTGGAGGACGCGCTCCGGACCGCCCCGGGTGCGATCGTCGTCACCTCGCACGACCGCTGGCTGCGGGAACGCTGGGACGGTCCGGTGCTCGCGCTGGCGCGGTGACAGGATCTCCGACCATGAGCCGTCCGACAGTCCAGGTCCTCGTCGCCAGCACCCGTCCCGGCCGCGTCGGTGAGCCCACCGCCCGCTGGATCGCCGAGCAGGCCGAGAAGCACGGTGCGTTCGACGTCGAGATCGTCGATCTGGCCGAGGTCGACCTACCGATGTTCGCCGAGCCGAAGCACCCGCGGTTCGGTGAGTACGAGCTGCAGCACACGAAGGACTTCAGCGAGCTGATCGGCCGCGCGGACGGCTTCGTGTTCGTGTTCCCGGAGTACAACCACAGCTACAACGCAGCTTTGAAGAACGCGCTCGACCACCTCAACAGGGAGTGGGCGAACAAGCCGGTCGGGCTCGTCAGCTACGGCGGTGTCGCCGCGGGCTCGCGCGCGGCGGTGGCGCTGGAGCCGGTCCTGGTCGCGCTGCAGATGCGGATCGTCGGGACCGTGCCGATCCCGTTCATCGCCCAGTTCGTGCACGAGGAGGACGACGGACGGGTGTTCCGGCCGAACGAGATGGTCGAGGCGGGCACCGACGGGATGCTGGACTCCCTGGCCGCGGCACTGGGCAGCTAACGCCGGGACCTGCCCGGCGACGTATCGGGCATGGGTGAGCAGTGGACGACGACGTCGACCCCGACGCTGCTCCGGCGCAACCGGCCGGACGACGAGGGCGAGGCGGCCGCGTACCGGGTCTACGACCCCGGCCTGCTCGCCGGCCGGAACCTGTCGCTGACCGCCGCCGGGAAGACCGAGTCCCCCTACGACGTGGCGCAGGGGCTCGGCATGATCGCGCTCCTGGCCGGGTCGGCGATCGTGGCGCCGATCGTGTTCTCCGACGGCGGGTTCTGGTCGACGGCACTGTGGGTCCTCGCCGGGAGCGGCGCGGCGTTCGTCGTGCTCATGGTGCTGTTCTTCGCGTTCGTACGTGACCCGTTCGAGGCGTACCGCAGGCGTCACGGGCAGAACGCGTCCCCGTTCGTCGAGGTGGACGCCGCCGACGGCTCCCGGGCCGGGACGCTGTGCGCCCTCGCGGAGTCGATCACGTCGACGGCCGCGTGGCGGGACGGGGCGATCGACCCGGAGCGGCTGGTCCCCGAGACGCTCTGGTCCGCGGTGCGGCTGGCCGCGCGGGTCGCCGACGAGCAGGGGCGCCTCGCCGATGACGAGCGGCGCGGGACGTCCGAGCGCGTGCTCGAGCCGAGCCGCACGGAGCTGGCCGCGGCCCGGTCCGACCTGGAGCACATCGAGCGGAACCTGCGCGAGATCGGGCGGATCGCCCGCGAGATCGACGCCCGCCCGACGGGAGCGGCTCCCGGCACCGTGTCCGGCCCGACGACCCGCACGGCCGAGTCCGCCGTCGCCGGCACCGACGCGATCCTGGCCCAGTCGCAGGCGTTGCGCGACATGCTGCGGTGAGGACCGCGCTCAGCCGAAGCTGATGCCCTGCGAGCGGGAGCGCTTGAGCTCGTAGAACGCCGGGAAGCGGGCGAGCCGGACGGCGCCGTCGAACATGTCGAGCGCGTCCTGCCCACGCGGCACGGCGCCGAGCACCGGACCGAAGAACGCGACGCCGTCGACGTGCAGCACCGGCGTGCCGACGTCGTTGCCGACCGGCTCCATGCCCTCGGCGTGCACCCGGCGCACGGTGTCGTCGCGCTCGTCGGAGTCGGCCGCGGCGTACAGGTCCTCTGCGTCGAGTTCGGACAGCACCTCGCGCAGCACCCGGTCGCGGCCGCGCAGCTCCCGATCGTGGAAGCGGGTCCCGAACGCGCGCACGAAGTCCCGGATCACCTGCTCGCCGCGCTGCTCGGCCAGCGCGTGCCCGACACGGACCGGGCGCCACGCGCTGTCGTCGCCCTTGTCCGCCTCCGGCGTGTGGCCCTCACGGCCCTCGTTCAGCACAGCGAGGCTCATCAGGCGGACGTGCAGGTCCAGCTCCCGCTGCGGCTCCACCTCGTCGAGCAGCCAGCGGAACGCGAGCCAGGCGAACGGGCAGACCGGATCGACGTAGAGATCCACGCGAGCGCTCACGGTCGTCGAGCCTGGCTCAGCCCTCCTCGGGGAGCAACCCGTCCAGGACGACGCGCAGGATCCGGGCCATCCGCTCGTCGCCGGACTCTCCGGGGTCCGCAGGGGGATCGGCGAACACGGCGGCCAGGTGCGGGTGGGTCCCGTCGTGGGCCATGCCGACGAGCACGGTCATCTGCGCGGCGACGAACTCCTCGTCGAGCGCGCCGCCGTGGCCCGGACGTTCGTGCACGGCCGTCGTCTGGACCATGCCGGCGATCACGCCGACCGCCTCCATCTTCCTCGAGCCGGGCGCCGGGCTCGCCGCCATCAGCCCCAGGATCTGCTCGACCCGCCGGACGGAGTTCGGGCCGAACGGCGGGCGGGTGACGATCCCGTCCACGATCCAGGGCCGTCCGCGCAGGTAGCGCAGGAGATCGATGTTGTGCGCGACGACGTCGGCCCGCCAGTCCCCCGTGTCCGGCGGCGCCGGGAGGTCGGCGAACGCCCGGTCGACCATGAGGTCCACCAGATCGTCGCGTGTGGACACGTGCCGGTACAGCGACGCCGCCCCCGTCCCGAGCTCGGCCGCCACCCGGCGCATCGTCACGGCCGCGAGGCCCTCCGCGTCGGCGACCGCGATCCCGGCGTCGGTGATCTGCTCGCGGCTCCACTCGGCCGGGCGTCCGGTCGTCGACTCCACGACCGGACGCAGCCAGATGGGCCGGCGCGCCATGGCTCCTCCGGTTCGTCGGGTTCGGTCCCCCAGCCAACCAGACCGCCCGTGGCGACGTTTGCGAACAGCGTCCGCGAATCGCTACCCTCGAATGCGTACACTGTTCGCGAAATAGGGGGGCGGCCGTGAGCAGCGATCTCACGCCGGGGCAGCACTGGAGCGTCGAGCTGGCCGGCATGACGTTCCACCTGGACACGATCCTGGCCACGGTGATCGCGGGCGGGATCGTCGCCGGGACCGGACTGTTCGTCGCCCGGCGCGCGTCCGTGACGAACCCGGGACGGCTGCAGCTGGCCTACGAGGCGCTCGTCGGCTGGGTCCGCCGCCAGGTCCGCGACGGGATGGGCCTGGACGCGCCCGCCGGACTCGTCGGCTTCTGCGTGACGACGTTCGCGTTCATCCTCGTCTGCAACTGGCTCGCCGCTCTGCCCACCGAGCACGTGCTCCCGCCGCCGACGGCCGACGTGAACCTCGTCTACGCGATGACGCTCGTCGTGTTCACGTGGCTGAACGTGTGGGCGATCCGGTTCTCACCCCGCGGCTACGTCCGGCACATCACCGAGCCGTACAAGGTCATGGCCGGGTTCGAGTTCGTGATCACGTACTTCTCCCGGCCGGCGTCGCTGGCGCTGCGGCTGTTCGGCAACCTGCTGGCCGGCGGGATCATGGTGTCGGTGATCGGGCTGCTCCCGGCGTACCTGCTCTGGCTGCCGAACGCCGGGTGGAAGCTGTTCGACATGTTCATCGGCGCCATCCAGGCACTGATCTTCACGCAGCTGACGATCATCTACTTCGCCGACTACGTGCACGCCGCGCCGCCGGAGGACCGTCGTGCCGTCAGTGCCGCTCCAGCCAGTGAGGGTTCGTCATGATCCCGAGCACGTTGCCGAACGGGTCGACGACCGACGCCGTCACGAAGCTCCCGTCCCCGCGGGGGGTCAGTGGCTCGTACTCCGTGGCGCCCAGCGCGATCAGCCGCGCGAGCGTGCCCTCCAGATCGTCGACGTGCCAGAACACGACGGCGCCTCCCGGCGCGTTGCGGGCGCCGGGCGGCGCGTACCGGCGGTCGATGATGCCGATCTCGTCGGCGTCGTCGCCGATCCGGAACTCGACGTAGGCCGGCGTCTCGGGCGGGTAGGCGTAGTAGGCCTCGACGCCGAACAGCTCGGCGTACCAGTCGCGGGCCGCGGCCAGGTCGTCGGCGAAGAAGCTGATGGTGGAGATCCCTCGGAACATGGGTGCATCATCGCCGGGTGAAGTGCTCGCCTTCTGAGCACTTTTCCTGGCATTCTTCGACGCGTGCGTGCGGACCGGTTGGTGGCGATCCTGTTGCTGATCCAGGCGCGCGGGCAGGTGACCGCCGCCGAGGTCGCGGCCGAGAACGAGGTGTCGACGTCCACCGCCCGCCGCGACCTGGAGGCGCTGTCCGCGTCCGGCGTCCCGGTCTACCCCCAGCCGGGCCGCGGCGGCGGGTGGACGCTCGTCGGCGGCGCTCGCACCGACCTCAGTGGACTGACCGCACCGGAGGCGCGGGCACTGTTCCTGCTCGCCGGTCCGGCCGCGACGGCGGACCCGCCGGTCCGCTCCGCGCTGCGCAAGCTCGTCCGGGCGCTGCCGGAGACGTTCCGAGCAGGCGCCGAGGCTGCGGCCGACGCCGTCGTCGTCGACCCGGCGCGATGGGGTGCGCGCGGACCCGACGCGGGCGGCCCGGCCGGGGCGCTGCAGGAGGCCGTCGTCGCCCGCCGCCGGATCACGATGGGCTACGCCGACCGGCGCGGGAACGCGACCGAGCGGCTCGTCGACCCGTGGGGTCTCGTCGACAAGGACGGCACCTGGTACCTCGTGGCCGGTACGGCGGACGGGCGGCGGACGTTCCGCCTGGACCGGATCACCTCCGTCGACCCGACCGACGTGCCGTCCGAGCGGCCCGACGGCTTCGATCTCCGGCAGGCGTGGGACCAGGTCGTCGACGACGTGGAACGCCGCCGCTCCACGGTCACGGCCACCGTTCGGGTCGCGGCGCGGTTCGTGCCGGTGCTGCGCGACCACTTCGGACGGCACGCGACCGTGCTCGGTGGTGGCGACGGCGACCCGGTCCGGCTACGGGTCGCGGCCCACTCCGCGGTGTCGATCGCCGAGCAGCTCGCCGGATGGGGCGCACGCGTGACCGTCGAGGAGCCGGACGCCGTGCGCGACGAGCTCGCCCGGATCGGCGCGGAGCTGGTCGCGTCGAGTAGGAAGGACCCATGAGCAGCCCGCTTGGCCCCTCCGACAGGGTCGTCGACTACACGACCCGGTTCGCCACGTTCCTCGCCGACGAGGTCGCGCCGATCGAGGAGGCGCTGGCGGCGAGATCCGTCGGCACGCCGTGGCAGCCGGTGCTCGACGAGGCCGGGCGGATGCACCCCGAGGTCTGGGAGGCCCGACGCGAGGTGCAGCGCCGCTCCGCCGCGGCCGGGCTGTTCAACCCGCACATCTCGTCCGATGTGGGCGGTGGCGGCTTCTCCCGGGTGGAGATGCAGCACGTCGAGGAGTTCGTCTACTCAAGCTCCGGGCTCGGTCTCGGGCTCGCGGCGCTGGCCTGGACGGAGAACGCCAGCCCGGCCATCGAGCGCTGTTCGCCCGAGGCGCGCGAGCGGTTCCTGCAGCCGCTGCTGGACGGGACGATCACCGGCGCGTTCTGCAACACCGAGCCGTCGGTCGGCACCGACGTGCTGGCGATGGACACGCACGCCCGCCGCGACGGGTCGGACTGGCTGGTGTCCGGCACGAAGGCGTGGATCACGAACTCGCACTTCGCGGACGTCCTGCAGGTCACGGCCGTCACCGACCCGGGAGCCGGGACGCGCTCGCTGTCCATGTTCCTGATCGACGCCGGGGACAAGGGCTTCACCCGCGGCCGGGACATCCCGACGATGCTCGGCGACGGGCTGACCGGCGAGCTCCACTTCGACGAGGTCCGGGTGCCCGCCGAGCACGTCGTCGGCGAGCCGGGCGACGGGTTCGGGCTGGCCATGTCGTGGATCAACTGGCGGCGGATGTGCCGCGGCGGCATGTGCGCCGGCTGGGGCTCGTGGCTGCGCGACCGCGCCGTCGCCCGCGCGAAGAAGCGACACTCCGGCGGGAAGCCGATCGCCGAGCTGCAGGCCGTGCAGCACCTGCTCGCCGACATCGACACCGACGTCTACACGGCCCGCGCGATGTCCCTGCAGGCACAGTCCGAACTGGACGCTCTCGGGCCGTTCGCGCAGCCGCTGCACCCGGACGCGCCGCGGCTGATCAGCATGATCAAGGTCGTGAACGACGAGTCGTTCTTCCGCGTCGCGGACAACGCGCTGCAGGTGCACGGCGGCACGGGGCTGCTGCAGGGCAGCCCGGAGGAGAAGCTGTTCCGCCTGGCGCGCAACCTGAAGATCCCGGCCGGCACGGTGGAGATCCAGCGCAACGCGATCGCCCGCGGCGTCCTGCGCCCGGCATGACGCTCGCGTGCGTGACCGGGCGGTTCCAGCCGGTGCACGTCCAGCACATGGAGCTGTTCGGGACCGCCCTGCGGGAGGCCGACCACCTGATCGTCGCCGTCACGAACCCTGACCACTCGGCCCGGCACGAGGAGTCCACGTCGGACCATCGGCACACCGACGGGGCGAACCCGTTCGTCTACTTCGAACGGCTCCGGCTCCTGGAGGCGGCGCTGGACGGCGCCGGGTTCGCGGGCCGCGCGTCGGTCGTGCCGTTCGACCTGACCCGGCCGCACGTGTGGCCGGAGTACGTGCCGCTGCACGCGCGTCAGTTCGTCAGGGTCTACGACGCGTGGGAGCGCGAGAAGGCCGACCGGCTCGCCGGCGCCGGCTACACGGTCACGGTTCTCGACGGCGACCCGGACTCCCGGGTGTCCGCATCGGACATCCGCGCCGCGCTGGCGTCCGGCACCGGCTGGGAGGCGTTCGTCCCACCGGCGACCGTGCCGCTCCTGCGCGAGCTCCGATGAGACCCGCCGGGCACGGCGAGACCCAACCGCGCCTCGACGACGACCGCCTGCCCGTCGTGCTCGTCGTGCTGGACGGGCTCGGGGACCGGCCGATCCCGGAGCTGGACGGACGCACGCCGTCCGAGGCGGCGCGGACGCCGAACCTGGACGCGTTGGCCGCGAACGGCTGCACCGGCTGGCACCTGCCGTTCGGCTGGGGCCCCGCGCCCGCGTCGGAGCTCGCGCACTGGGCGATGTTCGGCTACGACGGCGTCCCGTTCCCCGGCCGCGCCGTGCTGGAGGCGCTCGGCGCCGGGCTCGCGGTGCCCGGGGACACGGCCGTCACGCACGCCGCGCTGCGCACGTCGGAACCCGACGGGGACAAGCTGTGGATCACCGGACGGGCCGGGCGCGGCGACGAGGAGGACGCCGCCGCGCTGTTCGCCGAGCTCGACCCGGTCGACGCGACGCTGCTCCCGCTCGGGGCCCGCGGCGAGGCGCTGCTGACGGCTCCCGGCTGCCGCAGCGGCGCGGTCACCGACTCCGACCCGTTCTTCGAGACGGTCCACCCGTGGCTGCGCCCCGTCCCCACGGCACCCGAGGGCGGGGCGTTCGCCGCGCTGCTCGGACGGCTGCTCCCGGCGGTGCGCGGGCGGCTGCTCGCCTCCCCGGTGAACGAGCGCCGTCGCGCCGACGGCCTGCCTGCGCTGGACGTGCTGACCACGAAGTGGTCCGGCAGCCGCGGCCGGATCCCGCCGTTCGCCGAGCGCAACGGCGTCGCGGGCGCCGCCGTCACGAGCACGCGGCTCTACCGCGGCATCGCCGCCGCGCTCGACATAGCGTCGACCCATCTGTCCCCTGTGGACGACCATGGCGCCGACATGGCCGCCCGCCTGGACGCGGCCCGCGAGCTGATCGCGGACGGCGCCCGGTTCGTCCACGTGCACACGAAGGCGACCGACGAGGCCGGGCACACGAAGGACTCGTTCGCGAAGCGGGACGTGCTGGAAGCGCTCGACCCCGGCCTGGCCGGGCTCGCCGAGCTGAGCCGGGACGCCGTCGTCGCGGTGACCGGGGACCACGCCACCCCGTCCACGCACGGAGTGATGCACGCCGGGGAACCGACCCCGCTCGCCGTCGCCGGTCCGACCGTCCGCGCCGACGACGTGACGGCGTTCGGCGAACGACCGGCCGCGGCAGGCTGGTACGGACGGGTCCGCGCGGCCGAGCTGCTGCCGCTGCTGTTCGGGCACGCGAACCGCGCCGTGTTCCTCGGACACCGCATCACCCGGGATCCGGTCCCCGCGCTGGCGGACGACCCGGAACCGTTGCCGCCGTGACTCAGGGCGGTTCCGAGCCGGATCCCGGCGCCTGCTCGTCGCCGGCGTCGGCGTCCTGCTCGAACGCGGGCGGGCCGTCCTCCTGCTCGTCGCGCGTCTGGTCGGCGCGCTTGCCGAGCACCTTCTCCTCCAGCGCGTCGAGCGTCTCGTCGAGACCGTCGTCCGGCTCGCGGCTCTCGCCCGTCGGCTCGGTCATGGGGTCTCCCTGCGTCGTGCCACCGTCGCCGACGGTACCCGCGCCGCGGCGGGTCAGCCGTTCGACGACGTCGCGCACGTGATCACGCGCGACGCGGCGGGACCCGCGGGATCGGAGCCGTAGGCGGCCCTGGCGTCCGGCAGGCCGGACGAGAGGCGGTGGGCGGACTCGTTCAGCCACGCGTACCCGGACCCGCCGTACACCCAGACCGGGTCCGTCGCACGCAACGACCCCTTTCCGTCGCCGACCGCCGCGGACAGGTACTGCAGCCCGTCGTCGTCGACGACGAACTGGCGCGACGAGAACGCGTCGCTCTTGCGGGCCAGGTGGGCGGACAGCGCGGCGAACAATGTCGGCTGTGCGTTCGTACACGTCAGCGCGTCCTGGCTCTGCACGGCCGGGCGGCGCTGGTCGGGACGGTCGTCCCCGGCGAACCTGTCCCACGCGAGCACGCCGAGACCCACGACGGCCACCGCGACGACGGTGACCAGCCCGGACAGGATGCCCCTCACCCAGGGGCCGGCGGTCATGCCCCCGACAGTAGCCAGATCCGACCAACATCGCCGGACACGGCGTTACGGACAGATCAACATCACTGAGTCAGGTGGGTGTTCGGCCTCCGGGCAAGGGGCGCAAGCGATGGGAGCTCGACGACCGTCACGCCGGCCTCCTCGAGGATCTCCGCGCCACGGCCCTCGACGAACGTGGACGGCTCGCGCCACGCCGTCACCACCCGTCCGATCCCGGCGTCGAGGATGTGCCGCGCGCACGTGACCGGCCGCGACGCGCGGGCGCCGCACGGTTCCAGCGAGCTGTAGATCGTGGCCGTGGCCAGGCGGGGGTCGGAGGGGTCCAGCCCGGCCAGCGCGACCTCCTCCGCGTGGTCGGCCGGCGAACCGGCACGGGAGAACCCGGTGGCCAGCACCTCGCCGTCGGCCGCCACGACGACGGCGCCGACGGAGAACGCGGTCTCCGACGGCGGGCAGCGCTCCGCGAGGTCACAGGCGGCGGCCAGCCACCGGTGGTCCGGGTCGCCGATCCGGTAGTGCAGCAGCACGAGGTCGCCCATCGGACGTGCCCGGACCAGGGTCATCGGGCTGCCCGGCCCCTGCGGGAAGGCACCCGGTCCGACGAACCGGGGGGCGGCCTCGTCGCCGACGAGGAACGGCGCGACGACGACCTGGATCTCGTCGACCAGCCCGGCCGACAGCAGTGCCGTGTGGACCGCGCCGCCGCCCTCGACCATCAGCCGGGCCACGCCGCGGGACGCGAGGTCCTCCAGCACGGCGCCGAGCCCGTCGGCGGCCGCGACCTCGACGCCCAGCCGGTCCCGGACGGCGGCGACGGATCCCGGCGACGCGTAGACCAGCGTGTCCGCACCCGCCGTCGTGAACAGCGCGGACGACGGGTCCAGGTCACCGGACGTCGTGAGCACCACCCGCAGCGGGCTCGACGTGTGCCCCGCGCGCTCCCGCGCGGCCCTGCGCTCCGCCGACCGGACGAGCAGGCGCGGGTCGTCCGCGCGGACCGTGCCCGCCCCGACGAGGATCGCGTCGGACGCGGCGCGGACGCCGTCGACGCGGTCGAGGTCGGCGGCGTCGGAGAGCACCAGTCGCGACGACGACGCGTCGTCCAGCCGGCCGTCCAGCGACATCGCCGCGGAGAGGAGTACGTGCGGGCGCACGCCGACGACCCTACGGCGGACCATGGGCACCATGGACGAGGAGCGGATCTACCAGCGCTACCTGGACACGCTGAACGAGCGCCGGTTCGACGATCTCGGGCAGTTCGTGCACGACCGTCTCGTCTACAACGACGAGGACTGGACGCTCGGGCGGTACGTGGGCCGGCTCGTCGACGACGTCGCGGTCATCCCGGACCTGCGCTACGACGCCGAACTCGTCGTGACCGGTCCGGACCGGATCGCCGCACGGCTGCGCTTCGACTGCTCGCCCCGCGGGACGTTCCTCGGCGTCGAGACCGACGGCAGGCGCGTCGCGTTCGCCGAGCACGTGTTCTACCGCCTGCACGACGGCCGGATCGACCGCGTGTGGTCGCTGATCGACGTCGAAGCCGTGCGCAGGCAGTCGGACAGCTGACGGGTCAGCCGCCGAGCGTCCGCTCGAGCAGCGCCTGCAGGCGCCGACGCTCCGCCGGCGCGAGCCGCTCCAGCACCGGCGACAGCGCAGCCAGGATCTCGGCGTACAGCCGGTTGGCGAGCTCGTGCCCCTCCGGGGTCAGGAACACCTCGACGACGCGGCGGTCCGTCCCGGTGGGCGCGCGCTGCACGAGCCCGCGCCGCGCGGCGCGGTCCACCAGCCCGGACAGCGACGACCGGTCCAGACCCAGGTGGTCGGCCAGCGCGGTCATGCGCGGGCGGCGGTCACGCAGGATCGCCAGCACCCGGAGCTGGGTCAGCGACAGGTCGTGCGCCGTCCCGACCTTCGTGAGCACCGCGGTGACCGCGAACGAGCTCTGCACGAGCGCGTCGACCAGCCCGTCGTCGTCCGGCACGGCGTCTCCCTTTTGATTGGTAATCCCCAGTAGTACTGTTGGGATCACCAACTATATCCTGGAGGGTCCGATGAAGGCAGCGGTGGTGACCGCGTTCGACGTCGCTCCGGTGTACACCGAGTTCCCGGAGCCGGTGGCGACCGGTCCGCACGACATCGTGGTCGACGTCGTCGCGGCCGGCCTGCACCCTCGGGTGCGGTCGCAGGCCGACGGATCGCACTACACGTCGACCGACGAGTTGCCGCTCGTCCCGGGCGTCGACGGAGTCGGCCGCGACCCGGACGGGCGGCTGCGCTACTTCGTGCTCGACGGGACGGTGTCCGGATCGATGGCCGAGCGGACGGTCGTCGACGCCCGCCGCAGCGTCGTGCTGCCGGACGGCGTGGGCGGACCGGACCCGGTCGCCGTCGCGGCCGCGATGAACCCGGCGATGTCCTCCTGGGTCGCGCTGCGCAGGAGGATCGGGTTCCGGGCCGGGCAGGACGTGCTGGTGCTCGGCGCCACCGGCAACGCGGGACGCACGGCCGTGCAGGTGGCCCGTCGTCTCGGCGCAGGCCGGATCGTCGCCGCAGGCCGCAATGCCGACCTGTTGGCCGGCCTGCCGGCGCTCGGCGCCACGGCGACCACGACGCTGGACGCGGGCGGGCTCGGAGCGGCCGCGGCGGACGTCGACGTCGTGCTGGACTACGTCTGGGGCGAGCCGACGGCGGCCGCGATGGCCGCCGTCGTCACCGCCCGCGCGGACCGGTCCCGGCCGCTGACGTGGGTCGAGATCGGGTCCGTGGCCGGACCCACGGCCGCGATCGGATCGGCCGCACTGCGCGCCGCCCGGCTGGAGATCGTCGGCAGCGGGCAGGGGTCCGTCCCCACCGGCGACATCGTGGCGGAGCTGGCCGCGCTCGCCGGGGAGATCGGGACCGGGACGTTCGCCGTCGACGCCGCCGCGGTGCCGCTCAGCGATGTCGAACGCGCGTGGGGAAAGTCCGTCCACACGGGACGGCGGATCGTCATGACGCCCTGACCGTCAGAGTGACGCGAGGACGTCGAGCCCGACACCGTCGGCCGTGGCCATGTAGATCTGCTGCCGGGTCGCCGGGCCGTCGATCCGCACGTGCCCACGCGGCCCATGGTAGTCCGAGCACCGCGCGAGCTCGGTGACCCGTTGCGCGTCCACCGTCCCGGCCGAGTGCACCAGGCACGCCAGCAGCCGGATCCCTTCGTAGCAGGACTCCCCCGGCGCACCGAGCGCCGGAGCCTCCGGGCCGAACCGCCGCGCGTAGCGGGCGCCGAAGCCGAGTCCCTCCGCCGTCGGCAGCGCCTCGAACCACCCGGCCGCGGTGAACACGTCGGTCGACGCCGCAGGGCCGAGGTCGCGCAGCATGCTCTCGTCCATCAGCGGGGAGAACCGCGCGCAGCGCTCCTCGAGGCCGCGTTCGGCGAACTGCCGGTTGAACCGCACGGAGTCGTGGCCGACGAGCATCATCAGCACGCCGTCCGACCCGCTGTCGGAGATCCGGTCGAGGACCGGGCCGAAGTCGCGCGTGCCGAGACCCACGAAGTCGGCCTCGCCGATGGTCGGGCCGGCGCGGTCGTCGTCGACGAGTGCCCGCACGGTCGCGGTCGACCTGCGGGGCCAGACGTAGTCGTTGCCGACGACGAACCAGTCGCGGACGCCGATCTCCTCGGACATCCACCGCAGGCCGGGATGGAGCTGGATCTCCGGCGTCTCGCCGATCGTGATCACGCCGGGCGTCGTCTCGCCGCCCTCGTAGAGCGCCGTGTAGACGTACGGGACGCGGGCACGCAGGCGCGGTGCGAGACGCTGCCGGACGGCCGACAGGTGCCAGCCGACGACGGCGTCGATCTCCCCGTTCCCGACGAGCCGTTCCACCTCGCACGCGACCCGCTCCGGCCCGCGCCCGCCGTCGACGATCCGCAGCCGGACCGGCTCGGCCAGGACGCCGGAGCCCTCGTTCAGCTCCTCGGCCGCGAGCCGCGCGCAGAGGACGCAGGACGGCCCGTACACCGCCTCCGGACCGGAGAGCGGCACGACGAGGCCCACGGTGAACACTGGGCTGGAACCTCGGGTGGTGCCCGGTTCATTCCGCTATTCTCATGCGGGCACGCGCATCAGTCGTCGCAACGAGGAGGCGCACCGTGCTCGCACCAGAAGCGGACTGCAGCTGCGGACCGAACTGTTCCTGCGGCTGCCAGCAGGGTGGTCCCTGCCGGTGCGGGGGGTCGAAGGACTGACGTGACCGGCCCGGCCCCCGGGGAGTCCGTCCTCGGCAGGGTCGTCCGGATCCTCGCGGTCTTCGAGCCGGACCGGCCGGAGGTGGCGGTCACCGCCATCGCCCGGTCGTCGGGCCTGCACGTCGCGACCGCGTCCCGGCTGGTCGCCCAGCTCGTCGAACACGGCCTGCTGGAGCGCACCGAGAGCGGACGCGTCCGCGTCGGGATGCGCCTGTGGGAGCTGGGCCAGCGCGCCTCGCCGACGCTGACGCTGCGCGAGGCGGCGATGCCGTTCCTGGAGGACCTGCACGCTGCCGTCGGGCACCACGTGCAGCTCGGTGTGCTCGACCGGACCGAGGTCATCTTCACCGAGCGCCTGTCCGCGCCGGGAGCGGTGGTCAACTACACGCGGATCGCCGGACGGCTGCCGCTGCACGCGTCGTCGTCAGGGCTCGTGCTGCTCGCACACGCACCGGCCGAGCTGCAGGAGCGGATCCTCGCCCGGCCGCTCGAGCGGTTCACCGACCGCACCGTCGCCGACCCGGGAGAGCTGCGACGGCTGCTGGCCCGCGTCCGGCGCGAGGGTGCCGTGGTCACGCCGGGGTTCATCCACCCGGACGCGACCGGGGTCGCCGTCCCGGTGCGCGACGGGGCGGGCGACGTCGTGGCCGCGGTGGCCACGATCCAGCCGACCGACGGCACGGCGGGCGCTCTCGTCCCGGCGCTGCGTGCGGCCGCGCACGGCATCCACCGGTTGCTGTCTCGCTGAGTGAGAACGCTGTTCTCCGACGACCGCGCGGGTCGCATGCTCGTGCACCATGTCCGACCGCGCCGCCACCGTCGTCGTCGCCACCCGCCGCGACGAGGCACGCGACGTCGTGTCGCTGGAGCTGGTCGCCCGGGACGGCGGCCGCCTGCCGGACTGGGAGCCGGGCGCGCACGTCGACGTCGTGCTGCCGGACGGCTCCACCCGTCAGTACTCGTTGTGCGGGGACCGCTGGGACGCCCACCGCTACCGGATCGGCGTGCTGCGCGAGCCGGACGGCCGCGGTGGCTCGGCCTACGTGCACGACCGGCTCACCGAGGGCGACACCGTCGGCCTCGGCGGGCCGCGCAACAACTTCCCGCTGGTCCCGGCGGAGCGCTACCTGTTCGTGGCCGGCGGGATCGGCGTCACCCCGATCCTGCCGATGATCCGCACCGCGGAGCAGACGGGCGCCGAATGGCACCTGCTCTACGGCGGCCGCACGCGGGCGTCGATGGCGTTCCGCGACGAGCTCGCCCGCCACGGCGACCGGGTGCGTCTCGTGCCGCAGGACGAGCACGGGCTGCTCGACCTGGCCGGGTTCCTCGGCGAGCCGCGCGCCGACACCCGCGCCTACGCCTGCGGGCCGCCTCCGATGCTGGCCGCGCTGGCGGACGTGACGGCGCGGTGGCCTGCGCACACGGTGCGGACCGAGCGGTTCGTCGCCACGGAGACGCCGCCGGTACGGGACGCACCGTTCGACGTCGAGCTCGCCCGGCGCGGCGCCACGGTCACCGTCACGCCGGACCGCACCGTGCTGCAGGCCGTCGCAGACGTCGGGGTCGACGTGCTGTCGTCGTGCCGCAAGGGCGTGTGCGGCACCTGCGAGACCGGGGTGCTCGACGGCGACCCGGACCACCGCGACTCGATCCTCGACGACGACGAGCGCGACACCGCCGACTCCATGTTCATCTGCGTGTCCCGCGCCCGCGGCGACCGCCTCGTGCTGGACCTGTAGGGACGATGACCCTCACCGAGACCGACCCTTTCTGCACCGACGTCCTCACCGACCCGGTCCCGTTCCACGAACGCCTGCGCGCCGCCGGGCCGGTCGTGCGGCTCCACCGCTACGACGTGCTCGCCCTGTCCCACTACGAGCACGTGCACGCCGCGCTCGTGGACTGGCAGACGTTCCGCTCCGGGGCCGGGGTGGGGCTGTCGCACTTCGGCCGGGAGGAGCCGTGGCGGCCGCCGTCGCTGCTGCTGGAGACGGACCCGCCCGGCCACGACGCGCCGCGCCGGGTGCTGTCCACGATCCTCGGCCCGCGCGCTCTCCGGTCGCTGCGGGAGCGCTGGGCCGCCGACGCGGAGCTCCTCGTGGACGAGGTGCTGGCCCGCGGACCCGAGTTCGACGCCGTCGCCGCGATCGGCGAGACGTTCCCGCTGCGGGTGTTCCCGGACGCGGTCGGACTGCCGGTGCAGGGCCGGGAGAACCTGCTCCCGTACGGGAACATGCTGTTCAACGCGTTCGGCCCGCACAACGAGCTGGTCGACGCCGTGCTGCCGCGGATGCCGGAGCTCTCGGCATGGGTGAACTCCCGCTGTACCCGCGAGTCGCTCGCGCCGGACGGGTTCGGCGCGGACATCTGGGCGGCCGCCGACCGCGGCGACATCACGCCCGAGCAGGCCCCGCTCGTCGTGCGCTCGCTGCTGTCCGCGGGTGTGGACACGACCGTCACCGGGATCTCCGCCGTGCTCTACGCGTTCGCCACGCACCCGGACCAGTGGGCGCGGCTGCGGGAGCACCCGGAGCTGGCCCGTGTGGCGTTCGACGAGGCGGTGCGCTGGGAGTCGCCGGTGCAGACGTTCTTCCGGACGACGACGCGCGCGGTCGAGATCGCCGGCGTGCGGATCCCGGCCGAGCAGAAGGTGCTGATGTTCCTCGGCTCGGCGAACCGCGACCCGGCCCGATGGGGCGACGACGCCGATCGGTTCGACCTGGCACGCGACCCGTCCGGGCACGTCGGGTTCGGGATGGGCATGCACCAGTGCGTCGGCCAGCACGTCGCGCGGCTGGAGGCCGAGTCCGTGCTGCGCGCACTCGCCGCCCGGGTGGAGACGATCGAGCTCGCCGGGACCCCCGTGCGCCGGCCGAACAACACGATGCGGGCATGGGAGTCGATGCCGGTCCGGGTGCGTCCCGCATCCTGATCCCATGAACGGTGCGCGGTCGCTGCTGTCCGGTCTCGTCGGCGCGGGTGTCGACGTGTGTTTCATGAATCCCGGGACGTCGGAGATGCACTTCGTGCAGGCACTCGACGCCGTGCCGGACATGCGCGGCGTGCTGGCGCTGTTCGAGGGCGTCGCGACGGGTGCGGCCGACGGGTACGCGCGGATCACCGGCCGCCCGGCGGCCGTCCTGCTGCACCTGGGCCCTGGCCTCGCCAACGGCACGGCGAACCTGCACAACGCGCGCCGGGCGCACTCGCCGGTGCTGTGCGTCGTCGGTGCGCACGCGACCGACCACGTCCGCCACGACGCGCCGCTGCAGTCCGACATCGACGCGATCGCCCGCGGCGCTTCCGGATGGGTGCACACGAGCGGGACGACCCGGGCGCTGGCGTCCGACGCGATGCGCGCGGTCGAGGCGACCGGTCGCGGCGGCGGTCAGGTGGCGACGCTCGTCCTGCCCGCGGACGTGTCCTGGTCGGACGGTGGGCGGGTCGCCCCGCCGCGACCGTTCCCTGTCCCGTCCCCCGTATCGATCGAGGCGCTCGACTCGGTGGCCGCGTCGGTCGGAGAGGGGACGGTGCTCCTGCTCGGCGGCGACGCGCTCTCCGAACGTGGCCTGCGCGCGGCGAGCCGGATCTCCCGGGCGACCGGCACCCGGCTCGTCGCGGAACGGTTCGCGGCGCGGATGGAGTCCGGCGCGGGCGTGCCGACGGTCGACCGGCTCGCCTACCTCGCCGAGCAGGTCCGCCCTCAGCTCGCAGGCGCGACGACGCTGGTACTGGCCGGGGCCCCGTCGCCGGTCGCCTTCTTCGCCTACCCCGGTGTGGAGAGCGATCTCGTGCCCGACGGGTGCGCCGTGCTGGAGCTGGCCGACGCGGCTCAGGACGTGGTCGGCGCGCTGGAGGCGCTGGCCGGGCGCCTGGCGTCCGATGTGGATCCGGACCTCGCTCCACTCTCTCCGGTGGACCCCGAGCCGGGCCCGTTGTCCGTCCGGTCGCTGGGCGCGGCGATCGCCGTGACGCTGCCGGAGAACGCGATCGTGGTCGACGAGTCGATCACCTCGGGCGGCGGGCTGAAGGCGCTGACGACGGCGCCGCGGCACTCCCTGCTGACGCTGACCGGTGGTGCGATCGGGCAGGGCCTGCCGGTCGCGACCGGCGCGGCCGTCGCGGCGCCGGACCGGCCGGTCGTGACCGTCGAGGCGGACGGCAGCGCGCTCTACACGATCCAGGCACTGTGGACACAGGCGCGCGAGCAGCTGGACGTGACGACCGTCGTCGTGAACAACGCGGCCTACGCGATCCTGCGCGGCGAGCTCGCCCGCACCGGAGCGGGCGGGGCCGACGAGCGCGCGCAGCGGATGCTCGACCTGACCGATCCGACGACCGACTTCACGGCGGTCAGCCGCGGCCTCGGCGTGCCCGCCGAGCGCGCGACGACGTCCGAGGAGCTCGTCGCGGCGCTGCGGAAGGCGCACGCCGAGCCCGGGCCGCACCTGATCGAGGCGATCGTGCCGCCGGTCGCCTAGGGCACAGGGAACGTCGTCGCGGCGGCCATCCCGGTGATCCACTCCGGGACGGGTTCGTAGCCGGTCCACCGCAGCGGTTCCCGCACCGCGGCCATGCCGGCGAGCCAGGTGCGGATCTCCTGCCCGCCGCTGCCCGCGGCCTCCTCGATGCCGTCGTGCCCGAGCGCGACGACCGGGTCCAGGTCGCCCGCGGAGAGCCGATCCAGGAACCAGCGGTCCCAGTCGGCGTTCACCCGGGCGTCGGCGTTCCCGGCCATCGCGCGCACCCGCGGCTCGCGGGCCGCGGAGAACGCGACGACGTCGGCGCGGCCGTGGATCAGCGTGTCCCGCTTCGCGTCGTCGACGGCCGGGTCACGCGGGTCGTTCGACGGCAGCCAGTGCGACAACCCGCCGCTGGCCACGACGAGGACCCGCCCCGCCGCCGTCGCGGACCCGATGGCGCGGCCGATCGCCTCCCCGAGCGCGACACACCGGGCCGGCGACGGCAACGGCGGAGCCGCCGTGTTCACGACGATCGGGACCACCGGCACGTCGAAGCCGCCGGTGGTCATCTCGTAGCTCTGCACGATGCCGTGGTCGACGGTCAGCGAGTAGGACAGCGCGAGGTCGAACCCGTCGTCGGAGATCGCGTCGTGGAGCTGCCAGGCCAGGTCGGAGGCGACCGGCAGGTCCCCCGGCGTACTGCCGTAGTCGCCGAACCCGACGGCCTTCTCGACACCGATCGTGAACGGCGGCATCAGGTCGTAGAACGCACCGTGGAAGTGGTCCGGCCCGATCACGACGACGGCGTCCGGCTCGAGCCGGGCGACCGCGTCGCACACCCGGGAGGCGTGGTTCAGGAACCGCCCTCCCGGTGCGTCGGCCGACTCCGGCGGCAGCAGCGTCGCGAACGGCGAGTGGGACATGCCGACGAAGCCGGCGATCGCACTCATGCCCCGGCCCCGAGGAACGCCTGGTGCGCGGCGAGGTAGTGCGTCGCCTGCTCCCACTGTGGCCAGTGCCCGGCGTCGGAGATCACGTGCAGCCGCGAGTCCGGGATCCAGTCCAGCAGCATCTGGGCCTCGTCGAGCCCTCCGGTCGGGTCGTGGTCGGTCCAGAGCAGCAGCGTCGGCGAGGCGATCCGGCCCACCCACGACGGGTCCCAGCTGTACGGCCTGCGGATCACCGGGTCCTGCAGGACGAGGATGTTGTCGACGGCGCGGCGGAAGCCCGGACGGCTGTAGACGCCGCGGCGCAGGTCCACCAGCTCGTCGGTGACCTGGGACTTGTCGTGGAACAGCCACTCGACGCGGGGACGCACGTTCTCCTCGCTCGGGTCGGCGACAGCGCGGGTCGTGGACTCCTTCAGCCGGGCCATCACCTCCGGCTTGTTCGCGATGTTGCCCGGCGTGTTCAGCACGAGCCGGTCGACGCGACCCGGGTGGTGCGCCGCCGTCCACGCCGCGACCCAGCCGCCGAGCGACTCGCCGGACAGGTGCGCGACGCCGATCCCGAGCACGTCCAGCAGTCCCACCAGGTGCTCGGACAGCACGTCGATCGTGAACGGCGTGTCCGGCAGGTCCGACCAGCCGTGGCCGACCATGTCGTAGGCCGTGACCCGGAACGAGCGGGCCAGGCCCCCGATGTTGCGCGCGTACGCCTCGAGATGCCCGCCGGTCCCGTGCAGCAGGACGAGGTCGGGCCCGGCCCCGGCCTGCAGCACCCGGGTCCGGACACCCCCGACGTCGACGTGGCGCAGCTCGTGGTCGACGTCGGCGAGCTCGCCCCAGATGCTGACGTGCGCGGTCGCGGTGCTGGTGGTCATGTGGGGTCCCCTCCGAAACGGGCGCGTGCCTCTGCGATGTCGACGAGACCGGCGCTCTGGCGGCGGTTGACGCCGAGCAGCCCGAGCAGCCGCGAGTTCTCGATGGTCAGGAACTCCACCGGCTGGTCGGCGGAGTCGTTCCAGTGGCGGTGCCAGGTCCAGGGCGGCGTGTAGACGAGGCTGCCGGTCGTCCAGGTGACCTCGTCGTCCTCGATCTCGCTGCGCCCGTCGCCGGCCAGCACCATGTGGACGGTCTCGTGGTGGTGGCGCTGCATGTCCGAGCTCCCGCCCGGCGGGATCGTCTGGCGGAACAGCTCGAACGTCGCCGTCGGGAGATCGCCGGCCACGGACAGCGCGCTCGGGTTGTGCACCTCGCCGATCGGCAACGGCTGCATGTCCGCGGCGTGCACCACCAGCGGCCGTCCGCGCCCCGGCGTCACGGTGTCGGTCAGGCCCGCGAGGAACGTCCCCATGTCGAATCCGCTCACACCGCCGAGTCTGCGGACGCAGCGATGGCGGGCACGAGCACCTGTCCCGGTCAGCGGGACACGTGTTTGGAACCGCCCGGCGCGCTGCCGAACAGTGGTCCGCGACACACCACACCCGAAGGAGGCGCACAGTGACGCTCGGTGGCGGTTACATGCTCCCCTCACGCGAGGGGAAGTCGATCGGGGCCCTCGGTCTGGGCATCACCACGAAGACCGACGGGGACTCCACGCGCGACGCGTACTCGCTGTTCGAGTACGCGATCCCGGCCGGCCGCAGCGGCCCGCCCCCGCACATCCACCACCGCGAGGACGAGTCGTTCATCTGCCTGTCCGGAAAGCTCGACGTGATGCTCGGCGGCGAGAACTTCACCATCTCCCACGGCGACTACATCTACCTCCCGCGGGACGTGAAGCACACGTTCGGCAACCCGTACGACGAGGAGGCGCGGGTCATCTCGGTCGTCTCCCCCGCAGGTCTGGAGCGGTACTACGAGGCGCTCTCGGCGCTGCCGCCCGGCCCGCCGGACATCCCCACCATCAAGACGATCATGGCCGACTTCGGGATCGAGCTGCTCGGTCCGCCGCCCGCCCCGAGCGGGGGCTGAGCGCCGTGCGCGTCGGCATCGTCGGGGCCGGGGTCGCCGGCCTGTGCACAGCGAAGATCCTCTCCGGGCTCGGGCACGAGGTTGTCGTCCTCGACCGCACACCGGACGTCGGGGGCGTCTGGAGCCGCACCCGTCGGTACCCGGGGCTGTCCACGCAGAGCGTGCGGGACACGTACGCGTTCTCGGACTTCCCGATGCCCGCCGACTACCCGGAGTGGCCGTCCGGCGAGCAGGTGCAGGCGTACCTGGAGTCCTACGTCCGGCATTTCGGACTGGAGCCGCTGCTGCGGCTGGGTACCGAGGTGCGTTCCGCGGAGCAGGACGGCGACGGGTGGCGTCTCGCCCTGCGGTCCGTGGACTCCGGCGAGGAGTCCGTCGAGACGGTCGACCACCTCGTCGTCGCGAACGGGGTGTTCTGCGAGCCGAACATGCCGGCCCTGCCCGGGCGTGACGAGTTCGCCGCGGCCGGTGGGCGCTTCCTCGCCGCGGGCGACTTCCACGACGTCGAGGACGCGCGCGGCAAGCACGTCGTGGTGATCGGGTACGGCAAGACGGCCTGCGACGTGGCGGTGGCTGCCTCGGAGACGGCCGAGAGCACGTCGGTGATCGCCCGGACGCTCGTGTGGAAGGTGCCGCGGCACGTCGCGGGCGTGCTGAACTTCAAACACCTGCTGCTCACCCGCCTCGGCGAGTCGCTGTTCCGCTACGCGCGGCTGCGCGGGTTCGAGAAGTTCCTGCACGGTCCGGCGCGCGCCGTACCCGGACGGATCCTCGACTCGCTCGGCCCCGTGTCGGCCCGCCAGTTCACGCTCGCCGATCTGGACCTCGTCCCGCCCGGCGCGTTCCGGGACATCGTGCGCGGCGCGATCGGGCTGTCCACCGACGGCTTCTACGACCGGGTCGCGGCCGGCGACATCACCGTCCGGCGGGAGCGGACCGTCGCGCGGCTGCTGGAGAAGGACGGGCACCCGCACGCCGAGCTGGACGACGGGTCCGTGGTGCGCGCCGACCTGCTGGTCGCCGCGACCGGCTACACGCAGGGCGTGCCGTTCCTGGACGACCTCACCCAGGCCCGGATCCGCGACGAGCGCGGCAACTTCCTGCTCTACCGCCAGATCCACCCCGTCGACGTGGGGCATCTGTCGTTCGCCGGGTACAACTCGTCGTTCTTCAGCCCGTTGAACGCCGAGATGGCCGCGATCTGGATCGCCGCGCAGCTCGACGGGCACCTCGCGCTGCCCGATGCTGACGTCATGCGCGCCCGCATCGCCGAGCAGCTCGCGTTCATGGACGACGCGGTCAGCGGCCACCACTGCCACAACACGAAGATCATCCCGTTCTCGCTGCACAACGTGGACGAGGTGCTCGACGACCTGGACCTCGACATCGGTCGCGGCGCGCGCTTCAAGCAGTGGCTGAACCCGATCGACCCGCGTGCCTACGCGCACGTCGCGACCCGCATGGCGGAGCGGACGGCACGAGGATGAGCCATGAGGCCCGCTTGCTCACCGCCGTCCCGGAGTCCGACGGCGCCGGCTCGCTGGAGCGGGCCAGCGCCATCCTCGCCGCGTTCGACGACGAGCACCGCGAGCTCTCGCTGGCCGGGCTCGTGCGCCGCACCGGGCTCGCCCGGTCCACGACGCACCGGCTCGCGACCCGGATGGTGGCGCTCGGCTGGCTGGAGAAGCCGGACGACCGCTACCGGGTCGGGACGAGCATGCTCAAGCTGTCCGGCCTGGTGCCGCTGCGCCACCGGCTGCGCGAGGCGGTCCTGCCGTTCATGCAGGACCTGCACGAGGCGACCCGCAGCACGGTGCAGCTCGGCGTGCTCGACGGCCCCGACGTCCTGATCGTGGAGAAGATCGCCGGGCACCGGCGGATGCCGATGCTGTCCCAGGTGGGCGGCACGGTCCCGGCGTACTGCTCCAGCCTCGGGCGCTCGATCCTGGCGTACTCGGACGCCGCCGTCGTGGACGCGACGCTGGCCGCGCCGATGCCGGCGCGCACGGCCCGGACGCTCACCTCGCCGGACGCCGTGCGCCGCGAGCTGGTCCTCGTCGCCGACCGCGGGTACGCCGTCGAGCTGGAGGAGGGCAACGTCGGGATGAACTGCATCGGTGCACCCGTGTTCGGGCCGCTCGGGGACGTGGCGGCGGCGATGTCGGTGACCGGGCCCGCGGACATCGTCCGTTCCGAGCGGTTCGGGCTGGCGGTGCGTATGGCCGCGGCCGCGGCGTCGCGGGCGTACTCGCGCTGGAAGTAGCACCATCGGCTCGTGGCCTACCTGCTCGACAACCAGCAGACGCAGGCCGGCATCCGGTTCCGGGCGCTGGCCGAGCTGTTCGACCCGCCGACGTTCCGGCGTCTCGACGCGCTCGGCGTGGGTGCGGGATGGCGGTGCTGGGAGGTCGGCGCGGGCGGTCGGGGCGTGCCGGACGGGCTGGTCGCCCGGGTCGGCTCCTCCGGCTTCGTCCTGGCCACGGACATCGACACGTCCTGGCTGGGCTCGTCGTCGGGTCCGCTGCAGGTACTGGAGCACGACGTCGGGACCTCGCCGGCCCCCGTCGTGGATCTCGATCTGGTGCACGCCCGTCTCGTGCTCACCCACGTCCCCGAGCGCGACGCGGCACTGGCCACGATGGTGTCCTCGCTGCGTCCGGGCGGGTGGCTCGTCGTCGAGGAGGCCGACCCCGGGCTGCAGCCGCTGCTGTGTCCCGACGAGTACGGGCCGGAGCAGGAGCTGGCGAACCGGCTGCGGCGCGGGTTCCGGGAGCTGATGTCCGGGCGGGCCGCCGACCTGGCCTACGGCCGCACGCTGCCACGGCGGCTCCGGGACCACGGCCTCGTCGACGTCGGCTCCGAGGGGTTCTTCCCGATCACCGGCGACGCGTGCACGACGCTGGAGGTGGCGACCGTCGAACAGATCCGCGGTCGGCTCGTCGGAGGCGGCATCGCGACCGACGCCGAGGTCGACGACCACCTGGCGAACGTCGCCGCCGGGCGCCTCCCCGACCTCGCGACCTCCCCGATGATCACCGCCTGGGGCAGGATCGCGTCATGACCGGACCACGGGTGCTCGTCATCGGCGTCGATCCCCGCCGCTACGCCGACCGGTGGGACCCGACGCCGATCCTGGACGCGCTGGAGCGCGGCGACCGGCGCTTCGAGGAGTACGGGATCTCGCACCGCACCGCGCTCGTGCATCCCGGCGACGACGACGCGATCGAGACGATCGTGTCGTTGCTGGAGTCCGAGCCGTGGGCGGTCGTGGTGATCGGCGGCGGGGTGCGCAACGGCGAGGGCCTGCTCGAGTACTTCGAGCTGCTGATCAACCGCGTCCGGGAGCACGCTCCGCAGGCCGCGATCGCGTTCAACGCCACTCCGGAGGACTGCGCTGACGCCGCCCGTCGCTGGCTCCCCGTCACCTGAGGTGCGGCCGCAGGAACAGTTCGACGCCCTGGCCGAGGGTGCGCGCATCGCGTCCGAGCGGCTCTGGGGGGTGTGACGCTCCGTTTCGTCCGTTCTGTGGATGCGCCCGCCTGATCTGCAACACCGCCGTTCGGCCTACCGATAGAGGGTCGATCGGCGGGACGAGCAGAACAGGACGTGGGTCGGTGGGCATCTCCTTCGTGGATGCGGTGCGGCTGAGCAGGTCGAACCGGGCGCAGCACGAGCAGATCCGGGAACGGCACGCCGCATTGTCGGAGCGTGTCGAGGACGAGCACGCGGCGCAGGAACAGTGTCGCCGCGAGGTCTACGACACGGCGCTCGTCCCGTTCCGGGACACGTTCGCGCGCCTGAAGAACATCGAACTGGCCGAGCTCGCCGCGATCGTCGCGCCCGACTCCGCCGAGCTGCCGGACGTCGAGCTGCCGACTGTGCGCCCGAAGGCCGTCGGCGGCATCGCCGCGACGGCAGGTGGCGTGACCGTCGGCGCGGGTGCCGGGACAGCGGCGTTCACCGGCGTCGGCGCGTTCGCGGCGGCGTCGACCGGCACCCCGATCGCCTCGCTGTCCGGGGCGGCCGCGACGAACGCGACACTCGCGTGGCTCGGCGGCGGTTCGCTCGCCGCCGGTGGTGGCGGTGTCGCCGCGGGGACGCTCGTGCTGACCGGTGTCGTCGGTCTGCCGATCCTGCTCGCCGGCGGTGGCTACCTCGTCTGGGAGGGGCGGCGCACGCTGCGTAGGCAGAAGGCGACGGCCACGACGCTGACCGAGATCGACGCCGAGCTCGCCCACGACGAGCTGTGCTGGGCCGGGATGATCGAGCGCATGCGGGAGATGCGCACGGTCCTCGGCGACCTGGGGGAGCGCATCCGGACCCGGCTGGAGCCGTTCGTCGGACTCGTCGATCGGAACGCCGACTACGACACCTCCTCGCCCGGCGAGAAGGCCTCCGTCGCGACGCTCGTCCGGCTCGCGACGACGACGGTGACCGTCATGTCGACCCCGCATGCGGACGAGGACCGTGTGGTCACGGACCGGTCCGCCGACGTCGTCCGGGACGCACGGGTGCTGCTTGCCGACCTCGACGAGAAGTGGGCGGCATGACGACCGACTCCGATCGCCGACGGTGGTGCCCGGGTGATGCGGTGCTGTCCGGTGTCGTCGACACTGCGACCCGCAAGCTCGCCGAGCAGACCGAGGAGGCGTTCCGAACGCGAACGGCTGCCGCCTGCATCGCGAAGTGGAACGTGCTCGACCAGCAGCGCGCCGGGCATCTCTTAGAGCTGTGGCACAAGCATTCGTTCAACATCGACGCGATCGGCAAGGGCGCGTCCATCCGAGCGGTGCGGACCGCGTGCGTCGGTGAGCACGCCGCCGCCGCGGACATCCGGCTCGTCGACGGGGACCGCATCGAGGCCGAGATCCAGGCCAAGCTCTACGGCCGGGCGACGGAGACAGCCCGCGCTCTCGCGCAGCCCAAGTACGCGGGGATGCAGCGTCTGGTCGCCGAGGACAAGCTGGCGGACGTCGACAGCGTGCTCGACAAGGCACTCGGCCGGGACGCCGACGGGATCTACCAGGCTGACTACACCGACACGGCCGCCCATCTGACCGACACGGTGACCCACGGCGACGTGCGCAGCTCCCCGGTGTCGTCAGGCGAGATGATCGACGCCGCCAAGGATGCGAAGGGCTGGGGCAACCGCCTCGCCAGCGGTGCCGCGGCACGCCAGATCGGGAGCGCCGCGTTGGGCGGCGCTGCACTCGGCGGGGCACTGTCCGGCGCCGTCGAGACGGTCGCGCAGGTCGCGAAGGTCCGGGCGGGCGAGACGAGCGCCGCGGCGGCGGCCGCGACGGCGGCTGGTGCCGCCGCCCGGGGAGCGGCCCGGTCGGGCACGCTCGCCAGTCTCGGCACGGCCGCTAAGGTCGCCATGACTGCCGGAGGAGTTCCGAAGGCGGTCACAGGTGGTGGCCTCCCCTGCGCCGTGGCGTCCGCGGTGTTCGGGGTGGCCGAAGCCGGGATCGCGCTGGCGCGGGGCGAGGTCGATGCGGCAGAGTTCGCTGCGCGCAGCGGCGAGTCGACGTTCCAGGCCGGGCTCGCGTGGGCGGGCGGGGCCATCGGCCAGACCGTGCTCCCGGTCCCGGTCCTCGGCGCGCTGGTCGGCGGGTTCGTCGGACAGGTCGCCGCGACGCTCATCGTGCAGGGGCTGCAGTACGCCCTCAGCGCCGCGATCGGCGAGGGCGCCGACGAGGAACGGATCACCCTCCTCGAGGCCGAGACCCGCGCCGCGATCGACACCGCCGCCGTGCTCGGGGAGGCCGAGCGCGTCCTCGGCGACGCCTACGACGTGTGCATCGCCCGGACGGCCGTTCCCGCGGTCGACGACGTACTGCTGACCACCCTGCGCGACGGCCCCGATCAGGGACTGCTCGTGTTGACCGACCTCGGCCGCCGTGTATACGGCGTCCCGCTGTTCCTCACCGCCGAGGAGTTCGACGACTGGATGACCGACCCGCTGACGTCGTTGACGCTGGACCCGAACCGGTAGCGACCACACTACTCACGTTCGCCAGTGCACGGCTGGCACTCGATCTCGGGGACGTCGATGCGGCTGACCCCGCGGGCCCACCCGGCAAGGCATGTGATCTGCCGATTCCCTGGTTCTCGAACGTATGTTCTAGTACGATGGAAGCATGACCACCGCCGCCGAGCACCCGGCCATCGAGCCGGGACGCGCCCCGCGCGATCTCGTGGCGTGCGCTCCGCGGCTGATACGAGCCTCGATCGAGAACCTGGCCGGCATCACCCCCGACGGAGTGGAGCGGGCCGAGCTGATCGATGGGATCGCGGAGCTCGAGGCCGCGATCGCCACCGCCCAGGCGGCTCAGGCCGCATGGATCCGGACGTTCGCCCGCGCCGAGGCCGCCCACCAGCTCGAACGCGGCGGCCTCACCGAACCCGAGAAGATCCAGCGGACGATCGCCGCCCAGGTCGGACTCGCCTGCCGCGTGTCACCCACCGAGGGGCGCACCCGGGTGCGCGTCGCCCGGGACCTGCACGACGGCCTCGACCACGTCCGTGCGCTGTCCCACGCCGGGGAACTCTCCGCGCAGAAGATCCGCGCAATCGCCTCCGAGGTGTCGCATCTCGATCCCGCCGAACGCTCCGAAGTGGACCGGCTCTTGCACACCCAAGGCGTCACCGGGCGCGACGGGCGCGGCGTCGGGAAACTGCGCGACCTCACCAGACGACTCGCTGCTCAGGTCGCGCCTGGGAAGTTCCGGGCCCGCTGCGCCGCCGCCCGCACCGGACGCCGCGTCACCCTGCGCCCCGCGGCCGACGGGATGACCGATCTGACCGCGCACCTGTCCGCCGAGCAGGGCGCAGCCTGCCTGGCCGCCCTGCACAAAGCGTTCACCAAGGTCTCCATCGACCCCGCACCACTGACCCGCTCGCGTGGTCAGGTCATGGCCGACACCCTGGTCGAACGCCTCACCGGACAGGCCACCGCGAACGACGTCAACGTCGACGTGCAGATCGTCGTCCCGATCGAAGCCCTCATCGACCCCGACAGCCCCTTGCCGGCGGAGATCCCCGGATGCGGACCCGTCCCCGCCGACCTGATCACCACCACCACCGGCAGAAAGGTGTGGCGACGGCTGCTCACCGCGGCCGGGATCGTGATCGGCGGCGACTCCCGGCGCCGGCACTTCTCCGGGTTCCTCGCCGAACTCGTCCGGGCCCGGGACCGGTGGCGGTGCACCGAGGCCTACTGCGACGCGCCCGCCCGCGAGATCGACCACATCATCCGAGCCGCCGACGGCGGCCCCACCGACTTCGACCACGGCCGCGGGGCGTGCCAGTTCCACAACCTGCTCCGCGAACTCCCCGACTGGACCGTCGAACGCGTCGACGAGGGCGTGCTGACCACCACCCCGACCGGACACACCCACCTCTACCGACTCCCGCGACCCAACCTGTGAACCGGTGGGAGCATCGGCGCGTGGCCAGGTCTCAGGTGACGGAGCAGACGAAGATCGTCCGGGTCGAGATCGTGCTGGCCGACGTCGACCCGGTGGTCCGGCGGGTGGTCGAGGTACCGGGCGGGCTAGGCGAGTGTCGCGGCCCGGACGCCGAAGCGGTCGGCCGGCGCAACTCCGGCTGCTGCCTGGCCGAGTACCTCGACCAGGCGATCGCGCCCTACGCGTACCGCCCGCTCGACGACGGTGACACGCTCCGGCTCGGCGAGACCGAATGGCAGGTCGTCCGCACCCCCGCGTCGGCGGACCACTCGGATGTCGATCCCCTGTCGCTCACCCAGCCGTGGCCCCGCGACTGGCCCGCAGCGGACGGACGGGAGAATGCTTCGGTGAGCTGGACGATCGAACGGCACGACCGCATCGCCGTCGTCACCATGACCACGAACGCGGTCAACGCGCAGAACCGGCAGTTCTTCGCCGACCTGCACGACGCGTTCGACCGTCTCGAGGCCGAGCACCCGGACTCCCCGGTCGTGCTCACCGGCCAGGGCCAGCGCTTCTCGGCGGGGCTCGACCTCGCCGAGCACTTCCCGCTGTTCGCCGGCCCGATCGAGGGCGTGCGGGACTGGTTCGCCGAGTACCGCGCCACGAACATGCGCCTGTTCACCTACCCGCGACCGACGGTCGCCGCCGTCAACGGGCACGCGTTCGCCGGTGGTCTGATCACAGCCGCCGTCTGCGACCGGCGCGTCTGTGTCGAGACCGGCGCCCGGTTCGCGCTGAACGAGGTCCCGATCGGCATCCCGATGCCCGCGGTGTACGTGCGGATGCTGCGCTACGCGTGGGGCGAGCGCGTGGCGGCCCAGATGTCGCTGTACGGCGAGATGATCGACCAGGACCGGGCGCGCGAGCTCGGGATGGTCGACGAGCTCGTCCCCGGCGACGACGTGCTGGCCCGGGCGATCGCGATCGCCGACTCGATCCCGGCGGATACGCTCGAGCAGTACGCGTTCACCAAGCGCGCGGCACAGGCGTCCGCGCTGCGCGACATCGCGGACCTGGCCGACCCGCTCGACCAGGAGCTGCCCGGCTGGTTCACCACCGACGACGCCCGGCACGCGCACCGCCGCTACTGGCGCCAGCTCAAGGGCACCGATGCCACCTGGTGACGAGACCGTGTTCGCCCCGCACAGCTCGGGGTGCATGGGGTGCGGCCCGGACAACCCGGCCGGGCTGCGGATGGCGGTCCGGCGCGACGGCGATGACGTCGTCACCGACATCGTGTTCGACGAGCGTCAGGCCGGTGCGCCGGGGCTGGCGCACGGTGGGGCGGTCGCGGCCGCGTGCGACGACCTGTTCGGCTTCGTCCTCTACCTCGCCCGCACGCCCGCGGTCACGAAGACGCTGCAGGTCGAGTACTTCTCGCCGGTCCCGCTCGGCGCGGCGCACCGGATCCGCGGCCGCCTCGTCGAGCGCGACGGCCGCAAGCTGCACATGAGAGCCGAGGGCAGCGCCGACGACGGCACGGTCCGGTTCACGGCGACGGCGCTGTTCGTGCAGGTCCCGCGCTCGCACTTCGAGGCGTTCGGCACGTTCGAGGATCACCCGGGCCTGACCCGGCTGGAGGCGGGCGACTGACGGCTCACCCCGACGACGGCGCCCGGCTGAGGTCGACGACGCAGAACACGTTCCCGTCCGGGTCGGCGAGCACCACGAAGTCCGGCTCGGCCGGGTAGGCCCACTCCAGACGCGTCGCGCCGAGATCGACCAGCCTCCGGACCTCGGTGTCCTGCTCGTCGGTCGTGTCGACGAGCAGGTCGACGTGGACCCGCGGCCGCGGCTCCGGCGGCGAGGCGCTGACCATGAGGCCGAGCACGCGCTCGCCGTCCGGTCCGGTGAGCGTGCGCCAGCCGTCGCTCGCCCACTCGCCGGAGACGGTCAGGTGCAGCGCGACGGACCAGAACGCCGCCGCGCGCTCGATGTCGGTGACGCCGAGAACGGGGAAGCCGAGCCGCAGCATCGCCTCACGCTATGCCGAACTCGCGCATCTTGCGGTACAGCGTGTTCCGCCCGATCCCCAACGACCGCGCCGCCCGGCTGCGGTTGCCGCCCGACTCGCGGAGCGCCTCGACGACGGCGTCGCGCTCGGCCGACTCCATCCGCCCCATCGTGCGGCGCGGCGTGCGGAGCTCGTCCGGGAGGTCGTCGACGTCGACGATCCCGCCGTCCGCCCGCCGGGCGAGCGCGACGACGGTGGTACGCAGCTCGGCGACGTTGCCCGGCCAGTGCCAGTCCATCAGGCGGTCCCACACCTCGGCCGGGAACCGGGGCGGCGGCACGTCACCGAGCACGGACCGGACCACGGCCGGGAGGTGCTCGCGACTCTGGGCCAGCGTCGGAAGGCGGACCGTCGTGGCGACCTGACGCACCGTGCCGATGACCGCGTCGTCCGCCCCGTCGATGTCGGCCGTGAGCGCCAGCGGGGCCGAGGACAGGGCCTGCAGCTCGGCGGCCGTCGGCGACGGCGCGCGGTGCACCCGCCGCACCACGACGCCACGACCGGCGGCGGCGGCCGTGCGGGCCGCGGGGAACCAGCCGGGATCCCGGTGCGGTTCGACGACGAGCGGGTCGTCGGCGCCGCGAGCGCGTAGCACCGCCAGCGCGGTGTGCAGCTTGCCGGTCCCGCTCGCGCCGGTGACGGCGACGACCTCGCCGAAGCGGACGACGTCGGCGAGCCTGCGGTCGACGTCCGGGTCGTGGTGCAGGCGGGACGTGATCCGGCCGGGAGCCACGGCGCGCGGCGCCGGGACGTCCGGGCGCTTCGGCGCCAGCCGGATGCTGAAGGCCGTCCGCCCGCCCTCGTGGATCGGCTCGACCAGGGCGTCGTGCATCCCGTCGGCGAGCGGGACCTCCATCCGCCGCGGCACGACGGCGGGCCCGTGCTCGGCCAGGAACCGCCACAGCAGCGGGTGCAGCTCCGGCCCGGTGTGCGCCAGCCCGAGCCGGTTCGCCAGCACCGTCTCCTCGTCGACGACGAGTGCGCCCGCCGTCGTGCGGTCGACGTTCAGGTAGGCGCGGACGAGACGGCGGCGCCGGTCGCCCGCCTCCTCCAGCATCCGGGCCTCGATCTGGCGGCCGATGTCCGCCGTCATGACCGTCATCAACGGGTGGACGTCACGCATCGAGCAGGCCAGCGAGAACGAGCCGACCATCTGCCCGGTGTACGGCTCGACGACCGGGGTCCCGGCACAGGTGAGGTCCTCCAGCCGGACGTTGTAGTGCTCCGGGCCGCGGACGAGCACCGGCCGCCTCTCGACGAGGACCGTGCCCAGCCCGTTCGTCCCGACCGACTGCTCGGAGTAGTCGAAGCCCTCGGCCGCGTTCGCCCGGTCCATCGTGTCGCGCTGGCTCCGGACGTCGGTGTGACGCATGACGATCCGCCCGGTCGCGTCGGAGAGGACCATCGCCACCGGCACGTCGGCGAAGCTGTCGGCCAGGCGCGCGAACACGGGCTCCGCGGCGCGGCGCAGGGCCGGTCGTGCGTCGCCCGGCTCGCGGTAGTCGAGGCGGTCCGGTGCGACCGGCACCGCCTCCCCCACACACCGCCGCCAGCTCGTCTCGATCTCACGCGGCACGCCGGTGCTGCCGGGCGGCGCGGTCAGCAGGCCGCCGTCCAGGAGAGCCTCACGGCTGCGCCGGGTCCACTCGCTCTCGGCGCGCGTCAGCGCCGGGCGGTACCGGAACTCGTCTCGACGCATCGTTGCCCCGTGGTCCGTTCCGGTGTTCCACAACGGAACACCTGCGCGGCCGATCCAGTCGCCACGGTAGGAGCCACGTCACATCGGAACAAGGGAGAACCCGATGAGCAACGACGCGCTGCGCGCGCTCTACGCGGACTGGACCGAGATCATCAGCACCACACCCGATCTCACGACGCGCCTGTTCCGCAGCATCTTCGACGAGTGGCACCAGCCCACCCGCGAACCGGAGGACGTCACCTACCGCGAGGACACGGTCGGCGGCGTGCCAGGGATCTGGACGCTGCCGGTCGGGGCCGACACGTCGAAGGTCCTGCTCTACCTGCACGGCGGCGGCTTCGCCGTCGGCTCGGCGTCCAGCCACCGCAAGCTGGCCGGGCACGTGGCCAAGGCGCTCGGCGTCACGGCGTTCGTGCTCGACTACCGGCGCGCACCGGAGAACCCGCACCCGGCGCAGGTCGAGGACGGGGTCGCCGCGTTCACCGGACTGACCGAGCACGGCATCGCGCCGGAGTCGATCACGACGATCGGTGACTCGGCGGGCGGCAACCTCGCCGTCGCGGTCGCGCTGTCGCTACGGGAACAGGGCCTGCCGCTGCCCGGCCGGATCATCGCGTTCTCGCCGTGGCTGGACATGGAGAACACCGGCGAGACGCTGGTGACCAACGCCGCGACCGACGCGCTGGTCACCCCACCGCTGCTGGAGGGCATGATCGCCGGCGTGCTGGCAGAGGGGAAGATCGACCCGACGACGCCGCTGGCGAACCCGCTGCACGCCGACCTCACCGGCCTCCCGCGCCTGTACGTGAACGCGGGCGGCGCGGAGTCCCTGCTCTCCGACGCGACCCGCCTCGTCGACAGGGCCCGCGCGGCGGGCGTCGACGTGACGCTCTCGGTCGTCGACGACATGCAGCACGTGTTCCCGTTCATGGCCGGCACGGCGAAGGTCGCCGACGACGAGATCGCCGCCATCGCGGCCTGGTACGCGCGATGAGCGCCGCGGACGTGGACGCGGTCGTCGTCGGAGCCGGGTTCGGCGGCATCTACATGCTGCACAAGCTGCGCAACGAGCTCGGACTGACCGTGCAGGGTTTCGAGAAGGGCGACGGCGTCGGCGGCACCTGGTACTTCAACCGCTACCCCGGCGCCAAGTCCGACACCGAGGGCTTCGTCTACCGCTACTCGTTCGACAAGGACCTGCTGCAGGAGTGGGACTGGTCGACGCGCTATCTCGACCAGCCGGACGTCGAGAAGTACCTCAACCACGTCGTCGACCGGCACGACCTGCGCCGCGACATCGCGCTCGGCACTGAGGTCACCGGCGCCGCGTTCGACGACGACACAGCACTGTGGACGGTCACGACGAGCGACGGCACGACCCGCACCTGCCGCTACCTGGTCAACGCGCTGGGGCTGCTGGCGAAGAGCAACGTGCCGGACATCCCCGGCCGCGACTCGTTCGCCGGCCGCCTCGTGCACACGAACGCCTGGCCTGCCGACCTGGACATCACCGGCAAGCGCGTCGGCGTGATCGGGACCGGGTCCACCGGGACCCAGTTCATCGTCGCCGCCGCGCGGACGGCGTCGCACCTGACCGTGTTCCAGCGCTCGCCGCAGTACTCCGTGCCCTCCGGCAACGGGCCCGTCGAACAGTCCGAGGTGGACCGCACGAAGCAGGACTTCGACGGCATCTGGCAGCAGGTCCGCGGGTCGATCGTCGCGTTCGGGTTCGAGGAGAGCACGGTGCACGCGATGGAGGTGTCCGAGCAGGAACGGCAGCGCGTGTTCCAGGAGAACTGGGACAAGGGCAACGGCTTCCGGTTCATGTTCGGCACGTTCTGCGACATCGCCTCCGACCCGGACGCGAACGCCGCGGCGGCCGCGTTCATCCGCTCGAAGATCGCCGAGATCGTCGACGACCCGGAGACGGCCCGCAAGCTCACCCCGCACGACCTCTACGCCAAGCGCCCGCTGTGCAACGAGGGCTACTACGAGGCCTACAACCAGGACAACGTCGAGCTGGTCTCGATCAAGGAGAACCCGATCGACGAGATCGTCCCGGAGGGTGTGCGCACGGCGGACGGCGTGGTCCACGAGCTCGACGTGCTCGTGTTCGCGACCGGGTTCGACGCCGTCGACGGCAACTACCGCTCGATGGACCTGCGCGGGCGAGGTGGCCGGCACATCGACGACCACTGGACCGACGGCCCGACGAGCTACCTGGGCGTCTCCAAGTCCGGGTTCCCGAACATGTTCATGATCCTCGGACCGAACGGGCCGTTCACGAACCTGCCGCCGAGCATCGAGGCGCAGGTCGACTGGATCGGCGAGCTGGTGCGAACCGCGGAGCGCGACGGTGTCCGGACCGTCGAACCGACGCAGGAGGCCGAGAGCGGCTGGACGCGGACGTGCCGCGAGATCGCGGACATGACGCTGTTCCCGCAGGCCGACTCGTGGATCTTCGGCGCCAACATTCCCGGCAAGACGAACGCCGTCATGTTCTACATGGCCGGCCACTCGGCGTACCGGGAGAAGCTCGGCGAGGTCGCGGACGCCGGGTACGAGGGGTTCCGGATGGACCGGGTTCCGGACGCGGTCGGGGGCTGACCGCATCCGGGGGCACGCTCGGGGCGTGGACAGACTCCGTCCCGCCCCGAGCTGCCGGCCGGCTGCGGCACGGTGAACCCGTTCGTCGCGGTCCGCCCGACTCCGGGACCCGCCCGACCTACCGGCCGCCGTGCGCCCGGACGGCCACGTCGTTCCAGGCCTCCCACTCGGCGAGGCGGGACTCGTAGTCGGCCCTCACGACGCCGAGCGGCCCGTCCCCGAGGAACGCCCGCAGCGGCGGCTTCTCCGAGTCGACGATCTCGAGCACGGCGGAGGCGGTGGCCGTCGGGTCGCCGGGCCCGCGCGACACCCGCTCGGCGCGGGACCGGTTCGCGATCTCGCGGACCTCGTCGTAGGCGGGCAGCGGGGTCGCGCGCTTCGCGGACGGGCCCGACCAGTCCGTCGAGTACGGGCCCGGCTCGATCAGCGTGACGCGCACCCCGAACGTCTCGACCTCCTGGGCCAGCGCCTGGCTGAACCCCTCCAGCGCCCACTTCGAGGCGTTGTAGATCCCGATGTCGCGGAACGCCGAGACGCCACCGATCGACGACACCTGCAGGATGTGCCCCGACCCCTGCGCGCGCAGGATCGGCAACACCGCCTGCGTGATCCACAGTGCACCGAACACGTTCGTCTCGAGCTGCGCCCTCGCCTCGTCCTCGGAGACCTCCTCGACCATGCCGAACTGCCCGTAGCCCGCGTTGTTGACCACCACGTCCAGCCGTCCGAAGTGGTCGGCGGCCTGCGCGACGGCGGCGAAGCCCGCCGCGCGGTCGGTGACGTCGAGCCGCAGCGGCAGGACAGCGTCGCCGAACCGCGCGCGCAGGTCGTCGAGCGTGCCTGTGTCGCGCGCCGTCGCAGCGACGCGATCACCCCGCTCCAGTGCGGCGACGGCCCACGCCCGTCCGAAGCCCTTGGACGCGCCGGTGATGAACCAGACCTTCATGGAACTTCCTCTCTCGTTCGACGGTGTCCAGCTCACCACCGGATCCGGCCGTTTCCGGGCGTGACCGGCGCCCCGTCCGACCGGGGGTCCGGCAGTACCCCCTTCGCGGCCGACGCAGGCCCGGAACCGACCTACGCTGGGTGTCATGGCAGGCAACACCGAGTTCCGGGACTTCCTCGCGTCCCGCCGTTCCCGCATCACCCCGGAGCGGGCGGGTCTCGCCGCGAAGCCGGGGACGCGCCGGGTGCCTGGCCTGCGTCGCGAGGAGGTCGCCGAGCTGGCCGGCCTCAGCGTCGACTACTACGTCCGGCTCGAGCGCGGCCGTGCGACCAACCCGTCGGCGTCCGTGCTCGACGGCATCGCCCGCGCGCTGCGGCTCGACGAGGCCGAACGCGCGCACCTGTTCGACCTGGCCGGCGTGACCCCGGACGCGCACCGCGCCCGTCGGAACCCTCCGCAGCGGCCGCACCCCGGCCTGCTGCGCGTGCTGGACACGATCGAGCACGTCCCGGCGATGATCTTCGGTCGCCGGATGGACGTGCTGGCCGCGAACCGGCTGGCCCGCGCGCTGATCATCGACTTCGACGCGCTGCCGCTCCGTGACCGCAACATCGCGCGGTTCGTCTTCCTCGACCCGGCCGCGCGCACGCTCTACCCGGACTGGGCCGCGGTCGCCGAGGACATCGTCTACGGGCTGCGCCTGGACGCCGGTCGGGACCCGCACGACCCGCGGCTGACCGAGCTCGTGGGCGAGCTGACCGTCGCCGATCCCGACTTCGGCCGCTGGTGGAGCACGCACGACGTGCGCCGTCGCACCGGCGGGGTCAAGCGCTTCCGGCACCCGATCGTCGGCGCCCTGACGTTGCACTACGACCGGCTCACCGTCCCCGACGTCACCGACCAGCGGCTGAGCATCTACTCCCCGGAACCGGGCTCCGAGTCGGCCCAGGCGCTGCGCCTGCTCGGTGACTGGACGGCGGCGGACCCGGCCCCGCAGGCGCCCGGACCTGGACACACCGTCCCCGACGGGTCTTCAATCACGGAGGTATGAGCGCCCACGTCGAGTGGTCGACGCGCTCGGTCGACGAGACCGACGCGTTCGACTACTGGCGCGACATGATCTGCGACGCGTTCGTGCAGCTCTCCGCCCGTCCGCGCTCGCCGGAGCCGTTCAGCGGGCACATCGCGCACTCCGACCTCGACACCGTGCAGCTGTCCACGGTGACGGCCGGGCCGCAGCAGGTGGACCGCACGACGTCGCTGATCGCGCGCAGCCACGAGGAGTTCGTGCTGGCGAGCATCCAGCTCGACGGCCGCGGGGTCGTCCAGCAGTCCGGACGGGACGCCGTGCTGGACGCCGGCTCGATGGCGTTCTACGACAGCACCCGCCCCTACACGCTCGGCTTCGACGGCCCGTTCCGCCAGCTCGTCGTGCAGGTCCCGAAGCGCGCGCTGACCACACGCCTGCTGACCGACGGGACCGCGGTGCCGCTCGGACGGGACGGTCCCGCCCGGCTCGTCTCGGACTTCTTCGTCGGGCTCGCGCGCGGGGCGGGCTCCGGGGCGGAGATGCAGGCGCTGGCGCCGCACGCGATCGGGCTGCTGGACTTCGCGCTCGGTATCGCCGCCGACGGCGCCCGGCCGAACCAGGCGGCCGTCTCCCGCCGGGTCCGGGACGCGGTCGCGGCGGCCGCCGACCAGCCGGACGCGAGCGTCGACACCGTCGCCGCGGCCTGCCGGACGTCGCGCCGGACCGTGTTCCGCGCGCTGTCCGAGGACGGCACGACGTTCACCGAGCTGCTGCGCGCCGAGCGCGTACGCCGGGCCGCGCAGCTGCTGCGCACCCGTCCGGACCTGCCGGTGGCCGTCGTCGCGGCCCGCAGCGGGTTCGCCGGACCGGCGCAGCTGCACCGGGCGTTCCGCCGCGAGCTCGGGACGACACCGGGCGAGGCACGGACTATCACCCCGCCCGGCGCGGACCGTCACCCGTGATCCGGTGACCACCGCCACCCTCGCCCGAACACGAGAGCAGAGGAGTGGTCATGGGACACGTGGTGCGCGCGGCCGCCGTGCAGGCCGAGCCGAGGTGGATGGACCTGGACGCCGGCGTGGCGCAGGTCGTCGAGATCATCGGGGACGCGGCGGCGCGCGGTGTGCAGCTCGTCGCGTTCCCGGAGACGTTCCTGCCCGGCTACCCGTGGTGGATCTGGCTGGACTCCCCGGCCATGGGCATGCAGTTCGTGCCCGGCTACGCGGAGAACTCGATGACCCGCGACGGCGAGCACATGCAGCGGATCGCGCGGGCGGCCGGTGAGCACCGGGTGCACGTCGTGCTCGGGTTCAGCGAGCGCGCGGGCGGCAGCCTCTACATGGCGCAGGCGTTCATCTCCGACGACGGCCGCGTCGTCAGCGTGCGGCGCAAGCTCAAGCCCACCCACGTGGAGCGCTCCGTGTTCGGCGAGGGCGACGGCAGCGACCTGCAGGTCCACGACACCTCACTGGGCCGCGTGGGTGCGCTGAACTGCTGGGAGCACCTGCAACCGCTCACCAAGTACGCGATGTTCAGCCAGAACGAGCAGATCCACGTCGGGTCGTGGCCGAGCTTCTCGGTCTACCGCGGCGCCGCGACCGCGCTCGGCCCCGAGGTCAACAACGCGGCCAGCCTCATCTACGCGGTGGAGGGGCAGACGTTCGTCGTCGCCCCGTGCGCCACGGTCGGGCAGGCCGCGCACGACCTGTTCTGCGACACCGACGTGAAGCGCCAGCTCCTGCTCCAGGGCGGCGGCTTCGCCCGGATCTACGGGCCGGAGGGCAGCCCGCTCGGCGAGAACCTGCCGGAGACCGAGGAGGGGCTCGTCGTCGCCGACCTGGACTTCTCGATGATCGCGATCGCGAAGTCGGCGGCCGACCCGGTCGGGCACTACTCGCGCCCGGACGTGATGCGGCTGCTGATCAACCGGGCGCCGAACCCGGCCGTCGTGGAGCGGGAGGTTCCGGCGCCCGCGTTCGTGGACGCCGACGAGGTCGGCTGACACCTCCCCCGGCGCGCAGCGGATTAGATTCATCGTCCATGGCTGCCGTCGACTCCCGCGCCGAGCCTGAGACCCGGACACCGGGCGTGCTCTGGATCTGCGTCCTCGCGCTGCTCACCGCCGTCGCCCCGCTCGCCACCGACATGTACCTCCCGGCGCTGCCGGAGCTGGCGGCCGACCTCGGCACGACGGCGTCGGCGGTGCAGCTGTCGCTCACCGCGTTCCTCGTCGGGCTAGCCGTCGGACAGCTGGTGATCGGTCCACTCTCCGACGGGTGGGGCCGGCGGCGGCTGCTGCTCGCCGGGACCGTGCTGTGCCTGCTCGCCGGCGTCGGCGCCGCCCTGGCTCCGACGATCGCGGTGCTCGTCGTGGCCCGGTTCCTGCAGGGGTTCGGCGGCGCGGCCGGGATCGTGCTGAGCCGGGCCGTGATCAGCGACCGGACCACCGGGAACCAGACCGTCCGCCTGTTCTCGGTGATGATGGCGATCAACGGGATCGCCCCGGTGGTCGCCCCGCTGATCGGCGGCGCGCTGACCGGGATCGTCGGCTGGCGCGGCGTGCTGGGGGCCGTCGCGGGCCTCGCCCTGCTGATGGTCCTGGGCGCGTACTTCGTGGTTCCGGAGACGCTGCCGGCCGGGAAGCGCACGCCGGGTGGGCTGCGCCGGACCGGACGGCACGTGCTCACGGCGCTGCGACGGCGCCGTTACGTCGGCTACACGTTCGCGTTCGCGTTCTCGTTCGCGGCGATGTTCGCCTACATCTCCGGCTCGTCGTTCGTCCTGCAGGACACGCTCGGACTCACCACCGGGCAGTACTCGATCGCGTTCGGCGCGAACGCGACCGCGCTCGTCCTGAGCAGCATCACCAGCGGACGGCTCGTCTCCCGCGTCGCTCCGGAGCGGCTGCTCGCAGCCGGGATCGGGGCGCTGGTCTTCGTGTCCGCCGCGCTGCTCGTGGTGGTGCTCCTCGGCGCCCCGGTCTGGCCGGTGCTCGTCCTGCTGTTCCTCTCCACCGCGAGCCTCGGCTTCGTGCTCGGCAACGGTGCGGGACTGGCCACCGCGCAGGTCCGCGACCTGGCCGGGACCGGGTCCGCGCTGCTGGGGGCGCTGCAGTTCGGGCTGGGCGCGGCCGTCTCGCCGCTGGTCGGCTCCAGCCCGCTCGTGATGGCCGTCGCGATGCTCGTCGCGTCCGGGATCGCCGCGCTGGCGCTGGGCCTGCTCACCCGGGAGCGCGTTCCGGCATGATCGCCGCCGCGACCGACCGGAACGCGACGGCACCCGCATCGGCTTCGACGTCGACGGCCGTCGTCGGGTTCCTGGCTACGACACGCAGGGGACCCCGTCGGCCGTGATCGGCGGTCCGGTGTCGGCCGGGGCGGCGTCCGGCGCGTCGTCGCCGGGCGGCTTCGCGGCGTCCGACGGCGCGGAGGAGCCGTCGGAGGAGGTCGGGCCCGTGTAGTCGCGGCCGAGCACGACGCTCACCCGGCCCGCCGGGAGCGACGGGTCCACCTCCGTCGCCACGCCACCGAGCGCCTGCGCGACCCGGTCGGCGTCCGCTGCGGTGGCCGCCGTCACGACCGAGGACCGGCGGGACCCGGTGTTCCCGAGCGTGCCCGGCACCATGCCGTCGTTGTCCAGGCGGTCCTGCACGGCAGCGCCGAGGCCGGTGCGCGACGTCGCGTTCTGGACGTCGACGGTCAGCTGCGACGGTGACGGCGCCGCGGGCGCGCTCGGGTCGGCCGGGGCGGGTCCGGTGGCCAGGTCGTGGAAGAACCGCTGGACGAGGGCGGGGTCGACCTGGACGGCGTCCCCGTCGGACGGGGTGGAGAGATCGGAGCGCCCGACCGGCATCGTGCGGAACTCGATCTGCCCGCCGTTGATGCCCTTGACCTGCCCGGCGAACGCGAGCAGGTCCCAGCCGGGGTCGACCACGACGAACTGGCCGACGGCGCCGAGCAGATCGCTCAGCTTGGCCGGGTCCGCCAGCGTCCCGGCCGAGAGCACCTGGTGGCTCAGCCCGGCCAGGAACGCCTGCTGGCGCACCACGCGGTCGAGGTCGCCGCGCGGGAGGCCGTGGCGTTGCCGGACGAACGCCAGAGCGGGCGCGCCCTCGAGCGTCTGCGGCCCGGCGGGGAACCTCGCACCCGAGTACGCGTCGTCGACCGGGGCGGACAGGCACACCGGGACGCCACCGACGGCGGTCGTGATGGCCGCGAACCCGGCCAGGTTGATCTCCGCGTAGTGGTCGATCGACACGCCGGTGAGCTGCCCGATCGTCTCGGCGAGCAGCCTGCGGCCCGCGTCGTCGGACTCGCGGTTCAGGTCCGGTCCGGTCACACCCTGTGCGGACAGGCGGGCGCGCTCGGCGGCCGCGCCGCTGGCGTACGCGGAGTTGATCTTGTGCTTGCCCTGTCCAGGGATGTTCACGTAGGAGTCCCGCGGGATGGACACGGCCGTCGTCGGACGCGACGGGTCGTCCGGCACCCGCAGCAGGATCATCGTGTCGGTGTTCGACTCGCCGTCCGACTCGCCGGCGTTCAGCGCGTCCAACACGTTGCGCGGCAACGGGTTGCCGCGGGCGTCCGTGCGGCTGTCCAGCCCGACGAGCAGGATGTCGGTCGCGCCGTCCGCGGACTTCGGGCCGGCCAGCACGTCGCTCGTGGACAGATTGCCGTTCAGCGCGCTGTAGACCGTCCACGCGTAGCCGGTCACGAGCAGCACGGCGACCGAGACGAGCGCCAGCGCGACCCGCCCCACACGGGCGGCCCGCGAACGGGTGCGGACCGGCGGCTCCGACCGGGGTGGCGGCATCGGCCCGGTCCCGTGGTCCGGGCGGGGGGTCCTCGGCGGCGGCGTCGACGACTCCGGACCGGCTCCACGACGCCGGGGAGTCGAGGGCAGTGGCTCGGTCGGCCCCTGCATCCCACCTCCGTCTCCGCCCCGTGCCTCGGCCGTCACGGCGCGGAGCGTTCCGCGCCACCACCGACGCTAACCGTGACCACCACGACCGTGTCGTCCGGGCGCCGGGAGACGGCGTCCGAACAGGACAACGACGCCGAACACCCCTCCGCACGCCCCTGCCGAGTGCATGGACGGCTCCCTCAATATTGACTTACTAGTTAATATTGTGTCAGTCTCGCGGTCATGCGGGCGGTGCGGGTGATCGGGTTCGACGGGCCGACGGGGGTGGCGTGCCACGAGGTCGCCGAGCCGGAGCCCGGCCCGGCCGACGTGCTGGTCGAGGTGCGCGCGGCGGGGGTGGTCTTCCCGGACGTCCTGCACACGCGCGGCGCCTACCAGGAGCGCCACGACCCGCCGTTCACGCTCGGTGGCGAGTGCGCGGGCGTGGTGCGGTCGGCTCCGACGGGATCGCCGCACCGGCCCGGTGACCGGGTGGCCGCACTGCCCCCGATCGGGGCGTTCGCCGGCGTCGTCGCCGTTCCCGAGCACCTCGTCCTCGCCCTGCCGGAGGCCGTGACGTTCGACGAGGGCGCGTGCCTGCCGATCAACTACCTGACCGCGCACTTCGCGCTGGGCGAGCGGGGCGGTCTCCGCCCGGGCGAGACGGTCCTCGTGCACGGCGCCGCGGGCGGCGTCGGGACCGCGACGATCCAGCTCGGGGCCGCCCTCGGCGCCCGCGTCGTCGCCGTGACGTCCACACCGGAGAAGGCGGCGCTCGCCCGGAAGGTCGGCGCGCACGAGGTGGTCGACGCCGCGACGTTCCGTGTGGAGGTCGACGAGCTCACCCGCGGCGGGGGCGTCGACGTGGTGGTGGACCCGGTGGGCGGCGACCGGTTCACCGACTCGCTGCGTTGCCTGCGCCACCGCGGCGGGCGACTGCTCGTCGTCGGGTTCACCGCGGGCGCGATCCCGACCGTGAAGGTCAACCGGCTGCTGCTCACGAACACCGACGTCCGCGGCGTCGGCTGGGCGAAGCCGGCGTTCGCCGAGCCCGGGTTCGTCGGGGCGCAATGGGAGGACCTGATGCCGCACCTGCGCTCCGGCGCGCTGGCCCCACCCGTGTCCGCCGCCTACCCGTTCGCGCGGGCCGCGGACGCACTCACCGCCGTCGACGAGCGGCGCGTGCTGGGCAAGGTCGTCCTGCACCCGGACCACTGAGGAGGAGCCGATGCGCTGGGGTGTCTCGGTCATGTACTGGCCGTGGATGGCGTGGGACGAGCAGGTCGCGCTCGCCCGCCGCGCCGACGAGCTCGGCGCCGACTCCGTGTGGGTCGCCGAGGGCTACGGCCAGGAGGCGGTCGCCCTGCTCGGCGCGCTCTCCGCCGTCACCGAGCGCGTCCGCCTGGCCGCCGGGATCCTGCAGATCCCCGCCAGGGCTCCGGCGGCGACGGCGACCGCCGCCGCGACCCTGGACCGGATCTCCGGCGGGCGGCTGCTGCTCGGGCTCGGACTGTCCGGCCCGCAGGTGTCGGAGGGCTGGTACGGCGTGCCGTTCACGGCCCCGCTGCGGCGCACCCGCGAGTACGTCGAGATCGTCCGGGCGGCACTGTCCGGGGAGCGGCTGACCTACGACGGTCGCGAGTGGACGATCCCGACACCGGACGGGCTCGGGCTCGGCAAGCCGCTGAAGATGCTCGGACCCGGTGCCGTGCAGGAGCGCGTACCGATCTACCTCGGCGTCGGCGGGCCGCGCACGGTGGCGCAGTGCGGCGAGATCGCCGACGGCTGGCTGCCGTTCCTGTTCAGTCCCGAGCACGCCGACGAGCTCACCGCGCCCCTGCTCGACGGCATCGCGGCGGCCGGGCGTCGGCGCGCCGACGTGACGGTGGCCCCGATGGTCCCGGCCGCCGTGCACGACGACCTCGGCACCGCGCGCGACCTCGTGCGCCCGATCCTCGCGTTCTACCTCGGCGGGATGGGCGCGAAGGGCAGGAACTTCTACACCGACCTCGCCGTGCGCTACGGGCACGGCCCGAGCGCTCTGACCTGCCAGGACCGGTTCCTGGCCGGCGACCGCCGCGGCGCCGAGGCCGCGCTCACCACGGAGCTGATCGACACCGTCGCGATCGCCGCGACACCGTCCACACTGGAGAAGCGCCTCGGGGCGTTCGCCGACGCCGGGGTCGACACGCTCGTCGTCACCCCGTTCGGCGACCGCGCGGGCGTGCTCGACGCGATGGCAGGAGCGCTCGCATGAGAGACGTCGTGATCGCCGGGGTGGGCAGCACCCGCTTCGGCCGCCACCTCGACCGCACCTACGGCTCGCTGGTCTCCGAGGCCGTGACGACCGCGCTCGGCGACGCCGGCGCCTCGGCGGGCGACGCCGGCCTCGTCGTCTACGGCAACAGCGGTGCCGGCGTGGTGTACGGCCAGGAGTCGGTGCGCGGCCAGCACGCCGTGCGCGGCACGGGGCTGGACGGGATCCCGCTGGTGAACGTGGAGAACGCGTGCGCCACCGGCTCGACCGCCGTCAACCAGGCGTGGCTGGCCGTCGCCGCCGGACAGGTGGACGTCGCCGTCGCGATCGGTGCCGAGAAGCTCAACCACCCCGACCGGTCGCGGGCGTTCGCCGTCATGACGGCGGCACTCGACCAGGACCGCCTCGACGAGATCCGCGACGACCTCGGCACCGGTGGCAGCGGCTCGGTGTTCATGGACCTGTACGCGCGCTGGACCCGCTGGTACGCCGAGCGGACGGACGCGACACCCGAGGACTTCGCCCGGGTCGCCGTGAAGAACCATGCGCACGGCGCGCTCAACCCGCACGCCCAGTACGGCGCGACGCTCACCGTCGACGAGGTGCTCGCGGCCCGCCGGATCAGCGGGGACCTGACGCTGCCGATGTGCGCGCCGATGTCCGACGGCGCCGCAGCGGCCGTGATCACCACGCCGGAGATCGCCCGGCGGTGGGGCGCGCAACCGGTGCGGCTGCTCGCCACCGTCGTCGGGGCCGGGCGCGCGGGAGCCTACGGCGAGCTCGTGCCCGCGACCGCCCGGCGCGCGTTCGCGGCGGCAGGCGTCGGACCGGAGGACGTCGACCTGCTGGAGTGCCACGACGCCGCCTCGCCCGCGGAACTGATCGTGCTGGAGGAGCTGGGTCTCGCCGCGGACGGCGGCGGTGTCGGCCTGCTGCGCGACGGCGTGACCACGCTCGGCGGGCGGATGCCGGTCAACCCGAGCGGCGGGCTCGGCAGCAAGGGCCACCCGATCGGCGCCACCGGGCTCGGCCAGCTCGTGGAGCTGACCGACCAGCTGCGCGGCCGCTGCGGGGACCGCCAGGTCGAGGGCGCCCGGATCGGCATGGCCGAGAACGCGGGCGGCTACCTCGGGCCGGACGCCGCGGCCGCGTCGGTGACGATCCTCGGTGCCGCGTGAGCGCACTGCGGATCGAGCGCGACGGGGCGGTGGCCCGGCTCGTGCTCGCCCGCCCGGAACGGCACAACGCGCAGACCCCGCAGCTGTGGGCGGAGCTGCGCACGGCGGGCGCCGCCCTCGTCGACGACGGGTCGGTGCGCGCCGCGGTCGTCGCGGCGGACGGTCCGTCGTTCAGCTCGGGACTCGACCTCGGTGAGCGGGAGCCGGGCGGGTTCCTGCACCGCGTCGCGCACGCCGGCGACGACGGCGCCATGGCCGCGATCGCCGAGGCACAGGCCGCGTTCACGTGGATCGGGGCGGCACCGTTCCCGGTCGTCGCGGCCGTGCGCGGCTACGCGATCGGCGCGGGCATCCAGCTCGCGCTCGCCTGCGACGTGCGGATCGTCGCGCCGGACGCGACGCTCGCCGTCGCCGAGGTGGGTCTCGGCGCGGTCCCCGACCTGGGCGCGACGACCGCGCTCCCCCGGCTGGTCGGTCTCGGGAGGGCCCTGGACCTCGTGCTGACCGCCCGCCGGTTCGACGGGGTCGAGGCCGTCGCGATGGGACTCGCACTGCGGACGGCCACCGACGTCGACGCCGACGCCATGGCGTACGCGCAGGCGCTCGCCGCCGCCCCGCGCGCGGCACTGGCCGCCACGAAGGCCGCCACCCGCGCGTCGGACCCGGACGTCTCGCTCGCGATCGCCGCCAGGGGGCAGGTCGAGTGCGTGCGCGCGATGTACGCGCGATAGGTCAGGCGGGCAGCAGCGTGCCGAGCAGCTGCTCGATCTGGCGGGACAGCTCGTCGGGCCCGACCGGTCCGTCCGGGTCGTACCAGCGGAACAGCGTCGACAGCATGGACAGCACGAGGTTTGCCACGACCGTCGGGTCGAGCGGCGAGTCCGGTGGCAGGCACTCCTGCACCAGGACCCGGAAGTCCTGCGTGCGGGCGTGCGCCCACGACCGGAACGCGTCCCGGCCCGCGTCGGAGAGCTCGACCTCCTCGGAGAACACGATCGCGTAGAACGTCCGCCGCGACGTGGCCGACGCGATGTGGGTGGAGATCATCCGCCGGAGCCGGGTCTGAGCGGGCTCGCCGCTGCTCATGACGTCCTCGAGCTGGCGGGTCATGACACCGGTGACCTCGTCGACCATGAGGTCGAGCAGGTGCTGCTTGCTGCGCGTGTACTTGTAGACGGTCGGGCGGGAGATGCCTGCGGCCTCGGCGATGTCGTCGATGGTGGAGTTGCGGTAGCCCTTGCTGCGGAACGTCTCGGCCGCCGCGGCGACCAGTGCCGTCGTGTCCGTCGCCCGTCCCCGTGCCATGGCGCAATACTGCCCGGTCAGTATCGGATCCTGATACCGGCCTCGCGGAGCACCTCGTCGGTGTGCTCGCCCAGCCCTGGCACACCGCGCTCCGGGCCGGGCAGGTCGCCGTCGACGACCAGCGGCTGGCGCAGGAACACCTCGCCACCCACCCGGGCCAGCAGGCCGCGGTCGGCGAGCTGCGGATCGTCCAGCACCTCGGCCGGCCCGCGCACGGCGGCGACGCACGGCACGCCGGCCAGAGCGATCTCCCAGTGCGCGAGGTCGTACGTGGCGAACCGGTCGCCGAGCCGCCCGCGCAGCTCGGCCCGGCGAGCGATGCGCTCCGCGCCCGGCACGTCCGCGAGATCGGGCAGGTCGAGCGCGACGCACAGGTCGTGCCAGAAGTGGTCCTCGAACGCGATCGACAGCGAGATCCACCGCCCGTCCGACGTCGCGAACAGCCCGTATCCCGGGTCCTCGCCGAGCTCGTCGGGCGGCATCCCGTTCGCGGCGGGGACGAGACGGGTGGCCGCGACCGCCAGCAGCGAGTCGAGCATCGCGACGTCGTAGTGCCCGCCGCGACCGCTCGTGCCGCGGCCGGCGAGCCCGCTCAGCGCGGCGACGGCGGCGAACAACCCGGACGCGACGTCGGCCAGCGCCATGCCGGGCATCGCGGGCGCTGCCGGGTCGAGCAGCCCGGCGAGTGCCTGGAACGTCAGGTCGTGCGCGGGCCGGTCGCGGTGCGGGCCGTCCTGCCCGAAACCGGAGATCGACACGACGACGAGGCCGGGATTCGCGACCGTGAGCTCGGCCGGATCGAGGCCGAGCCGGGCGAGCACTCCTGGCCGGAAGCCCTCCAGCAGCACGTCGGCCCGGTCGACGAGCGCCCGGCACGCGATGCGGCCGCCCTCGGTCTTGAGGTCGAGCGCCACCGATCGTTTCCCTCGCCCGAGCGCCGCGAAGTGTCCTGGGAACGCCCGCGCCGGGTCGCCGCCGGCCGGCCGCTCGACCTGGACGACGTCGGCACCGAGATCGGCGAGCAGCATCGTCGCGAACGGGCCCGGGTACTGCTCGGCGAGGCTGACCACCCGGTACCCCTGCAGCGGCGCCGGCGTCATGGCGTGATCGCGTAGCCGCCGTTGACCGGGTACGTCTGCCCGGTGACCCATGACGCCGCGTCCGAGGCGAGGAACAGCACGGCGTTCGCCGCGTCCGACGGCTCGCCGAAGCGGCGCAGCGGGTAGCCGCGCAGCATCTTCCTCGCGATCTCCGGGTCGGCGATCGCCGGCGCGATCCCGGGTGTGGCCACGGTGGACAGCGCGACGCAGTTGACCGTGATCCCGTGGCGCCCGACGGACTTCGCCAGGCCGCGGCTGAACCCGGCCGCGCCCGCCTTCGCGCCGCCGTAGACGGCGAGGTTCGGCTCCCCGGTGCGGCCCGCGTCGGAGATCACGGTGACGATCCGTCCGTACCCGCGCTCGACCATGCCGGGCAGCACGGCCCGCGACGCGTTCAGCACGCCGTAGAGGTTCGTGCCGATCCACGGCTCCCAGTCCTGCGGTCCGGTCTCCCAGAACGGCGGGGTGTGCGCGAGCGGGTCCTCGGCGGGTCCGGCGTTGCCCGCGTTGTTGACGAGCACGTCGACCGGACCGTTCTGCCCGACCATGGCAGAGACGGCGTCGAGGTCGGTGACGTCGCAGCTCACCCCGACCGCCTCGCCGCCGTCGTCGGTGATCTCGCCGGCGACGGTCTTCGCCCGGTCGGCATGGAAGTCGTTCACGACGACTGCGGCCCCGTGCGCCGCGCAGTGCAGCGCGACCTGACGGCCGACGCCCTGCCCCGCTCCGGTCACCAGCACGCGACGGCCGGTCATGTCCAGGATGTTCATTGCTCACCTTCCGGGGAAGTCGGGCGTGCGCTTCTCGGCGAACGCGGTGATGCCCTCGCGCCAGTCGGACGAACGCTCGTGCAGGGCGGAGACCTCCAGCTCCCGGGTCAGCGCGGACGGCTGCGGGGTGTCGTGCGCGGCGTTCGCCAGCCGCTTCATCGCCGCCAGCCCGACCGGGCTGCGCGCCGCGAGCACGGCCACCAGCTCGTCGACGGCGGAGGTGAGCGCGTCGTCGTCGACGACGTCGGCGAGCAGGTCGGTGCCGAGGAACCGCTCGGCCGGGAACAGCGATCCGGTGAACATGAGGTGCTTGGCGGTGGACAGGCCGAGCCTGCGGACCAGCCGCACCGACGCACCGCCGCCGGGCACCTGCCCGTAGACGGCGTGACCGTCGCCCAGCCGGGCCGAGCGGGCGGCGATCGCGACGTCGCACACCAGGACGAGCTCCAGCCCGCCACCGACGGCCAGGCCGTTCACCGCCGCGACGACCGGGAGGCGGAACGACTCGATCCGGTCGAGCACGGTGCGGACCCGGTTCAGGAACGCGTTCGTCGCGCTCGCCGCCCCGGGTGGCGGCGGTGCGTCGGACAGGGCTCGCGCGTACGCGAGGTCGGCGCCCGCGCAGAACGCGCGCCCGGCCGCGGCGATCACGACGGCACGCACCCCCCGGTCGGCGTCGGCGGCGTCGAGACCGGCCGCGAGCCCGTCGACGACGTCCTGGTCGAGCCCGTTGAGCACCTCGGGTCGGTTCAGGGTCAGCCACATCGCCGCACCCCGCCGCTCCTGGAGCACCGCGTCGTTCGAGGTCATGGCGGAGAGGCTTGCAGAATACTAACTGATAAGTCAACATTGCCGCCGACACCCGGCCCCGACGAGGAGGGGAGAGCGACGTGGCTCCCGGTCCCGCCCCATCACCCACCGTGCCGCCCTGGGCGGCCGGCCCGTCCTACGGCGACGTCGTCGTCGAAGCACTCACCCGCTACCCGCGCCGCGACGCGTTCGTGCTCGGTGAGCGCCGCGCCACCTACGCCGAGATCGCCGATCTCGTCGGGCGGACCCAGACCGTGCTCGACGAGCTGGGCCTGCGCCCCGGCGGCGCCGTCGGCGTGCTCAGCCCGAACGCGCCCGAGGTGTTCGTCGTCCAGACGGCCGCCGTGCTGAACGGCGCCCGCTACACCGGCCTGCACCCGCTGTCCTCGCTGGAGGACCACGTGTTCCTGTGCGACGACGCGGAGATCGAGGTGCTGGTCGTCCATCCCGTGTACGCGGAGCGAGCGGCGGCCGTCGCGGAGCGCGCCGCGAGCGTGCGGCACGTGCTCTCCCTCGGACCCTCCGAGGCCGGGCCGGACCTGCTGGACCGGTGCGCCCGGACCGCGCCGCGCACCCTGCGCGCGCCCGACCTCGACCAGGAGACGACGGCCTGGCTGCAGTACACCGGCGGCACGACCGGGACGCCGAAGGGCGCGATGGTCCCGCACCGGGCACTGGTGCAGCTGGCGCAGTCGGTCACGAACTCGTGGGGGCTGCCAGAGGCACCCGTCTACCTGGCCGCCTCGCCGATCACGCACGCCGCCGTCCTGCCGGTGACGGCGGCGCTCGTCCGCGGCGGCACGGTCGTCCTGCAGCAGGGCTTCGATCCGGACGGGTGGCTCACGGCCGTCGAGACCGAGCGGGTCAACTTCGCGTTCGTCGTGCCGACGATGATCTACGCGCTGCTCGAGAAGGCGGATCCGGCCGCGCGGGACCTGAGCTCGATCGAGACGCTCTGCTACGGCGCAGCCCCGATGACACCGCAGCGACTCGTGGAGGCCCAGGAGGTGTTCGGCCCCGTGATGCTGCAGGGCTACGGGCAGAGCGAGTCCGTCGGCATGGCCACCAGCCTCCGCAAGGACGAGCACGACCCGGTCGGGCGGCCGGACCTGCTGACGTCGTGCGGTCGCCCGGTCGCGGGCGTCCACATCGAGCTCCAGGGCGACGACGGCGTGCCCGTCGCCGACGGCGAGGTGGGCGAGGTGTGCATCCGGTCGCGCGCGGTCATGAACGGGTACTGGAAGCGCGACGAGGAGTCGGCCCAGGCGCTGCGCGGCGGGTGGCTGCGGACCACCGACCTCGCCGTCCGCGACGCCGAGGGCTTCCTGCACCTCGTCGACCGCAAGAAGGACATGATCATCACCGGTGGGTTCAACGTGTACCCGCGGGAGATCGAGGACGTCCTGACCGGGCACGAATCGGTCTCGCAGGCCGCCGTCGTCGGTGTCCCGGACGAGCGGTGGGGCGAGGCCGTGGCGGCGTTCGTCGTGGCCAGGGCCGGTGCCGAGATCGATGTCGCCGCCCTGACCGCGCTCGTCCGCGAGCGGAAGGGCCCGCACCAGGCACCGAAGCGGGTCGAGATCGTGCCCGAGCTCCCGACGACGGGGGTCGGCAAGATCGACAAGAAGGCGCTGCGGGCCGTGCACTGGGCCGGTCAGACCCGGAACGTGCACTGAGCGACGCCTGCGGAGCGAGGAGACGACACTGATGGGCACACCCTTCGTCCTGGACGCCGACCACCGGGTCTTCCGCGACACGGTCCGCGACCTCGCCCGCTCCGAGTTCCTACCCGGCTACCTCGGCCGCGCGGCCCGCGACGAGTTCCCGCACCAGGAGGTGAAGCGTCTCGCCGCGGCCGGGCTGCTGGACCTGACACTCGCCGAGGAGCGCGGCGGCCAGGGGGCCGATCTGATCGCGCTCGGGCTCGCCTGCGAGGAGGTCGGCTACGCCGATCCGAACCTCGGCTACGTCCTGTTCGCGACGAACCTCGTCGTGCCCCTGCTGGCCGCACACCCGGGGTCGGCGGTCCGCGGCTGGGCCACGCGGGTCGCGGCGGGCGACGCGCTGGCCTGTTTCGCCGTCACCGAGCCCGGCGGTGGGTCCGACGCGGCGGCGCAGCGGACCAGGGCCGAGCGGGTCGACGGGGGCTGGCGGCTGACCGGGGAGAAGACGTCGGTGACCCAGGCGCCGCACGCGGACGTCGCGATCGTGCTCGCCCAGACCGATGCGGGCAGCCGGGCCCGCGGCATCGGCTGCTTCCTCGTCGAGACCGCCGACCCGACCGTCTCGTCGCAGCGCTTCGCCGATCCCGGCTTCCGACCCCTCGGCCGTGGGTCCGTGACCATGGACGGCACGTTCGTGCCCGACGAGCGGGTGCTGGCCGAGCCCGGCGGCGGGTTCCAGCAGATCATGGCCGAGTTCGACCTGTCCCGGACACTCATCGCCCTGACCTGCGCAGGAGCCGCACAGCGGGCGCTCGACCTGGCCTCCTCGTACGCGAGCGAGCGCGTGGCGTTCGGTCGCCCGCTCGCGGCGAACCAGGGCGTGTCGTTCCCGATCGCCGAGCACACGACGTACCTGGAGGCCGTCCGGGCGCTGGCGTTCCACACGCTCGGGCTGCGGATGGCCGGGGAACCGCACACCACGCAGGCCGCGATGCTCAAGTGGTGGGCGCCGCGGGTCGCGTTCGCCGCCGTCCAGGAGGCCGTCGTGCTGCACGGGCACGTCGGCTGGTCGGAGGAGATGCCGCTGCAGGCGCTCCTGCGCGACGTCTCCGGCTACCAGATCGGCGACGGCACGCCGCAGATCCAGAAGATCATCATCGCGCGGGACGTCCTGGGCAGGGTCGCGGTGGACCACTGACGGCGCCGGTCAGGCCGGCGCGATCTCGATCGGCGCCGGCCCCCGCCCCTCCCACGCCCAGCGGAAGGTCGCCCGGACCCCGTCGCGCCAGCCGGGGCGGCAGGCCACGGCAGGCGCGTACCCGTCGTCGGTCTCGGCGGCCCGGCACTCCGCCTCGATCAGCTCCGCGCGAGCCACGCACGCCCGCTGGGTGACCGGCGACCGCGGGAGGCCGCCGCACAACGCCGTCCGCATCGGGACCGCGGCCAGCCACCGGCAGGTCTGCGCCACGGCCGCGGCGTACCCGTCGACGCCCGGCTCCGTCCCGCGCCGCCGCGCCTCGTCCCAGACCGCGAGGAACTCCTCGCGCGGCACGTGCACGTTCTCCGGTCTCACCCGATCCAGGGTGACACCGCCCGGCGGCATCACCAACGGTCCGGCCCTGGAGCTTTCCGGCCGGATGTAGGAGCATCGGTCGTCTCACTGTGACCAGTGCCCGCCTCCGACGGAGGTGTCGATGAGGACATCCGGCCCGGACGAAGCGTCGTCGCTCCGTCCGGAGATCGCGTCTGCGTGGCGGCGGGCCGAGCTGAGCGGGCTGAACCCCGGCTCCGCGCTGGGCGAGCCGGAGCTCGCCGCGTTCGACGAGGGCAGCAGGCTCCTGCTGGCCGCCGGACCGGTGCTCGACGACGTCGCCGAGCGCCTGGCCGACACGCGGTTCAGCCTCCTGCTCGCCGACCGGGACTCGCGGATCGTCGCCCGGCGCCTCGGGACGTCCGGGCTGGCCAGGGCACTGGACGCGGTGCTCGCGATCCCCGGCAACCGGTACTCCGAGGAGACGACCGGCACGAACTCGCTGGCCAGCGCGTACGAGGTGCGGACCGGGATCGCCGTGCACGGCGAGGAGCACTTCCTCGAGCCGCTGAAGGGCTTCACCTGCTTCGGGTGCCCGATCGTGCACCCGGCCACCGGCAGGCTCGAGGGCGTCCTGGACGTGACCGGCTACGCGCGGGACGCGCATCCGCTGCTGAGCTCCGTCGTCGGCATCGCCGCCCGGTCGATCGAGGAACGCCTGCTCGCCGGTTCCGCCGCCCGCGAGCAGGCCATGCTGCGGGCCTACCGGGCACGGACGGCGCGCAGCCGCCGCCCGGTGATCGTCTTCGGTGACGACATGGTGCTCGCCAACGAGGCGGCGTCGGACCTGCTCGACGGCACCACGCAGGCGATGCTGCGCGAGCTCGCCGAGCACGCCGCCCTGCGCGGCACCGGTCGGGGGACGGTGACACTGCCGTCCGGCGCCGACGTCGCGTTCGAGAGCGGGCCGGTGGACGGCGCGGCGCACGCCGTCGTCGTCGAACTGGCGGCCGACGTGCCGGGCGCCCGCAGCGCGATCCCCCGCCGTCGCAGGCCCGACGACCCGGTCGCGGCCACGCTGGCCCGCGCCCGCCGGGAACGCAGGCGGGTGGCGATCCGCGGCGAGGCCGGGACGGGACGCACGCACGCCGCCCGTGTGCTCGCCGGGGACGCTCCGGTCCGGTTCCTCGACCCGGACGCGGACCCGACGCTGCTCGCGGACGGGCTCACGGTCGTCGAACACGTCCACCTGCTCGACGACGTGGCGGCGGTGCGGCTGAGCGCGGCGCTCGACGCGGATCCCTCGGCCTGGGTCGCGCTCACCGTGGCCCCGCCGGACCGGCTCCGTCCGGACCTGCAGGCGCTGCTCGCCCGGTGCCCGGTGGGCGTCGAGCTGGTGGCGCTGCGGCACCGCAGGGCCGAGATCCCCGGCCTGGCCCGTGCCATCCTCGCCGACCTCGGTACCGGTCGGGGGTTGACCCCGGCCGCGGCGCGCGCCCTGATGCACTGGTCGTGGCCGGGGAACGTGCAGGAGCTGGCGACCGTGCTGCGCCGTGCCGTCGACGCGTCCCCGGCAGGTGACCTCCGGCCGGAGGATCTCGGGCTCGACCATCGCTCGCACCGCGGCGGGCGCTCCCTGTCCCCGCTGCGCCAGGCCGAGGCGGACGCGATGCTCGCGGCGCTGCGCAGGCACGGCGGGAACAAGTCGCACGCGGCCGCCGAGCTGGGCATCAGCCGCACGACGCTCTACCGCCGCGTCCGGGAGCTGGGACTCGAGTAGCTGTCCACTTCTGCAACAGATACGTCGGACGCTCCGCCTCCAGGATGACCGGAAACCCGCAGTGGGCCCGGTCACACGAGGAGAAGAGATGGCCAAGCTCGACCTGGACACCGGCTACACGATGACGATCAACGGTCAACCGGTGACCTCACCCGGCACCGTCGACGTGGTGAACCCGGCGAACCTGCAGTCGATCGGCGCGGTGCCGGACTGCACGCGCGAGCAGCTCGACGAGACGATCGACGCCGCGTGGGAGGCGTTCGGCGAGTGGTCGCAGCGCCCGCTCGCGGAGCGCCAGCAGCTGGTGTCCACGCTCGGTGACCTGCTCGAGGAGCACGCCGAGGAGTTCATGGCGCTGCTCACCCGCGAGCAGGGCAAGCCGCGCGCCGGCGCGGAGTGGGAGGTGTTCGGCTCCGTCGCCTGGTTCCGGGAGATCGCCAAGCAGGGCCTCGGCGAGGAGGTCATCACCGACGACGACGAGCGTCGCGTGATCACCCGGTACACGCCGCTCGGCGTGGTCGGCGGCATCACGCCGTGGAACTTCCCGATCCTGCTGGCCGTCTGGAAGATCGCGCCCGCGCTGGTCACCGGCAACTGCATCGTGATCAAGCCGTCCCCGTTCACGCCGCTGACCACGCTGAAGCTGGCCGAGCTGGCCGCCAGGGTGCTGCCGCCCGGCGTGTTCAGCGTCGTGTCCGGCGGCGACGAGCTCGGCCAGTGGATGACCGCCCACCCGCGGCTGCGCAAGATCGCGTTCACCGGCAACACCGAGACCGGCAAGCACGTCATGGCCTCCGCCGCGACGAACCTCAAGCGGATCACCCTGGAGCTCGGCGGCAACGACCCGGCGATCGTGCTGCCGGACGTCGACCCCGCGACCGTCGCGCCGAAGATCTTCTGGGCGGCGTTCCAGAACAACGCCCAGTTCTGCAACGCGGCCAAGCGCATCTACATCCACGCCGACGTGTACGACGCGGTGCGCGACGCGCTCGTCGAGTACGCGAAGACGATCAAGGTCGGCAACGGCGCGGACGCCGACACCGGGCTCGGCCCGATCCAGAACGCGCCGCAGTACGCGAAGGTCAAGGAGTACTTCGACGACTGCCACGCCAACGGGTACACGTTCGCGCTCGGGGGCGAGATCGACGAGAAGGCGGAGGGCTGGTTCGTCCCGGTCACGCTCGTCGACGATCCGCCGGAGGACTCCCGGCTGGTCCGCGAGGAGCCGTTCGGGCCGATCCTGCCGCTGGTGCGCTGGACCGACGAGGAGGACGTCGTCGCCCGCGCGAACGACACCGACTGGGGCCTCGGCGCCACGGTGTGGGGCAGGGACCTGGACCGGATCGAGCGGATCGGCCGCCGGATCGAGGCCGGCACGGTGTGGCTGAACGAGGTGCACCAGTACTCGCCGCTGCAGGCGTTCGGCGGGCAGAAGCAGTCCGGCATCGGGTGCGAGAACTCCGAGGACGGGCTCAAGGAGTACACGAACTGGCAGTCGCTGACCCTGAACAAGGTCGCCGGCGCGGTGTGACAGCGGGTGGGTGCGGCCGGTCGGGCCGCACCCACCACCGCCTCCGCAGATGCGGATCGCCTCCCTTGCGCGGCTCCGCAGTTCGCGCTGAGATCGGTGCATGGGACTGCTGGACGAGAGCGTCTGGGCCGGGAAGCTGCTGCGTCGCGAGTGGACGGCGGGCCACGGCGGCGAACGGACCGTCGTGGAGCCGGCCACCGGCGGCGAGCTCGGCCGGGTCGGCGTCGCCGACCCGTCGGACGTCACCGCGGCGTGCGAGCAGGCGGCCGAGGCCCAGGGCGAGTGGGCGGCCCTGCCGTACTCGCGGCGCGCCGCGGTGCTGCGACGGGCGGGCGCCCTGTTCGAGGAGCACGCCGAGGAGATCCAGGGCTGGATCGTCCGCGAATCCGGTGGCATCGGTCCGAAGGCCCAGCTGGAGACGCACATCGCGGCCGAGGAGTGCTACGAGGCGGCCGCGCTGGCGTCGCACCCGACGGGCGAGATCCTGCGGACCGAGCAGCCCCGGCTGAGCTTCGCGCGCCGCCGCCCGGCCGGCGTGGTCGGCGTGATCGCGCCGTTCAACTTCCCGCTGATCCTGTCCATCCGGGCGGTCGCGCCCGCCCTCGCGCTCGGCAACGCCGTCGTGCTCAAGCCGGACCCGCGCACGGCGGTCTGCGGCGGCGTGAGCGTGGCGCGCGTGTTCGAGGAGGCCGGTCTGCCGGCCGGCGTGCTCGCGATGCTGCCGGGCGGCGCGGACTGCGGCGAGGCGGTGATCGCCGACCCGCGGGTGCGGGTGGTCGCGTTCACCGGCTCGACGCGCGCGGGCCGGGCCGTCGGCGCGCTGGCCGCGCAGCACCTGACCCGCGCGCACCTGGAGCTGGGCGGGAACTCGGCGCTCGTCGTCATGGGCGATGTCGACGTCGAGGAGGCGGCCTCGGCCGGAGCGTTCGGCTCGTTCATGCACCAGGGCCAGATCTGCATGACGACCGGACGGCACGTCGTCGACGCCGCGATCGCCGACGACTACGTGGCCGCTCTCGCCGAGCACGCCCGGAAGCTGCCGGTCGGCGATCCGGCGTCCGGCACCGTCGCGCTCGGCCCGATCATCGACGCCGTCCAGCGCGACCACGTCCACGAGCTGGTGACCGCGTCGGTCGCGGCGGGCGCCCGTGTCGACGCCGGCGGCACGTACGAGGACCTGTTCTACCGGCCGACCGTGCTCTCCGGAATCACCCCGCAGGCTCCGGCGTGGGCCGAGGAGGTGTTCGGGCCGGTCGCTCCGGTGATCCCGTACTCCACCGAGGACGAGGCGATCGCGCTGGCCGCGGACAGCGAGTACGGCCTGTCGCTCGGGATCCTCGCGCGCGACGGGCTGCGCGCGCTGGAGCTGTCCGAGCGGATCCCGTCCGGCGCGGTGCACATCAACGACCAGACCGTCGCCGACGAGAGCGTGGCCCCGTTCGGCGGACTCGGCTTCTCCGGCAACGGGTCGCGGACCGGCGGCATCCAGGCCAACCTGGACGCCTACACCGAGACCCAGTGGGTCACGGCGCAGAGCACGATCGCGCGTTACCCGTTCTGATCAGCCGGGCACGACCGCGGGGCCGACGACGGAAGGACGGACCCGATGACCGGACTGGACTGGCACGCGGAACGCGCCGACATGGACGGTCTCGCGCGCCTCGACCGCGAGCCGACCGACGACGGCATCGACCTCGCGGCCGTGCGCGGCTACCGCCTCGGCCGGGTCCGCGCGCAGATGGAGGCGCTGGACGTCGACGCGCTCGTCGTGTCCGACCCGGTCACCATCCGCTACGCCACCGGCGCGCGGAACATGCAGGTCTTCTCCATGCGCAACGAGCCGGCCCGGTACCTGCTGCTCACCCGGGACCGCTCGATCCTGCACGAGTTCACCGGCTGCCTGCACCTCGCCGAGGGCCTGGAGACGATCGACGAGATCCGCCCGGCGACGACGGCCAGCTTCGTCGCCGCAGGGCCCGGCATCGCCGACCGGGAGCGGGCCTGGGCCGAGCAGACGGCCGCGGAGATCACCAGGCTGGTCGGGGCCGGCGCCACGGTCGGGCTCGAGCGGCTCAACGCGGGCGCCGCGATCGCGCTCCACGAACGCGGGTTCCGGATCGTCGACGCCCAGCACGCCGTCGAGCTCGCCAGGGCGGTCAAGTCCACCGAGGAGCTGCGGTGCGTCCGGGCGTCGCTGCGGGCCACCGAGAACGGTGTCGCCGCACTGCGGGAAGCCCTGCGCCCCGGGCTCACCGAGGCCGAGCTCTGGTCGGTGCTGCACGCGTCGGTGATCGCGCAGAACGGCGACTACATCGAGACCCGGCTGCTGAACGCCGGTCGTCGTACGAATCCCTGGTTCCAGGAGACCGGCGACAACCGCATCGGGGCGGACGAGCTCGTCGCGCTCGACACCGACGTCGTCGGCTGCCACGGCTACTACTCGGACTTCTCCCGGACGTTCCACTCCGGACCCGGGAGCCCGACGTCGGAGCAGCGGGAGCTCTACCGGGTCGCCCACGAGCAGGTGCAGCACAACATCGGGATCCTGCGCCCGCACATGGGCTTCCGCGACTACGCCCGCGAGGCGTGGGACATCCCCGACGCGTTCTACGCGAACCGCTACTACCTGTCCGCGCACGGCTGCGGGATGACCGGCGAGTACCCGTACCTCTACCACCACGGCGACTTCCCGAGCGCGGGCTACGACGGCGAGATCCTGCCGGGCATGGTCGTCTGCGTGGAGAGCTACATCGGACGCGACGGCGGGGCCGAGGGCGTCAAGCTCGAGGAGCAGGTCCTGGTCACGGAGACCGGGACGGAGATCCTGTCCCGGTTCCCGTTCGAGGGCGCGCTGCTCGGGTAGCTCAGGCCAGGTGCTCGGCCAGGAACGCGTCGATCCGCTCCCACAGCGCGATCACGTTCTCCGGGTTGACGAAGCCGTGGCCCTCGTCGTCGCGGACCATGTAGTCGACGTCCACCCCGCGCGCCCGCAGCGACTCGACGATCCGGTCCGACTCGGCCTTCACCACCCGGGCGTCGTTGGCGCCCTGCGCCACGAACAGCGGGGCGGTGATCCGGTCCACCCTGGTGATCGGCGAGCGGGCCCGCATGTCGGCCAGCTGCTCCGGGTCGGCCGGGTCCCCGACGTAGCGGTACCAGTTCGGCGCCAGATAGGGCCGCACGAAGTCCGGTTGCGTGCGCATGAAGTTCTCCAGGTCGGAGATCCCCACCACGTCGACGACGGCGGCGAAGCGGTCCGGCGTGAACGTCGCCCCGACGAGCGCGGCGTACCCGCCGTAGGAGGCGCCGACGATCGCGACCCGGTCCGGGTCGGCGTAGCCCTGCTCCACGGCCCAGTCGACGCCGTCGAGCAGGTCGGTGTGCATCGCACCGGCGAGCTCGCCGATCCCCGCCCGCGTGTGCGCCCTGCCGAAGCCGACCGAGCCGCGGAAGTTCACCTGCAGCACGGCGTACCCGCGGTTGGCCAGCAGCTGTACCCCGGTGGCGTACTCCCAGGCGTCGCGCGTCCACGGTCCACCGTGGACGGCCAGCACGAGTGGCAGCCCGCGCGGCTCGACGCCGACCGGGAGGGTCAGGAACGACGGCAGCGTCAGCCCGTCCCGCGCCGTGATCGTCACCGGCCGCATCGGGGCGAGCGCCTCGGGGTCCAGGTGCGGGAACGGGCGGAACAGCAGTCGCCGCTCGCCGGTGGCGTGGTCGTAGAACCAGGTCACCGCGGGGTCGCGGTCGTGGGTGAACGAGACGACCCACCGCCGGCCGGACTCGTCGGAGCTGATCCGCGCCAGGTCGCCGTCGGAGAGGCCCTCCAGGTTCTTCAGCACGTCGGCGAAGTCCGGGTCCAGCGCGTGGATCACCTGCCGCTCACCGAGGTAGCGCACGCCGAGCAGCGCACCGGTGCGCCGGTCCTGGATCAGCGCGGACGGGAGCGCCGGGAACACCAGGGAGCGCGTGTCGATGTCCAGCGTCGGGTGGCTGTCGACGAGCGTCTCCTCGCCGGTGGCCAGGTCGATCCGGACGAGGTGGGTGCGGTCGGTGCCGCGGTAGGACGGCGCCCAGATCGCCGTCCGGTCCGGCGTGAGCTCGAACGGGCTGATGCCCACCGGGAAGTCGTCGCCGAGGAACGTCGTGACCGGCTGCGGGTCGCCGTCGTTCCATCGGGACAGCACGGTGTCGCCCGCCTCGGTGGCGGAGCTGACGAACAGCTCGTCGCCGGGGCCGCGCATCCAGCCGGCGTGGCCGGGGTTCTCGGCCAGCATCGTGAGCTCCCCGCTCGCGACGTCGATCTCGTAGAGGTCGAACAGCGCGTGGTCGCGGGCGTTGAGCTGGACCTCGGCCGTGCCCGGCCGGTCGCGCGGCTGCTCGATGCCGAGCACGCGCGCGCCGTCGAACGGGGTGAGGTCGTCGATCGCGCCGGAGGCCAGGTCGACGCGGAAGACGTGGTTGTTCTCGTCGCCGCCGGTGTCCTGCAGGTAGAGCACGCGGTCCGGTCCGGCCCACTCGAACCGCTGCACGGTCCGGGTCTCGTCGGCGGTCACGCAGCGCGGCTCTGCGCCGCCGTCCAGGTCCTCGATCCAGACGTTCAGGCGGTTGCGCCACGGAGCGAGGTACGCGATCCGGGTGCCGTCCGGCGAGATCGTCGCGGCGGTGCGCTCCGGCGGGGCGAACAGGTCTTCGACGCTGTAGCGGGTCATGACACCAGGACACACCGTGCCGTCGCGGCACACTCAAGCGTCGGTTCTCCGTCCCACCCGGACGTCACCCGAGCGAGGCGGCCGCCGTCCGCAGCTCGTCCAGTGCGGACGTCGCGTGCCGGGCGAGCGAGTCGGCGTCGCCACGCTCGTCGTCGGACCAGCGGGCGAAGGCCTGCTTGAACGCGAGCACCCCCAGCTCGCCCGCCACCCGGGCGGTCGCGTCCGGCACACCGCGGGCGACGAGCGCGTCGGTCACGGCCGCCACGAGACCCGCGGTCTTCGAGGCGTCCCGCTCCCGCAGCTCGGCACTGCCCGCGACGGCCACGCCCAGGAGGTGCCCGAACGCGTGCTGCTCCGGCGTGAACGACGCGGCGAGCACGGTCAGGCCTCCGGCCACCATCTCGATCGGCGAGGCGTCCGCCGGCGCGCCCGCGACACCCTCGGCGAGCAGCGCGCTGTGCTCCTGCTGGCCGGCGAACAGCACCTCCCGCTTGTCCGGAAAGTGCCGGAAGAACGTGGCCTTCGTCAGCCCGGCCCGTTCGGCGATCTGCGCGACGGTCGTCGTGTCGTAGCCCTGCTCGCCGTACAGGTCGATCGCGGCGCGCACCAGCCGCAGGCGCGCGTTCGGCTCCCATCGACCCACGCGTCCCATCCTAGTGACGAGACCTGGTCTCGTCATGGTGCTACGGTGACGAGACAAAGTCTCATCGCATCAGGGAGCACGTCATGCACGTCTTCGTCACCGGGGGGACCGGCACCATCGGCACCGCCGTCGTCGCCGAGCTGCTCGACCACGGCCACACCGTCCTCGCGCTGGCCCGGTCCGCCGACTCGGCACGGACCATCGAGACCGCGGGCGCCGAGCCCCTGCGCGGGGATCTGTCCGACGTGGACGTTCTGCGGTCCGGCGCCGCGCGGTCCGACGGGGTGGTCAGCCTCGCGTTCGGCCGTGACTACGGCAGCCCCGAGGCGCTGGCCGCCGGGATCGCCGAGGAGAGCGCCGCGCTCGCCGCCCTGTCCGACGAGCTCGTCGGGAGCGACCGGCCTCTCGTCGCCGTCTCGGGCACGCCGTGGATCCCGGGCCGTCCGTCCACGGAGGACGACCCGCTGTCGACGGACGGACCGGTCGGTGGCCGGAGCCGATCGGTGAACGCGCTGCTGGACATGGCGTCCCGCGGCGTGCGCAGCACGGCGGTGCGGATGCCGCGCTCGGTCCACGACGAGGGCCGCGGCGGGTTCGCCGGGCTGCTCACCGAGGCGGCACGCCGGTCAGGGGTGGCCGGCTACCCGGGTGACGGCACCCAGCGCTGGCCCGCCGTGCACGCGCGCGACGCCGCCGTCCTGTTCCGCCTCGCGCTCGAGTCGGCGCCCGCCGGGACGGCCTGGCACGCCGTCGCCGACGAGGGCGACGCCGTCCGTGACATCGCCGCCGTCGTCGGCAGGCGGCTGGGCCTGCCGGTCGAGCCGGTCCCCGAGGAGACGTTCGGCCCGTTCGGGCCGATCTTCGCCGCCGACCAGCCGTCGTCGAGCGCGCACACCCGCGACGCGCTCGGTTGGAAGCCGACGCACCCGAGCCTGCTGGAGGACCTGGAGAACATCCGGCCCAGATCCCGCTCAGCCCGTGGCGTTGTGCCCGCGCTCGCCCTCGGCGAACTCGACGGTGAAGCCGTCCGGGTCGCGCAGCTGCATCGACCGCTCGAAGCCACGGTCCCGCGGCGGGACCCGCACCTCGATCCCCTTCGCGACGAGGTCGGCGTACAGCCCGTCGAGGTCGTCCGTCCCGAGCTCGACCTGGACGAGCGACGCCGCGGGACCGAGGCGGTCGGCGGCCCCACCGGCCTGAAGCAGACCCACCGTGCCCGCGCCGAATCGCATCAGCGCGAACCCGCCGTTGCGGATCTCCTGGACGAATCCCAGCGACTCGTAGAACGAGATCGACTTCGCGACGTCACCGACGGGCAGACTGAGGCCCTCGAACCACGTGGTCATCAACGACTCCTGCGCACCTTCGACGAGTGCGCCACGAGTCGCCACCTCCGGTGGCGCACGGAGCGTTCCGACGCCGCACTCCGTGCGGAGGCGATCCTACGGCGTGACGCCCGGTCGCCGCCCGTCGTAGCTTCGTCGTCATGAACGACGGCACGGTCCTGATCACCGGCTCCGCCGGTCTCGTCGGTCACGCGGTCCGGCGGTTGCTGGAGATCGACGAGGTGGCCGTCGCCCCCGTCGACGTGCATGCCCGCTCCGCCGACGGCGTGGCGCAGATCGCCTGCGACCTGACCGACCCGGCCCGGCTGGACGAGGTGTTCTCGTCCGCCCGGCCGCACACGGTCGTCCACTGTGGAGGAGTATCGGGCCCGATGGTCGCGCCGGACGACCCGGCGACGGTGGTCCGCACCAATGTGGACGGCACCGCCGCGCTGCTGGAGGCCGCGCGACGACACGGCGTCACGCGGTTCGTCTACTGCTCGTCGATCGCCGCGTACGGCAGCACCGGATCCGGGCCGGTCCAGGAGGACACGCCGCTGCACCCCACCGACGTCTACGGGGCGACGAAGGCCGCGGGTGAGCACCTCGTCGAGGCCTACCGGCACACGCACGGGCTGTCCACGGCGTCGCTGCGGCTGGTCGCCGTGTACGGCCCGCGGCGCACGACCGGGTGCGCGATCCGCGACCTGCTGACCGACGCGGCCGCCGGTCGTCGAACCCGGTGGCCGGTGCCCGCCGACGCCCCGCACCAGTACGTCCACGTCGACGACGCGGCCCGGTCCGTCGTCGCCGCCGTCCGCTGCGCGGACGCCGTGGGCGCCTACAACGTCGCGGGCGGACCGCCGGTCACCGCGGCCGAGGTCGTCGCGGCGGTGCAGGCCGTCGACCCGCGCGCGACCGCGGATCTGGACCCAGCGGACCCCGTCGCCGCGGCCGGATGGCCGGGCGCGCTGGACACCACCGCGGCGCGCCGGGATCTCGGCTACGAGCCGGTGGTGGACCTCGTCGGCGGGGTCCGCACCTACCGCGCAGGAACGTGAGTCAGCGGCGGCGCAGCGGCGCCGTGGCCGCGTACAGGCGGCTGGCGAGCCGCGGGGCCGGAACGGTGACGAACGCCCTCCCGGCGCGCTGCGCCCGGAGCGTCGCCTCGACGACGTCGTGCGGCGTGCCCCACAGCCGCTCCGGGACGTGCCTCAGGTCCTCGTTGTGCCGGGCGTGGAACGCGGTGCGGATGTAGCCGGGCCGCACGCAGGTCACGCTGATGCCGCGCGAGCGGACGTCGGCGCGCAGCGATCGGGCGAAGTTCTCCACGGCCGCCTTCGTCGCGGAGTAGACCGGGTTGCCCGGCGCCGGCTGCGCGGCGGCCGAGCTGGAGACCAGCACGATCGCGCCGCGACCGCGTTCGAGCATGCCGGGCAGCACGGCCCGGCACAGCCGGATGACGGCGGTGAGGTTCACGGCGATCGTGTCGTCGATCGTCGGGACGTCCAGGTCGGACAGCACTCCGAGCCCGCCGGAGCCCGCGTTGGCCACCAGCAGCTCGACGTCGCGTCCGGCCAGCGACCGCTCCAGCGCGGCGAGATCGGCGGGATCGGTCAGGTCGCCTGCCACGGTCTCGGACGCCGCGACGTCGGCGGCGACCTCACCCAGCCCGTCGCGGGAGCGCCCGGCCATCAGCACGTGGTGACCGCGGCGCCCCAGCTCGCGGGCGAACTCGGCGCCGATGCCGCTGGACGCTCCGGTGACGACGGACCACGCCGTCGTCGCCGTCCGCGGGGACGGCAGCCCGGGACGCGGGGCGCGGGCGGGCGCAATGGGTGTTGCGGTCATGCCCTCCTTGTCGTGATCAGCGCAGGACCGTTACCACTTTCACCCGATCGGTCATCACGCGTGCGGAGCCCTCAGGTGTCCCGACGGAGGCGCGCGAGCTCCTCGAGGACCTCCCCGACGCGTTCGGTGTCGTCGACGACGAAGCCGGGCCCCGGTTCGTCGGCGCCGTCGTCGGAGTCCGTGAGCACGGTGATCGCGAGGTCACCGGGTCGGAGATCGCGCGGAGCCTCGTCGCCCGCGCCGACGACGACCGCCACGTCGGCCCCGACCTCGTCGCGCAGCTTCGCCACGTCCTCCGGCGGGATGTGACGAAGACCGCCCTTCGAGCCGGACAGCAACATCAGCTCGGCGACCTCGTCCGGGTCGCGACGCGACACGACGGCCACCGTCGTCCTCGGCAGCGCGAGCAGCACGTTGAGCGCCTCCGACGACTGCTGCTCGGCCCGCGCGTTCGCGGGGTCACCGAGATCGGGCGCCAGTCCGCCGTCGAAACCGCAGGCGACGACCAGGTGCGGGGTCGCGGCGATCCGGTCCAGCGCGGCCCACAGCTCGTCGAGATCATCCATCGCAGCAGCCTCCCGTCGTGATCAGGAGCACTCTGCTGCGCGGGACCGGCCCCGCACAAGCTCAGCCGGTCTGCTCGCCGTCGAACAGGTCGGCGCGGACGGCGACGAACTGTCCCGTGACGCGCTCGGTGCCGGGAACGACGGCCGCCCCCGGCGGGAGCGTCGGGTCGGCCTGCTCGTGCACGAGGACGTAGCGGCCGGTCGAGAGCAGCTGGTCGCGGACCGGGCGGAGGTCGAAGATCAGGTCCGGTTCCGGTGCGCCGCACCGCGTCGGCGAGGCCATCCAGTCCCGGTAGGACAGGTGGGCGCCGATCGGGCTGTGCGCGGTCAGCGCGTCGCAGGGGGCGAGGGTGTCGTCGGCGAGCCGGTTCGTGTCGATGTAGCGCTGCCGGTCGGGGTCGTCGAGCTCGAGGTACCGCATCACCATCCCGGCCTGCCCGCCGCCGACGAGCACCGGGCGACCGAGCTTCGCGCGCAACCGGTCGATCTCGGCGGACACCGCGGGCAGGAACGCCGCGTCACGCAGGTGCACCCGGTTGCGGCGCTCCACCCACGGCGGGCTGAAGCCGGCTGGCGTCCCCGGCACGACGAGATCGGGCGCCCATGCCGGCTGGCCCGCCGAGTCCTGGAGCATCGTCTGGCCCAGCCCGATCACCTGGGCACCGACCAGCACCGCCGCGAGCCCGACCGCGACCCGACGGCCGTACCGCTCGGCGGCACGCACGAACCCGACGCCGGCGAGCAGCCCGATCACGGCGACCGACGGGACGAAGAACCGGCCGGCCATCATCAGGTCCCCGCCGGAGAACACCGCTGCCGCGACGCCGGCCGCGGCGAACGCCCACAGCACCGTCTCGACGGCCGGTCGGCGGCCCCGGTGCAGGAACGCCCCGGCCAGTGCCACGACGATGACGACCACCGTGACCGGGCGGAGCAGCCAACGGTCGAAGTAGGTCAGCCCGCGCAGGACCGTGTCGGCGACCGGCGCACCGGTCTTCGCGACGACCGGCTGCGGGACCGGGTGACCGGTGTAGCCCCACCGGACCAGCGCGACCGCGATGCCGACGGCGGCCGCCACGGCGACCAACACCGCCAGCCTGCGGACCGCGTCCGGATACCGCCGCAGGAGAACGCCGGCACCGACCAGGCCGGCGATCAGCACGAACCCGGCCTCGGGCCGGACGAGCGTCTGGGCCAGCGCGACCGCGGTGAACGCCACCAGCACGCCGGACCCGGTCCCCCGTTCCAGGACGCGCACCGTGACGGCGGCGGCCAGGAGCAGCACGAACGCGGCCAGCGACGTCTCCAGCCCACCGAACGACCAGTGGACGAGATAGGCCCCGGTCCCGACGATCAGCGCGGCCGGTGCGGCTGCCCCCCGCTGCAACCGCTCCGCGAGCACGGCGGCGAGCACGGTCGTCGCCGCCCCGAACAGCACGCCGACGAGCAGCCCGACGATCGGCACCGGCAGCGACGTCGCGAGCGTGACCACGGCCAGCACGAGCACGTGCAGCAGGCTCGACGACTGCTCGACCGGGTCGCCGTTGTAGTTCTCGATCGCCCCGGTCGCGAGCAGGCGGTCCACCACACCGAACGTGATGTACGAGTCGTCCAGCCCGGCGGGGCCGAACAGCAGCAGACCGGCACCGACGAGGAGCCCGGGACCGGCCCAGGCAACGGCGGGGAGCGCCCGGCTCCGCAACTGGGACTGGACCACCCGAAGAGAGTAGAGGTGGACGTCGACGACGAATGCCGCGTGGCTCGACGAGCCGGACTGCAGGTGCCGAACGAGCGCCCGACGGCGGACGGGCGGCCCGACGGGACCTGACGACGGGTCGTCGCGGTCCGGCGGTGATCCATGGCGGAGGCGCTGTCAACGGGCGTCCGGCACCCCGTCGAAGTCGGGAAGCTCGATCCCGTTGATCGCGCGCTCGGCCAGCGCCATGATCGCGTCCATGTCCGGCTCCTGCGGCGGCGGCGCGTCCGGGTCGGGGGCCGCGAGACTGCTGACGTGCAGCCGTCCGATCTCCTGGTTGGCCTCGACGAACGGGCGCATCCGCTCCTCGTAGCGCGCGAACCCGACCTCCGGGTCCCACCCGGCGGCGGCCAGTTCGCCGGCCAGCAGGTACGCGCCGACCAGGGCGATCCCGGTGCCCTGACCGGACATCGGCGACGCGCAGCACGCCGCGTCCCCGATCAGCCCCACGCGGCCGCTCGACCAGCGGTCCATCACCACCTGAGCGACCTGGTCGAGGTAGAAGTCCGGGGCGTCGTCGAGGTGCGCCAGTATCCGCGGGGTCTCCCACCCGAAGCCGTCCATCCGCTCGCGCAGCAGGCGCTTCTGTGCGTCGACGTCCCGGTGGTCGACGTCGAAGTCGGCCGCCGAGAACGACAGCATCGCGATCGCCCGGCTGCTGTCCCCGACGGGCCGCAGGCCTGCCGAGCGGCCCGCCTCCTGGTAGTCGATCAGCCAGCGGTCCAGCCCGAACTCGTTGGGCACGGTGTAGAACGCCAGCACCAGCCCCAGGTGGTGGACGAACTTCTCGTGGTCGCCGACGACCATCGCCCGCAGCGGGGAGTGCAGCCCGTCCGCGCCGATCACCAGGTCGAACCGTCGCTCGTCGCCGCTCGCGAACGTGACGTCGACGCCGTCGGCGTCCTGGGTGAGCTCGGCGATCCGGTCGCCGAAGACGTACTCGACGCCGTCGCGGGTGTCGTCGTAGAGCACCCGGGACATGTTCCCGCGCAGGATCTCGATCTCCGCGATGTACCCGTCGCCGCCGTCGTCGGAGGCGCTGTAGGTCTCCAGCACGTTCCCGTCGACGTCCACCGTGTACGCGCCCGCGGTGTCGGTGCAGGCCGCACGGATCTGCGCGTCCAGCCCCATCCGCCGGATGACCTCCTTGGCCACCCCGCGCGCGTCCACCGCCTGGCCCCCCGGACGCAGCTCGGGGGCCCGCTCGACCACGGTCACCTCGGCACCCCGCCGCTGCAGCCAGTGGGCCAGCGCGGGGCCCGCGATGCTCGCCCCGGCGATCAACACCCTGTTGCCACTCATTCCCGTGCCCCTCACTCGCCGTCCCGGATCGCGGTCGTGATCCCAGGGGCAATGACGGGTCCACCGGCCGGAAGTAATCGGTGCCGCGGAATTGTCCGAATGGACCGTCAGGACGCTCCACCCTCGACGTCCGCGACGATGCGTTCCGCCAGCCGTTCCGACGAGAACGGGTTCTGTCCGGTGTAGAGATTGCGGTCCACGACCACGTGCGGGCGCAGCGGCAGAAGTGCCTTGGAATAGTCGGCGCCGTTCTCCTTGAGCCGGTCCTCGAGATACCAGGGCGCCTTCCACCCGAACGTGTTCAGGCGTTCCTCGGCGTTGGACAGCCCGGTCATCCGGTAGCCGGCGAACGGCCAGGAACCGTCGTCGGCGCGAGCGGCCAGCGCCGCCGCCGGGGAGTGGCACAGCAGGGCCAGCGGACGGCCCGACGTCACTCGCCGGGTCAGCAGGGCTCCGGAGACCGGGTCGTACGCGAGGTCCTCCATCGGGCCGTGCCCGCCCGGGTAGAACACGACGTCGAACGCGGACTCGTCGACGTCGGCAAGCACGACCGGACTGTCCAACCGGGACCGGATGGAGTCCAGATAGTCCGCGATCTCCCGGATCTTCGCGGGACGACCGGCCGTGCGCCCCATGCTGAGCTCGTCGAGCGTGGGCGCCACGCCACCCGGTGTCGCGACGGTGATGTCCCACCCGGCCGCCGTGAAGATCTTGTGGGGCATCGCGAGCTCCTCGCCCCAGTAACCGGACGGATGGACCGTGCCGTCCTTGAGCGTCCAGCGGTCGGCCGCGGTGACGACGAACAGCACCGAGGTCATCGTGCGTTCTCCTTCACGGTGCGCGTGGCGGTGCGGACAGGCAGCCAGGCCCGGTAGCGGCGCAGCGCCGCGCGGCGGCGGACCTGTTCCGCGACGAGTGCGAGTGCCGCCGGGAGGTGCGGCGCCGGGCGGGCGCCCCGGGCGAGACGGCGCAGTCGGACCCGGACGCGGGCCATGCCAGCGGCGGAGGCGAGCGCCTTGTTCGACCAGGTCACGGGCCGCATCGGCGCGGCGGTGGGTCGGCCGTCGCGCCAGCGGTCCGGCAGGTCAGGGGTGACGGCCAGCGCCGTGCCCATCCCGACGACGGCGACGCCCTCCGCCAGTGCCTCGTCGGCGGCCTCGCGGCGGGTGACACCGCCGGTGAGCATCAGGGGCAGCGGGCTCGTCGCGACGAGGTCGGTCGCCAGGTCGAGGAAGTAGGCCTCCCGGGCACGGGTGCGGTCGTCGGCCGGGCGTCCGGTCATGGCCGGACTCTCGTAGCTGCCGCCGGAGAGCTCGACGAGGTCGACGCCCAGCGGCTCGAGCCACGCGATCACCCGGCGGGCGTCGTCGGCCTCGAACCCGCCGCGCTGGAAATCGGCGGAGTTGAGCTTCACCGCGACGGCGAACGTCGGCGAGACGGCGGCACGCACGGCACGGACGACGTCGAGCAGCAGGCGGGCGCGGTTCTCCAGGCTGCCGCCCCACTCGTCGGTGCGACGGTTGGCGAGCGGCGAGAGGAACTGCGACAGCAGGTAACCGTGCGCGGCGTGGATCTCGACGCCGTCGAACCCGGCCAGCTCGGCGCGCCCGGCGGTGACGGCGAACCGTGCGACCGTGTCGGCGATCTGCTCCGCGGTCATCGCGACCGGTGTGCCGAACCGGCTGCTCTGCCTGCCCAGGTCGACACCGACCGCCGACGGGCCCCACACCACACCCGGCATGTCCGCCTCGACCTGACGGCCGGGGTGGTTGATCTGCATCCACATCGCGGCACCACCGGCCCTGCCCGCCATGGCCCACTCGGCGAACGGCTCCACGGGGGCGGCGTCGTCGAGCACGACTCCGGCCGGACCGGTCAGCGCCTCGGCGTCGACCATGACGTTCCCGGTGATCAGCAGTCCGGCTCCGCCGGTCCCCCACCGCCGGTACAGCTCGACCAGCCGCCGGTCCGGCAGCTGCCCGTGGCCGGCCATGTTCTCCTCCATCGCCGCCTTCGCGATGCGGTTGGGCAGCACCGACCCGGACGGCAGGTGCAGCGGCACGAACAGGTTGCTGGTCACCGGATTCCCTCCTAACATGATGTGAACACTGCACACATTAGCGCTCGATGCGAGCACTGTAAACATTGGAGTAGGTGACCCGTGCCGCAGCCGAGCACCCGGTACCACCACGGCAACCTGCGCGAGGCCTGCCTGACGGCCGCGCGGGAGCTCCTGGAGGAGGGCGGCAACTCCGAGCTGTCGTTGCGGGCGGTGGCCCGGCGAGCGGGGGTGTCGGCCACCGCGCCCTACCGCCACTTCGCCGACCGCGAGGCGTTGCTGTCCGGCGTCGCCGCGGAGGGCTACCTCGAGCTCGCCGCAACGCTCGCCGCCGCGCAGCCGTCGCCGTCGACGCCGGAGGATCTCGCCGACATCGGGATCGCGTACGTCCGCTTCGCCCTGGACCACCCCGCGCTGTTCCGGGTGATGTTCGCCGAGCCGTGCGACCCGACCAGCCCGGAACGCGTCGCGGCCACGACGGCGATCAACGAGTACCTGCACCGGATCGTCCGACAGGCGCTGCCGGACTCCGACACGGACTCCATGGCGACGACACTCTGGGCGCTCGTCCACGGCATGGCGTTCCTGCATCTGGACGGCAAGTTCGACTCGTCCGCACCGGACGCGGTGGCCGGGAAGATCCACGCGGCCGTGCGGTCGCTCCGCGCGTGACCGCGAGACCGATCCGGACGTAACGGGCTCCACCCGGCGCGCGAGTCGTCCTGCAGAGCAGGGGGTACGACGTGGTCGAGCCGTGGATCCGTCCGAGCGGTCCTCGTCCCGGGCCGCCGTTGGCCGGACGTGGTGCCGAACGGGCGGCGATCGTCGGGCGCGCACGTGACGTCGTCGACGGGCACCCTGCCGTCGTCTGGGTGGAGGGCGAGGCCGGAGCCGGGAAGTCCGCTCTGGTCGACGCCGTGGTCGGCGACCTGCCCGACGGGTTCGGGGTGCTCAGGGCCGAGGCGGACGAGCTCGACGTCGAGGAGCCGCTGGCGCTCGCCGCACAGCTCGGGGCGGGGGGCTCCGGCTCGGCCGGGCACGCCGCGTCGGAGCTCCTGCGCGGCTGGTCCGCGGCGCAGGACCGGGGACCGCTCGCCGTCGTCGTCGAGGACCTGCACTGGGCCGACCCGGACTCGCGGACGGCCCTGCTGGGTGCGGTCCGACGACTGGCCGGTGACCGGGTTCTCGTCGTCGTGACCAGCCGGCCCGGCGCAACGGACGGGTGGGCCCGCTTCGCTCTCGACGCCCGCCGTTGTCTACGGGTCGACGTCGGGGCGCTCACCGGGGCGGAGGTGGCCGAGCTGGGTGCCCTGCACGGCGTCGGTCTGGGCCCCGACGCCGCCGCCCGGCTGCACGCCCACACGGCGGGGCACGCCCTGCACGTCCGGACCCTGCTCACCGAGCTCTCGCCGGAACAGCTCACCCGTCGCGACGGTGTCCTGCCAGCGCCCCGTTCGCTGGCGGCGACCACGCTCGCCGCACTGACCGCGCTGCCAGCACCCACCCGGGAGCTGGCGCTCGCCCTCGCGACGGTCGCCCGCCCGATCCCGTTGCCGACCGTGGCCCGGATCGCGGGGGTCGCCCCGGACGCCGCGGACGCGCTCGTGGCCTCCGGCCTGGCCAGGGTGCGCGACGGCGACGCGGGCGACGAGATCGCGTTCGCCCACCCGCTGCACCGGGTGGCGGTGTGGGACGACCTCGCGCCGTCGCGGCGGCGGGCGTGGCACCGGGCCGCGGCCCGGCATCTCGGGGCACGCGAATCGCTGATGCACCGGGTCGCGGCCGCCGAGGGTCCCGACGACGCGCTGGGCGCTGACCTCGAGATCGCCGCGACCGGCCTCGGCCGCGTTCCCGCAGCCCGGATGCTGCTCGCCGCGGCCGGTGTGTCCACAGGGGAGCGTGCTGAACGGCTCCTCCTCGACGCGGTCGCGCTGCTGGTCGCGGCCGGGCGTCACCGGCAGGCCGCCGCACACCGGCCCGCGGTCGAGTCCTGCGCGGACGGTCCCCACCGCGATCTCGTCCTCGGCATGCTCGACTGGGAGGCGGGGGACGCCGGTCCGGCCGAGGCCGCGCTGAGCCGGGCCGCCGCCCCCGGCGGGCCACCCGGGATCGTCACCGCCGCGACGGTCCGGCTCGCCGTCCTGCTCTACACCGCGGGCCGGGGCGACGAGGCGGTCGCCACGGCCGTACGCGCGCTGGCCATGCCGGGCCTGACCACGGAGGACGAGCGGGAGGCGTGGATCGCGCTCGCGGTCGGCGAGCAGATGCGATCCGGGGCGGTCGCCGGTCTCGCGCGGCTCGAGCCCCGGCTCCCTCCGGTCGTGGCCGACCCGGCGGACACCGACCTGCTCGTGGCCAGGGGCACGCTCGAGTTCTTCGCCGCCCGGCCGGCCCGTGCCGTCGCCGACCTGACCGCGGCCATCCAGCTCTCGCACGCCGCGCCGACGATGGCGGGCGACCGGCTCACCCGCGCCCACCTGCAGCTCGCGAACGCGCAGATCCTCACCGGGGACTGGGCGTCCGCCGCCATCCACGCCCGGCTCGCGTCCCGGCTCGTCGACGAGGAGGACCTGGTCTGGGTGCGCGCGCAGACCGAGGGCATCCACGCCCGCCTGGCCGGCTGCGTCCGCGGCGACTGGACCGCCGCCGAGGCACACCTGCGGGCCGCGGGCGAGGCGGTCGGGCAACTGGGCAGCCTGGAGGCCGCGTTCACCACGCTGATCGCCCGCGCGCTCGTCGCCGACGCCAGGCAGGACCCGCGGGAGATCCTCACCGTGTTCGGCGGGCTGGTCGCCGGCGCCGCGCCGGTGCCCATGTCCACGGCTCTGACCTGGTGGCCGATGGTCGTCGACGCCGCGCTCGACGTCGGCGACACGGCGACCGCGGCGGAACTGCTGGCCCGGCTGCGGACCGCGGCCGAGGAGCGGTCGATCGACCTGCACGCGGTCGTCACCGGCCTGGGTGCCCGGCTCGACGAGGCCCGCGGCGACGTCGAGGGCGCGATCGCCGGTTACGAGCGGGCCACCGAGGCGCTGGGCCCGGAGGTCGTACTGCTCGACCGCGGCAAGCTCCTGCACCGGCACGGGAGGCTGTTGCTCGATCGAGGCGATCCGGCGAGCGCCCGGGAGCGGCTGGAGGCAGCGCTCGCCGTGTTCGGGCACGCGGCGCCCTACGAGGCCCGCGTCCGGCGCGACCTGGACCGGATCCGCGCGGCGAGCCCGTCGGTGCCGGTGCAGCGCGGCGCGGCAGAGCTGACCGAACGGGAACGCGAGGTGGTCGCGCTCGTCGCACGCGGGATGACGAACCGGGAGGTGGCCGCCGAGCTGTACGTCACCGACAAGGCCGTCGAGTACCACCTCGGCAACGTGTTCGCGAAGCTCGGGATCCGCTCCCGGCGCGCGCTCCGCGACCTGACCCCCGTCCCCCACTAGGGAGTTTCCCCAGGGACGGCCCGCCCGCTCCGGCGCAGGCTCGCAGTCATGGAACTCGTCGTCGACGTCACCGAGACGGACGGCCGTCTGCAGGGCACCGTCCGGCGCCCGGCGTCCACCGTGACCCATCCCTTCTCCGGGACCCTCGAACTCCTGGCCTGCCTCGAACGGCTCGGCTGCGGCGAGGACACCGCCCGGACCCGTGCGACAGGAGAGACCTCATGACCGCCCTCGGCGACACGATCGAGATCGACGACCGGACCGTCCTCGTGCTGGGGCAGGAGCTCGACGTCGACCACGACCAGCCGGACGTCGCGAACGCCCTGGTCCACCGGGTCGGCGAGACGCTCGTCGTCGTCGACACCGGCGTGACCGCGCCGTTCCGCGCGGCGCTCCTGGCCGCGACCCGCAGGGTCGGCGACTGGTCGCGGGCGCTGGTGCTGACCACCCACGGTCACACGGACCACGTCGGCAACAACGACATCGCCGACGAGCTGGGCGTACCCACCGAGCACTACGTCCCGGCCCGCGACCTCGACCAGATGCTCGACCCGGCGACGTACTGGGTGCGGTCGTTCACCCCGATCGCGGGCGTCGTCGCGCTGCCCGCCCCGCCGTCACTGGCCGGGAACAAGGTCGTCTCGCTGTTCCAGCCGCTGCACCCGTTCGCCTCGGTGACCCGCACCTACGAGGAGCGGCCGCTGGAGCGGATCCGCATCGGGTCCGCACGGCTGACCGGCTGGACGTTCGCCGACGGCGGCGTCCAGGTGCTGCGCAGCCAGGGCCACTGCGCCGGGCACGTGATCGTCCGCCTGCGCGACAACGGCGTCCTGCACCTCGCCGACGAGGCCAACGGGCCCTGCGGCGCGATGCCGGACTCCGACCAGCTCAAGATCCAGACGACCCTCGGCGCCGCGGCGACCATGCTCGAGGAGGGCGAGGCCACGATCCTCACCGACGGGCACACGTTCACCGTGCGCCGCGACGACGAGGCGCGGTCCTACCTGGACTCCGTACTGGACCAGGCCGCCGCCATGCACGAGGCCGCGCTGGGGCTCACCAAGGAGGCCGGCTCCGTGGTGCCGAGCGCGTTCACCGACCGCTACGCGCAGGCCCTCACCGACCTCGGCGTGGTCGGGGCGAACCCGAGCCCGTTCTTCACGGCCATGGTCGCGACGAACGAGCTCCGCGAGATCGGCCTGCGGCCGGAGTCCGGCGCTGTCGACGGCCCGTGGTCGCGGCCCGCGCTCACCGACCCCGCACCGGTCGCCGGGATGCCGCGCGGACTGGCTCTGCTGCCCGCCGCCGTCGCGATGCTGCGCTGGAAGATCCAGGGCCGGGACAAGGCCCCGACGACGGCCTCCGACCGGTGACCGCGCCGGCTCCCGACCCCCGCCGGTGGCTCGTCCTGGTCGCGATGACCGGCTCGCTGTCCATGATCATGCTCGACCAGACCGTCGTGTCGGTCGCGCTGCCGACGATGGCCCGCGAGCTGCCGCTGACCCCGCACGGCCAGCAGTGGGTGGTGAACGCCTACGTACTGGCCCTCGCCGCGCTCGTCGCACTCGGGGGGCGGGCCGCCGACCTGCTCGGCCGACCGCGCGCGTTCCGGATCGGGGTGTCGCTGTTCTTCCTGGCGTCCGCGGGTTGCGCGTTCGCCTGGGACGGCACGTCGATCGTGGTGTTCCGGGCCCTGCAGGGAGCCGGTGCGGCACTGATGATGCCGGTGTCGGCGACGATCGTGATGGCCGCGTTCCCGGCGCACGAGCGCGGCCGGGTGATGGCGATCTACGCCGGGATCAGCCAGGTGTTCCTGGCCCTCGGGCCGCTGGTGGGCGGCCTGCTCACCGAGTACGTGACGTGGCGGGCGGTCTTCCTGCTCAACGTCCCGGTCGGTCTCGCGACGCTGGCCCTCGTCGCCGTCGCGCGGGTGGAGAACCGGCCGGTCACGGGCGCCCGGATCTCGGTGCCCGACGTCGCCATGGTCGTCCCGGGCCTGGCGCTTCTCACGCTCGGCGTCCAGCAGCTCGCCGGCTGGGGGCGGGTCGCGCTCGTCCCGCTCGCCGTGGGCCTCGGGCTGTCCGTCTGGTTCGTGGTGCGCCAGCTCCGGTCCGCCGACCCGCTGATCCACATGAGACTGTTCGCCGACCGCGGCTTCACCGGGGACGCCGTCGTGATGGGCCTGGTGCAGTTCGGGCTGCTCGGGATCGTGCTCTACAGCTCGATCTACCTGCAGGAGCTGCTCGGCTTCGGCCCGATGGCCGCGGGGCTCGCCGCGCTCCCGCTGATCCTGCCGCTCACGCTGGCCGCCCAGGTCGGCGGGCGGTGGTTCGACCGGTCGGGCGTCCGGTCACCGGTGCTGACCGGGATGATCGTCTGCACGGTCGGCGTCGTCGCCTGGCTGGCCGCGCTCCCTGCGCTGAGCTACGTCCTGCAGCTCCCCGGGATGCTGCTCGTCGGGGTCGGACTCGGACTCACCCTGTCCCCCACCAACACCGACGCCCTCGGCCGCGTGTCCGACGACGAGCGCAGCCAGGCGTCCGGTGTGGTCCAGACCGTCCGCCAGGTCGGCGGGACACTCGGTGTCGCGGTGATCGGCGGCGTGGTCCTCGGCGTGGGCCCGGCACTGCCCGGCCGCACCGGCACGGCCGAGGCGATCGCGTCCGGCTTCGGTGTCGCGGCGGTGGCGTTCGGGCTCGCCGCACTGGCCGGAGCGGTACTGCTGTCGACCGCGTCCCGACCGGCCAGGAGCCCGGACGTCCGGGTGCGGTGACCGACGGGTGCCGCCGCAACCCGCGACGTCGCGGCGGGGTTTCCGTTCCCGAGATCACCAGCGGGAGACGGAGGCACACATGGCGCACTCATCGGACGGGTTCGATCCTCGTCCAGCGGTCGCGGGCTTCACCGAGCGCTTTCCCCGCCGGACAGGTCCGTTGCCGTTCGAGACCGCCCCGCCGCCGCCTCAGGCTCCCGTCGACCGCGCCGACCCGGCCGGCCTGCTCGCACTGCACGAAGCCGGCAGGCGGGCGACCGAGCTGTACAGCGGCCCGGTCGGGGAGCTGGTCGCCCGGGAGCTCCACTCCGTCGCGGAGTTCGGGTTCCGGTTCGCCCACGACACGCTCACCCGTCGGCTCGTCGAGCACCTGCTCGGGCCCGACGCGGGCAGGTCCGGGCCGGTCGGCGGGCCACCCGTGCCCGGTGACGGCGTCCGGGACGCCGGTCGCTCCCGCCACCGCGCTCACCCGGCCGACGTCCGGGTTCCCCGGTTCCAGGAGTTCCACAGCCGCGCGTAACGACCGCCGGCGGCAACGAGCTCGTCGTGCGATCCGTTCTCGACGATCCGGCCCCGCTCCATGACGACGATCCGGTCGCACGCCGCCGCCTGGGAGAGCCGGTGCGCGATCACCAATCCGGTGCGCCCGCGCAGCACGGCGTCCGCGGCACGGGCGAGCAGCTCGGCGTGCGTGGACCCGGCCTCGGCGGTGGCCTCGTCGAGGATCGCCAGATCGGGGTCGGCGAGCACCACGCGGGCCAGCGCGACCTGCTGGGCCTGCGCCGGGGTCAGGGCCGTCCCGCGGGCGCCGACGTCGGTGTCCAGGCCGTCGGGCAGCAGCTCGACCAGCCCGTCGGCCCCGGTCGTCTCGAGCGCGTCCCTGATCTGCTCGTCGGTGGCGTCCGGGGCGGCGAGGGTGAGGTTGTCGCGCAGCGTCCCGGCGAACACGTGCGACTCCTGCGTGATGACCGCGGTGCGCTCGGGCCGGGCGACCGAACCGGTGGCGGGTTCGTGAATGCCGGCGACGACACCCGCCAGCGTCGTCTTGCCCGCGCCGGACGCCCCGACCACGGCGAGCCGCTCACCGGTGCCGACCGTGAGGTCGACGTCGTCGAGGACCCTCGGCCCGCCGGCGTCGTACTGGAACCGGACGCTCTCGACCCGGACCGAGTCACCCGGACCGCTCCGGCCGGCGCGAGCCGGGTGGCGCGCCAGGTCGGCTACGCACACGTCCCGAACTTCAGCCCCGCGTTCAGCGCCTTCCACGGCGAGTCCCCGCGGGATCATCGGAACCGCGAGCATGTCCGGGTCGTCTGACTCCGTCTTCGGTCGCGCAGGGTCGAGCCGGCCGGCCGATCCGGACGACCGGGTGGCTGGTCGAGCGTCGGAGGCATGACACAGCCGACCACCCGATTCTCACCGGCGCAGTTCGTGCGCGCGCCCCTTCGCCTCGTCCGCACGCATCTGCGCGCCCATCTCGCGCTGAGCGGCCTGATGTACGGGGCCCTGCTGCTCGGCATGGCGGCCGCGATCGCGTTCCCGTCCCTGAACGCCGACCGGGTCGCCGGCATGGACGGGGACGGGACGACCGACCTGGTCGTGTCGCTGCTGCGGAACCCGTGGCTGTTCGCGCTGACGATCCTGGCCGTCAACGTGCTGACCGTCGCCCTGCCGACGATCCTGCTGCCGTCGTTGGTGGTGCCCTTCTCGGGCGTCGCCGTCGGCGTGTACCACGCTGTCGGGTTCGGGCTGACCCTCGCGCCCGTCAACGGGACCGCGGCGGCTGTGCTGATCCCGCACTCGCTGACGATCCTGATCGAGATCCAGGCGTACGTGCTGGTCATGCTCGGCGCCTACCTGCTGGGCAGGGCGTGGCTACGGCCCGCGGCCGTCGGCGCTCCGGACCGTCGCAGGGGGTACCTGCTCGGGTTGCGGCAGGTGGGACTGCTCGCCCTGCCCGCGATGGTGCTGTTCGTCGTCGGCGCGGTGTACGAGGCCCTGTCGCTCCGGTACATCGTCCCGGTACTCGCGGGGGGATGAGCGTCAGGAGCACGGCTCGTGGGCCGCGGTCGCGTCGTCGACGAGAGCGGTGCGGTCGTAGCCGCGCTCGAGCACCACGTGCGCCCCGGCGTCGAGGGCGGCGACGAGGAGCTCGACCTCCCGGGACCCTCCGACGACCTCCGACGAACCCGCCGGCCCGGACGAGAGGACGTCCGGGCAGGCGGAGGGGACAGCTATGGTCACGAGTGGTCGTGCACGATCACGCCACGGACGTTCTTGCCGTTGAGCAGGTCGTCGTAGCCCTCGTTGACCTGGTCGAGCGTGTAGGTCTTGGTGATGATCTCGTCGAGCTTGAGGTCCCCGGTCTGGTAGAGACCAAGGATCTTGGGGATGTCGACGGTCGGGTTGCAGTCGCCGAACAGGCTGCCCTTCACGGTCTTCTTGAACAGGGTCATGATCGATCCGGGGATCTGGACGTTCGTCGTCGAGAGCTTGTTCAGACCGGTCAGAACGACGGTGCCGCCCTTGCCTGTGTTGTCGAACGCATCAGTGACGATCTCTTCGGTGACGATGCCGGCGGTGACGATGGTCTTGTCCGCACCGTTGCCGTTGGTCATGGACCGGGCGAGGTCTCCGGCTTCGGCGGCCGTGGCGACGGCGTGCGTCGCCCCGAGCTCCATGGCCTTCTCGCGCTTGTTCTGCAGCGGGTCGATCGCGATCAGGTTCTTCGCCCCGGCGTAGCGCGCTCCCTGCACGGCGTTGATGCCGATGCCACCGACCCCCGCGACGATGACGGTCTCGCCGGCCGAGACGTCGGCGGCGTTCACCGCGGAACCCCACCCGGTCGGTACACCGCAGCCGACGAGGACGGCCTTGTCGAGGGGCAGGTCGTCGTCGACCTTCACGCAGGAGTTCTGGTGGATCGTCGCGTACTGGCTGAACGTGCCGAGCATGCACATCGCGCCGTACTTGCCCTGGGGGCCGGAGAACGGGAACCGCTCACCGGGCAGGTAGCCCTCCAGGATCGTCGCGCCCATGTCGCAGATCGCCTGCTGACCGGTGGAACACCACCGGCAGGTGCCGCAGTTCGGGATGAACGAGCAGACGACGTGGTCGCCGGCCTTGACGCGGGTGACTCCCTCGCCCACCTCTTCGATGATGCCCGCGCCCTCGTGGCCCAGCACCATCGGCAGCCGCGCCTCGAGGTCACCGTGAGCGATGTGGACGTCGGAGTGGCACAGCCCACCGTGGGTGTAGCGGATCAGGACCTCGCCGGCCTTCGGGCCCTCCAGGTCGAGCTCCTCGATCTCGATCGGCTTGCCGACCTCGTAGACGACCGCGGCCTTGGTCTTCACTGAACGCTCCTTCACGACGTCGGGTCGGAACATCGCCCGGCGTCCGCGCCGACGACGATGCGAGATCAGACCCTGCCGCACGGGAACGGTGCGGACTGTTCCACAACTGGACAGTGGTCAGACGTCGTCGGGCACGTCGAGTGCCTTCATCCGCCGGTAGAGCGTGGTCCGGCTGATGCCCAGTTCCCGGGCGGCCCGGAGCTTGTTCCCACCGTGCGCCTTCAGGGCGTGCAGGATGGCGACCCGCTCGGCCCGTTCGCGTGCACCACGGCCCGACCGGCGAGCGGTGGACCGGTAGCGCTCCGGCAGGTCACCGACCTCGATCCGTCGGGTGGGCAGCTCGGCGAGTTCCCGGACGAGGTTCGCGAGCTCGACCAGGTTGCCCGGCCACGGTTGAGCTCCGAGTGCCTGCAGAGCGCCAGGCGTCAGTATCAGCTCCCGGCCGTTGCCGGCACGGCGTGCCATCTCCTTGAACAGCGCGTTCAGATCGTGGCGCCGATCCCGCAGCGGGGACAGCTCGACCCGGTCCGAGCAGCGCGCGACGAGCCGGCCGATGTGAGAGGGCAGCTCGGACGTCGGGCCCGACGTCAGGACGAACCGCGGTCCCTCAGCCGTACCCATCGCACGACCCAGAACGGTGCAGAGAGCCGCGTCGAGTACGTCGACGTCGTCGACGATGACGGTGTCGGTGTCGCCACGGGTGATCCCGAGCAGCGTGGCGGCCCACGCCCGGTTGGAGCCGGACAGCGCCTCCGCTGCGTCGAGATGCGCTGTCGAGCCGCCGCCCGCGAGCCGGGCAGCCTCGGTGGAACGGCCGGTGCCCGGCTCCCCCGCGACGAGGAGGTCGCGGCCCGTCGGCAGGGCAGGCGTTGCGGCCGGTGCCGTGGACGCGACGGACGGACGGCGTGGCCCGAGGTGCACGAGTACCCCGTCCGACGTTCCGTCGATCCGTTCGGCTCGTGCCGCGACGGTCCCCATCGCTCCGAGGTCCACCTCGCTCGTGAGGTCACCGAGAGAACGAGCCTCGAGCGCGAGGCTGTTCAGCACGGACGGATCGGCCGATCCGAGGCGTTCGAGGCAGCTGCGGTTGGTGAGGACGGTGTCCTCCCCCAGCACCGCGATCGGCGAGGACCGCTGCCGGGTGGCGTGCTGGAAGGCGAGGAACAGGCGACGTTCGACCTCGCGGGCCCCGTCGAGCAGACGCAGCTCGATGTCCTGCGCGGCTCGCACGACCAGCGGCCCGAACAACGGATTCGCCGTCCGTGATGTCGAGGTGATGTCGAGGATGCCTTCGACCCGGCGCGTGAGCGGGTGCCGGACCGGGCAGCCGTAGCAGCTGAACGACTTGAAGGCGTGCAGATAGTGCTCGGCGCCGTTGATCGAGACGCCGTGGCCGAGCTCGTAGGCGGTCCCGAGCGCGTTGGTGCCGACCGCGTCCTCACCCAGCCCCGATCCCACCACCACGCCGCCCGATTCCAGGACGGCACGCAGCCGTCGATCCCCGCTCTGGAAGATCACGCGGCAGTCACGGTCGGCGAGCATCAGGCAGAGCGACTGGTCGTCGAGACGCGCAACGAGATCGTCGAGCACCGGAGCCGCCGCGATGGCCAACCTGCTGGACCGGTCGACGTCGACGACGGTCACCCTGGCCCCGGACTCGGGTCCGACCCCGCTCAGGCGGGCCCGATGCCAGGACATCGCGATCTCGGGACGCACCGGAGCGCGCCCTGCTGACGCGGCCGATCTCGCCACGACTCCTCCTCGGGCCTTCTCGGTCAGCGGGACGTGCCGGCTACGTCGATGTCTCCTGGGCTTTCCCGGCCGATGAGGCGTCGCCCAGTCCGAGCCGATCCACGGACGTCGCGCGCATCTCGACCTTGCGGACCTTGCCCGTGACGGTCATCGGGAACTCGTCGACGACCATCACGTAGCGCGGGATCTTGTAGTGGGCGAGCTTGCCGGTGGCGAACTCGCGCACCGCGTCCGCGTCGAGCGGTGTCGAGCCCTCGCGCTGGATGACCCAGGCGCAGAGCTCCTCGCCGTACTTGACGTCCGGGACGCCGACGACCTGCGCGTCGAGGATGTCCGGGTGGGTGTGGAGGAACTCCTCGATCTCCCGCGGGTAGACGTTCTCGCCGCCGCGGATGACCATGTCCTTGATCCGGCCGGTGATGTTGACGTAGCCGTCGTCGTCCATGACACCGAGGTCGCCGGTGTGCATCCACCGGGCCGGGTCGATCGCTTCGGCCGTCTTGTCCGGCTCGTTCCAGTAGCCGAGCATCACCGAGTAGCCGCGGGTGCACAGCTCACCCGGCTCACCGCGGGGCACCGTCAGACCCGTCTCCGGGTCGACGATCTTCACCTCGAGGTGCGGGAGTACCCGACCGACGGTGGAGACGCGCAGCTCGAGGGAGTCGTCGCGGCGGGTCTGGGTCGACACCGGGGACGTCTCGGTCATGCCGTACGCGATCGTCACCTCGGCCATCCCCATCCGGTCGACGACCTGCTTCATCACCTCGACCGGGCAGGGCGAGCCGGCCATGATCCCGGTGCGCAGGCTGGAGACGTCGTGGTCGGCGAACGTCGGGGCGTTCAGCTCCGCGATGAACATCGTCGGCACCCCGTACAGCGACGTGCAGCGCTCCTGCGCGACGGCGCGCAAGGTTGCCTCGGGGTCGAACCCCTGGGCGGGGATGACCATCGTCGAACCGTTGCTGGTGCAGCCCAGGTTGCCCATCACCATGCCGAAGCAGTGATAGAAGGGCACCGGGATGCAGACCCGGTCGTCCGACGTGTAGCCGAGGATCCGGCCCAGGAAGTAGCCGTTGTTGAGGATGTTGTGATGCGACAGCGTCGCGCCTTTCGGAAACCCCGTGGTGCCCGACGTGTACTGGATGTTGATCGGGTCGTCCGTGGTCAGGCTCGCCTGACGCTCGGCCAGCACGGCCGGATCCCCGGCCCGGCCCGCATCGAGCAACCCGTTCCACTCGTCGGAACCGATGAGCACCACGGATCGTAGGTCGGGACACTTCCCACGAACGTCGGCGATCATCTGCTCGTAGTTCGAGGTCTTGAACTCCCGGGCCGACACGAGCACCGAGACGCCGGCCTGGTTGAGCACGAACTCCAACTCGTGCGTGCGGTAGCTCGGGTTGATGTTGACCAGGATCGCGCCGAGCTTCGCCGAGGCGTACTGCAGCAACGTCCACTCCGCCATGTTCGGCGCCCAGATCCCGACCCGGTCGCCCTTCGCGACGCCGGTGTCGAGCAGACCGAGCGCCAGAGCGTCCACGTCGGACCGGAGTTGCGCGTAGGTCCAGCGCCGCCCGGTCGGCACCTCGACGAGTGCGTCACGGTCCGGGACAGCCGCGACGGTGCGGTCGAAGTTGTCACCGATCGTGTCGCCGAGCAGGGGGACGTCGGACACCCCCGACGCATAGGACGGCATGGAGGGAACGGCTGCAGGTGCGGTCAACGGAGTCTCCTCGTGGCCTCGGTGCCATCGGCAGGTTAATAGACATTAACCCGACGCGACCGAGCTCTCGAAACGCCGGGCCGGCCGGGTCTCCGCCCGACCCACCCCCGGCCGCGACCGTCGGTCGGGCCGGGGAGCGGTCAGGGGTCCAGCGGGTCCCGCTCAGAGAGCCACGTTGACGGACTTCGTCTGGGTGTACAGCCCGATCGCCTCGGCACCCAGCTCGCGACCCCAGCCGGACTGCTTGAATCCGCCGAACGGCATCGCGGTGTCGAAGCCGTTGTACTGATTGATCCACACCGAGCCGGCCTTCAGCTGGCGTGCCGTCCGATGGGCCTTGGAGATGTCCCGGGTCCAGATGCCGGCGGCGAGGCCGTACTCGCTGTCGTTCGCGACCGCCGCCACGCCGTGCTCGGCGCTGAACGGCAGGGCCGCCACGACGGGTCCGAAGATCTCCTCCCGGACGATGCTGGACTCCGGCTTGCAGTCGACGAACACGGTCGGCTCGATGAAGTAGCCCTCGTCGCCCCAGCGCTTCCCACCGGTCAGCGCACGTGCGCCATCGGCGATGCCCTCGGACAGATAGCGGGAGACCCGGTCGAACTGCTCCTGGGAGACCATCGGGCCGAGCTGGGTCGAGGGGTCCAGCCCGGGCCCGATCTTGACCTGGGACGCGGCGTCGGCGACCGCATGGGTGAACTCCTCGAAGATCGTGTCCTCGACGTAGAGCCGGGTGCCGGCCACGCAGCACTGACCGTGGTTGAACAGCCATGCGTTGAGCGAGCCGGGCACGGCGATGTCGAGGTCGGCGTCGGCGAACACCACGTTGGGGCTCTTCCCGCCCAGCTCGAGGGAGACCTTCTTCAGGTTGCCCCTCGCCGCGTCGACGATCAGCTTGCCGACCTCTGTGGACCCCGTGAAGGCGACCTTGTCGACGTCGTCGTGGGCCGCGATCGCCGCGCCCGCGTCTCCGTACCCGGTCACGATGTTGACGACGCCGGGCGGGAACCCGGCCTCCTCGAACAGCTCCCCGAGCAGAAGCGCGGTGAGCGGGGTCTGCTCGGCAGGCTTCAGCACGACCGTGTTGCCGGCGGCGATCGCCGGCGCGATCTTCCACGCCGTCATCAGGAGCGGGAAGTTCCACGGCACGATCTGCCCGCAGACACCGACCGGTTCACGCAGCGTGTAGGCGTGGAACTGGGAACCCTCCGGCGCGAAGGGCATGGACACGTCGACCGTGCTGCCCTCGATCTTGGTGGACCAGCCCGCGTAGTAGCGGAAGACGTCCGCCGCCCACCCGGTGTCGACGACCTGGGCGATCCCGGCCGACTTACCGTTGTCGAGTGCCTCGAGCTGACCGAAGATCTCGGCCTTCGCGGTGAGCAGGTCCCCGACCCGCCAGATCAGTTGCTCCCGCTGGTTCGGCTTCATCCGTGCCCACGGACCGTCCTCGAAAGCCCGGCGAGCCGCCGCGACGGCCCGGTGGACGTCCTCGGCCTGGCCGTGCGCGACCTCGGTGAGCTTCTCGCCGGTCGCCGGGTCGTACGTCGGGAACGTTCGGCCGGACGCGGAATCGACCCACTCGCCGTCGATCAGGAGCTGACGGTTCCGGCCCAGGAACTCACGTACGTCGGCGTGGACGGGCGCTGTGGCAGCCAGGGTCATGGTGTGCTCTCCCTCACCTCGATGTGACTGCGGAGAGCATGGCGGGCTCGTTCCGGCGGTCGTGTTCCATAACTGGACAGTGCGCCGGTATCCGCTCGCGGGTGACTGCGCCGACTCCGCAATCGGCGTCCCCGACGCCGAGGCACCGCGCCACGCCGGGCGGCGGCCCCGTCGACCACGATCCGCGCCGGCACCGCACGCCCCCCATCACACACTCCGCGCGCTGACGGGCCATCTGGGGACATCTCCGCCCGACGTCGTCGACGAGACCCGAGATCCCGGGCTCTTCGTGCGACCCCGCCGTCGCCACCGCGACCGTCCGAGTCGGCCGACCCCCGCAGGCTCCTGGTCCGGTGAATCGGCGAGGAGAGCCGCGGATCGGGGTCCGCGCCCGCTGTAGCGGACCTCGGCCGCCTCGACCTCCCCATCGGTAATGATTCATCGATCGGTACGAGATTCGTTCGTACCGGTAACCATGCGTGTCCACAAGAGGCTGGGTAATCACCCGACCCATATCTGAGTCACACCAGAAGAATCTTCCACAACCGCCGTTTCAAGATTCCCAGGAAAGGAACTCATCATGCCTGACGGTCAGGGCAACGCGGCCCATGCTGTGGGTACGGATGACAGTCGAGATGTGAGCGCGAGCATGGCGACACCGCAGCCGGCTCCACTGGACGTGCGGGTCGGGGGTGGCAGTGACCCGCTCGTGTTCGGGTTGCCGGTCTTCGTCGCCGGGTCGCTCGTGCTGGGGTTCGCCCTGGTCGGATGGGTAGCGATCCCGGGCGGCCTGGGCAGCGTGCTCCCGGAGACGACATTCGCGGCCGGCGTCGGCGAGTTCACGACGGCGCTCTGGGCGATCATCGTCGGCCAGTCGATGGTGGCGGCGATCTTCGGCCTGTTCGGGGTCTTCTGGTTCAGCCTGTTCGTTCTGATCAGTGGCATCTTCAACGACTGCGTGGATCTGGCCGTGTTGTTCAATCTGCTGGCGATCACGCTCGCGGCTCCGCTGTTCTTCGTGCTCGCCGGGATCTCGGTGCTGTGCTTCTGTGCGATCGGGCTGTACGCGTTTCTCAACGTCGCCTGGACCTCGACCGGGGCCCGCAGGTCCTTCCCGCCGCTCGGTCCGCCGCTGCTGCGGTGATCTGGCAGGCCGGTCGAGCCGGGCCGGGCCACCTTCCACGCCGGTGGCCATCCGACCGGCCCGGATCTCGACCGACCACAGGCTCGGGTCCGGCACCCCTCCGCCGCCGGCGTCGAGGGACCGCCCGATACCGGTCCACTATGGATGATCGACGGTCGGGCTCGTGGAGCTGCCCCGCCAGCCGCAGGATGAGGGCAGCGGCGTTGTCGTGGTCGATCGCCGCGCCCACAGCGGCGCCGGAGGGAGTGTGGGCCAGGTACTCGACCAGCCCGTCGCTGAAGTAGCGGACGGCGGTGTCGAGCAGGAAGTCCGCGGCGAACGACGGGATGCCCGGCACCTCGGGCGCGGGCAGGTCGGCCGGGTGCACGAACGCCACGGCCCGGCGCTCGGCCGCGCGTAGTGCCGCTCGGTACCGCGGGGGCAGGAGATGCTGGTGCAGGTCGATGCGGTCACAGGTGGACGGATCCCTTCTGGGGCGGCGGCCCGCCGGGCGATCGTCGCCCGTCCTGTCGCGCGTGGGCCGGCGTGATCGGTGACGCCGCCGCGCGCCGCTACGCGCGGGTTCGCGTCGTGGTGGTCTTCACGCTGTGCCGGCGGATCAGGTCCTGGAGGGTGTCGCCGTCGCGGTCGGCGATGGCGTCCACGAGTGCCGCGTGGATGCGGTACCGCTCGGTCATGACCTCCGCGATCGGCTGCTCGTCGACCGGGAGCACGGCGACGGTGTGACTTTTGATCATTTCGACGAGGGTCAGGTACATCGGTTTGAGGATCGGGCTCGGGTTCACGGCGGCGAACAGTTCGTGCAGGCGCCAGTTGGCGTGCATGAACGCGTCGGCGTCGAGCGCGCCGACCGCGTCGGCCATGGCGGCGATCTGTGTGCGGTAGCCGGCGACGTCGGCGGGCGAGGAGTACCAGGCCGCGTCGGTGATGAGCAGCGGGTCGAGTGCGTCCCGGACGCGGATGGCGTCGGCGATCGAGGAGGCGTCGTCGTCGATGGACAGGATGGAGTTGCCGAGCCGGACCGTCGGGGACTGCGCCGCGGCGAACAGGCCGCCGCCGGGGCCGGGCCGGACCGCGACCAGCCCGCGTGCCTGCGCCACTCGCAGGGCCTCGTTGAACGTGCCGACCGAGACTCCGCAGAGCTCGCGAAGCTCGGTCTTGGTGCCAAGGCGTGTGCCGGGCTCGATCTCACGGACCAACTCGGCGATCCGCTGAGCAGCACGTTCGGTACGTGAGACAGCACCGTCGCCCATCAGGTCGCTGGCCATGATCACCCCTCTCCCAAAAGAGCATGATGATTATGGCGCATGCCTTGACAGGGCACCAGTACCCCTCCGATACTGATTCAAGCATATTCATCATGCTTTATTTTGCGGGCCCGTCGAGGAGGACGCGATGCGCGAGACCGATACCCCTGTGTTGATCGTGGGTGGTGGCGGGGGCGGTCTGACCGCCTCGATGCTGCTGTCCCACCTCGGGATCGAGTCCTTGCTGGTCTCCCGGCATGCTGGGACGTCGATCCTGCCGAAGGCACACGTGCTCAACCAGCGCACGATGGAGATCTTCACCGAGCTCGGGGTGGCGTCGGAGATCGTCAGCCGGAGCACGCCGGCGGAGAACATGAAGGCGACCGGCTGGTACGCCGGGGTGGGCGGTCCCCACGACGGCTACGGCCGGCGCATCGGGGGGCTGGAGGTGTGGGGCGGCGGCTACACCGACCCGGACTTCATCGCGGCCAGCCCGTGCCGGACGGCGAACCTGCCCCAGATCCGGCTCGAACCCGTGCTCAAGGCGCACGCCGAGTCCTACGCCGAGGCGACGATCCGGTTCCACCACGAGCTGGTCGATCTGACCCAGGACGCCGACGGGGTGAGCGCCACGGTCCTCGACCGCGACAGCGGTGAGCAGTACACGGTGCGCAGCCCGTACGTGATCGGCGCGGACGGCGGGCGGACGGTCGGTGAGCTGATCGGGGTGGGGATGAGCGGGCCCACCAACCTCATGCGGATGGTCTCCACGCACCTCTCGGCGGACCTGTCGGCGCACCTGTCGGATCCGGACGTGCTGATCCGCTGGCTGGTCAACCCCGACTTCGGCGGTTCCTGGGCCTCCGGCGTCCTGGTGGCCATGGGCCCGGACCACTGGGGCACCGAATCCGAGGAGTGGGTCTTCCACCTGCAGTTCGACGTCGACGACCCGGACGCCGACGACCCGGCGAAGGTCCTCGAGCGTATCCGGGGCGCCCTGGGGATCCCGGACTTCGATCCGACGATCCACCACATCAGCCCCTGGATCATGGAGGGCGTACTGGCGGACTCGTTCCGGAAGGGGCGGGTGTTCCTGCTCGGCGACGCCGCGCACCGGCACCCGCCGACCGGCGGTCTCGGCCTCAACAGCGCGGTCCACGACGCCTACAACCTGTGCTGGAAGCTCGCCGCCGTGCTCGGCGGGCGGGCCGGTGCCGGGCTGCTCGACACCTACGAGGCCGAGCGGCGGCCGGTCGACGGCGCCAACGTCGACGCCGCGGTCAAGGCGGCGATGAACCACTTCACCATCGACGCCGCGCTCGAGCTCTCTCCCGACAAGACCCCCGAGCAGAACTGGGACGAGGTCCGGCCGCTGTGGGAGGACCTGCCGCGGTCGCAGGAGAAGCGCCACGCCCTCAACTCCGCGATCGGCTCGCAGACCATCGAGTTCCGCCACCACAACGTGGAGTTCGGCTACACCTACGACTCGTCCGCCGTCGTCGACGACGGGTCCGCACCGTACGTCCCGCTCGACCCGGTGCGGCTCTACGAGCCCGGCACCAAGCCCGGACACCCGCTCCCGCACGCCTTCGTCGAACGCGGGGGCGAGCGCATCCCGCTCGGCACGCTCGTCGACGGCGGTCACTTCGTGCTGCTCGCCGGGGAGGACGGCCACGCCTGGGTCGAGGCGGCGAACAAGCTCGCCGCCGAGACCGGGCTGGCACTGCGCGCCGGCCGGGTCGGGATGCTCGACGCCGACCACGCCGACATCGACTTCGTCGACGTGCGCTGCGCCTGGTTGAAGAATCGCGGCATCTCCGCCGACGGCGCAGTCCTGGTCCGCCCGGACCGCTACGTCGGGTTCCGCTCGGCCGGCTCGGTCGAGGACCCGCTCGGCGCCCTGACCGCTGCCGTCGCGCAGATCATGTCCACCCGACCGGCCGAGGAGACGAGCTGATGCGCATCGCGAACCTCGACGACCGGCTCGCCCTGATCGTCGACGACGGGACCGGCACGGACCGAGCCCTCGACGTGGAGCAGGCGAGCGACGGCCTGTTCTCCGCCGACCCGCAGGCGATCTACCCCCGGTGGGACGAGTTCCAGCGGTGGGCGGCCAGGGCAGACGCCGGCCCGGCCCGGACTTTTGAGCACCGAGACCTGGGCGCGCCGGCACCGCGGCCCGGACAGGTGCTTGCCATCGGGCTGAACTACCGCGACCACGCCGCCGAGTCCGGCCTCGACCTGCCCGACTCCCCGACCGTGTTCACCAAGTTCGTCTCCAGCTTCACCGGCCCGTACGGCGACGTCGTGCTGGCCGGGCCGACGGTCGACTGGGAGGTCGAGCTCGTCGCGGTGATCGGCAGGACGGCGCGGCGGGTGCCGGTGGAGCAGGGCTGGGACCACGTCGCCGGGCTGACCGCCGGCCAGGACCTGTCCGAGCGCACCGTCCAGCTGGCCGGACCGGCACCGCAGTTCAGCCTGGGCAAGTCCTTCCCCGGCTTCGGCCCGACCGGACCCTGGCTGGTCACCCCGGACGAGCTCGCCGACCGCGACGACATCGCGCTGGGCTGCGCCGTCAATGGCGAGTCCATGCAGAAGGGACGCACCAGCGATCTCGTGTTCACCGTGCCGCAGCTGGTCGCCGAGCTGTCCGCCGTGCTGGAACTCCGCCCAGGAGACGTGATCTTCACCGGCACCCCGGCCGGGGTCGGCGGGGGCCGCAAACCCCAGCGGTTCCTCGCCGCCGGCGACGAGCTCGTCACCACCGTCGAGGGCATCGGCACCATGCGCCACCGGCTCGTATCCGCCTGAGAGGAGTACCGACCATGAGCCTGCACCGCCTCACCGAGATCGTGATCGGCGTCCCGAACGTCGCCGAGACCGCCGACTACTACACCCAGTTCGGCCTCACCCCGGCCGACGTCACCTCCACCTACGGCGAACAGGCCCCCGCTCCCGGCACGGACGCCGAGCACCGCTTCGCCACCGTCGACGGCGGCCGGCAGCTCCGGGTGCGCCACAGCCGGCAACGGCGCCTGCTGTCACTCGGGGTCGGCGTCGACGACCCGGACGACCTGGACCGCATCGCCACCTCGCTGGCCGGCATCGACATCGAGGCCCGGCGCGACGGCGACCGCCTCGCCGCGGTCGACCCGGCCACCGGGCTGCAGGTGGCGGTGTCGGTGGCGTCGCGGATCCAGCAGGCCGCCACACCGACCCCGCCCTACAACGCGCCCGGCGACATGGAGCGCCCCGGCGTGCGCGCCCCGGCGATCCTGCGGCCGGACCCGGTCCGCCCGCGCAAGCTCGGGCACGTGGTGTTCGGCTCGACCGACCAGGCCGCCACCCAACGGTTCTTCACCGAGGGACTCGGATTCAAGGTCAGCGACGAGGCACCCGGCCTCGCCTCGTTCCTGCGGTGCTCCACCGACCACCACAACGTCCTGGTCCAGCAGGCCCCGGTCGGGTTCCTGCACCACACCTCGTGGGAGGTCGACGACGTCGACGAGGTCGGACGCGGCGCCACCGCCATGCTCGAGGGCCACCCCGAGCGGCACACCTGGGGACTCGGCCGCCACTACATCGGCTCGAACTTCTTCTGGTACCTGCGCGACCCGGCCGGCAACTTCTCCGAGTACTACTCCGACATCGACTGCATCCCCGACGACCAGATCTGGGAACCCGGCGTCGTGGCCGGCGAGAAGAGCCTCTACTCATGGGGACCTCCCCCGCCGCCGTCGTTCCTGCAGCCCGACGACCTGGCCGAGCTCATGACCGGCGCCCACGACGATGCCTGAGCCCGACACCCCCGGCGCCGGGCCGGGCGTGGTGCTGCGCAGCCCGGCCGACGACGTCCTCGACACCACCGGCATCGGCCACTACGTGCGCTGGCTGGCCGCCGAACGCGGTCTCACCTTCACCGACTACGAGCAGCTGTGGGCGTGGTCGGTGCGTGACCTCGACGGCTTCTGGTCCTCGATCTGGGACCACTTCGGGGTCCGCGGGAACTACGACACCGTCCTGGGCACCCGGGAGATGCCCGGCGCCCGGTGGTTCCCCGGCGCAGAGCTGAACTACGTCGAGCACATGCTCGGCGGCCCCGAGGACGCGGACCGGACCGCGGTGATCGCCCACTCGCAGACCCGCGAGCCCCGGCAGCTCACCTTCGGCGAGCTCGCCGACCAGGTCGCCCGCGCCCGAGCAGGCCTGCAGCGGCTCGGGGTCACCCGCGGCGACCGCGTCGCCGGGTACCTGCCCAACATCCCAGAGACCCTCGTGGCGTTCCTGGCCTGCGCCTCGCTCGGCGCGATCTGGGCCTCGTGCGCCCCCGAGTTCGGCGCCCGCAGCGTCATCGACCGGTTCGCCCAGATCGAACCCACCGTCCTGATCACCGTCGGCGGCTACACCTACGGCAGCAAGGACATCGACAAGACCGCCGACGTCGCGGCCATCCGCGCCGCGCTGCCCACGGTCGAGCACGTCGTCGGCATCACCTACGGGCCGTTCGCCGACCCGGGCACGACGTCGTGGGGGGAGCTCACCGTCGAGCCGGGACCGCTGCAGTTCGACTCCGTGCCCTTCGACCACCCGCTCTACGTGCTGTTCTCCTCGGGCACCACCGGACTGCCGAAGGCGATCGTGCACGGCCACGGCGGCATCCTGCTCGAACATCTCAAGGCCCATGCCCTGGGCCTCGACACCCGCCCCGGCGACCGCGTCCTCTGGTTCACCACCACCGCGTGGATGATGTGGAACCTGCTCGTCTCCGGCCTGCTGCACCGGGCCGCGATCGTGCTCGTGGACGGCAACCCCGCCCACCCGGACCTGCTCGAGCAGTGGCGCATCGCCGCCTCGACCCGCGCGACGCTGTTCGGCACCAGCCCCGGGTACCTCATGGCTTGCCGCGACGCCGGCATCGACCCCGCGCGCGACCTCGACCTGACCGCGCTGCGCACCCTCGGGGTCACCGGCGCACCGCTACCGGACACCGGCTTCGACTGGATCCAGCAACGGCTCGGTCCCGAAGTCCTGGTCAACTCCGTCAGCGGAGGCACCGACATCTGCTCCGGGTTCATCGGCGGCAACCCCTGGCTCCCGGTCTACCGGGGCGAGCTGGCCGGACCCTGCCTCGGCGTGGACGCCACCGCCCTCGACCCGGACGGCCACGAGATCGTCGACGCCCTCGGCGAGCTGGTGATCCGCCGGCCGATGCCCTCGATGCCGGTCCGTTTCTGGAACGACCCCGACGACAAGCGGTACCGATCCGCCTACTTCGACACCTACCCCGGCCTGTGGCGCCACGGCGACTGGGTCACGATGACCCGCCGCCGCAGCTTCGTCATCAGCGGACGGTCCGACGCCACCCTCAACCGCGGCGGGGTCCGCCTCGGAACCGCCGAGTTCTACAACGTCGTCGAAGAACTGCCCGAGATCACCGACAGCCTCGTCATCCACCTCGAGGACACCGACGGCGGACCGGGCCGGCTACTGCTCTACGTCGCGCTGCTCGACCGGACCGAGCTCGACGACGACCTCCGGAACCACATCCGCCGCGCCCTGCGCCAGCACCTGTCGCCCCGTCACGTCCCGGACGTCGTCGAGGCCGTGCCCGCCATCCCCCGCACCCTCACCGGCAAGAAACTCGAGACCCCGATCAAGCAGATCCTCCGCGGCCGACCCGTGACCGAGGTGGTCAGCCCGGACGCGACCGACAACTACGACGCCCTGACCGCGTTCACCGCACCGGCCGGCGGTGACCGAGCCACCTGTCCATAGTGGACGCACGGCGGTACCACGGAGGATCACGCCTGCTGGTGGGTCAGTGACCGTAGGTACTGCACGCCGAGTTGATCCCCACGGGGCGGCAGCAGGCCGAGCTGTCGTGCCATGTCGGTGATCTCGTAGGCGGCCTGGTAGTGGGCGAGTTTTCCCTCCTCGAACCGCAGGAAGACGTCGCAGCCCTGGAAGTCGAAGGTTGCGCCGGCCGTGGCTGCTGCGGTGCCCGAACCGCGCTGCCCCCAGAGAACGACGGCGCGATCACCGGACGGGCCGAAGAACCGCCCGACCTCGTAGTACTCGTAGTCGGGCATCGTCTTCCAGACGGTGTCCATGTACCGGCGGAGCTCGTCGTGACCGTGGACGACGGACGGCCAGAAGACGGTGTCGTCCCAGGTGATGTCCGGGCTGGTCAGCTCCAGCACGGCGTCGGTGCTACGCGATGTGAGTGCGTCGCCCCAGGCATTGCAGAACAGGTCGAGGTCCGGGATGTCGGCGGGGGCGGAGTTGCCCATGTCCGAGAGCCTTTCTGGGTGTGGCGGCGGGTCAGCGCGTGGCGCGGTCGACGAGGTGGCGGGCGATGGTCGAGCGCAGCACCTGGTTGGTGCCGGCGGCGATCTCGTACAGCTTGGCTTCGCGCCAGTAGCGCTCCATGCCGTACTCGGTCATGTAGGAGTAGCCGCCGAGGACCTGCATGCCGAGGTTCGCGACCCGGGTACCGATCTCGGTTGCGGCGACCTTGGCCGTCGCGGCATCGGCGGGGCCGGCGCTGCGGTTCTGCAGGCCGGTCGCGGCGCGCCAGGTCAGCAGTCGGGCGGCGTCGGTGGCGATGGACATGTCGGCGAGCATGTGGGCGACGGCCTGCAGATCGGCGATCCGGGCGCCGAACTGCTCCCGCTGAGCGGCGTAGATGCCGGCCTTGTCGAGCGCGCCCTGCGCGATTCCGAGTCCCATCGCCGCCGTCGCGACGCGTTCGCAGTCCAGCGAGGCGAACGCGGCCCGGAGCCCGTGTCCGACGGCCTCCGGGCCGCCGAGCACGTCGGCGCTCGTGAGCGGGACCCGGTCGAGGAACACCTCGCAGGTGTGCAGGGACTGCCCGGCCATCTTCGTGAGCTTCCTGATCGCGACGCCGGCCGCGGTGGTGGGCACGAGCAGCAACGAGAACCCCCGTGACGGCGAGGCCGCCGGGTCGGTCCGGGCCAGGACGAGGACGTGACCGGCGGTGTCGGCGCCGGTGGTGAACACCTTCTGCCCGGTCAGCACGACCCGGTCGCCGTCGACGACCGCGCGGGTGGTCGCGGCGGTGATGTCGGAGCCCGCGTCGGGTTCGGTGAACGCGATCGCGATCCGCTGCTCGCCGCTCGCGATCCCGGGGAGAAGACCCCGACGCTGTTCGAGCGTGCCGTAGCGGGCCACGGCCCGCGCGGTGACCGAGACGGTGGACAGGTAGGCCCAGGCGAGTGCCCCGCTGGCACGGGCGAGCTCTTCGACGACGAGGCAGACCGCGAGCTCGTCGATACCGGACCCGCCGTCGGATTCCTCGAAGGTCAGTCCGCACAGCCCCATCGCCGCGAGCCGGGCGTAGACGTGTTCGGGAAAGGTCTCGGAGGCGTCCCAGCCGGCCACCGCGGCGTCGTCGGCGTGTCTGGTGAGCATCCTGCGCACGGCGTCCTGCAGAGCGCGGTGCTCGTCGTCGAGCTCGAAGTCCACGTGATCAGGTCCCGACGGGCGCGGCACCCGGGACGGCCCGTTCGGCGCGCATGACGTGTTTGACGACCTTTCCGACGGCGTTGCGGGGCAGGGCGTCGGTGAACTCGTAGGAGCGGGGTCGCTTGTAGCCGGCGAGCCGGTCGCGACACCACCCGTCGAGTTCCTCGTCCAGCCCGGGCGTCGCCGCGGCGCCGGTGACGACGACGGCATGGACCCGTTCACCCCACCGCGGGTCGGGCAGGCCGATGACGGCGACGTCGGCGACGGAGGGATGCTGGTGCAGGACGGTCTCGACCTCGCGGGCGTAGACGTTCTCCCCACCACTGATGATCATGTCCTTGATCCGGTCGGTGAGGACCAGGTAACCGTCCGCGCGCCGGTAACCGGCGTCGCCGGTGTGCATGCGCCCGTCGCGCAGAACGGCCGCCGTCGCCTCGGGCGCGTCCCAGTACTCGGTGAGCAGGGCGGGCCCGCTGAAGGTGATCTCACCGACCTCGTCGGGCGCGGCGACCGTGTCGTCCGGGCGGACGACATCGGCGCGGTAGAACAGCAGGTCCCGGCCGGCGGCGGAGAGCAGCTCGGGCTTGGTGACCGGGTCGTGGTCGGCAGCGTCGAGCGCGACACCGATCCCGGCCTCGGTCATGCCGTAGAGCTGGGTGAACCCGCACCCGATCGCGGAGAGCGCACGTCTCAGGGCGGCGGGCTGGATCGGTGAGGCGCCGTAGAACACCGTGCGCAGGCTGGACAGGTCACGGGGCGTGCCTGTGTGGGCGGCGACCAGCCCGTCGATGATGGTGGGCACCGTGAGCAGCTGGTTGACCCGCTCGCGTTCGACGAGATCCAGCAGGCCGTTCGGATCGGGCACCCGAACCGTCACACAGGTCGCGGCGGCCGCGGTGTGCGCGAACGACACGAGCGACGCCAGGTGGAACAACGGCAGGGTCTGCAGGAACACGTCGTGCTCGTCGAGACGGAAGCTCGCGGTGAACGACGCGATCCGCGCGAACAGGGCCCCGTTGCTGGTGACCGCACCCTTCGCGGTTCCCGTGGTGCCGCTGGTGTAGAGCAGCTGAGCGGTCGCTGTAGCCGGCAACGGCACCAGCGGAGGCACCTCACTCGAGCCCGAGCCGAGTCGTTCGGCGAGCCTCTGCTCGTAGGATCGGGCGCCGTCGCCGCCCAGGCACCAGCGGATCGGCACCGGCAGCTCGGCCGCGACGGCCGCGAACTCCGGTGAGTGCACGAGCACGGTGGGCCTGCAGTCGGCGACGACCGCGGCCAGCTCCGGCGGGGCGAGCCGGAAGTTCGCCGGCACGAACACGGCCTGGATCCGCTGGCAGGCCACCTGCAGCTCGAGGAACTCGGGCTCGTTCGCGGCGAGCAGCAGCACCCGGTCACCCGGGGTCACCCCGGCCTCGTGCAGCAGTTCCCCCGCCGCAGCGGCTCGCCGATGCACGGCGAGGAACGTGTGCCGCACGTCGTCCTGGATGACGGCGAGCCGGTCCGGCGCGCGGCGCAGGCCCCGTTCGAGGAGGTCGGGAACGAACATCGCCGATCAGAGCTTCCCGGACAGCGCGTGGCTCCTGTGCTCGCGCAGCTGGGCCAGGCCGGCGTCGACACGGGCGCGGCTGTTCACGTCGGCGCACACGTCCCGGTAGGCCGCGGTCTCGTAGTCCACGGCGGTCAGCGGGTCCATGTTGGGCGAACGAAGCGTGACCTCCTTGAGCCGCATCTGGGTCTCCACCCCGAGCGCGGCCATCCGGCGGGCCAGGCCGGTCGCCTCGGCGACCACCGATCCGGTCTCCACCAGGACATCGGCGAGCCCGATCCGGTGGGCCTCGTCGGCGTCGATGTGATCGCCGGTGAAGAACATCAACTTCGCGCGGCTCAGCCCCACCAGGCGCCACAACGGCGAGAAGTGCGAGTGGATGCCGTACTTCGGCTGCGGCATGCCGATCATGACGTTGCGCGCGACGACCCGGAGGTCGCAGTGCGTCAGCAGGTCACAGCCGCCGGCGAACGCCGGACCCGCGACGGCGGCGATGGTCGGCTTCGGGTAGTCGGCCAACGTCCGGTACGCGCGGTGGTACATGCCCATCCTGCGGTAGTAGTCCCCGGCGTCGTGGTCCAGGTACTCCTGCAGGTCCATCCCCGCGGAGAAGAAGTCCTCCCCGCCGGTGATCACGACGACCGCGACCGAGTCGTCGCGGCGCCACTCGTCGAGACACGCCCCGATCTCGTCGCACACCACCGTCGACAGCGCGTTGCGCTTGTCCGGCCTGTTCAGGCGCAACAGGCCAACACCCCCATCGACGGAGGTCTTCAGGTAGGTCCACTGGCTCACGGCGACTCCCTCGTCCCGATCGGGCTAATATAGGAATCACTATATTCAGTGCGTCGGCGGCGTCAACCGTCATCGACCTCGCGCGTGAGAGGCTGCTGTCGTGTCCACTGCCCGACGCCCCCGTGGACGTCCGGCAGGCACCGGCGCTCCGGCCGGACGGGACCGGCTGCTCGCCGCGGCTCGGACCGAGTTCGCCCGGGCCGGCCTCGCCGGCGCATCGATCGAGACCATCACCACCGCCGCCGGCGTGGGCCCGCCCACGCTCTACCACCACTTCGGCAACAAGGCAGGCCTGTTCGTCGCCGTCACCAACGACGTCTACAGCCAGGTCCTGAAACACTTCGACACCGCCGTCGGCGACGCCGCAGACGAGGACCGCCCCACCTTCGACCGGGCGCTCGACGCCGTCCTACGAAGCTCAGTACCGATCATGCGGTCCGACCCGAGCCTGTCGGCCATGATCGCGGTGGCCCAGCTGGAGTTCCGGCGCGACACACAACTCGCCGTGTCCCTGCGGCCGATCATGCGATCCTTCCGGGCGTTCTTCGACGACCTGGCCGAGCAGGCACCACCCGAGCTCTGCCCCGGTCCCGACGACCGACGCCACCTCGCGCTGGCGCTGACCACGGTGATCACCGGACTCAACGCCCAGGCTCTGCTGCTCGAACGGCCCGACAGCTACGTCGGCATCGTCGACGCGATGCGCCGCCTCGTCGTCGGCTCCGTCCGCCAGTGAGTGTGGACCGTGGCCCACGAATCGGCGGGGCGCCGTGTTCAGGCGTTGCTGTGCGGAAGCTGGTTCCAAGCCCTGATCGAAGCAACCAGCTCTGCGACGTCGGCCGGGGCACTGAGGGATCGCCCGGTGGAGGTCTCGATCCGCCGGAGGCGGTACCGGACGGTGTTGGGGTGGCAGTAGAGGGCAGCCCCCGCCTCGGGGGCGGAGCCTCCGCAGTCCACCCAGACGTCGAACGTCCGGAGGAGGGTCTCCCGGTCGTCGGCCGGGAGGGTCAGCAGGTTGCTCAGGACTTCTCGCGCGGTGTCCAGCGCGGCGTGCGGGGCCGCGGCGAGCAGGACGTTGAGCGGCCGGTCCCGGAACTGTTCGACTCCGATGGTCCCCGGGTGGCTGTCGAGCGCGAGCCGGGCGAGCCGGAGCGCCCAGCCGGCCTGGCGGAGCTCGGCGAACACCGGACTGACCCCGACCAGCCCTGTGGCATGGGTGCCGAGCGAGCCGAGCACGGATGTCGCCCGTGATCGCTTGCCGAGCGAGACCAGCCCGAGGAAGTACTCCGTCTCGAGCCGCCACACCGAGCTGACGTCGAGCACGGCGAGGGCGGGTTCGATGCGCGGCATCGGATCGTGTCCGAGCTCGGCGCGGGCGACCACGACCAGGAACGCGCCGTCGAGGGGTAACCGTAGGGCTTGGGCCACCTCCCAGAGGGTTCCCTGCGCCGACGTTCCCGCCAGGACGGCTTCGACCAGCACGGCGCGCTCGCGCTCGCGGGTCCGGGCGAGGTGGTGCGCCTCGTCCCGGTAGGCGTCGGTGGCGGCGTCGCAGTAGGCGTTCTGCAGCCCGAAGACGGTGCCGGCGAGGTCGACGAGCGCGTCGTCGGGAATATCGGCGACGGTTCGGGCGGTGGCGATCATCCGTGTCCAGGTCTCGGCGAACCCGACCCGGTAGGCGGTCAGCATCTCGACCAGCGGCGCGCCCTGGGCCGCTCGGGCGCGACCGGTGGTCCGGGGTGGGTTCAGGTCGGGCTGCCCGGTCCCGCCGACGAGTCCGGCGACGATGAACTCGACGTTGTGCGCGACTGATGCGCGCAGCTCGTCGACGGTCACGATGTCGTCGCGCTGGTAGAGCGGGATCTCGGCCCGGATCCGGGTGACGACGGCGTCCAGCAGGGCGGGCATTCGTTCCTGGACTGCCGCGACGAGCAGCTCGGTGGCTTCTCGATGGCGGATCGGCGTCGATTCGGCCATGGGAGGACGGTAGTGCTCCGACCGTTGTTCGCAGTCACACCGGACGTTGGTTCTCCGACCAACGACACCGCGGCCGTGCCGCGTCACCGTCTGTCGACGTCGATGGAGACGGAGGCAACGGGATGAACCTGGCGAAGCACCTGGTCGAGACCGCGGCGAGCCGGCCGGACGGGGCCGCACTGCTGGTGGGCGACGAGACGGTGACCTACCGCGAGTTGCTGGAGAGGGCGGCCGCCGTTGCGGACCTCCTGGTCGGGTCGGGCGTCGGCCCTGGGGACCGGGTCGGGCTGGTCTCGCCGAACGTGCCGGCGTTCCCGGCAGCGTTCTACGGGGCGCTCCTGGCGGGGTGTGCGGTCGTGCCGATGAACCCGCTGCTGACCGGTCGCGAGGTCGATTACTACCTGGCCGACTCGAGCGCTCGGGCAGTGCTGGCCGAGCAGGGGGCGGCCGGAGCGGCCCGGGAGGCCGCGTCGGCCCTGGGTGTGCCGGTCGTCGAGCTCGACGCATCCGGTGTCGTCGGAGGTGGCCCGGCCGGCGGGGCGCCGGCGCCGGCGGTGCGCGACGGCGCCGACCTGGCTGTCGTGCTCTACACGTCCGGGACGACCGGGCAGCCGAAGGGGGCGATGCTCACCCACGCGAACCTGACGTCCAACGCCCGGACGGCGGCCGAGACCCTGATCAGGGCCACGCCGGACGACACGATCATGGGGTGCCTTCCGCTGTTCCACGTGTTCGGCCTGACCTGCGGGCTGAACGCGGCGGTGTTGTCCGGGGCGTCGCTGGCCCTGCTCCCGCGGTTCGACCCGACCCGCGCGCTGCAGACCATCTCCTGGCACCGGGTGACGGTGTTCGAGGGCGTCCCGACGATGTACGCGGCGATGCTGGGCGTTGCCGACGACCACGACACGTCGAGCCTGCGGACGTGTCTGTCCGGCGGGGCGGCGATGCCGGTGGAGGTCATGCGCGGCTTCGAGGAGCGGTTCGGCTGCCAGGTCCTCGAGGGCTACGGCCTGTCCGAGACGTCCCCGGTGGTGACCTTCAACCACCCGGACGCCGAACGCAGACCCGGCTCCATCGGCACGCCGGTACGCGGCGTCGAGGTGCGGGTCGTCGACGACACCGGCGCCGACGTCGCCACCGGCGAGATCGGCGAGATCGCCGTGCGCGGGGAGTGCCTGATGGCCGGCTACCTCGGGCGTCCGGACGCCACGGCCGAGGCGATCCCGGACGGCTGGTTCCGCACCGGCGATCTCGCGCGCGCCGACGACGACGGCTATCTCGTCATCGTCGACCGCAAGAAGCAGCTGATCATCCGCGGCGGCTACAACGTCTACCCGCGAGAGGTGGAGGAGGCGCTCTACGAGCACCCTGCGGTGGTCGAGGCCGCCGTCGTCGGACTGAAGCACTCGTCGCTCGGCGAGGAGATCGGGGCGGCGGTGGCGGTCGCGCCGGGGCACGCGTTCGACCCGGACGCGATCCGCACGTTCTGCAAGGAACGGGTGGCGGCCTACAAGTACCCGCGTCACATCTGGCAGGTCGAGTCGCTGCCCAAGGGCCCGACGGGCAAGGTCCTGCACCGCGAGGTGGTCGTCCCGTCCGATGTGGTGGTCGAGTGATGGCCGGGACGGACCGGGGCGGGATCCCGGACACCGACGACGCCCCGGACGTGGCCGGCGCTCCGCTCGACCTGTTGCTGGCCGACGCGACCCGGGGTGGCTGGCGCGCGCTCGCTCCGCGAACCTCGGCGCTGCGGTTCGCCGGCGGCCTCGCCCGCCGGCCGGGTCGCCTCGTCCGCCGCGGACGCGGACTCGCCGCCGAGCTCGGCCGCATCGCGTTCGGCACGTCGACCGTGGCACCCGAACCGCGCGACCGCCGGTTCACCGACGACGCGTGGTCGGGCAACCCCTTCCTGCGCCGGACCCTGCAGGCCTACCTGGCCGCCTCGCACACCGCCGACGCGCTGGTCGGCGACGCCGAGCTGACCGAGACCGACGCGCTCCGGGTGTCCACGGTCGTCTCGAACACCGCCGACGCGCTCGCCCCGAGCAACAACCCGCTGCTCAACCCGCGCGCACTCAAGGCGGTGGTCGACTCGGGGGGCGCCAACCTGGTGCGCGGCGTCCGCAACCTGGCCCGCGACGTGGCCGCCCCGCCGCGGATACCCCGCATGGTCGAGCCCGACGCGTTCGCCGTCGGCGAGACCGTCGGCACCAGCCCGGGCACGGTCGTCGCACGCACCCCGGTGTTCGAGTTGATCAGCTACGCCCCCGTGACCGAGCAGGTCCACGAGACCCCGCTGCTGATCGTCCCCCCCACGATCAACAAGTTCTACGTCGTCGACCTCGCGCCCGGCCGCAGCCTGGTCGAGTACCTCGTCGGCCGGGGTCACCAGGTCTTCGTGATGTCCTGGCGGAACCCGGACGTCCGGCACGCGGACTGGGGCTTCGACACCTACGGCGAGGCGATCCTGACTGCGCTGCGCACCTGCCGGGAGGTGACCGGCGCGCCGCGGACCTCGGTACTCAGCATGTGTTCGGGCGGCATCCTCACCTCGATGGTGCTGGCCCACCTGGCCGCCCGCGGCGAACTCGACACCATCGCCGCCGCGGCACTGTCGGTGGCCGTGCTCGACCAGGCCGACACCGGCCAGGCCGGTGCGCTCCTGACCCCCGCCGTGGCGGAGGCGGCCGTGCGGGCGTCGGCCGCCCGCGGCTACCTCGACGGCCGGTCGCTCGCCGAGGTCTTCGCCTGGCTGCGGCCCAACGACCTGGTCTGGAACTACTGGGTCGACAGCTACCTGCTCGGCCGGTCCCCCAAGCCGTTCGACGTGCTGTTCTGGAATGCGGACACGACCCGGATGACCGCCGCGCTGCATCGCGACTTCATCGACCTCGCCCGGCGCAACGCGCTCGTCGACGGGTCGGTGACCATGCTCGGCACGCCCGTCGACCTGTCGGCGGTCACTGTCGACACCTATGTCACGGCCGGCGCCACCGACCACCTGTGTCCGTGGCAGCGGTGCTACGCCACGACCCGGCTGTTCGGCGGCAAGAGCCGGTTCGTGCTCTCCTCCGGCGGGCACATCGCCTCGATCGTCAACCCGCCGCCCGGCGCTCGCAGCCGGTACCAGGTCAGCGACCACACCCCGGCCGATCCCGACGGGTGGGCGGCCGGGGCCGAACAGGTCGACGGCTCGTGGTGGCCGGACTTCGACGCCTGGCTCACCGCGCACGCCGGGCCCGAGGTCTCTGCCCCGACCACGCCCAGCACCACCGACCACCCCGCGCTGTGCGACGCACCCGGCACCTACGTCCACGTCTCGTGACCGTGTCCCACGAGGAGACGACGTCCGTCGAACACGTGCACGGTCGCCGGATCGCGGTCACCCATCGGCCCGGCCTGCCCGGGCGGGTGCCGCTGGTGCTCTGCTCGGGTATCGGCTCGTCCCGCGACCTGTTCGACCCACTGGTGGCGGCACTCGACCCCGGGCGGCCGGTCGTGCGCTTCGACCCGCCCGGCATCGGATCATCGCCGCCGTCCCGCACTCCGTACCGGATCCCGCAGCTCGCCGGAGCCGTCGCCGAGATCGTCCGCACCCTCGGCTACGAGCGGTTCGACGCGCTCGGCATCTCCTGGGGCGGCGGACCGGCCCAGCAGCTCGCCTTCAGCCAGCCGGACCGGTGCCGCCACCTGGTCCTCGTCGCCACCGGTACCGGAATGCTGATGGTCCCGGCACGGCCACGCACGCTGGCCCGGATGGTGACCCCGCGCCGGCACCGCGATCCCGGCTACGCGAGACGGATCGCCGGCGAGCTCTACGGCGGAGCCGCCCGCGAGGACCCGGACGCCGCCATCACTGCGCTGCACCGAGCGTCCACGGCCACTCCGGTGCGTGGCTATCTCCTGCAGCTGGCCGCGATCGCCGGCTGGACGAGCCTGCCGCTCCTGCCGTGCATCCGGCAGGCCACCCTCGTGCTCGCCGGCGACGACGATCCGCTGATCCCGCTCGTCAACTCCGCGATCCTCGGCCGCCTGCTGCCCCACGCGCAGGTCCACCGCTATCCGGGCGGCCACCTGCACCTGCTCACCCATCCCCGGGAGCTCGCACCGCTCATCGACTCCTTCCTGGGCGCCGATCCCGACACGACCGAAAGGACACGGCGGTGACCACCACCAGCGCCACCCCGCAGCTCGGTGAATCCCTCGGCACCGACTTCTTCTCCGTGCGCGAGCAGTTCACCGACGAGCAATGGACCCGGTTCCGCACCGCGAGACGCTTCGTCGACCAGGAGGTGCTCCCGACCGCCCCCGGCTACTGGGAACGCGCCGAGCTGCCATGGCCTCTCATCAACCGCCTCCCCGAGCTCGGCATCGTCGGGGAGGACATCGAGGGCTACGGCTGCTCGGCCATGAGCCCCACTGCCTGCGGCCTGGTCCACATGGAGCTCCACCGTGGCGACGGCAGCCTCGGCACCTTCCTCGGCGTGCACGCCGGGCTGGGTATGCAGTCCATCGCCATGTGCGGCTCCGAGGAGCAGAAGCAGCGCTGGCTGCCGGACATGGCGGCGCTCCGCAAACTCGGGGCGTTCGCGCTCACCGAGCCCGACCACGGCTCGGACTCCATCGCTCTGGAGACCACCGCCCGCCGCGACGGCGATCACTGGGTCATCGACGGACACAAGCGCTGGATCGGCAACGGCAGCCTCGCCGACGTCGTCGTCGTGTGGGCCCGCAACACCGAGACGGGCGAGATCAACGGCTTCGTCGTGGAGAAGGGCGAGGACGGCTACCCGGCCGGCTACGAGCCGACCGTGATCGAACACAAGGGCTCGCTCCGCGCGGTCTGGCAGGCCGACATCCGCCTCGACGGCGTCCGCGTGCCCGACGACAACCGTCTCGCCAGGGCCCGCAGCTTCGCCGACACCGCTCGCGTCCTCGCCACCACCCGCGGGGCCTGTGCCTGGATGGCACTCGGGCACGCCACCGGCGCCTACGACGCCGCCCTGCGCTACGCCACCGAACGCATCCAGTTCGGGAAACCGCTGACCAGCTTCCAGATCGTCCAGCAACGTCTCGTCACGATGCTCGCCGAGCTCACCGGAATGCAGCTCTACTGCATGCAGATCGGACGCCTGGCCGACGCCGGCCGCCTGTCCCCCACCGTCGCCGGCCTGGCCAAGATGAACAACACCACCAAGGCCCGAGCACTCATCGCCGAGGCCCGCGACCTCATGGGGGGCAACGGCATCCTCCTCGACAACCACGTCATGCGGCACATGGCCGACATCGAGGCCATCCACACCTTCGAGGGGACCGAGACCATGCAGACCCTCATCGTCGGCCGCGACATCACCGGAATCAGCGCCTTCTCCGGCACAAGTCGCTGAGCAACCCTGCGGTGGAAGGCACCGAAGGAGGTACAGGACGCTCGGCCGCATTCCGGTGCCAGACGATCATTATGCGATCAATGACGTACTGGTCGCCGCAGTTCAGGACAGTGGAGACGAGGGGAACCGAACCCCTGAACCCCGCCTTGCAAGGGAAGTGGTTGCACCGCTGCGTGGGGGAGCCTCGGGGGCGTCGGGCCGGGGTCGGAGCCGGCGCCCCCGAGGGAGGTCAGCCCTGTTCGAGGACGAAGTGGTACTCGACCGAGCGTGTCCCGTCGCCGGTGTCGGACGGATCGAGGATCAGCTCGGGCTTGGTCGCCCTGGCGACGTCGCTGTCGATCCACTGGCCACCACGGAAGTACAGCTGAGTCGTGATGGTGCGGTGGCCCGGAGCGCTGACCAGCAGGTGCAGGTGCGCCGGACGCCACGGGTGCCAGCCCGCAGCCTCGATCATCTTGCCTGTGGGGCCATCGGTAGGGATCTGGTAGGGCGCCGGCTCGATGGTGTGGATCTCGAAGCATCCGTGGTCGTCGGTGACGACCACGCCGCGCAGGTTGCCGTCCGGCAGGTGCGGGGCGAACCCGGAGTAGTAGCCCTGTTCGTCGGCCTGCCAGATGTCGAGCTCAGCGCCGGGCAGAGGCGCGCCGTCGGTGCCCTCGACCCGGCCGGAGAACACGAGCGGCGTGCCCCTCTCGTCGGGCCGCTGGGGCAGGCTCGCCGGCGTGTCCAGCCGTGCCTGGCCGGGCAGGTAGTAGGGGCCGAGGATCGATCCCTTCGTACCGTCCTGAGACCGTGCGGCGACCTCCTCGACGCTGTGTTCGACGAACACATCCAGGAACAGCGGCCACTCACCGCCCTCACCGACCTCGATCAGCCACTGTTTGACGGCTTGAAACTCGTCGTAGGTGACCTCGTGGTCAAGGACTGCGCGGTTGATGCCGTCGAGGACCGCCGAGACGACAGCACTGACCCGCTCGGGGTCCGCGGTCCGCTGCCCGGCCCGATAGGTGCGTGTCGCTTGAAAGTTGGCGGTGGCGTTGCTGCCCGACCCGGAAGCGGTCGGGCTTTCTTCTGTGGTGGTCATGGAGGGGGCTCCTCGTCAACTGCGGCCGATGATCGCGTCGGCACCGGGATTGATCAGGTCCGGCACGGTCCAGCCGTTCAGGTCGTACTCGTCGAGACACTGTTCGGCGAACCCCTTCATCGCCGCGGCGGTGCCGGACTGCTCGGCCACGAGCAGGAGCTCGGCGCGCACGCCCTCGTGGTTGCCGGAGTAGTTGCGCTCGTAGAGCTCGTGCCGGCCTCCGAACTCGGAGCCGATCGAGTCCCAGATCAGCTTCATCAGCTTCACCCGATCCACGGCCTCGTACCCGTTCGACCCGCGCACGTACCTGTCCAGATACGGCCGCACCTCCGGGGACAGGAAGTCCGCCGAGTGGCTGGGGAGGTAGATCAGCGACGCGCCGAGGTCCTGCATGATGATCTCCCGCACCCGCGGGTAACCGATCGTCATGAACCAGCGGTAGGCCAGTCCGTACTCCAGGTTGGGCAGCTTGGCGCCGTCGACCCAGTCGGCGGGGCTCGCGCACATCGCGTCGGACAGCGCCCAGAACAGGTTCCGCCAGCCGATCACCTCGCCGGCGCGTGTCTGCACGCCGCGGAAGTCCTTCGTGCCGGTGACCTCAAGGCCCTTCATCAGGAGGCCGGCGATGAAGTCGAGCTTGACCGCCAGCCGGGTGACGCCGTGGAACGTGAAGCGGTGCAGGAACCCCGAGCCGGGGAAGAACGTGGAGGCCTTCTCCGGGTCCCCGTAGATGAACACGTTCTCCCAGGGGATCAGCACCTTGTCCAGGACGAAGATCGTGTCGTTCTCGTCCATCCGGGACGAGAGCGGGTAGTCGAACGGCGAGCCCATCGCGGTGGCCTGCTGGGCGTAGGACGGGCGGCAGATCAGCTTCATGCCCGGTGCGCCCATCGGCACGGTGCAGACCAGCGAGTACTCACGCTTCTTGATCGGCAGGCCGTAGTGGGCGAGGAAGTTGAAGTGGGTGATCGCCGAGCCGGTGGCGACGACCTTCGCGCCGGACACGACGACGCCGTTCTCGTTCTCCTCCTCCACGTGCATGAACACGTCGGAGACCTCGTCCGGTGGGCGGTGGCGGTCGACCGGCGGGTTGATGATCGCGTGGTTCCAGTAGAGGACCTTCTCCTGGGACTCCTCGTACCAGCGCCGCGCGTTCGCCGCGTACGGGTCGTAGAACCCGGAGTTCGCGCCCAGGGTGCCGAGGAACGCGGCCTTGTAGTCGGGGCTGCGGCCCATGAACCCATAGGTCATCCGCGCCCACTCGGCGATCGCCTCGCGGTCCTTCTTCATGTCCTCGACCGAGTGCGGGGTGCGGAAGAAGGAGTGGGTGACACCAGAGCTGCCGGTGTCGGTGGGTACGACGAGCTTGTCGCGGCGGGTCGGGTCGTGCAGCGCGTCGTAGAGGCGCGCGGTCATCCGCACGGCGTTGCGGAACGCCGGGTGGGTCGTGACGTCATCGACCTTCTCCCCGTAGAGGAAGACCTCCCGGTCGTCGCGGAGGCTCTCGACGTACTCGTCGCCGGTCATGGGCCGGGTCGTCCGGCCGTCCTGGTTGGTGGGGGTGGGTACCGAGTCCTGTTGCAGGGTCACGCGTTCTCCTTCGGGTGATGGCTCTCGCAAGTGCGAGTGGCCGGCCGCCGCAGCGGCGGGGGGCGATCAGCGCAGGAGTCCCTGCGGAATCCACGTCTGCCCTTGCGGGCTGTCGGCGGAGTCGTCCCACGGCAGCGGATCGTGGCCGTCGCCGAGGTGGTGGAACTTTCCGGCATGGAAGAGCAGCGGCCGGCCCTCGTGGATCCGAAAGGCCTCGATCTGGCCGAGGTAGAGCACGTGGTCGCCGCCGTCGTGGTGGCGCCACGGGATACACGCGATGTGGGCCAGGGCGCCGTCGAGCGCCGGTGCGCCGCTGCCACCGTCGGCTATCCAGTCCACGTCCTGGTTGGGCGAGCCTGCGAAGTGCAGAGCGAGGTCACGCTGGCCGGCTTCGAGGACGTTGACGGTGAACGGTCGCTGCTCGACGAGCCCACACACTCGGGAGCGGCGGTCGAGCGACACCAACACGAGCGGCGGATCAAGGGACACCGCAGTGAATGCGTTGACCGTGGCGCCGTGCGGTTCCACTTCATTCCCTTCGCAGGTGACAACAGTGACACCGGTCGCGAAATGACCTAAACAGCGGCGCAGTTCCCGCGGATCGATGGCCACACCGATTCACTCCTTTCGACGCTCACGCTCCGCGCTCGCACGATCGTTGCTGTTCCACTACCGACTCTCGTTCGATACCGACCGCCGGTCAAGAAACTAGTCGCGAGCAATGATGGGATTGATACCTTTTCGGACCTGATAGCGAACCGGGCCTCGTGGTCACCCAGACTCGCGTTCCTGTAGTCGGAACACTCGGCTGGCACGCCAGGCTCGCCCTCCGTTCTTGCATTCGACGCCCCGCGGGGTTCGGGGGTCGCGCAGCGCAACGGGTCAGTCCCCTCCAAGCGGGTGGACACCGTGAACGACGGTCGAGTCGATCGTCCGTCGTGACTGCCGCCGCAGGTGCCCGATCCTCGTGCGGCTATCGGATAGCCACCGCGATTTCCGGATCGGGAAGGTGATGGGGAGTACCTAGGCTTCTGCGACCCAGCAAGACCTGACAGGTCCAGAGCACACAGGGGTGCACCGTGGGTGTGACAGCCAGAGCAGTCTCGCGGTCAGGAGCGTCCGAAGCGCAACGTGGTCGAGGGCGTCTCGCCGAAGCGCCGGGAGTAGGCCTGGGCGAATCGGCCGAGGTGGCTGAAGCCCCAGCGGTAGGCGACGTCGCCGACGGCGACCTCGCGAGGACCGGCAGCCGCGAGTTCCACCCGGACCAGGTCGAGCCGAACCCCCCGCAGATACGCGAGGGGCGTCTCGCCCAGGTAGCGGCGGAAGCCGTCCTCCAGCGCGCGGATCCCGACGCCTGCCGCGGCGGCAAGTTCACCCACGGTCCACGGGTACTCCGGCGACGCGTCGATCGCCTCGACCGCAAGTTTGACGGTGCGCGGTCGCGGGGGCGGCGCCTGAATGCGCAGTTCCTCGGAGTACGAGTGGGCCTGGCCCCAGAGCAGCCCGCCGACGATCAGTCGTCGCACCTCTTGCGCGAGCAGGGGCTGGGCCGCCAGCCCGCCGGGGACGTCGAGTTCGTCGGCCAGCAGCTGCACGGCGTGCAGCCATGTCCGGCCGACCGGCGAGGTCAGATCCATCGCCAGACGGAACCTGGCCTGCGTCGCCAGGGGCCGTTCGAGACGGCGGGCCAGCTCTTGCTGCACGGTGTCGCTGTCGACCTTCAGGCACAGCTGGGTGGTCCCGGCGCTCCAGCGGTCGAGGACCGTCCGCCCGGTCGGGTTGAAGACCGCGGCGGTGCGGGTGTCGCTCACGATCTGTTCGTCCCCGCAGGTCGAACGGACGTCACCACACAACGGGATGTTCACGTGGTAGGCGGTGGCGAGCTCGCCGCAGTCTTTGGTGATGTCGGCGTCATAGGTCAACCGGCCGAGCATCAGCGGGCCGAGTCGGACGGTGCTCATCTGCAGGCCGAACGTCGGGTTCTTACCGATCGGACGCAGATCCAGGGGGTAGTACGTCGCGCTGAGCTTCGCCCGCGCGTGATCGACGTCCGACGTCGCGAACTCGTCGGGCGACACGGTTGCTCGCAAGCCCGCATCGTCGGCAGGCACGTCGCTCATGTTCCCGCGGCTCGACGCGTGTCGGCAACGTTCTGACCGGAGCGAACAGGAGGGGGCCCTCCAGGGGAAAGGAGTCCGATCATGGAATTACGCCATCTGAGGTACTTCGTCGCTGTGGCGGAAGAACTGCACTTCGGGCGCGCTGCCGAGAAGCTCCACATGGCCCAGTCACCGTTGAGCAGGCAGATCCAGGGCCTCGAGCGAGAGTTGCGTACGCCGCTGTTGCGGCGGACCACCCGCCAGGTCAGCCTGACCGCGGCCGGCGCCGAGCTGCTCGAACGCGGCCGCAAGCTCCTCGCGCACGCCGACGAGGTCGTCGAGGTCGTGCGCGATGTCGGCCGCGACGCGTCGCCGGTCCGTATCGGCTTCACCGCCTGCGCCGCGAACGCGGTGCTCGGGCAGGTCGTGCAGATCGCCCGTGATGCGATGGGAGATCTCTCGGCCGACGTACGAACGGATCTGCTCACGCCGACGCAGCTGCACGCCGTCAGCGGCGGCAGCATCGACATCGGGTTCGTGGTGATGCCGTCGACGCCGGTCCCGGAAGAGCTCGGCATTGCGAGTGTGCGGATCGAACGGCTGGCCGTGGTCCTGCCCGACGGGCATCGACTCGCCGACGTGAAGCAGGTCAACCTGATCGACCTGGCCGACGAGGAGCTCGTGATGTTCGCCCGCTCCACCGGGTCGGTCGTGCGGGCGGTCCTGGACCAGGCCTGCGCTCGGGCTGGGTTCACCCCACAGGTCGTCCACCAGGCACGTGACACGGGCACGGTGCTGGGGTTGGTTGCTGCAGGGCTGGGCTGCACGGTGCTGCCTCTGTCGGTTCGGGAGGGCGCTGCGTCGGGGGTGCTGGTGCGGCCGCTGGCCGACCCGATCGAGATCGAGATCGGGATGGTGTGGCGCCGAGAGGAGACCCGCCGCGACGTCGCGAGGGTTGTCGCGGCCCTGCGCCGCGACGTCGCGTCGGCCGGGGATGGTCAGTCGCCCCCCGCGGCGGGTGGGACACCGCGGAGGGCGGCGTCGGCGCTCAGCCGGTCGGAGTGACCGCGGGCTCGGCTCGTCCGGCCGCGGCGAACTGCGCGGCCAGCGTCCACTGCGTGGGCTTGCGCGAGGAGTCGTGCCATGAGGCGCCCCGCTCGATCCAGAACCGCAACCACGCCTGGAAGGTCCACGTCTCGTCCCCGTGGACAGGGTCGTCGTCGATCCCGAAGCCGAAGCCGCAGCACGGGCACCGGCGCCGGGACGGATCACCGAAATGGATCGCATAGGGCGGGGCGAGCGATTCGCGGTCGCCCTCGGCTTCGGGTACGCCCTCGAACGCCAGATAGGGGGGCTCGTCGAGCCGGTCGAAGCAGCACACGGGACAGGTCGTCGTGGTTCGCTCCGCGCGGCGCAGCTCGCGCAGTCGGTGCGCGGCCGGCCCCAACCGCGCCAGGACGGGATGGGTCGCTGCGGAGTCCGCACGGGTGCTGGTCCACAGCTCGGCCAAGGCGTCGACCTCGGCTGCCGGCAGCTGGTGCACCGCCGCGAGCGGAGGGAGCCGTGTCGCGGCGGCCACGGCCTCATCCGAGAGGGAGAGCGGATCAGACAAGGCGTCGCGCAGCACGACGGAGTCTGCGGAACGCGAGGAATCGTCGGTCATGGCCGTCATCTTGCTGTCGGATTTGCGGGTCGGGCAAGGAGCATTACCTAGAAGCCGCACCCGGTCGTCCACATCGGGGCAGGTCACGACAATTCCGACCAGTTCGGTCTCAGTGTGGCCGGTTCGGTCTTTCCCCCTGAACGATCCCTACTGCGATGCTGACACAAGCACCCGAACGATGACTTGAGAAAGGGGCGGCGATGCCTCAGCTGAAGCGCGAGGAATGGTTCGATCTCGGTCGGAAGCTCGACTGGACACCGGAATACGTGAGCCGCGACGAACTCTTTCCGGAGTTCGCCACCGACGGCTCCGCCCTCCCCGCCGACGCATGGGAACAGTGGGACGAGCCCTACAAGGTGTCCTTCCGCGAGTACGTCGACATCCAGCGCCAGAAGGACGAGGGACTATACGGAGTCAAGACCGCGGTGGGGCGCACCCGCTACATCGAGGGCGCGGACCCCCGGTGGCGGGCGATCATCAAGGAGCACTACGGCATCGCCTCGGTGGCCGAGTACTTCGCCGGCCTGTCCGAAGCAAAGCTGGCCCGGTTCGCGCCGTCCGCGGCGTGGCGCACGGTGGCGACCCTGGGAATGCTCGACGAGATCCGCCACGGGCAGCTGCAGCTGTTCTTCCCGCACTCCTACGTCAAGCTTGACGACCAGTTCGACTGGGCGCACAAGATGTACCACACCAACGAGTGGGGAGCGATCGCCGCGCGATCGATCTTCAGTGACCTCTTCCTGGCCGGTACGGCCGTCGACGCCGCGATCGCCGAGACGTTCGTGTTCGAGACCGCCTTTACCAACCTGCAGTTCCTCGGGATGGCCTCGGACGCGCTCAAGGCCGGTGACGTCGAGTTCTCCTCCCTGCTGCAGTCGATCCAGACCGACGAGGCGCGCCACTCCCAGCAGGGCGCGGCGGTGATCGAGGTACTGCGCAGGCACGACCCCGATCACGCCCAGTACGTGGTGGACAAGTCCGTGTGGCGAACCTGGAAGGTGTTCGCGCTTCTCACAGGGATGGGCATGGACTACTACATGCCGCTCGAGCACCGCCGCCACTCCTTCAAGGAGTTCATGGAGGACATGGTCCTCGACCAGTTCAGCAAGTACATGCTCGACACCGGGCTGGCGCTGCCGTGGTACTGGAACCAGCTCCTCGACGAGGTCGACAACTTCCACCACTCGATGCACCTCGGCTCCTGGACCTACCGGCCCACGCTCTGGTGGGACCCCGCGGCCGGCGTGTCGCCCGAGGAGCGGGGGTGGCTCGTGTCGAAGTACCCGGACTGGGAGCGCAACTGGGGCCGCAAGTGGGACGTCATCACGGCCAACGCCAAAGCCGGCCGTGAGGACCTCACCCTGCCCTCGACACTGCCGGTGACCTGCAACATGTGTCATCTGCCGATGACCGTGTGGACCGACGAGGCGGCGCCGCTGCGCATCGTCCGCAAGGGCGGGCGCAGCTACCGGTTCTGCTCCGACCCCTGCCAGTGGATCTTCGAGCAGGAGCCGGAGAAGTACGTCGGCCACGATTCGCTGATCGACCGGTTCGTCGCGGGCCAGATCCAGCCGCCCGACCTCAACGGCGCCCTCGGCTACATGGGCATCACCCCGGAGGTCGCCGGCAAGGACGCGCTCGACTACGCGTGGGCCAACCCGGCCTGAGAGGACAACGATCATGGGTAACCCGATGCCGGTCGTCGCCCACTTCCGAGGCGACTTCCTCTACAACCTGGTCCTGATCGAGGACACCGACTCCGTCGCCGACGTCGGGCGCAAGTGCGCGGAGCACTCGGTCGGCCGTCGCGTTCCCGAGCAGGATGCGCCATACCAGGTCGAGTACGCCGGCTCGCTGCTGGCCGACTCGCTGACCGCCTCCGAGGCTGGAATCGAGCCGATGGAGGAAGTGATCGTCTCCTACGCCGCCCGATGACCGCGGTGTCTCAAGGATCGTGGCAACCCGCCGGCGCGGCCGACGACGTCTGGGAGGGCGAGATGACCTTCCAGCAACTCGGCGACGGAACCTCGGTACTGCTGGTCAACACCGACGGCGCCGTGCGGGCCTTCCACGGTCTGTGTCCCCACCAGGAGAACTCTCTCGAGGACGCGGACTTCGACGGCGAGATCATCACCTGCCTCGCGCACATGTGGGAGTTCGACGCCCGCTCGGGCGCCGGCGTCAACCCGACGACCACCTGCCTACCGGAGTACCCCGTCGAGATCCGAGACGGCGAGCTCTACGTCCACACGTCCTCCGCACCCCCTGAGAAGGAGGCGGGTCCCGAATGACCGCAGAAGCAACCGACCCCACCACGTCCGGCCCGGCGGCCGCACTGGTCGGACCGATCATGCAGGTCGGCGAGATGGCCGAACTGGTGGCCGACGCGATCGCCGAGGACAACCCCGGCGTCGAGGTGCACCTCCGCGACGAGGGCTCCTACATCCACATCCACACACCAGGCCGGTGCCGTCTCACCCGCACGACCCTGACCGCGTTGGCCGGTCGTCCGATCCGGATCGGGGACGTCGAGCCGTACATGGCGTTCTTCGCCGGCCACATCATCACCACGTCCGACGAGATCATCTGGCACACGAAGCAGGCAGCGGCCAGGCCAACCAGGAAGGAGGGCTGATCGCCGTGAGCTCACCCACCAGAAAGCGGCGCAGCTGGAGCCGCTACACCGAACGCCGCGTGCCCACCGAGTACGAGTTCGTCTCCCACGACCTGCACTGGCACTACAAGCCAGGGCAGACCCCTTGGGAGATGTCCCCGGACCACGTCTGGAACCGCTGGTACACCGAGCACCGCAACGACTCACCGTTCCGGTGCTCGGACTGGAACGCCTTCCGCGACCCGGACATGCTCGTCTACCGCACCTACGTGCGCATGCAGGACGAAGCAGAGACCTACGTGGACGGGCTGATCGACGACCACGAGGACCGCAACTCCTACGCCGAACTGAGCTCACACTGGCTCGATGCGCTCGGCCGGGCCTACACCCCGTTCCGCTACGCCGGGCACGGCCTGCTCATGGCCTCGACCTACGTCATGTCCATGGCGCCGTCGAGCTACATCAGCAACGCGGTGGCCTTCCAGGGCGCCGACGAGCTCCGCCGCATCCAGCGGATCGCCTACCAGACCCGCCAGCTTCAAATCCACTATCCGGAGCGCGGATTCGGTGAGGACCGCGCCGCCTGGGAGACCGCACCGGCCCTGCAGCCGCTGCGCAAGGCGATCGAGACCCATCTCGGCATCCGTGACTGGGGCCAGTCGTGCGTGAACCTCTGCTTCGTGCTCAAGCCGGCGATCGACGCCGTGTTCAACCTCAGGGTGGCCGAGGCGGCCGCAGCGAACGGTGACGAACTCACCTCGATGCTGCACCGCAATCTGCAGCTCGACACGATCCGTAGCCGCCGGTGGTCGGTCGCGCTGGCGCGCACTGCCATCGCCGATCACCCACCGAACCGTGACCTCATCCAGAGCTGGGTCGACCAGACCCGGGAGGACATCAGCTCGGCGGTCGTGGACGCCTCTGCGTTGCTCTCCACCCCGGCCTACGACCTCGGTCCGGACGAGACCCGCACTGCAGTGGACGAGGCGATCGACGCCGGCCTCATCGGCGTCGACAACGGGCTCGACGACACCGAAGCCTGATCATCGTCCGATCGACCCGAACCGAACGGGGCCCGGCGATCGCCGGGCCCCGTTCCCGAGGGACGAGGAAAGGTCGACATGCTGCACGACAACGGGCACGGCGTAGTGGTCGTCGGCGCCTCAGTCGCCGGCGTTCACGCGGCCGAAGCTCTGCGCGACAACGCCTACAGCGGCCCGATCACCGTCCTTGACGCGGAACCCGGCCCCGCGTCCTACGACCGCCCGCCGCTGTCCAAACAGCTACTGCTCGGCGAGTGGGACCTCCCGCGGGCAGCTCTCCGAGCACCCGCGGCGCTTGCCGACCGGCACATCGACACCCGCTACGGAGTACACGCCGTCGGCCTCGACGTCGATGCGGCGACTGTTCACACCTCACACGGGCCGCAACCGTTCGACGGCCTCATCATCGCCACAGGTGCCACCCCGCGGCGTCTGCCCGGCGTGGCCCCGATGGCCGGTCTTCATGGGCTGCGAACGGCGAGCGAGTGTCTCGCACTGCGCGCCGACTTCGAGCGCGGAGCGGAACTCGTGATTGTGGGGGCCGGCTTCATCGGGATGGAGGTCGCCGCCGCGGCGCGCGCCATGGGCGTTTCGGTCACAGTCGTGGACACCCTCGACGCGCCGATGGCCGGCCAGCTCGGGCGCGAGCTCGGACAACAGCTGCAGCGGCTCCACGAGGGACACGGCGTGCGCTTCCTGCTCGGCCGGGGCGTCACGTCCGTTCGTGGTGTCGATCGCGTCGAGTCCGTCGAACTCGACGACGGAACGGTGCTGCGGGCCGACGTGGTGCTCGTCGGCATCGGCGCGCGACCCGTGACCGACTGGCTCAGCCGTAGTGGCCTCGACACCTCCGATGGCCTGATCTGTGATCGCCGCCTGTTCGCGGCTCCGCAGATCGTCGGCGCCGGTGACGTCGTGAACTGGCACAACCCACGTTACGACCGGCGAATGCGGATCGAGCACTGGACCACGGCCATGGAACATGGCGCCGTGGCCGCGGGGAACCTTCTCGGTGACGCCGACGAGCACCGTGACGCCGACCTGGTGCCGTACTTCTGGTCCGACCAATACGGTGTGCGAATCCAGCAGGCGGGCATCACCGGTGCCACCACACGGGTCGTGCGAGGAGACCCCGACACGGTCGTCGTCCTGTCGGGGGACGCCGATCTGCTAACGGGAGTGATCGCTGTCGGCGCCGACCGAGCCTTCGTCCGGGCACGACGTCTTCTCCGGAAACCGTGCACGCTCGATGATGCCGAGGACGCCGTCGCCTCGCTTCTCGCCCGAGGAGGCGTGGGATCTGAGCCGTCTCGGCGATGACCTCGCAAGCGCCTGAGCAGCGCGATTTCTGGCCGCTCGGGTTGCCACCGAGGGCCCGAGAACCCGCAAGTATCAGGGCCGAACGGCAGATCGCCGTCGCGGCCCGTTCCCGTGCCGGCGCCACCAGCCGCAGACCCGGGCGGCTCGGCGGGTCCGCCGGCCGGCGTCGAGCGCGGCAGCGCCCTGCACAGAGCCGACCGCGCCGCCCCGTGCCGCCTGCCCGCCCACTTGACCCTCGGACCGCAGCCCGCTACAAACGTTTATAGTCCGACGGCGAGGTCGAGCCGATGGCGATCGCCCGGTCGACTCGCAACAACTCGCTCCAGTTCACGGTGAACCCATCACTACCTGGAGCTTCACTGCGATCACATGGTCAACGGCTACAGAGGCAGGGAGCCTGATGCAGAACGCGGATCGTTTCTACATCGACGGTGAGTGGATCAGCCCGCACTCGTCGGACAGCACGGCGGTGATCGATCCGTCGACCGAGCAGGCCGTGGCAACGGTCGCGCTGGGAGACAAGCAGGACGTCGACCGGGCGGTCGCCGCGGCGCGGCGTGCGTTCCCGTCCTTCTCGACGACGTCGGTCGAGGACCGGATCGCGCTGCTGGAGCGGATCATCGAGGTCTACCAGTCGCGGAGCGACGACCTGGCCCAGGTCCTGATGACCGAGATGGGCGCTCCGACCACACTGGCGCACACCGCTCAGGTCGGCGCGGGGCTCGGCCAGTTCGCGTCGGCGTTGGACGCGCTGAAGAACTTCGAGTTCGAGGAGCAGCGTGGTTCCACGATGGTCCGGCACGAGCCGATCGGGGTGTGCGGGCTGATCACGCCCTGGAACTGGCCCGCGCTGCTGATCGGCGCCAAGGTCGCGCCCGCTCTGGCCGCCGGGTGCACGGTGGTGCTGAAGCCGTCGGAACTCGCGCCGGTCAGCGCCGTGATCATCACCGAGATCCTGCACGATGCCGGCGTGCCCGCCGGCGTGTTCAACCTGGTGCACGGTGACGGACCGACGGTCGGCTCCGCGATCACCGCCCACCCGGACGTGGACATGGTGTCGTTCACGGGCTCGACCCGCGCGGGGGTGCAGGTCGCCGAGAACGCGGCACCCACCGTCAAGCGGGTGGCCCAGGAGCTCGGCGGCAAGTCGGCCAACATCCTGCTCGACGACGCCGACCTCACGACGGCGATTCCTCGGGACATGAACGACGCCTGCGCGAACTCGGGCCAGTCCTGCAACGCCGGTACCCGCTTCCTGGTCCCGGAGACCAAGCGCAGCGAGGCCGAGAAGATCGCGAAGGGCGCAGCCGAGGCGATCGTGGTCGGTCCGCCGACGGAGGAGGGAACCCAGATCGGTCCGCTGATCTCGCAGGCCGCCTACGACAAGGTGCAGCGTCTGATCGAGCGGGCCCTCGACCAGGGCGCGACGCTGGTGACCGGCGGGCTCGGGCGTCCCGAGGGGCTCGAGAGCGGGTACTACGTCCGGCCCACGGTGCTCACCGACGTCACCAACGACATGGAGATCGCCCAGGAGGAGATCTTCGGCCCGGTGATCACGCTGATCTCCTACACCGACGAGGACCACGCGGTGCAGATCGCGAACGACACGATCTACGGCCTGTCCGGGTTCGTGTCGTCGGCCGACATCGACCACGCGCGCGCGGTGGCACGTCGGATGCGCACCGGCATGGTGCACCTCAACGGGAACGGGCTGGACTTCGCCGGATCGTTCGGCGGGTACAAGCAGTCCGGCAACGGCCGGGAGTACTCCGACTTCGGGCTCCGGGAGTTCCTTGAGGTGAAGTCGATCTTCGGGTACCAGACGTAAGCCCTTGCCGGACACGGGCGCCTGCACGCGCGGCGGCCGTGTCCGGCCGGCTCGTCCCCTCGGCGGCGAGCGTGTCAGCCCGGTGCGGGGTCGAGCCGGTCGATCGGCGGCGCCAGCGGTGGCGGCGCGGTGCGGTAGGTCGGCGGAGTCAGCGACAGACCGATCGGGTTGCGGGTGACGGTCACCGACGAGTGCGGGCCACGTGGCAGGTCGACGGTGGGGGACAGACCGAGCCGGGTGGCGAGCTCGAACGCACCGGCGATGTCGTTGACCACCCCGGCGGGCACGCCGGCCGAGGTCAGGTCCCGCGCCCATTCGGCAGCCGGTCGCCGACGCAGCAGCGAACAGAGCTCCTTGCGCAGCGCCTCGCGGTGGGCCACCCGGACCGGGTTCGTGGCGAACCTCGTGTCCTCGGCCAGGTGTGGCGCGCCGACGGTGTGGCACAGCAGCCGGAACTGTCGGTCGTTGCCCACCGCGACGGCGAGCTCGCGATCCGCGCACTCGAGCAGCTCGTACGGGGCGATGCTGGGGTGGTTGTTCCCGAGCCGCCCCGGGACGATCTTGCCGGAGGTGTAGGCGGTGCCCTGGTTGGTCAGTGCGGCCAGCAGCGAGGACAGCAGGTCCACCTCGACCCGCTGGCCGTGTCCGGTCCGCTCGCGGTACTGCAGCGCGGAGAGGATGCCGACGCCGGCGAACAGGCCGGCCAGGACGTCGACGAGCGCCACGCCGACCTTCTGCGGGGCACCGTCGGGTTCGCCGGTGATGCTCATCAGTCCGCCGAGCGCCTGCACGAGCAGGTCGTAGCCCGGCAGGTCCGCGCCGCCGTGGCGGCCGAACCCGGTCACCGAGCAGTAGACGAGCCGGGGGTTGGCGGCGCAGAGCTCGTCCGCGCCGAGGCCGAGACGGTCCATCACGCCGGCGCGGAAGTTCTCCACGACCACGTCGCAGTCCTGCGCGATGCTGCGCGCGCGAGCGAGGCCGCGGGGGCTGGCCAGGTCGATGGCCACGCTGGTCTTGTTGCGGTTGACCGACTGGAAGTAGGTGGACTCGCCCGTCGCGTCGTAGGGAGGACCCCAGGATCGGGTCTCGTCGCCGATGCCGGGGCGCTCGACTTTGATCACCTCGGCGCCCAGATCGGCGAGCATCATGGTGGCGAACGGCCCCGCGAGAACCCGGGAGAAGTCGAGCACCCGCAGGTGCTCGAGAGCCGATGAACCCGTCTGCAACTCATCACCTCAGAAACGTTTCGAAACCAGTTCGTTCGTCACGCCAACAGCCCGGCCGTGCTGGCCGGCAAGCTCCCGCGGGCAGCCGTCGCGCCGTACTGGGAGTCGCGCGTCATGGCCTCTCACCGGCCACGACAGCGTTCTCGGTCGGGCCAGGTCAGCCGGGTCCACGTATGATGCATGGCGGCACAGGCCGGAGATGAAGGGGCGTCGATCGAGCCGTTCACTCTTGACTGTACCCGCCAGTCGGACGCTATCATAGAAACGAATCAAGTCGCTGAGAACGTCCTCCCAGCAGGGCTCGGCGAGCTGAGATCCCACGCGTGACGGCTGCCCGGTCGCGGGCCGCTCGTCATCGTCCACCGCGACCGGGAAGGACCAAGACCTGTGCCGGACTACGACCCACACGCGCCGAACGCACGGCGCTACCCACGGGTGATCGTGCCCGACGAGATCGACAAGATGCCGCGGCTGACCTTCAACACCGGCATCACGACGAACATCTTCGTCTCCCGTGAGCGCGACGACGCCCGCTACTTCCGCCACGGCTACTGCTACGGCGAGCCCGACCACCTGCCGTACCACTGGGATCAGAAGGACTTCGACGAGTCCCACTACGTCCTCAAGGGACGGATCCACCTGGTGGTCGAGGACGCTGCGGGCCGGACCATCGTGCTCGAGGCCGGCGAGGGCGAGCACATCTACCTGCCCGCGGGCTACAAGTACACGCTCGAGGCCACGGGCGTCGCCTTCACCTTCTTCTGGACCTCGGGACCGTCCCCGAAGGTCGGAGTGGTCGAGGCGGCCGAGTACAGCCGCGAGCTCAAGGCGATGAGGAGCTGACATGGCCGTGACCGCGAGCACCCTGCAGCCGCTGCGTGGCGACAAGCGCTGGGCCTACCTCAGCCGGGCGCGCACGATCCGGATCGCCACCCTCAACGAGGACGGGACGATCTACCTGTCCCCGTTGTGGCTGGTGGTGCACGACAAGAAGATCTACATCCCGATCGACGCGGCCAGCAAGCACGGCGCGAACTTCCGCGCCGGGCGCGCCCTTTCCGCGCTGGTCGACGGCGGCGACGAGTACGCGACGGTCAGCGGCGTGCGGATCAGCGGGACGATGTCGGAGGTCACCGACACCGCACTGGCCGACACGCTGGCGCAGGTGGTGTTCGACAAGTACTTCCACGTCGGTCATCCCTACGCGGACAACTACCTCGAGTTCGGTGAGGTGGCCGGTCGCACCTACTTCGAGCTGGTGCCGGACAAGATGATCGGCTGGGACATGCGGGAGATCACCACGCTGGCGGTCCCGGAGATCCGGACCCTCCCGGCACACGTGGGGGACCGACTGCTGTGACGACGGCGACGCAGAACCACGCTCTGCGTGTGTTGGTCGCGGGCGAGTCCTGGATCAAACACACGACCCACCTCAAAGGCTTCGACCAGTTCCACACCACCGAGTACGAGGAAGGCGCCGGGGAGTTCCTGGCCGCGCTGGATCGCTGCGGTTTCGCGGTCACCTACGTTCGCGCGCACGAGATCTCGGCACGCTTCCCCAAGTCGGCCGAGGAGCTCGACCAGTTCGACGTGGTCGTGCTCTCCGACATCGGGTCCAACTCGTTCCTGCTCCCGGACGAGACCTTCCTGCGGTCCGAGCGCAGCGCGAACAAGCTCGCGGTGCTCGCCGACTGGATCCGCGGCGGCGGCGGGATGGTGATGATCGGCGGCTACATGTCCTTCACCGGGATCGACGGGCGAGCCCGCTACGGGATGAGCCCGCTCGCGCCGGTTCTGCCGGTCACGTTGCTCGACCACGACGATCGGATCGAGGCCCCCGAGGGCATCAAGGCCGAGTTCGACCACCCGGACCACCCGGTGCTCGGCGGCACCCCGGCCGACTGGCCGATGCTGCTCGGCTACAACAAGATCACCTCCCGGCCGGAGGCGACCACGGTCGCACGGTCGGCCGCCGGGGACCCGTTGCTCGTCGCCGGTCAGGCCGGTGACGGCCGCACGGTCGCGTTCGCCTCGGACCTGGCTCCGCACTGGGCCCCGCCCGAGTTCGTGGGATGGGCGCACTACCAGAAGCTCTGGGAGTCGATCCTGAACTGGGCAGCCGGCCGGACGAGCTGACCGGCGGGCCGGCTGACCGGGTCGGGCCGCATCCGCCGCCGGGTCGCGCTCCTCGACGTCGCCACCGCGACGCCACGCGACCCGGCGCCGGCAGCCCGTCGGCGTGGCGCAATAAACGCTTCGAGCTGGGCATCCTCTAGAGTCCAACGGCCGCCCCGCCACAACCGCACACCGCACACCGCACACCGCACCACACTGGAACGTCAGGTGCTCGGGGCTCACCCCATCAACGCGTCCGGCCGACCGTTCGGGCGCCGCAGGCCAGAGGAGTTTGAGCGGCATGACAGCGCGCCGTCGGCCCACGATGAAGGATGTCGCTCGACACGCCGGCGTCTCGGTCAGCACCGTGAGCTACGTCCTCAACGACAGCGGCCCGGTGGCGACGGATCGACGCAACCGCGTCCTGGACGCGATCCGCGTGCTGGAGTACTCGCCCAACGAGTCCGCCCGCAACCTCAAGCGGCGCTCGGCATCGACGATCGGCATGGTCGTTCCGGAACTGGCCAACCAGTTCTTCGCCATGGTGACCGAGGGTGTGCAGCGCGCCGCATCCGCGCGCGACGTCCTCGTCGTGTTGGTCGTGCCCGACGCCAGCCAGCAGCCCGAGGAGAGCCAGACCCGGCTGCTGCGCAGCCAGCGGGTCGATGGCGTGATCTACCTGTCGGGCACCGGAACCGCACCGGCATCGCTCTACGACCTGGCCCGCTCCGGACCGGTGCTGCTGGTCGACGAGCAGATCCCGGGCCTCGAGCTGCCGGCCATCGTGTGCGACTCGCGTCGCGGAGCCCGCGAGGTCGCCGCGCACGTCCTCGAGATGGGGCACCGCCGGCTCGCCGTCATCGGCGGGCCGGCTGCACTGTGGACCTCGCAGCAGCGGCTCGCCGGATACCGGGAGGCGCTCGCGGGCGCCGGGATCGACCCGGACCAGGTGCCGGTCCACAACGGCGACTACCGCCAGGCCTCCGGGTCCAAGCTGGCCCGCCAGGCACTCTGCGAGACCAGCGGGCCGCGACCGACCGCGCTGCTGTGCGCCAACGACCTGATGGCGATCGGGGCGATCGAGGCGTGCCGTGAGCTCGGCCTTCGCGTGCCGCAGGACGTCAGCATCGTCGGCTTCGACGACCTTCCGCTGTCCTCCCTGCTCACCCCGCGCCTGACCAGCGTGCGTCAACCGGCCCACGACATGGGTTTCCAGGCCGGGTCCGCCCTGCTCGACCAGCTCGAGGGCACCACCGTCGAGCCGATCCCGCCGCTGCCGGTGTCGGTCGAGCTCCGCGACTCGGTCTGCCCCCCACAGGAGGAGACGTGACGCCCAAGGTCATCGTCGTGGGAGCGGTGAACGTCGACATGGTCGTCACCGCCCCCACGCTTCCTCGTGCCGGTGAGACCGTGGTCGGCCCGGGCGTCGAACGCCATGGCGGCGGCAAGGGCGCCAACGCGGCCGTCGCCGCGTCCCGCGCCGGCGCCACCGTCCACTATCTCGGTGCCGTCGGAGACGACGACCTCGGTCGCACCGCGCTCGCGGAACTGTCCACCGAGAACGTGATCGTCGACGACGTCGAGGTCATCGGCCGGTGCTCGACCGGCGTCGCTCTGATCGTCGTGGACGACGCCGGTGAGAACCAGATCGCCGTCGGCGGCGGCGCGAACATCCGACTCTCGGTCGACCGCCTGCGCGCCGGGCTCGTCGCGAGCCTGCCCGAAACCGACTGTGTGCTGGTCTCGACCGAGATCCCCGACGACGCCGTGGTGACGGCGGTGGAGCTCGCCACCGCGGCCGGGGTGCGCTGCCTGCTCAACCCCGCGCCCGTCATCCCGGCCGTTCACCGCCTCATCGATCGCGGCGCGATCCTGACCCCGAACCGGGGCGAACTCGCCGCGCTCGTCGACCCCTCCGCCGCCACCGGCGCCCCGACCACGGACCAGGCCATCGAGCACGCACGGGCGCTCAATGCCCGCTCCCGGGCGCCGGTCGTCGTGACCCTCGGCGGGGACGGGGCGCTGCTCGTCGACCCGGACGGCGGCGCCGAGCACGTCGCCGCCCTGCCGGCCACGGTTCGCGACACCACCGGCGCCGGTGACACCTTCAACGGTGTCCTCGCCGCCACGCTCGCCAGCGGCACCTCGCTGCGCGAGGCCGTGACCGACGCGAACACGGCCGCCGCCCTGTCGGTGGCCCGGCTCGGGGCGCGTGCGGGGATGCCGACAGCGGCCGAGCTCGACCTGGCGCGCGCCCGAACCTGACCCCCAGCCCGACCCGCGTCCTCACCTCCGGGGACGCGGTACACCCGTTCCTCCGGTAGAAAGGGTTCTATCTCCCAGCGAAGTGCGGCCCTGTCCAACCTGGACACACGGCCCACTCCGCCGACGATCAGACTGGGTAACCCCTGGCTACTGGTCCTCTGAAGTGCACGAACGTCTGACACGGCGAGCAGCGGCATGATCGCCGCCGGCTACCGCGCAGGCGAACGGAGCAAACTGGATCGCTCAGATGAGTTGACGGTCACACTAGAATCGTTAAAATTGTGTTGCTCCGTAGCCCTACCTCTGGCGGACGCCGGAATCGATCCCCCAGGGTGTTCAGGGCGTGGGCCGCAGCGGTCCGCACATGTCAGGACCGAGCTCGATGCCCTCCCGGGCACCGCGGCTCCCAGTAGAAACGACTCACGTGGAAGGTGAGCCAACCCGATGGGCTACCTCGACAACCTGATCATCAACACCGACAACTACAAGCACTGCCACTACCCGCTCTACCCGCCGGGCACCGAGTACGTCTCGAGCTACATCGAGTCCCGCGGCGGCGAGTGGCCAGTGACCCAGTTCGTCGGGTTGCAGGCCTACCTGCGCGAGTACCTGATGCGCCCGATCACCCTCGAGGACATCGACGAGGCCGAGTTCGTCGTGCGCGAGCAGGGCATGCACTTCAACCGGGACAACTGGCTCGGCATCCTCAACGACCACGGCGGATACCTCCCGGTGGAGATCGAGGCGGTTCCCGAGGGCACCGTCCTGCCGGCGCGCAACGTGCTCGTCCAGGTGATCAATACCGACCCCAAGTACTTCTGGGCGACCAGCTTCTTCGAGACCGCGCTGCTGCGCGCCGTCTGGTACCCGACCACGATCGGCACCGTCAGCTGGCTGTCCAAGATGGTCATCAAGGAGGCGCTCGAGCGCACATCGGACAACCCGCAGCTGATCCGCAACACCCTGCATGACTACGGCGCCCGCGGGGTCAGCTCCCAGCAGTCCGCCGCGCTCGGCGGGCTCGCCCACCTGGTCAACTTCGACCAGAGTGACACGGTCCCCGGGATCCTGGCCGCCAAGCACTTCTACAACGCAGGCAAGGTCTCCAACTCCGGACCGAACTCCGAGCACGCCGGGTTCTGCGCCTGGGGCCGCGACCACGAGGCCGACGCGCTGCGCAACATGCTCAACGTCTACGCCAAGGAGGGCTGTGCCCTCCTGCTGACCGACACCTACGACCACGAGAACTGCGTCAAGAACATCCTCGGCGGGGAGCTCAAGGAGCAGATCCGCAACTTCCCCGGCCTCGTCGGCGCCCGGCCCGACTCCGGCGACATCGTCCAGGTCACATCGGACACCACCGAGTGGCTCATGGACGCGTTCGGCTACGAGGTCAACAGCAAGGGCTTCAAGATCCTGCCGCCGTTCATCCGCGTCGTGCAGGGCGACGGCGTGAACTTCCACAGCCTGCCCCAGGTCTACATGGAGATGGAGCGCCGCGGGCTGGCCGCCGACAACGCCGTGTTCGGTATGGGCGGCGGGCTGCTGCAGCACTGGAACCGCGACACCATGAACTTCGGGCAGAAGGCCAGCGCAGCGATGGTCAACGGCGAGTGGCGCGATATCGCCAAATCGCCGACCGGTGCCGGGTTCAAGGTCTCCAAGGCCGGCCGGCTCGCCCTGAAGTACGAGAACGGGAACTACGTGACAGTCCCGAAGGGCTCGATCCCCGAGTCCGAGAACGTGCTCCAGCCGGTCTTCCGTGACGGCAAGCTGCTCAAGAAGTGGGACTTCACCGAGCTCATCGCGAACGCCGAGCGAGAGGTCCCGGAGTCCTACTACATCGAGCACGTCGGTCAGATGCGGACCGTCGCCCCGGAACAGGCCGTCACCGTCCCGGCCTGAGCCGGTGCCACGTCGTCCAGGTCGCGGTCGATCGCTCCTCCCCCGGCCGCGACCTGGACGACGGCTCGGCCCGCGACAGGCAGAACGCCGAACGCGCACCTCGACATCCAGGGAGCCCGCACCCATGACCGGCCTGCACGTGTTCGATATGGACGGCACGTTGCTGCGCGGCGCAGCCTCGGTGGAGCTGTCCCGTCACCTCGGCACCTTCGACGAGGCGAACGCGATCGAGAACGGCTGGGTACGCGGCGAGATCACCGAGACCGGCTTCTGGGAGCGGATGCTCCCGCTCTGGTCGGCCGCGTCCGAGGCCGACATCGACGACGCGTTCGCCCACGCAGCCTGGATCGACGGGGTACGGGAGGTCTTCGCCGACATCGCCCGGCGCGGCGAGCACAGCATCGTCATCTCGCAGTCACCCCACTTCTTCGTCGAGCGCCTGCAGCGGTGGGGAGCCCACCGCACGTTCGGATCGCAGGTCGGACCCCACATGCGCGCCGAGGAGTGGTCGCTGCTGACCCAGCAGCACAAGGTCGACATCACCCTGTCGGTCCTCGACGAGCTCGGCATCGACGAGTCCCGCTGCCTCGCCTACGGCGACTCCACCTCCGACGTGCTGCTGTTCGAGCACCTCCACAACACCGTCGGGGTGAACAGCAACGGCTCACTGCGGTCCAGCGCGACGGTCGTCTACGACGGCGACGACATCCGGGAGGCCTACGCCCTGGGCCGCTCCCTGTGGGAACGATCCGCCACCACCTGTTCGGAGTCCACGTCATGACCACCGAGACGACGGCGGGGAAGTCCTCCACCTCACCCACCACCGCGACCAGCCTCCCGCTCGGCTACAACAAGCGACTCATGCTGTTCAGCGGCAGATCCAACCCGGCGCTCGCGAAGGAGATCAGCAGCCAGCTCGGCGTCGATCTCGGTCCGGTCACCCTCAAGACCTTCTCCAATGACGAGGTCTACTGCCGTTTCGACGATTCGATCCGGGGTGCGGACGTCTTTCTGATCCAGCCCATGTGCAGCAATCCTGAAGAGGGGTTGAACGCCAACGACTCCCTTGTCGAACTGCTCGTCATGATCGATGCCGCGGTCGGGGCGAGCGCGCACCGGGTCATCGCTGTGACGCCGTGGTACGGATATTCGAGACAGGACAAGAAGTCGGCTCCACGCGAACCGATCTCGGCGCGGCTGGTCGCCCGGATGCTGGAATCCGCCGGAGTGGATCGCATCCTGACGATGGACCTGCACGCCGGGCAACTCCAGGGGTTCTCCCAGCGCCCGGTCGACCACATGACCGCGCTGATGATGCTGGCCGATCACTTCGCCGCACTCGAGGACGAGCTGGTCGTGGTCGCCCCCGACGCCGGACGCGTCAAGCTGAACAAGCAGTTCGCGACCCGGGTCGGCGCCGATCTGGCGATCCTGGACAAGGACCGGCCGGAACAGCAGGTCGCCGAGATCGGGCACGTCATCGGCAACGTGGCCGGCAAGACCGCGATCATCGTCGACGACATCATCGACACCGCAGGCACGTTGCGCGCGGCCGGCGAGGCAGTCATGCGGGCCGGCGCGTCCCGCGTGTTCGCCGCCGCCACCCACGCCGTGTTCAGCGGACGCGCCTTCGAGAACCTGCGAGCTGCGCCGTTCGAGCGCATCGTCGTCACCGACACGATCCCGCTCCGGCCGGGGGCCCCGGACAACGTCCACGTCGTCTCGTGCGCTCCATTGCTCGCCCATTCGATACGGAGCATCTTCACCGACGACTCGGTCAGCGAGGTGTTCGGCGGGAAGAACCACGTGTTCTGACCGCATTCCGTGAACTGAACCCGAGATCGCCCGGACCGGGCGCGAGAGGCCCGCACGCCGATGCGGTAGCACCATGACTTCTGCGCGAGCAGTTGACGAAGGAGAGCAATGAGCGGCACGGACGGTTCGACGACGACACCGCCGATCACCATCGGCTACAAGGCATCGGCCGAGCAGTTCGGCTCGGTCGAGCTGGTGGAGTTCGCCGCCGAGGCCGAGCACCGCGGCCTCGACCTCATCGCCACCTCCGATCACTTCCAGCCCTGGCGCCACCACGGCGGGCACGCCCCGAACGCGCTGACGTGGCTGGGCGCGGTCGGCTCCCGCACCCGCCGCGCTGTGCTGGCCACCAGCGTGCTCACGCCCACGCTGCGCTACCACCCGTCGATCGTCGCGCAGGCGTTCGGCACCCTGGGCATGCTCTGTCCCGGTCGGGTCGTTCTCGGGATCGGCTCCGGTGAGGCGATGAACGAGACGCCGGCGACCGGGCAGGAGTTCCCCGGCGCCAAGGAACGCCGGATGCGGCTGGCGGAGTCGATCACGCTGATGCGCCGGTTGTGGAGCGAGGAACGGGTCGACTTCGAGGGCCGGTACTACCGGACCGAGAAGGCGACCGTCTACGAGCGGCCCGAGACACCCATCCCGATCTACGTCGCGGCGTCCGGGCCGCTGGCGGCCAAGCTCGCCGGCCGGGTCGGGGACGGGTTCATCTGCACCAGCGGGAAGGATCCCGAGCTCTACCGGACGCTGCTGGGCAACGTCGCCGAGGGCGCGACCTCGGCGGGCCGGCACCCCGCATCGCTGCGCCGCATGATCGAGATCAAGGTGTCCTACGACCGCGACCTGGCCACCGCCTACGAAGCGTGTCGCTGGTGGGCGGCGCTGGCACTGAGCTCGGAGCAGAAGACCGGGGTCGAGGACCCCCTGGAGATGGAACGCCTCGCCGACGCCAACGCCGACCGCGCCCACACCCGGTTCATCGTCTCCGACGACCCGCAGCAGGTCATCGACCGGATCGGGACCTACCTCGACCTCGGATTCACCGACCTCGTCCTGCACGGGCCCGGTGGTGACCAGCGCCGCTTCCTCGAGCAGTTCTGCACCGACGTCCTGCCAGGGCTGCGCGAGCGGGCCCGCACGGCCACCCCGGTAGCACTGGAGACCGCGCCATGACCGGGCCGCCCACCACCGACGGACACGTCGACGCCGGTCACGACGACACGGAGCAGACGCTGCGTCATCTCGTGGCCGGCCGCTGGGTCACCGGCACCGGCGCCGACATCGTCGACACGAACCCGGCCCGGCCGTCCGAGGTCGTCGCGCGCGGGCAGCTCGTCGGTACCGACGAGGTCGACACCGCAGTCGCCGCGGCCGCCGCCGTGTCCAAGCAGTGGGCCTCGACCCCGTTCCCGGAACGCGGCGATGTCCTCCGTCGCAGCGCCGAGATCCTCGCGGCCCGAGCCGGGGACTGGGGCCGTGAACTCGCCAGGGAGGAGGGCAAGACCCTCGCCGAGGGCGTCGGGGAGGTCCGCCGCGCCGCCGAGGTGTTCCGGTTCTTCGCCTCGGAGTCCCAGCGCCCGGTCGGCGAGGTGTACGCCTCGCCGCGCCGCCACGAACAGATCCAGCTGGTGCACCGGCCGGTCGGGCCGGTCGCGGTGATCACGCCGTTCAACTTCCCGATCGCGATCCCGGCCTGGAAGATCGCGCCCGCGCTGGCGTTCGGGAACCCCGTCGTCTGGAAGCCGGCCGCCGACGTACCGCTGCTGGCGATGCGCCTGGCCGAGGCCCTGGTCGAGGGCGGGCTACCCGACGGCGTTCTGTCACTTCTGATCGGCGACGGCACCGCGGGCGCGCGCCTGGTCGAGCACGCCCGGATCGAACGGGTCTCGTTCACCGGCTCGACAGCGGTGGGACGCGCGCTGATCGAACGCTGCGGGACGCTCGCCCGCCCGATCCAGACCGAGATGGGCGGCAAGAACGCCGCCGCGGTACTCACCGACGCCGACCTCGACCTCGCGGTCGCCGAGGTCGCGGCCGGGGCGTTCCGCTCGACCGGGCAGAAATGCACCGCCACCTCGCGTGTCGTGGTCACCGACGCCGTCGCCGACGAGTTCGTGCGCCGGCTCTGCGAGCACACCTCGGCCCTGCGGGTGGGCGACCCCGTCGACGAGTCCGTGCAGATCGGGCCGCTGGTGTCGGCTCAGGCACGCGACCGCGTGCGCGACGCGGTCGACACCGCGACGCAGCGGCCGGCCGTGCAGCTGCTCACCGGCGGCGGCGCCTACGACGACGACCGTGCCGCCGGAGCCTTCCTCGCCCCGGCCGTCGTCGAGCTGGGCGGCGGCGATCCGCTCTGGCGCGACGAGGTCTTCGGCCCGGTGCTCGCCGTTCGCCGCGTACCCGACGACCACACCGCCCTCGAGCTCGTCAACGACACCGTCTACGGGCTCTCGGCCGCCGTGTTCACCGACAACCTGCGCGCGGTCACCCAGGCCGTCGAGTCCCTCGACGTCGGGATCCTGCACATCAACTCCGAGACCGCCGGCGCCGACCCGCACGTCCCCTTCGGCGGCAGCAAGCACAGCGGCTTCGGGCCCAAGGAGCAGGGCCGCGCCGCCCGCGAGTTCTTCACCACCACGACCACCGTCTACCTCAAGCCGTCACGCCCACTCGTGACCTGACCCGTGCGGCGCCGCCCGCGCACCGCCGAGGAGAACCCATGGCGCCCATGTCCGACCCGCTGGACCTGCTCGACGTCTCGACGCTGCTCAGCGAGGACGAACGTGACATCCAGGCCACCGTCCGCGCGTTCGTCGACGACCGGGTCCGCCCCGACATCGGCGACGCCTTCGAGAACGCGCAGTTCGCCCGCGAGCTGATCCCCGAACTCGGCAAGATGGGCCTGCTGGGCATGCACCTCGAGGGCTACGGCTGCGCCGGGACCAACGCGGTCAGCTACGGGCTGGCCTGCCTGGAGCTCGAAGCACTCGACTCCGGCCTGCGCAGCTTCGTGTCGGTGCAGGGATCGCTGTCGATGTTCTCCATCTGGCGGTGGGGCTCCGACGAGCAGAAGCAGGAGTGGCTGCCCCGGCTGGCCGCCGGCGAGGCCGTCGGTTGCTTCGGGCTCACCGAGCCCGACTTCGGGTCGAACCCCGCCGGCATGCGGACCCGCGCGGTCCGCGACGGTTCGGACTGGGTGCTCAACGGCGGCAAGATGTGGATCACCAACGGCGGGATCGCCGACGTGGCCACCGTCTGGGCCCAGACCGCGGACGGGATCCGCGGCTTCCTGGTGCCACGAGACACCCCCGGGTTCAGCACCACCGACATCAAGCACAAGCTGTCGCTGCGCGCCTCGATCACCTCCGAGCTGGCCTTCGACGACGTCCGCCTGCCCGCCTCGGCGCAACTGCCAGAGGCCCGCGGGCTCAAGGGCCCGCTGTCGTGCCTCAACGAGGCCCGCTTCGGGATCCTGTTCGGTGCGGTGGGTGCGGCCCGCGACTGCCTGCAGACCGCACTGAACTATGCGGACTCCCGGATCCAGTTCGACAAGCCGATCAGCGGTTTCCAGCTCACCCAGAAGAAGCTCGCCGACATGGCGGTCTCGCTGAACACCGCCATGCTGCTCGCCCTGCACCTGGGCCGGCTCAAGGACCAGCACGCGCTGCGCCCCGAGCAGGTCAGTGTCGGGAAGCTGAACAACGTGCGCGAAGCGATCGCGATCGCCCGCGAGTGCCGCACCATCCTCGGCGGCAGCGGGATCTCACTGGAGTACTCGCCGCTGCGGCACGCGAACAACCTCGAGTCCGTGCTGACCTACGAAGGCACCAGCGAGGTCCACACCCTGGCCATCGGCCACGCCCTCACGGGACAGGCGGCCTACCGATGACCGCCCCGACGACCCCGCCGGAGCCGTCCCCGCTGCACACCGTCTGTGTGTTCTGCGGCTCGAACCCCGGTCGCACGCCCGGCTACCTGCAGCGGGTCGAAGAGCTCGCCGTGCTCCTCGCCGAGTCGGGCATCCGCATCGTCTACGGCGGCGCCAAGGTCGGCACGATGGGCGCGCTCGCCGACGCCGCGCTACGCGCAGGCGGCGAGGTCATCGGCGTCATCCCCTCCCATCACATGGGCGACGAGATCTCCCACCAGGGGCTGACCGAGCTCCGTGTCGTCGAGTCGATGCACGAGCGCAAGGCCGCGATGAGCGACCTCGCCGACGGCTTCGTGGCCCTGCCCGGCGGTCTCGGCACGCTCGAGGAGTTCGCCGAGATCGTCACCTGGTCCCAGCTGGGCATCCACCGGAAGCCGACCGGCCTGCTCAACACCGACGGCTACTACGACCACCTGCTGGCCTTCCTCGACCACGCCGTCGACGAGCTGTTCCTGCGCCCCGACGACCGTGCCCTCGTGCTCGCCGACACCGACGTTCCCGGCCTCATCGACCAGATGCAGCGCTGGAGCCCCGCCACCGAGCAACGCTGGCGATCGTTCACCGACGACGACAGCGCCGAGCCCACCACCACATCCGCTACTCCGCATCCACGACCCGCATCGGCAGACAGGTCCGCACACACGGCTTGATCCGGCGTCCGCGAGGCGAGATCACGTGATCCGGAGGGGCTTCCGGCCGGTGGTCGCGCTCGTTCCTGATCCGACAGACCCACGCGTCTACCAGCGATTTCAAGCCCACGGGCGTGCCATCGCGCCCCGATCGCTCGGGTAGCTGCGGGCCGGTGTCGTTGTCGGGATACACCACGCAGTTGTCGGATTCGAAGAGGCGCGTTGACACCGCTGGACGTGACTCGGAACACTCCAGAGCACATCATTTGGCCGGACAAAAGCCGGACCGCTCGGACGAGCGGGACCGTCGGATGAGGGGCGTCGATGCCGTCACTGGAGTTGCCCGCGGAGGAGCGCCTGCGGGCGGGCGACCTCATCGCTCGGCTCAACGACATGGCGACCGCGGTCGGCCCCAATGACTGTCACTGGCCGGGCCTGACCGCCTACCGGTTCACCTCCCCGCAGTCCGCCCAGTGGGCCGAGGTCCACTCGCTGTCGCTGTGCTGTGTCCTGCAGGGACGCAAGCGTGTCACCGTCGACGGCGAGGAGTATCTCTACGATCCGTTCAACTACCTCCTGTTCACACGAGGGATGAGCTTCGAGGCCGATATTCTGGAAGCAAGCCCCCAGATGCCGTTCCTTTCCTTTGTCCTGCAGATCGATCCGACGGTCGTCCGGGCCGTCTCCGTCGATATGGCGCAGCGCAGGACAACTCCGTTCAGTCGTCCGTCGAATCCCGGCACGCCGAAAGCAGCCTACGTCTCCCCGCTGGAACAGAACCTGCTCGGCGCGGTGCTGCGATTCTTCGGGACTCTCAACTCGGAGACCGATCGTCGGGTCCTCGCGCCGATGTACCTGCAGGAGATCACCTACCGGCTCCTGCAGGCCGATCAGTGCGTGCGGCTTCTCGCGGCCGCACACACCGAGAACGAGCGCAACCCCGTCACGGAGCTGATCCGGCACGTCCGCGCCCGTCTCGGCGAGCCGCTCACGGTCGCCGACATGGCCCATGCGGTCTGCCTGAGCCCGACGGCACTGACCAACGTCTTCACCGAGGCGACCGGTATGGGTCCCTACCAGTTCGTCAAGAAGATGCGCCTCGACCGCGCCAGCGTCCTGCTGCTCGAGCAGGAGATGAACGTCAGCGAAGTCGCGAAACAGGTCGGCTACGCCAGCGTGTCGCACTTCATCTGCGAGTTCAAACGGTACTTCGGGACCACGCCGCGGCACTACCGCGAGGCACAACGCGAACGCGTGGGCCTCGGGTTCGCATCGGCAACCGAACGCCGATCCCACGGGTAGACCGTTCCGTTCCCGGTAACCCAGAACGATCACCGGGTCAATCGAATCCGATACTTTCGGCGGCGATACCGGCTACATGCCGGGCAATTTCGCGGCTAGTTTTGACTTTCCCGAAAACCGCAGCCTCAACGAGGAGTGGGTATGCCACGTCTGTTGTTCCTGGTATCCGGTGCGCGCGAGCTGCCGCTCGCGGACGGGTCGATGCACGAGACCGGGTACTTCGCCGAGGAGGCGCTGACCCCCTACGAGCGGTTCGTCGAGGCAGGCGTGGACATCGACGTCGCGACCCCGGACGGCCGCGCGCCGCACGCCGACCCGTACGGCCTCGAGCCGATCTTCCACTACCCGGACGAGGACGAGGACTTCCTGGCCTCGATCACCCGGACGTTCGCCCACGACGTCGATGACATCCGGCTCACGCTGCGCCACCTGACGGAGATCGGGCTGATCGCCGCCCGGCGCGTCCACCTGGCCCTCGTCGAGGCCGGCGTCACCCCCGAGCAGGCCCGCGACCAGGTGGCGCGCGCGGCGCGCACCGCGTGGGACACCGACCGGAACTTCCTGGACGTCCTCGACGAGACCGGCGACGGCGCGCCGCTCGACCGGGCGGCCCTGGACCGGGCCTACACCGCGGTCGTCGAGGACAGCCGACGGGAGTCCGAGCGAGTGGCCGCGACCCTGGCCGCGAACCCCGGATTCCAGCAGCCCACCTCGCTCGCCGCGCTGTCCGACGAGCAGCTGGCCGGCTACGACGCGGTGTTCGCACCCGGTGGCCACGGTCCGATGGTCGACCTCGCCGACAACCCGGACGTCACGCGGCTGCTGCGGATCCTGCACCAGAAGCGGGCACCGATCGCCTCGCTGTGCCACGGCCCGGCGCTACTCCTCGCGGCGCCGGCGAACCTCGACGGCCAGTGGATCTTCGACGGCTACCGGGTCACCGCATTCACCGACGAGGAGGAGTACCAGACCCCGCCGGGCAAGCTCGGCATGCCATGGCTGCTCGAAGCGTCCCTGCGCAACGCGGGCGCGGTCTTCGACGACGCGCGGGCCGCGTGGACCTCCCACGTGGTCGTCGACCGCAACGTGATCACGGCGCAGAACCCCAACTCGGCCGACGCCGTCGCCGATGCCGTGCTCAAGGCCCTCGACGTCCTCTAGAGGCCCGCCATGACCACCACACGTTCCTGGTGGAGCCGGCTGCTCGGCTCCCACACATCCGAACCGACGGCCCCACCACGATCCCCCGAGGAGCAGGTAGCGGTGACAGCGTCCGACTCAGCCGCAGGTGCGGCGACAACGTTCTGGAGCGGCATCCGAGCCGGCGACCTCGACGCGGCGTTCGCGGTCGTGGACCCCGCCGCCGAGGTCCGGATCGGCCCGGCCGGCGTGCTCGGCGACGCCACTCACGCCCGCGCGTTCTTCGCCGAGACCCTGACCGCATTCCCCGACCTGCGGATCACCGAGAAGTCCTCGCTGACCGGCGACGACGGCACCACCGTCACCGAGATCAAGGTCGAGGGCACCCAGGCCGCGCCGTATCTCGGGGCCCTGAACCAGGAGAAGCACCTCGACGTCGACCAGGTGTGGTTCCTGCGCACCGAAGCCGGGCGCGTCCGAGGCATCTCCGCGTACTGGTGCCAGAACCAGCTCTACCGACGGTTGGCCGTCAAGCGGCTCGACCAGGTCGCGATCGTCGCAGGAGGGACGACATGACCGAGACACTGACCGCCCACCACCAGTCACCGACCGCCGGAGCGTCCGACGTCGTGACCAGGTTCTTCGGGGCCTATCGCGACCATGACGTCGAGGCGATGGTCGCGCTCTGCGCCGAGACCGCCTCCCTCGAGTACGTCCCGTTCGAGCTCTGGGGCCGGCAACGCGTGCTGCGCGGCGCCGGGACGGTCGCGACCGTCGGCAAGCCGCTGTGGGTCGGCCTCATCCAGGCGTTCCCCGACCTGAGCAACACGGTCCGCTCCGTCACCGCCGACGGCCACGGCAACGTCGCCGCGGAGGTGGTGATCGGCGGCACCCAGGCACGACCGTGGGGAACCATCGGCAACCAGGGCCGGAGCTTCTCCGAGCCGCACGCCTTCGTGTTCCACGTCACCGACGGGCTGATCGACCACATCGCCGCCTACTGGGACGGCGCCGGCATCGCCCGACAACTCGGCCACCTCGAAGTCGACTGAGAAGGACGGACACCCGATGACGCTGATGAAGCGCGAAGAGTGGCAGGACATCGTCAGGGACGTCGACTGGACGTTCGGCTACGTCACTGACGACGCCGTGTTCCCGGACTGGCTCTCCGGCACCGGCAAGGTCCCCCGCGGGGCGTGGGCGCAGTGGGAGGAGAGCTACAAGGTCTCCTACCCCGAGTACGTCGCGACGCAGCGGGAGAAGGAGAGTTCCGCCTACGCGGTCAAGGCCGCTCTGCAGCGGTCGAAGACCTTCGAGCACCTCGACGAGGGCTGGAAGTCGTCGACGAAGATGCACTTCGGCGGGGTCTCGCTGGTCGAGTACGCCGGTCTGCTCGGCGAGCTCAAGATGGCGCGGTTCGGGCTCAGCCCGGCCTGGCGGAACATGGCCGTCTTCGGCGCGCTGGACGAGATGCGCCACGCCCAGATCACGCTGTTCTTCGGCCACGAGTTCGTGGCCAAGGACCCGCAGTACGACTGGTCGCAGAAGGCGTTCCACACCAACGACTGGGTGTCGATCTCGCTGCGCAGCCTGTTCGACTCGATGATCATCGGGGCGGACGCGGTCGACCTGGCGATCCAGCTGCCCATGACGTTCGAGACCGGCTTCACGAACCTGCAGTTCGTGGCCCTGTCCTCGGACGCCCTCGAAGCAGGCGACATCAACTTCGCCAACATGATCAGCTCGATCCAGACCGACGAGGCCCGCCACGCCCAGCAGGGCGGGCCGACCCTGGAGCTGCTCGTCGAGCACGACCCGGTGCGGGCGCAGTGGACGATCGACAAGTTCTTCTGGCTGTCCGCCCGCGCGTTCGCCGCCCTCACCGGGCCCGCGATGGACTACTACACCCCCGTCGAACACCGGAAGCAGTCCTACCGGGAGTTCATGGAGGAGTGGATCATCGATCAGTTCGTGCGGACGATCGAGGACTACGGCCTGCGCAAGCCCTGGTACTGGGACGAGTTCATGCAGGGCCTCGACACCTGGCACCACGCCCTGCACCTCGGGCTCTGGTTCTGGCGACCGACGCTGTGGTGGAAACCGGCCGGCGGCGTCGACGCCGAGTCGCGCGAGTGGCTGCGGGAGAAGTACCCGAACTGGGACGCCGTCTACGGCGACAAGTGGGCGGTCATCGCCGAGAACGTCAACGCCGGCAACATGGAGGCCACGCTCCCGGAGACCCTCCCGTGGCTGTGCAACATGTGCCACCTCCCGGCGTGCAACGCCACCTACGGTCGGGACGGCAAGTGGCGGGTCCGCAACCACTCGCTCAAGCACAACGGGACGACGTACCACTTCTGCACGAAGGGCTGCCGGCAGATCTGGTGGGAGGACCGCGACGCGGTCAACCACACCACGGTCGTCGAACGCTTCCTCGCAGGCGAGATCCAGCCCATGGACGTGCCCGGCATCCTCGGCTGGATGGGGCTCACCCCGGACGTGATGGGCGACGACGCCCACGGCTACGCCTGGGCGAAGTCCTTCGGCCCGGTTACCGAGAACGAGTCCGGCCTCGCCGTCGTGGGCGGGGGGCAGTGACCGTGTCCGACACCGCAACCGACACCGCCGCCGACGCGACCCCGCAGCTGGTCCCGATCAACGCGATCTTCGCCGACGACTTCGTCGAGGTCCTCGCGCCGGTGCTGTCCACCGACACGATCGCCGAGGTCGCCGAGAAGGTCGCCCACCACAGCGAGGGCAAGCGGGTGCGCAAGCAGGACAAGCCGAAGGTCGTCTACCACGACGACCGGATCCTGCCGATGGAGATCACCGTGGTCGAGGCCGGAATCGGCCCCCTGGACCACGTCCGCGTCGACTACCAGGACTGAAGACATGGACAACGCAGTCGGTCCCATCCTGCGCATGTGCGACGAGGTCGAACTCGTCGCCGCCGCGATCGAGGACGACAACCCGGACAAGGAGATCGAGGTCATCGACCGTGGCTCCTACGTCCGCATCCACGCGTCCGACCACCTGCGGGTGACGGCCGAGTCGCTCAAGCGCCACCTCGGTGACCAGTTCGAGATCCGATCGCTCGAGGCGATGATGTCGGCCTTCTCCGGCCGCATCCAGACCTCCAGCGACTCCGTCGAATGGTCGCTCGGACGCCGTGGAACCGCCTCGACCGCGGCGACGCGGTGACATCGGAGGGGAACTGAACATGACAGAGACGCCGGCCACCCCGAAGCGACGGCTGCGCACGTGGAGCGCGTTCGGGGACGTGAAGCGCCGACCCAGCGAGTACGAGATCGTGACGCACCGCACGAACTGGACGCTGCGTCCCGATCGGAAAGCGCCACTCGAAGGCAACCCCTCCTCTCCGGGGAACCTGTGGCTGCTGACCTACCGCGACCAGTCGCCACTCCAGGTGCCCGACTGGGACGACTTCCGCGACCCGGACGCCCACACCTACCGCTCCTACGTGATCCACCAGGACCAGGAGGAGGGTCAGGTCGCCGGACTGCTCGACCAGTACGCCACGGCCAGGGCCGACACCGGGCTGTCCCCGGCGTGGGTGCGCACGCTCGCTGAGCTGTTCACCCCCTCCAGGTTCCCGCTGCACGGCTCACAGCAGGTCGAGGCCTACATCGGGTACGTGGCGCCGTCGTCCTACATCACCAACCCGGCGGCGCTCGCCGCGGCCGACCTGCTGCGACGGGTGACCCTCGTGTCCTACCGGACCCGGGAGCTGCAGATCGCCCACCCGGACAGCGGCTTCGCCACCGGCGAACGGGCCGTGTGGGAGCACGGCGAGGCGTGGCAGCCCGCCCGGCGGGCCGTCGAACTCGCCCTGGTCGCCTACGACTGGGCGGAGGCATTCACCGCGCTGAACCTCGTGCTGCTCCCGACGCTCGACGACGTCCTGCTACGGCAACTCGGCGACGTGGCCCGGGACAACGGTGACGAACAGAGCTGGCTGCTCGGCGGACGTCTGGCCGCCGACTCCGACCGGCGCATGCGCTGGAGCGGCGCGCTGGCGCGGTACGCCCTCGAGAACGGCCCGGGCAACGCCGGCGTGCTGCGCAAGTGGATCGGCAAGTGGTCCCCCCGCGCGGACGACGCCGCAGCCGGTCTCGGACACCTGCTCGAGACCCTGCCCGACCACGGCAGGCCGGCGTCCGAGGTGGCGGACGGCGCGCGCCGGACCCGGGAGCGGCTGCTCTCCGAGCTCGGCCTGATCTGAGCGTCCGCCACCCACCGGCGGCGTCGCCGCCGGTCGCCCGCTCCCACGCCTCGGAGCAGGGGCCGGGACGGTCGGAACTCCCCGGCCGGCCGTCCCGGAACCACCACAACCTGCAGTAGTTCGGAGACAGCCCCATGAACCGTGCCGCTTCGGGCACATCGACCTGGACCGCCGCGATGGAGGAGGACGAGCTCTGGGAAGGCGACATGGCGCCCGTCGTCGTCAACGGCGTGAAGGTCCTGCTGATGAACGTCGACGGCACGGTCCGCGCCTACCAGAACCGGTGCCCGCACCAGGAATGGGCGCTCGACGAGGGCGAGTTCGACGAGGGCAAGCTCATCTGCTCACGCCACCTCTGGGAGTTCGACGCCCTCACCGGCGCCGGGGTCAACCCGACCGACTGCGCACTCACCTCCTACCCGGTCAAGGTGGAGGACGGCCAGATCCTGGTGTCCTTGCCATGACCGCCCCGATCGTGGTGATCGGCGGCGGCCCGGCCGCATCCGCGGCGTGCGGCGCCCTGCGCGAGGAGGGGTACGACGGCCCGCTCGTCGTCTGCTCGGCCGAACACGTCGCTCCCTACGAACGGCCGCCCCTGTCCAAGGACCTGCTCACCGGGCAGGCGACCGCCGCCGATCTGGCCCTGCGCGCCGACGACTGGTACGCGGCCAACGACATCGACCTGCGGCTGGGGACCCCCGTCGTCGCGCTGTCGAACGGGACCCATGAGGTCGAGCTCGCCGGCGGTGAGCGGCTCGCCTACGACAAGGTGCTGCTGGCCACCGGCGGCTCGCCGCGCCGCCTCCCCGACGACCACAGTGACCGGGTGCTGTACCTGCGAGACCTCGGCGACTCGCACGAGCTCGGGAAGCGGATCCGGTCCGGCGAGCCGCTGGTCGTGCTCGGTGGTGGTTTCATCGGCTGCGAGGTCGCGGCGTCGGCTCGCGGGTCGGGCGCCGAGGTGACCGTGCTGGAGATGGACGAGCTCCCGATGCGGCGCGGGGTCGGCGACGCCATCGCCGCCGCGATGGCGCAGGTGCACCGCGAGAACGGGGTGGTGTTGCGTACCGGCGAGCGGGTGGACGTCGTCGAGAGCTCGTCGGAGGGCGTCCGGATCCGCGCGGCAGGAGGCGACCTGGAGTGCGCGACCCTGCTCGTCGCCGTCGGCCTGGTCCCCAACACCGCCGTCCTCCGCGGCACCGGTATCGACCTCGATCCGGCGAGTGGCGGCGTGGCGGTGGACGGGTTCTGCCGTTCGAGCGATCCCGACGTGTTCGCCGCCGGCGACGTCGCCGCCCACGATCACCCCGGCTACGGCCGGATCCGGGTCGAGCACCACGACAACGCGATCAAGCAGGGTGCCGCAGCAGCCCGCGCCATGCTCGGTGTGCTCAGCGAACCGTACGCCGAACCTCATTGGTTCTGGTCGGACCAGTTCGAGCACAACCTCCAGTCCGTCGGCCGGTCCGGCCCGGGCGACCAACAGGTCGTGCGAGGGTCGATCGAGGAGCGCCGCTTCGCGCAGTTCTCCCTGCACCGCGGGCGGGTCCGCTCGGTGATCGCTCTCGATCGCGGGCGGGACATGATGTGGGCGAAGAAGCTGGTCGCCTCCGGGATGACCGTCGACCCCGGCCAGCTCGCGGACGACTCCGTCCCTCTCAAGCAGCTCGTCAAGTCCGGTGGAGGAGCAGAGCAGTGAACGCACTGGATGAACAGCGGCCGCCGGCGCCCGACCAGCGCTTTCTGGGCCGCACCAGCCAGGCCCGAGCGGACCAGACCACCGTCCGCAGAGCCCTGTCCTCGGTGAGCGACATGCCGGCCGACCGTGCCTACGCCGCGCTGCAGTTCAGCGCGGGGATCAGCTGCCCGGTCGCCGCGCGTGTCCTGCTCGAGGCGATGACGACCGCGGAACGGGCCGGGGTCGCGTCGTCGGACCTCGTCGTGTCCGGATTCGAGGTCGGCGACGGCGAGACGGTGACGCGGGTCCGTCGCCTGGCCCACGGGAAAGCGGACTGGATCTCGACACAGACCACCGCCGTACAGGTAGAGCTCAGCGCGCCGGCCGCCCCGCCGCGCCGAAGAGAGGCAGACCGATGAGCCGGACCGACACCCTCGCGACCGAGGCGATCACCGAACAGATCACCGAAGCGCTCACCGAGGTGCTCGACCCCGATCTCGGTGTCAACGTCGTCGACCTCGGGTTCCTCTACGGGATCACCCTCGACGACGGAGCGGTGACCCTGACGATGACCCTCACGTCACCGGCGTGCCCGTTGACCAAGCCGATGGAAGACCAGATCCAGATCGCGCTTGTCGACGGCGGCCTCGTCACCTCCGCGACGGTGGACTGGGTGTTCCAGCCCCCCTGGTCGCCGGCTCGGATCACCCCCGACGGACGGGACCAGCTGCGCGCGATCGGGTTCAACCTGTGAGCGTCATCGTGGTCGCCCGCTATCGGACGGCGCCCGCCGACGCCGACGACGTCGCTCGGCTCCTGGTCGACTACGCCCCCCAGGTCCGCGACGAGCCGGGCTGCGTGAGTTTCGTAGCAGCCCGCAGCCCCGATGACCCGGCCTCCTTCGTGCTTCTCGAGCACTACCGAGACCAGAGCGCGTTCGACCAGCACGTGAACTCGGAGCACTACGCGGCCGTCGCCCGAGACAAGATCCGGCCGCTGCTCACCGAGCGCGCGGTCGAGTTCTACGACACCGTGGAGTGACATCGTGATGATCTTCGGACTGGCACACCCGGAGCGAGATGAGCCGCCCGGCTGACCCCTTACGAGATCGGCGCGGGCAGCGAGACGACAACCGAAGCAGGGGGAGGTACGGACCGTGACCGCTGAGGGCACTCGGCCCACGATTGCCTACCGCACCCTGGCCAACGAACTCCGCAACGCGATCCTGGCCGATCAGTTCGCCGACGGGGTCCCGCTGCCGACCGAAGAGTCCCTGGCGCGAGACCGGGGACTGAGCCGCCAGACCGTGCGACGAGCGTTCCAGGACCTCGTCACCGAGGGCCTGGTCTACCGGATTCGCGGCCGCGGCACGTTCGCCAGCCCACGCGACGGTCGCTACCTACGCCAGTTCGGGTCCGTCGAGGAACTCATGGGCCTCTCACTCGACACCGAGCTCGAGCTGATCGTCCCCCTCCACGACATTGTGGACGCGGCAGCCGCCGACCGGCTCGAGGAACCATCGACGGGCCTGTGCTCGGCGACGTTTCGCCGCTTCCACAACGGGACCGCCTTCTGCTCGACCCGGGTGTACCTGCCCGGCGACGTCGGAGAGCTCATCGCCGGCGCCCCCGAGCTGAGCACGCTCGGATGCCGCAGCCGCAACACCGTCATCGGCCTGATCGACGACCGAGCCGAGCCGATCACCGACGCCGAGCAGTCGATCACGGCGACGGCCATACCGGGAGAGATCGCCGGGCACCTCGGCGTACGGCCCGGACTGTCGGTCCTCCGCATCGACCGGACCTACTACGGCGCCACCGGCCGGCCACTCGAGCTGGCAATCAGCCATTTCCTGCCCAGCCACTACAGCTACCGGGTTCGGCTGCGGCGCAACAGCACATGAGCCCGACCCTGCTGGGACGGGCACGTCCCCTGGCATGTGCGTCTCGCGGACACGGCCCCTGCGAGCCGTCTCCCGGCCCAGGTAGAGAGGAAACGCAACCGTGGCAGGACCACTGGCCGGACTACGCGTCGTCGACCTGACCCAGGTCCTCGCCGGCCCCTACTGCACGATGGTCCTCGCCGACCTCGGCGCCGACGTGATCAAGGTCGAGCCCCCCGGCGGAGACATGGCGCGCCAATGGGGACCGCACCCGCAGGGCGCCGACGCCGCCAGCTACGGCGGCTACTTCGCCAGCGTCAACCGGAACAAGCGCAGCGTGTGCATCGACATCAAGGACCCCGCCGGGCGCGAACAGTTCCTCTCCCTGCTCGGCACGGCCGATGTGCTGATCGAGAACTTCCGGGCCGGCGTCATGAACGGCCTGGACCTGTCGTGGGAGCAGCTGCACACCCGCTTCCCCGCCCTGGTGTACGGGAGCATCCGTGGATTCGGCGACCCTCGCACCGGAGACAGCCCGTACCGCGACCGCCCGGCTTTCGACATCATCGCCCAAGCGATGGGCGGGCTGATGAGCGTCACCGGTGAGGACGCCGCCCACCCGATGAAGGTCGGCCCCGGGATCGGTGACATCTTCCCGGCCGTCCTCGCCGCCGTCGGCATCGTCGCGGCGGTCCGGGAAGCCGACACCACCGGCGTCGGGCGATTCGTCGACGTCGCGATGTACGACGCCGTGCTCGCGCTGAGCGAGCGGATCGTCTACCAGCACTCGATCACCGGCAAGAGCCCGGAGCCCCGAGGGAACTCGCACCCGATCCTGTGCCCCTACGGCGTCGTCCCCACGGCGAGCGGCTCCATCGCCATCGCCGCACCGTCCGATCGTCACTGGGCCCGTCTGGCTCGGGCGATGGGACGCCCCGAGCTCGCCACCGACCCGTCGTTCGCGACGAACGACGCGCGCCTCACCAACGCCGACGCCGTGTACGGCGCGGTCGAGGCATGGACCCGGACCCTGCCGACCGAGGCCGTCGTCGAGAAGCTCGCCGGCCATGTCCCGTGCGGCCCGGTCAACACGGCCGCCGACATCGTCGCCGACGAGCACGTCGCGGTCCGCCGCATGATCATCGAAGTCGAGCACCCCGGCGGTCGAACCGTTCAGATCGCCGGATCGCCCATCAAGCTCGCCGACGACACAGCCATCGCCCACACCCGGGCTCCGCTGCTCGGCGAGCACAACGACGAGATCCTCGCCGAGCTCGCCGCCCACGACCGGGGCGTCAGCGGCCGAGCGATCACAGCCTGACCTTCGGCGACACCCACGACCTGACGATCGACCGGAAGGACGGGGTTCGCTAGGCCTTGAGCGCCGTCACCAGCGCCTCGGCGAGTGGCTCGGAGGACGCCGGGTTCTGGCCCGTGTACAGGGTCCGGTCCACCACGACCTTCGGAGCCCACGCGTCAGCGACCGAGACCACACCACCCTCGGACTTGATCCGGTCTTCGAGCAGCCAGGACGCCTGGTCGGCGTAGCCGACCTGGCCCTCCTCGACATTCGAGAACGCCGTGAGCCGGTACCCGTCGAACGACCAGCTGCCATCTGCGCGCCGGGCCGCCAGCAGCCCGGCAGGCCCATGACAGACGGCGGCGATCGGCGTGCCCGCGTCCAGGAACGCGTTCAGCTGCGCACCGAACGACTCCGACACGGCCAGGTCTTCCATCGGACCGTGCCCACCCGGGACGAACACCAGGTCGAAACCGGCCGGATCGATCGTCTCCAACGGCGTCGGGGCGGCCAGCTCGGCCGAGATCGAGCTGATGTAGTTGCGCAGGCCCTCGCCGACCTCGGCCGAGCCACCATTCATCTCCGGAGAGAAGCCGGCCTCGTCGGGGGTGGGAACCACACCACCCGGCGTCGCGATCGTGATCGTGAAACCCGCCGCGGTGAAGATCCGGTGGGGCGCCACGAGCTCTTCTGGCCAGTACCCGCACGGGTGCTTCGAGCCGTCGGCGAGCGTCCAGTGATCGGAGCCGGTTACTGCGAGCAGAACTGTCGTCATGGCCCGAAGCTAACGGGACGTGCCGGCCGCCAGCGCCATCTGAACAGCATCACGACAGAACCGTGTACGAACCCGCAACTCCCCCTCGTGGTCCCCGGGTACTCAGTCGCTCGGTGTGAAGAGCGGGACGCTCTCACCCAGGTCCGGGTGGACGAAGGCGACACGAACGGGGAGCCCGGCGCGCATCGTCGTCGGGTCGCCGCAGATCCGGGCGTGCAGCCAGGGGCCCTCGTCGAGTTCGACGATCCCGGCGACGTAGGGCACCGCGCCGGCCAGGTCGGGGTGTGGGGCCCGGTGGACGACCGTCCACGTGACGAGGTGGCCCCGACCCGTTGCGGAGATCCACGTCAGGTCGACGCTCGCGCAGGACGAGCAGGTGCGTGCCTCGGGTGGCTCGGGATGGGCGCACCGCTCGCACCGGCGGATCATGAGCTGCTCGCGGGCGGCGCCGTCGAAGAACGGAGCGGTCGCCATGTCACGTTCGGCCGGCGGGCCCGGGAACCGCGGGGTCACGACGTCGGCCCGTGTGGGCTGAGCACCAGCGTGGCGTGGTGTTCGAGGACCCCGCCGTTGCCGCTGACCAGCACGACGTCGCAGCGGTCGACCTGGCGTTCCCCGGCCTGGCCGCGGGCCTGCAGGACCGCTTCTCCGAGCGGGGTGAAGCCCCACAGGTAGTAGCCCGACAGCTGCCCGCCGCCGGTGTTGCAGGGCAGCTTGCCGCCGCGGGCGGTGTGGCCCTCGGCCACGAACGGCCCGCCTTCGCCCTTCTCGCAGACGCCGTAGTCCTCGAGGGTGACCAGGACCGTGTACGTGTAGCAGTCGTAGAGCTGCAGGACGTCGACGTCGTCGATGCCCAGGCCGGCCATCCGCAGCGCGGCCGGCCCGGCGATCGCGGCACCGGTGCGGAGCCCGAACTCCGATCCGCGCTCCATCACCTGTCCCGGGTGGCCCTGTCCCCAGCCGATCACGTGGACCGGAGGTCGGGCGAGGTCGCGGGCACGGTCCGCGGTCGTCACGATCACCGCGGCGCCGCCGTTGGACACCAGGCAGCAGTCGAGCAGGTGCAGGGGTTCGGCGATCCAGCGCGACGCCTGGTGCTCGGCGAGGGTGAGGGGCGTCCGGTGCTGGGCGAGCGGGTTCGACCCGGCCCACTCGCGTTGTGCGACGGCGATCGCGCCGAGCTGCTCGGTCGTGGTGCCGTAGGTCTGCATGTGTCGCCGGGCGGCCATCGCGTAGAGCACGTTCGGGGTGACGGCTCCGGCGGCCAGGCGGTAGCTCGGGATGCCGGCCGGGATCGGTCGCGCCCCGGCCGCGTAGGCGGAGCCCGCGCTGCCGGAGGGGCGCAGGGGCGCGTCGGCGAACACGCACGCCACAGCGGTGGCCGTCCCGGCGGTCACCATCGCCGCGGCGAACATGACCATCGCGCCGGCGGTGGCACCGAACGCGTTCATCTCGGTGTTCAGGCGCAGGTCGCGCAGGCCGAGCGTGTCCTGCAGCCGGACCCCGAGGTCGCGGCGCAGTCCGCTGCTGGTCAGCAGCCCGTCGATCCCGGACAGCGGGAGCCCGGCGTCCACGGCGGCCCGACGCACGGCATCGGCGGCCAAGTCGGTCGCGGAGCGGCCGTACACCTTGCCGACGTCGGTGATCCCCCAGCCGGCGATCGCCGCCGTGGCACCCGTGGTCACCGCTTGCCCGCGATCCGGTCCGCCACATCGTAGGTGTCGGCGACGCGGTCGACCGCGGCCCGGGCCGCCTTCGCCGCAGGCCCCTCCGGGTCGGCGAGCCCCTTCAGTGCGGCTCTGTCGACGAGGAGGCCCCCGAGGACGAGCGTGACCAGGGCGCTGCCGACGTCCGCGGGCGGTGTCGGTCCGTCGGGATCGAACCAGGTCCACATCCACTGAGCTGACCCGAACACCAGCAACGTCTGCAACGCCGGATCGACAGCCTGGAAGAGGCCCCTCCCGATGCCGTCCGCGAGCACCTCCCGTACGGCGTCGAGGTAGGTCTTGCGCATCGCCCGCCCGGTGGCCATCGCCTCGCGGTCGGCGAGCCGCGCGATCTCCCGGTGGACGGCGACGGTCGCCGCCCGGTCCTGCACGTAATAGATCACGAACGCGTGCAGGACCGCTGCGAGACGCTCGGCCGGATCGCCGAGCTGGTCGGTCATCAGGTCCAGCTCCATCGACCGCCGGTCCATGTAGGACTCCTGCAGCGCGGCGAGCATCTGTTCCTTGGCCCCGAAGTGGTGCGACAGCGCACCCTTCGACAGACCCACCTCGGCCGCGACCGCGCTGAAGTTCGTCTCGTCGTAGCCGACCTCGGCGACCTGGCGCGTGAACGCCTCGAGGATCTCGCGGGCCCGTCCGGGTCGGGGCATGTGCAGCACTCCTGGGGCTCGTAACTGGACGCCCGACCAGTCTAACCCTTGACACGGTCCGACCCGCCACTGAAATTGACCGGACGTCCGGTCAGTAACGGAGGCATCGATGGAGAGCACCACCGAGCGGCGGATCATCGCCGACATACGGCAGTTGATCGAGGGTCGGACGACGGCGATGGCCGACGAGGTCCGCAGGCAGCCGACGTCGGTCTACGTCGACCCGGAACGACACGTCGCCGAGCGGCAGGTCCTGTTCCGCCGGTACCCGAGCGCGGTCGCGCTGACGGCCCAGGTGGCGAACCCGAACGACTTCGTGACGACGACGGTGGCCGGGATCCCGGTCATCGTGGTCCGCGGCGACGACGGCGTCGTGCGGTGTCTGGTCAACATCTGCCGCCACCGCGCCAACCGGGTGTGCGACGAGAAGTCCGGCAACCGGCGGATGTTCGCCTGCCAGTTCCACGCCTGGACCTACACGACCAAGGGCCACTGCCGGTCGTTCGTCGACCGCGAGGGCTTCGCCGACATCGGCCGGGAGGACTTCGGCCTGCGCGAGCTGCCGTGCGAGGAGCGGCACGGCCTGGTCTGGTGCCTGCCGGACGCGGACGTGCCACTGGACATGGCCGGCTACCTCGGGCCGGTCCTCGACGCCGAGCTCTCGGACTACGACGTCGGATCGCAGACCCTCTACGCGTCCACCCGCCTGGAGAAGCCGTTCAACTGGAAGCTCGGCGTCGACACGTTCCACGAGGTCTTCCACCTCGCCTTCCTGCACAAGAAGACCGTCGGGCCGCTGTTCCTCGGCAATCTGGCGGCGTACGAGAAGATCGGCCTGCACCACCGGTTCGTCCCGGTACGCAGCACGTTCCCCGACGTCCTCGCCCGGCCCGAGGCCGAACAGGAGCTCCTCCCGCACGCCGGCGTCGTCTACTACGTCTTCCCGGCCACGTTCATCAACTGGCAGATGGACCACATGGAGATCTGGACCGTCGCGCCCGACGCACGGCGAGACGACGCCTGCGTGATCACCGCGTCGATGCTCGTCGCGGACCCGCCGTCGACCGAGCGCGAGACCCGGCACTGGGACCGCAACTGGACGATGCTGCGCGACTCGGTGATGACCGAGGACTTCGACACCATGGAGATCATCCAGTCGAACATCGAGTCCGGCGCCGTCGACGAGCTCGCGTTCGGCCGCAACGAGATCGGCCTGCAGAACTTCCACCGCGACCTCGAGGCAGAGCTGGCCAGGCACGCCGCCGGGCAGTCATGACCGCCGGCCGGCTCCGGGACGCGATCGCCGGGCTGTGCGCGACGGCGGTACCCGGGTCACCGCCGACCGGGGCCGAGCTCGACCGCTCCGCCGCAGCACTCGCCGACACCCGTCACCCCCTGGACGCCCAGGCCTACACCGTCGCGACCGCCCGATGGCTCGCCGACCTCGACCACCGGTGCGAGCACCCGGACCGGGTGGCCACCGCCCTGCTCGACCACCTCGGAACCCTGTTCGTCGGCGCGAGCCTCCGGACCGGCGAGCCCTCGTCGGACCTGCTCGCCGGAGTGCGGACGCACGCGACCGAACCGCCGCCGGACGTCATGGTCCTGTCCGACACGTTGCTGCACGTCGTCGGCGATGACCTGCCCCACGACCACCTGGCGCACATCGACGAGCTCTGCGACCACGCCGTCCCCGCCGCCGACAGCCTGCACGCGGCGGACTCGATCTTCTACACCCCTGAGGCCCGATCGAGCCTGGAGGGATTCGCCCGCCTGAACCTCGCTCGCACCCGGCAGGCGATGTCCGCCCGCAACCCGCAACCGACCGGAGGCCCGAGATGACAGAGCTGTCAGCGCACGACGCCTTGCCGAGCGCGATCGCGCGCACCGCCGCGCAGGACCCGGGCCGCCCGTTCCTGCTGCAGGTCGACGGCCGGTCCCAGAACTACGGCGAGGCCGATGCCGAAGGCGACCGGTTCGCCTCGGCGTTCCGACGGCTCGGGGTGGAGCAGGAGACCCGGGTCCTGACACTGCTTCCCCCGTGCATCGACGCCGTGGACACATGGGTCGGCCTGGCCCGGCTCGGCGCCGTCAACGTGCCGGTGAACACCAGCTTCGAAGGCCGGATCCTCGAGTACGTCATCGAGAACTCCCGAGCCGGGATCCTGGTCTGCGCCGCCCGATGGCTCGACCGGATCACCCACCTGGCCGACCGGCTGACCAGCCTGCGCGTGATCGTCGTGCTCGACGGACCCCCGACCGACGGCCTGCCACAGCAGATACTGACCCGCGACGAGTTCCTCACCGGCGACCCGGGTGACGAGACGTTCGGCAACCCGGAGCTCTCCGATCCGGCGATGATCATGTACACGTCCGGCACGACCGGGTCGTCGAAGGGCGTCGTGCTCCCCTGGGGCGCGTTCGTGCGGTCCTCGCACAACCTCGTCGCGCCCGACTGCGACGTCGATTCGCACGACGTCATGTACCTGCCGTTCCCGATGTTCCACATCAGCGGGACCCAGTTCCTCAGCATCATGGCCCGGGTCGGCGGCACCGTCGTGCTCCGCGAGGTCTTCTCGACCGACGACTACTGGTCCGACATCCGGCGGTTCTCCTGCACGATCAGCCTCATGGTCGGCGCCATGGCCGGCTTCCTGGCCAAACAGGATGCCCGGCCGGACGACGCCGACAACCCCCTCGACGTTGCGATCATCATCCCGATGATCGACGGACAGGCCGAGTTCGAGCGGCGCTTCGACGTACGGACCTACACGCTCTACGGGTCGACCGAACTGGGCTGCGTCCTGACGTCGAACCTGGGGATCGTCCCGCCACGCTCCTGCGGCTTCCTCCGCCCCGGCTTCGAGCTCCGCATCGTCGACACCCAGGACCGACCCGTCCCCGACGGCGAGCCCGGCGAGCTGATCGTCCGGCCCACCGAACCATGGACCACGATCATCGAATACTTCGACATGCCGGCCGCAACGGCCGCCGCGTTCCGCAACCTGTGGTTCCACACCGGCGACACGTTCGTCCGCACCCCCGACGGCGACTACATCTTCTTCGACCGACTCAAGGACTCCATCCGGCGCCGCGGCGAGAACATCTCCTCGGCCGAGCTCGAAGCGTGCGTACTCGTGCACGACGCCGTGCTCGAGTGCGCCGCGGTCGCCGTCCCCGCCGAGATCTCCGAGGACGAAGTCAAGGTATGCGTAGTCCTACGACCCGGCCGGGAACTGACGGCGCCGGAACTCATCGACCACCTGCTGACCGAGCGAGTGCCGCGGTTCATGATTCCGCGCTACGTCGAGTTCCTCGACACCCTGCCCAAGACACCCACCAACAAGATCCAGAAGGACCGACTGCGAGCAGCCGGCGTCACCGCCACCACCTGGCAATGGTCGGGACGCGGGAGCAACACCGAGTTGGTGTCGAGCGGCGGGTGAGCCGTCAGCATGTAGACACTAGGATCATCAGACCAACATAACTGCTGTTCAGAGGGTGGAGACGAGGGGAATCGAACCCCTGACCCCGCCTTGCAAGAGAACGGGCTCGTGTGAGCTGCGTTGCATCCCGCAGGATGTCGTCGTCCATTGCCATCGTCAGTGCCACGCAGTCCGGAGTGGACGAACGTGCTGGCTACCACGCTGACGTCGGCGACGATCTCGAGGGAGTCTCGCCCGGCGATGGTCGAGCCGGCCGGGGGTCGGTCAGGACGGGTTCATCAGCTTGAACACGCCTCGCGCGAGACGGTCCTTGATCGCCCCGCGGGTGGTGGCGGCAGCGCCGGTGCGGGCCGGTGCGGCGGTCCCGGTGAAGCGGGGGAACAACTGCTCGGCGTTCCGGTGGTCGACGGCCGCGGCGACGGTCGGACCGAACGGCGTGTTGGCGGTGTACTCGGCCAGGCCCGCGTTGAAGTAGGTGACCGCCGAGGACGGCGCGAACGGCCAGTCGCTGCCGTAGAGGACGTGGTCGGGCCGGGCGAAGTTCAGCACCGCCAGCAGCGACGCGGGGCCGGCAGACAGGGCGGTGTCGAAGTAGAAGCTGCGGAAGTCGTCGAGGATCTCGCGCGGGGTCCGGCCGGTGTCGCCGGCCATGCCGACCGCCATCCGGTGCGCCGCGTAGGGGACGAACCCACCGGCGTGGCTGAGGATGAACCGGATGTTCGGGTAGCGCGACACGATCTGGTTGCGCACCAGCAGATAGGCGGCGCGGCTGGTGTCCAGCAGGAAGTCCGCAGCGAACGGCGGGATGCCCTCGACCTGCGGGCCGGGCAGCTCGGCGGGGTGCACGAACACCACGGCGCGGCGCTCGTCGAGGGCGGCGAACAGCCGGTCATGGCCCTCGGAGCCCAGGTAGCGCCCGCGCGAGTTGGCCAGCAGCACGACACCGTCGGCACCGAGGTCGTCGAGCGCGTGGCGGGCCTCGACGACGGCGGCGTCGACGTCGGGCAGCGGGAGTGTCGCGAAGTGCCCGAAGCGGCCGGGATGGTCGCGGGTGAGCTCGGCGCCGTACTCGTTGAGCGTGCGGGCGAGCCTCGCGGCGGCCGACGGGTCGTCGAGCAGGGTGGTGCCCGGCGCCGAGACCGACAGGACCGCACTGCTGATCGCGGCGTCGGACATCTGGTCGAGGGCGGCCTGCGGGCTCCAGTCCGGCAGTGCCCGACCGCCGACGTCGGTGATCCCGGCGGCCGCGAGGGCCTCCCGGTAGGGCGGGGGCACGAGATGCTGGTGGACGTCGATACGCCGTGACACGATTTCCCCTTCCATGGCCGGGGCCTGCGGCGCCGGCGGCTCCATTACTCGTAGTGATTCCCACAGACCGACGGCGGCCCGTGCTCAGCCGCCGAGCGCGCGCGACAGGGCCAGTGCCGCGGTCCGCACGGCCGGCGCGACCCGCTCCGTGTTCAGCCGGTTAGACCAGCCGGTGATCGACAGACCGGCGATGGCGCGCCCGTCGGCGCCGAGCACCGGGGCCGCCACGCACGCCACCCCGACTCCGGACTCCTCGTGTTCCTCGGCGACGCCGCTGTGGCGGACCCGAGCCAGCTCGGCGCCGAGACGAGCCGGCAGGACGATCGATCGCGGCGCCACCCGGGCCAAACCGGCGTCGAGCACGACCTCGACCTGGGACGCCGTCCCGTAGGCCAGCAGAGCCTTCCCGACCGCCGTGACGTGCGCGGGCATCCGTCCGCCCGTCCGCGACGCGATCTGTGGGCCACCGCTGGTCGTGAGCTTCTGCAGGTACACCACCTCGGCGCCGTCGAGCACCGCGAGATGCACCGTCTCGCCGGTGGCGCGGTGCAGGTCGGCCAGGAACGGCGCGGCCGTCTCCTGTAGGTCCCGCTGGCCCGGCACGAGCTGGCCGAGCTCGAACAGCCGGATCCCGAGCCGGTAGCCGCGTGCGGTGCGTTCCACCATCGCCTGCGACTCCAGCTCGGCGAGCAGCCGGTGTCCGGTCGGCTTGGGCAGATCGGTGCGCCGGCACAGCTCGGTCAGCGTCACCTCCGGTTCCTCCGGGCGGAACGCCCCGAGCAGAGCCAGCACCCGCGCCGACTTCGACGTTGCCTTCCGCGTGCCGTCAGCGGTCTGTGCAACGGCGCACGCGACGGCGGGCGGGTCCACGCCGCGGTGGTGGAGGTACTCACGGCACGGACCCGGCACCGTCGGCGCTCTCCCGGGCGATCGCGTCGGTGAGCAACCGGGCGTGCAGCGCGAACATCTCGAGCAGGTCGACGTCGTCGCCATGGATCTGGTGGGCGATGAACAGACCGTCGGCGCCGGCGAGTGCGTAGGTGGTCAGCCGCCGCGCCGACGCCTCCGGCAGCCCGGGCGCCAGGGCGTCGAGGGCCGCCTGCACCCGGTCCCGGGCGACCTCGCGGACCTGCAGGAAGCGGGTCCGGGCCGTCGGTTCGGTCGGGCGGCGTTCCAGCGTCAGCAGCAACCCCAGCCGGAGGAAGTCGGGAGTCTCCAGCAGTGCCTTGGCCACTCCGACCGACATCGCGGCCGCCCGTTCGGCCGGGTCACCGGCCTGTTCGTCGGGCAGTTGTACCGCGGCCAGCCAGGTCTCGAAGCTGCGCTCGATCACCGCCGCGATCAGCTCGTCCTTGTCGGTGAAGTGCCAGTAGATCGAGCTCGCCGGCAACCCACAGCGCTTGCTGACCGCCGAGATGCTCGTGCCGTCGTAGCCGCGTTCCCCGGCGATCTCGGCTGCCGCGTCCAGGATCCGCCGCTGGGACTCCTGCCCGTCGGCGCGCTTGCGCCGCCCGCTGCCGGTCACATCCACCTCCCGTGACGCCCACCTTGACGCCTTCATCAAGCGTCCTTACTGTAGCACTCATTCCAATTGTATCGATCGCTACGGAAAGAGGTGGATGGTGGCGACGCTCACGCAGGCTCCGTCGAAGCCCGCCGTGCACACCGAGTCGACCGTGCACGCCGGTGGACGCGAGATCGCGCTGACCGAGGTGTCCTCGGCCGGTGGGCCGGTCCGGGAGACACCGCTGGTGCTGCTGCACGGCGGCGGGCCGGGCGCGAGCGGCATGTCCAACTACGTGGCCAACGTCGACGCGCTCGCCGCAGACGGCTACCGGGTCCTCGTCCCGGACCTGCCCGGCTACGGGCGCTCCAGCAAGGGCATCGACCGGTCCGACCCGTTCGGTGACCTGGCGGTCTCGGTGCGCAGCCTGCTCGACGCCCTGGACATCGAGCGGGCCGCGCTGCTCGGCAACTCCTACGGCGGCGCGGCCGCACTGCGCCTGGCACTGGACCGCCCGGATCGGGTCGAGCGCATGGTGCTGATGGGGCCCGGCGGTGTCGGTACGACCCGCGCGCTGCCCACCGCGGGCCTCTCGGCCCTGCTCGACTACTACACCGGGGAGGGCCCGAGCCGGGCGAAGCTGCGCGCGTTCCTGCGCGACTACCTGGTCTTCGACCCATCGACGGTCACCGAGGAGATGGTCGAGCAGCGGTACCTGTCGAGCGTCGACCCCGAGGTGATCGCCGACCCGCCGCTGCAGCGGCCGTCCGGGCTGTCCGCGCTGCGCACCGCGCTGCGGATGGACTTCACCCGCGACTCCCGCATGGCCCGGTGCACGGTGCCGACGCTCGTCGTGTGGGGCACCGAGGACAAGGTGAACCGCCCATCGGGTGGGGCGTGGCTGGCCCGGACGATGCCCGACTGCGACCTGCACCTCTTCGCCCGGACCGGGCACTGGGCACAACACGAGCAGGCCGAGCGGTTCAACCGGCTGGTCCTCGGCTGGCTGGACGGTGCGCTGTGAGCGCCGCGACGGCTCCACCGGCACCTGCCGACTGGCGGGCACACGCCTCGGCCGTTCGCCCGGACGTCTTCGGTGCCGCGCGTCTCGGCTACGTCGTGGTCGAGTCCCAGCGGCTCACGGCCTGGAACCGGTTCGGCGCCGACGCGATCGGCCTGCACGTCGACGCACCGGACCGGGACCACCTCCGGCTCCGTCTCGACGACCGACCCTGCCGGTTCCTGATCCGGCGCGGCCCGGACGAGGACGTCACGGCCGCCGGCTGGGAGGTCGACGACCACGCCACCTTCGAGGAGATCCTGCATCGGGTCCATGCGGCCGGGCTCCCGGTCACCGAGGGCACCGACGAGCAGGCCGCGCTGCGCGGCGTGGAGCGGCTCTGGCGTTTCCCCGGACCGAAGGGCATCGCCACCGAGATCTTCACCCGCGCCCGCACCGCCACCGACCCGCTGCGGATGCAGAACTCCGCGTTCGTCACCGGCCACTCCGGGATGGGCCACCTGGCCATCACCACCCGCCACCCCGAGCAGCTGCACACCTACTGGAACAACCTGCTGGATCTGCGGCTGACCGACCGCATCACCGAACGCGTCGGCCCGGCCATGCTCAACATCCGCTTCCTGCGCGCGGGCGAGCGACACCACTCGATCGCTCTGGCCAACGTCGCCGGCCTCCCGATCGACCCGATCCGCACCCGCGTCCAGCACATCAACATCCAGGTCGCCCGCCTCGAGGACCTGCTCGCCGCCCACCACCGGGTGACCGAGCTCGGCTTCGCCATGGCGTGGTCGGTCGGCCAGCACACCAACGACCGCGAGCTGTCGTTCTACTGCGTCACACCGTCCGGGTTCGAGCTCGAGGTCGGCTGGAACCCCGTCGTGATCACACCCGAGCGCGAGGAGCACTGGGAGCCCACCATCTACGAGGGCATCTCGATCTGGGGCCACACCCCGACCGGCCAGAACGTCGCCGAGCTCATGGGCCGCTTCGGCGCCGCCGTGCGGTCGCTGCGCGAGCGCGAACAGACCGTGCCCGCCCTTTCCTCGATCCCGCGCGGGGCCCACCGATGAGCCCCGCCGCGAGCAACCCGACGGGCCCGCGGGGCGAGGCACCCGACTACGACGTCGCGATCGTCGGCTACGGGCCGGTCGGTGTCACTGCCGCCAACCTGCTCGGCGCGATGGGCCTGCGGGTCCTGGTCGTCGAACGGGACACCGACGTCTACGCCCGGGCCCGCGCGATCTCCACCGACGAGGAGGTCGTCCGCATCTGGCAGCGGATCGGCCTCGCCGACACGCTGACGGCCGACATGCTCGCGGACCGCGAGCTGACCTTCGTCGACGCCGACGGCCGCACCTTCCTGGCGTTCACCCCGCAGCCGGTCGGCAACGGGCACCCCACACAGCTGTTCATCTACCAGCCCGCGCTCGAACGCACCCTTCGCGAGGGCGCGACCCGCTACCCGAACGTCGACGTCCGGCTCGGCCACGACTGCGTCGGCATTGCTCAGGACGACGACGGCGTCGAGCTGTCCGTCCGACCGGCCGGCCCTGTCGACGCAGCCGCAACACCCGCATGGACGTGCCGATCGTCCTACGTGATCGCCGCCGACGGAGGATCCAGCGCGATCCGGTCCTGCCTCGGGATCGGCTTCGAGGGCCGCACCTACACCGAACGCTGGGTCGTCATCGACACCAAGGTCCGCCGGCCGTGGCCCGAGGTCGACCGGCTGCGCTTCCACTGCGACCCCGAACGCCCCGCCGTGGACTGCCCGACCCCGCTCGGCCACCACCGGTGGGAGTTCCCCGTCCAGGACGGAGACGACGAGCAACGGCTCACCAGCACCGACGGCGTGTACGAGCTGCTCGCCCACCAGGGGATCGGACCCGAGCACGTCGAGATCCTGCGTGCGGTGATCTACAGCCACCACGTGCGCTTCGCCGACCGCTGGCGCGACCGGCGGGTGTTCCTCGCCGGCGACGCCGCCCACGTCATGCCCCCGTGGCTCGGGCAGGGCATGGCCTCCGGCGTCCGCGACGTCGACAACCTGTGCTGGAAACTGGCCACCGCCCTGGACCCGCAGCTACCGGACACGACCCGCGAACTGCTGCTCGACTCGTACGAGGCCGAACGCATGCCACACGTCCGCAGCATCACCCGGGCCGCCGTGTTCTTCGGCAGGGTGATCACCGAACGACGCCCCGGCGCGGCAGCCGTCCGCGACCACGCGTTCCGGACGATCTGCCGCCTGCCCGGCGTCGGCGCGTTCCTGCAGAACGGCGGCTGGTTCCCCACGACCAGGTACCGGACTGGCCTCCTCGGACAGGCGCACCGCCGCAGGGGCCCCGCCCGCGAGACCGGTACCCACCTGCCCCAGCCGTGGGTGCTCGACCAGCACGGCCACCGGACCCGTCTCGACGACGCGCTCGGCCACACCGAATGGGCCGTCCTGCATACCCGGGCCCGAACCGGCACGGACCTCGACGCCTGGCGGCGCGCCGGGATCCCGCTCGTCGAGCTCCGCCCGGCCGGCAGCGACCCCGGCCCCGGCGCGGTCGTCGACATCGAGAACGTGCTCATCACACGGTTCGCGCGAGCGGGTGTCTCGGCCGCCGCGATCCGGCCCGACGCGATCGTCTACGCGGCCGCCGGCACCAGGTGCCCGCTGCCCCCGCCACTGGGCGGGATGCGGGCCGTCGACCGGCCCGCGGCGCCGGCCTGACCGCCGTGTCGTCACCGGACCGGGTGTCGGGTCGCGATCCGCATCCCGACGCCGTGGGGGCGTTCGTACTCAGCGCTCAACCCAAGAGGTAACGACGATCGCGGGTCAGGGCAGTGAGCCTGTCCTGCATCGCCGCCTCCACCCGACCCGCGAGGGCCTCGGCGCTCTCCCCGTCGGCGCTGCGCACCGCCGGGAGCACCGCGGTACTCAGCTTCGTCGGGAGCGGGACGTAGGGCAGCATCCCGACCGCGCCGACGTTCAACCCCCACGGCAGCGAGATCGACACCGGCAGTGCCTTGAGCCGCAGCAGCTTGTCCAAGCGGGCCGCCCGAGCGAGCCTGGCTCCGTCGGAGAGCACGACCAACGACTCCCCCGCCCCGGCGGTGACCAGCGGCACGATGGGGACACCGGCCTCCTGAGCGATCCTGGCGAACCCGACCCGCCCGTCGAACACGATCTCGTCGCGCCGCTCCCACGACTTGAACGCATCGACGTCACCGCCGGGCAGCACCAGGACGTGCTTGCCCTCGCGCAGCGCCGCCAGGGCGGTCTCCCGCCCGGCCGGCCGAGCACCGAGAGCCTCGATGAACCGACCGACCTGCAAGGTCCAGGCCACCTGATGGGTCAACACGATCACCTCGCGGTCGACCTCGAGCGCGTCGAAGGTCGCGAACAAGGCCAGCACGTTCAGGTCGACGATCCCGCCGAACCCGTGGTTGGCGACCAGCAGGCACGGCTCGTCGGGAAGCGACCGTTCGCCGGAGACGTCGAGCCGGTGGTAGCGACGGACGAACTCGATCCCGACGCTGCGCATCAGATGCAACGCCGTCACCACGGCCGCCGGCAGGCCCAGCTCACCGTCCGAATGACCCTCGGCGGTCGCCGCCGCGGCCTCCAACACCGCGTCCGACAACTCCGAAGCCCGCTGCGCCTCGTCCGACATCGCCTCGCCCACCTCGCCGTGTCCGACCGTTGTCGCAGCAGAGACCCCTGAGGGACGCCACCAGGACGCGACCACGACGGTGATTGTCCCGAGCCGGATCGCGCCTGCGTCATCCGGATCACTGAGTCCGTCCGGCGGCGCTCGTCATGCCCCACGACAGGCGGAGCAACTCAGTGCCAAACGATCATTCTACGATCAAGCAGACTTCATAGTCCCAGGTCAGATGAGTGGAGACGAGGGGAAACGAACCCCTAACCCCCGCCTTGCAAAGGCGGGGGTTCGTCGCCGGTGGGGTGTACACAGCAGGTCAACGTGAACCTCAGGCTGTCTGGACTGTCTGTGGTGGCATCCGTTCGGTCTGACTCGCTGCCATCGCGGCTGCCATTAGCACCACAGTGGACGATCGTCGGACGGACGGCAGACGCCATCGACATCTGAACTGGAACGACCCTCCGCCGATCGCACTCACGTGACGTAGACCAGTGTCGGTTGCGTCGCGGCCAGCATGCTCGGCAGGGTGAGCTCGACGTCGTGCGGGGTTCGCGATCGACAAGGACACCGCGACCCCGACAGCGCGCGCCATCCTCGCCAACGCCGGACTCTGCCCGGCGCCTGCCCCGAATGCGGCGCCCGCGAGGCACATATCCTCGTAGTCGCCATATAGGAGCGCTGGCCGCAGCTGTCGATGAACTGGCCGATCTCACCCGTCATGCCACCGCTGTCGTCGATAAGAGGGTCTATACGATGTTCAGCGATGAAGGACTCGCCCTAGCGGACGAGCAGGCATGGACCGACATGTTCGTCTGCGGGATCGACACCGAGGTCTGCGTACTCAAGACGGCCGTCGACGCGTTCGAGCTTGGGATTCGCCCTTGGCTGGTCACTGACGCTTCCGCTAGTCATTCTGGCCAGGAGCCGCACAACGCCGGAGTACTTTTCGCTCAGAAGATGATCGGCCGCAAGCAGGCGATCGCTTGTTCAGAAATTGAGGGCATACTGTCTTTAGAGTCGTAACCCAATATTCGCTCACCAACCGTGCCATCTTTCAGCGCAGTTGGTCAAACAGCTTTCGTAGCTGGGTCAGGGTAGCGGACTTTGATACCTCAAAATCCATCTCGCCGCTAAGGCGACGACCGGTCGCCGTATATGTTGCACGCAGCCTTTGTCGCCGCCCTGATAGCGCCTCAGAGCAGACATATATTGCTTTGCCGCTTGCAACGGGATCGCCGATCCAACAACGCTCGTGGCTTGAATGTGGAGCGATCTCGCAGAAGTCTCGCTTACCTCGTTGGACACCAGCTAGATCGGCGTTGAGGTCGTTGACAGTTTGGAATCGCGAGGCTGCATCGTTGTCGAGTGCTCTCCTTACGCTCATTGCGAGCCGGCGGCTTACATGGGGACTGACGTCGCGTACGTCATCCACTACCTTGTGAGCGCCGTCGCGATGGGGTAGTCGACCAGTAAGTGACATAAACAAAGAAGCGCCTATAGACCAGACTTCGGTGCACTCATTGGTCGGGTACCCCCATCTAACCTCGGGAGCCTTCGCGTCGGGGTGGCCGTATGCTGAGGCAGAACCGTTCTGATCCATGATCGCCGCGATCCCAAAATCCCCGAGCTGCACATCATCTGTTTCCAGAATAAACATGTTGTCAGGTCGGATATCTCGGTGTAGCACTCGCCGTGAGTGACACAGGCCCACCGCAGTACAGATTTGACGAATCCACTTGATAGCTCGCGCAGGCTTTACACCGTGCGGTGCTACAGCGTCTGCCACCGTGCCGCCCGAGACGTACTCCGTGTCGATATACGGTACGTCGATGGCTTTCGAGGCGTTGTTGATACCTACGATGTAGGGGCTTGACAACTGGGTAAGGCGGGTAGCCTCGTGCCACGCCGCATCAGGCGCGCTTCCCTGATTCAGTAGCTTGAGCGCCACGACATGACCCCTATGGGTGTCAAGCGCTTCCCAGACTTCGCCGAATTGACCAGATCCAAGCTTCTTCAGCAACACGTAGCGATCATCGAAAAGTTGACTTGGCGGTAGGCTCGTCAGGACTCCTGTCACCTCCTGCAAATACCTGTATCATACTCTGGTGGTGTACATCGGAGTAGCCGTACGGACAAGCAAATCGTGCCCAGTTATCTGGCTCTGCCACTCAACAGAGCTCGTCGGTCCTCCAACAACGTGGTCCCATCGTGCCACGACGGGGACTTCTCCCGTCGAGCAGCAGTTTGAGCTGGCGCAGTCGTTCCGTACTTTTCTAGCTGGTCTTCGATCGCCGATATCGGCATTCGTTCTTCGAGAGGCGGACGACGGCCGCCAAGGCGGTGACACGACGACGCGGAAGACTCGGTTTCGAACGGAAGGAAGCGTCCTCGCAGCAGCAAGAGAGAAGACCGAGAATGTTCACCTACTGAACGGTAAGCAGACGGGGCACCGTTGCGGTGAAGAGATCAAGGCGTTGGACGCCCGGGTGGCTGGCGACAGTCCATCTGACTTCGTCCAAGCTGCCTCGGCCCTAGAAGCAGCTCGGGCTATTGCACGGCCATAGTCGTCTGCTCTTCTAGATGCAGGACGTCTTCGCTTAACGTAACTGCGAAATCTCGATAAACAAACCGCTTCACGGTCCGGAATCCAGCGGCGGTCAGTTCATTTACACAAGTGTCCACATTTGCATGTGTAACCGCGACTGTCTCTACGACAAGTATCCCGCAGTCGGCGGCTTCAGCTTCCTCGATCGACTGCAAGTCCCCATCGGCCATGATCAACGTCGCGCCAACTAGGGGTGAGGCGTTGCCGCTTGCAGCGACAACGACCTGGCAGTTCTGATCTGCAGCTGCCTGGCAGACAGCCCGTGCGGCCTCACGCAGCCCCTTGATCGACATGACCTCATGCTGAGCCGCTTGAGCTGCAAGAACAGCGCCGGCCAGAGTTCTGGGCTCTTCGCGCACTTGGACTCTCCGCACGTGTATGGGAAACTATGAAACTTAGTTTCTCACATGACCAGGCGGGGTGCGAGAGTGCCGGACGAGGCACGTCAGGGTCGGCGTGGTCCGAAGCCAAGCCCTGACCGCGGCACCCCGAGCGGCTTCAGGCTCTCGGCCCGCGAACGCTTCGAGCTCGGGATGGCGGCCCAGTTCATCGGAACATCGAACCTGCAGCACACCATCGAAGTGGCTGTAGACGAGTTCTTAGGCCGCATGCGCTCTGTGCCGGGGTTCTCAGACGCACTCTCCAGCGCAGAAGCATCGAGACAATCCCGAGCCGGCATCAGGAAGATTGCTGGCGATGACTCCAACGACCCGGGCCAGCAAAGTCGGGAGTAGTCTTAGCGTCCGTTGGCGTTAGGTCGCCGAAGACGTCCACTGAGGATGTTGTCTGCCCGCCGATCGCTGTTGTCGATCCACGCCGTGTAGACGCGGAGTGTGGTCGCGCCGCCGCCGTGGCCTAGCCGGCCTGCGACTGTTCGCAGGTCTACGCCGGCGGATAGCAGCTCGGTCGCTGAGTAGTGCCGGAGTGCGTGCGGATGGCTGTCGATGCCGAGCCGCTCACACATGCGGCCGTACCTATGCGTGATGCCACTCGGGTCGCACGGCCGATCGTTGGCCGGGGAATAAGAGAAGAGGTAAGAGGAGCTGACTGGTTCTACTCCAACTTCCCTGCACCGCGCCTCATAGCGCTGGCGATGCTCGCTCAAGAGCTCGACGGTTGCGTCGTCGAGAGATAGGCGGCGCGTGCGATGGGTCTTCGTGTCCTTCTCGATGCTCTTGCCGGTGACACGAACGTGGTTACGGCGCACGAAGAGCTTCGCACTCTCGAAGTCGACATCAGACCAACGAAGGGCAAGCAGCTCGGCGCGCCGCACCCCGGTTACCAAGAGGAGCCACACCAACGTGCCCCAGTCAGCTCCCTCATCCCACGCCGCGTTCACGAGCGCAGCGGCCTCCTGCGACGACGGTGGATCAGGGTCGGGGGTAGGAAGCCCAGGTATCCGAGCGGTCTCAGCCGGGTTGCCTGTTATCCACTCCCACCGCACAGCCGCGGCGAGCGAGCCGCGGATGATGAAGTGGATCTTTCTCACGGTCGCCGGCGCTAGCTGTAAGTCCCAGCAGGGTTGTTGACGCGGGTGATGGGTGGGTGGCCGCCGAGCGCGGTGTGGCTACGGTGGTGATTGTAGGTGTGGAGCCAGGCCGGGAGCTGCGCTGCTCGTTCGGCGTTGCTGGCGAACGGGCGCTGGTAGGCCCACTCGTCGAGCATGGTCCGGTTGAACCGCTCGGCCTTGCCATTGGTCTGGGGCCGGTAGCGGCGGGTGAACCGGGCCTGGGCGCCGAGCTCGGCCAGGGCGTCGCGCCAGGCCGCCGAGCGGCGGTAGACCAGGGCGTTGTCGGTCATCACCCGCTCGACCCGGGCGATGCCGTGGGCGGCGAACCAGGCCGCGGCGCGGCGCAGGAACGCGGCGCAGGTGGCGGCCTGCTCGTCGAGGTGGACCTCGGCGTAGGCCAGGCGGGTGTGGTCGTCGATCGCGGCGTGGATGTAGTCGAACCCGACCCGAGACCCGTAGCGAGCCCGACGGTGTTCGAGGCTGTCGCGGCCATGCGCGCGCCAGCCGCCGCCGTCGCGGAGTCGGCCGAGTTTCTTCACATCGACATGGACGAGCTCGCCGGGCCGGTCGCGTTCGTAGCGGCGGATCACCTGCCCGGTGGGGCGGTCCACCCAGGCCAGCCGGGACAGCCCGCGGCGGACCAGCACGGCGTGCACGGTCGAGGCGGCGAGCCCGACCAGCGGCCCGATGCGGTGCGGGCCGAGCTTGCGCTCGCGGCGCAGCCCCACGATCAAGGTTTCGAGTGGGGCGCTGGTGCGGGCCGGGACCCGGTGCGGGCGGCTCGATCGATCGGCCAGGCCGGCCGGGCCTTCGCGGCGGTAGCGGCCCCACCACTTGTAGCCGGTGGCACGGGAAACACCGAGCTCGGCGGCGACGTGGGCGACCGGTCGACCCGAGCGGACACGCTCGACGAGCAGCATGCGCCCATGCACGGTGAGGCGGGCATTACGGTGGGCCACTGAGACCTCCGGGTGGTTCGGGGTGAGCGTCGACAACTCACACCCCGCCCGGAGGTCTCCCCGATTTCAAGCCACCACGCCGTCAACAACGTGGATGGGCACTACAGCTAGCGGCCGACACGTATGAGGCTGACATTCGATGACACGACAGGCCTTCTCCGCGCAGTCGTGGGGCGGGTAGCCAGCGGCCGGCGGACGACCGGGCGGCCGCTTGTGTCGGACCTCCCGACACTCATGCGGACCGTCGAGCCGATGGTCGACAGCGGGTCGACCATCGCAGCGCCGCGAGCAACGGCGAAGTTCGGCGTAGAAGCGCTCAAGGACGTGGGTTGTAGTGCGTCCCAGCGGCTCAGGTCCAAGTGCTGGGTAGATGTGGTTGGCGGCGTACTCGACGTACGTCTCGCGGGTACTTTCCGCGAGCTCGTGTGTATCGAGCCACGCCTCGATCGTCGTCTGCAGCGACGCTCGAGTTTTCGCGTGCCGCTGCGCGTTCACCTGGGCGACGAGCTTCCTCAGGATGCGGTTCGCCTCGGCCTCGTCGGTGCTGGAGCCGCGGAGGTGGAGTTTACGCCCCGTGACCGGGTCGATCCCCGCGTAGACGATCACCTGGAACGAGTTCCCGCGCTTCCGCACCATGCCCTGCTGGCGTCGGTTCGGCGAGTTCTTGGCCACAGCTCGACGGTACTGGATGCCATCGTGGCTGCCATCACACTGCCGGAAGATCCGTTGCAATTGCTAACCATGCAGGTCAGCAGTGGTGGAGACGAGGGGAATCGAACCCCTAACCCCCGCCTTGCAAAGGCGGTGCTCTGCCAATTGAGCTACGTCCCCGAGACGCCCAGGACGCTACCCGAGCGAGGCATTCAGCGGGTGGTGGCCTCGTGCCACAGGTCGTCGGAGCCGACGCCGCGGAACTTGTTGTAGGCCAGGAACGCCGCACCGGCGACGGCCACGAGTGCGATCAGCTTCTTCATCGGATGACCATCCTCTGCAGTCCCGGCGGGAAGGGTGGGCCTAGGTGGACTTGAACCACCGACCTCATCGTTATCAGCGATGCGCTCTAACCGTCTGAGCTATAGGCCCGTGCAGCGGTGACCACGGTACAACACGCCCTGGTCACCCCCGCCAGCGGGTTAGTCGCGCTCGGAGAGCGTGACCTCGATGCCGCCGACCAGGTCGGCGGCCACGTTGTAGACGAACGCTCCGATCGTCAGCGCGACCGCGAACAGCAGGCTGTTGATCGCTCCGACGACGGCGGCGAGCAGGAACACCCGGCCCGCACTGATCAGTGATCCGGAGTCCTGGGCCTGGCCGGTGACCAGGTCGGCGTAGGTGCCGTTCAGGCGGTCCCAGACGCCCATGCCGCCGAGGATCCCGTACAGCACGCCGGCCGCGACCATCCACACCAGGAACAGCACGACGGCCAGCGCCAGAGCCATCTTCAGCACCGACCACGGGTCCAGTCGCTTGAGCTGCAGCAGAGCCTGGCGCGGCGGGCGGTTGCGGGCCGACGGACGCACCCCGGAGGAGGGAGCACGCCCGTTGGTGTCCCCGCCCGGCTGCTCCTCGGTCGCGACCGCGGTGCCTCCCGCGGCGGGCTCGGCCTCCGCCGAGGCGCCCCGGGGACCGGTCAGGAACGTCGTCGGAGCCTCACTGAGCAGCGAGTCGGCGACCGTCGGGCGCTCCGGCTCCTCCGGGGCGGGCTGGTCGCCCGGGACACGCCGCCACGGTGGCGGGCCCTCGGCCTGGGGCGTGGAGCTCGCCGCAGCGGCCGCTGGTTCGGCCGTCGCTGGGGACGGGGTCGAGGAGGCCGGCGTCGAGGCGGACGGGGCGGACGACGACCCGTTGGCCGCCCCGGCGTCCGAGGTCTCCCCCTCCGCCTGCGCCTCCCAGCGCGCGTCCGGGCTCGCCGGACGTGGGACGGGCGACGGGCGCGCGGCCGCGGACTCGCCGCCCGCGCCCGTCGCGTCCTCCGCGGCGGCATCCGGCCCCGGTGGCGACGACTGCTCGGCACGATCCGCGTCGGTCGCCACGGTCCGCCCGTCGTCCTCGGGCCGGGTGCTGTCGTTGCTGCTCACGAGCTGGCGCTCTCCTCGATCGTCGGCTCCGGGTCAGGCCTGCTGACCCGGGTCCTCGGCAGTCTCCTCCGCATTGCGCGCGACCGCATTGAGGGTCGAGTTCTCGCCCAGGTTCATCAGGCGGACCCCCTTCGTCTGCCGGCCGGCCTTGCGCACCTCCCGCGCCGAGGTCCGGATGACCCCACCGGTCGAGGTGATGGCGTACAGCTCGTCGTCGATCCCGACGATGAGCGCGCCGACCAGCGTGCCACGACGGCGGTCGTACTGGAGCGTCAACACTCCCTTCCCGCCACGGCCCTGCACCGGGTAGTCCTCGATCGGTGTCCGCTTCGCGTAGCCACCGGCCGTCGCGACCAGAAGATAGGTGTCCGACCGGATCACGCCGAGCGCCAGCAGCTTGTCACCGGAGTTGAAGCGCATACCCAGCACACCGGAGGTCGCCCGGCCCATCGGGCGCAGCGCCTCGTCGGTCGCGGTGAACCGGATCGACTGGCCCTCGGCCGAGACGAGCAACAGGTCGTCCTCCGCGGAGCAGAGGACGGCGCCGACCAGCTCGTCGTCGTCGCGCAGGTTGATGCCGATCAGGCCGCCGGTCCGGTTGGAGTCGAAGTCGGACAGGCGCGACTTCTTCACCAGGCCGGTCTTCGTCGCGAGGACGAGATACGGGCGCGCCTGGTAGTCCTTGATCTGCATGACCTGGGCGATCTCCTCCTCCGGCTGCAACGCCAGGAGGTTCGCCAGGTGCTGACCGCGGGCCGTCCGGTTGGCCTCCGGCAGCTCGTAGGCCTTGAGCCGGTAGACCCGGCCCTTGTTCGTGAAGAACAGCATCCAGTCGTGCGTGGAGCAGACGAAGAAGTGGGCGACGATGTCGTCCTGCTTCAGGGCCGCGCCCTGCACGCCCTTGCCGCCGCGCTTCTGCGCCCGGTACAGGTCGGTCTTCGTGCGCTTCGCGTAGCCGGTCTCGGTGATCGTGACGACCACGTCCTCGACGGCGATGAGGTCCTCGTCGGCGACGTCGCCGTCGTACCCGACCAGCTGCGTCCGACGGTCGTCGCCGTGCTTCTCGACGATCTCGGTGAGCTCGTCGCGGACGATCTGGCGCTGCCGCTCCGGGCGCTCCAGGATGTCGTTCAGGTCGGCGATGTAGGTCTCGAGCTCTGCCAGCTCGTCGATGATCTTCTGGCGCTCCAGCGCGGCGAGGCGCCGCAGCTGCATGTCCAGGATCGCCTGGGCCTGGATCTCGTCGACGTCCAGCAGGTCGATCAGGCCGGCCCTGGCGACGTCGACCGTCTCGGACGCCCTGATCAGCGCGATGACCTCGTCGAGCGCGTCCAACGCCTTGACCAGACCGCGCAGGATGTGGGCCCGCTCCTCGGCCTTGCGCAGCCGGTAGCGCGTCCGGCGGACGATCACGTCGATCTGGTGCCGGACGTAGTGCCGGATCATCTGGTCGAGCCTCAGCGTGCGCGGCACGCCGTCGACGATCGACAGCATGTTCACGCCGAAGCTGTGCTGCAGCTGCGTGTGCTTGTACAGGTTGTTCAGCACGACCTTGGCGACCGCGTCCCGCTTCAGCGTGATCACGATCCGCATCCCGATCCGGTCCGACGACTCGTCGACGATCTCGGAGATGCCGGCGATCTTGCCGTCGCGCACCATCATCGCGATCGACTCGATCACGTTGTCCGGGTTGACCATGTATGGCAGCTCGGTGACGACGAGGGTGGTCCGCCCCTTGGCGTCCTCCTCGACCTCGACGACGGACCGCATCCGCACCGAGCCGCGCCCGGTCCGGTAGGCGGACTCGATGCCGTCCCGGCCGACGATCAGGCCGTACGTCGGGAAGTCCGGGCCCTTGATCCGGGCCATGCACGCCTCGAGGAGCTCCTCGTCGCTCGCCTCGGGGTTGTCCAGGCACCAGACGACGCCGTCCCCGACCTCGCGCAGGTTGTGCGGCGGGATGTTGGTCGCCATCCCGACCGCGATCCCGGCGCTGCCGTTGATCAGCAGGTTCGGCACCCGCGACGGGAGGACCTCGGGCTCGAGGGTCTTGCCGTCGTAGTTGTCGGCGAAGTCGACGGTCTCCTCGTCGATGTCCTGCAGCATCGCCATCGCGAGCGGGGACAGCCGGCACTCCGTGTACCGCATGGCGGCCGCCGGGTCGTTGCCGCGCGAGCCGAAGTTGCCCTGCCCGTCGATCAACGGGTAGCGCATGGACCACGGCTGGGCCATGCGCACCAGCGCGTCGTAGATCGCCGAGTCGCCGTGCGGGTGGTAGTTGCCCATCACGTCGCCGACGACGCGGGCGCACTTCACGTAGGAGCGGTCCGGCCGGAAGCCGTTCTCGCCCATCGAGAACAGGACGCGCCGGTGCACCGGCTTGAGCCCGTCCTCCACCAGCGGCAACGCGCGCCCGACGATCACGCTCATCGCGTAGTCGATGTAGGAGCGCTGCATCTCCTGCTGGATGTCGACCGGCTCGACCCGGCCGCCGCCCTCCCCACCGTCGCCCGTGGCGGGCGCGGTCGGGTCCAGAGTGTCTGTCACGGAATCCCCTCGAGGAAGTTCATACGTTCGTCTGGATCAGTCGTATGGATCAGACGTCCAGGAAGCGCACGTCCTTGGCGTTGCGGGTGATGAACGAGCGGCGGGACTCCACGTCCTCACCCATGAGCACGGAGAACAGCTCGTCCGCGGTCGCCGCGTCGTCCAGGCTGACCTGGTAGAGCAGGCGGTTGGCCGGATCCATCGTGGTCTCCCACAGCTCCTTGGGGTTCATCTCCCCGAGGCCCTTGTACCGCTGCACGCCCTCTTCCTTGGGCAGCTTCTTGCCCGCCTCGCGGCCGGCGGCGATCAGGCCGTCGCGCTCGCGGTCGGAGTAGGCGTACTCCGGTTCCGAGTTCCGGCCGCCCCACTTGATCTTGTAGAGCGGCGGGGCGGCGAGGTACACGTGCCCGTGCTCGACGAGCGGCCGCATGAACCGGAACAGCAGCGTGAGCAGCAGCGTGCGGATGTGCTGGCCGTCGACGTCGGCGTCGGCCATCAGCACCAGCTTGTGGTACCGGAGCTTCGCGAGGTCGAAGTCGTCGTGGATGCCGGTGCCCATCGCCGTGATGATCGACTGGACCTCGGTGTTCTTGAGGACACGGTCGATCCGGGCCTTCTCGACGTTGATGATCTTGCCGCGGATCGGCAGGATCGCCTGGAACATCGAGTCCCGGCCGGACTTGGCCGAGCCACCCGCGGAGTCGCCCTCCACGATGTAGAGCTCGGTCTTCTCCGGGTCGGTGGACCGGCAGTCGGACAGCTTGCCGGGCAGGCCGCCGATGTCGCCCGCGCTCTTGCGCCGGACGAGCTCGCGCGCCCGGCGGGCGGCCAGCCGCGCCTGCGCCGAGGAGACGGCCTTGTTCACGATCGTCCTGGCCTCGGTGGGGTTCCGCTCGAACCAGTCGGCCAGCCACTCGTTGCTGATCCGCTGGACGAACGACTTCACCTCGGTGTTGCCGAGCTTCGTCTTCGTCTGGCCCTCGAACTGCGGCTCGGAGATCTTCACCGACACGATCGCAGCGAGACCCTCGCGGATGTCGTCCCCGTTCAGCGCCGGGTCCTTCTCCTTGATCAGCTTCTTGTCCCGCGCGTACTTGTTGACCGTCGCGGTCAGCGCGTGCCGGAAGCCCTCCTCGTGCGTGCCGCCCTCGTGCGTGTTGATCGTGTTCGCGAACGTGTAGACCGACTCCGTGTAGCCGGAGTTCCACTGCATCGCGACCTCGACCTGGTGGCCGGGACCCTCACCGCTGTAGGAAACGATCTTGCGGTGGATCGGGTCCTTCGACTTGTTGAGGTGCGCGATGAAGTCCTCCAGCCCGTTCGGGTAGTGGAAGACGTACTCCTTGACCTTCGCGACGTAGCCTTCGGCGTCCGCCTCGCCCTCGGAGTCCTCGGGACGGATCGCGTCGTCGACGGCCTCGTCCTGCTCGCCGGGGCCGGATCCCTCCGGCCGCTCCGGCAGGCGCTCGTCGCGCAGGATCATCGTCAGGCCCTTGTTCAGGAACGTCTGCTCCTGCAGGCGGCGACGGATCGTCTCCAGCGTGTACGACGTCGTCTCGAAGACCTTGGGATCGGCCCAGTACGTGATCGTGGTGCCGGTCTTCTTCGTGGTGCCGGCCTCGATCAGCTCGCCGGGCTTCGCGTGGTCGTAGCGCTGCTTCCAGATCTTGCCGCCGACGTGCACCTCGACCTCGAGTGCCGTGGACAGCGCGTTCACCACGGAGACGCCGACGCCGTGCAGTCCACCGGAGACGGCGTAGGACTTGTCGTCGAACTTGCCGCCCGCGTGCAGGCTCGTCAGGACGACCTCGAGCGTCGGCTTCTTCTCCACCGGGTGCATCTCGACCGGGATGCCGCGGCCGTCGTCCACGACCCGGATCCCGCCGTCGGCGAGCAGCGTGACCTCGACGCGCGACGCGTACCCGGCCATCGCCTCGTCGACGGAGTTGTCCACGACCTCCCAGATCAGGTGGTGCAGACCGCGCTCACCCGTGGAGCCGATGTACATGCCCGGCCGCTTGCGGACGGCCTCAAGACCCTTCAGAACGGTGATCGACGACGCGCCGTATGCGTTCGAGCTCTGCGCAGCAGCCACGAGTCTCCGGTTCTCCTCGCCATGCGAGCCGGTGGTGCGATCAGTGACGCACGCCCACCGGCAACGACCCGGGTGCAGGAACAGCCCCCGGGGACACGAGTTCATTCTACCCGTCGCCCCCGACAGGAACGCGGCAAGGACCCGCCCAGAAGCGTCACTGACGGGCGAACGTCGGCCGGACCGGGTCCGGCCGTTCGTGAAGGGGGTCCACGGACGCTCCGGCGGCGTCATCTCGCCCTGACGTGACTTCTACGCCTCGTCGCCGCAACTGTCCGGCTACCGACCCTCCCCGACCGTTCGCACTCCGGGGCGGACCGTCAGCCGTACGTGTCCCGCGGCCCGCGGCCGCGCACGTGCCGTGGACCGTGCCGCCAGCTCGGGCCGCTCGGGGCGACCACCCGGATCCGGCGTACCACGTCCGGACCGACCGCGGCGGACAGCCGGGTCAACAGCTGGCGCTGCAGCGTCCGCAGCTGGGTGGCCCACGCGGTGGACTCGGCCTGCAGGGTCAGCTCCCCGTCGCGCAGCGAGATCGGCGTGCAGTGGTCCGCCACGTCCGGGCCGACGAGCTGCGGCCAGCGGCCGAGCACGGTGGCGTCGGTGAGCCGCGACGACCAGCCGCGGTCCATCGACACGCGGGACACGACGCGGCCGAACGGCTGCGGGTCCCGGTCGTCGGGGCCCGCCGACGACCAGCGCCTGCGGCTGCCCCTCCCGGAGACGACCCGCAGCTTGGGCGAGCGCTCCTCGGCACGTTCCGCGGCTTTCGCGGCCGAGGCCTCGCGCGCCGCGCGCAACGCGTCCCGCGCCAGGTCCGGTCCGCGCAGACCGGTGCTCTCGCCGGGCGCTTCGCCCTGTCCGGAGGTGTCGTTCCCCTCCGTGTCACCGGAACGGCGGGCAGCCGTGTCCTCCCCGTTACCCGGAGGCCGCCCGCGTCCGTCCCCAGGGGTGGGGACCGACGCGGACGCGTCACCGTCTCCGTCGGGCCGGTGACCGGCGGCTCGGCCGCGCGTCCGGCGTCGATCACCGGACGGCTCGGGGTTGTCCACACTATCCACAGGCCTGTCCCCAGGTCGTCGTTGCTCCGTCGTGACCCGCCGCGGCGTGATCGGGAAGCTCGTGGTCGGGTTCCTCGTCGTCGGGTCCGTCGTCGGGTTGGTCGTCGGGTTGGTCGTCGGGTTCGTCGTCAGCCGGTGCGTCCGTGTACGCCCGCCGGACCTCGCCGTCGCCGACCTGGAACCGGACGCCGTCGAGCTCGGTCGGCACGTCCTCGGCCACGGCTGCGGTGACCAGCACCTGTTCCGCCTCGCCGACCAGACCGGCCAGCGCGCGCCTGCGCTTCGCGTCGAGCTCGGCGAACACGTCGTCGAGCACGAGCACCGGCTCGACGTCGTCGGCCCGCAGCAGCCGGTACGACGCGAGCCGCAGCGCGAGCGCGAACGCCCACGACTCCCCGTGGCTCGCATAGCCCTTGGCCGGTCCCTCGCCGAGTGCGAGCTCCAGCTCGTCGCGGTGCGGACCGACCAGGCACACGCCGCGCTCGATCTCCTGGCGACGGACCTCGGCGAGCCTGCGCAGCAGCAGCTCCTCCAGCTCCGCAGGCTCCGACGGCAGGTCCGCGACCCCGTCGGTGCCGATGCTGCTGCGGTAGTCCAGCCCGATCTCGTCGGAGGTCGGGGCGATCCCGGCGAACGCCTCTCTGGCGTGCGGGGCCAGCGCCACGACGAGCTCCCGCCTGCCGGCCAGCAGCGCCGCCCCGTGGCGGGCCAGGTGACCGTCCCAGACCTCGAGCGTGGCGACGTCGTCCGGCTCGTCCGACGTAGACGCAGCGGACGGACGGCTCCGTGGCCCGCCGCGCAGCCCGCGCGCGGACTTCAGCAGCGCCGAGCGCTGTTTGAGCACGCGGTCGTAGTCCGAGCGCACCCCCTCGTAGCGCGGGTACCGGGCGACGAGCAGGTCGTCGAGGAAACGCCTGCGCTCCCCCGGATCGCCCCGCACCAGCGCGAGGTCCTCCGGGGCGAACAGCACGCTGCGCAGGATGCCGAGCACCTCGCGCGGGCGGGACACCGGTGAGCGGTTCACTCGCGCCCGGTTCGATCCGGACGAGTTGATCTCCAGTTCGACCGCGAGCTGCCGTCCGTGGTGGATCACCTCACCGCGGACGACCGCCTTCGCGGCACCGCGCCGGACGAGCGGGGCATCCGACGCGACCCGGTGCGAGCCGAGCGAGGCCAGATAGCCGACACCCTCGACGAGGTTCGTCTTGCCCGCACCGTTCGACCCGACCAGCACGGTGACGCCGGGATCGAGCTCGAGCTCGGCCTCGGGCCACGACCGGAAGTCGGTGATCGAGAAGCGCCGCAGGTGCACGCCGTGCCGTCAGCCCTGCGTCGAACCGGTACCGGACGTGGGGCCGGCCTTGTCCCCCGGTGCTCCGGTCGGTCCGGACGACTTGACCGCGTGCCCACCGAACTGGTGGCGCAGCGCCGCGACCGCCTTCATCGCGGGCGACTCGTCCTGGCGCGAGGCGAACCGCGCGTAGAGCGCCGCCGAGATCACCGGCAGCGGCACCGCGTGCCGGATCGCCTCCTCGATCGTCCAACGGCCCTCTCCGGAGTCGTCGACGTAGCCCTCCAGCTCGGAGAGGTCCGGGTCGTCGCGCAGCGCGTTGACCAGCAGGTCCAGCAGCCAGGACCGCACGACCGTGCCGCGCGACCACGCCTGGATCACGCCCGGCACGTCGGTGACCAGCTCGCTGGCCCGCATCAGCTCGAAACCCTCGGCGTAGGCCTGCATCAGGCCGTACTCGATGCCGTTGTGCACCATCTTCGAGAAGTGGCCTGCGCCGACCGGGCCGGCGTGCGCGAAGCCCTCCTCGCGCGGACCCTCGGGACGCAGCGCGTCGAAGATCGGCATCGCCAGGGCGATGTGCTCGTCGGACCCGCCCGCCATCAGGCCGTAGCCGTTGTCCTTGCCCCAGATCCCGCCGGACACGCCGCAGTCGACGTAGCCGATCCCCTTCGCGGCGAGCAGCTCGGCGTTCGGCGCGTCGTCGGTGTAGCGCGAGTTGCCGCCGTCGATCACGAGGTCACCCGACGAGAGCGTCTCGGACAGGGTCCGGACGGTGTCCCGGGTCGGGTCGCCGGACGGGACCATCACCCAGACCACGCGGGGTGCGGAGAGCGCCGCGGCCAGCTCGTCGAGCGATCCGACGTCGGCGACCTCGGGCCGCGGGTCGTACCCGACGACCTCGTGCCCGGCTGCCCGCAGCCGGTCCCGCATGTTGCCGCCCATCCGGCCGAGACCGATCAGGCCGATCTGCACGAGAGGCTCCTTCCGTCGCAACGGTTCCGCGCGACAGTCTGGCCGCCTCCCGGACGGCGCGCGCGGCCGGGAGCAGGAGCGGGTCGCCAGAGGCGTCAGCCGGGCAGGCGCACCGGCATCAGCAGGTGCAGGTACCCGGACTTCTCCGGAGCGGGAGCCGCGCCGTCGTCCTCGGTGGACGGTGGCGGGACCGGCCGGACCAGCGCGGGCCGGTTCGGCGTGGTGAACGTCAACTGGGCGCGCTCGGTGTGCAGCGCCCCGAGCGAGTCCAGCAGGTAGCCGGGGTTGAACGCGATCGTCAGCGGGTTGCCGTCGAGCGCGCAGGGGAGCTCCTCCTCGGCGCTGCCGACGTCGTCCCCGCCGGCGGCCAGGCGCAGCCCGTCCTCGCCGAACTCCAGCCGGATCTGGGCGACCCGGTCCGCCACCAGCGACACGCGCTTGATCGCCTCGACGAGCGCGGCGACCTCCAGCTCGGCGGCCGTGGTCTGCTCGGTCGGGATGAGCTGGCGGAAGCGCGGGAACTCCGCGTCCAGCAGCCGGCTCGTGGACCGGCGGCCACCACCGGTGAGCCCGAGCATGCCGTCGCCGGAGGACAGCGCGATCTCGACCGTGCCGGCGCCGGAGAGCGTCTTCGCCACCTCGGCCAGCGTGCGCGCCGGTATCAGGACCGCGGTGGAGATCTCCGGGTCCTCCGGGACCCACTCCAGCTCGCGGACGGCCAGCCGGAACCGGTCGGTCGCCGCGAGCGTCAGCTGCGAGCCCTCGATCTCCAGCCGGATGCCGGTGAGCATCGGCAGCGTGTCGTCCCGGCCGGCCGCGACGGCGACCTGGGCGACGGCCCCGGCCAAGGCGTCGGCCGCGACCGAGCCCGCGCGCTGGGGCATGTCCGGCAGCTGCGGGTAGTCCTCGACCGGCATCGTCGGGAGGCTGAAGCGGCTGTTGCCGCAGTTGATCGTGGCGCGGGCCCCGTCGACCACCAGGTCGACCGGCTTCGACGGCAGGGCGCGCGTGATGTCGGCCAGCAGCCGGCCCGAGACGAGCATCCGGCCGGGCTCGCCGACGGTCGCATCGAGCTCCACACGGGCGGACGTCTCGTAGTCGAACCCGGAGACCGTCAGGCGCTCGCCGGACTCGCCGGAGTCGGACTGGATCAGCACACCGCCCAGCACCGGGACCGGCGGCCGCGCGGGAAGGCTGCGTGCCACCCAGGCTGCGGCGTCCGCCAGGACGTCGCGTTCGACGCGGAACTTCATCGCGGCCAGTTCCTTCCGGAGTAGGCGTGCCGGACCGGGACGCGCCGGCCCGGGTAACACCCGGGCCACGGACCTCGATCGGACGGACCAGAGACGACTCGGAGGTTCGGCGGTCGCGGACCCCGGCTCGTCGGAGGCCTCACGGTAGAGGCTCCGGCCGACAGTTTCCACGTCGCCCCGGAGCGTCGTTCGTCTGACGGTGCGTGCCCGATCGGGACGTGCCCGCGTCCCCCATCCACGTGCCTGAACTTCTTGAAGAAAGAGATAGAGAGAAAACCAGTAGTAGACATAGGTGGTGTGCACCGTGTGGATGCACGACGTCTGCGCTGCTCAGCAGGCCGCGTCGACTGGGGACATCGTCGTGGGACGGCCGGTGAGCAACCTCGCCGGGACGTGGACGGACGCCGGCAGGCCGGATCTGTCCCGGTTCCGTCCCGGGGACGTAAGCGAGTTGTCCACCGATCCGCCCCCGTTCGTCCACGGGCCCGGGCGCGACCATCCACAGAGTTGTCCCCAGATGTGGGTGGAAGCGTGTCGAGCTGTCCACCCTGGGTGATGACGACGGCGCGGTTCGCCGCGCGTCACCGGTGCATCCAGACCCACAATGGCCACATCCGTCACAAGAATCGACACCCTGAGTGATCGGGCGGCGCCGTCGTCGATCATGACGACGGCGGGCGGTGCGCCGAACGGCCTTTACCGCACGCCGAGCGAATCGTCCGGGAGCGACACGCGCTCGATGTCGATCTCTCCCCGATGGGGACTCCGATCGCTCCCCGGATCCGGTCGACGACCCACACGGCCGTCGTCGCGAGCGGCCGCACGCGGCACGGAGACGGTGATGCACCTGTGGGTGCCGCGGGTCGCCCCGGATCGCGCCCGGTGACCGCGTCGGAGGCCCCGCATCGTCGCCGTGACCTGTGGATGTTCCGGGGTGACCGGTGGACAACCGGCCCCGGTGCGGGGTGAAGTGATCGCTCAGTGGCGCGCGCGGAGCTTGATCCGCGCGGTGAGCTCCTGCACCTGCTCGAACGTCTTGCGCCGGAGCGAGATCTCGTTGCGGATCTTCTTGTCGGCGTGCATGACGGTGGTGTGGTCGCGGCCGCCGAACGTCTGGCCGATCCGCGGCAGCGACAGGTCGGTCAGCTCGCGGCACAGATACATGGCGATCTGGCGGGCCTGGGCGAGCGCCTTGGTCTTCCCTGGACCGGACAGGTCCTCCAGCGTCACGCCGAAGAACTCGGCCGTGACGGCCATGATCGTCGGGGCGGTGATCTCGGAGGCGGCCGAGTCCGGGATGAGATCGCGCAGCACGATCTCGGCGAGCTGGGTGTCCACCGACTGCCGGTTCAACGACGCGAACGCCGTGACCCGGATCAGCGCGCCCTCCAGCTCGCGGATGTTGCGCTCGATCCGCTCCGCGATGAACTCCAGGACCTCACCGGGGACGGCGAGCCGCTCCTGGGCCGCCTTCTTGCGCAGGATCGCGATCCGCGTCTCGAGCTCGGGCGGCTGGATGTCGGTGATCAGGCCCCACTCGAACCGCGTGCGCATCCGGTCCTCGAGCGTCTCCAGGCGCTTCGGCGGCCGGTCAGAGGACACGACGATCTGCTTGTTCGCGTTGTGCAGCGTGTTGAAGGTGTGGAAGAACTCCTCCTGGGTTCCTTCCTTGCCCTCCAGGAACTGGATGTCGTCGACGAGCAGGACGTCGACGTCGCGGTAGCGCCGCTGGAACGCGACCTTGCGGTCGTCGCGCAGCGAGTTGATGAAGTCGTTCGTGAACTCCTCGGTACTGACGTACCGGACCCGCATCCCGGGGAACAGTCGCTGGGCGTAGTGCCCGACGGCGTGCAGCAGGTGGGTCTTGCCCAGCCCGGACTCGCCCCAGATGAACAGCGGGTTGTACGCACGGGCCGGCGCCTCGGACACGGCGACCGCCGCGGCGTGGCTGAAGCGGTTCGACGCGCCGATGACGAACGTGTCGAACGTGTACCGCTCGTTGAGCCGGGTCTGTGACCGCGGCGCCACGGGGTCACCGGCCTGGGGAGCGGTGTAGGCGGGCCATGCCGTCGGCGCGCGGCTCGCGTCGTCGTCCGCGGGGCCCGCCGTGGCGGGGACGGGCTCCGGGGCCGGTTCGACGTGGCCGGGTCGCGGCTCGTCGTCCGCAGTGCCGTCGGTGGCGGGATCCGGAGACGCCGGTGCCGTCTGGTCGTCCGCGAGCGTGGTGCCGTCCCGCTCGCCCCGCGACGCGGTCCCGGAGACCGACGTCTGCCCGGCTGCCTGCGCGACCGGAGAGCGCGGCGTGCCGAAGCCCGGCGGATCCGGGACCTCGGTCCCGCCGGACGCGGCGGAGGCGTCCACGACGACGGCGAGGTTGACCGACACACCGAGATGCCGCCCCAGGGCGTCGCTGATCGGACGGCGCAGGATGCGCTCGATCGCGTCCTTGGCGAACTCGCTCGGCGCGGCCAGCAACGCGGTGCCGTCGAGCAGACCGAGAGGACGGGTCAGACGGAGGAACGCCCGCTGCTGCGGCGAGAGCGCGGCGGAACCGGACTCGGCGGATGCCCCGGAGAGGTCGGCGATGACCCGGTTCCACACCGCGCCCAGGTCGCCCGGCTGGTCGGTCATCCGCGGTCCCCCTCCCGGCTCGACCTCGTCCGCGACGTTTCGCCTCCTCGGTCCTGACGTGCCCGGAACCGGGGCAGCCGAACGCATCCCCAGAGTTGTCCACAGTTGTGCGTAGGAAGGTACGCATGCCCGTGTCCCCACCCCACGGCGGGGGCGGTGTGGGTCGTGCGGCGTCGGGGTGGCCGATGGACGTGCACCAGCGCTCTCGGAACGCTAGCAGTCCGTGTTACCTGCTGGTCCGGGCGGGGCACCGCTCTCCCGGTCGGACCAACGACCCGCTTCCGGGCCGTGCCGGGACCTGGTTTGACCCCCTCGAAACGGGCTGCGTACCCTGGCAGGAACTGCTGGACAGAGGTCGGCCCGAGGGCCGGCCGGCCGCGGACCGCCTGGTGCTCGACACCGCGTCCGTGGACTGCCGGCGACGACCGTGGAACCAGTTGAGCAACGGCGGTACCGGGCCCCTGCCCGTCCGCCTCTCGGGAGAGCCGACCGTGAGCAAGGGCAAGCGCACCTTCCAGCCGAACAACCGCCGCCGGTCCCGTACGCACGGGTTCCGTCTGCGCATGCGCACCCGTGCCGGTCGCGCCATCGTCGCCGCGCGTCGCCGCAAGGGGCGCGAGAAGCTCTCGGCCTGAGGGCCGGGACCGACGAACCGGCCCGCGCGGTGTTGCCGGCCTCGTCCCGGCTCACCCGCCGGGAGGAGTTCGCCTCGACCATCCGCCGGGGACGCCGAGCAGGCCGTTCCCGGCTGGTCGTGCATCTGCACACGGCCGGCACCGACCCGTCCGCCGCCCACGCGCCGCGGGCGGGTTTCGTCGTGAGCAAGGCCGTGGGCAACGCGGTCGTCCGGCACCGGGTGTCCCGGCGGCTCCGCCATCTCGTGGCCGACCGGCTCGGCGACCTCGCACCGGGGACCTCACTCGTCGTACGCGCCCTTCCGCCGTCCGCGGACGCGTCGTCGGTCGAGTTGGCCCGTGACCTGGACTCGGCGCTCGCCACGGCCCGCCGTCCCCGGACCCCGCGGTGAACTCCGAGATCCGGCCGTCCCCCGGCGCCCGCGTCGTGCTCGCGATGCTGGGCTTCTACCGGAAGTGGATCTCGCCGGGCCTGCCGCCGAGCTGTCGCTTCTACCCGTCCTGCAGTGCCTACGCCGTCGAGGCCGTGACGACACACGGCCTCCTGCGCGGGTGCTGGCTCGCCACGCTGCGCTTGCTGCGCTGTCACCCGTGGCACCCTGGTGGCGTGGACCCGGTCCCGCCGCGCCGTGACCGCACTACGGGCGAGGCCCGAGACCGCGAGGAGCAAGCGCCGTGCTGAACTTCATCTACTACCCGGTCAGCGCCATCCTGTGGTTCTGGCACAAGGTGTTCGGCTTCGTCCTCGGTGAGGCGAACGGCGTCACCTGGGCGCTCTCGGTCGTCTTCCTCGTCTTCACGCTGCGCGCGATCCTGTACAAGCCGTTCGTCGGCCAGGTCCGGTCGATGCGCAAGATGCAGGAGATGCAGCCGGAGATGCAGAAGCTCCGGAAGAAGTACGCGAACGACAAGCAGAAGCTCGCCACCGAGATGCAGAAGCTGCAGCAGCAGAACGGGGCCAACCCGCTCGGTGGCTGCCTGCCGATCCTCGTGCAGGTCCCGGTGTTCATCGGCCTGTTCCACGTGCTGCGCGAGTTCAAGCCGGGCAAGCTCGAGAACTACGTGTTCAACGCCGACGAGGTCCGGTCGTTCGTCGACTCCGACTTCCTCGGGTCGAAGCTCGGCGCGGCCGTGTTCCCGCTGTCGAACTTCGGCGGTCAGGGGATCCCGAGCGTCCAGGAACTCGGCGGCAACCTGGTCAACCAGTGGATCGTGATGGTCCCGCTGATGATCGCGGCCGGCATCTTCACGCACATCACGGCGCGACACTCGGTGGCACGCCAGCAGGCGCAGCAGGGTGCGATGGACAACACCCAGGCCGCGATCATGCAGAAGCTGATGCTCTACGTGTTCCCGATCGGTGTGGTCGTCGGTGCACCGTTCCTGCCGTTGGCGATCCTCTTCTACTGGGTGTCGAACAACCTGTGGACGCTGGGCCAGCAGTACATCGTCTACAAGCGGATCGACGCCGAGGAGACGGAGAAGCGGGAGAAGGCCACCGAGGCAGCCCGCTCGTCCGCGCCGCGGCCCGGCCAGAAGCCGGTGCGCCCCGAGGACCGCAAGAACGACGACACCACGAACGGCAACGGCGCGGACGCAACCGTCGAGGCCGTGGACGACACGCCCGTGAGCGACGACACCGGGAAGGCGTCGTCGAACGGGAACGGGTCGCGACCGTCCACGAACGGGAGCTCCAACGGGTCCGGCAACGGCCAGTCGTCCGGCAACGGGCAGGCGAAGAAGCCCGGCTCGAAGCCGGTGAGCCCCGCCGGCAAGCGACCGTCGGGGGGCGGCGGAGCGAACCGCCCCAAGTCCGGTTCCCGTCCGTCCGGCAGCCGGAAGAACAAGCGCCGCTGACCCCGCCGCGCCACGGCCCCGACGGTCTCCCCGACCGTCGTGCGGGCCGGCGCGCGCCCCCGCATACATCCGACAGAGGAGACAGACCGTGCCGAAGACCGCTCAGGACGGCGACGTGGACGCCCCCAAGGACAAGCCGTCGAACGAGGACGTGCTGGTCCAGGAGGGCGACATCGCCGGGGACTACCTGGAGAAGCTGCTCGACATCCTCGACTTCGACGGCGACATCGACCTCGACGTCGAGGGTGGCCGGGCGATCGTGAGCATCGACGGCGGTGACGACCTCACCAAGCTCGTCGGTGACAAGGGGTCCGTGCTGGAGAGCCTGCAGGAGCTGACGCGGCTGGCCGTGCAGCAGTCGTCGGGCAACCGTAGCCGGCTGATGCTCGACATCGCGGGCTGGCGCAAGCGCCGTCGCGACGAGCTCACCGAGCTGGGCCTGCGCACGGCCGAGGAGGTCAAGGAGTCCGGTGAGTCGGCGCGCCTGCGACCGATGACGCCGTTCGAGCGCAAGGTCGTGCACGACGCCGTCGCGACCGTCCGCGGTGTCGTCAGCGAGAGCGAGGGCGAGGAGCCGCAGCGCCAGGTGGTCGTCCACCGGAACCGCTGACCGGTCCGAGATGACGAGCAGCGAGACCACGGCGGAACCGCTCCCCGAGCCGCCCCCGGTCGCCGGGAGCGTGTTCGGTGATCGGCTCCCGCTCGCGGTCCGCTACGTCGAGCACCTCGCGACGTCCGGTGTCGAGCGCGGGCTGATCGGCCCGCGGGAGCACGGACGCCTGTGGGACCGGCACGTGCTGAACTGCGCCGTGCTCGGCGAGCTCGTCCCGGACGGGGCGAAGGTCGTGGACGTCGGCTCAGGGGCCGGGCTCCCCGGCATCCCGCTCGCCCTGGCGCGTCCGGATCTGCACATCGTGCTCATCGAGCCGCTGGCCCGCCGGGTGGACTGGCTCGACGAGGTCGTCGCGGATCTCGGCCTGACGGTCGCCGTCGAACGGGGGCGTGCCGAGGAGAAGGTCGTGGTGCGACGATGGGAGGGCGCGGACGTCGTGACCGCGCGTGCGGTGGGCCCGCTGGCGCGCCTGACGCGGCTGTGTCTCCCGCTGGTCCGTCCGGGCGGGTCGATGCTGGTGCTCAAGGGTGAGTCGGCCGCGGAGGAGATCGAGCGCGATCGGGCCGACGTGCGGGCGGTCGGAGGTTCGGACCCGCGTGTCCTGCGGTGCGGCGCGGATGTCGTCGACCCGCCGACTACCGTGGTGGCCATCGACCGCGAAGCGGCTCCGCGTCGTTCAGGAAGCCGTTCGGGTAGCCGGAGGAAGGGGCAGCGACCATGAGTTCGGGTACGACTGTTCCACGTGAAACAACGACGGCAGCTGCGGACTCGGAGAGTAGGTCTCGCGTGAGTCTCGGATGGACCCCGATCGCGGAGGAGGCCGAGCGCGCCGCTCGCGTCCTGCATCCGGACGGCCACGGGATGCCGCGGCCCTCGACCCGTCGCGTGCTGACCGTCGCGAACCAGAAGGGTGGCGTCGGGAAGACGACGAGCACCGTCAACCTGGCCGCCGCGCTGTCCATGCACGGCATCCGGGTGCTGGTCATCGACCTCGACCCGCAGGGCAACGCGAGCACGGCGCTGGGCGTCGAGCACCGGACCGGCACGCCGTCGGTGTACGAGGTGATGCTCGGCGAGATCTCGCTGGCCGACGCCGCGGTCGCCAGCTCGGCGTCGCCCGACCTGCTGTGCGTCCCGGCGACGATCGACCTGGCCGGCGCCGAGATCGAGCTGGTGAGCATGGTCGCCCGGGAGCGCAGGCTCGCCCAGGCGCTGACCGACGAGGCGCTGGCCGAGCTCGACGTGGACTATGTCCTCATCGACTGCCCTCCGTCGCTGGGCCTGCTCACGGTGAACGCGCTCGTCGCGGCCGCCGAGGTGCTGATCCCGATCCAGTGCGAGTACTACGCGCTGGAGGGGCTGGGCCAGCTGCTCAGCAACATCGACCTGGTGCGCTCGCACCTGAACACGTCGCTGCACGTGTCGACGATCCTGCTGACGATGTACGACGGCCGGACGAAGCTCGCCGACCAGGTGACCTCCGAGGTGCGGCAGCACTTCGGCCCGACGGTGCTGCGGACGGTCATCCCCCGCAGCGTCAAGGTGTCCGAGGCGCCCGGCTTCAGCCAGACCGTCCTGGCCTACGACCCGGGTTCGCGTGGCGCGATGAGCTACGTCGACGCCGCCCGCGAGATCGCCGAGTTCGGTGTCGAGCAGCCGCCCGCCCAGCAGCAGACCGCGAACGGGAGCTGACACCCATGCCGGAGCGCAAGGGTGGTCTGGGCCGCGGCCTGGCCGCGTTGATCCCGACCGGGCCGGTGGAGAACGGAGCCACCGCCCGGCCGGGCACCGGCGTCGCCTCGCCCGGACTGCCCGCGACCGCTCCCCTGCCGTCGCCCGGTCCGTCCACACTGGACTCGCCCCCGGACGTCGTGGACGGTGGTGCCGAATACCGGGAGATCCCGGTCTCGCGGATCGTCCCGAACCCGCAGCAGCCACGGACACAGTTCGACGAGGAGCAGCTCGGCGAGCTCGAGCATTCCATCCGCGAGTTCGGCCTGTTGCAGCCGATCGTGGTGCGCGCCAACGGTTCCGAGTACGAGCTGATCATGGGCGAGCGCCGCTGGCGGGCCGCTCAGCGCGCCGGGCTCGAGGTGCTCCCGGCGATCGTCCGGCACACCGGCGACGACGCGATGCTCCGCGACGCCCTGCTGGAGAACATCCACCGCGTGCAGCTGAACCCGCTCGAGGAGGCGGCCGCCTACGAACAGCTGCTCGCCGAGTTCGGGGTCACGCACAACGAGCTGGCCGACCGGATCGGGCGCAGCCGCCCGGTGGTGACGAACATGATCCGGCTGCTGCGGCTTCCCGTGGCGGTGCAGCGACGGGTGGCGGCCGGGGTGCTGAGCGCCGGTCACGCTCGGGCGTTGCTCGGTCTCGAGGACGCCGGGCAGCAGGAGGATCTCGCCGGCCGGATCGTCGCGGAGGGGATGTCGGTCCGTGCGACGGAGGAAGCCGTCGTGCTCGCCCGCCAGGACGGCCCGGCGAAGGAGAAGGCGACCCGGACCCGGTCCGAGGCGCCCGCGGAGCTGACCGAGGTCGCGGATCGCCTGTCCGACCAGTTCGAGACCCGCGTGCGTGTGGAGCTCGGGAAGCGGAAGGGTCGCATCGTCGTCGAGTTCGGCTCGGTCGAGGACCTGGAGCGCATCACCTCGATGATGGGCCTCGACGGGCGCTCCTGAGGTTCGACGGCGGCGGCGGGTTTCACGTGAAACCACGCCGCCGGCGGCGTGCGTCCGCGGGTGAGTCGACGGCGAGTCACCGCGGAGCCGGCCGATCTTGTTTCCACCGGTGCACCGCCGCCTCGGGGCGGTACGAATGCGGCGTTCGTGCGCGTCATCGGTAGCGATGTCGCATCCGTGCGATCGATGACGTGAGCGGCGCGCTTGTGCCACTTCCGCCGATCATGGTTGGCCGTTGCGGGCCTCACCCTCGGCAACTCTCACCGTGATCGGCAGGAATGGTCGTAACACGCCAGTGGTGGCGCGGTTGTGCCACTTGAGCCGATCATGGTTGACGGGTTCCGCCGCGATGTCGCCTACGGTCATCGCCAACTCGGTGCCGCGACGGCGACGGCGCCGCGGCCATGATCGGCGCCGTGGTCGGAGCTCGGGCAGAGCTGAGGTCGACGCTTCGGGCGGAGCCCTGGTCGGAACGGTGAGCGTGGCTTCGGAGGCGTTGTCGGAACGGCGGGCGTGGCGCGGCCGTGGTCGGGTGAAGGGTGCGGACAGGAGCGCTCCACGCGTGTCGATGCGCCGCCGTCGAAGACCGGGGTGTTTCACGTGAAACCGCGCGCACCGAGCTGGGCTCGCGCTGTTTCACGTGAAACGTGGGTGCGCGGTCAGCTCCGTGTGACGGCGCGTTCGACGAGGGACCGGTACACGACGCCCAGGTCCATCCCCGCTGCCCCGACGGACGTCGGTAGGAGCGACGTGTCCGTCAGCCCCGGGGACACGTTCACCTCGAGGATCTGCACGACGCCGTCGTCCTGCACGATCGCGTCGAGACGGGAGACGTCCCGCAGGCCGAGCAGCTCGTGCGCCTGCAGCGCGACCGAACGCAGCTCGTCCTGCACCGGTTCCGGAAGACGCGCGGGGCAGTGGAACGACGCCGCACCCGGTGTGTAGCGCGAGGTGTAGTCGTAGAACCCGGACGGCACCTCGACCTCGACCGGCGGGAGCGCGCGGGGCTCGTCGCCGTCGTGTACGACCGCGACCGACACCTCCGTCCCGACGACGAAGCGTTCGGCGAGGACGGTGTCGGCGTAGGCGAGGCAGCTGACCATCGCGGCCGGCAGGTCGGCGGCGTGCTGGACGACCTGCACGCCGAGCGCCGAGCCGCCCTGGTCCGGCTTCAGGACGAGCGGCAGCCCGAGTTCACGGACGATCGCGTCCAGCACGCCCTGCGCGCCGAGCTCGCGGAACGTCGAGTGCGGGAGCGCCACCCACTCCGGCGTGGACAGCCCGGCCCGGGCCAGTTCGGCCTTGGCGGTCGGCTTGTCCCAGGCACGGCGGCAGGCACGTGACGGCGTCCCGACGAACGGCACGCCATGCAGCTCCAGTACCGCCTGCACGGCGCCGTTCTCGCCCTCTCCCCCGTGCAGCGCCACCGCGACGGCGTCCGGCTGCTCCTTCTGTAGACGGTCCAGCAAGGATGCGTCGACGTCCCACTCCCGCACCTCGACGTCGACGGCACGCAACGCGCCGGCGAGACGTCGCCCGGATCGCAGCGACACCTCACGCTCGTGGGACAGGCCTCCGGCCAGGACGGCGACGGTTCGATCGGTCACCGCGCCATTCTCGCGGACGCCCACCGAGCCGTCTCGGTGGGCGCCCGCAGAAGGCGGACCGATCAGTTCGTGTCCGGCGAGGGGCTCTGCGGTCCCCGGCCGAGCTCCGAGCGCGCCGACGTGCCGAACGTCCGCACGACGTCCAGCTCGGCCTCCAGGACCGCCGCCAGCCGTCGCACGCCCTCGGTGATGCGTTCCGGCGTCGGGTAGCAGAACGAGAGCCGCAGCTGCCGGCTGCCGAACCCGTCGGCGTAGAACCCGGTGCCGGACGCGTACGCGACCCGCGCCGTGACGGCCCGCGGCAGCATCGCCTTCGTGTCGACGCCCTCCGGGACGGTCAGCCACACGAAGAAGCCGCCGTCCGGCACGTTCCAGCTGCAGCCCTCCGGCAGGTAGGTCTCCAGCGCGGCCAGCATCGCGTCGCGGCGCTCGCGGTAGTTCTCGGTGAACGTCTTCACCTGGCTGCGCCAGTCGTGGTGCGCCAGGTACCGGGAGACGAGCATCTGCGTGAAGCTCGGCGGGCACAGCGTCGCCGACTCCGCGGCCAGCACCAGCCGGTCCCGCACCAGCGGCGGCACCAGCGCCCACCCGACCCGCAGGCCGGACGCGAACGTCTTGGAGAACGAGCCGAGGTAGATCACGTCGGAGTCGTACGAGCGCAGCGACGGGTAGACCTCGCCGCTGAAGCCGAGCAGCCCGTACGGGTTGTCCTCCACGACCATCACGCCGTACTCGCGGCAGATGTCCAGGATCCGCGGACGGCGCTCGATCGACAGCGTCACGCCCGCCGGGTTGTGGAAGTTCGGGATCGTGTACAGGAACTTCGGCGTGATGCCCTGCGCGGCAAGGGAGCGCAACGCATCGGTCAGCAGCTCCGGTACGAGTCCGTGCTCGTCCATCGCGACGTGCACGACGCGCGCCTGGTACGCGGCGAAGCTGCCCAGGGCGCCCACATAGGACGGGCCCTCGGCGATCACGACATCGCCCGGGTCGACGAAGATCCGGGTGAGCAGGTCGAGGGCCATCTGCGAGCCGACGGTCACGACGACGTCGTTCGGGTCCCCCTCGACGCCCTCCTCCGCCATCACGTCGCAGATCTGCTCGCGGAGCTCCGGAACGCCCTGCGCGGACCCGTACTGGAGCGCCGTCAGCCCGTCCTGGGCGACGAGCTCGGCGACTTCACCGGACAACGACTGCAGCGGCAGCGCGGCCAGGTTCGGCATCCCGCCGGCCAGCGAGACCACCTCGGGCCGGCTCGCGACGGCGAACAGCGCGCGGATCTCGGAGGCGGTCATGCCGCCGGTGCGGGTGGCGAACCGTTCGGTGGGGTTGCCCGCCCTGCCCGTCGTGCGCGCCGCCGCCGCTGCCGCCGCCGTCACCGGGAGATCGGTGGGCTGCTGCGGACGGTCGGGCGACGTCATGACGCGCTCCTGGGGATCTCGGTGGTCGGACCCGCCGAGTGTAACCGGGTCAGGTGATCTCCCTGCCCTTCGTCGTCGGTCACACACCGGTGGCAGCACGCGGGGTGTCGCGGTGGGCTGAATCGAATTACGCTGCGGGCGGTCACCGGAGCCGTCGGACGGCGTCGGACGATGCCTCGTCCGGCCCATGGCCCGGACGAGGTCCAGAGCGGTCACGACGCCGGGAGGTGCTATCCACGTGTCCTGGCACGTCGCCACGCTCAATCTGGACAATCTGGGCGATCTGCCCAAACGGTGCCGTAACTGCGTCTACTGGGAGCTGTCCACCCGCTCCGCCGAGCAGGCCGACGGGTACGGCACGGCCGACCTGGAGAAGGAGGCCTGGCTCTCCGAGGTCCTGCTCGAGTGGGGCTCGTGCGGGCGCGTGGTGTACGTCTCGGGCGCACCGGCCGGCTACGTCATCTATGCGCCGCCCACGTCGGTGCCCCGCGCCGCGGAGATGCCGACCGGACCGGTCAGCGCCGACGCCGTGCTGCTGACCACGATGCAGGTGATGCCGGAGTTCTCCGGCGAGGGCGTCGGCCGGATGCTGGCCCAGACGGTCGTGAAGGACCTCACCCGCCGCGGCGTCCGCGCCGTCGAGGTGTTCGGTGACGCGAGCCCCGGCACCGACGCCGACTGCGTCGTCCCCGCCGAGTTCCTGCGCGCCGTCGGGTTCAAGACCGTCCGCCCGCACCACCGCTGGCCGCGGCTGCGGATGGAGCTCCGCTCCGGCCTGGAGTGGAAGGAGGACGTCGAAGCGGCGCTCGAACAATTGTTCAACACGGTGACGATCCCGCTGCAGGCGGCCGCACCCGTCGCACAGCGGACGCCCGCGAAGGTCGGTCGCGTGCTCAGCGACGATCTGAGGACGCCCTGTGAGCTCCGCTGACGGCCGATCATGACCGTCCCCGCCCGAGAGGGCGGGGACGTGCGACAACCGCCTAGCTGGCGCTGATCTGGTCCCTGCCGTACTCGCGGGCCAGCACGTCCGAGAACGTGAACGTGCCGGTCGGCTGGTCGTCCTGGCCGAGCAGGTACAGCCGCTTCACGGCCACCAGCACGCCCTCGGCGACGACGTCGCGGAACTCGGGGTCGAGCAGCTTGCGCCGGTCCCCGATGTGGGTCAGGTAGCCGATCTCCAGCCGCACCGCGGGCATCCGGGTGCGACGGACGAGCTCCCACGTGCAGGGCTGCGGGCGGCAGTCGAGCATCGCGGTGCGGGTGAGCAGCTCGCGCTGGATCAGTCCGGCGAGCGCCTCGCCGACCGTCGACGTCGCGCCCGAGCCGTTCCCGAAGTGGTAGGTCGCGAGGCCCTGCGCGTGCATGCTGCGGTTCGCGTCGGTGTGCAGCGAGACGACGAGGTCCGCGCCGATGTCGTTGGCGAACTGCGCGCGCTCCGCGTCCGGAGGGCAGCTGTCCTCGTTGCGGGACAGCACCGCCTCCATGCCGGTCGCCGACATCCGGCCGACCAGACGGCGGGCGAGGTCCCACATCAGGTTCGCCTCGTCGACGCCGGCGACCTCGACGCCGCGGTCCGCGCCGCCGTGGCCCGGGTCGATCACGATCCGCTTCCCACGCATCCGCGGTCCCGCGCGGCGCAGCAGCTCCTGCTCGCGGAGCAGGCCCGGCCGTCCGCCGGTCACCTTGCGCCCGAGCTGGCGCAGCGCGCGCAGCGTCTGCGGGCCGCACACGCCGTCCGGCGTCAGGCCGTAGTCGCGCTGGAAACGGACCAGCGCCGTCTCGGTCTGCTGGTCGAACACGCCGTTCGGGCGTCCGACGTTGTACCCGAGCTCCAGCAGCCGCTCCTGGAGCATCGCCACGTCGTCCCCGGACGTCGGGGTGGTGACGGTGTAGGCGAGCAGCCGGTCGCCGAGCGACCAGCCGGCCTCGCGCAGCGCCCGTGCGGTGTCCGGCCCGACGATCCCGTCGGTGATCAGGCCACGGCCCTGCTGGAAGACCCGCACCGCGTGGTCGACGTCGGCGTCGAAGTACCCGGGCGAACGAGCGCCCTGCGGCGTGTCGGCCAGGATGCCGAGCCGCCGCAGCGTCTCCCGCACATCTTCCACGGCGGGACCGGAGTCGCCGCGCCGGAGCAGCTGCATGCACCCCTCGCTCGATGTCGGTGACGCCCGTTTCGGGCGCTGTCCGTCGTGACCGCGCAGCCCGTCTCCGGGAGCGCCGCCCGCCCCATTGTGCCCTGCGGTACCTCGAACGAGGCACAGCGGGGCGAACACGCGCGTGTCCCGGCCGTGACCGGCCGGAACACGCAGCGTTATCTTTCGCGGGTCAGAGGTGGTCGGCCAGGTCGTCGAGCAGTGCGGCCTTCGGCTTCGCCCCGACGATCTGCTTCACCGGCTGGCCGCCGGAGAAGAGGATCATGGTCGGGACCGACATGACCTGGTAGTCACGCGCGACCTCGGGGTTCGCGTCGATGTCGAGCTTCGCGACGGTCAGCTTCTCCGCGTTCTCACCCGCGATCTCGTCGAGCACCGGCGCGACCATCTTGCACGGGCCGCACCAGGTGGCCCAGAAGTCCACCAGGACCGCCTTGTCGCTGTTCAGGACGTCGTCGCTGAACGAGCTGGTGGTCACGTCGATCGTGTTCGCCATCGGGGTTCTCCTTCTGTGTGCTGCTCACGTGCGGTTCTGGATCGAGTCAGTGCGCGGCTTCGGCAACCTTCTCAGACGGTGCGGCGCCGTAGCCGCCCCCGGCCATCTCGGCCTCGACCGGTGTGCCGGCGAGCCAGCGCTCCGCGTCAATCGCGGCGGCACAGCCGGACCCGGCGGCCGTGATCGCCTGCCGGTAGGTGTGGTCGACGAGGTCGCCGCACGCGAACACGCCCTCGACGTCGGTGTACGTGCTCGGCGCCTGCGTCCGGACGTACCCTTCGTCGTCGAGTGCGATCTGGCCCTTCACCAGCGCGCTGCGCGGGTCGTGCCCGATCGCGACGAACATGCCGGTCACGTCCAGCGAGTCGGTCTCGCCGGTCTGCGTGTCCCGCAGCTGCAGCTGTTTCACCGAGCCCTCGCCGGTCACCTCGGTGACCTCGGCGTTCGTGCGCCAGCGCATCTTCGGGTCGTTCTGCGCGCGCTCCAGCATGATCTTCGACGCCCGGAACTCGTCCCGGCGGTGGATGATCGTCACGGTCTCGGCGAAGCGGGTGAGGAACGTCGCCTCCTCCATCGCCGAGTCACCGCCGCCGATCACGGCGATGTTCTGGTCGCGGAAGAAGAACCCGTCACAGGTGGCGCACGAGCTCACCCCGCGGCCGAGCAGCTCCTGCTCGCCGGGCACGTGCAGGTAGCGTGGCTGGGCGCCCATGGCGAGGATCACGGCGCGGGCGCGGTAGGTCTCCTTGCCGACGACGACCTCCTTGACCGGGCCGTCCAGCCTCACGGAGTCGACGTCGCGGGCCTGCAGGTCGGCGCCGAAGCGCTTCGCCTGGCCGCGCATCTGCTCCATCAGGTCGGGACCCATGATCCCGTCGGTGAAGCCGGGGTAGTTCTCGACCTCCGTCGTGGTCATCAGGGCGCCGCCGAACTGGCTGCCCTCGAACACGAGCGGGGCGAGCTGGGCGCGCGCGGCATAGACCGCGGCCGTGTAGCCGGCCGGTCCCGAGCCGATGATGATCAGGTTGTGCACCGTGTCGGTGGTCACCGCTGTCGATCCCTCCTGGCGGCTCCGGCGCGAGGTGTGTGGCCTGCGCTGTTCGCCGGTCGTACGACGCTTCCGGCCGTCGGTTGCTTCAACGCGATCCTAGGCAGCCTCATTCCGCGGCCCCGGGCGGCGCGCGCTCAGCGTCCGGTGGTGGCCTCGGCGAGTACCCGTGCACAGGCGGGATCCACGACCACGAGCCGGTACCGGCCGGTCACGGCGGTCCCGAGGACGAGCAGCGTGCCCGGCGTGCCGTCGACGGTGTACGGCACGCCACCGAGCAGTGCCGCGTCCGGCTCCGGCACCCCCGCCGTCGTCAGGCACGCGCTGCGGCGGTCGGGATCGGCGAGGTCGCCCGCCCCGGCCCGGCCGAACGCGACGGCGCCGGTCGAGCGGAGGTCGTCCTCCCGTCCGACCGTGTGCGGCGGGTCCGTCCCGCCGGCCGCGACGCCCGCCACCACCGCCAGCGCGACGACGGCCGCCGCGGCCGGCAGGGCGGCGCGACGAGGGCGGCGGGGGCGCGACGGAGTGGCCCCGGCGTCGCCGACCGCTCCGCCGGGCAGCACCGGGACGCGGGTCGCCGCGTCCGGGCCGGCCGAGAGCTCCGCTCGCACCGATCCGCCGGCCGACCGCAGCTCTCGCACGGTCGCCCGCTCGACGCGGTCGGCGACGTCGGGTGGCATCGGCACGTCCGCCAGCGCGGCCAGTTCGGAGCGGAGCCGGTCCTCCGGGGTGGTCACGGTTCCTCCCGCAGGTGGCCGAGCAGTTCGAGCAGCCGGGACCGCCCGCGGGCGCAGCGGCTCTTGACCGTCCCCTCCGCCACGTCGAGGATCCGGGCCGCCTCGGCGACCGGCCACCCGTGCACATCCACCAGGACGACGGCCGCGCGCTGCTCCGGCGGCAGCAGGCCGAGGGCCTCGTCGACGACGAGCCGGGTCGCGACCCCGCCCACCGGGTCCGGTGAGGTGTCCTGCCCGACGTCCGGTTCCGGGTGGGCGCGCATCCGGTCGATGCACTTGTTCATCAGGATCCGGTACAGCCACGTCCCGGGGTCGGCCTCGCCGCGGAAGCCGCCGGAGCCGGAGCGCAGTGCCGCCACGAACGTCTCCTGCACGGCGTCCTCGGCGTCGGCGCGGTTGCCCAGCGTCCGCACCGCCACGGACCAGAGACGGTCGCGGTGGGTCCGGAACAGCTCGTCGAGCTCGGACGGGCCGGTGCCGCGACGTGCGGCTCCCGGCCCGGTCGAGGTGGTCACCCGGCAACGGTAGGCAGGCGCGTCGGCCGACCGGGGCCGATCGGCCCGAGCCCGTCACATCCGTGAACGGTTCAGGGCGAGGCGCGGTCGAACGTGACCTCGCCGATCTCCGAGACGTAGTTGCCCTCGCCGCCGCCGAGCTTCGTGATCCACAGGAGCAGGTGCTGGGTCGGCTGGCTCTGGGTCAGCGGCACGGTCGTGCGGCCCTGCTGCAGCGTGACCGTCGTGATCGGGACCGTCAGGCCGAAGTCGGCGTCCGGCGTCGGTGCGCTGCGCACCTCGACGACCGTTCCGGGACTGTTCGAGTCGATCACCAGGTCGGAGAGCTGCTCGGTGGACACGAACGAGGCCATGAGCCCGATGCCGGGCTTCAGGGCGGGCAGCTGCTGGCGGTACTCCTGGGTCTTCCACACCGTGTTCGGATCGCCGTCGGTCGCACGGGAGACCGTGCCGACGTTGTCGCCGTCGCCGTTCGGGTCGTACACGGACAGCGACGCGTTCGTCACCGGTGCGCTGGCACCCGGTTGCGCGGGCGCGGACGCGCCGGGCGGACCGGAACCCACGACCACCGGCGGCGCGCCGCGGCCCTCGCCGAACAACGATCCGAGCTGCACGCCGAGGTAGCCCAGCACGATCAGCACGCCGACGCCCAGCACGGCGAGACCGACCATCAGGTTGCGCCGGCGCACCGGGTCGCGACGCGCGTCCGGCACGCGGTCCTCGTCCTGCCACACGTCGTCCGGCTCGGACGCGGTGCCGTCGCGCAGCGGCGGGAACAGCGCCGCCTCGTCCTCCTCGGCGAGGATCTCGGTCAGCATCCGGTGGACGGCCGCGGCGGTGTGCACGCGGCCCGCCCCGTCGCCGTGCCCGAGCGCGCCGACGCACAGCGTGTCCAGTTCGAGCGGCACACCGGGGCGCAGCGACGACGGCGTGCGCAGCCGGCCCGACGGCGTGCGCTCCGCGGCCACCAGTTCGGCACGGGCGGCGTCGGCGACCGACAGCGGCCACCGGCGGGTCAGCAGCGTGTAGAGGATCGCCCCGAGACCGCGGACGTCGTCGCTCGCGGACACCGACGGGCGCGGCAGCAGGAACGCCAGCTGGGCCCGCCCGTCCGGCGTGATCCGGATCCGCTGCGGGTGGTCGCAGCCGAGCACGAGTCCCTGCTGGTGGGCTTCCGTCGCCGCGGCGGCGAGCGGCTCGACCATGCGAGCGGCGCGCAGCGCCCGGATCGGGCCACCGGACACGACCTCGGTCAGGCTCCGCCCCGGGACCCATTCGGCGACGGCGGCGCCGAGCACGTCCTCCGGCAGGCCCTCGCTGCCCGGTGCCAGCACGTCCAGCAGGCGCGCGCTGCCGCTGTGCTCGAAGCAGCCCGATCGCAGCGCGCGGACGACCATCTCGCCGGCGCGGGCGGCGCCCTCGGGGTCGTCGGAGCGGTCGTCGGCGGGGAGCCTGCGCAGGACGGTGATCGCGACCGGGCGGCGCAGGACGGTGTCCTCGGCCCGCCAGAACTCGGCGCCCGCGCCCTGGTCGGAGCCGACACGCTGACGCAGCACGTACCGGTCGGTCAGCGACGAGCCCGCCGCCGTCCCGACGACGTCACGCGCGACCGGCAACCGGTCGGTAGGACGGGCCTGTGCGGGGACGCGCGGGATCGGACTCGGGGTCCGCCGCGTCTGCTCGGAGGCCGACGGCGCGGGCCCGGTCTCTCGGGCCGGCACGTCGGTCGATGCGTCCGGGCGTCCCACGGCAGGGCCCTCCGTTTCGTCGTCCGGGAGCTCGTCGGTCGGGTCGGTACCGGTGCGGGCGGCACGCTGTTCCGTGTGCCCGCTCAACGGCCTCGACCTCCCATGACGTCCGGAGCCCTGCCAACCGCCCAAGACTACTTCACCGCCACCCGTCCGGACGACCCGGTGAGACCGACCTGGTACCCGCTCGGCGGGGTGGGATCGGCCACGTCGCGCTCGCAACAGCCGTTGCTGTAGGCGCGCCGGTGAGGCGTTTGAGCGCGCCGACCGGCGCGGACGTGGCGGCGAGCGGGTGGACGGGCTCCCTCACGGTCGTCTCCGGGGCTGGTCGGGCTCGCCGGTGTGGGGCGGCGGTACCGGTCGGCGCACGGGCCCGGTTCGTCCGTCCGGGCGCGGCGCCACCGGCGCCTCGGCCGGACGGGGTGCGGCCGGACGGGCTCCCGCTGGCGCGCGGGGTGTCCCGGACACCCGTGTCGGGACGGTCGCGGAGTTCGGGTCGGTGCCGTCGCCCCCGCGCGGCGGTCCGCGGTCCGGAGGGTCCGGTGGAGGTCCGGACGACGACGGCGGGTCGCCGTCGGGGCGGATCCTCCGCAGGATCCGTCGTACGACGAGCACCAGGAAGACCGCGCCCGCGACCGCGGTCAGCCACACCGTGACCTCGCCGTACACGGTCGAGCGCACCCGCAGCCGGGTGTCCGGCCCGAGCACGGCCCCGGACGGCGTGCGCAGCCCGGCGTCGACGCTGAACTGGCCGGCGCGGGTGACCTTCGCGCTCACCCGGACCTGGATCCGTCCGAGCGGCGGCACGGCCTGCTCCGGGATCGGCGCGATCCGCAGGCCGGACGACGTGGACAGCACGACCCGGACGTTCATCGTCACGGGGAGCCCGTTCGCGACCGTGATCAGCAGCGGAGCGTCGCTGGTACCGAGCGAGTACGGGCTCGGTGGCTCGAGCACGCGCACCGTCCCGCGCAGGCGGTCGACGCGGTCGGCGACGATCGCCGCGTTGGAGTCCGCCGCGGCCGGGTCGCCGCGCCACGCGCCGGACACCGCCCGCAGCATGCCGAGCCGCAGCGAGCCGAACACGTCCTCCGGGCTGGCGCCGACACCGGTGCGTGCCTCCGCCGCGCCCTGCAGCTCGCCGATCGCGCGGATCTGGTCGGCCACCACGGCCACGGCGGAGGCGGGCACCTCGGCGCTGCCGGCCTGGACCGGGTAGTAGAGCCGTCCGGTCCCGGTCGTGGCGTCGCCGACCGGCGCCGTCGACGTGATGGCGGACAGGCCGGTCGGCGCGAGCCTGCCGTCGGCGATCAGCGAGGCGATCCCGGACAGCAGGCCGGCCGCGGCCGCGCCGTCGGCCGTCCACCGGTGCGGGGGCGCCACCACCACCGGACCGTCGCCGGGGCCCCGCGCGGTCCGGTAGGCGAGCGTGCCGAGGAGGTCCTGCGCGGACAGCGGTCCGTCGCCGCCCGCCACGACGTCGCCGGTGGCCGGGCGGTCGGTCCCGAGATCGGGTGCGCCGCCTGCGGCCTGGGTCAGCAGCGGGTCGGTCAGTACGGCGCGGACCGGCCCCCGCGGGCCGTTCACGGCGACCACCCCGGATGTGCGTGCGGTGTTCGTGCCGCCGACGCCCTCCGACGAGAGCAGCAGCGACGTCGTACCCGGCAGTGCTCCGAGCGTCGGGTCGTCGAGCACCCCGGAGGACGGCCAGACCGTGCCGCCCAGCACCGGGACGCCGAGATCGCGGGAGAGCGTGTCCCTCCCCTGCTCCACGGCCGTCCGCGCGAGATCGGCCTGCCCGCCCCTGACCAGCGACACCAGGTCGGCGTCGGACGTCGGGAGCGCCATCACGCAGCTCCCGCGCGCCGTCGCGGACAGTGCGTCGAGCCACTGGCCGGCGGCGTCCGCGCCGCGGCCCGGCACGAGCGGGCCGCCCGGTGCGGCGACCTGGTACCCGCCGCGCATCGCGGCGGCCGTCGCGACCAGCTCCGGGTCGACGGCGAGGCAGACGGAGGTGCGGACCGGACTGCCGGTCGGCGCCTGCTGGGTGAGCGCGTCCACCAGCCCGCGGAGGCGCCCGCCCGGCGCGAACGAGGTGGCGAGCTCGTCGTCGGTGAGCACGGGTTCCTCGCCGGGCACCGGCGGGATCCGCTTCGGCGCCTCGGTGATCGGGTAGAGCACGCTGAACGGCGAGGCGGCCTGCGGAGCGGCGGGCGGTGGAGCGCCGGGAAGGCCGGAGACCGGCAGAAGCGTCCTGGCCGACGCCAACCGGGACCGCTCGCCGCCGGCGGCACCGTTCACGTTGACCAGCAGCGGGTAGGTGCCCGGCTCGGTGAGCCCGAGCGTCGTCGCGGGGTCACCGGTGAACGGGACGGAGTAGCGGAACGGCACCGTGGCGCCCGGTGCGAGCGTGCCGAGGTCGGTGAACGCCGGGGTGACCGCATCCACCGCGGCCTCGCCCTCGAGTGCCGACCGCATCTCGGACTCGCTGCCCAGCGGCGCGCCGCGCTGGGTGCGGACGCCGACGTTGTCGACCGGGGTGGTGCCGGTGTTCGTGATCGACCCGGTGACCACGAGCTCCGCGGGCCCGGCTGCGGTGACCACCCGGGGGCTCATCGTGGACAGGTTGAGGCGGATCGGGGACGGCTGCGCCTGCTGCGGAGCGCGGGACGGGGTGTCCGCCGTCGGGGCCGGCGGGGCGGTCGGCGCGGCGAGCGCCGCCGCGTCGGTGCCCAGCAGGGCGAGCAGGACGATCGCGACCAGGGCCGCGACCTTCCTCACGCCGTCTCCTCCAGCAGCGTCGTGGCGTGCCGGATGAGCCGTCGCTCGTCGGCGTAGGCGAGCCGGCCCTCCAGCTCGTCCAGCGGCACCCAGGCGACCTCGGCCACCTCCACGTCGTCGTCGCTGAGCTCGCCGCCGAGGGCGCGCATCAGGAAGTGGTGGACGGTCTTGTGCACGCGTCGGTCCTCGGCGACGAACCAGAAGTCGATGGTGCCCAGCGGTGCCAGCACGCGGCCGATGATGCCGGTCTCCTCCTCGACCTCGCGCACCGCCGCCTGCTCCGCCGTCTCACCTGCCTCGATGTGGCCCTTGGGGAGCGACCACAGGAGCCGTCCGCGCCGGTCGAGACGGCCGATCAGAGCGGCCGCACCGCGGTTGCGGTCCACGACCAGACCACCCGCCGACGTCTCGTCGACCGTGCGCAGGCGCCGCCGCCGATCCGCGGACCGTCGTGCCCGTCCCGCGCCACGACCGGCGGAGGAGCGGCCGCGGGAGGTGGACATGTGGCGATGGTAACGAGAGCGGGGCCTGTCGACCGGCCAACGACGCGGTGGGCGCCACGACCGGGGAGCGATCGTCACACCCCTGCGCGGGAACACGTTCGAGGTGCCCCGCAGGTGATGCCTACACTGGCCCGTCGTGTCGTCGTCCCTCACGATCTCCGCTCGCGCCACGTCCGCGGCCGTGTCCTCCTCATCGAAGGACCGCTCGGCGAGCGACGAGCTGCACCGTGCCCAGGAGAACGCCGTGGTCGAGATGCTCGACGTGCCCGCCGTCGCCGACGAGCTGGCCGCCCGGTTCGCCGCGCGCGGCCACCTGCTCTACCTGGTCGGCGGCAGCGTGCGGGATGCGCTGCTGAAGCGCCCGTCCGGTGACCTCGACTTCACGACCGATGCCCGCCCGGAGGCGATCCTCGACATCGTGTCGGGATGGGCGGACGCGACCTGGGACACCGGCATCGCGTTCGGCACCGTCGGCGCCCGCCGCGGGGACCACATGCTGGAGATCACCACGTTCCGCGCGGACACCTACGACGGTGCCTCCCGCAACCCCGAGGTCCGCTTCGGCGACGACGTGCTCGGCGACCTGGTCCGGCGCGACTTCACGGTGAACGCGATGGCCGTGGAGCTGGCGGGCGACGAGCGGCGCTTCGTCGACCCGCACGGCGGGCTGGCCGCCCTGGCTCATGGCGTGCTGGACACCCCGGACGCTCCGGAGCGTTCGTTCTCCGACGATCCCCTCCGGATGCTGCGCGCCGCGCGGTTCGTCTCCCAGCTGGGCTTCACGCCGTCCGACCGGGTGGTCGCGGCGATGACGGCGATGGCGGGCGAGCTGGACCGGATCACCGCGGAGCGCGTGCAGGCCGAGTTCTCCAAGCTTGTGCTCGGCGAGCAGCCGCGGCGTGCGCTCGAGCTGATGGTCGAGACCGGCCTGGCCGAGAAGGTCGTCCCGGAGGTGCCCGCGATGCGCCTCGAGGTCGACGAGCACATGCAGCACAAGGACGTCTACACGCACTCGCTGGTGGTGCTCGAGCAGGCGATCGACCTCGAGTACGACGGACCGGACCTGGTGCTGCGGCTCGCCGCGCTGCTGCACGACATCGGCAAGCCGGCCACCCGCCGCAAGGAGCCGGACGGGCGGGTGAGCTTCCACCACCACGAGGTGGTCGGCGCGAAGATGACCCGCAAGCGGTTGCGTGCGCTGAAGTACCCGAAGTCGGTCATCGAGGACGTCAGCCAGCTCGTCTACCTGCACCTGCGCTTCCACGGCTACGGCAAGGGCGAGTGGACGGACTCGGCCGTGCGCCGCTACGTCACGGACGCCGGGAAGCTGCTGGACCGCCTGCACAAGCTGGTGCGCTCGGACTGCACGACGCGCAACCGTCGTCGCGCCGCCGCACTGCAGCGCAGCTACGACGGTCTCGAGAACCGGATCGCCGATCTCCGCAAGCAGGAGGAGCTGGACGCGATCCGGCCGGACCTGGACGGCAACCAGATCATGGAGCTGCTCGGTGTCGGGCCCGGCCCGGTCGTCGGCACGGCGTACAAGCACCTGCTGGCGCTGCGGATGGAGCAGGGACCGCTGGGGCCGGAGCGCGCCGAGGCGGAGCTCCGTGCCTGGGCCGCCGAGAACGGCGTCTAGACGTACGTCCTATACGAACGTATGAATCGTCCGTACGCGATGTGCGCTCCCAGCCCGGCCAGGTAGAGGACGCCGGCCACGGCCAGCAGTGCGGGCGAGTCCCCGTCCGGGGGCGCGGCGAACGCCGCCGCGGTCACGGCGAGGACGTAACAGACGTTGAACACGGCGTCGAACAGCGAGAAGATCCGCCCGCGGACGGCGTCGTCGGCACCGGCCTGCACGCCGGCGTCGGCGCAGAGCTTCACGACCTGGCCGCACACGCCGAGCGCGAACGCCGTCACCAGGACCACCGGCAGGACGAGCGCGGACGCCACCGTCAGCTGGGCGACCGCCGCGCCGCCGAGCGCGACCCGGACGGTCGTCGTGATGCCGAGGCGCGCCACGAGCCACGGGGTCAGCAGCGCGGCCGCGCCGAGCCCTGCCGCCGTGAGTAGGACGACCGCGCCGACGCCGAGCATGCCGCCGACGCCCGCGGTGAACACGGCGCGGAACAGCATGAGCATCAGCAGCGTGTTGATGCCGAACGCCAGCCGGTGGGCGACCAGACCGAGGAACGGCGCCGCCACGGCCGGCGTGGCCGCCGTCGCACGCGCCCCGGCGAGCAGGCCGCCCGCGACGTCGCGCAGCACCCCGATCCGGTCCCCGTGGTCCCTGTGGTCCCCGTCCGGACCGAGCCCGCGACGCGCGAACCCGAGTGCGAGCCCGGCCGCGACCACCGAGCCGAGGCAGCCGACGAGCGTGACGAGCGCCGACCCGGCGTCACCGGACCCGAACACGGCCCGCAGTCCGACCGCGCACACGGCGCCGAGCGCCGCGACGGCGGCGCCCGCCGTCACCGACGCCGTGTTCGCCGCGACCAGCCCGGCCCGGTCCGCGATGGTGTGCGGCAGCGCCGCGGACAGCCCGGAGAGCACGAACCGGTTCACCCCGGTCACGGCCAGTGCCAGCGCGAACAGTCCCGGCCCGCCCCATCCCGCGGCCAGCGCCCCGGCCACACCGGTGACGAGTACGGCGCGCAGCAGGCTCGCGCCGGCGAGCACCCGCCGTCGGTCCCAGCGGTCGAGCAGCGCGCCCGCGAACGGTCCGAGCAGCGAGTACGGCAGCAGCATCACGGCGAGCCCGGACGCGACGAGCAGCGGGTCGGCCTCGCGTTCCGGGTTGAACAGCACGGCGCCGCCGAGCGCGGCCTGGAACAGCCCGTCCGCCCACTGGGCCGACAGGCGCACCGCCAGAAGACGTCCGAACCTGCTGTCACGCAGCAGATGGAGCAAGGAGATTCCTCCACGGCCGAACCCGGTCGCCTGCTCCGGGCCGGTCGTCGAAATCCGCACGGGTGGTGAGCGTACTTCGCTCGCGCGGGTGCAACGATGGGAACGTGCGCGATCACCGGGCCGGACCAGGGGCCCCTCCTCCGGTGTCGCCGGGCAGCCTGCTGGTGGCCGCGCCCGGCCTGACGGACCCGAACTTCGCACGGACCGTCGTCTACGTCATCGAGCACCGCCCCCAGGGCAGCCTCGGGGTCGTGCTGAACCGGCCGGGGCCGGCCGAGGTGCAGGACGTGCTGCCGGCGTGGGCGAAGCTCGCCACCGAGCCGCGGTCGCTGTTCGTCGGCGGGCCGGTGGAGAGCGGCACCGCGCTGTGCCTGGCCGCGCTGCGCACGGGGCAGACGAACTCCGGCCTGAACGGCGTCATGTCGGTCCGGGAGCCGGTCCAGCTCGTCGACCTGGATTCCGATCCGGGCCCGCTCGCCCCGCGGTTGCGCGGCCTGCGGGTGTTCGCCGGCTACTCCGGCTGGGACGCCGGACAGCTGGCGGGTGAGATCTCGCGCGGGGACTGGTTCGTGGTCCCTGCCCTGCCGGACGACGTGCTGGCCGGGACGCACGACCAGCTCTGGGAGCGCGTGCTGCGCCGCCAGGGTGTGCCGCTGGCGCTGCTGGCGACGTATCCGCTCAATCCGGCGCACAACTAGTGCCGCATCGCGAAACGTTCGGCACCGATCTCGGAGGCCCAGGCGCCCGCAGGCGGCGTTGCCGCCCTTGCGAAGACGCCCGGTATGAGCTGCGGGCGGCGCCTTGCCTGCGAACGCCTGGATCCGCCGATTCCGGCACCAACGTTGCGCGACACGGCACTAGCGCACGCATCCGCCGGATCGGTCTTGAACCTGACGCCGCGTCATGGCCGATGCTCGAAGCATGACCGAACAGAGCCGCCGGTGGCGGGTCGGAGCGCTCGCGGCGTCGAGCGGGCTCAGCCAACGGACGCTGCGGTACTGGGACTCGATCGGGTTGCTCTCGCCATCGGCACGGACCGACGGCGGGCACCGCGAGTACGACTCCGACGACCTGCTCCGCCTGTACCGGATACTGGGGCTGCGCAGCCTGGGCCTGACGCTCGACAGCATCGCCACGTGTCTCGACGGCGGTGCCGACACCCGGCGGATCGTCTCCGACCAGCTGGCCGACGTCGACCGCCGCCTCACCGACCTGAGCACCCTGCGCGACCGGCTGGTCCAGGTCGAACGGAGCCTGGACGAGCAGTCCGCCGTGACGGCGGACGTGCTGCTCGCCGCGGTGCGCGCCCAGCACGGCCCGGACGGCTCGGTGCTGGGCGAGCACCTCGACCCCGACCAGATCGACGCCGTCGGCGCCGCTGTCCGGGCAGCGGGTCCTGCCGCGCACTACATGCTCGAGATCGAGTGGCCGCAGCTGTACCGGCGGGCCGACGCGTTGCTGACCGCAGGTGCACGGCCGGACGACCCGGCCGTGCGGCGGCTGGTCGGACGCCTCGACGAGCTCGGGGCCCGGTTCTCGGGGGGTGACCCGGACGTCGGCCGTCGGATCGGCGACGCCTACCGCGAGGATCCGGCCGCGATCTCCGGCGTGTCCGATCCACCGGCGGACCGGTGGCGCGCGGTCGCGGACTTCATCGAGCTCGCACGCACGGCCGGCGCGGCACGGACGCGTGGGGCCGGATCGACACCGCAGGCCGAGGGAGGACGGCCGTGACCGGGCGGCGCCGGGTTGCCGTCTCGGCCGCGCTCGGCATGGGAGTTCTGGCCGCGGTCGCCGTTCTCGTCCTGGCCGCTGCCGGCTCCCTGGATGCCGGGACCGGTGTCGGGCTCCTGGTCGCCGTCGTCGGGTACGGGGCACTCGTGTGGTGGCGCCTGCGACGTCCGGCAGGCGTGCGCCCTCCCCCGGATCGGCGCTAGTGTCGTGTCGCGCAACGTTGGTGCCGGAATCGGCGGATCCAGGCGTTCGCAGGCAAGGCGCCGCCCGCAGCTCATACCGGGCGTCTTCGCAAGGGCGGCAACGCCGCCTGCGGGCGCCTGGGCCTCCGAGATCGGTGCCGAACGTTTCGCGATGCGGCGCTAGCGTCGAGGTGGACGATCACCGGGACGGGCAGGTCATACTCATGTTCGATCGACGTCCGAGCCCCGAGCGGCCGGGCCCGGGTCAGGAGTCGGTGTGGGACTACCCGCGTCCCCCGCGCGCGGAGCGGATGCACCGCCGCGCCGTGCTGCGGCACGCGGGCGCCGTCGTCGCCGAGTCCGACGACCTGGTGCGCGTCCTGGAGACCAGCCATCCCCCGACGTACTACGTCCCGCGGACCGCGTTCACCGACGGCATGCTGGTGCCGGTCGAGCCCGGGGGACGGTCGTCGGCGAAGCCGACGGGGTGGGGACGACACAGCACGTTCTGCGAGTGGAAGGGCGTCGCGAGCTACGTCGACGTGACCGTGCCCGGCGCGGAGCCGCTCCGTGCGGTCGGCTGGTGGTACCCGGAACCGGACCGGCGCTACCCGGAGCTGACCGACCGGGTCGCCGTCTACGTCGCGCCGTTCGACGAGATCACGCTGGACGGCGAGGTCGTCCGCCCGCAGCCGGGCGGGTTCTACGGCGGCTGGGTCACCGACGAGGTCGTCGGCCCGTTCAAGGGCGGCCCGGGCTCGATGGGCTGGTGACGGTCCCCTCGTCCACGGTCCGACCGGGACCGCAGCCGGCGACCAGGTCGCACCCGGCGCACGTCCCGCCGCACGTCGGAGCCGGTTCCGGCTGCACCGCTGCGGCAGCGCGATCGCCGACCACGCCGCCGACGCCGGCCAGCAGCACCGTCCCGATCACCGAGACGGCGACGAACACCCAGGCCAGGACCGATCCCGGGGTGGCGGCCAGCGCGACGCCGCCGACCAGCGCGATCACGCCGGCCGCGCCCGCCGGCGGCGCCGCGACCCGGTTCGCCGCGGCGAACGCCGCACCGCTGCGCAGGCTCGCCCGGGTCCGGACGCCGGCGAAGCGGTTGCGCGGAAGCCGTGAGGTCGCCCCCAGCGTGGCGACCACGACCAGCACGAGTCCGGCCAGCACGAGGACACCGGCCAGCACGAGACGCAGGGTTGTGGGCACATCACCAGGGTAGATACCTCCCCGGGCGGCTCAGCGTCCGGTGGCGCCGTCGATCTGCTCGCGCAGGATGTCCATGTGCCCGGCGTGCCGTCCGGTCTCCTCGATCATGTGCGCCAGCACCCACCGCATCGCCGGTGCGCCACCGCGACGGGGCCACCGTGGCGCGGGTGCGGCGAGGTCGGTGCACTCCGCGATCACGGCGTCCGCCTCGGCGACGGCGGCCCGGTAGGCGGCGATCGCGTCCTCGGCGGACACCGACGAGGGCGCCCGGAACGTTCCGGGCCAGCTCCGCGGCTGCTCGCCGAGGAAGTAGAACCGTTCGACGGCGGTCAGGTGCGTGACGAGCCCGAGCAGGTTCGTGCCGGACGGGACGCCCGCCGCCCGGACGTCCCGCTCCGGCACGCCGGCCGCCTTGGTCGCGACGGCATCGCGCAGGTGGTCGAGGAACCCGAGCAGGACGGACTTCTCGTCGTTCTCCGTGGCCGGCGGCGTGCGGTCGGTCATGAGCGGCGGATCAGCAGGACGCCGTCGGTCACGGTCGCCGTCGTCCCATCCGGGCCGGTGGCCTCGCGCCGAGGTCGGTCCGCCCGGACCGTCGTCCACTCCGCCGGGTCGAGCGCGAGCGCGTCGGCGATCTCCTGCGGCGTCGGGAACCGGTGGCCATCGTCGACCGACATCCACGGCGCGACGTCGTTGTGGTCGACGACGAGCAGGTGCCCGCCGGGACGCAGCGCACGGGCTGCCGTGCGGAGGACCGAGACCCGGTCGAGCTCGAACGGCGTGTGCAAGTAGAACGCCGAGACCAGGTCGAACTCGCCCGTCGGGAACGTCTCGGCCAGGTCGTGGCGCTCGGTGCGGACGCGGTCGCCGAACCCGCGCTCCGCGGCACGCTCGGCCAGCCGCGTCGTCGCCGCCGAGGAGATGTCGACGGCCGTGACGTGCCATCCGTGCCCGGCGAACCAGAGCGTGTCCCCGCCGGGGCCGCACGCCAGGTCCAGGACGGCGCCCGGCCCGAGGTCTGCGACCAGCTCCGGGAGCCGGGCGTTCGGGCGGTCGCCTCCGTGCCCGCCGCCGTCGCGGTAGCGCTCCTCCCAGAACTCGTTCGCGTCCGTGTGGCCGCCGGTGGGGTCGTGGGCGGTGTCGGTCATGCCCTGTCCTCTCGTGCTCGCAGTGTCGGCCGCGACTCTGCACGCGCCGGAACGGATGCGCATGGATCCTTGCCGGACCGGCAACCCGCCGGAACCCGATCGAGGTGGACCGGGTACGCGGGCTACCCTGGTCACATGTGCACGGCCCGCCGGACGTTCCGACTTCCCGGCGCCGCGTCGACCTGAGCCCCAGACCGGCTCGGTGACGCGGCGACGACCCCTCCTGCCCCGGTGGCGGAGGGGTCGCCTGTGTTCCGGCCCGGTCGACGTGCGGGCCGTCACGAGAGAACCACCGAGGTGAAGCGGAAGATGAGCACCGACACCAGCGCGACCGGCCGGACGGCTCCGGCCGACCAGCCGCCCTACCGCTACGACGCCGCGATGGCCGCCCGGATCGAGGGCGAGTGGCAGGACGTCTGGGAGCGCGAGGGCACGTTCCACGCGCCCAACCCGGGCGAGCCCGGCTCGGAGAAGCCGAAGTTCTACCTGATGGACATGTTCCCGTACCCGTCCGGATCGGGACTGCACGTCGGGCACCCGCTGGGCTTCATCGGCACCGACGTGCTGGGCCGTTACCTGCGCATGACCGGGCACAACGTGCTGCACCCGATGGGCTTCGACGCGTTCGGCCTGCCCGCCGAGCAGTACGCGGTGCAGACCGGAACCCACCCGCGCGCGACGACCGAGGCGAACATCGAGCGCTACCGCGCCCAGCTGCGCCAGCTGGGCCTGGCGCACGACAAGCGCCGCTCGGTCGCGACCACGGACATCCCGTTCTACCGGTGGACCCAGTGGATCTTCCGCGAGATCTTCGAGTCCTGGTACGACACCGACGCCGGTCGCGCCCGCCCGATCGCGGAGCTACGTGCCGGGTTCGAGTCCGGTGAGCGTCCGACTCCGGACGGACGTCCGTACACGGAGCTGGACGAGACCGAGCGCCGCGCACTGATCGACTCGTACCGGCTGGCCTACATCTCCGAGGCGCCGGTGAACTGGTGCCCCGGGCTGGGCACGGTGCTGGCGAACGAGGAGGTCACGGCGGACGGCCGCTCCGAGCGCGGCAACTATCCGGTGTTCCGCCGGAACCTGAAGCAGTGGATGATGCGGATCACCGCGTACGCCGACCGGCTGGCCGACGACCTGGACCGGGTCGACTGGCCGGACTCGGTCAAGGCGATGCAGCGCAACTGGATCGGTCGTTCCGAGGGCGCGCGGGTGCGGTTCGCCGTCGCGGGTACCGACCCGATCGAGGTGTTCACCACCCGTCCGGACACGCTGTTCGGCGCGACCTACATGGTGCTGGCGCCGGAGCACCCGCTGGTCGATTCGCTGACACCCGGTGTCTGGCCCGACGGCACCGACGAGCGGTGGACCGGCGGCGCCCGTACGCCGGCCGAGGCCGTCGACGCCTACCGCGCCGAGGCCGGCCGCAAGTCCGAACTGGACCGCCAGGAGAACCGCGACAAGACCGGCGTGTTCACCGGCGCGTTCGCCACGAACCCGGTGAACGGCCAGGACATCCCGGTGTTCGTCGCCGACTACGTGCTGATGGGCTACGGCACCGGCGCGATCATGGCGGTGCCCGGACAGGACCAGCGCGACTGGGACTTCGCTCTCGCGTTCGGCCTGCCGATCGTGCGGACCGTCCAGCCGTCCGAGGGCTTCGACGGCGAGGCGTACGTCGGCGACGGGCCGGCGATCAACTCGTCGAACCCGGAGATCAGCCTGGACGGCCTGGGTGTCGCGGACGCGAAGCGGGCGATCATCGACTGGCTGTCCGCACGGGGCGACGGCGAGGGCGTCGTCGTCTACAAGCTGCGGGACTGGCTGTTCTCCCGGCAGCGCTACTGGGGCGAGCCGTTCCCGATCGTCTGGGACGAGCACGGTCCGATCGCACTGCCCGAGGACCAGCTGCCCGTCGTGCTGCCGGACGTGGACGACTACGCGCCCCGTGCCTACGACCCGGCGGACGCGGACACCGAGCCGGAGCCGCCGCTGGGGCGGGCGACGGAGTGGGTGACCGTCGAGCTGGACCTGGGTGACGGCCCGAAGACCTACCGGCGCGAGACGAACACGATGCCGCAGTGGGCCGGCTCGTGCTGGTACTACCTGCGCTACCTGGACCCGGACAACGACGAGCGGTTCGTCTCGACGGAGGCCGAGCAGTACTGGCTGGGCCCCGACCAGACGAAGGCGCAGCCAGGCACCAGCGATCCCGGCGGTGTCGACCTGTACGTCGGCGGCGTCGAGCACGCCGTCCTGCACCTGCTGTACTCCCGGTTCTGGCACAAGGTGCTGTTCGACCTGGGCCACGTGACCAGCGAGGAGCCGTTCCGGAAGCTGTTCAACCAGGGCTACATCCAGGCCTGGGCCTACACCGATGCGCGCGGGCTGTACGTGCCCGCCGAGGAGGTCGTGGAGAGCGCCGACGGCGGTTTCACGTGGAACGGCCAGCCCGTGCACCAGGAGTACGGGAAGATGGGCAAGTCGCTGAAGAACGTCGTGACGCCGGACGAGATGTGTGACCGCTACGGCGCGGACACGTTCCGGCTGTACGAGATGTACACCGGACCGATGGAGGCGTCGCGGCCCTGGTCGACCCGGGACGTCGTCGGACCCCAGCGGTTCCTGCAACGGGTGTGGCGCAACCTGGTCGACGAATGGTCCGGCGAGCCGACGGTCACCGACGACGCCCCGGACGAGGACACGCTGCGCGCGCTGAACAAGGCGATCGCCGGCGTCCGGGCCGACTACCCGGCGCTGCACTACAACACGGCCGCCGCGAAGCTGATCGAGCTGAACAACCACCTGACCAAGCGCGGCGCCGCGGTGCCGCGGTCGGTGGCCGAGCCGCTGGTGCTGATGATGTCCCCGCTGACGCCGCACCTGTCCGAGGAGCTGTGGCGCAAGCTGGGCCACGACTCCTCGCTGGCCTACGAGCCGTTCCCGGTGGCCGACGAGCGGTACCTGACCGCGGACACCGTCGAGTACCCGATCCAGCTGAACGGCAAGGTCCGGTCCCGGGTGACGGTGCCCGCCGACGCCGGGCAGGACGACGTGAGGGCCGCGGCGCTGGCCGACGAGAAGATCGCCGCGGCGCTGGAGGGTGCGGAGCCGAAGAAGGTCATCGTCGTGCCAGGGCGATTGGTGAACGTCGTCCGGTAGGGAACGCCGGGCGCCTCCCGGCCGTTGACGGGTCAGGAGGTACGAGATGGCCGGGACCCTGCTGACCCTGCTCGTGATCGTGGCGATCGTCGCCGGCGCCGTGTGGCTGATGCGTCGGCACAACGCGGAGAAGGCGAACGAGCTCGAGGACGCGAAGGCCGACGCGCGCCGCTGGGTGGAGCGCCTCGGCGGCCAGGTGCTGGCCCTGACCGGCACCGACGAGCCGTCGAAACAGGCGATCGCGGACGCGGCGGAGCGCTACAACGCGGCCGGTTCCCAGATGGAGCAGGCGCGCACGGTCGCGCAGGCCCGCGGCGTGACCGAGACGGCGTACGAGGGCCTCTACTACGTGCGCGCCGCGCGGACCGCGATGGGACTCGACCCCGGCCCGGAGCTGCCACCGCTGCCCGGCCAGGCCCGCGCGGGCGAGGTCACCGAGGACCGTGAGGTCGAGGTCGAGGGCCGTTCGTACGGCGCATCGCCGGTGCCGTCGGACCGGAACAACCACTACTACCCCGGCGGTACGGTCGCCGGCCGCCCGGTCCCGCGCGGCTGGTACTCCGAGCCGTGGTGGAAGCCCGCGCTCGTGGCCGGTGCATGGGGCATCGGGTCGGCGCTGCTGTTCTCGTCGCTGTTCAGCGGCATGTCCGGCGTCGGTGACGCCGCCTACGCCGACGGGTTCTCCGACGGCATGGCGGCCGACGGCATGGGCGGCGACATGGGCGGCGACATGGGCGGCGACATGGGCGGCGGTGACTGGGGCGGCTTCGGCGGCGACAACGACTGGGGCGGCGGTTTCGGCGACCTGTTCTGACCCGCGCCGCCGGGCTCAGTGGACGTTGCGACGGCGGCGGGGTTTCGACGGCATCCGGGTCGCCCCGTTGCCGGCCTCCGGCGGGCTGGACAACGACGGCTCGGCGAGCCAGTCCACCACCGCGTCGACGACGTAGGCCGCATCCCGCAGCGCGGCCGTGGCCTCGGCGGGCGGGGTCTCGACGTAGGTCCGGTCGGCCAGCCAGAACCGGTTGAACAGCGAGCGCAGCCGGTGACCGGCCCGCGGGTCGAGGCTGCGCTCGCGGACGACGCGCCGGACGAACGCGGACACCACGTCGGAGTGCTGCGCGCGGGTCTCGCCGAGCACCAGGAGCGCGGTCTCCGCCGCGAAGAACGCCGCGTGGAACGAGCGGGACACGGACGCCTTCGCGAAGCCGTGGTCGGCCAGCAGTTCGGCCGCGGCCAGCTCGGAGCGGGCCCTGGCCATCCCCGGGCGGTGTCCTGCGAATCCGTGGGCAGGGGTCACCGCAGCCGCACCGCCTCGGCGCGGGCCCGGATGACGGCGGGGTCGAAGGGCCGGGACATCTCCGACTGACCGATCGGAAGCACCGTGATCGTGATGCCGGAGCGCTCGGTGTGCAGCCACAGCAGGTCGTCCAGCTGGCGCAGCTCCTCCCACGGCAGTACGGCGGCACCGCGGTCGTCGAGCACGACGAGCAGGTCCAGGTCCGACTCCACCGAGCCTTCCCCGCTGGCCCACGACCCGAACAGCAGTACCTGGCGCAGCCGGTCCCCGTAGAGGGCGGCGAGGTCGTCGGCCACGGAGGCGGGCACGTCCTCGTTCGTCGGGGCCGGGTCGGGGTAGCGGGCGGCCTCGCGCTCCGCGGCCTCTGCGGTGATCAGGCCGTTGTCCACCAGCCAGTCCAGCGCGCGACGGCGCGAGCGCGCGTCGCGGAAGCGGTACCACTGGTCGCGGACCTCGGGGAACTCGAACAGCGCGTTCTTGAACCGGCGGAACGCGCCGCGGCCGTCGATCGCGCGGTCCAGCAGCTCCGCGGCGCGCCGGTGCTGGACGGCGGCGGTGAAGTCGGACATGTCCCGGTAGCCGTCGCGGGTGGTCGTGGAGTCGATGGCGATCCAGCCGTCGGCCGGCTGGTCACCGTGCGAGAACGAGCCGACCTCGCCCCGCTTCGGGTCGATGAACCAGCGGATCCCCGGCGTCCGGTCGTCCAGGGCGTGGGCCAGGGCGCCGAGATCGACCTGCCCCGGATCCAGCATGGGGCGATGTTATGCCGCGGGCCCCTCGTCGCGGAAACGGTGATCGATCTGTTTGTGCCGTAACGGCACCCGCCGCAGCAGCGAGTGAGATCGCATCCGCATGGGGCGGATACCCCGACGAGACCTGTGAGGCCCCGATGCAGTGGTACATGAAGGTGCTCCGCCAGTACGCGGACTTCACCGGGCGCGCCCGCCGTACCGAGTTCTGGATGTTCGTGCTGTTCAACGCGATCGCCATCATCATCCTGACGATCCTGGACAACCTGCTCGGCCTGTCCAGCAGCTCGATGGGCGGCGGCTCGATCGTCGTGACGTCCGGCGTCCTGACCGGGATCTACCAGCTGGCCGTGCTCGTCCCGTCGCTCGCCGTCGGCGCGCGGCGGCTGCACGACACCGGCAAGTCCGGCTGGTGGCAGCTGCTCGCCCTGATCCCGATCGTCGGCGCGATCATCCTGATCGTGTTCTGGGCGACCGACGGTCACCCGGCGCCGAACCAGTACGGCGTCAACCCGAAGCAGGACGCGGCCATGCCGTACCAGCCGGGACAGCCCTACGTCGCCTGAGTGGCCGTGGTGCCCCGCGGCCCGGTGACGGGCCGCGGGGGCGCCTCACTCCTCGATCGCGTCCCTCTTCGTGCCCTTGTCCCGGCTCCCGTCGAACGTCGAGGTCAGCAACACGAGACCCCAGATGCCGATCGGGAACATCGGCCAGAAGAAGATGAGATCACCGGCCGCCAGGCAGATGATCGCCCATATCCCGGTGAGCAGCACCGACGTGCCGGCCCATGACCGCCACTGTTTGATGTGGTCGGCCCTGGCCTCCTTCTTCTCCACGGCCTCCCGTTCCTGGCGGGCGGCCGGGAGCTCCGTCCGGTGAACGCTCGGCAGGTCATGGGTGAGCGTGTCCAGATCCGCGCGGGTGACCGCGGAGTAGGCCCGCTGCAACCGGTCGTCGTACTCGACGAGCGACAGACGCCCCTCCTGCTGGGCCAGCTTCAGCCGCTCCACCGTGTCGGAGCGTTCCGCGTCCGACACCCGGATCGACGGATTCCGATCGACCTCGTCCCCCATGGGATCGAGGTTAGCGTTCCGTCCACGTCCGCGGGGCGGCGTTCAGCCCCGTGGACGCAGGACCACCTCGGTCATGTGGGCGTCCCGGCTCGCCGTGAGAGCGGCCAGCACGGCGGCGGCCACCGACTCCGGGCGCAGGAACCGCGACCCGTCGTAGACACCACCCTCGTGCTCGACCACGCCACGCTGCATCTCGGTGTCCACCCGGCCCGGGTGCACGGACGTCACCCGCACGCCGTGGCGGGTCTCCTCCTCGCGCAGCGCGTCGCCGAACGCGCGCAGCGCGAACTTGCTGGCCGCGTACGACGCCCACCCCGGCCGGGCCGTGAAGCCCGCGCCGGAGTTGAGGAGCACGACGTCGCTCTCCCCCGCCGCGCGCAGCGCCGGGAGGAGTAGCCGGGTCAGCTCTGCCACGGCGACGACGTTCACGTCGAACTGCTCCCGCCACACCGACGCCGGGGTCTCGGCCACGGTGCCGAGCATCCCGACGCCCGCGGAGTGCACGAGCACGTCCAGGCGGTCGATGCCGTCCACGGCGGTCGCGACGGCGTCCGGGTCGGTCAGCTCGACCGGCCACGGACGCACCTCGCCGGGCCCGGTCGCGACCTCATCGGCCACCGCCTTCAGCCGTTCGGTGTCCCGCCCGCCCAGGAGCAGGTCGTAGCGCGGCGCCAGCAGGCGTGCGACGGCGGCGCCGATGCCTTGCGAGGCACCGGTGACGAGGGCGAGCGGCCGGCGTTCGGAGATCACCGGGTGACCCTACGGCGGTCAGACCCGCCGGGCCGAGTTGAACGGCATCGCGTCCATCGAGGAGGTCTTGACCGGGCTTCCGCTGGTGCTGGCGTGCACGACCTGACCGTTGCCGACGTAGATCCCGACGTGGCTCACCGGGCGGTAGAACGTCACGATGTCGCCCGGCGCCAGTGCGCTCTTCGACACCGGCGTGCCGGCCGACGCCATCGCCCGACTGGTGCGCGGCAGCGAGATGCCCTCCTGCTCGAACGCCCACTTCACGAGTCCGGAGCAGTCGAACGCCGACGGCCCCGATGCGCCCCAGCGGTACGGCGCGCCGATCTTGCCGAGCGCGTTCTGCAGCGCCGACGACCGGGCCGCAGCGGCCGGGGCGGCCGGAGCCGTGGGGACGGTGTGCGCGGCCGGGACGACCGGAGCGGCGACGACCGGGGCGGCCGGAGCAGCGGGGGCGGACGCCACGGCGGGGAGCACGGAGAGGCCTGCGGTCGCGGCGAGCGCGGACGCCACGACGGCCGTCCGGATCGCGGTGGTGGTCAGGCGGTGGGACACGGGAGTTCCTCGGGGGTCGCGCCACCTCCGGCGTCGCGCGGTGGCGCGAGGGGAGTGCCGGTGGTGGCGGTCCCACGTCCGCGGTCTCCGGTCGAGACGCGGTCCGTCGGGACGGCCACGCACATTACGAACGGATCTCGTTCGAGTGAATGACGCAGATCTCAATTCACCGAGCGGAATTCGTGAGCGCGCTCACCGAGAACAATTCCGGAATATTTCCGGAATCGAACCGTGCCGGAACGGCTTGACCCTCGACCGACTCGAGGGCCGACGCTCCACGTCATGACCGCAGAGCCATCCGTCGCCCACCGTTTCGCCGACGCGTTCCACGCCCGCGATGCGGACCGGGTCGCCGATCTGTTTACCCCGGACGCGGAGTACCGGGACCTGTTCTACGGCCTGCATCGCGGACGGTCGGGAATCCGCGCGCTGTTCGCCCGCATGTTCGACGAGGGTCGCGACCACCGGTGGGAGATGGCGACCGTCGTGACCGACGGGACGACGACGGCGGCCGAGTGGCGGTTCACGTTCACCGTCACCGGGCCGGAGTCCCGCGGCGGTGGCCGGACGCTCGTCTTCGACGGGATGTCCGTGTTCGTCACCAGCGGGGCGCTCTGTCACCGCTACCGCGAGTACTTCGACCGCGGCGCCGCCCTGCTGGCCGTCGGTCTCGCACCGGACGCGGTCGCCCGCGTCGTCCGGAACCGTCCGGCGATCACGGTCCACCGAGCGGAGGATGCCGGGTCGTGGACGACGACGGCTGGTTCCTGATCGCCGAGTTCGCGCGCCGGTGCCGGCTGCCGGTCTCCGCGCTGCGCTATTACGACGGCGTCGGCCTTCTGCGTCCGGCGTACGTCGACCCGGCGACCGGCTACCGCCGCTACCGAGCCGAGCAGCTCGACGACGCGGTGACGATCGCGCGGCTGCGTGCGGTGGGGACCGGTCCGGACGTGATCGCCCGGGTGCTGGCGGGCGGCGAGGCACGGGAGCGCGCGCTCGCCGGAGAGCGCCGCAGGCTCGCCGGGGAGATCCGCAGGCTCACCGACGGGCTGGCCGAGCTCGACGACCTCGGCCGCGCACCGGTCGTCGGAGACCCGGAGCGGGTGCTGCTCGAACCGGAGGACGTCGTCGCGTGGCCGTTCACGGCTGCGGGCGACGAGCTCGCCGGGACGATCCGGCGCGGCGTCGCGACGCTGCGGACCCGGTTGCGACGACGGGGACGCACGGTCGTGCGGTGGGGGGCGGTGCTCCCGCTCGACGTCGGCGACACGGTGAGCGGCCATGTGATCGCCCGGCCCGACGGCGGTGCGCCCGCCGGCCCCGACAAGCTGCGGCTACCGGGCGGTGAGGCGATCACCGTCGTCCACTCGGGACCGCGTGCGTCGCTCGCCTCCGCCTACCGGGTGCTGCTCGATGCGGCAGGTCCGCGCGCGGCCGGACCGGTCGTCGAGTGGTACCCCGTCGCGGCGTCCGGACCGTCCACCCCGGACGTCACCGGGATCGCGGTCCGGACGCGCGCGGGGGATCACTCGTCGGACTCGCCGCGGATGAACGCCTCGACCTTGTCGTAGGCCACGGAGTCGCGGTACTGCTCCGGCGGCGACTTCATGAAGTAGCTCGACGCGGACAGGATCGGTCCACCGATGCCGCGGTCCTTGGCGATCTTCGCGGCCCGGACGGCGTCGATGATGATGCCCGCCGAGTTCGGGGAGTCCCAGACCTCGAGCTTGTACTCCAGGTTCAGCGGCACGTCGCCGAAGGCACGGCCCTCGAGTCGCACGTAGGCCCACTTCCGGTCGTCGAGCCACGCGACGTAGTCGGATGGTCCGATGTGGACGTTCGACTTGCCGAGATCACGGTCCACCTGGGACGTCACCGACTGCGTCTTGGACGTCTTCTTGGACTCGAGGCGCTCGAGCTCCTTCATGTTCAGGAAGTCCATGTTCCCGCCCACGTTGAGCTGCATCGTGCGGTCCAGCTGCACGCCGCGGTCCTCGAACAGGCGGGCCAGCACCCGGTGCGTGATCGTGGCCCCGACCTGCGACTTGATGTCGTCACCGACGATCGGGACGCCCGCCGCGCGGAAGCGCTCCGCCCACTCCGGGTCGGAGGCGATGAACACCGGCAGTGCGTTCACGAACGCGACGCCCGCGTCGAGTGCGCACTGCGCGTAGAAGCGGTCGGCGTCCTCGCTGCCCACCGGCAGGTAGGACACCAGCACGTCGGCCTGCGCGTCCTTGAGCGCCTGCACGACGTCGACCGGCTCGTCGTCCGACTCGGTGATCGTCTCGAGGTAGAACCGGCCCAGGCCGTCGAGCGTGTGTCCACGCTGCACCGGCACCCCGAGCGGCGGGACGTCCGCGATCTTGATGGTGTTGTTCTCGCTCGCCGAGATGGCGTCCGAGAGGTCCTGGCCGACCTTCTTGGCGTCCACGTCGAACGCGGCCACGAACGTGACGTCGCGGACGTGGTAGCCGCCGAAGTCCACGTGCATCAGGCCGGGCACCTGTGTGGCCGGGTCCGCGTCCGCGTAGTAGTGGACACCCTGGACCAGCGACGCCGCGCAGTTGCCCACGCCGACGACCGCGACACGAACCTGGCTCATGTCAGGTTCCTCCTAGTTCTTCGTCGTGTTCCGGTGCACGGAGGGAAGGCCCTCCGGTGTCGTCCCCGGCAACGCCGCCGGAGTGGTTCTGGACGGGGCTCTTGCCGCCCCGGGACCGTTCTGACTGTTCTGACTGCTCGGCCCGCTCGGTCTCGATCAGCTCGTTCAACCAGCGGACCTCGCGCTCGGTCGAGTCGAGGCCCAACCGGTGCAGCTCGCGCGTGTAGCGGTCGATCTGCTCGCCGGTGCGGCCCAGCACCGTTCGGAGCCCTTCCCGCCTCTCCTCGACGGTCCGCCTGCGGCCCTCCAGGATCCGGATCCTGGTCTCGGCCGGCGTCCGGGAGAAGAACGCCAGGTGCACGCCGAAGCTCCCGTCGTCCCACGCCTGGGGGCCGGCGTCGGCGAGGATCTCGGCGAAGCGCTCCTTCCCTTCCGCTGTGATCCGGTAGACCTTCTTCTCCCGGCGTCCCCGCCGCGGCCAGCCGGACGTCCCGGTCGGGCCCGGAACCGCCTCGACGATCAGGCCGGCCCGTGTCAGACGCCGGAGCGCCGGGTACAGCGAGCCGAACGACACGGCGCGGACGCCGCCGAGCCGTACCCCGAGCTGCTTGCGCAGCTCGTACCCGTGCAGCGAGTCCTCCTGGAGCAGTCCGAGGATCGCGAACTCGAGCACGGGGAAGGCCCCTCCTGGTTGGGTCGTGCGCCACTATATCGAGCCGATACATCGAGCGCAGAACCCGAGAGCGCGATCACACCGCGGGGTCCGATCGTCGGCGGCCGGGCCGTCCCGACTTCCCTCCGCGCGTACGCTGGTCGGGTGCTCAGCCCGCGACAGGTGGTGGACTACGCCCTGCAGCGCCGTGCGCTGCTGGTCGACGTCCACGCCGGCCGCACCCCGCTGGCCGGGGTCCAGGACGCGGACCCCTACCTGCTGCGGGCCGCCCGCTTCCACGGCGAGCCGGTCGACCGGACCTGCCCGCTGTGTCGCAAGGAGCGGCTGACCCACGTGTCGTGGGTGTTCGGGGAGGGTCTGCGCCAGATATCCGGATCGGCGCGCAACCCGGACGAGCTCGAGCAGCTCGCCGCGCTTCATCGTGAGTTCACGGTGCACGTCGTCGAGGTGTGCCGGACGTGCAGATGGAATCATCTGGTCCGGTCCTACGTGCTCGGCACCGGGCGGACGTCCCGGCGCAGGACCGTCGGCGAGTGACAGCACAGCAGACCCGGCCACGACGACAGCTCCCCGACGTCGTGGCCGAGGGACCAGCGAGCAGACCTTCGGAGCCGCCCGGTGAGTGACCAGCGCGACCCCCGACGCATGCCGCCGGGCCCTCAACAGGGGCCACCTCCCGGCCGCCCGCCGATGCCGCCGGCCCGCGGCCCCCGCCCGGGACCCCCGCCCGGCCCGCCGCCCCCCCGCCCGGGCCCGCCGCCGAACGGCAGGCCTCCCGCCCCCCGCCCGGCTCCCCCGCCGCAGGACGGTCGTCCGCCGTTCCGGCCGGACCGGCCCGGTCCCCCGCCGCTGTACACCCACGAGGACTCCGGCGTCGGCATCGTCGAACCGGCGGCGTCGTCGAACGGACGCACGACGGCCGTCGCCGCGCCGCCCCGGCGGACCGGGGGCGGCGGAGGCGGCCGTCCGCCCGGTGGTCCGGGACGCGGTGGCACGGGCGCCGGTTCCGGCGGAGGGCCGGAGCGCAAGGGCCTCCGGCGCTTCTGGCCGCAGTGGAGCAGGCGCCGGTGGATCCTCACCGTGCTGGGCGTGCTGATCCTCGGCCCGATCCTGGCCGTCGCCGTCGGCTGGCTCGTCTTCCCGGTCCCGAACGCGGACGACATCAAGGTCAGCCAGGTGTCCACGTTCACCTACGCGGACAACGCCCCGCTCGCCGTCGTGCGCCCGGACAACGTCAACCGCGTGAGCGTCCCGCTGAACCAGGTGCCGCTGCACGTGCAGCAGGCCGTGATGGCGGCCGAGGACCGGTCGTTCATGTCCAACCCCGGCTTCGACGTCAGCGGCATCGGCCGCGCCGTGTGGAACCAGCTCACCGGTGGTTCCGGCGGCGGTTCGACGATCACGCAGCAGTACATCAAGGTCACCACCGGCCAGGACCAGTTCTCCCTGTTCCGCAAGTACCGGGAGGTCATCCTCGCGGCGAAGATCTCCAAGGAGTACACGAAGGACCAGATCCTGGAGAACTACCTGAACGCGATCTACCTCGGCCGCGGTGCGTACGGCATCCAGGCGGCCAGCCAGGCGTACTTCGGCAAGAACGTGCAGGACCTGACGCCGTCGGAGTCCGCGATGATCGCCGGGTTGATCCAGTCGCCGTCCCGGTGGGACCCGGCGAAGAACCTGGACAAGTCCCAGCAGCGGTGGAACTTCGTGCTCGACGGCGAGGTGGCCCAGGGCTGGATGTCCCCGGCCGACCGCGCCCGCCAGGTCTACCCGACCGCGATCCCGCCGTCGAAGATCGAGGGCGGTATCCCCGGCGACGACAAGGGCCACGTCTACAACGCGGCGCGCGCCGAGCTGGAGCGCATCGGGATCAGCGAGCAGGAGATCGACACCCAGGGCCTGAACGTCACGACGACGATCGATCCCAAGGCACAGGAGGAAGCGGGCCAGGCCGTCCAGAAGATCATGGACGGCCAGCCGGGCAACCTCCGTTCCTCGCTGGTGTCGGTGGACCCGAAGACCGGCAAGGTGCTCGCCTACTACGGCGGCAAGGACGGTGTCGGCCTGGACTACGCGAGCGTGCTGAAGCAGCCCGGCTCGTCGTTCAAGCCGTTCGTGCTGGCCGCCGCCCTGCAGGCCCCGAACCCGATCGGCCTCGGGAAGACCTACGACGGGTCGTCGCCGCAGACGCTCGCCGGCGCGACCGTGACGAACTCCGAGGGCGAGAGCTGCGCCCAGTGCTCGGTCAAGCAGGCCATGACGAAGTCGATCAACACCGTCTTCTACCGGATGGGCCTCGACGTCGGACCGCAGAAGGTCGCCGACGCGGCACACCAGGCCGGCATCCCGGCGGACCTGCTGCCCGGGCCGACCGGTGGCATCTCGCTCGGTGACAAGGAGGTGCACCCGGAGGACATGGCGTCGGCCTACGCGACGTTCGCCGCCGACGGGACGTACCGCGCGCCGTACATGGTCCAGAAGGTCACCGCCGCCGACGGCCGGGTGATCTTCGACCGCGGTACCACCGACACCGGCAAGCAGGTCATGCCCGAGGAGGTCGCCCGCAACGTCACGGAGTCGATGACCGACGTGGCGAGCTCGTCGCGGATCCCGCTGTCCGGCGGGCGTCCGGTCGCGGCCAAGACCGGCACCGTGCAGAGCAGCGTCGAGGGCCAGAACAACGACGCGTGGACGGTCGGCTACACGCCGTCGGTGTCCACCGCCGTCTGGGTCGGCACCGACGACAACAGCCCGATCAAGAACTCGTCAGGGCGCCCGATCTTCGGCCGGATGCTGCCGGGGTCGATCTGGCAGTCGTTCATGAACGACGTGCTGGACGGGACCGACGTCGAGCAGTTCTCGAGCTTCGAGCCGATCGGTCAGGCGCCGACCCCCGACGAGACGCAGGCCCCGCAGCCGTCGGCCACCGCGTCGCCGTCGCCGTCCACCCAGAACAACGGGGACAACGGCCAGAACGACGGTCAGAACAACGGCGACAACGGCCAGAACAACGGGAACAACAACGGGGACGACGGCAACGGGAACAACGGCGACAACGGGAACGGCGACAACAACAACGGGGACAACGGCAACAACGGGAACCCCGGTGACGTCTTCAACGGGTTCGACCCCAGCAACCCCGGGGGGAACCGCGGCGACAACGGCGACAACTAGTGGTCGGACGCGGTGACACCGGACCGTCGTCCCGCTCGTCGTCGGCCCGGTCGGCAGGTACCCGTCAGATCCCCACGTGGGACGAGCCGCTCGCCGCGTCCGCGAGCCGGGTGATCGGAGGCCCGCTCGGCAGGCACGCGCTCGTCGGCCGGAGTCCCTACTGGACGCCGTTGCGGGTCGTGCTGCTGATGGCCGTCGTCGTGCTGGCCCTGGCGTGGCTGGGGAAGTCGCCATGCCTGCAGCAGTACCGCGCCGCCGACGGGTCGCTGGCGCTGGACTGGCAGAACGACCGCCAGTACGTCGCGATGTGCTACTCGGACACGGTCCCGCTCTACGGCGTCGAGGGTCTCGCCGACGGCGGTGTGCCCTACCGGGACGCGTGGTTCGACACCCGCCCGGACGGCACGCGGATCGAGCGGTACATGGAGTATCCGGTGCTCACCGGCTTCTACCAGTGGGCGAACGCGCGGTTCACCGACGGCTGGCAGTACCTGGCCGGCGTGCTGCCGCTGCCCAGCGCGCTGGACGTCGTCGTCTACTTCGACATCTCCGCCGTGGGGCTGGCGCTGGCCTGGCTGGTCGTCGTGTGGGGCGTGCTGCGCCTGCGTCCGGACCGGCCGTGGGACGCGGCGCTGGTGGCACTGTCCCCGCTCGTGCTGGTCCACGCGTTCACGAACTTCGACACGCTCGCCGTAGCGACCGCGACCGGGGCGTTCGTCGCCCTGCGGGGGCGACGACCCGTGCTCGCCGGCGTGCTGATCGGCATCGGCGGTGCCGTCAAGCTCTACCCGCTGCTGCTCCTGCTCCCGATCCTGCTCGTCGGCCTCCGGCGGCGGAACCGGGACGCGCTGCGCACGGCGGTGCTGGCGATCGGCTCCGGCGTGAGCGCCTGGGTGCTGATCAACCTGCCGGTCGCGCTGGCCTGGTTCCGCGGGTGGACCGAGTTCTTCGACCTCAACCGGACGCGACCGGCCGACCCGGACTCGATCTGGTACGTGATCATGTACTTCACCGGATGGCAGGGCTTCGACGGCAGGCTCGCCGAGGACCAGGTGCCGGTGGTGCTGGACACGGTCGTCGCGGTGCTGATGATCGCCGCGTTCGCCGGGATCGCGGTTCTCGCCCTCCGGGCTCCGCGCCCGCCGCAGGTGGCCGAGCTGGCGTTCCTCACGGTCGCCGCGTTCCTGCTGCTGAACAAGGTGTGGAGCCCGCAGTACTCGCTGTGGCTGGTCCCGCTCGCCGTCCTGGCGCTGCCCCGGTGGCGGCTGCTGCTGGCGTGGATGACGGTGGACGCGCTGGTGTGGGTGCCGCGGATGTTCCAGTACGTCGGGGTGGACGCGAAGGGCCTGCCGCCGGACCCGTTCCTGGTCACGGTGCTCGTCCGGGACGCGTTCGTGGTGACGCTGTGCGTGCTGGTGGTCCGGTCGATGCTGCGCGGGACGGACGACGCGGTCCCGCCCGACCCGGTCTGGCCCGCGACGGGCATGCCTGCCCGCCGTCCGCGCACGCCGGTGGAGCAGCGATGACCGACCTCCGCGCCGCGGTGGCGGCCGCCCTGACCGGCTTCGAGCGACGCACGGTCGACCTCGACGGGCGCCGGCACGCCGCGGTCACGATGACGCTGCTTCCGTCCGGATCGGACACCGGCTCGCTCGCCGACGACCTGACGTTCGTGCTGACCCGGCGGGCCCGTTCGTTGCGCAGCCACTCCGGGCAGTGGGCGCTGCCCGGCGGACGGGTCGACAGCGGTGAGCCGGTCACCGAGGCGGCTCGCCGGGAGGTGTTCGAGGAGGTCGGGCTCGACCTCGGTGCGGACCGCGTGCTCGGCCTGCTCGACGACTACCCGACCCGGTCCGGCTACCTGATCACGCCGGTCGTGCTGTGGGGCGGCGACGCGGGCGAGCCGGAGCCGAACCCGGACGAGGTCGCCGAGCTGCACCGGGTGCCGCTGGCCGAGATCGACCACGAGCCGCGGTTCCTGACGATCCCCGAGTCGGACGCACCGGTGATCCAGGTACCGCTGTTCGACCGGTTCGTGCACGCCCCGACCGGTGCGGTGCTCTACCAGTTCCGGGAGCTCGTGCTGCACGGGCGGCCGACCCGCGTCGCCCACCTCGAGCAGCCGGTGTTCGCCTGGAAGTGAGGTCCCGGGGAGATCAGGAGGCGTTCTCCCGCAGGTACCGGATGTCCTGCGCCTGCCCCTCCGCGGGTGTCTCGACGACGACGGGCGCCCCCGCCGCGGCCACGACGGCGGCCAGCACCTCCGGCTCGATCGTCCCGGAGTCGATGTTCGCGTGCCGGTCGCGTGCCGAGTCGAACTCGTCGCGCGAGTTGTTCAGGTGCACCAGGTCGATCCGGCCGGTGATCGCCTTCGCCCGGTCGACGACGTCGGTCAGCTCCTCGCCGCTGCAGAACGCGTGGCAGGTGTCCAGGCAGAAGCCGACGTCGAACTCGCCGATCGCGTCCCAGAGGCGACCCAGCATGTCGAACCGGCGGGCGACCGCGTTGTCCCCGCCCGCCGTGTTCTCCAGCAGGATCGGCACGTCGAACCCGCCCTCGCCCGACTGGCGTTCGACGAACTTGCGCCAGTTGTCGATCCCGACGGCCGGGTCCTCGTCGCGCGTCACGTGCCCGCCGTGCACGACCAGGCCGAACGCCCCGACCTCCTTCGCGCCGGCGGCGTGCTGCTGCACGATCTTGCGCGACGGGATGCGGATCTTGTTGTTCGCCGAGGCCACGTTGGCCAGGTACGGCGCGTGCACGACGACCCCCACGTCGGACGCGGCGAGCTCGGCCGCACGCGGGTGCGGCGGCGGCTTCTTCCAGCCCTGCGGGTCCGACAGGAAGATCTGCACCACGTCTGCCCCGACCTCCGCGGCCTCGGCCAACGGGTCCTCGGCGTCGCGCACGTGCGCCCCGATCTGCATGCCGACACGGTAGCGAGACCCACCGACAGTCCCGCCCCGCCGGGGCCCGGCGCCGCTGCGCCCGGTCGGTCGGCTCAGCCGGTCCGCACACCGGAGCCGGTGAGCACCGCCCGCCACTGCTTGCCGCTCGTGCGGCCCTTCCCGGCGTCGGCCAGCGACGATGCGGCCGAGAACAGGTCGTCACCGCCGCTGACCAGCCACCCGGACTGCGGATCCGGCGCCCCGTTGGGCTTCGTGAGCGAGATCCGCCGGGGCGTGCCGCCGATCGTCGCCTTGAAGCCGCCGGAGAAGTAGTACCAGGGGAACCTGACGTCGGTGACCCGCGCGAGCGGCTCGTCGAACACGACGCCGTCGTCGGAGACGAACGACAGCCGGCCGTCGTACAGCGACAGGAAGCCGGGCGTGTTCATGATCCCGGACAGGATCCAGGCCGGGCTCTGGTGGACGACGGGCTCTGGCACGGGACACTCCTGTCTCCGGGGTCGGACGGCCGCAGGGGGACTCGCCGACGGTCGGTCGCGCCGTTACACCCACCGCGCCGCAGGTCGGGGATGCGCCGCTGGTAATCTCGACCGGTCATCCCGACGCCAACGCCCCTGGTGGCGCGTTTCTGTCGGGGGGCACTGAGAACCTCCTGTCACGGCCAACGGGTCGTGGCCGTTCACACAGTCCATAGGAGGTGAGTGGTTCTCATGCGTCATTACGAAGTCATGGTCATCCTCGACGGGAGCCTGGACGAGCGCACCGTGCAGCCGTCCCTGGAGCAGTTCCTGACGGTCGTCCGCACGGACGGCGGCTCGGTCGAGAAGATCGAGGTCTGGGGCAAGCGCCGTCTCGCCTACGAGATCAACAAGCAGGCCGAGGCCATCTACGCGGTCGTCGAGATCACGGCGGAGCCCGCCACGGTCACCGAGCTGGACCGCCAGCTCGGCCTGAACGAGTCCGTGCTGCGCACCAAGGTCCTGCGCAAGGACGTCACCCGCACGCCGGCGCCCGTCGCAGGCTGAGGGAGGCTCGATCATGGCCGGCGAGACTGTGATCACCGTGGTCGGCAACCTGACGGCCGACCCGGAGCTGCGGTTCACCCCGTCCGGCGCCGCGGTCGCGAACTTCACCGTCGCCTCCACCCCGCGCACCTTCGACCGCCAGTCCGGCGAGTGGAAGGACGGCGAGGCGCTGTTCCTGCGGTGCAACATCTGGCGGCAGGCGGCGGAGAACGTCGCCGAGTCGCTCACCCGGGGCGCCCGGGTGGTGGTGCAGGGCCGCCTGCGTCAGCGCTCCTTCGAGACCCGTGAGGGCGAGAAGCGCACCGTCGTCGAGATGGAGGTCGACGAGGTCGGCCCGTCTCTCCGCTACGCCACGGCGAAGGTCAACAAGGTCAGCCGCGGCGGCGGGAGCGGTGGCTTCGGCGGCGGTGGCGGCGGTTACGACGGCGGCGGAGGTGGCGGTTACCAGGGCGGAAGCTCCGGTGGCGGCAACCAGGGCGGCGGTTACGACGACCCGTGGGGGTCGGCACCGCCCGCAGGCAGCGGCCCGTCCGGCGACGACGAGCCCCCCTTCTAGAGACCATTCGCACCGCGCGCCGAGCGTGCGGGCGGTGCCACGACCCACCCCAGGAGCACCACACCATGGCCAAGGCCATCGTGCGCAAGCCGAAGAAGAAGGTCTGCGCGTTCTGCAAGGACAAGGCTCAGCCGATCGACTACAAGGACACCGGTCTGCTGCGCAAGTTCATCTCCGACCGGGGCAAGATCCGGGCCCGTCGGGTCACCGGCAACTGCCGGCAGCACCAGCGGGACGTGGCCGTCGCGGTCAAGAACTCCCGCGAGGTCGCGCTGCTGCCGTACACGTCCACCGCGCGCTGAGGGAGGGGACCGGAATGAGGCTCATCCTGAACGCCGACGTCCCGAACCTCGGCGAGCCCGGCGACATCGTGGACGTCAAGGACGGCTACGGGCGCAACTACCTGCTGCCGCGCAAGCTGGCCGTCGTCGCCACCCGCGGCGCCGAGAAGCAGGTCGAGCAGATCCGCAGGGCGCAGCGCTCGCGGGCGATCCGGGACCTCGGGCACGCCCAGGAGGTCGCCGGCCAGCTCGCCGAGCTGAACGTCGTCGTCGAGGCGAAGGCGGCCAGCGACGCGGGCCGGCTGTTCGGCTCGGTCACGCCGACCGACGTCGTGGACGCCGTCCGCGCCGCGGGCGGCCCGACGCTCGACAAGCGGTCGGTCGACGTGCCGAAGCAGATCAAGACGATCGGCAAGCACGCGGTCACCGTGCGGCTGCACCCCGAGGTGACCTCCGAGCTGCAGCTGGCGGTCGTCGCCCGCTGAGCCGGCGGGCGGGCCCGCCGCTCACTGAACGTGACGAAGGCGGTGTCCGGAGCGATGAGCTCCGGGCACCGCCTTCTCGTCGTGTCCGGGCCCGGTCCACCCGCACGGCCCGTCCGGGGGTCACCACACCCACATCGGTGGTTCGACCGCGACACGCCGTCAGGTGACGCGGAGTTCGTCCGGCGGCCCTGTGGACGCGCTCGTCGGTGAACGGTTCCCGAGACGCACCGACACGCCGATCGCGTGTCGTCCGGCGACACGCCACACAGGTTTGTCCACACCCGTCCCCATGCCTCTGAGCTGCGACGACGAGTGGATCTCGGGATCGATCCCCAGGTTGTCCACACGTCGGTCCCGGGGCGGGCGGCGGTCGTACACAGGTCGTCCCCAGATCGCCCCACAGCGGCATTTCGTCCGGCGGCCCGACGGCGCCTAACCTCGCGTCGGCCGGCCCGCAGGGAGGGGTGCCCCGAACACCCCGCCGGTTCCGGACGCCCCGACGTCCGGCCGGAGAGTCCGCGGGCGTGTCGAACCGATGTTCGATACGATCGATCCGGCGCCGAGCAGGGGGTGACGTTGCGTATGGCTGTGACCGACGACCGACCGACGGGCCGGCCGCGTGCCGTGCGCGACGGTGAGCAGTCGCAGAACGACCAGAACGGCAGTGCCCCGAGCTCCGCGTTCGACCGCCAGCCGCCGCAGGACCTCACGGCCGAGCAGTCGGTGCTCGGGGGCATGTTGCTGAGCAAGGACGCGATCGCCGACGTCGTGGAGGTGCTGCGCCCGGAGGACTTCTACCGGCCGGCGCACCAGACGGTCTACGAGACGATCCTGGACCTCTACGGCCGCGGTGAGCCCGCGGACGCCGTGACCGTGTCCGCCGAACTGCAGCGCCGCGGTGAGCTCGTCCGGCTCGGCGGTGCGCCGTACCTGCACACGCTGATCGCCACCGTGCCGACGGCGGCGAACGCCGCGTACTACGCCGAGATCGTCGGGGAGAAGGCGATCCTGCGCCGGCTGGTCGAGGCCGGCACCCGGATCGTCCAGCTCGGATACCACGGGTCGGAGACCGGCGAGGTCGACAACGTGGTGGACCGGGCGCAGGCGGCCATCTACGAGGTCACCGAGCGCACCACGAGCGAGGACTACGTCGCGCTCGAGGAGCTGCTGCAGCCCACGATGGACGAGATCGACGCGATCGCCTCCCGGGGCGGCGTCGCGCTCGGCGTGCCGACCGGGTTCGCGGACCTGGATGCCGCGACGAACGGCCTGCACCCGGGCCAGATGATCGTCGTCGCGGCCCGGCCCGGTCTGGGAAAGTCGACGCTGGGGATGGACTTCGCGCGGTCGTGCTCGGTCAAGCACGGTATGACCAGCGCGTTCTTCTCGCTGGAGATGAGCAAGTCCGAGATCGTGATGCGTCTGCTCTCGGCGGAGGCACGGATCCGGCTGGCGGACATGCGGGCCGGGCGGATGAGCGACGACGACTGGACGCGGATGGCGCGCCGGATGAGCGAGATCTCCGAGGCGCCGATCTACATCGACGACTCGCCGAACCTGACGTTGATGGAGATCCGCGCGAAGGCCCGGCGGATGAAGCAGCGCAACGACCTGAAGCTGATCATCCTGGACTACCTGCAGCTGATGACGTCCGGCCGCAAGGTCGAGTCACGCCAGCAGGAGGTGTCCGAGTTCTCCCGGCAGATCAAGCTGCTGGCCAAGGAGCTCGAGGTGCCGGTCGTCGCGATCAGCCAGCTGAACCGTGGTCCCGAGCAGCGCACCGACAAGCGGCCGATGCTCTCGGACCTGCGTGAGTCGGGCTCGATCGAGCAGGACGCGGACATGGTGATCCTGCTGCACCGCCCGGACGCGTTCGAGCGGGACGACCCGCGGGCGGGCGAGGCGGACCTGATCCTGGCCAAGCACCGGAACGGGCCCACGAACACGATCACCGTCGCGCACCAGCTGCACTACAGCCGGTTCTCCGATCTGGCGCACAGCTGACGGACGCCCCGGAACGGAACGCCGGGACGCTCAGGCGAAGCCGGGACCGGGGCGCGGGGCGCTGGTGGCCGCCACGCCGAGCGTGAGCAGGGCCATCACGATGCCGCCGACGACGATCGTCATCGCGCCGGTCGCCGCGCCGGCGAGCAGGAGCAGCATCGCGACGGCGAGCATCACGCAGGGGACCGGGCCCGCGCCGTGCATCGAGCGGTGCGTCGAGCCGTGCGCGGTCCGCGGACGGGCCGGGTGCACCCGGCGGGGCCTGGCCCTCTCCAGCGACCGGAAGCCGGCGACGAGCCGGGGGTCGCTGTGGCGCAGGTGCTCCTCCATCGAGGCCAGGCACTGTCGTTCGCGGTCGTTCAGCACTTCAGTGAACCCCTCGTCACCGGTCGGATCGGGAGCCGGCGCCTGGGGCGTCGTCGGTCCGGGCGGGCTCCGGCAGATGCTACGTGACCGGATCGTGACCTAACCGACGGGTGGGGCGGACGTCACCATCCGACGGCACACACCCGCTCCGGGGCCGGTACGCCGAGCAGCCCGCAGAGATCCGACCAGCTTCCCGCTGCGCGGTCGCGGCCGCTCATCGTCCCCGCAGCCAGGGGCCAGCGTACGGCCAGGTCCGGGTCGTCGAAACGGACCGCGACGTCCTCGGTCGGCTCGTGCGGGGTGTCGATCCGATAGCAGGTGTCGACCGTCTCGCTCAAGGCCTGGAATCCGTGCAGACATCCCGCCGGGATGTAGAGGTGGCGCATGTCCGTGTCGTCGAGCAGGAAGCCGGCGACCCGGCCGAACGTCGGTGACGACGGGCGGGCGTCGACCACGACGTCGTGCATCGCGCCGTGCGCGCAGCGGACGAGCTTCGACTCGCCCCGGCCGATCCGCCCGTGCAGCCCGCGCACGACACCGCGGGTGGACCGGGACTGCGAGTCCTGCAGGAACCGGGAGGGGTCGACCCCGTGGCGACGGGCGACCGACGCGTCGAACGTCGCCGTCGCGTCGCCGTGCCGGTCGACGGCCGGAGCCGGGACGAACAGGAGCACGCCGTCGATGACCGTCCGGTGAACCTGCACGGCAGACCTCCGTCTACGTCGTCGAACCGCACCGCCGGGGCGCGGTCCGTGACCACGCCCGGGAGCACCACCTTCGTTGAGGGCAACGAAACGTCGGGCCCTCGGTCACGTGCTGCAACAGGAATGGTCCGAAAGGGGGATGGACCGACTGCGTCACACGACGAAACGGGAGTTGGTGGGCAATCCCTGTTGCGGCCCTACCGTGATCCGGACATATCGAGGATCGAGGTGACGATGGTCGACGCCGTGGGGATGCGCTGCCGGTCCTGCCGCGGCGACGCCGGTGACGTCGTGCTCGACCTCGGTCGGCAGCCCGCGTGGGACCGCATGCCGTGGCGGGACGAGCCGCTGCCGGATCCCGACTTCCTGTTGCGTATGTGGTGCTGCCGCAGCTGTGGACTGTCGCAGCTGTGCAGCGACGCGGACGCCTCCGACGAGCTGTTCGGCGTCGAGCCGCGCTCGGTCGCCGAGCAGAGCGACCGGTCGATCGCCCGTCTGGACGCCGAGGGTCTCGTCCTGCCGGGTGCGACGGTCGCCGAGTTCGGCAGCCCGCACGGTGAGTCGTGGCTCGGTCGGCTGTCCGACGCGGGCATGGTCACCGCGGCCGGACGGACCGCCGACCTCGTCGTCGACTTCTACGGCCTGCTCCACGACGCCGACCAGGACGCGGCCCTGCGCGCCCGGACGGCGTCCCTCGCGCCGGGCGGCACGCTCGCCGTCCAGATGCTGACGCTCGGGACGGTGCTGTCGCTGCGGCAGTGGTTCGACCTCCGGCACGGTCACTACGCGTACTGGTCGCTGCCGACGCTCGACGCGGCGTTGCGTCGGCACGGGCTCGGCGTGCACCGCGCGTGGCGCTACCCGCTGTCCGGCGGCACGATCCTGCTCACCGCGAACCGGGACCCGCGGCCCGACGCCGCCACGCTGCGGCTGATCGACGAGGAGCGCACCGTCGGCGTCGACGACGTCGGAGCGCTGTGTGCCCTGCAGGGTGCGGCCGAGAGCAACGCGGCGGCGTTGCGCGGCTGGCTCGTCTCCGAGCGCGAGGCGGGGCGCACGGTCGCCGCGTACGGGGCCGCGTCCCGGTCCGTCCCGGTGGTCAGCCACGCCGGTCTGGACAGTGGACTGCTGAGCGTGGTCGGCGACGCGTCGCCTGCGAAGCAGGGCAGGCGCATGCCGGGCACCGACATCCCGATCGTCACGCCCGGCGAGCTCGTGGACTCCCGTCCGGACCGGGTCCTGTTGTTCCTGCCGGAACTGGCCGACGAGGTCCGGGAGACGGTGCCGGGGATCGAGGCCGCGGGCGGGCGCTGGGTCCTTCTCGACCCGTCGCTGCGCGTACTCGAACCCGCCCTGATGCTCTGACGGTCAGGCGGCCCTGCGCCGCGAGGACCGGCGCCCGGTGGAACCGGGTTCGCCGTGGCGTGCCCGCTCCGCGGTACGGGTGATGTTGCGGACCATGCCGCCGAACACGATGCCGTGGAACGGCGCGACCGACCACCAGTACAGGTATCCGGGCAGGCCGTGCGGCACGAACACGGCGCGCTGGTGGTAGATCGAGCCGCCGTCGTCGGGACGCACGGCCATCTCCAGCCACGCCCGTCCTGGCACCTTCATCTCGGCCCGCAGGCGCAGGAGCCCCTCGCCGGCCGGGACGTCGTCGGCACCGTCGCGCGCGCCGTGCGGTTCCACCAGCCGCTCGACCCGCCACCAGTCCAGGGCGTCGCCGGTGTGCAGCTCGTCCGGGTCGCGCCGTCCACGGCTGAGCCCGACGCCGCCGACCGCCCGGTCCATCCACCCCCGCACCGACCACGCGAGCGGGAACGAGTACCAGCCGCGCTCGCCACCGATCCCGGTGATCACCGACCACAGCTCGTCCGTGCCCGCGGTGCTGGGCTGCTCGCGCTCGTCGACGTACACGCTGCCGCCGGACCACTGTGGATCGCTCGGCAGCGGGTCCGACGGGACGCCCTCGACGGTCGCGCCGGACCACCGGGTCTCCACGTCGCCGTCGGTGACCCTGGCCAGAGCGAGCCGGACGGCGCGCTCGTAGCCGATCCGCCCCTCCGGTGGGTCCGGGATCCAGGACAGGATGTCCTGCTCCCGGCAGACGACCTCGTGCACCAGCGACTCGATCAGCGGGGCGGCGATCGACTTCGGCACCGGGGTGACGACGTTGACCCAGTGCGCGGACAGCTTCGGGGTCAGCAGCGGGACCGGGAGCACGCGGCGCCGTCCCAGCCCGGACTCGGCGGCGAAGCGCTGCATCATCTCGAGGTAGGTCAGCACGTCCGGTCCGCCGATGTCGAACGTGCGGTTCACCTCGGGCGGGAGGTCGGCGGACGCGACGAGGTAGCGCAGCACGTCCCGGACGGCGATCGGCTGGATCCGGTTGTGCACCCAGCTCGGCGTGACCATCACCGGCAGCCGCTCGGTGAGGTGGCGCAGCATCTCGAAGCTGGCCGATCCGGAGCCGATGATCACGGCCGCCTGCAGGACGACGGTGGGGACGCCGCTGCGCAGCAACGTCTCCCCCACCTCCACACGGGACGCGAGGTGCGCCGAGAGCTCGGTGGGCGCGACGTCGGGATGCAGGCCGCCCAGGTAGACGATCCGCTTCACCCCCGCGTCCCGGGCCGCCTCGGCCATGATCAGCGCGGCCCGCCGGTCGGTGGCCGAGAAGTCCTTGTCGGACAGCGAGTGCACGAGGAAGTAGACGACGTCCACGTCCCGGCACGCCCGGCGCACGCTGTCCGGGTCGAGGAGGTCGCCCTGCACGATCTCCGCGTGGCGGGCCCACGGCACGTCGCGCAGCTTGCCGGGATCGCGCACCAGGCAACGCACCCGGACACCGTCCGGAGCGGACGGGACGGACTCGCCCGCCCGCCCCGGTTCGCGTCCGAGCAGCCGAGGGGCGAGCCGTCCGCCGATGTACCCGGTGGCGCCGGTGACGAGGAATCGCACGACGGCGATTCTCTCGCGGGTCCGCGCCGCCTGCGCGTCCACGGCGCTGGGGAACGGGTGGAGGCACGGGTGGAGCAGCCCGACGCGCGATCGTCACCCTGCGTTGAACGACACCCGTGTGATTGACCCTCGACGGCACGGCGACCCGCTCGGACGGGTGGCGCAACGGGCGATGGTGCCCACCGTCGTGCCGCCGACCGGCGGATCTCCGACGTGATCGTGTCGCGGCGCCCCGGCGCGTCGCGGCGAGCGGTCGACGACTGCTCCATTCAGGGTCACAGTGCGTACTGTGCGCGCACTTCGACAGCGCTCGTCGAGGGGTCGTGCCACCCGTCCGAGGGGACATGACGAGATCGCTGTAACGGCCGCGCCGACGTCGTTTCCACCCGAGCGTGTCGCCCGTTGTCCGAGTCAGAGTGGGCCGAACGGCGGCATGGCTGTGGGGCAGTCGGTGCAGGGTCGGACGGCACACCGGTCCGGGTGAGCGACGTTGTAGGAGGTTGGGCCGGGTGTACGAGCACGACGAGGAGCTGTCCGCCGCGATCGGACGGCGGCGCGCCGCCATCGAGGCGGGGGCGTGGCCGTTCCCCGGCCGCCACGAGTCGCACGACGAGATCGAGGACGAGACGCCGATCTTCCACGCGCTCACCGTGCACGGCTGGCGGTCGCGTCAGCGCGGCTCGGGGAACGCCGTCCGAGCGGTGCACCGGCCGACAGTGCGGCGTCGCACCCCACGCAGGGGGCGCGACGTCGTCGGGGACACGCTCGCCGGCTTCCACGCGGCGGCCGTGCCGGAGCAGAACAGGGCCCGACGGGACGCCGAGCGTGCCGCCGACCGCGCCGCGGTCGCCCACCTGCTCGGCGGAGCCGGACGTCACCGGCTCGGTACCCCCGCCTAGTGGGCTCCCGGTCGTGGGGACGACCGGGAGCAGGACGTTCCGCGGGACGCTTCGGCCCGCGGGACACGAGGTGACGACCGGCTGGGGAGCAGGGTCGTCAGCGCGTGTGCGAGGGCCGGTGCGTGGGGTCGGGTGGGACCGACCGCAGGCACCGGCCCTGCGTGCGTCCGGCACGGTCGTGCGGTACCGGATGCGGCCGAGCCGTGGGGAGCGCGACTCGGGTGTACGGCGCGACGAATGATCGCCACGGAGCGTAACCGTATCGTCGGTCGGCCGTCGCCACAAGCCGCGGGGGTGGCCGGATCCGTGCGCCGGTCGCCGGGTGGTCGTCCCCCGTCCGGACGCGTGTGCGTCCTAAGCTCGTCGGCGATGAGTACGAAGCCGACCGACGGCCCCCGCCGGACCGACCGTCCACTGGACGAGGCCGGGGTGGTCACGGCGGTGCGCCGGGCCGCCCAGCGGGGGGCGCGGATCCGGCCGACGGGTGCCGCGGGTCGCCCGCCGGGCCCGTTGGCCCGCACCGACGAGCAGGTCGTCGACGCGTCCGCACTCACCGGTGTCGCGGCCGTCGGCGAGGAGCGGGTCGTGGTCCGCGCCGGCGAGGCGATCGCCGATCTCTGCGTCGAGCTGGCCGCCGCCGGGCGTGCCCTCGCCGTCGTCCCGGACGCGGCGCGCGCGACCGTCGGCGGCGCCGTCGGGCTCGGGATGTACGGCGGGGCGCCCCTGCAGGGATCGCTCTCCGCCCAGGTCGAGTCCGCGCGCCTGGTCGACGGACGGGGTGTGGTGCGCCACGTCGACGGGGCGGAGCTGGACGCCGTCCGGTGCGGTCTCGGGGCGCTGGGCGTGCTCACCGCGCTCGAGCTGCGGACCGTGCCGCTGACCCGGCTGGCCGTGCACGAGCACGCCACCCGGCTGGAGGACGTGTTGTCCGACGACGTCCTCGCCCGGCACGCCTGGACCGAGATGGACGTGCTGCTCCCGGGCGGCCAGGCCGTCGTGCGCTGGGCCGATCCGGTCGACCCGGACCGCGAGCCCGCACCGGCCGCCGGGTTCACGACCCGGGCCGCAGGCCGGGCCGAGGAGTGGGGCCGCAAGGTGACCCGGCTGGCCTCCACCGCGTGGTCGTCGTGGCCGCCGCCGGACCGGTGGACGCCGGGGACGGAGGGGCCGCCGCACGAGGTGCTGCCGGACCCGCAGCCGTGGGACCCGGACACGGCGGAGTGGGCGATCCCGCGCGCCGCCCTGCGGGGGGCGCTGCGCGAGCTCGGTGCCGCGACGACGGCGCGTGGCTGGGAGCTGCGCCCGGTCCGCGTCCGTCTGGGTGCCGCGGAGACCGGCTGGATCCACCCGGCCCACGGCCGGGAGACGGCGTGGCTGCGGATCCGGACCCGGGGCGCGGCCCAGGAACCACTGCGCCGACTGGCCGGTGCGGTGCTGGAGGACGCGTCGGGACGTCCACACTGGACGGCACGGCACGAATGGCGCCCGGAGGACCTGGCCGTCGCGTATCCGAACTGGACGGACTTCCAGCGCGTCCGGGACACCTACGACCCGGACCGCCGCTTCACCGACGAGAACCTGGCCCGCCTCCTCGGCCCCTGACCGACCCCCCTGACCGACCCCCCTGACCGACCCCCCTCTCCCGACCCCCCTCTCCCGAACGAGCGGCACCTTCGAGCAGTGACATTGCCCGAAGGCGCCGTTCGTTCGGGATGGTGGGGGTGTGGAGCGTGGGGCGGCGGGTCAGGCCAGCGCGGAGCGCAGGCGCGCGGAGACGGCGCGGAGGTCGCCGAGCGCGGCGCGGCGGTCGGCGCGGGTCGGCTCCCCGGCCTCGACGACCTGCTCCCCGGCCACCCACACGTCGGTGATCAGACGCGAGCCGCCGGCCCAGACCAGATTGGACACGAGCTGGGCGTCGTCGTCCGGTGCCACGAAGGCGCTGTCGTCGGTGTCCACGTGCACCACGTCGGCCCAGCGGCCGGGTTCCAGCACGCCCAGGTCGTCCCGGCCGATCGAGGCGGCGGCCTCCGAGGTGGCCATCAGCAGGACGTCGGCGGCGGTGAGCGCCGCGGCGTCCTCGGCACCGACGCGGGCGAGCAGGCCGGCCAGGCGGGCCTGGTTCCACATGTCCATGTCGTCGCAGGACGCCGGACCGTCGGTGCCGAGCCCGACGCGCACACCGGACCGTCGCAGATCCATCAGGCGGGCCGTGCCTGCGGCCAGTTTCGAGTTCGAGCCCGGGCAGTGCGCGACCGCCACCTCGTGACGGCGGAACAGGGCGATGTCGTTGTCCGACAGGTGCACCGAGTGTGCCGCGAGCACCCGCCCGCCCAGCGCGCCGACGTCGTCCAGCAGAGCAGGGACCGACCCGTGCGCCTCCCGCTGTACGGCGTCCTCCGGCCGCGACTCGGCGACGTGCGTGTGCAGCAGGGCCCCGCGCTCCCGGGCGTGCTCGCCCACCGACGCCAGCGCCTCGGGCGGCAGCGTGTACGCGGAGTGCGGCCCGTACCCGAGCTCGACGCGCTCGTCGTCGCCGATCCGGAGGCCGTGCGCGTCGATCCGGGCGGACACGTCGTCGCGCATCTGCTCCCACGTGCCGAGGCGGTCCCAGCCGGGCGCGGCGATGATCCCCGGGGTGAGCACGGCTCGGGAGCCCGCCGCGCGCACGGCCTCGATCAGCGCGTCGGTGAAGAAGTACATCTCGACGCTCGTCGTGCAGCCGGTGCGCAGCAGGTCCAGGCAGCCGGCCAGCATGCCGGCGTAGGTGTCCTCGGCCGTCAGCAGCGCCTCGGCGGGCCACATCACGCCGGTCAGCCACGGCATCAGCGGGAGGTCGCCGCCCATCCCGCGCAGCAGCGACATGGGGGTGTGGCAGTGCGTGTTCACCAGTCCGGGCATCAGCAGGCCGGGCATCGGGCGCGCGATGGCGTCCGTCGCCGGTGCGTCGGCCGCGGTGCCGAACCACGCGATCCGGCCGGTCTCGTCGACGTCCAGGACGGCGTCGCGGACGACCGGGAACCCCTCGGAACACGGGAGCGCCACCGGTGCGGTGAGGCGCTGCAGCGTGGTCACGGGCGGCGTCAGCGCCGGTCCAGCAGCGACTTCAGCGACCGGAACGGCGGCAGCCACGCGCCCTCGTCGGGCAGCGTGTCCAGGGACACGCGCGGCAGCGGCTCGCGGAACACGCCGTCGATGTCCTCCAGATCGAGGAAGGAGATCACCTCGGAGGACAGCGCGAAGCCCGCGTACTCCCGGAACCCGATCACCGACACGTCGGTGCCGTGCCGGACGAGGTCCTCCAGCGGCTCGCGGAACGCCCTGCCGTCGCCGGACGCCACGACGACGTGCCGCAGCCGCCCCTCGTTCGCCCGCAGCTCGATGTGGCGCAGCATGTCCTCGTCGACGTCCGAGTCCTCGGACGTCTTCGGTTTGGCGAACACGGCGAACCCGACGTTGCGCAGCGCCTCCACCCAGGGCCGGACGGTCTCCACGCTGCCGGCCGCGACGTTCGTGAACACGCAGGCCTCGGCCTCGGCGTCCGGTCCGGCCAGGTCCAGGAGCCAGCGGCCCACGGCGTCGAAACGCGGGCGGTAGGCCGAGGTCGGGCGGGCGCCGAGCAGCGACCCGAGGCTCATGTCCATGTTGGGCGCGTCCCAGACCAGCAGGACGCGCAGCGGCGGACCCGGTTCGGCCGACGCAGGCGCGGACTGGGTGGCGACGCTCGTCATGACCCCGACCCTAGCTGCTGGCCGGTTGGGTCAGACTGATCAGGTGAGTACCGACGACCGACCCGATCCCCAGCGGGTCGCCGACACGACGGCCGGCGCGATGGTCGCGGCCGACCACGCCTCCCGCGACGCGGGCGTCCGCCTGGCCAGGGTCGCGCCCGGCAGCGCCACCGCGATGCTGACCGTGGCCGAGCAGCACGTCAACGGGCACGGCGTCTGCCACGGCGGCTACCTGTTCCTGCTGGCCGACACGGCGATGGCCTACGCGTGCAACAGCTACGGCGTGTCCGCGCTGGCCTCCGGGGCGGACATCGCGTTCCTGCGGCCGGCCGCGCTGGGCGACGAGCTCGTCGCCGACGCGGTCGAGCGGGCCCGTGCGGGACGCTCCGGCCTCTACGACGTGTCGGTCCGCGCGCTCGGGCGCGACGGTGCGGCGGACACCGTCGTCGCCGAGTTCCGCGGGCGCACCCGCCAGGTGCCGCACATGGCCGGACCGCCCCCGGTCGAGCCCTAGCTACTCGGCCTACTCGGCGGCGGGCGGTGGCAGGAACGCGGGACGCGTCGCCTCGTCCGGCTCGTCGTAGTACCGGTGGAACACCGGCGTCAGCCCGCCGGACATCGGCGGGACGATCCAGCTCCAGTCCGCGGGGCACTTCCGCCCGGCGGACTTCTCCCGGGCCACGTGGGTGAGGAACCGCTCGGACTCGGTGTGGTGGTCGGCCATCGTGACGCCCGCGGCGTCGTAGGAGTGCATGACGGCCCGCACGAGCTCGACGAGCGCACGGTCGCGCCACATCGTCCGCACGCTCGACGTGTCCAGCCCCATCCGCTCGGCGATCTGCGGGAGCAGGTTGTACCGGTCGGTGTCGGCGAGGTTCCGCGCGCCGATCTCGGTGTCCAGGTACCAGCCGTTGAACGGCGCGGCCGGGTACCGTACGCCGCCGATCTCCAGCGGCATGTTGCTGATCGCGGGCACCGCGTACCAACGCAGCCCGAGCCCGGCGAACCATTCGAGCTCGGGGTGCCGCAGCCGGACCTCCTGCACGGCGTCCGGCGGCACGTCGAACAGGCGTGAACGGCCGTCGCTACCTGTCACCAGGAGCGGCAGCACGTCGAAGCGTCCGCGCGGGTTCGGGCGCGGCCAGCCGAGCGAGACGACGCGGTCGGTGAACGCGACCTGCAGCGGGTCGCCGGTGATCGTCCCGTCCGGGTTGCGGTGGCCCGCGTAGCGGACGAGCTGGTCGTTCTCGATGCGCGGGCCGGGCCGTCCGGGGCCGTCCGGGGCGAACACCGTGATGGTGGAGCGGACCTTCCCTCCGCGGGTCGCCGCGCGCAGGTGCCCGACGCTCTCCTGCGCGACGTCCGCCGGGTCGTGCAGGTGCCGCAGATCGCGGACCTGCAACGACTGCCAGTACAGCCGGCCGATGCAGCGCGCCGAGTTCCGCCACGCGATCCGGGCACCGAACGTCAGCTCGTGCGTCGTGTGGCTGTACAGGCCGGTCCGATCGATCTCCGTGCGCACCTGCCGCATGCGGTCGGTGAACGGGATCGGCGGCGTCGTCTCCGCGTAGACCTGGCGCAGGAAGTCCTCCGCGGCCGCCGGCTCGACGACCCCGGTCCCCTCCGACGTGCCGGGGATCGCCGTCGTCGGCGGCTCCGTCGTCCGGGTCGCGACGGCCCGGGTGGCGGCCTCGACGGGCGTCGCCCTCGTCGTCCGGTCGGGGGACGCGGGCCGCTCGGTGCGCGGGAGCGGGGTCGCCGTGGTCGTCCGCTCCGGCGCGGGCGTGGCCGTCGTCACCTGCACCGCGGTCGTCATCACCGGTCGCCGCGGCGTGGGGCTCGGCCGCGGCCGGTTCACGACGGGGCAGCGGCTGGGCGTGCCGGACAGCGTCACCGTCACGGTCTCGGCGTCCGGGGGATCGACCGTCGTCACTGGCGTCCTTCGCGGTCACTCGGGGAGGTCGTCGGGGCCGGAGGCACCGGGGTGGGTTCGGGGGATCCGGTAACGCTCCGTATATCACCCGTACCAGGCGCGTGTACAGCGGTGTAGAGAAGATCCCTAACCGGTCGGTGGTCGGTCACCGCCCTGCGCTCGAACTTCGTCAGCGGACGCCAGACGGGTCGCTCCGCATAGCCGTCCGTGTCCGTCGCGCCGAACGGTCGCAATGCCGGGTCGGCCGTACAGACGGCGAGCATCTGCTGTGCGTAGTCAGGCCAGTCGGTGGCGAGGTGCAACCGTCCACCGTCCCGGATGCGCGACACCGCGATCCGTACGAAGTCGGGCTGAACCAGCCGCCGTTTGCGATGCCGCCGCTTGGGCCACGGGTCCGGGAAGAAGATCCGGATCTCGTCCAGCGACTGCGGCGCGATCGCCTCGGACAGCAGCGTCACGGCGTCCCCGCGCAGCAGTCGCTGGTTCGTCAGCCCCGCGTCGGTGATCCGCATCAGCAGCTGCGCCAGGCCCGGCTCGTAGACCTCGACGGCGAGGTGGTCGTCGTCCGGCTCGGCCGCGGCGAGCGCGGCGGTCGTCTCACCCATCCCGGACCCGATCTCCAGGCGGAGCGGGGCGGTGCGCCCGAACCAGGCGCGCGGGTCCCACGGCGGCTCCCCCGGCCCGGGCAGCACGTCGGACACCTCGGCGCCGTACTCGGGCCACCACCTCTCCCAGGCGTGCTGCTGGCCCTCGGTCAGCCGGGTGCGGTGGTGGACGAAGCTCGGGATCCGGGTGGGGCCGGGGTGTGCGGCCGGCTCAGGCACCGGTCCGCGGCGCGGTGGTGCCGTGCGCGCCGTCCGCGACGGGCATCCGGACCTCGCTCGTGGCCCCGGGCAACCGCCCGCGCAGGTAGCCGGCCGCCGTGACGCCGAAGCACGCGACGATCGCGGCGGCGGACACGGGGTTGCGCTCGCGCACCTCGCGCACCACACCCGCCGGAAGGATCTTCATCGTGTAGCTGCTCTCCGCGGACAGCGAGTCGCCGGTCCCGACGGCGCGCGACACGGCGGCCTTGGACAGGCCCTCCGCCCAGCCGCGGCGCAGCAGGTACCGCCAGTGCACGCGGTCGTCGCTGACCCGGTGGTCGACGGCGGCCGCCGGCTCGAAGATGATCTTCGGCTGGCCACCCTCCCGGGTGTAGGCCTGCCGGGCGCGGATGCAGAGCTCGGTCTCCTCGCAGCCCAGCGGGTTCTTCCCGATCCGGCCCATGTCCTCGGCGAAGCCACCGACCTTCTTGAACACCTCGGCGCGCAGGGACATGTTGCAGCCCATCAGGTTGCGCATCTCGGCCTGCTCGGTGGGCTGACCGGTGTAGGTGCAGCCGACGACCCAGTCCAGCTCGCCGGTGGCGTCCGGGTCGGCGGGGGCGGAGCCGGGCAGCGTGCGCGGACGGCCGTCCGGCCACTTCGGGTGCGCGATGCCGCCGACCCCGATCACCGACGGGTCGGCGTACGGCGCGAGCAGGGCGCGCAGCCATCCGGGGCGAGCGGCCGCGTCGTCGTCGAGGAACACGACCACCTCACCGGTCGCCTCGGCGACGGCCGTGTTCCGCGCGCCGGACAGGCCCCGGGTGTGCCGGTTCGGCAGCACCCGCACGCCGTCCGGGCCGAACTCCTTGTCCGCCCGTGCCAGCAGCGCGTCGTTGTGGTCGACGACGACGATCGTCTCGACCGGCCGGACGTCCTGGGCGGCGACCGAGCGCACGGCGCCGACGATGTCGAACCACCGCTTCTCGGTGTACACGCACACCACGACGCTGGCGGTGACGGTCGGCTCGCCGGCTCCTGCGGGGACGGCAGAACTCACGGACGCTTCACTCCTCGCTGGTCGTTGCGACCGCGCGGGGTCGCGGTCAGCGCGCGTACCCGGACGCCTTCCGGCGGCCCTCGGCGCGACGGTGCTCGGCCATCAGCGTACGCAGCACGCGCGTGCCGTCCGCGAACGTCCGCAGGTTCGTCTCGCCGAACATCCGCTCACGCTCGACGGACGGCACCTCGGTGATCTTCAGCTTGGCCGCGGCGACCCGGCAGTTCAGCACGGTCTCGATCTCGAACCCGTCGCCCCACAGCATCTGGCCGTCCTCCGGCTGCGGCTGGGCCGGGTCCGGGAGCTCGAGCTGCGGCAGCAGGTCGGCCCAGAACGCGTTGTAGCCGTAGCAGAGGTCTGTGTAGCTCGTGCCGAAAAGGCGGTTCGCGACACCGTTCAGTCCGGCGTTGCCGGACTTGCGCAGCAGCGTGATGTCGTCGCTGCCGCCGCCCTTGCGGAACCGGCTGCCCTTGGCGAAGTCGGCTCCGGCGACCAGCGCCGAGACGAAAGCCGGGATCTCGCCGGGGTCGGCGGAGCCGTCGGCGTCGAACATCACCAGGATGTCGCCGGTCGCGGCCGTGAAGCCGCAGGCCATCGCGTTGCCCTTGCCCTTGCGGGTCTGGGTGATCACACGCGCCCATGGCAGCGTGCGACGCGCGGCGGCGACCGTGTTGTCGGTCGAGTTGCCGTCGACGACGATCACCTCGTGCACCGCGGGGCGCACGGCGGCGATCGCCGGCAGGACGATCTCGAGGTTCCGGGCCTCGTTGCGGGTCGGGACGATCACCGACACGGCCGGGTTCGACGACCGGCGCGGAGCCGGGCGCGGCCGCGGACGGCGGAAACCTTCCGGTCCCTCCGGTTGCGGCACTGCGGCACGGGGTGACGTTCCCGGGAGGGGCGTCTGGCTCGCACCGGAGCCGGTCTCGTGTCCGGGGCGCACAGGTGCGTCGGTACCGGGCGTGACGGCCGGGCGGGCGGGCGTTACGGCGCTCACACTTCCTCCATACGGGTCCGCTCTACCCGTCCAACGACGGTCTCACGGTCTGGGTGCGGTCTACTTCGTCTCGGCTGATTCGGCGAACCCTCATGTGTAGGGACGTGCGGGGCGCCGGAGGGTTGCGCCGGTCGAGGAAACTTCCTCACCGAGCGTCGCGCCCGTAGTCCTACGCATCCCGTTCCGCCCCTGTACGCAGCACAATTCCGTTTCATGAGCACAGCGGGCACAACCGGTCTCGACGATCGCCTCCGGCGTCTGGAGTCCCGGCTCGGCGCCGTCGAGGCCGAGCTGGCGCGGTGGAGGGCGGCCGTGCCGCCGCCGTACCCGGCGTATCCGCCGCCCGGTGCGTGGGCTCCCGCCCCCGGCCGTCCGCCCGGTACAGCGCCGGGCGCGCCGACGGTGCCCGGCGGGCGACCGGTACCGCCACCCGCCCCGCGCAGGCCGACCGACTGGTCCCGGCTCCCGGTGTGGGCCGGTGCCGCGGTCACGTTCGTCGGCGTCGTGCTGCTGCTCGTGCTGGCCGCCTCCGCGGACTGGTTCGGCCCGACGGCACGGGTGCTGGCCGGCGCCGGGCTCGGCGTCGTCCTGATCGGACTCGCCGCGTGGCTCGTCCGCCGCGGCGGGCGCAGCGGCGCCGGGCCCTCTGCGCTGGCCGGCACCGGGACGACGGCGCTGTTCGGCAGCGTGGTCGCCGCGACGACCCTCTACGAGCTCGTGCCCGCCCCGGTCGGTCTCGTGCTGTGCTTGGTCGTGGCCGCCGCCGGGATCGCGCTCGCGGACCGGTGGGACAGCACGGGGTTCGCGCTGGCCGTGCTCGTCGGGGTGGAGATGGCGCTGCTGGTCGTCTCCGGTCACCTGGACCTGCTCAGCTTCGCGATGACCGTCGTCGTGCAGATCGGGGTGGCGCCGACGGCGCTGCGCCGCGCGCCCGCCCTCGCCCCGGTCGCCGCGGCCGGGACGGCGTTGCACGCCATGCTGGCCGGCCCGCTCGTCACGTCCGAGGTGGACGGCGTCGCCATGCCGGGTCTCCTGCTCGCCGTCGCGGGGTTCGCGCTGGTGCTCGGTGTCGGGGTCGCGGTGCTCGGCGCGCTCCGCGGTGTCCGGGGGTCGGCAGCCGGCGGGGTGGGGAGAACACGAACCCCGTCGGTGATCGGCATCGTGTTCGCCCCGGTGCCGCTGCTCGCGACGCTGCCGGGGGTGGGCACGGTGACCGCCGTCGTGACCACGTTCGCCGCGGCGGCCGTGACGGCGGGGGCCGCGCACCCGCGCACCGGACGGGCCGTGCGCATCGCGGCGGTGACGGTCGCGTCGCTGCTGGTCGCGGCCGCGACGATCCGCTGGCTGAACGGCGTGACGCTGTCCGGCGTCCTGCTGGCCGAGGCGCTGGTCCTGCTCGTCACCGCCGCGTTCCTGCGCTCGCGGCCGGTGCAGCTCGCCGGCGCGGTGCTCGCGACGGTCGGTGGTGTTGCCGCGCTCGGGACCGCACTCGACCCGTCGTCGCTCGCCGAGCCGTCGCGGGTCCCGTCCGTCGACCTGCCGCCCGGATCGCTCGTCGTCGCCGCGCTGCTGGCCGCCGTGGCGATGGCCGGACTGGCCGCGGCGCTGCGCACCGACACGCCGCCGGCCGCGCAATGGGCGGCGTGGGCCTGGCTACCGGTCGCGACGGGTCTCTACGGGGTGAGCTGGCTGGTGGTCGCCGCCGCCCAGCTGGTGGTGCCCGGCGAGAACGGCTTCCTGTCCGGTCACGTGCTCGTGACGCTCGGCATCACCGGGCTCGGGGTGGTGCTGCTCGTGCGCGGGCTCCAGCGCCCTGCGGCCGGGCGGACCGGGTTCGCCCTGATCGTCGCCGCGCTGGTCAAGCTCGTGGTGTTCGACCTGGTCACGCTGGACGGGCTGGCCCGCGTCGCGGCGTTCATCGGCGCCGGGCTGGTGCTGCTGGCCGTCGGGACCTGGTACGCGCGCCGGGCCGCTCCTGCCGCTCCTGGTGGTCCGTCTGCTCCCGGAAGCCCGGCCGCCCCCGGCGGTGTGGCGACTCCGGGTGGACCGGCCGCGCCGACCGGACCCGGTGCCGGTCGACCGGCCACGCCGACCCGGCCCGGTGCCGACTCCTCGGGGCCGGCCGATCCGGGCGCGAACCCGACGGGCGACGCGCCGTGACCCGCCGTGCCGACGCCGTCCTCGCCCGGCGCACCGAGCTCGAGGCGCGACGACGGCGGCTCGCGGCCGGTCCCCGCTCGGACGTCGGGACCGTGCTGGCACTGGCGCGACTGGCCTGTGCCGACCGGCTGGCGGGCGACCTCGCCGTCATCCGGGCGGATGCGCTCGCCCGGATCGAACGCGCCCGGCCGGCCGAGCTCCCGGCCCTGCACCGCAGGCTGGAGTCCGAGCTCGCCGCGGTGGGCGGGCGTCTGGACCGGACCTTCGACGAGCAGACCGGCCCGCCGCTGCGCCGGCTCGCGGCCGGGCTGTGCCCCGGTGCCGTGATCCTGCCGCTCGACGCGTCCACGACCGGTCCGGACGTCCTGCGGGCGGCGGCCGTCGACGCCCCCGCCCGCCGGTCGTTCCTCGCCGATCCCCGTCTGATCGGTGCGCTGGCCGGGATCCCGGTTCTGGCCGCGCACGGCATCGGGCTCGCTGCGGCGCTGGTCGCGGCCGGACTGGTGCTGCTGGCTGGTTGCGTGGCCCGGATCAGGACGGTCGACCGCGAGCGGGCCCGGCTCGTCGAGCACGTGACCCGGTCCGTCGCGTCGGCGACGGCGGCAGGCGAACGGGAGATCGCGCGGCGCTTGATCCGGACCGAGGCCGCGGTCGTCGCGGCGCTGGACCGGGCCGCGCGGGCCCGCGCGGAACCGGTGGCGGTCTGACGTGCGCCTCGCGGACTGGGACGGCGCGCCCGTGGCCCCGGACGGGTGGCCGGGGATCGTTCCGGTGTCCAACCTCGATCTCGATGCCGACCGCGACGGCGTGCCGGACACCGTCGTCGCGGTGCGTGATAGCGGCGGCGCGTGGGTGTTCACCGACACCGACGCGGACGGGTTCGCCGACCAGGTGATCGACCTCGCTGACGACCCGGCAGAGCCCGACGAGCCGGACGACGGCGTGCTGGACGCGCTCCTGCGGCTGGTGACCGGCCGGACGGTCTAGGGCCCCGGGACGCGAGTCGTGGATCTGCCCGGTCGGCGTGGTCGTCCGGGTGCCGACCGCGACCGGTTCGACCCACCAGCCGGGTTGTTCGCGCAGGTGGTTGTGCAGTTCGCACATGGCCGCACCGTTGTCGAAGTCGGTCGCGACCCGCCGTCCAGCGCGTGCGGCCCGGCAGCGGTCATGGAACTTGTCCGGGGCCACCTCGGCGGCGATCCGTCTCAGTCCGGCGCCTGGTCCCCCGTGGACCCGTTGGAGTCCTGTGGCGACTCGACGCGCCGCACGCGTCCGGGCGCACGGCCCTGGCGCTGCTCGGCCAGCTTCTCGCCGATCTGCGCGGACACGGCAGCCTGGCGGCGGCGCTCCCGGATCCGCAGCAGCACGAGCATCGAGACGCCGTAGGCGATCGCGACGATCAGCAGCACGACACCGATCTTGAACACGACGGTCTGCACGACACCGGTGTCCGACGGGATGTCGATGATCGAGATCATCGCCAGCACGGCGAGCGTCAGCAGGTGGAACAGCACGGACAGCAGCCGGTTCAGCGAGCGCGCCGTGTCCTTGTTCTGGAAGACCTCCTCCAGGAACGGCTCCCCGCTGCGGAACAGGATCTGCCCGACCCCCACCGTGATCAACACGCCGATGATCACGAGCGCGATGTAGCCGCCGGTTCCGATCACCGCGGTCCCTCCCTCTCGTCGGCGCCCGTCGAGCCTAGCGGGTTGATCACGCTCTGCGCCCGGTGGAACACCCGGACCGGGTCACCCGTCGGTGACCAACTCTCGCAGGCGTTCCCGCAGCTCGTCGATCGTCACGTCGCCGGTCACCGGCGCCCCCGTCAGCGTGCGCAGGTACAACCCGTCGCCGACGAGCTGGACGAGCCAGGCGAGCACCGGGTCGTCGATCTCGTCGCGCAGCGCGGCCAGCCCCTGGGCGTCGACCTCGGCCAGCGTGTCCCGGACGGCACCGCCGGTCGTGCTGCCGTCGGCGATCCGCAGTGCGGCCACGTAGGTCCGGGTCAGCCCGGCGGGGGACTCGGCTCCGGGCACCGAGGTGCGCAGGTAGTACGTGACCGGCCCGTCCGGGTCGGAGCGCATCAGCTCCGCGTCCCTCGCGCTGCGCTCGCGCAGCCGGTCCAGCAGCCCGGTGGCCAGTGCCTCCTTCGACGCGAAGTGGTAGAGCAGCCCACCCTTCGACACCTCGGCGGCGGCCGCGACGGCGTCCAGCGTCGCGCTCGCCGGGCCGTGGTCGAGAAGGAGCGACTCGTAGGCGTCCAGGACGCGGTCGCGGGCGCCTGCCATCCGCGCAGTCTAGATCTGGCCGGGTCAGAGCCGTCACACCGCGGAAGAACTGTACCGTCCGGACGGTTAATCTGTGTACCGTCCGGACGGTACAGTGACGTCGCCCTTCAACCCCGAGAGAACGCCCCATGCACTCCCCGTTCCGCGCCTGGCTCGCGCTGGCCGTGCTGACGCTTCCCGCTCTGCTCGTCTCGATCGACAACACCGTGCTCGGTGTCGCCCTCCCGGCGATCAGCACCGCGCTGCGCCCGGACGCGACGACCCTGTTGTGGGTCGTCGACGTCTACCCGCTGGTGCTCGCCGGGTTGCTGGTGACGATGGGGACGCTCGGCGACCGGATCGGGCGCAGGCGGATGCTGATGATCGGTGTCGGCGGGTTCGGGCTGGTCTCGCTCGTGGCGGCCTACGCGACGGACGCGGTCCAGCTGGTCGCGGCCCGCGCCGCGCTCGGAGTGTTCGGCGCGATGCTCATGCCGTCGACGCTCGCGTTGCTGCGCACCGTGTTCACCGATCGGGCGCAGCGCCGGATCGCGCTGGCCGTGTGGGCGACCGGGTTCGCCGCGGGTGCCGCGCTGGGCCCGATCGTCGCCGGAGTGCTGCTCGAGCACTTCTGGTGGGGTTCGGTGTTCGCGGTGAACGTGCCGGTCACTGCGCTGCTGCTGGTGGCAGGCCTGGTCCTGCTGCCGGAGAGCCGGATGCCCGACCCCGAGCGGACGGACCTCGTCTCCGCCGTGCTGACGCTGCTGACGATGGCGCCGCTGGTGCTGGCCGTGAAGCTCGTCGGCTCGGGCGGGGTCACGGTCGCCGCGATCGGCTCCGCACTCGTCGGCGTCGCGGCCGGGTACGCGTTCGTCGAGCGCAGCCGCCGTCTGGTGCGGGCCGGGCGGCGCCCGCTGATCGACCTCGGACTGTTCTCCTCCCCCGTCCTGCGGCACTCCGCGCTGGCCAACGCGACGACGATGTTCGGGCTGACCGGACTGCTGTTCTTCGCCGCGCAGTACCTGCAGCTGGTGCTCGGCGCGTCGCCGATGCGGGCCGGGCTCCTGCTGCTGCCCGGCTTCGTGGCGACCGTCCTGGCCGGGCTCGCGTCCGCGCGGCTCGCCCGCCGCGTTCCGCTGCACGTTCTCGTGCCCGCCGGCCTCGCGCTGGTGCTGGCCGGGTACGTGCTCTGCCTCTGGCTGTCCGTGCACACGGCGGTGCTGATCCCGGTCGTGGCCGCCGTGCTGATCGGCACCGGGATCGGGCTGTCCGAGACGGCGACGAACGACGCGATCCTGGCCGCGGTGCCGCCGGAGCGTGCCGGCGCCGCGTCGGCCGTGTCCGAGACTGCCTACGAGATCGGCGCCGTGCTCGGCACGGCGCTGCTCGGCGGGCTGCTCAGCGCCGTGTACCGCGGGTCGGTCGTGCTGCCCGACGGGACGCCGGCCGCCGCCGGGGAGACGCTCGGCGCCGCCGTCGACTCCGCGCGGGTGCTGCCGCCGGAGCCCGCCTCCGCGCTCCTGGGGTCGGCCCGGGAGGCGTTCGCGGACGGGGTGGACGTCGCCGCGGGGGCGGGCGCCGTCGTCGTGGCGACGGTGCTGGTCGTGACGGCCGTCGGTCTTCGACGGGTGTGGCGCCCGCGCGTACCGAACCAGGACCGGAACCGTCCTCGATCGACCGTAGCGTCGCGGACATGACGACATTCGTGCTGGTTCCGGGGTTCTGGCTGGGAGCGTGGGCGTGGGACGCCGTGGTGGCCGGCCTGCGCGAGAGTGGTCACGATGCGCTCGCGCTCACACCGCTGGGCGTCGGCGAGCGCGAGGCCCACACCGGGGTGTCCACCGAGGACCAGGTCGACGACGTCGTGGCGCGGCTGCGCGAGCAGGACGAGCCGGTCGTGCTCGTCGGGCACAGCGGTGCCGGCCCGGTGGTGGTGGCGGCCGCGGAGCGCGCCAGGGACGAGGTCTCGGCGCTCGTGCTCGTGGACACCGGACCGCTGCCCGGCGACGTGTCGCACCTCGACTTCGTCGGGCCGGAGCGGGCCGCGCACGTCCGACGGGTGCTGGCGGACAACGCCGGCCGCTACCCGATGCCGTCCCGCGAGGAGCTCGGGCCGATCACGGCCGGGATCGACGAGACGACGTTCGCCGCGGTGCACGCGCGCAGCGCCCCGGTCCCGGAGGGCGTCCCGTGCACGACCGCCCGCCGGGCCGAGCGCGGCGACCCGACGCTGCCGAAGATCGTGGTGGCCTGCATCTTCACGGCCGCCGACGTCCGGGAGGGCGCCGCCGCGGGAGCGCCCGGCTTCGCGGAGATGACCGGCCCGGAGTGGTCGATCGTCGAGCTGCCGACCGGGCACTGGCCGATGTTCTCCGAACCCCGGGCGCTGACCGACGTGCTGGTGAAGGCCGGGCGCGCCGGACCGACCGCTGGTCGCTGACGGTGATCGACTGCTCACGGACGGGGCGCCGCCCGTCGTCCCACGGACGTGCGTCCGGCGACGGGGCGGCGCGGCGTGACCGGAATCGCCCCTGGTCGGATGCTCGGTGCGGTTCACTGGGTACCCCGCGAGTCCGCCACGCCGTGGAGGTTGTCCCAGTGCCGTACGAGGTGGTCAGCGCCTACACGCTGGTCGTCGGTGAGTACCCGGACGACCCGGTGGTCAGCGTGCACAGCACGGCCGACGAGGCGTGGAAGGCGCTCGACCGCGAGATCCGCTCACGCTGCCGGATGCGCCTGCGGCCGCGCCGGGTCGCGGGCCCGGACGGAACGTCGCGGCTGGCCGACGCCTGGCGGGCGTCGGACCCGGACAGCCGGTACTGGCAGCTGACCGCCCACCGGCTGCCGCTTCTCATCCCGGAGCTCGGCCGTCGTCGTTCCGCGGCCGCTTCCTGACTTCCGCTTTCACGAAATGTAAGGCCGGTCCCGGGAATGCATTTCGAACGTTCTGTCGCTCCTGTCCGACCGGGGTCGTGACGCCCGTCTCCCCGTCCGGCGGTTGTGCGTGTCGCGACCGTGTTGCGCTCGCGTTTCGTCAGGTGTGACGTCGCTGACCGCGGCGTTCTGAACGGCGTCCTGAATCGATTTACATGATCGGTGCTGTGAGTCAATTGACAGACTGGCCGGTGGGAACGCACAGATTCCGCCGGTAGCCTCGGCTCCCATCTTCCCCGTCACGACCCGCATCACGGTGCGGGTCGATCGACATTCCCGGAGGCGGGCCGGGGCCGGCGAGGAGACAGGACAACATGACTGCAGCGACCGTTCCGGGAACCGACCACGCACCGACCACCAACCAGGGCGTCGTGACCTGGGTGCAGGAGATCGCCGAGCTGGCCGGCCCGGACCGCGTCGTGTGGTGCGACGGGTCGGAGGGCGAGTGGACCCGTCTCACCGACTACCTCGTCGAGGCCGGGACGATCAAGCGGCTGAACCCGGAGAAGAAGCCGAACTCGTTCTACGCCGCGTCCGACGCCGGTGACGTCGCCCGGGTCGAGGAGCGGACGTTCATCTGTTCCGAGACCGAGCGCGGCGCCGGTCCGACGAACAACTGGGTCGCCCCCGCCGAGATGAAGGCGACCATGACCGACCTGTACCGCGGCAGCATGCGCGGGCGGACCATGTACGTCGTCCCGTTCTGCATGGGCCCGACCGACGCCGACGACCCGATGCTCGGCGTCGAGATCACCGACTCGGAGTACGTCGTGATCTCGATGAAGATCATGACCCGGATGGGCTCCGACGTGGTGCCGCTGCTCGACGCGGCAGGCGACCGCTGGGTCAAGGCGCTGCACTCGATCGGCGCCCCGCTGGAGCCGGGCCAGGCCGACGTGCCGTGGCCGCACAACGAGAACAAGTACATCAGCCACTTCCCGGAGACCCGGGAGATCTGGAGCTACGGCTCCGGATACGGCGGCAACGCCCTGCTCGGCAAGAAGTGCTATGCGCTGCGGATCGCGTCGGCCATCGCGCACGACGAGGGCTGGCTCGCCGAACACATGCTGATCCTCAAGCTGATCAGCCCTGAGGAGAAGGCGTACTACGTCGCCGCGGCGTTCCCGTCGGCCTGCGGCAAGACCAACCTCGCGATGCTGCAGCCGACCATCCCCGGCTGGCGTGCCGAGACCGTCGGCGACGACATCGCATGGATGCGGTTCGGCAAGGACGGGCGGCTGTACGCGGTGAACCCGGAGTTCGGCTTCTTCGGCGTGGCGCCGGGCACGAACTGGAAGACGAACCCGAACGCGATGCGCACGATCGAGCAGGGCAACTCGCTGTTCACGAACGTCGCGCTGACCGACGACGGCGACGTCTGGTGGGAGGGTCTCGAGGGGGATCCGCAGCACCTCACGGACTGGAAGGGCCGGGACTGGACGCCGGAGTCCGGCGAGCCCGCCGCGCACCCGAACTCGCGCTACACCACGCCGATCTCGCAGTGCCCGGTCGTCGCGCCGGAGTGGGACGACCCGAACGGCGTGCCGATCTCGGCGATCCTGTTCGGCGGCCGTCGCAAGACGACGGTCCCGCTGGTCACCGAGGCCCGTGACTGGAAGCACGGCACGTTCATGGGCGCGACGATGTCCTCGGAGAAGACCGCGGCCGCCGCGGGCACGGTCGGCGAGGTCCGTCGCGATCCGATGGCCATGCTGCCGTTCATCGGCTACAATGTCGGCGACTACTTCGCGCACTGGGTCGACGTGGGCAAGTCGGCCGACGCCGAGAAGCTGCCGAAGATCTTCTACGTGAACTGGTTCCGCCGCGGCGACGACGGCCGGATGCTGTGGCCCGGGTTCGGCGAGAACAGCCGCGTCCTGAAGTGGTGCATCGAGCGCATGGAGGGCAAGGCGGCCGCGGCCGAGACGCCGATCGGCTTCGTCCCGACGTCGGACCAGATGGACCTCGACGGCCTGGACGCGGACGCCGACGACGTCGCCGCGGCGCTGACCGTGGACGTCGACGAGTGGCGCCAGGAGATCCCGCTGATCGAGGAGTGGTTCGCCAAGATCGGTGAGGACAACCTGCCGTCGTCGATCCGCGACGAGTTCGAGGCACTGAAGCAGCGGCTCGGCGCCTGACCACCGCATCGGCCCGCCACGCGACCCGCGTGGCGGGCCGACGCACGTCCGGCGCCGGCGCCGCCGGCCGGTGCCCGCGCACACCCGTGCCCGCGCAACCCCTGCGTGCTGACCCGTGCGTGCTGATCCGGCATCCGCTCGCCCGTGCGGTGTACGCACGCGTCCGGGCGCGTGCCTTCTCCGGATCACCGCGCGTTCTGCGGATCACCGTGCGGGTGGCGGGCCGGCGTGCGGGTGATCGCCGTGTCCCTTCCGCAACTCGGCAGGACGGTGACAACCGTCGCGACGGAGACCTAACCTCCCCACGGATCCGGCGCCATCGGCGGTGCCGGGCGACGCGATGGGGGTTGCGGCGTGGTCACCACCGAGAAGCCGGCGGAACCCGAGGGGCCGGCTCCGAGAAGCCGGCTGAGGGATCCGAAGCAGATCGCACTCTGGACGGCGGTCGCCGTCGTCGGCGCGGTCGCCTGGGCGATCGTCGCGCTGTCCCGCGGGGAGGAGATCTCCGCCGCGTGGCTCGTGTTCGCGGCGCTGGCGTCGTACGCGATCGCCTACCGCTTCTACTCGCGCTACATCGCCTACAAGGCGTTGCGGGTCGACGACTCCCGGGCCACCCCGGCCGAGCGCATCGACGACGGGCAGGACTACCAGCCGACCGACCGCCGGGTCCTGTTCGGGCACCACTTCGCCGCGATCGCCGGGGCTGGCCCGCTCGTCGGCCCGGTGCTCGCGGCACAGCTCGGCTACCTGCCCGGCACGCTGTGGATCATTATCGGCGTCATCTTCGCCGGTGCCGTGCAGGACATGGTCACGCTGTTCTTCTCCACCCGTCGCGGTGGCCGCAGCCTCGGGCAGATGGCCCGCGAGGAGATCGGCCCGGTCGGCGGCGTGGCGGCGATGATCGCCGTGCTGGCGATCATGGTCATCCTGCTGGCCGTGCTGGCACTGGTCGTGGTGCAGGCGCTCTCGGACTCGCCGTGGGGCACGTTCTCGCTGGCCATGACGATCCCGATCGCGCTGTTCATGGGCTTCTACCTGCGCTACCTGCGGCCGGGAAAGATCCTCGAGGTCTCCCTGATCGGGATCGTGCTCCTGCTACTGGCGATCGTCGGTGGTGGCTGGGTGCAGGACTCCGGGCTGTCCGACGCGTTCACGCTGTCCGGCAACCAGCTCACGATCGCCCTGGTGGTCTACGGCTTCCTCGCGTCGGTGCTGCCGGTGTGGATGCTGCTCGCGCCGCGCGACTACCTGTCGACGTTCATGAAGGTCGGCGTCGTCGTGCTGCTGGCCGTGTCGATCCTGCTGGCCTGGCCGTCGATGCAGCTGCCCGCGTTCACCGAGTTCGCGTTCAACGGCGCCGGGCCGGTCCAGGCCGGCTCGCTGTTCCCGTTCGTGTTCATCACGATCGCCTGCGGCGCACTGTCCGGGTTCCACTCGCTGGTCTCCTCCGGTACCACGCCGAAGCTGATCCAGAAGGAGTCGCAGGTCCGGGTCATCGGCTACGGCGCGATGCTGACCGAGTCGTTCGTGGCGATCATGGCGCTCGTCGCGGCCTGCATCATCGATCCCGGTCTGTACTTCGCGATGAACGTGCCGGCCACCGCGCTCGGCCCGACGGTCGAGTCGGCGTCGGCCTACGTCACGAACCTCGGGTTCCAGATCAGCCCGGCCGAGCTCGCGGCCGCGGCGCAGGCCGTCGAGGAACAGACGCTGATCGGCCGCACCGGTGGCGCCCCGACGCTCGCGGTCGGGCTGTCCACCATCCTCTCCGAGGTCTTCGGCGGGGATGCGTTGCGCGCGTTCTGGTACCACTTCGCGATCATGTTCGAGGCGCTGTTCATCCTGACCACTGTGGACGCCGGTACCCGGGTCGGGCGGTTCATGCTGCAGGACACCGTCGGGCTGGTGTGGCCGAAGTACCGGGACACGTCCTGGAAGCCGGCCGCGTGGAGCGCCAGCGCGATCATCGTCGCGGCGTGGGGCTACCTGCTGTTCGCCGGCGTGAACGACCCGCTCGGCGGCATCAACCAGCTGTTCCCGCTGTTCGGCATCGCGAACCAGCTGCTGGCCGCCGTCGCACTGGCCGTGTGCACCACGCTGCTGATCAAGACCGGCCGGGCGAAGTACGCGTGGATCACGCTCGTGCCGCTCGCGTGGGACGCGATCGTCACGCTCACCGCGAGCTTCCAGAAGATCTTCTCCGGCAACCCGAAGCTCGGGTTCTGGGCGCAGGCCCAGCAGTACCGCGCGGCGCTGGACGCGGGGAAGACCAGCCTCGGATCCGCGAAGACGCCGCAGGCGATGGAGCAGGTGGTGTTCAACTCGACGGTGAACACGGTCCTGACCGCGCTGTTCGCGATCCTGATCGTGATCGTGCTGGCGGACTCGGTGCGGGTGTGGCTCGCGGCGTTGCGCGGCAGGCCGCTCTCCGGCGGGAGCGAGGACCCGTTCGTCGAGTCGAAGCTGTGGGCGCCCGCCGGGCTGATCCCGACCCGGGAGGAACGGGCGCGGGAGAAGGAGCTCGCCGGCGCGGGCACCGGAGAGGGCGGATCGTGATCGTCGTGGTGGAGAGGCTCCGCACCGCGTGGCAGCTCGTCCGCGAGATGGCCGGTGAGCGGGACTACGAGAACTACCTCGCCCATCAGGCAGCCCACCATCCCGGGGAACCGGTCCTCGGCGAGCGGGCGTTCTGGCGGGAGCGGTCCGACCGGCAGGAGCGGAACGCCGCACACCGGTGCTGCTGACGGCCCCGACGTGTTTCACCCGGGTGGCCCATACTGCTTGCAGGCGGTGACGACTGTTTGCCGCATAGCGGCCGCCCGGGTGGCGTCCTGCTCCGATCTCCGCAGATCGGGGTACACGGGTGGGCGATGCCGGTACCGTTGCTGCGGGACACGCCTTGCGGCTCAGTGAGTCCGGGAGGGTCGTTCGGTCTCGTCCGGTTGCTCCGATCGGACGTTGTACTCGTCGTGTCGCGTGGCGGACAGTGACTCGGCGACGGGTTCTGCACCGCCCGGACCCCGACGCCGGACGGCCGACCCGACCCACACCGGTGGGCTCCGTCCCGGCATGACGGTGCAGCGGAGGTGTTGGCGGCAGTGCTCGATGTCCGGTTGTCCGACGGGCTCGACGAGGAGTCCCTCGTCGCATTCGTGGACCGGCTCTCGGCGGCGGGCGACGGCGGGAAGGCCGTCGACGCCGCTCGTGCGCGGATCACCCGCGACGTGCGCGCGGGAGAGCCCTCCGCGGGAGTGCGGCGCCTCGCGCTGTCCCTGCACACGCCGATCCCGCCCCGTCCCCGCTCGTCGTCGGACGAGCCGGAGACCGTGCTGTCCCTGGTCCCCGACGAGGCGCTGATCGTGCTGTCCGGCGCACGCGACGAGGAGCTCGTCGAGACGGTCGCCGGGCTGGTCCGCCGCGGTCTGCGCACGATCGTGACGGCGACCGGTGCCGACCTGCCGGACGTCGTCCGCCGCCAGCTGCCGCCCGCGGTCGCCGCCCGGACCGTCGAACGGTTGCGGCCGATCCCCGGTACGGACCTCCGCCGCCTGCGCCGCCTGCTCTCCACGTCGACGCCTGCCCGCCGGGCGCGCGGACGCCAGGACCTGCCGCCCGCCGAGAAGCTGCCGGACACCGAGGAGATCGCCGGCTGCTGCGAGCGCGCCGCACGCGTCGTCGAGGGCAGCGACGGCGCCGAGGGCTCCCGGCTGGCCGAGCTGCTGCGGGACCTCGACGCCGAGCGCCGCGAGGCCGTCACCCAGGTCGGTCGCTACGTCGGACGCACCGTCGGGGCACTCAACGAGTCGACGCACGCGGCGTGGCTGCGTCCGCTGGCGGCGCGGCTGGTGCACAACAACCACCGCGCCGAGTTCGACGGCCTCCAGGTGCTGGCCGCACGGCAGCGCGAGGCCGCCGGGCAGCTGGCCCCCGGCGTGACCGAGGAGGGGACGCCGCCCGCGGACGCGGCGACCGCCCTGAAGGACTACCGGTCGTTCCTGGAGACCGGGGGCCGGAGCCGGACGTACTTCCGCTCTCTCGCCCAGCGTGAGGCCCAGCCCGCGCTGCGGGCGTTCCGCGTCAACGGTGCGGTGCCGCGGACGGTCGAGGACATCACCGCCGTACTCGGGTACCTCGACGTCCGGGACCGGCAGGCCGAGATCGAGCTGGCCTGTGGTGAGCTCGGCGTCCCGGTCCCGGTGCAGCCGTCGCACCTGGACGAGCTGATCGACGCGCTGGGTGTGGCGGCCGCCGCGGCGCGATCGGTCGGGGCTCTGCGGCACGACGTGCTGTTCCTCCAGAACGACTCCCCGGTCGCGGTGCCGGACCTCCCGACCGCGGAACGGGTGGCCGCCGCGATCGTCGACTACGACGAGCACGGGGACCCGGCCGAGGCCGGTGACGAGCTGGAGCGGCTCGCCGCCGAGCTGGAGGCGATCCCGTCCGCCCCCGAGCGGACCCCGCCGGAGCTCACCGCGGCCGTCGAGGCGTTGCGGGCGCACGACGCGGACGCCTACGCCGCCGCGCTCGACGCCCTCGGCTCGGCCCGCCGGGAGAGCGAGGACCAGCAGGCCTGCGAGGAGCTGCTCGGACGGCTGGCCACCAGCACGCCGGAGCTGGCCAGGGCGTGGTCCGACGGCAGCGACGACGGGTACGGCCTGCTCTGCTTCGCCTCGGTGGACTCGCTGCTGTCCGACCTGCCCTCGCCGGACAGCGCGGACGTCGTCGTCGTGCTGGGAGCGGGTGCGCTGCAGGCGGACGCGCTGCTGCTGACGGCCGTCGCGCCACGGCTGGTCGGCGTGGTCGGGGACGAGCCGCGCGCGGCGTCGTCGGGGACGACGTTCCTCGAGGTGCTGAACCAGGCGTCGGCCCGGTTCCTGCGCGGCGGCCTGGCCGGGCGCGACGACGTGCCGGCCGGACCGCAGCCGGCGATCCCGGTGCAGAACGGCGCAGCGGAGTCCTGACCCCTCTAGCGGGGAGGGCCGATCGCGCGGATCGCGCCCTCGATGCGCTCGAGCAGGACGAACGGGTCGTCAGCTGACGGCTCCTGCGGCTGCCAGCGCTCGTCGGGCGCCTCTCCGGGGAGGTACAGCGTCCAGCGACCCGGCTTCGGGGTGTCCGCGCGCAGCTGGGCCAGCGCCGTCGACGACCAGGCGGCACCCAGCTCCGGGAACGTCGGCGGACGACGGTCCAGGATGGTCACGTTGCTGCCGGCGGTCGTGTAGCCGATGCGGCGGCGGTCCTGCTCCTCGGGAGGGAGGAGCCCGGCACACCAGCTCGCCAGCTGCTCGCGCACGTCCTCCGGAACGGCCATGGGGCACATGGTCCCCGATCGCCCGGGGTCCGAAAAGGGCGGACTCGACTACGGTCGGGGCATGGGCGAGCAGCACGAGGTGAGCAGGTTCGGACACGTCGAGGCCGAGGACCTGCCGCCGGACCTGGCCGAGCGGATCGGGAAGATCGCGGAGAAGTCCGGGTTCGTGCCGAACGTGTTCCGTGCGCTCGGTCGCAGGCCACGCGAACTGCGGGCGTTCCTGGACTACCACGACGCGCTGATGGACTCCGACGACGGACTGTCCAAGGCGGAGCGCGAGCTCGTCGTCGTCGCGACGTCCGGGGCGAACCACTGCACGTACTGCGTCGTCGCGCACGGGGCGATCCTGCGGGTGCGCACGAAGGACCCGGAGATCGCGGACAAGGTGGCGACGAACCCGTGGGGTGTCGCGCTGTCCCAACGCGAGCGGGCCATCGTGGACCTGGCGCTCCTGATCGCGACCGACTCCGCCCAGCTCACCGACGCCGAGCTGGACGACGCCCGCATGGCAGGCCTGTCCGAGGACGAGATCTGGGACGTCGGCTGCATCACCGCGATGTTCGCGATGTCCAACCGCATCGCGCACCTCACGGCCCTGCGCCCGAACCCGGAGTTCTACCTGATGGGCCGCCTCCCGCGCTGAGCCCGCGGCCCGATCCCGCTCGACATGAACACCACGGTCGTCCCGGATGTCCGTGAGGACCGTGACGTTCATGTCGGCCGGACGCGGGCCGTCAGAGCACCTTGGACAGGAAGGCCTTCGTGCGTTCCTCCCTCGGGGCGGACAGCACGTCCCGTGGGAGGCCGGACTCGACGATGCGGCCCTCGTCCATGAACACCAGCGTGTCCCCGACCTCGCGGGCGAAGCCCATCTCGTGCGTCACGACGATCATGGTCATGCCGTCGCGGGCGAGGCCGCGCATCACGTCCAGCACCTCGCCGACGAGCTCGGGGTCGAGAGCCGAGGTGGGCTCGTCGAACAGCATCAGGCGGGGTTGCATGGCCAGCGCCCGCGCGATCGCCACGCGCTGCTGCTGACCGCCGGACAGGCGGTTCGGGTACTGGTTCGCCCGGTCGGCGAGCCCGACCCGCTCCAGGAGCTCGAGTGCGTTCGTCCGGGCGTCCGACTTGGACTCGCGCCGGACGACGACGGGCGCCTCCATCACGTTCTGCAGGGCCGTCCTGTGCGGGAACAGGTTGAACCGCTGGAACACCATGCCGATGTCGCGACGCTGCCGGCCGAGCTCGGCGTCGCGCAGGCGGTGCAGCCTCCCGGCGTCCTCCCGGTAGCCGATCAGGTCGCCGTCCACGTACAGCCGGCCGGTGTCGATCGCCTCCAGGTGGTTCACGCACCGCAGCAGCGTCGACTTGCCGGACCCGGACGGCCCGACCACGCAGCACACCTGCCCGGGCTCGACCACCAGGTCGATCCCGCGGAGCACCTCGAACGTGCCGAAGAACTTCCCGACGTCACGGGCCTCGACCATCGGCGTCATCGCGCGCCCTCCCCGCTGCGCTGGGTCAGGAACGCCGCCATCCGGCCGGGCGACGAGTCGGTCGCCACACCGCGCCCGTAGTAGCGCTCCACATAGAACTGTCCGATCGAGAGGATCGACGTGAGCGCCAGGTACCAGAGCGCGGCCACGATCAGCAGCGGGATCGTCTGGAAGTTCGTCGAGTAGATCCGCTGCGCCGAGGTCAGCAGCTCGAAGTAGCCGATCACGACGACGAGCGACGTCGTCTTCAGCATGGAGATCGTCTCGTTGCCGGTCGGCGGGACGATCACCCGCATCGCCTGCGGGAGCACGATGCGGCGCAACGTCTGCGACCGGCTCATGCCGAGCGCGCCGGCCGCCTCGGTCTGCCCGTGGTCGACGGACTGGATGCCGCCGCGCACGATCTCGGACATGTAGGCGGCCTCGTTCAGCCCGAGGCCGAGCAGGCACGCGGCGAACTGGTTGATCAGCTGGTTGGTGTCGAACACGACCAGCGACGGTCCGAAGGGGACACCGAGGGACAGGAACGGGTAGAGCGCGGCCAGGAAGTTCCAGAACAGCAGCTGTGCGATCAGCGGTGTCCCGCGGAACACCCAGATGTAGATCCACGCCACCGACGACAGCACCGGGTTCGGCGACAGACGCATGATCGCCAGCCCGATGCCGCCGAGGATGCCGATCACCATCGACAGCACGGTCAGGATCAGCGTGTTCTTCAGCCCGTTGAGGATCGGGCCGGAGAACACGTACTCGCCGACGACGTCCCAGCGGAAGTTGTCGTTCGTCAGCACCGTGTGGACCAGCATCGCGGCCAGCACGGCGAGGACGACGATCGCGACCCAGCGCCCCGGATGCCTTACCGGGACAGCATCGCGGGGTTCGACTCGATCACCCATCAGCCGGTCTTGTTGATCTCGGACGTCGGGATGGCGCCGGCGCCGACGTTCCACTTGTCGAGGATCTTCTTGTACGTCCCGTCCGCGATCAGCGACTGCACCGCGCCCTGCAGGGCGGGCCCGTAGTCGCCCTGCCCCTTCTTGATCGCGACGCCGTACGGCGCCGTGTCGTACGGCTGCCCGACGACCTCGACGGCACCGCTGGTCGTCGTGACGGCGTACGAGGCGACCGGCGAGTCGGCCAGCATCGCGACGATCCGGTTGGACGTCAGCGCCAGCGTCACGTCCGTCTGGTTCTGCAGCTCGGTCACGTTGATCGCGGGCTGCCCGGCCTGCTGGCACTTCTTCGTGCGGGCCGCGATGTCGTCCACCTGGACGGTGCCGGCCTGCACCCCGACGGCCTTGCCGCACAGGTTGTCCGCGCTGATCCCGTCCGGGTTGCCCTTCTTCGTGGCCAGGCTGGTGCCCGCCGAGAAGTAGCTGACCATGTCGACCGTCTTGACCCGCTCGTCGTTGATCGTCAGCGACGAGATGGCGGCCTCGTACTTGCCGCCCTGCACGGCCGGGATGATCCCGGAGAACGCGGTGTTCTCGAACGTCGCGGTCAGCCCGAGCTTCTGTGCGATCGCGTTGCCGAGGTCGACCTCCATGCCGATCACGGTCTTGCCGTCCGGCCCGGTGAACTCGTTGGGCGGGTAGGACGCGTCGGTGCCGACCACGAGCTTGCCGTCCGCCGTGATCGCTTGCGGCAACCTGGCCGCGAGCGCGTCGTCCTTCGCCGCGGGGGCGATCGTCTGGTCGGCGGGCGAGGCCGGGGCGCCGCCGCTCCCGTCGCCGCCGGAACCGCAGCCCGCCAGTGCGAGTGCGGCCACGGCCGCGACGGTCAGGGAACGGATCGTGCGGGTTCGTGTGGTGGACAACGGGAGCCCCCTCGGACATGCGGTCGGACCTGGGGATCGTGCCACCGTCGACCCGTCCGGTCCCAGAGCGACCGACCGTTCGTTACCTGACGGTCGCATCGCCCGCGTTCGGGTGGTGTTCGCCGGGGAACCCCCTGACGGGCCCCGGACGTTGTCCTAGGGTCGGGGACCGGTCGCGCGACCGCGGTCCCCACGGACCGCACCGGCGAGAGCCGGTGAGACACACGGAGGACGACGATGCCGCTGTTCCGCAAGCTGACCGTGCTGGTCGGCGCCGCCGAGGCCGCGCGGCGCTACGCCAGGAGCCACCCCGACCAGGCGGGCAGGTACCTGGACCAGGCCGCCCAGTTCGTCGACAAGCAGACCAAGGGTAGGTACACGAACCAGATCTCCGGGGCGACGCGCAAGGCCAAGGACGTCGCCGGGATCCCGAACCCGGGCCAGGGCTACGGCACGCCGGGTGCACCGCCGCCCACGCCCGCCGCGACCGGCGAGTCGGCCGCCGCCACCCCGCCGGTCTCCGGCAACGGATCCGGCACCTACGGGGCCACCGAGGGCTTCCCCCCGCCGACCCAGCCGGGTCAGGCCCCGCGCACCTGACGCGCACGACACCGCGGGCCGGACGGGCGCACGTCGCGCCGGTCCGGCCCGTTCGTGTGCCCGGCCGGACCGAGTGTGTGCGACGGGCCACCGGCGCGTGCCAGGATCGGGTTCGACGGCACCCGCCGTCCCGGGCCCCGACCACCCGAGCGGGGACCCGCCGTACGGTCCGGCGCACGCCACCCGCGTCGCGAGGGCCGACGTCGAAGAGGGAGTACGCCGTGGAGGAACCCCAGGCGTGGGTACCGACCGATCCCCGGGCCCGTGCGAGCCACGACCAGGTGGTCGCCGGGCTCAAGGGCACCGACGAGGGCGGCGCGGAGCTGGTCCAGCTGCTCAGCCCGGAGGGCGAGCGCGGCGGTGATCCGCGTTTCGACGCGTACGCGGCCGACGTCGGCGTCGAGGAGCTGAAGGGCCTCTACCGCGACATGGTGCTGGTCCGCAGGGCCGACCGGGAGGGCAACGCGCTGCAGCGCCAGGGCCAGCTCGGGATCTGGGTCCCGCTGCTCGGCCAGGAGGCCGCCCAGATCGGCAGCGGCCGGGCGATGCGCCCGCAGGACATGGCGTTCCCGAGCTACCGGGAGCACGGCGTGGCCTGGTGCCGCGGCGTCGACCCCACCGAGCTGCTCGGCATCTTCCGCGGCACCGACCACGGCGGCTGGGACTCGGTCGAGCGCCGGTTCCACCCGTACACGATCGTCATCGGCAACCAGTGCCTGAACGCGGCAGGCTACGCGATGGGCCAGCGCTTCGAGTCCAAGGTGGGCGATCCGGAGTCCGGCGAGGCGACGATCTGCTACTTCGGCGACGGCGCCACCAGCCAGGGCGACGTCCACGAGGGGTTCGTCTGGGCCGCCGCCTACGACGCGCCGCTGGTCTTCTTCTGCCAGAACAACCAGTGGGCGATCTCGGTCCCGCTGGAGCGTCAGACCCGCGTGCCGCTCTACCAGCGCGCCCGCGGCTACGGCTTCCCCGGCGTCCGGGTCGACGGCAACGACGTGCTGGCCTGCCTCGCCGTGACGCGCTGGGCGCTCGAGGAGTGCCGCACCGGCAACGGCCCGGTGCTGATCGAGGCGTTCACCTACCGGATGGACTCGCACACCACGTCCGACGACGCGTCCCGCTACCGCCTCGCCGACGAGGTGGAGCTCTGGAAGCTCAAGGACCCGATCGAGCGGGTCCGCGTGCACCTGGTCCGCTCCCTCGGCGTCGAACCCGGGTTCTTCTCTCGTGTCGACGCCGAGGCCGACGAGCTGGCCGTGCGCCTGCGGGAGTTCTGCCGGTCGATGCCGACCCCCGGACCGGAGCGGATGTTCTCCGAGGTCTACGCCCAGGCATCGCCCCAGGTGGACGCCCAGCGCGACGAGTACCTCGCCTACCACGCGTCCTTCTCCGACGGAGAGCAGCGATGACCAAGCTGACGATGGCCAAGGCGCTCAACGACGGGCTGCGGGCCGCCATGGAGCGCGACCCGAAGGTGCTCGTGATGGGCGAGGACGTCGGGCGGCTCGGCGGCGTCTTCCGGATCACCGACGGGCTGCAGAAGGACTTCGGCGAACAGCGCGTGCTGGACACGCCGCTGTCCGAGTCCGGGATCATCGGCGCCGCCGTCGGGCTCGCCGTGCGCGGCTTCCGCCCGGTCTGCGAGATCCAGTTCGACGGCTTCGTGTTCCCCGGGTACGACCAGATCGTCTCCCAGCTGGCCAAGCTGCACTTCCGCAGCCAGGGGCGGGTGCCGATGCCGGTCGTCGTGCGCATCCCGTTCGGCGGCGGGATCGGCGCCGTGGAGCATCACTCGGAGTCGCCGGAGGCGCTGTTCGCGCACGTCGCGGGCCTGAAGGTGGTCGCGTGCTCGAATCCGGCCGACGCGCACTGGATGATCCAGCAGGCGATCGCGTCCGACGACCCGGTGATCTTCTTCGAACCGAAGCGGCGGTACTGGGAGAAGGGCGAGGTCGACACCGATCTCTCGGCCGCTCCGCCGCTGCACTCCGCCCGGGTCGTGCGGCCGGGGTCGTCGATCACGGTCGCGACCTACGGCCCGCTCGTGAAGACCTGCCTGGAGGTCGCCACGGCCGCCGTCGACGACGGCCACGACATCGAGGTGATCGACCTGCGCACGCTGTCCCCTCTGGACCTGGGACCGGTGGCCGACTCGGTGCGGCGCACCGGACGCCTCGTCGTCGTCGCGGAGTCACCGCGCGAGTCGTCGGTGAGCTCCGAGGTGGCTGCGCGGGTGTCCGAGGAGTGCTTCTTCTCGCTCGAGGCGCCTGTGCTCCGGGTGACCGGGTTCGACACCCCGTACCCGCCGTCGCGGCTGGAGGACGAGTACCTCCCGGACCTGGACCGTGTCCTCGACGCCGTCGACCGTGCGATGGACTGGTGAGCGGCGATGCGTGAGCTGTTCGAGCTGCCGGACGTCGGCGAGGGGCTGACCGAGGCCGAGATCTCCGAGTGGAAGGTCGCGCCCGGCGACACGGTGACCGTCAACCAGGTCCTCGTCGAGATCGAGACGGCCAAGGCGGCCGTCGAACTGCCGTCGCCGTACGCCGGCACGGTCGGCGAGCTGCTCGTCGAGGCCGGCACGACCGTGCAGGTCGGCGCGCCGATCATCGCGATCGAGACCGCCGGTGACCCGGCGCCGTCGACGGCCGCCGCGGGAAGTGCAGCGGTCTCGTCGGACAACGGGGCGAAGATCGGCGAGGCCGGTGCGGACGGGCGCATCGCGACGCTCGTCGGCTACGGCCCGCGCCAGGGCACCGCGACCCGCCGTCCCCGTCGCGGCAGCGGTCCGTCGGCCCCGGGTGAGATGACGCCGGTGGTTCCCCGGGAGCCCGCGGAGCGCGATGACCGTCATCTCACGGGGGAACCGTCGGGGCGCGACCCGGTGCCCGCCGCATCCGGCAGGGGCGCGGTGCCGCTCGCCCCGCCGCCGGTGCGCAAGTTCGCCAGGGACGCCGGTGTGGACCTGCGGACGGTCACCGGTTCCGGTCCGGGTGGGCGGATCACCCGCGCCGACGTGGAGGCCGCGGCGTCGGCGCCGCCCGCTCCCCCGGCGGCTGCCCCACCCGCGGGCGGGCGCGCCGCCCCGGCCGTGGCCGGCGCTGCAGCTGTCGCGGGAGCCGGTGCCGTCGGAGCGGCCGCGGCGCCGCGTCCGGCCACCCGGGCTCCGTCCGGCGGCGACCGGCGGGAGCCGATCCGCGGGGTGCGGAAGGCGACCGCGGAGGCGATGGTCTCCAGCGCGTTCACCGCGCCGCACGTCACCGAGTTCCTGGCCGTCGACGTGACCGAGACGATGGAGCTGCGCGACCGTCTGCGCGCCTCCCGCGGTTTCGACGGCGTGAAGCTCACCCCGCTCGCGTTCGTCGCCAAGGCGGTGTGCCTGGCCGCCGCCCGCACGCCCGAGGTGAACGCGCGCTGGGACGCGGACGCCGGCGAGATCGTCTACTTCGAGCGGGTCCAGCTCGGGATCGCGGCCGCGACGCCGCGGGGCCTGATGGTGCCCAAGATCCGGGACGCGGACCTGCTCGGCCTGCGGGACGTGGCCGTCGCGCTCGACGCGCTGACCACGACGGCACGCGACGGGAAGACCCCGCCCGCGGACCTCGTCGGCGGCACGATCACGATCACGAACGTCGGGGTGTTCGGTGTGGACACCGGCACGCCGATCCTGAACCCGGGCGAGGCGGCGATCCTGGCCGTCGGGTCGATCAAGCAGGCGCCGTGGGTGGTCGACGGAGAGCTGGCCGTGCGGACGGTGTGCCAGCTGGCGCTGTCGTTCGACCACCGGCTCGTCGACGGCGAGCAGGGGTCGCGTTTCCTGGCCGACGTCGGTGCGCTGCTGGCCGATCCGGGAATCGCGTTCACCTGGTAGTGCCCGGGAGCAGATCCGCGTCCCCGTGCGTTGTACGGGTATGCGGATCGTGCTCCTGTACCTCGTCGTCGAGGTCCTGGCCGTCGTCGGCCTGGCCTCCTGGATCGGAGTGGGCTGGACACTGCTGGTCCTCATGGCCGGCGCGGTGCTCGGCCTGCTCCTCGCACGTCGCGAGGGGGTGCGGGCCGCTCGGGCGCTGACCGTGGCCGTGCAGAACGGGCGGCTGGCGCACTCCGAGGCCACCGACGGGCTGCTCGTCGCGCTCGGCGGCGTGCTGCTGTTCGTCCCCGGCCTGGTCACCGACGTGCTCGGCCTCGCGCTGCTGCTCCCGCCGGTGCGCGGGCTCGTGCGTCGCAGGCTGGTGGACGCCGCCGAGCGGCGTGCGCCGGACCTGCGCACGGCCCGGATCCGTCAGGGCGTGACGATCGTCGAGGGCGACACGGTCGTCCGGGACGACGCGCCCCGCCGCCCGGACCACGGCGGCATGCCGGTGCTGGAAGGCGAGGTCGTCGACCCCGACGGCCGTCGCTGACGGCCTCGCCTACGCCGTCCGTGGCATCCGGAACAGCGCCCGCAGGCCGTCGAGGCGGCTGCGGCGGCGTGGGAGCGTCCGCATCCGCAGGGTCGAGTGGTGACAGGATCGGGACGCACGGTGACGTCCCCGGTGTCGGGTCATGACGTCCTCCTCGCTGGTCGGCCCCTTGCGGTCACTGCTCTGAAAGTGTGTCTCGCCCCAAGTGAGGAAAGAAGTGGGTGCAACGTTTGCCATCAGATCGTGATGACAAGCGTGTGTTTATAGTCTGATCGAGTTACGGCCGTGGACGATACGCTGGCCTTGAGTTCGCACGGAACCGTGGATTCGGTGGCCGGGTCGTCGCTCAGCGTGACCAATGAGGTCCCGACCACGCCACTGGGCCGGTCGGGTGGATCTCGGAGGACACGCCGAGCGGAATATCGCGACGTCTACGGATTCGCCGAGAACCGTCGATACCGTCCGCGACCATGGACCCGGTACGGAACCCGTTCGCTCCCGGCGCCGGGCAACGGCCGCCCGAGCTCGCCGGCCGTGACCGCGAGGTCGACGCGTTCGAGATCGTGCTGGAGCGGGTCGCCCGCGGCCGTCCGGAACGGAGCCTCGTGCTCACCGGCCTGCGCGGTGTCGGCAAGACCGTCCTGCTCGGGGAGCTGCGCTCGATGGCGATGCACGCCGGATGGGGCGCCGGGAAGGTGGAGGCCCGTCCGGAGGCCGACCTGCGACGGCCGCTGTCCGCCGCACTGCACCGCGCGATCCGCGACCTCGCGCTGCGCCACCGCGCTCCCGAGCGGGTCGACGAGGTGCTCGGCGTGCTCAAGGCGTTCGCGCTGCGCTCGTCGCCGGACGGCGCCAAGCTGCGGGACCGCTGGCAGCCCGGCATCGACGTCCCGGTGAAGAACGGACGGGCCGACTCCGGGGACATCGAGATCGACCTCGTCGAGCTGTTCACCGAGGTCGCCGAGCTCGCGCAGGACGTCGGGTCCGGGATCGCGCTGCTGATCGACGAGATGCAGGACCTGCGGCCCGACGACGTGTCGGCGCTGTGCGCCGCCTGTCACGAGCTGTCCCAGTCGCGGGCCCCGCTCGTCGTGGTCGGGGCCGGACTGCCGCACCTGCCCGCCGTGCTGTCCGCGTCGAAGTCCTACTCGGAGAGGCTGTTCACCTACTCCCGGATCGACCGGCTGGACCGCAAGGACGCGGACTTCGCGCTGCTGGCCCCCGCCGAGCGGGAGGACGCGACGTTCGACCAGGACGCGCTCGACGACCTGTACCAGCGTTCCGGCGGCTACCCCTACTTCGTGCAGGCGTACGGCAAGGCGGCATGGGACGCCGCGCCCACCACCCCGATCGGCGTGAAGGACGTCGCGATGGCGGCGCCGGAGGCCGAGACGGAGCTGGCGGTCGGGTTCTTCGGCTCCCGCTTCGAGCGGGCCACCCCGGCCGAGCGGGAGTACCTGCGGGCGATGGCGGAGCTGACCGACGGCCGCGACGATCCGGTCGTGACCGCGGGGATCGCCGAGCACCTCGAGCGGAAGGCGTCGTCGTTGTCGCCTGCGAGGGACAGCCTGATGAAGAAGGGACTCGTGTTCTCCGCCCAACGTGGACAGATCGCGTTCACCGTGCCCCACTTCGGCCGCTACCTGCTCGCGCAGACGTGAGCGCGGGTCCCCCGATCGGGTGGCTCGTCCGTCGCCCGTAACGCCCGGCGGCCCGGACGCGACATCCGTGGTGAGCCCCGCGGCGAGTCCGGACCCCCGACCTGGATTCACCGCGGGGCTGTCCTACGTCCGGGGTACATCAGGGGCGTACGTCCGGATGGTCCGGGCACTGCCGGGGCCGTGACGGCCCTCTCGTAGCATCTCCGAAGTGCCGGACCCCAAGCTCGAGATCCAGATGCTGCACGACCGCGTCATGATCAAGATCGTCGAGGGTGCCGGTGAGCGACGCAGCTCGGCCGGAATCGTGATCCCCGCAACCGCGCAGGTCGCCAAACGTCTTGTCTGGGGGGAGGTCGCCGGTGTCGGTCAGCACGTGCGGACGGTCAAGACCGGCGACCGCGTCCTCCTGGCGCCGGACGACCAGTACGAGGTCGAGGTGCAGGGAACGGCGTACCTGGTGATGCGCGAGCGGGATCTGCACGCGGTCGCCACGGAACGCACCGAGCACGGAACGGGCCTCTACCTGTAGGACGCTTCCCCGGGCCATGGGCGCGGCGGCGATGTGTACGGCTGTGCGAAAGGAACGCGACGTCATGCCCGAGCGGCAGAACGCGCCCGGAGAGACCGACGAGCACCCCACCTCGACCGCGCACGATCCGGCGGGCGGGAACGGGTCGGCGGCACGCCCGGACGCGCCGTCCCCGCGACCCGTGATGCCGTCGCCGAAACCGCGGCCGGATCGCGCCCCCGCGCCGTCCGGCTCGTCGGGCGCGTCCGAGACGGTGGCCGTCGGGGCGGTCACGCCCCGCTCCGACGGCGACGAGCAGGCGTCCGACCCGACCGTGCGGTCGGAGCAGGGCACGACGGCGGAGCCGCCGACCGTGACCACGACGCCGGCCGCCGGTGACCGGAACGGCACCGACGACGCCGTCTCCCCGCCGTCGGCCGCGTCCGGGAGCGCGCAGCCGGGAACGGACACCTCTGCCGGATCGACGGCAGGCTCCGGCGGCGCCGACGGCTCCCCCGACCGCACGGCCGCGCCGCAGACCTCGCCCGCGTCCCCGCAGGCCCCGGCGTCCCACGAGCCGGCTGCGCAGGCCCCGGCAGCACCGACCCCGGCCCCGCACGGTCCGGCTGCGCACGGCGCGACGGGGCAGGCCCCCGGCTCCCCTGGTCCGTCGGCACAGGACCGGACGGCGCAGAGCCCGGCGTCCCAGGCTCCGGCGGCACACGAGCCGTCCGCTCCGACGACGCCCGGGCCGGCTGGTGCGTCGGAGCAGACCCGGGCGGTGCAGAGCCCCTCCCCGCAGGCCCGCCCGCAGGATCCGCCTGCCCCGGGGCGCCCCGCGACACCGTCGCCCGCCGACCCGGCACAGCCGTCCGGTCCGGCACAGCCGTCGGGCTCCGCCCGGCCGTCGCCGAGGCCCGGTCCGGCCGGTGCCGCAGCCGCAGGTGGTGCGGCAGCCGCAGGTGCCGCCGCCGCTGCTGGTGGCGCGACCGACGCGCGGCCGTCCCCGTCGCCCTCGGCCCGTCCGGACGCCGGCGAACGTCCCACCGCCCCGCAGGCGGGCGCGACGTCGTCGGCCCCGGCCCCGGCGACGCCGTCGGAGCAGCCCGCTCCGCAGCAGGCCGGTTCGTCCGCCGACACGGTGCGGGTCCAGCCGGTCGCGCCGTCGCCGGACCGCCCGCAGACGCCGGGACGCCCACCTGCCGGGCCCACCGAAGCGGGCCGGTCGGCTCCTCCCGGTGAGGAGCGGACCGTCGCGACCCCACTGCCGGGCCGCCCCGGTCCGCGCGACGCCGCCCCGACGGCTCCGATCGGCTCCGCCGCCGCGCCGACGTCGTCGGAGCCGAACACCGAGGTCCTCCCGACGGTGCACGGTGCCGACGTCGCGGCCGCGGAGTTCCCCGACCCGAACGCCGGATCGGCGGGTGGTCCCGGTGGGGACGGCCCCGGCACCGACGACGCGGGATCCGGTGGCGGTCGTCCGCGCCGGAGGGGACTGCTGGTCGTCGGCGCGATCGTCGCCGTGCTGGTCCTGGCCTATCTCGGCGACCTGCTGTTCAGCTCCGGAAGCGTGCCGCGCGGCGTGACCGTCGCCGGCCAGCAGATCGGCGGGATGTCCCGGGCGGCCGCGATCGAGAAGCTGCAGGGCGCGATCGAGCCGCGCTCGTCGCAGCCGATCCAGGTCACGGCGGGCGAGGTGCGCAGCGACGTCGACCCGAAGGTCGCCGGGCTCGCGGTGGACTACCAGGGCACGCTCGACCGGGCGGGCGCCCAGCCGCTGAACCCGATCACGCGGGTCACCTCGTTCTTCGGCACCCGTGACGTGCCCGTCGTGAACTCCTCCGACGCCCGTGCGGTGCGGACGGCGATGGAGCAGCTCGCGCCCGTCGTGGACAAGGACCCGAAGGACGGCAACGTCCGGTTCGAGGGCACGAACCCGCTCCCGGTCGCCCCGGAGCCGGGCCAGCGCCTCGACGTCGACGCCGCCGTCGGCACGCTGGAGCAGAAGTGGGCCACCGGCGCACCGGTCGCGCTCCCGCTGATCACCGAGCAGCCGTCGACGACGCCGGAGGACGTGCAGAAGGCGATCGACGAGGTCGCGCGCCCGGCCGTGTCGGCGCCCGTCACGGTCACCGGTGAGGGTGCCAACGGCACCATGAAGCCGGAGGACATCGCACAGGCGCTGACGTTCAAGGCGGACCCGGCCGGCCCGTCGAAGCTGGTGCCGCAGATCAACGTCGAGTCGCTGACCGACGTCGTGAAGCCGCAGCTCGCGTCGACCGAGAAGCCGGCCGTGGACGCCTCGCTCGACCTGGCCGTCACGCCGGCGCGCGTCGTCCCGTCCGTGGACGGCCGCGGCGTCGACTACAAGGCCACGTTCGGGAACCTCGTGCCGATCCTGACCGGCACCGGTCCCCGGACGGTCGCCGCGGTGTACGCCCCGAAGCCCGCCGAACTGACCACGCAGGCGATCCAGTCCCTCGGCTCCGCGACCGAGATCAGCTCGTTCACCACCGGCGGGTTCGCGGCGGACTCCGGCGTCAACATCCGCCGGGCCGCGGAGGGCATCAACGGGAAGATCGTGGCGCCGGGCGAGACGTTCAGCCTGAACGGCGCGACCGACCCCCGGGACGCCTCCACCGGCTACGTCGAGGCCGGGATCATCGAGGACGGGCACCCGGCCAAGGGCATCGGCGGCGGTGTCTCGCAGCTCGCGACGACGCTGTACAACGCGTCGTACTTCGCCGGCATGACCGACATCGAGCACAAGGAGCACAGCTACTACATCAGCCGCTACCCGGTCGCCCGGGAGGCGACGGTGTTCGAGAACCTGATCGACGTCAAGTTCCGCAACGACGGCCCGACGCCGGTGCTGATCCGCACCGAGTGGACGCCGAGCAACGTGACGGTCAAGTTCCTCGGGCAGAAGCAGTGGGACGTGACGTCGCAGACCGGCCCGCGGACGAACCCGACGCCACCCCAGGTCGTGAACCTCCCGCCCGGTCAGCCGTGCAGCCCCAGCAAGGGTTCGCCCGGCTTCACCGCGACCGACACCCGGACCATGCGCAACGTGCAGACCGGCGAGACGACCAGCAAGACGCGGACGGTCCGCTACAACCCGCAGCCGATCGTGCAATGCGGCTGAGGGTCGCCACGTTCAGGGGCTGACGAGACGCACGTCACATCCGTAGTCTCGATCCACGTGCCACAACGAGGATCGGGGCTCGGATGCGGATCGCGGACGTGTTGCGGAGCAAGGGGACCGACGTCGTCACGGTGACGACGGCCGACACCGTCGGGGAGGTGCTCCGGTTGTTCGCGCAGAACAACCTGGGTGCCCTGCCGGTGGTGGACGGCATGCACCTGGTGGGGATCGTGTCCGAACGGGACATCGTCCGCCGCCTGTACGACCGGGGCGCGGACCTGCTGTCCGCCGCGGTCGCCGAGGTGATGACGGCGGACGTCGTCACCTGCTCGCCGGACGACCAGGCGGCGGACCTGGCCCGGGTGATGACCGACCGACGGGTGCGCCACCTGCCGGTCGTGATCGACGGCGCGCTCGCCGGGATCGTGTCGATCGGTGACCTGGTGAAGGTCCGGATCGACATGCTCGAGAAGGAGCGCGAGCAGCTGGAGTCCTACATCCAGCAGTAGCCGCCGCACGACTCGCCCCCGGGGTGGTGTCCACCCCGGGGCCGAATACGCGGGAGACCTAGAACGCGGCCTCGTCGAGCTCCATCAGCGCGTTGTCCGCGTTCTCGATGATCGCCTTCTCCGAGGTCAGGCGCGGCAGAACGGACTTCGCGAAGAACGACGCGACGCCGACCTTGCCCTCGTAGAACCGGCGGTCCTTCTCGGACACCCCGTCGGTGCCGAGCGCGTCCAGCGCGACGGCGGCCTGGCGCAGCAGCAGCCACCCGACGAGCAGGTCACCGACGGCCATCAGCAGCCGGACCGTGTGCTGGCCGACCTTGTAGAGGTTCGTCTGGTCCTCGGCCGAGGCGTACAGGAAGCCGGTCAGCGCGCCGAGCATGCCCTGCACGTCGGTCAGGGCCGTCGTGAGCAGCGCGCGCTCCTCCTTGAGCCGGCCGTTGCCCGCGTCGGAGTCGGCGAACGCGGCGACCTCGCCCGCGACGTGCGCGAGCGCCTGCCCGTTGTCCCGGACGATCTTGCGGAACAGGAAGTCCTGGGACTGGATCGCGGTGGTGCCCTCGTACAGGGAGTCGATCTTCGCGTCCCTGATGTACTGCTCGATCGCGTAGTCCTGCAGGTACCCGGACCCGCCGAGCGTCTGCAGCGACTGCACCAGCTGCTCGGTGGCCCGCTCGGAGCCGACGCCCTTGACGATCGGCAGCAGCAGGTCGTTGACCTTGCTCGCGAGCGAGGCGTCCTCACCGGTGAACTCGGCCAGGCGGATCTTGTCCTGGTAGGTCGCGGTGTAGGTGTAGACGGCCCGCAGCCCCTCGGCGTAGGCCTTCTGCAGCATCAGGCTGCGGCGCACGTCCGGGTGGTGCGTGATCGTCACGCGCGGCGCCGTCTTGTCCGTCATCTTCGTCAGGTCGGCGCCCTGGACGCGCTCCTTGGCGTAGTCCAGCGCGGCGAGGTAGCCGGCCGACGCGGTGCCGATCGCCTTGGTGCCGACCATCATCCGCGCGTACTCGATGACCTGGAACATCTGGGCGATGCCGTCGTGCACCTCGCCCAGCAGCCAGCCCTGTGCCGGGGTGCCGTGTGCACCGAACGTCAGCTCGCACGTCGTGGACGCCTTGAGGCCCATCTTGTGCTCGACGTTCGTGACGAAGGCGCCGTTGCGCTCGCCCGGCTCGCCGGTCTCGCCGTCGAAGTGGAACTTCGGCACGAGGAACAGCGACAGGCCCTTGGTACCCGGCTTGCCGCCCTCCGGACGGGCCAGCACCAGATGCATGATGTTCTCGGTGAAGTCCTGCTCCGCCGAGGTGATGAACCGCTTCACGCCCTCGATGTGCCAGGACCCGTCGTCCTGCTGGATCGCCTTCGTGCGGCCCGCGCCGACGTCGGAGCCCGCGTCCGGCTCGGTCAGCACCATCGTCGCGCCCCAGCCGCGGTCGATCATCAGCTGGGCCCAGCGCTTCTGCTCGTCGGTGCCGTTCGCGTGGATCACACCGGCGAAGTTCGGGCCCGCCATGTACATGAACACGGCCGGGTTGGCGCCGAGCATCATCTCCGCGGCGGCCCACTGCACCGACGGCGGGATGCCGTATCCGCCGAGCTCGACCGGCAGGCCGAGGCGGTACCACTCGCCGTCCCAGAGGACCTTGTACGCGTCCTTGAGCGACTGCGGGGTGGTGACCGAGAACGTCGCCGGGTCGTACACCGGCGGGTTGCGGTCGACGTCGGCGTAGGACTCGGCCAGCGGGCCGGTGCACACCGCGGACAGCTCGGACAGCACGCCCCTCGCGGTGTCGGCGTCGACACCCTCGAACGGGCCGTTGCCCAGTGTGTCCTGGATGCGGAAGACCTCGAACAGGTTGAACTCGAGATCGCGCAGGTTGCTCTTGTAGTGGCCCATGCCCTCACCGCCTCATCCGCTCGGACGTCGCCGGCCCGTCCACGGGTTACCGGCCGGTAGCTCCACCCAGCATATTACTCGCCGGTAACCGGAGACAAGGTCATCGGACCGATCGGCATCGGCGTGGTGTCACGCCAACGGGGTCGGTGTGACGCAATATCTCCATCGTGGCGGGTGGGAGTGGTGAGGTAGGCGGGCCGCGGATCAGCAGGCGCGGGCTGCTGGTGGTGGGTGCCGGACTGACCGCCGGACTGGTCGTCGCGCCCGGCACGGCCCACGCGGCGCCCGCGCCGGGCCCACCGGCGCCGTTCATCGAGAACTGCCCGTCGTGGGGTGCCCGCCGCCCGAGCTCGCCGGTGAAGATCTGGGATCGGCGGCCGATCCGGATCCTGGTGCACCACACGGCGGGTCCGAACCAGCGGGACGTGAGCCGTGACGCCGGCCGCCGGACGGCACGCAGCATCCAGGCCTACCACATGGACCACAACGGCTGGCTGGACTCCGGCCAGCACTTCACGATCAGCCGCGGCGGGTTCGTGCTGGAGGGGCGCTTCCTGTCCCTCGGCGAGCTGAACGCCGGGCGGCGCCAGGTCGAGGGCGCGCACTGCACCGGGCAGAACGTCGTCGCGATCGGGATCGAGAACGAGGGCACCTACATCGGAGAGGGCCCTCCGCCGAAGCTCTGGGACTCGCTGCGCGCGCTGTGCGCCTACATCTGCTTCCGGTACGCGATCCCGCCGACCGAGCTCTACGGCCACCGCGACTACAAGAACACGATCTGCCCCGGCGACCGCCTGTACTCGATGCTGCCGCGGCTGCGGTCCGAGGTCGGCGCCGTGCTCGGACGGCGGGTGTCGCGCACCGAGGCGACCAGGGCGAGCTGGCCGCTGCTGCGGACCGGGGACAGCGGCCCGGAGGTCACGGCCGCCCAGTACCTGCTCCGGGATGCGGGGGCGACCAGGGGCTCGGTCACCGGACGCTTCGACGAGGCCACGGCCGACGCCGTCCGCGAGTTCCAGTCCGCGACGAAGGCGGAGGACGTCAACGGGATCCTCGGCGGTGAGTCCTGGCCGCTGCTGGCCCGGACGGTGAGCCGGGAGGGCGGCCTCCTGCTCCGCGGCACCGGGCGCTACCAGGGCGACGCGGGCCGTGCGGTGGACACGCTGGTCGCGCGCAGGCCGCTGGAGTCCACACCGGACACCGTCGACGCGGCGGCCTGGCAGCGGCTGCTCGGGACCGGGGGTGCACCCGTAGCCGAGGTCAGCGACCCGCCGGGTGTCGCGAACCGCTGAGGATCACCAGCGGGTGCCCTGGTCCGGCCAGATCTTCCACGGGGCGTCGTCGGCGGCCCAGAGGTCGTTGAGCTGCTGGTAGTCCTTGTACGTGTCCATGGCGGCCCAGAAGCCCTCGTGCCGGTTCACCGTCAGCTGGCCGTCACGGGCCAGCCGCCCGAGCGGCTCGTGCTCCAGGAACAGGTCCTCGCGGTCGTCGAGGTAGTCGTCGAGGAACGACCGCTCGAACAGGAAGTAGCCGCCGGACACGAACCCCTGGACCTGGGTCGGCTTCTCGTTGAACTCGGAGACCCGGTCGTCGTCGACCTGCATCTCACCGAACTTCGACGTCGGGTGCACGCCGGTGACGGTGCCGATCCGGCCGCCTTCCTCGTGCGTCTTGACCAGCTGGTCGATCGCGACGTCGGAGACGCCGTCGCCGTAGGTCATCATCACCTGCGGGGTGTCGATGTAGTGGCGGATGCGCCGGAGCCGGGCGCCGGTACCCGCGTCGAGGCCGGTCTCGGCGAACGTGATCTCCCAGTTCTCGTCGGCGGCGTCGTTGTGGAACTGGGGGCTGTGCTGCCCCTCGGCCAGCGACAGCGTGAAGTCCGACAGGTGGGCCCGGTAGTCCAGGAAGAACTGCTTGATCTCCCAGCCCTTGTAGCCAAGGCACAGGATGAAGCGCCGGAATCCGTAGTGGCTGTAGAGCTTCATGATGTGCCAGATCACGGGCCGTCCGCCGATCTCCACCATGGCCTTGGGCAGGCGTTCGCTCACCTCGCGGATACGCGTTCCCTGCCCGCCGCAGAGGATCACGACGGGGGTGTTCTGGTCGATGCTGCTCACGGGTCCTCCGGTGTGCGGGGAGCGAGGCGCGTCCGGCCGCTGCACGGGCGGCCGGATCCGGCGGTGGTGCGAACTGTCATGTCGGCGTCGGGACGCCGGCCGTCCTGCGGGCGCCGTGCGTCTCGTCGGGCAACGGTACGGGGTCCGCAAGAGCCATTGCGTGGGCGAGGTGCTCCATCACGGTGAGATCCGCCTCCGTCGCGACGTGCAGGTTCGCCGGGTGGCCCTCCACGGCCACCACCCGGTAGCCGTGTTCGACGAGCAGTCCCGAGTTCTCGACGGGCCGTGGCCGGTCCGCGTGCACGGCGCGGAGCGCGTCGGCGCGGAACGCGTGCGGCGCCTGGGTGACCACGGCGTCCGCCTTCGGCAGCGTCTCGACCACCCGCCCGTCGACGACCCGCTGGATCACCTCGAGCAGCGGCAGCACCGGGACGGCGCCGTCGGCTCCGGCGCGGACGGCCGCGACGACGTCGGTGTAGACGCGGTCCGGGGCGAGCGGGTGGGCCGGGTCGGTCGCCACGATCACGCCCGCGTCGTCGGGCACCACGGCGAGCGCGGCACGCATCGACTCGGACTGGTGGTCCCCGCCGACGGCCAGCGCATCCACCGCGGGGCCGTCCCACTCGACACCGTCGGGCAGCACGAGGGCGACCCGGTCGCACGTCCGGCGCGCGGTCGCGACCGTCCGATCGACGAGCCGGACTCCGCCGAGCGGCTCGAACTGCTTGAGCCGTCCGAACCGGGCGCCGCGACCGCCTGCGAGCACGACCGCCCACACGGGGCCGTCCGAAGTGCCCATGGTGTCGGTCCCCCTGTGTCGCGGTCCGTGACGAAGGTCGGGGCGTTCGACGTCCTTCTCCGACCCGTTACGCTCGGCCACTCTATCGAGGGGGTTCCGAGACCCGTGACGGTGCCGACGGCTCACGACGTTCCGGAGTCCGACGTGCTCACCGGCGCACCCGCTGCAGGACACATGGTTGGCGACGTACGACGCAAACCAGACATACCGCGGCTGGTCGGGATCGTCGGCCCCGCCGGGAGCGGTAAATCCGTAACTGTGCGTGAGATCACGTCAGCCTGGCGAGTGAACGGGGTTGACGTCCATCTGGGTGATCCCCCGGACGACCTTCCGGCCGACACGGCGCTCGTCGTGGACGATGCGCACCTCCTCGACGACGCCGCCGTCGAGCGTGTGCGACGCCGCGCGGCCGAGCCGGGCGCCCGCGTCGTCGTGGCGCGGAGGCCGTGGCCGCGCAGCGCCGCCGTCGCGCGGCTCGGGACGCTGCTGGCGTCCGAACAGGCCCCCGTCGTGCTCGGTGCGCTGGACCAGGCGGGTGTGGCCGCCAGGGCCGCGCGGGCGCTCGGCCGTCGCCCGGCACCGTGGTTCGCCCGCCGGGTGCACGAGCGGACGCTCGGGTCGCCGTGGCTCACCGACCGGCTGATCCGCGCACTGCTGTCCACACCGGACCGCGCCCGGTTCGTCGACGACGGCGCGAACGAGGATCCCGGTCCGTCCCGCGGGCTGTCCGACGCGCTCACCGAGGAGATCGCCGACGTCGTCGACGCGGAGGACCGGCGGGTGGCCGAGCTGGTGCTGGCCGTCGCGCTCGGTGCGCCCGCGGACGCGGAGGTGCTGGGTCCCCTGCTCGGCCTCGTGGACGCCGCGGGAAGCGGTGTCGACGAGCTGGACGAGCTGGTCGCCCGCGCCTGGGCGGCCGGGCTGTGCGGGCAGGACGGCACGCCGCTCCCGCTCGTCGCGGACGTTGTCCGGCGGCGCACGGCCCCGGCCCGGCGCACCGAGGTCCGGCGCCTCCTCGCCGAGATCGAGCTGGACCGCGGCGGGAGCGTGCTGAGCGTCGCCCGGTCGATGGTGGGCGGCGGCGCGACCGGCGACCGCGCCGCGGCGGTGTTCACGGCGGCCGCCGACGAGGGCGCGCGCGAGGAGCAGGACGACACAGCGGTGCTCTACGCCGAGGCCGTCCGGGCCGGTGCGCCCCCGCTGTCGCTGGCCGCCCGCCGTGCGGAGGCCCACCTGCGCGCCGGGGACCTGGACGGCGCGCTCGAGCACTCCGACTCCGTGCTCGGCGCCCTGGACGCCGTCGAACCGACGGACGCGCTGCGCGCCGGTGGCGTCGCCGCGGCCGTGCTGGCCCGGCGCGGCCTGCTCGCGCGCAGCGCCGAGCTGTACCGGTGGATGGCGGCCGTGTCCGAGGGCTCCGCCCCGACGGCCGCCGTGCCCGTCCTGATCGGGACCGGTGCCCTTGGCGAGGCCCGTGCGGCGCTCGGGCCCCCTGCCGTCGTGCCGGGCGCGCCACCCCGTGGCCTGCTCGGGTCGCCGACACTGCTGGCCGGCGCCGAGGAGCTGATCGCGCGCGGCGTGCTGGACTCGGTCGAGGGGTCCCCGACGGCGTCGCTGTCCGGGCTCGCGCGGGCGTCCGCGCTGCTGGAGTCCGCGCACCGGGCCGCGCTGCTCCCGGACACGCCAGCCGCGCTGGCGGCGCTCGTCGCCGTGCACACCGGGGAGTTCGACGTCGCCGGCTCCGTCCTGGAGCGGGCGCTCGCGGTCGGTCTGGGCGGGCACCGCGCGCAGACCCGGCACCGCCTGCTGCTCGGCTGGATCGCGCTGCTGCGCGGGGCGACCCGGGCGGCGGGTGCGCAGCTGGCCGCCGTGGACGGGACCGGCGAGGAGCTCGAGGCGCGCGACGAGTTCCTGGCCGCGTCGCTGCAGGTGGCACTCGCCCGCCGGGGCGGCGACCTCGGCGCGCTGATGCGGTCCTGGACCAGGGCCCGGGAGGCGATCGTCCGGCACCCGGTGGACCTGTTCGTGCTGCAGCCGCTCGGCGAGCTGGTCACCGCCGCGACCCGGCTGCGGGAGCAGAGCTGGGTCCGCCCGCACCTCGACGAGGCGGACGCGCTGCTGGACGCACTGGGACGTCCCGCGCTGTGGTCGGCGCCGCTGCACTGGGCCCAGCTGCAGGCGGCCGTGCTGGTCGCCGACGCCGACGCCGCCGCCCGGCACACCGAGGCGCTGGCGGGCGCCGCGGGCGGGAGCCGGTTCGCCGCGGCGATGGCGACGGCGGCGCCGCACTGGGTCGCGTTGCTGGCCGGCCGGGTCGACGCGGAGGCGGTCGAGGCGGCCGCCCGCGGCCTGCACGCCGTCGGGCTGTCCTGGGACGGCGGCAAGCTGGCCGGGCAGGCCGCCATCCGCACCGAGGACCGCAGGGCGATGACCGCCCTGCTCGGCTGCGCCCGGGCGTTGCAGGCCGAGGTGGGGCGGACCGAGGAGGATCCGCCTCCCGCCGCGCCGGCGACCGCCGGCTCGTCCCCAGCGGGGTCGTCCACATCGGACCGACCGGCCGCGCCCACTCCACCGACCACGTCGGTGCTCAGCGACCGCGAGCGGGAGGTCGCCGAGCTCGTCGTGCAGGGCCGCACGTACAAGGAGATCGGCGAGACACTGTTCATCTCCGCGAAGACCGTCGAGCACCACGTGGCCCGGATGCGTCAGCGCCTGGGCGTCACCGGACGCGGGGAGCTGCACGCCCAGCTGCGCCGGATCCTGTCCGGCTGATCCGCGCCGCCGCCGACCCCCTTCCCGAACGAACGGCACCTTCGAGCAATGTCGTTGCCCGAACGGCCCGTTCGTTCGGAGGTGGAGGTGAGGGGTGGGGGCCGGTCAGCGGTGGGCGGCGAGGATCCCCTCGCACGTGCGGACGACGACGCGAGCCGCGTCCGCGGCGGCGCGGCCGGTCAACGGGCTCTCCGCACGACGCTTCCAGCGGTGCAGCGCATCGCGCGCGGCGTCCCGCAGGTCGGCCGCGTCGGAGCCGCGATCGAGGCCCAGCCGGGCGGCGGCCGAGCCGCCGTCGCCACCCAGGAGGCGTTCCGCGTCGTCGGCCGCCTCGGCCGGGAACGTGATCGCGCCGCCGCGGAGGTTGGTGAGCGTCCGCAGCTCCACGAACTCGTGCGCGCCCGCCAGGATCCGTTCCACCTCGGCCCGCAGCGACGCGGTTGCCCGGCGCGGTTCCCGGCTCAGTACGAGGTCGACCGCGAGCAGCGCGGAGCGTGACTTGAGCAGGTCGCGGCGCTCGGCGAACTGGTTGGTCAGCACGGTCCGCAGCTCGTCCAGCCCGGAACGGCGGATCAGCTCCGTGGACAGTGTGGACGGATCGGTGACGCCCTGGCGGATCAGCGTCGTCGCCAGCCGCACGCCGAACAGCCCGAACCGCTCCAGCAGCGCGACCCGGGTGTCGGAGTCCGGACGATCCAGCTCGGCCCGGCCGAAGCGGTCCGCGGACAGCAGCATCGCCTCGACGTCCGAGCGGCTCAGCGCGGCCAGCTCGGTGAGCGCCTGGTACTCGTCCTGGCGCATCGTGCGGGCCGTCTCGGCCAGCAGCCCGGCCACCGCGACGACGGTCTGGCAGAGGCCGCGCAGCTTCTCGTCGCCGCGGTAGCGGCGCGCGATCCGCCGCGCCGAGCTGAGCGCGTCGAGCCTGCCGACACCGATCTCGTCGGCGCGGGAGAGCACGGCGATCGTGTTCACCGGCGTCGCGCGCGCCACGTCGCGGTCGTGGAACGACTCCAGGAACCGGACGTCGCCGGCGTGCAGGTGCCGCATCAGGTAGACGACGGCGTCGGCGGGCGACGGCGCGTCGTCCGGCACGAGGAACGCCCCCGCGCGGGCGGACGTGTCCACCGAGAGCGATCCGATGCCCGGTGTGTCGATCAGGTTCGTCGACCGCAGGCTCCGCGACGGCCAGTCGACGAGCAGCCGGTCCACCTGCTCCACCGGCACGCCCTGCAGGTCGAACGAGAGCGCGCCGCGGTGGCGGGAGATGGTCAGCGGCCGGGGCGGGCCCTGCCGGGGGAACATCTGCACGCGCGGCGACGGCGCGTCCTGGTACCAGGTGACGATCCGGGTGCACTCGCCGGCGTCGGTCGGCGCGATCTGCTCCCCGACCAGCGCGTTGAGCAGCGTCGACTTGCCCGCCTTGACCTTGCCGGCGATCGCCACCCGCAACGGCTCGGCGAACCGCTCCTCGTGGCGGCGCAGCCAACCGGCGGCCTGCGGGGAGTCGGCGTAGGCGTCGATCGTGCGGCGAAGCAGGTCGCGCACCGACGCCGTGAGGTCCGGTGCGGGGTCGTGACGGGGCAGGGTCCGGCTCGGACCGGTCATGTCGCCGCCACCTCGACGGTCAGCTTCCGCCCGCGCTCGGCCAGCGCCTCCACCCGCTCCAGCTCGGCCTTCAGGTCCGCGATGCGCTGCTGCCGGTCGGCGTCGCCCTTCACGGCGGTCTGGGCCGCTGCGACGGACTCGGCCAGCGACTTCGACAGCTCGTCGGCCAGCGTCGTGAAGTGGTCGCGCAGCTCCCGCTGGATCTGGCGCATGTTGTCCCGGGAGTCCTTGCCGATCTGGAACGTGGCCTCGTCGATGTGCTTGCGCACCGCGCCCTTCGCCTCGGCCTGGCGGCGCTGGACGAGCCGCTTTCGCTCGTCGCGCACGGTCTTGGCGCCGAACAGCAGACCGGCGCCGATCGAGAGCGGGTTGAGCAGCGCGAACCCGGCGACCGTGCTGGCCAGACCGATCATCAGCAGGCCGCCGTACCCGCCGCGCATGCCGACGAACAGCTTCTGCCCGACGCCGAAGTTCTCCCCGACCGGCAGCTCGACCGGGTCGACCTTCCCGGCCACCACGCCACCGGAGAGGCGCAGGTCCGGCAGCTGCACGTCGACGTCCTCTGCGAAGTGCTCGGCGACCTGCTCGGCCAGCCAGCGCGCCCGTTCGGTGGTCCAGACGAAGTTCTGCGCGACGGCCTGCGACACCTGCTTGTGGAACCACTCGGTGAACTGGTCCCAGATGTCGGCCGGGTCGGCGTCGTCGAGCAGCTGCTCGCCCTCGCGGGAGACGGTGCGCAGGCGGTCCCGCAGGTCGTACTCGATGTCCGCGACGAGGTCGTTGATCCCGTCGTTGAGCGTCGTCTGCCAGCGGGCCGAGCGCTGCTTGAGCGAGTCCACGCGCGCCTTCGCCCGCTCCAGCTCGTCGGTCAGTGCCTGGGCGCGGGCCGGGTCCTCCTGGCTGAGCAGCTCGGCGCGCATCGTCGCCGACAGCGACCCGCAGACCGTCAGCACGTCCTGGGCCACGGACGTCCGGTCCAGGTCGTCGGCACGGGCGACGACCTTGCGCAGCAGGAACCCGACGAGCTCCTGGAAGCCGGACTCGGCGACGAGCTCCATGTCCTGGGTGCGCGCCGCGTGCAGGCGCAGCGCCGAGGACACCGGGTAGATCGCGGTGTCGATCCGGGCCCTGGCCAGGTGGCCGTCGTCGAGCTCGACGATCCGGCGCCAGTGCGGGTAGAGGTCGGTCTTCGTGACGACGCACCCGACGTTCGGGCACAGCTTCATCGCCGCCTGGAGGAACTCGAGCTCCGGCGCCGTGTACTCCTGGGACGCGTCCGAGACGAGCACGACGGCGTCGGCCGTCGGCAGTGCGGACATCGTCGCGGCACCGTGCGCGGACCCGAGCCCGCCGACGCCGGGGGTGTCGACGAGCACGAGCCCGGTCGACAGCAGCTTGCGCGGGAGCGTCACCTCGGCGCGGGTGAGCCGCGCCTTGTTGCCCGGGTTGCCGGCCTCGGACACGTAGTCGGCGAGCCTCTCGACCGGCACCGACGTCGTCTCGGTGCGCTGGTGCTCCGGCCCGGTCTCGCGCACGAGCGTCACGGTCGTCTCCGGACCGTGCTTCACGAGCGTCGGGACGGCCGTGGCGATGTCGTCGTCCACCGGGCAGACCGTGGCGTTGACCAGCGCGTTCACCAGCTGGCTCTTGCCCTGCTTGAACTCCCCGACGATCAGCACCCGGACGTTCGGGTCGGCCAGGCGGGCCCGGGTGGCCTGCAGCCGCTGGGCGAGGTCGGGCCGTTGGTAGGCGGTGGTCGCCTTGAGTGCGAGGTCGACGAGATCGACCGCCTCCGGTACCGCCACGACTCGACGCCTCCCCCTTCTCCCCGTTCGCGACACAGACTGCCGGATGCCGGGCGCACGCTCGTTGTTACACCAGAAAGACCGGCCCCCTTCACCCCGGGTGGGTGAAGGGGGCCGGTAGGACGACCGCGTTACGGCGTCCGGGTGAGCACCCGCGCGATCAGAGCACCGGCAGGTGCAGATCCACGTTGTTGTGCGACAGCAGGTCGGTGTGGCTGTGGTTGTCGACGTCGGTGTGCACCGACGAGTCGGTGTCCGTGTTGTGCGAGTTGATCGTCTTGTCGATGTCGGTGGTCTCGGTGTGCGTCTTGTTGAACGAGTCGTTCGTCGACGAGTCCGCGGAGGAGTCGCCGTTCACCGAGAACGCGCTGCCGTCCTTGACGTTCACGTCGCGCACCGCGGAGCCCTCGCCGAACGCGGTCGTGTTGTCGTTGCCGTTCACGACGTGGTTGCCGTCGCCGACGACGTTGCCGTGGCCGGTGGTGATCGTCGAGTCCTTGATGTCGCCGCCCGCGGCCACCGCGCCGTCACCGGTGGCGTTCACCGAGTGGTTGTCGATGGTCTGGTTGAAGTCGCCACCGTGGGTGTCGATGTTCTGGTTCACGGACTGGTCGATGATCGTGTCGCGGTCGTCGATGTTGTTCGTGATGTAGTTGTTGGTGACGTACTTGTCCAGGTACTTCACGCCGGCGTCGTGGTCGGCGTGCGACGCGGGCGGGGGCGGCGGCGGGACGCTGGCGCCGGCCACGTGGTTGCCGCCGGTGTTGTAGTCGCGGTCGAAGCTGACGTGGTCGTTGTCCGAGGCCAGCACGATCGCGTCGTGCACCTGCTCCGGCGTGACGTTCTGCAGACCGCAGGCGCTCAGGGCGCCCTTCGGGTCGTCCTTGAACTCCTGCAGCTTCTCCGGGTCGCGGAGCAGGTCGAGGATGAACTGGAGCAGGGACTTGTCGGCCATGATGGTCGTCCTTCTTCCGGATGGTCACCGGGCGCGTCGGGGCCCGGGGAGATGTGTGGGGATCGGGAGCCGGGGCGGGTCGGGGGTCCGCCCCGGCGCCCGGGGTCTCGCGGTGGAGCGGGGATCAGCCGAAGTGCAGGCCGACGTCGTTGTGCGAACCGATGTCGGTGTGGCTGTGGTCGTCGACGGTCGTGTGGACCGAGCTGTCGTCGTGCTGGTTGTAGGAGTCGCGGGTCTCGCTGTACGAGTGCGACTCGGTCCAGGTCTTGTTGAACGAGTCGTTCGTGGACGAGTCGGCGGAGGAGTCGCCGTTCACCGAGAACGCGCTGCCCTTGTCGACCGTCACGCCCTTGACGGCGCTGCCGCTGCCGAACGCGGTGGTGTTGCCGTCGCCGTGGACGACCTGGTTGTCGTTGCCGACGACGTTGTCGTCGCCGGTGGTGATCGTCGAGCCCGTGATGTTTCCGCCGGCCGCGACGGAGCCGTCGCCGGTCGCGTTGACCGAGTTGTTGTCGATCGACTGCTCGAAGCTGCCGCCGCCGGTGTCGACGTTCTGGTTCACCGAGTGGTCGATGATCGTGTCGCGGTCGTCGACGTTGTTCGTGACGTGGTTGTCCGTCACGTGTTCGCGCCACTGCTCCGGGCCGGTGGTGTGCACGCCGACCTTGCCCCAGTCGATGCCGCCGTCGTGGCCGCCCCAGGTGGAGCCGAGCCAGTTCGAGCCGGTGTCGTAGTGGCGGTCGAAGCTGACCGTGTCGTTGTCCTGGAACAGGACGATCGCGTCGTGCACGTCCTCCGGGCTCAGGTGGCCCAGGCCGTACTCCTGCAGCGCCGCGTGCGGGTTCTGCTCGAAGTAGTCGCGCAGCTGGATGGCCTTGTCCTGGCCCTCGAGGCCGAGGAGCTCCCGGATGAAGTCAATCAGGGTCAGTTGCTCGCTCATCGGTGATCGTCTCCGGATCGGTGCGTCCCGTCCGTGGATCACGGCCGGTGTTGATGGGAAAGCTAGGAGCCGGGGGTCCGGGGGCCATCGGGGATCGCGCCGGGTTCCTACGGGGCCCCTAGGGGGATCGGCCCGGGTCCGGGTCACATGTCGGGAACCGGGCTAACGACTCCGCCCGCGGGATCGATGGGCCCTACGAGAGCCGCAGCGCCCAGCTCCCCGGGCGCGCGCCCGTACGAGGGGAACCACGTCATGTCGTACCTGCTCGGGATCGACCTGGGCACGACCTACACCGCCGCCGCCGTGCTGCGCACCCGAGGCGGTGAGGCCGTCGGCGAGCCCGAGATGGTCGGGCTCGGTGCCCACGGCTCCGAGATGCCGTCCGTCGTGCTCGACGGCGAGGACGGGTCGTTGCTCGTCGGTGACGCCGCCGAGCGCCGCGCGATGGTCGAGCCGGACCGGGTCGCCCGGGAGTTCAAGCGCCGGATCGGCGACCCCACCCCGGTCTCGCTCGGCACCGGCGCCCTGCCGGCCGAGGAGCTCGCCGCGACGGTCGTGCGGCACGTCGTCGACACCGCCGCCGCGCGCGAGGGCGGTATGCCGGAGCGGATCGCGCTAACCCACCCGGCGTCCTGGGGAGGGCACAAGCTGGAGCTGCTGCGCTCGGCGCTCGACCCGGCGCTGGAGGGTCTGGGCGCACCGCAGGTGGAGTTCCTGGCGGAGCCGCAGGCCGCGGCCGTCTGCTACGCCGCGGCCGAACGCGTCGAACCCGGCTCCACCATCGCCGTCTACGACCTCGGCGGCGGCACCTTCGACTCCGCCGTCGTCCGCAAGGACGCCCCCGGATCCGGCACCGGCGGCTTCACCCTGCTCGGACGCCCCGAAGGACTCGAGTTCCTCGGCGGCGTCGACTTCGACGAGGTCGTGTTCGAACACGTCCGCGCCGGAGCAGGCGACGCCTTCGCCGGCCTCGACGAGTCCGACCCCGCCGTCTGGGCCGCCGTCGCCCGCCTGCGCCGCGAATGCCGCGAAGCCAAGGAAGGCCTCTCCTCCGACACCGAGGTCTCCGTCCCCGTCTGGCTCGGCGGCGCCCAGACCGTCGTCCGCCTGCACCGCAGCGAGTTCGAAGAACTCATCGGCCCCCGCATCGAGGACTCCGTCGAGGCACTGCGCCGCGCCGTCGACTCCGCAGGCCTCGACCCCTCCGAACTGTCCTCGGTCCTGCTCGTCGGCGGCTCCTCACGGATCCCGCTGGTCGCCCAGACCGTCTCCGAACGCCTCGACCGCCCGGTCGCCGTCGACGCCGACCCGAAGAACGCCATCGCCAAGGGCGCCGCACTCGCCATGCTCCCGCGGCACGCGGCGTCGTGGCCGGCGGTCGAGGTGCCGGTCCAGCGGGCCGTGCCGGAGGAGTCCGACGTCGAGCGCACCGGCCCGATCGAGACCGTCGCGCTGTCCTTCCAGGACGCCCCGACCGAGCGGTTCGCCGCTGTCGCGCTGCTCGAGCCGGCGACGCGCATCGCCGCCGCTCCCGTCCGTCCGGGCTTCACGGGCACGTCGTCGTACGTCACGCAGGACACCGGCCCGCAGCGCGGCACCGACAACCGCGCCCGCTGGCTGGTCGGCGCGGGTGGACTGGCCGGAGCGCTCGCGATCGTCGCGGCCGTGCTGCTCTGGCCGACTGCCGCCGTGACGCTGGACGGCGCCAGCGCGCGCTCGATCGTGCCGGACACGGGCGCCGCTCCGACGACGAGTGCTCCCCCGGCTCCTGCCGCTCCGGCGGCCCCGTCGACCGAGCCCCACCAGGGGGCGACGACGAACCGCGCCACGGACCCGACGAAGCGCCCTGCCGCTCCGGCTCCGGCCGTGATCCCGCCGGTTGCGCCCGCGCCGGCCGCTCCGAAGGCCCCGACGGCTCCGGCGGCACCCGCGCCGGTCGTCAAGGACCCGGTGAAGGTCCCGCCGAAGGACGACACGTCCAAGGAGCCGACGACGCCGGTCGACCCCTGCAAGCCCACCGACGGGTCGACGCCTCCGGCGTCGTGCACGGCGACCCCGCCTGCACCGGCGGCCGGGTCCTGATCGGTCCCCACCGCCCGGATCCCGACAATCCGGACGGCATGATGTGACGCGTCGGGGTCGGTGCGGATCGGGAGCCCCCGCACCGCCCCGACCCTTCCTCCCAGGGCCTACCGCCCGGGGCCGGCCGCGCCTCTTGATCGGCTGGAGTGGTCGGATCGCGCCACTGGTGGCGTGTCCTGACCGGTCCCGCTGATCATGGCTGGGCGTTCGTGCGGCCCACCTTCGCGCACCACTCCGGTGATCGGCAGGAGTGTCTGGATCGCGCCGTTGGTGGCGCGTTCTGACCGTTTCCGCCGATCGTGAGCGGGCGGGATCGCGGGGACGCCGGGGCGGGTGTCGTCAAGGTGGGTTCCGTGTGACCCACAACGGGTGACAACGGCGTATTTCCGCACCTGAGACGTGGTACACCGGAAGCACACGTTCGAGCAGACGAGGGGGAACCGCGGTGGCGCGGTGGGCAGGAACGGTCATCGGTATGGCGGCACTGGCGCTGGGGTTCGCGTACCTCGCGTTCGGGTGGCCGGTACTGATCGTCGGCGGGCCGTTGTTCGTCGGTGTGGTGGCGACGTTGGTCGTGCTTCTCGTGACCGAACGGCCGCGGCGCGCGCTGCGGGACCGTCGCGACGGCCGGACCGTGCAGACCCCGTGGCGCACGGCGGCCGAGCGCGGCGAGACGTCGACAACGGGTCTGATGAGCGGCTTCTTCGAGCTCAGCCCGCAGGACCGGGTCCCGCCGATCGGCGACTACCGGATCCCCGCACAGGCGGGCGCGCCGGAGGACGCCGACACCCCGTCGGCGCCGTGGAGCCGCATCGCCCGGATCGCGCGGACGGGTCGCCCGGCGGGCGTCTGATCCCATCCGTGACAATCACGGGGTGCGCAGGCCGGGGTCGGACCGCTCCCGACGTGGGGGGACCGTCCCGTGGTGATCGGCATGCTGTTCGCGGTCGTCGCGATGGTGTTCAACTGCCTCGCTGCGATCCTGCAGTCCGACGCGGCCGGTCAGGTCACCCGGACGTCGGCGGTGCTCGCCCGTCCGCGGTTCGTGGCGGGCCTCGGCGTCGACGTGCTGGCCTACACCTGCGTGGTCATCGCGCTGCAGCACCTTCCGGTGTTCGCCGTGCAGGCGACGGTCGCCGGCGCGATCGCGCTGACCGCGTTGTACGCCCGGTTCGTGAAGCTGGAGATGCTCCGGCCGGTCCACCGGGTCGCGATCGGCGCGAGCATGGTCGGCCTCGTGCTCGTCGCGCTCAGCGCTGGCAGTGACAAGGGCGCCCGCTACGGCAGCCCGACCACGACGATCGTCGTGATGGCGCTCGCGGCGTTGACGCTCGTGATCCTCACCGCCGCGACGCGACGGGTGTGGAAGCCGTGGCCGTCCGGGATCATGGCCGGGCTCGGTCTCGGCGGCGGGTCCGTCTGCGTCCGCGCCATGCAGCTCGAGCCGGGCAACATCATCGTCGCGCTGCTGACCGAGCCGCTCGTGTACATCCTGATCGCGCTGTGGGCGACCGGCCTCTACAACTACGCGCGGGCGCTGCGGCTCGGCGACGTCGCCACGGTCACGGCGCTGTACATGGTCACCCAGGTGATCGTGCCGGGCATCGTCGGGATCGTGCTGCTCGGCGACCGGGTCCGCGACGGGTGGGTGCCGGTCGCCGTGATCGGCCTGCTGATGGCCGTCTACGGCGTGCTCGTGCTGGCCAGGCGCAAACCCGTGCGGCGGAAGCCCGCGCGGGTAACCTGACGACCCGTGCCGCAGCTCGAACGCCCCGGCGTCTCCCTGTACTACGAGGACCACCGGCCGTCGTCGCCCGCCTCGGACGTCCCGATCCTGCTGATCGCGCCCGGCGGGATGCGATCGACGGTCGACTTCTGGCAGCACGCGCCCTGGAACCCGGTCACCCACCTCTCCGAGCGCTACCGCGTGATCGCCATGGACCAGCGCAACGCCGGTTCCTCGGTCGCCGACGTGCACGGCACCGACGGATGGTCGAGCTGGACCACCGACCAGCTCGCAGTGCTCGACCATCTCGGCGTCGACGAGTTCGCCGTGCTCGGCATGTGCATCGGCGGCTCCTACATCGCGAGCCTGCTGGCCACCGCACCGCAGCGGATCCGGGCGGCCGTGACGCTCCAGCCGATCGGCCGCGACGGCAACCAGGAGCGGTTCGACGGGATGGTCGACGACTGGGCCGCCGAGCTCGCCCCTGCGCACCCGGAGGCGACGGAGGCCGACTGGGCGGGGCTGCGCACGAACCTGTTCGGTGGCGGCGGGGTCCTGTTCAGCGTGCCCGACGAGGCGCTGGCCCACGTCACGACGCCGTGGCTGGTGCTGATGGGCGGCGACGAGGCACATCCGGAGTCGGCGTCCCGTCGTCTCGCGGAGCTGGCTCCCGGCGTCACGCTCGTCGAACGGTGGAAGGCGCCGGAGTACGTCGAGGCCGGACGACGAGCCGTCGACGGGTTCCTGGCCGAGCACCTCTGAGCGGATCCGTTTCGTTCACGACACCGCACGCGGGCCGGTCCAGGATGGACCCATGCCGACGTGGGATGACGTGGTCCGGATCGCGACCGCACTGCCGGAGGTCGAGGAGTCGACGTCCTACGGGACGCCGTCGTTGAAGGTCCGCAGGAAGGGCTTCGCGCGCCTGCGGACCGAGGCCGAGGGCGGGCTCATGGTCAGGTGCCCGATGGAGGAGAAGGAGGCGCTGCTCGCCTCCGGCGACCCCGCGTTCTACACGACCCCGCACTACGACGGGTACGGCTCCATCCTCATCGACCTCGACCGGATCGACGAGCAACGGCTCACCGAGCTGATCGAGGACGCGTGGCGTGGCAGTGCCCCGGTGACCGTGATCCGGAAGTTCGACGCCTGACAGGCTGGCCCCGTGCGCTACGTGGTGATCGGTGCGGGGGCCGTCGGCGGGACGATCGGGGTGCGGCTGCACGAGGCGGGGCGCGACGTGGTGCTCGTCGCCCGCGGACCGCACCTGGCCGCCATCCGCGAGCACGGGCTGCGGTTCGACGACCCGGAGCGCTCCCGGACCGTGCGGGTACCGGTCGCCGGGACCGTCGCCGAGGTCGCGCCGGGCGCGGGCGACGTCGTCGTGCTGGCCGTGAAGAGCCAGGACACGGCCGCGGTCCTCGACGAGCTCGCCCCCGGCGTGCCGGTGGTCTGCGCCCAGAACGGGGTCGCGAACGAGCGGGAGGCCCACGGGCGCGGCTTCCCGACGCAGGCGATGCTCGTCATCCTGCCCGCCGAGCACTACGAGCCGGGCGTCGTCGTCGCGTCGTCGGTGCCGGTGCCGGGCGTGCTGGACGTCGGCACCCACCCCACCGGTACGGACGAGCTGAGCGAGAAGATCGCCGCCGACCTCACCGCGGCCGGGTTCTCGTCGCGGGCCGATCCGCACGTGATGGACGCGAAGTACGGCAAGCTCCTGACGAACCTGGCGAACGCGGCGGACGCGATCTGCGGCGCGGACGATCCGGCGTTCGACGAGGTCGCCGCCGCGGCCCGCGCCGAAGGCGCCGACTGTCTGGCCGCGGCCGGGGTCGCGGTCCGCCCGGACGAGGACGACCGGGTCCGCCGTGAGGGCGTGATCACCGAGTCACCGGTCGGCGGGCTGGAGCGCCGCGGCTCGTCGATGTGGCAGAGCCTGCGACGCGGGACCGGCCGGACCGAGGCCGCGTTCCTGAACGGCGAGGTCGTCGCGCTCGGGGCGGTCCATGGTGTCCCGACGCCGGTGAACGCCGAGCTGCTCCGCGTCGTGACGGAGATGGGCGAGGCGGGCGAGCCGCCCGCGTCCCGCGACGGCGCCGGCCTGCTCGCCGCGGCGACGGCCGGCGGCTGACCGCAGCCGTCCCGGCCCGTGGCATGCGGCGATTCGCCGCAGCGCACTAGCCCGTTACGCCGTCCCCAACTCTGATGAACTACGCCGTTCGGTCCAGCTCGGCCGATAACGACACCCCGTTCCGACCTCGATGAACGGGCATGCGGCCGGAACCGGAGGCCGCGCGTCGTCGGGGAGTGGTCGGGAATGGGCGAACGGTGCCGGTGCGGGGCGGATCTCCTGCCCGGACTGCACTTCTGCGTGGGGTGCGGGGCGGACCTCGCGGTCGCGGCGCGTCCGGCGGCGATGGCCGTGGGGCGCGGACCCGCTCCGTCGGCACCGGTGTGGGGTCCCGTCCCGCGCGGTGCGGCTCCGTCGTACCCGCCGGTCCCGGTGTCGCAGCCGACGACGCTGCGTCCGGCTCCGGTGCCGGCTCCTGCCTCGTACGCGCCGTTCCAGCCCGCCCCCGTCCCGTACGCGCCGGTCCAGTACGTCCCGGTCCCGCAGGCCGTGGCCCCCACGGCCCGGGCCTGGTCGCCCGCTCCGTGGCTGGTCGCGCTGTCCGTCGTGCTCGTTGTGCTGCTGTCCGCGGGCGCCGTGCTGGTGACGCTGCGCCCCGCGCTCGTGTTGGGCGACGCGTCGCCCACCGTCGTCCCGGCGGCCGCCGCACCGACCGGCGCCTCGGGTGCGCAGCCGTTCCTGCCCGCCGTCGCGCCGTCGGCGTCCGACGAGCTCCGGGACCAGGTCGAGCAGGACCGCGTCCGGGTCGAGTCGACGACCGGGTGGTGGGTCCCGCAGCTGTCGTCGAAGAAGTCCGGCACGGTCGACGGCGGCGTGCGCTACGACGACGCGGCGATCCTCGGTCACTACCGCGGCCTGGCCGCCCAGTACCCAGGTGCGGCCCTGCTGTACTCCGGGGACTGGCCGGTGTTCAGAGGAGGCGACTACTGGGTCGTGGTCGTCGCGCAGCCGTTCTCCACCGCCGCCCAGGCCAACGCCTGGTGCGACGCGCAGGGCTTCGGTTCCGACGACTGTTTCGCCAAGAGCCTCTCCCACTCCGGTGGCCCGACCGGCACGACGGTGCACCGGTGACCGCCCCGATCGTGCACGCGTAATGGACATCGGCCCGGCCTGGATCCTCGTGGCGGTCGTCAGCACGTCCTGTTCCTGGCCTACGCCCGGGTCGGTGTGACCGCGCCGTCGCGACCCGGTGACCCGCCCACCGTCCGGATCCCGGTCGTCGGAAGCCCCGGAATGCCGCTGACGACGGTCGCCGCGCGATCTACCGTCGTAGTGTGGACACCGACACCGAGATCCGCACCGTCGCCGACCTGGAGGCCCTGACCGGCACGCCGATGCCGTCGGCGATCCGGAAGGAACGTGACCGGCTCCTCGACGTCCACCGCGAATGGCTCGCTGTCTCGCCGTTCTGCCTGCTCGCGACGAGCGGAGCGGACGGGACGTGCGACGTGTCACCGAAGGGCGACCCGCCCGGTTTCGCCCTCGCCGTCGACGAGCACACGCTCTCCGTCCCGGAGCGGCCCGGCAACGGACGTGTGGACGGCTGGCGCAACGTGCTGGAGAACCCGCACGTCGGGCTGATCTTCCTGGTGCCGGGCCGCACGGACACGCTGCGGGTGAACGGTCGCGCTCGGCTCGTGCGCGACGCCCCGTACTTCGACGCGATGGCGGTGCGGAACCGACGCCCGATCCTGGCCATGGAGGTCGACGTGGCACAGGTGTTCTTCCACTGCCCGAAGGCGTTCATGCGCTCGAAGCTGTGGGACCACGGGAGCTGGCCGGAGGACACGCTGCCCTCGATCGCCCGGATCGCGAAGCAGCTCGCCCGTCAGGACGAGCCGCTGGAGCAGATCGAGGCCTACTACGGCCCGTCGTACGCGGAGAAGCTGTACTGACGCCGTACCGAAGCGCGGAACGCCGCACTTGACGGGCGGCGTACGGCCGGGATTCTGAGGAGCACCTCGACGAGGAGGTCGCCCGTGCCCGGTCTGACGTTGAGTACCCGCGACCCGGACGAGGCGGGCGCGATCTGCGGCGACGTCTACTACCCGCACCGGCTCGACGTCCGCCACGACCGGACGCGGTTCCACATGTCGCTGTCCGCGGCGACGCTCGGCTCCGTGTCGGCCGGCATCCTCGGCTACTCCGGCGAGGTCGCGATCCAGACCGGCGAGCTGGAGACCGGCTACGAGATCAACGTCCCGTTGACCGGCCATCTGCACACCTGGATCGGCGCCGACGAGGTGTGCGCGACGCCGACGACGGCCGCCCTCTACCCGCCGGACCGTCCCGCGCGGCTGCACGGATGGGCCGACGGCGGCGGGCTGTTCGGGATGAAGATCGAGCGATCGGCGCTGGAGGACCGTCTGCGCGAGCTCACCGACGGGCGCGCGTCCGGCCCCGTGCGGCTCGGCGGTTCCCTCGACCTGACCGAGGGCCCCGGGCGGCAATGGTGGGCGCTGGCCAGGTCGCTCGTCGATCTCACGGCCGACCCGGACGGCCCGCTGACCCGGCCGATCGTCGCCCGCCCGCTGGCCGACGCGCTGGTCAGCCTGCTCCTGCACGTCGCCGACCACCCGCACCGCGACCTGGTGCACGCCCGGCCGCCGCTGCCGCGCCCGTCGACGATCCAGGCGGCCCTGGACCTGATCGAGGCCGAACCCGAGCGTGCGTGGACGGTGCCGGAGATCGCCGAGCAGGTGGGGCTGTCGACCCGCGGGCTCCAGCACGGGTTCGCCCGGCACGTCGGGCGGACACCGACGGCCGAGCTGCGGCGGATCCGGCTGGACCGTGCCCGTGCCGACCTGCGGGGCGCCGACCCGGCCCGGCAGACGGTCGCCGCCGTCGCGGCCCGGTGGGGGTTCGCCCACCTCGGCCGGTTCGCGGCGGACTACCGGCGACGCCACGGCACGTCGCCCTCGGAGGACCTGCGGGCCTGACGGCGCGGCCACCGGCACGCGTGGCCGGCGGTCCTGCGCACCCCGGACACGGTCGCTGCGCACAGCGGATCGACCGTGACCGCCGTCACTCCTAGCGTCGGTCCACAACCGAGACGCACCGTCCCACCACGCCGGGAGTACCGATGACCGCGACCGATCCGGCCACCGCCGAGTTCGACTTCAACCCGCTCGTCTCCCCGCACCGCGAGGACCCGCACCTGTTCTACCGGGCGGCGCGGGCGCGCCCGTTGCAGATGAGCCCGACGCTCGGCGCCTACATGGTGACCCGCTACGAGGACCTGGTCGCGGTGATCGACGACCCGGACACGTTCTCCTCCGCCGTGGCCGTTCCGAAGATCATGTCCAACGCGCCGGAGGTCGTCGAGATCCTGCGTGAGGGCGGCGTGCCGGAGACGAACGCCGTCGTGAACGACGACGAGCCGGAGCACACCCCGAAGCGCAGGGTGTTCGACGCCGGGTTCACCGGTGCGCGTGTGCGGGCGATGCTCCCGACGATGCACGAGACGGCCGAGCAGCTGATCGACGCGTTCGAGCCGGGCCGGGCCGATCTCGTCGCGGACTACGCGATCCCGTTCGTGCAGCGGGTGATCAGCGCGATCATCGGGTTCCCGCCGGAGGACACGCAGCAGATCCAGCAGTGGACCGACGACCAGAACACGCTCTGGAACCCGCTCGCGCCGCTGGAGGACCAGAAGGCGGCCGCGACGCGGTTCGTCGACTACACCCGCTACATGCAGGCCCTGATCGACGACCGGCGCGCCAACCCGCGCGACGACCTGCTGTCCGACATGGTGCACGGCGCGAACGGCTATCCCGGCGTCCCGGACGAATACACGCACACGGCCGTCCGCGGGGCGGCCCGGGTCGCCGGCTTCGACACCACCCGCGACGCGATCACCTCGACCGTGCTGGCCGTGCTGCAGAACCCGGACATCCGCGACCGGGTGCTCGCCGACCCGGTGAAGATGATCCCGCGGGCCACCGAGGAGGTGCTGCGCCGTGACGCGCCGCACCGGGGGCTGTTCCGGATCGCGACGCGTGACACCGAGCTGAACGGCGTCCCGTTGAAGGCGGGCAGCATGCTCCTGCTGCTGTTCGGGTCGGGCAACCGCGACGAGTCCGTGTTCCCGGACCCGGACGCGGTCGACCTGGACCGCCAGAACGTGCGCGACCACCTGGCGTTCGGGCGCGGCATCCACGTGTGCCCCGGCAAGCCGATGGCGCTCGCCGAGATCCGGGTCGCGCTGGAGCACCTGTTCAGGCGCCTGCCCGACCTGCGCCTGGCCGACGGGTTCGAGCCGGTCTACATCGCGAGCTACTTCTTCCGCGGGCTGGAGCGCCTCGACGTCACGTGGTGACGGGCTCGGCCACCGCCCGTCCGGCGGCCGCGGCCAGCGCGGACAGGCCCAGACCGATCGCCCGCTGGGAGCCGCTGCCCCGCCGGATGCAGGTCAGCAGACGACGGCGGGGCGCGGCCGGGTCGGCGAGCGGGACCCGGACGGCGTTCAGGCCCTCCGGGATCCGCACGAGCCGCGGGACCAGCGCGACGCCGAGTCCGTGACCGACGAGCGCGGCGGTGGCGGCCCACTCCCTCGCCTCGTGGGCGACGGTCGGGCGGAACCCCGCCTGCGTGCACGCGAGGAGCGCGAGCTCGTGCTGGTCGCAGCTGTCCGGAGCGGGCAGGATCCACGGCTCGTGCGCGGCCCTGTCGAGCGTGACGTCCGGTTCGCCCACCAGGGGGTGACCGGCCGGCACCAGGAGGTCCTGTGGCACCTCCAGCAGGTGGTCCTGCTCGAACCGCGGGTCGTCCGTGGGTGGGCAGTCCCGGTTCGGGACGAACACGGCGACGTCCAGCTCCCCGGAGAGCACGTGCTCGAACGCGTCCGTCGTCTCGACCTCGCTGATCCGGACCCGCATCCGGGGCTCGGAACGGGTGAGATCGGCCACGGCCGGGGCCACCACCATGTCCAGGCTGGAGGGGATCCCACCCACGGCGAGCGCCCCGGGCGGTTGGTCGGCCTCGTCGAGGAGCTCGGCGCGGGCGTTCTCCCAGCGCTCGGCGATCTCGTCGGCGTGCCGGAGCAACGCGTGCGCCGCGGGGCTCAACCGCACCCCGCGCCCGTCGGGAACCAGCAGGTCAACCCCGACGTCCCGGGCCAGCGTGCGTAGCTGCTGGGAGACGGCGGACGGGGTCAGGTGCAGCAGGCGGGCCGCCGCGGTGACCGTCCCGACCTGGTCCACGACGCGCAGCACCTGCACCCGGCGAAGGTCGATCATGTAGATATTCTGCACGGTCAGGTCGAAAAACGTGTGATGGACCTCCACGGTTTCTCGGCGAACCATGGTGACGTGACATCGATTCGCCTCCGCCTCGCCCTTCTCGTGACCCCGGCCGCCCTCGTCATCGGGCTCGTCCGGCCCGCCGCCCTGCTCGCCCTGCTCCTGCTGACCGTGTTCGCCGCGGCCGTGGCCCGACTCGGGCTGTGGTTGCTCGGCAGCGAGGACCCGAGGGGTTCCGACGTGCAGGCCGTCGGCGCGGCCGCCGTCGTGTTCACCGCGGCCGTCACCGTCGCCGCGATCCTGCTCGTGCTGGGCCCGGCGAGCGTCCCGGTGCTGGCGGTGCTGGCCGTCGCGACGGCGGCGGGCGTCGCCGTGCGGCTGCGGCCGGTGCCACCGGCGATCTGACCGCGAGGCGTCACCACTCTTGATGACGCCGTTCGTCGTTTCGCTGAGCGGGTGAACGGTTGTCGAGGGCTCCCGGAGATCGATTCCGGGTGGTGTCCGTGGCCGGCCGGGAGCCTCCGGAACGATCTCCGGTGGTAGCTGCCACATCGGCCCAGCTCCGGTGTGGACACGGTCTGACCTGGGCCGTTACGTCTGGAGCGGATGACGGGAATCGAACCCGCGTATTCAGCTTGGGAAGCTGATGTTCTACCATTGAACTACATCCGCAGCGTGCGTCACGACTCTAGCACCCTGCTCCGGACGGTCGTCGACGCCAGGTGTGGTGATCCGGGCCGTTGTCCACCTGGCGACAATTGCTCGACGCGCGCGACGGATCCGGGCCACACTCGCGGTCGTCGGTCAGCTCCCCGGCCGGAAGGACAGGCGATGACCACTGAGTTCGACCTCTCGATGCTGGGCGGTTCGCCGGACCACGAGCACGACATCCTTCTGATCGCCGGGAGCCGCCCCGAGGTGGCGCGCCTGGCACCGGTCGCGACGGCCGTCGCGAAGGCCGACCGGTTCCGTGCGATCACGGTGGCGACCGGAGCCGACCCGATGTCCGTGGACGAGGCGTTCGACGCGTTCGGCGTGCCCACCGACATCACACTCCTGCTGCCGTTCGAGACCGGGCCCGGCCTCGCTGACGTCGCCGCCGCCCTGCTGACCCGCCTGGACCGGCTGATGGTCGACCAGGACCCGTCCGCGGTCCTGATCCACGGAGGCGGGGTCGCGGCGTCGATCGCCGCGACGGTCGCGTTCTGGCGGCGCATCCCGGTCGTCCACATGCAGGCCGGGATGGGTACCGACGATCTGCTGTGCCCGTTCCCGCAGGAGGCCCACCGTCGGGTGATCGGCCAGCTCGCGTCGCTGTTCCTGACGACGAGTGGTGCGGCACTCGGCAGCCCGCTCGGCCCGAACGTGCTGACCATCGGCGACACCGTGCACGGGCTGCCTGCGCCGGAGGACCCCCGGTGCGCCGACGTGCTGGCCCGCATCCGACCGGAGAACCGGCGGCTGGTGCTGGTCGATCTGGCCCGCCCGTCGTCGCACGACGCGCTGGCCGGGCTCGCCGGGCTGCTCGAGCGGTTCGACGACATCGAGGTCGTGATCTCCGGCGATCTCGCCTCCGACCAGCTGGCGCTCGACCTCGGCCGTCATCCGCGGGTGGTCCTCACCCCGGCGCCCGAGCTCGCGGACCTGCTCGTCACGCTCGCGGCCGCGTCCGTGCTGATCTCCGACGACACGGACCTGGTCGGCGACGCGCCCGGCCTCGGCACGGCGGCGGTCCTGGTGGACGGCCCGAACGTGCCCCAGCCCGGCGATTCGATCCGGTCGATCGGCGGCTCGTCCGTGCTCGCGGACGTGACCCGGATCCTGGAGGGCGACCACGGCCGCCGCCCGGCACCCTCGGACGGGGCCGAGGCGCAGCGTGCCGAGCAGGCCGTGGCCTGGATGTTCGGTCTCTGCCGGTCCCCGCACCTCGACGACGAGGCCGACCACGTCGACCCGGACACGGCGGCCCGCAAGGTGGACACCGGGTCGACGGAGGCCTGAGCACCGCTAGGGTGATCGGGTGCTGCTGTCCGACGGCGACCTGCGCAAGGAGATCGAAGCGGGCCGGCTGGTGATCGATCCCTGGGATCCGGGGATGGTCCAGCCGTCGAGCGTGGACGTCCGGCTGGACCGGTTCTTCCGCGTGTTCATGAACTCCCGCTACACCCACATCGACCCCTCCGAGCAGCAGGACGAGCTGACCACCCCGGTCGAGCCCGAGGACGACGAGCCGTTCGTCCTGCACCCGGGCGAGTTCGTGCTCGGATCGACGTTCGAGTCCGTCGGCCTGCCCGACGACCTCGCCGGTCGATTGGAAGGAAAATCGAGTCTCGGCCGTCTCGGCCTGCTCACGCACTCCACCGCCGGCTTCATCGATCCGGGCTTCGAGGGCCACATCACGCTGGAGCTGTCGAACGTCGCGAACCTGCCGATCACCCTCTGGCCCGGGATGAAGATCGGCCAGCTGTGCCTGTTCCGGCTGTCCAGCCCGGCCGAGAAGCCGTACGGCAGCGAAGGCGTCGGATCGCGGTACCAGGGTCAGCGGGGCCCGACGCCGTCCCGCGCGTTCCGTAACTTCCACCGGATCGACACCCGGCGCGGCTGAGCTCGCGAACTGCGGCCGGTGGGGCCGCCGGCCGCAGTACGCTGGCCGGCGATGGAGCCCCAGGAGCGTCCCGACCCGCCGTCGAACCTGCCTGCGGTCCCGGGTCGCGGCCCCGACGCGGGCCCGCCCGGTCCCGACCCGTGGGCGTCCGGACGGCGTCGCGACCCGGGGCAGGGCGGGGTCCCGTCGTGGGCCCGCCGGTTCCGTCCGCGCTCGCTGAAGGCCGCCGTCGGGCTGGGTCTCCTCGGTGCGGCCGTGCTGCTGTACCCGTTCGCGGCGGCGTCGTCGCAGGACGACAACTACGCCTGGTGGCTCCCGCTCGGGCTCGGCGTCGGCGTGCTGGCGTTGATCACGCTGTTCCGCCTGGACCGGGTCATGTTCGGCTGGGCGCCGCACGTGGGTGGGGTGGTGCTGGTCGGCACGCTCGTCTGGCAGACGAGCCTCAACCCGTGGGCGTGGGGTCTGGCCGCGGGGGTCGGCGTCGCGCTGGCGGGGCTGCTGCTCCTGCCCCGGTGGCAGGTGCTGGCCGTGGGGGCGGTGCTGCTCGTCGTGGCCGGGATCGGGTACCAGTTCCGGTCCGCGGAGCTCACCGAACAACGGGCTCAACTGGACACCCAGGCCGGCGAGCAGATGCGCACCGTCCTCGGCGTGACACGCCCCCAGCTCGCGGTCGTCAGCCTCGACAACGGTGTGCTCGACAACGACCAGGAGCGCATCTGCCGGATCCTCCAGGACCCAGCTGTGGACCAACTCCGCGCCGCGACCGGCGGTGCCGACTGCGCGGACGCGGTGGCGCGACTGCACGGCCGGGCCGCGGGCGTGGGAATCGCGGCGACACAGCCCGACCGTCAGGCTGATCCCACGGTGGCTCCCGGACAGACGACGACGGTCGACGCCTGTTCGACGCTGTGGGCGGCCTCTGCCGGGCCCGGACTCGGCCGAGTCCAGCTGGTGCGGACGGACGCGCCGCAGCAGCGCTTCCAGGTGACGGGCTTCGCCGCCTGCTGAGGCGGCACCGCGCGACACGAGGGCCGGCCCGCCGAACGGCGGACCGGCCCTCGCGTCCGTGGGTCAGCTCTGGGACTCGGAGCGCTCCTCGCTCGCCGAGCTGTCCGCGGAGGAACCGTTCGCGGTGGACCCGTTCGAGGACGACCCGTTCGCCGAGGCGTCGGACGGCTGCGGCTCCTTCTCGGCGTCCTGCTTCTCGGACTCCTCGGCGGGCGCGGAGCCGTTCGAGGAACCGTTGGCCGCCGGGTCGCCGCGCTTCACGGCGGCCAGCAGCATCTGCGACACGTCCTGGACCTGGACGTTGTCGCCGAGGCCGTCGCTCTGCTTCTCGGTGAGGCCGTCGGAGATCATCGTCCGGCAGAACGGGCAGCCGACGGCGATCGTGCCGCCCGCGGCCGACCCGTCGCCGCCCTTCGCGGAGGCGCCGACCCCGTCCAGGGTCTCGATCGCCTCGGTCGTGCGGTTCACGTTCACCCGCTGGGTGCCGAGGTGCTCCTCCATCCACATGCGCGCACCGCCGGCGCCGCAGCACATCGAGCGGTCGGCGTGCCGCGGCATCTCGGTGAGCGTCGCGCCGGCGGCCCCGACGAGCTCGCGCGGCTCGGCGTAGACCTCGTTGTGGCGCCCGAGGTAGCACGGGTCGTGGTAGGTGACGGGCGCGGCGTTGTCCGGTGCGGCGACCGGCACCAGCTTGCCGTCCCGGACGAGCTTGTTCAGCAGCTGCGTGTGGTGCACGACCTCGTAGTGGCCGTCCAGCTGCGGGTACTCGCGGCCGAGCGTGTTCAGGCAGTGCGGGCAGGTGGTGACGATCTTGCGCTTGCCCGGCTCGCGGCCCTCGAACACCGCGTTGAGCACCTCGACGTTCTGCTGCGCGAGCATCTGGAACACGAACTCGTTGCCGGAGCGCCGCGCCGGGTCACCGGTGCAGGTCTCCTCCTGGCCGAGCACGACGTACTTCACACCGGCCCGGTGCATCAGCTCGGCGGTGGCCTTCACGGTCTTCTTCTGGCCGTCGTCGAACGCGCCCGCGCAGCCGACCCAGAACAGGTACTCGGTGTCCTCGGTGAGCTCGCCGTCGAACACCGGGACCTCGAAGTCGAGGCCCTTGGTCCAGTCCAGGCGCTCCTTGGCGTTCTGGCCCCAGGGGTTGCCCTTGTTCTCGAGGTTCTTGAACAGCGAGTTCAGCTCGTTCGGGAACTCGGACTCGATCAGGACCTGGTGCCGTCGCATGTCGACGATGTGGTCGACGTGCTCGATGTCCACCGGGCACTGCTCGACGCACGCGCCGCACGTCGTGCAGGACCACAGCACGTCGGGGTCGATCACGCCGCCCATCTCGGCGGTACCGACGAGGGGGCGCGCGGCCTGCTCGTCGTTGGAACCGCGGATCCGCTCGAAGCCGGACTCCGGAACGCCGTGCCGGTGCACGTTGTCGTCCGTGAGGCCCGCGGAGAAGTCGATCGCGCCTTCCTCGGGCACCGCCTTGCCGCCGATGATGTACGGCGCCTTGGCCATCAGGTGGTCCCGCAGGTCCATGATGACGAGCTTCGGCGACAGCGGCTTGCCGGTGTTCCAGGCCGGGCACTGGCTCTGGCAGCGACCGCACTCGGTGCAGGTTGCGAAGTCGAGCATGCCCTTCCACGTGAAGTCCTCGATCTTGCCGCGGCCGAACGTGTCGTCCTCGCCGGGGTCCTCAAAGTCGATCTTGACGCCGTTCGACTCCATGGCGGGCAGCGGGCCGAGCGCCTTCGGGTAGCGCTTGGCCGACACGTTGATCGGCGCGGTGAAGATGTGCAGGTGCTTCGAGTAGGCGACGATCACGAGGAACGCCAGCATGACGCCGATGTGCAGCAGCAGGCCGATGCTCTCGACGATCTCCAGCGCCGGCGTGCTCAGACCGGTGAACAGGTTGCCCAGCCCGATCGACGCGAACGCACCGGACTTGTACGGGAACGCCCCCAACGCCGACGACGCGGCCCGGAAGAAGAACAGCGTCCACAGCACGTTGAAGATCATGAAAAGGATCAGCCAGGCGCCACCGGTGTGCGAGCCGTAGAACCGGGAGTCACGCTTCTCGCGCTCGGGGGAGTTGCGCACCCGGATGATCGCGAACACACCGAGCGAGATCAGGCAGAGCACCGCGATCAGGTCCTGGAGGAACCCGAGGGGCGCCCAGGTGCCGATCAGCGGGATGTGGAACTCCGGGTCGAACAGGGCGCCGTACGCCTCGATGTAGACGGTGAGCAGCAGCACGAACGCCCAGAACGTGAAGAAGTGCGCCAGGCCGGGGACCGACCACTTGAGCAGCCGCTTCTGGCCGAACACCTCGACGAGCTGGGTGCGCACCCGCCTGCCCAGGTCCTCGCTCCGGTCGTGCGCCGGTTGTCCCGACTTGATCAGTTTGTAGATCTCGAAGGCACGCCGTCCCGCGATCGCCAGCGCGATCACGGTCAGAGCAAGTCCGACCACCAACCTCCACACCATGCGTGCCTCCTTGAACACTCGCTCCGCGTGGTGGTGGGCACGCGGAGGCAATCCGCCAGAAGGGTAGTGCGCCGCGGGCCGGGCCGCGCTCCTGCCGGGACCGGACCGGTTACCGAAGAGTAGCGGGACGACTCTGTCATTCCGGGAACCCGTCGGGAAGCCGAGAAGGGCCGCGTGGGGCGAGGGTCACGTTCACGGTCGTGAACGATCGGTGACCGGTTCGCCTCGCCCCGTCGCCGCGACGCCCGGTCGCGCGCCGTCGTCGGCCCGCGGGCTCGACAGCCGTCGACGGCCTCGTGACGTGCGAGAATGTGCGTCAGTCGGGACCGCTTCCGGTGCTGCGCCCCCGTCTGCGTTCCGGACGACGAGAGCCCACTCGCCCGTACGGCCCTGTCGCTTTTCCGTCCCGGTGACACGGCGTAGCCCGGCGGCTCCGGACACGGAGCGTCAGCTAACATCACGCCGGTTCGGCGTGTTCTACTCGTCTCTTGACCGATGCCGAGGATGATCACTGCGGTCGTCCCGTGCCGCGCGGCGGACGGCAGGGCAGCGCAACAGCGGGGCGACGGTCCCGGAGGAGGAGCCGTGAAGACCACTCCTGAGGCACTCGGGTCGTGGCTCGCTCAAGGGCTCAGTACGAACAACCTCCAGAGCTGGATCACGAACAACATCGTGCCGCTCATCCTGCTCGCCATCGCCGTGATCCTGCTGTGGATCGGTGGCCGCGGCGACAACGCAGGCGTGGCCCGGCGCAGCATCGGCCTGATCGTCGGCCTCATCGCACTGGGCATCGCGGTGACCGGAAGTGGTCCGGCCGTCGGAAAAGCGATGGCCGAGCTGTTGACCGGGTGAGTCGTGCTCGTTCGCACCGATGACGAGGTGTATCGCATCGACGCGGTGTGGCTGGGCCCGCCGCGTGCGACGTTCCCGTGGCGCGCCCGCTACGTGAGCTACGGCGTCGGGCTGCTCGTCATGATGCTGATCATGTTCGCGCAGCGGCGCCTCGGCGTGCCGCTGGACTTCTTCTCGATCGCGTGGGCGCTCGTCGGCACCGTCGCGATCACCCGGCTGCTCGGCAAGAAGATCACCTTCGAGCGACCGTTCGGCCAGGTCGTCACGCAGTTCTGGTCGGAGGTGACCGGGCCTCGCAAGCGCACGACGGGCGGCGGCGGGCACCTCAGGGCCGGCCATGTCCGGGTCCGGTCGACGCGGAGCGCGCCGGTCGCACCCCGGCGTGCCGCGGCGGATCGGCGGGCGGCCGCTGCTCCGCGGGCGACCGCAGAGGTCGCCGCCGGGCAGACGCCCCCGCAGTCGGCGGTCCGCGACGGCCGGGCGGCGCCGGTCCGGACCGCGCCGGACGCGTGGTCCACCCGGCGGTCCCGCCCCGCGACGACGGCCGCGCCGGCGCGTCGGACGGGACGGACGACGAAGGAGGCCCGTCGTGGCCGCGGGTGAGCGGACCGAACGCAGGCGGGGCCGCCGGTCGCTGGCCGGCGAGGGCGGCTCCTCGTTCAGCCCGTCCATCGCCCTGCGCTCGATCGACGGCCACCTGACCCGCACCGGCGGCCAGGTCATGGCCTGGTACCGGCTGGCCGCGCAGGCGTGGAGCTTCCGCAGCGACTCGCAGCGCGAGGTGCTGATACGCCAGATCGCGGCGCAGCTCGGCGAACTGCAGGGCCGCTGGCTGCACCTGCGCGTGACCACGCGTCCGTACCCGGTGCACATGTGGGCGGAGTCGTTCGACCAGAACGCGCTCGGCCGGATGCCCGACGTGCCCGGCGCGCTCGGCTGGGACGGGTTCCTCGAGGGCGAGCAGCGCCACCTGATGGGTCTGTCCATGTCGGACAAGGAGGTGTTCCTCGGCATCGAGGTGTCCGGCCGGGGGATGCTCGACCGCTGGGTGGACAAGGCGGCACCGGTTCTGGACAAGCTGGTGCCGTCAGCAGTGCGTGCCGAGCTCGCCGCGCTCGAGTCCGAGGTCAACCACCTCGACGTGCTCGTGGCCGGGTCCGGGCTGGACGCGGTGCCGGCGAACGCCGAGGACATGGCGTGGCTGATGCACCGTTCGGTGGCGCTCGGCCTGCCCGCGCCGCGCGGTCTGTCCTCGGTGCCCCGTGGCGTGACGCGGTGGGAGAGCGAGGACCTCGCCGCGTTCACCGAGGGCGTCGACGTGTTCCAGGAGCCCTACGCCCCGACCGTGCAGGTGACCGGCCGGATCCGGAACCAGACGGTCACCCGGCACGTCGCCGTCCTCTCGGTCGGGCTGATGGAGGGTCTGCGGATCCCCGAGGTCGACGACCCGTGGATGCAGCACTCGGACCGGCTCCCGTTCCCGGTGGAGTGGTCGGCACGGATCTACGTCCGGCGCCCGGAGGACGTGACCGGTGAGCTGCAGCGCCAGATGGGCAAGGTGCGCAGCCAGATCCGCCACTACACCCACGACCATGACCTCGACCCGCCGATGTCGCTCGCCCGCCAGGCGGACCGGGTGCTCGAGGTCGAGGACGAGCTGACCAGCGGTCTGACCCAGCTGAACACGCGGCTCTACGGATGGTGGCGGATCGCGGTCAGCGGGCGCGACGAGGAGGAGACGACGACGCGCGCCCAGCAGGTCGTCGAGCTCTACCGGCCGAAGGTGCAGATCGAGCACCCGGAGGCGCAGTACCGCTACGCGCGCGAGTTCGTGCCCGGCGAGCCGCTGGCGTCCACGGCCTACCGACGGCGCGCGTCGGTGACCTGGGCGGCGGCGGGTGTCCCCGCGGCGACGGCCAGCGTCGGCGACCGCCGCGGGATCATGCTCGGCGAGACCTGCACGGCCACCCGGCGCCCGGTGGCGTGGGACCCCTGGCTCGCCCAGGAGGTGCGGCGCGCGTCCGGCCTGACCGCGATCGTCGGCGGCCTGGGTTCCGGGAAGTCGTTCCTCACCGGGCTGATCGTCTACAAGACCCTGCGCAGCGGTGCACGGTGGACGGTGCTCGACCCCTCCGGCCCGTTGGCCGAGCTGACCCGCCTGCCCGAGCTCGCCCCGTTCTCCCGGCACATCAACCTGCTGCGCGCCGACCCCGGCATCCTGAACCCGTACCGGGTGGTGGCCGAGCCGCGTCCGGAGCACTACGCCGACGACGAGGACCCCGAGCGGGCCTGGCGACGCGAGCGCTCGCTGGCCGCGGCGACCCGGCGCCGGCTGGTGCTCGACGTGCTGTCCGGCCTGCTGCCGTACGAGATCTCCCGGCAGCCGCATACCCGGATCGTGCTGCTGCGCGCCGTGCGCGAGGTCGGCGGCGCCCCGGACCGGCATCCCGGGATGGTGATCGACGCGCTGCGACGGCACGCGCGCGACGGGGAGGAGCACGCCGGCGTCGTCGCCGACTTCCTGGACGAGCGCCGCGAGCTGCCGCAGGCCGCGCTGCTGTTCCCGGACGAGACCCGTGACGACCCGTGGCAGGCCGACCGGGACTACCGGTTCACCGTGCTGACGATGCAGGGCCTGTCGCTGCCCCGGCCGGGCAGCCCGCGCGAGGAGTGGACGGACAACGAGGCGCTCGGCGTCGAGCTGCTGAACCTGGCGTCCTGGCTGACCCAGCGCACGATCTACGACGCCGACCGCAACCTGCGCAAGGGCGTCGCGCTGGACGAGACGCACTTCCTGTCCCAGGTGCCGACCGGCAAGGTGCTGATCGACCGGCTGGCCCGCGACTCCCGCAAGTTCAACGTCCGGGCGCTGTTCGCCTCCCAGCTGGCGGGCGACCTGTTGCGGGTGTCCGGGTTCGCGTCGCTGGTGAACGCCGTGTTCGTCGGCCGCACCGACGACGAGGAGGCGCAGGCCGAGGCGCTGCGGCTGCTCCGCGTGCCCACCGACGTCGGCTACGAACAGATGCTCGGCACGCTCTCGCCGCGCCCGCGACACGACGACCGCCCGGACGACACGCCGCGCCAGTTCATCTTCGCCGACGGGCACGGCGGCGTCGAGAAGATCCGGATCGACCTGGAGGCCCCGCACGTCGAACACGTGCGTGAAGCACTCGACACGAACCCGGACGCGAGCCGCGTGCAGGTCAGCGGCGCGCCGTCGTACGAGCTCCAGGCTCCGGACGAGCCGAGCCCGCTGCCACCCGCGGCGCCGCCGGCCCACCCGACGAACGGGTCCGTCCCGACCGAGGTGGACGGCGACGACGTGTCGCTGCGGATCGGGCCCGGCGGCGACCAGGTGATCACGGGCTCCACCGAGCTGCGGGCCGGTGGGGTGCCGGTCGTGGCGGGCGACGGCGGGCTGCTCGACGACGAACAGCTCGATCTGCTCGACGAGCTCGACGAGGGCTGGCACGAGGATCTCGACGACCCGGCGTCCGACGACCGGAGCCCCTCGAACGGCTCGAACGGTGCGCACGCCCCGAACGGCTCGAACGGCTCGGACCGGTCCGGCGGGTCCGCCGCCGGTGACGGCGGGGTGCGCGCCGGCGAGGCCGGACGGTGATCCCGAACGACCCGACCGGTGGCGCCGGGTGGTTGCCCGTACTGCTGGTCGTGGCGGCGGCGGTCGTGGTGGCCGTCCGCCGCTCGCGACGCTCGGCATCGCCGTCGCCGCCGCGGCGTCGCCGGGCCGCACTGCTCGTGGTGACGGCCCTGGTGGGCGGCAGCGTGCTGCTCGGCTCGCCGGCGATGGCGCAGTCGCTGGACTGCAAGCAGGCGCCGGAACCGGACCGACCGGGGACCGGCCTCGTCGGCTCCCTCGACCCGCCCCGCCCGGACGGCGGCGAAGTCGGCAGCGTCTACCGCGAGGTCGGGTACGCCGGTCTGACCTGGCACAACTACGACCTCGGCTGCGCGACGTCCGGTGTGCTGAACCCGTCGGTCACGACCGACACGTGGCTCGGCAACCAGACGTTCAACCTGGCCAAGCTCACCGTCGGCGGCGTCAACTGGTCGCACTACCTGATCGCCGACGGCGGTGAGCTTTTCGCCCCGCTGGACCAGGTGATCACGAGCGCGACCAGGGCGATGTACGAGACCGTGTTCACCACGTGGGTCGGCATCGCGCTGCTGGCCTTCGCCGTGATCATGCTGGTGCTGTCGTTCCGCGGTGAGCTGGCCCGCCAGGCACAGCGCGGTGGGATCGCCGTCCTCGCGCTGCTGATCGGGTCGGCGGCGTACCTCGCGCCGGTGGACTGGTCGAAGGCCGCGGACGGGTTGCTGCTCGACGGCGTGACCCAGATGCAGGAGGGCTTCCTCGGCCAGATCGGGCTCGGGAACCGGGACACGCTGCCGACCGTGCTCGTGGACCAGGTCGCCTACCGCAACTGGCTGCGCGGGACGTTCGGGTCGCCCGACGTGCCGCAGGCCCAGGAGATGGGCCGCGACCTGCTGCGGGCTCAGACGTTCACGATCGACGAGGTCGACCAGCGGCAGGACAACCAGCAGCTGGCGGACAAGAAGAAGGCCGACTACGCCGCGCTCGCCGACCGCATGGGCGACCGGTACTCCTACTTCACCGGCGCCACCGGAAGCCGGATCGGCTCCGGCGCACTGGCCGCGATCATGGCCGTCTGCATCGCGCTGTTCCAACTCCTGTCCAAGGTCCTGGTGCTGGTCGCGCTGCTGGTGATCCGGCTGATGGTGATCACCGCGCCAGCGATCGCGGTGGTCGCGCTGCTCAAACCGGACGTGATCCCGGCGATCCTGCGGGTCGCCGGCTCGGCGATCGTGAACACGCTGATCGTCGGCGCGCTGGCCGGGCTGCACGCGCTGCTCGTCGTGTCGCTGTTCCGGCCGGGCTCGAACGTCGACCTGTGGCTGGCGCTGCTGGTCACCGGCGTCGTCACCGTCGTGCTGTGGGCCGTCGCGCGCCCGTTCCGGCGCCTGGTGTCGATGGTGTCGCTGACCAGGGAGCAGTTCGGCGGGATCGTGCCCGGTGTCGGCGACGGGCCGATGGCGCGCACCTGGCAGCGGTTCCGTGGGCCGGCTGCCGGCGACGACCGCCAGAGCCGCTGGTGGGCCGACCGCGAGAACGGCGTGGGCTCGCGTGATCCGGACGCCGTGCGGCCCGAGGCGGAGGCCGTGCCGTCGCAACCCGTCGGCCCCGGCGCCCGCCCGCGGCGGCGCGCACGTGCGGAGCGGGCCGAGCCGGCCACACCGCAGACCGCCGAGGCGCGGCGCGGGCTGCCGGTCGGCGCGTCCGTGCGCCCGTCGACGACGGCCGGGTTCACCGGTCGCCCTGACCAGGGCGAGGTCGACGACCGGTCGATCTACCGGCGTCCGGACTCGCCGCGAAGGGGCGGCGACCCGGTGCCGGTCCAGCCCGAGCTCGTCGACGGCGTGCCCGTCTACAAGATCTACCGTCCGCGCGCCGCCCGGGCCGCGGACGGATCCACCTGGAGCCGCCGTGCCGATTAGGTCGTCCCGCGGCCGGGCCGGGGCCTACCGGTCGCTGTGGCAGTGGCCGCTGCGCTCCCCGTTGCGGCTCGCCGCCGTCACGATCGTCGCGCTCGCGCTCGTCGGCGGAGCCGTGTTCGTCGGCAACAAGGTCGGCGGCTCCGCGCGCAGCGGAGGGCTGCTCGCCGAGGGTGCTCCGCCGTCGTCGACCGCGCCTGCGCAGGGCCCTGACCAGGCCGCCGTCCCGACGCCGACCGCCCTCCCGCCCGTCGCTCCGCTCACGCCGCAGGAGCTCCCGCTGTCCGCCGCGCCACCGGAGGCGCTGCAGGCGGCGCGCGCCTGGACCGCGGCGTGGGTGAACCACCCGCCGGGCATGACGAACGAGCAGTGGGTGGCCGGCATGCGCGCCTACACCACCGACGAGTACCTCGGCGTGCTCGCCGCGGTGGACCCGTCGAACGTTCCGGCCTCGGCCGTGACCGGGTCCCCGCGGGCGACCCGGGTGTCGCCGCGCAGCGTCCAGGTGGAGGTGCCGACGGACGCGCTGCGGCTGTCGGTGCTGGTGGTGGACACCGGAGCCGGCTGGCGTGTCTCCGGTTACGACCGGGCATGAGCCCGCCCGTCTCGCGATTCCTGCGGCCCCTGCGGCTGCTGCTCCCGTTCCTCGTCATCGGACTCGCGCTGGTCCTGTTCCTGACCGTCGGCTTCCTCGCGTTCAGCCCGAACATCGGCAGCCGCAACCGTCCGAGCGCCAACTGCGACGCGGGGATCGGCACCGTCGGGCCGGACTCCGCGGGCGGCGCGACGATCGACACGCTCACGCCGGACCAGCGGCAGAACGCGTCCGAGATCATCAGCGTGGCCAAGGAGAAGGGCGCCCCGCCACGGGCCTGGCTCGTCGCGCTGGCGACGGCGATGCAGGAGTCCACCCTGCGCAACATCAACTATGGCGACCGGGACTCGCTGGGCCTGTTCCAGCAGCGCCCGTCGCAGGGGTGGGGCAGCCCGGCACAGGTCACCGACCCGCGCTACAGCACGGGCATCTTCCTGGACCGGCTGCTCGCATTACCCGGATGGGAGCAGATGCCAGTCACGGTCGCGGCGCAGACCGTGCAGCGCTCCGCGTTCCCGGACGCCTACGCGAAGTGGGAGCGGCTGGCGACGCAGCTCGTCGAACAGGTCGGCGACGTCTCCGACCCCACCGGCTGCGGCTCGGCGCCGACCGGGGCACTGCCGCCCGGCGCGGCGGGCGCGGCGATCGGGTTCGCGCTGCGCGAGGTCGGCAAGCCGTACGTGTGGGGCGCGACCGGGCCGGACGCCTACGACTGCTCCGGGCTGATGCTCCGCGCGTTCCAGGCTGCCGGCATCACGCTGCCGCGCGTCTCCCGCGACCAGTACAACGCCGGCGGCCACGTCCCCGTGCGCCAGGCGCAGCCCGGTGACCTGCTGTTCTACGCCACGGACCCGTCGGACCCGTCGACGATCCACCACGTCACGCTCTACATGGGCAACAACCAGATGGTCGAGGCGCCGAACCAGAACGTGCCGGTGCGGGTGCAGCCGGTGCCGTGGGACTACGACGAGCTCGTCCCGTACGCGACGCGGCCAGCCACCACGCCGAACCCGGCCTGAGCGGGCCATCATGGGCGCATGCCCGCGTCCACGACCCCGTTGCGCGACTACCTGGACCGTTCGTCCCCCGGCTCGGCCGGCCCCGACCACCTCGTGGTGCCCCGGTCGCTCGCCGAGTCGATGCCGCTGCGCTGGCAGCAGGTGTTCGCCGGGATGCTGGCCGATCTGCACGACGCCTACGCCGACCTCCCGTGGCCGCAGTACCGGGTCACGGCCGTCCGGGACGAGGCGCTCACCGATCTCGACGACGACCAGCTCGCGGCGACCGGCTACCAGGCCGATCTCGGGCCGGACGGAACGCTGGAGTACCGCGGACCGGACGGCCGCCCGGTCGCCGAGCCGGAGCGTCACCAGGTGCTCGCGCCGGTGCGGGACCCGATCCCGCCGGTGTCGGCGGGACGCGTGGAGCCACGCCCTGCGCCACGGCGCTGACCCCGGGCGGTCACCCGGATCAGCTCCTCGATCTCGGAGGCCAGCCGGTCCCCGGTCGCCGGTGCCGTCACCAGCGCGCCAGGCGGGCCCGCGCACGGTCTCTGGCAGCGGTGCCCGGACGCGGTGCGCTGCACGGTGATCCGGTACGGCCCGTGGCGCACGCCATCGGCGTGGCGCAGCGTGACGCCGATCCGCGACACATCGCGGACCTCGCGGTTCGCGTCCACCAGCGTCCGGGCGCCCGCCCCGCTCACCCCCCGCCGCATCAGCTCGACGACGAGCCGGTGCGTGTCCTCCCCCGCCGCCGCGACCGCGTCGGTGACGACGGCGACCGGGACCCGCACCGGCCGTCCGACCGCAGGTCGCAGCGGTCCCAGCAGCTCCGGCACGGCGGAGATCGCGCGTCCGGAGGGGAGGGCCCTGAGCGCGACGTCGTCACCGTGGCGGACGGCGAGCACGCCCGTCGCGGCGTCGACGCCCGCGACCGCGTGGAGGCCGCGAGGTCCGTCCAGCTCGACGGCCAGCGGGGCGCAGCACAGCCGCCGCAGCGTGGCGGCGACCGTCGCGGCGATCCCGGCCCGCTCCAGCAGGCCCCGCGCGGCGAGGTCGTCGCGGGCGTCGGTCAGGGCGGGCTCCCCGCGGTCGTGGAGTTCGAGCGCATCCGGCGGGTCCAGCGCGAGCAGCGTGCACAGCACGTCGATCTCGGCAACGGACAGCCGGAGCGGTCCCGGACTCACCGCGCCCCGGGACCGGCCCCGGCGACGAGCTCGTCGAGCTCGTGGGTCAGCGCCGCCGCGTCCACCGGCCCGGCCTCGACGACGGTCTCCACACCGGCGCGTGGAACCCGGCGCTGGCGGTACACCCCGTGGTCCGTCACGTGCACCAGCAGCGGATGGGTGGCCCGCCGCCCGAGGTGGGTCGCGCCGAGCTGACCGGCGCCGGTGAGCTCGCCCATCCGCAGCACGGCGACCGCGTCCGGCCCGTCCACGCCGCGGCGCATCAGCTCGGACGTGAACCGGTCCCGATCGCCGTCGCTCGCGGCGGCGGCGTCGGACAGGACGTCGGCCGGGATCCGGACCGCAGGGCCATGGCCGGGCCGCACCGCCCCGATGAGCCCGACGAGCTCGGCCGACGCCCGGCCCGGCGCGATCCGGGCCAGCGCGACCCGCTGGTCCAGGCGGGCGGCGAGCACGCAGTTCGGGTCCTCGGTGGCGGCGACCGCGGCGAGCCGGACGGGCGCGGACACGACCAGGTCGCGGACCGTCCCCGCGCCGGCGAGCGTCGTCAGGTCGGCGGCGAGTGCAGGCACCGGGGCGGATCCGCGCACCAATCCGCGTGCGCGGAGCGTGCCGATCGCCCCCGCGACGATCCGGTCGCGCTCCGCATAGGTCCGGCCGCGGCGCCGCAGCTCCAGCGCGGCCGGGGTGTCGCCGAGGTCGAGCAGCTCCCACGCCACGTCGAACTCGTCGACCGACAGCACGACGGACCGTGCCCAGTCGACCGCCATCAGCCGTCCTCCTCGGGTGCGAGTACGGGTGGCGAGTGCGGGAGGTCGACGTCGAACGGTTCGCTCGTCGGCAGCAGGTAGCGGTTGCGGTGCGCATCGCCGTCGGGGCGTGCCCCGCCCATCCCGCCCATCATCGGCGCGTAGCCGGGGCCCGTCCCGCTGCGCCCGGTCACGGCCGGCTCGCCCGCGACCGTCCTGCCGAGCGGGCCCTCCGTGGGCGTTCGTGACCACGTCCTCGACCCGGTCTCGCCCGGGAGCCGGGACGACGTCTCCCCGGAACCCCCGGACGGACCGGGCGCACCGGAGAGCCCGGGGCTGCCGCCGCCGGACCGCCCGTACCCGCCGACGCCGCCCGGTTCACCGAGACCGACCCCACCGCCGCGCCAGGCCCCGGAGCCCGCCCGCCCGCCGGTCAGCGGCGACCGTCCGTCCGAACCGGACGAACCCCACGCGGTCGGCCGGCCCGTACCGGCTCCCCCACCGGATCCGGCCCAGCCACCGGGTCGTCCGCCGACGCCGCCCGCGCCGGTCCGGGCCGCCGGGCTTCCGTTCACGAGGTCCCTTCCGAACTGTTCCCCGCGCCGGATCCGCTCCTGCTCCTGGTCGCCGAGCCCGGTAGCACCGTTCGCGCCGGCAGACCCCGCCGACCCCGCGGGCGACGTCGTGCCGCCCGGACTCGTCCGGCCAGTACCTACACGGTCCGGACCACCGGCCGTCGTACCCGATCGAGTGCCGCCGCCGGATCCGGCCGGACCCGATGTGCCCGGTCCGCCGGGGACCGGCGCCGGCGCCGTGATGGGCGGTGCCGAGCCGGCCGCCGGAGGGGGTGCCGCCGCCGGAGGGGGTGCGGCGGGAGGCGTGCTCACAGCGGGTGGGGCATGGGCCGCGGCCACCGGCGGCGCCGCGGACGACGACGCGCCGACGCCCGCCCCACCGCCGCCGCCACCGGACTCGGTGCCGTGCGCCGCCGCACCGACCGGTACCGCGGACGGCATCTGCCCGTCCGTCACGAACCGGTCGTCGGCCGCGCGGGCGTTCGCCTCGTGCCAGCGCAGCGCGTCGTTCGCGGCGGCGTCGTGCTCCTGGTCGCGCCGCAGCACCGAGACGTGGTCCTCGCCGTCGGCCCACGGCCGCATGTCCCACACGTACTTGGAGGGCTCCATCGCCAGCTGGATCCAGCTGAGCTTGCTCGGGTCCTCGAACGCGATCCGCGTGCGCATCTCGTCGAACGAGTGCCCGTAGTCCAGGATCCGGTCGGCCCCGTTGGCGGCCAGCGATCGCGTGTCCGCCGCCCGGTCCACGATCTGTTGCGACGACCGCTGCGCGGCCTCCGAGGCCGGGCCCGCCCAGGAGACACCCAGGCCGCGCATGGACCGCCCGGCCGCGTCCGTGATGTCCCCGAGCCGCTCGCCCATCGTCCGGACGCTGTCCGCGCCGGCCTCGACCGCGCGCATCCCCGGCTGGCCGGTCACCCACGCGTACTTCTCGGCCAGGGAGTAGCCCTCGTAGCGCTGGGTCTCGATCGCCGACATGACCGCAGCGTAGGGACGCAGCACAGGTCGGCGGGACGTTCCGGGGAAACCGTTCGCACCTGCGATCGCGGCGAGAAAGTTGAGTCGGGTGGGAACAACTCTGCATGGTGACCCGTTGGGGCGGGTAGGAACAGGTTGAGCAGCCGCGGCTCAAGTAGTGTCGGGGCCGTCTGCTACAACGTGAGCCGACCCAGCTCATATCTACGCGCAAGACAACCACGGAGGCAGTCACCATGGCTCGTACGGTCGGTATCGACCTCGGGACCACCAACTCCGTCGTCGCCGTCCTCGAGGGTGGCGAGCCGACGGTCATCGCGAACTCGGAGGGGTCCCGCACGACGCCCTCGGTGGTCGCGTTCGCCCGCAACGGTGAGGTTCTCGTCGGCCAGTCGGCCAAGAACCAGGCCGTCACGAACTCCGACCGCACGTTCCGCTCGGTGAAGCGGCACATCGGCACGGACTGGAAGACCCCGGACATCGACGGCAAGACCTACGGGCCGCAGGAGATCAGCGCCCGTGTCCTGCAGAAGCTGAAGCGCGACGCCGAGTCCTACCTGGGTGACGACGTCACCGACGCGGTGATCACCGTGCCGGCGTACTTCGAGGACGCCCAGCGTCAGGCCACGAAGGAGGCCGGCCAGATCGCCGGCCTGAACGTCCTGCGGATCGTGAACGAGCCGACCGCGGCGGCGCTGGCCTACGGCCTGGACAAGGGCGACAACGAGCAGACGATCCTCGTCTTCGACCTCGGTGGCGGCACGTTCGACGTGTCCCTGCTGGAGATCGCCGAGGGCGTCGTCGAGGTCAAGGCGACCAACGGCGACAACCACCTCGGCGGCGACGACTGGGACGAGCGGATCGTCACCTGGCTCGTCGACAAGTTCAAGAGCGCCCAGGGCATCGACCTGACCAAGGACAAGATGGCCATGCAGCGGCTGCGTGAGGCCGCGGAGAAGGCGAAGATCGAGCTGTCCAGCTCGTCGAGCGCCGCCATCAACCTGCCGTACATCACGGTCGACTCGGACAAGAACCCGCTGTTCCTGGACGAGACGCTGTCCCGCGCCGAGTTCCAGAAGATCACCTCGGACCTGCTGGAGCGCACGCGCCAGCCGTTCAACCAGGTGGTCAAGGACGCCGGCATCTCGGTCGGCTCGATCGACCACGTCGTGCTCGTCGGCGGCTCGACCCGCATGCCCGCGGTGACCGAGCTGGTCAAGGAGCTCACCGGTGGCAAGGAGCCGAACAAGGGCGTCAACCCGGACGAGGTCGTCGCGGCCGGTGCGGCCCTGCAGGCCGGCGTGCTGCGCGGCGAGGTCAAGGACGTCCTGCTGCTCGACGTCACCCCGCTGTCCCTGGGCATCGAGACCAAGGGCGGCGTGATGACCAAGCTCATCGAGAAGAACACCACGATCCCGACCAAGCGCTCGGAGATCTTCACGACGGCCGACGACAACCAGCCGTCCGTCCAGATCCAGGTGTTCCAGGGCGAGCGGGAGATCGCGGCCTACAACAAGAAGCTCGGCATGTTCGAGCTCACCGGTCTGCCGCCCGCCCCGCGCGGTGTCCCGCAGATCGAGGTCTCCTTCGACATCGACGCGAACGGCATCGTCAACGTGTCCGCCAAGGACATGGGCACCGGCAAGAGCCAGGAGATGCAGATCACCGGCGGCTCGAGCCTGGGCAAGGACGAGATCGACCGCATGGTCAAGGAGGCCGAGGCGCACGCCGAGGAGGACGCCAAGCGTCGCGAGGAGGTCGAGACCCGCAACCAGGCCGAGACCCTCGTCTTCCAGACGGAGAAGTTCGTCAAGGAGAACGACGAGAAGCTCCCGTCCGAGGTGAAGGACTCGGTCAACGCGGCACTGGGCGAGGTCCAGGAGGCGCTGAAGGGCACCGACAACGAGGCCCTGAAGTCCTCGATGGAGAAGCTGGCCACGGAGTCGCAGAAGATGGGCTCCGCGCTGTACGCCCAGCAGGGTTCCGACGACGCAGCGGGCACCGCGGGTGACGCCGGCTCGGCCGGCGGCGCGCAGGCCCAGGACGACGACGTCGTCGACGCCGAGGTCGTGGACGACGACGACAAGGACAAGGGCCAGAAGTGAACACCGACGACCGGGACGACGGAACGGTCGGCGGGCACGCGGAAGGCCAGGACGAGCCGGTGACGATCCGGGACCGCCGCAAGGTGGTCCCGGAGGGCACCGAGACTCCGGAGCACGGCACCGTGGCCGGGGACGGCACCGCCGCCCCCGGCCCGGCGGCCGGCCCGGCCGACGGGGTCGACCCGGAGGTCGAGAAGCTCACCGCCGAGGTCGCCGAACGCACGGCGGACCTGCAGCGGGTCAGCGCGGAGTACGCGAACTACCGGCGGCGGACCGACCGGGAGCGCGAGAGCGTCCTGGTCGGCGCCAAGGCGTCGTTCGTGTCCGACCTGCTGACCGTGCTCGACGACTTCGAGCGTGCCGAGCAGCACGGCGACCTCACCGGGGCGTTCAAGTCCGCGGCCGACAAGGTCGTGGGTGTGGTGACCAAGCTCGGGTTGGAGCCGTTCGGTGTCCAGGGCGAGCTGTTCGACCCGTCGCTGCACGAGGCCGTCCAGCACGAGCCGTCCGACGCGAGCGGCCCGACCGTGACGGTGCTGTCGACGGTGCTCCGTCGTGGCTACCGGATCTCGGACCGGGTCCTGCGTCCGGCGATGGTCACCGTGCAGGACCGCGCCGAGTCCGAGGTCCCCGCCGAGACGACGGCGGAGACCGTGGAAGGCGGGGCGGAGCCGCCGTCGGCCGACGGCGGGCCCGGCGGTGGCGAGCCGCAGAACCCGGCCTGACCGCCGGCGTAGTTGATCGTGGACGCCGGGTCCCGGCTCCGGGCAGGACGCCCGGTGCCGGGACCGGATCCGGAAAGGAGGCGGGATGACCCAGCGCGACTGGATCGAGAAGGACTACTACCGCGACCTGGGCGTCTCCTCGACGGCATCCCAGGACGAGATCAAGAAGGCCTACCGGAAGCTGGCCAGGGAGAACCACCCGGACGCCAACCCCGGCAACCCCGAGGCCGAGGCGAAGTTCAAGGCGGTCTCCGAGGCGAACGGCGTCATCGGTGACCCGGACAAGCGCAAGGAGTACGACGAGACCAAGGCGCTGTTCCGCGGCGGTGGCGGTTTCGGCGGCGGTGGGTTCCCGGGCGGTGGCGGCTTCGGCCGCGGGGCCGGCACCGAGAACATCGACCTCGGTGACCTGTTCGGCCGCTCCGGCGGCGGGGCGGGCGGCGCCACCGACCTGAACGACCTGCTCGGTGGCCTGTTCGGCCAGTCCGGTGGGGGCGGCGGCGGTGGCTTCGGCGGGGGTGGCGGCAGCCGCTCCCGGCGGGGGGCGGACGTCGAGACCGAGGTCCGCATCTCGTTCGAGGAGGCCGTCCGCGGCGCCACGATGCCGCTGCGCATGACGTCTCCCGGCCGCTGTGAGCGGTGCGGAGGCACCGGCTCGAAACCGGGCACGACCCCGCGTACGTGCCCGACCTGCAACGGCCAGGGCCTGGTCAGCCGCAGCCAGGGAGCGTTCGCGTTCTCCGAGCCGTGCCGCGACTGCCGCGGTACCGGCCGGATCATCGACGACCCGTGCCCCGAGTGCCGCGGCGACGGCGTCAGCAACCGGACCCGCACGCTGACCGTGCGGATCCCGGCAGGCGTCGACGACGGCCAGAAGGTGCGGATCGCCGGTCAGGGCGAGCCGGGCCGCGGAGGCGCGCAGGCCGGTGACCTGTACGTCCTGGTGCACGTGAACCCGCACCGGGTGCTCGGCCGGTCGACCAAGAACGCCGACGATCTGACGATCACCGTCCCGGTGACCTTCCCCGAGCTCACACTGGGTGCGACCCTGACCGTGCCGACGCTGGACGGGACCGTGTCGCTGAAGGTGCCGGCGGGAACCACGAGCGGTCGCACCCTGCGGGTGCGCGGGCGTGGTGTGGAGCGCAAGAACGGCAAGAAGGGCGACCTGCTCGTGACGGTCGAGGTGGCGGTCCCGCAGAAGCTGGACGACGCCGCGTCCGAGGCGTTGCAGGCCTACGCCGAGGCGACGAAGTCGTTCGACCCCCGGGCCGACCTGCTCGGGAACGCTGGGAGGTGACGGTCGTGCCGGCACGGCGCAGCACCGGGGGCACGGACGGCAACGGTCCCGAGCACGGACTGCCCGCAGGGGCGGGCCAGGACAGCCCGGTGTTCGTCATCTCCGTCGCGGCCCAGCTGTCCGGACTGCACGCCCAGACGCTGCGCAGCTACGACCGGCTGGGGCTGGTGAGCCCCGGCCGGTCGTCCGGCGGCGGGCGCCGGTACTCGGCCCGCGACATCGCGCTGCTGCGCGAGGTCCAGCGGCTCTCGCAGGACGACGGCGTGAACCTCGCCGGCGTGAAGCGGATCATCGAGCTGGAGCAGCTCGTCGGTGAGCTCCGCGAACGGATCGAGGAGCTGAACGCCGAGCTCGCGGAGACGCACGCCGCCGCCCAGCAGGCCACCGCGGCCGTGCACCAGTCCTACCGGCGCGATCTCGTGCCGGTGGACCGTCGCCAGGCGCTGGTCGTCTGGCACCCGGACCGCAAGGACTGACGGGTCAGGACGCCGAGGCCGTCGCGGCCGGAGCGGTGAGCCTGCCCCGTCGGGCGAGCGTGCCCAGCACGGCGGCGCCGGCCAGCGGGACGGCCGTCATGACGAGGAACGGCACGGCGGCGGGCACCGCCGGGTCCAGCAGGGCGCCCACGGCCGTCGAGCCGAGCAGCACCATCACCCCGCCGAACGAGGCGAGCACGCCGAAGTGTGCGCCCAGGCGTCGCTCACCGGCCAGGCGCGGGACGAGCGACTGCGCGACCGGGACGGCGAGCATCTCGCCCGCGGTCAGCAGCACGACCATCCCGACGGCGGGCACGAGCAGCGCCCACGACGGTGGCACGGGCAGCATCCGGGCCACCGCGACGACCGCGAACGCCGTCGCCATCAGCGCGAACCCGAGCACCACCGAGCGGCCCTCGCCGAGGCGCCCGGACCAGCCGGTCACCCGCAGCTGCAACGTGATCACCAGGACCGACGAGACCACGAACAGCGGGCCGAGTGCCGCCCCGCCCCCGACACGTTCCAGCTCGGCGGGCAGCGCCAGGTAGAGCTGGTTGTAGCAGAGCAGCCAGCCCGAGTAGCCCGCCGCGAACACGACGAACCGCCGGTTGCCGAGCACCTCGGCCCATCCGGCCAGCACCGGCTCGCCCGCGTGCTCCGCCTCGCGCCACGGCAGCCACGCGAGGTGCGCGAGTCCGATCAGGACGAACGCGCCGGCCGCGACGAGGCAGGCCAGCCGGAAGTCGACGAGCAGCAGCGCCGTCCCGACGAGCGGGCCGGTGACGGTCCCGACCTGCCCGCTGACCGCGAACAGCGCGAACACCTCCGTGCGCGTCGACCCCTGTCCGGAGCGCTCCCGCTCGCCGGCCTCCCTGGCCAGAGCCGACTCCACGGCCGGGGAGAACAGCGCCGCCGCGAACCCGGTGAGCAGCGCGCCCGCGATCACACCGGACGCCGACGACGCGGCGCCGAGCAGCACGAACCCGACCACCCGCAACGCGCACCCGGCCAGCACGACCGGCTTCGCCCCGTAGTGGTCGGCCAGCGTGCCGCCGACCACGAACATGCCCTGCTGGCTGAACGTCCGCAGCCCGAGCACGAGTCCGACGACGGCGGCCGCGAGTCCGAGGTCCTCGGCCAGGTGCGTGGCCAGGTACGGCAGCACCATGTAGAAGCCGATGTTGAACGCCATCTGGGTGAGCACGAGCAACCGCATGACCGGGGGCAGCGCGGCCAGTCGGGTCACCGGGCGCGGCCATCGGGGGCGCAGCGCGCTCGTGATCGTCACTGACCATTCGTAGCATGCTGCTACTGAGTGGCAGGTACGACATATGCGCTTTCGCGCACATCTCTTGACTAGCTGAACGGCTGTGCAGACGATCACCCGGACGCGCGCCCGGCGTGTCCCGCACGCCGAAAGGACCTCGATGGTCACCGCCTCACGCCCGCGCACCCGCGCCCGCGTCGCTCTCGCCTGCGCAGCGGTCGGACTGCTCGCGGCGTGCGGTGGAGGCGGCTCCGGGACCGGGGTACCGGTCCCGGACGGCCGGATCACGGTCGCCGCGCAGTTCAGCCCGGACTCCGGCTACGGCATCGACACCGACGACGCGTACGTCCTGTCCCAGCTCGGCGTCACCGAGAGCCTCGTCGCCTCCGGTACCGACGGTGTCGCGCGTCCGCGGCTGGCCACCGCCTGGAACCAGGTCGACCCGCGTACCTGGCGGTTCACGCTGCGCCATGGCGTCGTGTTCCAGGACGGCACGCCGCTGAACCCGGCCGCCGTCGCGCGGTCACTGACGTGGCTGGCCGGCGTCAGCACACCGCCGAGGGCGATCAAGGGCGTCGGGCTGGCCGTCGTGCCGGACGGCGCGGACGGGGTCAGGGTCACCACGACGAACCCGGACCCGATCCTGCCGCTGCGGCTGTCCGCGCCGTCCACCGGCATCCTCGCGCCGTCCGCGTACGCCGCGACCCCGCCGAAGGTCCAGGGCACCGGCACCGGCCCGATGACGATCACGGCTGCCAACGGCACGCAGAGCGCCGAGCTCGCGCGGAACGACCGGTACTGGGGCGAGCGCCCGACGCTCTCCGGGGTGACCGTCAACTACGTCAGCGACCCGGCCGCGCGGGCCCTCGCGCTGCGCGCCGGGGACGCGGACATCGCGCAGGGTCTCCCGGAGTCGTCGGCGCTCGAGTTCACCGACTCGAACGGCTACACGAACCAGACCGTCGCCGCCCCGCGTACCGACTCGCTGCTGCTGAACCAGTCGGCGGCCCCGTTCGACGATCCCCGGGTGCGGCAGGCCGTGACCGCCGCGATCGACCGGACCGCGCTCGCCGAGCAGGCACTCGCCGGATCGGCCGTGCCGGCCTCCGAGCTGTTCGGCCCGGCCGTCCCGTGGGGCTCGTCCGCCCCGCCGCCCGCTGCCGACGTGGAGCGGGCGAAGTCGCTGCTCGCCCAGGCCGGGTACGGGCCGGGACGTCCGCTGCAGGTCACGCTCGCGACGTACCCGAACCGCCCGGAGCTCCCGACGCTGGCCACCGCGATCCAGGCGATGCTGCGCGGCGCGGGCATCGAGGCGACGATCCGGGTCGGCGACTACGACGCGGACGAGCCCGACCTGCTGGCCGGGAAGTACCAGATGTACATCCTGTCCCGCAGCTACCTCACCGACGTCGCGGACGCCGGTGCCACGCTGAGCACGGACTACACCTGCCAGGGCTCGTACAACATCAACAGCTACTGCTCGCCGCAGTTCGACGCGATCGTCGCGCCGCTGGCCACGCAGACCGACGCCGCGCAGCGCCAGGACGGGTTCCGGAGGGCCGCGGAGAAGCTGAACGCCGACGCCGTCGGCGTCCCACTCGTGCACACGCAGGTCAACGGCGTCGGACGTCAGGTGGCCGGGTACGCCGTCGACCCCCTGGAGCAGTCGCTGGTGACGCCGGGGCTGGCCACGACGCAGTGACCGGGCCGACCCAGTGACCGGGCGGACGCCGTGACCGGGCTGGTCGTCCGGCGGCTGCTGGCGCTGCCGGTCGTCCTGCTGCTGGCCTCCGTGCTGATCTTCCTGCTGCCCAGGATCTCCGGGGTGGACACCGAGCGGGCCGTGCTGCGCAGCCGGTTCGCCGAGGCCGAGCCGGACCCGGCGACGCTCGCGGCCGTGCGCGCCGAGTTCGGGCTGGACGCCTCGCCGGTGGAACAGTTCCTGCGCTGGCTCGCGCACCTGGCCACCGGCGACATGGGGATCTCGTTCGCGACGCGCACGCCGGTCGCCGGGCTGGTGTTCCCCGCGCTCGGCGTCTCGGTCGTCCTGACCGCGCTGGCGCTCGCCGTGGCCGCCGCCGTCGGCATCCCGGCCGGGGTCCACGCCGCGAACCGCCCCGGCGGGTGGCTGGACCGGGTCGTCGCGGGCGCGTCGGTGCTCGGCGTCGCGGTGCCGGAGTTCGTGCTCGGCACGGTGCTGGTGCTCGTGTTCGCCGTCGCGCTACCGCTGCTCCCGGCGACCGGATGGGGTGGCGCGGCGCAGGCGGTGCTCCCGGTGCTGACGCTGGCCGCCTTCCCCGCCGCCCTGGCCGCGCAGCTGACCAGGGCCGAGACGCTCGACGCGCTCGGGCGCCCGCACGTCGCCGTCGCACGGTCCAAGGGGCTGGCGGAGCGCCGGGTGCTCTGGCGGCACGGCGGCCGGCTGGCACTGACGTCGGTGACGTCGATGTCCGGCATGTTCTTCGGCGGCCTGCTCGGCGGGTCGGTCGTCGTCGAGGTCGTGTTCGCGGTGCCGGGGCTCGGGCGCCTGCTCTACGACGCCGTCGTCGGCCAGGACCTGCCGGTCGTGCAGTCCGGGCTGATGGTCGTGGTGACCGTGGCCGCGCTGGCCACGATCGCGGCCGAGGTCGTGGCGCTGGCGATGGACCCGGTCGGCCGGAGCGTGGCCACGTGACCGTCGCGGTGTCCCGGACGGCGGCCCGGTGGCGGCCGTCGGCCGGGCGGGTGCTGCTCGTCGGAGCGGTGCTGCTCGTGGTCGTCGCCGCACTGCCGTGGGACGCGGTGGGTACCGACCTGTCCCAGCGCTTCGCGGGCCCGTCCGCGCAGCACCTGTTCGGGACCGACCAGCTCGGCCGCGACGTCCTCGCGCGACTGGCCGTCGGCGCGCGGCTGTCGATCGGGTTCACGGTCGTCGCGCTGGCGCTGTGCACGGCGATCGGCACCGTGCTCGGTCTGCTGGCCGGCTGGGCCGGGCGGGTCGTCGGGCAGGCGTTCCAGCGGCTCATCGACGTGCTGGTGTCGATCCCGGCGATCGTCGTCGGGCTGGTCGTGGTCGCCGCCAGCGAGGACCCGCCGGACCTCGGGACGCTGCTGCTGGCCGTCGTGCTCGTCGGGTGGACGCCGTTCGCCCGCCTGACGTTCCAGCTGGCCGCGCGGGAGCGGGGCCGCGAGTACGTCGAGGGCGCGGTCGCGCTGGGCGCCGGGACCGGACGAATCGTGTTCCGGCACGTGCTGCCGAACCTGCTGCGCCCGTTGGGTGCGCACGCCTGCCTGCGGTTCGCGAACGTCCTGCTCTCGATCGCCGGGCTGTCGTTCCTCGGGCTCGGGGCGCAGCCCCCGACTCCGGAGTGGGGCGCGATGCTCGCCGAGGGCAGGCAGTACATGTTCGTCGCGCCGCAGCTCGTCCTGCTCCCCGCGCTCGCGGTGGTCGGCTCGGCACTGGCCGTCACACTGGCCGGCCGGGCCCTGGAACGTCGCTGGGACGCTGCGAACGGGTAGTTTCGGGCACTGTCTCGTTGCTGCCAGTATGAGGCAGAAGACGTCCAGCGACGAGGAGGCGGCGTGGCCCAGACCGACCGGGACGGACGGCGCAGCGGGACGGTACGTCCCGAGCTGAAGGAGATCGTCGGCGAGGCAGGGGTCGTCCCGGTGCGGGCCGAGCCGGAGCACGCCAGGGAGGTGTTCGAGCGCGACGGCGTCGTGATCCTGCCCGGCGGCGGGGACGATCCGGAGACGCTCGTGGCGACGGCGGCGCGGTTGCTCGGCGGGCGCCTGCGCGAGCTGTTCGGGATCCGGCTGCAGGGCGGCGTGGACGCGCCCGCGCTCGGGCTGCACTCCGACGGCGCGTTCGTCACCGTCGACGTGCACGGTCGCGCCACCCGCCTGCGGGACCCGGACGAGGACTACCTGTTCATGCACTGCACCGCGCCCGCCCCGTCCGGCGGTGACTCGGTGCTGGTCGACGGGTACGCGCTCGTCGACGCGCTGCGGACCACGCGGCCGGACCTGCACGCGTTCCTGACCGGCGTCGACGTCGACTTCTTCGGTGCCATCGCGACGCCGCGGCGTGGGATCCCGACGACCCCGCTCGTGCGTCGCATGGTCGAGCACACCCGGGGTGGACGACGGGCGGTGCGCGCCAGCGACTACGCGCTGCCGGTCCCGCGCGCACCGCACTGGGACGAGCACGTGCGGATGATCGAGGACTGGGCCGACGTGCAGGCGACCGTGTTCGAGGTCGCGCCGCGGTTCCGGCTCGGGGCCGGCGAGCTGCTGGCGCTCGACAACTACCGGTTCCTGCACGGCCGCGACGGGTTCCACGGCGAGCGGACCCTGCACGTGCTGTCCGTGCGGAGCACGGACGCGTTCGAGTAGCGCGGGTCGGCGGCGACCTCAGTCCATCGTGAACGGGTCGTAGGTGATCCGGTCCAGCGGCGTCCCCGCGACGAGCATCCGGGACACGGTGGACCGGATCATCGCCGGCGAGCCGCAGACCAGGACGTCGTGGTCGCTCCACGCGCCGTAACGGGTGACCACGTCGGCCAGCGTGCCGATCTCGGCCCCGGACGTCTCGGCCTCGGATTCGACGACCGGGATCACGTCCAGCCACGGGTAGGAGAACGACAGCCGGCGCAGCGCCGTGAAGTCGTACAGGTCGTCCCACGTCCGGCCGCCGACGAACACCTGCGTGCGCGGCGGACGCGGACGCTGCCGGACCTCGTCGAGCAGCGCCTTCATCGGGGCCGCGCCGGTGCCGCCCGCGACCATCAGCAGTTCGCGGTTCGAGTTCTGCGGCACGGCCATGCGGCCCATCGGCGGGCCGATCCGCCAGGTCTCACCGATCTGGCAGTGCGCCACGATGGCCCGGCTGACCCACCCGTTGTCCACCGCGCGGACGTGGAACTCGATCGTCCCGTCCTGGCGCGGCGCGTTGGCCGGTGACAGGTAGCGCCACAGGCGGGGCCGGTGCGGCGTCTCGACGCTCACGTACTGGCCGGCCTGGTACGGAACCGGGTGGCTGGCCTCGACGGTGACGACGGCCAGGTCCCAGCCGATCCGGCGGTGATCGACGACGCGGCCCAGCCACGACGCCGGCCCACGCTCGGCGGCGGCGGCCTCCTGCATCGCGTTGGCCACCGTGGCGTAGGCGTTCACCCAGGCCCGTTCCAGGTCCGGCGTCCACGCCTTGCCCGCGGCCGTCGCGATGGCGGTGATCAGCGCGTCGCCGACGGCGTCGTAGTGCTGGGCCAGCACGCCGAACTTGCGGTGGTCGCGGCCGAGCTGCTGCAGGAACGGCACCAGGTCGTCCGGCTGGTCGACCATCTGGACGACGTGCACCAGCGCGCGGAGCAGGCGGCTGCGCTGGACCTCCATGTTGACCGGGAACAGGTCCCGCGTCTCGGGGGCGCGGCTGAACAGCGTCGCGTAGAAGTGCTTGCCGAGCTCCTCGGCCTGCGGCTCGACGGCGGCGAAGCTCGAGCGGATCAGCTCGACCGTCCGCTCGGCCGCTGTCGCGGGCCGGTTCGGCGGGGAGACGTCATTGGAGATCAGCTGATCAGCGGTCATGCCTGAACGACACTCTCCTCCGTCGTGCTCCGTCGGTCGTCCGGACCCGTCGCCGTCGCAGGACGTCCGACCGGTACCGTACGCGAGTTCGCCCGTTCGCCGGAACGACGTTGGCCGATCGAGCGCAGGACCACGGCACCGTCGTCGGGGACGACGGTCTCGGCGGTCGGGTTTGCGGTCACGGATCATCCGTTCGGGGACGGCGGTCGAACTCGACGGCGTGGGTGCGCCGTGGGCAAGAATAGCGCCCGGGTGACAGATCGCTTCCAGACGGTGCCCGCGTCACTCGATGTCGTGTTTCACGCCGTTCGATGGCACCGTGTGGTCCGTGCCGTTGCGAACCCCCATGTCTTCGGTCGTGCCGCGTCGCAGACCGGACGTCGTGGCCCCCTACCGTCCGGCGCTCCCCGAACCCCGCAACGCCCCGGAACCGTCCGCCGCTCCGGCCGCCCGTCCGGGATCCACGGGAGAGCACGCGTTGCAGGAGGAGCACGGCAGCACGAGGCGGGCCGACCGCTTCTACGACGACCAGGTGCGGGACCGCCTGCTGCCGCGGATGGTCGAGTTCGTCGGCCGGATGGAGATGGCGTTCGTCGCGACGTCGGACGCGCACGGGGAGTGCGACAACTCGCTGCGGGCCGGTCTCCCCGGCTTCATCCGGGTGCTCGACGAGTTCACGCTCGCCTACCCCGAGTACCGGGGCAACGGCGTGTTCGCCAGCCTCGGCAACATCCTCGAGAACGGCCACATCGGCATCCTGATGGTGGACTTCGTCGAGTCGCTGATCGGTCTGCACGTCAACGGCCGTGCGCGGGTCGTCGACGACGCCGCCTTCCGCAGCCGGTACCCGGGCGCCGCGGGCGGCTACGACGTGCCGGGGCGCCGCGCCGAGCGCTGGGTCGTGGTGGACGTCGAGGAGGCGTACATCCACTGCCGCAAGCACATCCCGCGCATGGAGCGGGTGACCGAGAAGCGCGACTGGGGCACCGACGACCCGGCACGCAAGGGCGGCGACTTCTTCGGCGCGAAGGGCACACCTCTGCGGTCGTCACGCCCGCGCAGGCGGTTCCCCAGCACCACGCACCTGCACGGTGGCGCCTCGCGAACGCTGCGACGGCGCTGAGCCGGTCGCCGGAACAGCGTTCCTCCCCGTAACGGGCGGCCCTGCTCCGGGCGGGCGCGAATGCGACTCTATGTCCACACGGAGTCACCGCGGGCGTCCGAGAAAACTTCGAGTCGGAGCCGTTACCTGTCGCTGATGCCCTCGTTGTCGGCAGTAGGCATGCGGAACCCGTGTGCCAGCATCACGGCTGCGAAGGAGATTGAGGGATGCTGAAGAAGGTCGGGCTCGTCACGATCGGTGCGGCGGCGACGCTGGCCGCCGTGGCTCCGATTGCGTCGGCGACCGGTACCCACGAGGACGGCCCGAAGCACCACGGGGGCGGCAAGGCCTGCGCGTTCAACGGCGGCGAGGCCGGCGCGGCGTCGGAGATCAGCGGCGACGCGCTCCTCGGCAACGTCGTGGCTCAGGCCCCGATCGCGGGCAACAACATCGCGAACCTCGCGAACTGCTCCGACTTCCTGAACCACAACCTGAACGACAACCTCAGCGGCAACACGATCGCCATCCTCTGAGGTCGTTCGTTCCGACCACCTGGGCTCCCACCCTGAGGACTCGTCGAGTCCTCGGTCGATGATCGACTTCACCCCCTAGGAGAGGCACGATGCTGGGTAGGATCAGCAAGGTCACCGTTGGCGTGACCGTTGGTCTGGTCGCGGCCGCGCCGTTGGCGTGGGCCGGCGGCACGGGTTACGACGACGCCACGGACGTCAAGGGCGACAAGGCCGACAGCAGCCACGACAAGGACTGGGGCAAGGACAAGGACAAGGGCCACCACGCGGCCAAGGTCTGCTCCTTCGACGGCGGCAACGCCGACGCCCAGTCGCTGATCAGCGGTGGCTCGCTGGTCAACGCCGTCGCGCAGGCGCCCGTCGCGGGCAACAACATCGCCAACCTGGCGAACTGCAGCGACTTCCTGAACGACAACCTGAACGGCAACCTGTCGGGCAACCAGATCGTCATCGGGGACAACCTCCCGCCGCTGCTCTGAGCAGCCACTGAAGCCGGGGTGGGTCCGACGGACCTGCCCCGGCTCCTCAGTTCCGCCGTCGCCGCCCGATCCCGACCGCGACGGCGAGCACCGCCAGTCCGAGCAGGACGATCCACACTCCCGCGACGATCACCGCCACGCCGGTGACCACGACCGTCGCGTAGAGCGCGAGGCACAGGCCGAGCGCGATCCAGGTCCCCGCGAGCGGGCCGTCCGCGGCCAGCGCGGCGCGCATCACCGTCCACGTGCCCCGAGGCAGGCCGCGGACGGTCCACCACGCCAGCACCGCACCGACGACGAGGGCCAATGCCGCGGCGATCCGTGCCGCGTTCGACGTCAGGTCACCGCTGCGGTCCGCGCCTCCCGCGCCGAGCACGACGAACACGGCCACGAGCAACAGCATCCGCAGCCGCCACGACAGCTGCCAGAGCACGGCCCCGACGTTGCGCAGGACGCCGGTCGCGGACGGGTCCAGCCGGCCCGCGTCGATCAACCCGCGCAGCGCCCGGCCCGGGTGGTGCGTCCGCGAGTCCAGCACGGCCAGGTCGTGCCGGGCCCCGGCGTGCGCCGGGTCCAGGCGCAGCGTCTCGAGGTAGGCGGCCCGCGCCGTGCGCCGGTCGCCGGAGTCGCTGCTGACGTCGGCCAGCAGGAAGTGCGACGCGGCGTCGTGCGGTGCGAGCTCGACCACCCGGCGGGCGACCCTCCCCGCGTCGGTCAGGCGCCCGGCCCGTTGCAGCACCCGCGCGTACCCGGTGGCCGCGAACGGGTCGTCCGGCGCGAGCTGCACGGCGCGGTAACCGGCCTCCACCGCCTCACCGTGACGGTCCATCATGGACAGATGCAGGGCCCGCAGGCGGTGCGGGTGCTCGCGGTCCGGCTCCAGTGCGGCGGCCGCCTCGGCCGCGGCCAGGCCCTCCGCGTGCCGGCCTCCGCCCGCTCCGAGCAGCACGACCGACAACGCCCGCAGCAGCGCCGGGTCCTCCGGGTACTCGGCCAGCCCGGTCCGCGCGGCCCGCTCCGCGTCGTCGAGGCGTCCCAGCGCGCGCAGGTGCTCGGCGCGGGCGACCGCGGCCGCCGCCGTGTCGGTGGAGAGGGGTTCGCTCACGGCGTGCGGCGTTTCTTGAGGTAGGCGGCCAGCTCGTCGTAGCTGCCGTCGGAGTTGCCGAACAGCGCGACGTTGCGCGCCGTGGTGAACCACGGACCGGTGCTCGGCGCGATCTCCCGCGCCGCGGTCAGCAGGTCCTTCGTGGTCAGGTTGCGCACCGTGCCGGAGCGCATCGAGTCGGCCAGCGCGCGCTCGGTCGCGGTGTCGCACACGTGCGCCAGGTCGGCGCCCGAGTAGTGCTCGGTCGCCCTCACGACGCGGTCCACGTCCAGCCCGTCGGCCGGTCGGTCGCGCAGGTGGTGGCGCAGGATCGCGGCGCGCGCGGGTGGGTCCGGCGGCAGGACGAGCAGCATCCGGTCGAACCGGCCGGGCCGCCGCAGCGCGGGATCCATGTCCCACGGGTGGTTCGTCGCGCCGAGCACGAACACGCCGTCGTTGTCACCGGACAGCGAGTCCATCTCGGCGAGCAGCTGGTTCACCGTGTTGCGTAGCCCGCCGGAGTGCGTCAGGTGCGAGCGCTTCTGCCCGAGCGCGTCGACCTCGTCGAGGAACAGCACGCAGGGTGCGTTCCGGCGGGCGGCGCGGAACACCTCGGCCAGGTTGCGCTCGCTGCGCCCGATCCACATGTCGAGCACGTCCGCGATGCCGATCTCGGAGAACCGGGCGCCGAGCTCGCCGGCCACCGCGCGGGCCAGGAACGTCTTGCCGCAGCCGGGCGGGCCGTAGAGCAGCAGCCCGCCGCCGGGACGCTTGCCGAACCGGGCCGCCATCTCCGGATTGCGCATCGGACCGAGGAACGCCATCTCCAGCCGTTCCTTGACGTGCTCCATGCCACCGACGTCGGAGAGCCGGACGGTCGGGCGCACGGCGGCGTCCACGTCCTCGACGGGGCCGCCGCCGGTCTCGTACGACGCGGCGATGTCGGCGACCTGCTCCTCGGCGCGTGCCCAGTCGAACTGCGGTGACGGGGCCGGCTCGTCGTCGGTGTCCACGGAGTCCGGGTTCGCGGGTGCCGGGTCCACCGGTGCCGGGTCCGGGCGCGCCGGCTGCGCCGCGGGCGTGTCACCTCCGGTGAGCTGCGCGGTCAGCCTCCGCAGCATCGCGAGCGCGTCCGCGTTGCCCGGGTCGACGGACAGCGCCGTCGTCACGTGCGACAACGCGTCGGTGGCCCGTCCGGCGGCCGCCAGCTGCCCGGCCACGTGCAGCCGCAGCGGGACGTCCTCGGGGGCGGCGGCGACGGCCGCGAGCAGGCTGGTCAGCAGCGGATCCTCGCTCATCACGGCCAGTATCGCCGCTGCGCGGAGAAAGAGTTACTTGAGCGGAACAGACTCAACTTTCCTGACGTTGGAACCAGCGACAGGCACACTGAGAGCAGCTTGCGGAACGAAGCGGCGACACTGGGTGCCACGACGACACGACGCAGGAGGACACGGGGCGGATGGACTCGTTCAACCCCACCACCAAGACCCAGCAGGCGATCTCGGCGGCCGTGCAGGCCGCCACGCTGGCGGGCAATCCGGACGTCGGTCCCACTCACCTGCTGGGCGCGCTGCTCGCGCAGGGGGACGGGATCGCCGCGCCGTTGCTCGCCGCCGTCGGTGCGGACGCCGACACCGTCCGCACCGAGCTGGCCGGACTCGGCAACCGGCTGCCGTCCGCGGCCGGTTCCTCGGTCAGCGCTCCCCAGCTCTCCCGGGACGCCCTCGCGGCGATCACCTCCGCGCAGCAGCTGGCCACCGAGATGGGCGACGAGTACGTCTCGACCGAGCACCTGCTCGTCGGGCTCGCGCAGTCCGGAGGGCCGGTCCGTGATCTGCTCGCCCGCCACGGCGCCGGGCCGGACGCGCTGCGCGAGGCGTTCACGAAGGTTCGCGGCTCCGCGCGGGTGACCAGCCCGGACCCGGAGGACAGCTACCAGGCCCTGGAGAAGTACGGCCAGGACCTCACCGCCCGCGCCCGCGAGGGCGACCTCGACCCGGTGATCGGCCGGGACACGGAGATCCGCCGCGTGGTGCAGGTGCTGTCGCGGCGCACGAAGAACAACCCGGTGCTGATCGGTGAGCCGGGCGTCGGCAAGACGGCGATCGTCGAGGGCCTCGCCCAGCGGATCGTCGCCGGTGACGTGCCGGAGTCGTTGCGGGGCAAGCGCGTCGTCGCGCTGGACCTCGGCTCGATGGTGGCCGGTGCGAAGTACCGCGGTGAGTTCGAGGAGCGGCTGAAGGCCGTCCTGAAGGAGATCACCGAGTCCGCGGGCGAGGTCATCACGTTCATCGACGAGCTGCACACGATCGTCGGTGCCGGTGCCTCCGGCGAGGGAGCGATGGACGCCGGCAACATGATCAAGCCGATGCTCGCCCGGGGTGAGCTGCGGATGGTCGGCGCCACGACGCTCGACGAGTACCGCAAGCACATCGAGAAGGACCCGGCACTGGAGCGGCGTTTCCAGCAGGTGCTCGTCGGCGAGCCGTCGCCGGAGGACACGGTCGGCATCCTGCGTGGCCTCAAGGAGCGCTACGAGGTGCACCACGGCGTCCGGATCACCGACGCCGCACTCGTCGCCGCGGCCACGCTGTCCGACCGCTACATCACGGCGCGGTTCCTGCCGGACAAGGCGATCGACCTCGTCGACGAGGCCGCGTCCCGGCTCCGCATGGAGATCGACTCGCGTCCGGTGGAGATCGACACCGTGGAGCGGGCGGTTCGCCGTCTCGAGATCGAGGAGATGGCGCTCGAGAAGGAGTCGGACGCCGCGTCGAAGGACCGTCTGGTCGCGCTGCGCGCCGAGCTGGCCGAGAAGCGGGAGGAACTGTCCGCGCTGACCGCGCGCTGGCAGAACGAGAAGGGCGCGATCGAGTCCACCCGTGAGCTCAAGGAGCAGCTCGAGCAGCTGCGCGGCGAGTCAGAGCGGGCGGAACGCGACGGCGACCTCGGCCGGGCCGCGGAGCTGCGCTACGGGCGCATCCCGCAGCTGGAGAAGGAGCTGGCCTCGGCCACGGAGACGGCGCAGCGCGTCGACGACGTGATGCTCAAGGAGGAGGTCGGCCCGGACGACGTCGCGGACGTCGTCAGCGCGTGGACCGGCATCCCGGCCGGCCGGATGCTCGAGGGCGAGACGGCCAAGCTGCTGCGCATGGAGGACGAGCTCGGGCACCGCGTCGTCGGTCAGACGGAGGCGGTGCGCGCGGTCTCGGACGCCGTGCGGAGGGCGCGTGCCGGTATCGCCGACGAGAACCGGCCCACCGGCTCGTTCCTGTTCCTCGGCCCGACCGGTGTGGGCAAGACCGAGCTGGCCAAGGCGCTGGCCGAGTTCCTGTTCGACGACGAGCGGGCGATGGTCCGCATCGACATGAGCGAGTACTCGGAGAAGCACTCGGTGGCCCGGCTCGTCGGTGCCCCGCCCGGCTACGTCGGCTACGACGCGGGCGGCCAGCTCACCGAGGCCGTGCGACGCCGTCCGTACACGGTGGTGCTGTTCGACGAGGTCGAGAAGGCGCACCCGGACGTGTTCGACACGCTCCTGCAGGTGCTCGACGACGGGCGTCTGACCGACGGCCAGGGCCGCACGGTGGACTTCCGGAACACGATCCTGGTGCTGACGTCGAACCTGGGCAGCCAGGCGATCGCCGACCAGAGCCTCGACGACGCCGGCCGCCGGGACGCGGTGATGGCCGTGGTCCGGCAGCAGTTCAAGCCGGAGTTCCTCAACCGGCTCGACGACGTCGTGGTCTTCCACGCGCTGTCCACCGACGAGCTCACGCACATCGTGGACATCCAGGTCGACGTGCTGCGGAACCGGCTCTCCAAGCGGAGGCTGTCGCTGGAGGTCACGGACGCGGCCCGCGAGTGGCTGGCCATGAACGGGTTCGACCCGGTCTACGGCGCGCGTCCGCTGCGCAGGCTGGTGCAGTCCTCGATCGGCGACCAGCTCGCCAAGGAGCTGCTGTCCGGCGCCGTCCGCGAGGGCGACACCGTGCGGGTCGACCTCGACCCGTCGGCCGCGGGCGGCACCGGCGGACTGATCGTCGGCAAGGGGTTCGCACACGACCCCGTCGCGATCGGGAGCTGACCCCCACGAGCCCGCCGTCCGGAACCGGACGGCGGGCTCGTTCGTGCGCCGCAGCGCGCTCACACCGGCCGGCGACGCCGCTGGACGCGCTGTGATCCGCGGAACGCGCGCGACCGGACGCGTGCGTTCTCCGGCTCCGTGCGCGTTCTCCGGATCACCGCGCGGTGGTGGCGATCGCGAACGGATCGGCGGAACCGGGGACGGGCGGAGCGGGCATCCGCCTACCGTCGCGGGCATGGAGCGACGACGGCCGTACCTCGTCCCGGTGGACGACCTGCCGCCCCCGCGCGGGATCTACCGCGACCGGATGGACGGCGTGCTCGACCGCGTCGAGCGGGTGCGGGCCGAGCTCGCCGCCGTGCGGGAGACGGCGGGCTCCGCGGACGGGGCGGTCGTCGCGACCGTGGACGGGGCCGGGGCGTTGACCGGGCTCCGGTTCGGGCCGCGGGCCACCGCACTGCCACCGGAGCGGCTGGCCGAGCAGGTGCTCGCCGTCGTGGCCGACGCGGCGTCCGCTGCGACCAACCGGGCCGCGCGGCTGGTGGACGGCCTCACGACCGGATGAGGGAACCCCTCGTTTCGCTACCACGCTCGACGGCGTCGCGGGACTAGGCTCCGCCGCATGTCGGTCTGGTTCTGGGTCTGCATCATCGCCATCGTGGTGGGGGTCGGGCTCCTGCTGTTCGACCGGTTCCGCGGCGGCGCGACCCGGGACCGCAGGCGCTGGGCGTCCATGCGGGAGTGGGAGTACCTGGAGAGCGACCCGGTGCTGCCCAGCCGGTGGCGCTACGGGACGGTCCACCAGGGCGGACCCGGCGTGGCCCGCAACCTGGTCAGTGGCGACGTGCCGACGCCGGACGGGCCGCGGCAGGCCTACGCCTTCGACCACGAGCAGGCCGGCCGGATCAGCTCGGTGCTGTGCGCGGTGCAGGTGCAGAAAGCGCTGCCGGCCGCCGTCGAGCTCCGGCTCCCGAGCGCTCCGCTGCCCGACGACGCCGGTCTCGACCTGCTGGAGCCGGTCGGCGAGCGCTACGCGTTCGTCAGCGACGCCGACGCCGTGCGCCCCCTGCTGACGACCCGCCTGGCCGACGCCAGCGACGCCGTCGGTGACGACATCGAGCTGCTCTGGGCGGAGGACGCCTGGGTGCTCGCGGCGGCGCCGGTCGGGATCTCGCCTGATCGCATGCAGGACCTGCTGGCCGACCTCGCCGAGGTCGCCACGGCGCTGGAAGAGGGCCTGGGGGCCGAGAAGAAGTCGATCCCGTCCTGATCGTCCGATTTGGTCCGAATGCGTTGGGTGACCACCCGATTGCGCTACGTGGAGCAGTGCTGGATACCCTCTTCGGGTGTCCCTCGCTCTGATAACCGGCGGTAGTGCCGGGCTGGGTGCTGCGTTCGCCGACCGCCTCGCCGGCCGCGGCCACGATCTCCTGCTCGTCGCGCGCGATGCGGAGCGCCTGGCCGCCACCGCCCGCGAGATCTCCTCCCGGCACGGCGTCCGGGTCGACGTCCTGGCCACCGATCTCGCGCAGCGTCACGGGCTGTTCCGGCTGGAGGCGCTGCTCTCCGGGCCGGAGGGACTGGCCGTCGACGTGCTGGTCAACAACGCGGCCACGGAGACCGGGTCGCCGTTCCCGCACGCCGACCGGAACGACCTCCAGACCGAGATCGACCTCAACGTGACGGCCATGATGCGGCTCACGCACGCCGTGCTGCCGGGCATGCTGCGGCGCGGCACCGGGACGGTCGTCAACGTCGGCAGCGTCGCGGGATGGCTGCCGTCCGCCGGCTCGACCTACGGCCCGACGAAGGCGTGGGTGGCGGCGTTCACCGACTCGCTCGTGCCGGTCGTGCGGGGCACCGGCGTGCGCGTGCTGGCGTTCTGCCCGGCCTGGGTCCGTACCGGGTGGAACGGTCGCGCGGAGCCGACCGGCCCGTCGCCGATGTGGCTGGAGGCGGGGCCCGCCGTCGACGTGTGCCTGGCCGACCTCGACCGCGGACGGGTGCTGAGCGTCCCCGGGGCGGTCCACCGGCCGCTCGTCGGGCTGCTGGAGATGCCCCGGCGGGCGCTGCGGACCGTCGCCCGCGCCACGGGGTCGTCCCGGGAGGCCCGCTACCAGCGCGCGGAGCTCCCGCCGGCCCCGGTCGCGGAGGCTCCGGCGCCCGTCGCGCGTCCCGCGGGGTCGTTCCGGCCCGTGCTGCCGGACCTTCCCGCCCGGCCCGCCGAGCGGTCGTCGCGTCGCCAGCGCCCCGCGCCATCGCCGCACTTCGTGCCCACGTCGCGCCTGACCGGCGAGGCGCGCGCCCGCGCCGACCGGGCGCGCCAGCGCACCGGGACCTGACCGGGCGACCCGGCCGAGCACCGGGCCCGAACGGGGGTGCCGGCGGAGCACCAGGCCCGAACGAGGGTGCCGTTCGGGCAGTGGGACTGCTCGATGGTGCCGTTCGTTCGGGTGGTCAGGTGGGGTCAGGTGGCCCGGGTGGTCAGGTGATCCGGGTGGTCAGGTGGCCCGGACGGCCCCCAGCGGGCGCCCCGCACCTCGGCGACCGGCGACGGTGCGGAACGGCGCGCGGCGGAAACGCCGGGTGCGCAGCTGGTACTCGGCCGTGTTCCCCGGCCACATCACGACGTTGATCCCGTGGTCGTTCTGGTAGTAGCTGGCGCAGCCGCCGACCTCCCACACGGTGCGTGCGGAGCGCCTGCGCACCCGTCGCGTCCACCGGCGTTCGACGTCGGCGCGGACGTCGACGGTCTCGATCCCGTCCCGGGCCATCGTCACCACCGCGTCCGCCACGTAGCGGCCCTGGGCCTCGGCGAACAGCAGCGTCGAGCTGACGCCGCTCGTCGCGTTCGGGCCCTGCATCAGGAAGAAGTTCGGGAACTCCGGGTAGGACATGCCCAGGTAGGCGTGTGGTAGGGCGCCCCAGTGGTCGGACAGCGACCGGCCGGACGCGTCCCGCACCCGGCGGGCGATCGGGGACGTCGCACCGATCTCGAACCCGGTGGCGAACACGATCACGTCGACCTCGGCCGACGTGCCGTCCGCCGCGACGACCGTGTTCCCGCGCACCTCCTCCAGACCACCGGTGTGCAGTGTCGTGTTCGGTGCGCCCACCGCGGGCAGGTAGTCGTTCGAGACCAGCGGGCGCTTGCACAGGTACTCGAAGTCCGGCGTCAGGCGCTCCCGCAGCTCCGGGTCGGTGACCTGCTGCTGCAGATGGCGGCGCCCGATCCGCATGAGCCCGGTGCGCATCGTCCGCACCCGGCGGGCCGCGGCGAGGATCTCGGCGCCGACGTAGGTCAGGTCGAACTGCATCCGCATCAGGAACGGGTTCGCGGCCAGCCACCGCCGGGTGCGCTCCGGCACCGGCCGGTCCGGTTTCGGCATCACCCACGCCGGCGTGCGCTGCACCAGGTGCAGCTCGGAGACCAGCGGCTGGATCTCCGGCACGATCTGGACGGTCGACGCCCCGGTCCCGACGATCGCGACGCGCCTGCCGGCGAGGTCGAGATCGTGGTCCCAGCGCGACGAGTGGAACGACGGCCCCGGGAACGCGTCCAGTCCCGGCACGTCCGGCAGCTTCGGATCGGAGACCAGACCGGCGGCGCTGACCAGCACGTCACAGGTCACCTCGCCGCGACCGGTGGTGATTCGCCAGCACCGCGCTGCGGGGTCCCACCGGGCGTCGCGCACGTCGTGGCCGAACCGCACCCTGTCCATCAGACCGTCGGTGCGAGCGAGGCGACGCGAGTAGTCGAGGACCTCGTGGCCCGGCGCGTAGGTGTCGGTCCAGTCCGGGTTCGTCATCCGCCGGAGCTGGTAGAGCGACGACGGCGTGTCCACCCCGACCCCGGGATAGGTGTTGTCCCGCCACACCCCGCCCACGTCGTGCGCGCGCTCGAGCAGCACCACGTCGTCGACCCCGCGGCGCAGCAGCGCCAGGCCGACGGTCAGCCCGGTGAACCCGGCGCCGATCACGGCCACGCGGTGGTGGTCGTCGGTCCCCCGGGCTCCGACACCCGGCGACGGGCCGGTCAGCACTTCCGACGTCATACCCTCGACGGTAAAGGGCGAGTAACCACGGCGTGGTGTGAACCGTGCCGCGCCCGGGTCGCGCGGCTCCGCCCGACCGACGGCTAGGCTGCCCCGGTGCCCTCCGTCATGATCACCGGAGCGTCCGCGGGGATCGGTGCCGCGTTCGCCGACCGGTTGGCCTCGGACGGCCGCGACCTGGTACTCGTCGCCCGGGACACCGAGCGTCTCGATGCGGCCGCGAACCGCTACCGCGGGCTCGGCGTGTCGGTCGAGGTGCTGTCCGCCGACCTCGCCGACGCCGACGCGCGGCAGCGGGTCGTGCGCAGACTCACCGACCCGGACCTCTCGCCGGTCGACCTGCTGGTCAACAACGCCGGGCTGTCGATCGGGACGTCGTTCCTGCAGGCCGATCCGGCCGAGCTCGCCCGCCAGCTCGAGGTGAACGTGGCGACCGTGCTGACGCTCACCAGGGCCGCGCTGCCCGGGATGGTCGACCGCGGGCGCGGCGCGGTGGTCAACGTCGCCAGCGTGGCCGGGTTCGTGGCGGGCCGCGGGTCGACGTACCCGGCCGACAAGGCCTGGGTGATCACGTTCACCGAAGGTGTCTCGGGGTCGCTGCAGGGCACCGGCGTGCGCGCGATGGCGCTGTGCCCCGGCTTCGTGCGCACCGAGTTCCACGAGCGCGCCGGGATCGAGGTCGGCGGCCGCCGCGGCCCGTTCTGGCTGGAACCGACCCGCGTCGTCGACGAGGCGTTGGCCGATCTGGAGCGCGGCCGCGTGATCTGCATCCCGTCGCCGCAGTACAAGGCCGTCGTCGGGCTCGTCGGGGCACTCCCGCGCAGCCTGGTCCGGCGGATCACCTCGTCGTTCAGCAGGGACCGCACATGACCGCGCACGCCGACCGAGCCCGCCTGGCCGCACTCGTCCGCGAGCACGGCGTGGTGCACGGGCGCGTCACGCTCTCCTCCGGCGCCGAGGCCGACTACTACGTCGACATGCGCAGGGTCACGCTGCACCACGAGGCCTCGCCGCTGGTCGGGCGGCTGCTGCGGGCTCTCACCGACGACTGGGAGTACACCTCGGTCGGCGGCCTCACGCTCGGCGCGGACCCGGTCGCGACCGCGATCCTGCACGCCGCGGCGGCCGAGCCGGACACCCCGCCGGTGGATGCGTTCGTCGTCCGCAAGGAGGCGAAGGCGCACGGGATGCAGCGCCGGATCGAGGGACCGGACATCGCCGGCCGCGCCGTGCTCGTCGTCGAGGACACGTCGACGACGGGTTCCTCCCCGCTGACGGCCGTGCGGGCCGCGCGCGAGGCCGGTGCGACGGTGCTCGGCGTGGCGACCGTCGTCGACCGCTCCAGCGGTGCCCGCGAGGCGATCGAGGCCGAGGGAGTCCCCTACCGGTCCCTGCTCGGACTGGCCGACCTGCAGCTCGGGTGAGCGTCGACCCCGGCGAGGACGCGCCCGGACCCTCCGAGTGGACGGTGCCGGGTGCCCCGGTCGGGGTGGGGCCGTGGCCGGGCGGCCCGGACGCGTGGCCGTCCGGTGACCGTTGGGACCCGGAGCTGCTCGAGCACGGCGACCGCCGCAACGTCGTCGACGCCTACCGCTACTGGCGCCGTGACGCCGTCGCGGCCGACCTGGCCCGTCGCGCCCATCCGTTCCACGTCGCGATCGAGAACCTGGGCCACGACCACAACATCGGGACGGTCGTCCGGACCGCGAACGCGTTCGCCGCGGCCGGCGTGCACATCGTCGGGCGGCGGCGGTGGAACCGGCGCGGTGCCATGGTCACCGACCGCTACCTGCGCCTGCACCACCACCCGGACGTCGACGGGCTGGCCGCGTTCGCCGCGGAGCGCGGGCTGACGGTGGTCGCGGTGGACAACACGCCCGGTGCGGTCCGGCTGGAGACGGCCGAGCTGCCGCGGGAGTGCGTGCTGCTGTTCGGGCAGGAGGGCCCCGGGCTGTCCGGACCGGCCAGAGAGCTCGCGTCGCTGTCGGTGTCGATCGCCCAGTTCGGCTCGACGCGGTCGATCAACGCGGGGGTCGCGGCGGGCGTCGCGATGCACGCCTGGGTCCGCAGGCACGCGGACCTCGACGCGGCCTGGTGACGCGCGGCGCTGTCCGTTCGCTCGGCAAGCCTCGCTTACGACTCCTCGGGCCCGCGGCGATCCTGTGCCCTGCCCATCACCGGACGGCCCGACGAGCGGGTCTCCACCGGGCCGCGGGCCTGCCCGTTCGGCTGCCGGGGAGCGGACTGCGGCGTGACCGGGGACATCCGGGTCGTCGCGGCCGTGCTGTCGACGCCGTCCTGCGTCCGCGGGGCACGGCCACCCGGCGCCGGGGCGTCCGGACCGTCCCAGCCCGTCCCGCGTGGCGGGACCGGCGAGATCGGCTGCGTGAGGTCCGACGGGCCCTGGGCGGCGACCGCGGGGCCCTCCTTGCGCGACTTCGCCCTGGCCCGCAGCACCTCGACGATGATCGGCAGGATCGAGACGAACACGACCAGGACCAGGATCAGGTCGATGTGGTCCCGGACGAACGTGAACTGGCCGAGGAAGTAGCCGAGCACGGTGACGCCCGCCGCCCAGGCCACGCCGCCGATCAGCGAGTAGGTGAGGTAGCGCTTCGGGTCCATCCTGGCCACGCCAGCGCTGACCGTGATGAACGTCCGCACGATCGGCACGAACCGGCCGAGCACGATGGCCCGGTTGCCGTACTTCTCGAAGAACTCGTGCGTCTTCGCCACGTGCTTCGGGTTGAACAGCTTCGACTTCGGCTTGTCGAAGATCGCCGGGCCCGCCTTGTAGCCGATGCCGTACCCGACGGCGTTGCCCAGCAACGCCGCGAACACCAGCACCAGGCAGGTCGCCCACAGCGGCGCGATGTGGCCGGACGCGACGAACAGGCCCGCGGTGAACAGCAGCGAGTCACCCGGCAGGAAGAAACCGAGCAGCAGGCCGCACTCCGCGAAGATGATCGCGGCGACGCCGACCAGCGCCCACGGCCCGAGCCATTCGATGATGACCGTCGGGTCGAGCCACTCCGGGCCCAGGGCGAGCGTGCTGAACGTCTGCGTGGCGAGCGGCGTCACGAGACACGACGGTACCGGTCCGGTATGTGCGACTCGTGAGCCGCTGCTGTGCGGTCGTCCCTCGGCCGGGTGACCAGGACCGACGCGGTGGTCAGCCGATCGCGGGCAGTACACCGGGCAGCAGGACCGACAGCAGCGCGAGGCCGCCGCCGAGGATCGCGCCCACGAGCAGCGTCACGACCAGCGCCCAGACGATCTGTCTGCGGTCCGACCCGGTGGCCTGCTCCTGCACCTGCGGAGAGGGCGGTGCGGTCTGCGACGGGCGCGGTGCGGGCGGCGGCATGCGGTTCGGCATCCGAGGTGGCGCGGGCGGCGGTGCCTGCCGTTGCGGGCGGGGGCCGTTCTGCGGCGGCATCGGGCCGCGCGAGGCCTGCGCGTGCAGGGCCTCGCTGAGCCGCCGTCCGGCGTCGTCGGGATGGGTCATGGCGAGTTCGTCCGTCCGGCGCCCGAGCGATCCTCCATGATCCGCGCCACCGCGTCGATCGCCCGGCTGGCCGTCGACTTGACCGTTCCGCGACTCATCCCGGCGGCCTCGGCGATCTCGGACTCGGACAGCCCTCCGTAGTAGCGCAGCACCAGGACCTCGCGTTGCCGCGGCGGGAGCGCGGACAGCGCGTCCACGACGGACTGGTGCTCCGCGGACAGCATCGCGAGCGACTCGGCGGAGCGGGCGTTCGCCGAGTGCGGCGGGACGTACTCACGCGCGGTACGACGGCGACGCAGCACCGAGCGCGACCCGTTCACCACCGCAGCGCGCAGGTAGGCCAGCGCAGCCGCCTCGTCGCGCAGACCGGACCAGTGCCGGTGCAGGCCCGCGAACGCCTCCTGCACGACGTCCTCGGCCGTGGCCGGGATGTCCACCAGCAGCATCGCGAGGCGCATCAGGCGTGTCCGGTGGTCCCGGTAGAGGTCGGCCAGCGTCAGCGGGGTCGCCGGGGCGTCGTGCGGCCCGGTGTCGGAGACCTGGTCCGGACTCTTGCCGCTGTCGATGCGCCGGAGCCGGCTCAGCGTCCGGTCGACGGCGTTCTCCGCCCCTGCCTCCTCCACGCCCCCAGCGTAACGGGGACGGGTGACCCGCCTCGAACGTCCGCCCGGGACAGGTGATCTCGGGCACCGCCCGCGGCGCCCGGAGTGCGCAATACTCGCGGCAGACTGCGCACCCGCAGGCCTGTCGACGACGAGGAGGTCCACCCGTGCCGATCGCCACGCCCGAGATCTACAACCAGATGCTGGACAACGCCAAGAGCGGCGAGTTCGCCTATCCCGCCATCAACGTGACCAGCACCGAGACGCTCAACGCCGCCCTGCGCGGTTTCGCCGACGCGGGCTCCGACGGCATCGTCCAGGTGTCCACCGGAGGCGCCGAGTTCCTGTCCGGTACCCGGGTCAAGGACATGGTCACCGGGTCCGTCGGTCTCGCCGAGTTCGCGCACGTCGTCGCGGACAAGTACCCGATCAACGTCGCGCTGCACACCGACCACTGCCCGAAGGACAAGCTCGACGGGTTCGTCCGGCCGCTGATCGCGATCAGCCAGGAGCGCGTGTCCCGCGGAGAGAACCCGCTGTTCCAGTCGCACATGTGGGACGGCTCCGCGACCGAGCTCGAGGAGAACCTGAAGATCGCCGCCGAACTGCTCGAGGAGGCGGCCAAGGCGAAGATCATCCTCGAGGTGGAGATCGGCGTCGTCGGCGGCGAGGAGGACGGCGTCGCCAACGACATCAACGAGAAGCTCTACACCGCCCCCGGCGACTACGAGCGGACCGTCGAGGTGCTCGGCACCGGCGAGAAGGGCCGCTACCTGCTGGCCGCGACGTTCGGCAACGTGCACGGCGTCTACAAGCCGGGCAACGTGAAGCTCCGCCCGGAGATCCTCAAGCAGGGCCAGGAGGTGGCCGTGCAGAAGCTGGGTCTCGACGCCGGCGCCAAGCCGTTTGACCTGGTCTTCCACGGCGGTTCCGGCTCGCTGCTGGAGGAGATCCACGAGGCACTGGGCTATGGCGTCGTGAAGATGAACGTGGACACCGACACCCAGTACGCGTTCACCCGCCCGATCGCCGGGCACATGCTGTCCAACTACGACGGCGTCCTGAAGATCGACGGCGAGGTCGGCAACAAGAAGGTCTACGACCCGCGCTCGTACCTCAAGGCGGCCGAGACCGCGATGGCCACGCGCGTCGGAGAGGCCTGCGAGTCGCTGAAGTCGGCGGGCAAGGCCCTGTCCTGACCTCCCCTTCCCGAACGAACGGCACCTTCGAGCAATGCCATTGCTCGAAGGTGCCCCTCGTTCGCGGGGTCGGGGCGCCGGGCGCGAGGATGAGCGCATGAGTCTGCACGGCAACCTGCTCGAGCCGGACGACACGCGCCTGCCCGTCGATCCGGCCGCGGCCGAGATCGACGGCGGGGCCGACCCGGCGGCCGTCGTCGCCGCGAACCCCACCTCGAGCGTCGCCTGGGCCACGCTGGCCGAGCGCGCACTGGACGCCGGTGACGCGGTGTCCGCCTACGCGTTCGCCCGCACCGGCTACCACCGCGGGCTGGACCAGCTGCGCCGCAACGGGTGGAAGGGCTTCGGTCCGGTGCCGTGGGCGCACGAGCCGAACCGCGGGTTCCTGCGGGCCTGCGGTGCGCTGCTGCGCGCCGCGACCGAGTTCGGCGAGGCCGACGAGGTGGAGCGGCTGCGCACGCTGATCTCCGACTCGGATCCGGCCGCGCTGCCTGCGCTCGGCCTGTCCTGACCGGCGTGGTGCCGGCGGCGCGGCCCGCACGAGTGTGGCGCCCGTTCCGTTGACCGGCACGAACGCCACATCCGTGCCGGTGGGGCCGGGATGAGCGGAGCACTCGCCCGGATCGGGACGCGGATCCGGGACCGGACGGTGCTCGGCGGGCGTCGCCTGCGCGCGTCGGCGCTGCCGATCGTGCAGTGCGCGTTCGCCGGTGGGCTCGCGCTCTACGTCGCCGGCGACGTCGTCGGGCACGCGAGGCCGTTCTTCGCCCCGATCGCCGCGGTGATCAGCCTCGGCGTGTCGCTGAACTCCCGTCTGCGACGTGCGACCGAGCTCGTCGTCGGCGTCAGCCTCGGCGTGCTCGTCGGGGACCTGCTGATCGCGCAGATCGGCAGCGGTGTCTGGCAGCTGATGCTGGTCGTCGCGCTGGCCATGGCGATCGCCGTGTTCACCGACGGCGGCACGCTGATCGTCGCCCAGGCCGGCGCGTCCGCCGTCCTCGTCACCACGCTGCTGCCGCCGGGCGAAACCGGCGGGATCGACCGCTGCGTGGATGCACTGATCGGCGGGGTGGCCGGGATCCTGGTCGCCGCCGTGATCCCGGTGAACCCGATCCGGCTCGTGCGCCGCGAGGCCAGGCGTCTGCTCGACGAGCTGTGCTCCGTCCTGCTCGAGGTCGCGACTGCGTTGCGCGAGGGCGAGGCCGACCGCGCCCGCCAGGCGTTGCAGAAGGCCCGAGACACCCAGCCGTTGATCGACGAGCTGCGCGCGGCCGTGGCCTCGGCGGGCGAGGTCGCGTCCGTGTCCCCGCTGCGCAGGCCCCGGCGCCGCATGCTGCACCGCTACCGCGAGCTGGCCGAGCGGGCGGACTACGCGATGCGCAACGCCCGGGTGCTCACCCGGCGTGCGCTGACCGCGCTGGAGGACGGCGAGCCGATCCCGGAAGGCCTGGCCGACGCCGTCGCCGGGCTGTCCACCGCCGTCGGCGCCGTGACCCGCGAGCTCGGTGTGGACGGCGACCGGGAACGCGCACGCCGCCCGATCCTGGACGTCGTGCACGCGGCTCCGGTACTGGCCGAGGACCCCGACCACCCGCGCCTCACGACCAGCGCCGTGCTCGTCGCGCAGGTGCGCTCGATCGCCGTGGATCTGCTGCAGGCGACCGGACTGGATCGCGAGGAGGCGTTGCGGGCCCTGCGCGACCGGTTGTGAGGTCCGTGTTGCGCCCTGTGAACATCGCTGCACCCTTCGGGCGGTCGGGGCCGGAGGGGATTCCCTGTCCGGTCGGACAGGTGCTTCAATCCTCGATACCGATCCGGCGCAGGGACCGCTCGTCCCACCCCACGATGTGGTGGCGGCTGTCGTCGTGCCCGTTTCGACCGAGACCCGAGGTCCTTGTGCAGCTGTTCATCCGGTTCGTGCTCGCCCCGCTCGTGCGCCTGGTCTGGCGTCCCCGCGTGCGTGGTGCCGATCTCGTGCCGCCGACCGGTCCGGTCATCCTCGCCGCCAACCACCGCGCGGCCGTCGACACGGCGTTCATCCCGCTCGTCACACCCCGTCCGGTCGCGTTCCTCGGCAAGGCCGAGTACTTCACCGGCCGCGGGCCGAAGGGCCGGCTGGTCGCGGCGTTCCTGCGGGCGCTCGGATACGTGCCGGTCGACCGGGGCAACGTGAAGGCGGGCCTCGCCGCGCTGGACGCCGGGCGCACGGTGCTGCGTGCGGGCGGCGCGTTCGGGATCTACCCGGAGGGCACCCGCTCGCTGGACGGCCGCCTGCACCGCGGGCACACCGGCGTCGCGTCGCTGGCTCTGTCGACCGGCGCGATCGTCGTGCCGGTCGCCTTGCTGGGTACGGACCAGGTGCAGCCGGTGGGCCGTCGCTTCCCGAGGGTTCGACGGGTGGAGGTCCGCTTCGGACGGCCGCTCGAGTTCAGTCGCTACGAGGGACTGGAGGGTGCGCCGGCGATCCGTCGCGCGGTCACCGACGAGATCATGAGCGCCATCGCGGACCTGTCCGGCCAGGTCTACGTGGACAGCTACCACCGCCGCCCGGACCAGATCGCCGCCTGAGGCTCACCCTGCCGGCGCCCGCAGGTCGAGCAGGTGCGCGCGCAGTGCTGCCCGGCACCGCGCCGGGCCCACCGGGTCGACGGCACGCGTCCCGGCCAGCGACAGACCGTCGAGCAGTGCCGCGAGCCGGTCCGCCTCCGTGTCGAGGTCCCGACCCGCCCCCAGTGACGCGGTCAGTGCCCGCCGGACCAGCGCGTCCGTCCCGGTCGTTGACTCGCGCTCCAGATCTGCGAGACCGGGGTCCCGCCGGGCCGCGGCGCTGAACTCCAGGAACACGACGACCTCGTCGTGGCGCCGGGCGTCCAGCGGCAGCAGCTCGGCGAACAGATCGACGGCGGCGTCCACGCGCTCGTCGGCCGGCAGCGACCCCGGGTCGCCGATGGCCTCCACACGGGCGGCCATGCGGGCCGCGACCCGGTCCACGAGCGTGCGCATCGCGAACCGCATCAGATCGGACTGGCCGGCGAAGTAGTGCCGGACCGAGCCGAGGTTCAGATCCGCCTCGGCCGCCACGCTGCGCAGCGAGGCCCCGTGCAGCCCGTCCCTCGCGACGACGCGGAACAGCGCATCGGCGACCAGCTCCCGTCGCTCCCCGGCGTCCACGACCTTCGGCACTCGACTGTTTTAGCACACCTATGCTAGATTGATTTAGCACAGTCGAGATAAATAGGAGGTCGACATGGACACCGTCCTGACGTTGCTGCTGGTCCGCTTCGGACTGATCGCGCTCGGGGTCGTGGTGCTGGCGCTGCTGGCGACAGCGGCGCTGGCGATCGCCCGCCGGAGTCTGCGGACACCGGAGTCCAGGGACAGGGCGTCGTCGCTCGTGCGGTCGGCGTCGGACGCGCTGGAGCGCCGGTCGTCGGGTGCGGGGACGCGCGGCCGGGTCGTCGGATCGGTGGCCCGGCGGGCGGGCGACGCGGCCGCGCGGCGGCTCGAACCGTGACCGGCCACGAGCTGCTCGAGCACCTCGTGACGGACCTGCTGGTCAAGGGCGCGATCGTGCTCGTCGCGCTGGCGCTGGTCGCGCTGCTGGGCGTGGCGCTGTGGCGACGGCTCTCGTAGGTCAGGGACGCACGAGCAGCCACGGCTCGGTGTGCCGGTACCAGGCCCAGCGCGTGACCTCCCTGGGGTGCTCGACGCCGTCGTGCGTCACGCGCGCTCCGGTGAAGCCGATCTGCAGGGCACGGCCGGTTGCGGCGTGCACGCCGCGGTCGCCGAGCACGGACACGCCGTCCGGCCCGGCCTCGACCCGCAGCCTGTGCACCGTCCCGTTCAGCACCCGGGTCGCGTCGCAGTAGGCCTCGCCGTGCAGGTCCCGGATCTCGCCCCGGCCTGCCAGGACGCCGCCCGCGTCGTCGCGGACGAGCGGGACCGGTGTCGCCCGCCCGGCCAACGCCAGCCGGCCCGCGTCGGCTGGTCTGCTCGGCAGGCCCCACGCACGGGCGGCCGGTGAGCGCCCGGACGGCACGAACGCCACCTCGACGGCCCCCAGCAACTCCTTGCGCAGCAGCCGGACGAGCACGGCGGCCAGGTCGCCGTCGGTGCCGCGCACGATCACGCGGGACGGGGCGTCCGCGAGCACCGGGTCGAGCTCGTCGCGGCCGGGCCGTGCGCCGAGCGTGACGGACGGCACCGCCCCCAGCAGGGCGTCGACCCGTTCCCGCTGCGCTGCAGTGCGGATACCGTGGAGGCGGCGAGGCGGACCGACCGCACAGGCCAGGACCACCGCTCCAGGATCGATCGTGCCCACAGATCGGTTACCCTCCCCGCCGCGGTGTCCGGAATCGGAACGTCCGCGGCACGTGTCATGCCTGTAGAACGAGGAGTCTCACATGCCCGCAATCGTGTTGATCGGCGCCCAGTGGGGCGACGAGGGCAAGGGCAAGGCGACCGACCTCCTCGGCGGCAAGTACGGCTGGGTCGTGCGCTACCAGGGCGGCAACAACGCCGGGCACACCGTCGTCACGCCGGACGGCCGCGACTTCGCGCTCAAGCTCATCCCGTCCGGAATCCTGTCGCCGGGCGTGAAGAACGTGATCGGCAACGGTGTCGTGGTCAACCCCGAAGCGCTGATCGAGGAGAAGGCCGGGCTGGAGAAGCGGGGCGTGGACACGTCCGGCCTGCTGATCTCGGCGGACGCGCACCTGATCATGCCGTACCACGTGGCCATCGACCGCGTCACCGAGCGCTACCTGGGCAAGTCCAAGATCGGCACGACCGGCCGCGGCATCGGGCCCGCCTACCAGGACAAGGTCGCACGCGTCGGCGTCCGGGCCGCGGACCTGCTCGACGAGAAGATCCTGCACCAGAAGGTCGAAGCCGCCCTCGAGCTGAAGAACCAGATCCTGGTCAAGGTCTACAACCGCAGGGCGCTCGACTTCCACGAGGTCGTCGACACGGTCCTGGAGCAGTCCAAGGAGTTCGCCGAGAAGATCGTCGACACCCGGCTGCTGCTGAACCAGGCCTTGGAACGCGGCGAGACGATCCTGCTGGAGGGCTCGCAGGGCACGCTGCTCGACGTCGACCACGGCACCTACCCGTTCGTCACGTCGTCGAACCCGACGGCGGGCGGGGCGGCCGTCGGATCCGGGATCGGCCCGAACAAGATCGACCGGGTGATCGGGATCCTGAAGGCGTACACGACCCGCGTCGGGTCCGGCCCGTTCCCGACCGAGCTGCACGACGAGATGGGCGAGCGCCTGCGCAAGGTCGGCGGCGAGGTCGGCGTGAACACCGGGCGCCAGCGTCGCTGCGGGTGGTTCGACGCCGTGATCGGTCGGTACGCCACGCGCGTCAACGGGATCACCGACTTCTTCCTGACCAAGCTCGACGTGCTCTCCGGCCTGGACACGGTCCCGATCTGCGTGGGCTACGAGGTCGACGGCCGGCGGGTCGAGGAGATGCCGATGACCCAGACCGACCTGCACCACGCCGTCCCGGTCTACGAGGAGATGCCGGGCTGGTTCGAGGACCTCTCCGGCTTCCGGGAGTTCGACGAGCTCCCTTCCGCGGCCCGCGACTACGTCCACCGCATCGAGGAGCTCGTCCACGCCCCGGTGTCCGCGATCGGTGTCGGCCCCGGCCGGGACCAGACGATCACCCGCGAGGTCTGACCCGGCCGCACAAGATCTGACCCCGCGGCGCGGGCCGGGTCGCGCCAACGTTCCACCGGATGGCTCCGCCGGATCGAGCGGTACGTTCCGGTCGTCGTGACCGCGGAAACGTACCGGCCGATCGCGACAGGGGATCGACCGGCACATTACGGCTGTTCGGCCCGCCGTCGAGCGACGCCCGACCCGGTCCGGCTGCCCCGTTCCACCGGCTCGCGCGAAAGCTGCTCTCGTCCGACCGGGCCGTGCGAGCGGAGCCCTGTCCTCACCACCGCGCGGCGGGCTCCTGACGGACCGGCGTCACCGCCGCGGCGACGAGAGGCGCGGCCGCGGCCATGGCGAAGCCCCAGGTGTAGCCGGCCGAGCCGATCAGTGCGCCCAGCGCGATCGGCACACCGGAAGCGACCAGGTTCTGGCCGGTGTTCTGGATCCCCAGAGCCCGGCCGGACCACGACGGGCCCGCGATCTCGGCGACGGCGGTGAACGCCAGTCCGTTGTCGGCGACCGTGACCACCGACCCGATGCCCAGCGCCAGGGCGGCCAGCCACCCGGCCGTCGCGTCCCCGAGTGCGAACAGGAGCAGTACGCCCGCCGCCGCGACGGCGACCGTCCGCATCGGACGCAACCGCGACCCGACCCGGTCCGACCACACCCCGGACCCGATTCGCCCGACCGCACCCGCCACCTGGACGGCGGCCATGAACGCCCCGGCCGTGGCGATGCCCCAACCCTGCTCGCGGACCAGGTACTCGGTGCCGAACGCGGCCACCGCGAACTGCGGCACGACCAGAAGCGCGCTCGCCGCGTGCACCCGCCACAGCACTGGTGCGCGGTACGGCGTGCCGGACGTCGGCTGGTCGTCCGAGGCCGCGGCCCGTGGCGGGTCCGGAGCCAGGGTCGCGACGAGCACGGCGGACACCGCGCAGAGCGCGGCGGGCAGGAACAGTGCGGTGAACGCGCCGACGGAGCCGGCCAGCGCAGGCAGCGTCAGCCCGGCCACCGCGACGCCGAGCGGCTGGGCCGTCTGCCGGATGCCCATCGCCAGGCCACGCTCGGACCGTCCGAACCAGCCCATGATCAGCCGGCCGCTGGCGGCGTTCACCGACGCCGCGAACACGCCGCCGAGCCCGAGCAGTAGCAGGTGGGCGGCCGGTGCGGCGTGCGGCAGCGCCGCGACCACGCCGACGACGACCGCGGTGCCGGTGAGCCCTGCCGTCATCACGATCCGCTCGCCGTAGCGGTCGGCGGCCGCACCCCACGCGACGAGCGCCACGAGCAGCCCGACGGTCGGCGCGGCGACATAGGCGCCCGCCCCGGCCAGCGACAGCCCGTACGTGTCGCGCAACACCGGGAGCAGGAACGGCATCCCGTAGGCGAACGCGGAGGCGGCCGTCTGCGCGAACACGCCGATGCCGAGCACGAGCCAGCGCCGTCGGGACCGCGTGACGTCCCCTGCGTGCACGACCCGTTCCGACATGCAACGCACGCTACGTCCGCGTCCCAGAAAGTGGCGAGGTGATCCCAGATAATGGGATCGTCAGGCGGCGCAGTCTCCCGTCTGGACCTCGCGCGTCGAGCCGCTGGCGGCCGCGTTGAGCGCCGCGGCGACCTGCTCGCCGGTGAGCACGAAACCGGTCTCGGAGTCGTCAAGGGCCGCGCCGAACACCACACCCAGCACCCGGCCGTCGGGGGCGATCATCGGGCCGCCGGAGTTCCCGGAGCGGACCACGGCGCGCACGGTGTAGACGTCGCGGGTGACGCTGCCCTGGTCGTAGATGTCCGGCCCGCGCAGGCGGATCCGCTCGCGGATCTTGCCGGGCGTGATCGTGTAGGGGCCGTCCAGCGGGTAGCCGAGGATGATCGCGTCGTCCCCGACACCCGCCGGGTCCGGGCTGAACTGCAACGGGTCGGCGTCCAGGTCCGGCACGTCGAGCACGGCGATGTCGACCTCGGGGTCGTAGCTGACCACGGTGGCCGACAGCTGGCGGGTGGCGCCGGAGCGGCGGGTGACCTCGACGCTGGTGGTCGACGTCCCGGCCACGACGTGCGCGTTCGTCATCACACGCTGCGGGGCGACGACGAAGCCGGTGCCCTCCAGTGCCTTGCTGCACGACGGCGCCCGGCCGCGCACCTTCAGCACGCTCGGCCGCACGTCTCGGACGACCTGCGAGTCGGCCAGCGAGGCGTCCGGCGGACCGACGGCGGCGACCGGGGTCCGGGAGAACGGGCTGACCACGTCCGGGAACCCGGAGCTGTCCAGGATCTGCCGCAGCTCGGCGGGAAGCTGGCGCGCGGCGGCGGGCATCACCGAGTCGACGCCGGCGAGCACGGTGGACCCGCGCACGCCCTGCGTCAGGCCGGTGAGGCTCGTCGAGGCCAGCGGCAGCGCGATCAACCAGGCCGCGATCACCACGGCGATCGCCTGGACGGCCGCGCCCAGCGCCGAGTCCACCTTCAGCGTGCCCTCGCCGCGGATCCGGTCCCGGATGCGTCGTCCGAAGTAGACGCCGGTGGCCTCGCCGAGCGCGACGAGCAGCACCACCGCCGCGAGACTGATCAGGATCTTGGCCTGCTGCGACTCGACCGTCTCGGCCAGCAGCGGCGCCAGCCGCAGCCCGAGGATCGCCCCGGCAAGCACGCCGACGAACGACAACAGCGCGACCGCAACACCGTGCCGCCACCCGGAGACCGCGGCCAGCAGGGCGAGCACGACCACGACCAGGTCGACCCAACTCACGACGAACTCCCCCGGCCATCGGCGTACTCGGCCCGCGCCCGTTCCCAGGCGACATCCACGTCCTCCGGATCGCTCGCGTCCCACGGACGCTCCCATCCGGAGCGGTGCAGCAGTGCGGACAATAGGCCAGCGGTGAATCCCCAGATCACCAGACCCGCCGTCCGGAATGCGGGACCCACGTGACCTCGTGGACCACGCACGGAGAACCGGTTCGCCGGGTCGCAGAGCGTCTCCACCGGCACCCGCAGCACCCGTGCCGTCTCGCCCGGGTCGACCACGCGGACCGGCGTCGGCACGATCCAGTGCGCGAGCACCGGCGTCACGACGAAACCGGTCGGCGGGATCAGCAGGTCGGGCAGGACGGCCAGGGGCGCGACGCCGTCCGGGTCCAGTCCGGTCTCCTCCTGCGCCTCGCGCAGCGCGGCGGCGACCGGCCCGTCGTCGCCCGGGTCGATGCCGCCGCCCGGGAACGAGACCTGGCCCGCGTGCGCGCGCAACGTGCTCGCCCGCTCGGTGAGCAGCACGTCCGGCGACCCGCCCTCGTCGGCGAACAGCATCAGCACGGCCGCTCGTCGGCCCTCGCCGGACGCCGGGATCCGGCGGGCCCCGAACCACTCCGGGTCCAGCCCCTGTGCGGCCTCCAGCAGGGGGCGCAGCGTCTCCGGCGTGGCCAGCGGGTCGACGGCCGTCACGACAACCTCTCCACGGCGGCCGCCACCTCCTCCGCCGACCGGAACGGCGTCGGTGGGTCAACGCGGGACACCGAGCCGTCCGCGCGGACGACGTAGCTCGCCGGGAGCGCGGGCGGCACGTCGAGCGCGGCGCGCAGCGCGCCCGCCGGGTCGGTCACCGCGGGCAGGGCCACCCGCAGCTCGCGCAGCAGGCCGAGGGCGGCGACCGGGTCGTCCCGGACGTCCACGGTCAGCACCGGCGTCGCGTCCGGCCGTGCCGCGTAGGCCGCGATCGCGGGCAGCTCCTCGCGGCACGGCGCGCACCAGGACGCCCACACGTTGATCAGAGCGGGACGACCGGCGAGCACGGCCCCGACGTCCGCGCGCCCGTCGGTGCCCAGGCACGGCACCTGAACGCCGGCCAGCGGGCCGGACGCCGGGCGCCCGGTCGGCGCGGGACACGGCACCGTCCCGGCGGCTGCCCGCGCCGCCGCCAGCGCGGCCGGGTCGGCCGACGCCGGGTCGTTGTCCGGTTCGGCGACAGCGGTCGTCGGAGCTCCGTCAACGGAGGACGACGATGGTGAGGACGGCCACAGCGCGAAGACCGCGATCGCCGCCAGCAGGACGACGACCACCGTCGCCCCGATCTCCGTCCGGGTCGCGGTGATCCGCCCGCGCGTCACCGCCCGTCCCCGGCCAGGTCACCGAGCCCGGCCAGCTCCAGCAGGTGCGGACGCTCGACACCCTTGACCAGCTTCGCGGCCTCGGCCGGGTCGGTCGGACCGGTACCGAACGCCGGGCAGTCCGACGCGAGCGTGCAGGCCCCGCACGCCGGCTTGCGCGCATGACAGACGCGGCGGCCGTGGAAGATCACGTAGTGGGACACGATCGTCCAGTCCCGCTTCGGCACGAGCTCGCCGATCTCGTGCTCGACCTTGACCGGGTCCTCCTCGGAGGTCCATCCCCAGCGGCGGACCAGACGCCCGAAGTGGGTGTCCACCGTGATGCCGGGGATGCCGAACGCGTTGCCGAGGATGACGTTCGCCGTCTTGCGCCCGATGCCCGGCAGCGTGACCAGATCCTCCAGCCGGTTCGGCAGCTCACCGCCGAACTTCTCGACGACGGCCGAGCCGAGACCGATCAGCGAGTTCGTCTTGTTCCGGTAGAAGCCGGTCGGACGTATCCGCTCCTCGAGCTCGGTGCGGTCGGCTCCCGCGTAGTCCGCCGCCGTCGGGTACGCGGCGAACAGGCCGGGCGTGACCTGGTTGACCCGCTCGTCGGTGCACTGGGCGGACAGGATCGTCGCGACCGCGAGGTCCAGCGGTGTGCGGAAGTCGAGCTCGCAGTGCGCGTCGGGGTACGCGACGGCCAGGGCGCGCAGGATGCGCCCGACGCGGCGCGCCCGGCCCAGCGGACTCTCCCCCGCGGCGACGCGTGCGGCGAGCGTGGCTGCGGCCCGCGGCGTGGGGCGCCCGACGGAGGTACTCACGAATCCGAGACTACGGGGACACACCGACACCGAGCCGCGGCGGTCGAGCGGCGGAGCAGCGGCACGGGTGGGGTCCCACCGTCCGACCGGTAACAAGAAGGGCGGACACGCCGATGAGGCATCACGAATGGGTATCGGGCTCTCCGACATCGGCCCCCCGGGCGACGGAGTCCGGTCCCGATGCGGGAGGATCAACAGTGCCATGACTGCTTGGTTGTCCGTCCTCGTGCCGTTGCTGGTGATGTTCTTCGCGCTCGGTATGGAGCGCGTCGAGTCCCGGCTGCGGGAGTCCACCGTCCGGCAGGACGAGCTGGACGAGCTGCTGGAGCAGCCCCGTCCGGACGAGCTGCGCGCACTGTTCAGACAGGGGACGGGACGGGCTCTGGAGCTGTTCCGGCTCCGCAACCGGAGCCGTCGCCGGGGCGCTCGACGGAGCCGTATCCCGTCGCCCTGACCCCATCGCGCAAAGCCGAACGGGTGAGCGGACCTGATCGGGCTCGCGCCCGTTCGGGTTGTCGCTGCGCATCGGGTTGCCCCCGGGCTCTACACTGGCGCGCCGACGACCCGCTGCGCACCCGTGCGGCCGGTGAACGAGGAGTTTCAGTGGACGAGGTTCTCATCAGGGCCGGGATCTTCCAGGGAGTGGAGCCCCAGGCCGCAGAGGCGTTGGCCGAGGCGTTGGAGCCGGCCGAGTTCTCCCGTGGCCAGGTGATCTTCTCCGAGGGTGAGCCGGGCGACCGGCTCTACATCGTGTCGGGCGGCAAGGTGAAGCTCGGCCGCAAGTCCCCCGACGGCCGGGAGAACCTGCTGATGGTCGCCGGGCCGTCGGACATGTTCGGCGAGCTCTCGATCTTCGACCCGGGCCCGCGAACGTCGACCGCCACGGCGGTCACCGAGGTGCGGACGTTCACCATGGACCGCACCGCGCTCCGCGAGTGGATCGGCAAGCGCCCGGAGATCGCCGAGCAGCTGCTGCGGGTGCTGGCGCGCAGGCTGCGCCGGACGAACAACATGCTCGCCGACCTGATCTTCACCGACGTGCCAGGTCGTGTCGCGAAGTCGCTGCTCCAGCTGGCCCGCCAGTTCGGGTCGCAGGAGTCCGGCCTGCTGCGGGTCACGCACGACCTCACACAGGAGGAGATCGCCCAGCTGGTCGGCGCCTCCCGCGAGACGGTCAACAAGGCGCTCGCCGACTTCGCCCACCGCGGCTGGCTGCGTCTCGAGGGCAAGAGCGTCCTGATCCTGGAGCCGGAGCGCCTCGCCCGCCGGGCCCGCTAGGTCGACCCCACCGACTGGTACGCCCGTACCAGTCCGTGTGATGCTGGAGGCGTGCCCGCCTCCCTGCGTCACTACCGCGCTGCCCTGAGGACGCCAGGGGCGGTGGCACCCGTACTCGCGTCCGCGCTCGGCCGGCTGCCGATCGCGATGCTGAGCCTTGCCGTGCTGCTCTACGTGCACGCGGTGCAGGGGTCGTTCGCCGTCGGCGGCGCCGTGTCGGCGGGCGTGCTCGCGGGGACCGCCGTCGGGATGGTCGTGCAGGGCCGTGTCGTCGACCGGCTCGGCCCGACCCGCCCGCTGCTCGTCGTGGCCGCGCTGTTCGCCGTGGCGGGCGGGTTCCTGGTGGTGGTCGTCGACCGCGGTCACGGTCTCGCGACGCTGTTCCCGCTCGCCGTCACGACCGGCCTGTTCAGCCCGTCGATCGAGGGCGCGTCCCGGGCACTGTGGACGGACCTGACGCCGTCCGGCCCGGTCCGGGAGGCGGCGTTCAACTACGAGGCGATCAGTCTCGAGGTGTTCTTCATCCTCGGGCCGGGGCTCGCGGCCCTGCTCGTCGCGACGACGCCGTGGCCCGGCACCGCACTCGTCGCGGCCGTCGCGGCGATGGCGACCGGCACGGTCCTGTTCGCGCTGTCCCCCCGGGTGCGCGCCCGCAGCGCGTCGGCCCGGTCGGCCGTCGTGGAGCGGGCCGGGATGCTCGGCGTGATCCGGCGTCCCGGCCTGCGGACGGTCGCGCTCGCCTCACTCGGGTTCGGCCTGGTCATCGGGTCCGTCGAGGTCGGAGTACCTGCCGCTGCGACGGCGGCGGGGTCACCCGCCGCGGGCGGCCTCCTGCTGTCGGCGTGGTCGGTGATCTCGGTGGCCGCCGGCGTGCTCTACGGGCTGAGGCCGTGGCCGCGCTCGATGGGACGGCGGCTTCCGGTCCTGCTCGGGACGTTCGCCGTTCTCGTCGGACTGACGGCGCTGGTCGCCCCGCTCCGGTCGCTGCCCCTGCTCGCGGTGACGTTGTTGTTGGCCGGCGCCACGATCACGCCGCAGGTCACCGCACACTCGCACGGCGTCGACCTCACCGCGCCGGACTCGTCGGCGGCCGAGGCGTTCAGCTGGGTCGTCACGTCGGCCGTGATCGGCGTGTCCGCCGGCCAGTCCCTGGCGGGCCTGGCCGTGGACACGGTCGGGCCGGCCGGGTTCGCCGTCGGCCCGGTGCTGGGCCTCGTCGTGGCGTGCGTGCTGTGGCTCCGACGACGGACGGTCGTCCCCGCGGCGGAGCGCGAGGTGTCGCCGGTCTGAGTCGGTCCGGGCTGTCCTGAACGGCTCCACCCGACGACATCGCACCGGTGGTGGCTCCCCGACGCGGCCGACCGCCGTACGTGCGATCTCGGCCCGATCTCAGCCTCGCAGGTAGTCCAGCTGCGCGCGGACCGACCACTCCGCCGCGTCCCAGAGCTTCTCCTCGACGTCGGCGTACACCATCTCGACGACCTCGCGCGGTGTCGCGTCCGGCCCCAGCTTCTCCAGCGCCGCGCGGACCTGGTCCAGGCGTTGCTCACGGTGCGCCAGGTACTCCCGTGCGACGGCGGTCGCGTCCGGGAGCTCCGGCCCGTGACCCGGCAGGACCGGCGTGCCGGCCGGGATCAGCTCGGCCAGCAGTCGCAGCGAGTCCAGGTAGGGCCCGAGCGCGCCGTCCGGGTGCGCGATGACCGTCGTGCCCCTCCCGAGGATCGTGTCGCCGGTCAGCAGCGCCGGGTCGTTGCCGCCGACCAGGAACGACAGCGAGTCCGCCGTGTGGCCCGGCGTCGCGATCACCCGGATGTTCACGCCCGCGACGAACATCGTCTCGCCGTCGGTCAGCGGTTCGGCCCGCCGGCAGAGCGACGGGTCCAGCGCCCGTACCGGCGCGCCGGTCAGCTCGACGAAGCGGTCGATGCCGCCCGCGTGGTCGTGGTGGTGATGGGTGAGCAGCACGAGTGCGACGGGCGGTCCGTCGGCCAGCTGCTCGAGGTGCTCGCCGTCGTCCTCCCCGGGGTCGACGACCACCCGCGCCGGCGACCCGAGATCGGACAGCACCCACGAGTTCGTGCCGTCGAGCGTCATGTGGTTCGGGTTGTTCTGCAGCAGCACCGACGCGGCCTGGCGCACCGGTCGCAGCTCGCCGTACGCAGGGTGTTCGCTCATCACGCCGGTCCCTTCGGGGTGAGGTGGTCAGCGGCGGTCTCCCAGTCCGGATCGCCGGGCAGCACGACGCTCACCGAGCTCCCCTCGCGCCGCACCCGCGGGATCACCGGGGTGATCGACCGGCCCGGCGCGGCGGTGAGCGCGTCCCCGGCCGACCCGTGCTCACCGAGCTCCTGCAGCGTGCGCAGGGTCGGCGCCATCAGTTCGATCTCCAGCCCCTCGTAGGCGCGCAACGCGTTCGCCGGCGTCCACCACCGAGCCTCGACGGCCTCGGTCGTCCTGTCGTCGGCGCGTTGGCCGTCCGGGACGCGGGCGATCAGGAACGCCGTGTCGTAGCGGCGCGGGTTGGCCGGTGGGGTGATCCACCGCGCCCAGCCCTCCAGCAGGTCCGTACGGAGCACGAGATCGTGGTCGACGAGCAGCTCCCCGAGTGTGCGACGGCGCTCGTTCAGGTCGTCGCGCCAGCGCTCGGCGTCCGGCAGCGGCACCGGTGGGCCGTCGGCGGCTCCGGCCAGCAGGACGCCGCACTCCTCGAACGTCTCCCGGATCGCCGCCTGCACGAACGACCCGGCGAGCTCCGGCTCGCAGTCCAGCCTGCGGCCCCACTCCGCCGGAGAGGGTCCGCGCCAGCGCGTCGGGTCCGGGACGTCGGACGACGAGACGCCGCCGCCCGGGAACACGGTCATGCCGCCGGCGAAGGCCATGCCGGACACCCGCCGTTGGAGAAAGACCTCGAGGCCGCCGTCCGGGGCGTCGCGGACGAGCAGGACGGTCGCGGCCGGCCTCGGAACGACCGGTTCCCCGCTGCTCTGCGCCATGCCCGGACCCTAGGTCATGATGCGGGGACCGGGGCACGTGATGATGACCGCCATGACGAGCGAGCGGCTGCGGATCGGGCTGGTCGGCGCCGGACCGTGGGCGTGGCGGGTGCACGCGCCGTCGCTGACCCAGCATCCGTGGTTCCGGTTCCAGGGCGTCTGGACGCGCAGGCCGGAGGCCGCCGGCGATCTCTGCGACGAGTTCGGCGGACGCCCGTACCGCACGCTCGACGAGCTCGTGGACGACACCGACGTGATCGCGTTCGCCGTGCCGCCCGCCGTGCAGGCGGAGCTCGCGCCCGATGTCGCCGCGGCCGGCAGGCACCTCGTGCTGGAGAAGCCGTTGGGCGAGGACCTGGCGGGCGCGCGCCGGGTCGCGGACGCGGTCGCCGCCGCCGGGGTCCACTCGACGACGGTGCTCGTCCTGCGCTTCGACGACGCCGTGCTGGCCTGGCTGGACGGCATCGGCCCCGGGCCCGCTGGCCAGGACACGGTCGGTGTCGCCCGGTGGCTGTCCGGCTCGCTGCTCGGCGGTCCGTACCACCGGTCGGCATGGCGGGCGGAACACGGCGCGCTGCTGGACATCGGCCCGCACGTGATCGACCTGCTGGACACCGCGCTCGGTCCGGTGACCGGTGTGGACATGGCGCGGCGGACCGACCCGGACGTCTGGCGGGTCGGGCTCGCGCACGCCGGCGGCGCACGCAGCACGATGACGCTCTCGCTGCGCCTGCCGGTGGACCCGACCGAGATGGAGTTCGGCGTGTTCGGGCCCGCCGGGCGGCACGTGCTGCGCGCCCGCTCCGACGACGCCACCACCTGCTACGGGCGGATGCTCGACGAGCTCGCGTTCGCCGTCGGGCCCGGACGTCCTGGGCCCGCCGTCGACGCGGCCCGCGCGCTGCGGCTGCAGGAGATCGTCGACGAGATCCGGGGCGCGGCCGGCTGAGCCGGGTCAGTCCTGCGCGGGCGGGTGCGACGTGCCGTTGCGCGGCGCATCCCCCGATCCGCCCTCCCGCGCGGCGAGCTCGGCCTGGAGCCGTCGGAGCAGCTCCTGCTCGTTCGGGGTCAGCCGGCTGTCCAGGACGTCCTCCCCGGCGTCGGTGGGTGCGCCCGACTCGGACGGCGCCGGCTCGAACGCGGCCGAGCTCGGCCGGGTCGCCCCGGACGCGGGCGCCCCGGATGCGCCCGCCCCGGGCGCATCGAGACGGTGCCGCGGCTGGGCGTCGGACGTGGACTCCCGGACGTCCGCCGCCTGCTCGTCCCCGGACGTCCGCCGGTTCGGCGACGGCGTCACGCGGCTGAGTGGCGGGGTGGTCGGGGTCGGTGCCGTGGCCGGCTCGAGATCCGGGTCCGGCGTCGCCGCGGCGGGCATCGACCAGCTGCCGGAGCCCCACTGCCGTTCCCATTCCCGCTCGCCGGCACGTGTATCCGATGTAGACGCTGCCGCGCCCGTCCCGTGTCCGTTGACCGGTGGATCGTCCGTCGCGGAGGCGGGTGCGGCGGTCCGCGGCGCCGGACGAGGTGCCGGACGGGGCGACGGGTGGCCGTTCGTCCCGCCGGGCGGGTCGGGATCGGGCCCGACGTCCGCCGTCGGGACGCTGTGACCGTTCGACGGCGGCGTACCCGTCCGGGCGCTCTCCGGGCGTCCGAGCACCGCGTTGCCGCCGTGGACGGTGCGGTCGACGGCGTTGCGGGCCGGATCGAACCGGGCCGGATCGACCTCGGCGGGACCGGACGGCTGCTGGTCCGGCTCCTGACGGTTCGACGGGTGGTCCGATTGCGGTGCGGGTCGTGCATCTCCGTCGGACGGGCCCGCCGGTCGGGAAGCCGCGCGGCTCTGCAGCGCACCCGGCCAGGACGCACCTGCCGGCGAGACCGCCCCGGTGTCCTCGACCGACGGCCGACCACCCGCGTCGTCCGGGGCCACTTCCCGGCCCCTTCCGCCCGCCGGCGCCGACGGGGTGCGGTCCCCGACGGACGCTACCCCGCGGCCGTCGCCGGTCGTCGCCTCGTGCGCGTCGTCGCCGGTCGTCGCCCGGTGGGAGCCGTCGCCGCCCGCAGCCTCACCGGAGTCGCCGCCGACGGAACCCGGCCGGGCGGTATCGGTGGGGAACCCGTCGCCGGCCGGCGCGCTCCCGGCGTCGTCGCCGGTGAGTGGTCGTGGGGTGTCGTCCTCGACGGATGCTCTCCGGGCGCCGTCGGTCGACGCGGCCGGGGCGCCTCCGATGGTGGGCACGTCCGGGTCGTCGTCGGTGGGCACTCGCCGGACATCGCCGTCGACGGGTGCTCCTCGGCCGGTGTCGCCGTTCGGCGCGCTCCACGCGACGTCCCGGGTGGGCACTCGGCGGGAGTCGTCATGGGCCTGCCAGGTGTCGCCCGTCGCGAAGGTCGCGGCGCCGTCGCCGTCGGGTGCGCCCCGGTCGTCGACGACGGGAGCTGTCCAGGTCGGCATCCCGGTCGGGCCGGGTGCGCCGTCCTCGGTGGACCCTTCCTCGATGCCGTCGCCGGCGGACTCCCGCCAGGTGCTCTCGTCGCCCCGCGCCCCCGGGCCGTCGTCGCTCGGCGCCACCCACGGGACACGACCCGCCGACGACGTGTGGTCCCCGGTCGAGGTGCCACGGTCGCCCGGCGCCGCCGGCGGGCCGTCGTCCCACGGCAGGTCCTCGCCGTGCCCGGCCTGCGCCGCGACCGCCGGACCGGGGTGGCCCGGACGCGGCCCGTCGACCACCGGTACGGCTGCGGAGGGCCCGCTCCAGGAGGGAGCCTCGTCCCCGGGAAGATCGTCCCGGACGACGACCGGCATCGGCGACGGCGGGGTCCGGACCGGGGAACCCGCTGCCGCCAGCGCGGCCCGCTGGTACGGCGGGAGCGCGGCCCTGTCCACGAACGCCTCGACCGACGCCGGGATACCGGCCCTGGCCAGCGCCGCACCGACCTGATACGTGATCACCTCGGCCGGCGCGGGCCCGTCGAGCACCATGAGCACGACGGGGTGCGGCACCGGACCCGGCGCGGCCCCGGCCGGGGTGAGCCGCCAGGTCACCGACGTGCGCGCACCGCTGCGGGCGACGGCCGTCAGCCCGGCTGCGACCTCGCGGATCCGCTCGGCAACGCCCGGCTGTCCGCCGTCGGTGGAGAAGACGTGCGGCGTGCGATCCGGGAGCGACGCGCCGGGAGGCAACAGCCGGGCGAGATCGCCCCCGATCCGGCGCTCCGCGGCGTCGGCCAGCCGGTCACGGACGGAGTGCGGCAGGACCGTGCGGCCGGCGGACAGCGTCGCGACCAGCAGCTCCAGCGCCCCGGCCTCCTCACCGACCGCTACGAGCTCGCGGGCGATCGCGAGCAGGTCGTCGTCCACCCATCCGGCCAGACCGAGCAGGAGCTCGTGCCCGGGGGTCGGGGCCGTGGCCACGGCGTCGGACATGGAGGTCTCCTTCGCTTCGCGACCGGTCAGGTACCGGTCAGCGCACCGAACGCGCCCGCGGGGTCGGGAGTCGCGACGTCGTCGGCCGGGGCCGGAGGGCGCGCGAACAGCACGGAGGATCCGACGACGGCCGCCTGGTGATAGGAGGGGACCTCCATCTCCAGCGGCAGCACCTCGACGCACGGCGTGCGGTCGCCGTGCACGCGCAACAGACGCTGCAGCGTCCCGGTCAGCTCCCACGGCCGCTCGGCGCCGAGCACCACCAGGACCCGCTGCTCGCCGCGCGGACCGCGCCAGCTCTGGCGCAGCTCCTCGACCCCGGCGTGGCCCGCGGCGACGGACGTCGCGGACATCGCCGCGAGATCGTGCGTCACGGTGCCCGCCGAGAACGCGACGCCCGGGTCGTCGAGCTCGGGCAACGGCAGCACGGTGTCGACCATGCGCGACGACGGCGACCGCTCGCCCACGCACCGCCACAGCAGCTCGCGCTCGAGGTCGGTGACGCCGAGCCGGTGCCGCAGCAGGGCGCGCGGCAGCACGGCGGCGACGGAGCCGAGCGCGCCCGCGGCGAGCCAGTCGCGCAGGCGCCACACCACGTCGTCGGGCAGCCGTCCGGCGAGCCGGACCAGCAGCTCGTGTCCCGCAACCTGCACGGGGGCGCCCTCGACGACGGCGGTCACGGTCAACCGACCTCGACGACCAGCTCGACCTCGACGGGCGCGTTCAGCGGCAGCTCGGCGACGCCTACGGCGGAACGTGCGTGCGCCCCGGCCTCCCCGAACACCTCGCCCAGCAGGTCGGACGCGCCATTGATCACGCCGGGCTGCCCGCCGAAGTCCGGCGAGGACGCGACGAAGCCGACGACCTTCACCACACCGGTCACGGCGTCCAGGCCGACGAGCGCGTCGATCGCGGCCAGCGCGTTCAGCGTGCAGATCCGGGCCAGGTCGTAGGCCTGCTCCGCGGAGACGTCACCGCCGATCTTGCCGGTGGCCGGGAGCTTGCCGTCCACGAACGGCACCTGGCCGGCCGTGAACACGAGGTTCCCGGAGCGACGGGCCGGGATGTACGCCCCGGCCGGGGTCGCGACCGGCGGGAGCGTGATCCCCAGCTCGGCCAGCTTGGCCTTCGGCGTCATGCCTGGACCGGGCGCTTGAAGAACGCCACCAGCTGCTCGGGGTTGGCGCCCGTGGTGATGGTCACCAGCTCCCAGCCGTCCTGACCGAAGTTGTCCAGGATCGCCTTCGTGTTGTGGATCAGCACCGGTGCGCTGAGGTATTCCCACTTCTGGACGCCGGGGGAGCTCATGGAAAAAGGGTAACGGCCGTGGAGTCGATCATCCTCCCGGCCTCGGCGGACGGCGACGTTCGTCACCGGGCCGACCTGCCCCGCGCTCCGTAGTCTGAGGCCCGTGACGACGTCCGTCCGCCCCGACCCGTGGCCCGCCCGGCTCCGCTCGGCGCGTCTGCACGTGGTGTCCGGCAAGGGCGGCACCGGCAAGACCACGGTCGCCGCGGCCCTCGCGATCGCGCTCGCCGCTGGCGGTCGCCGGACGCTGCTCGTCGAGGTCGAGGGTCGTCAGGGCATCGCCCAGGTGTTCGACACCCCGCCGCTGCCCTACGAGGAGCGGAGGATCGCCGTCGCCCCGGGTGGCGGAGAGGTTCGCGCGCTGGCCGTGGACGCCGAGGCCGCCCTGCTCGAGTACTTCGAGATGTTCTACCGGCTCGGGATGGCCGGGCACGCGCTCCGGCGGATGGGCGCCGTCGAGTTCGCGACGACGCTCGCTCCCGGCCTGCGCGACGTGCTGCTCACCGGCAAGGCGAAGGAGTGCGTGTCCCGCACGGAGAACGGCCGCCCCGTCTACGACGCCGTGGTGCTCGACGCCCCGCCGACCGGACGGCTGGTCACGTTCCTCGACGTCACCCGCGCGATGGCCGACCTGGCCCGCACCGGCCCGATCCACGGGCAGGCCAAGGGCGTCGAGGAGCTGCTGCACTCGGAACGCACGGCCGTGCACCTGGTGACGCTGCTCGCCGACCTGCCGGTCACCGAGACGTTGGAGACGATCGACGAGCTGGAGAGCGCAGGTCTCCCGGTCGGGACCGTGTTCGTGAACCGGATGCGCGAGCAGTGGCTGCCGGACCGGTCGCTGACCGCCGCCGCGCACGGCCGGGTGGACGCCTCCCGGGTGCGCAACGGGCTCGCGGGCGCCGGTCTCGAGCTGGCACCGGAGGAGATCGACGGGCTGGTCGCCGAGACCGTCGAACACGCCGTGCAGGTCGCCGGGGAGACAGCGGCGCTGGCCCGGCTGGACACCCAGCTGGACCCGCCGATCTCCCGGGTCACGCTGCCGCAGCACCTCGGCGGGGTGGACCTGGGCACGCTCTACGAGCTGGCCGAGTCGATGACCGAACAGGGCGTCGCGCTGGAGGAACGTCGGTGACACGCAAGGCCCCCGAACTCGACGTCGATGCCGTGCTCGACGACCCGGACACCCGTGTCGTCGTCTGCTGTGGTTCCGGAGGCGTCGGCAAGACGACGACGTCCGCCGCGCTCGCCCTGCGTGCGGCCGAACGGGGACGGCAGGTCGTCGTGCTGACGATCGACCCGGCCCGCAGGCTCGCACAGGCGCTCGGCCTGGAGGCGCTGGACAACGAGCCACACGCGGTCGCCGGTGTGGGTGGGCCGGACCGCGGGACGCTGAGCGCGATGATGCTGGACATGCGCCGCACGTTCGACGAGATGGTGCACGGGCACGCCCCGCCGGACCGCGCGGCCAAGATCATCGAGAACCCGTTCTACCAGACCATCTCCTCGTCGTTCTCCGGAACGCAGGAGTACATGGCCATGGAGAAGCTGGGCCAGCTCGTCGCGACCGGGAAGTGGGACCTGGTCGTCGTGGACACCCCGCCGTCGCGGTCGGCACTGGACTTCCTGGACGCGCCGCAGCGGATGTCCACGTTCCTCGACGGCCGGATGATCCGGCTGCTGTCGTCCCCCGCGCGGGCCGGCGGCCGCGGCATCCGCAAGCTCGTCGGAGCCGGGTTCGGGCTGTTCGCGAAGGCCGTCGGCACGATCCTCGGCGGCCAGATGCTGGCCGATGCGTCCGCGTTCGTGCAGGCGTTCGACACGATGTTCGGCGGGTTCCAGGAGCGGGCGCAGAAGACCTACGCGCTGCTGCGCTCGCCGGGGACGGCGTTCCTCGTCGTCGCCGCTCCGGAGCCGGACGCGCTGCGCGAGGCCGCCTACTTCACCGACCGCCTGTCCGGGGAGGACATGCCGCTCTCCGGGCTGGTGCTGAACCGGACCCATCCGGTGCTGGCGCCGGTGTCCGCGGCACGCGCGCGCAGTGCCGCGGAGAACGTGGGTGGCGCCGGGTCGCAGATCGCGGCCGCCGTGCTGCGCCTGCACGCCGACCGCGTCGAGCTGGCCGAGCGCGAGGAGCACCTGCTCACCCGCTTCTCCGGCGCGCACCCGTCGGTGCCGGTGGTGCGGGTGCCCGCGATCGCCGGCGACATCGCCGACCTCGACGGCCTGCGCCGCGTCGGGGAGCTCCTGGCGGGCGACGAACCGGCCGCTCCGGCGGCGGCCACCCAGGCCTGACCCGCTCAGCTGGAGCGCAGGTCCTCCAGCAGCTCGATCTGTTCGGACAGAACTCCGGTGAGGATCGCCCTGGCCACCCCGAGCAGCTCGGCGACCCGGGTGCTGGTCAGCGAGTAGTGCACGGCGGAGCCCTCCTTGCGGTTGCCGACCAGGCCCGCCTTGCGCAGCACGGCGAGCTGCTGGGAGAGGTTCGCAGGCTCGACCTCGATCTCGCCGAGCAGCTCGGACACCGCGTGCTCGCGCTCGCTCAGCAGCTCCAGCACCCGGATCCGCACCGGGTGCCCGAGCGTCTTGAAGAACTCGGCCTTGGCCTGGTACAGCGGTCGGTGGGTCACCGCGGGCCGCCGGTCCCCGCTCGATGGCATGTCCCGTCGCACCCGCTTCGGCTGGTCGCCCGTTCCGTGCGGCGGCGCCGCGCTCCCGGAGATGTCTTGCAAATCTTAGCAACTCCTCGACCCGGGGCCGGTCCTCCCGGCCGCGCGTTCAGAGGTCGTTCCCGGCGTAGGAGAGGTTGAAGCTCTTGTTGGTCAACGGGAAGTCCGGAACGATCGTGCCGGCCAGAGCCACCGGCAGCGCGGGCCAGTTCAGGAAGCTCGGGTCGACGATCTTGACCCGGCGCAGGGTCCCGTCGGGACCGACCTCCACCCGGTGCACGACCGTGCCGCGCCATCCCTCGACGATCCCCACCCCGCTGCCCGCCGTCGGTGTCGCCGCACGGTCCGGGTCGGCGCGGGCCAGCAGCCGGCCGTCGACCTCCCGCACCAGCACCTCGATCAGTGCCGCCGCCTCCTGCACCTCCCGGACCCGCGTCACGAACCGGGCGAGCACGTCACCGCCGCGCGTTCCCTCGGGCGCCGGCACGGACGGCGGGGCGGGGACGCCGGACACCGGGTGGTCGGTGCGCGCGTCCACGTCGAGGCCGGACGCGCGCGCCACGTAGCCCAGCGTGCCCAGGTCGTGCGCCTGCTCGGGGGTGAGGACGGCGGTGCCGGCGAACCGGTCGCGCACGACGCTGTTGCCGAGCGCGAGATCGGCCACCTCGGCCAGGTCCGCGCCCAGCGCACGCACCCTGGCCGGGTCCGGCAGCCGGCGCACCCTGACCGAGCCGGGTGCGACGGCGCCGCGCAGCAACCGGTGACCGGCCACCTCGTCGTTGATCCGCAGGAACTGCTCGCGGATCCGCTGGGCGTGGTTGTTCAGCACGGCGAGACCGACGTCGTTGCACAGGGCCCCGATGTCGGTGGCGTGGTTGTAGAGCCGCTCCAGCTCCAGCAGCACGGCCCGCAGCCGCGCGCCGTGCGCGCCGGGGGCGGTGCCGGTGGCGTCCTCGACGGCCTGGCAGTAGGCCAGTGCGTGCCCGACGGAGGTGTCCCCGCTGACCCGCTCGGCGAGCTCCACCCCGCGGTCCGCCGTGCGGCCCTCGAACAGCTTCTCGACGCCGCGGTGCACGAACCACAGCCGCGCCTTGAGGTTGAGGATCGTCTCGCCGACCACGGAGAAGCGGAAGTGGCCCGGCTCGATCATGCCGGCGTGCACGGGGCCGACCGGGATCTCGTAGACGCCGGGGCCCTCCACGGCGCGGAACGGGTAGGGCCCGTCCGCCTGGCCGAACGCCGGCGGCGGGCCGGCGTCGCCGAGCATCGGGTACCAGCCGCGCGGCCAGTGGAAGTGCCGGACCAGCCGACGGGGTAGCGGATGGTCGACCGGGACGATCCCGAACAGGTCGCGCATCTCGCGCTCGAACCGGCCGGCCGGGAACGAGTGCGCGGCCAGGCTGGGTACCCGCCTGCGGTCCGGGCCCAGGTGCAGGTGCAGCTCGACCCGACGGTCGGGGCGGGCGGCGGTGAACAGGTACACCGCGCGCAGGTGCCCCGCGCCGTCGTCGTGGCCCGCGAGGAGCGCGAGCCGGAAGCCGTCGTCGAGCAGGGCGACGGCCCGCCGCTCCAGCTCGCCGTGGGTGACGTCGTACGCGGTGCGGTGGGCGGTGGTGGTCCCGGTCGTCATGGCGCTCCTCCGGACAGGACGGCTGCCGCCTGGCCGACGAGCGTGCCGAGCGGTCCGGTGGTGACGCCCAGCAGCGCGCACGCCGCCAGGCCGCCGACGATCGCCGCGACCGCCGTCCCCGGCAGTGCGGCGGTGCCGGGGACGCGGGCCGCGCCCGGGACGTCGGCGGGCCGGATGACGTGGTCGGCGACGGTGTGCTCGGAGGTCGGTCCCGGGTCGGTCCGTCCGGCAGCGGCCGGGCCGGTCGTGACGGGACCTGACCTGCGCGGGTCCGGTTCCGTGCCCCGCCAGGACGTGGCCGGGCCGAGCAGCATCCGGCCGGTGTGTCCGAGCAGGGCCGCGGAGGCGACCAGGACGAGCACGAACGCGACGGCGACGGCCCAGCCCAGGCCGGCGTCGAACCCGGCACCGGCGATCGCCAGCTCGCTGGCGAACAGACTGAACGGCGGGAACCCGACGAGGGCCAGCACGCCGGCCCCGAAGCACCCGGCCAGCACCGGGGAGCGCGCGGCGAGCGCGGTGACGTCGTCGATCCGGCTGGTGCCGGTGTACTGCGACACGTGCCCGGCCGTCAGGAACAGCGTGCTCTTGGCCAGGCCGTGGCCGAGCACGTGCAGCAGCACGGCGGCGGTGGCGACCGGGCCGCCGACGGCCGCGCCGAGCGCGAGCAGTCCCATGTGCTCGATGCTCGAGTAGGCCAGCATCCGCTTGTAGTCGCGCTGGGCCAGCAGCAGGCTCGCCGCGATCGCCAGTGACGCGAGCGCGACGAGCACCAGCAGGCCGCGGGCGAACGCGGGGCCCAGCGCCGCGTCCGAGACGGCGCGCACCCGCAGCAGTGCGTAGCAGGCGATCGACAGCAGCACACCCGACATCAACGCCGACACCGGAGCCGGGGCCTGGCTGTGCGCGTCCGGGAGCCACGCGTGCAGCGGGGCCAGCCCGGCCTTCGTGCCGAAGCCCAGCACGAGCAGCACCACGGCGATCCGGGTGACGCCGGGTTCCAGCCCGCCCGCCGCGGCCTGCAGGTCGACCCAGGCCAGCCCGGAGCCGGCGTGGCCCGCGGCGGAGTCCAGCAGCAGCGTCCCCAGCAGGGCCAGCGCGATGCCGGTCGAGCAGATCACCACGTACTTCCACGCCGCCTCCACGGCCGGGCGGGTGCGCCGCTGCCCGACCAGGAATGCGGTCACCACGGTGGTCGCCTCGATCGCCACCCAGAGCAGCCCCAGGTTCGCCGCGAGTACGGCCAGCGCCATGGTGGACAGGAACAGCTGGACCAGCGCGCAGTGCCGGGCCGCGGTCCGCGCGGTGGCCCGGCCGGCGCGGATCTCGCCGCGCAGGTGCGCGGGCGTCGCGACGCACGCGATCAGCCCGACGGCGGCGACCACCAGCAGCATGAACGCGCTCGGCGCGTCCGCGCGGAGCAGGGCCCACGGCGTCGCGGGCGGGTCCCCGGACGTGACCAGCACGGCCAGCGCGACGGCCGCGGTGAGCACGAGGCAGGCCGACACGATGCCCGGCCACGCCCGCACCCGGCGCCTGCGCACGAGGAGATGACCGGCCGCGGCCAGCGCGGGCAGGGCGACGGGAGCGACCAGTACCAGCAGGACCATCAGTCGTGCAGCTCCCTGAGCTCGTCGAGGTCGGTGTCGCCGAACGCGGTCCGGATCCGCCCCGTCAGCACGCCCAGCACGAGTACGGCGAGGAGCAGGTCGAGCGACACGCCGAGTTCGACGACGAGCCCCGGCTCGGCCGTGGTCAGGAACCCGACGGCGGTGATCCCGTTGTCCATCAGCAGGAACCCGACCAGCTGCGACACCGCCCGGCGCCGGGTCACCAGCACGAAGAACCCGATCAGCACGACGGCCAGCCCGACCGGGATCGCGGCCGTGGCGGGCGACGGCGCCAGCGCGACGAGCGGCGGCGACACCGCAACCGCCAGCAGCGTCAGCAGCGCGGCGGTGAGCAGCGAGGACGCGACGTTGACCAGCGGGCTCGTCTCCCGCCGGTCGGCCGCCCCGCCGGTCAGCGTCCGCCGCAGCAGGTGCGGCAGCACCCCGGCCCGCAGCACCAGCACCCCGGCCGCAACGGCCCACAGATCGGCCGAGCCCTCGGTCGCCGCCACCACCGCGATCATCGCGGCGAGCGAGAGGCCCTGAACGGTGAAGATCCGGACGACGACGGACAGCTCGCGACGCCAGAGGATCAGCACGGCGGTGAGCAGGAGCGTGCCCGCACACAGGTCGAGAAGGTGCGCTCCGGGCGCGGTCACGCCGGCACCAGCGCCGCGACGACGGCGAGCACGGTCAGCAGGAACGAGCCCGCCAGCAGCTCGGGGACGCGGAACAGCCGCAGCTTCGCCACGAACACCTCGGCCGCGGCCAGCGCCGCACCGAGCACCGCGATCTTGACGACGATCAGGACGGCGCCGAGCGCCAGCTCCGCAACGCCCGTGCCGGTGGCCACCCCCCACGGCAGGAACAGCGTCGACCACAGCCCGAGGAACACGGTCAGCCGCATCGCCGACGCGAGCTCGACCAGCGCGAGGTCCGGGCCCGCGTACTCGAGCACCATCGCCTCGTGCACCATCGTCAGCTCGAGATGGGTGCTCGGGTTGTCCACCGGGAGCCGCCCGGTCTCGGCGACGATCGCCAGCGCCAGTCCCGCCGCGGCGAGCACACCCGCCGGGCTCGTCACCCGGGCCGGGTCGGCCAGGGTGGCGGACACGATGTCGGCGATGTCCGTCGAACCGACGCGCACCGACAGCGCCAGCACGGCCACCAGCAGGGTGGGTTCGACGAGCGCCAGGATCGTGATCGCCCGGCTCGCCCCCATCCCGCCGAACGCGGTCCCGGTGTCCAGCCCGGCCAGCGCCGTCGCGACCGCGCCCGCGGTCAGCAGCGCGACGACCACGAACAGGTCGGCGCCCGGCTCCGGCACCGTCGAGGTCGACACGAACGGCACCACGGCCACCACCGCGACCGTCGTGGCCACCGTCACCAGGGGCGCCGCCCGGAACACCTCGGAGGTCCCACGCGGGGTCACCGGGTCCTTGCCGAACAGCTTGCGCACGTCGCGCCACGGCTGGCCGACCCCGGCGCCTGCCCGCCCCTCCAGCCGGGCCCGCACCTGGCGCATCAGGCCCACCAGTAGCGGAGCCCCGGCCACGACGAGCACGAGCTGCACGCCGGCGCCCAGCAGTCCCTGGGCGGTCATCGGGTCACCGCCAGCACCGCGAGCGCGCCGCACAGGGTGACGAAGCCGTAGCCGAGATAGCGGTGCACGCTGCCGTCGGCGAGCCGGGTCGCCGCGCGTCCCCATGCCCGCACCGCGGCCAGCACCGGCAGGTACAGCCGGTGTTCGATCCGGTCCGGTACGCGTAGCCGGTACCGCACGGCGTCGACCAGGTACCGCGACTCCCGGTGGTGGGTGACGTCGACGTCGCTCTCCGGGCGCACGACGTCGTCGAACACGCGCTGCAGCGGCTCGGCGAACGAGGTGGCCGTGTACTCGGTACGTGCCGGCATGGGGCCCGCGCCGCAGTCCCACGGCCGGACGACGGCGGGCGTCGCGCGCCGCCGTCCGGGGGCGAGCAGTCGGACCGCCACGGCCACCGCGAGCGCCGCCGTGCCGACGGCGGCCGCGACCGGCAGCGGGGAGAGCGAGCCCGTGAACCCGGCGAGCCGGACGACCAGCGCGTCCGCCGTCACCGGGTCGTCCGAGGCGACGGTCGCGGCGGCCACCCGCCCGATCGCGGGCAGCACCACGTAGGGCAGCAGCCCGAGCAGCGCGCAGGCCGTCCCGGCCACCGCCAGGCCGGCCGTCACGGTCGCCGGCCCGTCGACGGCCGCGGCCGCCGCCGCGGACCGGGGCCGGGCCAGGAACCCGACCCCGAACGCCTTGACGAACGTCACCACCGCCATTCCCGCGGTCAGCGCCAGTGCCGCCACGGCGACCGGCAGCACGACGGCGGCCGCGACCCCGCCGTCGGGCAGGCCGTGCACGAGCGCCTGGAGCAGCAGCCACTCGCCGACGAACGCCGCGCCCGGCGGCAGCGCGGACCCGGCCAGGGCGCCCAGCCCGAACGCGGCGGTCGTCACCGGCATCGGCGTGCGCAGCCCGCCGAGCTCGTCCAGGTCGCGGGTCCCGGTGCCCTGCACGACCGACCCGGCGGCAAGGAACAGCAGTGTCTTGAACGCGGCGTGCGCGAGCACGTGCAGCAGCGCGGCGGCGAGCGCGAGCCCGGCCACCGTCCGCTGCCCGGACGCGGCGAACAGCCCGGCCGCGCCGACGCCGACCAGCACCAGTCCCATGTTCTCGGTGGTCGAGTACCCGAGCAGGACCTTCAGGTCGGTAGCGACGGCGGCCTGCAGGATCCCGTACACGGCCGACGCGGCGCCCAGCAGCAACACCAGCACCCACCACCAGGCCGGTCCGCCGCCGAGCAGGTCGAAGCCGACCCGGACCAGCCCGTACACGCCCATCGTGACCATCGCCGCGGACATCAGCGCGGACACGTGGCTGGGCGCCTCCGGGTGGGCCCTCGGCAGCCACGCGTGGAGCGGCACGATGCCCGCCTTCGACCCGAACCCGACGAGCACCAGCGCGAACACGGCCGTCGCGATGCCAGGGCCCAGCCCGGCCGCGGCGGCCCGCAGGGCGGGGAACGACCCGTCGGCGGCGTGCCCGGCGAACAGCAGGAGCCCGGCCAGCACGGCGACGAAACCGAGGTGGGTCATCACCGCGTACCAGCGACCCGCCGAGGCGACCTCGGGCCGGTGGTGGTGCTCGGCGAGCACCAGCAGCAGCGACGCCGACGCCATCAGCTCCCAGCCCAGCAGCAGCGTGCCGACGCTGCCGGCCGCCGGTACGAGCAGCATGGCCAGCACGAACAGCGGAAGTGCCGCCTGCACGGTCCGCCCGGTCAGCCCTCCGCGCGCGGTGTAGCCGATGCCGAACACGCCCGCGCACACCGCGACCAGACCGACGACGCCGACGAAGACACCACTCAACGGATCGAGCGCGATCGTGACCCCGGACAGCGGCAGCAGGCCGGGCGCCCGTACCGACCAGGCCGGCCCGGTCACGGCGGTCACGCCGGCGACGAGCGCGGCGGTCCCGCAGGCGGTGACGCCCGCCCCGACGACGGCCGGCCGTGCGGCCCGCGGGGCCGGAACGGTCACGACCGCCGCTGTCGTGCCAGCGCACGCCGCGCCGAGCAACCACGCCTGGGAGGCGATCATCGACCGGTCACGGACCGCAGCGCGGCGACGATGTCCTCCGGGCGCGGCGGGCAGCCGGCGACCTCGACGTCGACGCCGATCACGTCACCGACGGCGCCGACCACCCCGTAGGCGTCGGCGAACGCGCCGCAGTTGCGCGCGCAGTCGCCGATCGCCACCACGAGGTTGGGCGTCGGGACGGCCTCGTGCGTCCGGCGCAGCGCGACCTCCATGTTCCGGGTCACCGGGCCGGTCACCGCCAGCACGTCCGCGTGCCGGGGCGAGGCGACCAGCCGGGCGCCGTACCGGTCCGCGTCGTACACCGGGCCGAACGCCGAACCGATCTCGACCTCGCAGCCGTTGCACGACCCGGCGTCGACGTGCCGGACCTGGACCGACCCGCGCAGCGCCGCGGCCGCGTGACCCGGGAGGCGTTCCGGGGGTGGCGGGGCCGGTTCGGCCGCGCGACCGATCCGGCGGATCCGGCGCCACAGGCCGCCCGTCCCGACCGGGATCCGCCCGCGTCGCAGTGCCACCTCGATCTCCCTTCGCCCGACCGCCGAGCGGTCGCGCGGAACAATAATTGCAAGAGTCGGCAATTACGCAATGTGTGAGGTCACACGTCGGGACGGTCACCTCGCCGGTGCCGGCCCGATACCGTCGACGTGTGACCCCTCGGCGCCCCGGCCCGCTGCGTTGGCTGTGGTTCGCGTTCGGTGGGGCGCTGCCCGAGCGCTACCGCGACTGGGTGCTCCACGACGCGACGTGTGCCGGCTGGCGGTGGCGGCACATGGCGCGGGCGTTCGTGCAGATGAGCCCCGTGGCGGTGCCGGTGCTGCTGCTGGTGCCCGGCCCGCTGTGGGTGCGCCTGTGCGCGGTGCTGCTCGGCTGGCTGGTCGCGTTCCAGTACGCGCTGTTCATCATGGACGCCTCGGTCGACCACCGGGTGCGGAAGGCGGGCTTCCCGGCCGGGGCGGCCGAGGAGGGCCGGGCGGAGCGCACCGCCGAGCAACGTGCCGCAGCGGCGGCCCGGTACGCGGGCCGGTACCGGCGCTGAGGCTGTCGGCACGGCCCGCTCGTGGTCCCGGCACCCCGAGCCGCGGTGTGTCACGCGGCCCGGGGGTGGTCGTCGGCGCGGCCGGACAGCACGGTCTCGAGGAACGTGTCGAGACGGCGATCGTGTCCGCGGTGCCGGTCGGCCAGGACGTCCAGTGCGGCCAGCAGGGTCGGGTCCAGCGACGGACGCCGCTCGACCTCGTCGGTGACCAGGCGGGTCAGACGGAGGCCGTCGGCCTCGGTCCGGGGCGACTCGCACCGCCAGCGCCCGATCTCCTGAACCAGGATCATGCTCATCGCGACCACCGCCCTTCCGACGTCCTGCCGGTCCGTCCGGCCTGGTCAGAAGCATGCGGCGGGCGCGGTCGCGGCACATGAGTACCGCGCTACTCGCAGTTTCGACGGGTGCTACTCGCCCGGGCGGCCGGCCGCGAGCAACCGGTCGGTGTCGCGTCGGTCCCACTGTCCGGCGGTGCGACGGACGGTCCGGCACCCGGCCGGACGGGGCCGAGCCGGTCAGACCGCCGTGCTGCTCGCGTAGTGGTCGGTGCGCGCGCGGCCGAGCAGCCGGGCCCAGCTGCTGACGTCCGGGCGACGGCGCAGCAGTGCGCGGCGCTCCCGCTCCGTCATGCCGCCCCACACGCCGAACTCGATCTGCTGGTCCAGCGCGTGCGCGAGGCACTCCGTGCGCACCGGGCAGACCACGCAGAACTCGCGCGCGTCGCGCTGGCGTGCCCCGGTGACGAACAGCTCGTCGGAGTTCTCGGTCCGGCAGCGCGCCGCGCTCCGCCAGTTCCACACCGGGCCGTCCGGGCGCCGTCCGGCCGCGCGCAGCCGGGGGCGGGACGGCCTGGCCGGCCGGTCGGTCGTGGGCAGGGTGGTGACGGACGCCGGGGCGTGTTCTGACATGGGAGGTTCCACCTCGGGGGCGACGGGCGGGCCCGGACGGGCCGCCGCTGAGCGGTCGGGAAGGGCGGGACGGGGCCCGCGCTGTAGGAGACGATTCTTCGTCCTGTGGCCGGTCACCGGCAGCGCGCAAAACTACGCAACCGGGCGGGCCCGACCTGACGGGTACATGACGTGGTGCCCAGTACGCTGCCGATGTGAGGTTCCCGCGCCATCTCCTGCGACCGATCGGCGTGCTCGCCGGCCTCTGCGTGCTCGCCGGCGTCGTCACCGCCGGGATGGCGTTCCCGGCGGCGGCCGGTCTCGGTGTGCTGTCCAACGAGGCCGGGGACAGCGTGAGCTCCAGCTCCGCCGACCTGGTCAACACGCAGGCGCCGCTGACCACGACGCTGACCGACTCGGCGGGCCAGCCGATCGCCTACCTGTTCGACCAGAACCGCACCAACGTCACGAACGAGCAGATCTCGCCGGCCATGAAGGCCGCGATCCTGGCGATCGAGGACCGCCGGTTCTACGAGCACCAGGGCGTGGACTGGCAGGGCACGATCCGCGCGGTGATCGCGAACTCGGCGTCCGGCGACGTCGTGCAGGGTGCGTCCACGCTGACCCAGCAGTACGTGAAGAACTACATGCTCTACGTCGAGGCGCAGACCGAGGCGGAGCGGCTGAAGGCCACCGAGCAGACGCCGGCGCGCAAGCTCAAGGAGGCGCGGATCGCGCTGCAGCTGGAGCGTCAGCTGTCCAAGGACGAGATCCTCAACCGCTACCTGAACATCGTGTTCATGGGCAACGGGTCCTACGGCGTCGCCGCGGCCGCCCGTACCTACTTCAACACCACGCCGGACAAGCTGACCGTCCCGCAGGCCGCGATGCTGGCCGGGATGGTGCGCTCGACCACCCAGTTCGACCCGATCCAGCACCCGCAGACCGCGACCGAGCGGCGCAACGTCGTGATCGACCAGATGCGCCAGCAGGGCATGATCAACGACCAGCAGGCGCAGCAGGCGATCTCCTCGCCGCTGGGCGTGTCGAACCCGCTGGTCCAGGTGCCCAACGGCTGCATCGGCGCGGGCGACACCGGGTTCTTCTGCAAGTACGTCGTGCAGTACCTGACCGAGGCCGGCTTCTCGACCGAGCAGATCAACCGCGGCGGCTACACGATCAGGACCACGCTCGACCGCGAAGCGATGCGGCAGATCAAGAACTCCGTGGACCGGGTCGCGCCGGACGCTCCGAACGTGGCCAACGCGATGGCGCTGGTGCAGCCTGGGCAGGACAAGCACCGCGTGCTCGCGATGGGCGCGAACCGCACGTTCGGCCTGAACGCGGACTCCGAGGAGACCAGCTACGGCCTGCCCTACCAGCCGGTGAACCTCGGTGCCGGTTCGGTCTACAAGATCTTCACCGCGGCCACCGCGCTGGAGAAGGGCCTCGGCATCAACTACCAGATGGACATCCCGCCGTCCGGCTACGCGTCGCCGATCTACCTGGACGGAAGCGCCCGGCCGATCCCGGTCGCGAACGCGGGCACGTACCCACCGGTGCTGTCCATGCAGGACGCGCTCGCGACGTCGCCGAACACCGGGTTCATCAAGCTCGAGGAGTACACCGGCATCCCGGACGTCGTCGACATGTCCGTGCGGCTCGGTATGAAGAGCCTGGCCACGACGCCGTTCACGGACCCGAACACCGGCCAGCGCACCGGCAAGTCGATCGCCCAGGTGACCAAGGACCAGAAGCTCGCGTCGTTCACGCTGGGCACCACGCCGACGAGCGTGCTGGAACTGTCCAACGTGAGCGCGACGCTGTTGTCCGGCGGCAAGTGGTGCCCACCGACCCCGATCGACTCGATCACCGACGCGGCCGGCAAGCCGGTGCCGTTCACCGAGGAGGGCTGCCAGCAGGCCGTCGATCCCGGCCTGGCGAACACGCTGGTCACCGGCCTGAGCAAGGACGACACCAGCGGCACCTCGGCGGCGGCGGCGCGGTCGGCGGGCTGGAACCGGCCGATGATGGGCAAGACCGGCACCACGCAGCAGCACAAGTCGGCGGCGTTCGTCGGCGGAGTGCCGCAGATGGCCGGCGCGGTGATCACGTTCGACAACTCGAACTCGCCCCGCCCGCTGTGCGACAGCGGGTCCGCGCCGTTCCCCTGCGGCAACGGCAACATCTTCGGTGGCAAGACGCCCGCCGAGACCTGGTACGGAGCGGTGAACCCGCTGCTGGCCGGCAAACCGACGGAACCGTTGCCGCCGACGGAGGCCCGGTACCTGGAGGGCGGCTCGGAGTCGCGGGTTCCCGACGTCGTCGGCGACCGGCTCTCCGACGCCCGCGCCGAGCTCGAGGGCGGCGGCTGGACCGTCACCACCCGGGACGTCGACAACCGGGCCCCCAAGGGCACGGTGATCGGCCAGACCCCGCGCGGTGCCGCCCTTCCGGGCCAGCGCATCACGCTGCAGGTGAGCACCGGATCGGTCCCGCCGCCACCGCCGATACCGACCCTGCCGGGCGCGGCACCACCCACGGCCGCGCCGCCCGCACCGGGTGGCGGCTGACCTCGGCGTGGACCTCCCCGCCGTCGGATGCGGCGGCAGGCACACGGGGGACGCCGGGGAACCGGGCGCCACGGTACGGCCGCCCGACCGGCCACGACGTGACGACCGATCCGTGCGAGCGATCGATCGCCACGGCACGGCGGCGATCGTGACCATCGCGTGGCGGCCGATCCGTACCCCGTCCGGCCAACCGGCGCAGGCGACTCGTCGCCGCAGGTCACCCGTCCGTGCCCAGATCGGCGACGGTCGCGTGTGGACGTCGCCGGATGCCACCCGGCGGGCTTAGCATGCGGGGATGTCGCCTACCGGGAACCGGCTGACGCCGGCGTCCGGGCGGGCGCCGGGCACCCGTGAGGACCGATCGACGGCCGGGCGGGCCGCGGCGCGGTCCGGAGTGCTCTCCGCCGTGCGATGGCCGCGTGCGCGTTCCCGCCCGCTCCCCGGGACCGGCGGCGACGACGGTCGCTGGGGCGTGGCGCGTCTGGTCGCCCAGCGCGAGGCGGAGCGACGGGTCGCGACCGACCCGTCCGACACGGACGACCTGCCGGCGGAGGCCGAGGCCGGCGAGGCCTGCGAGGCCGACGTGCAGCCCGACGACGCCGTCCCGGCCGCCGAGGCTCCCGAGGTCGACGCCTCCGACGACGGCGCTCCGGCGTCCTCCGAGGACGACGTCCCGGCGCGCGCCGCTGACGACGGCGTTCCGGGGGCGTCCGGCGAGAAGGGGGCCGAGCCCGAGGACGTTCCCGTGGCCGTCGTCGACACGCCTGAACCGGCGACCGCGGACGACGAGCCCGGTCGGAGCCCCGGCCCACCCGCGCCACGCACACCGGAACCGGCCGTCCCGCCGTCGCCGCGCACACCGTTGCGGACGCCGCTCGTCCCCCGCCCCCCACTGCCGTCACCGCGCCGCCCGCCGGTCGTCCGGACGGGTCCCGTCGTCCCGAACGCCGCCGACGCCCGCGCGTCCCGCCCCCGGGTCGAGCCGGACCCGTCGTTGTTCGGTTTCGCCCGGCACACCCGCAGCCGCCTCGGCGCCCGGGTCTTCACCCTCTTCTTCGTACTGGTGTTCGCGCTGATCCTGGTGCAGACGATCGCGTCGATCGTGTAGCCGCACACCGGCGCGACGGGACTAGCCCCCGGCCCTCGCGGCGAAGTGTCGGGGTCGACTACTACCCTGGCCGTATAGCCCGTGCCCGCCGGATTCGTGAGATGTCTCCCCGCCGATCGGCCCACGGGCGGGCCCCACAGGAGGAGGTGAGCCGCGATCGGTTCCCCGGCGAGCCCCCAGGTCTCCGCGCCGACGTCGCACCGCGTCTCCTCCGTGCTGGCGATCCCGGCGTTCCGGCGCCTGTGGACGGTCACGGCGATCACGTCGACCGGTGAGTGGCTGTCCGTCCTGGCCCTGACGTCGCTGGCCACGCACCTGGCCGCAGGCTCCGGCTACGCGGCGCAGAGCTTCGCGCTCGGCGGTACGGTCGCCGTCAAGCTGCTGCCGTCGCTGCTGTTCGGCCCGCTGGCCGGTGCGCTGGCCGACCGGTTCGACCGTCGCAAGCTGATGGCCACGTGCGACTTCCTCAAGTTCGGGCTCCTGATCTCCATCCCGATCGTCGGCTCGCTGTGGTGGCTGCTCGCGGCCACGTTCCTGATCGAGCTGTGCGCGATGTTCTGGATCCCGGCGAAGGACGCGGCGGTGCCGAACCTGCTGCGCCGCCCGGACCAGATGGAGACGGCGGCCCAGCTCGGCCTCGTCGTCACCTACGGGGTCGCGGTCGCGGGCGGCGCCGGCCTGTTCGCGCTCGTGACCAAGTTCGGCCCGCTGGTGGACGCGAACTCCCCGACCACGGCCGTCTACCTGGCGCTGTTCGTCAACTCGTTCGCGTTCCTATTCTCCGCGCTGATGGTGTGGTTCCGCATCCCGGAGCTGTCCGGGAAGACCGCACCGTCCGAGCGGGCCACCACGCCGCCGTCGCTGGTGTTCATGCTGCGCGACGGGTTCACGTTCGTCGCGACGACGCCGCTGATCCGCGGCCTGGTGATCGGCATCATCGGTGCGTTCACCGCGGGCGGAGCCGTGATCGCGACGGCGAAGCTCTACTCGTCCAGTCTCGGCGGCGGCGACGCCGCGTACTCGATCCTGTTCGTGTCCGTGTTCGGCGGGCTCGCGCTCGGCATGGCCGTCGGGCCGCGGCTGGCGCTGCGGCTGCCGCACAACCGGTTGTTCGGCACCGCGATCGTCGGCGCCGGCCTGTCGCTGGCCGTCGTCGCCGTCGCCGTGCACCTGTTCATGGCGATCGTCGCCGTGATGTTCGTCGGCGGGTTCGCGGGCGTCGCGTTCCTGACCGGACTGACGATCATCGGCACGCAGGTCGCCGACGAGGTCCGTGGCCGGGTCAACGCGTTCGTCCAGTCCCTCGTGCGCGTGGTGCTGCTCGGCGCGATGTCGCTGGTCCCGATCGTCGTCGGCGTCGTCGCCACCCGCACGATCACCATCGACGGCACCCCGTACCTCGTCGACGGCACCCGGTTCGTGCTCGGCGGCGCCGGGATCGTGGCCGCGGTCGTCGGCACGATCGCCTACCGGCAGATGGACGACCGCAGGCTCGAGCCGTTGCTGAAAGACCTGGTCGGCGCCCTGCGCAACGGCGAGCTGCGCACCGGCAAGGGTGTGCTGATCGCCGTCGAGGGCGCCACCCCGGCGGAGACCGCCCGGCAGGCCGAGCGGCTGGCCGCGGCGCTGCGCGAGCGCGGCCACCACGTCGTCGAACCGGACGACGGGGAGCGCGACGCCGCCCGATGGACGGCCGCCACCCGCGAGGCGAACCTGTCCGGCGCGCGGGCGAAGGCGCTGGCCGCGGCGGCCGTGCGCGCCGACCTCGTGGAGCGGGTGATCAGACCGGCGCTCGACGAGGGCGCCGTCGTCGTGATGGACCGGTTCCTGTCCAGCCCGCTGGCGCAGTTCGGCGTCGCCGCCGAGCAGATGGGCGCCGCACCCGACGACGGCGAGCTCGAGTACCTGGGCCGCTGGGCCTCCGGGCGCCTGCGTCCGGACATGTCCGTGCTGCTCGACCGCGCCCCGGACGCCGCGGGCGGCGCCGTGCGGGTGGCCGGCGAGGAGCACGCGCGGGTGCAGCGCCTGCTGGCCCGGATGGTCGCGGTGGAGCCGCACCGGCACGTCGTCGTGGACGCCGACGGCACCGAGGACGAGGTCGCCGATCGGGTCCGGGACGGAGTGTTCCCGCTGGTCCCGGCTCCGGCCGAGGTCGACCAGGCCACCGGTCCGGTCACCGGCCGCCCGGAACCGTCCACCTGAGATGTCGGTCTGGGACGACGTCGTCGGCCAGCCCGCCGTCGTGGCCGAGCTCGGCGCGGCCGCGGCCGACCCGGCCGCGATGACGCACGCCTGGCTGTTCACCGGCCCGCCCGGCTCCGGGCGGTCGAACGCGGCGAGGGCGTTCGCCGCCGCGCTGCAGTGCCCCGACAAGGGCTGCGGCGAGTGCCGAGCCTGCCGCACGATCATGGCCGGTACGCACGCCGACGTCCGGGAGATCGTCCCGGAGGGACTGTCCATCTCGGTCGCCGAGATGCGCGCGCTGGTCCAGCTCGCCGCCCGCAAGCCCTCGACGGCGCCGTGGCAGATCGTGATCATCGGGGACGCCGACCGGCTGACCGAGGGCGCCTCGAACGCGCTGCTCAAGGCCGTGGAGGAGCCGGCGCCGGAGACCGTGTTCCTGCTGTGCGCACCGTCCGACCACCCGGACGACGTGCCGATCACGATCCGCTCCCGCTGCCGCCCGGTGTCGCTGCGCACGCCGTCCGCGGAGGCCGTGGCCGGCGTGCTGCGCGACCGCGACGGCATCGACCCCGACCAGGCCGACTGGGCCGCGTCCGTCGCGGGCGGACACGTCGGCCGAGCCCGGCGGCTGGCCCGCGACGCACACGCCCGCAAGCGGCGGGAGTCGATCCTCGCCGTCCCGACCGGCCTGCACCGCCTCGGTGACGCGTTCGCACACGCCGACGCGCTGATCTCCTCGGCGGAGGCCGAGGCGAACGAGCTGCGCGAGCAGCGCGACGAGGTCGAGCGCGAGGAGCTCGCCGTCGCGATGGGCGCGGGCGGGACCGGCAAGGGCGTCGCGGGCGCGGCCCGCGCGGCGAAGGCAGCCGAGCGGGACCTGGAGAAGCGCCAGAAGTCCCGCGCCACCCGGACCCAGCGCGACGCGCTGGACCGCGCGCTCGTCGACCTCGCCGGGTTCTACCGGGACACGCTCGTCGCCGGGTCCGGCGCCGGCGTCGCGCTGACGAACCCGGACCGTGATCGGGAGATCCGCACGGCCGCCGCCGAGTGGACGGCGGAGTCGACGTTGCGCCGCCTGGAGGCGGTGCTCGCCTGCCGCGAGGCGCTGGAACAGAACGTGAAGCCCCGGATCGCGGTCGAGGCGATGATGACCGCACTCCACCGCGGCTGATCCGCGGCCCCCGCCCCGCGATGATCGACGGCCGCGTTCGGATGCAGGCGAGAACCCGCCCCGATCCGGACCCGACTGCCGATCACGGTGGGTGGCGCGCGGCAGATGGGCCGCATGATCGGCGGGATCGTCCGGATCGGGGCGAGAAACAGCCTCGATCCGGACGCGATCGCTGATCACCGTCCGGGGCGGGCTGCTACGCCAGGTCGGCCATGTCCAGGACGAAGCGGTAGCGGACGTCGCCGCGTCCGAGTCGCTCCAGTGCCTCGTTCACCTTCGACGACGGGAGCACCTCGACGTCGGCGGTGATCCCGTGCCGGGCGCAGAACTCGAGCATGGCCGCGGTCGTCGTGGTGCCGCCGCTGCCGGCCGAGGCCAGCTTCTTGCGCCCGACCAGCAGGTCCATCATGTCGACGGTGACCGGGCCCAGGTGGCCGAGATGGCTCAGCGTCCCGTCCATGGCGACCATCCGCAGGTAGGGCCCGACGTCGTGGGGCACGGCGATCGTGTCGATCACGACGTCGAACCGGTCCCGTGCGGCGGCCGTCTGCTGCTCGTCGGTCGTGACGACGAGGTCGTCGGCACCGAGTGCGCGGGCGTCGTCGGCCTTGTCGGCGGAACGGGACAGGACCGTCGTCCGTGCCCCGAGTGCGACGGCGAACTTGACCGCGAGGTGCCCGAGCCCGCCGAGCCCGGCCACCGCGACGCGCGTGTCCGGCCCGACGCCGAGCGCCGACATCGGCTCCCACACGGTGATCCCCGCGCACAACAGCGGAGCCGCCGCGGCCGGGTCGAGCCCGTCGGGCAGCGGGTACACGAACCCGTCGCGGACGACGTACTCGCGCGAGTAGCCGCCCAGCGTCGTCGACCCGTCGTGCCGGTCGGTGCCGCCGTAGGTCAGCGTCGGGAACTCGTGGCAGAAGTTCTCCTGCCCGATCCGGCACATGGCGCACGTACCGCACGAGTCGACGATGTTCCCGACGGCGACGGGGTCGCCCACGGCGAACCGCGTCACGTCGCTGCCGACGGCCGTGACCGTGCCGGTGAACTCGTGGCCCGGCACGAGCGGCCCGTCACCGGTGTGACCGTGCAGCGCGTGCAGGTCCGTGTGGCAGACGCCGCAGAAGTCCACCCGCACCGCGACGTCGTCGGGCCGCAGGTCACGCCGCTCCAGCGCCACCCGCTCGAGCCGCGTGCCGTCCCGATCCGCTTTCCATCCCACCGTGCTGCGCATGCTCACTCCCATAAACAGACTGTTCGGTCTGTTCTTGGACGCTACGCCGAGATCGAGCAGAGAAGCAAACCGAACGGTCTGTTGCTACCGTCATCGGCATGCCTCTGACCTCGCGCGGAGAAGCGACGCGGCAGCGGATCGTCGACGTGGCGACGGAGGAGTTCGCCGAGTACGGGATCGCCGGCGCGCGCGTGGAGCGGATCGTGGCCGCCGCCCGGACGAACAAGGCGCAGCTCTACGGCTACTTCGGCAGCAAGGACGGCCTGTTCGACGCGATCTTCTTCGAGTCGCTGGAACGGATCACGAACGTCGTCCGGATCGATGCGACCGATCTCGCGGGCTGGGCGGTCCGCCTCTACGACGAGTACCTCCGCCGTCCGGACCTGATCCGGCTCGCCACCTGGGCGAGACTGGAACGACGACCGGCAGGTCACCTCGTCGAGGACACGCAGCGCCTCGACGACGTCAAGCTGCGCGCCATCGCCGACGCGCAGGCCGCCGGCACGGTCCGAAGTGGAGACCCGTTCGACGTGATGGCGATGGTGATCGCCATGTCCATGGCGTGGTCACCGGTCAGCAACGTCTACGCCGCGACCGCCGACGAGCCCGACGACGTGCACGAGCAGCGCCGCACGCTGCTGCGGGAGAGCGTGCGTCGCGCCGTCGCGCCCTGATCAGCGCTCGTCGACGACCCGGCGCGCCTTGAACGTCGTCTCCGGCAGGGTGCCCGGCGCGAGCAGCTCCAGCGACGTGCGGATGCCGAGCACCTTCTGCAGCGTCTGCTCGGTCAGCGCGCGCAGGTCCTCGCCGCCCTCGGCCTCGACGGTCAGCTCGTCGAGCGCGCCGCGCTTGTGCACCCGGATCCGGAACTCCGGGCCGAGGCCGGGCACGGCGCGCAGCGCGGTCTCCACGGCGCTCGGGAACACGTTCGCGCCGCGGATGACCAGCATGTCGTCGAGCCGGCCGAGGATGCCCTCCGGCAGGCGCGGGTAGGTCCGGCCGCAGGGGCACGGCGAGTCGTCGAGGTAGGTCTCGTCGCCCGGCGCGAACCGGATCATCGGCTGGGAGTCCCGCCAGAGGTGCGTGTAGACGACGGCGCCGCGCTCGCCCACCGGCGCAGGCACCGAGGAATCGGCCCGGTCGACGACCTCGGTGAACACCTCGTCGGTGATCAGGTGCGTGCCGGTGCCCTCCTCGCAGCCCACATTGGTCTGGAACGGGTACATCTCCGATGTGGACCCGGCGTCGGCGACGGTGGCGCCCCACCCGTCACCGATGATCTCCCGCGTGCCGGGCAGCGAACCGCCGGCTTCGCCGCCGACGAGCAGGTGCCGGATCGTCGACGCGCGCAGGTCGACCCCCATCCGCTCGGCGACCGACAGCAGGTGGATGCAGTACGACGGCGTCGCGCTGAACACCGTGGACCGCAGCCGCGCGATCAGCTCCAGGTGGCGCTCGGAATCGGTGATGCCGATCGGGAACAGCGTCGCGCCGATCCGCTCGGCGCCCTGCACCACGCCCCACCCGCCGAAGAACAGGCCGAACGGGAACCCGACCTGCACGACGTCGTCGGGCCGCACGCCTGCGCACCACTGGGCCATCGCGTGCACGTCGGCCGCGCGGTCCCAGTCCGATCTGGACACGGCGTACATCGTCGGCACCCCGGACGTGCCCGACGAGCCGTGGATCCGCGCGATCTCGCCGGGCGCCATCTCGCGGGCGTAGGAGCCGAACGGCGGATACTCGGCCTGGTCGGCGACGAGCATCGTCTTGGTGATCACCGGGACCTTCGCGGTGAAGTCCTCCAGCGTCCGGACCTGGTCCGGGTGGAAGCCGTGCGCGTCGTAGTGCCGCCGGTAGAACGGGAGCTCGTCGTAGACGCGGTGGAGCTGGTGCTGGATCCGCTCCAGGATCAGCACGTCCCGCTTCGCCGGGTCGCGCGTCTCCCGTTCGGAGTCCCAGTACCGCGGGAAGTCGCCCATGTCTCGCTCCTCAGCCGATCGCGCGGTCGCGTGCGGCCCAGTGGGGCGCCCGCAGGGCCTTCTTGTCGATCTTTCCGAACGGCGTCTCCGGCAGCTCTGCGACGAGCTCGGCGGACTTCGGACGGGCGTAGGCCGCGAGCCGTCCCCGGGACCACTCGACGATCTCGCCGGGCTCGACCGGCCCGTCCGTGACGATCACGGCGTGCACGGCCTCGCCCCAGTCGTCGTGCGGCACACCGATCACCGCGACCCGGGAGACCGACGGGTGGGTCGCCAGCACGTCCTCGACCTCGCGGCAGTACACGTTCATCCCGCCGCTGATCACCATGTCGGTCCGGCGGTCGCGCAGGTGGAGGTACCCGCCGTCGTCGAGGAACCCGATGTCGCCGGTCCGGATCCAGCCGCCGGGCAGGAACTTCTCCGCCGTCGCCGCCGGGTCGTCCAGATACGACTCCAACGTGTACGGCGAGCGCAGGCAGACCTCGCCGGTCCCGCCGGCCTCCAGGAACCGGCCGTCGTCGTCGACGACCGCGACGTCGGCCATGATCGACGCCTGCCCGCAGGAGTCGAGCGTGTCCGGGCGCGACGGGTCGTGGTCGTCCTTGGCCAGCCGGGTGCCCCAGTTCGGGCACTCGGTCTGGCCGTAGAGCTGCACGAACACCGGCCCGAACACCTCCAGCGCCCTGGCCAGCCGGCTCGGGGTGATCGGCGCCGCTCCGTAGACGACCGTCCGCAACCCGAACTCCTCCGCCCCGCCGACGGCGTCGAGCAGCCGGTAGATCATCGTCGGGACGAGGAACGTCCACGTGATCCCGCGGGTGCGGATCGCCTCCAGCACACCGCCCGCGTCGAACCCCGGCTCGATCACGCTGGTGGCGCCGCGGATCAGCGCCGACTGCGCGAACAGCCCGGCCGCGTGCGCGAGCGGGGTGGTCAGCAGCAGCCGGTCGCCCTCGACGATCTCGGCCTCGACGATCTGCGCGTACTGCACGGCGACGGCGGACGCCTGCGTGTGCACGACGCCCTTCGGTAGGCCGGTCGTCCCGCTCGTGAAGTAGATCGCCGCCCGCGCGTCCGGACCGATGTCCGCGGGCTCCGGCGCGGCGACCTCGGAAGCCGGGCCCGCCAGCGGCTCACCGGGCAGGGGCCCGCCGCCGTCGTCGACGACGAGCGCGGGCACCCCGTCCGGCCGCGGCACGCTGGACCCGAGCACCACGAGCCGCGCCCGCGACGTCCGCAGGACATGGTCGACCGTCGCCGCCGGCAGCAGCGGGTTGACCGGCACCTTGACCGCGCCGAGCCGTGCCACCGCCAGGTCGGCGACGACGAACTCGACGCAGTTGCCGAGGTACAGCGCGACGGCGTCGCCCGCCGTCACACCGTGCGCCCGCAACTGGGCGGCGACGGCGGCCGACCACCGGTCGACGTCGCCGAACGTCCAGCTGCGGCCGCCCGCCTCGAGTGCCGTGCGGTCGCGGTACCGGTGCAGCGCCGCCGTGAACTCGGCGCCGATCGTCGTGCGCACCCGATGCGCGTCAGTCGATGCCGAGTGCGACGTTCGCCATCCTCTGGCGCCGCGCGAGCCGCTCCCGCTTCGTGAACTGCGGCATCACGTAGCGGGCGAACAGCTCCAGCGAACGGTTCCACTTGTCGGTCGTGACCCAGTCCCGGCAGTTGATCAGCAGCGTGCCGAAGCCGCCGGTCTCCTCCTCCAGCTCCTTGATCTGGCGGGTGCACTCCTCGGGGCTACCGATGATCCACGGGATGTTGTCGACCATCCACTCGAGCGTGAGGTCCTCGTCGGTCATCCCGTCGCCGACCTTCATCAGCGCGCCGAGACCGAGACCGAACAGGTAGTCGTAGGACAGCTTCACGCCGGCGCGGATGTCGCGCAGCGCCTGGTCCTTGTCGTCGGTGACGTAGACCTCGCGGACGATCCGCCAGTTCTCGCGGGTCACGGCCTCGTCGATGCCGGAACGGTTGCCCGCCTCCAGCATCGCGGCACCCATCGCCTTGAGGTCCGGTGCGTCCATGTAGGTGCCGTTGTCGGTCGGTGCGAAGTGGACAGACAGCGGCTTCCACCCGCGCTCGCCGCACCGGGCGTAGTTGTGCACACCGGTCAGACCGGCGATCGCGAACGGCGGCACGTCCTGATACGGCCCGACCTGCAGCTGCCGGTTCTCGTACTTCCAGTACACACCCTCGTAGCTGACCGGGTCCTCGGACGTCAGCAACTGCCAGATGATCTCCAAGGCCTCGTTCGTACGCGGCGAGGCCTCGGACGGCTCGAGCCCGAACAGCGCCTTGTCGGTCGGCAGCCCACCACCACCGAAGCCGTACTCGAGGCGACCGTGCGTCAGATGGTCGAGGAACGCGAGCCGCTCGGCGACCATGAACGGGTCCTGGTACGGCAGGTTGACCACGCCGGTACCGAGGCGGATCCGGTGCGTCAGCGCGGACGCCTTGGCGATCATGAACTCCGGGACCGGGACGTTCTCGTAACCGCCGGTGTGGTGCTCGCCGATCCAGAACTCCGAGAAGCCCAGCCGCTCGGCCTCGACGATCGCCGCGATGTCGCGGTCGTAGGACAGTGTCCAGTTCTCGATCGGCGGGTGCTCGGGCATGGTGAAAAAGCCGAACTTCATCGATCGGGGTTCCTCTCGGGGACGCACCCGGAAATGGGTGACCGTGGTGACAAACTACCGTTTGGTGTAGTGAGTCCGATCACTCTGTCTCCGTGCGGGTTCCGGTGTCAAGACTGCCGTCGACCGCCCGTTGTGGACTCCTACCGGGCCGTTCGGAGCAGCCGCACGAACACCCACGGCAGCGCGGCCAGGACGGTGAGCACGCCGACGACGGCGCCCGTGGTGATCGTCCACCCGGGATCCCCGCCGCTGATCCAGCCGGCCAGGCCCATTGCCCCGAGCGGCAGCCCGACGACGGCAGGCCAGACGAGCGTGCCCAGCCACTTGTCGGCGGCTGACCAGCCGGATCCGGCCCAGAGCATCACGACGCCCGCGAACCAGCCGACGACCGGCACGACGAACCCGCCGAGGATCAGCAGCAGCACCGTGGCGACGGTGTAGGCGCCGTCCTGGTCGGGGCGGTGGTAGGGGGTGGCGGGGGCCAGCGTGGTCATCTCGGTCGCTCCTCGCGGTCGTGTGTCTCGTGGTGGCGATGTCGACGACGACACTGCCGCGTCCGAGCCCGCGTTCCATCGCCCCGGGAAGCGAGATCCACGCACACCGGACCGGGACGACGGGCTGAGCCCCGCCTCCTACCGTGGGGTGATCACCCCGGGATCCGGCGGGTCACCAGGACCTGGTCACTGGTGCGGTTCGCCTCCCCGCGCAGCTCGGGCGGGCGGGGCACGAACCCCGGTACGGCACCGAGGCCGTCGGACACGTCCGAGACCTGCAGGCCGACCGGCCCGGGTTCGACGGGTGTCAGCGTGACACGGACGCCGGTGGCCGGGACCGCGCTGAGCCGGACGTCGCTGCCGTCCGGGGACGCCGATGCGGGCGGGCGTCCGGGGTGGACGACGGTGACGCTCTCCAGTGGACGGTCCGATCGGACCTGGACGGTCGGCGCGCCACGCGGGCTCGCGACCTGCAGCACGACACGATCCGGCGTCCGTTCGACGACCGTCACCGCCGGCCCGGGAACCGGCAGCGCCGGCGCGGGGCCGGTCCGGACCGGGACGTCGTCCGTCCACGCCGGAATCCGCGTCGGCGGGGAGCTCACGTAGCGCCGGGTCCAGTCCGCGGGTGCGGTGTCCTCACTGACCCAGGTCGCGACGCCGGTGTCCGCGTCCTGCACGAACGCGAGGCTCGTGGCCTGCGGGTGCTCCGACGACGGCCGGTCGACCAGCATCGCTGCCCCGGCCAGCACGAGGGTCAGCACGAGCGCACCGACCGGGACCCACCGCCGTCGGCCCGACGTCGAGGTCGGCACCAGGACGGCGGTCAGCGCCGCCAGCGTCAGCACGAGCACGACGACCGGCAATCCGTCGGAGATCCCGCTCAGCGCGAACGCCGCCCAGCCGAACGGGACCAGCAGTACGACGGCCGGGATCGCGCCGACCGTGACGGCCGCCGTCGCAGCGGCCGGCCGCTCGCGCAGGAGGATCGCCACGCCGAGCCCGAGTGCCAGACCCAGTGCGGGCCAGGCGAACAGGAACGACATGCCCGGCGTCGCGAACGCGGTGACGAGCCCCAGCACCGTGAACACGAGACACGCACCGGCCGCCGCGGCGTAGCGGCCGGGCCGTCGTCGCAACAGGAGGAGCCAGAGCGCGACGACGGCGACCACGAGCGCGACGTCGGCCAGTTGGAACACCAGCGGCCGCGCCAGGAACGGCCCGGTGTCGGCGTACGACGGGCGGACGAGCGTGATCAGCTGCCAGAGCCCGATCGCCGCGCCGAGCCCGGCGCCGGCGACGAGCAGGGTGGCCCCGGCCGCGCCGAGCGTGCCGCGGATCGACATCAGCCCGCCGCGCCTGCCCAGGACGATCGCGCCGGCGAGAGCGACCGCCGCCAGCCCGGCCACCGGCCACACGAACCAGCCCGGGTAGGTGACCATCCCGCCGAGGAACCGGAAGTACGTGCGGTCGCCCGTCTCCGGCGCCCCGCTCGTCCCGGGGTCGAGCGGGGCGAGGTCGCGGTCGCCGAGCGCGCGGGTCAGCCCGAGCGCGGCGTCGCCGTGACCCTGCACGCTGCCCGCATCGAGGTTCGACGGGTTGTCGCCCGTCGTGTGGTACTCGGTCGGCTGGTCGATGAACGCGAAGTTCAGACCGGGCCGACCGGCCCGCAGGACGTTCGTGAAGTCGGTGTCGTTGGGCAGCAGGCGGTAGAACTCGACCAGCGACGAGTCGCCGGTCGGGTGCGGGAGCGCGTCGGCGTACGTGCGCACCAGCTCGTCGTTACCGGGCGAGGTCTGGAACATCAGCGACGGTCCGGACACCCCGCGGGCCTCGAAGTTCAGCGTGACGACCGGGCGGCGGTCGGCCACGAGCTCGTCGCGCACCCAGGCCTGGGCCCCGAGCAGTCCGGACTCCTCGCCGTCGGTGATCAGAACGACGATGTCGTTGCGCAGCGGCGGCCCGGTCCGCAACGCGCGCACCGCTTCCAGGATCGACGCCACCGACGACATGTCGTCGGCCGCACCGGGCCCGCGCGCGACGGAGTCGTAGTGCGCGGCCAGCACGATCGCGCCGGTCGGGTCCGTCCCCGGCAGCGTCGCGACGACGTTCTCCACCGCACCCGCGCTCATCGACCCGTTCTTGGCGAACGCCCCTGCGCTGGACTGGATCCGGGTGTCCAGCCCGGCCGCGTCGAGGCGCCGGACGAGCTCGTCGCGCGTCCGGTCGGACGCCGGACTGCCGATCGGCCGCGGCTCGCGAGCCAGCTCGGCGACGGTCTGCTTCGCCCGCTCCGCGCTGAACTCCCCCGGGCCAGCGCTTGCCGGCACCGGTGACGGCGGACCGGCGTCCACGAACGCGAACGCGCCCACGAGAACGAGCACCAGAACCGACACGAACCGAGCTGCCATGCCCCCCATGCGCGGCATGCTGCCAGCGACGACGACCCCCGCCGTCCGTCGGACGGATGATCTCGTGGGGGGTCGGAGGACGTGCGTGGGCGCTCGCTACACTGGTAACGCACCACGCCGCCTTAGCTCAGTCGGTTAGAGCGACGCACTCGTAATGCGTAGGTCTGGGGTTCGACTCCCCAAGGCGGCTCCATTTCTGCAGGTCAAGAGCGTGATCAGCCAGCTCGGCTGACCTGCTGTTGGCATCGTGGCACGGGCCGTGTCGTTTCGTTTCGTTTCGTTTCGTGCAGGTCAGCGCCCGTGGCGCGTGGCACGGGGACACTGGTCGTCGCGATCAGCGGCCGCGACGAGCGGGCCGGTGTCGCAGACGATCACTCAGGGACGTCCGAAGCCGTCGGCGAGGAGGTCGTCGTGGTTCCGGCCGAGGTCGGTGCGACCGCTGGCGAACGAGGCGAACCAGGACGGCGGCCATTCGACGGCCGGCTGCGTCTGTCGTTGGCGGCGGGCCTCGGCGAGCACGGCTGGGACACGTTCGTCGGGCAGCTCGTCGACCAGCCGCTTCAACTCGTCGCGCTCGGCGCTCATGCCTTCAAGGATAGCGCCGAGCGCTGGCGCGGAGATTCAACGCGGCGCGTGAGGATCGGCGCTCGGCTGATTGATCACTCGGGCTGCCGTTGCTCCAGACCGGGAGCTGGCAGCTGTCCAGGCGGCGATCGGTGCCGCCCCCAGGACTCGGGCTCTTCCCGGCTGAGCACACTCGGGCCCGGGAACCTGACGCCCGTCGGTGCGACGTCCGTGCCGGGCGCCCGTCTCACCGACGGCATCTCGTGGCCTGACCGCCCCCGTCGAGATGAACGAGTCCAACTTCGGCCCCGGTTCGGGCTACGAGAAGTACACGACGACTCTCCCGAAAGCCGGCGGCCGGTTCGTCGCTGTGACGGCGCACTTCGTGAACAACGCGAAAGTTGGCATTGACCTCACCTGCAGCCTAGCGATCAACACCAAGCTCATCGACTCGCAACAGTGCAACTTCGACGCCATCGACGACCTCTACAAGATCAAGGGCAACCCGGAGTGCAACGACCAGCTCCAGCCGGGCTTCGAGGCCGACATGACGTGGGTATACCTCGTACCCTCGTCCACCCTCTGAGGTTGAGGCGATCTGAGCGCCGATGATCTCCGCGTGGCCTCCTTCGTGGCCTCCAATGAGGTCCTACGGTGCTCGCTGTTGTGCACGGTGACCGCCGGAAAGCCTCAACCTGTTCGTCGCGCTCGTCGGCGCATCGGGTGGCGGGACCAGGGTGCCGCGCAGCAGTTCCGGGAGCCTGAACCCGAACACGATCACGAAGACCCCCAGGCTGATACCTGCCGCGGGGCCGGCGCCGGTGGTGGTCGGCGGGACACGACATGCCAGCGCCTGCGCACGGCGTCAGCCGGCCGACACTCGACGCGCGGCGAATGTCGTCGTGGGCTGGTAACACGGAGACGGCGCGGGCGAGGTCTCAGCAGTGACGTCGGGGGATCGTCGCCGCGCAGAGCGGCTGTGCAGTGCGATGGAGGCGGAGTTGCGCCGGGTCGGGGGTGAGGAATTGCTCTCTGACGCCAGGGTCGAAGCCGAGTGGTACGCGGCCCTGTACTTTCACTGGGACGGCAGCGGGCCGGAACCGCTGGTGCGGATACGCTCCCGCGCGGACATCCTTTCATTGCGCCTGGAGCGCGCTCGTGGGCTGACCGGAGATCTGGGGTAGGTGCCGCCCGACCGGCTCGCCGCGATCGCCGAACGGAGATAGCGGTCCTCCTCGGCTGAGACCGGTCGATGTACGTCGGGCGAACCGCGGAACCGTGGCGGCCGGGCCCGTGCCGAGCCAGGTCGACCGTGGTGAGCGCTGGCGGGTTCTGGCGGCGGGTCAGGTGGTGACGTCGCTGTCGGTCGGGCTGGTGCACCGCGCAATGTCGGTAAGCCACTTCTTGAGCAGCACGGTCTCGGGAATGCCGAGCACGGAGTTGTCGTCCGGTAGATCGAGCAGGGTGGTCGCCGCGTGGCTGGCGTCGGTGCGGCGGGGACCGGGGTGGCCGCCGGTGACCGCGGCGATGGTCGCTTCACGCATCTCGACGGACAGCTCCGGGTCGGGTTGTGCGGTGACGATCTGGCGCAGGGTGAGGCCGATGTTGGCGGCCAGGATGTGGGCCGCGGCGCGGTCGGGGTCGACGGCGAGACGCCCGCGGCGGGCGGCCTCGTGCGTGAGTGCGAGCAGGATGGTCGTCGGCCCGCTCTGCGCTGCGGGGCGGCGTCCGGGGGTGACCTGGCCGTACATCAGCGCGTAGAAGCCGGGGTTGGCGATGCCGAACGCGACGTGGGCGTCCCAGCCGTCGCGGATGTCCTGGATGGGGTCGCCACTGGACTCGTGCTTCTGCTTGGCGTCGAGGTACTGCTCGAAGCCGTACTCGATGACGGCGTCGAGCAGCCCTTCCTTGTTGCCGAAGAAGTGGTAGAGCGTGGGAAGGCGGACGCCCACGGCGTCGCAGATCGCGCGGAGCGGGACGGACTCCCCTGGTGATGCTGCGATCAGGTCGGCGGCGGCGCGCAGCAGGCGATCCCTGGTGCCGCCCGGCTCCTGATCTCCCACGATCCCACTCTAGGTCGGCCGGACGCGTTCGTGCGTCCGGCGGGGCGGCCGGCGCGCGCCCGACATGCGCGCACCGGCCGCGGGTGTTCTGCCCGGCCGGCGCGGTCCGCTCTGCCGGCGGGTGTGTCTCAGCGGGTGGTGTAACCGCCGTTGGCGAAGATCGTCTGGCCGGTGATCCACCAGCCCTCGGTCGCGAGGAACCGAACGATCGGAGCGATGTCCTCGATCTGGGTGAGCTGGTTGCCCATGGCCATCGACTTGTGGAACTCGACCCGTTCCGGTGTCTCCTGCGGGTAGAAGAACGGCGTGTCCATCGGGCCGGGGGCGACGCTGTTGACCGAGATACCGCGCTCGGCGAACTCCTTGGCCGCGGCCCGGGTGAAGTGCTCGACCGGGGACTTCCCGCCGGCGTAGGTGGAGTAGCCGTCGGTGAACGCGGCCAGCAGTGCGGTCACGATGGTGATCACCTTGCCGTTGTCGGCGAGCGTGCGGCCTGCCTCCTTGATGAAGAAGTAGGCGGCCTTGGAGTTGATGTCGAACATCGAGTCGTACTCGTCCTCGGTGGTCTCCACGATCGGCTTGCGCAGAACCTTGCCGACGGTGTTGACCGCCACGTCGATCGGGCCCAGGGCTGCGGACGCGTCGGCGAAGAGCCGCTCGACGTTGGCCGGCACGGTCAGGTCACCGCCGAGGAGCACGCCCCGGCCCCCGGCGACCTCGACCGCCTTGAGCGTCTGCTCGGCTTCCGGGCGTGACGACTCGGAGTTGTAGTGGATCGCCACGTTCGCCCCGGCCTCGGCGGCCTGGCGGCTGATCAGGCCGCCGAGGTTCTTCCCGCCGGCAGCGACGAGCACGTTCTTGCCCTGCAGTGTGTGAGTAGCCACGACTTCCTCCTATATCAAGTGACTACCAAGCTGTATCAGCTATATATAGCCCGTGTCGAGTGCGCTCTCGCGACACGGTCGACTCGACGTACGCCGCAGGTGACGGGTCGGCCCGCCGGTCGGCAGCGATGCTCGACCGGGCCGGAGGCGTGAGCCACTCCTCCCCCGGTTCCCTCGTCCTGGCCGCAAGCGGGGCAAGCGTGGCATCGCGAAGCGACGCCGGAGGCGGCTCTCGTGGCCGTCAGCGCGGCGTGGATGATCGCGGTCGAGTGGATGCGACGGGTGTTCCCGATGCCGCGAACCGGCACCGCAGGGAGAACGCCCGCGCCGTAGGCCCGTACGTCCTGAGGTGGCTGAGTCGCCGTGTCGCGTCGTTCGCGGTCGGTCGATCACCGGAGGTCACCCACCACAGCACCGTGGACGGCTGGCGGGTCTTGTCGAACCAGCGTTCCCGCTGCCGCAGGAAGTGGCCATGTCGGCTGCGGTAGACGAACTCGTGCAGTGATCTGTAGTCACGCCAGACCGAGAGGTTGAGGAACGCTGGTCCGGTGCCTTCTCGAATGACGCAGAGGCCGTGATCGTCGCCTGTCTGGAGGCGCCAGACGAAGCCGTCGCTGTGTTCGGCGAGGTGGTGGATCGGCGCGAGCGCGGTAACGAATCCGCGCATCGCCGGGTCGTCGAGCGGTGCGCGCAGGCTGGCGACGTTGGCCTGTGCGAGTTCGGGCACGCTGGCAGAGTACGGCCGGCCGGCCGTGATCGACCGTGTTCGGATTCGCTCAGTGATCCGGCGGCGCCCTTGGTCTTCCTGGAGCCGGATTCGGCAACGGCTGGAGGGCCGGCCGGGTTCCACTCGTGCATGCTCGTCGGACTGGGCACCGCTCTTCGAAGAGCAGGGCGCCGAGTAGCAGGCCGCGCTCCGGTAGCTGCGCCTGCGCCCGCGCGCCGAACGACACGCGACCGCTCTCCAGGAAGCGATACCCGCTCGCCGAGCTCCGGCTGAGCCCGTATCGCAAGCCCGAGATCATCCGTTATGCCCTCGCATACCCCTTCGTGGCCGAAAGGCGTCTCATGCGTATCGCACTCGTCCCCATCGCTGCCGTAGCTCTGGCCGTCGTCACCGGTTGTGGAGGCGGAGGCACCGAAGCGCCGTCCACCGTCACGGTGACCGCGCCCCCGGCGGCAGCTGCAGCACCGACGACATCGGCTCCTGCGCCCGCCCAACAGCTCCAGATCCCGGAGGTCGACGGCAAGAACGGCGCGATCGCGCTGGACGAGCTGCGTCAGGCCGGGTTCACGAAGGTGGAGCCCGCTTCGCGCGACGAGAAGGACCGGTTCGTCGTCAACCCGGCGAACTGGACCGTCACCAAGATCGAGCCGGGCGCCGGAGAGACGGTGTCCTCCGACTCGACGGTCGTCGTCACGATGACCAAGGAGTAGGTTCAGCACTGCCTGACGAGGCCGACCGGGTCGCAAGCGAGCCGCGGAGTAGCCGACGTCGGAGGCGTTCTGCCGTCCTCGGTTCATCGACTCCTTCGCCGCGGACGTCTTCGGTCGCAGCGTGGACAAGGGCCAGACCGGGACGCTCTACCTGGTCGTCGACCCGGTCCTGGGCTCGCCCGTGGCGGCGGCCTTCCTGCGGGCCCGGGACGCGCGCAGGTTGACCGCGTTCCCGCAGATCCGGACGTTGTGCCAGGCGCCGCTGTTGTTGCGCGAGCGGTCGTAGAACGCGACCGCGCAGCGCTCGTTGCGGCACGTCTTCAGCCGGCGCCAGGTGTCCGCCCGCTGCGCCTCGAGGACCTCGATCAGGATCCAGCTCACGGCCGTCCGCCACTCCTGACCACGCGGTGCCAGCGCGACCGTCCCGTCGGCGCCCAGCGACAGGGCGATCGGCGCGGTGCGCAGCTCGGGCCCACCGGCCTGGTCCGGGCCGGCCGCCACGCTCCGCAGGTCGGAACGGAGTGCCTGCAGTTCGTCGAGCCCCCGCTGGTCCAGGGCGACGTGCGGTGCCGGCCGCCCGGTCGCCTCCGCCCAGTCGGCGCACGCGGCATCCAGCCAGGGCTGGGCCTGCTCCAGCGACGACAGGAGGTCCGGCTGGCGCGGACGTCCGGCGGGGATCGTGTTCATCAGGTCCTGTACGAGAGCCAGGCCGCCGTCGGCCGGTACGCAGTCGTAGCGTGACGTGGCGGTCCAGGACATGGACCTCATGATACGGGCGACGTACCCTACATCCATTCGAGTATGTCGAGGATCGGAGCGGCCTCGTGGGCGAGTGGTCGAAGCAGTACGTCGAGGTCGAGGGCCGCCGGATGGCCTACGTCGAGTTCGGCGGAGGCGATCCGATCGTGTTCCTGCACGGGAACCCGACGTCGTCGTTCCTCTGGCGGCACATCGCGCCGGGCCTGGCCGCGCACGGGCGCTGCATCGTGCCCGACCTGATCGGCATGGGCGACTCCGAGAAGCTGCCGGACAGCGGGCCGGGCTCGTACCGGTTCGTCGAGCACCGTCGCTACCTCGACGCGTTGCTCGAGCAGCTCGGCGTCCGGGGGAACGTCGTCCTCGTGGTGCACGACTGGGGGTCCGCGCTCGGCTTCGACTGGGCCCGTCGACATCCGGGCGCCGTGGCCGGCATCGCCTACATGGAGGCGATCGTCTGCTCGATGAGCATCGAGGAGTGGGGACCGCGGGCGATCTTCGAGGCGATGCGGTCGCCGGATGGTGAACGGATGGTTCTGCAGAACAACGTGTTCGTCGAGCGCATCCTGCCGCGATCGATCCAGCGCACGCTGACCGACGACGAGATGGCCGAGTACCGGCGCCCGTATCTGACCCCGGGGGAGGACCGGCGGCCCACGCTCACCTGGCCGCGGCAGATCCCCTTCGACGGGGAGCCCGCGGACGTCGTCGGGATCGTCGACGACTACAGCGCGTTCCTCGCGACCTCACCGATCCCGAAACTGTTCGTGAACGCCGAGCCCGGCGCCATCCTGAACGGACGAGTCCGCGAGGTCTGCCGCGCCTGGCCGAACCAGATCGAGGTGACCGTGCCCGGCATCCACTTCGTCCAGGAGGACTCCCCTGCCGCGATCACCGACGCGCTGCTGAGCTGGCTCCCGCTCGTTCGGGCCGGAACCGCGGCGGCCGAGGGATAGATCAGTTCCGACGGACCCACAACCACGCGATCGACCCGGCCAGGAACAGGATCGCGCCGACCGTCCAGATCGGCGACGACTCGACGACGAACCCCGCGACCACCAGCAGGATCCCGACGAGCGCGACGACGTGCACCGCGCTACTCCCCGTTCTTGATCATGTCGGCGACGTCGGACGGCATCGTCCGGCACGACCCCGACCCGTCGGGCTGCTGGGACGCGGGCTCGGTGAGCCCGAGCCTGCGGGCGAGCTCCAGGTCGCCTCCGTTCTGCGCGATCTCGTACGCGACCGCGTCCCGCGCCCCGCGGATCTTCTTGAGCTCGTACCAGCCGTCGGGGTCGTTCGGGTTCATGTCGATGCCGCCGCCGGGCGCCCGGTGCGTGTGGATCGGCCCCGGGAGCACGCCCATGAGCTGCGCGGACTCGTCCTTCGTCAGGCGGTCCGGTGCGTGGTCGAAGTAGTACCAGGACGCGTCGCAGACTCCGTACAGGTGCGGTCCGAACTGCGCGACGTTCAGGTACAGCTCCAGCACGCGCTGCTTGGACACCGCGTGCACGAGCTGCTCGGCGAGGATCGCGTCCAGCCCCTTGCGCAGCGGGTCCTGGCTCGACCACAGGAGCAGGTTCTTGCTCAGCTGTTCCGGGATCGGCGAACCGGCCGGGTCCTTGTGCCCGCCGGCGAACGCGATCCCGCGGGCGGCGAACCCCGACCAGTCCAGCCCGGTGAAGCGGTCCGGCAGCTCGGCGTCCTCGTGCGCGAGCGTCGCGTTGACCATGTAGAGGTTGACGTACTCGAGGTCGACATGGTCGTTGATGAACGAGCCGCCGGCCAGCATGTACGTGGTGAACGGCGGGTCGAACGCGCCCAGCGACAGGAAGTAGGCCTCGGCGGCGCCGTCGAACAACAGCCCGATCAGCAGCGTCCACACGAGGATGCGCCGCGCGCGACCGCGCCGTGTCGTCGACGTCCGCGGCGGCGACCGGAACCGTCGGACGCGTCGTCGCAGCAGGGAACGGAGCCGGTCGATGCCGTCCCACGAACGCCGGCTCGGGCGGGGCGGAGCGACCGGATCCGGGTAGACGACCGGCGGCGGGGCGCCACGCAGCGGTGATCCCGGGCGCGGACCGCGGTTCAGCGATCCGCGCGGCGGTGGGCCCGGTCGAACATCCGGGCGGGGTGCGCGGGGCGGTGGCGGGCCGATCGGCGGTGTCCGGCGACGGGGCGGCAGACCTCCCGGCGGTGCGCCGGGAGGCATCCGTCGGTCGCGTCGATCAGACACCCGATCGGCTTGCTCTCGCCGGCACGATCCTCGAATCTACCGACCCCGGCGGACGCCGTTTCGCGCAGGCCGTGCCGGCGATCCGTCCGGGCAGGTCACGCGCGGTGCCACCGCCACGGCCCGTCAGGATGTCGCCGCGGCCACGCGTCGGACCAGGTCACGGACGGTTTCGAGCGTCTCGTCCGGATGGTCCAGTTGCAGGTTGTGCATGGCCCCGGGCCATGAGACGAGCTCCGCCCCGAGTGCCTGCGCGACCCGGGTGTGGGAACGCCGGATGGAGTTCGACGGCTTCCGGTCGGCCGTGACGACCACCGCCGGGATGTGGCGGGGCAGATCCGACTCGCGCATCCCGGCCGACAGCTCGGTGATGCCGTGGACCGAGCGGGCGAGCCTCGGGAGGTCCAGGTCGCCGATCTTCCGGTGGGCCGCCTCGCAGTCCGGACGCAGTGTGAGCTTGGCGCGCTGGCGGGCGAAGGACCGACCGAGCGAGGCCGACAGGAGTCGCCGCAACACGGTGACCCGGCACAACCTCTCGGTCAGGCGCATGGAGCGTTCGAGGCGCGCGCAACCGCTTGCGTCGTTGACCGGGGTCGGGTCGAGCAGGACCACGCCGGCGAGGACGTCGGGGTGGTCGCGGGCCAGCAGCGTCGCGACGCCGCCGCCGAGGCTCTGCCCGACCACGACGACCGGGCCGAGGCCCAGCTCGCCGATCAGCGACGCCAGGTACGACGGGGCGTCGGCGAGCGATCCGTCCACGGTGGACGTTCCGGTGCCGGGCCGGTCGTGCAGGATCACGCGGCAACCGGGATCGGCGACCAGGCCCTCGACGAGGCCGGGGAAGAACCCGTCGACCTCCTCGGCGCCGCCGGGAAGCAGCATCACGGGCGGTCCGGAGTCTCCGACGACGCGGGTGGGCATGCGGACGATCCTGGCACGACCGGCGGTCCGGACGCCGTGGGCGACATGGCCTCCCGCCGCCGCGTACTCCGCGACGGGCCGGTCGAGGGGCCGGCCGCGGGACTCCGTTGGGCAGCTCGTCGGTGGACGGTTCGTCCGGACCGGGCAGGACGTCGACGAGTGGCATGATTAGGTTAGGGTTGCCTGAGTTGAGGATTCGAGGGGTGCGATGAGCTTCCGTGACGGCCGCAGTATGACGACGCTCGCCGTCGTCGAGACGATCCGCACCGAGCGGGTCGGGCCACACATCGTGCGTGTGACCGTCGGCGGCGAACAGCTCGACGCGCTGCCGCGACACGGCTACGACCAGTGGTTCCGCATGTTCCTGCCCAGCTCCGGCGGCGAGACCAGCTTCGAGCTGCCCGCGAAGCTCGACATGGTCGGCTACTTCCGCTACCTGCGGATGCCGAAGGCGACCCGCCCGCCGATGCGCAACTACACCGTCCGCGCGTTCCGCCAGGACGCCGGTGAGCTGGACATCGACTTCGTCGTGCACGGCGAGTCCGGTGTGGCCGGTCCGTGGGCGCAGCGCGCGACGCCGGGCGAGCGGGTCGCGCTGCTCGATCAGGGCCGTGGGTACGACCCGCTGCCCGGCGCCGCGTCGCACCTGCTCGCCGCGGACGAGTCCGGGCTGCCCGCCGTCGCCGGCATCCTGCGCGACCTCCCCCGCGACGCGGCAGGCGTCGCGTACCTGGAGATCCCGCACGCCGACGACGAGCAGGACCTCGACGCACCGGACGACGTCGACGTCCGCTGGCTCGTCCGTCCACAGGGGGCGCGTCCGGGGTCGGTGGCGCTGGCCGAGATGAAGGCCCAGCCGGTGCCCGCCGGCCCGCTGTCCGCGTACGTCGTCGGCGAGCAGAAGCTGGCGACCACTGCCCGTAAATGGCTGACCGGGGAGAACGGCGTGCCGAAGGCGAACGTCACCTGTCAGGCGTACTGGCGGCAGTCGTAGTCCACAGGTCTGTCCACAACGTGGATCACCGAGGGTGAATCCGGGTACCCCGTTGGCGGCCGACAGCGCCGACGCCGTCCTCATCGGACGGACGGCGACGACGGACGAGGTCGCGGCGTTCGTCGCGTTCCCGCTCGGCGACGGGGTGCCCTTCGCGGCCGGCGCCGAGACGACGCTCGACGGGGGTTCCACGGCGTCCTGACGGCACTACGCTCGCCCGGTGGCGAACGGGCTGGTCGGGCGCGGTCGCGAACTGGCGTGGCTGCGCGCCGCCGCCGGACCCGTTCCGGACGCGCGACCGCGTCTGGTCGTCGTCGAGGGCGAGGCGGGCATCGGGAAGACCAGGCTGGTCCAGGCGTTCGCCGACGGGCTCGCGACGCCGGTGCGCTGGGCGCAGGGCGTCGAGGAGGGCGGCCCGCCGTTCTGGCTGTGGAGCCGGCTCGTGCCCGAGGTCCGGCCGGACGCCACGGCCGACCGGTTCACGCTGTTCGGCGAGCTCCGCGCGGCGCTCGCCTCCGACGGCGGCCTGCTCCTCGTCGTCGACGACGTGCAGTGGGCCGACGAGCCCTCGCTGCTCCTGCTGCGGATGCTGCTGCGCGACCCGGGATGCCGCGGCCTGGCCTGCGTCGCGACGCGACGGACCGGCGAGACCGGCCTCGGCTGGGAACGGGTCGGGCCCGACCTGCTCGGTGGCACCGACGTCGAACGCCTCGACCTGCGTGGTCTCGACGACGGCGCCGCCGTCGAGCTCCTGACCGCCGCCGCGGGCCGCGACCCGACGGCGGACGAGTCGGCACGGGCGACGCTCGCCGCCGCGGGGAACCCGCTGTTCCTGCGCGAGCTCGGGCGTCTGCTCGCGTCCGGGGCACGGGCGTCCGGTGACGGGATCGCGGGCGTCATCACGGCCCGCATCCGGCGGCTCGACCCGTCCGCACAGGAACTCCTGCGTGCCGCGGCGCTGCTCGCCGAGACGTTCGAGCTGGCCGTCGCGGCCCGGCTCGTGGACCGTCCGACCGCGGCGTGCCTGCCCGCGGTCGGCCAGGCGCTGTCCGCCGGCCTGCTCGACGAGAGCGGGTCCGGCCGGTTCCGGTTCGCGCACGGCCTCGTCCGGACCGTGCTGGCCGAGCAGATCCCGCTGCAGGAGTCGGTCGTGCTGCACCTGCGCGCCGCGGAGGCCGTCGAGGACCTGCACCGTCACGACCTGGCCCGGGTGTCCGCGGACGTCGCCCGGCACCGGATCGCGGTCGCCGTCGCGGGGGACCGCAGGCCGGCCGTCGACTGGGCCCGCCGGGCCGGTGACGACGCCACCCGGGCGCTCGCGCACGAGGAGGCCGCCCGCCTCTACGGCGCGGCCCTGAGCTGCGGCGGAGACATTCTGGAGGCCGGGGAACGAGCCGAGATACTCGTCGCGCGGGCCGGCGCCCAGATCGCGGCGGGCCGGTTCTCCGAGGCGTTCGACGACTGTGGGCAGGCGGTGGACCTCGCGGGCGGCGCCGGCCGGGAGGACCTGGTCGCCTCCGCTGCGCTGACGCTCGACGCCGTCGGGAACCAGGCGTGGGACCGGACGCTGCAGGCGTGGTGCGAGCGTGCACTCGAGACCGTCACCGCGGGTCCCCGGCACTCCCGGTTGCAGGCCCGGCTGGCGGAGGTGCGCTACTACGGCGGCGACCGGGCGGGCGCCGACGCGCCCGCCGCCCGCGCACTGGAGACGGCGGGCGAGGACGGGAACGCACTCGTCGCAGCGCTGCGGGCCCGTCAGCTTCTCTGCACCGGACCCGACCACAGCGACGAGCGCGCCGACCTCGCCGGGCGGATGACCGCGCTCGGTGCGCAACTCCGACGTCCGGACGTCCAGATGTGGGGGCACCTCTGGGCGATCGACGTGCGGTGGGAGCACGGCGATCTCACCGGCATCGAGACCGAGCTGACGCTGCTGCGCTGGTGCGTCGGCCGGGTCCGCAGCCCGCTGGCCGGCTGGCACCTGCTGGTCGGACGCGCGGCGCTGGCGCAGGCCCGTGGCGAGCTCGCCGCGGCCGTCGAGCTGGCCGACGAGGCGTTCCGGCTGGTCGCGGGCACTGGCCACCCCGCGGCGCACGGCGCGCGACTGGCCCTGCTCGGCGCCGTCGGTCACCACTCCGGACCGCCGCCGGACACGTTCGGTCCGCCCGGGTCGGCGGCCGACGTCGGCGAGCCCCGTGAGTCGCTGTTCGCGCGGCTCGGCCCCGCCGAGGCGCTCGCCGCGACCGGCCGCCTCGACGACGCGGCCCACCTCTACGGGCTCACCGGTCCACCTCGCGACTGGGACGTCCCGCCCTACTTCGAGCTGCCGGCATTCACCGTCGGCGCCCGGATCGCGATCGCGCTCGACCGGCGCGACGACGTGGCCTGGTTCCGATCCATGCTGGAGGAACGACGGTCCGGTCACCTGGTCGGCGGAGGCGGCGTCGCGAGCTACTCGGGACCGGTCGACCTCGTCCTCGGCACGTGCGCGGCCGCGCTGGACGACGTCGACGACGCCGTCGAGCTGCTGTCCTCCGCGCTCGCGACGTGCGAACGGATCGGCGCACCGGGCTTCGCCGTCGAGGCGATGGTCGAGCTCGCGACGGTTCGGCTGCGGCGCAGGGAGAGCGACGCCGCCCGCGCTCTGCTGAACCGCGCGCGCCCGACGGCGGAACGCCTCGGTATGGCGCGGTGGGTGTCCCGGATCGACGCGCTGGCGGGAGCTGACGCCGGGCCGCTGACCGCCCGCGAGCAGGAGGTCGCCGGGCTGGTGGCGCTCGGACGGTCGAACCGGGAGATCGCGGAGCAGCTCGTGCTGTCCGAGCGCACCGTCGGCAACCACGTCCAGCACGTACTCGGGAAGCTCGGCTTCGCCCGGCGCGGGCAGATCGCGGCCTGGGTCACCGCGCGGATGAGTACGCCGTCGAGTACTTCGCCCGACGTCACGGGGCGCCGCCGTCCCTAGCGTTCCGGTCTCGTCCATCCCAGGAGGAGGCCCGGAATGAGCTACGTCCAGATCACCCGCACGCCCGGCCACGGCCGGGCCGAGTACGACCGGGTCCGGCGCGAGATGGGACCCGCGACGCCCGCCGGTCTGAGCGCCCACCACGTCGGCGTCGTCGACGGTGCCCTGGTCACCGTCGACGTGTGGGACTCCCGCGCCGCCGCCGACCGCTTCGCCGCCGAGACCCTGTTCCCGGCGATGGAGCGGGCCGGCGTCAGCCCGTCGGCGACGACCGGCGTCACCGCGTTCGAGTCCGACCAGAGCGGGGTGCCGGCATGAGCGCCCGGACCCTCGCGTGGGTCGCGGCGGTGGTCACCGGCCTGGCCACGCTGTACATCGTCGGAGCTCTGTTCGGGATGCGCGACGTCGTCGGCGCCGAGTACGGGCGGAGCGTGATGCACCTCGGCGAGCTGGCGGCCGTCGTCGCGCTGGCGCTGTGCGGGGCGGCCGGTGCCGGGTGGCTGGGTCGCATCGGGCTCACCCTGGCCGGGATCGGTCAGCTGCTGATGGCGGTGGCCGAGCCCATCGGGTCCGCCCCGGCGGGCACCGTGCTGTTCGGCATCGCGCCGAACCTGACCGGGCTCGGGCTGATCCTGGCGGGTATCGCCGTGATCCGGACCGGCGTGTGGACCGGGTGGCAGCGCTGGATCCCGCTCGTGCTCGGGATCTACACGTTCGTCCCGATGACGCCGATGATCATCGTCTCCGGTGGTCCGCCCGCGCCGCTCGCGCTCGTCGGGCTGCTCGGGTGGGAGATCCTCTGGGTCCTGCTCGCGACGGCGGTGCTGACGGCGTCGACGGCCGACCTGCGACGCCCGGCCACGAGCCCGGCCTGACGGTCAGGGTGTCCGGGCCTGGGCCGCCCGGAACCGCGACGGCGTGATCCCGTAGCGGGCGACGAACGCCTGCCGCAGCGACTCCGCCGACGTCAGCCCGCAGCGGTGCGCGACGGTCGAGAGCGGCAGGTCCGTCGTCCGCAGCAGCTGCGCGGCCGCCTCGAGCCGGATGCGGCGGATCACGGTCGCGGGCGGCTCGCCCAGCTCGGCGACGAACAGGCGGGTGAGCTGGCGCGTGCTCACCCCGGCGCGCCGGGCCACGGCGCCGGTGCCGAGATCGTCGTCCGGATGCGCCGCGGCGTGTTCGACGGCCGCGCGCACGGTCGCGTCGTCGGCCCGCCGGGACGTGGTGAACAGCGTCATCTGGGCCTGGTTACCCGGCCGCTGCATGTAGGTGACCAGGCCGAGCGCCACCCGTCGGGCCAGGTCGGCGCCGTGGTCCTCCTCGACGAACGCGAGTGTGAGGTCCAGCGCGGCGGTGACCCCACCGGACGTCGCGACCCGCCCGTCCCGGATGAAGATCGGGTCCGAGTCCACGGTGACGTCCGGGTAGGCGCGGGACAGCGTGCGGGCGTACCGCCAGTGCGTGGTGGCGCGCCTGCCGTCGAGCAGGCCGGCCGCGGCGAGCAGCGTCGCGCCCGTGCAGACCGAGGCGACTCTCCTGGCCGGACCGGCCAGCCGTCGGAGATGGGCGATCAGGTGCCGGTCCGCCGCCGCGGCCTCGTGCCCGTTCCCGCCGGACACGACGACGGTGTCCACCGGCGCCGCGACGTCGGCGATCGCGCTCTGGGCGACGAGCTGCAGACCGGAGTCGGAGCGGACGACGGCGCCACCGGGCGTCGCGAGCGTGACGTCGTAGGGCGGGTCAGCGCCGACCGTGTTCGCGAGGTTCAGCGCGCTCGTCACGCAGGAGACGTCGAGCAGCTCGATTCCGTCGTAGGCCAGTACGGCGACGCGCCGACCCCGGGAATCCGGACCGACCTCCCGGGATTCCGGCCGGGACCGCGGACCACCGCTGCCGCGACCAGCGCCTCCCTGATACCCCACAGGGGTATTCAACCAGAGGAGGGGTCACATGACCGCCGTCGACCACGCCCGGCAGGGCACCCGCGTCACCCGCTACTGGCCGGCGCTCGCCGGGGTCGCGCTCGCCGCGATGAGCGCCTACGGCATCGCGAGCGGCGCGGACGTCGCCGCCGTCGTCGCCGCGTCCGGGTTCGTCTACCTCGCCGCGGCCGCGCTGGGAAGCCGAGCGGCGGCCTGGCCGGCGTTCGGCGTCTCGTTCGTGTTGATCGCCCTGGAGAAGGTCGTCCCGGCCGCCGACCCGGTCGCGACGATGTCCGCGGTCGCTCTCGTGCTCGCCGTCGTGGGGGTGGTGCGGGGCAGGCTGCGGCCGGGTTCCGGTCTGCCGCTGCAGGGCGCGGCGATGCTCGTGCTCGCACCGGTGGCGCTGGTCGCCTCGCAGGCCGCGCCGGTCCTGGCCGGGCTGCTCGTCGCGGGCGCTCTGCTGGCGCACGCGGCGTGGGACGTCCACCACCACCGGACCGGCCGCGTCGTCGTGCGCTCGATGGCCGAGTTCTGCGTCGTGCTGGACACCGTGCTGGCGGTGCTCGTGCTGGTGGTGACGTTCGCATGACCGCCGCCGTGACGGGAAGGCGCTTCGTCCTGCACTACGTCGAGATGGTCGTGGCGATGCTGGTCGGGATGGTCGTGCTCGGCGGCCTGCTGCGCGTCGGGCTGGCCATGGCCGGCGTCGGGTACTCGATGGAGCGCTTCCCCGAGGTCACGATCGTCGAGATGGCCGTGACCATGATCGTCGGGATGGCGGCGTGGATGCGGTTCCGCGGTCACGGGTGGCCGGGGACGCTGGAGATGAGCGCCGCGATGGCGTTGCCCGCGATCGTCGTCCTCGTGCCGGTGTGGCTCGGGGTACTGGACGCCGGCACGGCCATGGCCGTCGAGCACGTGGCGATGTTCGCGCTGATGTTCCTGGTCATGCTCCGGCGCCGCGGCGAGTACGCGCACTGATACTGGCCTCATGGACGAGAACACCGGCAGCCGCCCGCTCGAGGAGGGCATCGTCCGGGACTTCCGGTCGAACCTGTCCTACGGCGGCTACCTGCACCTCGACGAGCTGCTGTCGGCCCAGGTGCCGTTGTCGACGCCCGAGCAGCACGACGAGATGTTGTTCATCGTCCAGCACCAGACGTCGGAGCTGTGGCTGAAGCTGGTGCTGCACGAGCTCCGGACGGCGTGCGACGACCTGGCGCACGACGACCTCCCGCTCGCGCTCAAGCGGCTGGCGCGGGTCAAGAACATCCAGCGGACCATGATCGAGCAGTGGTCGGTGCTGGCGACGCTGACGCCGTCGGAGTACGTCCGGTTCCGCGGGTTCCTCGGCACGTCGTCGGGGTTCCAGTCCTACCAGTACCGGGCCGTCGAGTTCGTGCTCGGCAACAAGAACGCCGACATGCTCGAGGTGTTCTCCGACGACCAGCGGGCGACCGCGCTGCTCGTCGCGACGCTCGACGCGCCGAGCCTGTACGACGAGTTCCTGCGCCTGCTGGCCCGCCGCGGCCACCCGGTGCCCGACGAGCTGCTGCACCGCGACGTCCGCGCCGCGCACGTCCGCAACGACGCCCTGGTGCCGGTGCTGGCCGCGATCTACGCCGACGTCGAGCACCACTGGGACGCCTACGAGGCGTGCGAGGAGCTCGTCGACATCGAGGAGAACTTCCAGCTCTGGCGCTTCCGGCACCTCAAGACGGTGGAACGCACGATCGGGTCGCTGACCGGGACCGGCGGCTCGTCCGGGTCGGCGTTCCTGCGACGCGCGCTGGAGCTGACGTTCTTCCCGGAGCTGTACGCGGTGCGCGGCCAGCTCTGAGGTGGGTCCGCGCTCCCGCGGTGGCCCCGACCTGTGCCGCACCCCGGCCCGGCGTGTCGCACCTGTCGCTGCCGGTGCGGCACGCCGAGAAGGGGTGCGGCACCGGACCCCGGCTCAGGCGCTAACGACGGGCCCGCCGGCGCCGAGCCCGTCCGGGGGCGGTGGCGCGAGCGCGTCGCCGGGCTCGGAGCGATCGGGAGTCGAGGTGCTCGACACGACCGGCGCCCACCCGGGCACAGCGGTCCGGTCGCCGTGACGCCGTCGGCGGCCCCCGTCGTGCGCCGCGCGGTCCGGGTGTCGGTGGCCGGGCTGATCGGCTTCTACCTGTGTCTGTACGTGTTCGATGACCCGGTCGCCGCCACGTACGCGATGTTCGGCGTCGTCGCGCTCGGCGTGTTCTCGGCCGAGGTCGTCGGGACGCCGCGGCGACGGTCGGTCACGCTCGCGGCGGCATCGGTGGCCGGAGCCGTGCTGGTCACGCTCGGCACGCTGCTCGCCGTGTCCACCGCGGCGGCCGTGGCCGGCATGCTCGTCGTCGGGTTCGCCGTCGCCTACGCCGGGACCGGCGGCCCGCGCCTGGTGGGCGCCGCCAACGGGCTGCACCTGCTCTACGTGCTGCCCTGCTTCCCGCCCTTCGCGCCGGACACGCTCGGCCAGCGGCTCGGCGGGCTCGCGCTCGGCGCCGTGCTGCTGATCCTCACCGACCGCTACCTGCTGCCCCCGACGTCGCCGGAGCCGGTCGCGGACCGGATCGCTCGCCTGGCCGACGACGTCGCCGGGTACGCGACGGCGGCCGCCCAGGCGCTGCGCGGGTCCGCGACGCCCGACCCCGACCGGCGCACGGCCGTGGCCGACGAGGCCGCGCGCCTGCGCCTGACCCGGATGGCGACGACCGACCGTCCGTTGAGCCCCGGCGTCCGGGAACGGAGCCTGCTCGCCGTGACCGCGGGCGTCCGGGCGGCCGCGGACCGGGTCGTCGCCGTCGCCGACCTGCTCGCCGGCGGCGGGCCGCACCCGCGCACGGCCGACCTCGTCGAGGAGACCTCGCGCGTCCTGACGGCCCTCGCCCGCGCCCTGCGGGAGCCGGAGCGTTCGCTCCCGGTCGATCTCACGGCGCTCGACACCGCGCTGGCGGCGTACACCGCGGCGCGGCGATCGGGGTCGGAGAGGACGCTGCGGGCCGGGCTCGCCGCCGTCGCGCTCGCCGAGGACGTCCGGTACGCCGCACTGGCCGCCACCGGATTCACCGGCGCGCCCCGGCCGTCGGAGGCCGAGACACCGCCGTTGCTCTGGTTCCTGCACGCGGACCGGGCGCGGTTGTGGTGGGTCCGTCTGCGCGGGCACCTCACCCCGCGCTCGGTGTACCTGCAGAACGCCGTCCGCCTGGCGCTCGGGCTCGCCGTCGCGCGGCTGGTGGCCGGCCTGTTCGACCTCTCGCACGGGTTCTGGGTGCTGCTGGCGACGCTGTCGCTGATGCGGACGTCCACGCCGGCCGACCGGCCGGTCCTGCTGCGCGCGTTCGCCGGCACGCTCGCCGGGGCCGTGGTCGCGGCGGGCGTGCTGTACGTGGTCGGCGGGGACGTGGACGTCTACGCATGGCTGCTGCCGGTCGTCATGGTCGTCGCGTTCACGATCGGGCCGCTGTTCGGCGTCGCCGCCGCGCAGGGCGGGTTCACGGTCGTCGTCGCCGTGCTGTTCGCGCAACTCGCGCCCGTCACCTGGCGGCTGGCCGAGGTGCGGCTCGAGGACGTCCTGATCGGCGGGGTGATCGGCGCGGTGATCGGCGCTGCGGTCTGGCCGCGCGGTGGCGGCGGCGAGGTGCGACGGGCCGGGGCGGCCGCGCTGGACGCCGTCGCCGACGAGATCGAGGCTCTCGCCGCACGCCTGTCCGGTGTGCCGGGCCCGGACGTTCCGGACCCGACGCTGCACCACCACACGCTGATGCTGGACAACGCCTACCAGCAGTACCGCACCGAACCGCTGCCGTCGGGGCCCGCGCCGGACTGGCTCGCCGTCGTCCTCGTCGTGCACCGGCAGGACACCTACGCCGACGCGCTGCGCGACCGCCATCCCGAGCCACCCGTCGTCGTCCGGCCCGGTGACGAGGCGTTGTCCCGCAGCGCCGCGGCCGTCGCGACGGCGTACCGGGACGCCGGGCGGGCCGTCGCGGACGGGCGGCCACCGCCACCGGGCGGAGCCACGAGGAGCCGGGAGTCGTTCCCGCCGCTGCCCGGCTCGTCGGTCGAGGGCGACGACCGCCGCCTCGACGGATGGGGCTGGCTGCACGGCCTCTGCGACGACCTGTCCCGCGTCGAACGCGCCCTCACCCCGGACGCCCGTACAGGTTCCTCTCAGGACGGTGCGGCAGAGTCGAGGGCGTGACATGGCTCGACGTACTGATCGTCCTGATCCTGATCGGGGCCGCTATCACCGGATTCCGCAAGCTCGGCGGCAGCGGGCGCGCCGGTGCGCTCCTGGGACTGCTCGTCGGGGCCGGGCTGTGCGCGGGGTTCGGCATCCGGCTGGCCGCGTTCGGGACGGACCCGTCGAGCAGGCAGGTGCTGTTCTGGGTCGGTGTGGTGGCCGGGCTGCTGCTCGGCTCGATCATCGGCGGTTTCCTCGGCGGCCTGCTGTCCCGGGTACTGGCGGCCGGGCGGCTGACGATCGTGGACCGCGCGCTCGGCGCGCTGGCCGGGGTGGCCGGCGCGCTGCTGGTGCTGTGGCTGCTGGTCACGGTCGTCCCGGTGCTGCTCGGGCCCGGTCCGCTGGAACCGATCAACGCCGTGATCACGACCCTCGGCGGGCACAGCACGTTCCTGGAGGCGTTCGGGAACTCGTTGCCGACCACGGCGGCAGACGTCCAGCGGCTGCTCACCGGAACCCCGTCGGCCTGACCCTCCCCGCCTCCCTTGACCGTCGCGGACGCCGCGTGATTGTGTGGAGAAACGGTTGATGTAAAGCTTTACATCACGTGGCTTGGTGCGAGGGGGCACACATGCTGAGGTACCGACGACGATGGATCGTCGCCACGTTCGTGCTGGTCGTCACGGCGATCGCCTACGTCGACCGGGTCAACCTGTCGGTCGCGGCGCCGGTGATCACGAAGGAGTTCGGCACCAACGCGGCCGTGATGGGCGTGCTGCTGTCCAGCTTCACGTGGACGTACACGCTGCTGAACCTGCCGGCCGGGATGCTCGTGGACCGGATGCGTATCCGGGTGCTCTACGCGCTGGCGCTGCTGGTCTGGTCCGTGTCGAGCTTCCTCACCGCGCTGGTCACGTCGATCGGGGCGCTGTTCGGCCCGCGCCTGCTGCTCGGCGTCGGTGAGGCGCCGTTCGCGCCCGCCGCGATCCGCACGCTGGCGGACTGGCTCCCGAAGTCCGAACGGGCCACCGGCAGCAGCATGTTCATCTCCGGCGTCGCGCTCGGCTCGGCCGTCGGGCCGCCCGGGCTGGCCGCGCTCGTCTCCGGCTACGGCTGGCAGGCCGCGTTCGTCGCCAGCGGTGTGCTGTCGCTGCTCGCCGCGCTGATCTGGTACGCCTGGTACCGGCACCCGCTCGAGGACACCCGGCTGACGGCCGAGGAGCGCGAGCTGATCATGCGCGACCAGGAGCCGCCCGCGCAGCAGGGCAGGGCCCCGTGGAGCGCGATCGTGCGGCACCGCGACATCTGGGCGATCACCGGCGGCTACTTCTGCCTGCTGTACATCCTGTACACCTTCATCACCTGGCTGCCGAGCTACCTCGTCGAGGACCGGGGTCTGACCGTGCTCGGGTCCGGAGTCGCCACGTCGATCCCGTGGGCGGTCGCGTTCGTGGCGGGCATCCTCGGCGGGCGGATCTCGGACGCCGCGCTGCGCCGCGGGGTGTCGACGCTGAACGCGCGCAAGATCGTGCTGGTCGGCGGCATGGTCGCGGCGCTGGCGATCCTCGGGACCGCGCTCGCGAGCTCGGCGTGGCTCGCGATCCTGTTCCTGGCGATCTCGACGAGCGGGATCATCGTCGCGAACGGCGCCGTCTGGGCCGCCACGCAGGACCTGATGCGCGCGCTCGACCTCGCCGGGTCGGCGACCGGGTTCGTCAACGCGCTGGGCAACGTCGGCGGGATCATCGGCCCGATCGCCACCGGGGCGCTGGCGTACGCGACCGGGTCGTTCCTGGTGCCGCTCGGGGTGGCGGCGGGACTGGCGCTGCTCGGCGCCATCGCCTGGGGCGTGGGGATGCGCAGCGAGCCGAAGGTGCCGGCGGGCGCAGCGGCCTGACGGCCGGGCAGGCTGGACGGGTGCACGATCACGCCCACCGGCTCGGTCTCGGCCTGGCCGCCGTCGCCCGTCCCGCCTACATCACGTCCGGCCGCGACCGGCTCGGCGCCACCCGCTCCGTCGACGACCTGCGCGTTCGGACCCGCGAGCTGCTCGACGCGGCGTACGCCTCCGGCATCCGCTACCTCGACGTCGCGCGTTCCTACGGGCGCGCCGAGGAGTTCCTCGCCGCGTGGCTCGCCGACCGCCCGGAGATCGACGACGTCGAGGTCGGCTCCAAGTGGGGCTACCGGTACGTCGGGGACTGGCGGATCGACGCGGACGTCCACGAGGTCAAGGACCACTCGCTCGCCGCGTTCACCGAGCAGGTCGCGCAGACCCGCGCGCTGCTCGGCGACCGGCTGGGCGTCTACCACGTGCACTCCGCCGTCCCCGAGACCGGTGTCCTCGACGACGACGGCGTGCACCGCGCGATGGCGGCGTTGCGGGACGGCGGGATCCGGGTCGGGATCTCCACGTCCGGGCCCGCCCAGGCGGACGTGATCCGCCGGGCCCTGGACGTGCGGGTGGACGGCGAGCCGCTGTTCACGTCGTTCCAGTCCACGTGGAACCCGCTCGAGCCGTCCGCAGGGCCCGCGCTCGCGGACGCCGCGTCCACCGGCGCCCGGGTGATCCTCAAGGAGGTGTTCGCGAACGGCAGGCTCGCGCCGGGTCCGGACGCCGACCCGGGCGCGGTCACGATCGCCGAGTGCGCGGGCGTGCCGCTGGACCGGATCGCCGTCGCGGCGGCGCTGGCCAACCCGTGGGCCTGGCGGGTGCTGCTCGGTCCGGTCGACGTCGATCAGCTGGCGAGCAACGTCGGCGGAGCCGACGTCGACGTGCCGGACGGCCTCGACGCCCTGTGCGAACCGCCCCCGCGGTACTGGGCCACCCGCGCCGCCCGGCCATGGGCCTGACCGCTCCGGACGGGTGCCGGCCGTCGCTCCCTTCCCGCCTCCCTCCCCTCGCCCCTCCCCCTCGCGAACGAACGGCACCTTCGAGCAATGCCATTGCTCGAAGGCGCCGCTCGTTCGGTAGGTGGGGCGGCTCCCTGCGCGGGCGGCTACTTGGTGGGGATCGGGTTGTAGCCGTCCAGGACGTTGTGCCCGGCGTCGACCGGCAGCGCGACCCCGGTGATGTTCACGGCCTCGTCGCTGACCAGCCACAGGATCGCGTTGCTGACCGTCTCCGGTGGCATCATCGCCCGCCCGTGCAGCAGGTGGAAGTGCCGGACCGCCTCGAACGCCTCCTCGCGGGTGGCGCCCGCGCTGCCCGCCATCCGCTCGTAGAGCGGCGGGTTGTTGACCATCCGGGTGTCGATCACACCGGGGCAGACGGCGTTGCAGCGGATGTCGTACGGCGCGAGCTCCACGGCGTAGTTCTTCATCAGCCCGACGACGCCGTGCTTGGCGGCCACGTAGTGCGACAGCTGGTAGCCGGGGCTGAACCCGTTGACCGACGCGGTCAGGATCATGACCCCGCTGCGCCGCTCGATCATGTGCGGCGCGACCGCCTTGCAGGTGCGCCACACCCCGGTCAGGTTGACGTCGATCATGTCCTGCCACTGGTCGTCGCTCAGCTCCCAGAAGTTCGCCTGGGAGTAGATGCCGGCGTTGGCGCAGAGGATGTCGATGTGTCCGAACTCGGACAGGCCGCGGGAGACGGCCTCGTCGAGCTGGCCCTGCTCGCGCACGTCCGCCTGCAGGAACAGGGCGCGCCGGTCCAGCTCCTCGACCTCGGCCGCGGTGGCGTCCAGCTCCTCCTGTGTGGACAGTCCGTACGGCACGGTCCCGATGTCGCGCAGCACGTCCACGCCGATGATGTCCGCGCCCTCCCGCGCGAGCGTGAGCGCGTGCGCGCGGCCCTGCCCGCGTGCCGCGCCCGTGATCAGTGCGACCTTGCCGTCCAGCCGACCCATGATCGTTCCTCCCCGTCGAGGTGGTTCCTGCGACCCGAGTAGACCGTGCGCCCGCGGGTGCGGCCAACCCCGCCGCCTCCCGCCCGCCGGCGGCGATGACGCAGTCAGATCGAACGGATCTGTTCGACGACGGCGGGCCACGCCCCGGACAGCGGGTCGATGACGGCGAAGTGGTCGGCACCCGGCACGGCGACCAGGCGCGGACCGGGCCGCGCCAGGACGTAGGACTCGGAGATCTCCAGCGGCACCCGGTCGTCGCGGTCGCCGTGCACGATCGCCACCGGGCCGTCCGGCGCCGGGAGCCGCGCCGGATCCAGGTGCTCGGAGCCGGACGCGGGCCCGCCGAGGTACGCCGCGACGGCGCCGCCGCCGAGGTCGCGGCGCTCACCGAGCGCGAGGTCGGCGACCGGCGCCAGCGCCACCGTGCCGCGGACCGACTCCGGGTGCGTCGCGGCCTGGAGCAGCACGAGGTGCCCGCCCGCCGAGTGCCCGACCGTCACGACGCCGTCGCCGTGTCCGCCCGCCGCGCGGATGCCGGCGTCGACGTCGGCGACGGACGCCTCCGGGTCGCCCGGGATCCGGCGGTACTCCAGCGAGATCACCGGCCACCCCGCCTCGTGCAGGGCGGTGGCCATCGGCCGGGCGTGCACCCGGTCGAACGCCGGCCGCCAGAACCCGCCGTGCACGATCACGACGGTCGGTCGGCCGGGTTCTCCACCCGGCCACATGTCCATCACCTGGTCCGGGTCGCTCCCGTAGGACTCCCTGCGGTCGGGCTCCGGCGCCGGTCGGCTCAGCACGCTCACGGACCCGGTCTAGCACGGACCTCGCAGGCGCTCGCCCGACGGCGCAGGCCCTGCGGGACGTGCGAGGTCAGGGGAAGCCCTTCGAGATCGGCGCCGTGGAGAGGCACCCGTAGAGATGAGGCGGCTCAGCCTCGGACGGCCGGGTCCGGCAACGGCCACGGCGGGACGGCCGGCGAGCCGGCGACGGCGGGGTTGCCCTCCGGCGCGAGCGGCGGCGGGAGCTGCTGGCCCAACCAGTCGAGCACGCCGGGCAGCTCGGCGTGCACGGCCGTGGCGTTGTGCCCGCCGCCCGGGAAGTCCTCCGTGTCCACCTGCTCCGGTGCAACGGTGGCCGCGCGCATCCGCGCGATCGCGGCCTGCTCGTCGACCTCCCCGACGCCCGCCGCCAGCAGGATCGCGGTCGGCGCCGGGTGGTCGTGCAGCAGGACGTCGACGTCGTTGGCGTTTCGCACGTCCTCGCGCCCGCGGAACAGGTTGCCGGTCGTCACGTCGTCCGCGGTGCGGTCGTAGCCGGACAGGCTGGCCGCGGTGCCGTACCACTGCGGGTGGCGCAGGGCGAGGTTCAGCGCGCAGTAGCCTCCGGTCGACCACCCCGCCAGCGACCAGCTCGCCCGTCCCGTCCGGACGCGCAGCCGCTGGGTCGCCCAGTCGTGCAGGTCGGTGGACAGGAACGTGTCGTCCCGGACGCCGCCGACCGCGTCGACGCACTCCTGGTCCTGCACGAGCCGCGGCTCGCCGCTGATGTCCGGGATGACCACGACGGTCGGTGGCATCCGGTGTCCGGCGATCGCGGCGTCCAGCAGGTCCGGCAGCCCGAACAGCGACGCCAGCTCGCGCGGCTCGCCGGGGAAGCCGGGCAGCCACTCGGTCACCGGGAAGCGGGCGTTCGCCATGGCCGGGTCGCTGTAGGCCGCGGGCAGGTAGACGTCGACGTCGCGGTGCACGCCGCTGTGCGTGCCGTCGACGGTCAGGTGGACGGTCGTGCCCTTGCCGGCCGCCGCGCGGCTCGCGGACACCGTCCCGGTCGACGGCAGGAACTGCCCGTTCGGACCGGCCTCGGCCTGCGTCCCCTCGGACGGGTCGGCGGACGTGCCGACCAGGGTGCCGAGCGTCGGGTAGAAGCTGCCCAGCGAGTTCACCGCCAGCGCGCAGGCCAGCACGACCGCACACACCGCCGCCAGCGTCGACGCCGACCGCCCGGTCCGGCGACGCCTCCACCGGTCCCAGCGCCACGGCACCAGCACGACGGCGAGCACCGCGAGGACGGCGACGCCACCGACCACCCATCCCCCGGTGAGCGCGATCTCCGACGCGTGCACGCCGCGACGGTAGCGGCGCCCTGAGCTGCGCCGATCGCCGGTACGCAGACGTCCGCTAGGCCCGGTATCGGGCGATCTCCACGGGTCTCGGGTCGTTCACGGGCGTTCGTTCCCCTCCGATGCGACGCCCTCGGCGCGCAGGACCTCGGCGGTGAACGTCTCCAGTGCGTGGCGGCAGCGCTCCAGCAGGGCGGCGGCGTCCTTCGCCCGTTCGTCCGAGAAGAAGTCCCGCACGGTGATCTTCTCCAGCCAGCCGGAGAGCCGGTCCAGGTCCTGCTCGTTCTCCTCCAGCTCGGCGAACGTGAAGTTGGACCGGTCGGTCTCCTTCGCCAGCTCGGCCAGCAGCTCCTCGCCGCGCTCGGTGAGCTCGGCGTACTCCTTGGCGCGGTCGGAGCGGAACCGGGCCACGATCTCGTCGTCCTCGAGACCGGTCGCCGACGTCGTGCGGAAGGCGAACGCGGTGCCGCCGTGCTCGCGCACGTAGGCCGCGAGACCGGTCAGGAACCGGACGTGCGGTTCGCCGTCGGGCAGCACCCAGGCGCCGTTCTGCACGCCGATCGCGCCCGCCGAACGGGCCCGCCGCCACACCGTCACCCGCGGGCTCGACGGGGAGGCGGGCAGCTGCGCGAGCAGCAGGACCCACCCGCGGGCGTCGTCGCCGTGATCGCTCACCCGCGGAACGCTACGGAGGCGGCGCAACCGGGAGCAACCGGAGTCCCGATCATTGCCGGCGTGTTTCGAAACGCGGGGAGAGGGCGTCTCTGGATCGAGCCAGTAACCGGTCCGGGCCGTTCGGCCCTTGGGCCGGGGCGACAACCCACCCACACTGAGGTGAATGCGCCGCGAACGGCGCGGTCACCGCACCCGTTGGCGGAGGTTCTCCCATGCCGAGGTTCGTGTACGACTTCGCCGAGGGCGACAAGGACCAGAAGGACCTGCTCGGAGGCAAGGGCGCGAACCTCGCCGAGATGACCAACCTCGGTCTCCCCGTGCCGCCCGGGTTCATCATCACCACCGAGGCCTGCCGCGCCTACCTGGCGGACGGCGCGGAGCCGGACGGGATGGCCGCCGAGGTCACCGAGCACCTCGCGACGCTGGAGACCGCGATGGGCCGCAGGCTCGGCGACCCGGACGACCCGCTGCTGGTCTCCGTCCGGTCCGGGGCGAAGTTCTCGATGCCGGGAATGATGGAGACGGTCCTCAACGTCGGCCTGAACGACGCGTCGGTGCACGCGCTGGCCGCACGCGCGGGTGACGACCGGTTCGCCTGGGACTCCTACCGGCGCCTGGTGCAGATGTTCGGCGCGACGGTGCTGGGCATCGAGTCCGAGCACTTCTCCGACGCCGTCGAGGCCGCCAAGAAGGCCAAGGGCACGCGCAACGACCTCGACCTGGACGCGGGCGACTTCGAGCGGCTGGTGGAGACGTTCAAGGGGATCGTCCGCGAGCACGCCGGACGGGACTTCCCGCAGGACCCGCGCGAGCAGCTCGACCTCGCCGTGCACGCCGTGTTCGACTCCTGGAACTCGCCACGGGCGAACCTCTATCGGCGTCAGGAGCGGATCCCGACCGACCTCGGCACGGCCGTCTCGATCGTCTCGATGGTGTTCGGCAACCTCGGCATGGACTCCGGAACCGGCGTCGCGTTCACCCGCGACCCCGCCTCCGGCGCCCGCGGCGTCTACGGCGACTACCTGCAGAACGCGCAGGGTGAGGACGTCGTCGCCGGCATCCGGAACACGTTGCCGCTGACCGATCTGGAGCAGCTCGACAAGACCTCGTACGACCAGCTGATGGACATCATGACAACGCTGGAGAACCACTACCGCGACCTGTGCGACATCGAGTTCACGATCGAGCGCGGCAAGCTGTGGATGCTCCAGACGCGCGTCGGCAAGCGCACGGCGGCGGCCGCGTTCACGATCGCCACCCAGCTCGTCGACGAGGGCATGATCGATCTCGACGAGGCGCTGCGGCGGGTCACCGGCGCGCAGCTGGCCAACCTGATGTTCCCGCGGTTCGACCGGGACGCCGAGAAGAAGCTGCTCACCACCGGCATGAACGCCTCGCCGGGTGCGGCCGTCGGGGCCGCCGTGTTCGACTCGGCGACGGCGGTGGCCCGCGCGAGGTCCGGCGAGCGCGTCGTGCTCGTGCGCCGGGAGACGAACCCGGACGACCTGGACGGAATGATCGCCGCGACGGGTGTGCTGACCAGCCGCGGCGGACGGACGTCGCACGCCGCCGTCGTCGCACGCGGGATGGGGAAGACGGCCGTCTGCGGCGCCGACGAGCTCGAGGTCGACGTCGCGGCGAAGCGGTTCACGACGTCCGACGGCGTCGAGGTGGCCGAGGGCGAGGTCATCTCGATCGACGGCACGAACGGCGAGGTCTACCTCGGCGAGGTGCCGGTCGTCGCGAGCCCGGTCGTGTCCTGGTTCGAGGGCACGCTCCACGAGGGCACCGGCGACGATCTGGTGGACGCCGTCGCCCGCATCATGCGCCACGCCGACGAGACGAGACGGCTGAACGTCCGGGTCAACGCGGACACCGCGGACGACTCCGGACGGGCGCGGCGCTTCGGCGCGGAGGGGATCGGTCTCTGCCGCACCGAGCACATGTTCCTCGGCGACCGGCGCGAGCTCGTCGAACGGCTGGTGCTGGCCGAGAGCCGCGACGAGCGGGAGAAGAGCCTGGCGGCGCTGCTGCCGTTGCAGATGGAGGACTTCACCGCGATCTTCCGCGAGATGGAGGGGCTGCCGGTCACGATCCGGCTGCTGGACCCGCCGCTGCACGAGTTCCTGCCGGACCTGACCGAGCTGTCGGTCGAGGTCGCGCTGGCGCGTGAGCGGGGAGAGGTCGACCAGGAGCGCGAGGACCTGCTCGTCGCCGTCCGGCGGCTGCACGAGCAGAACCCGATGCTCGGCCTGCGCGGCGTGCGGCTCGGTATCGCCGTGCCCGGGCTGTTCGCGATGCAGGTCCGGGCGATCACCCGCTCGGCCGCCGAGCTGGCCGCGCAGGGTGTGTCCGTGCACCCGGAGATCATGGTCCCACTGGTCGGCACGGTGCAGGAGCTGCAGGCCGTCGCGGCGGAGATCGCCGAGGTGGTCGCGGAGCCGGAGTCGCACGTGAACGGCGCCCCGGTGCCGCACCAGGTCGGCACGATGATCGAGCTGCCGCGGGCGGCGATCGTGGCCGCGCAGATCGCCGAGTCCGCCGAGTTCTTCTCGTTCGGCACGAACGACCTCACCCAGACGACGTGGGGCTTCTCCCGCGACGACGTGGAGAGCTCGTTCTTCTCCGAGTACCTGGAGCAGGGGATCTTCGGGGTCTCGCCCTTCGAGTCGCTGGACGTCGAGGGCGTGGGGCACCTCGTCGAGCTCGGGGCGCGGGAGGGCAGGCGCACCCGTCCGGACCTCAAGCTCGGGATCTGCGGCGAGCACGGCGGGGACCCCGACTCGGTGCACTTCTTCCACCGCGTCGGTCTGGACTACGTGTCCTGCTCGCCGTTCCGCGTGCCCGTCGCCCGATTGGAGGCCGGGCGCGCCGCTGTGTCGCCGGACTAGTCCGTTCGACGATTCTCACGAGCCTTTCGACAGACCTGGCGATGTCCGGACAGGTGTCCACCCGTCAGACTCTGCGCGCCGGACCGGGCGATCGGTCCGGTGACGCGACGGGAGGCGGGCCATGCCCGGGTCGACGACCGACCGGCCGAAGGTCCTCTACATCGCCGGATGGGGACGCAGCGGCACGACACTGCTGGACAACCTGGTGGGCAGCCACCACGGCGTGTTCACCGCGGGCGAGGTGACCTGCCTGTGGAAGCTGAGCTTCGTCGACGGCAGGCTCTGCGGCTGCGGTGTCCCCCTCCTGAACTGCGACCTGTGGCGGGCGATCCTCGACCGCGCCTTCGGCGGCCCACCCGACCCGTACCACATGCTGGAACTGCAGCGCACGGCGATCTCGGTCTGGCGCACCCCGACCATGGTGTCCGGTGCCCGGCGCGGGGAGATCGACGCCGGCGTCGTCGAGTACGCCGACGTGCTGTCCCGTCTGTACCGGGCGATCGCTGCCGAGACCGGCGCGAGCGTGATCGTCGACGCGTCCAAGCGCCCGCCGGACGCGGTGGCCACCGGGCTGGCAGAAGGGGTCGACCCGTACCTGCTGCACATGATCCGCGACCCCAGGGCGTGCGCGTTCTCCTGGCAACGGACGATGGCCCAGCCGGACACCTCCAGCCCGTCGCTCATGCACCGGCACGGGCGCCTGATGAACATCGGCCACTGGGTCAGCTGGAACCTCGCCAGCGAGATGGTCAGCCGTGTCTACCCGGAGGGCCACTACACGCAGCTGCGCTACGAGGACTTCATGACCGACCCCCGGGCCACGATGGACCGGGTGATGGAGTTCGTCGGCGAACCCGTCGTGGACAGCCCGTTCGTCGACCGCACGACGGCCCTGCTGCCCGCCAACCACACCGTCGCGGGCAACCCCAAACGGTTCCGTACCGGTGAGGTCCGGATCCGGCTCGACGACGAGTGGCGCCACCGTCAGAGCGCCGTGGACCGTCGGACGGCGACGGCGTTGGCGCTCCCGCTGCTGCCGCGCTACGGCTACTCCGCCGGCGTCGACGAACGACCGCTCGTCACGAGCTGACGACGGCGTTCAGCCGCGCGTCCACCGGCGTTCAGGGACGCGGACGAGGATGCCGGCTGTGGACGAGCTGCTGAGCGGTACCGCACTGGCCGAGCGGGCGGCACTGGCGCTGGCGGTGCCGCTCGTCGCGGCGCTGGACGTGCGCCTGATCGACGCGGCGGATCCGACCGCTGGCGTGTTCTTCGAGGTCGCGGACGGCGTCGC